>OZ244890.1:0-690000 GCA_965221455.1 Gammaproteobacteria bacterium
CATCACTGCCACTGCGGCCGTCGGCCGGGTATCCAGCACCACGGTATAGGTACTCATGCTGCCTTCATCAATCGCCCTGCTGGTCGGTGTCACCGTCACGTCCGCTGTGTCGTTATCTCTCACGGTCACCACCACGGGATCTATCGTCAAAGCAGTATCGTAAGCAGTGTCTTGACTGCTCGCCGCATGCGTCACGTTCACCATCTCACTGACCGCATTGGCATCCTCAACAGCCGTCAGCGTCACCGTTTGTGGCATATTCCAGTTTCTATCGGTAAACATCAGCGAGTTTGTATTTGTCGTCACGGCAGCATTGCCACTGGTCACCATCACCGTCACTGCGGCCGTCGGCGGGGTATCCAGCACCACGGTATAGGTACTCATGCTGCCTTCATTAATCGTCCTGCTGGTCGGTGTCACCGTCACGTCCGCTGTGTCGTTATCTCTCACGGTCACCACCACGGGATCTATCGTCAAAGCAGTATCGTAAGCAGTGTCTTGACTTCTCGCCGCATGCGTCACGTTCACCCTCTCACTGACCGCATTGCCATCATCAACAGCCGTCAGCGTCACCGTTTGTGGCATATTCCAGTTAGTTGAGGTAAACATCAGCGGTAGGGCTGGAGTTGCAGTTGCGGTCACAGCAGCATTGCCACTCGTCACCATCACCGTTACTGCGGCCGTCGGCCGGGTATCCAGCACCACGGTATAGGTACCCATGCTGCCTTCATCAATCGTCCTGCTCGTCGGTGTCACCGTCACGCCCGCTGTGTCGTTATCTCTCACGGTCACCACCACGGGATCTATCGTCAAAGCAGTATTGTAAGCGGGATCCTGGCTGGTCGCCGCATGCGTCACGCGTACGCTTTCATCGTCTGCATCCGCATCCTCAATACCCCTCACAGTCACCGTTTGTGGTCTATTCCAGTTATCCATGTCAAACCTCAGCGGTGTTGGTGTGGCAGTCACGGCATTTTCATCGACACTCTCCACCGCTATCGTGACCTCGGCATTTGGCCGGGTATCGAGTACGACTCTGTAGGTGGCGCTCTGACCTTCGTCTATCGTCCGCGTGGTTCGGGACACTGTGACACCGGGGGTCGTCGTCTCGTTATCCGTCACATCGACAGTCACGGCGGCGGGCGTAATTGCGTTATAGAGGGTATCTGCGCCGGTAATCGCATGAGTCAAGCGCGTCACCTCATCATTTGCATCGGCGTCTTCTTCACCCGTCACCGTCACCACCTGCGGCCGGTTCCAGTTATTCCTGTCAAAGATCAGCGGCGTGGTCGCAGTCACTACCTCGGCATCTTCACTCGTCACCGCTATCGTCACAGGTGCCGCCGGCCGGGTATGCAGCACCAGGGTATAGGTGCCCGTGCCACCTTCGTTAACGCTCCTTCTGGTCGGTGTCACGGTCACACCGGCTGTATCGTCATCCGTCACCGTCACCGTCACCGGCGCCGGTGTCAACACAGTGTAACGGGCATCTGAACCTGTGACCGCATGGGTCAGGCCGACAGTTTCATTATCCGCATCAGCATCTGCAAGCCCCATCACCGTCACCGCCTGGACCAACCTCCAGTTGTTCCGGGTAAACGTCAGCGGTGTGGTCGCAGTCACTGCCTCAGCATCGTCACTCGTCACCGCTACCGTCACATTGGCCGTCGGCATGGCACTCAAACCAAGGTTATAGCTGATCGTGCCGCCCTCATTGACCGACAGCATGGTCGGAGACACGGTGATAGCAGCCCCTCCGTCATCGTCCAGTATGGTTAAGGGCACGGTCCCAGTTCTATTATTATAGGCTTGATCAAACGCTGTCGACTCATTAAAATTAATGGCAGTTCTATATATAAACACCGTGTTATGGTTATTCGCATCTCCATCCTGAGTTCCCCTCAAGGTGACCATGCGCGGCGTGTCCCAATTTGTTGCGTTAAAACCAAGAAGTCTTTCTGGATTTGCGCTCGCAAACGAACCCCTAAATCTGTTGGCAAACTGTATTCGAACATCAACACTGGCGCTAGGTAAAGGCGGCGCACTCAGTGCGACAGTAAGGGTTGTCGTGCCACCCTCGGTGACAACCAGGTTGGCCGGGGTGACCGTCACGCCGGGCATATCATTATCTATCACCGTCAGTGCCACGGACTCTATGCTGACATCGTTATAAGCGTTGTCCGTACTGGTGGCCCGGTGGCTCAGGCTGACCGTCGCATTGTTTCTGTCACCATCTTCAACACCCGCCACGGTCACGGTGCGCGGCGCATTCCAGTTGTCTGTGGTAAATGTCAGGCTCGTCGGACTCACGGTCGCGGCAGCCGATCCGGCATTCGACACGGCTATCGTCACAGGTGCATCCGGCCGGGCATTCAATACCAGGGTGTAGTTGCCCATGCCTCCCTCGTCGATCGTCCTCATGGTCGGACTCACGGTCACACCCGCGCCATCGTTATCCTCTACAGTCGCAGTGACGGCAGCAACCCGCACGCGGGTATAAGCAGTATCAGTGGTGGTAATCGTATGGCTCAGGCGCACCTGTTCATCGCTTGTATTCACATCTTCAACGCCGGTCACGGTGAACGTTTGTGCCCGGTTCCAGTTGGCGGCACTAAACATCAGACGTGCCGGACTCACGGTCGCGGCATCTGTATCGTCACTCGCCACCGCAATCGTCACCGCTTGCGACGGCTGGGCATCCAATACGAGCCTGTAGGTGGTGCTGCGACCTTCTTGCAAGGTCACACTGCCCGGCGCCACCGTGACACCGGCGATGTCGTCGTCTGTGACCGTCACCGTCACCGGCGCTGAGGCCGGCGCCACAGCGGCATAGTTCCTATCCATGCTGGTCGCCGTATGACTCAGGGTGACACGCTCATCGCGCACGTCGTTATCCTGACGCCCTCTCACCGTGACGGTTTGTACTCTGTTCCAGTTGTCCTGGGTAAACCTGAGTTGCGCCGGGGTCCCTCTCGCCGCATCTCTGTCATCGCTCCCCACCGCTACCGTGACTTCGGCGGATGGCCGGGTATTCAGTACCAGCGTGTAACTCGCGGTCATGACATCGGCGTTTTCGTTGATGGTCAGCGTGGTTTCACTGACCGTCATCCCCGCAGTATCGTCATCCCTGACACGCACAGTAACCGGCACCGGGACATCAGCATTGTAGCGCAGGTCGGTACTGCTCAGCGTATGGCTCAAGCGTACGCTTTCATTGTTCGCATCCGCATCTTGTAAAGCGCTCACGGTCACCGTTTGTACGATGTTCCAGTTGTCTCGGGTAAACGTCAACGACGTGGTGGCCGTCACTGCCTCGGGATCGTCGCTGGCCACCGCAATCCTGACATCGGCGGATGGCTGGCTCACCAAAACCAGTCTGTAGGTGCCGGTCGCCCCTTCGCCAATATCCAACTCAACAGGGGTCACCGTCACGCCGACAAGGACGGTATCATCGTCCGTCACGCGTGCGGTGGCCACCGATGTCAAACCATTGTAGTTCTCGTCCGCGCTCGTGGCAGTGTGGGTCAGGCGCACACGCTCAGCATTCGTATCACTGTCCTGTACACCCGCGATATTCACGGTTTTCGGTACATTCCAATTTGTGTCGGAGAACATCAGGGTTGCTGGATTGATCGTCACCGCCCCCCTATCCGCACTCATCAAGGCAATCGATACCGCCGCGCCCGGCTGGCTCGTCAGGGCCACGGTATAGGTAGTGGTCTCGCCTTCAGTCAGCGTCGGCTCGGAATTGCTCAGCGTGATGCCGGCCCTATCGTCATCCGTCACGCTGACGCGCACATCGGCGACCGGCTCACCATCATAGCTGGTATCCACGCTGGTCACTGTATGCTGCACCTGCGCCTGCTCGTTACTCACGCCCCCGTCCTGAACCGCAGTCATGGTCACGGTTTGGGCCCGGTTCCAATTGCCACTGGTAAACACCAACGCGGCGGGAGCCACGACCACGGCTGCCCGATTGTTACTCGCCACGGCAATCCGCACATCTTCTGTCGGTGCGGTATCCAGTACCACGGTATAGGTATCGGTGTCACCTTCGGTAATGCTTGATGTGGTCTTGCTAATCGTCACACCACCCACCGAATTCGACGCATCCTGCACGAACACGTCTGTGTGCCTGAACGTCCTGTTACTGTAGCGCCCGTCTGCGCTACTACCGACGGTATGGTTGATACGCAGGCGTTCATTGCGCGTATCGCTGTCTGCAACACCGGTCACGGTCACGGCTCGTGGGGTAGCCCAATTTACTGTGCTAAACATTATCTGTGTGCTTCCTCCAGGCGCCATCGCCGTCGCTGCTTGAGGGTCAGAACTCGTCAAATCAACGCGCAAGTTAACTGTCGGTTGGTCACTCAGTCTAAGCATATACGAAGTGCTACCCGTTTCAGTGGTACTCACGCTGGCAGGAGCGACGATAATACCAGGCCTCGTTACGGTCACAGGCAATCGCACCGTTCCGCTTAAAGCAGTATAGGCGGGATCTCTTCCAGTGGTAGTACTGGAAATGCCTACTGCCAGGGTCGTACTCCTCCCGGCAGAGAACGTAGTGGCCGTCACATTCAGTGTTCGTGGCACGTTCCAATTTTCTGAGGTGATACGAAAGTTCAGTGAATTTGGTGACGCTACCGACTGGTCTTCACTCCCCATAGAAACGGTAAGCACGGCTCCCGCTATCGGCGGTGCATCCAGCACTATGCTCACGCTGGCTGTAGCGCCTGGAGCCAAGCTCAGTGAGGTCGGGTTAACCGTAATGCCAGGCATACGTTCCCTCACATTCACGACCACCGGGTCTACTCTCACCGCGTTATACAGTGGGTCTCCGCTGCTCGTCGTATGTCGCAGACTGACAGAATCATCCGTCCTGTTAACGTCCACTATCGTGTTCACCGTCACCATTTGTGCTGTGTTCCAGTTATCCCGGGTGAAACTCAGCGTCGCGGGCGTCGCGGTCGCTCTCCCGGGTTCCGTACTCATCACCATCACCGATACAGCAGCACTCGGCTGACTACTCAAAACAAGCCCGTAACTGCCGCTGCCGCCTTCGGTCACATTCAGTCTGGCGTGGCTCACGGTCACACTCGCCGTTTCATCATCCGTCACACGTGCGGTCACGACGGCACTAACATTGTTGTAGCTGCTGTCTGTGCTTGTCGCCACATGGTTCAGACGCACGCTTTCATCGCTCGCATCCACGTCTTCAATACCCCTGACCGTCACGCTGAGTGCCATGTTCCAATTCTGCGGGCTGAATGTGAGCCGCGTTGGACTCACGGTCGCCGCATCACTGTCCTCCGTCGCAATGCTCAGCGTCACACTTTCCGCCGGGCGCGTGTCCAGCATCGCAGTATAGACGCCGCTGCCGCCTTCGGTGACGGTCGGACTGACCGGGCTAAACGTCAAACCCGCCATATCGTCATCTCGCACCGTCACCGTCACCGGCAGGACCGTCGTGTCGGCATAGTTGGTATCGGTGCTCTGTGCCGTATGCGTCAGGCGCACACTCGCATCGCGCCCATCGTCATCGGCAACACCACTCACCGTCACCGTCCTGGGCATGTTCCAGTTGGTGTTGGTAAAGGTCAAACTTGCCGGACTCACCGTCGCAATCGCGGTATTCTCACTCACCACGGTCAGCGTGACATCGTTTGTCGGTCGGGTGTTCAGCATCAGCGTGTAGCCGCCGCTGCCGCCTTCGTCAACGCTCAATGTGCTGCTACTGATGCTGACACCCGGCCCTTCGTCATCTGTCACGGTCACGGTTACAGCGTCAGGTGTCACGGCCCTGTAGCCGGGATCTGTACTGGTCACCGCATGCGTCAGCCGCACAGTGGCATTCGCCGAATCCGCATCATCAACACCCGTCACCGTCACGATTTGCGGCCTATCCCAATTGCCTCTGGTAAACATCAACGGCGTCGGACTCGCGCTCGCCGCCGCAGTATTGGCACTCGTCACAGCCAGCATTACATCGGCGATCGGCAGGGTATTCAGTACCACCATGTAACTACCGCTGCCACCTTCGTTGACGGTCAGGCTAGTGGGACTCACCGTCACCCCTACCGTGTCGTTATCGGTCACGGTCACGGTGACACCGGCAGGCGTGACATCCCGGTAGTCGGGATCCAGGGTGGTCAGCGCATGGCTCAGATCAACACGTATATCGTTGCCGTCACCATCTTCAAGACCGGCGACGGTCACGGTTTGTGCCTGGTTCCAATCGTCCGGGGTAAACGTCAGCGGTGTCGGACTCGCCGTCGCAGCAGTCGACATTGCACTCCTCACGGCAAGCATCACATTGACTGCCGGCCGCGTATCCAGTACCACGGTATAGCGGTTGTTGCCGCCTTCGTCGACACGCAGATTGGTCGGCGTCACGCTCACACCGGCCATATCATCGTCCGTCACGTTGACAACCACAGCAGCGACATTGAGATTATTATAGCCGCCGTCGCCGCTCGTCACTGCATGACTCAGCATCACATTGTTCTCGTTGCTTGTATCATCATCCGGGACACCGGTCACCGTCACCGTTTGCGGGGCGTTCCAATTGCTGCGGGTAAACATCAGCGACGTCGGTGCCGCTGTCACCGCACCCGGCTCACCACTGCTCACGGTGACATTCACATTGGCCGCCGGTTGACTCCCCAGCATCACGGTATAGCCAAGGCTGCTACCTTCGTTGACAGACAATGCGTCGGTACTCAGGTTGACCGAGATCGTTTCATCATCCAGCACATCAACTTCCACCGTCCGCATCACGCCGTTATAGTCCGCGTCGTCAGCGTGTGCCGCCGCAGAAGTATAGGTCAGCACCGCCCGCGTATTGTTCGCATCCGCATCATCCACACCGGTTACGGTCACGATTTGCGGCGTGTTCCAATTACTGCGGTTAAAAGTGAGCGTTGTGGATGGGCTGACTGTCGCCGCTCCGGCATTGGAATTACTACTTAACGTCAGCCTCACCTCACCGGCCGGCTGGGTATCCAGCCTGACGTTAAAGGTGCCCGGGGTCCCTTCCTGGATAGCCAATGCGCTGTGACTCAAGCGAATATTAGCCGTATCGTTATCCCGCACGATCACAGTGAAGGTCCCCGCAGCGGTGCTACCCCCATAGTTAAAGTTGGGATCTTGACTCTGGGCAAAAAATCGTACCCTAATGACATCATCGATCGCATCAGCATCTTCAGTCCCATGCAGTGTGTAGCCAGCTGCACGAGTACGGAGAATAATAGTGCTTGGACTGGAGGATAATGGATCACCCTGAGTCAATACCCTGTCTCCAACCGTGAGGGTACTCCGCGTTAGCCCAAGATCAACACTGGAGAGAAACAATGAAACGGCACTGGTCGGGACGCTACCTAGCGAAAATTGGAGGTCGCTGTTTAACTCTCCTTCATTCACAGTCACCTCATCGGGAAAGTTGATAACACCGGATTGCGCAAAGACCGGGCTGGTAAAAAAACAGCTCAGTGCAAGCAGAAACGAGCACCGCCGAAAATATCGACCACTTGCGTACCGACTAACGATATCCACTCCGCTTTGTCTGCTGCTGAAAATTTCTATCATGAAATTTTAAATATTCACTTATCAGGTTTGTCACTATTGAATATCAAATAACGCTAAATGTCAAAAGGTTAGCGTAACTTTATCAAAGTTGTTATTAAGTTATTATTAATGCACCTGAAAATTAAAAATATATTAATAATCAATTGTTTAAAGCATTTGTTCGCAGAAAAACATGAAAAAAACAGCATTATCTTCTGCTTTATCATTAGTTAATACACTTTTTCTGATGTAGAGGCTCACTTAAAAAACGCCACTGACCAGTCGCTATGGCAGAATTAAAATTGTGTTAAACGATTTTGGGCAACAAGCAATCAATGGCAACGCTGAAAAAAACCTGGCAAACGGCGATTGTCTGTCAGAGAGCGTGCCGTCACCCTGTATCATCGACCTATCCGTCAATTCAAGTTTTAAACGCGATAGCCAACTCAACACTCACAAAAGCCCTGCAATTCGTTATCATGCCGCCCTTTTTTCAGTCAGCTCTGAACATTAAAAGTACGCATTCATTCTAGCATTACAAGCATTCATGGGAATAAAACCAGTTCACAAAACAGAAAATTCATCCAGCAAACGAATCGCGATTGTCGGCGGCGGGCAGTTGGCGAAAATGACGGCCTTATCCGCTTTGCAACCTGGCTGTGCTGTCTGCGACTCGAACGCAAATCCGGGGGGCCAGCAATCAATCTCGCCAGCCATGTCTGCGTGGGTGATTGGGATAATCCCAATGAGTTGATCAACCTTGCCAAACAGGCCGATGTCGTGACGCTTGAAAACGAATTCGTTGATGTCAACAGTCTCTCTGCATTGGAACAGGCCGGACATCAACTCTGCCCTGCTGCGAAAAGCATCAGCCTGGTACAGGATAAGTTTATCCAGAAACAAACTTTACAGAGAGCCGGGCTGCCGCTGGCACCTTTCATCGCATTGAATCACGCAAGGATATCGCTGATAGCGCAAAAGCATGGCATTATCCACTCATTATCAAAACCCGTGGAAATGGCCATGACGGCAAGTGGCCTGCGTTGCTATCGGTGGCGGTATGAATGCAGGTTTACTTGCCGTTGAAATCATTGCGCAAGTCGATGCAAAACTACAGGCTAAAATGCTTAAATTCAAAAACAGTATGGTGCAAGATTCGCACGCCAAAAACAGGAACCTGGTCAGTAAAAAAATCTCAAGGAAAATATCCGGAAAAAAGAAAACGACAACAAAACTGATCCAGTGACCACCGGTACAACATAGCACAGAATAAAACACCACTTCGCCATTACGATTGTAATGTATTTGCATCACATGATTCCGTACTATTTTATAAATGGTTAATAGCGTTTTACAGGAAATATTATTGACTTGCGCCCCGACCTTAAAGGCAAGGAGTCTCAATTAAAATGGAAAGGGTTGTGAATTTGCCAAACCCGAAAACAGTGAAGCAACAATTGCTTCCCACTTTTTAGATCATCATTTTAAAAATGGGCGATTGAAATTTAGCACTCTGGCATCAGATTTTCTTTCACTGCAAAAAATTATCGACGATATTAAAGTATTGTAAAATGCGCCGCTTGATTGCGAGCACTTTGCCTAAAGTCTTGTCTTTACATTGCCATATTTCTCCCATAATTCCCTGGAAAGTTTTCGGGCCTGTTCAAGATTTTCCCGACTTAATCTTGATTGAATATCATCTCGCATTATTTGCGCCGGCTTAACACCGCCTGCCGCCGCGACCCCATACCACGCATAGGCTTTTATGTAATCCTTGGGCACTCCCATGCCATTGAGATAGATTGATCCCAGCCTGAATTGAGAAACGACATGTTTTTTCATGGCCGCATCCAGATACCATTGCACCGCCTCGGGCCTGGCTTGAGGAACCCCCTGCCCCTCTCGATACATGTTGATCAAATTTCTCTGGGAGTACGCAAATCCTCTGTCAGCGGCCTTACGGTACCACGCAATCGCCAGGGTATAATTTTGTTCTATCCCATGTCCATGCTGATACATTAATCCCAAATCATGCTGCGCACTGACCCAGCCCTGTTCAGCAGCCCTACGGTACCACTTCGCCGCTTCAACATAATCCTGGATAACACCAAAACCTTTATGAAAAATAACGCCCATCGTTGCCTGAGCTTCAGCATAGCCATCTTGTGCGGCCTTTCTGGTCCATTTCATCGCTTCCCAATAATCGCGTTTCACCCCAATCCCATCTATGTACAACTGTGCAATCTTGACCTGGGCAATGGCCAAATCCTGTTTGGCCGCTTTTAAATACCAGTCGGCTGCCTGAGTCGCGTTTTTATCCACCCCCCAGCCATTTTGATACAGCATGCCCATGTGGTGTTGTGCATCCGCCATATCCTGGTTCGCTGCCTTCTGATACCAGGCAAATGCCTGCTCATGGTCCTGACCTATCCAGTCTGTCCCTGCATATATCAATCCCAATTGGTTTTGTGCCCGCGCATCACCGGATTCAGCCAGTGGCAACAGTATGTCGATTGCGGCTTGATAATCGCCTTGCTCATATGCAAGCATTGCGACTTCATGCCCGGAACGCATACACGCTGACAGCAGGATCAGAATAGAAAATGAATACAGGATAATTCTCACAAGAAAATTATCCCATACAACACGGCGTGTGTATGGCTGAATTCCCGACATTAATTAATTTCATCAGCATGAAACAATTGGATTGTGAACTCTATAAAAATCATTCTGTCGAAATTGACATCACCATCCCGGACTGAATACTGAATTATGAGAACGCTTATCAATAAAACAAGCCTTGCCACAGCCCTTACCGGCATTGTCACTTTGGCTATCATCATGACGCCGGTTTTCGGGGAAATGGAGAAAGTGGATCAAGACGAAAGGACTGATACCGTCGCTGCCGCAAATTCCATGCCTTCGGCATGGACGGAAAACCGTGATAATTATGTTAAACCCTCAAGGAAAGAACTCAAGCGAAGACTGACCAGGTTGCAATTTAAAGTAACGCAGGAGGATGGTACCGAGAGAGCATTTCAGAATGAGTTCTGGGATAACAGGCAGCAAGGTATTTATGTTGATATCGTTTCAGGAGAACCCTTATTCAGTTCCAGGGATAAATACAAATCGGGTACCGGCTGGCCGAGTTTTACGCGCACAATAGTACCTGATGCTGTCGTGGAGAAAGCGGATATTTCACTTTTCGGTATCAGAACAGAGCTGCGAAGTGCTCACGCTGACTCTCATCTCGGCCATGTATTTGACGATGGACCGACACCGGCGGGACTGCGTTATTGTATCAATTCCGCAGCACTTAGATTCATCGACAAGAACATGCTGACGGCTGAGGGGTATGGCGAGTTTGTGTCACTATTCGAGCATTGATAATGCTATACATTATGCCTGACAACAAAACCCAGTTGTCTTATATCATTGGCGATTTCTTCCATTGCTTCTGCTGATATGCTGGATAATCGTGGAGCTTCGGCTTGCATTGAAGGACGCGCCAGACCATACAAATAAATACCATTTATCCTGATATCTTCCTGCTCCATGCAGGATAGAAACTGTAAATAACTTTCACGCTCTGCGGCTGATGGCGGTGTTCCGTCCAATTTAAAAACACAGGTTTGCAACCATGTGGGACACAAGGCACTGACTATTTTCAAATTTTCTTTAACCTTCGAAACCGAAATCCCGGCATTATTAATATTTTTCAGTCCAACATCTGTCGCGCTATCCAATTTGAACCATACTTCACTGTCAATTTCACGCATGGCCGATAATCCTGCCTGTACTGTTTTTCTATGTGCCAGACTACCATTGGTGATAAGTACCAGTTTAATTTTGTCATGCAGATTAAATCGCTTGATTGATTGAACAGTCAATCCGATTATTTGATCGAAGTCCGCTGCACTGGTTGATTCCCCATTGCCCGAGATGGCGATATCCCTGACTACTCGAAGTTCTTCTGCAACATCATAATGATTGTAAAAATCACCATGGATAACATCACTTAAGAAGCAGTCAATTTCATTCTTGAATTGCCGTAAATCGATCTCCGGTGAAGATCCCCGTATCAGATCCGGGACCTGGCAATAAATACACCGCCAGTTACATGCATTGTTGGGATTGAGGTTAATACCAATGGATAATCCATTGGAACGACGGGATATAACCGGGTAAACATAGCTTAAACCTGCACTATCACGACCATGATCCGTTGTTGTTAACACGTTGGTTATTTTATTACTGCACTTGTATGCATGCGACCGCGTATTAAGGACAGCACAAATCCCGGAATACATATGCCTGCAGAAACAAGGAAACAGTAACTAATCGCCTTTTGTAAATTTTGAAAAACGGCGGGTTCGATTTTAACTTGTCCCATGACCATGGCAAGAACAAGCGTCACCAATACCATACTCATCATTTGACCGAGTATCCTCATCGTTGCAAGTGAGCCTGTTGCGCTTCCATAATATTGTTTATCCACTGCACTCATGATGGCGTTTGCATTGGGTGATGAGAATAAACCAAACCCGAGACCTGTGACAATTAAAGCGGCAATTAAATAATTGATGGAACTATCTGTATTCAAGTTCCCCAACATCAACAGGCCAAGAGCTGCCAATAACATACCGACAGAAGCAATCACTCTGGGTTCGATATTATCCGACATACGCCCGGCAAGCGGTGAAAAAATCGCCATTATTAAAGGCTGAATCATCAAAATTGTACCGGTCATTGTTGCGGACATGCCTTTTAGATATTGTAAATACAAACTGATTAAAACGATATTCGCGAATACGGCTGTGTAAATGATGAATGATGCGAAACAGGAAAATGCAAAAACATGATTGGTCGCAAATAAACTTACATCAAATATCGGCTGGTCCGTCCGTCTAGCCAGAGCGATAAAAACCCATATCCCGAAGAGGCCAGACATTAAAAATAAAATGCCAAACAATTCAGGTAATGTTGAAACGCCGATACATAACAGAAGTATCGACAAGCCATATACGACTGATCCTTTTATATCAAATTTACCGCGTTCATCAGCAGACCATTCACCAGGAACTTTAAGTAAACCGATTAACAATACGATAATCGCAAGCGGAATATGGAATAAAAAACTTGCGCGCCACCCATAAAGATCGATGAGAAAACCTCCCAGCAACGGACCACAGGTTAAACCAATATAAATAATCGAAACTGTCATGCCGATAGCACGCCCTTTTTGTTGAGGTGGAAACACTGATGAAATGATAGCGATTTGCGTTGCATAGAGCATGGCAGCACTCGCCCCTTGCAAGAAACGCGCAAAAATCAGCAGCGTGCCGTTCATTGACATTGATGCAAGCAGTGATGTGACAATGACACTGGCAGTACCAATGAGAAATATCCGTTTTCGACCCACCATATCCGCAACTCGACCAAAAACGAGCACAAACATGGCACTTGCCATTAAAAATGCCATCGGGATCCATCCCAGCATCACTGCATCCAGATTTAAATCTTCGGCAATCTCCGGTAATGCCACATTGCTTGCAGACAACATCAGTGGCGTTGCGAATGCATTCAACAACACCATGACCAGGGCAGCTTGCTGCACTGATTTACTCTCAATGGTGTTGTTCATTCACACAGTATTTCTGAATCAGAATATCCAGATAATTACTGTTTTTCTTCACCTTCTGATATTTTATCTGCAGAACTCTTCCCTGTTTCCGACGCACGTATTTTCATTTCGATACGTTCGAGAGGATTGTCACGAGCATCTTTCTCCTGGGCAACGATTTTATCCGCCACATCCATGCCACTTACCACTTTACCAAATACAGTATACTGGTTATCCAGGAAACTGGATTCTTTTACGACAATAAAAAATTGCGAGCCGGCACTATCCGGATCTTGTGAGCGAGCCATTGACAGGACACCTCTAACATGCGGTTTGTCATTAAACTCTGCCTTGATTGAATAACCCGGACCGCCTGTCCCGTAAGTTGATCTGTCTGCCTGTTTGCTGTTTGGATCACCGCCCTGAATCATGAAGCCTGGAATCACTCTATGAAAAACAGTCCCGTCATAAAATCCTGACTTCGTGAGCTTTAAAAAATTTTCAACATGACCAGGAGCAACATCTGGAAATAACTGTAATTCGATATTGCCGAATTTAGTTTCTATGACTGCATCTGCAAGCTGTTCTTCTGCAACAACATACGAATGAAGATACAAATATGAAAACAATATCATTATTGTTTTCGTTGCAGTACTTCCATTAATAATTCCTTTCAACATCATTATATTTCCTCTTATGTTTATTTTACATATGGTTCAGGTTAATACTGCCGCATTGATCCTCATGCCACGGCTTGTATTTTTGCATTACCGATATAAATAATTCACTTTTCTCGAACCTCAACAACCAGTTTAGCAGATTTTTATATCGACTATTACAAAACCACTCCCTGTCGACATGTGCGAATTGCCTGATAAACGGAAAAATTGCTACATCAGCAAGTGATATCCGTGCTGACATAAATCCAGTGCCATTGTGTGCCTGCAAGTGAGTTTCCAATAATTTAATAAATTTTTCCGCACTCTGACAATAAGACGACTGCGACTTTTCTGGATAGCGTTGAAAGTATTTATAACGATCTAGATGGCGTTTAAATTCATTATCGTTTTTATATATCAATCGTTGGGTGTTTTGCGACTCCTCACTTAACCAGTTATCAGGATCATTCTGCTGCAAGGCCCACATCATCACTTCCATGCTTTCATCAATGACCCTGCCATCCGTGAGTTGTAAAACCGGCACGGTGCCTTTGCCGGATAGATCAATCATTGCCTGAGGCTTGTTGCTCAAAATAACTTCACGTAATTCACAATCAATAGAAGCGTATTTGAGTGCCATTCTGGCGCGAATGGCATAAGGACAACGACGAAATGAATAGAGGACCGGACGAGCCTGCATTTTTAATCCGCATCAGTCAAATTTATCTGATTTTGGGAAGCCCCGATATGTTGTTGCTGTCTGTTTTCTGCCAATTCAACCTGACGCTGCCTTTCACTGACGCGAGCGTATTTTTTTTCTGTCATGGCATTGATGCAATAGGGACAAGAAACGCCTTTTTCATAGTCAGCGGATTTCAGTTCTTCTTTTGACAACGGCATTCGACATGCAAAACATTGTGTGTAATTTCCCCTTTCAAGATTTTTATCGACCGCGACTCGTCCATCAAAGACGAAACAATCGCCTTGCCAAAGATTGTCTTCTTTTCCGTTGTTTTTTCGGTTCGCTTCCCTGACATCCTCCAGATATCCAAGAATACCTCCCTGCAGATGATAAACCTCTTCAAAACCTTGCCGCATCAGGTAATTCGTCGCCTTCTCACAACGAATGCCTCCGGTGCAAAACATCGCTATCTTTTTGTGCTTGTCAGGATCCAGTTCCTTGTCAACAAACCCGGGAAACTCTCTAAATGTTTTGGTCTGCGGAGAAATTGAATTTTTAAATGTGCCGATCTTGTGTTCATATTCGTTGCGCGTGTCAATTATCAAAACATCAGGATCGGAAACAAGTTGGTTCCATTGTTTGTAATCAACTTTTAAACCTGTTAATCGACCGGGATCAGTTCCAGCAACGCCCATGGTGACAATCTCTTTTTTTAATCTGACTTTCATTCGATAAAAAGGCATTTCAGTCACAAAAGCCTCTTTGTATCGCAGGTCGGAAAACCGGAAGTCTTGCCCTAGATAGGACAGAAAGCTGTCAATGTTTCCTTGCCTTCCCGCTACAGTTCCATTCATCCCTTCTGCGGATAAGAGCAAAGTGCCCTTAAGAGACTGTTGCGTACATATCTGCACGAGCTTTTCACGCAATTCCCTGAAATCGGGCAGGTGTACAAACTTGTACGTTGTAACAACAACAATCTCCGAGGACTTTAATTCGCTGTCGGTCATTCTTTTCACAACTGGCGGTTCTTAATCAGTATCCTGGTGACAATCCGGACGGATCATATAGAAATCGACCGTGGAATAGAATTCCACTGCAGAACTAAATCAATACTTATGAAAAAAAAGCCGCCATGAAGGCGGCTTACAAAACCAACTAATATGTAGGGGAGGAAGTTGGTATTACTACATTAACCTAGCTGCCTAAAGAAACTTCAGCGAGTTCTTTCACGCCTGTAACATAATTCTGACTCAGTTCGGCAACGGTGCTCGCATTGGCAAAAATACCATCAGTGATTTGCCTGGCAACTTCCGCCTGCTCTTTCAGGAAAGACTGAAAACCTTCAAGATCAGAAATAGATGAGGCACTTTTGATTGCTTCAACACTGGCGGCTGCACTATCCTGAACTGTTTTCAGTTGCAAGACAGTCAATTCTTCAACGTTTTTAACAGCTAATGTATTCAGTTCTTTTACCGGTGCAGCTAATTTCTCCACATATGCGTTCATAATTCATTCTCCAGTATTTCTTGCCAAATGATGCGATGCAGTATACAGAAATATTTGTGCACCGCAATAATAATGACTTTATTATTTTAAATTTATTTATTATTATTATTATTCAATGTGTTATACGCTCACACGACATAATAGTTATGAGTTATCTTGCCTGGAATAAAGCGACGAATCGTGATTATTGATAGGTTTCTTGAAAAAACTCGGGAAAAAATTTTAAAAAATGTGCCTTCCTTGGCACATCGGTATTCCTCCGTGACCGCGTTTGATGATAGCATCTACATCATCTCAGAGTTCCTTCTCCTCAATTCATCCATGAAAAAACGCTCCATTGGCTTGAATGGTACATGCACGAAATAGCAATATCGCCCCCCATTTAAGGTAATTTTAGCCTTTATTCTTGATGATAACGCTTTTTTCAGGATTTTTGTTCGATCTACTTCAGTTCCAATCCGCACGCTACATTTTATAAATGTTGCTTTTACTCTTTTTCGTCATTCGCAGATTCAACGTGACGTACTTCTTTCCGTTCCGTCTCAATTTCTTCGATAGACACAGGCTACCATGCAATATTTCTTTCTCTATCATCAAACCAGTGATTGATATTTCCACTTTCCTATCGTCGGCCTGATATGCCTGTTTTTTGATGTCTTTTGTCGGCGGCTGTATCGCTTTATTTTTCCTGGAATTAAATCTAATCATTCTTGGACTTTTCATTAATTCTGATGACATTCAGTATCGAATTACAAGATTTCTCACTATTTGATAATGACATAATTAATCGTTATCTCATTGTTTACCAAGTATTCTTACCATTTCCCATGCTGCATTTAAGCTGCAAAGTAGCCACAACCATGGTACTTCGAGCCAGCACATGGCTTTAGCCACATGATATTGTATTTCAAGTAGGACTTGACTACCGCCTATAGTGGTTCTATACTCTGCCAACATATTTAGGTTCGTCAAGCCGTCCAGGGTTTGTCGGCGGTGGCCTTGGGGATACAGATGGAAAATAAAGGCTTGTTTTCAGCGAGTAGGTGCTGCTCCAGGTACGTTCCTTATCTGTGTTTCGGATACGATTTTACCGTGACCGCCAATGGCGGAAAGCCAGGAGGGAACTTGGCTATTGCCTGGTGTCTCCATCCTCTTCTGGACACCAGGCTTTCTTATTCCAGAGAACTTCTCGACTGAAGTTCCTTTCCAACGCACCAGATCCATGCAGGGCCTGGTGCGTTTTTTTATTTACAAACGATTATCCGGAGTGATAAGAGCTATGAACCAATATTACAGTTTCTCCGCTGGCTCACTTTTCTCAAAGCTGTTCTTGTAAATTGATTTCGTGTTACCTTTCTGAACTTGTTTTCAGGCTTGCCTTTTTCTTTAAGTAGTTGTTTCAAGTTATCCATATCGTTCCGATCAAGCCACCATATATCTGATTCCAGTTTATTTGCGAATTCCGGAAAATCTTTATCTACCTTGTTCAATGCAGACAGTTGCTTCGGGTTCATGTCGGTGGCGCTGACTGATTTCACTAATAACGTGTGTTCGGCATTAAGCTGACCGGCCAACCAAAGTGCCAGACTGTCTGATGTCAAATTCCAGTTTGCTGATAACCCCTGGCATTGACTGATCATTTTGCGTGGTAACCAAACGGGAATTTGATTTGAGTTAACAGATATTTCGATCCCTGCAATGGAATCTGACAAATGCAGGATGGGAACGTAAGATTTCAGTAAGTGCGCATATTGTTCCATGCCCAATAACGCCATTTGATGCGCGGTTGCATCATTGAACTTCCATTTTTTTTGTGCGACACGCACTTGTTCTGCAAATACCCCTCCCCCGGGGACAATCACAAATTTCCCTGCACCATACCTGGCGACAATTGAAAGCCAATCCTGCAAACTACCTGACGATAACAAACTACCGCCGAGTTTTATCACCCACATGGCTGATTTTTTGTCGCTTGAAATTTTGCGGACTCAAATAACGCGAATATCGCGGAAACTTTATCAAAGCATTCCCGGTACTCGACATCCAATCGTGAATCCATGACAATCCCGCCGCCCGCCCAACAATACATTTTTTCCTTGTTGTGCACCAAAGTGCGGATAATAATACTGCTATCCATACTGCCGTCAAAACCGATATACGCTATTGAGCCGCAATAAATACTGCGTCTATGTGGCTCAAGTGCTTCAATGATTTCCATGGCGCGTAACTTCGGCGCTCCCGTAATAGATCCCCCTGGAAAACAACCTCGTAATAAATCCAGAGCATCATAGTCATCGGCTAACTGTCCGATAACAGTGCTGACCAGATGATGTACTCTGGCAAAACTTTCCAGAGTAAACAATTTTGGAGCAGATATGCTGCCGGGACGACACGCCTTGCCTATATCATTACGCAAGAGATCAACAATCATTAAATTCTCTGCACGATCTTTCTCGCTTTCCAATAAATCTTCGCTTAACGCCGTATCTTCACAGATATCAAGTGAACGTCGTCGTGTGCCTTTGATCGGTTTTGTTTCAACCAGACCGTTATCAACTTTCAGGAATCTTTCCGGTGAGGTACTGAGTACCGCCCCCTCAGGAATTCTAAAAAAGCCACTGTACGGTGCAGGATTTATTTCTCGTAATTTTAAATAAGCCTGCCAGGGATCGCCGGCAACATCGACCGAGAAGCGTTGAGCGAGATTTACCTGATAGCAATCTCCTTCACGTATGTAATATTTAATCTTATTGAAGGCACGTGCATAAATTTCACTATCCATATTTGCACGAGGTTGAGAGAGTACCTTGAATTCATCCAAATCCGGGTTCAGGGCACTTGATTCTTTTTTCGACTGAAATATGTCTTGCAGCGCATTCCACTCATCGAATGTTCTTGTGTCTCTCCCATATCCTGTCAACCACGTCCTGCGCTGACAATGATCTGTAACGACAACCCAATCATAAACGCCGATAGCCATATCCGGCATAGCGATATCATGCTCCGAGTTTTCAGGTAATTTTTCGAGTCGGCGTGCAAGGTCATAAGCAAAATAACCTAATGCGCCTCCGGCAAACGGAACCGTCGAAAGCCTGGTTTCTTTCTCGCCGAGCAATGACTTAATAATTGTAAATGGATCTTCAGAGGAATGTTCACTTCCCCCATCGGCATAAACTATTTCTGTTTCATTGGCAAATGTTTTCAGGGTGATATAGGGACGTGCAGCCATAATGTCGTAGCGTCCGAGTTCTATATACGGATAGCCGCTATCCAGAAAGATACTCCAGTCTTCATCAGCAATGTGGGAAAAGAGTTGCAACGAGTTACGTTGATAGGACAATTCCGTTAATTTAAATGTCAACTCTCGTGCCTCGATAGTTGTGCAACCGAAACCGCAGTGGCACAACCGAGCACTCTGGATTTATCATCTTCCGGATGGCTCAGTAAATCAGTAAAATCGATGTAAGGTAGATTATTCATTTCCGCCAATTTTGGAACCATGAAATAACCTGCCCCCGAAGCTATCAAACAGCATGTTTCTTTTACTTCAGATGCGGATAAAACTTTCGTGAGAGATTCATTAACATGTTCTAATTGTGCAACCACTACTTGTTTAGCCATATCAACCGCAGAATTGATGTCATTCTCATTGTGAAGGTCAAGTCCGACCATCCTCAATAGTCTTCTGGCGCTGTCACTTCGTGTTTTGCCTGCGTTGTCTGCGGCCGACATCATATCATCTTGCTCATTGAGTTCACCTGTCAATCGATAAATATCCGCCATTGTAGAAAAATTCTCGGCAGTAATATTTTGCCACTGACCCTCATGCAGCATTTTATTCACGACCGCCATAACGGGTGTTCTGGTAATGCCAGTATAAACAAGTTCATTGTGCCGCAATCTTTCATAATCAGTATAGGAAGTATTAATCGCTTGTCCTGACTCAAAAGGAATGATATCCGTTGTGGTACTGCCTATGTCTATCAGAATACCTGCATCAGTATGTTGCGCCACGAAACTCGCTGTCGCATGCCAATTGGCCGAGGCGATATCGGAAACATGAGCATCCGCATGGCTCGCTTTAATCAGGCCTTTTTTGCCGGAATATAGCAAATACTGTTCTTCATCAAAGTAATCGCTGAGAAAATGGATTAGGGCTTTAACACCTGAGTCCCTGTCCCTGAAAATATCCGTCAGTTCCGCTGTCATCGTAAATGTGTGTGTCACTGGACCATCCGATATTTCATTTTGAATTTTCGATATCGCCTCTTCCAGACTATCGAGACCTTTCCATAAGGGAGTTGCAAGTTGCTTCGCGAAATTTACCGAGCCATATCCGTCTATCGACGCCACTTTCAAGTGTGCGCCGCCAATATCCCAACCGATATAGGTATTAACCGACATTTGTTTTTTCCAATGCCATGTTCACAGGTAAAAACTGTTCTCTATGTATTTCAGGTACTGATTTATTTTGCCAGATGGATAAAATTAATTCCGCAGGATTTACTGACAGGGATTCTCTCAGTCCTGCATAGGAAGTCGTTAATCGGGGATTAATCTCTACCACGACAACCGCTGATTCAGTCACAATCAGATCAACACCGACATAACCTGACAAACCTTTATCAGCTCTGGCAATATCATGTGCTATCGCATTAAACAACGTCCACTCTTCCATTAAACCGTTAACAACAATGCCTTTTAACACGGCTTTTTTCCCTGGAATGTCATGATTAAAGCTAAATAACTGTTTGTTACACGCCAACAATTGCATTTCGCCCTGGTAACAAAGCATTGAAATACTCGCCGGTTCACCTGCGATATATTCCTGAATAACAAATCGTTCAGTACTGATCGCGTTTTTCAGCTTATCTAATTCTTTTTTGTCAGCACAAAAATAACACGCATCGCCACCGACTCCATCGTCAGGCTTGATTACCCAACCACTTTGGCTTTCAGAAACATTATTATTCAATAGTGAAGTATCTATGCACGGTATCTTGTTTTTATGTAGCAGGTTTGCCGTCTTGATTTTACTACCCGCAGATTTAACCGCTTCTGATGCGCTACCCAAAACATGACAACCCGCTTGTTCAGCCATTAGTGTTAAATTATACAGAATGTTGTCACTCTCCGGGGCGATGATGAGAATCGCATCTGCATCGTGCATACAGGATTTCCAGAGAGGAGAAACATCTTCTTTAACGGCGACAACTTCAACGGGAAGTAATAACGGCTCAAGGCGTGTATCACGTGTTGTAATAATATCCGCCACGCCTGACTCCAGACAATCTTTCAGGAATGCCTTGAGCATCATGTCGCCTTCCCCAACTAAATTGTCAGGTAATGCCTGATCTTGCAGACCCCCACCTGTGATAAACTCACATACAAATAAACGCATCAATCATTCTTCGGGTATTTTCATGGAAATTATTCCTGTCATTGATATTCGTCAGGGTCAGGTCGTGCACGCTGTTGCGGGACAACGCCAGTCTTACCGTCCACTGAAGACATTTTTAAGCGCAAGTATTTCCCCGGAGAGTATTGTACAGGCCTTTATCAACTCATACTCGTTCAAGAAAATTTATATTGCGGATCTTGATGCCATTGAAGGATGCTCTGATAATCACCTTATAATTGAATATCTGTGTGATGAATTTGCATTTCTGGATTTCTGGGTTGACCAGGGTATTTCATTATCAAAAAATCTCAATAATCCGTCTCGATGGAAACATGTTATAGGAAGTGAAACAAATCTACTCCCGGAGACGATGGATGAAATCATCTCATTGGCACCGGATGTCATTTTATCGCTGGATTTTCAGACAAATACATTTATGGGCGATCAGAATTTACTGCAAGAGACAAAACTATGGCCCGAGAGAGTCATTATCATGAATCTTGCGCGTGTCGGCTCCAACAGTGGGCCGGATTACGAACTGATTTCCAGTCTGAAAAACATTATTGGTGACAGGAAAATATATGTGGCCGGTGGTGTACGTAATGAGGCGGATTTACGAATGCTAAGTAATATGGGTGTCGAAGGTGCGCTCATCGCGACCGCATTACATACTAAACAAATCACTGGCGACATATTGCGGAACTTCTGACTAAATGTTCAAAAAAAATGCCTCGTAAAACGAGGCATTCAATAATAAGACTTTGCTGTAGAAACAGCCCTGGAATTATTTTTCTAAATCTTAATCATGCGCAGCAAAAGGATGACCTGCGGAACCACGCTTGCTTAATACTTCAGAGGCTTTCGGCTCACGATTTACGGCACGTTTGATTGAAAGCTTGGTAGCTTCATAGTTGTAGTCCTGAATCTTGGTATCATCATCAGCTTCCCAATGGATGAAAACACCAACGCTGATAAAAATATCATCGGCTTCATCAGCAGGGATTGTTCCGTCCTCCACGCAGTCCATCACCGCCATAGCAACAGCACGCTGTGCAGGACCAAACATTTGAACAGCTTGTTTAGCACCTTTAATAGTTACTTTGTTAAAAAGGACGGTATTAGGTTTACAGGCCAGATTCGGAGCAACAACCGCCAGTAAAGTGCTGAATCCGTCTTTATTGTTTGTCAAGGCATTACAGAATGCTGTTTCTGCTGCACCTCCACGAGGACCCATCATTAAATCAATATGGGCGACTTCATTACCATCACCAACCAATGCTTCACCAATCAATACTCTATCAATGACTGCCATTTTATTATCTCCTCCGGCTAGAAAGCTAAACAGTTTCCCAAATAGCGGCATATCTGTTTTCCTAATCTAGTAGTTTAAAAATACAGGGATCTCATCCCCAACCAAACAAGCCGACGTACAGATCAAAAAACCTGTACATCAACAATTCTGTAAATCAATTTTTGTCAGATGGTAAACCAACAGACTAGCTGCAGTTAAATCCGCGCTGGTTCCGGGGTTAATGCCATGTAATTTCAATTCCTCATCAAATTCCATCAACATCTCTGTAGCATCTTCGGGAATACCTTTTCCTTGAAATGCATTTGCAATGGGAATTGCTTTTGTTTTTATTCGCTCTGCTATCTCTGGACTGAATTTTCTTCTGATGTGAGAATCGGGAAATTCAGCCAAGAGCCTAATGTAGCAGGCTGCGACCGCCCATTCTACACTATTCCATTGTACTGCAAAGTCCTGTATGCAGATAAAACCCAAGGAAAATATATCACTAAAGTCTGTAACATATTGTTTCGCAATTAGATCTCTATTTTCAGCTCTCATCATCGCTTTTTGAACGGTCGTTCCTGCTTCCAGTTTTTTAGTCACATCATATTTTTCGCTCTCGCCAAGTCCGCCTGGATTGGCATGGCGAATGGCTTCAAACAGACATTTAGTATCTTTTGCATCCAATCCACGCAAAACAGCGGCTAGATTCGATTGCAAGGATGATATACCGAGCTCCGCCGCCCGTAGCAAAGGCGCGAATAACATCAACATACCCAGGTTAGTGTTGCAACCAAGCCCGGATAGCGTCGCTTTCACTCCCTCAAGCACACGCTCACCAACCGATAATGCAGGATCACATAATATCGGACAGGTTAATTCTGCACTTTTAATAAAATCATCTACTGTCATGCCGTGACCTTCAGAAAACTGACTGACATTTCCAGGTTTTAGTGAGTTCACTTCAGTAATAAAACTGATCATGGCGGCATCCTGAAGAACGGATGTTTGAGAATGGCGTATCATTACTCGGGCCACTACTTTATAAGGCGGGACAGGTCACAAATCTGTGAGGCTAAACCGACTGAGCATATCGTCAACCAAGCTCGCGGCAATATTGAAATCCGTAACCTGTTGTAAACCCCGCCAAGCAGGGATACTGTTCACCTCAATGACTTGTAAACGACCATTTGCATCAGGAATTAAATCGACACCGCCATAATCTATACCAACCGCTCGTACGGCGGACTCCGATAATCGGCTTAACTCCGCATCCAGCTTCAGTGGTTCGCAATTCGCGCCCTGAGCTCGATTCGTGATCCAGGTTCCACTACAGCGTTTCATAGCGGAGACTGCTTTGTCGGCAATCACAAATACTCGTATATCAAACGACTTTTTCTCTACACAATCAACATACAACTGCAAGTAATAAACACCTGCGAAATTCTCATCGTGAATCAAACCGTTATTAGCATCGAGGAGACGCACACCAATACCTTGTGAACCAAAAAGTGGTTTCAATACCAATTTCTCACCCTGCCCACATATCTGTTGATAAATAGTCTCGGCTTTTTCTCTTGATTCACATACCCATGTATCCGGGGTAGGTATCTCCGCTTGCCTGAGTAGAATACTGGTCATCGCTTTATCGACGGTTCGCTCAATACCCCGAGGATTGTTATAAACAACAATACCCATATGAGACAGGGCATGCAAAATATTCAGACGAAAAATCACTTGCTCCAGAGTACCTCCCGGAATACCCCTGACAAAAACAGCCGAGGGCGGTTGTTCAAACCCGGGAAAATTGATATCTGTAGCAGATCCAGCGATATGGATAAGGCCGTCCATGGATGAGACATAGCGGCTACTCAAACCATGTACGGCTAATGCTTCTTGCAGCCGATGTCCATGCCAACCTGGATCATCTGTAACAATTGCAATTTTTGATGGAATAACAGCCTCAGCGACACTTATTACTAAAGGATTTATCCAGTAACTGCAAATCTATTTCCCCACCATGAAATGTATTGCCGCTTTCAAGTACGGTTACGGCAACTTTTGCAGGACTAAATAACAGGGGATCAATTTTATAAAAATCATGTCCCACATCCTTGAATACTTCACCAAACGGCTTGCCATAATCATTAGAGGCACTACTCGGTAAATTTTTCGCCAGTTGTTCAGCATCATCATCACCTGTCTTAACAAATAAATGCACTTGTCCGGCAAATAAAATAGCGTCATTGGTGCGGCTCATCGCCGTCATATAATGTTTTGATGGCGGACAAACGGGTGCGCTACCTGCGCCATCAATAATTTCGGTAATACAATATCCCAGAGCATGTGCCTTATGTAAGGCGGTTTCCAACACTCTGGCCACAACCTGAACGCTACCACACAAGCTGGTAGTCGGCGTAAGAATTAGTGTCAGTTGATTCGCTGGAATACCACACATTTCAGCAATCTGATCAGCGATTTCAACGGGTGGAATAACATCAGTTTCAATGACCAGACATGTGGAGTCGGCATTATCCCTGTAACCCAGTTCTTCAAATAAAGGTTCTTTACTGCCCATGGCACGGCCGGGACCGGATCCCAATGCATTAAAAGCCCCCTTACCTTCTCCATGCGAAAGGCTCCAACCGGCGTATTGACTGGCCAGACAAGAAATTACGGGATGTGTTGTGTAAACATCTATATTCCATGACCACTTATCAAAATTTGATGTCGCGCGAAATTTGGCAGTACCAAGCCCACCCAAACAAATTTCTGCGATAAGGCGTCCCGCTTCCAGTCCGCCTCTGGCCTGTATACCTGCATCAATGACTTTGGTTCCATTATTAAATTTCGAGATATCTACACCCAGGCTATTTGCATTGGCGATCAAACACTGCACGATTGGTGCACTCGACAAATTAACACTGAGAGAATAAGTATCATTCAGTTCAGACACAGAAGACCCTCCCGATTATATTGTTCATTATTCACCAGGGTATTAACAATTTTTTATGTTCGAATTTTATTCATTGGTTTATGAAATTAAGTCATGTCGACTCTTTGCGTCTAGAATATCCGCATTCTGCATTGTTACCTTCGTAGCAGCCTGATATTATTCACGGCTGACACTTCTATCCGATCCACTTACTTGCATGAGGCGCCTCTATTACACAGGTTTGAATATAAAACTACCACGACCAGCCTGCCCAGATTCAATCAGAGTTCTCCCCTGGCCTCTTCCACTCAGACAGACAGCCCCAGCGATCCCCTCTGTAACGCAAGACGTTTTATCAGCTGTTCTTGCGCGTTCTTTGCGTTGGATCCTGCGGCATGCACGGTGCAAACGGGTTCGCCCTTGGCGATCACTTTGCCAGGCCCAGGTCGATCCGTCACCCATGTCGGCCAATCCAGGCGCGGTATTGTAATATTTTTTTCAGCATATAATACCCCTAATGCACGCGATACACCTTGATCAAGTTCCGGCTCTGCCAATCTCTCATGAAAGGCGGCTATATGCAGGGCAAACAGTCCTTCGTGTGTTTCATATAACTCAAATGTAGTTGTGGGACGCGGATTTAGTTCAAGAATTGAATATTGTCCCGTCTCTTCCACGATAAAATCCAGACCGCACAGACCTCGAAGCTGAAACAACGACACTAGCTGCCGGGTAGCTTCTGTAACTTGCTGACATAATCTATCAGACAGGTCCACATTTGAAACCGCTCCAGCAAAAGTAAAGTTGTTGTTCTCCTGGCAAACCCAGATTTCATTAAAACCAAGCATGTAAAGTGATTGTCCGTCTGCGAGAAATGTAGCTGAGTAACTTTTCCCTTTCAAATAAGCCTGTAAATAACTATTTGAAGTCAGATCCAAACCTTTTTCATATTTACAAATGTGTCCACCACCAGCTCCACCTATGTTCTTTTTCAGAAAAAGATTTTTTGACGGTCTTTGCCCACTGGAAAAATATTCAGGATACGGAAGTGAAAGTTGACCGAGCCTCTGAAAAAATATTTCTGGATCTTTAATTTGTTTAACCATGCCAGAATGATTCGCTATTACTGTATACCGTTGTTCCAACACCGCCAATAAATCCAGGTTATCCTCAAACCCACTACCTGTGACAACACAAAGAGAAGGATAATGTTTCACGTACTCATCAACTATGTCGATTAAAGCACCAGGATTATTTGTGCCACTGCTGAAACCAGCGACGAAATAACTTGAGAGTGAATGTTCAACTGTATCTTCGTCCAGGAACATATCAATAACGTGAACGTCAATCTCTGCAAGTTTTGCAGAGACGGCCAAGGCCCGGCCAGACTGTGAAATAATCAAATATTGATTACTCTTGAACATACTCCCGGGCAACTTTGAAGGCTTCTTCATGATCCAGAAAAAGTGCCTCTTCCGATGTCTGCATCATTTCAAGTAGACGGTAATGCACTTTGTATTTTACATTACCTATTGCCAATGCTCCAATACCTACGGCTTTCCTCGGGGTAAAATCAAGCACTCTTCTATTGTCATTCACACCAATACCTTCCAGACCCTCTGGCGGCACAGCATTTGCGTCTGCGGCAACAAGCAGATTTTCCGCTCTTTCCAATTGCTTTTTGCTTATCACCTGAATACCCGCTTTGGCGGCACCAATAATAACCTCTGCATTTTTAAGCATCTTATTGATTTCTTCGCTGGATCCTCCGTCAACACCCTTCATATTCACTCTAAATCTGCCGTTATATTCATCAGTGAATTCCCGTGCCACGTCAATCCCCCTGATACTGAGTATGTTGACGTCCGCACCGTGTTTAGCGGCAAGAATCCCAAGGCACACACCAACCGGACCTGTACCCCCCATGATATAGATGCATTTACCTTGAAGATCCTCACCTGTTTTATTCTTTAGGCTATGCTCAATGCAGGCAATCATGGCTGCGGCAGTAGTGATCGCCCCACTAGGATCAGCGAACACTGAAATTTCAAAAGGAGGCACCATAGCTGCCTTGGCTCGATTCAACATATCTATTGCCAAACCAAATTCACGGCCTCCAATAAAAATGCCGGTTTTCCGTGTGCCCACGGATCTCCTGGAAAAAATTGTATCCTGAGTAAGCTCATGAACTGAATCCAGTGTGACCTCACAATATGGAATGACACCGTCAAACTTAGCCTCATACGCCAGGTTCACATCAAACGGACTAACATTTTTGGTCGGGTTAAACATATGTAGTAAATAGGGAGCAGATTTCATTGGCTCTATTCTCTTCTTTATAACTGGGTTAATTTAAAATTTATTCAATGATAATTTTGTGATGTCATGGTTTGATGCAGTCGACCATCATTAAAAAAAATCTCAGCCATTGAGTTACAGGCCGCATACAGACCAAAATCCAGATTATCTGATTTTTTCGAATGTTTACGTGCGAACTTAAGTGCCTGATATGCTTCAATTTCATTTGGATAAATAGCAAAACCGGTCGGCCCCCACGAACTCTGCCCAATACCAGTTGCGCCATGCGCCAACATCATACGCATAGCTTCCGCTACTCGCCGACTGGCATAATGCCCGTCTTGCGCCTCCGAAAAATGTGTGCCAACTATTGATTGTATTTCGGTAATCGCAGCACCAAATTCAGCACAATTCCTTTCCACAAGCGCCGGCAATAACCGCATGAGCACCAATCTGCAGGTCCACGCACTAACATCTTCTTGCATTGGCGGCAATTCTCGAAAAACCTCTTTTTCCAGATTACCGTTGATACCTTCTGCATCTTTATCAAAGACTAATAACACTCGCCATTCTTCAGGGAAATAACTGTGAGCGACAATCGGAGGAACATCTGTTGCCTCACCTCTACCACCATCAACAAGGAAACCACCGCTGGAAAATGCACCAATACCAATTCCCGAACGCCCGCCCCGTTTCATCAATACAGCGATTTCTTTAACAGATTTTTGAAAACTATAGAGTCTCGATATGGCAACGCCAATGGCTAACGCAAGTTGCGTTCCTGAGCCTAAACCAACATGTTCAGGTATCTCCTCGTGAATGACTACCTCTACACCACTTTTGATCTCGAGTGCCTTGAGTGTTCTGGATACATATTCGGCACATCGATTGCTTGATGAGCCGTGTATCACAATATCATCTGACTTTTTTGCTGTCAGATATGTGAAAATGCCGGATAAGCATAAACCCAAACTACCAAAATGCCTGCCTAAACCACCATGCATATCCATGAAGCCAAGATGCAAACGTGCCGACGCAATTACACTGACGGAATTGCTATCTTCACTTGTAAACTCTTTACTTTTCATTCGTTTTATTAAGCGATATAAATATTTCGTGGAGTTCTAAAACAGCCAGCGCTTCAAATAATCTATTGATTACCCAGCCGATCATTCTACTGCATGTTGATTATTTTAGATACCTTAGCCACTTTACAAGTTCTGCATGGTTTGTTGCAGCACGCTTTTACCATTCTCCGCAAAAATTTCAGCTTACCTGGATTGGGTACACAATTATTTTGTTACCAAACCTGTTGGAAATACCATGGCAATGCCACGACGATTAAAAAACCTGCTGCGACTGAATTTTTCGCCTGGTGTTATGACTAAATCATCCTGATTTTACCGTAATCGACAGTTTGATTTATCCAGGTGAGGTTCCCGCCCCTTACAAAATTAAGGGGAAAATTATTCTCCAACCACCATCCGGTATAAACAAACATTCCCTCATAATGAATGGCTTACAGATTATTTTCATTAGTGTATATTGGCTCACACAACAAATATAGTGGTAAATGACCCGTAATAAAACACCACTTAAGTACAAGAGCTTATTTATCTCAACTGAATTTACTTGCAAATTCCCGGTATCGTTGAATAAAAACGGGAAATACCGGACGAGGTTGGTTGAATATCAAAATATAGCGTCTGTGCAATAATTTAAGTCAACAAACATTTTTTATGAAATCAAAATCACATCGAACACATGTATTGCAGGATGTACCTTGTCCTTTTTGCAGTCTTATTTGCGATGATTTAGTCATTGAAAATACGGGAAACAACTTAACAGTCAATGATAATGGGTGCATAAAAGCAAAAAACCATTTCAGTCGTGCTCTACCTAAAGATTCTCCCGTTTTGCAAGGTAAGTCTTGTTCATTCGATCAAGCTATTGAGGCCACAGCAAAAATTCTCAGGCAATCTTCGGCACCGCTAATAGCCGGTTTGGGCACTGATATTGGAGGAATGCGCTCCGTCATGCAGCTTGCTGACAATATTGGCGCAACAATCGATCATATGCATAGTGATGGTACAATCAGAAACACTCTCGTGCTACAAGATCTTGGTTGGGTAATGACAACCATGTCGGAGATAAAAAACCGGGCGGATTTCATACTCTTTGCCGGAACGGATACATCAAATTATCCTCGCTTTTTCGAACGTGTAATCTGGAATAAAGACTCATTATTTGTAAATGCTCTAAAAAGAAAAATTGTTTATATTGGAGACGCGCTGAATACTTCTGCAGGAAAGACCCCCGAAGGTAAGCTACCTACTGTATTAAAATGCAAGCAAGAAGAGATTGGCGAAATTATTTCAGTATTACACGCGATCATTGCTGGCAACAGAATACATAAAAAAGATGTTGCAGGAATTAATCTTGCGAAACTACAAAAACTTGCCGAACAGATGCAACAGGCAAAATACGGTGTTATTGTCTGGGCACCTGGAGAATTGGATTTTCCACATGCCGAATTAACTATCCAGAATTATTGCGAGTTGGTTAAGTACCTGACCAGAACGACACGATTTGCAGGATTCGCACTTTCTGGCAATGATGGTGGGGTAAGTGCCAATAGTTTAAGCACATGGCAGAGCGGTTTCCCGTTACGCATAGATTTTAGTCAAGGTTATCCTCAACACGACGCCGATAAAAATTCAGCCACAAATTTATTGAAAAACGGGGCAATCGATTCATTGCTATGGATTTCGAGCTTCAGTTCAGATGTGCGCCCCCCAGAAGTGAAAATACCAACGATTGTTCTTGCCATGCCCGGAATAAAATTGAGTTTTAAACCTGATGTGTTTGTCCCGGTTGCAACGCCGGGGGTTGATCATGGCGGTCAATTAATTCGTACAGACGGCGTTGTTTCTCTCAACCTCAAGAAAATGCGTGATTCTGAATACATGAGTGTCGGCGACATATTAAGCCGCGTTAATAAATTAGTTTAGGCGATCATTGAATTATGTTAGTTAAGTTATCCGGCGGAACAGTTTACGATCCCATCCACGGGATCAATGGTAAACAGAGAGATATTTACATCCAGGATGGATATATCGTCAGAAAACCCCCAGCTTCGGCCAGTCTTGACAAGACATACAACCTGAACGGAAAAATTATCATGGCTGGTGCGATAGATATCCATACTCATATCGGCGGCGGCAAAATTAATATTGCACGCATGATGTTACCCGAAGATCACCGCAGAGACCTTGCAAGTAAAACCGAGTTAACCCGTTCAGGCTGTGGATATGCTGCGCCATCTACACTTACCGCAGGATACCGCTATGCGGAAATGGGCTATACAGCCTGCTTTGAACCTGCCATGCTGCCGATAAATGCACGTCAGACTCATATGGAAATGGCGGATACACCCATGGTGGATAAAGGTGCATACGCGATGCTGGGCAATGATGATTTTTTTCTAAGGATGCTGGCTGCGAAAAAAGATCGTGAAGCTATTAACGACTACGTAAGCTGGACGATCAATGCGACTCAAGCAATTGCTATTAAAGTCGTCAACCCAGGGGGAATTAATGCCTTTAAATTTAACCAGCGTAGATTAGATCTGGATGAAAGAAATAAAAATTATGGTATTACCCCACGCGAAATCATCAAATCACTCGCACGTGCCGTGCGTGAAACAGGGATTTCTCATCCACTACATTTACACGGTTGTAATCTTGGTGTTCCAGGTAATATGCAAACAACTCTGGATACCATACACGCCGTCGAAGGTATCCCGTTACATTTAACACATGTGCAGTTTCACAGCTATGGAACAGAAGGTGACCGGAAATTTTCATCCGGCGCGGCGGAAATAGCGGAAGCTGTCAACTCAAACCCGAATATTTCTGTTGATGTAGGTCAAGTCTTGTTTGGTCAAACGGTTACAGCATCAGGCGACACCATGATGCAATATTCGGGACATCAACATGCTCATCCAAAGAAATGGGTACTTATGGATATCGAATGTGACGCGGGTTGCGGCGTTGTTCCTTTTAAATATCGTGATAAGAATTTTGTTAATGCCTTGCAATGGGCTATAGGGCTTGAGCTGTTTTTATTAATAAATGATCCATGGCGTGTTTTCCTGACTACCGATCATCCTAATGGGGCGCCATTTACAAGCTACCCTCATTTAATCCGATTATTGATGGATCGAAGTTTCAGAAATGACATGCTGGCAAGAATTAATAAAAGCGCCGCAACAGCAAGCAGATTAAGCAGTATCGATCGGGAATACACACTCTATGAAATAGCCATCATGACAAGATCTGCGCCTGCGCTCAGCCTTGGCTTGAAAAACAGAGGACATTTAGGTCGCGGCGCGGTTGCAGACATTACGGTATATAACGATTTGAAGAATAAAGAAAAAATGTTTACGAAACCGCTTTATGTCTTCAAAAATGGCCAGGAAATCGTAAAAAACGGCAAAATTGTTAAAGTGGTTACTGGTGAGACACATACCCTAAGGCCTGATTATGATAGCAGTATTGAAAAGCCATTAAAAAAATATTTTGATCGTTATATGACAGTCAAGCTGGGCAATTTTAAAATCGATGATGATGAGATCGTTGAACATGGCAAAGGCAAAGTAATAGTTCAGCCCTGTACATAAACCATTAATGAAAATAAACGGCGTATTTATCGATGATACTTTTGCAGAGGCTTTTCCTATGCAAGCCACGCGAATTATTATTACAGCAATCGACCTGAAGTGGGCATACAAGGCTGCGGATGCACTCAGAGGCTTCGCTTCTTCAGTTATTGCATGTGGTTGTGAAGCAGGTATAGAAAGAGAGTTATCAACTTCAGAAACACCTGATGGTCGGCCCGGCCTCTCACTCATGATATTCGCAATGTCTGCTAAAGATTTGGGGAAACATGTAGCAATACGTGTAGGTCAATCCGTAATGACTACAGCAACCACAGCTTGTTACGCCGGCATCAACGACGGTGAACAGATCGCCATGGGGAAAAATCTTCGATATTTTGGCGATGGCTTTCAAATATCAAAAAAGATTAATGATCGGAGATATTGGCGCATACCAGTGATGCACGGTGAATTTATATGTGAAGATACCACTGGTGTCACCCAAGCCGTTGGTGGTGGGAATTTTCTGGTGCTTGCAAAGACAACACATAATGCTCTATCGGCCTGTGAGAAAGCAGTTGAAGAAATTCAAAAAGTTCCCGGTGTTATTACGTCATTCCCCGGAGGCATCGTCGGATCAGGTTCAAAAGTCGGATCGAAATATGGTGGCCTTCCTGCATCAACCAATGAGGCATTCTGCCCTACATTAAGAGGTCGAGTGAATTCAGAGCTAAATAATGATATTGGCTCTGTTCTTGAAATTGTTATTGATGGTCTTGATGAACAATCAATTAATCAAGCAATGCGTATCGGCATAGAGACTGTCTGCTCGTACGGTTTAAGAAAGGGGATCTGTCGCGTCAGTGCTGGAAATTACGGCGGAGGTTTAGGCCCACATCACTTTCATCTAAGAAAGATAATGAAATGACTCCGATAATCTTTACATTAAAGATTAAACCAAAATTCATCCTGGATGTTGCTCAATTAACTCCTGATAATCTCGCTGGCTTAAACAAAGCAAAAATTAAATCCTTAAAACTTCAATATGGTCAGAAAAAGGTGGCCCTTGATACACTCTTCAGTGTTGCAGGCAATGATTCCAATAACATTCAAATAAATCGCAGCTGTGAAAAACTTATCTCTATCGGCAAAAATATGTCTCACGGAATAATTAATGTGAATGGGGACGTTGGAGAAGTTCTTGGCCAATACATGCAAGGTGGAGTTATTACAATCAATGGCAATGCGGGGGCATGGGTCGGAAATAATATGTCTGGCGGCCGCATTGACATCAACGGCAATGCAGGTGACTATGTCGGCGCGGGTCGGCCTGGTGACGCTTGCGGCATGACAGATGGAATGATTAGAATTGCCGGTTCTGCGGGTGATCGTGTTGGTGACAGAATGCGTCGTGGCATGATAGTTATACATGGCAAAACCGGTGACTATTGCGGTAGTCGTATGCGTGCAGGGACCATTATCGTACTTGACAAAGCTGGCAAAAATTCCGGTGCTGGCATGAGACGAGGCACCATAATTCTGGCAAAAAAACCTTCTCATATTCCTGCTACATTCAAGAGTGGTGGAAATTTGGAAATTCAGTTCTTGCGTTTACTATTTACACAACTTTCCAGGATGGGTAATGAATTTTCGATCTTCAGGAAATTTGCATCAGAAGCACATCTATTTTCAGGAGATTTAGCATATAATGGAAAAGGTGAAATTATGATCTTACAAGCGATATAATCCAAGAGAACAACCATGAAACGTTCTCGCGGTAAAAAAGGTCGCGTTGAAGGCCGTACCATACCTCATAAGTCACTGGCTGATATTCGTGAGTTACTCGGTGATGAGCCTCGTAGCCGTGATATGCTGATTGAACACCTACACAAAATTCAGGATCACTATGGTCATATTTCCAGTCGCCACATATTGGCACTAGCGATTGACATGAACCTATCCACGGCCGAAGTGTATGAAACAGCAACTTTCTATCACCACTTCGACGTCATCAATCAAGGGGAAACGCCCCCACCACCTTTGACTATCCGTGTTTGTGAATCGTTAAGCTGTGAAATGTTTGGTGCGAAGGAACTCATTCAGCAACTAAAAGCCAGGAAAAAAGACGATGTACGGATTCAACCAGTCCCTTGTGTTGGTCGATGCAATACTGCGCCTGTCGCCGTTGTTGGAACAAATCCCATTAGTTGCGCTAATCTTGAAAAGATAGATGATGCAGTCACAAAAAAAGAAACCAATGCGACGATACCAGGGTATATTGATTATAGTGCTTATAAAAACTCGGGTGGTTACAAAACACTAGTCAATTGTGTCAATGAAAAACACGAACGAGACGATATTATTAAATCGCTGGAGAGATCCAGGCTCCGTGGACTGGGTGGCGCGGGATTCCCTACGGGACAAAAATGGCGGATTTTAAGTCAACAGCCCAAGCCTCGTCTGATTGCTATCAATATTGATGAAGGCGAACCGGGAACATTTAAGGATCGTCATTATCTTGAACGGGACCCTCATCGTTTTATTGAAGGAACGCTGATAGCGCATTGGGCAATTGAAGCGGAAGATATTTATATCTATTTGCGAGATGAATATGCTGGTTGCCGCAAGGTCCTGGAAAAGGAATTGACTGCTTTAAAACAAGATCCCCCATGCCAATTACCCAATATCCATCTACGCCGTGGCGCCGGTGCCTACATCTGCGGTGAAGAATCAGCTATGATTGAATCGATTGAAGGCAAAAAGGGTATGCCCCGTTTGCGGCCGCCATATGTCGCCCAGGTCGGTTTATTTGGTCGACCAACACTAGAGCAAAATATGGAATCCATGCATTGGATTCGGGATATTATTGAAAAAGGTGCTCAGTGGTTTTCGTCTCAGGGTCGTCATGATCGCACGGGACTAAGATCATTTTCTGTTAGTGGTCGAATCAACAAACCCGGGGTTCATCTTGCACCCGCAGGAATCACCATGCGTGAATTAATTGATGAATATTGTGATGGCATGCTGAATGGACACAAGTTTTACGGTTACTTCCCAGGTGGTGCCTCCGGCGGCATCCTGCCAGCGTCACTCGGTGACATCCCTCTGGATTTTGACACCTTACAGCCTCATGGCTGTTTTATTGGTTCCGCCGCCATCGTTGTGCTATCAGATAAAGACAGTGCCAAACAGATGGCATTAAATGCTATGCAATTTTTCGAAGATGAGTCTTGTGGTCAATGTACACCCTGCCGTGTCGGTACAACAAAGGCCTCTCATTTGATGAAACAGAACAAATGGAATAAAGATTTACTCGAGGAACTAGCCAGAACAATGGAGGACGCTTCGATCTGTGGACTCGGTCAGGCTGCGCCTAATCCTTTACGCTGTGCAGTAAAATATTTTCCAGAGGAATTCAATGATGGCGGCTAATCCTGAATATCTTGATAAAAAGATAACTAAATTCACCATGAATGGCGAATCGCTGGAAGCTATCGGTGATGAAACCATTTTACAGGCGGCTCAACGTCATGGCGTTGAAATTCCCCATTTATGCTACAAGGAAGATATGCGACCAGACGGCAACTGTCGTGCTTGTGTCGTTGAAATAGATGGTGAACGTGTATTAGCGCCTGCTTGTTGCAGACAGCCAACAAAAGGCATGACGATTCGCAGCAATAGTGAACGTGCCTTACATTCGCAAAAAATGGTAATTGAATTGTTAATGTCGGATATGCCACAACAAGGAAAGTCACCCTATTCCCTGAATTCAGAACTCGATAAATGGGCCGATAAACTGGATGTATGCAAGCCTCGTTTCCATCAAAGGCAACAACCAAAGTCAGATCTGTCACACCCGGCGATAGCTGTAAACCTTGACGCTTGTATTCAATGTACCCGCTGTGTGCGCGCCTGCCGTGAAGTACAAGTCAATGATGTCATCGGCTTTGCATTTCGCGGCAATCAATCCGAGATCGTTTTTGATATGGCGGAACAAATGGGGGAAAGTACCTGTGTTGGCTGTGGCGAATGTGTGCAAGCCTGTCCCACTGGAGCCTTAATGCCAGCAAAAAATGTAGGCTTGGTCGCACCCGATAAACAAGTGGATTCGGTCTGTCCTTATTGCGGTGTTGGTTGTCAATTGACTTATAACGTCAAAAATAATCAAATTCAGTACGTGCAAGGACGTAATGGCCCTGCAAATCTGGGACGGCTCTGTGTAAAAGGTCGTTATGGTTTCGATTATGTTCAACATGCCAGCCGCCTGACGATGCCTCTTATTCGTAAAGCGGACTCGAAAAAAACAGCTACCTTGATAGAGCATCAGGACATCAACAAACATTTCAGGGAAGCAAGCTGGGAAGAAGCATTGGAACTCGCCGCCGGGAATTTACTGGATATACGTGACAATCAAGGTTCAGAAGCACTTGCCGCCTTCGGTTGTGCCAAGGGAAGTAACGAAGAAGCCTATCTATTGCAGAAATTAGTGAGGACCGGTTTTGGCACCAATAATGTCGACCACTGTACTCGCCTGTGCCATGCGTCATCCGTCGTCGCCCTACTTGAGACTATCGGTTCAGGCGCCGTCTCAAATCAGGTGGCTGATGGCACTCAAGCTGAAGTCATGATCGTCATCGGAGCAAGACCGAATGATAACCATCCGGTTGCAGCAACTTTTATTAAGAATGCAACTGACCGTGGAAGTAAATTAATCCTGATTGAACCCTATGGATCTGAAATGTATCTGCACGCAGAGCATTTACTCAAATTAAGACCAGGAACAGATATCTTGTTGCTGAATGGCATCATGCACACCATTATTAGCGAAGACTTGCATAACAAAGAATTTATTGCACAACACACGGATGGTTTTGATGTTCTAAAAGATGGTTTGCAAAATTATAGCGCGGAAACCGTCGCGCCTGTCTGTGGTATTTCCGTAGACACAATCAAAACTGTCGCACGCCTTTATGCCACTGCAAAAACGGCTATTATCTTCTGGGGCATGGGGATATCACAGCATATCCATGGCACAGATAATGCCCGATGTCTTATTTCAATGGCATTACTAACAGGACAAATCGGTAGACCTGGCACAGGACTACATCCCTTACGTGGGCAGAATAATGTACAGGGGGCATCTGATGTTGGACTTATCCCCATGGTATACCCTGACTATCAACCTGTTGCAGATAAGGAAGTCCGCCAGAATTTTGAAAAATTATGGGGACAAGAATTAAATCCTGTTCCGGGCAAAACGGTTGTCGAGATTATGCACGCTATACACGATGGTGAGCTTAATGGCCTATATATCATGGGTGAAAATCCGGCGATGTCGGACCCAAACCTGAATCATGCCAGGGAAGCATTATCCATGCTCGACCATCTGATTGTGCAGGACATTTTTTTTACAGAAACTTGTAGCTATGCCGATGTCATATTACCTGCTTCTGCATTCCCGGAAAAAGACGGCACTTTTACAAATACCGACCGTCGTGTACAAATGGGTCGAAAGGCGATCAACCCACCAGGCAATGCCCGACAGGATCTGTGGATAATTCAGGAAATTGCCAGACGTATCGGGCTTGATTGGCATTATAATGGGCCGAAAGAAGTGTTTTCGGAAATGCGTGAGGCCATGCCCAGCATCGCCGGAATGACTTGGGAGCGCCTAGAGAAGGAAGATTCACTGACCTATCCATTGAAAAATGAGGGAGATCCAGGAGAACCCGTCATATTCAAGAATGGGGTATTTCCAACGGACGATGGCAGAGGACGTTTCGTTCCCGCTGAATATGTAAAACCTGCTGAGTTGCCTGATGACAATTATCCATTTGTTTTCATCACGGGACGTCAGTTAGAACATTGGCATACGGGGACAATGACGCGACATTCATTTGTCCTTGATACCTTGGAGCCGGAACCTTGTGTCATGATACACCCAGGCGATCTTGAACAATTCGGATTAAAAACCGGTGATTGTATTGTGATTGAATCACGCCGAGGAAAAATTACAACAACAACTCGCGCTGATGAACATATGCAGGAAGGCGTTCTCATGATGCCCTTCACCTACAGTGAAGCAGCAGCTAACTTAATTACAAATGATGCGCTTGATCCCTTCGCCAAGATACCCGAGTTCAAATTTTGTGCTGTTAAATTAAGCCCCGGTCTACCTGATGTAGACAGGTTTCAGCAACAAGAGGTTGTTACGAACGAAAAGCACAATTGAAACGTAACATTATTACTCATGACAAAATTAAGGTTACGTTTAAACTTGAGAGTGGAATATTATGTACTAACTAAATAAGTAATCTTATTCTGAACAAGATCAGCGCCTGTCATTTGCCGACAACTTTCTCATTAAATTTTATACTTTTCAGCGTTAATACTTCTTCTATTAGCGGGGCATCAGGGTTCTCTACATCATTGATAACTGTTTTTACCTGATATAGCTTGCCAGGCACCGTGTCTGACAGAATAAATTCATAACGTTTATCTGAAAACTCTTTTAACCTTTCTTTATTCACATGACTGTGAAACGGATCCAAAACAATTTTCTCACCCTGATGTTTCTCGCCATTAAAATCAATGGTAATACTTTCACTCTCATTACTATCTGCCATAGCCAATTTAATCTCACGCAAAAAATATTTCCAATTCCCGCCCGTCAGACGATTCATTTCATGGATATCACCTTGTAGATATGCACCAATTACAGGGTTCCCCAGAACATTCGTTACGTTACTTGCTGAAATATTTTGTTTTCTCTCGGCCGAGAAGAACTGGAGCCGGGTATTTCGGGTATTGTCTTCATTAATCTCGACAACATCCAGATAGACATCATCCAAAAATCCATCCTCATAAGACCCTGTTTTTTCAAACTCATAATGCAACCTTGCCGGTTGTTCTATGTTCAACAAATGTTTATCCATCCAAAGTTTAATTTCAGTGTTGGAAAATTCAAACTCGTCCGGATCGACTCTCACTGAATCCTCTATTGAGCCAATTTGTGGCGTCATTTTGTCTTTTACCGCTTCTCCACCATGTGCCGTCAGCGAGCAAAAAACCATTACCACAAAGAGCAAATATCTAACCATATGAATCAGCTGTTCTGTCAGGAGATGAAAAACGAATCACAGACTAATCACTATCTTTTGGCTCCGGTTTAGGCACCACTTCCACAATTGGAATACCATAACTACTGATAATGTCATTAATTTCTCCCTGATGTTTATCAATTAATTGATTTAATTGCCCCTGCCATTCCGGTTCGCCACGCCTGATTCCCATGGACATATTGAAAACAAACTTCATTTCAGGGTTTTCTGGATCATCTGCCAACGATAGAATCACCAATTCACCCTTATCTTTATTTTGTTTGCTGTAATATGCTGCTGTAGGTCCCCAGACGATAGTGGCATCCATTTTTCCTGCGTACAAATCATCCAGAATTATCTCGGTAGGATTTAGACGCGCATCGCCTAACTGAAACTGATACGGCACCATGTCATCCATCAGGTTATGTTTAAATACCCAAAGCTGTGCAGGACCACGATCAAATAAGCCGATTCTTATTTTTTTTCCATCATTATTCAATGTTGCCAGCATGTCGGGTTCCGTAACACCATCCAACCCTCTTCCCTTCACATAAACCAAAGCATAAGTTGCGGCGTAGTAGGGCTTCGTTGTTGCTGCCAACTCAAAGTGCTCCGGTACACTTAAAACCAAATCACATTTATATTTACCATCCTCTAAACTAGCGAGCGTATTACGAATAAACCCTATTCTTTGTGGAAACCATTCATACTTAAGCTCAGCATCAAGCTCTCTGGAGAGTAATTCAGCGATTTTGTTTTCCATGCCCTCCTCGTTTTTATTGGAAAACGGCATCAACTCAGGATCAGCACACACTTTCAGCACGGAGCTATCATTAGATTTTGATTCCTCGGCTATTACAAGTGTGCTATGAACTCCAAATACAAGAACAGAAAACACGACAACGATCAATCGCTCCAATGCTATACCAAAAACATCAATTTTTAGTGCATTCATAATATTTGTTTTTCTTTATTTACCTTGTGTTGCAAGTTTCTTCTTGAGCTTGAAGATGACACCCTTTTCTCTACCCTTGGCGTTACTGTCAATTTGTTCCATGTTATTGGCTTCTCCAACGATGATTGCGCCCGCCATACCATTCGGAAAGTGTGGATTACACTTATAGATGTAGACACCTTCCTTATCTAAAGTTATAGCAAGCTCCTGACCAATATCGGATTTCCAGGGTGTCGCGCCTTCAGGAATCAAGCCTTCCATTGATTCGGTATCATGTATGGTCATATTTATCCATTTCACGGTATCGCCAGGTTCTATAAATAAATGCATAGGATTAAAATTAGTCGCACCTGCGGAAATAATATGCTCTTCTGCTACTGCATTGAAGGAAATAAGCAAGACTGACATCGCAGAAAATTTCAAAATAATCTTTATAATTTTCATCTACTTTTTCTCCAAGTATCTAACTAACTACAAATACAATATATCAAAATTATTGACCAACATTTTTTGCATCTGATAGATTTGTTCTTCAAATTCAATAGTATCTACATAATATTAAATTTAGGTCGACGCACATCGTGTGTGACTTATGCGTCTAGCATAAGTTCTTCCGTCTCTTTATAAAATTTATTGTTTTTTCTGAAAATTTCTTGAGTTGCTTGGTACATGTATGGCATGTCAATTCTAACTACCATCTCCCTCACAACACAAAAAAGGGTCCCAACCTTAAAAGATCGGGACCCTATGCACTTATTAAAACTTACGAACTTTCGTTCGTAATCTTATTGTGGCTACTTAAGGCAGTGAGAACACCATCAAAGTACCACCAGCCCGTGAAGAATTCAACAAGCCTCTGTAACCACCAACAGCACCGAGTGCCGCCGTATCAGGAGCTGCGGCCAAACCCGGGATGGCAACAACTGCGCCAGCCCAACCACCGATACCTGACAGGACGCCAACATACTGCTTGCCATTGTGCGCCCAAGTGTTGAAGTTGCCGATGATGCCTGAAGGAGTCTTAAACTTCCAAAGAAGCTTGCCACTCTTGGCATCTACAGCCTTCGCCCAACCTTCAAGATTGCCGTAGTAAACGACGCCACCTGCGGTTGCAAGGACACCTGACCATACTGAATACTGCTCAGGAATAGACCATACGATCTTACCTGTGCTGGCATCCCATGCAATCATGTTACCCATGTTGTCTTTTGCTGCATTGTTGTTCGGGCAATCCGGACATACTGCACCAGCAGGATACATGGTTAAGTTTGCATTCACAAAAGCCTGACCAGAAACATATTTATTACCACCAGCAGCATAGCTAACCGGCTCGTAGGTCATGCACACGTGGTTGGTAGGAACGTAGAAAAGACCTGTATCCGGAGAATACGCAGCAGGCTGCTCATCTTTCGTACCCAAAGCCGCAGGACAAATGTCTTTGGTGACAACATCTTGGCCCTTACCATTCTTACCCGTACTATATTTGGCGACACGCTGCGGCAGACCTGTCTTCAGATCAACACCCGTTGCCCAGTTCACTGCCGGATCATATTTCTCAGCAAGCAGCAGAGCACCTGTTTTACGATTCATGGTGTAGGCAAAACCGTTACGGTCAAAGTGAACCAGTGCCGGAGTCATTTTACCCTTGACTTTGAAGTCAGCCAAAATCATTTCGTTAACACCATCATAGTCCCACTCATCATGAGGCGTCATCTGATAGACCCAACGTGCAACACCGGTATCAATATCACGAGCAAAAATGGACATTGACCACTTGTTGTCGCCCGGACGTACAACCGGATTCCAAGTACCTGGATTACCGTTACCGTAGTACACCAGATTTTCTTCAAAGTCTGCTGGCCACCAACCCCATGTAGAACCACCGCCTTGCTTCCACTGGTCACCCTTCCAGGACTTCAAGCTGGAATCTTTACCAACTTTCTTGCCCAGTGAGGTTGTGTTAGCGTCAAACAGCATGTCTGAGTCAGGACCCATGCTAAACGCACGCCATGCTAAAGAACCATCCTTTGCATTATATGCAGCTAGCCAACAACGAACACCAAATTCAGCACCTGAACAACCAGTGATAACTTTATCCTTGATTGGGTGTGGAGCATTGGTATTAGTCATACCCGATGTAGGACCATAGGGACCTCCCAAGCTAGCAGGAATATCCGCGCCATTTACAGCAGACCACACTTTTTTACCTGTCTTGGCATTCAAGGCGACCAAAGTGGTATCAGCCTGTTGCAGATAAATCTGACCCATTGAATAACCGAGACCACGGTTGACAGTATCACAGCACATCACCGGGACAACTACGTCGAAATCCTGCTGTGGCTCATAATGCCAAATGATATCCAGTGTATCCAGGTCAATCGCAAATGTGTTATTTGGGAAAGCAGCATGGATGTAGAGCGTATCGCCCGAGAGACCCGTTGCAGAACTGGGCAGAACCAAAGGACCACCTTCATGGCCACGTAGAACACCTGTAGAGAATGTCCATGCAGTTACCACTTTACCGGCATTTTTGCTATTGATTTGCTTCAATGCGGAATAGCGATGATTGTCGTAATTACCACCTGGAAATGCCCAATAATTGGGATTCTGTGTCAGCTTGCGAACTTCATCATTCGCAGACGCAACCACAGGCACCACTAGAGCGATCGCAGCGATCACTAATGATTTAAAAGATATTTTACTCATGACCTCCTCCTCTTGTATTTAGTTGATCATGTTCGATCTCGCGTGTACACAAGAAAACTCTCTGACATCCTGAGATCAATAGACACCGAAGAGTTAAAAAAAGAATTTTTATTTGACTTACTTGATTACTTGAAAGGTTGTTACTAAACGGAGCCAGTACATTCACATCTGTACCGCCGTTTTCATTTCCATTTTGTCCAAACGGACGCGAACCACGCCCACTACAAAGGCGGTTCTGAAAATTTTCTATCGCCATGTCGTATTTTGTGTTGTTAGTCGTATGTTTGTGTTGTTAGTAGACATCTGCATATAAGCACACATTCATCAAAAATCAGCGAAGCTATGTTTTGTTCAACTCACGGACCACGCAACTTTAAGTTGTACTATATCGTGCGAGCAAGTCCGCTCGCGATGACTGCTTGAACTCAGCTACAGCGAGGTCGGCATTGTACACCACCTTCACCTCTGTCAACAACCACCTTCAGCCATCCAGCTTACACGAAGCAACAATAGCCTCAACCGCCTCTAGGAGTCTAGGCAATTGTTAGTGAATACGCAAGCATGTCAGAAATCAGTGTTGATTATGAGTAAGTGGTGCAACCTCCATCAACAGACGATTCATTATAACAAGCACACACCTGAATAAATTCAATAAATTTTCAGATTAAAAAATAATAATATTATAGACTTATATAAATCTATTGCATAACAACTTAAGTTATATAAAACAACTGACAGCAACACGAATGCTATTCCCCGCCCATATTGTGAGACTCGTGTCGCAGGTTTGTACGACTATTTAATTTCCTCAATCTTATTATATTTCTCATTTTCAGTGAGATCCGTCGGTGCATTTATGTGCACGACTTCTTTACATTGACCACCAGCCGCTTCTTCGGCCGCCGCGAGTTCTTTCGCAAATGACTTGCCTGCTTCATTATCCCTGAAGACACCACCCTGCTCACCCACCATCCTTTTATTACGATTATAAGTCACCGCATAGCTATATGTTTCAAAAGACATATTTGATGCAATAGAATCTATACGGCATGAACATGTTTGCAGATCATGCATCGAACTTCTACCCATCTTTTGCAGACAATTCAGCACATACTCAACACGCTCCGCCGTAGGAAAGTCGTTAGCAGAAACTACTGATGAAAAACCTAACAGTAGCATTAAAGTTACAGTTCCATTGATTCGCATCTTAATTTATGTCTCCAAAGTTTGAATCGAAAAGTATTTCAGGCAAGTCTGACTTTTTAGCGAGTCCGGTGATATAACTTTTTACAGTTAACCGATATATTCTAGGTTCGAGTTTCATCGGTGCTGAGAAATTGTCGTATTAATTTCATTATTTTTCCAACATTACCGCGCTTCTTTGAAACAATAGCCCGACCTCTTTCACCTGCAGAACGCCTTAGGCCTGCATCATCCAGTAGACAACTGACTCTGTTAAATAGTTCATCAGCTCCGTTTATTTTCCATGCAGCAACTTCATCCAGTAATAGCTGACTAATTTCCTGAAAATTAAACACATGTGGCCCCGTGATGACAGGCAACCCGAGACTCGCTGGTTCCAGCATATTGTGACCACCAACTTCCGTGAGGCTGCCACCGACAAATGCAACATCGGCGGCTGCATAAAACGTAGGTAATTCGCCCAAACTGTCAAGGATAAAAACCTGAAAATTTTCATCACATTCTTTACCATCGCTTCTGCAGAGCACTCTCAAACCACGCTTAAAACATAATTCCTTGACGCTTGCTGAACGCTCAGGATGTCTTGGCACAATAACCAGAAGACACTGTGAATGTTTCTCCAGAACTTTATCAAATGCGTCAAGAATTATTTTCTCCTCACCTTCATGCGTGCTCGCAGCTATCCACACTTGCCTGTTCACTGAAAGATATTTTCTTAATGTCTGTGTCTGTTCAGTGATACCATGTGGCAGGTTAATATCAAATTTCAAATTGCCGGTAACATTAACTTTATCTTTGTCAGCCCCGAGTGCTATCAACCGTTCTGCGTCCTTTTCTCCCTGCGCTATAATCAATGAAACACTTTCGAGCATTGAACGTGTAAATCCTGAAAAATATCGATAGCCACGAGCAGAATTTTCAGACATGCGCGCATTTATAATCACGACAGGGATATTGCTTGCCTGGCAATAGTGAAATAGATTGGGCCATAGCTCCGTTTCCATAACCAATAATATTGCCGGATCAATAATAGAGACAAAGCGTTTAACGGCCGCTGGCAGATCATAGGGAATATAAAGATGTGTTACATCTCCAGCCAGGTATTGTTTGACACAATCAGCTCCTGTTGGTGTCATTGTTGTGACTAATATTTTGCAACTCGAATATTCTTGCAATAAATTATTAATCAACGGTCTTGCCGCTTGTACTTCACCAACAGAGACTGCATGTACCCAAATGATCTTGTTTCGTGAAGCAATCCTTTGTGGAAAACCAAATCGTTCTAACCAACGATCTCTATAATCAGAATTGCGGAAACCGAGCAAAAATAATCGTAGTACGATGAAAGGGATCAGCAAATAGAAAATGAAAGAATAAATTATTCGCAACAGTCAATAGTCTCGAGGTATTTCCAATCCATGTTAGTGACAAGTCTTGACGGATCAGTCATTGATGTTAGCTCAATCCTCTTGAATCTCGTTACTGCAGGAAATGCCTCTTGCCGAATAAATCGACATTCAACATCTGCATTGACCGGATATTGTTCCAGCGTATCCGCCGATTCTTCTTTCCCTGCAATACCTGCCAGACACATTCGCACGCCTTGTACTCTTTAACTCATTCAGACTAATCGGGAATTCAACTATCTTTCTGAAATAAATTCCACAGATCTTTTATCGTTTTATTTGTACACCACATATTCCTGAAGAATCACACCGGCAATTAAAAGCTCAATCAAATAACCACCAGATTACGGTTATTTAAGTTAACAAAAAATATCGTCATGAGAAAACAGTTTTTGGCTGGAGTAAAATTGGCTCCATTCCATTTAAGATATTGGAAAAATCGACTTTGGACATAATAAACCATGAACGACCGATCAAACTACTCTATCAGATCGATATTGTACGCGATCTGGAAATGGTTCACCATCCAGCGATCTGTATCATCAGATAATGCAAAAATTAAAACTTATCACTTCTTTAAGGTTATTGGTGAAGAATATTCAGAACACATCTATCGGATAATGCAATACGGCGAAATTTATCCTTCAAAAGTCGAAGAAAGAACAGAAAATTAATCATCCGTGATACAAGAACATTTAACCACTCAGCTATCAAGGTTGGAAGCACAGATGAAAGACAGGTTGGTAATTAATCAGCCATTAAGGATTAATCCAGGCCCGGGAAATTTATTCACCGACCGAGTTCCCTGAGTAACTCGTCCGGTCGCATGTAACCAGGTAATGACCGACCATTTTCAAGAAAAATCGCCGGCGTCCCCATCATTCCCATCTCGCGACCCAAAGCATACTGACTGTTAACGGGACTCTCGCAATTCTCTTTGGTTTTAACTATGGCCGGCATACCATTTTTTGCATCTGTCAATGCTTGGGAACGATCTTCAGCGCACCAAATATCCATCATTCGCTGATAAGTAGGTGAATTTATTCCATCCCTCGGGAAAGCCAAATATCTAACTGTTATTTGATTATTATTAAGTTCTGGAATATCGTTGTGCAATTCACGACAGTATCCGCAATCGACATCCGTAAAAACATAAATAGTATCTTTGCTGTTTTCCGATGCAAATTCTATGTATTCGTCTTCAGGTATCGCCTGCAACAGATTGGCTCTTGCGAGCGAACGCACTTCCTGACTAAGGTTCTCTTTCTCCTGCATATCTATTAAATCACCTTTAATGATAAAACGGCCGTTAGCGGTCGTATAAATCACATTTGTGCCTATCACCACTTCATAGATATTCCCAATCGGAGTCGAGCTTACACTCGAAACATGTATCTGTGGGAATGCCTGCTCTAAAGTTTTGATCAGACGCTCTTCAACCTGCTCTGCCGCGACGACATTGCATGTGGAAAACAGCAACCCTGTCTGCAATACCATTTTAATTGATTTGACTAATTTCATATATTTAACCGATATTTATCTAACATTCCGTCACTTACCGAAGTTGGACATAATAAACCAATATCCGTTCCAATAAGAACTGCTTTATGTTCCTTATCTGTGTGATGGGTGCTAAAGTTCGCGAGAACGGGACTATGGCTATAACGTTTGTGGACATATGCAACAACAAGTAATCGCTGCCTCAGGCAAAGATAAACTGACACTGGATTATGTCCTGGATCTGCTACTGCAAGATGGTCTTGTTAGTAAGCAACAGTTAGCACAATTCAGAGCTTCGCATACACCGGATTATAACGATCAAACCCATCCACTTATCACACTGGCTGATGAGAATTGGAAAAGTGGTGGGGATAAACCTTATCCCCTGACACTTGAGAGACTTACTCAGTGGCTGGCAAAAAAAACCAAAATGCCCTATGTGCGTATTGATCCCCTAAAAATAGACGTAAACAAAGTCACCAGTTTTGTTTCTCAGGGGTATGCGACGAATCTCAAGATTTTGCCTATAGAGATGAACAGTCATGAACTGACTGTCGCAAGTTGCGAGCCGTTTTTTGACTCATGGGAGGCGGAACTCTCACGTATAGCACAACTCCGCATCAAACGTGTTTTAGTCAATCCAAAAGATATTGATCGTTATCTGATAGAGTTTTACGGCATTAGTCGTTCTGTTTTAGGCGCAGTAACCAATTCCGATGAGACCAAATCAAAATTACAAAATTTCGAACAACTTGTTGAAGTCGGCAAAATGGGTGAACCCGATGCCAATGATCAACACATCGTCAGTATCGTTGATTGGTTACTTCAATTTGCATTTGAGCAACGTGCCAGCGATATTCATCTGGAACCCCGTAGAGAAAAAGGCAAAATTCGTTTTCGTATTGATGGTGTCCTTCACCAGGTCCATGAATTCCCGATCATTCTCATGGGCGCGATTTCCAGCCGACTTAAATCTCTGAGTCGTATGGACGTTACCGATAAACGTCGTCCTCAAGACGGTCGCATAAAAACCAAAACACCCTCGGGCGATGAAGTTGAGATGCGTCTTTCCACCATGCCGACGGCATTTGGAGAAAAACTGGTTATCCGTATCTTCGATCCGGAAATGCTCTACAAAAGTTTTTCCGATCTTGGTTTCAGCAAACATAATGTCTCGCACTGGGAGACCATGACAGAAAACCGGCATGGGATTATTCTGGTCACAGGTCCAACAGGTTCGGGCAAAACCACAACACTATATTCAGCGTTAAAACAACTGGCCCGCCCGGAACTCAATGTCTGCACCATTGAAGATCCCATAGAAATGATTGACGAGCAACTGAATCAGATGCAGGTACAAAAAAATATTGAAGTGAATTTTGCGACGGGTGTCCGCACGCTGTTACGGCAAGACCCGGATATCATTATGATCGGCGAAATTCGGGACTATGAGACAGCGGATATCGCCGTTCGAGCCGCATTAACAGGGCATTTGGTAATCTCAAGCCTGCATACAAATGATGCACCCTCGGCTGTCACCCGACTCATCGACCTTGGCATACAATCGTTTCTTATCAATGCCTCCTTACTAGGCGTATTAGCTCAACGATTAGTCAGAACACTTTGCCCATACTGCAAACAGCAAAAAACAATGGATAAAGAAGCATGGGATGTATTGACAACGCCGTCGAAAATAAAATTACCGGAAAAATCCTGTCAGGAAACAGGCTGTGATGAATGTCGACACACGGGCTACCTTGGTCGTATCGGTATTTATGAAATATTACCCATGAATCCCGACTTGCAAAAAATGATTGCCGGGGACATAGATTCCAGGGAGTTACGTAAAATTGCGTTGCAGCAAGGTATGCGTAGTTTACGCATCAGTGGCGCACAAAAAATTGCGGAAGGGTTAACCACCTTCGAGGAAATCTTTTCTGTTATCCCTGATGATTTGGATAAATTTTAAGCTTCAAGACCAGTTAAGGAAAATTCCAATGCCCGGAATTGCATGTACTGCCAATGAGAAACAAATATATCATCCGTTCCCGAATTTCTGAAAAGAAATCTAGAAAGATTTTGTGATGATTTTGCATTGATGTAGAAGCGTCTAAAGTGTCTCAAATTAATCGGATAAATCGCAATACTGTCAATCTGTTTGTTTGATCAAATCCGTCAACGTATTGCTGAAATTGTGAGCTGCCTGGTCCATTCTCTGAGGGAGAAATCGAACTTGATGAAACTTACCAGGGAGCAAGCATGACAGAACCGGAAAAAGTAAAACTGGAATCAATGGATATAGCACAGGAGAAGTGCGAGCAACTCAAAAAATTATTTCCAGAAGCCTTTGCTGAAGACAAGATAGACTTCGACCAACTGAAACGCGCACTGGGTGCATGGGTGGAACCAGGCAGAGAACGCTTCAGCCTGAACTGGCCTGGCAAAGCCGAGTACATGAAAATCATCCAGCAACCCAGTGTCGCCACCCTAAAGCCCGCTCGTGATGAATCGGTGAATTTTGACGCCACCGAAAATCTGTTCATTGAAGGCGATAATCTTGAAGTGCTCAAGCTCCTGCAAAAGTCCTACTTCGGCAAGGTGAAGATGATCTATATCGATCCGCCCTATAACACGGGCAATGAATTCATTTATCCCGATAAATATAGCGAAACACTGGATACCTATTTGGAATATACCGGCCAGATAGATGGGAATGGCCACAAATTCTCTACCAATATCGATAGCAACGGTCGCTACCATTCACGCTGGTTGAATATGATGTATCCGAGGCTGTATCTGGCACGTAATCTGTTGCGTGAGGACGGCGTGATTTTTATTAGCATTGATGACCATGAACAGGCGAACCTGAAAGCCCTGTGTGATCAGATATTTGGGGAAGAGAATTTTGTTGGTAGTATCATTTGGTCAAAAAAAAGGGGAAAAGATAATTCGGCAAAGTATTTGAGCAGGAACCATGAGTATCTCATTACAATAGCTAAAGATATTAATAATTTAACATTCGGCAGACTGGAAATGCCTGAAAACACACGAAAATCATATACTAATCCAGATAATGATGAGAGAGGAGATTATAGGCTCCAGGGTATATGGGCAAGAGGTTCTCAAGGTGGGTCAAAATACTCTTTTCGATCCAGGTCAGGAGAAGAATTTAATGAAAGATTGTGGCTCGTTGCAATAGAAACAATGAAGAAATTAGATTTTGACAATCGTTTGGTTTTTAAAGGTGATAAAATTTATAAAAAATTATTTTTAAGTGAATATAAAGGTGATATACCTGAAACTATATGGTTAGATGCCTCAAATGCGGCTAACGCCGCTGATGAACTAAAATCTTTATTTGATAGCCAAGTATTTGATACGGTTAAGCCAACGCCTTATCTAAAAAAAATGTTAAAGCTGGGAGTTGATAAAGATGACATAATCCTGGACTTCTTCGCTGGTTCCTGCACCACCGCCCATGCAGTTCTGGACCTTAACAAAGAAGATGAAGGCAATCGCAGATTTATCATGGTCCAACTTCCCGAGCCATGCGATGAAAAGTCAAAAGCCTATAAGGACGGCTACAAAACCATTGCCGATATAGGAAAAAAACGCATCCGCCTCGCAGGAAAGAAAATCGAGGAAGAACAAAATTGCCTGTTAGATTTCAATGGTGAAAGAAATCTCGACCTCGGCTTCAAGGTATTCAAGCTCTCCAAATCCAACTTCAAAGTGTGGGAAGGCGACATCAGGAAAATTGAAAATCTTCAAGAACAACTATTTGACCATGTGGACCATATCGACGGGGCTTCCAGGCCGGAAGATATCCTTTACGAATTGCTGTTAAAAAGCGGCTTCCCGCTCACCACCCAAGTGGAGAAGCTCCATCTGGCCGGTAAGGATGTTTTATCCATTGAAGAAGGTGCACTGCTTATTTGTCTGGATAAGGATCTCACGCAGGAACTTATCGACGCCATCGCCGGAGAAAACCCGCGACAGGTGATCTGCCTGGATTATGGCTTCAAAGGTAATGACCAACTCAAGGCCAACGCCGTACAAACCTTCAAGGTGCGCGCCCAACAACAGGAAAGTGAGATTGTCTTCAAAACGGTGTAGAGGTGCATGAAATTAAAATTTAATCCAACACTGGAATATCAGCAAGACGCTATCAGTGCCGTAGTGAATGTATTTGAGGGGCAGCCGATTGTCCAGTCCAACTTTGAAATAAGCACCGCTGGTGATACGGGTCTGAAACTATCCAACCTCGGTGTTGGTAATGACATAACGCTTGATGATGAACAGATATTAGCCAACGTCCATAAGGTGCAGAAAGCCAACGATATCGAGAAAACACCGGAGTTGCAGGGTCCGGAAAACAATAACAGGCAATTCTCCATCGAGATGGAAACCGGCACCGGGAAAACTTATGTGTATCTGCGTTCCATCTTTGAGCTTTCCAGGCATTATGGGTTGAAAAAATTCATCATTGTGGTGCCAAGCATCGCCATCCGTGAAGGTGTGCTGAAAAGCATTGATATCATGAAGGACCACTTCCGCACGCTCTATAACAACGCGCCCTTTGCTTATTTCGTCTATGACTCCAAAAAGCTGGGCCGCGTGCGCCAGTTTGCCAGCAATAACCAGATTCAGATCATGGTGATCAATATCCAGTCTTTCCAAAGAGATGTGGCTGATAAAAATATCGCCGACATGACAGATGAAGAACTGAAAAAGCTAAACATTATTAACCGTGAAAATGACAAAATGTCAGGGCACAAACCGATTGAATTTATCCAGGCCGCCAAACCCATCGTCATTATTGATGAACCGCAAAGCGTGGATAATACCCCGAAGGCCAGGCGTGCCATCGCCAACCTGAGCCCCCTCACCACGCTACGCTATTCCGCCACCCACCGGGAATCTTACAACCTGCTTTATAAGCTGGACCCGATCCAGGCCTATGACCTGCGGCTGGTCAAACGCATTGAAGTGGTATCCATTCGCTCAGACGACAGTTTTAACGATGCTTATGTGAAGCTGCTGAAAACCGATAATAAGCACGGTATCAAGGCGCAGATGGAAATTCACAGAGAAAAAAACGGTACGGTAAAACCCGGCAAGCTATGGGTAAAGCCAGGCGATGATCTTTATGTGAAGTCCGGCGACCGGGAAAGCTACCGCAATGGGTATATCGTGCAAAACATTGATTGCAGACCAGGCGCTGAATATATCGCATTCGATAACGGGAAATACCTTACACCTGGTAGCGAAATAGGTGGCCTCGGCGATGATATTATGAAGGCCCAAGTACAGGAAACAGTCGAACAACACCTGAAAAAAGAACACGCCCTAAAAGGCATGGACATTAAGGTGCTCTCGCTGTTCTTTATCGACAAGGTAGCCAATTACCGCATGTACAATGAAGACGGCACGACCAGCTTAGGCAAAATCGGCCAGTGGTTTGAAGAGACCTACCGAGAGTTCACCGCCAGGCCAAACTATAAGGAATTTGCCGCCCCGGACGTGGCCAAAATTCACAACGGTTATTTCAGCCAGGACAGGAATGGCCGCGCCAAAGATACCAGCGGAAAAACCGCCGGTGATGAAGATACTTACAATCTGATTATGCGTGACAAAGAGCATCTGCTTGATCCGACAGAACCATTGCGCTTTATTTTCTCCCACAGTGCCCTGCGCGAGGGCTGGGATAATCCGAACGTGTTTCAAATATGCACGCTCAATGAATCGCAATCAGTAGAAAAAAAGCGGCAAGAAATTGGCCGTGGCCTGCGCTTGCCGGTTAATGAGCATGGTGATCGTGTGCATGACGAAAATGTGAACCGCCTTACCATCATTGCCAATGAATTCTACGAGGATTTTGCCAAATCTCTACAGAATGAATTTGAAGAGGATTTCGGCATTAAATTCGGGCGCATTGAGAAAATTACCTTTGCCAGAATTACCCGCACAAAAGACGATGGCACAGAGGAGCCACTCGGCCAGGAAGATTCAAGCAAGGTATGGGAGGAACTGCAAGGCACCGGCTATATTGATGATGCAGGTAAAATACTTGACAAGTTTGACTCTGAAAACCCACACTTTGAATTGCAGATTGACGACAGCTACAGCGATATTAAAGCCGACATCATTGATGAAATGCAGCGCTTTATCTTCAAAAATCGTGTGGCGAATGCACGCGACCGGCGCACACTGAAATTCAAAAAAGAAGTCCATCTAAGCGAGGAATTCAAGGCACTGTGGGATAAAATCAAGCACCGCACCCGCTATCGTGTCAGCTTTGATACCGCAGAGCTGATTAAATGTGCGGTACAACGCATCAGGCAACTGGAGGAGATCAAGCCGGTACGCATTAGCATGACGCGAGTGGATGTTGATATCACCGACGCTGGCGTGAGCACTGATCGCAAGCGGGAAGAAAGGAACCGTGAGGCCGGTCGTGTAAAAGTACTGCCAGATCTGCTGGCTTATTTGCAGAAAGAAACAGAATTAACCAGGCACACCCTTGTAGAGATGTTGAAAGGCTCTGGTCGTCTGAAGGAATTCCGGATCAACCCACAGCAGTTTATGGCACTCACAGCACGGGAGATATCCAGAGCATTGCATGATTTGATGCTGGCAGGCATCCAGTATGAAAAGATCGCCAACCATTATTGGGAAATGCGCCGCATTGAAGATGAAGCGGAAGAAGGCATCGTCCGCTATCTGAATAAGCTCTATGCAGTGCATAATCCTGAAAAATGCCTGTTTGACCAGGTGGAATATGATTCAGAGGTGGAGAAACAATTTGCCAAAGACCTGGACAACAACGAGCATGTGCGATTGTTTGTGAAGCTGCCGGGCTGGTTTAGGATCGATACACCCATCGGACCATATAATCCGGATTGGGCCTTTGTCACTCACCGTGACGAGAAGCTCTATTTTGTGCGTGAAACCAAGAGCACCCTGGACAGTCAGGAACGCCGGACGAAGGAAAATGATAAAATTCTATGCGGTAAACGCCACTTCAACACCATCAATGTGGACTATGGCGCGGTGACGAAACTGGATGAGGTGGATTTTTAACAAATGAAAGATAACAACGTGACAAATACCATAAAACGTATACCGATTGATTGGTATTTTCTTAGACCACGACAATCCGCGCCATAAGCCATGCCGAAGCTACTCTGAAGTTATAGAGTATCTTTGCAAAGATGAGAAAGTATTATAAATGGCCAAAGATATAGCCGAGCATGGCCTTAACCCTTTGGAACTTTTAGCACTTATAACCTTGGACGACACTAAAGCTGGTTACTATGTCTCCGAGGGCAACAGGCGTATATGTGCAATAAAGCTCTTAAACGATCCTGAATTAGCACCTGCGAAACACAGAAAAACATTTGAAAAAATTGCCGAAAATATAGAGGCAATAGTCGGCGACAATTTGCATTCGATCTCAATTATTCAATACAAACAAAACGTGTAGGGTCTGAACTCTTAATCGCTTCTAAGGGACTCCGATTGCCAGAAGAACTGAGAAAAAACCAAACTAACCGCCCTCAATATCGTGAGCATTCCAAGGTAGCCTAGTCCCCCCCTACGCAAGCCGCTCCTCCAGATTCCGGATAGCCATGATGTCGTCGAAATTACAGGTGAGGATATACCGTTTTATGACTTATCCAGACATAAGAGATGCGCAAGCTATTAATCGCGCCGACGACTTTCAGGATGATGGCGGTGATAAAAACGGTATTAAATGTTCGGAAAGCATGTTTCGCCTTAAAGCTGAGTCGTTCGTTCAGTGTGTTCGGGCTAACCTCTTGGATGATGCACTGCATGAAGATTTTTCAGGCGTTCTCTGGCGATATGCGTGTAAATTTGCGTGGTTGAAATGTCACTATGTCCCAAAAGCATTTGCACAACCCTGAGATCAGCACCATGATTTAACAGGTGTGTCGCAAAAGCATGTCTTAACACATGCGGTGAAATTATTTTATTAATACCGGCGATGACAGCGTAACGTTTGATTAAATACCAAAATGCCTGGCGTGACATTGCATCACCACGTTTCGTCGGAAACAATGCATCACTGATTTTTTGGCCCAGAAGTTCAACCCTTGCGCTTTGTTGATAACGTGTCAGCCATTCAACGGCTTCTTCGCCCAGGGGCACGAGTCTTTCCTTGCTGCCTTTACCCAAAACCCGAACAACGCCTTGTCGTAAATTTACCTGCCCTACTTGCAAACTGATTAATTCAGAGACTCGCAGACCTGAAGCATATAGAATTTCCAGCATGGTTCTGTCGCGTAACCCAAATGACGTACCTGTATCAGGCGCCTTGAGTAATTCCTCCACTTCTGTTTCTGTTAATGATTTTGGTAATTGCCTACCTATCTTTGGTGCTTCTATCCTTGCGCCAGGATCATGCTTCATCATCCCTTCACGCACCATATAACCATATAACCTTCTTATACTTGAAAGATGACGTGCCATCGTTCTTGCAGTTTTCCCTTGCATACTCGCCAAATAATTTCTTACATGGCTTTCTTCTGCGATCATCAATTGACACTTGTTTTTATCCAGCCAAAGTGCATATTTTTGTAAATCACTGCGATAGGCGGACAAAGTATTTTCACTGACACCCCGTTCCATCCACAGTGCATCGAGAAAACGATCAATCGTCTCTGTTGCTGTTTTAATCGTGGAATTAATTTCTGCTGTTGACTGCGCCATGCCGAAAGATGATAACTCACCTGGTCGAAAAAACTGAAAATGCCTGCGGCATAACCGTCACGAACAACGGATAGGGCAGCGTCGAAAACGTCGCCACACGAATGTAACTTATTCAGAACAAGGTCCGCATAATCAGGTCTGTAATATTACTTTCGGATAGACGCCCGGATCTATTTAATTTTTTCCCTGATTCTGGCCGCTTTACCTGTACGGCCACGCAGGTAATACAATTTTGCGCGTCGAACATCGCCTCGGCGCTTTACTTCGATATCTGCAATACCCTGACTATAGGTTTGGAAAACGCGTTCTACGCCTTCTCCATGAGATATTTTTCGAACTGTGAAAGCTGAATTCAGGCCACGATTTTTCCTGGCAATCACAACACCTTCAAATGCCTGCAGACGTTCTCTTTCGCCTTCTTTCACCCTTACCTGAACAACGACCGTATCTCCCGGCGCAAAATTCGGTATTTTCCTGGTCATTTGTTCTTCTTCAAGCCGCTTTATGATATTGCTCATTATCACTAAATTCCACTTTAATAACTTTATTTTAAATATTCTTTCTTGAATGCTTCCAGTAAGCCCTGCTGTTCGACATCCAACTGTAAATTATCCAACAGATCCGATCTTCTCAGCCATGTACGGCCCAAAGCCTGTTGTAATCGCCAACGTCTTATTTCTTCATGGTTGCCACTCAGCAAAACATCCGGGACCCGTTGACCTTTGCCCACCGGACAATCTCCAGATTCATCCAACTCAAGCTGTTCCGGTCTCGTGTACTGAGGATAATCAAGCAATCCATAAAAAAACGAATCTTCCCTTGCTGACTCCGCATGACCCAAGGCCCCCGGCAATATTCTAGCCATAGCATCAATCATTACCATCGCCGCTAACTCACCGCCACTCAGAACGTAGTCACCTATAGACCATTCTTCATCAATTTCATTATCAATAACTCTTTCATCAATTCCTTCGTAACGACCTGCAATCAAAATCAGATTCTTTCGCTGTACTAACTCTGTTACACCTTTCTGATCCAGCTTTCTGCCCTGCGGACTCAAGTAAATGACATGCGGAATGGTCTCTGACCCACATGAATCTCGCGCATCCCTTATGGCAGCATATAATGGCACAGCCATCATCACCATCCCCGGACCTCCACCGAAGGGTCTATCGTCTACCGTTCGATAATTATCACTTGCGTAATCCCTGGGATTCCAGGTATTCACCTTGAGCAGCCCACATCCCGCTGCGCGACTCGTGATTCCATACTCCGTGACGACATTTACCATCTCCGGAAATAAAGTGACTACTTCAATCTGTAACATTCAAGCCGCCCTGCACGACCGCTAAAAATCAGATTGCCAGTCAACACGCACAATACCCTGTTCAAGGTCAATGTCTTTAATGTAGACACCCTGTACGTAGGGTATTAAACATCGCCGCTTTTCGGCTTCGACAACCAGAACGTCATTTGCCCCAGTCTCAAGGAGTTCAGTCACCATTCCAAGTATTTCATTCTGCTCGTTTACAACCTGCATATTAACCAGGTGATGCCAATAAAACTCACCCTCTTCAGTCTCAGGTAGCTGTTGCTGTTTTATGCCTATCTCCGAACCAACCAGGGACAAAGCCTGATCCCTATCAGTGATACCTGCAAAACGTGCGATCAATTCCTTGCCTTGAGCTTTACCTCCTGCCAACGGCATTTGCCGCCATTCTTCATTCTGTTCAACCAACCAGGGATCATACTCAAGTATGTTTGTCTTTGGTCGTGTAAACGATAATATTTTAAACCAGCCCTTGATGCCATAAGCACCGATAATTCTTCCAATAACAATTGGGCTGATCTCATTCTGCATATTCAACATCCATGCAGTCTATCTTGACAATCAACGAACCTGACGCTCAGGCTCGATCATTATTTATAATTAAAATCAGGCCGCTGCGTTCAGTTTGATTAGCTTGGCGACGCGATCTGAAACCTGCGCACCCTGACTCCGCCAATACTGCACACGGCTCTCATCCATTTTCAAAGTCTCCTCCTGACCTGTTGCACCAGGGTTGTAAAAACCAACCCGTTCAATATAACGACCATCGCGTTTCATGCGACTGTCTGTGACAACAACATGATAGAAGGCCTTTTTCTTCGCTCCGGTACGTGATAATCGAATGGTTACCATTCACTTAACCTCTTTCTAAATTTGCCTGTTACAATTCAGGTAATACCCTGGCAATACCCGTCCTAATAAAGTGTCGGCATTGTACGGCATACTAATGAAAAATAAAGCATTCCCGGCATATTCTTCCTGACATCTAACTCATGAGACCAGATAATACAGTCAGTCAGCAAAAGACCAAATACCGCAAAATACTCAAGACTGTACGGGCAAATATTCCGGAAATGGAGCGTATGAAGCATGCTAATTCTATTACAGAACAAGTACTTAATCTTGACGAAATCAGGGATGCAGGAATAATTTTTATCTATATTTCCTGCGCCACTGAAGTTCATACTCATCATCTCATCAAGAACCTGCTCGCTACTGGTAAAATCCTGACGGTTCCGAAAATAGTCAACTCTGAATATATGCAGACTGAATTCTTTTCAAGCTGGGAAGATTTGGTGCCCGGGAAACTGGGGATCCTCACCCCGGCCAGTACAAGAACCTGCAATGAGTCTCCCGATGTCGCCATTGTCCCGGGACTTGGATTTTCGTTTTCCGGACACCGCCTGGGTTTTGGGCAAGGCTGTTACGATAAGTGGTTTGCAAAAAATAAAGTTAAACACAAAATTGCCCTCGCCTATGAAGCGCAACTAGTTGATAAAATTCCATTCGAGGAAACAGATGTACTCATGGATAAAATTATCACTGAACAACGCATAATTGTTATCTAAAATATCGTTTCAACTTTCAAATCGCTCTAATTCCAAAATTAGTTGGCCCTTATCCAGTGCCTGACTATCAGTCATCTCTTCACGAACAGATTTAACCAACCCGACACCAGGCGCATACCAAACGGCTTCCTTTACCCGAATGATTGTGCGACCAATATAATTTCCCACGTCTTTAAATTCGGAGCCTTGTTTTATGATTTTGATACAATGATGAAAAGTTCCAGCCGGTACGTTAATGGTTTCATCAATCGCATCTATCGAGACTTTCAAAAACATATCCGCCTCTATTTTTAACTCTGTACTCTGCGGTGGTCCGGTCTTAACCAGTAATTTTGTGGAAGTAGCATCTTGCCACTGCTGACCCTTTTCCAGGGGATAACGAAAAATCAAGTGTTCATCCTGGAGAAATTCACGCACAGTGCCTACTTGTATCTCTTTACCCATATAACGTAGTCCTGCTTCGGTTTCACGATAATAAAACAAAGTGCCATCCACCGATTTGCGTACTGACACAGACCGCCCTTCAACAATCTTCTCAGCGATACTCGTGTAGATATATTTCTGTTGTTGCACACTGTCGCGGGTTGTCTTCGTGACCTGATAGTACCATGTTAAACCTTCTTCCAGTGGAAAGTAACTTGAGCTTTGTTCGACTGCACACGACGTTACCAATATGGATAAAGATATCCACATGCAATTGAGGACACTATCGAATTTAAGATTCATATTGTGATTGCTGCATCTACTACATAGATTGCCAAGACTGAATCGGAGAGATTGTGCAAATACAAAAAACACTGGATAATGTGACTAAAGGCATGAAATATTTTGTCGCTAATAGCTGTCCTATCCGAACAGATCCCTGCCAAAACCAATCCTATCGTCAATTCGGATGGCAATCGAAAAACATAAATCAATGTGGACCCTATACAATAGTATCAGCAAATATTGTAAAGCTAATCCTTGGCCAGTGTCTTGGGTCTCTTTAAAAACACGTTTAAAATTACTCACATGATGATACATGATAAATTTCTTCCACTTCTGCAGATAATTTTTCTGTGTCTGCCGCTTGTATCCTGTGGTTCTGGAGATAAATCAATAACGGAAAGCAAGCCAATACCTGATTCTGGCTCTCCTGCAAAACTGTCATCTGATTGGCCGCTTTATGGCAAAGACTACAACAACCAACGCTTTAGTCCACTTACGCAAATCAACACACAGAATATCAACAAACTGAAACTGGTCTGGTCATATAAAACAGGAAAGAAGGCGACTTTTCAAACCAGTCCTGTTGTGATTGATGGAACCATGTTTGTCACCACGCCTTTTAATGACGTTATTGCACTCAACGCGACATCAGGTGATGAAATTTGGCGTTACGAACATCAACTAAGCGACGATGAATTCTGCTGTGGCCCGGCTAACCGCGGTCCTGCAGTGGCAGATGGTGTCGTATATACCGTCACCATTGATGCTCGCCTCATCGCACTTGCCCAGAAAACCGGTAAAGTATTGTGGGATATCGAAATTGAAGACTCCGGCGCCAATAACAATGACAAAGAAGTAATTGATTATCTCAGTAACATAGAAGGTTTCGAAAATGCTGTACAAACCGGTGCAAGTGGTTACAGCGCTTCAATGGCACCACAAATTTATGACGGCAAAGTATTTGTCGGTATTACCGGTGCAGGATATGGTTTACATATGGAAGTCGAAGAAGGCGGTAAACAAAAATTATCCGTCGGCGGCTTTTCCGGTGGCAACCACGGACAGAGAGGATTTCTGATTGCCTATGATGCAAAAACCGGTGAAGAAATCTGGCGCTGGTATAGCGTGCCGGAACAAGGCTGGGAAGGAGAATGGAAAGAAACAACTGCCAACGGCGTAGTGCTTAACCGTGACATTGCTTCCGAAAAAAACAAGTTTGAAAGATTTAAAGACTCCTGGCGCCACGGTGGCGGCTCGATCTGGACGACACCGGCAATTGATACACAACTTGGTCTGATATATTTTGGCACCGGAAATCCATCTCCCAATATGGAAGATAGTTCTCGTCCCGGTGATAACCTTTACACTTGCAGTCTTATTGCACTGGATATCGAAACTGGAGAACTGCAATGGTTTTACCAACAAGTCCCTCACGACCGTTGGGGCTACGATGTTGCCAGTCCGCCAGTGTTGTTCGACCTCAAAATAGACGGAAAAACAATCAGAGCCGTTGCGCAAGCCAGTAAAGTGGGCTGGATGTTTATCCATGATGCAGCGACGGGAGAACTTTTACGCCGTTCTGATTCCTGGGTCAAACAAGAAAATCTGTTCGCCCCACCAAATCAGGCAGGCGAACGTGTTGTCCCCGGTACTATCGGCACGACATCCTGGTCACCTGTAGCCGTCATGCCAGATACAAACACTGCTTTTATTTCAGGTGTGTATCAACCCTCTGTATTTCTTTCCGTCAAACTTGAACCTCAAGCAGATCGACCCTGGGACAGTTACAGTTATTTCAAACAGACGGACGAACCAGACTGGGGTGTCTTCAGCGCGCTTTCATTAGACACTGGGAAAATACTTTGGCAAACCAGGATGGATGATCCGATGGTGGGTGGAGCACTGGCAACGGCAGGTAATTTGGTATTCACGGGCGAAGGTAACGGTCAGTTTGATGCCTTTGATTCCAGAAATGGAAAACTTCTTTGGCAACATAAATCAGAGTACGGCGTAAATGCACCTCCGATTACCTATGCGATTAACAACAAACAATATATTGCTGTAGCTGCGGGCGGCAATAAAGTATTCGGCTATAAAACCGGCGATGAAATACTTGTATTTGCTTTGGATAACTAACACCAAAAGCTCGCCTACCGAAAAATTCAAGCAACGCCTAAATAAAAAAGGGCTAAAAAGCCCTTTTTTACTGTGCCTGAACATGTCTCGTCTCGATCAGGCTTCTTGTACTTCTCCTTCGTTAACTGCTTTCATACTTAAACGAACACGACCTTGTCTGTCTATTTCAAGCACTTTAACTTTGACGCAATCACCTTCGCCTAATTTGTCGCTTACATTTTCCACTCGCTCTTCACAAATTTGTGAGATATGCACCAAACCATCCTTACCTGGCAGGATATTCACGAAGGCACCAAAATCCATCAGTTTGGCAACTTTACCTTCATAGATTCTACCGACTTCGATGTCTGCGGTTATTTGTTCAACTCTGAGTAATGCGGCTTCACCGGCAGCTTTGTCAATAGCGGCAATTTTCACCGTACCATCATCATCAATATTAATCGTTGCACCTGTTTCTTCTGTAATGGCGCGAATCGTCGCACCACCTTTACCGATCACATCACGAATTTTATCAGGGTGAATTTTAATTACTGTAATTCTTGGTGCAAATTCGGATATTTCATCGCGAGTTCTGGAAATCGTTGAAGCCATTTCTTCGAGAATATGAACACGACCTTCCTTGGCTTGCGCTAAAGCCACCTGCATGATTTCTTTGGTAATCCCATCGATTTTGATATCCATTTGCAAAGCAGTAACGCCTTCACTCGTACCCGCAACTTTAAAGTCCATATCACCTAGATGATCTTCATCACCGAGTATGTCTGAAAGTACGACAAATTTATCATCTTCTTTAATCAAGCCCATAGCGATACCGGCAACTGGTGCTTTAATGGCAACACCTGCATCCATTAAAGCAAGGCTGGTACCGCAAATACTGGCCATAGAACTTGAACCATTTGATTCTGTAATTTCTGAAACCACGCGAATAGAGTAAGGATATTCGGCCATATCGGGCATAACACCTAAAATGCCGCGCTTTGCTAAACGGCCGTGACCAATCTCGCGACGTTTTGGTGTACCAACACGACCAGTTTCACCAACGCAATACGGAGGAAAATTATAGTGCAACATAAACGGTTCTCTATAAGATCCCTCTATTGCATCAATAATCTGCGAATCACGTTCTGTTCCCAGCGTGGCGACTACAATCGCTTGTGTTTCACCGCGTGTGAAAAGTGCCGATCCGTGTGCCCTTGGAAGAATACCCACTTCTGCCGTGATTTTTCTGATAGTTTTAGCGTCACGTCCGTCAATTCGACTCTCACCCGCTATAATACTACCGCGAACAATATGACTTTCGAGACTGTGAATCTCATCACTGATTTCTGATGCAGACCATTTTGCATCTTCTGCTCCGGTCATTGCCTCAATGACTTCAAGGGTAATTTCGTTGATACGTTCCTTACGATCAAGCTTGTCTGTGATGGCATAGGCCTCGCGTAACAAGTCGGCTGCATGGCTGGCAACTTCGTCCGATAAGGCTTGATCTTTAACCTCTGCCTGCCAATCCCAGGCAACCACACCAACGTCTTCCTCCAATTCCCTGATACTATCAATCACAACCTGGAATTGCTCATGACCGAACATCACGGCATCCAGCATCACTTCTTCCGGTAGCTGTTTGGCCTCTGACTCAACCATTAATACTGAAGCACTGGTGCCTGCAACCACCAGATTCAAAGATGACTCCGCTAGCTGTTCAGATGATGGGTTAATCACGTAATTACCGTCAATATAGGCTACGCGAGCAGCACCAACTGGACCATTGAATGGTGTACCAGTCAAGCTAACTGCGGCTGAAGCACCAATCAATGCCGGAATATCCGCATCAATTTGTGGATCCAGTGACAGCACCGTCGCAACAATCTGAACTTCGTTTCTAAAACCTGTGGGAAATAACGGTCTGAGTGGGCGATCAATCAATCGAGATGTCAGAGTTTCCTTTTCAGCTGGGCGCCCTTCTCTTTTGAAAAAACCACCTGGTATTTTACCAGCAGCATAGGTACGTTCCTGATAATCTACAGTAAGTGGAAAAAAATCACGGCCTGCATCAGCTTCTTTTTTGGCGACACAGTTGACCATAACGACGGTGTCCCCCATGCTGACAATAACCGAACTGGCTTGTCGAGCTATTTTCCCCGTTTCCAAAACAACTGTATGATCACCGAACTGGAATTCTTTCCTGACTGCTTTCATGTTTTTACCTTAAAAAATAATTTGATAAATAATTCATAGGGAAGCAAGAGCTATTTCAGAAGTATTTGACTTTCACGAATAACTGGCGTGCCGGTGTTTGCAGATCTGAAATTTCCGATTGCCGTGAACATAAACAAAGGCCATGCGATCCTTGCACGCAAACCTGAAATTAACCTTATTTACGCAAACCAAGGCTGGTGATTAAGCCAAGATAGCGGTTCACGTCTTTGCCTTTCAGATAATCCAAAAGCTTACGGCGCTGATTCACCATCCTCAATAAACCGCGACGCGAATGATGATCTTTTTTATGCGTCTTGAAATGATCTGACAACTCTGTGATATTTGCCGTTAATAGTGCAACCTGCACTTCCGGAGAACCTGTATCGTTTTCCACACGTTCATACTCTCTTACTATATCAGCCTTACGCTGAGTACTTAGTGCCATGTGCAATCGATCCCCTAAAGTAATCTCGGTCTGAATGAGGCGTGTATTGTAACCGCGCTCTCTTGCATGAACAAGCGTAAATCACAAGATGCTGGTATTGTTTTTTCCAGTCCTGAATTCCAGCCCCAAAACAGCTATTGAATAGCTGCTATATAATAATCAAATATTTATTCGTCATCACCCGTTTTCAATAATCTTTTCGGTGCGACACGCCCATCATCCAAAATCGTGCCTATTCCAATAAATATACGATTATGGTCATAAATACGAACCGGACCATCTTCAGGCGCACACACAGTAGACACTGCTTGACCCCGACGTAAGCAGTATGTCATTTCTTCGGATAAGGACAGCGCCGGGAAATGTTGCAACGCACTATCCGCCGCCATGAGTAATTGATCCAGAGCAGCATTGGCAAGATCACCTTGTTTTGACAAATATTCGATAGTTTCCATACTGATCATTTGCGCTTCAATAAATGGACCCGATGACAAACGTCGAAGTGTACTGACATGAGCGCCGCAACCCAAGACATTACCAATGTCTTCAACCAGAGTACGAATGTAAGTACCTTTTGAACAGTGCACCTGTATTTCAAATGAGTCCCGATCAAATTGAAGTAAATCAATCCGGTGTATCGTCACAGGTCTTGGTTTACGTTCAGACTCTAACCCTTGATAAGCTAATTTATAAAGTCTTTGCCCACCAACTTTCAATGCTGAATACATTGGTGGTATCTGTTCAATATCTCCAACAAATTGCGCAATAATCTCTTCTAGTTGAGACCGATTAAACTCAGGCACTTGTTTAAACGCTAATATCTCACCTTCGGCATCAGCGGTAGCGGTTACGACACCTAATTTTGCCACAGAAACATAGATTTTATCTGCATTAAGAAGATATGACGAAAACTTGGTGGATTCACCCAGACACAGTGGCAACAGTCCTGTTGCAGGTTTGTCCAGACTTCCTGTATGCCCCGCTCTGACAGCTTTATAGATCCGCCTGACTTTTTGCAAGGCATCATTTGAGGTAATACCAGCAGGTTTATCTAGAAGCAGGATGCCATCGACATCTCGTTCATGCGGCTTTCTTTTTCGTCTCCGACCCATACTTCTTCTATGACAGAAATTCAGAATCTTAAGGAAGTCAAACGACTGCTAACAGGTGACACAATACACTCCCGAATCGCAGAGTAAAGTATCACAGGTACCTCGTACTAAAGGAATATTTTATTTCTATTTAAAAAACGATCAAATCTGGATTTAAACATTGTTGTGATAATTGCATTTTTTGTTGAAATTGCTTTGTGAGAGGCCAATGTAAGGATTGAGTTTGCCGAGAAGTTTATTTGATTGCATATGGCAATTAATTCTGGGGATCGTTCGTATGCAGGGAATCTATCAGCCCAATCAGTCGATTCGACTGTTGCAGACTCTCATCAAATATGAATTTGAGTTTTGGAACAATGCGGGTAGTGAGAGTTTTAGATAGTTGATGACGGAATTGTGGCGCATTATCATTCAACATCGCGAGAATTTTCTCCCTGTTAGATATACCAATACTATCCATGTCAATCCCCAGACAAGTCACATAAATCTTTGCACGCGATAAATCTGTACTTAAATCAATGGCGGAGATTGTTACTAAACCCAAGCCGGAATCGCGTACAGACATCTGAATGATCGCGGCAAGTTTTTTTTGTATATGGTCGCCGACACGTTGACTACGACTGAATTCCTTGGCCATTGTCAAACACGCTCTACTTAGCCTATCAATATCAAATTGTGCGCGCGACTTCGACGCGTTCAAAAACCTCAATTTGGTCGCCGGATTCTACATTGTCATAATTTTTCACGCCGATACCACATTCCGTACCCGACTTCACTTCATCAACATCATCCTTGAAACGCCTCAGAGACTCAAGTTCACCCTCATAGATGACGATATTATTCCGCAATACCCGGATTGGGCTGCTCTTTTTGACAACGCCTGTAGAAACAAGACAGCCAGCAATGTCACCAAATTTTGGCGAACGAAATACATCTTTGACTTCTGCAACTCCGATAATTTGTTCACGCAAATCGGGTGCTAGCATACCGCTCATTGCCGCTTTTATATCGTCAATCAGATCATAAATAATGCTGTAATAACGAATTTCAATGCCTTCCTCGTCTGCAAGCCTACGTGCAGACGCATCAGCACGTACATTAAAACCAATTACCACCGATTTCGAAGTCAATGCCAAATTCACATCTGTTTCTGTGAGGCCGCCAGTGCCATTACTGATAATATTAACTCTAACTTCATCTGTTGATAGTCTGGTCAGTGCATCCACTATTGCTTCAGAAGAGCCCTGAACGTCCGCCTTGACCATAATGTTAAGCGTCGCAACATCGCCTTCGCTCATCTGATCCATGGCGTTTTGCAATTTAACTGCATGCTGTTTCGCTAATTTCGATTCGCGGTTTTTATTTTGCCTAAGCTCAGCAATTTCACGAGCTTTTTTCTCATCAGGTACGACCATCATTTCATCGCCAGCATGAGGAAGTCCTGATAGACCGAGTACCTCAACAGGCGTCGAAGGCCCGACAGATGACAAAATCTCATTACCATTACTGTCAACCATAGCCCGAACACGACCAAACTCTTTGCCGCTCAAAATAATATCGCCTTTACTGAGCGTGCCGCTCCGTACCAATATTGTTGCAACCGGGCCACGACCTTTATCCAGACGTGCTTCAATCACCGTACCCGTTGCCATTCCTGTTTCCGATGCTTTCAATTCAAGCACTTCCGCCTGCAAGGAAATATTCTCGAGTAAATCATCAATCCCATCGCCAGTCAGCGCAGAAACATTTACAAACTGGGTATCACCACCCCAATCTTCCGGCACAATGCCTAATTTAGAAAGTTCCTGTTTTACACGATCAGGATCAGCCTTATCAATTTTATTAATTGCAACAATGATAGGTACATTCCCCGCCTTTGCATGCTTCACGGCTTCTTCTGTTTGAGGCATTACACCATCATCAGCAGCAACTACCACGATAACGATATCCGTCACGCTGGCACCACGCGCTCTCATTGCAGTGAATGCAGCATGTCCCGGGGTATCCAAAAATGTGATCCTGCCATTACCAGATTCCACGACATAGGCGCCTATGTGCTGGGTAATGCCGCCGACCTCGCCATCAGTCACTTTAGTCTTGCGGATATAATCAAGTAATGATGTTTTGCCATGGTCGACATGTCCCATAATTGTGACTACCGGTGCGCGTGCAACTTGTTCACCAGTGTCTTTCACTGCAAATACAAGCTCATCTTCCAGCACACTCTCACTAATCAGTTTTACTTTGTGTCCCATTTCTTCCACAACGAGAGCGGCTGTATCTTGATCAAGCATCTGGTTAATGGTCACCATACTTCCCAGCCCCATCATTAATTTGATGACTTCAGTCGCCTTGACCGACATTTTTTGCGCCAGATCACCCACCGAAATATTTTCCGGAATTTCCACTTCCTTGATAACGGGTTCCGTTGGCTTCTCAAAACCATGTTGCGAGTCTATCGTCGGAATAATTTTCGGTTTGTGTCTGGATTTCTTTTTACGGCGACCGGACTTTTCTGAGGCAACATGCAGTTCCTGACGACCGTAACGCGTTGACTTTTCCTTACTCCTGTCTTTTCCTTTTTTACCGGTTCTGGATTTATCATCAATTTCTTCTTTAAGCGTAGGTTCTGCAGCAATTGGCTTTTCGGTAAAAGCAACTTCTGTGACCACCGCAGCCGACTCGTTCACCGCTTCAGTGTTATTCGCATTCCGGGCTTCCGCTACTTCAATGACCGACTTAACAGCATCAGTGTTTTCGGCAAGTTCTTTTGGTAATTCTTCCTCAACTCCCGGTTCTGTCAATTCATCAATGGCACTACGTCTAACGTAGGTACGCTTCTTTCTGAATTCAACACTCACCGTCTTCGATTGAGTTTTGCTTCTTCCCTGGACACTTGGTGGTATTTTGATTTCACTGCTTGTTTTTCTTTTCAGAGTTATTTTTTTTGTTTCGGATGAACCCTTGCCATGCTTATCACGGAGATGATTCAACAGGTGATTTTTTTCCTCATCTGTGATCATTTCGTCTATAGATTTTTTAGGCAGTCCCGCCTCGATCATTTGTTCTTGCAGACGTTCGACGGGGATACCGACGATGCTCGCAAATTGATCGACTGTAACTTCAGGCATCCGTAGATCCTCCTTCAGCTTTTTCAGTTTCTTCGAACCAAGGAATTCTAGCAGTCATGATTAATTTACCTGCCCGTTCCGAATCCATATCTTCAAACTCCACTAACTCATCCACGGAAAGTTCGGCTAGATTATCCATGGTAACAATACCCTTCGCGGCGAGCTCATAAGCCAGTGAATCTATCATGCCCTCCATCTGTAACAGATCGTCTGCTGGGTGTGCATCAATTAATTTTTCTTCGTTAACAATCGCACGCGTTAGCATGATATCACGCGCACGCCCTCGTAATTCGTTCACGAGGTCGCTGTCAAACTCTTCAATCTTGAGCATTTCTTCTTCCGGAACATAGGCAATTTCCTCAATGCTGGAAAATCCTTCCTGCACCAGAATAAGCGCTACCTCTTCATCCATATCCAGCTGTTCCATAAACATTTTTTGCAACACCTGGGCTTCTTCTTCATTTTTCTCCTCCGCCTGTTCAACAGACATAACATTGAGAACCCATCCTGATAATTCACTGGCGAGCCGTACATTTTGTCCGCCGCGACCGATGGCTTGTGAAAGATTATCTTCTTCCACAGCAATATCCATACTGTGTGTCTCCTCATCAACCAGAATAGAAGACACTTCAGCGGGTGCCATGGCATTGATGACAAATTGTGCAGGATTTTCATCCCACAGAATAATATCAACACGCTCTCCACCCAATTCATTGGAAACTGCTTGTACACGCGAACCACGCATACCAACACAAGCACCTATTGGATCAATTAGAGGATCACTAGCTTTCACTGCTATCTTCGCTCTAGCACCAGGATCACGGGCTCCGCTAATGATCTCTATTCTGCCTTCATTGATTTCAGGAACTTCCAGTTTAAATAATTCGATCAACAACTCCGGGGCCGTACGACTTAGAAGTAATTGCGGACCTCGAACTTCTGAACGAATTTCCCGTAGATAAGCACGAACACGATCACCTGGTCTTACAGCTTCCCTGGGGATCAGCCTTTCACGTGAAATGAACCCTTCCGCATTACTTCCCAAATCAAGATACACACTTCCCCTTTCAACACGTTTAATAATACCACTCAACATTTCACCAACACGATCAGCATAAGCCTCTATTACCTGGACTCTTTCAGCTTCGCGGACTTTCTGTACAATCACCTGTTTAGCTGTCTGTGCAGCAATCCGGCCAAATTCAACAGAATCCATGGATTTTTCGACAAATTGGCCTATTTCTATGTCTGGATTATCTTCCAGTGAGTCTTTAAACTTTACTTGTCTGCCTGGAAACTCCAGTTCCTCATCATTGCCCATCACTTCCCAGCAACGGAATGTTTCGTAGTCACCTGTCTCACGATCAATCTCGACACGTGATTCAATATCTTCACGATTGCGTTTTTTGGTCGCCACCGCCAATGCTGCCTCAATGGCCTCAAAGATGATTTCTTTACTGACACCCTTTTCACTGGAAACAACGTCAACAACTGTCAAAATTTCTTTATTCATAATCCAATCACTCTCAACACAAACTCATTCTCGACAAATTAACTCAAGGTATATCAACAGCAATTTATTAAGATTCCGACACCAAATGCGCTGAATCAATCACATCAGCAGGAATTAAATATTCAATGCCAGCCTCATTAATGAGCACTGCTGTTTCTTCAATTTTTTTGATCACGCCTGTGATTTTTCTCCTGTTATCAACTTTTTCAAGCAGCTTAATCCTTACTTCCTGCCCCAAAAACCGCTGAAACTGCTCCAAGGTAAACAATGGTCTGTTTAGTCCCGGCGACGAAATTTCCAGATTATACTTTTCCTTAACAGGATCATGTACATCAAGCACACCAATCGCCTGATGACTGACACGGGTACAATCATCGAGAGTAATTCCGTCAGCATGATCTATATATAACCTCAGTACTGAACCACCCTTTTGCTTGAAATACTCGACGCCAAGCATCTCATAACCCATTCCCGTGACTACAGGTTCCAACAATTCAATCAGCTCATTATATTTTCTATACATTAACTTCATACCACAAGGCGACCGGACCAGCATGGATAACGGAAGTGCGAAATACAGAAGCAATTTTCTGCCATTACATCCTGTAATCGATCACTCCCGGCTTTCCTAGGCCCATAACATACACCTGAGGAGCCTGTCATTCGCCACTTTTCCGCATCCCTAGAACAACGGCGTATACACCCTTGCTTAAACAAAAAATGGGCGCAAGGCCCAACTCAAAAATCCGATAACGGTGTAACGGTTATACTTGAAAATCGCCAGTTCCTGTATTACACCCGTAAAAAAGGCCCCAATGGGGCCTCTCTAAAACTTTGGTAGCGGGGGTAGGATTTGAACCTACGACCTTCGGGTTATGAGCCCGACGAGCTGCCAGACTGCTCCACCCCGCACTAAGGACGCGCATCTTACAGCTACCTTAAAACTTAATCAAGACAATGGCCTAGGTAAGTCGAACCACCTGCCTTTTTGCACTCCATGAACCCGGGATCTCTTCGAAAACACCTGCGCATAATTCTCCACAAGACTTACATTCGCCACTTACAGACAGATTCCATGACTTTAATTCATACTAGTCTCTGACAATCAGTTTTTCGCCACATTAATGGCAAAAGCTAGTCTCTCCCGCCGCGTGATGCACGTTTCCCGTATACGCATATACGGATTCCGTTTTAAAATGCGATATCACGTGCTTTAGTTAATATTTCTAAAGCTGGTTCCGGGTTCGTTCAACATTTTCCAATCAGTGATGCAAGGCTGAAAAATGTACCGGCACATCTGTACCAAGATTTTCCACGATCCGCTGTGTCATTACTTCAAACTCATCTACCGAGTCATTCTCTCCCGGGATAACCAGATTGGTAATTTCCAACCAGACTTCCGTCTCTTTTTTTAGATATTAATGAGTGTATCCAAAACAGCTCGCAAATGTCCTCCGGCAATATGCTTATAAAATTTTTCAGTAAAGGCCTTTAATATCAACATTAGCCACATCCATATACCGATAAAACTCTGCTCTCGGTACTTCACAAACATAATCCGCAGTCACCGCGACTGACTTTATATCGAGCTCACGGCAAGCTTGTGCGACATCAATCGCATATTCATGAAAAATAACCGGATCATTGTAAGAGAGAGCGATGCTGCGACAGTTGAATTCCTTTGCTACACTTGCGAGTAATTCTGGCGAGGCCGTCTCAGCTAAAGTATCAACTTCACGCGATTTGCTGATGTCTCAATTCTGGAAAAACTTGCAGACCAAATTACAACCCGCAGTACCGAATGAAAGGATTGCTGTTCCAGGTAAAAAATGGTTTAGTGGTTTTTTTTCAATCGGCTCAATACAAAAGCCACTCGATCAGCCATTAGGTCACAAGTACAATTTGTTGTTCTCTGCATTCACGCACGAAACAGAGTCCTTGCTGCCCTTCTTTCAATTTACATGCATGAGGACAAACATCACACTGAACCCGACTATCGTCCAGTTTGTGCCAGTACCTAGTTTCGATAACTGAGTCCATATTAAATACCTTTCCTTATCTGCAAGTATTCCGGTTACAGACTATAATTAAGCGCGAAGATCCTTCACCAGTACATACTCCTCAACTATGCATGATAGCCGAAATAAAACAAAAAACACGATAAGGACAGCAGCTGTCACCGGACAGTTTTATCCGGCACACCCTGCTGAACTGGAGATCATGGTGAAGTCTCTTTTAGAAGTTGTTGACGATATCCAGCCGCACTCAAAAGCGATTATTGCACCACATGCAGGTCTGATATATTCGGGACCGACTGCAGCAACTGCCTACGCCGATTTTCAGTCCGTTAAGGATAAGATAAGCCGTATTGTATTGTTAGGGCCATCACACAAGGCGTACTTCAAGGGTTTAGCACTCAGTTCAGCCGATGACTATGAAACGCCCATAGGTAAAATTGCACTTGGCCTAAGGACAGAGTAGTCGGTTACGGTGCGTATGCCATTAACTGAAATATTCTAAACCTACAATGATAACGATGGTGTACGCACAGGAAAAAAAGCATCTATTGATTGCTACCGCACGCTCAAGCATTCAGTGTGGTTTACAATCCCGGGAAATAAAAGCCATCAACGCTGCAAGCTATAGCCCTGAATTACAGTAAATCAAAGCAACTTTTGTAACAATAAAAATCAGACAGGCATTACGTGGCTGTATCGGGACTTTAGAGCCTAAATATCCATTGATCAGAAGTGTTTCAGAATATACTTATGCTGCGGCCTTTCAGGATCCAAGATTCAATCCTTTGAGTCAGGGTGAATTTAAAAGAACAACATTAAGCATCTCCATTCTGACACCTGTCGAGACTATTAAATTCGTTTCAGAATCCGATCTGATTCATCAACTAAATCCTCATTGGCATTTTCTTCATTTCCCAACACCAATCGTACCTTGACAATAAATCCGCCAATTATCTTTCTGCAACTAACGATGGGCCGCTGTGAACATATTTGACTTTATTCGGGTAAAGTAATCGCCTGGTTCCTTATTTTTTTTCAAACGTTATTAGAAATGCTCTCTCTTTGAGATCGTTAATCGCAAAAATTGATTATCATTCAGCAAGTGGATAGCGTACAAATGAGCACCGACTTTGCCTCTAATGTTTGTTTTAAATCAGGACTGTAAAGCTGTAAAAATTACTCCTGACTTATCCAGCACTTCCTTGATAGTTTTAAAGGACCGCCCGTAGTGGATTTCCTTAACTTAGGATTTCCCAGGAACCCTTCTCTAATTTACTGTTTATGATTTTTTGTAGCATTTAGAAAATACTGCTGAATGCGGGGCGAAATCTCATTATTCTCGCGGGTATACAACACAAAGCCATTACTCAACACACCAAAGAAAAGACCCCTTTGCAGGGGTCTTTGTCTTGTATTCCAGAGGAACTTCTTTATTCGAAGCTTAAACGTCTCTAAATTGCTAACCTACGTCGCTGCTTCTTTCTCGCTTTTATCAATGCCCTAGCCAAATTTCTACGTTCTGTATCACGCTGGGAAGGCGTTAATAGCGACTTTTTTTTACCTTCCTGATTTTTTTTTGGCTACCTTTTTCCTGGAAGTTTTCTTCTTGGTTTTCTTCTTGGCTACCTTTTTCCTGGAAGTTTTTTTCTTGGCCACCTTTTTCTTGGCCACCTTTTTCCTGGAAGTTTTTTTCTTGGCTTTCTTCTTGGCTACCTTTTTCTTGGCTACCTTTTTCTTGGAAGTCTTCTTTTTAGTTTTCTTCTTGGCTACCCTCTTACTGATCTTTTTCCTTGCCACTCTTGTCTTCTTCTTTGCTGCACGTTTTTTCGTTTTCTTTTTTGCTACCATGGTTTTAGACTCCTCTAGAATCTTTAATCGATTAAAAAAACAGATACAATTGTCTAACAAATAAAAAACACAGGTTCATTATAATTATGTTTTAGATAATTTCTACGTTTTTTAACATTATTTTTAGATTTATTATTATTAAATTTATCTCAAAACTATTTAGAAAAATTGTCTTTAATCACTAACCTAATAATGCAAAGATATTTTCACTTATCTCACTCAACTCACCAGAACCACTTGTTTTGAAATACATGGGATCGATGCCTGAATTTTTATCTTTATTTTTCGAATAATAATCAATCAAAGGTGCTGTTTGTTGATAATAAACATCCAAACGTTTACGCACTGTTTGCTCTGTATCATCATCACGCTGAATTAATGGTTCACCTGTTTCGTCATCTATATTTTCCACGTTTGGTGGATTAAATTTCACATGGTAGATACGTCCGGATGCAGGATGAACTCTTCTACCACTTATACGATCAATAATCACGTCGTCACTTACCTCTAATTCAACAACAAAATCGACATTGATGCCCAGTTTTTTCATACCCTCTGCTTGAGCGATAGTTCTGGGGAAACCATCGAATAAATAGCCTGAGGAACAATCACCTTCAGAGATTCTCCCTCTAACTAATTGTAAAATCAGATCATCCGGGACTAATTTACCCACATCCATCATTTTTTTTGCCTCTATCCCAAGTTCTGTTTTTGTATTAACAGCTCTCAACATATCCCCTGTAGATATTTGTGGAATGCCATATTTTTCACAAATAGCTTTAGCCTGAGTACCTTTCCCCGCGCCCGGTGGTCCAAGTAAAATTAATTTCATTAACTTTATATCCTCCCCTAATTTATGTACTTCTTGATTATTGCGTGAATCTATTATCAATAATAACGTCGAATCAGTGTTTAAGCGCAACTCTTAATAATGTTGTTTAGCGGATAAACTGCACTACTATTCACATATCTATCTAACCATCAGGAAAGAAACACATTGCCGGAATATACACAGCTTATTCGAAAAGAACGATACCAAATTGTTGTATTAATGAAGTCAAAATTATGACTAAGCCAAGACAATCACGAAACTACATCACTACAAATCGACCATCAATTAGGAAATTGGCCGTAATACCGACTGCGTGATTACCCATCTAAGGCAGGCACGCGGCCCTTACGTCAAAGATCGGCGTTTTGAACAATCAGCTTATGGCTTAAAATTGGATATAATTTCACGACTTAAACCTTAGAGAGCCACTGATACAAAAGGTAAAACGTGAGACCGCAGGGCACTATTTTCGGAGCCATTGTCAATCCATTGTCTTCGCTTGTTGAGAAGGTCATACCTTAGCCCCAGATAATAGATAAAAAATTTGCTGAGCACGAAAATGTCTTGATAAACTTATTTAATGTGCAATATTTACCTTGCACATCCTTATGCCTTTTGGGATCGTGGTCTAAATGAAGATCGAACTGGACAGTACACTAACACATCCTCACTATATCAATTCATATGGGCAGGGTTTGATTCAAGTTGGCGATGATCGCTTCATCTCCAGCGTTATCGTTGCACCCTCAAACATCATCGACAATTGGCGACCCCAAACATTTGCGGATATTGCATCGCATCATCTCGATCAAATTCTTGAAATGAAACCCGAACTGATTTTATTGGGTACAGGTCGACATCAACATTTCCCGGATGATGATTTATTTGCAAAGATTGCGCGGCTTAATACAGGATTTGAAGTTATGGATACTGGTGCTGCGTGTCGCAGTTACAACATTCTGCTGCAAGAAGGACGTAATGTCGCTGCGGCGCTACTCATGATTAAATAAATGTTCGCATTATTTTTCCATACTACAGTGCATCTAAAGAAAATCCCTCTTTATCAAATATTTTGTTGCAAATGTCTAATTGCCTCGATCCGGATCTGTCTTACTCGTTCACGGATCACACCGATTTCGTTGCCGACTTTTTCAATTGTGACATGCCTCATGCCTATTTAGCCCAAACCGACACCCAACGACAGCACATTAGTTTTTCGGATAATGCGATAACCATATATCAGTATGTGACTGCACATCACTATTCTGCGGTAATTTAAATATGGATCCATACTGCTTTCATTAGAGATAATGTCAAATGGTGATACCCCTGAGTACCTACCAGAGGTAGCTATTAGCTGAGGTAGTACACTCATTCATCCTCAGCAAGTTTTTAACATCATCAATCAGTATATCCGGTAATTTTGCGACATCTTCCCGTGTAGGTTCCCGAATAAGCGTTTGTGATAACTGGCATACGGCATGTAAATAAATACAAATACCAATCTTCTTCGATAATGTGAATCACTAGTCTCACTGTCCGGATTTGACTCATTGACGTTCTTTCGATGGTTTATCCAATTCACCAGGTCGCATAGGTAGAAAAACGAAATCCCCTCTCAGGATCAAACTTTTCGACGCCTTATCCATTTCTTCCTCTAAATCCGATATGTCTTTCTCACGCTCAATCACAACATTTTCGCCTAACGACTTAACAAGAAAATCTCATTTCAGTTTATTACATCCAGAATCGTTATAAATTTTCACGATGTTTTCACCAAAACTATTAGCTTGTCCACGGATAATTAACTCTTGGGTAAGTAATTCAGGGGGGCGACTGGCTTGCCGTTTTTTCTAATCTCAAAATGAAGAAGCGCTTGCCCGTTACTGTCGTATCCCATTTCTGCAATTTTCTGTTCACTTGAAACGCTGTCTCCTTCTTTCACCAGTAACACACTGTTGTGTGCGTAAGCACTGAGAAAGTTTTCGTTGTGTTTTATGATAATGAGTCTTCCATAACCCAGAAGTCCACTGCCGCTATAAACAACAAACCCAGCTGCAGAAGTTCTAATCGGCTGGCCTTTTTTACCGACAATATCCAAACCTTTTCTTGAGATAGGTGAGTTCGACTTAATCAATTTCCCCATTGTCGGCCATTGCCAGTTTATTTTTTTCGCATATTTTACAGGCGTTGGTATTTTTCTTTTTTCGACGGCTTTAGACTGCTTTTTCGCAATCTTTTTTTCCTTTATTTTTTCTCCCGGCGTTGCTTTCTGAACAATCGGCTTTTTCGAAAAAGGCGGGATTAACCGGATTTCTTGCCGAGGATGAATGACATAAGGCTCCTTAATATTATTCCACTGAGCAACTTCTCTATAATCAAGGTCATAGTTCCATGAAATAGAATATAGCGTGTCGCCGCTTGAAACGATATGGTGGGTTTGCTTTTTGTTCGCAAACCTCGGCGGCATCGCTCGTGATTTCGTAACGCCGGTTGCTGGCCTCGTATCCTGATTCTCACCACGAGTAGACACAGGAGCAACACTATTTGAACTACATGATGAATTCAATAGACCGGAAAATAGACATATAAGCAACAAAAGAAAACGCCGCTGATTTTGGTAACTCATGATTTCTTTAGTACTGCCTCAACCGACAATACCCTCCAGCATAGGCACAAAACTCACCATATCGAGCTGCTTTTCCTGAAACCCTTCCTCTGTTCGTGTAATCGATAATAACTTTTGCTTTCCGGCGGATCCTACCGGAATAACCAGACGACCATTCATGGCTAACTGATCCAATAGGGTCTCCGGTATCCCAATCGGCGCTGCAGACACAATAATGCCGTCGAATGGTGCATATTCTGACCAACCTATATTACCGTCACCATATTTTATCCGAACGTTATTGCACTTTAATAAGCATAATTTTTCACGGCCTTTATTCAGTAAAGGCTCAATACGTTCGATGCTGTAAACATGATCGATCAGTTGCGACAATATTGCCGTCTGGTAACCACACCCTGTACCGACTTCCAACACGTTATTGATAACACCGGCATCAAGAAGAACTTCAACCATTCTTGCAACAATGTAAGGCTGTGAGATTGTCTGATTATAACCAATAGGCAACGCTGTATTTTCATACGCTCTGCTAGCCAGGGCCTCATCAACAAATATATGCCTTGGCGTGTTCATGATGGCCGATAACACCTCTTCAGAAACAATCCCCATCTCCCGCAACTTGACGATGAGTCTGGAACGCGTTCTTTGTGACGTCATCCCGATACCCTGCATATCCACACCCATCTCAGTTTTCTCCTGATTTTCCGACAAGCGTTGTGCCGACCCAAGAAGTAATATCTTCTATGATGCTATATTTCGTTAGATCCGTGTACAGGGGAGTAATGGAGACATTGTTGTTATTAATTGCAAAAAAATCTGTCCCGGGGCCGGCATCCTGTTCCGAGCCCACCGCTCCTACCCAATAGATAGAACGGCCTCCGGGATCTTCAGACTTGATTGCAGGTTCCGATTTATACCTACTGCCAAGACGCGTTACCTCAAACGCTCCAATTTTCTCGAAAGGAATATCGGGGACATTTACATTGAGCAATAATTCAGAGTCAATAGATGATGTGGGTAATGCTGAGATAAGTTGCAACACAACTCTGACGGCAGTATCAAAATGAGCAGGCCCATCATTCATTAATGTCGAACTCGCCAATGAAATCGCCATTGCAGGACATCCTGAAAATCGGGCTTCCATGGCAGCGGCGACCGTCCCGGAGTATAACACATCATCACCAAGATTTGCGCCGGCATTAATTCCGCTCAGAACCATATCCGGTTCTTTATCGAGTAAACCTGTGATGGCTAGATGCATACAATCTGCTGGCGTGCCATTAACATAGATAAAGCCGTTGTCCGCTGTATGCGTATAGATAGGAGCATCAAGTGTTAATGAATTACTGGCACCGCTTCGATCCCTATCGGGTGCTACCACAGTAACCTCACCTGAGTCCCCAAGGGCTTCTGCGAGAAGTCTTAAGCCTGTGGCTTGATAGCCATCGTCATTACTTAATAAATAGTGCATATTTTGATATTACGTCGAGAGTAAGAATTCGAGTAAGGCTTTTTGTGCATGTAATCGATTACCAGCTTCATCCCAAACGACGCTTTGTTTACTCTCAATAACATCTGCGGTAACTTCTTCGTTCCTATGTGCTGGCAAACAATGCATAAATAGCGCGTCATCATTGGCTAATGCCATCAACTCGGCATTCACCTGATAAGACGCGAACACTTTGGCACGTTCATTAGCTTCTTGCTCCTGCCCCATGCTCGCCCAAACATCTGTTACCACCAAATCAGCAGCCATAACCGCCTCTCTGGCATCAGAAAAATACTCAACGCTATCCGCCGCTGATTTAACAATATTTTCATCAGGTAAATAACCCTCAGGACAGGCAAACCGCAGATGAAACCCATACAAACGAGCTGCGTTGATATAAGAATGGCACATATTGTTACCGTCTCCTAACCAGACCACTGTTTTCCCTTCTATGGAACCCCTGTGTTCGTAATAGGTCTGCATATCCGCCAACAATTGGCAAGGATGGTAGGTGTCCGATAAGCCATTAATAATCGGCACGCTCGCGTATTTCGCCAGACATTCTATTTTTTCCTGTTCGAATGTACGGATCATGATGCCATCAACCATTTTCGATAGAACCCTTGCAGTATCCTCTATGGGTTCGCCTCGACCAAGCTGCGTCCCCGTCGGCGACATAAATATTGCAGAACCACCAAGTTGAGCCATGCCTGCTTCGAAGGACACGCGCGTCCGCGTTGATGATTTTTCAAATATCATCGCCAACACCCTGCCTTGCAAAGGCTGATGGAGTTGCCCCTTCTGCATGGCAGACTTGATTTCTATACTGCGTTCGATCAGGGCATGTAATTCTTGTGCACTTAGATCTGACAGCGTAAGAAAATGTCTTGATCTCATACGCTACTTTTGCTTTAAAAAAGTTTTCACAAGACTCACCACCTTTCCAACAATTTGTTGCGCAATATCAGCATCTATAATGAGTGGTGGTAATAAACGTATCACATTATCCGAGGTGACATTGATCAAGAGGTGCTCTTCCAGTGCCATGGAAACTAATTGAACACACTCTCGATCCAATTCGATACCAAGCATCAATCCTTTACCTCGAACCGATTTCACGCCTTTAATTTCGCTGAGCCGACTTTTAAAGGAGTTCAACATTTCAGCGCCAAGATTTTTTGCATTGGTCCGTAGATTATATTTCTTCAAAACATCTATTACCGCCAAACCCACCTGTGATGCCAGTGGATTTCCACCAAATGTCGAACCGTGGTTTCCTGGCTGAATCAACTCAGCCGCAAGACCTCTAGCAAGACAAGCGCCGATAGGCACACCATTCCCCAATGCCTTTGCCAATGTCATCACATCCGGCGTTATTTTTTCATGCTGAAAGGCAAACCATTCTCCTGTCCGACACATGCCTGTCTGAATTTCATCCAGCATCAACAACCAATTATTTTGGTCGCAAATCTCCCGTACTGTCTTCAAATACCCCTCGTCGGGAACTATAACACCGCCTTCGCCCTGTATTGGTTCCAACATCACCGCAACAACGTTACTCATGTTTGCCATACGATTCAATGCTTCTGTATCGTTATAGGGTACATGTATAAATTCCTCGACCAAAGGCTCGAATTTTTTTTGTATCTTTGGATTTCCTGTGGCACTGAGAGTCGCCATGGTGCGTCCGTGAAAACTTCCTGTTGCAGTAATCACAACCGGAGAATCAATGCCTTGTTGATGAGCATAAAGGCGGGAAATTTTAATTGCGACTTCGTTGGCTTCCGCACCGGAATTTGCAAAAAACACTTTTTCCATCTTCGCGAGTGATATCAACCGCGAAGCAAGTTCTTCCTGTAAGGGAATATGATAAAGATTCGAGGTATGTAATAACTTACCGGCCTGATTCACGATCGCTCGTGTGACATCAGGATGCGCATGACCTAGCCCGCATACCGCAATACCACTCAAAGCATCGAGGTATTGCTGTCCGTTTTGATCGGTCAGCCACACACCTCTGCCTTGTTCAAAGGCGACAGGTAACTGTCGATAACTAGACATTAAATGCTCATTCAAAATATTTACTCGGTTCTGTCAGGTTTATTAATTACTTTGACTCACATAATTTTCTGTTCATCCTGTAATAAATTAATACACCCTAAACAACAAACCCGATCAGTCAGACCGAGTTTGTCATACCTATGGGATAGCAATCGAAAAAAACTACATGATGACAGCTAGAAAGGCAGACCGTGACCTTGTCCGACCATACACATGATCATCGGTATGGAGAGGAAGGTATTGGTTCTGGATGCCATTAAAGCCACTACTTTGCTTTTTGCAACTTCATCGGCATCGGCTTCGACCATACCCAAAATTTTCTTTTGATTCGGCCAAATCAAGACCCAGACATTAAATAGCATAATCGTACCCAACCAAGCACCGATACCTATGATCAACGAATCTCCCTTCAACATAAATGCATCCGTAAAACTGACTACCGGCATGATCTCCAGCGCCGCAGCACCACTTAACCAGGTCAGCAAGGCACCCCACCTAAACCAGCAAAGTGCACGTGGAGCAACATATTTATTAATCGCAGCAGGCCCAGGACCTCCTTCATCAGCGAGCGCGGCACCCACAGCAGGTACCTGAACAAAATTGAAGTAATAAAGCAAGCCGATCCAAATAATGCCAAAAAACACATGTAGCCAAACAACCAGAGACCATTTATTCAAACCATCGCCTCCGACTATAAGCATAATCGTGATCGCCATTACAAAACCGAGGATTATCGTGCCATTAACTGATTTAAGTGGATTCATTATAAATTCCCCATGTGGATTAAAAAGTCTGTGACCCGTTAAAGTATTTTTTCAGCTCAAGAATTATACTTCGGTCGTCTATCGCTTACACCCCTTAATTCAGAAAATTACACCAGAATGTGGTGTATCCTGAATGAAATAAGGATGGCGGAGGAAGTCCAGGCATTTAACAAGTATAACAAGTATAATAGGTCTCAACGATTAACATTAAATTTACATAAGAGGTTATTTTAAGATGGATGTACAAGAAAGAATTAGATCCGTAGTAGAGGAAAATGACGTCATCATTTTTATGAAGGGGTCACCGGATGCGCCACAGTGCGGTTTTTCCATGCGCACAGCAGAAGCATTAAAAGCATGTAACGCGGAATTTGCCTATATCGACGTACTTGCAGAACCTGAAGTACGCTCCAACTTGCCTCAATTTTCTAATTGGCCCACGTTCCCACAGGTATTTGTGAAAGGTGAATTTATCGGCGGCTGTGATATCGTTACGGAGATGTACCAAAAAGGCGAACTACAGAAGGTGATCGAACAGACATCCGCGAGCTGATCATTAAACAACTTGTTTTTATTATGTGCGGAATGATTAATCGGATCTAATCATTCCGCACCTTTACACTGTCTTCATCTTCCAGTTTTTTCCAGAGGCAGTTGCCGCCACTTTCCCTATCGACAGTTTCAAGTTTACTGTAATGAGCTTCCAGTTCCTCACTGGTTGGTTTGATAATGCGTAATCGAGGTCGATTTGAATCAATTTTCCCAACTTTACGTACATTACTCCCGGTATCGGAAATCTCGTTAGTCAGCAAAAGATCTGTTTGTCCGCCCGTCATCGTCAGATAGACATCCATGAGGATTTGTGCATCCAGTAATGCGCCATGCAGATCGCGTTGAGAATTATCTATTTCATATCTTTTGCATAGCATATCCAGACTGTTCTTTTGACCCGGATGTATTGCTCTCGCCATTACCAGAGTATCGATAACTTTGCAATAATCCTCGACCTGCCCCCACTGCTTTCCCAGCCTTCCTAGCTCCGCATTGATAAAACTCAAATCGAAAGGAGCGTTGTGGATAACGAGTTCACTGTCCCTGATGAAATCAATGAATTCCTGAGCAATATCGGCAAATACCGGTTTGTCAGCAAGAAATTCATTACTAATCCCATGTATATCATAAGCACCATCTTCAATTGCAAACTCGGGATTCAGGTATTGTTGATACTGACGGCAGGTCTTGCGTCGATTATTTAATTCAATACAACCAATCTCGATAATGCGATGGCCTTGCTTTGGTTCTAAACCCGTTGTTTCAGTATCAAGTACAATTTGGCGCATGCCGCATCACCTTAATCTAATAGCGCAATCATATTCAAAATATTCTTTCATTTCTTTAATAACAATTCATTCAGTCCCTGGTTTGCAAGCGCATCCACCAACTCATTTTCACGATGACCGCTATGACCCTTTATCCACTGCCAATTAATCTCATGCTGTTGACTGACAGCATCCAGTCGTCGCCACAGATCTTCATTTTTGACAGAGCTTTTGGCCGCTGTTTTCCAACCTCTTTTTTTCCAGCCAATGATCCACTCTGTAATGCCATTCATCACATACTTTGAGTCAGTTGTTAAACTCACGCTGCTCGGTTTCTGCAGTGATTCCAGTCCGATAATCGCCGCCGTCAATTCCATTCTATTATTGGTGGTTTCAATCTCACCACCACATAGTGTTTTTTCCTTTCCCCGATACCGTAACATCACGCCCCACCCCCCTGGGCCAGGATTACCGCGGCAAGCACCATCGGTGAATATCTCTATCTGCTCTTTCATTGCTACATATTCCTTTAGTCCCATTTTGTCATAACTGTTTGTTTGGTTTAACTATGGATCATTCATGGAGCAGCTTCCCCGTTGCTCTAATTATCTTTCTGCCTGGCACGAGTCATATTTGTTCCAGCAACCCCGGTGGCAATCATTTGTCTCCTTGCTCGCCATTGCAGTTTTATCGGTGTCAGGGGCACGACACGTTTTTTGGCGACCAATAGATAGATGCCTCCCAACCATGGCCAACAATAGCTGCCCAACTTCTCCATAAATTCAATTTTTTGCAGTAATTTCAAACTGCGAAACGGCGGTCTAAAATAAAAACGCTCCAGTTTGATGACTTCAAAATCCAGTAACTTTAACCAATCCCTAATCCTTGTTAGTCCAATATAATGTCCTTGCCAGGGAGGCCTGTCACCCCAAGCCAAAAACAACCGCCAGAAACCCCAAAGGCTCAATGGATTAAAACCGAGGATAACTATGTGCCCTTCGCCAATGAGCACTCTTTCCGTTTCTCTCAGTACTTGATGAGGATTAGCCTGAAATTCAAGCACATGAGGTAATACAACCACATCAACACTGTCTGCCATGACGGGAAAGTTATTACAATCGCAATAGAAAGCAGAGTTTTGTTTCAACTGTTCGTCGGGAATCAACCCGGCGATTATTTTATGGGAAATCTTGCTGCCGTTAAGAAAATTTCCACCTCCAATATTCCCAATTTGCAGAATATGGTAACCAAAAAGCGCATATAACTGCTGAGCTATTCTTTTTATCTCATCTTCTAACAGTAAACTGCCCTGATCACACGCAAACCAATCCTGTAACTGTTGTCTTATCAGAAGATTTTTCTTTCCGGTTATTTCATTACTCATACTCAAGAATTCATTCATTACGGATCATAAATTAAGAGCTTCAAATTTCCTCAAACTCCAGCATGGACTCTTCTGACCCGATCCTTTCTGAGACTGTGTTTCGCGAGGCACCGCCCTTTAGTGTGGAGTAAATAGCTTAACACAATGGAAAACGCCTCTAACAGGAAACTTGACACTTGCACGAGACCGCCACCTACCCATGACATTACAAATAAGTTAAAAAGTTAAGATTCAAATTGCAGGCATGACACTGTACATTGACTAATTAGCGAATGCACAAAAATCGCCAAAATATACGGCTATAAGCATGGATTCCCGGTCTTATCAAGAGGCGTTAATCCACCACTGATGGTCAATACCATCTCTAATGCCGGTAAACCTGAATAGATATTGGATATCTATATCAGGTAACCCTACCGAAGGCGCGTAAGGTTTCCAATATCGTAAGTTAGTGTTAAGTTGGTGCCCCCATGGTTAAATTCCTGAAATTCTTGCTGCGCTGTCTCCTCAGAATTTTGTACCGCGTTGAAGTCAACGGACTGGAACACTATCAGTCGGCAGGGGATCGCGTTTTGATAGTCGCCAATCATACATCACTCCTTGATGGCATACTGCTTTATGCCTGGTTACCGGGCACACCCACCTTCGCGATTAATACACATATTGCCGCCAGGAAGTCTTTTAGATACTTTCTGACGTTTGTTGATCTCTTCATTATGGATCCTGTGAATCCATTATCGGTAAAATCCATGGTTAAATTCCTTTCTCAAAACAGAAAAGCCGTTGTTTTTCCGGAAGGAAGAATAACAACCACAGGCTCCTTGATGAAAATATACGAAGGTGCGGGACTGATTGCGGATAAATCCGGTGCCACTGTGCTGCCTGTCGCCATTGACGGTGCGATATTCCCCCCCTTCTCATATTCACAGAAACAAGAACGTATTATTTGGTTTCCACAGATCACTTTAACCATTCTCCCCCCTGAAAAATTTGAGATTGACAAAAACATACATGGACATAAGCGCAGGAAGCGTGCAGCAATAATGATGCAGGACATAATGTATTTACTGATTTACAGTGCTTTCAATCATCGCACAACTATCTTTACCGCGATGTTAGGAGCTGTTAATCGTTATGGAAAAAACACATTGATCGCTGAAGATATCAATCGCGAACCTGTGTCATATAAACAGCTCATTACCAGGGCAATGATAGTCGGCGATATTATTCGCAAGGATACAGAAGCTGGTGAATACCTGGGCATCATGTTGCCAAACATCACCGCAACCCTGGTCACTTTCCTTGCAATGCAGTATTCCGCCCGTGTACCGGCAATGATTGGTTTTACCTCCGGAACGCAGGCCATCATTAGCGCTTGCAAGACAGGCAAAATCAAAACCATCTATACTTCGAGAAAATTTATTGAGAATGCCAAACTGGAAAAATTGGCAACCGCGCTTGAAGATGAATTTCGGTTAGTCTATCTGGAAGATTTAGGCAGGCGGATTTCACTCACCCATAAATTAGCCGGATTATTCAAGAGCTTCTATCCGCAAGCACACTACCGCAGGCTGGCGAAAAACATCTCTCCTGATGATCCTGCTGTTATCTTGTTCACCTCTGGTTCTGAAGGCTCGCCCAAAGGCGTTGTTCTCTCGCACAGCAATATCCTTTCAAACTATGCACAGGTCAGTTGTCATATCGATTTCAGGTCTCGGGATTTAATTTTTTCATGCCTGCCCCTGTTTCATACATTCGGTCTCAATGTCGGTTTCTTGATGCCACTGCTCGGCGGCAGTAAAATTTTTTTATACCCAACACCATTACATTACCGGACTATCCCTGAACTAATTTATGAACTGGAGGCAACTATTTTGCTTGGCTCAAATACCTTTTTCCAGGGTTACGCTCATCACGCTCACCCCTATGATTTTCACACCTTACGCTATGCTATCGCCGGTGCTGAAAAACTACGAGATAAAACACAGCGGATCTGGATGGAAAAATTCGGTATCCGTATTTATCAGGGTTATGGCATGACTGAAACGAGTCCTGTGTTTTCCGTAAATACCCCAATGGGAAACAAACTTGGCACTGTGGGTCGTGCTGTCTCAAAAACGGAGTATTACATAGAACCCGTGGAAGGTATGGAAGAAGGCGGCAGACTGTTTGTTAAGGGGCCGAATGTGATGTTAGGTTATTTACTCCCTGATGGTAACAGCGAAATACGGGCACCGAACTCTGATCGCGGTCCGGGATGGTATGACACGGGAGACATCGTCAAAGTTGATGAAGATAGCTACTTTTATCTCCTTGGGCGTGCAAAACGTTTCGCCAAAATAGCGGGTGAAATGGTATCACTCACTGTGGTAGAGGAATTGGCGATGCAAATCTGGCCGGAATTCAGTCACGCCGCCGTTAGCCTGTCGGATGACAAGAAAGGGGAAAAAATTATCCTGATAACGGATAACAAGGATGCCCTGAAAAAACATTTTCAGGAACAATTAAGAAAAGATAAACACGGTGAACTTTATTTGCCGAAAAAAGTGCTGTTAGCCGAGGAGTTACCCGTTCTAAGTACGGGGAAAATGGATTATGTCACGCTGACGCAGATGGCCCAGGAAGCAGAAAATAAAAATGGTGGCTGGATAAAGAAACTGGCGACTCTCGTTGAAGCAGGTTGAGTTCCATCATGAGAATAAGACTGGTAACGGTAATCCTATTGAGACCTCATCCGAGGTCGCGTTATCATTTCTCGATAAGTTGCTCAAGGACAGGCACATCGTTATCCGCAAGGATATAAACAAAAAACTGATCCGGAAGATACTTAAATCAGACTTTTGGTAAAGGCATTCATGGAACGACTTGCAGCTTATATCCGCAACATTCCGGACTTTCCAAAGCCTGGAATACAATTCAAGGATATCACCCCACTCACAAAAGACCCGGCAGTGATGCGTCTTGCCGTCAATCAACTCGTATATCCTTTTTCAGGTGAGGAAATTACCGCCGTTGTCGGCATGGAAGCCAGAGGATTTATCTTTGCCAGTCTTGTCGCGTGGGTCCTGGGTGTTGGTTTTGTACCCTTACGCAAACCGGGTAAACTACCGTACGATACTGAAAGTTTATCCTGCGATCTTGAATACGGTTCTGCTTCGTTGGAAATACACACCGATGCCCTGGATAGTAATGACAAGGTTTTATTGGTTGATGATTTAATCGCAACAGGGGGAAGCGCAGTTGCTGCTTGCCAACTGATTGAAAAATTGGGTGCCGAGATCTTGGCATGCGCTTTTGTCGTCGAACTTGACGATTTAAACGGCAGAGAGCTATTATCCGAGTATCGGGTACATTCTTTATAGTCCATTATTAAGGACTCTCTGATTAAAGGAGTTTTGCTTGTGAGATGGAGCGAAAATATTCTTCCAAAAATATACGATAACATCCGTAAAACAAACCTGTTAGGTGAAAAAATGATTGGCGAACCCATACAAGAGAACCTGACCAATCCGTCCGGAAATGCTTATCAAAAGCTATGGCTACTGACTGGAATTGACCCTGTGTTTAATCACAGGTGGATGCACCGTCTTGACTAAACCAACACAAGGCACAAATTTTTCTTTCGATGTCGGTATGACTTCGCTTGGCATCGCCGTTAACAAAAACGGCGAAATCGAGCATGCCGATGTATTGCTAATGCACGAGGACGCCGGGGCGGTTAATGATCAAGCCAGGCGGCGGCGGCAATTCCGCACCCGCGAAGCACACAAGGCACGCGAGGGCGCATTGGAATCGCTGTGGCAATCAATAGGCAAACAACCGCTGCAACGCAAGCGATTTAACAAAACAAAAAACGCAAAAGGCAAGCGCGAATTCAGCAAAACCAAAGCCGACGCGCGTCTTGAGCGCGAATTTCCCAAAATTGGAGACAACACGGTTTATGCGTCCTCATTGCTCCGCATTATGTTACTCGAAGGCGAGCCACTGGAAGACTGGCAAATCTACAAGGCTTTGCACGCCGCCATTCAACGACGTGGCTATGATGAACAAGTACCATGGAAAAACCGTGAACAGGATGCCGAAACCAGTAAAAAAGACAAAAATCCCGGAGAACAAGTGAAACACTTTAAAAAACAACTGCGCGATATGACAGCAGATGAGCAGTACCATCTACCCTGTTATTACGATGCGTGGAAAATGGGATTGTGGGACAGCCAAAGTAAAGAAATTATTGCTATTCGCCAACCGCGCAGAACTGAAAAAGATCGGGCGCGGGGTTATAACGCATCGCGTGAATTGGTCACCAAAGAAATTACCACTTTGCTTGAATGCGCGGCTGAAAAAATTCCGGAACTCAAAGCACATTTAAGCAAGGATCAATTAAACCAGTTACTCTACGGCGAACAAGGCAACGCTGTGCACCCGCAATATCCATCTTATTCTCAAGTAGACGGATTACTCGGGCAAAAATATCCGCGATTTGAAAACCGTATCGTTGCCAAATGTGCATTGATGCCACGCCTTAATGTATGCAGATCGGCAAAGCCGCTCGTCATTGAAGTCGGTTTTTTAATGCGTCTGGTGAACTGGCGTTATGAATGCGAAGATGAACAAGGCACGAAATCCGTGAAGTCACTTGACAGCACGCAGATCGGCACTGAATTTTCCAAATGCGAAGCAGCATGGAAGAAAAAATCGAGGGAGTATGATGCAGAAGAATACGCCAAATGTTTCAAGCTCACTAAAAGTAAACTTGCAAAGTTGGCGGAACAGTTGGACGGTTCGCTTAAGCCCGGTCACGAAAAAATTGAAGCCAGCAAGCACACCGGGCGCAGCCGCTTCAGCCAGCCGGCGTTATATTTGATGAAGCAATTAATCCTGTCCGATAAAACGCCGGATACGTTCCACGATGAGCTGTCGCAAAAGCTCGCCACCCTACAGGCGAAAAAACCGAACGCCGAGTTTGGTTACCCACTGTTTCCCGACACGTCTTATCAATATTTTGCCGAAGATTTAGAATGTTTAAACAAGATGGGCGACAGCCGCGAATCGATTCATATGCCTGCGATCAGTCTCGCCGAGCGGTATCTTGATGAAAACAACAATGTTGAAACCGCGATTCTCAAAGTCATCAATTCCTGCAACTGGCCGCAACTACGCCACCGGTTACATGTGTTTCATCATGAACTGGAAAATTTGACCGAAAAATTCGGCAAACCCGATGCAGTTCACATTGAGTTTATCCGTGAAGATTTTCTTGGTGACAATAAAAAGAGGGAATATACCAAACAAGCCAACGCCGGACGACAAGAACGAGACGATGCAAAATCCGCATTAAAAGAAAGGAGAATAGCAGTCAACGAGAAAAATATTCTTCGTTACCGTTTGTTCGTTGAACAAAATGAACAATGTGTGTACACGGGCAAGTCACTCGACTGTACTCGACTTGAAAGTTACGATATAGACCATATCTTCCCGGATAAAGATGGCGGACCGGATTCGCAATATAACTTTGTACTGACCCGTAGCGAGACCAATCAGAAAAAAGGTAAACGTCTGCCGTGCGAATGCGATTTTATCGATTGGTCGTCTTTCAAAACCCGCGTGAATGGGCTGCCGCTGGGTAAAAACAAAAAGAAAATTCTGCTGGCAAGCACCCGTCAGGAAACAGAAGAACTGATTGACAAATACACCGGCCTGGCCGGCACCGCTCATATCGCCCGCCTCGCCCGCGACATTGCCTGCCTGAAATTTGGCTGGCAACCCGGCGCAAAAGATAAACAACAACGGGTATTTGTTTTCAGCGGCGGACTGACCAGCAAGGTCGCCAAAAAATACAAACTCTATGGAACCCTCGGCGATGGTTCCAAACCATACCAAAAAGATCGTTCCGATCACCGCCATCATGCCGTGGATGCGATGGTGATCAGTTATCTGCGCCAGTGGGCACGGGACAAGAACAAGACCATGTTTTTCAAATTTCCCACAGGGGTTGATGCCGGTTACTTTGCCGAAAAACTACGCGAGGTATATCCGCGTTACATTACCAAAATGCGTGCGGCAATCGCCGAGCAACCGGGCGCGAAAAAAATTGGCGAAGATAACACACCCTATATTCTTCGTAATAAGAAACAACGTGCTATCAAGGAATTTAAAAACGTCAGCAAAGATACGGACGAACGCGGACAGTGGTATGAGAATAAATCTGAGAGTGGGAAAGGCACGTCGCAACATGGTTATCTTTTTTATAAAGATGACCAGGGCAAACTACAAGCAAAAACCGTACATAGTTTTCGTTCGCCGTTTGCGGCATTAAAAGAGGTAGAGAAGAAGGCAAGCGAAATTCTTGGCGATCAGAATGATCCGTTATTTTATACAGGCAAAGGCATCCGCCTGCCGAGTCAGAATAAAATCACCGCGACGCAATTGGGTCGCAGTGCATGGTTGAAATTTGACGACTACAAGATCGTTAAAATCAATACAAAAGAGATCATAATTTGCACTAACCAGGTGCAAGATGAGCGTACCAGCGAAAGCGAGCCTGCAGCGCAGTATCGAATTCCCGCCGCTGACCTTAATAAAATCCGCATTTGCAACCGTTTGCGGCACGGCGAATCATTTGATCTAAATCAATTTTCCGTCGATAAAGAGACCAGGTTGACCGGTCATTACCGAGTCGATAACGATGCATCCAATGCGCACAAGTTAGCGCTTGTCAACACCACTACCGGCGAGATTCAATCGGTTGAGATTGATCGCAAAAAATTAATTAATGAACTCAACGAAACTGAATGGTGCGTTGCTCCCGCTGAAGCAGATGTGGTGATAATTAACTCTGTTCATAAAAACTATACAACCAAAGTTAAGACGGATGATTTACCCAAACAACCAATCCCCGCAGGATATTATTTGATTAAGAGCTTTTCTGGAAAAAGAGTCGAATTAACCAGCCAAAATGGTACTGTTTATAATGCGGATGTTAAGATTCTGGAATATGTAAAACACACCTGATGAGTAAAAATGAGCTATCACGTGCTTCATTTGATGTCGCCCGACATTCATCTACACAAGGAACGCGGCTTATTGCGCTATGAACGCGGCGATGAGCGGCGACAATTGCCGATTGAAGATATTCGCGGCGTTGTCATCGTAACCGAAAAGGTCACCCTCACCGACCGTCTGATTGCTGCCTTGCTGGAAAACGGTGCGTTTATCCTGCACTGCGATAAAAAATACCGCCCGCTTGGATTAACAGAGCCGCTACCCAAAATCATCAAGCGCGATGTCGCCTATCATCAGGCACGTTGCAGCAAAAAATTGCAAACCGATATTTGGCGGCGCATTTTGCGTGGCAAGATTGACAACCAGCGCATCTTACTGCACAGAATCGGCGCACGTCACGACTATCTGGCAATGCGATTAAGCGATGAAAAACTGAATGAATCGGCATGCGCACGTTATTACTGGCGCGAATATTTCACTTGTTGCGGTTGTACCGGCTTAACCCGGCGACACGATGATGCAAGCGAAGTCAACAAGATGCTCAACTACGCTTACGCCGTGTTGGGCGCGATTTGCCACCGCTCGATTGTTGCGCATGGCATGAGCCCGCTGTTCGGCGTGCATCATCGTGCGAATTTTCACAACCATCCACTGGTGTATGATGTGATCGAACCCTTGCGTCCGTTTATTGACTATCAACTATATCGCTACCTGACTGGCGACGGCGAGAAAACAATCAAGGAATGGGTGCTTTTTTCGCAGGGCTGCTGGGACACCATCGACGTGACGTACAACAACAATAAATTAAAATTAATCGATGGCGTTGATGTGTATATGAATTCGCTTGCCAAAACATTCGCAAGCAAAGAACCGGAGCACCTGTGTCCGCCCAGGCTCAAAGCAGTCTAAAAATGGGCTGGATGTTGGTGTTGTTTGATTTGCCGGTCAGCAGCAAACGCGAACGCGACCGTGCAACCAAATTTCGCAAGCAATTACTGGATGATGGCTACAGTATGCTGCAGTTTTCGGTGTATATGCGCTCCTGTGCTTCGTGGGAGCGCATGAAAAAACATTCAACCAGATTGCAAATCTATGCCCCGCAGGGCGGCAATATTCGTGCGATTTTGATGACCGAAAAACAATGGGCGAAATCCATTGCTATCATCAGTGAAGACTATAGAAAACAAAAGAAAGCGGACAACCCGCATCAGTTGAATATTTTTGAAAACTGGTAAGCACCAGGTAAAGTACAGTGCCTGGACAGCCGCTACGATAGTTAAGATTCCCCAATCTTGCATGTAGCAGTAGTCGGCTATCCAGGGTGTAAACTCAAATACATAAGTAATCCAACCGCTATTCCCACGTAGTGTAACACGCTGGAAAAAGGGGGGGAATCAAAACGGTTTGTAAGTATTCAGTATCGCGTGAGCTAGTGTAACACGCTGGAAAAAGGGGGGGAATCAAAACAGTATGATCAGCTTGACGAATTAGAGGATCAGTGTAACACGCTGGAAAAAGGGGGGGAATCAAAACCGATTGGCGACGGGAATCACCATGACGAACAGTGTAACACGCTGGAAAAAGGGGGGGAATCAAAACGGGTAGTAAGCTAATATCATTCTGCTGTCCAGTGTAACACGCTGGAAAAAGGGGGGGAATCAAAACCCCATACACGAGATGTTAAAGTCTACTACAAGTGTAACACGCTGGAAAAAGGGGGGGAATCAAAACTTAGTCTTGTACATTGATTCGTCTGCTTGAAGTGTAACACGCTGGAAAAAGGGGGGGAATCAAAACGGTGATCACAATCTGTTTAATATCGAGCGTAGTGTAACACGCTGGAAAAAGGGGGGGAATCAAAACTACGATACAGATGCTATTTATATTCGTGGAAGTGTAACACGCTGGAAAAAGGGGGGGAATCAAAACAACGCGTGTTACTTATTCACGATGCCGTTAAGTGTAACACGCTGGAAAAAGGGGGGGAATCAAAACACGAAGTTTAATGGTGAGGTTAGAAAGATGAGTGTAACACGCTGGAAAAAGGGGGGGAATCAAAACGAATATCTCCCTTTGCAATACCTCGGTTAAAGTGTAACACGCTGGAAAAAGGGGGGGAATCAAAACCATTCTAACCAGCAAAGGAGAGAATCATGAAGTGTAACACGCTGGAAAAAGGGGGGGAATCAAAACCGACTACTAGCCATCTTCATGTCGTCATCAAGTGTAACACGCTGGAAAAAGGGGGGGAATCAAAACTGATTACCGTAATACGGTTGAATCGTTAGAGTGTAACACGCTGGAAAAAGGGGGGGAATCAAAACTATGCTCATCGTCCAGATAGTAAACATCCTAGTGTAACACGCTGGAAAAAGGGGGGGAATCAAAACTATTTCATCACTGGTAAGTTAGGTTCTGGAGTGTAACACGCTGGAAAAAGGGGGGGAATCAAAACTTAGAACAGGATAAGATGATAATTATTTCTAGTGTAACACGCTGGAAAAAGGGGGGGAATCAAAACATTGACCAAGATACTAACGTAACATCCTTGAGTGTAACACGCTGGAAAAAGGGGGGGAATCAAAACACTTTGGTATTGTTGAATATCTCCCTTTGGAGTGTAACACGCTGGAAAAAGGGGGGGAATCAAAACTAAAGACACTTTCGGAACTGATATCATCCCAGTGTAACACGCTGGAAAAAGGGGGGGAATCAAAACTATCAACGCTTCTATACCTCAATCCAAAAAGTGTAACACGCTGGAAAAAGGGGGGGAATCAAAACTTGTTACGTCTTATTGATTCACCGGTCTCGAGTGTAACACGCTGGAAAAAGGGGGGGAATCAAAACGGTACGCAGCGTCTACAGACACGTGGACGTAGTGTAACACGCTGGAAAAAGGGGGGGAATCAAAACAAAGATTTGGTAGTAGGTGCTCTTGAGTCAGTGTAACACGCTGGAAAAAGGGGGGGAATCAAAACACTTGCGTTTAAATTTTGTTGATATAAAAGAGTGTAACACGCTGGAAAAAGGGGGGGAATCAAAACTTGCACTTGAGTCTTTGGACGCTCAAAAAAGTGTAACACGCTGGAAAAAGGGGGGGAATCAAAACATCAGTGTTAATGTGATTTTTGTAGTCATTAGTGTAACACGCTGGAAAAAGGGGGGGAATCAAAACCATTACGTATCTCTGTCAAGTCTCTATCGAAGTGTAACACGCTGGAAAAAGGGGGGGAATCAAAACTGTCGTGCCGTTCGGATGTTGCGTCTCTTTAGTGTAACACGCTGGAAAAAGGGGGGGAATCAAAACCAAAAATCGCATGTACTTGCCTGCGTATTCAGTGTAACACGCTGGAAAAAGGGGGGGAATCAAAACTCAACAACCTAAGGGTTGAAAAAGGGTATAAGTGTAACACGCTGGAAAAAGGGGGGGAATCAAAACAAAACTTGAGATATCATCAGATGAACACGCAGTGTAACACGCTGGAAAAAGGGGGGGAATCAAAACGTTGGTGTCATCCGAAAAAAACCTTGATAGAGTGTAACACGCTGGAAAAAGGGGGGGAATCAAAACTACTTGTCAAAAGCTTTAACATCTTTCATCAGTGTAACACGCTGGAAAAAGGGGGGGAATCAAAACTGTACTTCGTCGCTGCCGTTTCGTCTTTTTAGTGTAACACGCTGGAAAAAGGGGGGGAATCAAAACTCTGTTATTGTCGACAATCACGCGTTCAGAGTGTAACACGCTGGAAAAAGGGGGGGAATCAAAACAATTAACTGACAAAGTAGATAAGTGTCTGAAGTGTAACACGCTGGAAAAAGGGGGGGAATCAAAACGAACTAGAGGTGGGAGTTTCTCCGTATGATAGTGTAACACGCTGGAAAAAGGGGGGGAATCAAAACAGCGATGTGACCATCAACAAACTGATCTACAGTGTAACACGCTGGAAAAAGGGGGGGAATCAAAACAACTTTGTTCAGTTTCTTTTTTAATTCGCGAGTGTAACACGCTGGAAAAAGGGGGGGAATCAAAACTGCTACTATGAGCGTGACCCGAAGTTGCTTAGTGTAACACGCTGGAAAAAGGGGGGGAATCAAAACTCTAAATACTGTTCAAAGGATGGTCATGTAAGTGTAACACGCTGGAAAAAGGGGGGGAATCAAAACTGATAATCGCTGGGATAAATTCAACGACTAAGTGTAACACGCTGGAAAAAGGGGGGGAATCAAAACTCATCGGGATGCTCGTCTAACTCGTAGAGAAGTGTAACACGCTGGAAAAAGGGGGGGAATCAAAACACAGCACCATATGCAGTCACAGCGGCTAAAGTGTAACACGCTGGAAAAATGGAGGGAATCAAAACAAACCATTCGAGTGCAGAATTATTCTATAATTTCTATAGGCTATAATGAACCGCTGCACGTCGGCATATTCAGCGTGTTCCTTAAATCAGACCGCCATTAATATTGATTATCTGTCCGGTAATATATGATGCTTCATCTGAGGCCAGATAAAGTGCCGCATTCGCCACATCTTGAGGTTGTCCAAATCGCCTCAATGGAATTTCGCTGATACGTTCCTGATAGTAAGTGTGTTGCATAAATTCTTGCGCAAACGTCGTTTCAATCCAGCCTGGTGCGACAAGATTGACACGGACATCAGGTGCCACAGTTTTCGCCAGGGATTGACTAAAACCGCGTACACCAGCTTTAACTGCGGCAAACATTTGTGGATTTCTGCCTCGAAACCCATGGATGGCCAAATCCCATGTCATGTTAATAATACTACCGCGACCCGCCAGTTCCATGACGGGCACAACAGCCCAACAACAATGAATGGTGCCTTTCAGATCCACATCAATCAACGACTGTAATTTTTCCGGCTCACTGAGTTCAATGCCTTTGCCTGTCAATATGTCTGCGCCGGCGTTATTCACCCAGATATCAATCCGCCCTAATTCAGACATTGCTTTATCAATGAGAAAGGTCACATCCTTCGGACTTGAGATATTCGCTCCAATTGCCGTTGCCTTACCGCCGGCATCTTTAATTTGCTTGACGATATATTCTGCTTTTTCCCTGGAACGATTGTAATTGACAATAACATGGGCACCCTCACGGGCGAAAGTTGTCGTGATCGACTCACCAATACCACTACTGCCCCCTGTAACAACGGCGGTTTTATGTTCAAGTCGCGACATTTATTAGATAATCTCCGGCAATAATCTCTACTGAGCCGACCTATATTAACCCATTTATTAAAAATTCTGATATGACTTCTGTTTCTGTAATCATCCCCACATTCAATCGAGTCACTTTGCTCGAACGCGCATTGAATTCCGTGTTGGAACAAACACTGCCTGCAAATGAAGTCATTATCGTTGATGACGGATCCACTGATAACACGGTGTCCACACTGCAATCTCTTTATTCCAAAAATGAGTTCCCTAAAGTTACTTTTATCGAACAGGAAAATCTGGGCGTGAGTGCGGCACGCAACACCGGTATCAACGCCGCCAAATATGAATGGATTGCTCTGCTGGACTCCGATGATGTCTGGCATCATAACAAGCTCGAAAAACAAATACAGGCGTTAAAGAATGCACCGGAGTATCTTATTTGCCATAGTGATGAAGTCTGGATCCGTAATGGCCGCAGAGTCAATAAAAAGAATAAGCATCAAAAGTTCAGCGGACACATATTTCAGCATTGCCTGCCCATGTGTGTTATCTCCCCCTCTGCGGTCTTGATTCATCGCTCAATATTTGACAAGGTCGGTTTATTCGATGAAACCTTGCCTGCTTGCGAGGATTACGATCTCTGGCTGCGAATCTGTTCGCGTTATCCTGTGTTATATATTGATGAAGCATTGATCACCAAACATGGGGGGCATGATGATCAGCTATCGCGTAAGTACTGGGGTATGGATCGTTTTAGAATTCAGGCCTTAAATAGAATAATCCCGGAAATTAAACCGTATGACAGTGATCGTGATGCTGCGATTAAAATGATGCAATACAAAATCAATATTTATCTGACCGGTGCAGAAAAACGTGGGAATACTGAACATGTTAATGAATTCAAATGGTTATTGGAAAAATACGCACAACATATGGTCGCTGCATCATAAACGACACTTCGATAAATCAAGCATTGAAACAAATCATTGATTGTTATCTTCTTGACGAAGATAATTGTGACATCAAATCAACAAACGACAGAGAGTAATTGCAAACTATTAGCGACAAAGGCTTTTAATCTTTTCATTGACTTTGCCTTGAGTGACATGGTAATTACGATTGAAGACGAAAATACAGTCATCAAGAATCTCAATATGAACTATGTGTGTATTTCGGCTATCGGCAAATTTCCAAAATTTAAAGATCTGAAATGTTTTCCTTGAATGCATGGCACTGTCTGACGCTCAAAATCAGTATACAGGATTTTATTAAATACATTTCAAATATCCAATAATAGCCATCCATCATTGATTAAATCAGATAGAGTAAACCATGGTTCATTTCATTTGTGCAATTCAATGCGAAGCAAAACCCCTCATAGCACACTATCGATTAAAAAAATGTGCTGAATCAAGCTCCTTCCCTTTATTCATCAGCCGGGATAAATCCATATCTCTAACCATTTCCGGTATCGGCAATATCAACTCCGCCGCCGCAACCGCGTTCACTCATGCTTTTCTGCAAACGAGCAAACCGGATATTTGGCTAAATATCGGCATTGCCGGTCATCGAACACTGGACATCGGTGAGATCAGCCTGGCACACAAAATCGTCTTTCAGGCCAATCATCACACATGGTATCCACAAATACTATTTTCACCTCCCTGTCAGTCCATGGAAATATTAAGCAATGATAAACCAGTGATCGATTACGATAGTTCACTGCCTTCAGAACCCGTATTTGAAATGGAAGCAGCAGGATTCTATGCAACGGCCTGTCGTTTCGCGACAAGTGAGTTAGTTCATGTCATTAAAATCATATCGGATAATCGACATCATCATGTAGATAAAATATCGGACTCAATTATTAATAATTCAGTAAAAAACAAATTATCAACAATTGAGCGAATTCTGGAATCATTGAGACTATCAGCGAAAGAACTGGAGTGTTTGAATAAAATGCCGGATTTTTACGATCAAATTATTGAACAATGGCGGTTCACACATGCTGAACGAAGTTTATTGAAAACATGTCTGAATCGATGGCACGTTTTATGTCCGGATGAAAACCCAATGAAAGAACTTGAGGGAATCGTTCGCGGTAAAGATATCATTCATCAAATCACGGATAAACTTGATCAAGTTGACATCCGCTTCTAAAGAAACTTATATCATTCATAAATGATAAAAACGATCTATATCGAGGAGCAAGTTGAAAAACACCCCAGAACGCTGGACATACTGGCTCGTTTCCCTGAAGCCACCCGGATCCACTGTCAACGATATGGCGAAATCTTTAATCGTAAAGCACAGAATTTCAGATTGCAAAAAAAGCAACCCGCATTAATTCTTGCAGAAAAAAATAGAGACTTTGTACTTCCTGCACCAAAAGCCTATGCCATTGGTGCAGGAAAGAATTATTACTTTTCGCACATGATGAATTGCCCGTATGACTGTCGATACTGTTTTTTACAAGGTATGTATCAATCTGCTCATTATGTTTTATTTGTGAATTATGAAAATTTCGCCAAAGAGATTGGCACCAAGATTCAAGAAACAAAAGAGGTAATACATTTCTTCTCAGGATACGATTGCGACAGTCTGGCACTGGAACCTGTGACAAAATTTCTTGATTATTTTCTACCCGTTTTTAGAAACAATCCAAATGCCTTGCTGGAAATTAGAACCAAAAGCACGCAAATCCGCACACTTCTGAACATCGAGCCATTAGGTAATTGTGTACTTGCCTGGAGTTTTACACCGACTGAGATAGCCACTGCACTTGAGCACAAGGCACCTCCCATCGAACGAAGAATGGAGGCGATTACAAAATTGCAGGACAAAGGCTGGCGTATAGGTTTACGTTTTGATCCCTTGATTTATTCAGGCGAATATAAATCCCGGTATCAAAAACTATTTACTGATACTCTACCTTTATGTGATCCGGAATTATTACATTCAGTCAGTTTGGGTGGTTTCCGTCTTCCTAAAAGATTTTTCAGATCATTAAAAAACATGTATCCCACCGAGAAATTATTTTCCTCGCCACTAGAGGAAGAAGATGGAATATTAAGCTATAAAAGAAGAATACGATCAGAGATGTTGAGTTTTTGCAGCCAGGAAATATTAAATCATATCCCTGAAAAAAAATTCTTTCCTTGCCAGGACATTTTCTAATAAGCATTACTCACTGGTTATATTTACATTCTATCCACTGATTGCGTTTGGAAATGGAGATAACTCAAGCCGACTTAATTCTGACTGGATGCATCGTAGGCGTGATTCGGTGCTACCCTCGATTCTGTTTTACTGCTTTCACTATTCTGGAGAAAATTGACACTTTAAGGGATCTTGTAGTAGCACTATCGTTGGTGTCATTAGTATAATGGTATGGCATTAATTTGATGAAAGTATCCTGGCTATCTACAAAGCTATTCATGAGCGTCAGTGAAACAAATAAGGCTGACTGAATGCTGGATGAAATGCAAAAACAAATAGCGACCAGAAAACTGGAAGTGCTCTATGGGCAGTTATATTTAAGTTTACTGTTTTCATCCGTACTCTTTATCTCTTTATCATATATTTTCAGAGACTATATGTCTTCTCTTTCGTTATTTTCATGGTTGGTGTTTTTTCTATCAATTATGACATTCCGATTTTTTCTAGCTTACAAATTCAAGCATGCAAAGAATATTTCATTAAACCTGCACTACTGGTCTGCATTGCATATGTTCGGAGTATTAATCTCGGCATTTACCTGGGGTGGCTTTATCCTGATTTTAGCCATATCAGCCAACCCGACTCATCTTAGCCTTTTAATAATATGTATGGCTGGTTTAAGTGCCGGTGCTGCAGGTGATTATTCATTTTCATTTTATTCTTTTATAGCTTTCGTTATGCCTTTGTTGATTCCGACAGGAATACTTCTGGTGACGGCTGATGATCCTGAATTTCATGTGCAGGGATATTTTATTTTATTGTTTCTAATCATGATGATTTTATTGTTATGGCGGCTGAATAAAACAACGACTCATTCATTAAGCATGCAATTTGAAAATCAGACATTAAAAATTCTATCGACTAAAGATAGTTTAACAGGAATTAATAATCGCCGTCGGTTTGATGAATCATTACATGATGAATGGTACCGAGCATCGCGAATATCAAGTCCGTTGTCACTCATACTATGTGATATTGATAATTTCAAGGAATATAATGATACCTATGGTCATCTGGAAGGCGATAAATGCTTGATAAGAATTGCTCATTTAATCGAGGACAACGCTCGTCGTACGAGTGATATGGCGGCCAGATTTGGAGGTGAAGAATTTGCGCTACTCTTGCCAGATACCGAAAATAAACATGCACAGGATATTGCTGAACAAATACGAATGAAACTTGTCGATATCGGCATGGCACACAGTGGCTCGTCAATTACCCAGATTGTCACGGCCAGCTTCGGTGTTTGCACAACAATCCCGGATAATGATCATATGCCGGAATCATTAATTGAATGCGCCGACAGCGCGTTATATCAAGCCAAGGATCAAGGTCGCAACATGGTTGTTTCTCAATATGACAATGACCGCTAAATATATAATTTATACAAGATAGAGAATATCTTTAAATATGCGCCTTATTCTCTGAGTTATACTTTTATAGTCATCGATGAATGATTTTTCGGCGCTATGATAATTATTATTCAAATAACCCATTGAACGAACAAGCCCCTCAATTTTATTGAGGTCTTTCGAGAAGATGCTGGTTGATTTCATATCAAATACTCGCAGATGACTTTCCATGCTTTTCAGATAATCGTATGACTCCAGCAAAAATTTACTGGTTTCTTTATTAATTTTCCTTGCTTCGGTTAAATTCCTCAATGCTTGTCGAGTACTTGCTGTATGTAATGTTTTATCCTCACCGCCATACAACAATTGTAAATAATTTGTCAGGAAATCTATATCCATTACCCCACCTGCATCCCGTTTTAAATCATACTTGCCTTTTTGAATGCATAATTCATTGACCACCAGTTTCCGCGTCTTTAAAATTTCTGATTTGAGATAAGCATTATCATATTTTTGATAGATGGAGGGCTGAATTTTGGCAAGTGTCAAATCTGCGCAACCTCCGACATCAATGACTGCCCGGCAACGTGTCATCATTTGCCGTTCCCATATTTCACGTTCACCATTATGATAATCTACAAAAGACCGCTCTCCTGTGACCAACACACCGGAATTACCATGCGGCCGCAAACGCATATCGACTTCATATAACAGTCCGGCAGGGGATAATATACCAATATTGCGCATTAGTTTACGGACAAACGATGATATCTTATGGGCTAGTTCCTGAGAGCCTCCATGATAAATAAATATCAGATCCAGATCTGAACCGAAATTCATTTCGTAACCGGCCAGCCTGCCCATCGCAAAAATGGCAACATTATTTTTCACTTCAGCATCGTCCTCTGCCAAAATTTTAATTGCACAAAATAATGTCGCCTCCGCAAGATTGCTAAGTGCAAACTCAACCTCTTCTTGCGTATTCTGCTTCATTATTTGTGCCAACAGAATTGTTAACATGATTTCGTTTTTCGCTATTTTAAGCGCTTCTAACCGTATCCCGGGATCATCTCCTGCAGCCACATCCATAAATTCATCAATTAATGCTGCTGAAGTAAAATCCAGTGTGCGAGGATCATCGAAAATCCCGGCTATTTTAGATCCTCGAAAGAATACGAACCGAGTGAAGTACCAACTTGCCCCGAAAAGTGCCGCCAATAACTCCAGATTTTCAGGACATCCCCGCCAATTATTTTTTTTACTCAGAGACAACCACCGATCCATACTGGAATAAGCAATATCCTTGTGCCATGCCCTTGACAAGGATGTTTGTAACCCTTCAGGCATGGTCATGATATTTCCTGTCCTTTTAACAAAATCTTCTCAAAACATTCTCTGGCAATATCTCGCTGCAAAGACAAATATCGATCAAATTTCTTCAAGGTTTTACCACTATCAATATCTGAAAAACCCAGTGATCGCGCAATGATAAGTCTCTTTACTTCTTCATCGGGAAGATCGTGCACTTGCATTTCATCAACCATTTGTAAACGATTTTCCAGTCGCCTTAAGAATAAATAACTCTCTCGAATCCTCTTTGCCTCATCAGGATCAAGCAAACCTATATCCACCATGCAAGTTATTAGTTTCAGGGTATTCGTTTGTTGTAATACCGGGTGCATCCTCGCATTAACTATTTGCAACATCTGAATAAAAAATTCGATGTCCCGAATACCCCCCTCTCCCATCTTGACGTTCCATGATCCTCCTTTGTGTCTGATGACCGCCATCTCTTGCTTGATACCGATAAATCTTTCCACATCATCCAAACCAAGTGTTTTTCTATATCTGTACGGGTGCAGACGCTCAAGCATATCGGTAGCTAACGATTCAGAACCGGCAATGAATCTGGCACGTAACCATGCAAATCTCTCCCATGCCTCCGTACTCGCTTCATAATAATGCTCAGTATCATCTATCGGCATTACCAATGGTGCACTCTTGCCCCAGGGTCGTAAGTTCAAATCAACCCGATAGAGAAATCCGTTTGCTGTTACTTCTTCAAGATAACGCATGAAGTAGCGAATTCTCTGTATCACCACTTGATGATATTCATTCACATTGCCGTTAATGTCTTCCGGGTTTGCACAGACAAAAATCAGATCCACATCAGAACTATAATTCAACTCCTGCGCACCCAGTTTCCCCATTGCGAACAAGGCATATGGGACTTCTGCACCAGCCCACTTAATATTCTCATCCTCTGCAATCAACTCAAGCAATTTGATCAGGACTTTATCGGCCAATTCACTCAGGGCTGATAGTATTAGTTCGTAGGGCGTTTGATTACCCAGGTCCAACGAGGTAATGCGTAAGAGTTCACGATATTTCAATGACCTTAGACCTTCGACATCGAACACTTTGTCGATCTTTGCCAACTCATTTTTCTGCGATCCAATCAGGCTGATCGCTGCAGGCTCACGACAAAGGTAATGAAAAAGAAAATTTGATACAGTAATGATATGTATGAAGATTCCCGCTAGTTCATCCGAGCTTTCCTGTAGAAAATCACGCACAACATCTTCTTGTTGCAGTCGTTCCAATCTCAAATTAGCGAGTTGCGGATTAGGCGACTGATCCAGCAGGTGTTTATTTTTAGAAATCATGCAATTGATTGCTAATCACTCAAAAAATTAATCCGAAGAACTCAAAGCATCCTGTTTTGGCTGGCCCTAATCGACTTCGATATATATTCTCCATCTGATTCTCTTTCAATTCTTCAGCTTTTCATGCTTTGCTATATAATACCCTCGCATAACTTATTTTTAACACACTTAATTTCGAGAATATCTGAATGAATTTTGAACAAGCCCGCACAAATATGATTGAGCAACAAATCAAGCCCTGGGATGTGCCGACTCGGTCAGTGCTGGACATTATCTCCAAAATTCACCGTGAAGACTTCATGCCGGAGACATACAAACGATTGGCACTGGCTGATACACAAATACCGCTGGCTCACGGTCAAGTCACTATGACGCCCAAGGTTGAAGCGCGCTTGCTGCAAGCACTCAAAATCAAGCCGGAAGATGAAATTCTCGAAGTCGGTACCGGAAGTGCTTATATGACTGCTTTACTGGCAGAATCCGGCCACCATGTTCTGAGCATGGATATCTATTCTGGATTTATCGAACAGGCTGAACCGAAACTTCAACAGTACAATATTCATAATGTCACTCTTGAATGTGAAAATGCTGTTCTTGGCTGGCAACAGTCTGCGCCGTATAATGTCATTGTCCTGACGGGGTCGGTATCTTTTCTCGAAGAATCAATACAACGGCAATTAAAACCGGGTGGTCGCTTATTCGCCGTCACGGGTTCGTCGCCCGCCATGCAAGCGAAATTGATAAAACGCATATCGGAGAACGACTGGCAATCGGAGGTTTTATTCGAGACGGATCTACCCGAACTGGAAGGCGCAGCTCAAATGGAACAATTTATATTCTAGGAGAAATAATGGAATCATTGAGCGTCATACAACTTCAAAAAGAACTGGAGAGCGATAAAAAAGCTGTTTTACTCGATGTTCGTGATAAATGGGAGTATGACCTTTGCCATATTGACGACTCGATTAATATCAGTTTATCCGAAATTACGACAAAAAAAGAGATGCTGGGAAAACAGGCAAGGACAATTGTTATCTGTCACCATGGAATGAGAAGTACAGTGGCCGCTGAGTATCTCATCTCCGAAGGTTTTAGGGAAATTGTAAATCTTGAAGGTGGAATTGATGCCTGGGCAAGTATTGTTGAACAGAGTATGGCAAGATACTAGATCCTTTGGTATCTGACTTCATTCCTCATTCTCACAGAAAACTGAATGCGTGGTTAAGGAACGTAATGTGAGTACACATTTGAAATATTTCAAACATGGTTTTGTATCGATATTGTTCAGCAGCAGTGTCGCGGCAATGGATCTAATTGAAGTCTATACGCTGGCTGAAGCCAACGATCCTGTATACAGACAAGCTGTGTATTCAACACTAGCTGCCCGCGAATCAAAACCACAGGCGAAAGCACTGTTATTGCCTCATGCTAATTTCAGTGCCAACACCACGAATAATGACCAAATCATCAGTAGTGCCGGGTTTGGCACATCTGGAGATATAGATTTTAATAGTCATGGCTACACACTGAATGTCGCTCAACCTCTGTTCAGATGGGATCGTTATCTATCGTTAAAACAATCAGATAGCATTATTCTTCGAGCTGAAGCAGAGAAAATATCTACACAGCAAGAATTAATTATTCGTGTGGCAGAAAGTTATTTTGAAATTCTGGCTGCTCTGGACAATATTAAGTTCGCCGAGGCCGAAACAAAATCACTCGGCCGACAACTTGAACAGACTAACCAACGGTTTGAAGTGGGCTTGACGGCAATAACAGATGTACACGAAGCGCAGGCGGGTTTCGACAGAGCGACTGCAGATGAAATCCATGCAAAAAATTTACTTGATAATGCCAGGGAGAATCTGCACGAAATAACGGGACAGTACGTTACTGAACTGGATAATCTGGAGGATTCAATGCCACTTATTAGTCCGGAACCTAACGATATTAATCAATGGTCAACAATCGCTGAATCACGGAATATGAATATTATCGCCATCAAACATACACTGGAAAATTCTCGACTGGAAATCAAAAAGCAGAAAGCAGGACATTTACCCACACTCGATTTAGTCGCTAGACACGGATACAACGTCTCCGGTGGTCGTTTTGGCGACACAAAAATAAAAACCTCAAATGTCGGCCTGGTATTTAATGTACCCCTCTACCAGGGTGGTCAAGTTAATTCAAGGATCAAACAAGCCGGATATCGTTATAACCAGTCTATGCAAAAACTTGAGCAAGTGCTACGTGCGACACAAAGGGAAACTCGACAGGCATACCTCGGCGTCATGTCAGGCATCAGCCGTGTCAGCGCACTCAAACAGGCCATTGTTTCGAGTGAAACAGCACTGAACGCCACAGCAACCGGCTTCAAAATTGGAACACGCACAGCCGTTGACATGGTTGCATCAGAACGAACGACCTTGAATGCAAAACGAAACTATTCTCGCGCAAAATATGATTATTTACTCAATAGCTTACGTCTTAAGCGGGCCGCCGGTACTTTAAGCCAGGATGATCTTAAACAGATCAGTGCCTGGCTTAATTAGTATTGAACAAATACCAGCAAAATCGTTGCCGCAAGTGAAAATAAACCATACCTGAATTTAACCTTGATGAGGATCCATCCTGGTGCATTAGCAGCCAGGAAAAAATAACCATTATCAGTTTATATAATTGTCAATAACACTGAGCAATGTGGATACTTTTATAGGCTTTCCTACATGGGTATCGCAGCCGGCCGCCATACACTTGTCTACCTCTTCCTTAATTGCGTGAGCGGTTAATGCGATAACAGGTGTTGATGGGCGACCACTTTCCGCTTCTATTATTCTAATGGCTCTGGTAGCCTCGTGACCGTCCATAATAGGCATCTGTACATCCATTAAAACCAGGTTGTAGCTGTTTTCACGATATAGATCCACTGCAATCCTGCCATTCTCTGCTTCATCTACAATATACGGAAGTTTCTTGAGGAAAGTCCTGACTAATAAGCGGTTATCTTCACTATCCTCGACCAGCAATATCCGCTTATTATTCAGTGGTGTTGCATCTGCTCCAACATTCGTCCGTTCACGGCTGACAACAGGTTCACCCGCCTGTTCAGACTCATTTAAAAACACCTGTAGTAACTCGGATTGTTTGACAGGTTTGACCAGATAACCATCCAGCCCAAATTCATTCACCTTATGTGTTTTCTGATCAAGAGATACAGGACCTAACATCGCGACCATAACCACACCGCAATCCGCTTTCCTTGAATGCTTGAATCTTTCCATCTCTGCATCACCGCATTCTCGTAACATTTTATAGTCCATAAACACGTACTGATATTTTTCCCCACCGCTTGCAGACAATTCACTCCAGGATACACTTGCTCTAGATTCCAGAGCTACAGCTCCAAATGCGCGTAGAATGTCACAAATTTTAATTCTGTTGTGCTCATTGGCATCTACAATAAGCACTGACTTATCCCTGAGAAAGTCACTAACATAAAGATCGCCGCTCGTTGCCGGGGTGTTGTTAACAGGTAAAATCACCACAAATGAGAACGTGCTACCAACACCTTCCTCGCTTTCTACCCAGATACTTCCATGCATCATATCAACAAGCCGCCTGGATATGGTCAGACCCAGCCCTGTTCCACCATACTTGCGTGTTGTCGAAGAATCCGCCTGCGTAAAACTCTCAAATATCGCCTGTTGTTTATCGCCTGGAATTCCTATGCCTGTGTCACTTACCGAGAACAACAAACCCTCTGAAATATCAGAATGACGCACCCTTACTATAATATGTCCGTCTTTTGTAAACTTAATGGCATTACTAATTAAATTAAGGATAATCTGCTTAAGACGTGCTGGATCGCCGACCCGTTTCGTATCAATATCAGGATCAATTCTGCCGACCAACTCAACATTATGTTCGGCGGCCTTGATAGCATAGATTTCAACTGCTTCTTCCACAACATCACGTAATTCAAACGTAACGTCCTCCAACACCAGTTGCCCTGCCTCGATTTTCGACAGATCCAGAATATCGTTGACCAGATTTAACAGTGTATCCCCCGCCTTCCTGAACACATTGACATATTTTTTCTGATCACCGGTTAGTTTCGTATCGGAAAGTAACTCCGCCATACCGATAATGGCTGTAAGTGGTGTACGTATTTCGTGACTCATACTCGCGAGGAAATCTGATTTAATACGCGTACTTTCCAGTGCCTGATCCCTGGCCAGGGCCAATTCTTTAGTTTGTTCTTCCACTTGTAATCCAATAATCGTGTTACGCTCACGCAACTCCTTCTCACGCATATCTTTTGCCCTGACTAAAGCCATCAGTAAAAGTGTGATGCCTAATCCAATAAATACGGCAATATATATTGAGGTTCGATTAACATCAGACCAATAGATATTCTTTTCAATTGATAACCTGACTGAATACAAGGGAAATTGGATTAAAGCATCTTCATTGAAATTCGTGGTTAAAAATCCGCTTCTGGTATTTACTAAAGGGCCGTTGGTAAAAATTAATTTTCTACCGCTTAGATTCGATGATTCACTATACAAATCAATCATCGAATTACTTGAAATTCTAGAACGTTCGATCAATTTTTCCGGGTTTATCAACAAGCAAAGAATCCCCTGAACACGATCTTCCAAAGGTATATTTTCATTTCCGAAATAATCCCTGTTCGATACAGTCTTTAACAAAATGTAATACATGGCTGACTCCAGAGTTACAACGGTAACGACCGGATCACTGCTCGCATCAAGAAACAAGGATTTCAGTACATTCCTGAAATTTTCATCATTTTTCACTGCATTTATATCTACAGGTATTGCTGTACCACGAAATTTCGAATACCCGGATTTCAGATCAAGATCTGAAGTTTGGATATTTTCACTGCTTTGGAGGTTGGAGTAAAAAAGACCTTCTATAAAATCTTGCTGGTCCAGAATTCCCTTAACTGAGGATTGAAATATTTGATCATCAAACGCCATATTTTCTGACATTGATGTCGCGAAACCATTGATAATGCCATCGCTTACCTGAATATTATGCGTAACGACCCCTCTTATTCCGGAAGACTCAAATAAGAACTCTCTCTTATTTTCCTCTAATGCGCCATTCCATGCGATAAAGACCAATGTCAGACCGAGAGCAAGACCCGAGAATAAAACAACCGCATGCATTAACCACCTTGGAGTATGCTTGTTCGGGTCATTACTCATTAGTCTTCATATTTATTCTTCATCATATATGATTTCCAGATTGGAAAGATAATGTGATATTTTTTTTACATTCTTACTGATTTTTTCCACATTATTTTCTGTCGCGCCTTCTTCAATTGCAGCACCCATCTCTGACATATCAGGAAACCCATAACCTCCCCCAACGCCTTTGACATTGTGTCCAACCACTCTTAATGTCTCGAAATCATTTTCTTGCAGTGCCTTCTCCATGCTGTGTACATCTTTTTGACGATTTTCCAGAAACCCGGGAATAAGATCTTCAAGAGCGCTATCTACATGGACGACTATTTTATCTTCACTCATTATGCTTATACCTATTCTGAATCTATTAACCTAAACGATATCAGCCTCAGGGCACTATATCCTGTTGACATTATTTTACACCCTCCTTTTGTACGTGACATTGCCGGGTAGATTAAATCCTTTACTATTGGAACCGCCGCATCGTTTCATCCAGTTTGAACTCGTTGGATCACATATGAAATATGAAACCACTATTGCGGAGAAAATAGAAATGACAACCTTTCGGTCTACGCCAAACCGGATGATGACACGTTATCCGTAAAATGAAGAAATTGAAAATATATAAACGATGGGGAAATGTCGAAAATACTGAAAATATTTTAACTCCATGTCTCTTTAGAATGATTTATCAAAGAATATTCCAGCTTATTTAGCTTTTCCCTATACCCTCCAGTTTTTCTCGCACCCATTCTTTGCCGCTAGCTGAGCGCAACTATCATAGTTTTATGACGATTGTCCCTTTATATTCTAATCAACCACTATCTCTGCGTACGATGCTTCCTATTTACTCTTTTCCATCAACTTTTGCGACACTTTCAAAACTATCCTTCTTGGCAGAAATGGAACGATCCAATTAAGCAGAAAACTCCACGACCCTTCATTAAATACTATCAAATCGCCTTTTATCATTGCATCATACCCACACTTGGCTACGGATTCCGGCGTTGCAGCATTATCCCAAACCGAAACGCCTTCAAGATCTCCCGCTTGTACAAAACCCGTCGCCACAGTACCGGGACAAAGCGCCGTTACTGTAATATCAGTATCTGCCAGTTCTTGAGCGACAGCCTGAGAAAATGACACCACAAAAGACTTTGTAGCAAAATAGACCGCCTGCAACGGACCAGGTATAAAGGCGGCAATAGAAGCTACATTCAATATCTTACCGGAATTTCTCCCGACCATATCTTGCAGATACATGTGTGTTAAATTGACCAGGGAACTCATATTGACTTGCATCATTGCATGATCTTTTGCAAGATCGCGTTCGTGGAATTTCCCATAACCACCAAATCCGGCGTTATTAACAAGGATGTCGATCTGTACGTTGGCTTCTTTTGTGGTCTTGTAAATCATATGTGCAGAATCAGGCTGGGCAAGATCTGCTGCAATCACGGTTACCTTGATATTGTGAGCATCTTCCAATTCCGACTTCAGTTTATTAAGAGCTTCTTCTCTGCGCGCAACAAGAACCAAATCACCGCTCTTTGATGCATGATAGCGGGCGAGTTCAGCACCAATACCACTTGATGCTCCGGTAATCAAGGCTGTACTTGTCATATTATTTCACCAGTTTAGATTATGTAGACTAATTGACAATCTTTAAATGCTCAACAACTAACCTGGCAGCAGTTGATCATCCGCTAGACTACCCAAGTCAGGCGATTCGTTTAACCTGAATGATATCAGCCCTGGAGTGACATATCCTGTTAGCACTATATTCTATGCAATATATTTTAGATATATCGCATCAAACATTAGCGCAGCTTTGACGTATCCGGGTGCTTTGACTTATCTAAGCCTTACATTTAGGGAGTTGGAATACGAAAACCGTCTAAACAGTTCTCTGTATCAACCAACACTATCTACAAGGTCATCAAGGAAGAAGTTCCGATTGCCGCATAGGGGGTGTTCTTTTTTACCCTCTGAGTTTACCCCTCTGAAACCTTTGATTTTATTGACCTCAAAAACCCGCTTTCGCTGTTCTCAAATAGATATCTAAAAGAGAATACCTAAATACGAGACATTGAAAATTTTGAGGTTGACAGGAATTAATGCACCACTCAAATCTATTCCACGGTGACGGACTTTGTTCCAACTACCGTCCTTTTTTAATCATGAGAGCCATTTCATCCATTTGTTGCTTTGCTTCAGCATGCAGGTAATTATCCCCATTAGTTCTTCTGATACCCTCTGTCACTTTTTTAGCGTCGCCAGGATAATTTTGACGGATTTCGTTATGCAGATCTTTACCTAAAGGAATAATGAAATCTGGATTAAGTATATCCAGGAGCTTATTGGTAAAATTCTCCCACGCAATTTTATAAATTTCCTTCGTTGGCTCACTACCCTTATATCTGTATCTGAATGGAACTATATTTATGTAAGAGATATTATCGATATTCTGATCAATTTTTGAAAAAAGATATGCCAGTATTTTAAACCCATTCCATTCTTTCATGTTGTTCTTTACCACTTCCTGGTAAGACCAATAAGTATTAATTCGCTCTTCAGGTTTTGATTCTATAAATGCCACAAAACTATCATTCATAGCTCTATCACCATCTTCACTACAAGGCTTACTCTCAGCCCCCGCCTTCGCTACAAAACACAGTCCAGGTTTGTCTGAAGAGTTCAGATACTTTTCCCCCACATATCCAATAAAAGGATTATTCTCAATTTTCTCACCAAGATTTGTTGAAAATCTGTCCTTGAAATTTGAATATAACTCATTGCGTTTTGTGCGAGATAACTCATGCAATTGATTGATTATTTGTTTTTCTTCCATTTTTCTTTCCTCAAGGACGGGCGTTGGAGATTATTCTACCGTGACGGATTTAGCCAAATTTCGGGGTTGATCCACATCCGCCCCTTTCAAAACGGCAATATGGTAAGCAAGTAACTGCAACGGCAGAGTGTAAACAATCGGTGCGATATATTCGTTAACCGGAGGTATCTTGAGTAATTTAATATCGCTGCCTGAATCGATTGCAACGCTTGTGTCGGTCACAACGTAGAGTTTTCCTCCTCTGGCGCTAACCTCATGCAAGTTGGATTTCAGTTTTTCCAGAAGTGAGTTATTGGGTGCTACGGCGATAATCGGCATTTCATTATCCACAAGTGCCAGAGGACCATGTTTCAATTCACCTGCTGGATAGGCTTCCGCGTGAATATAGGAAATTTCCTTGAGTTTAAGTGCGCCTTCCATAGCTACGGGTAGCATGGTGCCTCGTCCTAAATACAGTGCGTGATTTTTATTTACAAAATGATTTGCCAATTCACTTATTTGTTCATTTAGTTCAAGCACTGAATTTATTTGTGCGGGCAACTTCTCAAGTCCGGAAATAATTTTTTTCTCGGTCTCGGCATCCAGTCCATGCCTTCTGGCAATAGCCAAAATCAGCATCAGCAAAGAAACCAGTTGTGTTGTAAATGCCTTGGTGGAAGCGACGCCGATTTCTGTACCGGCTCTTGTCAGAAAAACCAGTTCTGACTCGCGTGTTATCGAGCTCTCGGCAACATTACATATGGCCAGGGTACTTGAGTAAGCAGATTGTTTTGCCTTCTTCAGTGCAGCCAATGTATCGGCCGTTTCTCCAGATTGTGAAATAGCTACGAATAAGGTATTTTTCTGCACGAATATTTCTCTGTATCTAAATTCGCTCGCGACTTCTACCTGACATGAAATATCGGCAATATCTTCCGCCCAATATTTTGCTACCAGACCTGCATGATAACTGCTCCCACAAGCTACAATCTGAATGGCGTCCACTTTATTAAAGACATTCATCGCGGCATCGCCAAATGCGCTTTCAACGACTCTACCCTCGTCTAACCGTCCTTCCAGAGTCTCTGTTATGGCTACTGCTTGTTCGTATATCTCCTTTAACATGTAGTGACGACAACCTGCCTTATCAACAACGTCGGTGGATAACTCCGATATACTCACCGGACGTTGCACAATGTTCCGTTTGCTATCGTAAATAGTAAGATTGTCTCGCCTGATATCGGCAATATCCCCCTCTTCAAGGAAGATAAATTGTTGTGTTACGGGTAATAAGGCAAATGTGTCTGAAGCAATAAAATACTCTCCAATACCGACTCCTATCACCAGGGGACTACCACTTCGACTTGCAATCATTCTATCGGGATCACGATAATTGATAACGCCAAACGCATAAGCTCCCTCAAGTGTCCCGGTTGTTTTTATCACTGCTGAAAGTAAATCCTCGCCTTTTGCAAGATGATCGTGAATCTGATTTACGATCACTTCACTATCGGTATCAGATTCGAATTCGTACCCGAGACTTAGCTGATGTGTTCTAAGTTGTTCATGATTCTCGATAATACCGTTATGCACCAATGCAACCTGATCACGGCAAATATGAGGATGTGCATTCGCAATGGTTGGTTTTCCATGCGTCGCCCAACGTGTATGTGCGACACCTGTTTTGCCCGATAACTGATTACCATCAATCGCCTGTTCGAGATCCTTGATTTTTCCGGCAACCCTGATTCTCTCAAGTACATTGCTACTATTGAGTATGGCAATGCCGGCAGAGTCATAGCCCCTGTATTCCAGGCGTTTTAAACCTTCCAGTAAAATAGGCGTTACATCCCGCTGTGCAACGGCACCGACTATGCCACACATCCTGATACCTCAAATCTGATAATAAATTTAGAAATCATCGGTATCCGCTTCCAGGACATCTTCCTGAATATATTGTTTTGCTTTTTCCTTGAGCAGCATTTTATTGTTTGGGGAAAGTTTTGGGACCAATGACTGTAAGCTGGCCGCTGCTCGCGGATGCCCCTGTCTATACGCTGCATAAAGCCATATGTAGGCATTCTCAAAATCCCTGGGCATGCCACGCCCGGCTTCATACATTAGACCTAAATTTCTTTGCGCATCAGGATGACCGGCTATTGCAGCTTTTTCATACCATTTCCTTGCCAAGGTGAAATCACGCTTTACACCTAAACCGAGCAGATAGTGTACCCCCAGAAAATTTTGTGATTCCAGGTCATTTTGTTCCGCCCTGATCTTCCATATCGGCAATGCATTTGCATAATCACCTTTTTCAAAAGCAAGCCTTGGGTCGATATCTTCAGAGCATGAAAACAAGATAAACAATGAACAGTAGATGAATAATTTCTTACGGTTCATGAGCAAGTAGTGTCAGGTTAGATATTAATAGTTATTGCACCCAGCCTCGCGTATTCTAGCTGATGTCAGACAACCAGGCGAGTCGGTTCAGCGCTAAAAAAATCGGGATGGCGATCTCATATTCAGACAAGCGGGCAATTATCATGAATTTCTATCGAGATCGCATTGTGGGGATCCAGTCATGATTCTAACTCATGTTATCTGGTCGGGGCGAGAGGATTCGAACCTCCGACCACCGGCACCCCATGCCGGTGCGCTACCAGACTGCGCCACGCCCCGATGTGAAATTTACCGGTGTCTCCAGACTTAGGCATGGCCTGAAAAGACCAGAATCGTAAAAATAGACCGAAAGCTACCTGCCAGGGACTACCTTCTAAGCAGATCCAATACTTCTTCCAACTCTATTCGAAGCTGCTTTACAATCTGCTGACTTTGATTTGAATCATCTTTGGCATCATCCCCTGACAGTCGCTGACGTGCGCCACCCGTTGTGAAACCTTGTTCATACAACAGACTTCTAATTTGCCTGATAAGGATAACATCATGCCTTTGGTAGTAACGCCTGTTGCCACGTCTTTTTAAGGGCTTTAGTTGGGGAAATTCTTGCTCCCAATACCTTAATACGTGTGGCTTTACTGCACACAATTCACTTACTTCACCAATAGTGAAGTAGCGTTTACCTGGAATTGCAGGCAATTCTTTATTGTTGGATGCTTCCAGCATATGCCTCTACCCGTGACTTAAGTTTTTGTCCTGGACGAAATGTAACCACACGCCGTGCGCTGATAGGAATTTCTTCTCCCGTTTTTGGATTTCGTCCCGGACGTTGATTTTTTTGTCGTAAATCAAAATTTCCAAACCCTGAAAGTTTTACCTGATTCCCCGATTCCAGTGTCCCCCTAACTTCTTCAAAAAACATCTCGACCAATTCCTTGGCTTCTCGTTTGTTAAGGCCAAGCTCTTCGTATAAACGCTCCGCCATTTCCGCTTTTGTCAGTGCCATTTCTTATTCTCTGAGTAATGCCCCAAATTCTTTACGGAGGCTGTCCGCGATAGCTATCATGGCCAACTCCACTTCGCCGTCTGTAAGAGTGCTGGAAGTTCGCCGAAAGGTCAAGCCTAAAGCAAGACTTTTTTCCTTTAAATCAATAGGTTCACCTCGATATACATCAAATAACTCTAGGTTATGTAGCACATCAGGTGCCGTTTTGCTGATAAAATGCATCATTTCAGAGACTGGCAACTCTTCTTTAACAATAATGGAGATATCCCGCCGCACTGATGGAAACTTTGATAGTTTCTCATATTTTGAGACTATTTGCTCCGAAATGTACTTAAGTTCTATTTGAAAGACAAATGTTTCTCTTCCCAAGCCCAGTGCCTTCTGTACCGAGGGGTGTAGCGCACCAAAAAAACCAACCTTTTGATTATTAAATATAATGTTTGATGATTTCCCCGGATGTAATGCAGGGTGTTGAATAAAATTAAAATTCACCCCGGTTCTGTAACCATGCAGCTCAAAAATGGCTTCAATATCCTTCTTCAAATCAAAGAAATCACCTGGTCTATCTTTCTCAGCCCATTGATTATTATTAATATTTCCGGCAATTACCCCTGCAATTGCCGAAGTTTGTGTTAATTTCTGATCATTCTTGAATATCAATCCAGTTTCGAACAATCGTATTCTTGTCTGCTGTCTCTTCTGGTTATAGAGCAATGCCCCAAGCAATCCCGGCAATAGACTGGTTCTCATCACTGATAGCTCGGATGCAATAGGATTCGCTAATGCTAACGCCGGTACACCGGGATTCAATATTTCCAGTATTTTGGCATCAACAAAGCTATAGCTGATGACTTCCTGAAAATCTCTGTTGACCAACAACCCACGTATTTTCTTTAAATGGCTGTGACCTTCATTTTCTTTGTAAAGCTGCAAATGAGTCAGGGGCAATTGTGTTTTGATGTTGCTATAACCATAAATTCGAGCAAGTTCCTCAATCAGATCTGCCTCTATTTCAATATCAAACCGAAATGATGGCGCGGACACCAACCACCCTTCTGCATAAACTTCTACCTGCATGCCCAATTTGTAGAGTATCCCGACGATATCTTCTTCGGCCAGAATGATCCCGAGCAGCCGTTCAATCTGACTACGTCTTAATTGGATTTTCTTTAGCTCCGGTAAATTTTCTTTTGATATCTTCTCAATAATCTCGCCTGCTCTACCACCGCAAATATCAATGATTAATTGCGTCGCCCTGGTCATGGCTTTCTTCTGTATCTCAAAATCAACGCCACGCTCAAATCGATGTGAAGAATCTGTGTGTAATCCGTATCGCCTCGCCTTCCCTGTAATAGCTCGTGGCTCAAAGAAGGCACTTTCCAGAAAAATATTTGTAGTCGATACAGTTACGGAACTCTTCAAACCTCCCATAATACCGGCCATGGCGATAACACCATCATCATCAGCGATGGCCAGGGTATCTGCGGACAAGATATATTCCTGACCATCCAATAAATCGATTTTTTCGTCTGTTTTTGCATACCTCACGTGAACCGCGCCCTGCAACTTATCATTGTCGAAAGCGTGCATGGGTTGACCAATTTCAAGCATTACAAAATTAGTAATGTCGACAACAGGATGGATACTTCTCAAACCACAACGACGTAACTTTTCTGTCAGCCATAAAGGGGAACGTCTGCTAGCGTCAATGCCTTCGACAACTCGTCCAACATACCCTGGACAGGCAGCCGTTTCTTCAATAGTAATCTCCCTGCTTTGTTGACTGCTTGTTGGCGTATGGGTTTCCGGGATAACAGACCGAGTAAGCTCACAATCGTTGATGACGGCCAGTTCACGTGCCACTCCGGAGATACTCAGACAATCACCACGATTGGGAGTTAATGATAATTCTATTATTTTGTCGTCCAGGGAAAGAACATTTCTTAGATCCTCGCCTGGTTCTAAATCATCAGGTAATTCCATCAAGCCCATCGCTTCTTCGGTCAACCCCAGCTCTTCGGCAGAGCACAGCATGCCCTCAGACAAGACTCCTCTCAGTTCACTGGCATTTATCATGACATTTCCCGGCAATACGGCGCCGACGGGAGCCAATGCAACATAAAGTCCGGCACGTACATTTTCAGCACCGCAAACAATCTTGAGATTTTGTATTGACCCGGCGGAAACCTGGCAAATTTTTAATTTTTCTGCGTCAGGATGTTGTTCAACACTATCCACTCTGGCTGTAATCACGCCCGTAAATTCGGGAGAGGCGGGTATCACACTGTCGACTTCAAGACCCGCCATTGTTAACTGCTCTGTGAGTTGTTGCGTATCGCAATCAACATCCACCCATTCACGTAACCATTGTTCGCTGATGTTCATGGCATTGTCTGTTACTTAAAATTGTTCAAGAAAACGCAGGTCATTTTCAAAAAAAATTCTAAGGTCATCAATACCATATCGTAACATCGCTAAACGCTCGACGCCCATACCGAAAGCAACACCTCTATATTTTTCGCTATCGACAGCAACATTCGCCAATACTTTCGGATGCACCATGCCACACCCTAATACTTCCAGCCAATCATTCTCTCCCATGATATCCACTTCGGCAGAGGGTTCAGTAAACGGGAAATAAGAAGGCCTGAAACGAACCTCAAGTTTTTTATCGAAGAAATGTTCAAGAAAATTAATAATCAATCCCTTGAGCTGGGAAAAATTAATGTGTTCATCAATCATCAATCCCTCGACTTGATGAAACATGGGTGTATGCGTCATATCCGAGTCACAACGATAAACTTTTCCGGGGGCGATAAATCTTAGTGGCGGTTTACGTTCTTTCATAAACCGGATTTGTACGGAAGAGGTATGTGTTCTCAGTAATGTATTTTCATCAAAATAAAAAGTATCGTGCATCGCACGCGCAGGGTGATGAGTGGGAATATTCAATGCCTCGAAATTGTGAAAGTCATCTTCAATCTCCGGTCCTTCAGCAATCTCAAAACCCATCTGCGAAAACAATGATTCTATTCGTTCCAGAGTTTGTGTAATCGGATGTAAACTTCCGCTGCCTCTACCACGTCCAGGTAAAGTCACATCCAGTTTTTCTTCAGAAATCCTTGCATTGATGTGCTCTTTTTCGAGAAACTCTCGACGAATATTAATCGCATCCTGAACAACTATTTTTGCATCATTAATTGCCTGGCCTGCTGCAGGTCTTGCATCAGCGGATAACTTTCCCAATTGTTTTAGTTGTTCAGTAAGACTCCCTTTTTTTCCAAGGTATCTAACGCGAACCTGATCAAGATCAATAGCATTTTCTGCTGCACCAATATCGGCCCTGGCCTGTTTAACTATTTGGGATAATTTATTCACTGGTCATTCAGGGATCGCTGACTACAATTCCAGGAACCCTGACACCAAGGGCGGACCACCACCATGAACAGCGGAAGAGTTGGGAACGCAGGCACGAGATTCTCTACTATTAGCTATTAGCACAAAAAAGAGGGGAAAAGCTAATTCTTCCCCCATAGACGAACTAAAATATATTGATGCTTAAGTTGAAAGACCGGATTTTGCTATGTCAACCAGTTCAGCAAATGCAGCTTTATCGGCGACAGCAAGTTCTGCGAGTATTTTACGATCAACTTCAACACTGGACTTAATGAGTCCATCAATCATCCGACTGTACGACAAACCATGCTCACGAGCACCGGCATTGATACGGGCAATCCATAAACTTCTGAATACACGCTTCTTCGCGCGACGATCCCGATACGCATACTGACCGGCCCTGGTGACAGCTTGCACGGCGACACGGTAAACGTTTTTGCGCCGTCCACGATAACCCTTGGCTTGTTCCAATATCTTTTTGTGTCTGGCATGTGCGGTAACACCGCGTTTTACTCTTGGCATTTCTGTATTCCCTAAAGCAGGTAGCTAACTGTACGGCAACATGCGCGAAATCGACCTTTGGTCGTTATCATGAACGGCAATCATTTCACGCAATTGACGCTTGCGCTTGCTACTCTTACTGGTCAGGATGTGATTCCTGAATGATTGACGATGCTTGAATTTTCCCGAAGCACTCCTTGAAAAACGCTTCGCCGCACCGCGGTTAGTCTTCATTTTCGGCATCCGCCCTACTCCAAAATATTAAGTAAATGTATCTTCAACTATTTCTTCGGTCCCATAACCATGACCATCTGTCGACCTTCCATTTTAGGAAACTGTTCTATGCTTCCAAATGTATCAAGATCCGCCTCTATTCTCTTCAGCATCCTGACTCCCAATTCCTGATGAGCCATTTCACGCCCACGAAACCTCAGGGTGATTTTTACTTTATCACCCTGAGTCAAAAATTTAATCAGATTACGTAACTTTATCTGGTAATCAGCCTCGTCCGTCCCTGGACGTACCTTAATCTCTTTAACATGGATTTGTTTTTGCTTCTTCCTGGAAGCGTTTTTTTTCTTGGTCTGTTCAAAAACAAACTTGCCGTAATCCATAATCCGGCAAACCGGTGGTTCATCTGCAGGAACAATTTCCACTAAATCCAGATCAACTTCTTCTGTCATCGCAAGAGCATTCTGTATAGTCACTACACCTACCTGCTCCCCATCCTTATCAATAAGCCGTACTTCGGGAGATGTTATCTCCTCGTTTAGACGAGTCTTTTTATCTACAGCGATGTTATTATTCCTCCAAATCAGAATTATCTAATACAGAGCGGCCAAGACACGCGACATCGTCTTCAAGACGCTGAATGAAAGTAGAAATCGACATACCTCCCAGATCTTTACCGTTACGCGCTCGCACGGCCACCGTATTATTTTCAGCTTCATGTGCTCCAATCACCAATTGATATGGCACGCGCTGAATTGCATGCTCGCGGATTCTAAGCCCGATCGTTTCATTTCTCAAGTCATGATCGACCCTGATTCCCTGTTTTTTCAAGCTTTCCGCTACCTGGACTGCAATTTCAATCTGATGCTCTGTCAAACTAATCACAACCACCTGAACCGGCGCTAACCAGACTGGAAAGCTGCCCGCGTAATGTTCAATCAATATCCCGATGAATCGTTCCACTGAGCCAAGGATTGCGCGGTGAATCATCACCGGAACTTGCTTTGAACCATCTTTGGCAACATAACTCGCATCCAGGCTGCCGGGCATGGAAAAATCCACCTGGATGGTGCCACATTGCCAGGCTCGACCAATACTATCCTGCAACACAAATTCAATCTTCGGGCCATAAAAAGCACCCTCGCCCGGCTGTAACTTCCAATCTAAACCCTTACTCTCAACCGCTATTTTTAACGCTTCTTCTCCACGGTCCCACTGCTCATCCGAACCAACGCGCTTTTCGGGTCTTGTCGACACAGCAATCGAGACATCTGCAAAGCCAAAATCGTGATAAGTTTCAAAGGTCAAATCAATCAGTGCGGCAACCTCTTCCTGTAACTGCCCTTCAGTACAAAAAATATGTGCATCATCCTGCGTAAATCGTCTGGCACGCATCAGACCATGTAATGTGCCTGAGGCTTCATTACGATGAACGATACCAAATTCAGACATGCGCAAAGGCAAATCTCGATAACTTTTGAGACCATGATTAAATAATTGAATATGAGCGGGACAATTCATGGGTTTTATCGCATATTCGCGATTTTCGGAACTGGTGGTAAACATGTCATCCGAAAATTTATCCCAATGCCCTGACTTCTCCCACAATGAGCGATCAATCATTTGCGGCGTATGCACTTCCTGATAGTTATAATCTTTCAACTTGTTGCGTAAATATTGCTCAAGTATTTGATAAATTTGCCAACCCTTTTCATGCCAAAATACCATTCCAGGCGCTTCAGGTTGAAAGTGGAAAAGACCCAATTTTTTACCTAATTTTCTATGATCACGTTTTTCGGCTTGTTCCAGACGATGCAAATACGCTTTCAATGACTTTTTATCTTTCCAGGCTGTGCCGTAAATACGCTGCAACATTTCATTATTGGAGTCGCCCCGCCAATAGGCTCCCGCCAACCTGGTTAGCTTGAATGCTTTCAATTTTCCAGTACTGGGAACATGCGGCCCTCGACACAGATCTGTAAAATCACCTTGTGAATATAGTGACAGGTCTTGACCTTCAGGAATTGATTCAATGATTTCGGCCTTATACTCCTCTCCTGCATCGCGAAAGAAATTTATCGTTTCATCCCGCGATAACACTGATCTTGAAATCAGTAAATCAGCTTTTGCCAATTCAGTCATTTTGTTTTCAATTTTTTGTAAATCTTCCGGCGCGAATGACTCCCTGTAAGAAAAATCATAATAAAAACCATCGGCGATAACCGGACCAATAGTCACTTGCGCATCGGGAAATAATTGCTTGACTGCTTGAGCCATCAGGTGCGCACAGGAGTGGCGGATAATTTCCAGTCCCTCTTCGTCTCGCTCAGTAATAATTCTTAGATCAGTATCATTCTCGATGAGATAAGAAGCATCCACCAGAACGTCACCAACCAGGCCTCCAAGAGTGGCTTTTGCCAAACCGGGACCAATATCTTCAGCGACCTGCATCACGGCAACAGGATCATTAAATGGTTTTTGAGTACCGTCGGGGAGTGTGATAACCGGCATGCTTCCTCCTTTTCCTGAGCAGTGGTGACCTGTACAAAAGGCCACTTAACAAAAAGAACAGTATTATTAAAATTGAAAAACACCGCCCTGCAGTGCCTTCCCTTACCAAAACCCCGGTTCAGGGACATCAGTAAAAAATATGGTAGGCACGATTGGACTCGAACCAACGACCCCCACCATGTCAAGGTGGTGCTCTAACCAGCTGAGCTACGCGCCTGCAATAATATTGTAAATAAATACAGCGTTAAAGGGCGCACAGGATAAATGAGATCCTCGACTAAAACCAGTGCTCTCAGGCTGAAAGATTCCCTTATCAGCTATTTTTCACCCGGTCTGTAAGCCCACGATTTACTGCAAACATTCACTGCCGTTAATATTCCCAACATAAACCGGAACAATCTCTGATAGAAAAAGTCTCGTGTACCAGGCCCGAAACGAACATACCAATCGTAGCCGGAATAGCTGTTTTTATTATATTGTTTACTTAAATAAAACCGCTTGTGCGAGTGGATTGTTTATTACTTTCTCTCTGTACTGTAACTGACGGTTGATTAGTCTATCTATCAGGTAAAACTCAGATCAATTCCAGTTCAGTTTTCTTCAGTTTTTGAATTTGGTCGCGTAAGCGTGCCGCGTCTTCAAATTCCAGATTTCTGGCATGCTGATACATTTGCTCTTCCAACTGTTTTATATTTTTCGTCGCCAACTCCGGAGCTAACACTGCATAATCTCCGGCTTGTTCTGCAACTTTGTCAAGATGCCGCCATGCTTTTGCTTTTTCGCTGCGTGCGCCTGCCATAATATCGGTAACCGCTTTGGTAATACCTTTGGGTATAATGTTATTCTGTTTATTAAACTGCTCTTGCTTCTCACGACGGCGACGCATTTCATCCATTGCACGCTGCATGGAACCTGTTTGTTTGGCCGCATATAGAATGCCTTTACCATTAATATGCCTGGCAGCACGTCCAATTGTTTGTACGAGACTGGTCTCCGAACGCAAGAACCCTTCTTTATCGGCATCCAGTATGGCAACCAATGATACTTCAGGAATATCCAGCCCTTCCCGAAGCAGATTGATGCCGACCAGTACATCAAACTCACCCAGGCGCAGATCTCTTATAATTTCAACCCTTTCAACAGTATCTATATCGGAATGTAAATAACGAACGCGCACATCATGTTCGGACAAATAGTCGGTCAAGTCTTCCGCCATTCTTTTGGTCAATGTTGTTACCAATATACGTTCTTTCATACTGACCCTGAGATGAATTTCGGAGAGTAAATCATCAACCTGTGTTGCAACAGGTCTGACTTCTACCACAGGATCCAGCAAACCCGTTGGTCGCACTATTTGTTCGACCGTATTATCTGAATAGCCAAGTTCATATGCACTCGGCGTTGCAGAAGTATAGATCGTTTGTGGCGCAAGTTTTTCAAACTCATCAAACCTGAGTGGTCGATTATCCAATGCAGACGGCAAACGAAAGCCATATTCCACAAGATTTTCCTTTCTCGATCTATCACCACGATACATACCCCCCAACTGGGGAATAGTGACATGACTCTCGTCAACAACAAGCAGCCCATTCTCCGGCAAATAATCAAATAATGTGGGAGGTGGCTCACCCGACGCCCGGCCGGATAAATAACGAGAATAATTTTCTATACCCGAGCAATAACCAATCTCCAATATCATCTCGATATCGAAACGGGTGCGCTGTTCGAGACGTTGTGCTTCTACCAGCTTATTCAGATCGTTAAGCTGGCTCAGACGTTCTCTCAATTCTGTTTTAATTTCCTCAACGGCATCAAGAAGTATTTGTCTTTGCGCCACGTAATGTGTTTTCGGATGAATGGTGGTTCTCGGGATTTTATTCAGGATATCTCCTGTCAAGGGATCAAACCAGGCCAGACTCTCAATTTCGTCGTCGAACAACTCGGCTCGAATGGCATTGCGTTCTGACTCGGCCGGAAAAATATCAATCACATCACCACGAACACGATAGGTGCCCCGTTGTAATTCAACGTCATTTCGCTTGTATTGCATTTCAGCTAAACGTCGTAATAAATAACGTTGGCTGGATTGATCACCTACGTCCAAATGCATGACCATACTCAAATAGGTTTGGGGATCCCCAAGGCCATAAATAGCGGACACGGTTGCGACAACGATTGCATCAGACCTTTCGAGCAATGCTTTGGTAGCGGACAATCTCATCTGCTCGATATGATCATTAATGGAAGCATCTTTTTCGATATAGGTATCGCTTGCCGGGACATAGGCCTCAGGCTGGTAATAGTCATAATAGGAAACGAAATACTCGACCGCATTCTCGGGAAAAAATTCTTTCATTTCTCCATAGATCTGAGCCGCCAGTGTCTTGTTATGCGCGAGTATCAATGTCGGGCGTTGCACCTCTTCGATAACATTAGCGATAGAATATGTCTTCCCGGAACCGGTAACACCCAGGAGTACCTGATGAGCCAAACCGTCCCCCAGACCTTGTAGAAGCGATTCTATCGCTGCAGGTTGATCACCGGCTGGCCGGTATTTTGAGATCAAGTTGAATTCTTTATGCATTAACTATTTGTCGTAATGATTGTTTCAAGTATATTACATGCCTTCTATCCACCCGAATAATCTTCTGAGGGAGTAAAATTGGGCGTAAAGGTATCACAGCGTGCTAATAGTATTAAACCGTCACCAACATTGGCCGTCTCTGCGAAAGCAGCAGAATTGAGGGCTGAAGGACAGGATATTATCAGCCTTGGCGCCGGCGAACCGGACTTTGATACGCCTGAACACATCAAGGATGCTGCTGTTCAGGCTCTAAAGGAAGGCTTTACAAAATATACGGCCGTGGGCGGCACAACCGGGCTGATCAAAGCCATTATCCAGAAACTCAAAAAAGAAAATCAGTTGGAATACACCGCTGACCAAATCCTCGTCTCCTGTGGCGTCAAACACAGTCTGTATAATCTGATGCAGGCTCTGTTAAATCCAGGCGATGAAGTCATTATCCCCGCACCTTACTGGGTCTCCTATCCGGATATGGCCAAGTTAGCCGACGCTAAACCGGTGATTGTAAAAACTGATGCCGGAAGTGGCCTAAAGATCAGCCCTGAGCAACTACAGGCTGCTATCACTGATAAAACAAGGCTGCTAATCATTAATAGTCCATCCAATCCGGCAGGTATTTGTTATACGACAGATGAGCTTGCGGCACTCGGCAAGGTACTGAACAATCACCCTGATATTATCATTGCGACTGATGACATCTATGAGCATATCCTGTGGAGCAGGAAATTTACAGACATCGTCAATGCTTCCCCTGAACTATATGACCGTACTGTTGTTTTAAATGGTGTATCTAAAGCATATGCCATGACGGGATGGCGTATAGGTTATGCCGCCGGTCCGGCATCGCTGATAAGTTCGATGCGGAAAATTCAGTCTCAAAGTACATCAAACCCGACATCAATTGCCCAAGTGGCGGCGCAAGCAGCAATGGAGGGCGACCAAACCTACATCAATGAGAGCAACAAAATTTTCAAGGCGCGTCACGATTACGTTTACGAACAGTTAAACAAGATCGCAGATATAGAATGTCATGCCTCCGCAGGCACCTTCTATATCTTTCCAAACTTTCAGGGCGTCATAGATCGTATGGAATCTATCAAAAATGATATAGAACTGGCCGAATTTCTGCTGGAGCAGGGAAAAATTGCCATGGTTCCTGGCTCGGCATTTGGTGCCCCGGGACATATGCGTATCTCATTTGCAACCAGTATGGAAAATCTGCAAAAGGCGATGGAGAGACTGGAAAAGGTTTTATCATAAACATGGATCATGTTTTCATGGTCGTAAAGGTTGACCGGTATTCGCCACATCAGTACCATGCGCGTTCAAATTCCTCGGTAGCTCAGTCGGTAGAGCGGGTGACTGTTAATCACTAGGTCGGCGGTTCGAGCCCGTCCCGAGGAGCCATGTTAAAAAAGGGTTCATAACAGGTGGACCCTTTGTAAAGGGTCTACAAATACCTCTTTTCCGACAGATAAGTTGAAAACTCATCTTTTAGTTCAGGGTGTGTAAGCGCGTATTTAACGGTTGCCTGTAGATACCCCAGCTTCGAACCACAATCATATCGCGTCCCTTCAAAAGTCAAACTATATACTTGTTCTTGCTTTAATAATTCCGCAATCGCATCCGTCAATTGAATTTCATTATCGGCACCAACACCAATATTTTCCAGTAAGCTAAATATTTTCGAGGTCAGAATATAACGACCGACAACTGCGTTTGTGGAGGGGGCTTCGGCTGGATCCGGTTTTTCAATAATGCCATTGAGTTTCCCGACCCCGGAGGATACTTCATCCGAGCTAACTATCCCGTATTTATTCGTATCTTCCCTTGCTATGTTTTCAACCGCAATCACACTACCGTGATGTTTCTCAAACACATCCACCATCTGTTTCAGACAACCACGCTCACCATTATCAATTAAATCGTCGGCCAATAGTACTGCGAAAGGTTCATCTCCGACAGCGGCACGCCCGCATAAAACAGCATGTCCCAAACCTAATGGCTCTGCCTGCCTAACATGAATACAGCTTACATTGTCTGGCAAAATATTTTGCACAAGTTCCAGCATTCCCACTTTATTATGTTTTATTAATTCATTCTCAAGTTCATAAGCTTTATCGAAATGATCGGCAATTGATCTTTTGGTTCGGCCCGTCACAAAAATTAAATCGGTAATGCCCGCAGCAACCGCTTCTTCAACCACATATTGGATCAATGGTTTATCGACAATAGGCAACATCTCTTTTGGATTTGCCTTTGTTGCAGGCAGAAAACGTGTGCCTAAACCGGCCACAGGGAATATTGCTTTACGAATCTTTCGTCCCATTACCCTTTTCCAGTAATAGGCAAAACATTATCAATCCTCTCCTGCATAAAGTTTCCTTCAGGGATCATCTGTATAAATAAACGACTGATTTCGTTATCATCAAAACTGGAAACGGCATCGCCCAGTTCTGATAAACGATTCTCAAAACTCCGCCAATTTATTTCACAGTGAGTAGCTAAAAAAATCTTTACATACCCGGTTTCTTTCCTGTTTTCATTCTCATGAAATAACTCTTCATGGAGTTTTTCACCAGGTCTTGAACCCGTATATGTAATTTTCATATCCTGACCAGACATTTTTCCTGACAGTTTTATCATTTGCCCTGCCAGACAAGTAATTCTAACCGGCCTGCCCATATCCAACACAAATATTTCTCCGCCATTACCCATTGCACCGGACTCAAGTATCAACTGACAGGCTTCACGAGTCGTCATGAAATTACATTCCAATCCAAACTGTCCGTGAATTCAGGAATCTCGCTTGCCCCGGCTTTCTTGCATCTGTCTGATAATTCTGGAGTCACTCATAACACACGGCTGTTACGCCCTATACAATGATAATCAAAACCTTCCTTATTCATGGCAGCGGGTTCATAGATATTTCTTAAATCAATAAACTTATTATCCCGCATACTATTTTTTACTTTATTTAAATCCATGCCTCTAAATGCATTCCACTCTGTCAGGATAACAACTGCGTCTGCCTCGTTAATTGCATGATATGGAGTGTCTGCATACGTTATACCATCGGGCAATAATTCTTTTGCCTCTTTCATGCCTTTTGGATCATAAGCAACAATTTCGGCTCCTTTTCCCAGTAACGCCGGCAATATCTCAAGCGCGGGAGCATCACGCATATCATCGGTGTCAGGTTTAAATGTTAAACCAAGTATGCCAATTTTTTTGCCCGACACCTCACCACCGAATACCGAAGTGATTTTCCCAATCATTCTCGCTTTTTGAATTGAATTGACTTCGATTACAGACTCGATAATACGACTTGATACGCCATATTCCTGAGCCGTTTTAGCCAATGCTTGTGTATCTTTGGGAAAGCAAGAGCCGCCGTAGCCTGGACCCGGATGGAGAAATTTCTTGCCTATGCGTCCGTCCAGACCCATACCTTTCGATACCGCGTGGACATCCGCACCAACAGCTTCACACAACATGGACATCTCATTAATGAAACTGATCTTGGTTGCCAAAAACGCATTAGAAGCATATTTAATGAGTTCAGCGCTTTCAAGATCCGTTACCAGAATGGTTGTCTCAATCAAATTCAGTGGTCGATATAACTCTGCCAGCATCTTTTCAGCACGTTCTGATTCCACTCCAAGTATCACACGGTCGGGCCGCATAAAATCGGAGATAGCCGCGCCCTCTCTTAGAAACTCAGGGTTTGACGCGACATCAAATTCTGCATCAGGATTAGCTTGTCTGATAAATTGATGAACATTTCTGGCGGTGCCTACGGGAACAGTGGATTTATCAATCACAACGGTATATCCCTGAAGGTAAATTGCAATTTCCTTCGCTGCTGCATGGACATACGTTAAATCAGCATGTCCATCACCACGGCGCGTTGGCGTACCTACTGCAATAAAAACAAGATCAGACTGAGCGACATGTTCCTCAAAATTCCGACTAAATTTCAAACGACCTGCATCAACATTCTTCTTTACCAATTCCACAAGACCCGGCTCATAGATAGGCATGATGCCCTTTTCCAATAGTTCAACTTTCGATGCGTTTTTATCAATGCAAACAACATCCGCGCCAAATTCTGCAAAACATGCGCCAGACACTAGCCCAACATAACCGGAACCGATGATTGATATTTGCATTCAATAGTACCCTGATAGTTATTTTATAGTCTTAATAAGGTAATATTCTCCGGGATATTCTCTCGTGGCAAGATACCCTTGACATCAAAGACAACGCCCTCCCCTTCAATTAATGCGGCGATATCCAACCATTTCAGTTTTCTGTAATCTTGATGTGCCACAGCAAGGATAATGGCATTTGCAGGTTTAATATCCTCGAAATTTACTAAATCTTCATTGAATAATGATTTTGTGGTTGCATGATCCACAACTGGATCATGCAGTTGTACATTCACATCAAAACTCAATAATTCGTTCACAATATCAATAACTCTAGAGTTTCTAAGATCAGGAACATCTTCTTTAAAAGTCAGGCCAAGAATCGTGATTACACTGTTTTTTGAATCATAACCATTCTTGTTCATCGCCTTGATGGTTCGATTGGCAATCACCTCTCCTATACTGTCATTGATGTTCCTGCCCGCTAATATGACTTGCGGGGTATACCCCAATACAGATGCCTTATGCGTCAAATAATAGGGATCAACACCGATACAGTGCCCTCCAACCAGTCCTGGAGTAAACGGCAAAAAATTCCACTTTGTTCCTGCCGCTTCCAAAACATCAAGAGTATCAATATCCATTTTTCTGAATATGAGTGAAAGTTCATTCATCAGTGCTACATTTAAATCGCGTTGTGTATTCTCAATAACCTTCGCCGCTTCCGCGACCTTGATAGATGGCGCTTTATGAATTCCCGCATTGATAATTGATTTATAGACATCAGCAATAACTTCACAAACTTCTGTTGTTTGTCCTGATACGACTTTTTTTATCTCGGTAAAAGTGTGTTCCTTATCTCCAGGATTAATTCTTTCCGGGGAATATCCAAGGAAGAAATCCTGACCTGATTTCAGTCCCGATTTTTCCTCAAGTATTGGGGCACAAAATTCTTCTGTTGCACCTGGATACACGGTTGATTCATAAACAACGATATCACCACTTTTTAATCTGGATGCTACAATCTCCGATGCAGATTGTAGCGGGGACAGGACGGGTTGCTTGGCCGCATTAATCGGCGTCGGTACCGTAACGATATAGAAATCTGCCTCGGCAATATTTGATGGATCCGATGTGTAAAGAATATTCAGTCCATTAAGTTCTTCCTGCGTGTATTCGTTGGTTGAATCAAATCCCCGTTTCAATTCTTCCAGTCTTTTATCGCTGATATCAAAGCCGATAACATGTGTGTCCCTTGCAAAACATACGGCGACAGGCAAACCGACATAACCAAGGCCTATCACACAAATCTTCCTGTTGTGAGTCATTGATTTATACGACCTTGTAGTATTCCCTGTACCAATCGACAAATTTTTTAATGCCTTTCTCTACTGGAGTATTCGGTCTGTAGCCAATATCTCTTTCAAGATCATCAATATCCGCACAGGTTTCCTGAACATCGCCGGGCTGCAGGGGTAAAAAATTTATTCTTGCTTTTTTGCCGATGTTATCTTCTATCAGATGAATATAATCCATTAACTGTACCGGCTGGTTGTTACCGATATTGTACAACCGGTATGGTGCCTTGCCAGTGCCTGGATCAGGCTTGTCACCACGCCATGCTTCATTGGGTGTCGCGACTTTATCACACACCTTGAGGATGCCCGAAACGATATCATCTATGTAAGTAAAATCACGCGCATGATGTCCATTATTAAAAACATCAATGGATTTTCCCTGAATAATATTCTCTGTAAACATGAAGAGAGACATATCAGGTCTCCCCCATGGTCCATAAACTGTAAAAAAACGCAGACCGGTAGTGGGGATCTGATAGAGATGACTATAAGTATGCGCCATCAATTCATTGCTCTTCTTTGTCGCTGCATAGAGTGAAAGTGGATGATCTACATTATTGTGGACAGAAAACGGCATACCGGTATTTGCGCCATATACCGAACTTGATGAGGCATATACCAGATGCTCCACATTGAAATGCCGACATACTTCCAGAATATTAATAAATCCCTGAATATTTACATCAATATACGCAAAGGGATTCTTCAATGAATATCTAACGCCCGCCTGAGCAGCCAAATGAATAACACGATCAATTTTATAATCCTTGAATAAAGAAGTTATCTCTTCATAATTTCTGATATCGAATTGATTAAATATAAAAGAATCGTGGCTTTCCATTTGTTTTAGCCGAGCGATTTTTAAATTAACATCGTAATAGTCATTGAGATTATCAATGCCATAAACGGTATCACCGCGTGTCAGTAATTTTTTTGAAACACCGGATCCGATAAATCCGGCACAACCTGTAACAAGTATCTTCATTGACATGTAATGGAAACCCAGCCCGTAAAAAACCAATCGGATGACGCGTGTATCAGAATATGATAATTAAGAATAGTCAAAAAACAAGGTAAACAAATTATATAATAAAGCACTATTTAAAGACAATTCAAACATGTTGAACAGTATTAAATGAATACATGCCAGTCTGTGTTAGCTGCATAATATGCAATATATACAATTAAATATTTTCTGCTGGCGACAAGACATGACACATGCCAAACGTTGATCAGGGATGAATGTATAAATTTATTGAACCAGGTAACAAGAAAATAAAAACAGTCACCGGAGTTTAGAGCGAACCCCGTCACCCAGGTTCTGAATTTAGCGCCTGAGTGGGTGTTTGCAGAGTGAAGTTTTGTTGATTACAGTCATATTCCGGCAATTGCAACTTTCATTAACGAATTAATCCAGTTTAATTCTGTTGGATTCACGAATATTCGGACTCACTGTCCTTAGATCCCAAATAATTCCCAGTGCGGCCATCGCTCTGAGCAGGTAATATGTGATATCCACTTCCCACCAGTAAAACCCCTGTCTTGCCGATCCAGGATAATGATGATGATTGTTATGCCATCCCTCACCGAAAGTCAAAAGCGCCAACAGAAAGTTATTTTTACTTCCATCCCGGGTTTGATATCTTTTCTTCCCCCAAAGATGGGATGCTGAATTAATCAGAAAGGTCGAATGGTATAAAAAGATAGTGGATAACACGAACCCCCAGGCAATAAGTTGCCAACCATTGACATTTAATTCAGGATAAAGAAACCGGAGTAACTCTCCAAAGACATACAAAAGAATGCAAGTTAATATTGGAATTAAACTGTCAAAACGATCAACAAGCCGAAGCTCGGGATACATTAATAATTCTTTAATCCATTTCGTTTCTGTAATGAAATTCGCTTTTGTTAAAAACCACCCGGTATGACTCCAGAGAAAATTATGCACCTTTGGAGAATGCCGATCATTACGTGTATCCGAATGAACGTGGTGACGACGATGGTGTGATGCCCACCACAGGGGACCACGTTGAACGGCAGAAGCACCAATAATGGAAAAACAAAACTGCACCACACGACTTGTCTTAAAGGTTTTGTGAGAAAAGTAACGATGATAAAACCCTGTTATCGCAAACATTCTGATAACATACATCAGAATGAACATGAGCAGCGCGGTATGACTGTACCCAACAAAAAATAACGAAATCAAGCCCAAATGAAGGCCCAAATAGGGGATGACGCGAAGCCAGTCTATTTCTTTCACACGAAAGTTTTTGTTCGTGTACTCGTTTTCCTTTATCTTGTTATCGAACCAACTCAGGAAGTGCTTTAAGAATTTTTTCATTATTGTGGCACAATTCCGGGGTTGTCAGTGCCGTAACCCATAGCTTTTATCATTTCAGTAAATTTCACTATTTGTTCATGCAGTAATTTTTTGTCTCTGGACACAAGCCAGACATAAGCAAGTGCATCTCGTGCAATGATTGTATTTCCATATCCATCATCCAGGGTGGCTGATTTTATATTGAGCTTTAATGGGCCATATAAATTGCACACCCCACCCGGCCTGACCTGTATTTTCAACTATAAAACCTCCTGGTTTACACGTTTCCTGTGTGCCATCAAAAAATCCTTCATTGAAGGTAAATATCGTTGCTGCGGTGCCATCCTCATTGGGCGTATATCATTCCACCATTATAAACGTTTTTCCCGACAAATGCCGGTATGTGGGCAATGACATACCGGTCGCCCATGAATTGATTGATATCAACCTCTTTGACAATGGGGACTTTTGGCTGTTGCATTGAGCATCCAGTCATCAAAAAAAGTCTGGAAACAGTATTTTAAAATATAACATTTGCAACTGGAATCCAACGTGGTTTATAAATAATATCCCCGGCAGCCGCTGGCGATAAAAGCTCTAACCAATGACTATCGTTTGTCGTACCATAAATCAATGATGAATTTTTCATGAACTTTTAAGCCTACTTTCAGACGATAATGTCCGGTTCCAATGTTATCACCCCTGATGTTTAAAATTTCATTTCCAACCAGGCTGGAACCCATATCCAGGCGCTCTGCATTCTGTGCGTTAAGCAATTTATTCCTGTACACAACTTCGGGATCCCGATAAGAAAAAGTGCTGATACATCCACCAGGAGATAACTTTTTTGCATTTGCAACGATATTGATTTTACCATCATTTTTTATTCCGGAAACTTTATCATTATCGCCATCATCATTTGTCAAGCTGTCAATTGCGGTAAGGCAACCACGTTCGTATGTTGCATACGATTCATGTTTATAAATAATTCATAAAATTTTTTTTATATTATTAATGAGCCTTAATTGAGTACACAACACGGCATGACTCATTCCCCTCCCCGAAGGGGTGGGGTGGTTGCTTTAAGCCTGGGCACATGCGCCAACACGATGCAAAAGCATACAGTTTCGCGTGCATCATCAGGATGATTCTGCCCGGTCAACAGTACCGAAGCAGAGGCGTTCTCAAGGTTCACGAAGACTGACGGTTTGCAGCGCTCAATCGGTTGAACCAAAAACCGGCGGATGGGCGAATCAAATACAACAGCATACGCCTCTCACAAAGAGCCGGGATTGTTCACGACCTGTACAGTACATGATCAATTACAACAAAGAAGTGCGATTTGTGGTGTGGTTCACGATATTGTGTATTTAATACTGCGCGGGGTAATGGTACAATTGACAGCATAGCAATCTGGATGACTGACTAGAGAGAACTTGACTTATGGTGGCAAAACAACTTAGACTCAAATGCACCACGCACCACGCACCACGCACCACGCACCACGCACCACGCACCACGCACCACGCACCACGCACCACGCACCACGCACCACGCACCACGCACCACGCACCACGCACCGGCATAACTGGTCCATGACCGAACGCACCGCATGCGTGACCGTGGATGGAGGGAGTGCCCGACATAAGGTTCTGCATCCTCTGACGCATGGATGCCGTCCACAGATCCACGGCAAGGTAGCGTGCTGGAACCGCCGCTTGAGCGAAGCGTTGGCGGACCGCAACAGAAGCAACACCCGCTGCGTTGACGGCGACCCGCGCAATACTCCACAGCACCGCCGCCATCACGAGGCAAAAATGTACGCACTCGCAGGCATAACGAGGCAACTGCGGCCGACCGCCGAACGTTCGGGGGCCTGGCGCGGGATGACAGCAGCCATGGCCGCCGTCGCCCTGATGACAGCATGGGCAAGCCCGGCGGCACGGGCGCAGAGTGCGCTTGCGGACAGTTTTCGAGGGCTGGGGGCACCCGCCAATTACGTCATCCCGGATACAGGCGGTAGCGGCCACACATATAATCTAGGCAGTAATCTCTCAATCCGCTCTGCGGATGGTGACGGGATCTCCAATTTTGCCGCCCTGAACGGGCGAGACAACATCCAGGTCGGCAACAATGTGGTGGTCGTGCGGTGGTTCGTGCTAAACAGCCACGTTAATGAACACCATAGTGGTACTGCTACTGGGAACCTTGTGGGCGACAACTGGATCTTCAGAGAGACCCCCCACACTTGCAGCACAGATGACAGCATTACAGGCGATATGGTAACCGAGTTTTGCGAAGTTAAGATGGCGCCTACCGCTCTTCATAGTCCTGGTGGTCCTTATAAAATCGCCCGACGAGTGCGCAACCCAAGACTGAACGTCACGGTCACCGTCTATGACGCGGACGGGCAAGCATTCACCGTCCGCTGCCGCAGAAACAACAGCCACCCGCAGTCCTATATTGAGGGAGGCGGCACTGGCAGCCTGCTCCGCCCGGAGAGAACAACAGTGCAAAGAGACGCCCGCTGCCATACCCCGCAAGCGGTGGTCAATACATACAACGCAGGCAATATCGGCACATCACTACTACATCGTGATTTCAATGCCCCGATGTACGCAGAAGCACCGGATACGGCATCGTACACCTACACCGGGACAATCAATAATGAGACGCTGACGACCCGGCGGACGTGCAGTGTCGTCATCGTCGGCGAAAGCGGCCCGAACACTCCCTGCCCGGAAGGCACCAATCCGGTCCTATACCCGAATTCCGGGATTCCGACCGGCGGGTGGACTCAGATAGGCATGTCGGAGATTATCAGCCCGACCACGCTGGAGGCGTGGTATGACCGGCAGTCAGGACCCCTCAACTTGTCGGACCCTTTCCGAACCTCCCTACTCAGGGCGTTCCCGGCCTTCGCCAACTTCCTCGCCGCCTGGAATGCAGGTGACAACGACTGGCACAACCCGTTTACCGGAGGCTTCGCCGCTATTCCAGGACCGGGACGGGCGGTTACAAGTAGAAGAAACTTGACTTTAGTGACGATTCATTGTAGGGCTGGGCTGGCATCAGTTCGTACGTTCTCAAACGAAACATTCGACGTAAGATATTCTGCCCGGCCAGGTCTGCGTACCCTGTGTCAATCCACCCCTTACGACCTCACCAAGCAGTCTGTGGCTGCGGCACTTCCTGATGTAAACTACAACGACGGCTGGGGCGCCTGGAGTGCGAGCAATATCACCGACAAGAACCAGACACGCACCTGTAATGCCGGGACGGGCGGCCATTGTGCCAATGCCTACGGCACCGACATCACCAACCACGGGCAAACCGAGGCCCGCCCGAGTGAGACCTTTTGGAATAACTATCTCGTCAACGGCCCGGCCGGGCATACCGATGCAACGAGAAGAGGCGCGGCGGACATCGCAAGCGTAGTCCTCTCCCGCAACAACAGCGATGGTCGACTACGAGTCCAGCTTATTGATTATGCTCGCGAACCCTCCTTTGCGCCCCCATCTCTATACATCACCACTGACCAGGCGACCCCGAGTACCGGCACACTCTTCGGGGGTATAAGCCTGAAGCCCGGCCTGTCCCGTCCGAACCTCTCATGGACCGCTATCCCGGGGCCGGGTGTCGTGTTTTACCGACCGTCCGCCAACAACGGCGTGGTCTTATTGGACACTTCATGTAACGCCAGCGGTGATTTAAGAGTGCGCTCAGGGACCACGACCGACACCGAACAAACCGCACAATCCAGCTCGTCGCTGTGCAATATCGGGGCCGGTGCCGCAGCTATCACCAAACAAGCCATCGGTGCACTGAGTGCCACCGACAACTATATTCATGATGCGACGCTCGTGTCATTAGGCGCCATCCAGGACAGTACCCCCAACACCCCGGCCAATGTCGGCGATATCCTGACCGCCGGTGCGCTGAGCCATCCCACGTTGACCGTCAATATCAGCGCCCATCAATGGCAACGCTGCACCACTCAAAACTGTAGCAGTGCAACAGCTATCAGCCCGGGCGGCACGGCGGCGACCTACACGGTACAAGCGGCGGACCAGGGCAACTGGCTGCGGGTGCAAGTCACCCAGGGCGGGGATTTCAACGACACCCTGTTCTCCAATAGCGTGCGGGCTGACCGTCGCGGTGCCATCGGCACACTCACCGGCACTGCCCGAGTCGGCGTCACACTGACGGCGGGGTCGGTCACCGACGCGGACGCCTCACCCAATACCGATGTCGGCACCATTACATATCAATGGCAGACAGCGACCGCCTCGGCGGGACCGTTTACCGCCGCACCGGGGACGAACAATACCGCCACGTACACCATTGCATCAGACCAATCACAGATAGGCAGTTGGTTGCGCGTGATGGCGAGTTATCGAATGCGGGAGGCGATAGCCTGACGTCCGACCCGGTAGGCCCGGTGGCGGGTGTGCGGGTGTCGCCGACCGCGCTGAATGTGACCGAGGGCAGCAGCACCGGCTATGGGCTGGTGCTGGGCAGCCGACCGACGGTGGCGGTGACGATTGCCGTGAGCAGTGACAATGCTGCGGTGACCGTGAGCCCAGCGACCCTGACCTTTAGCACAATCAACTGGAATGCCGCCCAAACCGTGAGCGTGACGGGTGCTGCGGACGCGAATGCGACCAACGAACGCGGCGTACAACTGACCCATACGGTGAGCGGCGGTGATGCGAACTATGCTGCGCTGACGCCGCCCCCCGTGACCGTGAATGTCGCGGATAACGATGCCAACGTGATTGTGAGTACGACCACGCTGGCGGTCAATGAGGGCGGCACTGGCGAGTATACGCTGCGCTTGAATACCTCACCGACGCACGCGGTCACGATTAGCGTGAGCAGTAACAATTCGGCGGTGACCGCCACTGCGTCGCTGACCTTTGACAGGGATAACTGGAATCAGGCGCAGACGGTGACGGTGATGGGTGCCGAGGACAATAACAGGACCAGCGAGAGCGGTGTGCAACTGAGCCATGCGCTGAGCAGCAGCGATACGCGCTATGCCGGGGTGAACTCGCCCCCTGTGACCGTGAATGTCACGGATAACGACGCGCCGGGCGTGACCATGAGTACGACCACGCTGGCGGTCTTTGAAGGCGGGACCGGCGAGTATACGCTGCGCTTGAATACCCTACCGACGCACGCGGTCACGATTAGCGTGACCAGTGACAATGCTGCGGTGACCGTGACCTCACCACTGACCTTTACCACAGTCAATTGGAATGCCGCCCAAACCGTGACCGTGACGGCTGTTGAGGACGCGAATACGACCAGCGAAAGCGTGCAACTGAGTCATGCGCTGAGCAGCGCTGATACGGGCTATGCCGGGGTGACGCCGCTCGCCGTGACCGTGAGTGTCACGGATAACGGCGCAGCGGGTATCGTCGTGAGTCCGCCCGCGCTGGTGCTCAATGAGGGCGAGACTGTCGGGTTTACGGTAAGGTTGGCGACTGAACCGACAGGGTCGGTGGAAATTTTCTCTATAGGAAGCAGCAATAGAAATGCTGCGACCGTGAGTCCGATCAGCCTGACCTTTACCACCCGCCAATGGAACATCCCGCAGACGGTAACGGTGACCGCTGTTGAGGATGACGATGTAGATGATGAGACGGTGGTGCTGAATTTTCCGGATGTCGGCAGCGGCGACGGAGCTTACGACTCGGTTGTGTTTCCCGGTCCAGCCATCACCATAACAGATAACGATATGGTGGGTGTTACGCTGAGTCCGAACACGTTGACTGTGACTGAGGGACTCACGGCGACCTATACCATCCGACTGGGTAGCCGACCATCGGCGACCGTGAGCATTTTCCCGCAAACCTTCAATGCCGATGTGGCGACGGTGAGTCCGGCGACCCCGTCCAGCCTGGACTTTAGCACGAGCAACTGGAATATGCCGCAGAGGGTGACGGTAATGGCTATTGAGGACGCGGATACGAACCACGAGAGCGTGCAACTGACCCATGCGGTGCGCAGCAGCGATGCGACCTATGCCGCACTGACCCCGCCCGCCGTGACCGTGAATGTCACGGATAACGACACGGCGGGCGTGACCGTGAGTCTGAACGTGCTGGCGGTCAATGAGGGTGAGACCGGCGAGTATGGTTTAAGCCTGTCTACCCTACCGACGGCGCCGGTGACGATTAGCGTGAGCAATCCCGATGACACGGCGGTGACACTCAGTGCCACCTCACTGACCTTTACCACAGACAACTGGAACAGTGTCCAGACGGTGACCGTGAGTGGTGTTGAGGACACGGATGCGAACGACGAGACCGTGCAACTCACGCATACGGCGACCAGTACCGACCCCGGCTACAATGGGGCTGCCGTGACGATAAGTGCGGTGGCGGTGACGGTGGATGATGATGAGACGGCGGGCGTGACCGTGAGTCCGACCACGCTGGCGGTTGGTGAAGCTGGCAGTGGCACCTATACACTGGCGTTGACCAAGCGACCGACCGTGCCGGTGACGCTTAACGTGAGCAATCCCGATGCCACTGCGGTGACCCTCAGTGCCACCTCACTGACGTTTACCACAGACAACTGGAACAGTGCCCAAACGGTGACCGTGAGTGGTGTTGAGGATACGGATACAGACCACGAGACCGTGCAACTCACGCATACGGCGACAAGCACAGATGCCGACTATGCCAGTGGCGTGACGATAGATCCCGTCGCTGTGACCTTGAATGATAACGACACGCCGGGCGTGGCTGTGAGTACCACCACGCTGACAGTCCATGAGCGTGGTGGGACTGGCATGTATACACTGCGCCTGAATACCCCACCGACGGAAGCAGTGACGATTAGCGTGACCCATTCCAATGCCGCTGCTGCGACGGTGAGTCCCACCTCACTGATGTTTGGCACCACCGACTGGAATACCGCCAAAACCATCACCGTGACGGGAGTGGAAGACGCTGATACAGACGACGAGACCGTGCAACTCACGCATACGGTGAGCAGTACCGACACCAACTATCGTACCGTCACGGCGGCCACCGTAACGGTGACGGTGACGGAGATGGCGGCGGTGAGTCTTGATGTCGATGGCAGCGGTGGTGATCCTAACCAGAGTGACGGACTCTTGCTGGGCCGCTACCTGTTTGGTATTCGTGATGCGGCGGGCTTGCTTGATACGATTCCGGGGAGTCCCTCGTTCAATGCGGTCACGACGAATATTGCGGGAGCTTTCGCTAGCGGTCGTCTTGACGTGGATGGCAGCGGCGGTGATCCCAACCAGAGTGACGGACTCTTGCTGGGCCGCTACCTGTTTGGTATTCGCGACACGGTGGGCCTGCTCGATACCATTCCGGGCAATCCATCGTTCAATGAGGTCAGGACGAATATCGAGGCACTCTTGCAGTAGTGGCTGCATGGACAGCATAGACGCTCACTGCACCGGCTTTTCTTGCCATCGACTTAACGCTCCTTTTATGCCGAGCTGGAGCTCGGCGTTCCCGCAGGGGTGGGGTGGCTGTTTTTCAAGCTCCGCGCTTCCTGCACCACTACCCCGTCATTCCCGCGCAAGCGGGAATCTATAAGACGCAAAAAAATACACAACTTCTGCGAGGACATATTTTTCGCGGGAATGACGATGTTCAGTCATTTTATTAAGCGGCTTTTCTTTCCACCCATGTGCACTACTAAACTCAGGAAAGCGTAAGGCAGGCACCAAGCCTTCGTTTTTCTGGTTCCCCGCTTGCGCGGGAATGACGATTTTACTGTCACTCAACTTTGCCAGCTAACTCACTCCCCTCCTTGTCAAGGAGGGGTGCCCCGCAGGGGCGGGGTGGTTGAGCATTGCACATCACAGGCACCGGCAACAGCGCGTATATTTTCTCAGGCGAGCGGCGGACGATAATCATTTGATGAGATCACAACCCGGTGAATGGTTCGGGTTTTGGGAGGCAGGTCAGTTTTGAGTATTTTGTATGAATGCTCACCAGGGGTAGTGCAATTACTCCAGCTAACCAGGCCTGAAATATAAAAGAGACCTGTAACAAGCGATTGCCTGTTTTTGTATTAATCATTACATTAATACCGGTCTCACGCATTATTTTGACTCGGACAGAGGATAAAAGAAGTACGTTAGAATGGCGTCCCCAAGGGGATTCGAACCCCTGTTGCCGCCGTGAAAGGGCAGTGTCCTGGGCCTCTAGACGATGGGGACCAATTCATCTTTATTCTGGCATCTTGTCTGTGTCTGGTGGAGCCAGGCGGGATCGAACCGCCGACCTCTACACTGCCAGTGTAGTGCTCTCCCGGCTGAGCTATGACCCCTGGAAAGCGCGGGACTCTACGTTACACCCCACTTTCTGTCAAGCGTGCACGGATAAATTTCAATGCCGAATCAAGGCGGGCAAGTACTCTTTTTTTACCGATTAATCTTAGCGTTGCATCTATTGATGGTGAAATGGATCCTCCGGTAACAGCAACGCGCAAAGGCTGGGCGATTTTCCCCATTTTGATATCAAATTCAGCAGCAGTATCATCAATTAACCGGTGTAAATTTGTATCCGACCATACTTCAAGAAATGATAGTTGCTCACGAATTTTTTCTAAAGGCTCCAGAACCACTGGCCTTAAATATTTTTTCGCAGCAGCATCATCATGAGCATCAAAATCGACATAGAAACATCGGCTTTGTTCGGCCATGTCCACCAGGGTCCTTGATCTTTCTTTTTGAACTTCAACAAGATCCTGAATATCGGGACCATCGCTCAAATCGACATCAAGTGTCACAAAATATTCACTTAATTTATCCGCAAGCCCGGCATTATTTTCACTCTTGATGTAATGCTGGTTTAGCCAAAGTAATTTTTCAGGATTTACCGACGCTGCGGACTTGTTTACATCCTTGATATCAAAATACTCAATCATTTCACCCATACTGAATATTTCCTGATCACCGTGTGACCAACCAAGTCGTGCAATGTAATTCAACAGGGCTTCCGGTAAATAACCATCTTTCCTGTATTGCAATATATTCGCTGCACCATGGCGTTTGGATAAACGACCGCCATCCTCACCCAGAATAAGCGGCATGTGCGCATAATGCGGTATTTGTACGCTCAGCGCATGAAAAATATTTATTTGCCTGGGGGTGTTATTCAGATGATCATCACCTCTGATTACGTCCGTTATCCGCATATCCATATCATCAACAACAACCGCCAGATTATAAGTGGGTGACCCATCCGATCTGGCAATAATTAAATCATCAAGCTCCTTGTTCTTATAAATAACCGTTCCCTGAATACGATCTTCCATGACAACTTCACCTTCGAGTGGATTCTTGAATCTGACAACAGTTTGACTGTCAAGACTATGTGAATGACCAACATCACGACAACGTCCGTCATATCCTGGCTTAGCGCCTCGTGCCATGGCTTCTTCGCGCATGACATCAAGCATTTCCTTACTACAAGTGCAATAATAGGCTTTATCTTCATCAAGTAATTTTTGGATAACTTCTTTATAACGATCATATCGTTGTGTTTGATAGTAAAGGTCATCATCATAATCCAGGCCCAACCACTTCATACCATCAAGTATCACCTGTACTGATTCTTTCGAGGATCGTTCGCGATCAGTATCTTCTATACGCAGGATAAACTCACCTTGATGGTGACGTGCATATAACCATGAGAAAAATGCCGTTCTAACACCACCTATATGAAGGTGGCCGGTTGGGCTTGGGGCAAAACGGGTACGGACGGACGCTGTCATACTTAACCATTTTTCTCCTGGAGTTATAATTTATTCGGGAAACAAAACTATTCAGCAAATAACCAGGGGGCTTGTTGCCTCCGTTGGGCTTCGTAATTGCGAATATCTTCAACATATGAAAGTGTCAGCGCAATATCATCCAGGCCATTAAGTAACCGATCCTGCAAACCTTTATCAAGTTCGAAGTGATAGCTTTCCCCTGCCGGCGTTGCAACGGCAAGATTCTCCAAATCAATACTCAACTCATACCCTGTAGTCGCCGTTGTAGCGGCAAATAATTTGTCGATCACACTGAGTTCGAACGTAATGGGTAAAAGACCATTTTTAAAAGCATTGCTATAAAAAATATCTGCGAAACCTGACGCAATGATTACGCCAATACCATAATCCAGAAAAGACCATACGGCATGTTCGCGTGACGAACCACAGCCAAAGTTCTCACGAGCAAGTAAAATTTGTGCTTCACGATAGCGCGGCTGATTTAAAACAAAATCAGGATTTTCTCTTCTCTTTGTGTTGTCATCACCCGGCTCACCTGCATCCAGATAGCGCCATTCATCAAACAGGTTTGGACCGAATCCTGTACGTTTAATTGATTTTAAATACTGTTTCGGAATAATGGCATCTGTATCAACATTGGATCTGTCGAGAGGCGCCACAATCCCGGTAAAACTCCTGAATACCTGCATAATCCCTCTCTATAACTCTCCAACATCGACAAAATGACCGGCAATCGCTGCTGCAGCGGCCATTGCAGGACTGACCAGATGCGTTCTTCCACCCTGCCCTTGTCGACCTTCAAAATTACGATTTGATGTGGATGCACATCTTTCACCGACGGCTAATCTATCTGCATTCATTCCTAAACACATGGAACAGCCCGGCTCACGCCACTCAAACCCGGCATCAATAAAAACCTGATGCAGACCTTCTTTTTCGGCTTGTCGTTTTACCAAACCGGAACCCGGAACCACCAGCGCCAACACAATATTATCCGCAATGTACCGACCTCTGGTTATTTCTGCCGCCGATCTAATATCTTCAATCCGTGAATTGGTGCACGAACCAATAAACACCTTGTCTATGCTGATGTCCTTAATCAATGTCCCCGGCACCAAATCCATATATTTCAATGCATGTCGCATCCCTTCACGCACACTACTATCAGTTTCTTCTTTCGGATCAGGCACTTCACCATTAATGGAAACGACCATCTCCGGAGACGTTCCCCATGTGACCTGAGGTTGAATACCTGTGGCATTGATCCTGACGATTTTGTCGAAATGAGCGGCATCATCACTCTGCAAATACCGCCATGCTGCAACGGCACGTTCCCAAAGTTCACCTTGCGGTGCAAAAGGTCTACCTTTGATGTAATCAATTGTTTTATCGTCTACAGCTATCAGGCCTGCTCTGGCACCTGCTTCAATACTCATGTTACACACGGTCATTCTGCCTTCCATAGAAAGCGCACTGATGGCTTCGCCCGCAAATTCAATAGTGTGACCTGTGCCACCAGCCGTCCCAATTTCACCAATAATAGCCAAAACAATATCCTTGGCGGTGATGCCTTTACCCATTTGACCATCAACCACCACTTGCATATTTTTTGCCTTACGTAACACCAAACACTGCGTTGCCAATACATGCTCGACCTCGGAAGTGCCGATACCAATTGCCAACGCACCTAAAGCACCATTTGTGGACGTGTGTGAGTCACCACAGACGATTGTCATACCTGGTAAAGAGGCACCTTGCTCAGGGCCGATAACATGAACAATCCCCTGTCTGGGATCACTCATCGCAAATTTGGTAATACCTGTTTCCCTGCAATTATCATCCAATGTCGATAATTGTAATCTGGCAACAGGATCGTCTATCCGATCACGACGGTACGTTGGAACATTATGATCAGGCACGGCCAAATTCGCGTCGACTCGCCACGGTGTCCGATCATTAATTTTCAGACCTTCAAATGCCTGGGGCGAAGTCACTTCATGAATGAGTTGCCTGTCTACGTAGATGAGTGCAGATCCATCGCCATTCTCACGCACTACATGATCGTCCCATAACTTGTCGTAAAGTGTTCTTGCCGTCATTACCGGGATTTAATCCTGCTCCGCAATTTTAATAATCGTTCTACCCGTTGACGTACCCGCCAACAATGAATCAAGGATATCAGGTAAATCATCCAGGCCTGCAACCCGAGTCACAATCGCATCCAGATGTCTCGGAGCCAAATCTGTGGACAATCGATGCCATAACCCATGTCTTAGCTGCGTGGGACAGTCCGATGAAGTAACACCCAATAAACTCACACCGCGCAAAATAAACGGCATTACCGTGGTATTTAAATGACTACCGCCTGCCAATCCTACTGATACAATATTGCCCCATGGCCTGGTCGTTCGAGTCAACCACGCGAGTATATCACCACCCACGTTATCGATTGCGCCGCCCCATTGTCCTTTCCCAAGTGGTGACCCTGAAAAATCAATATTATTTCTGTCGAACACCTCGGCCGCACCCAATGCCAGTAACCTGTTCTTTTCCTTTTGTTTACCTGAAACAGCGATCACCTCATAACCAAGCCCGGATAAAATATCGACAGCATAATTACCGACACCACCGGAAGCTCCTGTGACAACGAAAGGCCCGTCTTCAGGCTTTTGATTATTTTCTTCCAGGCGATGTATACAAAGCGCAACGGTAAATCCGGCCGTTCCAATCGACATCGCCTGTTTAGGAGACATGGTATCGGGTAAGCGCACAACCCACTCCGCAGGAACACGGGCATACCCCGCATAGCCGCCGTCGTGATTTGTACCAAAATCATATCCCGTGACTAATACTGCATCACCCTCTGCAAAAGTTTTATTCGTCGATGACACAACGTGACCCGCAGCATCAATACCTCCGATAACGGGAAATTCACGCGTGAATTTCCCCATGCCTTTCGCAGCCAGTGCATCTTTATAATTAACACTGGAATAGGCTACCTTGAGTAGAACTTCGCCAGCGGACAGATCATCCAGCGTCAATGATCCAGGATTCCCCTGCACTTTCTCTCCGTGTTGATCTATACGAAAAACTTTAAAATCACGCATCCTAATGACCTGCATATTTACATTCCGGGGAGCGCATGAAACAATTTCGCGCTTCGTGGTTCTAACCAGTGCAACGGTCTCTTTACAATAATGGAGAACACGCTAACAGGCCGCACATGTTACGAAAAAATAACAAATACTCCAACTTACAGGTATACGGATGAAAAAAATTTACGGCACCATATTATTGATGCTAATGAGCTTTCAAACTGCTCTTGCAGATCGTAATGATGGTGCCTATGCCTATCTGCAAGGTGATTATGAAACGGCCTATAACATTATGATTTCACTGGCGAATACCTCAGACGACAAGATCGCACAATACTATTTGGGGGTCATGTATATGAAAGGGCAGGGTGTGGAGCAGGATTTTAAAGCCGCCGGAGAATGGTTTCGTAAAGCCTCTGAACAGGGACTGGCAGCCGCCATGTATAAACTTGCCAACCTTTATACTGAGGGTAAAGGCGTTCCCAGGGACATGGAATTTGCCTACGTCTGGTACAGTGTCGGTGCGGTACACAACCATCAAAAATCTGTTAAAGGTATGGAAAATGTAAAATCCAGGCTATCCAGCGAGGAAATGCTATCCGCAGATCAACTGGTCGCGGAATATATAAAAAAATATGGACCTAAAACTGCAGAAAAGCAAGGACAAAGCATCGAAACCGATCTTTCCAATCGCTAGTACGAAGAAAATCACCATGCCTCGTATGGCGCCGTTTTAAACGGTTGACCATTGCCGAATTATAATGAAAACAACACGCATCTGCGCGTCATTCCTTGACATCTGTCCACTGTCATACCTTCTTGGTATGTGACTGTGACTTCAATCTAGTCACTAATGAATCAATATTACCCAGTGAAACCAGATGGGCATAAACCAATTCAATTTGATCTGTTTTTACCAAATTTAGCAATTTGCCAGCATCCAACGCCTTTAACTTCTCTCTGCTGACACCCATAAAACCACCCAGAGATATTTCTTCTCCATCAGCCATTTTAATATCAGCCTTCATCGGCTCCAGAAGTCCCAAATCCTTGATGTTTTTACAGAACAATGTCGTTAGTTGAATATGACTTTGATATTCCTTTAGAAATTCGACAGAATTTCTGAGTAATCCAGATTCATTACCATCTGCATCAAATAACCTTGTCCCCTTACCCTTATCGTTAAACCCGGGACAGTCACTATCTATACACACCGTAAATTGTTCTGATCCTTCTTCACCCGTTGCCAATATAAACGGATAGCGCCTGATATAAGCGGGAATATATTTCGCTAACCATTCCCCCTTTTTATTAACGTAAAGATTTTCATTCTTCCTCAGCCCCAATATTACGACGGGGAAAACAGACTCATCTTTACCTGTTCCGAATACAATGGGATACTCATTTGCCGCCTTAATAAATTCTACAGCGGCAATATACAGGCTATTGGTTTCAGATGTATGCTTGAAATTGGCAATAGCCACAACACTCCAGTCACTATGTGTTTCTTTATTTAGAGGTACAATTTTTTTATAAAATATTGGTTGTGAACTCATGGAAATTCTCAACTTGGAAACAGTTCAGGCGGGAAAGATTATTTTACGAGAAGCAATCGAAACACGAGTCCGGTTTCTCTACTCATCCTTGATTATTTCTTCTTCAACTTTATATAAATCAGCATCATCTTCCATATCTGCCTCGACTTCATCCAAATCAACATCATCTTCTATATCCTCTTCAGCATCAGCGAAGATAGCATAATCGTCTTCGTTTAAAGTATCTCCGCCAAAAAACGGAGCCTCTTCCTCTGTAAATTCATCCTGAGCCGGTTCAACCCTGGAAATTTTACTTAGCATTTGCAGGTAATCTGTATATTTTTCTTTTGCATCGACATAGGCAGTAATAACCGGAGTTAATTCTTCTTCGCTGTTTTGTTGTCTGGTGACAATGCTCCCGATTCGACTGTCCAAGGCTTCAATCAGTTGTTCAATTTCATCTTCATTCACGGTTGGATCACATATTTCACTACCGTCACACATAGCGATGGACAGGGCAATACCCATACTAATGGTATTAAATACTTCCGTATCATTAAACATTGCGGAAACATCAGCATTGTCGATTTCATTAATATCCAATATATCGGCGGACGCGGAAAAAACCTGCATGCTGAACGTAACAGAAAACGATATCACGAGAACGAGTGGATATTTTCCTGACACACCAATCATCTCTCAGTACCACACATCACTCATTTTTCCCTTACCGATATTTGACAATGAAGGACCGTAGTTCACCACTTGCGTCAAGCTATAATCACCCACCTCGGCAATAAACAATGGAGCAGGTTGAATCCCGCTTTCGGTGCCTTCTTGCAATAACTTCATTTTTTTCTCAATGAATTTTTCCTCTGATTTCGCAGCTTCAATAATAGCCTCAAGAGATTCCAGGGACAGATCGATACCGGTTGAATTACCCAGCTTCTCACGTGCTTCAGGATCACCCTTGAGATCTTCTAACGCCTGGATACGTCTATTAATGCGGAAAAGTATATTAGCGAGACTTTTGATTACCTCCGCATCCAATCCAACACTGAATTCATCGTCGCCAAATTCGTCCTCGAACTCTTCATCCACTTCATCCACTGTCAAGTAATCTTGTAAATCTGCACGGTGCTTGACGAAATTGTCGCGTTCATCCTGGTATCCTGAAATTAATTTTTCCAATTCCTCTTTCTCAGCCCAACTCCCGGCTTTATCCAAACGCCCGATAAGTTCTTCCAGTATAGTCTCTATTTGTACAATAAATACGTCCAGTTCTTCCGGTGTGACATTCGGTGCACAACCTTCAATTTCTTCACACTGGGCCAGGGATAAGGCAATACCTGTTCCTATCTGACCAAATAATGTTAAATCCTTTTCAAACAATCCAGTATCAATAACCCCAAGTTCCTTGGTACCTATTAAATCCGTGGCAGGGTTCGAGATGGTTATTAATGCTATATTTAACATGGAATCAAATAATTCAATGAAACTCATGAAACCATCCGTCCCATTAATGGGACCGGGACTAGCAGACGAACCAGGACCAAATGTGACATTATTTGGAGCACCTGTCGCAACCTCAACGGTAGCTTCCTGCAATTCCAGCACCATATTCTGTGAATCCGCAATACCATTTCCAACAGCGATAAATACATTTCCGGCTGTAAATGTGGTATTCGCATTAGGCACCAGAATGTCTCCGGTACCTGTAGTTGATCCAACTTGTGCATCAACACCTGCAGCCACCAGGAACAAAGTATTCCCGCCTGCACTGTCGGTACTGATTCCAAAAGGCAAATTCAGATCACCTGCCAATAATGTTATCGCGCCATCGGTCTCAAATGCAGACACTGTTCCGATTGTCCGCGCATTAACATCAATCGCAGTGGCTTCGATAGTGGGTGCCGATATCGAAGCAATCGAACCGCCTATAATCAGGTGTCCATCGAAGTTAGCAAAAGGTGCTGCTGGAATACTACCCAATGTGTTATCAGCACCTCCAAGTATTTGCGATTCACCTTCAGCTGGTACAATTGCAAGCACGCCACCACGAACAACCGTATTATCAGCATTATTCCCACCAGTAGGCGTTCTATTAATAACGGTCCCATTGATAACAGTCGTCGGGTAATTGACTACTCCCGTGGCTGTAGTTTCAATAATATGATCGCCATTGATAGTTAAAGTCCCGCCATTGAATACCAAATTACCAACATCCCAACCATCATGTGCAGGACCTGAAGAGAAGGTATTCACCGTACCATTTAGAATGGTATTACCACCAAATACGACATTCGCGCCAGCACCCGCAACACCGTCAGTAATCGTGCTTTGCAACGTTATCGTACCCGTTGATGCGAAAGTTGTATCTCCTTCAATAGAAAGAGTTCTGCCGAATGTTAAATTTCCTGTGCCTGTGTCGTAGATTTGAGCACCGGGCGCAGCCGTCACCAACCCGGGAAATACCAGACTTGTTCCACCTGTTGCAATATCGGCCGTGACATTAAAGTCACCATTATTCAACAGCAAAATATCCAATCCATCCAGACCCGTATTTAAATTTGAGTCAATATTATAACCAGGTGCGTCAATAGTTACTGTCTGCGCACTGCCTGCTGCTGAAAACAGCGCAAGCTGACTGGAATTAATCCCGGTTGTATCGGCAATATAGATATTACCTGCCGTACCTGCACCCGCTGTTGTTAAATTCAAGGCACCTGCAACAGTGACAACCACATTACTACCAGCAACCCCAATGCCGCCTGCCGAATTCATCGTTAGACCATCCGCTGTAATGCTACTGGCACCACTACCACTCGTCGTCATGATATTGCCGACAGTCGTGCGCAATCCGGCATTACCTGTCCCCGCATCAATGCTGGCAATCGACATGGCGTTGGTTTCTGTAATGAAAATGCCGCCCGTGCCACTCTCCGCTCTCGCCGTCAAAGTGCCGCTCAAGGTCACGTTAATGTCATTCGCCGCACCGCTCCCACCTATGGCACCACCATTCGCTCGTGCTTCAATAAGCAAGTTGCCAGCCGTCAATGCCGATGTCTCGTTGGTAATGTTGCCTGCAATGACACTGATGTCCAGATTGTTGGTCGCCAGGTTGACTGTCCCCAGACCCAGTCCATCCGCTTCGGTAATAAATGCATCGCCGCCCGTCGCAGTCACCGTCAGACTCTCGACACTCAGATTGAGTTCATCGTCACTGTCAACGCCTATCCCCGTCGAGTTACGGATGGTCACCCCCCCGCCTGTGATGTCTATCACATCGTCTGCGCCTGCAGCGTCTCTAATCGTGCCGCTTGATTCCAGTTCTATGTCACCTGTCCCCGCATCAATGCTGGCAATCGACATGGCGTTGGTTTCTGTAATATAGATACCGCCCGTGCCACTGTCGGCTCTCGCCGTCAAAGTGCCGCTCAAGGTCACGTTAATGTCATTCGCCGTACCGCTCGCACCTATGGCGGCATTACTCGCTTCAAGCAGAAGATTGGTCGCGGTGATGTCCGAGCCACTATTAGCAATACTGCTGGCAATCGCACGTAATTCAACATTGCCTGTCGCTGCATTGACTTCTCCAACCAGCATGTCTGTGGTCGTCTCACTGATATAGATGCCCCCCGTGCCACTCTCCGCTCTCGCCGTCAAAGTGCCGCTCAAGGTCACGTTAATGTCATTCGCCGCACCGCTCCCACCTATGGCACCACCATTCGCTCGTGCTTCAATAAGCAAGTTGCCAGCCGTCAATGCCGATGTGTCGTTGGTAATGTTGCCTGCAATGGCACTGATGTCCAGATTGTTGGTCGCCAGGTTGACTGTCCCCAGACCCAGTCCATCCGCTTCGGTAATAAATGCATCGCCGCCCGTCGCAGTCACCGTCAGACTCTCGACACTCAGATTGAGTTCATCGTCACTGTCAACGCCTATCCCCGTCGAGTTACGGATGGTCACCCCCCCGCCTGTGATGTCTATCACATCGTCTGCGCCTGCAGCGTCTCTAATCGTGCCGCTTGATTCCAGTTCTATGTCACCTGTCCCCGCATCAATGCTGGCAATCGACATGGCGTTGGTTTCTGTAATATAGATACCGCCCGTGCCACTGTCGGCTCTCGCCGTCAAAGTGCCGCTCAAGGTCACGTTAATGTCATTCGCCGTACCGCTCGCACCTATGGCGGCATTACTCGCTTCAAGCAGAAGATTGGTCGCGGTGATGTCCGAGCCACTATTAGCAATACTGCTGGCAATCGCACGTAATTCAACATTGCCTGTCGCTGCATTGACTTCTCCAACCAGCATGTCTGTGGTCGTCTCACTGATATAGATGCCCCCCGTGCCACTCTCCGCTCTCGCCGTCAAAGTGCCGCTCAAGGTCACGTTAATGTCATTCGCCGCACCGCTCCCACCTATGGCACCACCATTCGCTCGTGCTTCAATAAGCAAGTTGCCAGCCGTCAATGCCGATGTCTCGTTGGTAATGTTGCCTGCAATGGCACTGATGTCCAGATTGTTGGTCGCCAGGTTGACTGTCCCCAGACCCAGTCCATCCGCTTCGGTAATAAATGCATCGCCGCCCGTCGCAGTCACCGTCAGACTCTCGACACTCAGATTGAGTTCATCGTCACTGTCAACGCCTATCCCCGTCGAGTTACGGATGGTCACCCCCCCGCCTGTGATGTCTATCACATCGTCTGCGCCTGCAGCGTCTCTAATCGTGCCGCTTGATTCCAGTTCTATGTCACCTGTCCCCGCATCAATGCTGGCAATCGACATGGCGTTGGTTTCTGTAATATAGATACCGCCCGTGCCACTGTCGGCTCTCGCCGTCAAAGTGCCGCTCAAGGTCACGTTAATGTCATTCGCCGTACCGCTCGCACCTATGGCGGCATCATTCGCTCGTGCTTCAATAAGCAAGTTGCCAGCCGTCAATGCCGATGTCTCGTTGGTAATGTTGCCTGCAATGGCACTGATGTCCAGATTGTTGGTCGCCAGGTTGACTGTCCCCAGACCCAGTCCATCCGCTTCGGTAATAAATGCATCGCCGCCCGTCGCAGTCACCGTCAGACTCTCGACACTCAGATTGAGTTCATCGTCACTGTCAACGCCTATCCCCGTCGAGTTACGGATGGTCAACCCCCCGCCTGTGATGTCTAGCGCATCGTCTGCGCCTGCAGCGTCTCTAATCGTGCCGCTTGATTCCAGTTCTATGTCACCTGTCCCCGCATCAATGCTGGCAACCGACATGGCGTTGGTTTCTGTAATGAAAATGCCGCCCGTGCCACTGTCGGCTCTCGCCGTCAAAGTGCCGCTCAAGGTCACGTTAATGTCATTCGCCGTACCGCTCGCACCTATGGCGGCATTACTCGCTTCAAGCAGAAGATTGGTCGCGGTGATGTCCGAGCCACTATTAGCAATACTGCTGGCAATCGCACGTAATTCAACATTGCCTGTCGCTGCATTGACTTCTCCAACCAGCATGTCTGTGGTCGTCTCACTGATATAGATGCCCCCCGTGCCACTCTCCGCTCTCGCCGTCAAAGTGCCGCTCAAGGTCACGTTAATGTCATTCGCCGCACCGCTCCCACCTATGGCACCACCATTCGCTCGTGCTTCAATAAGCAAGTTGCCAGCCGTCAATGCCGATGTGTCGTTGGTAATGTTGCCTGCAATGGCACTGATGTCCAGATTGTTGGTCGCCAGGTTGACTGTCCCCAGACCCAGTCCATCCGCTTCGGTAATAAATGCATCGCCGCCCGTCGCAGTCACCGTCAGACTCTCGACACTCAGATTGAGTTCATCGTCACTGTCAACGCCTATCCCCGTCGAGTTACGGATGGTCACCCCCCCGCCTGTGATGTCTATCACATCGTCTGCGCCTGCAGCGTCTCTAATCGTGCCGCTTGATTCCAGTTCTATGTCACCTGTCCCCGCATCAATGCTGGCAATCGACATGGCGTTGGTTTCTGTAATATAGATACCGCCCGTGCCACTGTCGGCATTCGCCGTCAAAGTGCCGCTCAAGGTCACGTTAATGTCATTCGCCGCACCGCTCCCACCTATGGCACCACCATTCGCTCGTGCTTCAATAAGCAAGTTGCCAGCCGTCAATGCCGATGTGTCGTTGGTAATGTTGCCTGCAATGGCACTGATGTCCAGATTGTTGGTCGCCAGGTTGACTGTCCCCAGACCCAGTCCATCCGCTTCGGTAATAAATGCATCGCCGCCCGTCGCAGTCACCGTCAGACTCTCGACACTCAGATTGAGTTCATCGTCACTGTCAACGCCTATCCCCGTCGAGTTACGGATGGTCAACCCCCCGCCTGTGATGTCTATCGCATCGTCTGCGCCTGCAGCGTCTCTAATCGTGCCGCTTGATTCCAGTTCTATGTCACCTGTCCCCGCATCAATGCTGGCAATCGACATGGCGTTGGTTTCTGTAATATAGATACCGCCCGTGCCACTGTCGGCATTCGCCGTCAAAGTGCCGCTCAAGGTCACGTTAATGTCATTCGCCGTACCGCTCGCACCTATGGCGGAACCCAAACCACCTGCTGTCAGCAGTAAATCATTTGCAACGATACTTGCACCTGCACCAGTGCTATTGGTAACAGGTCCATCCCTCGTTACCAGAGTAAAATTATTTACACCTGTGGTAATCGCTAACAAATCAATCGCATTGGACTCGTCAATGCGTGTCGTCCCGTTGGTACCCGTCATATTCAGACTCGTAACAGAGGTGCTTAAATCAACCGCAGTTAATGCGTCATTGATTATTAGCCGATTTGCTCCTAAAACGAAACCACCGGCAAGCGCAGTGCCGTCACTCAGCGTCTCAATGGCATCAATCCTAAAGTCGCCTGTAGTTGTAAAACCACTGGTAAGATTAAATGTATCTGCGCCACCTACATCGACAATGCTGCCCGAACGCGTACCCCAGCCGGACGCACTCACTACATTTACACCCGAGCCTGTGTTCAGATTAAGATTTTCAATGGTCGTCCCTGTACCATAAGTGACAACCGGGGTACCACCGCTTCGAGTAACAGTCGTCGCAGTGACGGTATAATCATTCGCATCTGCATCACCCTGGTCATTAATGTTTAGGGTATCCCCAACCGCAGTATTTGCGCCGCCTGTGATGGAGACCGCTGACAAAATTCCATCCAGTGAGTTTGCATTACCCACGTTAATTGTGTCGTCACCCCCGCCCGCATCAACATCCAACGTTGTGGTTGCAACAGTGCTTGTCACGGTAAAACTATCATTGCCCGTACCGAGATTGATATTGATATCTTCCACGGTACCGTAAGTAATACCGCCTGTGAGTCCAAGACCGGTAATGCCTGTGCCTGTAATCGCGCCCACGTTTGCGGTAGTGTCGCCTGCATCGCCCAGATTAATCGTGTCAGTATTGCCTTCACCGTTTAGTGTCAACTCTCCAATAACAGCGTTTACATTCCCGGTATTGGTCGGCGCATTCGAGGAAATATTAAACACATCATTGCCACCGCCAGCATTGATTGTGAGCGCGTTTGTGAGCGCCTGAATATTAAACGTATCGACATCCGTCGCACCGGTAAGGATTTCCATTTCAACAAAGGCGGTTCCATTTACGCGACCACTGGAACCATCAACGGCCGTTGTCATTGTATCAGGGCTATCAAATATATTCGGTCCTGCACCCAACCCGTTGACAGTCCATGTTGCTGTCGCATCAGATATGTTCAATGTATCTGTACCCAGACCACCGCCGATGGTGCCGGCCCATGTCTGACCTGGCGCAATGGTGAATGTATCATTGACGGCGTTATCTCTGTCACCGAAAACATTATCGAAATTTGTAAAAGTCAAATCAAAACGACTGCCGCCTATAGTTGTAACACGACCGTTATTCGGACCATCAATAAAGAATTCTTCAGGAACACCGTCTCCTCCTGAGTCGATAATGAGCGTGTTGTTTTCACCGGCAGCACCGCCATCAATATTGGTGAAGGTATTCGTCGTCCCGTTTCTAAAAATGAATGTATCCGCCGATGTGCCGCCGCTCAACATTGTAACATCGGAAAATACAGTTTCTGTACCTGTGGCACCGAATGTGCCTGAGTCTGCTCCGGTTAGTAACCAGATAGTGTCAACATTCGGTGCAACAAGCATCCCGCCCACAAAACTATTTATGTTGTCAAAGTCCGGCGCAGTCGCAACAATTGAGTCAACTGCACCTCCGGTAACCGTACCCTGTGAGCCGTCGATAGATCCCGCACCTGTTACTGTCAACATTTGTGTGGAATCATAACCAGAAAAATCAAGACTATCTGAACCACCATTACCATCAATTCTGCCGGTAACGACAGCGTCACGATTAAATACAAATCGGTCTGCGCCGAGACCACCTGAAATATTACCCGTGTGATCTGCACGGATATTGAATGTATCTGCGCCGAGACCGCCTGAAATATTACCCGTGTGATCTGCAGATATATTGAATGTATCCGCTCCTCTTCCACCAATCAGATTTTCTATAGAACTAAAATTGAACCTTGCACCCTGGTATTGATTCGTGCCATCGATTTCCCAAGTAGCCGTATCGTTGTTACCCGTAAGCGTATCCGTACCGCCTGAACCGATTAACGAGTTGATATTGTCAAACCTTCCGCCAATCCGCGGTGCTCCTGCGTTAGTACTGCGAAAACCCGCCAAATTCTGTGCGCTTAAAGCGACGGAAATCGGAGCCGTCAGAGAGCTATAATCAAGCGTATTTATGCCCGCCCGGCCATCAATATTGCCGCTCACACTGCCACCATTAAAATCAAACCGATCATTCATGGCGTTACCGGTTAAATGATGCAGGTCGGTAAAATTGGCTGTTGAAGACAATGAAGCATTGGCTAAGGTTCCATCATCATCACCCGTCGTCAGCACCCAGGTATTCGCCTGGTTCTGAGCGATCAGGGTATCGCGAAACGTCACTACGTTTGTAGCACCACCATCCAGATTAATCATGCCTGCGGTTAGCATACCGCCACCTAAATCGAGAACGGCTGCTATATTATTGTTGGTATCTACATTCAGACTGATTGTTCCGGCGGCACCGGCGTCGACTGCGAATGCACCAATGGTAATATCATCCGAAGAATTGAGTGTGATCGTGCCACCACTTCTCGTCGTTATTGTGTTATTAACTGTTATATCACCACGTATTAAGGAAGACACTGTCACCGTATTCGCGCCGCCTGCTGATACAGCACCACCAATGGTGACTGTATCAGCAGACGCATTACCCGTATTCGTAATGGTGATATTGCCATTGCTGGTCGTTGCGCTTGTGATTGTTAACGCTCGATTACCGAGATTGTCAAAACTGATGGTGCCGTTACCCGCCGCAACATTAATATTGGTGAGTGTGACATCCGCTGTCGTGAAGTTATTATCAATATCGATATTGCCTGAAACTGTTGTATCAATATCAAATTGCGCAACTGATGTCTCAATCGCATCTGCACTACCGACACCGCTGACCGCATCAATAACCAATCTTCCTGTCGCACCAGTCGTAATATTATTCACCCCGGCATTCGCATCCGTGACCGCGCCGCCGGTACTGATATTCACAGCTTCACTACCACCAGTCATACTGGTACTCGTCGTCCTCAGCTGACCCAAAACGATATCGCCCGTCGTGGCATTGAAATCGATGATGTCATCGCCCGCATTCAGAATCGTACCGGCATTCATGGTGATGGCATCCGCTGCATTGACTTCTATCTCACCACTGGTCGTGGTGATATCACCATCAATACCAAACACCACATCTGTGCCCGCCGTGACACTGTTTAAAGTGATTTTGCCTGTCGCCGTGCTCAACCCGTCATTCACATTCAGGTCACCACCAGTTGCACTTAAGGTCACAGTGCCCACACCAACGCCAATATCCCCTGTACTGACCGCATTTGCTGCCGTGCCAGCCACTATCGTTAGCGCACCCGCTGCCGTTGAGATATCAATATTGCCTGCCCGTCGCGTCGTGGCAGCAATCACATCCAGAGCCGCCGCTGCATCAATGTGTATATCACCACTGTTCGCGCTGATTACACTAATCGATCCTGTTGATGTTTCCAGTCCATCGGCTGCCGTACCAATGCCCGTACTCGACTCGATCACCGTGCGACCGCCTGCTGCTGTCGTAATGTTGTTCGCGCCTGCATTTATATCTGTAACCGCAGTCCCGGCATCGATATTGATTGCTTCGGCGCCTGCGGCCGTACTTGCACTTGTCGTAATCAACTGGCCTAAAACAACATCACCAAATAAGGCATTAATATCAATAATACCTCCCGCACTGAACACGGTACCATTGGCCATCGTCAAGTTATTCTGGTTTGCATTCACTGTGATTGTGCCTGCACCTGTGGTGCTTAAATCACCGCCCGCATTGAACGTGACGCCGGTACCCCCCGTCAGGTTTAACGCGCCTGTGACTGATGAAACCGCTTGATTTACGATTAATAACCGGTTGGCATTGAGTGTGACGCTACCCGCGCCGCCAGCTGTCACTGCACTGTTGACAGTGATATCGTTTGCTGTTGCATTCACTGTGATTGCACCTGCACCCGTGGTGCTTAAATCACCGCCCGCATTGAACGTGACGCCGGTACCCCCCGTCAGGTTTAACGCGCCTGTGACTGATGAAACCGCTTGATTTACGATTAATAACCGGTTGGCATTGAGTGTGACGCTACCCGCGCCGCCAGCTGTCACTGCACTGTTGACAGTGATATCGTTTGCTGTTGCATTCACTGTGATTGCACCTGCACCCGTGGTGCTTAAATCACCGCCCGCATTGAACGTGACGCCGGTACCCCCCGTCAGGTTTAACGCGCCTGTGACTGATGAAACCGCTTGATTTACGGTTAACAACCGGTTGGCATTGAGTGTGACGCTACCCGCGCCGCCAGCTGTCACTGCACTATTGACAGTGATGCTGTTTGCTGTTGTTCCAATCGTGATATCATCACCAGCAGCACCTGTGGTCACAGACACGCCTGTGGTTGCGCCCGCCGTACCGATGCTTAAGCCGCCAGTATTGTCAACAACTTGAATATCGCCCGATGCCGTAGTCGCCGCCAAACCATTAGTCGCATGCGTTGCATTGATTTCGATAGCGTTGGTATTACCGATGCCGGTATCAGCAATCAATTCGATATTGGCCGCATTAACATCAGTCACAGCATTGGCATTGCCGACGATGAGACCGTCGGTACTGCCGGTACCTGCCGTCAGCGTCGCCCGTGCGCCAGCGGTTACGGCCGTTGCACCCGCCGTCTGGGTGAAAATGATGTCATCATTAGCAGTCAATAACACATTACCACCGGCAGTCACTGGTCTATTGATGGTTAAGTCATTTCCCGCGCCAAGCACTTCAATATCAATGTTACCTGTAGTAGCATCATTGTTTATTGCATTGCCGGTAGCGCTTATACGTAACGAACCCGTGTTATCGATCTGGATATCGTTTGAATTGGCGTTATTGGCCGCCAGCATTGATGTCACTGTTTCTATTGCGTTAGCACCCGTACCAATACCGGTAAATGCATCCAGTGAAACAGAATCCGCGCTAATGTCAGTTGCAACATTGACATTACCTGTTATTGCCCTGAGTGCATTCAATACCACGCTAGAGTTTGATGAAGTGAGTGCTGTGACACCTGCGTTTTGTTCAAAGACAATATCGCCGCCTGTTGAATTCAGAGTCAATCGACCTGAATTAACGGTAACCGCTGCCGACGCAGTGATGTTACCACCAGCATCTGCGAATAATTCATTGGTAAAAACCGACTCACCCGTTGCAAAATTAATATCGGTCGCTGCATTCAGCCTGGTTCTATCTGCAATCTGATCCGTGCTCACGGCAGTGATCCCGTTTACCGTGAACCCTGCACCGCTAGTGAGTGTGAGACGATTGGCCGTAATATTATTGAGTTCAGTGTTGTCAACCGTCAGATCACCAGCGGTGGCGCCCAGCCCGATTGAACGACCGATCGCGCCGTTCGCAGTGACCGAGATGGTGGTATTGCCGCCGCCGCTGGTCGTTGCGCCTGTGGTATTCAAATCGATATCAGCGGCGGTGATATTGAGTGTATTGCCGCCGCTGTCGAATGTGAACGTGTCACTCACGGTAAAGGCACCCGTGCCGTCGGTCGCGCCGGAAACCGCCGCGTCAGCATTGATGTTCACCGTCGTGGTCGCGGCATCTACGGTAAAATTATTGTTCAGCGTGATTCCGGCCGTCGCCAACAGCGACACCGTGCCCGTGAAATCGGCATCCAGGACAATTGAACCGTCAATACTAACGCTATCGACGGTGGCCATAACATTGTCACCGCCAGTAACTACCATCCCATCAGCACCTGCTGTTGTAGCCCGACCCAGTGACAATTCACCAGACGTAGTTAAAAAATTCAGTTCTGCCTGGGAAAACTTTGCGTTTGCCACTGCCATTGTACCTATTGTAAATGTTCCCCCCACTTCAGAGAGTGAGATATCTCCCGAGCCTGCATTCACAGTCGCCTCTATGGTAAAATCCTCACCAATCAGGGTAATATCTCCACCACCGGACGTGAGCGTGCCCGCCGCGCCTATCGTGATAGCCCCTGCATTATCAGTCACACCCGCGTTTGAATCCGCTTCTAAATGAATCGCGGCATTGTTGGTTGTGATGGCTGTGTTGACGATGATGTCATTGCCGGCGACAGCTGTTAATGTCACACCTGAGGCGGTGATATTGACGATTTCATCAAATGTAATATCGTTGGTCGCTTGCAGCGTTAAGTTGGCGGTTGCATTGTTCAGGTAATCCGCATCCAGTCTCGTTGTGCCAGCAGTGGGCACACTGTCGAAGAGTACATCCACAATCGGTGCCGCAGTGCCGCCATCTTCAATGGTAATATTCAATGGATCAAGTAGTAACGTCCCTGTTTCGCCGTTGATGCCGGCAAGGTTGACCTCGCCTTTGAAATCCAGATAATCTTTACCCGATACTTCGGCAAAACCACCATCACCACCAGTGCTGCCGCCCTGCGCGGAAATATCGCCGTAATATCCGGTGACTTCATCCGCCCAGACAATGACTTTGCCTCCATCACCAACCGTGTTTGCATCCGCAGTTATCTTGACATCATCAGCGACCAGCGTTCTTTTGGCATTTTGTATGTCCGGATTATCGCCCCGGAAATCACCACCGATTAATACTTCGCCACCACCTGTCGCACCTGAGACATTGACAACTGTGTTATCCAACACACCGACTTTATCGCCCAGTATTTTCACCTTGCCGCCGTCGGTATCGGTGGATGAGGCATCAATAACACTATCGCCCGAAACTATCGTGGTATCGCTTGACTGCAACACAACGGTGCCGCCGTCACCATTTGTACCGGTAACATTCAGCGTACCGGTGTTTAGCACGGAAGATCCCGCACCCATGCCGACAAGACGAATTTCGCCACCTTTATTTTCTATGCGTCCGGCTTTGATCACGCCTTCGTTATTCACAACCCTGGAAAACACATCTTTGGCGGCGGAACCCTTGAGTAAAACACTGCCGCCATCCGCGCTGATTTCACCGGTGTTGCTTACCGCCGCACCAAGCGACTGTGCATTGTCCATGAGTTCTTTATCAACGGCGAATTGCATGAGTCCATCGCCGTCAAAATCCAGCGTGACCTTTTCACCGGCAACCATATTCACTCGTCCAGCTGAGGCTAGTATCACGCCTTCGTTTTTAACCGCTTTGCCGACAAGATTGATCGCACCACCCGTCGCCGCCTGTAATACGCCCTGATTAACAACGTGACCATCTGTTCCGTCGACACCATCAAAATCAAGATCTTCGCTCATGAAATCATCTGATGAAATGTTCAACGCAGATGCAGTCAGGGAATTGACGTTAACGCTTGAACCGGGCTTGAAGAAAACCCCGTTAGGGTTTACCAATAATACGTTACCGTTGGCGTTGATAGTACCGAAAATCTGGCTTGGGCTCTGATCCAAAATTCTATTAAGCGCACTCGCTTTGGATGAAGGCTGATTGAATCGCACAAGTTCATCGGCACTGACGTTAAAGCTGGTCCAGTCAATAGCAAGATGATGCGATTGTTGATTAATGACTGTGGTGGTCGTATTCGGTGTCGAGATATTTCCCTGACCACCCGTAACCTGCCCGCCTTCAGGACCCGCAAATACAGGACCCGGGTTCAACGATAAAAACAGGCCCGCAGCGGGTAAACAGACCTTACGAACACACGCAGCGATCGGGGTCATCGAAAAGCGCTGCGTTTGTCGCACGAAGCCTTCTCCATGTGTCGATGCTTGCTTTTGCTTACGTTTCGCCAACTCTAAGTAACCTAAACCAAGAACATGTCAAAAATATACTAAAAGAATATCTTCCGGGCATACCGATGCCGCATAACCATGAATGATTGTGCAAATTCGTTAACCTTCCAACTGCCACAGGCATACAATCGCCTTTACTAATCTTCTTGCAAACACTTGTATAAATTCCTGGAATCATTTTCATCATTTCTCTACGCCTCACAAATAAGCACCTCTAGAAGCGATATGTAAAATCTCCCCAGATCTGGAAACTGCGTTCGTTACCAACATCATCGCCGCCAATCTCGGTTGCCCACAGGAGTTTGGACTCGAATGTGCCTGGTAATGTGAAACGCAAACCGACACCAGCACCCTTAATCACTTTATGCCCATTTTGCTCAGTGGCAAACGGATCATTTAATGCACCTACTGCAAAGTCATAAAAAACACTCGCCTGTAGCAATTCGCCCCATGTCCGATTATCAAATGCAGGCTTATCCGCAAACCCCGGGGCATTAACAAACCATTCAAGTGACATGAAATATGCTCTATCATACAGAAATTGAGCACTGGGAAATGCACGAAGATTATCGGGACCGCCAACCGAGTATTGTTCCAGCGGCACGAGCAGGTCCGAACTCCATTGGAATTCTGACCTCAACAGTATTGAATGGTTTTCGATAAGTGTTTGCAAGCGAGTATAACTTACAAACACTTTGTTGAACGTACCCTCAGCAAAACCTTTTGTATCACCCGATCTGCTCGGTCGAGAACCCACTGGCAAAAGGGCGGCGGCGGTGGTGGATCCCATTGAATTTAAAAAATTTTCAACGCCTTGACTAAACTCAATAGAGGCGAAATTGATTCCACCTCCTTCATCACTAAAACCGAATGTATCCACCGAATCAAAATCAATCAACAGACTGAATACGGACAAGCGATCACTGTTCGTGGAACGACCCCTCGTTTTTGTTTGAGATTCTTTGCTCGCAAAGCCAAGACGAGTGGACAAATTCCTCTGACGACTTCGTTGAATTGATTTCTCAAGAAAGATACCTTGCGTGCCCGTTCTTGCACTAATCCCACTGGAAACGAATTCACCGCCAACATCAAACCCATTGACAGTAAGAAATCCACCAGCCTTATACCCGCCGACAAGAAACCGCTCATAATCCACACCCAGGAAAACATTGTTTTTAGGATGATATGCTTGCTGTCCAGTAATAGTAAACCTGTCCGCAAAGCCTGTAATATTGTTGATATCAAGACTTGCACGCAGGCGATTGCGACCTGTCTCCCGTGAACCATGGACATCCGCTCGAATAGCAACGTCAAACCGTTTTTCTTCCTGTATCTTCAAAACGATATCCGCCGTGCCAACCTGTAATCCCGGCTGAAATACACCAAACACACTGAGGCCGGAATAATCCGTTAAAGTCAACAACGCCGCTTCAATTTCTTTCGCGCTTACCGGCTGACCAATCAGGTCGCGAAAAGCTTGCTCTAGTGTCTCTTTACGATACATTTCGTTGCCTTCGGTTAATATTCGCCCAAGCTCGCCGACGTAAATCTGGATATCCACAATACCTGCGGAGACTGTTTGAGCAGGAACAATTGCCTGGGCCAGGATCAAACCTTTTTCACGATAATATTCCGTAACGGCATCAGCCACTGTTTGCAATCGACCTATGGTAAAGCCTTCAGGCCTGAGGACTCGTTGTTCTTCAAGTATTGCATGGACCTCATCAAGATTGATACCAAATCCGGGTAAATCTTCGCCATCCAGATAGCGAAATTTAGTGACGACAACGGCGGAACCCTCGTCTATGTCAAACGGTCTGTCGACAACAGCGGGGATTTCAACAGCACCAGCTACGGCCTGATTTGGGATATCTGCACGATTTTCCTGTTCAGGACGCACCATTCCGGGACGCGCAGAATCGGGCAAGCCTACAGGTCCAGCAAAGGCTGCACTAATAGTTAAAATGTTGCATAGCAGTATTTTGGTGGCCGCCGGCCCCCTATTCCTCATGCTCCCGAATAAGCTCTCAAGTTATAACTATTAAAACGAAGCAAACGCCCGCTAATTCTCCAACAAACAGCTAGTTGCAAAACGACAATGGATTTAAAAATCCACATATTCCACCGACATATATAAGCCAGGGTATCCAATCATAACAAAATCGTATCTCTTGAGTAAAGAATTATAATCAACTCTAGTAGATAAATCTCGTAATATATTGATTAGCATGGACTAGTTCCATTCCATGAATAAAGTAATAGTTGTCTTGTCTGAGAATATCGGGTACTTGAGTTTTGAACAACCATCTACTTGCGCCCCTCTCGGAGTGCTCAATTCGCTCTCAATTTTAGACGCCATTCCTCTATCTTTTTATCTTTTAAATCAATAGGATACGTAACGGCGATTTGCTTAAGAACCGCCTGTCTGATCTTGGCATTAATCTGCTGTAGCATTAATTCAATGATCTTGGGTTTAATCCGCTCAAGGGCGACGTCTTGCCTGGGGACGGTTATTCCTCTTTTCAGGATATGAATCCCGTCGTTTGTCACAACAGGGAGACTGATGTCGCCCTGTCTAAGTGTTTTAATCACGTTCTTAACTTCGGATTTTAGCTCTGATACCTTGATTAGTCCCATATAGCCTCCACTCAAACGGCTGGCTTCATGTTTTGAGTGTTTATTCGCAGCGCCGGCGAAATCAACTTTATTTCTTTTCAAATCGTTACTGATTGATTCTGCACGCTTCTTCAATAACTCAATGTCTTTTTTACCAGCGCCCTCACTGATAGGCAAAAAGATTTGCCACACGTGCATTCGCTCGTCGATGACGAATTCTTCTTTGTTTCGATTGTAGTACTCCTGCACTTGTTCGTCCAAGGGGTAATCAGCAGGAATTTTTGATGCAAGTAATTGACTTAAATATAATTCTCTAACGACATTGTCCACGCTTCTCTGCGCAAGTATCCGCGTATTCTTGCTCTCATGTACCCTATTCGCTTTTGCCGCCGCCAGAACGGACGCATTGCCTGCTTCCTGCGCTACAAAATCGCCGAATAGTTTTTTATCATCCAGCACTTGTTTGCGTTGATCATCATCCAGCACCGCCAGAGTTTTCTTCAAGTCGGAGAATTCAAGTTCGGCTCGATATATTCCGGAAGGATTAGACCCGGTATTTTTCGGTGATTTAGTTTCTTTTACTGCGGGTGCTGAGGGGGTCTTTGCGACAGTTCTATTTTCCTCCTGCTTTTCATCAGTGCCAACACCGAGAAATTCCATAATTGAGAACGCAAAGACAGACGAAGTAATTGAGCTATACATTCCCGTGAAGATAGCAACACAAAGAGAAACCTTCAACAAGGTACGCCCACGCATAAATTTTGAACCTGTCCTAAAATCCCAAGGTTTGTTGTAGACACCAGGTGCGTCCGCTATAATCCCGGGCGGATCATACAGGAAGCGGTAAATTATTCCACAAGGTGATTATCCTGGGTCGTTGGTCGTCTGCTTTTTGGGTTTGTGTGTGTTAGGATTTTCCCCTGATTGAATGGTAGCAGGGTTTGGTACAGCGTACATGTAGAATGCAACTACCCGGAATTAGTCCACTGGGCGATTCGTGAGACCAAAATTTATGTTTAATAAGCTAGAACATTAGTCACCGACTTAATTTTAAGGTATGGCACAAAAAACCATCAACATCGCTATCATGTTCGCTGATATAGCGGGCAGCACCAGACTCTATGAAGTGCTTGGTGATCAGGTTGCGAGAACTAAAATCGCAACAGCCATTGATACCATGTCAAAAATCACCACCCAAAACAATGGTATCGTCATTAAAACAATCGGCGATGAAGTCATGTGTACTTTCCCTAATGCAGAAGACGCGGGGACAGCCGCCTGGAAAATGCAGGAAACCTTTGAAGATGACGCAGAGACATGTAGCGACGGGGCACCGATTACTATTCGGGTAGGCATGCACTTCGGTCCTGCGATTGAGGAGGGTGGTGATGTTTTTGGCGATGCTGTGAATATTGCGGCAAGGATGGCGACTCAGGCTAAGGCAAAACAAATCATCACCACGCAAGATACGCTGGACAAACTACTACCTGTTCTGCGGGCCAGCACACGTTTTATAGACCATGCACCCATAAAAGGTAAAAAAGGGGAGATCGATATCTTCGAAATTATATGGCAGGAAGAAGATGTCACGCGCATGGCAACAGGAATGGCTATCAATAAACCGACGCCGGAAGCGACCTTACGTGTTACTTATGACGGTAAAACGGTGAACCTCAATAAAAGTCGGCCCGGTTTGGTGATGGGACGAAGTCAGAATTGTGATCTCACCATCAACGAGAAACTCGCTTCCAGACAACATGTGCGCATCGAATTGCGTAGAGACAAATTTTTTATAGTCGATCAAAGCACGAACGGAACTCACGTCCTGGTTGATGGTAGTCCGGAGGAATTTCTCCGCCGGGAGGAGATACCCCTAAACGGCAACGGGCGCATCAGTCTCGGCAAGGGCTTTAGTGAAGATCCTGATGAAGTGGTTACGTTCACGTTGATTTCCTGAATGGCTTGCCAGTTTCAAGAAATTAGTATTTGTAACATAAAAATTAGATGACGGAGGGTTCTATTGCCAGTGGTGGAAAATAACTCTTCCAAACTTTCATGGTCGTCGTTTGGTATGACTGATGTCGGCAAGGCTCGCAAACACAACGAGGACTCACTGCTTGATCGCCCTGAAATGGGATTGTGGGTCGTTGCCGATGGCATGGGCGGACACGAAGGTGGGGAGATAGCCAGTCAGATGATTGTGCATGAACTCGGCAAAATCGACAAGGACATCGCCCTGGATCAATTTATCGATCACGTGGAAGATAAACTTATCGGCGTAAATAAACGCCTGATCACAAAGGCCAAGGAATCAGAAAAAAGAATAACCATCGGGAGCACAGTCGTTGGTATGATTGCCTACGATAAATTCTGCACATTTTTTTGGGCAGGCGATAGTCGCTTGTACAGATTACGAGGTGGCTCCCTAAGACAGATGATGATCGATCATTCTCAGGTTGAAGCATATATCGAACAGGGACTAATCAGCCGCGAGGAAGCGGAAACGCACCCTCACGGTAACATGGTTACCAGAGCGGTAGGTGCAGCAAATGACCTTTACGTCGATTTTGATATACAGGAAATGTGTTCCGGTGACCGTTACATGCTGTGTAGTGACGGTTTGACAAAACACGTGGGAGATTTGGAGTTTCAGGAAATGCTAAGTAAAGGTACTGTTGAAGAATGCTGCAAAGAACTAATCGCACTCACTCTGGAAAGGGGTGCAGGTGACAATGTCACCACCATTGTAATTGATGTGGATTAATTCTAATTATGATTCAGAGTCTAGCTGGAGGTATATAGTCCGTGGCTAATTTCAAAACAGCGCTTGAAGCACTTGCAAAAGGCAATCTGGACATTGAGGTTTTAGCTAAACAGCTAGACCAGATTCTGGAAAAAACACCACAATCCGCCAACCGCATGTTGTCTCAGCTCAATGAGATACACGAACAAAAAAGCATCAGCGATCAAGACTTCGCAAGACTCAAGGGCCAGATAAATCAATACCGAAGAACTCACGCGCCAGAAACAGAAACCGGCTCAAATGGCGACAGTGATGCAACAGTATTTGAACAAGAAGATAATGTAACTGCAACACCTGATACTGGTGATGATGCTACGCAGGTAATTGATGGTGGACAAGCGGACGATGCTACACAGGTAATCGGCGGTGAACAAGCGGGGGAAAATACCGGCTTTGATGTCACAGGTGCTACAGACATGAGTGGTCTTGATGTAGATATCAGCGCAATTGATCCATCAGTTACATCCGCAGCCGAGACTGACTGGGCGGATCCCTCCACACAACAGTCACCTGTAATGAACACGGCATCGTTGGGCCCTGGTTCTATCATCAAACAGCGCTTTAAACTGATGAAAGTGCTGGGTATTGGTGGTATGGGCAAAGTTTATATGGCTCTGGATCTTCTCAAAGACGAAGCAAAAGACAAAAAACCGCATGTTGCAATTAAACTTCTCAATGAAGATTTCAAGGATCATCCGGAAGCGTTCATCTCTTTACAGCGCGAATCGAGTCGACAGCAGAAACTGGCACACCCCAATATAGCAACCATCTACGACTTTGATCGCGTAGGCGGACCCGGAACGCCTGTCTACATCACTATGGAGTTGATGGAAGGCATGGAGCTAAAAGACTACATCAAAAAAACGGTGAAGAAACAGGGTGGACTACCCTTCGACGAAGCCTTTAATGTGATTAAACAGCTGGTTGATGCTCTCGCTTATGCGCACGAGAAACGACTGGCACATTCAGATCTCAAACCAGGTAATGCCTTTTATTGTATTGACGGCACAGTGAAGATACTGGACTTTGGTATCGCACGGGCGGTGAAAAACCCCGTCACTGGCGAAGCTGACAAAACACTTTTCGATCCGGGCCAATTGGGTGCATTAACGCCTGCCTACGCCAGTTTTGAAATGTTGGAAGGGGAAGAGCCAGATACACGCGACGATACCTATGCGCTGGGTTGTATGGCTTATGAACTACTCACGGGTCAACATCCTTTCAAAAAATTACCTGCAAACAAGGCCAAAGAAAATAATCTCAAACCTCCCGTTGTCGCGGGATTAAAGAAAAAACAGAATCGTGCACTAGCCAGAAGTATCGCGTTTGAACGTAAAAATCGCAGCCCGTCGGTCGAACACTTCCTGAATGAACTCGAAGCAAAATACATCTGGTATAAAAGTCCACTTACCATTGCAGCACTACTTGTATTGGCAATCGGCCTCGGAGGAACCGCGCCTGTGTTAAATTACTATCACCAAAAAGAGATTGAACAGGTAATTGCTGACATCAATACAGGAAATCCACAAACTATTGTTGAAGGGCTAGCTGCTTTAAATAAATACGATAAAGCAGACCAGGGCGTCATCCATGACGAAGCAAAAGATGCGATACAGAATTATTTTCGAAACGAAATTGCAAAAACCATAGAAACCACAGACGATAATTACGACTTCATAAAAGCTAATATCATTCTGGAAAAGGTTGGGGAAATATATCCTGATTCCGGTTTCCTTGATGAACAAATGAGGCTGATTTCGTCCGGCAAGAAACAACTCTTGAGTACTCTTTACACGGAATTTTCCGAGGCGCTCAAGGACCAGACCCTGCTGAGCAGCACACAGGAAATTTTGAATATTATCAGGACGCGGGTTGATCCTGACAATGCATTACTTACAGATCAACGTCCCAGTTATTCATACAGGGTTCTTGCCGACGAATCATTTAAATCGGGTAATCTTGAGAATGCGCTGGCATTAGTTAACTCAGGTATTAATCTTGCCCCGGAAGATCAGCAACTGGCGGATACAAGAACCAAGATCGAGAATGCAATTCTGGTTGCGGGTTTGCGGGATAAAATCAATATGGTCGAATCACAATTGGTATCGCTCAGTGATTACAAACAAATCCAGAAAGATGTCGTGGAGCTGGCTCGCTTGAGTCCAAGCGATACACTGCTGTCCTCCCTGTCTGCAAAACTGCAACCCAGTGTTGCAACAGAGCTCGAAACCATTTTGCAGTCGGGCAGTCGTGTGGACGCGATCAACGTGGCAGAAGAATACGGGGAACTACTGAGTACCCTGGAACTAGGCGCGGAATTGACACGGTTTAAACTTGCACATTTAACGGGGGACGAACGCAGTGACGAAGTAAACAAGATCGTCAGTGCTAACGAAGCCAATATTGAAAAGCTACTTGCTGAACCCATGCTGGAAGATCCCCAGTGGGAATCTTCACTACTGTCCAGCATACGAGAACTGGATAGTCTGGCCGCTGAAGACGTATCAACTGCGTCAGACTTGAACAACATGCGCGAGTCCGCAGCCAACCTCTACATTGCCAAGGCTTCCGAAACTTTAGCCAACAAACGTTTTGATGCCGCCGATAATTTCATTGACCGCGGTGAGCGTTTTGCCCCGGATTTTAGTGGTATCTTGTCAACTCGCGATGCGATTGCAGAAGCCAAAGCGGCAAATGAAAAACAAATATTGGTCGATGGTTTGAAAACCAATTTTGTAGCAGCAGTTGAAGCCGACATCTCTAACAAAGCCATTGAGTATCTTGATCAACTTAAAAGAGAAATACCTGATGACATCTATGTTGTCAAAGAGGCACCGGTAATGCTCTCTTCGAGTTATGAACGCCTGGCCCGTAGCCGCTTTGAGTCAAAAGATTATACCAACGCCCTCAAGTTTGCAGATGCAGGACTGAAGTTTAATCCACTAAACGCCAGCTTAAGATCATCTCGGGGTGAATATGTGGTTGAAGCAAATATCATCGAGTTGAGTAAGTTGTTCCGTACAAATACCACCTTTAATAATAATGTGGTGAAGGACAAGATTAACAGTATTAGTGTGGCACCAGGCAGATATAGCGAATTCAGACAAACTTCTGTCGCCACTTTAGAGAAACGCATCGCTGAACTCAGAAATACGGATGAAAATGCCGCAGCCTCACTGGCGCAAAGCGCGGCAATTTTCTTCCCCGGAGACATCTTTGATCAGCTGAAGAATGAATTGCAGTTACAACCCTGGCCACAAGCGTCTGCAGCCAGCGTTGCATTATCTTCAGGCAAACTCACTGAAGCCAATGCGATCCTGGAAGCAGCAACTGCAGAGTTTGCAACGCACCCTGAGTTCATCGCCTTCAAAGAGTCTCTGCAGGTAAGTTTACAAGAGGCCAATAACGCTTATGCCGTCTACCTGACAGAGAAACAAGCCTCAGGAACGGAATACGATAAACTGAGGACATCTAAACGATTTCTGGCCCGGGCTCAATCCATGTGGACTGATAATCCAGCCTTTAATGAAGAAGAAACAGTAATTGATAAGTTGATTGCAGCCAATAGACCCGCCGCAAAAAAAGTGATTGCCAAAGAAACAGTTGATCTGGAATCGATGATGGCGACCAACGCGGAAGAAGCTGGCGGTGCTGCATCCAAGGAATGGAAGCCCCTGGATAGCGGTCGTACTTGCTCCGGTAACCTGGCAGGTTACGGAAAACGCGCCAAGGCTATCTGTTATGACTTGATTAACTCAGGTTGGCGTGGCCCTCTGATGGTGGTAGTACCGACGGGGGATGGATTCAGCAAAAACTTCGCTATCAGCAAATATGAAATATCTGTGGGTGATTATGGCAAGTATTGCGCTATCTCAAAAACATGTACCCCGGAAAGAGATAAGAATAAACACAACGATCCATTAACCAATATTACCCTGGAACAGGCGAAAGCCTATGCTGCGTGGCTATCTGAGCGCACGGGTAAAACCTATCGTTTACCAACAACAAGTGAATGGGAATACGCCGCCAACGCTAATGGAAAACAAACCAAGAAAGACTACAATTGTAGAGTCGCTCTGGGAGACAAAATCATAAAAGGCACGGGCATTGTGAGTATAAAATCCGGCCTGTCGAATAGTTGGGGACTCAAAAACTACATAGGCAATGTTCAGGAATGGGTCGTTGATAATAATACCGTCACCGCACGTGGAGGTGCTTTCCAGGATGCACATTCCAAGTGCGAAATTTCCCTTTCCAAGACTCATAATGGTGAGCCCGACGATACCACTGGCTTTCGTTTGATATTGGAAGAAGTGGGATAAGCAAGGTTGATGTAATGTTAAGGGATGCTCGAAAAAATAAATCATAATGAAAGATCTACGCAAACTTGCAAAAGACCATGCACAAAAGACTATCGATCCGGGATCCTATCGCAAATCCAGACGCAAATTGATTCAGGCGATTTGCTCCGGCAAGGTGGTTGTTAAGGAGAATACTTATCTGGCACCTTTAGAAAAGCTGGAGGACATAACCGAGAAGAGGGATACCTGGATCGCCAACGAAAGCGGTTACTCCGGGGCGGCACCGACAAATTCTGAAGCAGCAAGACAGAAAACTATTGTTGCCGCTTCCCTGGTGACTGTTATTCTGTGTCTTATCGTCCTGGCTATTTTCTTGTTATCAGACACTGAAGAAGAATCTTCGGAAATATCATTTGTCGATGGAGCGGTTAAAGAAGCATCTGCAGGGCAAAGCTTGATTATTGAGTTTATACAACAGAAAAACTGGACACGGGAGAACCTAAATTCATTCTTCGCATCATGGCAGCAGCTGTCAGTCCATGAACACAAAGCTACCCATGCAAGTCATGAAATGACAAGACTAACTAATGCTATCTATCGTCAGCTTCTGGACGAACGCGCCCTAATCAGTTTGGGTGACATTGATAATGCTATCGCCAATCAGATATTGCTCGTCGATTTCGCAGAAAAATTAAATATCGAGGATAAACGCTTCACCGTCGTTAAACCTGAATCTGCGCTTGAGTTTCCTCTTGATCAGGCTTTGGCTAACCCCGGGATGAAGAACTAACTGAAACAAGCGTTAATCCGATGTCTGAATCCGATGATGAAATTGAAGAGGATTTATTGATCGACATTCCGGAGTCCTGGATCATTGCAGCAAAAATACTTCCAAAGCCTATTCAATTCCAGGTGATCGAAATCGACACGACGACAGCAACACTCCGTTGAGCAACCTTTTAGAAAAAATCATTGCAGCGTAAACCAATACTGAACAGCGAGTGACAAAATCAATTGCCCAAAAAGCTGCAAACCTTTTGCCGGGATAAAATTGGAGACATGTGATTCCAGCTGGAAATTTCACTATGGGCGGGAAGCATGAAGATGAACGGACAGACCGCGCAGTCTCAGTAAATATAGATCCGCACTTTGCGATGTCTATTTATGAAATATCGTTCGGTGAATATGAGCTATATTACCTATCAAAATGAATATCTTCCTAACATGGCCTCGGCCAGGAAAAAAACTGTCCAGTCACCAACATTACTCATAGTGACAGCACATCGTATGCCGAACGTCCGAATCATCGGACAGGGAAATACTATTGGTCTCCTTAATTAAATCTGATCATTACAATTAACAAAAATGAAGCTCCATTTATATCACATGGTCGGTAACGACAGAAATATCAGGATCAGATACAAGAAAAAATCTTCATCCGCCGACAACCTGATCGTCGGTATACACAAAATCTCCAATCTTTAGTACGGTGGGTTTTTGAGAGTGGTTTAACATTTTGAGATGAACCGATGTTGGGAGTACACTATTCATTAGCAGGGTATCAATGACTATTGATGTTGAATAAAAGACCTTACTTCCAGATGGTTTAACTATCTTCTAATCTGCTGTTAAAGCCAAGTTGCGAAATTAAATTAATTACCACAAATAACCAATGTAAGTTACAAACGTATCTGTAATAAAATTACCAACAATAAGTCTTATGAAGAATTCTACAGAAAACATTTATCCTGATGAGCAATCAAAATTCAACACACTTGCATCCAAGTGGTGGGATATGGATGGCGAACTACGAACCTTGCACGATATTAATCCAACAAGACTCGGCTATATCGAGGACCATATTGATTTAATAGACAAACAAATTCTGGACGTTGGTTGTGGTGGAGGTTTACTGACAGAAGCATTGGCATCCAGGGGTGGACTGGTAACAGGTATTGACATCAGTAAGGATCTACTGCAGGTTGCCGACGATCACGCGAAGCAGGCGAATCTCAATATCAAGTATACTTGTGCGACAGTTGAAGGTTTTTGTTTCGATAATCACAATACCTTTGACATCATTACCTGTATGGAATTACTTGAACATGTTCCCGATCCGGAAGCAATCATTGATGCCTGTAAACATCTGATTAAACCCGGCGGATTTCTTTTTTTATCGACCATCAACAGAAATTTAAAAGCCTATCTACAAACCAAAATTGTAGCTGAATATTTTCTGCAGTTATTACCCGTGGGAACTCATGAGTATGCAAAATATATTCGTCCATCAGAACTTGCTTCATGGTGTAGAATCTCTGGATTTACAGTCATTGATATATCAGGAATGTTATATCTACCTTTCATCAGGCGTTGCCATATACAAAATAAACCCAATATCAATTATATCTTATGTGCCCAAACTTAATGAGCTGACTGATGACTTTGTTGATGATCAGGTAACCGGTACGTTATGATTTCGAGCGTCTTTTTTGACCTTGACGGCACTCTCGCAGATACCGCTCCTGATCTGGCAGCGGCTCTGAATCAAACTCTCAAGGAACGCAATGAACCAGCCATATCACTGGAGACAGTAAGACCTTCTGTTTCGCTGGGAAGCAATGCAATGATTAAGCTAGCTTTTGCAATCGAAGAAGACGATCCAGAATTTGAAAATATCAGGCAGCGTTTTCTGGAGGTTTATTACGAGAGGTTACATCGGGATACATGTATCTTTCCTGGCATGGATAATGTTCTTAATTATCTCGAAGAAAAAAATATCATCTGGGGAGTTGTTACTAATAAATCTGCATGGTTAACCACCCCACTTATGGAACAGTTAAATCTGACGCAAAGGGCCGTATGCATTGTCAGTGGCGACACTACAAAATATAGCAAACCACATCCTGGTTCCATATTGCATGCCTGTGATATAGCCCATTGCAAACCTGAAACATCTTTATACATTGGCGATGCGTTGAGAGATATTGAAGCTGGCCGTGCAGCGGGAATGAAAACACTGACGGCTGATTATGGCTATATCACCAAAGGTGAAAATCCTGAAAACTGGAATGCCGACGGGAGTATTGCAACTGTAGAAGAAATTATTGACTGGATCAGAAAAGAAAATAACGACTTCTGAACCTATCACTAAAAAAGAAAGACTAAAGAATTTTTGCTGATGTCACGAACTCGACTCCCGGGCATGGAATATTCGATAGCTCTGCCAGGATAATCTCGGTATTCATTTATAATTTACTTCTCGCTTTCATTCAATGTTCCGGCGCAAACAGAAGGAATCTTAACCTCACACTCAGACGCCTGAATAATTGTTGAGAAAGGTTATCCGGTGTCAGGATGACGCACCTGTTCTTTTTGCCCTGCTTGAATCTCAGCACGATCAGATGTGTATGAACAAACGGTTCCGGCAACAAGACAACGGATATCGGTTCACCTCCTGCTTCGGCTATATACCATTCATCCAATTCGTTCAGTAACAACTCTTGAGGATTTTTTTTTAATCGATATATGTAGCTATGATGCCTGGCAACAAGGCCAAGCAGTATAAAAGAACATATCATCAACATCACTGGTATAGATATGTTGGATAGGATGGTACAGATCAATGCCCCAAGGTAAGTCAAACAAATCAAGACTATCAACCATTTTGATGGCTTTATCACAAATCTAACAGGTAGTTCAAAGTCCGACTTGTCCCGCATTCATTGGCCTCCTTGCCCGATAAAGTATCTGTTAAAATGGCTTAATAAATTGCTGAAAATACATCCGATTTTACAAGGTATCCTGCCAACAAAAATATCTAAATATCATTTATATTCTGCTATAATGTACCGCAACAGAATTGTAAATAAACACAAATTATCCATGATAAATTAACCTTAGACGGATAGGACAACGGCAAGGTATGGAACGAGACAATCGCTCGGCAAAACTCCCGGAACAATCTGATGAGAACATCGGGAGCAGTAAACCAACACACAAGATCGATAAGAGTGATAAATTAAAGCCAACAGGTCCTGTTAGACGACGAAAAGAAATTGCTGGTCCGAAAGGACTGGAACCGACGCGGTATGGTGATTGGGAAAAGCGTGGACGTTGTATAGATTTCTAATGATCGAGTGGTAAAAACTAGAGTAATCAATAATTAGGCATGATTTGAATGAAGTGCCTGGAACGCTGGTAATTTACGGAGCTGAGAAAGGTAGATAAATTATGACAACGTACAACCGCCCGCTATCGCCGCATTTGCAAATCTATAAACCGCAACTCACCTCGGTATTATCCATCACACACCGTGGCACTGGTGTATTCCTGACAGTAGGTGCTTTTTTTCTCACCTACTGGCTATTGGCACTTGCTGGGGGTCCTGAACAGTTTGAAACCCTACAAGCACATATTACTAACTGGTACGGTCAATGCCTCGTCTATACCTTTGTCTTTTCCTTGTATTTTCATTTATGCAATGGCGTACGTCATCTGTTCTGGGATACAGGTATGGGGCTTGAGATTGACATCGCGTACAAGACAGGGTACGCCGTTGTCGCTACTTCATTCGTGCTAACGTTAGCAACATTTTATCTGGCAGGTGGAAACGTGACATGAGACTCAGTACGCCGCTTGCCAAAACCCGCGGTCTTGGCTCTGCTAAATCGGGTATGCATCATTGGGTTGCGCAAAGATTAACTGCCGTTTCACTCATACCACTGAGTATCTGGTTTATATTTTCCCTTGTGTGCATGACGGAGCTGAGTCACCAGGCAGCAATTGAATGGATACGATCACCTTTGGTTGCAGTGTTTTTATTACTTTTTATCATTTCCCTGTTCCATCATGCGCAGCTCGGTTTACAAGTTGTCATTGAAGACTATATTGACTGCAAAGTAACGAAAATTACCGGGCTTGTTTTGCTTAAACTTGTTTCATTTTCTGCTGGTTTGGCAGCAGTGGCATCCGTGTTAAAAATTTATCTGGGATCGTAGGAAGGTTATGTCGGATCAGTACAAAATCATCAAACATGAGTACGACGTGGTAGTTGTCGGTGCAGGCGGTGCCGGTTTGCGTGCAACCTTCGGTATGGCCGCCAAAGGTCTGAAGACCGCCTGTCTGACGAAAGTCTTTCCAACACGAAGCCATACTGTCGCGGCACAAGGCGGCATGAGCGCCTCCCTTGGTAATATGGGTGAAGATAACTGGCGTTGGCATATGTATGATACTGTGAAAGGGTCGGATTGGTTGGGAGATCAAGATGCCATTGAGTACATGTGTCGCGAGGCTGTGCCTGCAGTTATTGAGTTGGAACATCAAGGTGTCCCATTTTCCAGAACAGAGGAAGGTAAAATTTACCAGCGGCCTTTTGGCGGCATGACCACGAATTATGGGGAAGGCACCGCACAACGAACCTGTGCAGCTGCGGATAGAACCGGTCATGCGATTTTGCACACGCTGTATCAGCAATCTCTCAAGCATGAAGCTGAATTCTTTATTGAATATTTTGCACTGGATTTACTCATGGATGATGACGGTGTCTGTCGTGGTGTTTTATCCTGGGATTTATCTGAAGGTAGATTACATCTATTCCGCGCACACAGTGTTTGTTTGGCCACGGGGGGGTATGGTCGTTCTTATTTTTCATGTACCTCAGCACATACTTGCACCGGAGATGGTAACGCGATGGTACTTCGTGCCGGCCTGCCATTGCAGGATATGGAATTCATTCAATTCCATCCAACAGGCATTTATGGATCAGGTTGTCTAATCACCGAAGGCTGTCGTGGTGAAGGCGGCTATCTAACCAACTCTAAAGGCGAGCGTTTTATGGAGCGTTATGCACCTTCTGCCAAAGATCTTGCGTCACGCGACGTCGTCAGTCGCTCAATGACCATGGAAATTCGTGAAGGCAGGGGCGTTGGGCCGGAAAAAGATCATATCTTCTTGCATCTTGAACATTTAGGCCCGGAAGTCATTAACGAACGACTGCCAGGTATTGCCGAATCGGCTAAAATCTTTGCTGCAGTCGATGTTAGCAAGGAACCTATCCCTGTGATCCCGACAGTTCATTACAACATGGGCGGCATCCCCACGAATTATCAAGGACAAGTCGTAACTCAAAAAGATGGTGATCCTGATACCGTTGTCAATGGTTTAATGGCGATTGGTGAATGCGCCTGTGTCTCCGTCCATGGTGCAAATCGCCTGGGTTCCAATTCATTGTTGGATCTCATCGTCTTCGGCCGCGCCGCCGCAATCTACGCAGCTGAAAATATTAAACCGGGCATGCCACATAAAGAATTATCAAAAGAAGCCACGGATAAACTGGTTGACAAATTTGATAGAGCAAGAAATGCCAACGGTTCAAAACCCACTGCTGAAATCAGGCTTGAAATGCAACGCATTATGCAAAACAATGCCGCCGTATTCCGCACCGGAGATGTTATGCAAGAAGGTATCAAACTGCTCTCTGAAACTACAAAATCTTTCGCTGATGTAAAGGTCTCAGATCGTTCTATGGTCTGGAACACCGACCTTGTAGAAACACTGGAATTGGAAAATCTCTTACAGTGTGCAGCCGTCAGTATTGTTAGTGCTGAAAATCGTAAAGAAAGTCGAGGCGGTCATGCTCGTGAAGACTTCCCGGATCGAGATGATGACAACTGGATGAAACATACACTGACATGGCTGGATAATGAATACAAAGTAGCATTCGATTACCGTCCAGTTCATATGTACACCTTATCTGATGAGGTGGAAGTATTTCCACCGAAGAAACGTGTTTACTAGTGGAAAAAAATCAAGCGTAACCTGAAACGAGAGACTGAATATTATGGCCGAATTTACATTGCCTAAAAATTCAAAAGTTGGCAAGGGGAAAACCGTATCTGCCGCCAATGGCGCGAAAGATGGAAAAACCTTCCATATCTATCGTTGGGAGCCTGATTCGGGCGAGAACCCCGGCATGGATACTTTTGCAATCGATCTGGATAAATGCGGACCGATGGTGCTCGATGCCCTCATCTACATCAAAAATGAACTCGATACAACGCTGACATTTCGCCGTTCTTGCCGTGAAGGTATTTGCGGTTCATGTGCCATGAACATCGGCGGCACAAATACGCTGGCTTGTACCAAAGCCATTGAAGATTTTGATAGTGATATCGATATTTATCCGCTTCCTCACATGTCTGTGGTTAAAGATCTGGTATCGGACATGACGAACTTCTATGCTCAATATTCTTCAATCAAGCCCTGGATGCAAACACAATCACCACCGCCACCTGATCGCGAACGCTTGCAGTCCAAAGAAGAACGCAAAGCACTGGATGGACTCTACGAGTGTATTCTCTGTGCCTGCTGCTCCACGAGTTGTCCCAGCTATTGGTGGAACAGTGACCGTTACCTGGGTCCAGCAACGCTATTACAGGCTTACCGCTGGATTGCAGACAGTCGAGATGAAAGTACCGGCGAGCGTCTTGATGAACTCGAAGATCCATTTAGATTATATCGTTGTCATACCATCATGAATTGTACTAATACTTGTCCAAAAGGTCTGAATCCAGCCAAAGCCATCGCAGAAATTAAAAAATTACTGGTTGAGCGTTCTGTGTAGGCCGCTCATGAGTCAAAGTTTGTGAGTGAACGCCGCAAACTCATCTGGCGTTGCCGACGTGGCATGAGGGAAATGGATATCCTGTTACTCGAATATCTTCAGAATCACTACGATAATGCTTCGACTGAAGAACAAAATGCCTTTGAAGAATTACTTGAGGAAACGGATCTCGATATACTCTCATGGGTCATGGCAAGAACGTCTCCCGATGAAAAGTACATGAAGCTCATTGCATTTATTCGTGAATCTGCAACAAAACCGGGAAATACCCCACATAATCAGGCAAGGAAATTAATCTTAATGTCTCCCATCTGGAAAGATTATTTAAGCTCCCGGGGTGCTGAGTTTAAAGATGACCGATTGCCTAATTTTACAAACAATAAAATTAATGACTCCACCACGGTGAGTGATATCGTCGCCGATCTCTCTCATCTAGCGATAATTGAGGTCTCAGGCGATGATGCAGAAAATTTTCTTCATGGTCAATTTACTATTGATGTTAAAGCGTTATCTAATATGCATTGCCAATTTTCAGCGTGGTGCAATCCAAAAGGTCAAGTCAAAACGACATTTCTAATCTATCGGAATGATAATAATTTCATCATCTTGTTACCAGCTGAGCTGAAGGATTCTTTCCTTAAACAATTACAAATGTTCGTACTGAGAGCTAATGTGAATCTTGCGGATAAAAGTGATGAACTGATAAGAATTGGCGTACAGACGAAAGATGAAATGATGCCTTTCAACCTGATTAATTCTGTGCCAAAACAAGCGGATGATCTTCACCAGGGTAAAATACTCATGCGTGAAAGCCTGCATTGTCTACGCATTTTATCTGCTAAAGGCCTTTATCGCTTTATCATAACCGGAACTGTAGCCAGGCAAATGGATGTATGGAAAGAACTCGCGAAGCAATTTACGCCGGTCGGAACATCACTGTGGGAATTACTGGATGTACAGGCAGCCTGCCCATGGATTACAACAGAGACAACTCAAAAATTCTTACCACAAATGTTGAATCTGGATTTAATCAATGGGTTGAATTATCAAAAAGGTTGCTACCCGGGACAAGAGATTATTACGCGCCTGCATTTTCGTGGTCAACTCAAACGTAGCTTATGCCTGGCAACAACCACCCTTGATTCACAAGCAATCAGCGGTGTTCAACTCTATGTCGAAAACAGTGAAAACTGTATTGGGACTGTCATCAATGCGCAAGCGGTAAATGATAAATACTATCTGCTCGCCGTTATCGATATTGATGCAAGAGAAAAGAAAATATCGCTGGGCAATACTGACGGTTCATGCCTGCACTTACTCCAGCTACCATATTAGGAACAGCCTTACAAAATATTCAAATACCCGCTGAATGAGAATATTAGTCAACACTATCATTGGTTTTCACAAATAATTAAAATTTGGGAATGTATTTCTTGATATTACGTTTCACACAAGCATATCGCTACCGAGATGCTCCATTCTTCGGTAGTAGGCACCTTGCATCCCGGCAGGTTTTTTTTCTGATTAGGACTCCATATTATCTTGCGTAGACAGTTATGGCACAAATAGTTAAGCAGGAATATAAATATGACAGTATCTAACGAAGCAAATAAAAAACAAATATTCATCAGCCATCACAATTCACAAAGTAAAAGTCTTGCTGACCTGAAAACGGAATTACAAGCAATAGGGTTTGATTGTTTTCTCGCCCATGAAGACATAGACCATGGAGAAAATTTTGTTGAGGTAATAGAGAGTTGGCTAAGAGAATGCGATATATTTTTATACGTAGGCTGCCCAAAAGCACATGCAAGTGCGTTTTGCCAGCAAGAAATTGGTTTTGCCAAAGCACTTAATAAAGAGATAGTTTGCGTCATGATTGGCGACCAGCCTCCCAGTGGTTTTCTGGAAGGAATACAAGCCATACGGTGCAATAATTTGGAACAACTGCATGATACAATACTCCGTTATTTACCAGAAACGCCTCTTGTAAAACACTTTCGTGTATTAAACTGCAAAGGTTTTTCAAAAGAAAATAAACCTGATTATATTTATCTATCAAAGAACCTTTGGACTGACTCTGGCTTCTGTACAATCATAGATATTGAAATAAATGGCAAGAAGTTTCACACAAAAATTGCTTACAAAGGTCAGAGTACTGGTGCTGAGAACCATTCTTTACATCGGCTACCAACATCATTTCCAGCACTCGGCGCAGAGTATTTTTCAAGAATAAAGCATTATGACGCTACGCTATCACCCGAAGAAGAACAAAGTCTTCGTTATTTACTGAGAGATATCGAGACACTATCTCCTGATGAAAAACGTGCTATTCAAAATGAACCTGTTTTAAAAAAATCCCTTTTTAGAGAGGATTCTAAAGGCTTTCAAGCATTCTCATCACATATTTCCGAATTTCCAGATACTTGTGTCTAATCTAAAACACGATAAACTCATTTTGATGTTTTGTAATTTACAAAAAATACAGGATTAAATATTAATATGCCTTCATCCCGGATATTTTTTTCGATCATTTTCCTTATCTGTACATCTCTACTGGGATTCGGTCTCTATCTGGAACATGGTGTCGGTCTTGAGCCTTGCCCATTATGTGTCTTTCAGCGCATTGCCTATATCGTTATCGCTCTGATTGCCCTGATTGGTATAGTGCACGGTACACAAAAAATTTTTGAACGTATTTACACAGGTTCGATACTAGTAGTTTCTCTCTGTGGTGCCGGCATCGCGGGTCGGCAGGTGTGGCTACAACATCTTCCGGAGGACAAAATTCCAGAATGCGGCCCGGGCCTGGGATATATGCTTGATGCTTTTCCGCTTGCAGAGACGTTAAGCATGGTACTCAGTGGTTCCGGGGAATGCGCGGAAGTACAGTGGACTTTTCTGGGTTTCAGTATTGCTGAATGGAGTGTTTTTTGTTTTATATGCCTGACGGTCGCATGTTTGGGAATGTTCACTCTGCAAAGAAAATGACTTGCATTAGTGCTTATGATTTCCTAATGACCAACATTCCGTTATGAAAATAATTTTTTCAACAAGCCACAATTAAGACTAGGTAAATCCTCCCGGCGGCACCCTGCCACCACCCATGCCACTGAAACCTCGCATCATTTTCTTCATGCCGCCTTTGCCAGCCATTTTTTTCATCGTCTTTTGCATTTGTTTAAATTGTTTTAACAGGCGATTCACGTCTTGTATCTGTGTCCCTGAACCTGCCGAGATTCTTTTCTTGCGTGAGCCATTAATCACTGCAGGCATGCTGCGTTCATGTGGCGTCATGGAATTAATAATCGATTCAAACACGATGAACTGTTTATCACCCATCTGAGCATTCACATTGGCGGGCAACCCGCCCATTCCAGGCAACTTATCCATCAGAGCAGTTATGCCGCCCATGTCCCGCATCTGTTGTAATTGATCGCGAAAATCCTCAAGACTGAAGCCTTTACCTGTTTTTATTTTCTTCGCGAGTTGCTCAGATTTCTTTTGGTCGGCCTTTTCCTGAACTTCTTCAATGAGACCCAGAATATCGCCCATGCCCAGAATACGAGATGCCATACGAGCGGGATGAAAAGCCGCAAATTCAGAAATCTTTTCACCGGTGCCAATAAACTTGATGGGTTTGCCTGTGACATGTCGTACAGAAAGTGCTGCACCGCCCCTGGCATCACCATCGGTCTTGGTTAACACAACACCTGTCAACGGCAAAGATTCATCAAATTCCCTGGCTGCATTCACAGCATCCTGCCCCATCATACTATCAACAACGAACAATATATCCGAGGGTGTTAAAACGGTCTGCAGCTGTCTAATCTCTTCCATCATCCCGTTGTCGATGTGTAAACGTCCGGCAGTATCCACGATCAAACCGTCAAAATTTTGTTTGCGTGCGTAATCTAAAACTTGCCTGGCAATCTTCACCGGCTTTTGATTATTTTCTGTCGGATAGCATTCGACATTAATTTCATTGGCCAGAACTTGCAACTGCTCGATCGCCGCAGGTCGATAAACGTCACAACTTACCACTAATATTTTCTTCTTTTCTTTTTCAGAAAGCAGCTTTGCCAGTTTACCGACGGTGGTTGTTTTACCCGCGCCTTGCAAACCAGCCAGCATAATGACGGCGGGGGGCTGAGTATTAAAATTTAGTGCCGTATTCTCTTCACCCATGAGTGCAACGAGTTCTTGTTCGACTATCCTTATTACCGCCTGTCCAGGGGTCAAACTGGTCATCACCTCTTGACCAACTGCACGTTCTCGTACTTGCTGAATGAAATCACGGACTACAGGTAGGGCGACATCCGCCTCAAGTAATGCCATACGCACTTCACGAATAGCATCTGCAATATTGTCTTCAGTCAGGCGACCCTGACCCTTAAGATTTTTTAAGGTTTTGGCAAAATGTTCAGAAAGTGCGTCAAACACAATACGTCTGGATCTCTGATTTAGGACTGAGCGAAATAGCTTTTGTATTCAAGATGTTCGTAATTAGATGTCCCTCGCAAATCAGTGGATTGGGACAAAACACCAGCCGCACGTAACAACTGGCTGTTATGAAAGTTGACAACGCAGAATACGGGTATTTTGAGTGCAAGAGTCGAATTCATTAATTAATCAGAGCTTCCTCAGCTGATTGTGAATATTACCCAGTTTACTTTTTCGGCATTCCCTGTAGCACAGCATGAGAGGTGGATCGTAGCAGAAATCAGGCTATTCTTCACCCTCCCATAATTATGGGCTTTAATAGTTCTTTTACACTTCAATGACATCTATAAATATGCAATCATGGACCGACTAGCCTTAAAAATTACATATTGATGAACACGGCGTTTGGCATTATTGCCATCATTTTCTATCTGCTGGCAGCGACTAGACTAGGCGTGCTGGCGCTTGCCAACGAAGACATACCCCGAAACAACGCAAGAACCCAGGCATTCGTTGGCGGTGCTATTGCACTTGTTCTCAATGGTCTTGTATTAAGCAGCGTCATTCTTGTGAACGAAGGTTTAAATCTTGGATTTTCCAATGCCTGGGCACTCACTAGTTGGGTTGTCGCCCTGCTGGTTCTATTCATCGCGCTACGTAAACCTGTGGAAAATTTACTCATTATTTTCTTTCCAATGACTGCATTGGGACTGATACTGATATATCTGTCACCTAGTCACCATATCGTTGCAGAAGCGACGCCCATAGGTCTGAAAGCTCATATTCTGCTGTCGATTATCGCCTATAGCTTACTCACCGTCGCAGCATTCCAGGCCGTGCTTCTGGCATTTCAGGAACACCAATTAAGAAACAAGCAGCCCACGATGATTATGAATGTCCTGCCACCAATGCAAATCATGGAAGATTTACTGATTCAAATTATCGCCGTTGGTCTTTTTATACTTAGCCTGAGTTTAGCCACAGGCTTTATGTTTGTGCATGATATTTTTATCCAACATATTTCCCATAAAACCGTCTTGTCGCTTCTCTCATGGTTAGTGTTTGCTATGCTTTTGGGGGGACGCCGGTATCAAGGCTGGCGCGGACAAAAACTGATTCGTTGGACACTGGGCGGATTTTGCATGTTGGTACTGGCATTTTTCGGCTCAAAACTGGTATTAGAGTTGCTGGGACGTGTATAAAAGCATCTGTTTTTTCCATCATTCCCTTGACACATTCACCTACTCAGCCACAATAGATCATCTTTTTAGCTTGAGGTAAGTCGTTACTTGGACACCATTCCGCTGTCAGTACTCTTCATTGTTCTGCTTGTACTGGTAGTCCTCTCCGCTTTCTTCTCCAGTTCTGAGACCAGCATGATGGCGCTTAACCGATATCGCTTACGCCACATGGTAAAAGGGAAAGATCGTGCGGCCATACTGGTTAGTCAACTTCTTGAGAAACCTGATCGTCTAATTGGTGTCATCCTGTTCGGTAATAATGTAGTCAATTTCCTGGCCGCTGCGATAGCAACAGTGATTGGTTTTCGCTTATTAGGTGATTATGGTGCCGCAGCTTCACCATTCATTATCGCAATAATATTTATTATTTTTGCTGAAACCGCACCCAAGACCTATGCAGCCATACGACCCGAAAAAATTGCTTTTCCATCTGCATATATTCTTGGACCACTATTAGAAATATGCTATCCGATTGTCTGGTTGATTAACAAAATGAGCAACACATTATTAATCCCGTTCAATATCAATACCAAAAAATCCGAGGGACAGTCTCCTTTAAGTCAGGATGAGCTAAGAACAATCGTGTATGAAGCCGGTGCAGCTATATCAAGTAATCATCAGAATATGCTGCTTGCTATTCTCGATATGGAGAAAGTTACTGTAGATGACATTATGGTGCCCAAAAATGAGCTGGTCGGAATTGATCTTGACGACTCAGTCCCGGATGCTCTCGAACAACTAAAACACTGCCAGCACACTCGTTTAATTATTTATCGAAAAAATATAGATAACACTGTGGGTATGCTACACATTAGACACACTCTGAGAATATTAGGTAGAAAAACCGGGTTTAATTTAGAAGAACTGGAAAAACTTACCATCGAACCCTATTACATTCCTGAAGGCACCCCGCTTCACGCGCAATTACTCAAATTCCAGAAGCACAAAAAACGCACAGGATTAGTGGTGGATGAATACGGTGTCTTACAGGGAATGGTGACTCTGGATGATATTCTCGAGGAAATTATCGGCGAATTTACCACCGACTTACAGACCTTCAATCAGGATATTCAGGCACAAAAAGATGGTTCATTTTTTATCGATGGTGGAACCACCGTTCGTGATATCAACAAACAATTAAACTGGGATATTTCCACTGCGGGACCCAAAACTATCAATGGCATCATCGTTGAGCACCTTGAAGATATCCCTGAAGCAGGCACGAGTCTACGCATCGGAAACTATGCTTTTGAGATAACACAAGTCGTGGACAATGCTGTAAAGAAGGTTAGAATATTTCCCTTACGAGACGATTCGAAAACTGATAACGACTGATACTCCCAAGTTTCACAAATAAAATGCATGCCAATTCTCTACTGCTTGTGATAAGTTTATTTCCCGGTATGATTCAGGCATGAACTGACAGTCAAAAGAGCTGGACGCACCCGGTGACCCCGGAGCGAAACCCAAGAGTTAATTATGACTTCACGCCTTATTATCTTTATGACATTACTGGCACTGAGTGGGTGTGCCAGCCAAATACCAGCATCGATTGGATCCCGTCCCAATCCTGATCCAGAATTTAATCAAGTAAAGAAAAGTATTTCAGCATTCCAAAACCAGCAAGTACGTTGGGGTGGAAAAATTATTTCAGTAGCAAATAAAAAAGATTCAACATGGATTGAAATATTGGCAAATCCGCTTAATAGCTATGGAGAGCCCGATCCCAATACCGACTACGAAGGCCGGTTTATCGCAAAAATTGACGGAGTTCTGGATCCAGAGCATTACGCTAAAGATCGCAAACTAACGATCTTTGGTACAATTGAAACTGAACTTGTAAGAGAGAGAGATAATCATTCATACAGCTACCCGTTAGTCAGCACTAAAGAATATTATCTCTGGCCTGGATATCATGCTGTTCAATATCATGGTGATGACTATTATAGTCCATTTATCAACGCTCCTTTCTAGTGTCGCCACTAATACCGAATTCAGGCTTAGCTACCCCAAATCTCTTTTGCGTAGTTTAAACCTTTAACTTTCCGGCACTATATATGCTCCGCTCTTTGATTCATTGTTCTCACCTCATGACAATAGTAAGTAATCGTCTGGCCAAGTCGAGATATTTCCATACTGTGAGTTTGTCCGGTTTATACCGGCATCACGAATTCGGATAACAATTCCAAAATATTTTTTTATTTCATGACATCAACAATTATTTCAGTCGGCTCTAATGTCGATCCGCATCAAAACTGCAAAACAGCTAAAAAGATTTTACAGAACGAAACTAATTTCAAGGCCGCATCCAGTTACATTATGACCGAACCCTGGGGATACGAAGATCAGGCTGATGATTTTCTCAACGGCGCATTCTGGTTAGAGACAGAATCAGATTATGCGACCTTCAACGCTTACCTAAAGGAAGTGGAAAAACGACTGGACCGAACAGGGCATGGAAACAAATCAAGCCCCCGCACCATCGACCTGGATATTATCATCTGGGATAATGCCATCATTGAAGACAGCTTCTACAGCAGGGATTACGTCCGTATCCCTGTAACGGAACTAATTGAGAATCATTGCCTGGATATAAAGGGCTACCCGGTTCCGGAACACCAAAAATCACAATAAACAAGTTGTGAGAAAGGCGGTTTAAAATTCATTCAGGAGAACCTGGTGGCTTTCTGCTAGCCTGTCCATCCCAGTCCTGCACTAACGCAGTTGATACTCAAAAACAACGGCAACAACTCTTCAAAATCATTTTCCCCCGTACTGCTTCTAAATTGCTCCACCAACCTCAACTGTTCCAGTCCTGCCTGTTGAAGCGCACCGCTCCGTCGATTTAGCTTACGACTAAACTTGCGGAAACGGCTACAAAGTTTATTTTCACCAGTGATTTTCAGGATTTGTTTCACTGTAAGATTGTATTCATCTCTCACCAGAGAAAAGACAGTTTTTCTGATTTTTTCATCTTTAACTAATTCTGCATAACATTCAGCGACTTTCATATCGACAAGTGCCAATGTTTTTTCAACTTCATCAATGATCAAACCAAACAGACGCGAATCCTTGAATAAATCTTGTATTAATGCTTCACCTTCTGTCCCGCGTTCATTGATAAAGGATTCAATCGCTGTCCCGACACCATACCAACCGGGAACCAGGTGGCGATTTTGTGTCCAGGCAAATACCCATGGGATGGCTCGCAGATCACTAAGTGACATAGCACCAAAACGTCTGGCCGGTCTGGAACCGATATTCATTTTCGCCAGTTCTTCTACCGGACTTGCGGCACTGTAATAATCGACTAAACCATGTGTTTCCGCCAATTTTCGGTAGTGCACAAAAGCATAAGCAGAGAGTGTTTCCATTGCCTCGTTGAATTCTGCATTGGGTTCCAGTTTCGCCTCATTTAATGATTTCATACTATGTTCGAAGACACTAGCCGCCAATAATTCCATTTGGTACTGAGCGGTTCCCTCGTTGGCATATTTTGAAGACACGACTTCGCCCTGTTCTGTAATGCGCATTTGTCCATGAATGGAACCAGCGGGCTGTGCTGCAATTGCTTTACCCGTAGGCGCGCCGCCACGACTGACTGAACCGCCGCGACCATGAAAAAATGAAATGGGAATACCGCATTCTCGACCTACCTTGGCCAAGTTATCCTGTGCCTTAGTGAGTTCCCAGTTGGCGGTAAAATAGCCTCCATCCTTGTTAGAGTCAGAATAACCAATCATGACTTCCTGCACACCTGTTTGGTTTTCTACAGAACGTTTGATCAGCGGTAAGGAAAACAACTCTTTCATTATCGCCGGACCACGGCGTAGATCATCAATGGTTTCAAATAAAGGCACAATCGGGAGTCGGCTGTACTCTTCTTTGTCATTTCCTGAAAAGAGACCTGCATACTTTACCAATAAGTAAACGCCGAGAATATCATTGACTGATTGCGTCATGGATAAAATAAAATGACCAAAAGCTTCACGATCAAGTTTATCCATTAACTCAGTGACCATTGCAAATAGACCTAATGTAGAAGTGGCAACATCATCAAGATTCGAAAACGTAGGCAACTTTTCCAAAGGCCGATCAAGTTCTGACAAAAGCCAGTCTTTCCATTTATCACTTGAAGTCTCTGGTGCCTTCGCTTTGCCGTGCATAGCTTTCCAGATTGCCAATAAAGTATTGTTAGTGGTTGTTGAGTTCTCTCTCAAATCCAGCCTGACCGTTCTGAAGCGAAACGCCTTCGCTTGCTGTAGTAGTGGTGTAACCAGCGATTTGGCTATACTCTCACAGTCGGCATCTATTAAACCTGCACTCAAGTCGCTTATATTCTCAATAAATTCATCTGCATCATTGTAACGAATGCCGCTGTAGTGACTACCCTCTTCCGCGTCTAAAGTGCCGCGCATTTTAGTCAGCATACAAAATACATATTGTCGGAAGACCTCTTCTGGATTTCTGGAATCGATGTTACCGTGTTTGTCGACTTCCTGGAGCACATTTCCCAGACTTTTCAGAAAAGCATCAGAAAGATTAACCGTTGCTTTGGAAACACTAAGCATCTCCAGTAATTTTGCCAGCAACCCGGTATAGTGTTGCAGGACTTGACGCCGATTTTTATTCAGGGTCTCTCTGCTCACTTCATTCGTTACAAACGGGTTCCCGTCCCTGTCTCCGCCTATCCACGAGCCAAATTGAAAAAAGCCTGGAATACTAAATTTTTGTTCAGGATAGGCCTTTTGTAAAGCCCACTCTAATCGTTCCAGTGTTTCTGGAACTCTCTCAAACAGCGTTTGTTCAAAAAAATGCAGACCCCAGTTTACCTCTAATGCAACAGTGGGTTTTTCCAGCCGCAGTTCGCCTGTTAGCCATAGCAAATCTATCTCGTTACGTAATGCACTAATAAATTTCAGTCGTTCTCGATCTGTCCACCGATCACTTTCAAGACGATATAACAGTACATAAATACGACGATGGATTTCAAGCACAGTCACACGCTTGGCTTCTGTAGGATGTGCGGTAATAGTTGGACGAATATGCGCCTTATTTAGTAGATCTTGAATATCATCCGAAGAAATATTGGCTATCCTGGCCTGGTGAAAAACATTGGCGAAGGTTCCGGGGACTTGTTCAAGTCCCTTGATTTTCTCCACCAACCGTCGACGGCGCATGGCCGTATTTTCTTCTGCAACATTTAGTAATTGAAACCAGATACCCCAAGCTTGTAATACACCCAACAGCAATTCTTTATTGTCTTCGGGGAGCGGTTGTTCACCTTGAAACAATGGTAGTATTTCGGGTTGTCGCAGTTGAATAACATGTTTCAACTGTTCAGTTAAAAGATCAACGGTCTCCTTGGCATAACTGGCCGATAAAGAATCGATATCTTGATCAGGTTCTACAACCCCTTCAGTACCTGCTGACACAGTTAACCCTCTAAATCAAGATCGTGTACGGTAAGTGCTATGCAACCCTGTTCGGTGGCTCATCCCCATTGAAGAAAGCCTTTACGTTATCTAGTGAACACATGCCCATCGCGACACGTGTTTCTGTTGTGGCGCTGCCCAAATGTGGAAACACCACCACATTTTCCATCGTTAACAGTTCTTCTGTTACGGCGGGTTCCTTTGCGAAAACATCCAGGCCGACACCAGCAATAACGCCCTCTCTTAACGCTTTTATCAATGCAGGTTCATCAACGACATCTCCACGTGCCGTATTGATCAAAAATGCAGACCTCTTCATCATACTCAGACGATCCGTATTCATCAGGTTGGTGTTATCGCCCCCACCTGGACAGTGCAAACTGACGAAATCGGCATCTTGCAGTACTGCTTCAACACTACCTGACTGTGTTGCAGAGAATTTCTTAATCACACTATCTGAAGGTGGATGAGGATCATAAAAGCTCAGCTGCATACCAAAACCAAAATGTGCCTTTTGTGCAACGGCTTGCGCGATACGACCAAAACCAATCAAACTCAGTTTCTTGCCGGTAACCCTGGTGGATAACATATGCGTCGGGCACCAACCATTCCACTCTTTATTACGAACCAAACGCTCACCTTCACCGGCACGACGTGCAACCATCAATAACAGCGTCATCGCAATATCAGCAGTGCAATCGGTCAGCACACCAGGCGTGTTGGTAACAACAACACCAGCCGCTTTGGCGGCGTTGGTATCAATATTGTTAAAACCCACACCAAAATTACACAGTACCCTGCATCTTCTGCCTTCGACACCCAGTATTTGCGAACTGATCTCAAAGTCAGATACTGTCGGGCAGACTGCATCATAATTCCTCATGGCATCTTGAAGTTCCGTCACAGACATTTTGTGATCATCTTCATTCAACGTCACATCAAATAATTCTTCCGCTCTTGCTTCAGCTTCTGCTGGCCATCGACGGGTTAAAAGTACCTTTGGCTTAGTCACTTTTGGCTCCTGAATTTATTTATTCAATTTGCAAAGCACGAGGACACAACATCCATAGATGAAGTTTCCTTACTATTCTAATCCTACTTTTTAAGTACTAACCCAGCTTGGCCAATACTTGCTGTACAGCGGGTGCGAATGAAGCTGGATTAGGCACAACGTGTACACCACACTCCTGAAGTACCTCAACCTTTTCGGCTGCACTATCACCGACGGCGGAGATAATCGCACCTGCATGCCCCATACGAGTGCCCTTGGGAGCCGTCAGACCAGCAACATAACCAATCACTGGTTTGCTCATATTATCTTTAGCCCACATCGCCGCGTCCACTTCCTGTGGTCCACCAATTTCACCAATCATGATTACCGCCCTGGTGTCAGGATCCTCGTTAAAATATGCCAAATGATCTTTAAATGCACTACCATTGATGGGATCCCCGCCAATACCTATGCTACTCGAAACACCGATACCGACTTCTTTCAACTGATCTGCCGCTTCGTAACCTAATGTGCCCGAACGACCAACAATCCCAATCGGTCCAGGCATATAAATGTGACCAGGCATAATGCCCATCATACATTTTCCCGGACTAATGGAACCCGCACAATTGGGGCCGGTAAGGATCATTTTGTCTACTGCTTTATAGCGAAGCATATAACGTTTCACACGGATCATATCTTGCGAAGGGATGCCGTCCGTAATCGCAACACAATATTTAATGCCTGCATCAGCTGCTTCCATGATGCTATCCGCAGCAAAAGGAGGAGGTACAAAAATGATACTGGCATTCGCGCCAGTCGCCGCCACCGCCTCCTTCATGGTATTGAATACGGGACGATCCAAATGTGTAGTGCCGCCTTTACCTGGCGTTACACCACCCACAATATTAGTGCCATATTCGATCATTTCAGCCGCATGAAAAGTACCAATTTGACCAGTGAATCCCTGGACAACAACTTTCGAGTTTTCATCTAACAAAATTGACATCTATAATTTCCCCTGTTTACCGGTCGCTTTCTTCCAGGCGGCAACAGCTTTCTCTGCCGCCTCTTTTAAGGTACTTGCCAAAATAATAGGTAAACCACTGTCTATAACGATCTTTCGACCTGCTTCTACGTTGGTACCTGAAAGTCTGACCACTAGCGGCACTTTAAGATCAATTTGCTGTACCGCCTGAATAACGCCTTCAGCAATCCAGTCACAACGGTTGATACCGGCAAAAATGTTCACCAGAATGCATTCCACACCGTCATCAGAAAGAACCAAATTAAACGCTTTGGCAGTACGCTCTGCCGAAGCACCACCACCAATATCGAGAAAGTTGGCAGGCTCACCGCCAGCATGCATGATCATATCCATGGTTGCCATTGCTAAACCTGCACCGTTAATGATACAACCGATGCTGCCATCAAGACCGACATAACTTAATCCACGATCAGCTGCACGCATTTCACGTGGATCTTCTTGTGACTTATCGCGAAGTTCCGAGATATTCGGATGACGAAAAAGCGCGTTGTCATCAAAGCCCATCTTCGCATCAACAGCAACGATTTTACCTTCTTTGGTCACAACCAAGGGATTAATTTCGACCATATTGGCATCTAAATCGCGCATTGCACGATAGCAACCAAGAAACGTTGTTACTGCCTGATTGATCTGTGATTTGTCCATGCCTAATGCGAAAGCCAGTTCTCGTGCCTGAAAGGCTTGCATACCTACTGCGGGTTCCACGGATATCTTGACGATTGATTCCGGTTTTTCAACCGCTAGTTGCTCGATCTCCATGCCACCTTCTGCAGAGGCGACCACCGTGACACGTTCTGCCGCCCTATCAAGTACAAATGCCAAATAAATTTCACGATCAATATTACAGCCTTCTTCAATGTAAAGACGGTGACAGACCTTACCCTGAGATCCTGTCTGGTGCGTAACCAATTTTTTGCCGAGTAATTCATTTGCAGCAGCCCACACCTCATCCTGAGTTTTACAAACCTTAATACCACCGGCCTTACCGCGTGCACCGGAATGAATTTGAGCCTTAACCACCCAAACTTCACCACCAAGTTCGGAGCATCTATATGATGCCTGCTCAGGACTGTACGCCAGACCTCCTGCGCCGAGAGGTACATCGTATCCTGCGAGGATTTCTTTCGCTTGATATTCATGGATATCCATAACTACACCCTCCCCTATTACATTTATTTTTATTTTCTTATGGTTAACATTCTCTATCTGGCAGCAATTTGATCTGCCTGTGCAATCACATTCCTCGCCATCTTCTCAGAAGCAATATCGATCATCTTACCATCTAACTGGGCGGCACCTTTACCGACTTCCGCTGCCTCCGCCAAAGCTTCAAGAACACGTCTCGCACGGCTCACTTCCGCTTCAGGTGGTGACATGACCTCATTTGCCAGCGCAATCTGTGACGGGTGAATTGCCCACTTACCTTCATAACCCAAAGCGGCGACACGCCTTGCCGCTTCCCTGAAAGCATCAGGATCATTGAAATCACCAAATGGGCCATCAATAGCACGCAAACCATAAGCACGACAAGCAGTCAGCATTTGAACTTGAGCGGCATGCCACTGATCGGCGGGATTCCCGGCACAAACATAATCAGGGTTCAACCCGCCGATGACTGTGGTACGTGAACGCAAACTGGCTGCATAATCAGCGACACCAAAGTGAAAAGCCTCCAGACGATTACTCGCTGTAGCTATCGTGAAAACATTAGCACCGCCCAAAGCAGTTTCGATCAAACATTCAAGGCCGATCTTTTTCTTTAAGCCCATCGCTGTCTCAACCTGGGTTACCAACACGTCAACAGCATACACATCCTCTGCTGTTCCAACTTTCGGGATAAGGATAGTGTCCAGATGACTACCCGCTTGTTCAAGAATATCGACCACATCACGATACATGTAATGAGTATCAAGACCATTAATGCGAACTGACATGGTTTTGTTACCCCAATCAATATCATTCAAACCTTCAATAATATTTTTACGAGCCTGCTCCTTGTCATCAGGGACGACGGCATCTTCGCAATCAAGAAAGATATAATCGGCATCGCTCCTGGCTGCTTTTTCAAACATGCCCGGATTCGATCCCGGTACAGCCAACTCACTACGTTGCAGACGCGGAGGCGCTGGCTCATATACTGTAAAACTCATAAGTCACTCCTCTTGTATTTAAGCCAGACGATCTATCTTTGTGTTGCGAAGATATTCCTGAGCAGCAGCGACGCCACTACCCAATTCGACAGGATAACCCAGATCTTTCATTGCCATTTCAGCAGCAGTGATGGGTGTTAATACCATTAACTCGTTCATATCACCCATGTGACCGATTCGAAACGCCTTACCGGCAATCTTGGCCAAACTGATCGAGAAACAGACGTTATAGTACTTATAAGCATGACGGACAACCTCATTACCATCAAAACCTTCCGGTGTTGCCACAGCAGTCACTGTGTCTGAATACCATTTCGGATCTGCAGCTATCGGACTTAAGCCCCAGGCTTCTATGGCTGCACGAACTGAATTCGCCATACGATTATGTCTGGCAAAAACATTTTCCAGACCTTCTTCAAACAGCATATTCATTGATTCACGCAAACCACGTAACAGGTTCATCGGCGGTGTATACGGGAAGAACCCTAAATCATTGGTTTTAATCATATCATCCCAATCGAAGAAACAACGTGGGCAAGTAGATGTCTTATGTGCTTCAAGTGCTTTTTCACTCGCGCAAACAATCCCTAACCCGGTAGGCAACATCAGGCCTTTTTGTGATCCAGCAATCGCGAGATCAACACCCCATTCATCCATGCGGAAATCAATACTGGCGACACCACTCACAGTATCCACAAAAAATAAAGCCGGGTGATTAGCATCATCAACCGCCTTACGTACTGCGGCGATATCACTAACAACGCCCGTTGCCGTTTCATTATGGGTAGCAAAAACCGCCTTGATTTCGTGATTTTTATCAGCTTCTAAAATATCAGCATATTGCTCGACAGGAACACCTTTACCCCAATCAATTTCCAGTGCTGTAACATCCATACCATGGCGTTGTGCACAATCAATGAACAGGTTACTGAAATGACCAAAACCTGATGCCAAAATCTTGTCACCCGGTGACAATGTATTAGTAATCGCAGATTCCCAACCACCAGTACCTGAGGAGGGATAAATAAAGACGCGCCCTGTCTCAGTCTTGAAAATTTTCTTCATATCCTCATACAGAGGTTTGGTGAAATCCGGGAGATCCACGGCACGCATGTCTTCCTGTTCAAGATTCATGGCATTTTGAATGCGGCGTGGTACCGTCGTCGGACCGGGAATAAATAAAAAGTTACGTCCAGGCATAGGAAACACCCTCCAGTATAATTTTAGTTAAATTCAAGGGAACGCTACCAGCGACACTCATATCGCCAAATCCTTAAGTTTAAAAAAGATGCCAGTATCTCCCTATCCAGAGAGCTCCCCAACATGAGACAAAAACGCTATTACTGTTATTTTTTAAAATTAGTGCAATATCGAACGGTTTTCGCTGTTTCCCCCAAGAAAAACCTCCGTGAAACCCGCTTTTTACCACAGAACGATACAGAAAATCTACTTTCAGTGATTCATTCAAACTAAATTCTTTCCTAACGGCACAACCCTGCAGACAAGTCTCGGGTCAAATCACAGACATCCTCAAACCCAATGGAAAGTCTAATCAAACCATCGTGAATACCCGCCGCAACGCGCTGCTCCTCTGTCAATCGATGATGAGTCGTCGTCGCAGGATGCGTAATAGTGCTCTTGGTATCACCTAAATTGGCCGTGATGGAAAACAGAGCAGTCGAATCGATAACATTCCAGGCTGCTTTTTGCCCACCTTCCACCTCAAAACTCAGTACACCGCCAAATCCTGATTGCTGAGTCTGCGCCAATTCATGCTGCGGGTGTGATGTCAGGCCGGGATAATATACTCGCTTTACACGCTTCTGTGTTTCCAACCACCTGGCCACCTGCAATGCATTCTCACAATGGACTTTCATGCGTAAATGTAAGGTTTCCAGAGCTTTGAGAAATACCCAGGCATTAAACGGACTCAATGTTGGTCCAGCAGTTCGCAAAAAACCGACGACATCTTCTGCCAGAAGCTCGTTACTGCCCAGTACGGCTCCGCCTATACAACGCCCTTGTCCATCAAGATATTTTGTGGCTGAATGTATGACAATATCAGCTCCCAGACTCAATGGTTTTTGCAAGACAGGCGTGCAAAAACAATTGTCAACAACCAATACACATCCTTTAGAATGCGCGATCCCGGCTAATCGGGAAATATCAGCGATTTCAGTTAAGGGATTTGAGGGAGTTTCCAGAAACAACATTTTTGTGTCAGGACTTATCGCATCAGCCCATGCCGCATAATCAGTTAAATCAACAAAAGTGCTTGAGAGTCCGAATTTCGGCAGCACATTATTGAACAAGCTAACTGTCGTTCCAAAAATACTACGCGACGCAACGAGATGATCACCGCCCTTTAACAAGGCCATACAAATACTCAAGATCGCACTCATGCCTGATGAAGTGGCGACACAACGCTCAGCCCCTTCCAACGAAGCAAGCCGTTCTTCGAATGTGCTCACGGTAGGATTAGTAAAGCGCGAATAGATATTCCCGACCGTATCTCCGGAAAATCTTGCTGCCGCCTCCGCAGCATTTTTAAAGACAAAGCTTGAACTGATAAAAATCATTTCACTATGTTCACCCTCGGCACTACGAACCTGTCCTGCTCTTACCGCATTCGTGTTTGAGCCATATTGCTTTGGATTAAATTTAGTCATTTAAAACTCCGGACAATCAATGCCAAGGGGCAATCATTGACGGACATGTCAATAAAATATATGAGTTCACCACATACAACAATTTTTTGTTACGATTGATAATGTACTGTACAGGAGTGAATAATCCCAGTCCTTTGTGAGACCTATGCTGTTATATTTAATAATCAATCCTCAACCCATTCGCCGGTTTCTTGTTCAACCAGTTGAGGTCTTCAAACAATCAGTCTTCATGGCAGTCAACAAACTGTTACTGGATGGTTCGGTTGAACGGACAATCCGGCGGTCCTGAAACAGAGGGTCAAACTCACCCTTAAACTCACTGCCACTATCGGTGACGACCTGTCGTACCGGGCATGGTGTTGGTTTGCAGCAATTCTTAAAAAATGCTTAGCCGCTTCACTGGTAGGCCTGGGGACAGCCATGACCACCGCGACATCGCTAACCTCATCATATCGCCTGGTTGATCATCCCCCGATTTAGCAGACCAATAGCGTTAGGCTAAACCAAGCAACCAAATTGGGAGAAGCAAATATCTTCCCGTGGTCGTGGATTTATTCTCCAGACAGGTCATGGGCTGGTCAATGTCCGCCAGACTTGAAAAAGACATTGTACTGAATGCCTTATTAATGGCGGTATGGAGACGACACCCTAAACAAGAAGTCATTGTACATTCTGACCAGGGCATTCAATACACCAGTGATGATTGTCAGCGATTTATGCAACAGCACGGACTGCTATCCAGCATGAGTCGCAGAGGAAACTGTTATGACAATGCGGTGGCTGAAAGCGTCTTTCATTCATTGAAAACAGAACGCATTAAACGACGCATTTACAACACAAGGGAAAGCACGACAAGATATTTTTGATTACATAGAATTCTTTTATAATCGACAACGCAGGCATCGTTCCAATAACCAACTATCGCCTGTACAATTTGAATTGCAACATCACGCCCAGGGATAACGGTATACAAGATTGGGGGATGATCAGTAGGTGTACGAGGCTCTATCCGGTACTTCTACGTCTATCGGGGCATTGGCAATCAACAGCTACCGAGATTGCACGTGCCTTTATCCTGCAATAAGCGCAATGTGTTGCTGAACTAATACCGCCAGGCCTCTGCAAAGCCTGTGCAATGAGCGGTCTGTCTATTGACCCACTATTGCAAAAGTGCGCCGATATTCGTCGTGACCGCACTGAACGATGGATTCCCCGGGATAGTATCAAGCAAGCCCGCCGTATCACGAATACCAAACAGATAGCGGCCTATCATCAGCCCGTCACTCTGATTCGCAGCACCGCCGCTGCCATCCACATCAAGACGACCGCTGGCCACCCCCCTTGCAATATTCGCACTGATCTCACTAAACGAGGGACTCCCCGGGATAGTGTCAAGCAAGCCCGCCATATCACGAATACCAAACAGGTAGCGACCAATCATCAGCCCGTCACTCTGATTCGCGGTCCCGCCGCTGCCATCCACATCAAGATTGAACTCTGTGACCGTCACAACCACGGCCGCCGTCACGGCACGATAGGCGATGTCCGTACTCGTTACGGTATGACTCAGTTGCACGCGCTCATCGTTCTCATCAGCGTCCCGGACACCCATCACCGTCACCGTTTGGGCACTGTTCCAGTTGTCCATGTTAAAGGTCAGCGTCGCCGTCACCGTCACCGCATCTGTATCAGGACTGCTCACCGCAACCGTCACCGCCGCATTCGGTCGACTGGTCAACACCAGCATATAGGTGCCGGATCCGCCTTCTCCCACCGTCACCCGGCCTGGCGTCACCGTCAACCCCGCCGTATCATCATCATTCACCGTCACAGACACCGCCGCCGCCGTCACGGCAGCATAAGCAGTGCCGGTACTCGTCACCGCATGACTGAGCTGTACACCGCTGACGTCATTCGCATCAGCATCATCAACACCCATCACCGTCACCGTCTGCGCTGTGTTCCAGTTGTCCTCGGTAAAGGTCAGCGTCGCCGTCGCCGTCACCGCCGCCGTATTAGCACTGCTCACCGCAATCGTCACCGCCGCATCCGGCTGGCTGGTCAACGCCAGCATATAATTGCCGCTACCGCCTTCCAAAATCGTCAGCGCGGTCTGACTCACCGCCACACCCGCTGTATCATCATCTCTCACCGTCACATCAACAGCGGCTATCGTCACCGCACCAGCATTGTAGGCGCTATCCGCACTTGCCGACGTATGGCTCAGCCTGACACTGGCATTGCTCGTATCACCATCCTCCACACCCGTCAGCGTCACCGTCTGCACGGTGTTCCAGTTGTCCGTGGTAAAGGTCAGGGTCGCCGGACTCGCGGTCGCCCCGGCGGTATTGCCATTGCTCACCGTCACCCTCACCTCGTCCGTCGGTCGGGTATTTAACACCACCATATAGCTGCCGGTACCGCCTTCATCAATCGTCGGGTTCGTTGGATCCACGGTCACGCCCACCGCGTCGTTATCCGCCACGGTCACCGGGAGCATCGTCGTCACCGCACTGCCGTTGTAGGTACTGTCCCTGCTGCTCGCCGTATGCGTCAAAAGCACCGTCTCATTGCTCATGTTCGCATCCTCAACCGCCACCACCCTCACCGTCCGGGCCTGGCTCCAGTTGCTTGTCGTGAACATCAGCGGGGTGCTGCTCACGGTCGCCGCAGCGGTATTCTCACTCGTCACCATAATCCTCACATCGGCACTCGGCCGGGTCGACAGCGCCAAGGTATAGCTGCCCGTGCCGCCTTCTCCCACCGTCAACCTGCCCGGCGTCACCGTCATCCCCGCCGTATCATCATCCGTCACCGTCACATCAACAACGTCTATCCGCACCTCATTGTAGGCAGGATCTGCACTCTTCGCCCGATGGCTCAGTTTGATACTGACAGGGTTGGCATCAGGGTCCTGGACACCACGCACGGTCACCGTCCTGGCCGTGCGCCAGTCGCTGGTGGTAAAGGTCAGACGTGTCGGACTCGCGGTGGCCACACGATGGTCGAGGCGCGATAAATTCACTGTCACATCGGCGGACGGTTGACTGGTCAGCATCAGTGTGTAGTCAGCACTGCCGCCTTCAGGGACACTCAGCGCAGACGACGTCACCGTGACCCCTGCGGTCTCGTCATCGTTCACTCTCGCGGTTACATGGGCTATCGCGATAGCGTTGTAGTGGCTATCCGCACTCGTCGCCGCATGCCGCAGGCGCACACTTTCATCCGTCGCATCCGCATCCTCAACCGCACGGATGGTCACCGTTTGCGCCTCGTCCCAATTATCCGCAGTCAGCATCAGGGTCGCCGGACTCACGCTCACCGCACCTGCATCGGCACTCGTCACCGCAATGCTGACATCGGCGGTCGGTCGGTGAGACAGTCTCACGGTGTAACTATCCGCAAGCCCGCCTTCAGCCAGGGTTCTGCTGCTCGGCGCCACTGTCACAGCGGCGGTATCACTATCCGTCACGCGCAAGGTGACCGGCGTTATCGCGACGCTGTGATAGCGGGTGTCCATACTCGTCGCCGTATGCGTCAGGCGCACGTTCGCATCGTGGGTATCAGGATCCGGAACACCGAACACCGTCACGGTCTGCGCGGCGTTCCAGTTATTCGTGTCAAAGATCCGGGTCGCATCAATCACCGTCGCTGCATTCATATTGTCACTGGCGACCGCCACCGTGACAGGGTCCGTCGGCCGGGTATTCAGGACCAGTGTATAGGCGCTGTTTCCCCTTTCATCAAGGATCCTGTTGGTCGGATCCACCGTGACGCCGACGACATCATTATCCGTCACGGTCACGTCGACACTCACCGTTGTTGTAAAGGTTGCTGTATCCACCGAGTTGAGGGATGTAGGCACATACAGCAGACGTACTGATTCATTGTTCGTGTCAGCATCCTCGACACCCGTCAATGTCACCGTTTGCGGCTGGTTCCAATTGCGCTGACCAAAAAATAAATTGCCCGGTGCCACGCGCACATGCTCAATCGCCGTGCCGGTGGCAGGCCGGAGGTTAAACTGAACATTTCCGAACGGCTTGCTGTCCAGCACCACGGTGTAGGTCGCCCTGCCGCCTTCGCCGAGCGTCAGCATCGTCGGTGTCACCAGCAAGCCGCCTTTATCGTCATCGGTCACGGTCACCGCGATGCTTGCCGCCAGACCCAGATAGCCGAGGTCGGCACTGATGCTGCCCAGCCTCAGCGCCACCATCGCGTCGCTTGCATCAGCATCCTCAATGCCGGTCACCGTCACCGTTCGGGCGATATGCCAATTGGTTTCGTTAAAGGTCAGGCTCGGCGACGGGGTGACGGTCGCAATCGCGGTATCCGCGCTTTCGATGAGCACAACAACCGGGTGTGTCGGTCGGCTGTGGAGCTTCAGGGTCAACGTGCCCATCTCACCTTCTTTCACGTTGAGTTCAGTCACCACGTCGAGACCGGCCGTGTCGTTATCCGTCAAGTTCACCATCACAGCATCCGGCGTCAAGGTGCCATAGCGGGCGTCTGTACTGCTCACCCGATGACTCAGGCGCACGCCGCTTTCACTCACCGCATCCACATCCTCAACTCCCATCACCGTCACCGTCTGCGGCATGCTCCAGTTGTCAGAGGTAAACATTAACGGCGACGTCGCGGTCGCGGCACTGATATCGTCACTGCGCACCGTAATATTTACCGCAGCTCTCGGCGGCGCATCCAGCACCACGGTATAGTCACCCGTGCCGCCTTCAGCCACGGCCAGCGTGGTCAAACTCACCGTCACACCAGGAGGCGGCACTTCGTCATCCGTCACCGTCACGGCGACGCTGCGGGCGGCCGCACGACCATCATAGTTAAGGTCTGTACTCGCACTATTCAGTGTCAGGCTCACGCGCTCATCCCTGGCGTCAGTATCTTCAACCGCCATCACCGTCACCGTGCGTGGTTGATTCCAGTCGGCGCCGCTAAACACAAAGTCCGATGGGCTGATGCTCACGGCGCCATCATCGGGATTCGAGATGACCATGGAGACAATATCCGTCGGCAGGCTATTCAGGACCACCGTGAACGTGTTGTTGCCGCCTTCGGCAACGGTCAACGCGGTCGCACTCAGCCCCACGCCTGCGGTATCGTTGTCGTTATCCGTCGTGTTGACCACCACAGGGAATATGCTGACATCATTGTAATCGTTATCCATGCTGCTCACGGTGTGACTCAGGCGCACGCGCTCGTTGCTGGCATCGGTATCCTCCACGCCGGTCACGGTCACGGTGCGGGCGACATTCCAATTGGTCGTGGTAAACGTCAACGAGGGAGTCGCCGTGACGGCGTCCTGCGCGTCACTGCTCACCATCACGGTCACCGCGGCACTCGGCCGGGTATTCAATTCCAGCGTATACGTGACGGTCGACCCTTCGGCCACCGTCAGCAGGGTCGCACTGACCGTCGCCCCTGCCACTTCGTTGTCTGTCACCGTCACCGTCACGGTGCCACTGTTATCATCACGGTCGGCATTCGCCACCGTCACCGCCACACCGTTATAGCTGCTATCCATGCTGGTGACCGTATGACTCAGGCGCACGCTCTCATGGTTCGAGTCGGCATCCTCAACGCCCGTCACCATCACCGTCTGCATACTGTCCCAGTTATCTTTGCTAAACGTCAGCGAGGGGGTCGCGCTCACTGCTTCTGGGTCGCCGCTCGTCACCGCCACCGTCACATCAGCACTCGGCCGGGTGTTCAGTACAACGCGATAGCCGCCAGTGTGACTTTCACCGACCGCCACCGTGGCCGGGCTCGCGATCACCGTCACACCCGGTGTGTCGTTATCGGTGACCGTCACGGTCACGGCGAGCGGTGTCACGGCGGCATAGGCGGTATCACTGCTGCTCACCGCATGACTCAGTTGCACACCGGTTTCGCCGGTCGCATTCGCGTCCTCAACCCCCGTCACGGTCACCGTCTGCGCCTGGTTCCAGGTATGTCTGGTAAACGTCAGCGAGGCGGTCACGGTCACGGCGGCGTTGTCACTGGTCACGCTCAGCGTGACATCGTGGCTCGGTGGGGTCGCCAACCGCAGTGTATATGCGCTGGTGCCGCCTTCATTGACCGTCAGCCTGGTCGTGCTCACGAGCACAGCTGCGGTGTCGTTATCCGTGACACTCACGGTCACGGCGGACGGGGTCACGGCGGCATAGCCCGCATCGCTGCTGCTCACCGTATGACTCAGTTGCACGCCGGTTTCGCTGTCCGTATCGGCGTCCTCAGCCCCCGTCACGGTCACCGTCTGCACCTGGTTCCAGGTAAACCTGTTGAAGCGCAGGCTCGCCGGGTTCACGCTCACGGCGGCGTTGTCACTGGCCACGCTCAGCGTGACATCGTGGCTCGGTGGGGTCGTCAACCGCAGTGTATATGCGCTGGTGCCGCCTTCATTGACCGCCAGCGTGTCCGTGCTCACCACCACACCGGCATCGTTATCCGTGACACTCACGGTCACCGCAGGCGGGATCAGCGCCGCATAGCGCGTATCACTGCTGCTCATCGTATGACTCAGTTGCACACCGCGCTCGCTGTCCGTATTAGCGTCTTCAACCGCCGTCACGGTCACCGTCTGCAACCGGTTCCAGTTATCCCTGTCAAAGGTCAGCGGCGAGGTCACGGTCACGGCGGCATGGTCACTGGTCACGCTCAGCATGACCGCATGCGTCGGTTGCGTCTCCAGGCGCAGTGTATACTCGCTGGTGCCGCCCTCATTGACCGCCAGCGTGGTCGTACTCACGGTCACCCCGACGTCGTTATCTGTGACACTCACGGTCACGACGGGCGGGGTCAGCGCCGCATAAAGCGTATCACTGCTGCGCACCGTATGACGCAGTTGCACACCGCTGACGTCGTTCGTATCAGCGTCCTCAACGCCCATCACGGTCACCGTCTGCACCTGGTTCCAGGTATTCATGTCGAAGCGCAGGGTCGCCGGACTGACGGTTGCTGCGGCATGGTCACTGGTGACGCCAAGCGTGACCTCGTGGCTCGGTGGGGTCGCCAGGCGCAGTGTATATTGGTTGGTGCGGCCCTCATTGACCGCCAGCGTGGTCGTACTCACGGTCACACTCGCCGTGTCGTTATCCGTGACACTCACGGTCACGGTGGGCGGGGTCACTGCGGCATAAAGCGTATCGCTGCTGCTCAGCGCATGACTCAGTTGCACACCGGTTTCGCTGGTCGCATTCGCGTCCTCAATAGCTGTCACGGTCACCGCCTGCGCCTGGTTCCAGTTGTTCATGTCGAAGCTCAGGGTCGCCGGATTCAGGGTCACGGCGGGATGGTCACTGGTCACGGCAATCGTGACCGCATGCGTCGGTCGCGTATTCAAGTTCAGCGTGTACATGTTGGTGCCGCCCTCATCAACCGCCAGCGTGGCCGTGCTCGCGCTCACGCCTGTGTCGATATCCATGACATTCACGGTCACGGCGGGCGGCGTCATCCCGGCATAGACCGTATCGCTGCTGCTGACCGTATGAGTTAGTTGTACGCCGGTTTCGCTGTCTCCATTCGCGTCTTCAACGCCCATCACCGTCACCGTCTGCGCCTGATTCCAGTTACTCGTGGTAAAGCTCAGGGTCACAGGACTCACGGTCACTGCGGCATTGTCACTGGTGACGCTAATCGTCACAGCGTGGGTCGGTTGGCTGCCCAGCATCAGGTTATAGCTGGTGGTGGTGCCCCCTTCGGTGACATTCAGAGCGGTCTGCGACACCTGCACACCCGCGACCACTACCGCGTCGGACGTCAGGCTATCGCCTCCCGCATTCGGATAACTCGCCATCACGCGCAACCAACTGCCTATTTGTGATTGGTCTGATGCAATGGTGTACGTGGCGGTATTGTTGGTCCCCGGTGCGGCGGTAAACGGTCCCGCCGAGGCGGTCGCTGTCTGCCATTGATATGTAATGGTGCCGACATCGGTATTGGGTGAGGCGTCCGGGTCGGTGACCGCGCCCGCCGTCAACGTGCCGCCGACTCGGGCAGTACCGGTGGGTGTGCCGATGGCACCGCGACGGTCAGCCTGTACGCTGTTGGAGAACAGGGTGTCGTTGAAATCCCCGCCCTGGGTGACTTGCACCCGCAGCCAGTTGCCCTGGTCCGCCGCTTGTACTGTGTAGGTCGCCGCCGTGCCGCCCGGGCTGATAGCTGTTGCACTGCTACAGTCCTGAGTGGTGCAGCGTTGCCATTGCCAGGCACTGGCATTGACGGTCAACCGGGGATGACTCGGCGCACCGGCGGTCAGGATATCGCCGACATTGGCCGGGGTGTTGGGGGTACTGTCCTGGATGGCGCCTAATGACACGAGCGCCGCATCATAAATAAAGTTGTCGGTAGCACTCAGCTCACCGATGACTTGCTTGGTGATATCCGAGGCACTCGCCCCGATATTGCACAGCGACGAGCTGGCTTGTACGGTTTGTTCGGTGTCGGTCGTGGTCCCTGAGCGCACTCTTAAATCACCGCTGGCGTTACATGAAGTGTCCAATAAGACCACGCCGTTGTTGGCGGACGGTCGGTAAAACACGACACCGGACCCCGGGATAGCGGTCCATGAGGGGTTCGGACGGGACAGGCCGGACTTCAGGCTTATATTGAAATTGGCAGCGCCTAATGTGAACAGTATTCCGCTACTCGGGGTCGCCTGCTCAATGGTGATGTATTGAAGATTAAAACTGATCGGGCCTTGGGCCATGATAAGATTGAATTGTAGCCGACCATCGCCGTTGTCGCGGGTGAATGCCACGCTTTGGATGTCTCTTCTGAGTCCACCCGCCGGACTGACAACCTCCGTTGCATCGGTATGCCCGGCCGGGCCGTTGACGATATAGTTATTCCAGAAGGTCTCACTCGGGCGGGCCTCGGTGCCGCCGTGGTTGGTGGTGCCGCCACCGTAGGCATTGGCACAATGGCCGCCGGTCCCGGCATTACAGGTGCGTGTCTGGTTCTTGTCGGTGATATTGCCCGCACTCCAGGCGCCCCAGCCGTCGTTGTAGTCCAGAGTACCCTGTTCCGCTACAATCGCAGCCACAGACTGCCTGGTGAGGGCGTAAGGGGTGGATAGACACAGGGTACGCATAGCAGGAAAGAAGTTATACAGTATGGTATATTCGCTTATGTTTGCTGCGGCTCGCAAAGTTCCCCTGTCATTCTCACAATGAATCGTCGCTAAATTGACGTTATTCGAAATTAGAAGCACCCGTCCCGGTCCCGGAATAGTGGTGAAGCCTCCGGTAAACGGGTTGTGCCAGTCGTTGTCGCCTGCATTCCAGGCGGCGAGGAAGTTGGCGAAGGTCGGGAACGCCCTGCTTATGGTGGTTCGGAAAGGGAACGACAAGTTGAGGGGCCCTGACTGCCGGTCATACCACACCTTCAGCGTGGTCGGGCTGATAATCTCCGACATGCCTATCTGAGTCCACCCGCCGGTCGGAATCCCGGAATTCGGGTACAGGACCGGATTGGTGCCTTCCGGGCAGGGGTTGTTCGGGCCGGGAGTGCCGACGACGTTGACACTGCACGTCCGCCGGGTCGTCAGCGTCTCATTATTGATTGTCCCGGTGTAGGTGTACGATGCCGTATCCGGATTTCCTTCTGCGTACATCGGGGCATTGAACGCGGTATTTAGACTGGCTGCGTCGATTCTGCCTGCGCCGTGTGCACTGACTAAGGTTTGCGGGGTATGGCAGCGAGCGTCGTTTTCCAGCGTGTCATTCCGGGTCACCAGGCTCGTGCCGGTGCCGGCAGGCATGATAAAGGCCAACGGGTTGGTGTTGCTTCTGCGGCAGCTGGCGGTGAATGCTTGCCCGTCCGCGTCATAGACGGTGACCGTGACGTTCAGTCTTGGGTTGCGCACTCGGCGGGCGACGCGTCTATCACGAGTGGCGCCGATGTCTCCTGAAAAAGTGAAATTAAACGTGCAAAACTCGGTTACGATATCGCCTGTAATGCTGTCATCTGTGCTGCATTCGAAGGCGGAGTGCCCCCCTCTAAAGAACCAGTTGTCGCCCACGGGGGAGGCTCTTTCACTTGTATTCGCAGTACCACTATGATCGATGTGGACATCGTCTTTATGTATGAACCAGGGCACGACCACCACATTGGTGCCGACCTGGACGTTGTTGTTCCCGTTCAGGTAGGCAAAATTGGAGATGCCGTCACCATCCGCAGAGCGGGTTGAGAGACCGCCGCCCAGATTATACGTGTGCCCGCTACCGCCTCTATCCGGGATGACGTAATTGGTGGGCGCCCCCGCTACCCGAAAACTGTCCAGAAGCGCATTCTGCGCCCGTGCCGCCGGGCTTGCCCATGCCGTCATCAGGGCGACGGCAGCCATGGCTGCCGTCATCCCGCGCCAAGCCCCTGTCCCCGGGGCGACAAGTTCGACGGTCAGCCGCAGTTGCCTCGTTATGCCTGCGAGTGTGTACGTTTTTGCATCGTGATGGCGGCGATGTCGTGGGGTGGAGTACGTGTCGCCGTCAACGCAGCGGGTGTTGCTTCTGTTGCGGTCCGCCAACGCCTCGCTTAAGCGGCGGTTCCAGCACGCTACCTTGCCGTGGATCTGCGGACGGCATCCATGCGTCAGACGATGCAGAACCTTATGTCGGGCACTCCCTCCATCCACGGTCACGCATGCGGTGCGTTCGGTCATGGACCAGTTATGCCGGTGCGTGGTGCGTGGTGCGTGGTGCGTGGTGCGTTTGAGTCTAAGTTGTTTTGCCACCATAAGTCAAGTTCTCTCTAGTCAGTCATCCAGATTGCTATGCTGTCAATTGTACCATTACCCCGCGCAGTATTAAATACATAATATCGTGAACCACACCACAAATCGCACTTCTTTGTTGTAATTGATCATGTACTGTACAGGTCGTGAACAATCCCGCCCTTTGTGAGAGGCGTATGCTGTTGTATTTGATTCGCCCATCCGCCGGTTTTTGGTTCAGCCGATTGAGCGCTGCAAACCGTCAGTCTTCGTGAACCTTGAGAACGCCTCTGCTTCGGTACTGTTGACCGGTAGGCCCACCCAACCTTGCGCACGGTGCGCTTTCCGGCGGCTGTTACCGCTGTGCTCAGGGGTCGCGGTCAAACCCTGTGTCTCCCGGAATGGCAGCACACGCAAACGCCGCGCAGCCATTGCATTGTGCATCCCCGCTTGTATCGCTTGACGCCCGAGACGATAAACACTCTTCAGCCGTTCACCCGGGTGCCGAGATTGCACTCAGCCTTATCCTGCAATGCGTACAATTATGTTGCTGAACTTACATAATCTACAGATTAAACGATTAGATATTGTTAGGGAGGTCAATCAAATTCTCTTCTCTCGCCTCTCTACCCGACTTTATCTTATCATTTCTCATCTCCCCAATATGATCGAGATATTCCTGATTCACATCACCCGTCACATATTCACCGCTGAAACAGGATAGATCGAATTGAGTGATGGCTGAGCCACCTGCTTGTGCAGTTTCGATTAGTTTATCCAGGTCCTGATATATCAACCAATCGGCACCGATCAGACTTGCTATTTCCTTTTGAGTTTTATCATGTGCGATCAATTCGTCTACCGTCGGCATATCAATTCCATATACATTTGGATAAATGACCGGCGGTGCTGCTGATGCGAAATATACTTTTCCAGCGCCGGCATTTCTCGCCATTTCCACGATTTGACCTGATGTCGTCCCTCTTACTATGGAATCGTCAACTAACAGAACATTTTTATCCCTAAATTCTGATTCGATTGCATTCAGTTTTTGCCGGACTGATTTCTTGCGGATTTCCTGTCCCGGCATAATAAAAGTACGGGGAATATAACGGTTCTTGATAAATCCCTCGCTATATTTCACGTTGAGTTTTTGCGCCAGAGGCAACGCCGCTGTTCTACCCGTATCCGGAATGGGTATGACAACATCAATGTCATGATTCGGTCTCAGCGCCAGTATCTTCTCTGCTAAAGCCTCACCCATACGCAGTCTTGAATTGTAGACTGAAATTCCATCAATGATAGAATCAGGTCTGGCTAAATAAACATACTCAAAGATACAGGGTGAATATCGTGGATTTTCCGCGCATTGGCGCGTATACAGTTTGCCATCTTTAGTCACGAAGATAGCTTCACCGGGTTTGATGTCGCGAATGACAGTAAATCCCAATGAGGTAATTGCAACACTTTCAGAGGCAATCATGTATTCCTTACCGGCCTCTGTGTCACGCTCCCCGAAAATCACCGGTCTGATAGCATGGGGATCACGGAAACCCAAAATACCAAAACCACAGATCATCGCTACCGCCGCGTAGCCCCCTCTGCAACGCTTATGCAAATTTTCAACCGCATCAAAAACATCATCAACTTCCAGTCGAGGCTTACCTATGCGCTGTAGTTCATGTGCCAGCACATTGAGTAAAACTTCCGAATCGGAATCTGTGTTTATATGCCTGAGATCATCCTTGAATAATTGGCTTTTCAGTTCTTCACCGTTGGTAAGATTGCCGTTGTGTGCCAATGATATTCCATAGGGAGAATTGACATAGAACGGCTGTGCCTCAGCGGACGATGCACAACCAGCCGTCGGGTAACGAATATGACCTATACCAATTTTACCTCTAAGACTCAGCATATGACGGGTGTGGAATATATCTCTCACAAGACCGTTGCTTTTGCGCAGGTAAAGTCTGCGATCATGGTATGTCATCATTCCCGCAGCATCCTGTCCTCTATGTTGCAAGACCGTCAGGCCGTCATATATGAGTTGATTTACAAACTGTTTACCTACAATTCCAATGATACCGCACATAGCAATTTGTTCCTTTAAACTGTTGAATCAGGCCTGCATGAATGAGTTTCCGGTGGATTAATTCCCTGTGGTTTGTCTTCGACGGATCCGTTCGTTGTTAATTGCATCACCATGATATTTTGAAATACTTTCCGGTCAATATCGTGCTGACCGCACAGCAACCTCTGCAAATGGTGGCATCACTCTTGAGTCATGCCACCATGGTGCTTGTGGCAGCGCTGTGAAACCTTCCAGGAAGACAATGACTTCCGCAACAATTACTCCCGGATCCATACCAAAGAACAACCCGAATATTCTATCCGCAGCGGTCAATCCCGTCCTGCCGAACAATGTAACGATGAGAAAACATATCCCGGTGAGTCGCATGAGACTGACAATAAACAAGCCGATGAACGCCAGGATTGTCCTTAACACGGGTGTGTTGACGGATGGTGCGGGTAACGGTGCAGATGCAGGTGAAAATTTGATTGAAATACCTAATGCCATGATCCAAACCAGTAATGAAAATACGATATTCAGAGAACCATGCGCTACACCAACGATGGTCGGTAGCGCGACAACGACCGAGATAGCGATATCAACAGACTGCACAATCTTCAGGCCTGTGTGTTTCCGGCATATCAATCCTTACGTTAAGGATAACTTATAATAATCCCGTCCAACTTCGTTTTTTCTTTCAAACTTTTTAATAGCAAGTCAACTTCCAGGCGTTTTATCTCTGGACCCACTCTTACTTTATAGCTTATCTCGCCATTTTCTTTAAATGGCTCCACAAAAGCCTGGAAACCTGCTTCCTTTAGTTTCTCTTTCAGGGATGCGGCGTTCTCTGCATCAGTAAAACTGCCCAATTGCACAATCCACCATACAGACGAACCAACTTCAACATCATTTTGCACTGCTTCTTTTGCCGAAGAAATTTTCTCGTTTTCCGAAATATTCTCTTCAACAAGTACATCCTGTTTATTCTCCTTTTGAACTTTCCCGGATTTACTATCTTCCGACCCTGTCTTTGTGGACTCAATCGTACTTGATGCAGCTTCGGCATCATCCTCGACAATGGGAATAATCCTCGAACTAAAACCCATTTCTGACTTTTCGCGAATATCCGAACCCGAAACAACACTTGTTTCCGGGGGATCCGACAGTATGATGGGTATGAGTGTAATCGCAATCGCTACCAGGACAACCGCTCCTACCAGGCGCTCTTTTAATCTCCGCTCCATCATTCCTGACCAGTTGCCAAATATTTACGCATATTATATGCGGAGGTGTTTCACAGCATCACCCACCGTGAGAAAAGACCCTGTCACCACAATACGATCATGCATGCCGATTTTATCTTCCAATCCAACAAGGGCATCCTTCACCGTGTCATTTTCTGTAACAGGAACCGTCACGCCCAATTCAAGCAGTTCATTCTTTAGTGTTTTACCGCTACTCCCTCGAGAACCCGGTATCGTCACTACATGCCAATAGTCAGTGATCTGGATCAATTCGCTCATAACACCTGTTTGATCTTTATCTTTCAACATTCCTATGACCACATGCGTTTTACCGCTATTCGGAAATTGCTCTAAATTATGCACCAACGTCCTGGCGGCCTGGGGGTTATGAGCTACATCAAGAATGATTTGTCTCCCTTCGGTCAGCACCTGGAACCTACCGGTAAGACTGAAATTTTTCAAGCCTTTTTCTATTGCATCAATATCCACCGGCAATATCGATTTTAATGTATTCAAAACCATCAAAACGCCGGCTGCATTTTGAATCTGGCAACTGTTATGTTGCTCCGGCCGTGGCAGATTTTTATAATGAGTGGCATTACATTGCCAGGACCAGTGATCACCGGTTAACTGATAATTAAAATCACGGTCGGGAATGTATAGTGTTGCACTTATTTTTTCGGCACATTCCATGATAGTCGCAGGAGGATGCGGATCAGAACAAACCGCCGGTTTGTGCTTGCGAAATATGCCCGCTTTTTCACGAGCGATAGATTCTCTATCTGAGCCTAACCATTGTGTATGATCCAAATCTATACTGGAAATCAGGGCGACATCGGCATCCAAACAATTAACCGCATCAAGCCGACCACCTAAACCCACCTCAAATACAGCAACGTCCAGGTTTGCGCGATGAAACACATCCATTGCAGCGAGCGTTCCAAATTCAAAATAAGTTAAAGAGATCGCCCCTCGTGCATGATCAATTCTGCTAAAAGACTCACACAACATTTCATCGGTGACTTCAACGCCATTGAGCTTGATACGCTCGTTGTATCGTATGAGATGAGGTGATGTATAGCACCCGACTTTATATCCTGAATTAGCAATGATTGAATCCAGCATGGTCACACTGGAGCCTTTACCATTTGTTCCAGCAACACTAATAACGGTAAAGTCAGGATTGAGCAGTCCCATATTCCCGGCAACTTCGGTACAGCGATCCAGACCTAGCTCAATTGCCGCACAATGTAACTCCTCTTGCCACGCCAGCCATTTCTGGAGTGTGTTATATCGCATCACTATGTTATCAAAGTGATTCTGAGGCATGGGCTTTGTGTTCATGGTTGATAATTGAGGATTATCCCGGACCGCTTTGTTGCCTGGAATATTTCTGATTAAGTCTGAGCGAAACAGCTTACGTTCAGAATGCTCGCAATTGGTACCTCATGCAAATCAATGGCCTGGATCAAGATGCCAGGCGCAGGTAATAACAGCTGACTACTGCAAAGTGAGAATACTTCGAGCGCAAGAGTCAGGTTCATGACTAAATCAGAGGTCCCCAGGCCGTTTATCAGGTTAAAATGGACAGTATAGAAGATATTCTCTGACGCATTTCTCGTCGATCCACAATCATATCTATATCTCCATGTTGCAAAAGAAATTCACTTTTCTGGAAGCCTTCAGGCAAAGTCTCTCGTACCGTTTGCTCAATTACTCTGGGTCCTGCGAATCCTATCAACGCACGAGGCTCCGCAATATTGATATCTCCTAACGTTGCCAGGCTGGCGGAAACTCCACCCATTGTTGGATTGGTTAAAACGGAAATGTAAGGCAATCCTTTGTCAGCCAAATCTGCCAGAGCCGAACTCGTCCTTGCCATTTGCATTAAAGACAACATCGCCTCCTGCATGCGTGCACCACCACTGGCGGAGAAACATACCAGTGGGATATTGTTATCGACAGCCGCTGCAACAGCCAGAACAAACCGCTCGCCAACAACTGCGCCCATCGATCCCGCCATAAAATTATATTCGAATGCTGCAACTACCACGGGGATTTCTTTTACCTGCCCCATGAACACCACCAGTGCATCATTTTCTTTTGTCTGTTTTTGTGCCTGACTGAGTCGATCTTTATATTTCTTTTTATCGCGAAACCTTAACCTGTCAATGGGTTTGAGTTCACCACCTATTTCAACTCTGGACTCTGGATCCAAAAAACTTTCGATCCGTAAACGGGCGCCAATATACATGTGGTGAGAACATTTGGGACAAACTTCAAGATGTCGCTGCAAATCGGCTCGATATAAAACGGCACTACACTCACCACATTTTGACCAAACACCTTCCGGTACTGTGCGCCTGGAGGCACTATTCTTTTTGATCCTGGAAGGAAGCAATTTTTTAAACCAATTCATTGTCTTCTACCTGAAAATCCCTGATTGAATCCAGGTTGAAGCAGCCTGTTTTAAACATCGACGCGCCATACGAATCAGTGAGTTGGAGCAAGGCGTAAGCCGCCATAACCACCACCTGTTACAAGGGTTGACAACGGGGAGTATGGAGATTTTGGACGCAAGAGTTGAGTTCATAATTTGGCCAGGCGTTCCTTTACTGTGTATTGTTCTAAATAACATCAATTGCGTGCCGCATCGCTAATAGATAATCACTTATTTTTCTCAGTGAAGCAGCTGAATCATCTGTCAATTTCCCGGCAATACCCACTATTGAACTACCCACGACGACGGCATCACTTACTTTCGCAACACTTGCCGCACTCTCGGGATCTCTGATGCCGAATCCGACACCGACGGGCAGTGTTGAGTGTTTTTTTATCTCACACACCGACTCCCGTACAGAATCCATATCCAACCTGTCACTTCCAGTAACGCCTTTAAGAGAAACATAATATATAAATCCACTGGTCACTCCCGCAATATATTTTTGGCGTTTGGTATCAGTTGTCGGTGATATCAGGAAGACCATATCAATATCATGCTCCACCAGAATCGCCTTGAGGGATGTCGCTTCTTCAGGCGGCATATCCACAATTAAAACTCCATCAACCCCCGCGCTCGCCGCTGCTGTTGAAAATTTCTCATAGCCCATAATTTCAATCGGATTCAGGTAGCCCATTAATATCACAGGTGTAACTTGATTGTCTTTACGAAATGATGACACCATTTCGATAACATCATTTAAAGTCGTACCATGAAACAGAGAACGTTCGCTGCCTCTTTGTATTACAGGACCATCCGCTATTGGATCGGAAAAAGGCACGCCTAATTCAATGATATCAGCACCGCCATCCACCAAGGCCTGCATAAACGACAAAGTAAAATCCGGCTTTGGATCACCAGCGACAATGAAAGGAATCAGACATTTGCGGTTTTCTTCTTGCAAATGATTAAAACAACTTGCTATGCGACTCATAAATTATAAAACCAGTTATCTATTTATTATTTTTTAAATACGGGACTCAATTCAAACATAATCTACATCTTCTTATCACTCAGTGACATTTCCAAAAGTTCAATTGCCATACCAGACATATCTTTGTAATTTTGTAATTCATGGGAAATGGGCCAACAAGTTAACGTTTTAGTCGCAACTTTCAGAAATTCCGCAACCTATCTTTGCTCAGTTCGTGAACCACCATGAGGTTCAATTAATCGGCCTCTACTTATCCATGGCAACTCCCATCTATAAAGCGATGCCCTCCAGTTTGGCAACTGTCTGGATGTCTTTGTCTCCCCGACCGGACAAATTGATGACAATAATCTCGTCTTTGCGCATGTTCGGTGCCAACTTTGTGGCATATGCCAAAGCATGGCTGGATTCTAATGCCGGCATAATACCTTCTATTTTGGTTAGATCATGAAACGCATGTAGTGCTTCATTATCATTGACAGCGACATACTGTGCGCGTCCACTATCCTTCAACCATGAATGCTCAGGTCCAACTCCGGGATAGTCGAGTCCGGCGGAGACAGAGTGTGTTTCCATAATCTGGCCGTTTTCATCTTCCATCAGATAAGTTCTGTTGCCATGTAAAACGCCTGGTTTACCTGCGTTCAGAGGCGCAGCATGTCGCCCCGTTTCCAGACCGTCACCACCTGCCTCAACACCGTACATGACAACCTTTTTATCATCAAGGAAAGGATAAAACAGGCCCATAGCGTTTGAACCGCCACCCACGCACGCCAGCAACACATCCGGCAGGCGCCCCACTTGTTCCAAACATTGTTGTCTTGCCTCGCGTCCAATCACAGCCTGGAAGTCTCTTACCATGGCAGGATAGGGATGTGGTCCAGCCACCGTTCCAATAATATAAAACGTATCATCAATATTCGTTACCCAATCCCGCATCGCCTCATTGAGTGCATCTTTTAGGGTCCTTGAACCGGATTCCACCGGGACAACAGTCGCTCCCAACAATTTCATACGGAATACATTGCTTGACTGTCTTTGTATATCCTCTGATCCCATATAAACAATACATTGCAGACCCAGCCTGGCAGCCACAGTCGCCGATGCAACACCATGCTGCCCTGCACCGGTTTCAGCAATAATTCTGGTTTTACCCATGCGCTTTGCCAATAAAGCCTGACCCACAGTGTTATTGATCTTATGTGCTCCGGTGTGATTCAAATCTTCTCGTTTCAAATATATCTGGGCACCGCCCAGGATTTGTGACCAGCGCCGGGCATGATACAGGGGTGACGGTCTGCCGACGTAATGATGCAATTCATCATCAAGCTCTGCCAAAAACTCGGGTTCTTTTAAATAGCGTGTATAGGCCTCTGTCAATTTGTCCAGTGGACTCATCAGTGTTTCAGCAACGAATTTACCGCCGTAAGATCCGAAATGACCATTTTCATCAGGTAAACTATTATTTTGCATGCATGACCTTTTGTATAAATTCTTCTATCATCACGGCATCCTTGACTCCGGCACCAATTTCAACACCACCACTGACATCAATCGCATAAGGCGAAACTTCACGAATTGCTTCAGCAACATTATCAGCCGCTAATCCTCCAGCCAGAATTATCCGCTGATTTAAGCCTGAAGGTATTCTCGACCAATCAAAGCTTTGCCCCGTCCCACCGTGAACCCCGGAAACAAAACTGTCCAGTAATAAAGCAGCAGCATCAGAATAGTCAGTACTTGACTGAAACAAGTCAACACCCTCACGCATTCTAACGGCTTTAATGTATGGCTTGTTATGAGATCGACATTCTGCGGGGCTTTCCTCACCATGAAACTGTAACAGGTCTATCGCAACGACATCCAAAACCGATCTAATCTCTATCTCTGATGCATTAACAAACAGGGCGACCTTGCTTACAAAAGGAGGTATTGCGCATGCAATCTCGGCAGCCTTCTCATGATTTATACAGCGTGGACTTTCTGCAAAGAACACAAACCCTATCGCATCAGCACCTGACTCTACTGCACTGATAGCATCTTCAACACGAGTGATCCCACATACCTTGACCCTGGTACGTCCAATACAATTTTTCGAAGTCATGTTCACAGACGGCACATCATATCGTGGTCATAGCATACTGTGAAACAACGGGTACCGGGATACCATATTTCTCCGGATACCGAATCATCGCAAGATACAGCCCGTCTGCTGCGGCTGTCTTTGCCGCTTTTGTTCTGTCTTTTAGCGCTAAAATTTCAGAAGCCCACGAAACTTCGGCTTCGCCACGGCCAATTCTTATCAATACGCCCGCAATATTTCTGACCATATGATGTAAGAATGCATTCGCCTCAATTTCGAGTATCACATAATCATCAACTCTTCTAACATCCAGTCTTTTGACATCTCGATTCGGACTTTTAGCTTGGCATGCGACGGTTCGGAATGAAGTGAAATCATGTTCGCCAATCAAGAATTTAGCAGCCGACTGCATTCGACTTTCATCCAAAGCTCGTCTCTCCCAGGTAACCTTGCCCATATGTAGTCCCGGTCTGGTTTGTCTGTTTAGGATAATATATCTGTATGTTCTCGCGATGGCGGAAAATCGCGCATGAAATTCATCATCAACCCGCTTAGCCCAAAGGACACTAATATCATGAGGAAGATTAACATTACCGCCAGCCACCCATGAATACAAATCGCGTTCAATGTCGGTCTCAAAATGAACAACCTGATGTAATGCATGAACACCTGTGTCTGTTCGTCCCGCACAACTAACTATTATTTCTTGATCGGCGATTTTAGAAAGTGATTTCTCAACGAATTCCTGAATGCCGCCAGAGGTGGCTTGACGCTGCCACCCGTAGTATGAAGTCCCGCAATATTCAATACCAAGTGCTATTTTCATAAATTACACTATGGGTAAAACCAGAACAGGGATATGAAACCAGCGACATGCCTGTTTTAACAATGCAATTATTAATTTAGGGGATCTTCTGATTAAGTCATGAACCCGACTTTCATATCAATCCATTTATTCACATAAGACGTAGAGCACGAACATCTCACCCAGAATTTTTTACCAATTGGTTTTGAGTAAAAACTTTAGCCTATCTGTCCGATGAGTTCCTCGGCTTGTTTACGATAGCTATCACTTCCCTTAGTAAGGATCTCTTCAAGGATTGTTTTTGCGTTATCAGTATCACCTAATTCAATATAGGCTTTTGCCAGATCAAGCTGGCTAGCCATTTCTTCATCATACGATTGCTTATCGGCACGATCCGATTTAGGCATCTGCAGCGTCTTGTCGGATTCAATTTCAGCCATAGTGAGACTATCGGCACTCTCTGCAGGCATTTGTACGGTTGACTCCATGTCCATGTCCATGTCCATATCAGCATCCGACCCTGTACTACTATCTAAAATATCTAATCCAGAGTCATTATCTCTCTTTGAATCATCAAGCTCCAAGTTGGCAAATTCATTGGCATCGTCATCCAAAGCCAAATCAAAATCCAAACCATCCGATTCTCCTTCTGTAGAATCATCAGTATCCATTCCACCGGATTTTTCCTTTACAACCTCTTCACCGGCAATTTCGTCAAGCGAGATATCCAGCAACTCATCATCACCATCAGACTGAGCAGATAACGTTGAATCAGTGTCCGGGACTACTGTCACATCCAGTGCGTCCTCATCCTCTCCTCCACCAGTGATACTTAGTGTGTCCATGCCAACTGTTGCCTCTGCACCGGAAACTTCGTCAAGCGAGATATCCAGCAACTCATCACCACCATCAGACTGAGCAGATAACGTTGAATCAGTGTCCGAGACCGCTGTCATATCCAGTGCGTCCCCATCCTCTCCATCAGTCATGCTGAGTGTGTCCATGCCAACTGTTGCCTCTGCACCGGAAACTTCGTCAAGCGAGATATCCAGCAACTCATCACCACCATCAGACTGAGCAGATAACGTTGAATCAGTGTCCGAGACCGCTGTCATATCCAGTGCGTCCCCATCCTCTCCATCAGTCATGCTGAGTGTGTCCATGCCAACTGTTGCCTCTGCACCGGAAACTTCGTCAAGCGAGATATCCAGCAACTCATCACCACCATCAGACTGAGCAGATAACGTTGAATCAGTGTCCGAGACCGCTGTCATATCCAGTGCGTCCCCATCCTCTCCATCAGTCATGCTGAGTGTGTCCATGCCAACTGTTGCCTCTGCACCGGAAGTTTTGTCAAGCGAGATATCCAGCAACTCATCACCACCATCAGACAAAATAGATAGCGTTGAATCCGTATCTGCGACTGCTGTCACATCCAGTATGTCCTCTTCCTCTCCACCAGTAATGCCGAGTGTGTCCGTGCTAGCTGTTGCCTCTTCGCCGGAAGTTGCATCAAATGTGATGTCCAGCAACTCATTACCACCATCAGACTGAACAGATAGCGTAGAATCCATGCCTGCGACTGCTGTCACATCCAGTATATTATCATCCTCTCCCCCGGCAACGCTTAGTGTGTCAGCATTAGCCGCCGCTTCCTCATCTTCTCCTGCTACAGGCGTATCAAATAAAGCACGATTGGGTGACATCTCTTGCCACATTGCTGTTGTCATGTCCCAGTGAGCACCTTCTCCATCTGTTTTTTCGTGGACGGTTCTGGCTGCTTCTTCGTATGACGCCTTGTTACCTGAAGCATAGAACACTTCCAGCAGTTTACAGTGGAAATTGAGATTATCTGGTTCTTCTTTCAGCGCATTCCTCACAAAAGACTCGGCTTCATCAAAATATTCATAGGCGAGAAAGACATTCACCTCCTCCATAGGATCGTCTTCTTCTGCAACCGTTTCAGGACTACTTTCTTCAGGAATATCAGGTATCTCAAATACATCTTCCGCATCACCCTCAGGCGAAATCATATCGTCTTCACCGCCTGGAGTACCGCTCTCTCCAGGAATATCAGATGTCCTAAATGTATCCTCACCACCTGCAGCATCTATGTCGTCCTCAGGCAAAACTGTATCGTCTTCACTTCCTGGAATAACGGTGACAGCTTCAGACTCGACAATATCCTCTGACGGTAAATCAGCAATCACCTCCGCCTTTGCAGCGCGGCGTTTAGACACGAATAGCATCGCCAGAACAAACAGTACGAGTCCCCCAACAATTCCAGCAATTATCATCAAATAATCTTTTGCTATTCCGAGCAGGCCCATCACACTATCTTTTGCTATTCCAACCAGATCCATCACACTGTCTTTTGCTATTCCAACCAGGCCCATCACACTGTCTTTTGCTATTCCAACCAGGCCCATGAAACCGGACAATGCGCCATCGGAAGCAGCGCCATCAACATCTTCAACAACCACTTCATCAACTCCTTTCGGTTCTTCAACGGCATCCTCTTCCACGGTCTCGTCAATAACTTCCTCAGTGACTTCAGTCACCTCTTTTGTATCAGTTTCGGTCACTGTTGCATCTGTGCTATCTTGCTCTACCGCCGCTTCTACCGTTGCAATTATTATTTGTTCCTGCATGGCCGCCAGCTCATCTTCTTTCAGCACAATCAAACGCTTCAGATCATCAATGATGCCTTCAGTTTCGGTCAGCTTGTCCTTAAGTTCGGCATTTTCCATCGACAGCGTTGCGATAGATTCATTTGCCAGTACCAACTCACTGTGCAAAGAATCCATATCAGCACTGGACGGCTCAGCGGAACTCTGATCACTCACGGAACCCTGGTCAGATTCAGAAATGAGGCGTAACTTCGCCTCACTAGTTTCTTCAACATCCATGACAGTGGGTTCACTCTCAATATCGACTGTTTCGGTCTCAGGAACTGCTTCGGTCTCCGAACCGGGTGCGCCCGCACCCTGCACTCTGGCGGGAACATTAGATGATGCAACACGACCTTTGTATTCATCCCACAATGCATTCTGACTGCGAACCTGCGCCAACGCATGCACCTGAGCCAGAGAACTGACCTCAGATTCGTTCGGTATCTGCAAAACGGCACCACGTTTGAGACCATTAATATTATTTTCGATAAATGCCTCGGGGTTAGCACTCAATATGGCCAGCATCATCTGTTGAATACTGATCGATGAATCCGGCCTGACTGCCTTGGCGATGGACCACAAGGTATCGCCCGTCACTGCGGGTCCATAGTCACCGCCCGAATAATTGGCTAAACCTGACGCTGCATAATCCGGCGTCGATCTTGCCGCAACACCTACGCGTGGTTCATCGACAACTTGATTATCACCCATGCCCTTGTCAACGGCAGATGTTTGAGGATGGAGCACGGCTTGTTTTTTGTCGTCAGATGCAGGGTATATAGGTGGATCAAATAAAACGGTGTACTCCCTGTACAATCTGCCCCTGGACCAATTTATCTCAAGCAGGAAATTGAGGAAGGGTTCGCGGATTGCTTCGTTGGTACGAATTTGTATGTAGTCGGAACCGCCGTCAAATTCCTGCACAGCAAAGCGCAAACGAGAGAGTAAAAATGTTCTTCGAATACCTGCACGTTCAAAAGCCTCATCGTCAGCGAGAGAAATCTTTAAGCTATCAAGCTCGTCAACAGTCGCGGAGAGTAGCTCAACTCTCGCCTTAAATGGTTGGTTTAATCCAGACTGAAGCTCTAGTTTTCCCAGACCCAAAGCATTCGACACCGTCGGCATTACCAGCGCCAATAAAACCAACGTTATTCTAAATTTCATCTGGTTTTCCTGCTTCTGTGTCATTCTTGAAAAACGCCCGTAGGTACCATGAAACCGGAGTTCAGTAAAAACCTCGGCGTCATTGTCCGAGGTTCAAGAGTATTGAAAATTCTTTTTGCATATGCCCACCTGACCAGCGCATGTCCAGAAGAAAACTGAGTGCCGGCTCGCGTAAAGTATTTTTGCTGCTAACCTTCAAGTAGGATTGCTCCCCACTATTTCTAACAAGTTCAACCCTCAAGTCATGCCAAACCTGTGCCCCTAAAGATTGTCCTTCAGGAATGACCACACCCAGCCTTAGTCCTTCAAGCTCGCTCTCTTGCGAATAGACTAATGGAATTACCGCGTTAAGCGGTTGATTTAAGTGTGATTTTAATTCGAGTTTGCCTAATGCCAATGCTTGTGCCGCAGGTTGAAATCCTGCTACAAACAAAAACGAGGCCATCAATATAATTCTTTTATTCATCGATCTGCAGAATGTCCTGATTTTTTAAATAATTAAATTTCAATAAGTTAGGTAGTTTTCAACTGAAAGTAATCGCTCCCGGGACCCTACCCAAAAACGGGATTGTCACAACAACACACGGTGCCACACAAAACACCAACGACCCACAACCTACGAATTTTCTTTATAATTACGACCTAACTATAACTTATAAATAGCTTTTTACCAAAATTTCGGCGATTTGAACACTATTTAATGCAGCTCCTTTACGTAGATTGTCAGAAACCAGCCACAGGTTGATACCACGAGGATGTGAAATATCTTCCCGAATACGCCCAACAAAGACAGGATCTTTGCCCGCAGCATCAGTCACAGCCGTCGGATAACCACCACCTTTGTGCTCATCCACCACTTTAATGCCAGGCTTGTTTCTAAGTAATTTCTTAACTTCTTCCGCAAATAGTTTCTCTCTGGTCTCGATATGGACGGCTTCAGAGTGTCCATAAAAAACAGGGATTCTGACAGCAGTTGGATTTACCTGAATTGCATCATCTTCAAAGATTTTTCTGGTTTCCCAAACCATCTTCATCTCCTCCCTGGTGTAACCATTGTCCTGAAAAATATCAATATGAGGCAATGCATTAAAAGCAATCTGTTTGGGGTAAACCTCACATACTGCAGATCGACCATTCAATAATTCGGCCGTTTGCTTCGCCAGCTCTTCTATCGCATCTGTTCCAGTACCCGACACCGCCTGATAAGTACAAACATTGATACGTTCAATGTAAGCAGCATCATGAATCGGTTTCAACGCCACCAGCATTTGAATCGTGGAACAATTTGGATTGGCGATTATCCCCCTGTTTTTATGTTCCGCGACAGCGTGAGGATTCACCTCCGGTACCACCAGAGGCACATCTTCGTCATAACGAAACTGAGAGGTATTATCAATCACTACACAGCCTGCTTCGGCGGCACGTGGAACGTGAATTTTTGATATTGAGGCGCCTGGAGAAAAAAGACCGATGTCCACGCCCTTGAAATCAAAGGTCTCCAAATCCTCAACCACAATGGTTTTACCGTTAAAACGAATGGTTGATCCTGCGGAACGACTGCTGGCGAGTGCATAAACATTTTCCACAGGAAAATTACGCTCTTTTAAAATAGACAGCATGGTCCCACCGACGGCACCGGTCGCACCCACTACAGCAACATTCAATTTCTTACTCATTCACTAATTCATTACCTGATTCAATTTGTATTAATCAAAGAGATGCGACAACAGCATCGCCCATTTCGCCGGTAGATACTCTGGTTAGCCCCTGTGAATAGATATCCGCTGTCCGCAGTCCACTTTCAAGAACCCGTTGTACGGCTCGTTCTATTCGGTCCGCCTGCGCGGACTCGGCAAGTGAATACCTTAACATCATGGCCGCAGAAATGATGGTGGCCAATGGATTAGCGATATTCTGTCCGGCGATATCCGGTGCGGAGCCATGAATGGGTTCATACATACCTTTACCTTCCGAATTCAGGGAAGCTGATGGCAACATGCCGATTGAACCGGTCAGCATGGCCGCTAAATCAGACAAAATGTCGCCGAACATATTGGTCGTGACAATCACATCAAACTGCCCTGGATCCCGGACTAGTTGCATCGCTGCATTGTCCACATACATATGCTGCAGAGTTACTTCTGGATAATCCTTCGCCACATAGGTAACTACTTCACGCCAAAGCTCAGTTGCTTCAAGTACATTCGCCTTGTCCACCGAGCAAACTTTTTTGTTTCTCTTCATCGCCACATTAAATGCAGTGTGTGCAATTCTTTCAATCTCGGATACTTGATAGACCAGGGTATTAAAACCTTCACGCTGTCCATCCTCTAAAACTCTGATGCCACGTGGTTGGCCAAAATAGATGCCGCCGGTTAGTTCACGTACAAACATGATGTCCAGCCCGTCAATTATCTCTGGTTTTAAAGATGAGACCTCTGCAAGTTCTCTATAGAGGATGGCAGGTCTGAGGTTAGCATACAGATCGAGTCCGGCACGAATAGCCAACAGACCTCTTTCAGGTCTTAATGATCTCTCAATGCTATCCCATTTGGAACCGCCAACAGCACCCAACAAAATAGCGTCAGATTGTTTGGCTCTAGCAAGAGTCTCTTCCGGCAAAGGCACACCTGCTTCGTCAACCGCGCTACCGCCGACTAAACCTCGTTCAAAAGATAATTCAAGTCCATGCTTCTGCACGAGAGCATTCAGCACTTTTTCCGCTTCCGCGACAATTTCGGGACCGATCCCGTCGCCTGGAAGTATTAATATCCGTTTACCCACCATTAAAATCTATCTTGATTAATGTCCATGCTGTTCGCAACATAATCGGCACAGAACATAAAGGCGACAAAGAATACATCAAGTTGCAATATTCTTCATCAAATCTCTGGCCGTCAACCATGCGGCAAATATAACTAGCAAGCCGCCTATCCACTCACGAACCATTATCACTTCGTTAGTTAACAATGCCGCAGAAACAGCACCAACAAATACCTCAAATAACATAATGACAGCTGATCGATGAACCGGCAGGTGCGTTACGCCATATAGTGCCGTAAACGTCATTAAAATCATGCCAACGCAGCCGATGAAGATGGCTAACATCAGTGATTTACCGGTAAATTCAGGAACAGGGATCTGTATCAAAAATAACCCTGCCAAGGTAAGCACTATCACTCCAACCCACGCTGAGCCCATTTTCAACAGAATTGGCGTATCGCCAATTTTTCTGACCACGACATTGTGTGCAGCAAACGCGACACCTGCAGAAATTGCAAGCAGATCAACCTGGATAGAATGTGAAAAAGAGCCGTTTTCTACCGGCCATAAAATGATCAGTGCACCGAAAAATGAAATCAACAATGAATATCCGGACATTACCGAAAGACGTTCATGTAAAAACAGATAACCGAATATCAGCGTCCAGATAGGTGACAGATAAAACATCAGCAATACCCTGACCACATGCCCGTCAAGCAGTGCTAGAATGAATGCTAAATTAGCCCAACCAGCAAAGAGAGCCAATAAAAAAAATAGATGAAACCGTGGTCGCAAGCCATATCTTAGCTTCCAAAAAGGCGAGCACAGCAACATAAATGCAGACAAATAAATGATCAGTGCTGCCCACAGCCCGGGGATCCCCATAGCCTCCAACACTCTGAGCGGATACCAAAAAACACCCCACAACGTAGCAGCAAGCAGGCAACTGATAATCGGTAGCAGCGCGGATTTATTTTTAGTCGACATACCGCTGATTAGCTATACTGATTAACTTTTAGATTATTTAGATGTACCTTAACATTGGAACCAGGAAAATTAAATCAATGAGTAATCTTGAAAATATAGTGAACGAACATTTTGCAAACCGCTCGGAAATTACACCGGCGTCTGCCAGCCAAAAATTAAAAGCAACCATTAATGAAGTTCTTGCAGAACTTGATAATGGAACCATGCGTGTTGCTGAAAAGAAAAATGGTGAATGGGTGGTCAATCAATGGTTGAAAAAGGCCGTATTACTTTCCTTCCTGCTTGAAGAGAACGTGGTCATTGAAGGGGGCGGCACGAATTATTTTGATAAAGTTCCTGCAAAATTCAATGGTTTGAACAAAGAAGGTTTTGAGAAAATTGGGGCACGCATTGTGCCCCCTGCGATGGTACGTCGTGGTAGTTATATCGCACCAGGCGTGGTCATGATGCCGAGTTATGTCAACATCGGTGCTTATGTAGACTCAGGCACTATGGTAGATACATGGGCCACGGTAGGCTCTTGTGCTCAAATCGGCAAGAACGTACATCTTTCAGGTGGTGTCGGTATCGGCGGCGTACTTGAACCTCTACAGGCCAATCCGACGATCATTGGTGATAACTGTTTTATTGGTGCACGTTCAGAAGTGGTCGAAGGTGTCATTGTGGATGACGGAGCCGTTATTTCAATGGGCGTTTATATTGGCCAGAGCACACGTATCTTTAATCGTGAAACCGGAGAAATAAGTTATGGTTACATACCTCCGGGTTCTGTTGTGGTGTCCGGGAACCTGCCTGCCAAAGACGGATCTTACAGTCTCTATTGTGCAGTCATCGTAAAACAGGTAGATGAAAAAACACGCAGCAAAGTCGGTATCAACGAATTACTGCGTAATATTTAACACTGCCACTATTCATTATCAAATAACCTGCGCCTGACTCATGAGTATTATTCTTTACGGCATCAAAAATTGCGATACCGTAAAGAAAGCACGGCGCTGGCTGGAAACTCAGCAAATTGAATATATCTTTCATGATTTCAGGGTGGACGGCCTGAAGAAAAATCTGCTTGAAGATATCCTTAAACATATTGATTATGAAACATTACTTAACAAACGCGGAACTACGTGGCGTAAACTCACGGAAGAACAAAAAAGCAAGCTGACAAAAACCAGGGCGATTACGTTAATGCTAGAGTACCCGGCATTGATAAAACGCCCTGTGCTTGACGTTAAAGGCCGGTTCCATATTGGCTTCAAGGATGAACAATACAGAACGATAGCTTTTTGATCTCTGCTCTGTTGTCAAGCCAGTTATGCAATAATGAGTTAAAAAGTCCCTAATGTGGATACATGATCACAAATCAATAATCCGATGTGTAACCCTGCCTTGAATCATGGTTTGATTCGAACTAATCCATGAAGAACAAACATGCGTTATCACATGGTGTGATCTTCAATATTTGTTCCCGGAGCGCAATGAAGAGAAGAGAGCGTCCTCTATGTGAAGACGATAACTGTAACCCGGATTAACCAGTGACATTGGAAAACAACTGTATACTTTTCTCATAATAATCGCGTTAATACATATGCTGACCGCCATTGATGCTTAGTGTCGACCCGGTGATAAACCCGGAATTATCATTCACCAGAAATAAAACGCCATCAGCGATTTCTTCAGGTCTCCCGAGTCTTTTTACCGGAATTTTTGCAATGATTTTTTCAAGAACGGCCTTGGGAACCGCCCGCACCATATCCGTATCGATATAACCCGGAGCAATTGCATTGACGGTGATACCCTTGCTGGCTGTTTCTTGTGCCAGTGCTTTGGTAAAACCATGTATACCCGATTTCGCGGCTGCATAGTTGACTTGTCCGTACTGACCTGCCTGCCCGTTAATCGAACCGATATTTACGATACGACCAAATTCATTTTTCAGCATATTTTCAATTACCAACCTGCTTAGATTAAAACATGAAGTGAGATTTGTTCTGATAACATCATTCCATTTCCCCGAATCCATTCCACTTACTGTTGTATCTCGTGTTATACCCGCGTTATTTATCAGGATCTCAACCGGTCCAAGATCAGCAGTAATCTTTTTAATTGCTTGTTCACATTCTGAAAAATTCCCGACATCAAATTTATAGGCAGAGATCCCTGTTTTTTCCTTGAAAGCCTGTGCCGCCTGATCGTTACCTCCATAATTTGCTACAACATTGTAACCTTTTGCTTTCAAGGCAATGCTGGTTGCCTCACCTATACCTCTGGTTCCACCTGTTACTAAAGCAAGTCTGGCCATCTGATCTCTCCTGAATATTTCTTGTATAAACCCACAGCTATGTTTTCAAACAAACACATGCAACTTAGCACAATGAATATATTCATTTCAGACCTTTTACAAAGAAACGAACTTTGCTGTATGAACGCGACGATATTCAGCTATCGGTTATTGTCGTTAACAGTGTCAGGCGATATCCCTAAAGCATCGGCCACACCATTCCCATAAGCACGATCAGCTTTTAAACAGTTGCTGATATGCCGTTTCTGAACATCAATGGAAGCACCACCGACCGAACGGGCTGTATTGTTAAACAGGGCTGCTTTTTGTTCCTTATTCATGAGCCTGAACAAATTACCCGGTTGTGAATAATAATCGTCATCATCTCGATGCGACCAGCATGCGGCTGCGCCCGACAAAGCCAGCGGCGGCTCGGAAAAATCGGATTGCTCTTGCCATTCACCCTTGCTGTTCGGCTCATAACCGATGGTACTACCGAAGTTCCCGTCAACACGCATCGCTCCATCCCGGTGATAACCATGCACCGGGCAACGAGGTGCATTCACAGGAATTTGTTGATGATTTACGCCCAGTCGATATCGTTGCGCGTCGCCATATGAGAAAAGACGCCCCTGCAACATTTTATCCGGAGAGAAACTGATACCCGGCACAACATTCGCCGGATTAAACGCAACCTGTTCGACCTCGGCATAATAATTATCAGGATTACGATTCAACTCCATGATGCCCACTTCAATCAGGGGATAGTCTCCGTGCGACCAAACTTTGGTCAAATCGAAAGGATTATACGGCGAGTTAACAGCTTGCTCTTCAGTCATTACCTGAATCGCCAACGTCCATGACGGGTATTCGCCTGCTCCAATGGCATTGTATAAATCAGCTTGATGGCTTTCACGATCCCGGCCGACAACCGCCTCAGCCTCCTGATCAGTCAGATTTTTAACGCCCTGACTTGATTTAAGATGAAATTTCACCCATACACGCTGATTGTCCGCATTCATCATGCTGAAAGTATGGCTACCAAATCCATGCATATGTCGATAAGTGGCTGGAATACCTCTGTCACTCATCACGATAGTCACCTGATGTAATGCCTCTGGAAGTGATGTCCAAAAATCCCAATTACTTTGTGCACTTCGCATATTGGTTCGCGGATCTCTTTTTACAGCATGATTCAGATCGGGAAACTTCAGCGGATCACGCAGAAAAAACACGGGCGTATTATTACCTACGAGATCCCAGTTACCTTCTTCTGTATAGAATTTCACGGCAAACCCCCGAATATCCCGCTCTGCATCCGCTGCACCACGTTCGCCAGCCACGGTTGAAAAACGCGTGAAAAGTTCTGTCTTCTTTCCGATTTCAGAAAAAATTTTTGCTCTGGTATAACGGGTAATATCGTTGGTCACGGTGAATGTTCCATAGGCTGCAGAACCTTTAGCATGCATTCGCCTTTCGGGAATGACTTCACGATCAAAATGGGCAAGTTTTTCGAGAAACCAAACATCTTGTAACAGTTGCGGACCACGCGGACCCGCCGTCATTACATTCTGATTATCTGCAACAGGACATCCTGCATTGGTTGTCAATTTCCGCTGTACGTCTTTCGAGGCCATTGTTATCTCTCCAATATTGATTAATTCCACGTATTACGAATACGAGCACTAACTGAATCCCGGATGATACTAGAGCTTTAACAACTATTAATATAATTAAATGATTATATTATAATAATAGATTTTATAGGATATTAAATATCATGAGTTCACCCACGATTAAACAACTGCGTTACTTCCTCGCATTGGAGAAATATAAACATTTCGGGAAGGCGGCCGAAGCATGTTTTGTTTCGCAATCCGCCTTTAGTGTCGCCATTCGCGAGTTAGAATCAATATTGGGTACACAGCTTTTTGATCGTACGAATAAAAACGTGACCATTACACCCACGGGTCAGGAAATTGTGATTCAGGCGCGACTGGTTATCCGGGATCTTGAAGCACTGATGGATATGGTACAAACAGGTAGTGAGCCTTTATCCGGCAAGCTAATGCTGGGAATTATTCCGACGATATCACCATTTTTGCTACCTAAAATATTGCCGACACTGCGCGCTGATTTCCCTCTGCTACGACTTTTCCTGCAAGAAGACACTACCCAACGGGTTTACGCAAAATTGATGCATGGTGATCTGGATCTGGCACTGATCGCCTTCCCTTATGAATTACGCAATGTTGAGAAGATGAAACTCTTCAAGGACAGGTTTCTTCTCGCGCATAGAAAGAACAGTCAGTTTATTGCGTCTCAAAAAACCACGGTAGATGATTTACAATCAGAAAGCATTCTGCTACTTGAAGATGGTCATTGTCTCCGTGACCATGCCCTGTCCGCCTGCAAGATTCGCAATCTGAATAAAGTCAGTCACTTCACTGCAAGTAGCCTGCTGACTTTAATCGAAATGGTTGAAGCTGATCTGGGCGTCACCTATTTACCTGAAATGGCTAAACACTCACCACTACTGAAAAATACAAATATCAAGACTCGGGCACTGCCCAAAAACAATCATCGGGAAATCGGTTTAATCTGGCGCAAAGGCAGTACCAGGACCAAAGAGTTTAAAATATTGGGCGAGTGTATCCGAAAATACGGAAATAAATAATCCGTTATTTTTCTCTAAAATCCGCATAAGAAAATTCTTTTTCCAATACCAATATTTCATTTTGCCTGAAAATACTGACTGCGAGTCTGTAATACCATGAAATATATTCGCCTTAACCGGCATATAGGCACCAACATGCCTGAAAATCACTCTGTCACCAATTTCATGAGTGCGACCGGGAGTATTAACACTATGCCAGTGTATTTCAAGGTGCGCTGTCTTATACTGCCGAACCTCAGGCTATCTACACTGTGGCACACCGGGAAAATTTAATAAGGTATTATCAATAATGAAAACCCAACTCATACAACTTGCGCTCTTATCTTTGGCTCAAATTCCTGTTTATGTCGCCGCTGGTGACAACACAAACACTCACCCGGAAACAGGTTCAGAACCGGAATACATCTCGCAATCCGATGTCACGCAGACAGACTATGACACAATGTCGAAATATGGCGACGCCTATGATCTATGTCTGCAAGACACCTCGCGTGCTGAGGTACAAAATTATAAAGACCCGCGGCATGTGGTCGATTTTGCGATGAAAAAATGTGCTGTAAAACTGGAAGAATTGAACGTGTGGCTGACCAGAAAAAAATTTCCGCCCGGCTTCAAGCAACGTCACATAAGAAAAATAAGCAGTCACTCCGTTAGAGGTATCATGCCCGGGATTATGTTTATGATGTCAAACAAACCGCAATAACACAGCATCTAAAAAAACAGTCTGAATGTCGCTCGATTCACCTGCGACTCATTTCAGGGAAATATAAAAGGGGCGAATTCCCTGAGCGCCTGACAGTAGACATCTCTTTTAAACTCAATGACTTCCCTGCTGGGGGACCAGTAATCAACCCATTGCCAATGATCGAACTCGGGTTTCTCCGAGTATGCCAAATTCACGTTTGTTTCATCCACCACTAACTTCAACAGATACCATATTTGTTTCTGTCCAATACACAACGGCATGACGTTTTGTCGGATAAACTTTTCCGGCAACCAGTATTTCAACCAATCACCGGTACAACCGATAATTTCCACATGTTCCGGTAACAATCCGACTTCTTCCCTCAGTTCCCTGAACATGGCGGCTTCCACGCTTTCATCCGCCTTGATACCGCCCTGGGGAAACTGCCAGGCATTTTGCCCGATACGCTTTCCCCAAAACACCTCGCCGACATCATTACTAATGACGATACCCACGTTTGCCCTAAAACCTTCTGAATCTATCACAGCAATACCTCAAAAATATTATGCTGTGATTCTTCCATAATTGACCCTGGTTGCGCAAATTCCATTTCAATATTTTACCTGCACATGTATTCAACATAGACTACATATGTTATTCATTAGATACTGATAGAAAATAATTTACATGGATTTGGCGATATTCGATCTGGACAACACCTTGTTAGCGGGCGACAGCGATTATCTCTGGGGGCAATTCCTCGTTGAGAACGGCTACGTCAACGCCCGGACTCACCAAAAAGAAAATGATCGTTACTATGATGACTACCGGCAAGGCGTGCTTGATATAAGTGCATTTCTGGAATTTCAATTTCGGCCCCTGGCCGAAAATGACATGCACACTATTCTGGGCTGGCGCGAAAGATACGTTGAGGAGAAAATCCGATCTATCGTGTTACCCAAAGCCATACAGTTGATAGAAGATCACCGAAACATGGGGCGTAAGTTGTTGATCATCACCGCCACCAATAGTTTTATCACTACTCCCATCGCCAGGTTATTTAACATTGATGATCTGATCGCATCAGAACCCGAGATAGTCGACGGACAATACACCGGCAAACTCAGCGGCACACCCGCTTTCGCCGAAGGCAAAGTAACGCGTTATCAGGAATGGTTACAAAAGAATAACATCGAATTTGAAACAACCTGGTTCTACAGCGACTCACACAACGACATGCCGTTACTGAACATGGTCACCCGCTCCGTCGCCGTGGATCCGGATAATACGTTGAGAATCGAGGCTGAAAAACGGGGCTGGTCGGTGATGAGTTTGAGATAAGACCGAATCGAAAAAACCATTGCTTGAAATATGGTTAAATCGGTTTCATCATGCAAGCATTGCAAGACTCAAATATCGTGGAAATTTACTCAATAACATTAAATGGGCATCCAGCGTTATCCAAACGCCTGAATGATGCAAATAAAAAACTCGAAGAGATTAAATCTAAATTTAAATATAACACCTCTACTTTCTTGAAAGATATTTGTATTTTCTGTGTCGGTTCTATCGGCAGAGGCGATGTGAGCAAACATTCTGACCTGGACCTTTTTCCAATTTCTGCGGTAAATGACTCTGATAGAAGCAATCTTAATGATACCGAATTACTTGCAAACATAATCAACGTAAATCGTGAACTTGGTTATAAGACTCTGAGTAATGGTGGACAATATCTCAAAGTGTATTCTATAGATTCCATGCTTAAAGCATTAGGGGCTCCTCAAGATGATAGCGAAAACTTGTTCACTGCAAGAATGTTATTACTATTGGAAGGTCGTTGCGCATATAACGAAAATGTATTCAACGAGTCTTTAAGCCAAATAATCAAACATTATTTTCGTGACAGTAGAAACAAAAAAGCATTCAGACCGCTGTTTTTACTCAATGATTTATTAAGGTTCTGGAGGACACTTTGTTTGAATTATGAATCAATCAGAAATGACGAAAGACCATGGATAAAGAAAAATATTAATTTAAAATTCAGCAGGATGTTAACAGTATTCGGCACCGTATTACCATTAATATCCACACCCATGGAAAATGAAAAACAAGTTATGAACTTGTGCTCTAAAACACCATTACAAAGATTCGCATATGGCCTGGATCTACTAAAGGATGATCGTCTTGAAGAAAGTTTTAGTGAGTTTTTGAATAATTACGAAAAATTCATAGACATAAAGGAAAAGATAGCTGATAAATCGCCGGATGGAGAAACATTAAAAGAGATTAGAAACACAGCATCCGAATTTTCAGACTTTATATTCACGGTGGTTAATCACGAGAAGATTGATCGTAATTTGAAAAAATATTTGGTTTTATGAACAAGAAATTGAAAAATAGCGTGCCAAATTTTTTATTCGTTGAAATACTTGATCCTGATATAAACGGATTATTTTATGGCCTGAGAAATGAATTCTCCGAGAAAAAGTTTCACTCAAATATTCATCTTACAATCAGAGGACCATACAAAAACCCAATTCCAGAAAAAAGTATACAAAAAATCAATGCGCAGTTAGAAAACGACTCAATATTATTTCATGGAATTGGAATGTTTGAGAATCCTGATTGCAATATTGTTTACATACAGGTGTCAAGTGATCATCTTGAAAAAGTTTGTTGGAAACCTGATTATCCAAAAGGTCAATACGGATGTACTCCTCATGTATCATTATATGTAGGCAATGATATGGAATTAGCGAAAAGAATAAAAAAATTTTTAGTATCAGAAGATATAAGATTGATATCTGATGAATTCCAACTTTCTCAATATGCCCTAGAACAAAATGAATTCTTTCCTGGGGAAAAGTTACAAAAATCCAGTAATTTTCAGAATTTGGTAAATAGCGGATCGGTCAGCCCAAACATATTACAAAGAGCCTCAAACCTGGTGACTGAATATCAAAAAAGCAAATTGGGTGATACGGCCAGCGTAAACCAGGGTACTTGCCACAAAGGCGAAAATAATCCGAAAAAAAGCAAAACTCCTCCGCTTCCCTCGGAACGACAAGGTTTATGATTCAATAAAAAAGAGCTACTCATCGAGCAGCCTTCTCTATAATGATACAACAAGTGAAAGGCACTAACTCTTGGCAATTGCACCTCTATCCTACAGTTTCCTTTGTGTTATCTCTATCTTCTCCCAACTGAGAGCATCAATTTTCGAACTTCGAACATCTGCTATCTCCCGGAAGGTGTATTTAAGATTATTATCGTTTGACATATTGCTATTATAACCCCAGCATTGGATGCTGGAATTTGACTTTATGATTCGCAATAACAACGTTCTGACTTTGCGCCAGGATTTGCATAGGCTTTGAAAATACCGGGCTTACTCCCACTCAATAGTAGAACACCTCTGAAACCCTTTGTTTATAAGTGTTTCAAAATACTGTGTCATATTTGTGTCAGAAACAATAGTAGAATGATGACTCTCCATGCCCTATTTTACTAGATATACGACTCTTTGTGTCTCTATCTCAAACTATTTTCAAAAACCCCCTTATCAGATTTGAACTTCCATGAGATTATGAATATGTAATGTTAAAAATTACATTTTTATAAATACCCTAATGGATTTAATATTAATAAAAATAATAAGAATGAATATGTCAAGATATCGCTTCGATATGCCGGACTTCCAAAAACTTTTTCATCCCACTTTAAAACTAAATCATTCTCTTCTAAAACTTTCTCTACATGACCAAAATATAGAGTTTCTTCTGGCCTTGATTGATAATATTCTCTAATGAGATTATATCTTCTAACAATATTATTTCTGTAAAACATATTAGAAACCCAATCATTTTTTGGCACATCATTAATAAGTTCATCTGTCCAAGTTGTTGGATGTTTTGCAATTGCTAGAAACCTAATTGCCTTGTTTCCACTGTAAACTACCATCTGTGCTTCTTCTTTAGTTCTTCCATCATGTGGAATGACATCAACAAATAATTCAAAAATAAATAGAAATAACTTGTCAATAAGAAATAACTTGTTGTCAATAAGAAAAGAAATACAAATAAATAAAAACAAAACTATCTGAAATACAAATACAGATATAAGTGAAATTAATATTTGAAATACTCTTTCTTCTGCAAAATAAAAACCTATAGAGTAGTAAATTAGAGGGAGTGCAAACAACGAAAATAGTGTTAAAAGAAAAATAGGAATAAAAAATATTAATAAATACAGTTTATGTGCCCTGTAATCTAACATTCCAAACATTTTTATTCTCCCAAAAAAATACTTTTTAATTATGCCATTTAGATATGCATCTCGACCAGGAGATTATGTATAAAAGATATGTGTATTTTGAGTGTAAATCAAACTTTAGTCTTATTTACACTTATTTCTTATTTGCGAGTATTGAGTTTATTACTGTTTCAGAGTCATCAAATCCACTTTTCTACATAGACATTGATTTACACTGTTTTGCGACCCTTGTATGACTTATTCCCACTTTATCTGCAATCTTTCTGTATGACTTGCCTTGTTGTCTCAACTGATAGATTTGATATTCAGTCTCTTCATCAACAACGGCTATCGGGGGCATAGTTATATTAATTATCTAACGCCTGTTGAAGCTGAGAAATAAATTGCATAAAAAAACTTATCAAGGTGTACGGATATACTGGACCACTACAGTAATAGTTCATCTAGAGACTAGAAGAGACATCTTTAATCTTAAAGTTCTTGTCTGAAATAAACTTCTTCAACCAGTTAGTTTGAGATTTGATTGTGTCGTATCTGCCTTGAGTTTTATCAACTCCAATCAGTTTATGTTGAGTCTCTAACCATTCATCAATAACTTTATGTAAAGAGACATCAAATATCTTCTCTCCACTTCTTCTTTTTGATTTGATTTCGAGATATTCATCTTCAGCAAGAGTCCTTGCAAGATTTTCATCTCTAGTTCTTAAAGACTTCCTATAGTATTTGTTGTTTTCTCTTACCCAAATCTTGATTTGCCATACACCAAACCTGTTTTGTTTGACTGATGCTTTTCCACCAAAAATTGCAATTCTCATCACAAAGTTCAACAGTTCAGTTTCCGACAATTAATTCAATTTCTGCTTCATTTTTATTGTTTGGCATATCTAACTTGTGAGGCAAATCAGTTTTATCTAAAAGTTTTCCATGCTTACTAAATGTCAGTTCTAACACTAATGGCAAACCATCATCCAACCTGATATAAGCATAATTATTAGCGTGAATATGCACTAAATTTAAGCCAAAGTTTTTAATAAATTTTTCAATTTTACTTAAATGAACATCACAATCGTGTAATTCCAAAACTAATCCACTTATCCGATTTTGATTTTGAATCAACTCATCCAAAAATCGATACTCGGAGCCTTCAACGTCAATTTTGAGAAATATATTATCCTTGTCTGCACATTCTAATGCTGAAGTTAGTGTGCAATGGATTTGGCTATTTACATTCAAACCAACAAATTTTTTAATGTGCTTATGCTTTCCTTTAAAAAAATTCCTATAAGATATAATTTTTTTAATTGCGTAAAAACTAAAAGGATTTTTTATACTCTCTATTAATATTCTTTTCAGCCAAAATTTAACATTGACTGATGCGTCATAAGCATAAACCTCAACATCATTAATTTTTACAAAATCGCTTTCGAAACTCCAATCATCACAAATGCCACAACCGATAAGTACATCAGAGTTATCAATATCACTTTGAGAGACAAGATAGCCACCGTCATTATATTTTCCAATTCGAATTAAATCTGCCGCAGAATAAAATGAAAAAAAACTCGGTAGGTTGGCTTGCATACAATATCTCCGTTATTTGTAATAGTTGCTCTAGTTTCTAACTTTCCTTCTAACATTAATAGACAAAAAGCAAGTTATAACAACAAAAAGGTTTGAGTTTCCAACAACTTACTAACTAACAAACCAATATATATCAATTACTTACAAGGTATGGACTACTCCCACTCAATCGTGGCGGGAGGTTTGCCTGATATGTCGTAGGTAACGCGGGAGATCCCGTCAAGTTCATTCATGATTCTGCTGGAAACGGTTTCCAGGAAATCATAGGGTAGCCTGGCCCAGCGTGCCGTCATAAAATCAATCGTTTCCACCGCACGAAGTGCTATCACATAATCGTATTTGCGTGCATCGCCCATGACTCCCACGGATTTTACCGGCAGGAATACAGCAAAGGCCTGACTGGTTTTACCATACAAGTCTTGTTTGATTAATTCATCAATATAAATCGCATCGGCCTGACGTAACAGATCGGCGTATTCTTTCTTTACTTCCCCCAAAATACGAACACCCAGGCCCGGTCCCGGGAAAGGGTGGCGGTTAACCATGGTTTTTGGCAGGCCTAACTGTAAGCCGAGTTTACGAACTTCGTCCTTGAACAATTCGCGCAAGGGTTCAAGCAACTCAAATTGCATGTCATCCGGCAGGCCACCCACATTGTGATGTGTTTTAATGACATGTGCCTTGGCGGTTTTTGCGTTTGCAGATTCAATTACGTCAGGATATATCGTCCCTTGCGCTAACCATTTAATGCCGTTTAATTTTGTGGCTTCTTCATCAAAAACATCAATGAAATTTTTACCGATAATCTTTCTTTTTTCTTCAGGATCAGAAACTCCGGAAAGCGCTTTTAGAAAACGACTTTCCGCATCAACACGAATCACTTTAATACCCATATGTTCGGCGAAAGTGTCCATGATCTGATCACCTTCGTACAGACGCAGCAAGCCGTTATCAACAAATACACAGGTCAGTTGGTCGCCGATGGCTGTGTGTAACAGGGCGGCGACAACCGAGGAGTCCACACCACCCGATAAACCTAACAAAACCTTGTCCTTACCCACTTTCCCCCGGATACTCCTGATGATATGTTCAGCGATGTTGTCCATATTCCACGAAGACTGACAACCGACAATCTGATACAGAAACCTTTTTAGTATGGCTTCGCCCTGCCGGGTATGTGTGACTTCCGGGTGGAATTGAACGCCATAAAAGTTTCTTTCCGCATCCGCCATGCCGGCGATGGGTGTATTATCTGTCGAGGCCATGACCTTAAACCCTGCCGGTAGCGCAGTGACTTTATCGCCGTGACTCATCCAGACATCCAGCAGACCATGACCCTCGTCATTGATTTCATCCTGAATGTCTTTTAATAATGCAGTATGTCCTCTGGCACGCACCTGGGCATAACCAAATTCTCTTGCGCCGGAAGATTCAACTTCACCACCAAGCTGAGCGGCCATGGTTTGCATGCCGTAACATATCCCCAACACAGGTATACCTAATCGAAAGACTGTTTCCGGTGCCTTGATATCGCTTGCAGTTGTTACAGATTCAGGACCACCGGAAAGAATGATCGCTTTCGGATTAAATGCCTGTATATCATTTACCGACATATCGAAGGGATGGATTTCGCTGTATACATTGGCTTCGCGTACCCGTCGCGCAATCAGCTGTGTGTATTGCGAACCAAAATCCAGAATGAGGACTTTTTCGGAATGCAGATCAGACATCATTGGGCATTGCTAACGGGCCGATGTGACTTGCAGGGCCATTTAGGGGGAAAAGCAAATATAACGAAGTGGGAAATACATTACTCCATTCTGTAATTGGGCGGCTCTTTGATAATTGTTACATCATGCACATGACTTTCCCGCATCCCGGCATTGGTTAAACGAAGGAACTCCGGACGTGTGCGCATTTCTTCAAGATCTTTGCAGCCGGTATAACCCATTGCCGCACGAATACCCCCCAGTAACTGATGCACAACGGCATCCATCGGTCCTTTATAGGGAACGCGGCCCTCAACACCTTCCGGCACTAATTTTTCAATTTCATCATTCTCTTGAAAATAACGATCTGAAGAACTGTGTTTCTGTGACATGGCACCCAAGGATCCCATACCGCGGTAAGATTTATAAGAGCGTCCCTGAAATAACTCCACGTTACCTGGTGCTTCTTCCGTCCCGGCAAATAATCCGCCAATCATGATGGTATGAGCGCCGGCCACAATGGCCTTGGCAACATCACCGGAGAATCTCACTCCGCCGTCTGCAATAGACGGAATACCGGTGCCTTTAAGTCCTTCAGCAACGTTGGCAATAGCGGTAATCTGCGGAACACCGACACCCGAAACGATACGTGTTGTACAGATAGATCCAGGACCAATCCCCACTTTCACACCATCTGCACCTGCATCGGCCAGCGCCTTTGCACCCGCAGCTGTCGCTACGTTACCACCTATCACCTGACTCTCGGGGAATGTATTTTTCACCCACTTCACCATATCCAGCACTCTTGCAGAATGTCCATGTGCAGTGTCAATCACAATCACATCTGCACGAGCTTCAATCAGCGCCTCGACCCTTTCTCGGGATGCTTCTCCAACACTGACAGCAGCACCCACGCATAACTGCTCATCACTATCTTTGCAAGCGTTGGGAAATTCCTGGGATTTCTGAATATCTTTCACTGTTACCATGCCGCGTAATTGGAAATCCTGATTAACAACCAACACCTTTTCAATACGATGTTTATGTAATAATTCTTTTATTTCTTCCTTGCTTACACCTTCTCTGGCAGTAACCAACTTGTCTTTTTTGGTCATAATATTGCTGACGGGATCACCCAGCCGTGTTTCAAAACGCATGTCTCTGCTGGTTACAATCCCGACCAGGTTTTCGCCGTCAACGACCGGTAAACCTGATATATTATATTTCTGCGTCAACTCCAGGACTTTTTTGATCGTTGTATCTGCGGTAACAGTTAAGGGATCCTTAACCATGCCACTCTCATGTTTCTTAACCAGACGAACTTGTCTAGCCTGAGCTTCCGGACTCATGTTCTTGTGGATGATCCCGATTCCACCTTCTTGGGCCAGTGCAATTGCCAGACGGGATTCTGTGACGGTATCCATTGCCGCCGAGAGTAAAGGTATATTGAGTGTTAAGTCTCTTGTCAGGCAGGTACTTAAATCAACTTCTCGCGGCAAGAGATCCGAACATGCAGGCACTAACAGGACATCATCAAAGGTAAGAGCTTGCTCGGTTACGCGCATATTCAAACTATCCCGCTCAGACTTAATCGGAGTCCCTAACTGATCTAAAGGTAATAACAGCCAAGCATTGTAACGCTAGACAGTCAAATGGTAAATCACCATTTGCTTTGTTGATTGGACTATCTTTAGTAGTATTAGGGGAATGAATGTTCTCCCTGACAATCAGCAAGATATTTATAACGTTACCCGATTAAACCGTGAGGTACGTACGCTGCTGGAGGGCAATTTCCCGTCGATATGGCTACAAGGCGAGATTTCAAACTTTGCCTGTCCGGCTTCAGGGCATATGTATCTGTCCCTGAAAGATACTCATTCTCAGGTGCGTTGCGCCATGTTTAAAAACAAAAATCGCTTCGTTAAATTCGCGCCGGAAAATGGTATGGAGGTTCTGGTGCGGGCGAATGTTAGTCTTTATGAAGGTCGTGGTGAGTTTCAATTAATTATTGAGACAATGGAACTTGCCGGAGAAGGCGTTCTGCAACGTGCCTACGAGAAGTTGAAACAAAAATTGTCTGATGAGGGTTTATTCAAGGAAGAACATAAACGGGCACTGCCCGGCATGCCGAGAACAATCGGTGTCATTACATCGCCTACGGGTGCTGCTATCCGAGATATTTTGAGTATTCTTAAACGACGTTATCCATCAGGTAACATTATCATCTATCCTGTCGCTGTCCAGGGCAATGGCGCTGCAGAACAAATGATTAACATACTTAAGACCGCCGAAAAAAGAAAAGAATGTGATGTCATTATTCTTGCACGTGGTGGTGGCTCAATAGAAGATCTCCGGTCCTTCAACGATGAATCATTGGCGCGGGTGATTTTTGCGTGTTCTCTTCCTGTTGTGTCCGGCATCGGTCATGAGATTGATTTTACTATCGCCGATTTTGTCGCCGATAAGCGGGCAGCCACACCGTCCGCCGCCGCTGAACTGGTCAGTCCTGATCAGTTTTACATTGTAGGCATCGTATCACGCCGACAATCCAGATTAGAACAACTTCTCCGAGTTCGGCTTGCCATGCTAAAACAAAATATTTCGCATTTGGAGAAACGCCTGCCTCATCCTGTGACGCAATTACGCAATAACACACAAAAACTTGACGCCATATCGATGCACATGAATTACTCGATTCAATCATTAGTGACACGACAAAAACATGGATTGCATCATCAGCTAACGATTATCAGTCAACACAACCCGATACAAAGAGTAAAATTTTATACAAAACGAACAGAACAGATGTATCAGCGCTTGCAACTGGCGATAAATAATCATTTTCAGAAACAAAAGTCACTGGTAAAAATAGCAACCAGGGCGTTGGATGCCGTTAGCCCTCTCGCGACCTTAAACCGTGGTTACGCTATCGTGCAGAGAGTTGACAATCAGGAAATAATACGTAATGCAAAACAGCTTGCTCGGGGAGATGAAGTCTTGACACGTTTTTCTCAAGGTCGGATCAGGTGTGCCGTGGATGATGTATTCATATGTGATGACTCTGATACAGATTAATATGATGCCCGATTTTACCAATGCATAAATTTATACATGCGAATACATTAAGGGTAAAAAAGTGAATTTCTCTTCATAACAGCTAGGTGGTGACCGGCATTAATTGATCAGCTTCATTACCTGGAATAACAAAAATCTCTTTCGCCGTGTCTGATATTTTTTTCATTGACCATACAACAAAAGCTATGGGGATAACATATACAAACCATGCGCCACTATTGGCAATAAAAGAATATTTCAGTATCTGATCAGCTTCTTTAATAATATTCTTGAGTTTTTGGTGATCGTATTTTTCTACCATTGTGCGGCGTTTATCTATTTCTTTTTTGAACCCTTTATCACCACTATATCTTTTGACGAAATCTTTACGTGTACTGATGGTCAGTATGTGAATCCGATTGATAAAATTGGACAGGGAATCATGCACCAAATTGAATATTTCACGATCAATCGTATCTTTTTCATCTATATAAATTGAACGTAATTCATCTCTCAGAATGAACAGTTTATTTCGAAAATGTTGTCTTATTGAGGGCAATACAATCCCATCATACACAAAGTGGAATACCGCCACGATCACCAGATAACATATTACTATTTCTGCAATCATTTCTTATGTATCACTTGATTTGAATTTTCGCCCGGCTAATTTATTTTGCAAAGCGGATTTCTCTTCACCAATCCTTTTATATTCCTGACTAAAATTTCGCCTTAAATGTCTGACATGGAAGAAATATGACATAATCAACACAAAATTCAGTACGTATGACCAAAGGACTCTTTTTTCGATCAATTCAAGGACTTTATCGACCATAGACGACAAGTCCCGAGGCGGTAGCTTCATCACGACAATTATAACCACCACGCATAAAGCTAACATTGGTAATTGGCCCTTATTTATCGATGCGATGAGCACATCCCTGCAAGCCTGAGGCCATGATATAACATTATTATTGCTTTTTCTTTTAGTTTTTCGAGTCATTTTAAACAATCTTCAGCAAAAGGCTGGAAACTGTAACAAAAAACTAACTGCACCACATGTCGGACCAGAACTGAGGAACTTATTTTCTTGATTTTTTACCATGCCGCATCAAAGAACTGCTGTTCTTTTGTTGTTTCGCCCGCAGCCTGTAGATCCGCATGGTAAGAAGATCGTACCATCGGTGCACTGGCGACATTTTGAAACCCGAGACTTCTTGCATAAGCACCCAGATCAGAAAATTCGTCCGGAGTGACAAAGCGTTCCACCTGAAGATGATAGCGACTGGGTTGGAGATATTGTCCGACCGTGAGCATATCGCAATCATGCGCCCGTAAATCCTGTAACACTTTTTTCACTTCTGCAATTGATTCTCCCAACCCCAGCATCAATCCCGATTTGGTCGGCAGCGAAGGATGTTGTTGCTTGAATTTTTTTATCAATGTTAATGACCAGTCATAATCCGCTCCGGGTCTGGCTTGTCTGTATAAACGTGGAACCGTCTCCAGATTATGATTAAAAACATCAGGTGGATACTCGGCTAATTCAGCCAGTGCGATTTCCATACGCCGCCGGAAATCCGGCACCAGAATTTCCACTTTAACCTGGGGCGCTTTTTTTCGAATGGCTTCAATGCAATCTTTAAAATGCCCCGCCCCGCCGTCTTTCAGATCATCACGATCAACAGAGGTAATGACGACATACTTCAATTTCATTTTCTCAATAGCTTGTGCAAGATGCTCAGGTTCATTTACATCCAGTGGTTTCGGGCGACCATGGGCAACATCACAAAATGGGCAACGCCGAGTGCAGACATCTCCCATAATCATGAATGTCGCCGTTCCATGAGAAAAACATTCGCCCAAATTCGGACAAGCCGCTTCTTCACATACCGTGTGTAATTCATGTTCGCGAAGCAAGGATTTAAGTCCGGAGACTTCACCGCCAGCGGGCACTTTAGCTCTTATCCATGAAGGTTTTCGCGCAGGCTTGCCTGCCATCGGAACTACCTTAACAGGCAGCTTCGCTGTTTTTAATTTTCCGCGTTGATCCCGAGAAGGCGGTTGCGATATTTCACTGGACATTCAATATATTCCCGGGTTGTTTAGGCCGCTTGATCTGATTGGGTTTCATGCACCACACTGTAATTGCATTCGGAGTATTGTATTTGCCTCAGTAAGCAGGGTATTAGTGTATGTGTTATTTGCAATAAATTCTCACCAACGCCAACATCACGCATTTGTGTCACTTCCAGATCAGAATATCCACATGGATGTATACCGCTGTACGGTGTCAGGTTCATATCAATATTGAGTGATAAACCATGGTAAGTGCAACCTTTCCTGACTCTGATCCCGATGGCCGAGATTTTTTTATTATCCACATAGACACCTGGGGCCCCTTTTCTTCGATGTCCCGCGACATCATATATCTCCAACATATCAATGATGGACTGTTCCAGGCGATGCACATAATTCTTAACGCTGATTGCTTTACGTTTGATATCCACCAATAGATAAACGATGAGCTGCCCGGGACCATGGTATGTCACCTGACCACCTCGGTCAGTTTCAACAACGGGTATACCGCCTGTGTTTATGATATGCCCGCGATGACTGTTTAATCCTAATGTATAAACGGGGTGGTGTTGTAAACACCAGATTTCATCAGTCGTTGCCAAATCCCGATCATCAGTGAAATGAGACATCGCTATATAGATCTCGTCATAACGACGTAGTCCTCCATGCCTGATAATTAATTCTGAAGACATAAACTAGAAGGCCATTAAAACACGTTCATGTGCCGTTAGTTCCAGATAAATATTATCCAATTGTTCCCTGCTTTGCGCGTCGATTGTCACTGTCACCGAGAGATACTTGCCTGCACGACTTGGTTTTGTTTTAACTGCTGCTTCGGTGACATCCGGATGGTGCTTACGTATAATTTCCACTACCAGAATGGAAAAGTCTTGCGTCGCCTTCCCCATCGCCTTGATCGGAAAGCTGCAAGGAAATTTCATCAACGATTCTTCTTTGTGTTCTGCCTGGTTCATCATCGTTATCAGCAAGCACTTTCAGTCATCATATATCTGTATAGCCTGAGTATAAAACTCCGCAATGGTCATTTACACTTTTCGTCGTCACTCCAGCATCACCGCGAAAATTATATTCGGTAGTACAATAAAGCTGAATAGTAGGCTATAACGATATTCCGATTTGCATTAAGGAGATTTTTTTGCAATATACCAAATTGAGTAAAGAAGCGATTCCTGAATTTTCGATTAATTATAAAAATATTCATGCTAATTACTTTTAATTATATCTGTACTCCGTTACATTCTTCCCTCTAAAATTGTTCTGTACCCATAATTCTCATACTGAAATCAAGATGAATTTCAGTATCTTGACTAAAGAGGCAATAAACCTTGTCGGCAAAACCAGAAGCATTTAATAAAGATTTTCCTCTTGGTATCAAGGGGTACACCTACGCCGATTTACATGAACCACTTCGCCTCGGCGATTTGCATAAAAAATTTGAGGATTCTGTACAGCGACATGATCTCAAGTTATTCGTTGAATTTCAGGAATATCAGAAGAGTCAGGGTAAAAATATGTCGCCACAGGTCATTTCCGATTTACTGGTGCGCATGGCACCTTACGTCGGAGAATTTGTTGCGACCCTCTTTCAGGTGGAAGAAGAGGTTGCTACGCAGAACCGGGCGATAAAACAGGAATTGGATTCAATATTCGTCTATCGCACTGAAGTTGTCGGTAAATTAAAATCAAAATTCAAAGATGAAGATTTTTCTACATGGGATATTGCAAAAATTCAGGCTGATCTGGATTTATTAAAATCGGTCGCATTTCCTATTGCTGCAAATGATCCCGATGCGGAAAGAAGTATCAGTCGGGTCGGTGCTAAATTGGCACATCTGGCGAATCATTATCAACGTATCGCCAAAGATAAAGCGGGAAATATTGCAGATGCAGATGCCCGGACTTCTGAGTTACGTCAGTTACTCAAAAATCATGCTACAGCCCGGATCACTTTTAAATCAGCACTCGAACAAGAACAAGCGGCTGATTTCATCAACAGCTTGTTAGACCTTGTTCAACGCTGGAGTTATGCCGCGCAAAACGACAGTGAGCTTGCAAAATCAATTATCGGCTGGACGAGTTTTAAAAATCCTCAGAAAACAGATGCAAATAAACTGGTTTATCATGAAACGAAACAACGCGATGGCTTTACTACCTGGGTCGGACCTGAAAATGAACGTCGCCGCAGGGACGGCTTTGCGCTGACTGATCCACGCTTCAACATGAGACAGACGCTGTATGAAGTAGACCATTGTATTTATTGCCACGACCGAAATACAGATTCATGTTCAAAGGGAATGCGCAACAAAAGAAGTGGTGATTTCAAAACCACGGATCTCGGCGTTACTATTATCGGCTGCCCTCTCGAAGAAAAGATTTCCGAAATGCATGTCCTTAAACGACAAGGTGATAATATCGGCGCACTTGCGTTGATTATTATTGATAACCCGATGTGTCCCGGAACCGGACATCGCATTTGCAATGAATGTATGAAGGGCTGCATCTATCAAAAAACCGAGCCTGTCAACATTCCGCAAATTGAAACCAATGTGTTAACCGATGTCCTGTTTATGTCTTGGGGTTTTGAAATTTACAGTCTTCTCACGCGTTGGAATCCTCTCAATGTCAAACGTCCGTATGCTTTACCATACAATGGCAAAAATATATTGGTCGCCGGTTTAGGTCCTGCCGGCTACACTTTGTCACATTATCTAGTCAATGAAGGTTTCGGTGTCGCGGGTATCGATGCTTTAAAGATTGAACCACTGCCTGATAAACTGACGGGTACCGATGGTCAACTACCAATCCCGGTAAAGGATTTCAGCGTACTCTATGAGGAATTGGATAAACGTATGCTGGCGGGTTTCGGTGGCGTTGCTGAGTACGGCATCACTGTACGTTGGGATAAAAATTTCCTCAAAGTCATTTACCTTAACCTCGCACGGCGCCAGTCATTCAATTGCTACGGCGGCGTCCGTTTCGGCGGTACCATTACCATTGAAGAGGCCTGGGATCTGGGATTCGATCATGTGGCTATTGCCAGTGGTGCAGGGAAACCGACCATCATCGGTCTCAAGAACAATCTTATCAGAGGCATACGCAAGGCCTCCGACTTTCTCATGGCTCTACAACTTACGGGCGCCGCAAAAGAATCATCACTTGCAAATTTACAAGTACGCCTGCCCGCCGGCGTTATTGGCGGCGGACTGACCGCCCTTGATACGACTACCGAGATTATGGCCTACTACCCTGTACAGGTTGAAAAAATTTTGCACCGTTATGAAAAACTGGTGATCGAAAAAGGCGAAGATGCTGTACGTTCCGGTTACGATGAAGAGGAAACTGTTATTCTCGACGAATTTTTGCAGCACGGTCGCGCAATTCAGGCAGAACGTCAAAGAGCGGCAGCAACAGGAGAATCACCAAACTTCCAACCACTGATAGATCAATGGGGTGGCGTGACCATGTTTTATCGTAAAGGTATAAAAGATTCCCCTGCCTATAGACAAAATCACGAAGAAGTTCACGAAGCCTTACAAGAGGGTATCCAACTGGCTGAAGGCATGAATCCTCATGAAGCGATTGCCGATGAATATGGTGCTTTAAAGGCGATTCATTTTGACTTACTGACTAAAAAGGAAGGCCAATGGGTTAGTGAGAATAAATCACTAAATGTCCCGCTACGTAGTCTATTCATCGCTGCTGGAACTTCACCGAATACAATCTATGAGCAAGAAAGTCCCTACACTTTCCGTATGGATGGTAAATTCTTCCAACGTCATGAACCACACTGGAATGAATCTAATCTGGCTGATCTGATAGCAAGCAAGGACGAGCCACTACCGAAGATTGGCAAGCCGGCACCACTTACTTCCTATCATAAAGCGGGTAGATTCGTATCTTTCTACGGGGACAATCATCCTGTTTATGCAGGTAATGTTGTTAAAGCCATGGCCAGTGCCAAAGATGGTTATCCATATATCGTCAAATTATTCGAACATGAGCTGAAAACACTTGATCCTGCAGAACAATCAAAAAGAGAGCATTCTCTAAAAAAATTATTCGCACATCTGGATAAGCAATTACTCGCGACAATTGTTGAAGTCAATAGGCTGACACCAACAATCATCGAAATCATTGTCAAAGCGCCAATGCAGGCAAGAAAATTCCAGCCCGGCCAGTTCTACCGTATACAAAATTTGGAAAGTATCGCGCCCATTGTTCATGGTACGGTGCTTGCCGCAGAGGGCTTGGCATTAACAGGTGCCTGGGTTGATAAAGACAAAGGCATTATCTCACTCATCACACTGGAAATGGGTAGTTCTTCCAGACTGTGCGCCTTATGGAAGCCCGGTGATCCTCTAGTGGTCATGGGCGTTACCGGCGAAGCTACTGAAATTAGCAAAGGTAAAACAGTTATGCTGGTAGGAGGTGGTTTGGGCAATGCCGTACAATTTTCTATCGGCAAGGCTCTCCGCGCTACTGGCAATAAGGTTATTTATTTTGCGGGTTATAAAAAGCCAACTGATGTTTTCAAGGTTGACGACATTGAAAAAGCCTCTGATGTTATCGTCTGGTCCGTTGACCCTGCACCGGATGTGGAAGCTATCAAGCCGACCCGACCACAAGACAGAACATGCCTTGGTAATATTTTACAATCAATAGAATCTTATGCAAAAGGCGAACTCGGCGAAATTACCATTGGATTGGAAGACGTTGATCATATGATTGTTATTGGTTCTGACAGAATGATGGAGGCAGTAAAGAATGCACGTTATACACAATTAAAACCCTATCTAAAACCTGAACATACGGCAATTGGCTCTATCAACTCGCCGATGCAGTGTATGATGAAAGGGGTTTGCGCCCAATGTTTGTGCAAACATTTGGATCCACGTACAGGAGAAGAATACTTTGTATATTCCTGTTACAACCAGGATCAGGAACTGGACAGGGTCGATTTTCCTAATCTGAATGCACGACTCAGGCAAAATACCGTACAGGAAAAATTATCCAATTTGTGGCTTGATCATTTACTCGATAGCCACACCTGAGTCACGCCAAACATTTCCTGTTCACATTTTCTAAAAATAAGTTGCGACTCAGATTAATAACTTTAATAACTCGTTTGATATACAATCTGTAGACGTTCCTATTTCCAGGGCATGTGGTAAAAAGCGATGAAATCATCCTTTCACATGCATATAATGAGCACGGTAAATGTTTACACAAACCGACACCTCAGCAACGCGGAGGCAATAACTGATGACAACTACATTAAACAACCCGGCTTTATTAAAAAATATTCCTCTATTCAAGTCATTTAGCGATAGTGATCTGCTGAATATTATTAATGCAACGGAAAATGGTATCGAGGAATATGGCTCGCGAGCGATCATTGTCCGCGAATCAGAAATTGGCAACGCTCTGTACGTCATCACAGAAGGCACAGTGGAAGTTACCATACGTAGTGGCTCCTCTGATCGGCAAATAGCCATTGCGACGTTAAAACCGGGAGATTTCTTTGGTGAACAGTCTATTCTGGCCTGGGGTAGTGGTCGAAGAAACGCAAGCGTCAAGACAATCCATGGTGCCAAGGTTTTTCGTATTGATAAAAAATATGTACTCCTCAGTGTCAAACCTGACGACATCGATTCTGCAGACATCAGTGCTATCAATCCAAAATCCAGGCATGATAAAATCCGGAATTTAATCGCGAGTATGCGCCTGTTTCAAAGTCTTAATGAGCAGGAACTTGCAAGCATCGAAGACTGGACTGAAGTTATCACATTCGGACCTGGTGATTTCGTAGTCAAGAAATTTCAGAAGGGTGAACATCTGTATGTCGTCCTTCACGGTACCGCAGAGGTATTCACTCTCGGAGACAATGGTGAAATTATCGTTCTTGCCGAGCTCGGCACAGGAGAATTTTTCGGAGAACAGGCTCTCATGCCTGACAGTAAAGGCAAACGTAATGCATTTGTCAGAGCAAATAAGGAAACAAAAGTGATAAGAATACCTAAGGAATATTTCAGATTAGTCTTGTCTCGTGATAAAAAAATTATGAATGAACTGAATGAAATTCAAAAAAATCGCTGATTCTTGACATTTGATTCTCCTCCTAAAATTGGGAGAATCATTAGTCCATAATAGAACATTATCCTGCCAACACTTGTGTAATCACGTTTTTTGACTCACAGTTTTTCGAACAATCCGTTTTAACAATATAGCTCATTGACAATACTTCTGTGAAAGCACTACAAATTACCAGTCTGAAAAAAAACTATCAAAGTGGTTTTCAGGCCTTAAAAGGTATTAATCTTGAAGTTAATGAAGGAGATTTCTTTGCCCTGCTCGGACCGAATGGTGCAGGAAAATCCACCACTATTGGCATCATCACATCACTGGTTAAAAAAACTGCGGGCAAGGTAAATATTTTTGGTCTTGATCTTGATTCCCATCCTATTGAAGCAAAATCATTAATCGGGGTCGTACCACAAGAAATCAATTTCTCACAGTTTGAGACCCCACTGGAAATTTTACTCAATCAAGGCGGGTTCTACGGCATAAATAAAAAGACTGCGTATGAGCGGGCTGAAAAATATTTACATAGCATGGATCTATGGGAAAAACAGAAAGATCCCTCGCGAACATTGTCAGGTGGTCTCAAACGTAGATTAATGATTGCGCGTGCACTTATCCATGAACCCAAATTACTGATACTTGACGAACCCACCGCTGGGGTTGATGTCGAGTTGCGTCGTTCAATGTGGGACTTCCTGATTGATATCAATAGTCACGGAACAACCATCGTCTTGACCACACATTATCTGGAAGAAGCGGAAAACCTCTGCAAAAACGTCGCCATTATCGACAAAGGAAATATTGTTGAAAACACAAAAATAAAGACACTCTTATTGAAATTGGATACAGAAACATTTGTTTTTGATTTAAAAGAATCCCAATCAAAAACGCCGAAGATTGAAGGTTACGATTGCCATATGCTGGACCCTTCGACATTGCAAGCGGATATATCCAGGCAACAAGGGCTGAATCATTTATTCAAACAACTTTCTAATCAAAATATTGGAATACTCAGCATGCGTAATAAATCCAATCGACTTGAAGAATTATTTATCAGGCTTTTGGAAAGCAATAATTCAAAAATGAAAATATGAATCTCTTCTCAATCTATTTATGAATACTAATCTATACTTCACCGCGTTTCGTACTATTGTTATCAAAGAGGTAAGTCGATTTTCCCGTATCTGGATACAGACTATTTTGCCACCTGCTGTAAGCATGACACTTTATTTCATCATATTCGGTAACTTGATAGGCTCTCGCATAGGTCCAATGGATGGCTTCAGCTATGTTCAATATATTGCACCCGGCATTATTATGATGTCAATCATCAATAGTGCTTATGCCAATGTTGTATCATCTTTTTTTGGCGCAAAATTTCAACGACATATCGAGGAAATGCTAGTCGCACCGATCCCCAATTTCGTCATACTCAGCGGCTATATCACAGGAGGTGTTGCCCGAGGCTTGATGGTAGGGTTCGTTGTCACTATGGTTGCTTTATTTTTTACCAAACTACATATTGAACATCCAGTCATAGTTATTACTGTCGTCTTACTTACTTCGGTACTTTTTTCTCTGGCTGGGTTTATCAATGGAATATTCGCCCAAAAATTTGACGATATTGCCATTATTCCCACTTTTGTACTCACTCCTCTTATTTATTTAGGCGGTGTTTTTTATTCAATTAATCTATTACCTGATTTCTGGCAACTCATTTCCCGGCTCAATCCAATACTCTATATGGTCAATGCGTTTCGCTACGGCATGTTTGGTGTATCAGACATTAACATCCAAATTGCATTTTTGATCATAATTATATTCATAATTGTGCTCTTCGGCTCGTGCCTCTACCTATTAAACAGAGGGACAGGTATCAAGAGTTAACAGGTAATATTTGTATGATGTCTACTCACCCTGATAGATGCATCCTGCAGTACAAGTTTCCTTGACTATAATTTTTTTTAGTCGAGCCAGGTTAGGTAACAGCTTCAACCACAACCAGCGTGCCAGATTCTCGCTGGTCGGATTTTCCAATCCTTCAATATCATTTAGAAAATGATGATCCAACTGTTCGAATATAGGCCTAAAACTGTCTTTTATATCGGTGAAGTCCATCACCCAACCTAGTTCTGGATCAATATCCCCCTCAACATGAATTTCAATCTTGAAAGAATGACCATGTAATCTTTTACATTTATGGCTTTCTGGAACATTTGGTAAAAAATGCGCCGCTTCAATGGTAAATTCCTTAAATATATTCATTAGCATCTCTACCACATTAATTCTTTCGGGCTATGTCTCAACTCTCTGAAGGTAACATTCTTGTTTTAAACGCCTGATAAATCTCATATGCTTGTTGCCAGACCACACCTGCACTGCCGGTCCCAACAGGTTCACCATCCAGTTCCACAACGGGCACAATTTCCCAGGTGGAACTGGTAATCCATATTTCATCAACATGCTTTAATTCTGATTTTTTGATTGCCACTTCCTCACATGCAATACCTGATGTTGGTAATAACTCAACAACTATGTCTCTGGTGATCCCCGGAAGCAAATCGCCATTTTCAGGAGGTGTTTTAACAATACCATCTTTAACAACAAAAACGTTACTTGCAGCACCTTCTGTTAAATAGCCATCTCGGATCAATAATGCTTCAGTGGCGCCTGATTGTTTTGCCTTGTGTCTCAGAATAACATTCGGAAGTAGTGTAATAGCTTTTATGTGACAATATTTCCATCTTATATCTTCCTCAATGATGGCTGATATCCCTGCCGAACGATGCTTTCCAACTAATGACCTGCTCATTGCGAATACTGTTTGTTCAGTTGCAATATCGATAGCGTGCTCTCTTTCCGAGACACCTCTGGTCACCTGTATATACAGTGACTGGTTTTTGTCGGTATTTTTCCCTGAATTCTTGTTTATCAGTTCCCGTAGTATTTCTTCCCACTGTTTCACCCCATGAGGCTTATCTATAAATATCTCATCAAGATTATTGTTCAGCCTTGCAATATGTTCTTTTAGTCTGAAGATGTGATCATTGTAGACAGGAATTACCTCATAAACACCATCACCAAAGGTAAAGCCTCTATCTAATACAGAAATCCTGGCTTCCTCGACAGGTAGATAGCGACCATTAAGATAAACAATAGAAGACATCAGGTACTCTATTCCAAGAGTAGCTTTAAACTGTCTTTCAAACGGACAAAAACACCACCTTCGTTTACTGTTTTCAATGCAATTAACCTTGCCTCTGCAATTTCACTATCAGCGAATGTAATCTTCAGCTTACCTTGTATCTCACCTTGACTTATAGGTGCAGTATATTGTTCAGAAAGATCAAATGATGTAATCAGTTGATCTTTTTGTCCCCTGGGAAAAGTAACGTATAAATCTGAGGCGATACCAAGTCTCAATTCCTCAACATCACCTTTCCAGACCTTGACGGAGGTAATGCTATCATTAGAGGCGAACATCTTTTGTGTCTCGTAGAATCGGAACCCATAACCGAGCAATAGTTGAGCGGCTTTCAATCTGGCGATATCACCATCAGTACCCATGATCACGGAGATCAATCGCATATCTTCTTTTCTTGCCGAAGCCACAAGACAGAAACCTGCAGTCTTCGTGTGACCTGTTTTTATACCGTCAACGTTTGGGTCGCGCCAAAGTAACTTATTTCTATTCTGTTGAGTGATCTCATTAAATGTAAATTCTTTAACGGAATGCAGGGCATATACTTCAGGAGCATCCCTGATCAAGGCAGCAGCAAGAATTGCCAAATCACCAGCCGTTGTATAATGCTGTTCATCCGGCAAGCCCGTGCTATTCACAAAATGACTGTTTATCATGCCCAAATTACTTGCATATTGATTCATAAGTTCTGCAAATGTTTCCTCACTTCCCGACATATATTCTGCCAAAGCAACGCTGGCATCATTACCGGATTGAATGATGACACCTTGCAATAAATCACCGACGGTTACTTTTTTATTTACCTCTATAAACATCCGAGAGCCGGGCATCCTCCAGGCTTTTTCACTAACCAGAACTTCATCCTTCAATGTGATTCTATTCGAGTCCAATTCAGCCGAAACAATATATGCTGTCATCATCTTGGTTAGACTGGCTGGTGGAATTCTCTGATCAACGTTACTTGAGACAAGCACCTTGCCACTATCAAAATCCTGAAGCAAATAGGCACTTGCATTAATCCTGGGCGCTGCAGGAAGTGCAACTCCACCAGCATGGACGAAGTGGTAAAAGAATAATTGAGCAATTAGTAATATAGATAATCTTCTTATCATGGAAATCAATCTTGTTTCCTACAAGGACTTTATGTGAATAGTTTAATTAACAACGATATGATGATCATACTGATCAAGCTGAATTAACTGTTCCACTATTTGATCTGCAACGTCGATATCCGAAAGCGGTCCGATTCTTACTCTATAAAACAATTTATCATCGACGATAGCCCGGTGTATTTTTACCGGGACACCGTCGATGCCATTTAATTTTGCACGTAATTTTTCCGCGTTTTCCAATTCAGAGAAAGCACCCACCTGTATGAAAAAATTCCCTGGGGAAAGAGCAGAAGAGGAAGAGATTGTTTCGACAGGAGCCCAGTGCTTTTGGAAAATTTGTCTGGATGAATCCCCTGGGTCCACAACACGTATTTCTACAACAGCAGTACCCTTGGCAATAACATCAAGTTTTTCTGCTGCAGAATATGACAAATCAATAATCCTGTTTTCATGAAAGGGACCTCTGTCATTAACCCTAACTACCGCCTTTTTCCCATTCCCCAGATTAGTCACTTCAACATAAGCAGGTAATATCAACGTTTTATGTGCCGCCGTCATTGCATACATATCGTAGGTTTCACCACTGGATGTCCGCCTACCATGAAATTTTTTGCCATACCACGATGCTATACCTTTTTGAGTAAACCCACTGTTGTCATTCATTACATGATAACGCTTGCCGAAAACAGCATATGACTTCGGGTTCCCATATTTACTTCTTGTTTCAAATTTTGGCACGGCATCCGGTATGCTTGTTACATCTACAGGTTGCCCCGGGACGCTATCACGCTCACGAGTAATGTAGGAACATCCGTTTAGTGCCAAAACGATTAACGGCAGACAGAGGCAGAAAAATACCTGTGCTTTACTGTTTATTCTATTTTTCAACAGCAGATCCATTCTCGTATTCTTCCTTGATTTCTTCAGACAGCTGATATACAGCCATAGCATATAATGCGCTGTGATTATAGCGTGTAATTACATAAAAATTATGTAATCCAAGCCAGTATTCATCATGATCCTTTTGCCTAAACTTCATCACTTTTACCATGGTGGTTTCCGGAATATCCTGTGTATGAATAATGCCGTATCTTTCCAGGCTATCGGCTCCAATGTTTGATTTCAAATCACCATCCATGATTTCGCTTACCTTTGTCCCGGTAACTCTCACAGGAAAAGCGACAGGCTGTCCTGCCTGCCAATCGTGTCGATTAAAATAACTCGCAACACTGCCTATTGCATCCACTGTGTTCTGCCACAAGTCCTTTTTGCCATCACCATCAAAATCTACAGCATAGTTCCGGTAGCTGCTGGAAATAAATTGAGGGATACCCATCGCTCCTGCATAAGATCCTTTTAATGACAGTGCATCGACATTCTGTTCTCTGGTTAATAACAAAAACTGCTCCAGTTCACTACGAAAAAACTTTCCCCGCCTTGTATAATGAAAAGCGAGCGTCGCCAAAGAATCCATTACTTTATCATTACCTTTATACTGACCGTATTTTGTTTCGACACCGATAATAGCAACAATTATTTGTGGTGGAACACCATAAACACGTTCAGCCCTGTCCAAGGTTACTGCATGCTTCTTCCAGAAAGCAATACCCTTTTTTATACGTTCATTTTTTAAGAAAAGATTGCGATATTTATACCATGCCAAACCTTCGGCAGGTCGTGATATTGCTTCCAATACCCGGGCTGAATACTTTGTTCCAGTAAATAATATTCTTAACTTTTTTTGATCAAAATTATGCGTCCTCACCATTTCATCAATAAATTGATTTATCTGACTCGAATCCAATGATTCTGAAAACACGATATTTGGAAGAAATAAAATTAAAAATAAACCGCTTCTTAAGATTTTACACATACCATGAATCCTGATTGAATAAAATTCCTGACTAGAGTTCGCTTTATAGTACGTCAATCGGAGAGCACCCTGCGGTGCGTTTGAATCGACATCAGAATGCCAAATGCCGACACTAGTGTAATCATAGATGTACCTCCATAACTAATCAATGGCAATGGCACACCCACTACAGGCAATTGACCAATTACCATACTCATATTCACAAAGACATAGACAAAAAAGGTCAGTGCAAGTGCTGCTGCAAGCAACTTCCCATAGGTCTGCTGGGCATTTACAGCAATATATAAAGCTCGTCCAATGATAAATAGGTAGATGCAAAGCAAAAGTAATACTCCTATCAGACCAAATTCTTCACAGTAAACTGCAAAAATGAAGTCGGTTGAGCGTTCCGGTAGAAACTCAAGATGAGATTGTGTACCATTCAACCAGCCTTTCCCGTAAAAACCGCCTGACCCGATCGCTATCATGGATTGAATAATATGATAGCCTGCGCCTAAAGGATCTTGTTCCGGATTAAACAATGTGAAGACACGGCGTTTTTGATAATCGTGCATAAAAAAATGCCAGAGTATCGGAGCGCACAAACCAGCCAGCACAACAAGTATCAATATAAGTCGCCAACGTATACCAGACAGAAACAATACAGAAAAACCCGCTACTGCAACCAGTAACGCAGTCCCCAGATCAGGTTGTTTTGCAATTAACCCAACGGGAATAATCATCATAAAGATAATAATAAATATATTACCCATATTGGGGGGCAAGGTTTTGTTGGAGAGATACCATGCAACGACCATAGGCAAAGATAATTTCATTATCTCAGAAGGTTGAAATCTGAAAATACCAAGATCAAGCCAACGCTGTGCTCCTTTGCCAACATGACCCACTGATAGCACAGATATCAACATGCCAACACCTACGATAAAAATCCAGGGAGACCATCTTTCAATGACGGCAGGAGACGCCTGCGCAAGTAAAAACATGAGTGCAAATGCGCTGGCCATGCGTGTCGCCTGTCTGATAATGAAACTGGTATCCTCACCACTTGCACTGTATAAGGTAATCAGACCCAAACCACATAAGATCAGCAAGCCAAAACATAAAGGTACATCAATATGCAGTCGTTGGGAAAGTGATCGTTCTTCAAACCGAATCACTTGGGTGTACCTGACTCGTCCAGTAAATAATTATCAAATAACTGTCTGGCAATAGGTGCGGCTGTTGCTGATCCACTGCCACCGTTTTCTATAACAATAGCGAGCGCTATCCTGGGACCCTCCACCGGGGCAAATGCGATAAATAGTGCATGATCCCGCAAATGCTCAGGCACATTATCCGCATCGTATTTTTCATCCTGCCCGATACCGGCGACTTGAGCGGTGCCTGTCTTTCCGGCAAATGTATAAGCGGCGTTCGCACCACTAACTCTAGCGGTACCTCTATCACCATGAACAACATCTTGCATCGCCTGTATCACCACATCCCAATACTCCTTCTTGTAGCCTTCCACTGGTTCCGGTACCGACACAGGCAACAGTGTCGCTTCATCTGAATCCGGATCACTGATCCTGTACACTAGTCTCGGCAACACACGTTTGCCATTGTTAGCTAAAACAGCAGTAGCCGTCGCAAGCTGCAGAGGCGTTGCCAATACATAACCCTGTCCTATCCCTGCAATCAACGTCTCACCCGGGTACCAGGGTTGATTTAGGACTCTGCGTTTCCAATCGGCTGAAGGTACCAGAGCACTTGATTCTCCGCCAATATCAATACCTGTTTTCAGACCAAAGCCGAAATTTTTTAACGCCTTGTTCAGTTTAGTGATACCGAGATCGTGCGCCAAAGAATAAAAATATACATCACAGGATTGCATAATTGCATGATTCAAATTCACATGCCCATGCCCTTCTCTCTTCCAGTCACGATATCTATGTTCATGCCCCTTCAGTGAATACCAACCCTTACACCAAGTGGTCTGATATGTCTCCCTAAGGCCAAGATCGAGTGCGGCAATAGCTAAAAAGGGTTTGACAACTGAACCTGGAGGATATTTGCCATTGAGTGCACGGTTAATTAGTGGTGTGTCTTTAGCGTTAAGCATAGCGTTATATGAATTGGAATCAATTCCATTTACAAATGGATTGGGATCATAGGCTGGTGAACTAACGAATGCCAAAATATCACCATTATCAGGATCTATCGCCACGATAGATCCACGTCTACCCTGCATAATCTTTGCCGCCTCACTTTGCAATGAATAATCGAGTGTTAAATGAATGTTTTGCCCTGGTTCGGGAGGTGTCTTCTCCAGCACTCGAATAATGCGACCCTGAGCATTGACTTCGACTTGTTGATAACCAGCACTACCATGTAATCTATTTTCATAGGCTTTCTCAACACCTAATTTACCGATATGGCTGGTACCCAGATAATCGGACTCATCAATCTCTTCCAGATCTTTCTCGTCAATACGACTGACATATCCCAATACATGTACCAGTCCTGCTCCCTCAGGATAGTGACGATAGGGACGTGCAGTAACCTCAACCCCGGGAAACTTATGTCGCTCGACAGAAAATCGGGCAACTTCATCTTCGGTCAACTTGAATTTAAGGGGAATGCTTTCAAAACGTCTCTTGCCTTTTCGTGCTTTCTCAAAACGACTGATATTTTCTCCATCGATATCAATCAATTTGGAAAGCCGGGCAATGGTGTTGTACAGACCTTCTATTTGCTCCGGGATTAATTCAAGAGTAAAAGATGGTTGATTATCTGCGACCAGAATATCGTCACGAGTGAATATCAAGCCCCGGCTTGGAGGAACCGGTAAAACCTTGACCCTGTTACTTTGGGATAAAGTAATAAAATGTTCATGGCGAACAACTTGAAGATAAAACAAACGTACAACCAACACCATGACTGACAGCAGAATAATTGCTACTGCGATGTAGATACGAGAGTGAACAAGACGTGATTCTTCATTTTTATCTTTGAGTGTAAAATTTAGCTCCATACTCGTGTTTATTTTCAGGTTACGTTATATCCGCGACGGATGTCTCTGAGAATAATAAACAACCAGGGCCACAAAATCATGCTCGTTAAAGCAGACATCCAGTAGGTCCATGACTGAGGAGGTATACCTATAATCCCGCTTATCCATAATTCAATGAGCAAGTAAAATACGATCATGAATCCAACCAGACAAGATTGTTGCACCAGAGGGAATAGTCGAAAACGTTTGTGAGTCTGGATAGCGAAAAAAGCGATTAATGCCAGTCCCAGGGCATTCTGCCCCAGTAAAGCTCCCTGATGCACATCCAGTAACAGGCCCGCGCACCACGCAATTCCAATGCCGACTCTATTTGGCAACGCTACAGACCAATAAACAATCACCATGGCAACCCAGGCAGGTCGCCAATCACTGGCCCAAGCAGGCAAAGGCAACGCCGCTAACAGAAACGCAATTAACAAGCTTGCAAATATAATCCAGCCACCGTTATTTTTATTTAACATCATAAAATTGCTGAATTAGTCCTAATCATCTTCCAGAGATTCAAGACCTGGTAATGAATCGGTGCTCGTCTCCGGCCAAACCAACAAAAATTCACGACTTTTCTCAAATTGTGCACTGGGGGTTATGTTCACCTTCGCAAAAGGTTCTCCGGCAACACGACTAACATCATCGACAACGCCGACAGGATATCCTGGAGGAAATCTGCGACCCAAGCCAGAAGAAACCACTAAATCACCTTTCCTAATATCGACGTTATTTGGTAAATGTTCAAGTTGTAAAATGTGACTTTGACCGGTACCAACAGCGATGGATCTCAAGCCATTGCGATTAATTTGCACCGGAATTGCATGCGTGGGATCTGTTAACAACAGTACCGTACTGGATAATGGACCGACATGAACCACCTGCCCCATCACACCACTAGCATCAACAATAGGCTGTCCGCGAAATACACCATTGCGGCGACCCTTATTAATCAATATCTGGTGCCTGAGTGGTTGTAAGTCAACGACTACTAATTCTGCGATTAATATCCGCTCATCAAGTTTCTCTGAAGATTGAAGCATTTCTCTGAGGCGCTCATTTTCTGCCGTCAGAAATGCATACTTCTGTACTTTTCTACTAAGTATTAAATTTTCTTCACGCAGCAGAACATTTTCCTTCACTAGCCTGGTACGCATTACCAATGACTCTGACGCCCAATATGTGATTGCCACCGGTAGATTCGCAACATATTGCAGAGGATAGATAAAAACAGAAAGCACCGAACGCACCTCTTGTAGATGACCTTGTCGATGATCGGCAGTCATCATTACCAATGATATCAGTACGAACATAACAATGCGCACATTGGCTGATGTTTCCTTTAGAAACAGTCTACTAATCGTCTGTCTCCTTCATTGCGAACGAGAACCGGTCTATTCGACAGCCAAAATATCGTTACCGTATTCCTCTATCATTTCAAGATAACGACCACCGCCTCTGGCGACACAAGTCAATGGATCTTCGGCAATAATCACAGGTAAACCTGTTTCTTCCATCAACAGCCGATCCAGATCACGCAATAGTGCGCCTCCTCCAGTCAATACAAGGCCCACTTCAGCGACATCAGATCCAAGTTCAGGGGGAGTTTTTTCCAGCGCGTTTTTAACCGCACCCACCATGCCTGATAATGGTTCTTGTAAAGCTTCAAGAATTTCGTTGCTATTCAAGGTAAAACTTCTGGGAATCCCTTCAGCAAGATTACGACCACTAACAACCATCTCCTTCACTTCATTGCCAGGGTAGGCACACCCGATTTCCTGCTTGATTTCTTCCGCCGTTGCCTCACCGATCAAGCTACCATAATTTCGACGAATATAATTAATGATTGCTTCGTCAAATTTATCTCCTCCTATACGCACCGAATCAGCATAGACGATACCGTTCAGAGAAATCACCGCAACTTCGGTAGTCCCGCCACCGATATCCAATACCATGGAGCCACGCGCATCACTCACAGGCATTCCGGCGCCAATCGCCGCCGCCATGGGTTCTTCAATTAGATGTACTGTCCTTGCGCCTGCACCACTCGCAGATTCACGGATCGCACGTCTCTCTACCTGAGTCGATCCACACGGCACACAAACCAGAACTCTGGGACTGGGTCTAAACATGGTTGCGCCATGTGCTCGGTGAATAAAATACTGAAGCATTTTTTCAGTCACTGTGAAATCAGCAATCACACCATCTTTCAATGGTCGAATCGCGGTGATATGAGCAGGTGTCCTGCCCAGCATTTTTTTTGCTTCAGCACCAACAGCCACGATGGACTTGGCATTAATCTTATCTCCATCATTTCGTACGGCGACAACGGAGGCTTCATTCAAGACGATGCCCTTACTGCGGACATAGATAAGTGTGTTGGCTGTTCCTAAATCGATAGAAAGATCGTTAGAAAACATACCTCTAATTTTACTAAACATGGATTGCTTTGATCTACTTCATAGTTATATTAAAAAGGTACGACTTTGCCCTGGAAAACTTGATTACTCCCCACTCGAAGCACACCCTATCAAGACATCTGCTTCTGCATCACCCAAAACACCAAATTATGCTGATTCTGCGACTTTGCATGGGTGACCAGGGTCCCCTGCAGAAACTGCCTACGTGACCGCGTAACTGTATCAACGAGTATTGCTTTGGGCAAGTGATAGAATGTGATAAATTTTTGATTTTCAACAAATTTAACGGTGGTAATTTGAATGTCTCTAGATAAATCCGATATCGAAAAAATCGCCAGGCTGGCACGCCTCTCCATTTCTGCAACAGATATGCCGGATTACATACGTGATGTTTCCAATATTGTTGATTTAGTCAAGAAAATGAATAACATAGATACAGATAGTATCGAGCCGCTTGCACATCCGTTGGAAATGACCGCAAGACTCAGGGAAGATAAAGTCACAGAAACCGATCAGCGAACACATTTCCAGAAAATCGCCTCAGCGGTGGATAATGGTCATTACCTCGTTCCCAAGGTCATTGAGTAACAAAAACAAACAGAACCATGAAATCCACAGAAGTATCATTTATCCCCGAAACATTTTTTACATTCAGATAATATTCTATTTTTTATATTTAGTTACGAAAACTTTATACCCGTGTACAAAAAAACAATAAAAGAACTATCTGCCGCATTGCGAAATAAAGAATTCAGTAGTGAAGAACTTGTCTCGTTCTATCTGGATCGGTGTGATAGGTACAATACAGAACTAAACTGCTTCATTAGTTTGATGCCAGAAAAAGCTATGGCACAAGCCAGACTGGCAGATAAAAAAATACAAGCAGGTGATGCAGACCAGCTCACAGGGATCCCATTAGCGCATAAGGATATATTTTGTACTGAAGGCACAAAGACCAGTTGTGGTTCAAAGATGCTAGATAATTTTATTGCACCCTATGATGCAACCGTTGTTACAAAATTAAACGAGGCGGGAATGGTGATATTGGGCAAAACCAACATGGATGAATTCGCCATGGGCTCTTCGAATGAAACGAGTTTCTATGGTGCTGTTAAAAACCCCTGGAACACCGAATGTGTACCTGGTGGTTCCTCCGGAGGCTCTGCGGCGGCAGTGGCAGCCCAACTCACACCTGTTGCAACAGGAACAGATACCGGCGGTTCTATAAGACAACCTGCCTCTCTATGCGGCATTACCGGGTTGAAACCCACCTACGGCAGGATTTCACGCCACGGCATGATTGCTTATGCTTCGAGTCTGGATCAGGGGGGCATCATGACAAGAACAGCGGAAGATGCGGCTATGGTGTTAAACGTTATGGCTGGTTTTGACGAGCGAGATTCAACATCAGCTCAAGAGGATGTTGAAGATTATACTACGAACCTAAATGACAGTCTTGAAGGATTGACCATTGGCTTACCCAAAGAATATTTTGATGACCAACTTGATACCAGTATCGAAAATATTATTCAGACAGGTATTAAAGAACTGGAAAATCTGGGTGCAACGATTAAAGAAATTGAATTGCCAAATGCGAACCTGTCGATTTCGGCATACTACGTGATCGCATCAGCAGAATGCTCATCAAATCTGGCACGTTTTGATGGTATTCGTTTTGGTTACCGTTGCGAAGATCCGAAAAATTTGACTGATCTTTATATGCGTTCGCGTGCCGAGGGTTTCGATAAAGAAGTGAAACGGCGCATCATCACCGGCACCTATGTTTTATCTACAGGTTATTACAATGCCTACTATTTAAAAGCACAAAAGATTCGCCGATTGATTCGTGACGATTTTCGTGGCGCATTGGAAACGGTTGATGTCATTATCGGTCCTACCACGCCGCAACCGGCTTTTAAGCTGAATGAACTCATTGATAATCCAATCAGTATGTATTTATCAGATATTTATACCGTATCGGTGAACCTCGCCGGACTACCTGCCATCTCCGTCCCTGCAGGTTTTGCCGATGAACTCCCGGTAGGTATGCAAGTTATTGGTAACTATTTCGCGGAATCTAAACTGCTAAATATTGCACATCAATTCCAACAGGCCACCGATTGGCATCAACAATCACCGAGAGAGTTTGAATAATGGCCGTAAATACAGAATGGGAAACCGTTATCGGGCTTGAGATACATGCCCAACTCGCAACAAAAAGCAAGATATTCTCAGGTGCATCAACAACTTATGGCACAGATGCGAATACCCAGGCATGTTCCGTAGACTTAGGCCTTCCGGGCGTATTACCCGTTATCAATCAACAAGCTGTTGAGATGGCTATCAAATTTGGCTTGGCGGTGAACGCGCATGTCGCTGATAAATCGGTGTTTGCACGCAAAAATTATTTCTACCCAGACCTACCCAAAGGCTATCAGATTAGTCAATTTGAGTTGCCTATTGTTGATAATGGAAAGGTTGAGATCCAGTTAACCGATGGCAGTAAAAAAACTATTGGCATCACCCGTGCGCATCTGGAAGAAGATGCAGGAAAATCTGTTCATGAAGGCTTCCTTGACAAGACCGGTATCGATCTTAATCGTGCAGGAACCCCCCTGATAGAAATCGTGTCTGAGCCAGACATGCGCACAGCTGAAGAAGCGATTACCTACCTGAAAAAAATTCACTCCATTGTTCGATACTTAAAAATCTGTGATGGCAATATGCAGGAAGGATCATTCCGCTGTGATGCCAATGTCTCTGTCAGAACCAGGAAGCAAAAGAAACTTGGCACACGCACAGAACTTAAAAACCTGAACTCATTTAAATTTATCGAACAAGCGATTGAATTTGAAGTTGAACGTCAGATTGATGTCATCGAATCCGGAGGTAATGTCATTCAGGAAACACGTCTGTACGATCCAGATAAAAATGAAACACGAACCATGCGCAACAAAGAAGAGGCCAATGACTATCGCTATTTTCCTGATCCGGATTTACTTCCCGTTTGCATAAATCAAAAGACCATTGAGGCCATTAAAAAAGAACTTCCTGAATTACCGACCGCCAAACGTGAAAGATTCATCAAGGAATTTAATCTATCAGAATATGATAGCGATGTGTTAACTACCAACCGCGATCAAGCTGAGTATTTTGAGGCCGTCGTCAAGACCGCCGATGGAGAAGCGAAGTTGAGCGCTAATTGGGTGATGGGTGAGTTATCAGCACTCTTGAACAAAAGGAATCAAGACATCACTGAAAGTCCGGTGAGTGCGGAATTGTTGGGAGGCATGATCAAACGTATCAAAGACAACACCATCTCCAGCAATATAGCCAAACAAGTCTTTGAAGCCCTGTGCAACGGCGAAGGTACTGCTGATGAAATTATTGCACAGAAAGGACTGCAACAGCTTACTGACTCCACCGTCATAATAAAGCTGGTCGATGATGTCATCGCCGCAAATCCCAAACAGGTCAAACAATATCAAGAAAGCCCTGCTGTCAAACAAGAGAAATTAATCGGCTTCTTTGTCGGACAGATCATGAAACAATCCAAAGGCAAGGCCAATCCAGAGAAGGTGAATGAGTTGCTGCAGGAAAAACTAAAATGCATGATCAATTAACAGATCAATTCGAAGAATCAGAGGACGTCACAAAAGAGTCAATCAACCTCGAAACCGCAAAGATTGCATGGAAAAATCTTGAAGTTTATTTTTCCGCAGGTAATGTCATTTTAGTATCACCAGAACTCGACCTCATCGATGTCGCACTCGTCATCACCAACGACGATTCACAACAACTCAAAGCATGGACCGAGCAAGGCTTGGTCGACGCCGTCACCGCCGAACAAGCCAAAACATTCCATGAAACCAAAGCCACCGTCTGGGCGGTTGTCATCAAACCGTGGATACTGATACAGTCGGAATCATGAAGTTAACTTTTATTATTATGCCTCTTTGACTAAATAAGCTGACCATCGTCATTAAGTTATTTAGCTATGGAAACAACTACAATATTCATGCAGCGCTTGGATACTGAGTATCAAAAGCTATCCGGACTATCTGAACGTAAATTCTACAGCATATATTATTCACAAATCATACCTTCACCAGTACTTATTTTAGGTTTCAATCCTGGAGGCGACCCCAATAATTGGGATAAATCAGTACTTGCATCCCAGACTTTCTACGAAAACAATGAGCATGAGTATGTTGATTGTGACTACAAAATAGCAGTCGCTATGCGAAAATTTCTAATTAATGTGCTGTCACTATCAGACAAGGAAGATATAAGGAACATACCCAAAACTAACATAATATTCCGCCGCTCTATATCTACAAATTCACTTGGCCTTTCCAAAGAGCATGCTATTCTTGAAGCTAAACCAATATTAAATCAGATATTGATTCGTGTAGCTCCAAAAACAATTATTTGTGAAGGTATCGGAACACTAGAGAAGTTCGAGAAACACTATTGCGAAAATGTAAATGAATTTGCGGATGACACAAAAATCCATACACCAAATGGAAAAAATGAAGCTCTAATATATAAGGCCGATGAAGGAATTATAACAATACTCAGTCAGAGCACAAAACTGTTAGGTATTGGGCATCCGTCAAAATATTCATATCATGCGGCCTGGACTGATGTTTGTACTGCAGCAAAAAAATTCTTAAAAGACCACAACTAGTATTTAAGTGAAGCTAAAACCCTCTCATATCGTACCGAACAGGTGAATGATTTTAAGGGCATTTTAACAGGACGTTCAAATGAGCGTAACCAAGACAGGAGTCTTTTTTACGCGACCTTAAATAATCATGAAGCTGTGAGGGTATCCGCAGGATACGATATCGGGGTGTCTTTTTTTCTTGGGCACTTCTTTTTTGGACAAGCAAAAAAGAAGTGCCTCGCCGATAAAAGGCGAGACGTATAACTAAAAGAATCAATGAAGATTAAATTGACTGGGTCGCTCGAATATACTGGATGCTGGTATGCACCAGCATGACGATAGTCTGCTGGGTTCTGGTCGCTCCGGACTCCATGTCCTCTTGCGACATTTCCTACATCCTGCAGGTCGCATTCACCAGAATGACGAAGAGTAATAAACCGCTTATAGGTGCGGGAGGCTACTGCTTATACAACCACTGCAAAATCTCATCCTGCACATGTGTTCCAATCCAATTCTGAACACCGGCATGATTTTGCAATGAGACAACAATTAAATCCTTGTTACTCCCTGTTTTAACATACCCTGCCATTGCTCTTACATTGTTTAACAAACCTGTTTTAATTCTTATTTTTCCTGCCGGTATAATTCCATCCAGTCTACGCCGTACTGTCCCATCCACCCCGACCATAGGCAGTGATGCCATAAACTCTGGTTGATAAGGACTGTTATATGCATGCTCTAATATCTTGCCCATGGTCATTGCTGATACTCTTGCACTACGTGACAAACCTGCGCCATTATCCAGCAACAGATCCGGGGCAGGAATGCCGATAGAATGCAGCCATTCACTAATCGCAACACGTCCCATAGCTTTACTGGCTATATTGCGTTTGTCTAATGACATTTGTTTTTCTTTGGCCAATGTTAGTAACAATTGTCTTGCCATTACATTGTTACTATATTTGTTGATATGCGTGATAATTTCACTTAGTGGTTCCGACGACGCTACATAGTATGGTTTGTTTTTATTAATGGTGGTTTTACTTACTGTTCCCGTAATTGTGCCACCCATACTTTCCCATAGAGACTTGAATACGCCATAAACATACTTCTCATTCGAGATTACACTCCGAAGCAATTGATGGGATCCACAACTATGCGGATAATCTCCAGAAAATGTAACTGATGCATGACTGCTATAATGCACGATATTTTGCTTTATACGATGATGTTCACCCTTACATTTACCTGTTACTGATCTGACATTATTATTAATTTCCACGGTTGCTGACGGCGGATCAGCATAAATATGTATTCTGTTTTTTTGTGGAATAAAATTAAACTGATGCACACTGAAATTAACTAATGCCGCATCAGGAAATGTGTTGTACGCCCGGTAAGGTCTTTTATCAAAATCCCCGGTGGTACCAAGTTCCTCTGCAAAATCTCCGGCATCAACCAATAAATTACCCTTGATATGCTGCAAACCTTTTGCCCGTAATGTAAACAATATATGCCAAAAAGCCTCTTTGACCAGAAATGGATCGCCACCACCTTGCATCATCAGATTTCCATTTAATGTGTTACCGGAAAGTTTGCCATCAAGATAAAAACGAGTTTGCCATGTATAGGTAGGACCAAGCATGTGCAGACCCGCATAAGTGGTAATAACCTTGATGGTGGACGCAGGGTTACGGGGAATATCGCTATTGAGCATAATCAATGGCTGTTGTCCATTGACTTCTTTAATGTAGAGACTCAACGAACTTGCGGGGAGTTTGTGCTTTTTTAGTGCTTGTTGAACTGCAGTCGGCAGTTTACTCAGATCTGTGCTTTCTGTACTGAACACAGAGTGACTCGATATCATCATTGCCAGAAGGAATATAGCAGGTAGTATTACATGGGAAATCTTCATATTATTTGATTGTCACACGTGGCCGGAAACAAGGCTTAGCACTTAATAAATATCTGAATCAAACCACTTCGGGATCTGTTATAAACGTAACACTTGTTATTCTATTGGTTAGAAGGATCCCGACCGCATACACGTCCACGTCCAACCCTGCTCTTTCGTATCCGAACACTTATGCATACGACCGCTATTGATGGAGGAAATGTTGAAAATGCGGAAACAATTCTACACATCCACGGACCCGTGACATAGTAGTACATCCTATACATAAAAATCGGGCATTGCCCGATTCCCGATAATATCAAAACTAATGCTGGTTCAACCTTCTGCAGTAACAACGTTCTCTGTATTAATATCACCAACGGAGTTCCCTATCAGTTCGACAATTGCCATAGGCGCCTTATCTCCTGAACGGAAGCCACACTTCAGGATACGTAAATATCCCCCTGGGCGTTCTTTATATCTTGGTCCTAGTTCATCGAACAATTTAGTTACAACGGTCCTGTCACGTAGACGCGAAAAGGCCAATCGACGCTTGGCTACAGAGTCTATCTTTGCCATGGTAATAAGTGGCTCTGCCACACGACGCAACTCTTTAGCCTTGGGTAAGGTTGTTTCGATAATTTCGTATCGCATCAGTGACACCGCCATATTTCTAAACATAGCCTTACGGTGTGCGCTATTGCGATTTAGCCGTCTTCCGATTTTACGATGTCGCATTTAATTTCTCTCCAACAACGCTCCAATAGAAGCTGCTGATGTTTCTCTTTTATCAACCAAACTCTGTGGTGGCCAGTTTTCCAGACGCATTCCCAGGGAAAGGCCTCGAGATGCCAAAACATCCTTAATCTCAGTCAGTGACTTTTTACCTAAATTAGGCGTTTTTAATAACTCAACTTCTGTCCGCTGAATTAAATCACCGATATAATAAATGCTCTCTGCTTTCAAACAATTCGCTGAGCGTACCGTTAGTTCTAAATCATCGACTGGACGCAGTAGCGTAGGATCGACTTCAGGTTCTTTTGCAGCGCTTGCCTCAATGGCTTCTTCTGCTTCCAAATCAACAAATACGGCCAGTTGACTACGCAGAATACCCGCAGCCTCGCGTACTGCATCTTCAGGGTCCATGGTACCATTGGTGACAATTTCAAGTACTAATTTATCTAAATTGGTACGTTGTTCGACACGTGCACTCTGTACATCATAGGCAACACGCCGGATGGGACTAAATGATGCATCTAGCTTGAGCTTACCAATTACTTGCTCCTCTTCATCACCACCAACAACCACTGGCCGATAACCACGTCCCCTAACGACTTTGATACGCATGCTCAACTCACCTGCTTTGGTCAAATTAGCGATAACATGATCGGGATTCGCTATTTCAACATCATGATCCACTGTTATATCACTGGCCTTTACTTCACCAGAGCTGCTTTTTTTCAAAATTAATATCGCTTCATCCCTGGAATGCATAGTAATTGCCAAACTTTTAAGGTTTAGAAGAAGATCGGTAACATCTTCCTGTACACCTTCAATGATCGTGTATTCATGTAAGACGTTATCAATCTCAACTTCAGTAACCGCACAACCCGGCATTGATGAAAGTAATACACGGCGAAGTGCATTACCTAATGTATGACCAAAACCCCTGTCAAGCGGCTCAATTGTAATCTTGGCACTGAATTCATTGACTGGATCTACGTCAACCAGACGCGGTTTTAATATTTCACTAAATGCTGCTGACATAATGTATGTTCCTATCCTTTCACTTAAATTATTGGCGCTTAACTACTTGGAGTAAAGTTCAACTACGAGCTGCTCGTTAATTTCAGCGGGTAATTCGCTACGCTCCGGGACCGACCTGAGAGTCCCTTCCATTGCTTCGGGATTTACATCTAGCCACTCAGGGAATGTCAACTGTTCCGCGATTGTAAGAGAGTCCCGGATCCGAACCTGTTTCCTGCTTTTCTCACGAACTGAAATAACATCCGATGCACTTAGCTGATAAGACGGAATATTAACGCTCTTACCATTCACCAATATGGATTTATGGTTGACTAATTGTCGTGCTTCATTTCGCGTCACACCAAAACCCATCCTATAGACGACATTATCCAGGCGGCACTCAAGAATACTCAAGAGATTCTCACCAGTGGATCCTTTACGTCTAGCAGCTTCTTTGTAGTAAGAACGGAACTGTTTTTCTAAAATGCCATACATTCGACGTAGCTTCTGTTTTTCTCGCAACTGCAATGCATAATCCGATAACCGTTTAGGGCGCGTGCCCTTATCACCCGGAATTTTGTCGATCTGACATTTAGAGTCAACGGGCCTGGCTCTACTCTTCAAAAAAAGATCTGTACCTTCACGCCTGATCAATTTACATTTTGGTCCTAAATATCGTGCCATAATTTTTACTCCATTCGCCTCATACTCGACGCTTTTTCGGCGGACGACAACCGTTATGCGGAATAGGGGTCACGTCAGTAATGTTCACAATTTTGAAACCAACAGAATTCAACGCTCGAACAGCAGATTCTCTGCCCGGACCCGGTCCTTTAATAAATACTTCTAGATTCTTCATACCAAATTCTAATGCCGATTCTCCGGCTTTTTGTGACGCAATCTGGGCGGCAAAGGGGGTACTTTTACGTGAACCGCGGAAACCACTACCGCCAGCGGTCGCCCATGACAGCGTATTACCCTGTCGATCCGTGATTGTGATAATAGTATTGTTAAATGAAGCATGAATGTGGGCTAAGCCGTCTATCACAGTTCTTTTAACTTTCTTTCGACCTTTAGTGCCTGGAGTTGCCATATTTTTTAACCTTTTACTGGTTATTTCTTAATTAGTTTGCGTGGCCCTTTACGCGTCCTCGCATTTGTTCGCGTTCTTTGGCCTCTGAGAGGTAAACCTTTACGATGACGAATACCTCGATAACAACCAAGATCCATCAATCTCTTAATATTCATTGATACTTCGCGCCTGAGATCACCTTCCACTTCATACTTGGTTATTTCAGAACGCACCTTATCTAAATCACCTTCAGTCAATTCCCTGACTTTGATATCTGCCTTCAGACCTGTTACATTACATACACTTCGAGAACGCGCATTTCCAATACCATAGACATGGGTCAAAGCGACACCCAGATGTTTATTGTCGGGTATATTTACACCAGCTATGCGTGCCATTTATTCATTTCTCCAGTTACTCTCTCAACGCTAAAATTAAAATTTTAACCCTGCCGCTGCTTATGTCTGAGGTCAGAACATATAACGCGAACAACGCCTTTACGGCGCACGATTTTACAATTACGACAAATCTTTTTTACGGATGCTCTTACTTTCACCTTTAATTCTCCAACTATCTTTCGATGGATTATCTTTTATTACCATGCTTCTTCAAATTGGCTTTCTTTAACAAAGAATCATATTGATGAGACATCAAATGAGCCTGTACCTGAGACATAAAATCCATAACAACAACTACAATAATCAGTAATGATGTACCTCCAAAATAGAAAGGTACATTAAATTTCACAATCAAAAATTCAGGTAGCAAACACACCGCAGTGATATATACAGCACCCGCCAATGTTAATTTAGTTAATACATTATCAAGATATGCCGCTGTTTGTTCACCTGGTCTAATACCCGGAATAAAAGCGCCGGATTTTTTCAAATTATCAGCCGTTTCTTTTGGGTCGAAAACGATGGCTGTGTAGAAGAAACAGAAAAATATAATCCCCACAGCGTACATCAATACATAAATCGGTTGTCCCGGTGACATCATTGTCGATAAATCCTGTAACCAACGCATGCCTTCACTTTGGCCAAACCAACCAGCGATGGTTGATGGAAATAAAATCAAACTGGAAGCAAATATCGGTGGAATCACGCCCGACATATTCAGCTTCAGCGGCAAATGACTGGATTGTCCCGCATATTGCTTACGTCCAACCATCTTCTTTGCATAGTTGATGGTAATTCTCCGTTGGCCTCTTTCTACAAATACAACAAACCCCGTGACCACAATAGCCAATGCAAATAGTGCAAACAAAGCCAGCAAGTGTAACTCCCCTGTTCTGGACAACTCAATGGTTCCTCCAACTGCTGACGGTAGTCCCGCAACAATACCGGCAAAAATAATCATGGAAATACCATTACCAATACCGCGCTCAGTAATTTGTTCGCCCAACCACATTAGAAACAATGTCCCCGTCACCAGTGTCGTCACTGCAGTTACTTTAAATCCGACACCGGGATCCATCACCACTGCTAATCCAGCTGCTTGCTGGCCTTCCAGCAAAGTAGCTACACCAAATGCCTGAAATGTCGCCAGCAAAACTGTGCCATAACGCGTGTACTGAGTAATCTTGCGCTTGCCTGCCTCACCACCCTCTTTCTTCAGCTGTTTTAACCTTGGTTCTATTACAGTTAACAACTGCATAATAATAGCGGCTGAAATATAAGGCATAATACCCAAGGCAATGACAGATAATCTTTGCAAGGCTCCACCTGAAAACATGTTAAACATATCCAGTATGGTACCGCTTTGCTGCTCAAACATTGCTGCCAGCGCATTCGGATTTATCCCTGGTACGGGAATAAACGAACACACTCTGAAAATAAATAACGCTGTCAAGAGAAAAAATAATCGCTGACGCAACTCTTTCAATTTTCCTGGCCCGGAAACACTCCCGGGAATCGCTGGGGTAGATATCGCCATTTAATCCTCTAAAACTTTTCCACCAACAGCTTCAATCGCTACGCGAGCACCTTTCGTTGTTCCTAGTCCTTTTACAGAAACTGCTTTTTCAATCTTGCCTGAATCAATCACTTTCACACGCCTGATATTCTTTGAAATTAAACCAGCAGACAACAAGGCATCCAGGTCAACTACTTCAGCATTGACCTTGGCCAACTCCTGTAAACGCACCTCCGCAACCATAGATGCAACACGCGAACTAAAACCAATTTTGGGGAGACGACGTTGCAATGGCATCTGTCCACCTTCAAAACCTACTTTATGGTAACCACCTTTTCTTGACTTCTGGCCTTTATGTCCACGACCACACGTCTTACCTAAACCACAACCTATACCTCTACCAACTCTTTTAGCCACCGGTTTTGATCCTGCTTGTGGTTTTAATGTATTGAGTCGCATTATTACGCTTTCTCAATGGTCAATAAATAATTGGCCTTGTTTACCATGCCACGATTTTCCGGTGTATCTTCAACCGTGACGGTTTGTCCGATACGGCGCAAACCCAAGCCTTTAACACAAGCTTTGTGAGAAGCTATGCGCTTGTTGGTACTGTGCCTTAGGGTAACGTTTATTAGTTTTTTCTTTGCCATGTCTAGTCTAACCCAGTATTTCCTCAACTGATTTGCCGCGTTTAGCCGCAATCTTTTCCGGTGATGCAATGGTCCTCAATGCGTTCATCGTTGCATGAACAACATTGATTGGGTTTGTTGATCCAATCGACTTGGCCAATACATTATGCACACCTGAAACTTCAAAAACCGCACGCATAGGACCGCCGGCAATTATTCCAGTACCTTCTGAAGCTGGCTGCATGTAAACTTTTGCCGCACCATGCGTACCCGTAATTGAATAATGTAAAGTGCTTTCGTTCAAAGCGACCAACACCATGTTTTTACGTGCATTTTCCATCGCTTTTTGAATTGCAATCGGCACCTCTTTAGCCTTACCACGTCCAAAGCCGACCCTGCCATTACCATCTCCAACAACGGTCAGTGCAGTAAAACCGAATTGTCGACCACCCTTGACTACTTTAGCGACGCGATTAACGTGAACCAACTTTTCCAGAAGATTTTCGTTTCCTGTAATTGAATCAGTGACAATCATTTATTAAAACCTCTAGAATTCCAAGCCTTGTTCACGAGCGGCATCAGCCAATGCCTTAATCCGCCCGTGATATTTAAACCCGGAACGATCAAAAGCTACCTGAGTCAGTCCTGCTTGCTTTGCACGTTCGCCCAGTTTTTTACCTACAATAACAGCCGCATCAATGTTTCCGCTATATCTAACCTCGCCTTTAATCTCTTTATCCAAGGTCGAAGCACTGACCAGAACTCCAGAGCCATCTGCTGCGATCACCTGTGCATAAAGATGTTTCGGTGTCCTGTGAACACACAAACGATTGGTGCCTTTTCTCCTAATATGAGTTCTGGTATGCGTCGCCCGTTTTATTCTTGCTTGTTTTTTACTTTTCATTGCCCAGTTCTATTTATCTTACCTTCGAGTTTAGTCATAACACCACTCCCTCCGAGATTTTTCTCGTCAAGTTTTCTTGGCCTCTTTGCGGATAATATTCTCTTCCGCATAGCGCACACCCTTGCCTTTATAGGGTTCAGGTGGCCTATAAGACCTAATATTTGCTGCTACTTGACCCACTTGCTGCTTATCCAAGCCTCTAATCACAATCTCAGTTTGAGTCGGCGTTTCAATGCTGATTCCTGCAGGAATTTCAAATTTAACAGGATGTGAAAAACCCAGGTTCAAATCCAGCACTTTTCCCTGCACTTGAGCACGATAACCCACGCCGACAATCGTTAGTTTGCGTTCATGACCAACAGAGACACCCGTGACAATATTCTGTAGCAATGCGCGTGTCGTCCCCGCCAATGCACTGGCCGATTTTGAATCATCATCCATTGACATCTTTAACCAGCTACCTTCCCGGGTGACACTTACCAAAGGATGCAAGCGATGTTGCAGTTGTCCCTTATTACCCTTTATCGTAACCGTACTTTCGGCAAGACTGAATTCAACACCAGGAGGCAACTCGACGGGATTATTTGCTACTCGCGACATTGTTTTAACCTACCTAAGAAACAACACATAACACTTCACCGCCGATACCCTGAGCACGAGCGCTTCTATCTGTCATCACACCTTTTGAGGTGGAGACAATGGCGACACCTAAACCACCAATTACCCTCGGCAGTTCATTTTTTGATCGGTATCTTCTAACACTTGGACAACTAAATCGACTTAACATTTCAATGACAGGCTTGGCTTCGAAATACTTTAACTCAATGGTAAGTATTTTCTTAACATCGCCTTCCACCGAATATTTTAAGATATAACCTTCCTGCCGCAGAATCTCCGCCACTGAAACCTTAAGATTGGACGAAGGCATACTGACTGATGCCCTGGCTCTGGCTAGATTATTCCTGATTCGTGTCAACATATCAGCCAACGGATCTTGCATGCTCATAATCTTTTTCCTACCAACTAGCCTTGACAAGACCTGGAATATCTCCGCGCATCGCCGCCTCGCGTAGCATATTTCGAGAAAGTCCAAACTTGCGGTAATAACCATGTGGGCGCCCAGTCAAACTACATCGATTACGACATCTCACAGGACTCGAATCACGTGGCAACATATTCAATTTTTCCCTTGCTGTCTTTCTCTCTTCATCACCAAGAGACTCATCAATCGCCCGACCCTTTAATTCTTCACGCTTAGCCGCATATTTCCTAACCAGCTTAGCACGCTTATATTCACGATTAATCATTGAAACTTTTGCCATGTTGACCTCAAATATTATTTACGTAGTGGGAAGTTAAACGCTGTTAGTAATGCACGACCCTCATTATCCGTGTTTGCAGATGTCGTGATAGTAATATCCATACCACGAAGTGTATCAATCTTGTCATAATCAACTTCTGGAAAAATAATCTGCTCTTTAACCCCAAGACTATAGTTGCCACGCCCATCAAACGACTTCGCACTGAATCCGCGAAAGTCGTGAATTCTGGGAATGGAAATTGAAATAAGCCTATCCAGAAATTCATACATACGTCCTCTACGTAGAGTAACTTTGCAGCCAACTGGCCAACCCTCACGTACTTTAAAATTGGCAACCGATTTTCTGGCACGGGTAACAACAGGTTTTTGACCTGCAATTTTCTCCATATCATTTACCGCATGGTCAATAACCTTCTTATCAGCGACAGCCTCTCCGAGTCCCATATTCAGTGTTACTTTTTTTATCCTGGGAACCTGCATGACTGATGTGTAACCGAACTGCTTAGTCAGTTGTTTTATTACGTTTTCCTTATAGAACTCTTCTAATCTCACCATTTTGCTGCCACCTTCATACATCCATGACTTCGTTATTAGACTTAAAAAAACGCACTTTCTTTCCATCTTCCAACTGTTTAATGCCGACGCGGTCTATCTTCTCTGATACTGAATTCCAGATGCCAACGTTTGAAATATGTAATGGCATTTCTTTTTCCATGATACCTCCAGGTTGTCCTTGCACAGGATTCCCTTTGGTATGGCGTTTCACCATATTTACATTCTCGACAATTACTTTATCTTTATCTTGCAGTACCTTTAGAATAACGCCTCGCTTGCCCTTGTCCTTACCAGCCAAGACAACAACATCATCACCTTTTCTAAACTTTCGCATTTCTTATAAAACCTCAGGTGCCAACGATACAATCTTCATAAACTCCGCACTTCTTAATTCACGCGTCACTGGACCAAATATTCGAGTACCAATCGGCTGACGCTGATTATTAAGTAAAACAACAGCATTTCTGTCAAACCTGATCAGCGATCCATCCGACCGACGAACACCTTTACGAGTTCTTACAACAACCGCATCATAAATCTCGCCTTTGTTTACCTTACCGCGCGGGATAGCTTCCTTCACTGTCACTTTGATGACATCGCCTATTCCAGCGTAGCGGCGCTTGGATCCGCCCAGAACCTTAAAGCACATTACCCGCCTCGCGCCGCTGTTATCTGCGGCATCAAGCATGGTCTGCACTTGTATCATCTACGTTACCCCTCTACCTTATAATCTTTACACACTGCTAAATTTTTTGAGACCTGGAGACTACCTTTTGTAGTTTCCATGACTTATTTTTCGACAGCGGTCTTGAAGATTCAATAACTACGACATCACCCTCATTACATTCATTATTCTCATCATGAGCCATAAACTTTGTGGAACGTTTAATATACTTTTCATATAAAGAATGCTTGACCCTCCTTAACACCTGTACTGAAATGGTTTTATCCATTTTATTACTCACCACTTCGCCAGTGACTGTCTTGGACGTGTTTTGTGTTCCGCTCATTAACTATTACCCGTCGCCATTTCAGTTATTACCGTTTTCACTCGTGCTATTGTGCGACGTATGCGTTTCATTTCACTTGGTTTATTAAACTGTCCTGATCCCTTTTGCATACGCAGATTAAACTGCTCGCGCAGCAACTCCATGACTATAGCATTCAGCTCTTCCGGTGTCTTTTTTCTTAATTCTGCAGCTTCCATTACATTATCACTCTGCTAATGAATGTTGTTTTTACAGGTAGTTTGGCTGAGGCTAACTTGAACGCCTTTCTTGCCAAATCTTCCGGTACACCCTCGACTTCATACAGCATTCTGCCCGGTTGAATCTGTGCAACCCAATATTCGACATTACCCTTGCCTTTGCCTTGTCTTACCTCCAGGGGTTTACTGGTAATCGGCTTATCCGGAAAGACCCTGATCCAGAGTTTCCCACCACGTTTCATTGCGCGTGTAACGGTTCTACGTGCGGCTTCAATTTGGCGAGCTGTAAGACGTCCACGGGTTGTCGCCTTCAAACCGAACTCTCCAAAGCTCACTTTATTGCTAACCGTAGCAAGGCCGCGATTACGACCTTTGCTCTGTTTCCTGAATTTAGTTCTCTTGGGTTGTAGCACTTAATAGTTACCTGTCAGCTTGTAGAAACTTCCTCAACGACTTCTGCATTATTATTCTTGCCGCTATAATCAAACTTTTCACCTTTAAATATCCAGACTTTAATCCCTATGATTCCGTAAGTTGTCATTGCCTCGGCAACGCCATAATCAATATCTGCTCTCAGTGTATGCAAAGGCACACGACCTTCTCTGTACCATTCTGAACGGGCAATTTCTGCACCATTCAATCGTCCGGCAAGATTTATTTTAATACCTTCGGCACCTAACCTCATGGTATTAGTCACCACACGCTTCATAGCGCGTCTGTACATAATTCGACGTTCTAACTGAGATGCAACATTTCGTGCTACCAGAATTGCATCCAATTCTGGTTTACGTATTTCTTCAACACTTACCTGCGCCGGCACACCCATCATTTTTGAAATCGTTACACGTAGACGTTCAATGTCTTCACCTTTCTTACCGATCACGATTCCTGGACGTGCCGTATATATAATCACTCTTGCATTGTTTGCTGGACGCTCTATCTGAATCCGACTGACTGAAGCACTTTCCAATTCCTTTTGTAAATATTCACGTACCTTTAAATCTGTGTACAAAAATTTGGGATAGTCCCTGGAATCGGCATACCAAGTTGACGTCCAGTCTTTAACAATGCCCAAGCGTATGCCCGTTGGATGTACTTTTTGACCCATTACAATATTACCCTTCCGTCTCTGAAACCGTTACTTTTACATGACTGGTTCGCTTCACAATCCTGTCGGCACGACCTCGTGCCCGAGGACGCAAACGCTTCATTGTTGGGCCTGCATCGACAAGTATCTCTGATATTTCCAACTCATCAATATCAGCACCATCATTATGCTCAGCATTCGCGATTGCTGATTCGAGCACTTTCTTTATTACGGATGCCGCCTTTTTGTTACTAAACGTAAGCATGTCTATTGCTTTCCCCGCTGGTAAACCTTTTACCTGATTTGCGACCAAGCGCACCTTTTGCGGTGAGAGTCTTGCGTTTGTGAGTTTCGCAGATGTTGGCATCATAAGACTCCGATCATTTGGCCTTCCGATCCGCAATATGACCTCTAAACGTACGTGTCCCGGCAAATTCGCCAAACTTATGACCTACCATATTTTCCGTAACATATATCGGCATATGATCGCGGCCGTTATGAACAGCAATAGTTAAACCAACCATACCAGGTAACACCATCGACCGACGTGACCAGGTCTTGATCGGTCGTCTGTCATTAGACTCTCTCGCTACGTCAATTTTCTTTGCTAAATGATAGTCTACAAAAGGACCTTTCTTAATTGAACGTGGCATCTAATTTTATTTCCGGCTATTTCTTCTGACGTTTACGTACGATAAGATCATCGGAACGCTTGTTTTTACGTGTTTTATAACCTTTAGTCGGCACGCCCCAAGGGGTAACTGGGTGGCGGCCACCCGAAGTTCTGCCTTCACCACCACCATGCGGATGGTCAACAGGGTTCATCACAACACCTCGAACTGTCGGACGAATACCGCGCCATCTTCTGGCACCAGCTTTACCAAGCGCTCTGAGTGCATGTTCACTATTGCTCACTTCACCAATGGTCGCACGACATTCCACAAGTACTTTCCTCATTTCACCTGAGCGCATTCTTAAAGTTGCATGAGTCCCTTCACGTGCAACTAATTGTGCACTGGCCCCTGCACTTCTTGCCATTTGCGCACCTTTACCGGGTCTCATTTCAATACAGTGGACTGTAGTACCTAAAGGAATGTTACGTAATGGTAGACAATTGCCGATTTTAATCGGCACAGATTCACCTGACATTACTTCATAACCTTTCACCATGCCTTGTGAGGCAATGATGTAACGACGTTCCCCATCTACAAACAACAACAGAGCAATGTGTGCTGTTCTGTTTGGATCATATTCAATACGTTCAACTTTAGCCACGATATCGTCTTTATTACGTTTGAAATCCATCAAACGATAGCGCTGTTTCGCACCTCCGCCACGATGGCGTACAGTAATTCGCCCATTATTGTTGCGCCCCGAATTCTTGCTTTGTTTTTCAAGCAATGGCTCATGGGGTGCACCCTTGTACAACTCAGGGCTTACGACTCTGACTTGTGCCCGTCGCCCTGCAGACGTTGGTTTCGGTTTAACTAATGCCATAATCAGTCACAAATATTTGAACTATGTTCCCAAAAAATCAATGTCAAAACCAGGTTTCAGTCTAACGTAGGCCTTTTTCCAGTCTGGTCGCTTACCCGGTTCACGCTTAAATATTTTCTTTTTTCCCCTAACATTACTCACCTGGACAGAGTCAACTTCAACCTTAAATAGCAGTTCGACTGCTTTTTTAATCTCAGGTTTAGATGCGCTTTTAAGTACCTTAAAAACGAACTGATTGTACCTCTCACCGACCATCGTACTTTTTTCAGTTATACGCGGCTCCAGCACAATTTTCATTAATTTTTCCTGACTGCTGTTTTGGGTCATCCCAGCAATTCCTCTACTCTTGCAAGCGCATCCTTCGTCATTAGCACCTTGCTATATCCGATCAACACATAAAGATTAATTTCTTCTGCATCTACAACATCAACATTAGGAATGTTTCTTGTGGAAAGGAAAAGATTCTCTGTCACTTCGCCTGTCACTATCAACACATTGCTTAGCTCCAGTGCTTTTAATCGTGCCACCATCTCTTTAGTTTTCGGTGCGCTCGCTGGAAACTCGTCAATGAAAATCAACCTGTCCTGGCGAATCAGCTCGGCAAGAACGGAACGCATCGCGCCGCGATACATTTTTTTATTCAGCTTCTGAGAATAATCTTTAGGCCTCGCCGCAAAGGTAACACCACCACCTCTCCATATCGGACTACGTATAGTCCCCAATCTAGCACGCCCAGTACCCTTTTGTCTCCACGGTTTTCTACCACCACCACGAACATCTGAGCGCGTTTTTTGCGCCTTGGTACCGGCTCTGGACCCAGCCATAAATGCCATTAATGCCTGATGAATAAGTGGTTCGTTATATTCTGTTGCAAAAATACTATCTGAAACAGTCACTTTCCCAGCCGTCTTTTTATCTAATTGTTTTAAATTTAATTCCATAGCCAAACCCTTAGGAGTTGAGCTTCCGGGCACGAACCTTTACTGATGGTTTGACAACCACCTTGCCACCTTTAGCACCTGGCACTGAGCCCTTAATTAACAAAAGGTTTTTCTCACCGTCTACCCTAATAATCTCAAGGTTCTGCATAGTTCTTTTTACATTACCCATGTGACCGGCCATCTTCTTACCTCTGAATACACGCCCAGGTGTCTGACACTGACCAATTGAGCCAGGAGCACGATGAGAAATTGAATTACCGTGGGAATTTCTTTGATGACTAAAATTATGACGTTTAATAACGCCCGCATAGCCCTTGCCCACAGACATTCCCGAGACATCAACTTTTTGACCCGCCTCGAATATATCAACTGTAATCTCGCCGCCTTCCACCAATTGTTCTTCACCGAAAACGCGATACTCGATAAACCCTTCACCCAGATCGGTATTGGCCCTGGCACAGACTCCTGCAATTGCCTTATTTGCTTTTCCAGGTTTCTTACTACCCCAAACCACCTGTACAGCTTGAGAACCATCATTTCCAGTATCGGTGAGTCGAATAATACGATTCATTCCAGCCTCAACAACTGTCACAGGTATCGAATGACCATCTTCCGTGAAGATTCTCGTCATACCCCGTTTGCGTCCAATAATTCCAATATTCATTGTCTTGATTACCAATTGCCGATATTTATAAAACTAGATCAATTAAGTTTAATCTGTACATCTACACCAGCAGCAAGATCCAGTTTCATTAATGCATCAACCGTCTTGTCGGTTGGGTTGACGATATCCATTAGACGTTTATGTGTGCGAATCTCATATTGATCACGCGCATCTTTATTTACGTGTGGTGAAATCAGAACCGTAAACCTTTCTTTTTTGGTCGGTAACGGAATGGGACCCTTTACCTGAGCACCAGTGCGTCTGGCTGTTTCGACGATTTCGCGCGTCGATTGATCAATCAAGCGATGATCAAATGCCTTCAAACGTATGCGTATTACCTGTTGTTCAGCCATAATTAATTACTCAATGACCTTGGCAACAACACCGGCACCCACAGTACGACCACCTTCACGAATAGCAAAACGTAAACCCTCTTCCATCGCTATCGGGTTAATCAAAGTCACCTCTAATTTAACGTTATCTCCAGGCATCACCATCTCTACATCTGTAGGTAATTCGATAGCTCCGGTAACATCAGTGGTGCGAAAATAAAACTGTGGGCGGTAGTTCGCGAAAAATGGCGTGTGCCTGCCCCCTTCATCCTTGGATAATACGTATATCTCCGCCTCAAAACGAGTGTGCGGGGTGATGCTCCCAGGATGGCACAGCACCTGTCCACGCTCAACCTCTTCACGTTTGGTCCCTCGAAGTAACACGCCAACGTTGTCTCCAGCAAGTCCTTCATCAAGTAACTTCCTGAACATCTCAACGCCTGTACAAACCGTCTTCTGGGTGTCTTTTACACCCACAATCTCTATCTCTTCACCAACCTTGACAATGCCACGCTCAACACGACCAGTCACAACCGTTCCACGTCCCGAAATCGAGAAAACGTCTTCTATCGGCATCAGAAAAGCACCATCCACCGGACGTTCCGGCACGGGAATGTAGTTGTCCATTTCCTCAACTAACTTCAAGACCGAGGGAATCCCAATATCACTACTATCTCCTTCCAAAGCCTTCAATGCCGAACCCGTAACAATCGGCGTGGCGTCGCCCGGAAATTCGTACATGTCCAACAGTTCTCGAACTTCCATCTCCACCAGTTCCATCAACTCCTTATCATCAACCTGATCCGCTTTGTTCAAATAAACAACCACACAGGGTACTCCAACCTGACGCGCTAACAATATGTGTTCTCGTGTTTGTGGCATGGGACCGTCTGCAGCACTACATACCAAAATGGCTCCGTCCATCTGCGCAGCACCAGTAATCATGTTCTTCACATAATCAGCATGCCCCGGACAATCCACGTGTGCATAGTGACGGTTCACACTTTCGTATTCAACATGAGCCGTAGCGATAGTAATGCCGCGCGCCCTTTCCTCCGGCGCGTTATCAATCTGGTCATAGGCTTTGAATTCACCTCCATGCGCTTCCGCCATGGTCTTCGTAATCGCCGCCGTCAGTGTCGTCTTGCCGTGATCAACGTGACCTATCGTACCTACATTTACATGCGGCTTCGTGCGTTCAAATTTCTCCTTCGACACAACTAATCACCTCTTCTTTAAGATTACGTTTAATATTATTTTTAATTATGTTTATTGATAATAGCCTCAGCGATATTTGCCGGGATTTCATTATACTGTTCAAATTCCATCGTATATGTGGCCCGCCCTTGCGTTGCTGAACGTAGATCAGTTGCATAGCCGAACATTTCAGATAGTGGTACTTCTGCACGTATCACTTTTCCCAGAGGAGAATCCTCAGTACCCAGTAATATCCCGCGACGCTTGTTTATATCTCCATTGACTACTCCCAGATATTCTTCTTGCACCGCAACCTCAACCTTCATTACTGGTTCCAATAATGCTGGATCCGCTTGGATAACGCCTGCCTTGAATCCCATTGAGCCAGCAATTTTAAACGCCATCTCACTCGAATCAACATCATGATAGGAACCATCGAACAAGGTGACTTTTACATCTTCAATGGAGAAACCCGAGAGAACGCCATTGGCCATTTGTTCTCGTACACCCTTGTCTACTGCAGAAATATATTCTTTGGGTACTGCGCCGCCTACAATTTCATTAATAAATTCATAGCCTGCTCCCCGAATCTGAGGTTCCAGCTTGAATACCACATGACCATACTGACCGCGGCCACCAGACTGACGAACGAACTTACCCTCAACTTTTTCAACAGTTTTTCGAATTGTTTCACGATAGGCAACTTGAGGTTTTCCTACATTTGCTCCAACACCAAATTCGCGTCTCATTCGATCAACAACGATTTCCAAATGCAACTCACCCATGCCAGCAATAATGGTTTGACCAGACTCCTCGTCAGTCGAAACTCGAAAAGAGGGATCTTCATGGGCCAGCTTCCCCAAAGCCGCGCTCATCTTTTCTTCATCTGATTTGCTCTTGGGTTCCACAGCAACAGCGATTACAGGCTCTGGAAAATCCATGCGCTCTAATGTGATCACTTTGTCCATATCGCATAGCGTATCACCTGTGGTTACATCTTTGAGACCAACAGCGGCGGCGATATCACCTGCTCTGACTTCTTTAATCTCAACACGACTATTTGCATGCATTTGTAATAAACGACCTACACGATCTTTTTTACTCTTTACCGGGTTGTACACGGTATCTCCAGAACTTAAAACTCCGGAATACACTCTGAAAAATGTCAGGTTTCCCACGAAAGGATCTGTCGCTATTTTAAAAGCCAGTGCGGCAAACGGAGCATCATCTTTTGAGGAACATTCAGCTTCCGTATTTTTACCATCATCCAGAATTCCTTTTATCGCCAGCACGTCAATTGGAGACGGCATATAATCAATGACGGCATCCAATAACGCCTGAACACCTTTGTTTTTAAAAGCTGAGCCGCAAAAGGCCGGGACAACTTCATTCGCTAATGTTCTGCTACGAATACCTTCTTTAATATCTGCTTCCGACAAATCAACGCCTTCAAGGTATTTTTCCATCAATTCTTCATTAGCCTCTGCTGCGGATTCAACAAGATTCTCGCGCCATTCATCGCACAAAATTTGCAGATCCGTTGGAATATCGCGCTCCTCACAATTTGAGCCCATATCGGCCTCTCCCCAATAGATGGCTTTCATCCTAATAAGATCAACAACACCTTCAAAGTTTTCTTCATTGCCAATCGCAACCTGCATCGGGACTGCGTTACCACCGAGTTTATGATTAATTTGTTCAACAACTCTGAGAAAATCAGCGCCTGCGCGATCCATCTTATTGACGAAAGCCACGCGCGGCACTTTATATTTATTTGCCTGCCTCCAAACTGTTTCGGACTGTGGCTCAACACCACCAACAGCACAAAATATGGCACATGCGCCATCCAGGATGCGTAAGGAGCGTTCAACTTCAATCGTAAAATCAACGTGTCCCGGCGTATCAATGACATTGATACGATGCTCATCATATTGGCCTGACATACCTTTCCAAAAACATGTCGTGGCAGCTGACGTGATTGTGATACCTCGTTCCTGCTCTTGTTCCATCCAGTCCATAGTCGCGGTGCCATCGTGAACTTCACCAATTTTATGCGACACGCCTGTATAAAACAGAATGCGTTCTGTTGCTGTCGTTTTGCCTGCGTCAATATGAGCCATAATACCGATATTGCGATAGCGTTCTATTGGTGTTGTTCTTGGCACTTGAATTTATTATCTACAATTTAGAATTTCAGTAACTACTAAAACCTTACCAGCGAAAATGCGAGAATGCTTTATTTGCTTCCGCCATCTTGTGTGTATCTTCACGCTTTTTAATCGCTGATCCCTTATTCTCCAGGGCATCCAGCAATTCACCTGCCAGACGTAAGCCCATATTTTTCTCGCTTCTTTTTTTTGCCGCATCAACCAACCAACGCATCGCCAAAGTAATACTTCTTGCCTGACGTACTTCTACAGGTACCTGATAAGTTGCACCGCCAACGCGTCTGGATTTAACTTCAACCGCTGGTTTGACATTCTTGAGTGCTCTGGTGAAAAGTTCTAATGGCTCGCCATTACCCTTCTCACCCATGACACCAAGAGCATCGTAAACAATTTTTTCCGCAACCGATTTTTTACCGCTTTGCATAATCATGTTGATGAACTTGGCCAGTGTCTGATCACCATATTTTGGATCAGGCAAGCTCTCTCTCTTCTCGGCAACTCTTCTTCTTGACATAACTAGTAATCTATTTTAATGGATCCTAATATTTAATTTCTGCTGGCTTTTGCCTACTTAAATTACTTAGGACGTTTAGTACCATACTTTGAACGGCCATTACGTCTATCACTCACGCCTGATGTGTCCAAGGTACCTCGAACAGTGTGATAGCGAACACCAGGTAAATCCTTAACACGACCGCCGCGAATCAAAATTACAGAGTGCTCTTGCAAGTTATGGCCTTCACCACCGATATAAGTCGACACTTCATATCCATTAGTTAACCTGACACGTGCTACCTTACGAAGGGCTGAGTTAGGTTTTTTCGGAGTTGTTGTATAAACTCGGGTACAAACACCTCGTTTTTGTGGACAAGCCTCCAACGCACGCACATTACTTATTACACGTTGACGCTTTCGCGGTTTTCTAACTAATTGATTAATCGTCGTCATACTCGATTTTGCTATTTCTCTGTATAGTAAATTAATGTCAATGGACCCATTAAAGAGTGGATCAAAAAGACCCCGTCCATAGTGCTAGAAAAATCTCTTACTAGACCGCAGCTACTTATTTAACAGATAATGCCGAGCGACCCAGGCTCTAATATCAGGAGGCGAACAGACGCTTTTTCCAAACATTTTCAGGTCCCAAAACAAACCGCCAGGCGCGAAATCCAATCGGGCCTGACGGGGAAGCCGGATCCTATGGCCTAGGAGAGCAACCGTCAAGCCAAAACCTCATGAATTTACGCCGTTGGCGTTTCTTCTTCCTGATTTGAAGCTGCTGCATCTTTGGTTTCCGCAGCAATCAGCGGAATAGTTTCTGATGCTTGTTCCATTATCATTTCCTCTGCAGTCGCCTCATCTTGCCTCTCCGTGTGATATGAGAGTCCCGTACCCGCAGGAATCAGACGCCCAACAATCACATTTTCCTTCAATCCCCTGAGATCATCGACCTTACCACAAACACTGGCTTCGGTCAGAACACGGGTGGTTTCCTGAAAAGAGGCGGCAGAAACAAATGATTCAGTCGATAGTGACGCCTTGGTAATACCCAGAAGCACAGGTTCCCACCCAGCTGGCTGCACACCTTCAACAATCATCTTCTCATTTTCGTCAAGACACCTGGACTTTTCAATCTGCTCGCCAGGAAGGAATTTTGTGTCACCGGGATCAGTAATTTCCACTTTGCGTAACATCTGCCTGACAATGACTTCAATATGCTTGTCATTAATCTTCACACCTTGCAACCTGTAGACTTCCTGAATCTCAGTCACAATATAATCCGCCAGTGCATGCACACCTTTTAAACGTAATATATCATGGGGCGTCGGCGGACCATCCGCAATACTCTCGCCTTGTTCTACGTGTTCACCATCAAACGCAGTGATATGTCGCCACTTAGGTATCAGGGTCTCATAATGCGCATCAGTACCAGTGATCACCAAACGTCGCTTGCCTTTGGTTTCCTTTCCAAAACTAACAGTACCGGTAATTTCAGCCATGATGGCAGGCTCTTTCGGCTTCCTGGCCTCGAAAAGATCAGCGACACGCGGCAAACCACCTGTAATATCACGCGTTTTCGCTGATTCTTGGGGCAAACGGGCAATGACATCGCCCACTTTAATCTCTGCACCATCCTCAATGTTGACCACTGCATTTGAGGGCAATGGATAATGTGCGGGAATCTCGGTACCCGGAATCATCAATTCTGCGCCCTTACTATCGATCAGTTTTATGATAGGACGTAAATCCTTTGCTGCTGTGCTCCTTTGCTTTGAATCGATAATCACCATGCTCACTAAACCGGTAATATCGTCAACCTGTCGTTCAACAGTGACTCCTTCAAGCATATCGGAAAATTGTACTCGGCCCGCTACCTCAGATATCACCGGGTGAGTGTGTGGATCCCAGTCAGCAACGACTTGACCTGGCTGGACTTCTCCACCTTCATCCACAGTTAAGATCGCACCGTAGGGGATCTTGTAGCGCTCACGTTCGCGCCCATCTTCGTCCTGGATAACAACTTCACCTGAGCGAGAGATAACCACCTGGTGTCCTTTTTCATGTTTCAACATTTTGACGTTTTGATGGCGTAATTTGCCGCCGTACTTAACTTCTATGTTGCTAACTGCTGCGGCTCTGGATGCGGCACCACCAATATGGAAAGTACGCATCGTTAACTGCGTGCCTGGTTCTCCAATTGATTGCGCTGCAACAACACCAACAGCCTCACCGATACCGACTAATTGTCCACGACCCAGATCTCGACCGTAGCAAGCAGCACAAATACCGTAACGTGTCTCACAGGTAATCGCTGATCGCACTGTAACCTGATCGATACCATTCTGATCCAGAATCTCAACCCAACGCTCATCCAACAATGTTCCGCGTTCAGCAACAACCTCGCCTGTTACAACTTTGATCGCATCCTTTGCCAATACTCGACCCAGCACACGATCTTTCAGTGCTTCGACAACATCACCACCTTCAATGATTTGGCTGACGACATAACCCTCTTCTGTACCACAATCTTCTTCAACAACAACAAGATCCTGCGCTACATCAACCAAACGACGTGTCAGATAGCCTGAATTTGCCGTTTTCAGTGCGGTATCAGCCAAACCTTTACGGGCGCCATGCGTTGAAATGAAGTATTGCAATACATCAAGACCTTCGCGGAAGTTTGCTGTAATTGGCGTCTCAATAATGGAACCATCCGGCTTTGCCATCAATCCACGCATACCAGCTAACTGACGAATCTGCGCCGCCGAACCACGGGCGCCGGAATCAGCCATCATATAGATTGAGTTGAATGAATCCTGAGTGACGGTTTCACCTTTATGGTTTTCAACTGTCTCGGAACCTAACATATCCATCATGGCCTTGGCGACTTGATCATTAGTATGTGACCAGATGTCTACAACTTTATTATAGCGTTCACCATTAGTAATCAGACCTGATGAATATTGTTCCTGGAATCCTTGCACCCTATCTTCTGCTTGCTTGATAATGCTATCTTTATTGCCAGGTATGACCATGTCATTAATACCGATAGAAACGCCTGAACAGGTGGAATAAGAAAACCCTGCATACATCAGTTGGTCTGCGAAAATAACTGTTGCCTTCAAGCCCAGCCTTCTGTAAACAGTGTCGATTAAACCTGAAACAACTTTTTTACTCAGCGTCTTGTTCATCAATGAAAATTCAAGACCTTCAGGCAAGATTTTAGACAACAACGCTCTACCTGTTGTGGTTTCGACACGACCGAATTTTTCTTCTTTGTCACCATTTTCACCGATGCTAATTTCACGAACTCTCACCGTGATTCTGGCTTTTAAATCCAGTACCCTAGATTCATAAGCTCGATGCACTTCGTCAATATCGGCAAATATCATCCCCGTACCTTTAGCATCCGCTGATTCACGCGTCATGTAGTAGAGACCTAGCACAACGTCCTGAGTTGGCACGATAATCGGCTCACCATTGGCGGGAGAAAGTACATTGTTGGTAGACATCATCAAAGTACGTGCCTCGATTTGAGCTTCCACGGATAACGGGATATGCACCGCCATCTGATCACCATCAAAATCAGCATTAAACGCTGTACACACCAACGGGTGTAACTGGATTGCTTTGCCTTCAATCAAGATTGGCTCAAAAGCCTGAATACCTAGTCTATGCAGTGTTGGCGCACGGTTCAGCATGATTGGATGCTCACGAATCACTTCTTCCAGAATATCCCAAACCTCAGCACCTTCACGTTCAACCAACTTTTTAGCTGCTTTGATGGTGGTTGCCAAACCTCTAAATTCGAGTTTGCTGAAGATAAATGGCTTGAACAATTCCAGAGCCATCTTCTTTGGGATACCACATTGATGTAAACGTAATTTAGGACCCACAACAATGACAGTACGTCCCGAATAATCGACACGTTTACCCAGTAGATTCTGTCGGAAGCGACCTTGTTTACCTTTGATCATATCCGCCAATGATTTCAGCGGCAGTTTATTAGTGCCGGTAATTGCGCGTCCACGACGACCATTATCAAGTAACGCATCAACAGACTCCTGCAACATACGCTTCTCATTACGCACAATGATATCCGGCGCACTTAAATCCAACAGACGCTTCAATCGATTATTACGGTTGATTACACGACGATATAGATCATTCAGATCAGATGTTGCAAAACGACCACCATCCAGCGGCACCAACGGCCGTAGTTCCGGCGGTAAAATGGGTAATACTTTCAGAACCATCCATTCCGGTTTATTACCCGAAGCCACGAATGCCTCAAGCAGTTTCAATCGTTTTGTCATTTTTTTGAGTTTTGTCTCAGACTTGGTTTCCGGAATCTCAGCGCGTAAAACGTCTATTTCGCTCGCAATGTTTGTAGAGATTAATAATTCTCGTATCGCCTCTGCGCCCATGCGCGCATCAAATTCATCACCATATTGCTCCATGGCTTCCAGATAAGTTTCCTCTGTCATCAACTGACCGCGCTCAAGTTCAGTCATGCCCGGCTCAATGACAACATAGGCTTCGAAATAGAGAACACGCTCAATTTCACGCAATTTCATATCCAGCATTAAACCCATCCTGGAAGGCAAGGATTTTAAATACCAAATGTGCGCTACTGGACTCGCTAGCTCAATGTGACCCATGCGTTCACGACGCACTTTCGAAAGTGTGACCTCAACACCACATTTTTCGCAGACAACGCCACGATGCTTTAATCTCTTATATTTTCCGCAAAGACATTCATAATCTTTTACCGGACCGAAGATCTTGGCACAAAAAAGACCGTCCCTTTCAGGTTTGAACGTACGATAATTGATGGTTTCAGGCTTCTTAACTTCGCCAAATGACCATGAGCGAACTTTCTCGGGAGAGGCAAGACCGATCGATATGGCATCAAACTCCTCGACTTGTCCCTGCTGTTTCAAAAGTTTTAGTAAATCTTTCAAGGTTTGTTACCTCCACGAGAGAATGCTGTATTTATTGCGTGCATGGCACATCGGATTACTGATGAACCAACAATTGTTTAACTTCATTCTTGTCAGCACCATAATCATTTTTGTTTCAATTCAATATTAATACCGAGCGAACGGATTTCCTTAACCAGTACATTAAATGACTCAGGCATACCTGGGTTTGTACGATGGTCACCATCAACAATACTCTTGTACATTTGGGTCCTGCCATTGACGTCATCAGACTTAACTGTGAGCATCTCCTGCAATGTAAAAGCCGCGCCATAGGCTTCCAGTGCCCAGACTTCCATCTCGCCAAAACGTTGTCCACCGAATTGTGCCTTACCACCCAGGGGTTGCTGTGTCACCAGGCTATAGGGTCCTGTTGAACGTGCGTGCATTTTATCATCGACCAGATGGTTGAGTTTTAACATGTACATATAACCCACAGTCACTGGCCTATCGAAAGCGTCACCGGTACGTCCGTCATAAAGCGTGATTTGACCACTTTCAGGTAACCCCGCAAGTTCCAACATACTTTTAATCTCCGACTCTTCAGCACCATCAAAAACAGGGGTTGCCATGGGCACACCATCTCGCAAATTTCGAGAAAGATCTAAAATTTCTTCATCACTCAGGTTATTCAGGTCTTCCTGCTTACCACTGGTGTTGTAAACTTCACCCAGAAACTTGCGCAATGCGCCTATACTGGCCTGCACATCCATCATATCGGATATCTTTTTGCCCAATCCTTTCGCCGCCCAGCCTAGATGAGTTTCCAAAACCTGCCCTACATTCATACGAGAAGGAACGCCCAGAGGATTAAGTACAACATCCACTTGCTCACCATCTTTGGTATGCGGCATATCCTCGACGGGAACAATCGTGGATATCACACCTTTATTTCCATGACGTCCGGCCATCTTGTCGCCTGGCTGAATAATCCTTTTTACCGCAAGATAGACCTTAACCATCTTCAGTACACCGGGAGCAAGATCGTCACCCGAAGTCAGCTTGGCTCTTTTCTTCTCAAACAATTTATCAAAATCAGCACCTAAACGACCATGTTGCTCAACCATTTGTTCGAGCTGATGATTTGCTGCTTCATTTCTAAGCCGAATGTCTCGCCATTTTTCTCGAGGCGTTTCTGCCAAGTAGGCTTTGGTAATTTTGGTTTCAGGCTTTAATTCACCTGGCCCGCCTTCTGCCACCTTACCCAGTAACAAGGTCTCTATACGCTGATAAATCCCTTCTTCCATGATGCGCATTTGATCCCCAAGATCTTTACGTACACTCTTCAGTTCAGATTCTTCAATCTCCAGCGCACGTGCATCTTTCTCAACACCGTCACGGGTAAATACCTGAACATCAATAACCGTACCATTAGTACCTGATGACACGCGTAATGAAGTGTCTTTCACATCAGAGGCTTTTTCACCAAAGATGGCCCTCAACAACTTTTCTTCAGGTGTCAACTGGGTCTCGCCTCTCGGCGTTACCTTGCCGACAAGGATATCACCGGCATTGACTTCGGCACCGATAAATACAATCCCCGATTCATCAAGCTTATTCAACGCATGTTCACTGACATTTGGAATATCCGCAGAAATTTCCTCCTGACCCAGCTTCGTATCACGTGCCACACAGGTAAGTTCTTCAATGTGAATCGAAGTAAAACGTTCTTCCTTCACCAGGCGTTCTGATATGAGAATTGAATCCTCAAAGTTGTAGCCATTCCATGGCATAAATGCGACCTTCATGTTTTGTCCAAGCGCTAACTCACCCAGATCGGTCGAAGGTCCATCAGCCAGAACATCTTTTGCTGCAATTACATCACCTGGTTTTACCAATGGCTTCTGGTTAATACAGGTATTCTGATTAGAGCGTGTGTATTTGGTCAAATTATAGATATCAACACCAGGGTCGCCCACTGTGACTTCATCATTATTCACACGAACGACAATGCGACTTGCATCAACAGAGTCAACAACACCACCACGAATAGCGATCACCGTGACACCCGAATCTGACGCCACCGTTCTTTCTATACCCGTTCCAACCAGTGGTTTCTCTGCACGCAACGTCGGCACAGCCTGGCGTTGCATGTTTGATCCCATCAACGCTCTGTTGGCATCATCATGCTCAAGAAATGGAATTAACGCCGCTGCCACGGAGACAATCTGCCTCGGAGAAACATCCACGTATTCAATCTTGTCAGGCGTTTGCAAAGTGAACTCGTTCAAATGGCGACTGGAAACTAAATTGTCCGTTAAACGACCTCTGTTATCTGTCGTTGCGCTGGCCTGGCCAATGACATAATCACTTTCTTCAATCGCGGACAAATATTCGATCTTGTCCGTCATCTTGCCTTTGACGACCTTGCGATAAGGAGTTTCAAGAAAACCATACTCGTTAGTCCGGGCATAGATCGCCAGCGAATTAATCAAGCCAATATTCGGTCCCTCAGGGGTCTCAATCGGGCATACTCGGCCATAGTGCGTCGGATGCACATCACGCACTTCAAAACCGGCACGTTCACGTGTCAGTCCACCAGAACCAAGCGCTGAAATACGTCGTTTGTGTGTAATTTCAGATAAAGGATTATTCTGATCCATAAACTGTGATAACTGACTTGAACCAAAAAATTCCTTAACCACCGCCGAAACCGGTTTAGCATTGATGATTTCCTGAGGCATCAATCCTTCAGAATCAGCCAAGCCAAGACGTTCTTTAACTGCCCGCTCAACGCGTACCAGACCAATACGGAATTGATTCTCCGCCATTTCACCGACACTTCTGACGCGTCTGTTACCCAGGTGGTCGATGTCGTCAACAATACCCTTACCATTCTTGATATCGATCAGCAGTTTCAGCACGGCAGTAATATCATCTTTGGACAGAACGCCTTCACCTGTGATTTCTTTACTGCCGATCCTTCTGTTAAATTTCATCCGACCAACAGCAGACAAGTCATAACGATCCGGACTGAAAAACAGATTCTTGAAAAGATTTTCAGCAGAATCCCTTGTCGGCGGCTCGCCTGGTCGCATCATTCGATAAATCTCAACCTGTGCTTCGAGTGGCGTGGTCGAGGTATCTATCTTTAATGTATCCGCAATATAGGGGCCACGATCCAGATCATTGGTATGAAGTGTTTTGATCGTTAATCCTTTATATTCGAGTAGCTGTTCAATGAGTTCTTCTGTGAGTTCCGTATTCGCCGCCGCAACCAGTTCACCTGTTTCCACATCAATAATATCTTTTGCCAATACCTGCCCATACAAATATTCACTCGGTACTATCAGTTGTTTAAGCCCGGCTTTTTCAATTTCCCTGATATGACGCGCAGTAATTCGACGTTCCCGCTCTACAATTACCTTAGCTTTTTTATCTTTAATATCAAAAGTTGCAGTCTGGCCACGTAAACGATCCGGGATCAGGCTCAATGCAATACCCTTTTTGCTGATCTTGAATTCGTTAGTATCAAAAAAGATATCCAGTATTTCCTGGGTATCATAACCTAGCGCACGCAATAAAGTAGTAGCCGGTATTTTCCTACGACGATCAATACGACAATAAACAAAATCTTTTGGATCAAACTCAAAATCAAGCCAGGAACCACGATATGGAATCACGCGTGCCGAGAACAGCAACTTTCCTGAAGAGTGAATTTTACCCTTGTCATGTTCAAAAAAGACACCCGGAGAACGATGTAACTGAGAAACGATAACACGTTCTGTGCCGTTAATGACAAAGGCGCCAGTCGTTGTCATTAACGGGATTTCACCCATGTAGACTTCTTGTTCCTTGACATCTTTAACAACTTTTTTATTCGAACCCGCATCTTTGTCATAGATCACCAGACGAACCGTGACCCGCAATGATGAAGCGTAAGTAATACCTCTGAGTTGACACTCCTTAACATCAAACACGGGATCGAATAATCGATAGCTGACATATTCAAGCATGGCGCTACCCGAGAAACCGACGACGGGAAACACAGATTTAAACGCAGCCTGCAGACCGACATCCACCCGTTCTTCAGGCTTGACATCCAATTGTAAGAATTTACGATACGAATCAAGCTGCACCGCCAACAAAGCAGGTACATCCATGATCTTTGGATGTTTCCCAAAATCCTTGCGTATGCGTTTCTTTTCAGTGTAGGAATAGCTCATTACAGTTCCTCAAATGTATGCTCTTAAACTACAAAAATACTGAAAACCCTATGACAGGCTTCCCATTGCGCTTTGCCCACCAAAGCAAACCAGGATAGACCGATGGCAATAACTCACCGGATCTGTACAGCTTGCCGTTGGTAATTTCGTCAAACAGACTTATTTGACTTCGACAGTTGCACCGGCCTCTTCCAACTGTTTCTTGACATCATCCGCTTCATCTTTGGTCGCACCTTCCTTGATTGGTGAAGGTATCCCCTCGACGAGATCTTTTGCTTCTTTCAGACCCAGACCAGTGATACCGCGAACAACTTTGATCACAGTAACCTTGTTATCACCAAAGCTGGTCAAAACAACATCAAATTCTGTTTGCTCTTCAGCCATCGTGCCGACGGCGACAGGTGCAACAGCAGGTGCCGCGGCTGCAACAGCAGCCGACACTCCAAATTTTTCTTCCATTGCTTCAACCAGCTCGACAACTTCGAGTACAGTCATGTTAGAAATGGTTTCCAAAAGTTCTTCCTTATTCACAGCCATTGTTTAGTACTCCCAATTAAATTTTACCAAGTTAGATTTATATAAATTACGCATAATAAATTACACAGCTTGCTTTTGCTCAGCCAACGCTTTAACCGTAAGTACCAATCTTGCGTGTGGTTCAGTCAACGTTCTCGCCAGGGTTGTGACAGGAGCCATCATGATGCCTATGAGCATACTTATCGCCTGATCCTTGCTCGGCAAACTTGCCAACATATTAATGTCAGAGGGCTGTAATAACTTACCTTCCAATACCACCAACTTGACGACAAGCTTGTCATTTTTCTTTGCAAAATCACACACCACTTTTGCTGCAGCACCCGGCTCATCCCTGGAAAAGGCGAGGATAAGCTGTCCAACCAGTCCCTCACGCATGCAGTCAAAACTTGTACCTTGGAAAGCACGTCGCGCAAGTGTATTTCTGACAACACGCAAATAAATGCCCGCATCACGTGCAGAGCGACGTAACTCAGTCATGTCATGCACGCTCAAGCCTCTATATTCTGCCGCCACCGCAAACAGTGAGTTGTCAGCAACTTCAGCTACTTCTTCAACTATCGCTTTTTTCGCTTCAAGGTTTAAGCCCACACCCCTATCTCCCAAGTTATTCAGGCTCACAAATGACTTCGGCGACACCATAAAGACAATGTCACTGCAAGCCCCGGATTACGCTAATGGCCTTACACCCAAAGAAACAATTGAGTGTAAAACCAACCATTACGGCAATCCTTAAAACAGGAATGAACTGTTTTGGGATATCACCGTCTGCGCAGGCAAACTTTCATTGTATTAAGCTTGTCGCATATAAAAAACCAAGGTTCCATATTTAACAAACACCTGCGGTCTTTGACGTCTAACGGACACGCCGCCAGTACAAAGCCATCAAAATACGTAATGAAACTGCCAATTACGCTCAAATAAATATTCAATACTCGATAATTCAGGCAGGCAGGCTGCTCTGATCCACCACAATACCTGGCCCCATCGTCGTCGAAACACTGACTTTCTTGATATAAATGCCCTTCGCCGAAGTCGGCTTTGTCTTGTTCAGGTCAAGCAACAGGGACTGAAGATTCTCTTTTAATGCATCGACTTCAAACGAGACTTTGCCAATCGCGCAATGGATGATGCCGTTTTTATCTGTTCTATAACGCACCTGGCCAGCTTTTGCATTGACCACAGCTTGCGCGGCATCTGTGCTCACGGTGCCAACCTTGGGATTAGGCATTAAGCCACGCGGACCCAAAATTTTACCTAGCTTGCTGACGACAGGCATAGCATCCGGTGTCGCAATAACCACTTCAAAATCCATCTCGCCAGCCTGCATGCGCTCTACCAAATCTTTAAAACCAACAGCATCGGCACCCGCAGCTTTTGCAGCTTCGGCTTGCTCACCCTGCGCAAATACCGCGACGCGTACCGTTTTACCTGTGCCTTTAGGAAGAACCGTTGCTCCTCTGACCGCCTGATCAGATTTTCTGGCATCAACACCAAGATTAACAGCAACTTCTACCGACTCATCAAATTTGACGGTCGAACATTCTTTCAAAAGTTGTAAAGCATCCGTCAGAGGATAGAATTTTTCTGAATCTATTTTATCTGTCCAGGATTTAACACGTTTAGATATTGCCATAATCAAACCCCTTCCGTATCAAGACCCATACTGCGTGCAGTACCAGCGATAGTGCGCACAGCCGCATCCATATCAGCAGCAGTTAAATCAGGCTCTTTTGCTTTGGCGATCTCTTCCATCTGTTGGCGATTAACCTTGCCAACTTTATTTGTATTGGGGACACCGCTGCCCTTGACAATACCTGCAGCTTTCAATAATAAAAACGAAGCGGGAGGAGTTTTGAGAACGAAGGTAAAACTTTTATCACTGTACACGGTAATGACAACGGGCATAGGAAGATTAGCTTCCATTTTCTGTGTCTGCGCATTAAATGCCTTACAGAAATCCATAATATTCAGGCCATGTTGGCCCAGTGCCGGACCAACGGGTGGACTGGGATTCGCCGCACCCGCAGGCACTTGCAACTTTATGTAAGTATCTATTTTCTTTGCCACAATCTTCTCCCTGGGTAGTAACGCTTCTCAGCTCCCCACTACAAAAACCTTAAACCTGGTAAATTAAAACGGATATATTAAAGATTTCTTGTTTCATAAAATTTCTGAAAACGACTAACGCTAATTTGACCTGCTGCTGAATTAGTCTTTTTCTACCTGACCAAACTCAAGATCAACAGGGGTGGAGCGCCCAAATATAAGTACCGATACACGTAACCGATTTTTCTCATAGTTCACTTCCTCGACCACACCATTAAAATCCTTAAATGGACCATCAGTCACGCGTATCACTTCTCCGGGTTCAAACATCACCTTGGGTGTAGGTTTATCAACACCCTCCTCAACACGCTGAAGTATTGAACTCGCCTCAGCTTCGGATATGGGTGCGGGTCTATCACTTGTACCGCCAATAAAACCGAGCACACGAGGCATATCCTTAACCATATGCCAGGTATCATCATTCATTTCCATTTGCACTAACACATAACCAGGAAAGAATTTACGATCAGTCGTACGCTTTTTGCCCTCTCGCATCTCGACGACCTCTTCCTTCGGCACCAATATCTCACCAAAGTTATCTTCCATACCATACTGCACAACACGTTTCTTCAATGAATTCATTACATGATCTTCAAACCCTGAGTATGCGTGCACAACGTACCAATTGAGAGTCATAATTTTCGTTAACCTCTCTAGCTCATTAATGAACCGATAGTCCAGCCAAGAAACATATCCAGTACCCACAAAATGATTGCAATCACTATCACTACCAAAATAACAATAAGCGTTGTCTGCACCGTTTCCTGACGTGTCGGCCAAACAACTTTACGTACTTCAATTTGTGCGCCGTGAAAAAAGCTCCAGATATTGCGCCCTTTGTCCGTCTGCAATGCGATAGTGACAGCAACGCCTGCACCCAGCAGTAAACCACCTACCCTGATCAAAATTGACTGCTCGGGGAATAAATAGAACGCGACCATCGCGCCCACTGCAATCAATAAGGCTATAGCGAGCTTTACCGTATCCATACTGCTATCCACTACTGCCTCAGTTTTAGAATTCATAATATTCGTTTTTTTCACTTACAATTTCTACAGGCATCCGCACGCAGCTATCATGCCCGAACCACACCAGTGGCAGGCCAGGAGGGAATCGAACCCCCAACCTACGGTTTTGGAGACCGCCGCTCTGCCGATTGAGCTACTGGCCTAAACTAAAACCTACAAACAAAAACAGGGACAGCGGCCTGCATTCGGCTAACACCCCTGCGCTCTGTAAAATTACTCAATGACCTTGGCAACAACACCGGCACCCACAGTACGACCACCTTCACGAATAGCAAAACGTAAACCCTCTTCCATCGCTATCGGGTTAATCAAAGTCACCTCTAATTTAACGTTATCTCCAGGCATCACCATCTCTACATCTGTAGGTAATTCGATAGCTCCGGTAACATCAGTGGTGCGAAAATAAAACTGTGGGCGGTAGTTCGCGAAAAATGGCGTGTGCCTGCCCCCTTCATCCTTGGATAATACGTATATCTCCGCCTCAAAACGAGTGTGCGGGGTGATGCTCCCAGGATGGCACAGCACCTGCCCACGCTCAACCTCTTCACGTTTGGTCCCTCGAAGTAACACGCCAACGTTGTCTCCAGCAAGTCCTTCATCAAGTAACTTCCTGAACATCTCAACGCCTGTACAAACCGTCTTCTGGGTGTCTTTTACACCCACAATCTCTATCTCTTCACCAACCTTGACAATGCCACGCTCAACACGACCAGTCACAACCGTTCCACGTCCCGAAATCGAGAAAACGTCTTCTATCGGCATCAGAAAAGCACCATCCACCGGACGTTCCGGCACGGGAATGTAGTTGTCCATTTCCTCAACTAACTTCAAGACCGAGGGAATCCCAATATCACTACTATCTCCTTCCAAAGCCTTCAATGCCGAACCCGTAACAATCGGCGTGGCGTCGCCCGGAAATTCGTACATGTCCAACAGTTCTCGAACTTCCATCTCCACCAGTTCCATCAACTCCTTATCATCAACCTGATCCGCTTTGTTCAAATAAACAACCACACAGGGTACTCCAACCTGACGCGCTAACAATATGTGTTCTCGTGTTTGTGGCATGGGACCGTCTGCAGCACTACATACCAAAATGGCTCCGTCCATCTGCGCAGCACCAGTAATCATGTTCTTCACATAATCAGCATGCCCCGGACAATCCACGTGTGCATAGTGACGGTTCACACTTTCGTATTCAACATGAGCCGTAGCGATAGTAATGCCGCGCGCCCTTTCCTCCGGCGCGTTATCAATCTGGTCATAGGCTTTGAATTCACCTCCATGCGCTTCCGCCATGGTCTTCGTAATCGCCGCCGTCAGTGTCGTCTTGCCGTGATCAACGTGACCTATCGTACCTACATTTACATGCGGCTTCGTGCGTTCAAATTTCTCCTTCGACATTAGGAGCCTCTCCTCAAATATTAATAAAACAGCAAAAAAGTTAATAAAACAACCAAACCCGTTACAGCACTACAATCTGGAGCTCATAACCGGATTTGAACCGGTGACCTCTTCCTTACCAAGGAAGTGCTCTACCGACTGAGCTATATGAGCAAATACGTTCACAAACTCCTGACAATCGGGCCACACACGACTTTAGTCAAACGTACTGAACTGGCACATTAAATGGAGCGGGTGATGGGAATCGAACCCACACCATCAGCTTGGAAGGCTGAGGTTCTACCATTGAACTACACCCGCCTACCCGACACTAAATTCTGTACCAAATACCACAATTGCTTCCCGTCCACGGTGGAGGGGGGAGGATTCGAACCTCCGAAGGCTGAGCCGTCAGATTTACAGTCTGATCCCGTTGACCGCTTGGGTACCCCTCCGAAACCAGCCGCACATTTTCGGCCAATCCGGGCAGGGTGTCAATAAGCCAGGGGGTTTAATGAAGAGGGTAACTATTGATTAATCCGAACATCTAACCACTGCTACGTATTACGTTACCAGTTATTGCATCTCTGATCTCCGTCGGAAGGTTCTTATTGCCTGTACTTCCCGGCAAAATATAATCAATTTTGTTACCAAAATAGCTTCGAATCTTGGGGACGTTCGTGGCAGGTGCTTTGCTTGATGGATTTGCACTCGTGGAGACAATGACACCCGCCTTGTTACACAAGCCCCTCACCACTGGATGTGCAGACACCCTCACGGCGACGGTGGCCTTATAACCCGTGATCCAGGGTGGCACGGTTCCCTTTGCAGATAACACCCACGTAACTGCGCCTGGCCATGTAGCAATTATCTCCCTTTTTAATTCATTATCGGGATAGTTCACATAAGGTGTTATTTGTTCAACACTGGCAGCAACCAGTATCAGGCCTTTACCAAGCGAACGATTTTTAAGAGACAATATTTTCGTAATGGCATTAAAATTCTCTGGATAACATCCCAGTCCAAAAACGGACTCTGTAGGATAGGCAATAACACCGCCTTCATTCAAGGCTCTAAGAGCGCAGTTTAAGTGAAAATCACTCATCAACCCGTCATTCTGTCACTGTGTTAATGTATAGATAGACGCGGACTTCCCGGAAATTTACCAGAAGCAACTGTACTAACTCACTTCGCCGGTTTTCCTTGCAACTTTCTTTTTCGCCTTTTTCTTTGCTGTTTTTTTTGTAGTTTTCTTCTTACTCAATTTCCCGGAAACGACTTTCTTTTTACTGACCTTTTTTTTAGTGCCTCGCCGTGGTCGATCAGGTGCGTCTGCGATCATTTTCTGGCAATCAGCTAAGGTAAGCATTGCTGGTTCAATGTCTTTTGGTATCTTCACATTCTTATTACCGTCGGTCACATAAGGACCATAACGACCATTTAGAACACGAATATCCGCCGTTTCAAAAATATTAATCTGCTTCTTCGCATCTTCAATCTTCTTGGCAGTAATCAACTCCAGCGTTCTTTCAAGGGTCACAGTATATGGGTCATCCTCCTTGAGAGAGACAAATTTACTCCCATATCGAATGTACGGACCAAAACGCCCGGTGCTGACGACAATCTCTTCACCTTCTTCCGTTTTCCCCAACTCCCTGGGTAACTTGAAAAGTGCCAATGCTTCTTCCAAAGTAATACTGTCCAGTTTTTGACCCGGAAGCAAACCAGCGAATTTTGGTTTATTTTCATCTTCCTTTGTGCCAACTTGTGCAAAAGGACCATAGCGACCAATACGTACTGATACAGGCAACCCTGTCCCCGGATCTGTTCCTAGATCCCTGGCCTGAATCGCCTCGCTGCGACTGACCATTTCCTCTTTATCCCTAACCTGTTTTTCGAATGTTTTCCAAAAATCTTTCATTAATGGCAGCCATGCTTTCTCGCCTCTGGAAACTGCATCCAAGTCATCTTCAAGACGCGCAGTAAAATCATAATCTACGTAATTGGTAAAATGCTTAGTGAGAAAATTATTGACCACACGACCTACATCTGTAGGCGTAAAGCGCTTTTGTTCAAACTCTACGTATTCTCTTTGCTTAAGTGTATACATAATGCTTGCGTAAGTTGAAGGTCTGCCAATACCGTATTCTTCCAGGGTCTTCACCAGGCTGGCCTCTGTAAAGCGCGGAGGCGGCTCTGTGAAATGTTGTTCCGACCTGATTTCAAGGAGCTTGACAACATCACCTTCTCTAAGTGGTGGTAGTAGCTTTTCATCGCTTTCTATTTTCACTTCATCCCGCCCTTCCATGTAAATCCTCATAAACCCGGGATCAGCAATGCTGGAGCCATTAGCACGGAAGATATTGCCTTCTCCACAATCCATATCGACAGCAACTGTATCAATAGTCGCATGTGTCATTTGACTGGCGACAGCACGCTTCCAAATTAATTCATACAATTTAAACTGATCCGCATCAAGTGCAGACTTGATTTCACCGGGGACGTGTTTTACCGAAGTAGGCCGTATCGCTTCATGTGCTTCCTGCGCATTCTTGGATTTTGTTTTAAATACTCTGGGTTCTTTCGGTACGCTATTTTTGCCGTATCGATCCGCTATAAATTCTCTAATCTCATCCTGAGCTTCCTTCGCCAAAACCACAGAATCCGTACGCATATAAGTAATCAAACCCACTATTCCTTCATCACCACCTATATTAATCCCTTCATACAATTGTTGTGCAACGCGCATGGTACGTTGAGCAGTTAATCCCAATTTACGCACGGCTTCCTGTTGCATGGTCGAAGTAATAAATGGTGCCGTAGGTTGCCGCTTACGTTGCTTTTTCTCGACCTTTCTCACAGTCAGGCGACCATCCGCCGCTTGTTGTAATTCCGCGTAGGCCTTATTCGCGGATTCTGATTCAGTAATTGTAAACTGTTGCAATTTTTCACCATGTAAATAAGTGAGCCTTGAGAGAAACCTGGTTTTTTCTTTTTCCAGATCCGCCTCTATCGTCCAATATTCCTGAGGGTTAAATTTTTCTATCTCCATTTCACGTTCGACAATTAATCTTAGCGCTGGACTCTGCACACGTCCGGCGGACAAACCACGCTGAATTTTTTTCCAGAGCAATGGTGAAAGATTGAAACCCACCAGGTAGTCTAATGCCCTGCGTGCCTGCTGTGCGTTGATTAAATCCGTCGATAATTCTGTTGGGCGTGCGACAGCATCCAAAATTGCATTTTTTGTCACTTCGTGAAAAACAACACGATGCGATTTTTTACCCTCCATTGCACCGCGTTCTTTTAACAACTCACAGAGATGCCATGCTATGGCCTCACCTTCACGATCCGGATCAGTCGCAAGATAGAGAGTATCCGACTTTTTCAGAGCCTTGGCGATTGCGTCAACCGCTTTAGCACTCTTTTCAATCGCCTGATATTGCATTGCAAAACTATTCTCAATATCGATTGCACCGGTTTTGGGGAGCAGATCGCGAACATGTCCATAGGACGCCAATACAACAAAATCCTTACCTAGATATCGATTAATCGTTTTTGCTTTTGCGGGCGATTCAACTACTACTAGTGATGTACTCATTCAATATTGCGTTCCGATAGCGTTTTTGCGACAAACATCGATTTTAAATCAGTTATGGTTACAAAAATATCCACTCCAGACTGGGCAGTGAGTCCCGAATGTATACCTACATTCATTTCATCCATTACAATATCTTCCATCCAGCATAAAATAATGATCATCTTTTTGCGTAGCTAAAGCTTCCAACCAGCCAAAAACCTTACTTATTCGTACTCGGCAAACTCTGCCTCAATAAACTGTCCCTTTAAAGCACCTTGGTTCAGGTGCCAGTTTGATATCCTAAAATATATCGTCAAAAAGATACATTAGTGCATCCAGCACAGTTCAGTTTCTTCTGTTAATTCTTTCCCTAATTTGCTCGTACGTAAACACCGCCTGACTGCGAAACCACTAGACCACGAAGCTCAAGTGTCAGGAGCATGGAGGAAACTGAATCAGCCGTCAATCCTGTTAATTCAATCAGCCTGTCAATTGATATGGGATCATATGCCATATTATCAAGTAACATTTTGTAATCCGCGTCAAGTTCTTCTTCGACCGGATCGTCATTTACAGCATTATTCAGGGATTTATTCTCGTCAACAACCACGGTCGCAAGAGAACCCAGCTCTTCCACGATATCACCAACCGATTCTACCAATTTGGCACCTTGCTTTATTAGAGCGTGACAACCTTTTGTCATTGGGTTGTGGATAGAGCCCGGAATGGCAAATACTTCCCGGCCTTGCTCCATCGCATAACGTGCTGTGATCAACGAACCACTTCGTAGTGCTGCCTGGACAACCAAAACACCTGTACTCATACCACTGATAATTCTGTTCCGCCTTGGAAAATTTGCGGCGATTGGTTTGGTGCCAAGCGTAAACTCAGAGACTAGAATACCACGCTCCACGATTTTCTCCGCCAAGGCCTTATTCCTTGCTGGATAGATTGTATCAAGACCATTGCCTGTCACAGCAATGGTATAACCATTCGCAGATAGTGCGCCCTCATGGCTACAACTATCGATTCCCAAAGCCAAACCGCTCGTGACAGTTGCGCCTGCATCAGTGAGTTCCCTGGCAAACTTATCTGCGATCTTCCTGCCAGCCGTATCTGGATTTCTGCTTCCGACGATGCCAATTTGAATGGTCTTTAAAATTTCCAGACATCCATGAGCAAATAAAATAACAGGGGGATCGGAAATTTCTCCAAGCAGGGTCGGGTATTCCGCACTGCCAATCGTCACAAGATGGTGCCCTGGTTGGTCTAGCCAGGCCAAATCTGCTTCAATGTTTTTCCAATCAGGCTCACTAATGGAAGCAACCACTTCCTCACTCAGACCAAGTGCTTTTAGTGTGTGAGCATCTGCAGAAAATATTTGTTCTATTGAAGGGAAAGCGTCAAGTAACTTCGCCTGACCGACTGGTCCAAGTCCCCTGGTACGATGAAGTGCCAACCAAAAAGTACTTTCTTCCTCGTGTATCGCCATTATTGGTGATCATCCTGATCTGTATGTTCATAACAGCTGTTGCTAATGCATAAAAAACAGTTCTTCAATAAACTCTTTTGATGAATTCTATCGTATTGAATATTTTGAGACACACAACAAGACGACAAAGACCGCAGAAGCGGCCTTTGTTCGATTCCGGGAACGCTGCACTTTGTTGCACTCTATAAATTTCTTACGCTATCCAGTACATGTATAGGACTCGTCGCTTTCATCACTAAACCGTAACTCAGGTTGTCAAATGTACGAAATACCATCAAAACGCCGGCATATTCAGCAGGCAACTCAACCAACTCCGGTTCAATATCCGGTTTACCCAACCACTCAACCAATCTGGAATTATTGAAGTCTATGAGGGCATTTTTTACAAGGTCAATTCCGGTCGTCCCTGAGGCATCATTTCTGTCCATTCCCAGCTTTTCTTTTCTTCTTATATCAGTCGCAATGTCATCCTTGACAATTTTACCACTCTGGTAGACCCCCAAAACATTACCCACCTCAACACCATCATCACTGCCGACATCCACCACGACCACCTGATATTGACCAATCTGGGCGACACCATCGACTACCGACAATATATTTGCATCAACATCGCCACTGGGCACAGTGGGTATAAATTCATTACTCGCCTCTTCTTCATGTGCGATGACAAGCCTGTCTCCAGTGAGAATTTCCTGCTTTGACAAGGTGACAATACCTGAAGCAGGATCACCTCGTTTCTCAATGACAACATCACCCAGATAAACCGCCGCATAACCCAAAACCTTATCTTTATCCTTACGCGGGTTAACGTATGCAGGACCTTTTCGGTAAAGCGCATAATTGGACTCTGATGCATCATCAGGTAGACCTCTTATGTAAAGTTTACTACCCACGCCCGACACCAAATGTTCATCGTAACTCGAAACGACATAGGGCCAGCTATCCATCTCTTCCTCCGTAACGATGCGAGGTCGCATCAAAAACTGCTGGATAGCGTCAACTGGAATTGATTGAATGGCGTCACCTCTCCTACCAGAGTGTATTTTGGGCGACAACTTAACATTACGACCATCGGCGGCCTGACCTGGGCGATTCACTGTTAACAGCGGCTGTCCGTCCCTAAACATCAGGGAAACCACATCACCAGGATAAATAAGATGCGGATCCTCAATCTGGGGATTCATATCCCAAATAGTTGGCCAATACCACGGCTCTTGCAAGAACTGCGTGGAGATGCCCCAGAGCGTGTCACCTTCCTGAACAACATACTGGTCCGGGCGATCAGCATTCAGCACGACCGTCTCAGCAATCGAAACAGATGAAACGGACAAGCACACCAACAATAAATAGATTTTCTTAAACATGATTATTACCTTACGTACATTCCTTAATGTAGATTAGCAAAAAAAATCGCAAAATATAAGTAAGATCACACTTTATTCGACTCTTTGTGTCGAAATAATAATTTTTATGTATACTATCAGTAGCTTACTAATGAACGGAGAATGAACGCCCGTGGCGTTACTAGAAGTCTTACATTATCCAGATGACAGGCTACGCAAGAAAGCACTGCCCATTGAAGTAGTGGATGAAGATGCCTGTAATTTAGCGAGGGATATGCTGGAGACGATGTACGAAAACAACGGTATCGGGCTTGCTGCAACACAGGTAAACATTTCAAAACGGCTTGTCGTTATTGATTTGTCAGAAGACAAAAACGAACCTGTCTACCTGATCAACCCGAAGATTTTATCATCACAAGGCACTGAAGAAAGTCAGGAAGGTTGTCTTTCAGTCCCGGAATACTATGACGCTGTAACCCGTGCAGAGACAATCACTTATCGTTATCTGGATCTCCAGGGTAAGATGAATGAAAGTGAAGCAACCGGTCTATTATCCGTTTGCATTCAACACGAAATTGATCATCTTGATGGGAAATTATTTATCGATTATCTCTCTCCCCTGAAAAAGCAACGTTTACATAAAAAGCTCGAAAAACGAGAAAAACTTCAAATAGACGTTCTGTAATTCAAAAACTAATTGCGCGTTGTAGAATGACCCATGGAAGATCTGCGCCAAAAAGAATTACATATCGCCTTTGCCGGCACACCTGAGCTGGCAGCGGGCATATTAGAATCCCTGCTGAAAAAATCAAAACATCAAATAACGATGGTTTTAACCCGAATAGACAGACCCGCCGGTCGAGGTCGTAAACTCGCAGCAAGCCCCGTAAAAATACTTGCACTGGAAAATGACCTCCCTGTTTTTCAACCCTCGCAATCTGAATTACCCGCCCTGGAGAAGAAAATTTCAGAGGCGGATCTAATGGTAGTTGCCGCCTACGGAATGTTATTACCTGAAAGTATCCTCAATGCACCCAAGTACGGCTGCATTAATGTGCATACTTCACTACTGCCCAGGTGGAGAGGTGCAGCACCCATTCATAGAGCTATCCAGGCAGGAGATGGAGAAACAGGCATCAGTATCATGCAAATGGATAACGGCCTGGATAGCGGACCGGTATTGCTACAAACAAAATGTCCCGTTAGCGACACTGATACATCCGCCAGCTTGCTTATCAGACTAACCCATATGGGTAGTGAATGTTTACTTAGAGTGCTGCAACTAATCACTTCTGCCGAGCTTCAACCCACCGTGCAAAATGACTCCCTGGCCAATTACGCAAAGAAAGTCACCAAGTCTGAAGCCAGAATAGACTGGTCACAAACAGCCGTAACGATTGATCGGACGATACGTGCATTTAATCCCGCACCAATATGTTACACAGAACTGGCAGGCATGCGCTTACGGATATGGCAGGCGGAAATTCTCAACCACGATTCGACATCAACGGCAGGCGAGATCATCGCTTGTAGCAGCACCGGTATTGATGTCGCTACAGGTCAAGGTATACTCAGGATCCTGATGTTACAACCACAAGGAAAACGTGTCATGTCTGTGGCTGATTTCCTGAACGGTAATCCTGCCTTTGGTGTCAATAATTAAAGCGGAGATAAAATCGGGATCTGATCAAAAACACGGGATCAGATCCTACCTGGTTCTGTCTATCATTACGAGCCTGTTCCTGCTTCCGAGTTTACTGTATGCAGAACCAAATGATGGCTTCATTGTTAAAAACGCAGAATTAAATGCGGGTGCAAGGGAGTATAATCTCAATGCCGATCTGCAATTGCATTTTAGCAAGGAAGCACTTAAAGCATTGGAACACGGTATCGCTTTACAGGTTGATATGGAAATACGAGCCAAACTGGGCAGAAAATGGCTATGGAACAAAACAATTCATGAAATCGTGTTAAGCCAGAAACTGGAACGCCAACCTCTAAGCGACCAATATGTTGTGACGGATCTGAATACGGGGATTAAACGGCGTTTCCAACTCATAGATCATGCGCTCGAATTCATGGGGACGATTAATGATCATCCATTCTTTGCACTCACCACCTTGAAACAAGGAAAAAAATACCGCGCACAAATACGTGTCCGATTAAATACAGAATCATTACCGATACCATTACGTTTATCTGCCTACATTGATGCTGATTGGCGACTATCAAGCCAATGGTTTAAGTGGACGATACAACAATGAAACAACCCGGGATAAAACAACCGGGTACGTTCATCCTCTATAGCGGGCTTTTTCTGTTCGCCTGTATGCTGACCTCATTACTGATGATGAGTGATGCGCTGAGGGATTCATCACAGTTTGGTCAACTGTATTCCGGGTTATTAATTTTCACCACTCTGGGTCTTTTTGCATTAGTAACGCTCATTTTCCTGAATTTAAAACATCTCATTCACCAACACCGTGAGCGTATTCCCGGCACACGAATGATTGTAAGAATGATCGCTATGCTTACCGCATTATCGGTCACACCTGTATTCGTTGTTTATCTTTTCTCAATAGATTTTTTACATAGAGGTATTGACAGTTGGTTTGATCTACGCATTGAACAAGCGCTGGATGACTCGCTCAAGTTAAGTCGACTTTCTCTTGATATCCGTATGCGAGAGTTATTAAAACAAACAGAACAAATGGCGGAAGAAATCTCCGAAATATCAGATGCCGAAATACCTTTCGAAATTGATGAGTTGCGGTCACGAACGAATGCCAAAGCAGTCACACTGCTCAATCGAAATGGTGGTATTATTACCTCAAGTTCCGAAGACACCACGAGCGTTATTCCTGATAGACCGGGTAATGCCATTATACTGCAACTTCAACAGGGCGGCAGCTACACAGGTCTTGATAATACGATTAGTACAGGTCTGCAAATCCGCGTCGTTGTAAACGTTCCCGACACAGGTTTGAACAATAATTCCAGAATTATTCAAGCGCTGTACCCTATCTCTGACGAAGTAAACAATTTAACAAACAGTATCCAGACTTCTTATATCAAATACACCGAGCTTTCATATCTGCGCGAACAGCTTAAACTGAGTTTTGTCCTGATCCTGACACTAGTTCTCTTATTCAGCATTTTCGCCACAGTCTGGACTGCTTTTTATTTTTCTAAAAAACATGTCGCCCCCATAAGAGATATGGCAGAAGGCACTCGTGCTATCGCCGAAGGTGATTATCACACGCAAATACCGGTCACAAGTAATGATGAACTTGGATTTCTGGTGGCTTCGTTTAATGAAATGACACAGAAAATCGCCCAGGCACGTGATGCTGCCAGTCGCAGTCAAACTGAGGCGGAAACCCAGCAAGCTTATCTTGAAGCCGTACTTGGCAGACTTTCTTCGGGTGTATTGGTATTTGATCAAAATAAAATATTGCGTACATCGAATCTTAGTGCGGGACAAATACTTGGCATGCCCATCAATTCTCTGACCGGCGAATCTATAAATAAAATTTGTCTACAATACAACTATCTTGAGCCTTTACGTGAAACCATCCAGAAGTATGACAACACGGTTCAGGATTGGCGCGAACAAATCACGCTTTTCGGGAATCGCGGACGACAGATTCTAATGTGTAGTGGGACAACCTATTCGTTAACGAAGAATGAGGACGAAAGTTACATCATCGTCTTTGATGACATCACGGAACTGATTCAGGGGCAAAAGAATGCAGCATGGAGTGAAATGGCACGCAGACTCGCACATGAAATTAAAAACCCCTTAACACCGATACAACTTGCCACTGAACGATTGCGCCATAAATATCTGCACAGTATGGATCCATCAGATGCAAATATTCTTGACCGCCTGACAAATACCATTGTGCAACAAGTGGACACCATGAAGGATATGGTCAATACCTTCTCGGACTATGCAAGGACTTCCGAGATAAAAGTACAGGCGATGGATATCAATGTATTAATTAACGAAGTCATGGATCTTTTTACCAGCCTGGACCAGAAAGTCGAGATCAAAATGGATCTTGAACCCGACTTACCCCTGGTCAATGCCGATGTCGGCAGACTGAGACAGGTATTTAATAACTTACTGAAAAATGCATTCGACGCCTGCGAAAACAATCACGACTCAGTATTAAATATCGCATCTCAACGCATTTCCAGGGCGGGCACTGAATATGTGGAAATACTCATAAAAGATTCCGGAAATGGAATAGAAAGCGATATCATGGCACATATCTTCGAACCCTACGTGACCACCAAAACAAAAGGCACAGGGCTTGGGCTTGCCATCGTAAAGAGAATTGTTGAAGAACATAACGGTGTCGTCTGGCTCGAAAACAACCATGACAATCCAGGTGTAAGTGTGATAATCAGACTACCCATCATACAGGAAGAAAATAAACGCCTGAATAATGAAACTGGAATGACTTCATGATAACTGGAAAAATTCTGATAGTGGATGATGAACCGGATATCAGAAATCTGATTAAGGAAATACTTGAGGATGAGGCTTTTGAAGTTGCAGTCGCAGAAGATGCAACTCAAGCAAACAACATTCGTGAAGAGTTCGGTCCGAATCTAATTTTGCTTGACATCTGGATGCCAGGTATCGACGGTATTACCCTGCTCAAGCAATGGAATGAGTCGGATCAGATGGATATCCCCGTGGTCATGATCTCGGGTCATGGTACGGTTGAAACCGCCGTCGAAGCGACCCGCCTCGGTGCTTACGACTTTATAGAGAAGCCGCCTTCTCTCGCCAAATTAATATTAACGGTCAAACATGCCCTGGAAAAAACATCTCTACAAAAGGAAAATGTACGCCTTAAAGGATATATCCAACAAACCGATACACCGATTGGTAAAAGCAGGGTCATGCAGAATCTAAGAGAACAAATTTTGCAGATCGTCGACCACAACACACCAATCCTAATCAGTGGAGAATCAGGTACAGATAAAGAACTTTTCGCACGTTTTCTACACAATCAAAGTGCCAGATCTGAAAAAGCATTTATCAGTGTTGGTATCTCGGCTTTATCAGCAGATAATTTTCTCATGGAGTTTTTTGGCAGTGGGGAGCCGGATAAAGACAGAACCGGTTTTTTTGAACAAGCGGATGGTGGCACCTTATTTCTCAAGGATATTGCTGATATGGATCCATTGCTACAGGCCAAGCTGCAAAATACATTGGACAATCAATATTTTACACGCGTCGGCAATACCCGGTCACAGACGTTTGATATACATATTGTTGCAGCGACCAGTCGTAACATCATTGAACTTGTGGATAAAGGACTATTCAGGGATGACCTTTATTATCAACTTAACGTCCTGCCTGTTTATATCCCGGCACTGCGCGAGCACGCCGAAGACATCCCGGAATTACTGGAATTTTATGTTAATTACTTCGCAGAAAGAGAAGGCCTGTCTTACCGTCACTTTAGTGTGGCCGCACAAAATTATTTGCGCAACTATCCATGGCCGGGGAATATCAGGGAGTTAAAAAATTTGGTGCAAAGGTTGCTTATCCTCGGCAAGGAAGAAAATATTGAGATTAAAGAACTGGAGTTGACAAGAGAAAAAATAATGACATCAGCCGAAGAACAAAGTTTTATACCCAATTTTGACATGCCGTTACGTGCAGCAAGAGAACAATTCGAAAAAGAATATTTACAACACAAACTTAACCTTGCAGGAGGTAGTGTCAGTAAAGTCGCGGAAGCCGTTGGTATGGAAAGGACACATTTATACCGCAAATTAAAATCACTCGGAATCCTGATCAAAAATCAGGATCCAAAATAAATTGGGCGATGCGAGAAGTCCGGCTATAGTGCGCCGAGCTTGTGTAATTGAGGTATCTTGAATCATCAAGCATTTATATAGGCTGAACATACAACTCAAAACCGGAATAATGACCACTACTACAGAAATCGAACAATGAAAATTATCATCCTGGGTGCAGGTCAGGTCGGAGCCTCTGTAGCGGAAAATCTTGCTAATGAGGCGAATGATATTACTGTGGTTGACACAAACCCTGCGTGCCTCAGCAATCTGAGTGAAAAATATGATCTGGGGACAGTCCTCGGTATCGCATCACACCCTTCCGTGCTGGAACAGGCTGGTGCAGAAGATGCTGATATGATACTTGCAGTAACCAATAGTGATGAAACCAATATGATCGCTTGCCAGGTTGCCTACACCCTATTCCACACGCCCACGAAAATTGCGCGTGTCAGAGAGCCGGAATACCTGGCGAAGACCGCTTTATTTGCGCAAGAGGCACTACCCATAGACGTACTCATCAGTCCTGAGCAATTAGTGACTGAACATATTGAACGCCTGATAAGTTATCCACGCGCACTACAAGTTCTGGAATTCGCCGGTGGCAAAATACACATGGTCGCTGTACGTGTCAGTTACAGCGGCGCCCTGGTTGGACATCAAGCAAGAGATGTTGGCAAATATTTACCGGAACTTGATTATCGGATAGTCATCCTGTTTCGACATGGTGAACCGGTTATCCCGGATGGAAAAACCGTCATAGAACCCAATGACGAACTTTTTTTCATTGGCTCACCAAAACATATGCACGCCCTGTTGCAAAGTCTACGTAGCACAAGGAGGCAAACCAAACGCATCATACTCGCGGGCGGCGGCAACATTGGCATGCGTTTGGCCATGAAACTGGAACGACATTTCCAGGTGAAACTGATAGAGATAGATTTACAACGTGCACAATACGCCGCCGAACAACTGCAGGGCACCATCGTGTCACATGGTGATGCAACAAATGAAGAACTGCTGGTTGAGGAAAATATTGATGACACTGATATCTTCTGTGCACTAACCAATGCAGATGAAGCAAATATTCTCTCATCCATGCTGGCAAAGCGGCTTGGTACACGCCGGGTGATGGCGTTAATCAATCGAGCCGGTTATGTTGATCTAATACAGAATAATGTGATCGATATCGCCATCTCCCCCCAACAGGCAACAATAGGCACGCTATTGGCCCACATCAGAAAAGGTGATGTAGTTGCCGTGCATTCCTTACGCAGAGGAGCTGCTGAAGCTATAGAAGCGATTGCTCACGGTAACAAAGATTCGTCCAGAGTTGTCGGTCGATCAATTGAGGAAATTGCCTTACCTGCCGGGACGAGTATCGGCGCACTGGTTCGTGAAGAAAGGGTTCTGCTTGCGCATCATGATACTGTCATTGAAGCTGAAGATCATGTCATATTGCTGGTGGCAGACAAGCAACAGGTACCTGAAGTTGAACGTTTGTTTCAGGTGGGTATCACTTTTATATAATTTTTCGACCAACGCACTATGCAGTATGCAGTCGCTCAACGAATACTTGGAATTTTACTCAGTCTGTTTAGTCTGACCTTGTTGCCGCCCGTCATAATTGCCTGGTGGAGTCATGACGACAGTGTACAAGGGTTTCTCTCTGCATTTATTCTCATCATTATCATCGGTATATCCCTCTGGTTTCCTGTCCGAAATATTCGCAATGAATTAAAACTCAGAGACGGTTTTATTGTCGTTGTATTGTTCTGGCTAGGTCTGGGGCTCACCGGCGCAATTCCCTTTATTTTATCAGAAACGCCTCATTTAACTTTTACCGATGCAGTCTTCGAATCCCTGTCCGGCCTAACCACCACCGGCGCCACGATCCTGACCGATATTGATGATCTTCCAAAATCGATATTATTTTACCGTCAGGAATTACAATGGTTAGGTGGCATGGGCATTATTGTTCTTGCCGTTGCCGTATTACCCATACTGGGCGTTGGTGGTATGCAGTTGTACCGGGCGGAAACACCTGGTCCAATGAAAGATTCAAAATTAACACCGAGAATCACAGAGACAGCAAAGGCACTCTGGTATATTTATCTTGGTCTGACCATTGTCTGCTGTTTACTTTACTGGGCGGCGGGCATGACTTTTTTTGATGCCATCAGTCATAGTTTTTCAACAGTATCTATCGGCGGATTCTCCACGCATGATCAGAGTATTGGTTATTACAACAGTGTCTGGATCCAGACAATAGCCATTCTTTTTATGCTGCTTTCAGGGATCAATTTCACCTTGCATTTTTTCGCATGGCGCAACCAAAGCATCCGACCCTACTGGCATGATACCGAGCTTAGGGCTTACCTCGGCATTTTAGGATCTATTTGTCTGGTCTCCTGTATCTACATGTTGGTAAAAACCGATTATGCGGATACATCAACAATGCTCATGGAAGCACTCTTTCAATCCATATCAATTGCAACCACAACAGGCTTCACAACGACACAATATCAAAACTGGCCGAGCTTTTTGCCCATGTTATTGCTTTTCGCGAGCTTTCTCGGTGCCTGCGCGGGTTCCACCGGAGGAGGTATAAAAGTCGTTCGGATATTACTGCTTTTCAAACAGGGCATGAGAGAGATCAAACGATTGATACATCCCAATGCCATATTTGTCATCAAACTAAATAACAAGCCCGTTCAGGAACGCGTGATTAATGCGATATGGGGTTTCTTTGCAGCCTATATCTTCGTATTCATATTCCTGCAACTGATCTTGATGTCCACAGGTCTTGATGCAATCACCGCTTTTTCCGCGATGGCCGCGTGTATGAACAATATGGGACCGGGACTGGGGGGGGTCAGCGCAAATTATGGCAACATTAATGACGTCGCAAAATGGGTACTCTGCATCGCCATGCTCATGGGGCGGCTGGAAATATTTACACTGCTCGTATTATTCTCCCCGATCTTCTGGCGTAGATAATGTCTGCAAGCGATAAAGATAAATGGGACAAGATTTATCAAGCAAGGCAACAAGCATCAGAAAAAAAAGACTTGTCGCCCGCATACATACTCCGTGAATTTCATCATCTACTCCCCGATCAAGGTGCAGCCCTGGATCTTGCCTGTGGACTCGGTGCAAACGCCCTGTTTCTGGCACGACACAATTTACACACTCGTGCGTGGGATATCTCATCAATCGCCATTGAAAGTTTAAATCAATCCGCGAAATCGCTAAAACTTGAAATTAATACAGAAGTGAGAGACATCATTACCCGTCCACCCGATGAAAAATCTTTTGACGTCATTGTCATCAGCCATTTTCTGGAACCCGGGATCATGCCGAATATTATCTCGGCACTGCGTGACAGAGGACTACTTTTCTACCAAACATTCACCCAGGCACGCATAGACGATAGCGGCCCGAGTAACAGGAAATACCGCCTAAGCAGAAATGAATTGCTGCACTTATGCGCAGGATTGGATATTGTTGTTTATAGAGAAGAAGACATTATTGGTGATACATCATCGGGTTTTCGAAATCAGGCACTCTGTATCGGCCAACGTAACATGAGGACAGACTCACCCGGTGAGCAATGAAATCATAAATAACCTGCACGCAATGTTGAAACAAGGCAAGGATAACGCCCTGTTGCGTTTCAGTTTAGGTAACGAATACCTCAAGTCAGAAGAATATGAAACGGCCATTGAACATCTGCATCACGCATTAAAACAGGATCCGGACTACTCCGCCGCCTGGAAACTCTATGGCAAGGCATTGATCGGCGCTGATAAAAATCTTGAGGCTATCGCCGCCTATAAACTGGGCATTGAGAAAGCAGAAAAAAAAGGCGATATCCAGGCCGCCAAAGAAATGAAAATCTTTCTTAAACGATTATTGTGAACGTCCGCTCTCAATGCCGGCAGTACATTCACAATAACGTGTATATCGTGGACAGATAGCAGCGCAGCGCGTGTCCTTGATGCTGCATTGCCGACACGCCTGCCGACAGCAGGTCTGACCTGAACGGCAATGACCTGGTTCACACTCGGCGACGGTCGTCGCAACGGGCGAGCCATCTCGTCATCCGTAACAGTCATGGTTACGGCAGAGGATGCGCCAGCCACCCATGAAAACAAACTTCTATCTATTGACCCACTACCGCAAGAGTGCCTCGATATTCGTCCTTACCTCATTGAACGATGGATTGCCCGGAATGGTATCGAGCAGGCCCACCGTGTCGCGAATACCAAACAGATAGCGGCCCAGCAAGAGTCCGTCACTCTGGTTAGGATCACCACCGCTGCCATCCACGTCAAGACGACCGCTGGCGAAAGCTCCCGCAATATTCGTCGTGACCGCATTGAACGAGGGACTCCCCGGAATCGTATCAAGCAAGCCCGCCGCATCACGAATACCAAACAGGTAGCGGCCCAGCAAGAGTCCGTCACTCTGGTTAGGATCACCACCGCTGCCATCGACATCAAGACTCACCGCCGCCATCTCCGTCACCGTCACCGTTACGGTGGCCGCCGTGACGGTACGATAGTTGGTGTCGGTACTGGTCACCGTATGCGTGAGTTGCACGGTCTCGTCGTCTGTATCAGCGTCTTCCACTCCCGTCACGGTGATGGTTTTGGCGGTATTCCAGTCGGTGGTGCCAAACATCAGTGAGGTGGGACTCACCGTCACAGCAGCGGCATTGGATTGGGTCACGCTAATCGTCACTGCTTCCGTCGGTGGGGTATTCAAGCGCAGCGTATACATGCCGGTACCTCCACGTTCATGGACTGTCAGCGTCGTGGAACTCACAGCCACGCCCGGCGTGTCGTTATCATTCAAGGTCACAGCGACGGGATCTATCGTCACGCCACTGGCATAGTCGGCATCTGTGCTTGTCGCCGTATGCGTGAGTTGCACGGTCTCGTGGTCTGTATCCGTATCCTCAACACCACTCACGGTCACCGTTTGGGCACTGTTCCAGTTGTCTGTGGTAAACGTCAGTGAGGTGGCACTGAGGGTCACTGCAGTGGTATCGGGATTGGTCACCATAATCGTCACCGGTACGGTCGGTCGCTTGGTCAACGCCAGTGTATAGGTGCCACTGCCAGCTTCGTCGACCGCCAGCGTGGTCGGACTCACGGTCACGCCCGCCGTCTCATCATCATCCACCGTCACCGCCACCGCACTTATCGTCACGGTACCCCCATTGTAGCCAGGGTCGGTACTGGTCGCCGTATGCGTGAGTTGCACGGTCTCGTCGTTCGCATCCGTGTCCTCAACACCACTCACGGTCACCGTCTGGACACTGTTCCAGTTGTCTGTGGTAAAGGTCAGTGAGGTGGCACTGAGTGTCACCGCCGTGTCATCGGGATTGCTCACGCTAATCGTCACCGGCGCCGTCGGTAGGGTAGACAGGCTTAAACCATACTCGCCGGTCTCACCCTCATTGACCGCCAGCACGTTCAGACTCACGGTCACGCCCGCCGTGTCGTTATCCGTGACATTCACGGTCACGGCGGGCGGGGTCAGCGCGGCATAGGTCGCATCGCTGCTGCGCACCGCATGGGTCAGTTGCACGCTCTCGTGGTTCGTATCAGCGTCCTCAATAGCCATTACCGTCACCCTCTGCGGCATATTCCAGTTGCTCGTGCTAAAGTCCAGGCTGGACGGGGTCGCCGGACTCACCGTCGCCACATCGGCATTGAACGTTTGCGGCAGAATGCTCACGGTCGCCGATGGTCGGCTACCCAGTCGGATGGTATAGGTCGCCGTGAGTCCCTCAGTCACAGTCAACGTGGTCGGACTCAGCGTAACACCCACCATATCGTTATCTGTTATGGTGATGGCTGGACCGGGAAACACAACCGAGTCGTAAGCTCCGTCGCCGCTGCCGACATCCGGAAAATTCAGCACCACCGTCTCATCATCTACATCGTCATCCTCAACAGCGGTCACCGTTACCGTCTGCGGGATGTTCCATTGGCGGGTGGTAAAGGTCAGGCTGATCGGACTCACGGTCGCAGCATTTCTATTGCTGCTTCCTATAGAGAAAATTTCCACCGACCCTGTCGGTTCAGTCGCCAACCTTACCGTAAACCCGACAGTCTCGCCCTCATTGAGCACCAGCGCGGGCGGACTCACGACGATACCCGCCGCGCCGTTATCCGTGACACTCACGGTCACGGCGAGCGGCGTCACCCCGGCATAGCCCGTATCAGCGCTGCTCAGCGCATGACTCAGTTGCACGCTTTCGCTGGTCGTATTCGCGTCCTCAACAGCCGTCACGGTCACGGTTTGGGCGGCATTCCAATTGACTGTGGTAAAGGTCAGTGGTGAGGTCACGGTCACCGCAGCATTGTCACTGGTCACGCTAATCGTGACCGCGTGCGTCGGTAGGGTATTCAAGCGCAGCGTATACTCGCCGGTCCCGCCTTCAAAGACCGCCAGCGTGGTCGTACTCATGGTCACGCCCGGCGCGTCGTTATCCGTGACATTCACGGTCACAGGGGGCGAGTTCACCCCGGCATAGCGCGTATCGCTGCTGCTCAGCGCATGGCTCAGTTGCACACCGCTCTCGCTGGTCCTGTTATTGTCCTCGGCACCCATCACCGTCACCGTCTGCGCCTGGTTCCAGTTATTCCTGGTAAAGGTCAGCGACGCAGTGGCGGTGACGGCGGGATTGTCACTGCTCACGCTAATCGTGACCGCGTGCGTCGGTAGGGTATTCAGGCGCAGCGTATACTCGTTGGTCTCGCCCTCATTGACCGCCAGCGTGGTCGTACTCACAATCACGTTGGCATCGTTATCCGCGACATTCACGGTCACGGGGGGCGGCGTCAGCGCAGCATAGTTCGCATCACCGCCGCTCACCGTATGGGTCAGTTGTACGCCGCGTTCGTTGGTCGCATTCGCGTCCGCAGCACCCGTCACGCTCACGGTTTGGGCGGCATTCCAGTTGATTGTGCTAAAGGTCAGGGTCGCTGGGCTCACGGTCACCGCAGCATTGTCACTGCTCACGGCAATCGTCACCGCCACCGTCGGTCGGCTGCCCAGCACCAGCCCATAGCCGGTGCTGCTGCCCTCGGTCACATTCAGCGCGGTCGGCGACACCCGCACACCCGCCACCGGGCCTACCGGGTCGGACGTCAGGCTATCGCCTCCCGCATTCGGATAACTCGCCATCACGCGCAACCAACTGCCTATCTGTGATTGGTCTGATGCAATGGTGTACGTGGCGGTATTGTTCGTCCCCGGTGCGGCGGTAAACGGTCCCGCCGAGGCGGTCGCTGTCTGCCATTGATATGTAATGGTGCCGACATCGGTATTGGGTGAGGCGTCCGCGTCGGTGACCGACCCCGCCGTCAGTGTGACGCCGACTCGGGCAGTGCCGGTGAGTGTGCCGATGGCACCGCGACGGTCAGCCCGCACGATATTGGAGAACAGGGTGTCGTTGAAATCCCCGCTCTGGGTGACCCGCACCCGCAGCCAGTTGCCCTGGTCCGCCGCTTGTACCGTGTAGGTCGCCGCCGTGCCGCCCGGGCTGATAGCTGTTGCACTGCTACAGTTTTGAGTGGTGCAGCGTTGCCATTGCCGGGCGCTGATATTGACGGTCAACCCGGGATGGCTCAGCGCACCGGCGGTCAGGATATCGCCGACATTGGCCGGGGTGTTGGGGGTACTGTCCTGGATGGCGCCTAATGACACGAGCGTCGCATCATGAATATGGTTGTCGGTGGCACTCAGTGCACCGATGGCTTGTTTGGTGATAGCTGCGGCACCGGCCCCGATATTGCACAGCGACGAGCTGGTTTGTACGGTTTGTTCGGTGTCGGTCGTGGTCCCTGAGCGCACTCCTAAATCACCGCTGGCGTTACATAAAGTGTCCAATAAGACCACGCCGTTGTTGGCGGACGGTCGGTAAAACAAGACGCCCGGCCCCGGGATAGCGGTCCATGAGGGGTTCGGACGGGACAGGCCGGACTTCAGGCTTATACTCTCGAAGAGTGTGCCGGTGCTCGGGGTCGCCTGCCCGGTTGTGATGTGATTATTGATACTTACAGTATCTGCTCTACCGGGGTATTGAACTACCGTGAGTTGCAACCGACCATCGTTCTCGCGGACGAGTATCGCGCCTGTGATGTCAGCCCCGTTTCTCTCCGTCGCATTGGTATACCCGGCCGGGCCGTTGACGAGATAGTTCCTCCAAAAGATCAGATTCGGACGGGTCTCGGTGCCCCCGTGGTTGGTGGTGTCGGTGTCGTAGGCATTGGCACAATGGCTGCCCGCCCCGGCATTACAGGTGCGTGTCTGGTTCTTGTCGGTGATATTGCCCGCACTCCAGGCGCCCCAGCCGTCGTCGTGGTTTATACCAGAATCTGCCGCCGCTATAGACTGCTTGGTGAGGTCGTAGGGAGTGGATAGACACAGGTCTCGCAGACCTGGGTGTGTTGTTGTTGTTACTTGTGTCGTGGCGGACTCACGCAACATTACGTTGACGGACGTACAAGAAATTTGCGTGATTACTTCACCGTTACTGGCTATAGACAGCCTGCCTGATCCTGGAATAGCGGCGAAGCCGCTGTTAAACGGATTGTGCCAGTCGTTGTCGCCTGCATTCCAGGCGGCGAGGAAGTTGGCGAAGGCCGGGAACGCCCTGAGTAGGGTGGTTCGGAAAGGGACCGACAAGTTGAGGGGTCCTGACTGCCGGTCATACCACGCCTCCAGCGTGGTCGGGCTGATAATCGCCGACATGTCTAGCGGCCTCCACCCGCCGGTCGGATGCCCGGACTCCGGGTATAGGACCGGATTGGTGCCTTCCGGGCAGGGGGTGTTCGGGCCGGGAGTGCCGACGACGTTGACACTGCACCTCCGCCGGGTCGTCACGGTCTCATTATTGATTGACCCGGTGTAGGTGTACGATGCCGTATCCGGTGCTTCTGCGTACATCGGGGTATTGAAATCACGATGTAGTAGTGATGTGCCGATACTGCCTGCGTTGTATGTATTGACCACCGCTTGCGGGGTATGGCAGCGGGCGTCTCTTTGCACTGTTGTTCTCTCCGGGCGGAGCAGGCTGCCAGTGCCGCCTCCCTCAATATAGGACTGCGGGTGGCTGTTGTTTCTGCGGCAGCGGACGGTGAATGCTTGCCCGTCTGCGTCATAGACGGTGACCGTGACGTTCAGTCTTGGGTTGCGCACTCGTCGGGCGATGTTAATAGGACCAATAGAGGTCGTACCATTCACCATAGTAGCATTGCAAAACTCGCTTACGATATCGTCAGTAATCTCGCCATCTGTGCTGCAATTGTCGTGGGTACCAGAAAAGCCCCAGTTGTCGCCCGCAGGGGTATGACCTAGATTCCCCGCAGTACCACTATGATCGTCGTGGACAGCGCTGCTACGTATGAACCAGGGCACGACGACCACATTGTTGCCGACCTGGACGTTGTATCGCCCGTTCAGGAAGGCAAAATTGGAGATGCCGTCACCATCTGCGGAGCGGCTTGTGAGACCGCCGCCCAGATTATACCTGTGGCCGCTACCGCCTGTATCCGGGATGATGTAATTGGCGTCGGGTACCCCCGCCACCCGAAAACTGTCCGCAAGCGGAGCCGTCGCCAGTGCCGCCGGGCTTACCCATGCCGTCATTAGGGCGACGGCGGCTATCATCCCGCGCCAAGACCCCGACCGTTCGGCGGTTGACCGCAGTTGCCTCGTCATACCCGTGAGCGTGTACGTTTTTGCCTCTTGATGCAGGCGGTGCTGTGGAGTATTGCGCGGGTCGCCGTCAACGCAGCGGGTGTTGCTTCTGTTGCGGTCCGCCAACGCTTCGCTCAAGCGGCGGTTCCAGCACGCTACCTTGCCGTGGATCTGTGGACGGCATCCATGCGTCAGAGGATGCAGAACCTTATGTCGGGCACTCCCTCCATCCACGGTCACGCATGCGGTGCGTTCGGTCATGGACCAGTTATGCCGGGGCCTGGTGGCGCAGCGGTCTGCGTGAGTATTGCGGTGGTGGCACCACTTCCACGTGGTGCGTGGTGCGTGGTGCGTGGTGCGTGGTGCGTGGTGCGTGGTGCGTGGTGCGTTAAGTCTAAGTCGTTTTGTCAACATATGTCAAGTTCTCTCTAGTCAGTCATCCAGATTGCTATGCTGTCAATTGTACCATTATCCGCGCAGTATTAAATACATCATATCGTGCACCACACCACATATGGCACTGTTTGTTGTGATTGATCATGTACTGTACAGGTCGTGAACAATCCCGGCTCTTTGTGAGAGGCGTATGCTGTTGTATTTGATTCGCCCATCCGCCGGTTTTTGGTTCAACCGATTGAGCGCTGCAAACCGTCAGTCTTCGTGAATGTCGAGAACGCCTCTGCTTCGGTACTGTTGACCGGTAGGCCCACCCAACCTTGCGCACGGTGCGCTTTCCGGCGACTGTTACCGCTGTGGCTCAGGGGCGGCGGGCAAACCCTGTGTCTCCCGGAGTTGCAGCACACGCAGACGCTGTGCCGCCATTGCATTGTGCATCCCCGCTTGTATCGCTTGACACCCGAGACGATAAACACTCTCAAGCCGATAAACCGGGTGCCGAGATTACACCCGTCTTTATCCTGCAATGTTGTTGCCGAACTGATACCGCCAGGCCTCTGCAAAGCCTGTGCAATGAACGGTCTGTCTATTGACCCACACTATCGCAAGAGTGCCTCGATATTCGTCCTTACCTCGTTGAACGATGGATTGCCCGGAATGGTATCAAGCAGGCCTACCGTATCGCGAATACCAAACAGGTAGCGGCCCAGCATGAGACCGTCACTCTGGTTAGGATCACCGCCGCTGCCATCCACGTCAAGACGACCGCTGGCGAAAGCTCCCGCAATATTCGTCGTGACCGCATTGAACGAGGGACTCCCGGGAATCGTATCAAGCAAGCCCGCCTCATCACGAATACCAAACAGGTAGCGGCCCAGCATGAGACCGTCACTCTGGTTAGGATTACCGCCGCTGCCATCCACATCAAGACTCACCGCCGCTGTCTCCGTGACCGTCACAACCAGGGCGGCCGTCACGGCACGATAGGCGGTGTCCATACTCGTCACGGCATGACTCAGTTGTACGCGCTCGTCGTCCGTATCAGCGTCCCGGACACCCATCACCGTCACCGTTTGGGCACTGTTCCAGTTGTCCTCGGTAAAGGTCAGCGTCGCCGTCACCGTCACCGCATCTGTATCAGGACTGCTCACCGCAACCGTCACCGCCGCACTCGGCCGACTGGTCAACACCAGCATATAGGTGCCGGATCCGCCTTCTCCCACCGTCACCCGGCCCGGCGTCAGCGTCAACCCCGCCGTATCATCATCATTCACCGTCACAGACACCGCCGCCGCCGTCACGGCAGCATAAGCAGTGCCGGTACTCGTCACAACATGACTCAGCTGCACACCGCTGGCGTCATTCGCATCAGCATCCTCAACACCCATCACCGTCACCGTCTGCGCTGTGTTCCAGTTGTCCTCGGTAAAGGTCAGCGTCGCCGTCACCGTCACCGCCGCCGTATTAGCACTGCTCACCGCAATCATCACCGCCGCATCCGGCTGGCTGGTCAACGCCAGCATATAATTGCCGCTACCGCCTTCCAAAATCGTCAGCGCGGTCTGACTCACCGCCACGCCCGCTGTATCATCATCTCTCACCGTCACATCAACAGCGGCTATCGTCACCGCACCAGCATTGTAGGCGCTATCCGCACTTGCCGACGTATGGCTCAGCCTGACACTTGCATTGTTCGTATCACCATCCTCAACACCCGTCAGCGTCACTGTCTGGCCCCGGTTCCAGTTGTCCGTGGTAAAGGTCAGGGTCGCCGGACTCGCGGTCGCCCCGGCGGTATTGCCATTGCTCACCGTCACCCTCACCTCGTCCGTCGGTCGGGTATTTAATACCACCATATAGCTGCCGGTACCGCCTTCATCAATCGTCGGGTTCGTCGGAGCCACGGTCACGCCCGCCACGTCGTTATCCGCCACGGTCACCGGGAGCGTCGTCGTCACCGCACTGCCGTTGTAGGTACTATCCATGCTGGTCGCCATATGCGTCAAAAGCACCGTCTCATTGATCCCGTTCGCATCCTCAACCGCCACCACCCTCACCGTCCGGGCCTGGCTCCAGTTGCTTGTCGTGAACATCAGCGGGGTGCTGCTCACGGTCGCCGCAGCGGTATTGTCACTCGTTACCATAATCGTCACATCGTTGCGCGGCCGGGTCGCCAGCGCCAGCGTATAGCTGCCCGTGTCGCCTTCACCCACCGTCAACCTGCCCGGCACCACGGTCATACCCGCGATATCATCATCCGTCACTGTCACATCGACAGTGCCTATCGTCAACGCATTAGCATTATAGGCAGGATCCGCACTCACTGCCCTGTGACTCACTATGATGCTTGCATCGTTTGCATCAGGGTCCTGGACACCACGCACTGTCACTGTCCTGGCCGTGCGCCAGTCGCTGGTGGTAAAGGTCAGACTCGTCGGACTCGTGTTTACCACACCACTATTGGGGATCAACAAGTCCACCGTCACAACGGCGACCGGTCGACTGGTTAGCGCCAGCATGTAGGTGCCACTACCGCCTTCAGGGACCCTCAGCGTAGACGGCATTACCGTCACACCCGCCGTCTGGATATCTTCCACAGTCACGGTGACAGCGTTTATCGTCACCGCAGGAGTACCTGCATAGGCAGGACCGCCGCCGTTAAACGTATGCGTCAGGGAGACGGTCTCGTCGTTCGCATCAGCATCCGCAACACCCATCACCGTCACCGTCTTGGCCGTGTTCCAGTCGTCCATGTCGAAGGTCAGCATCGCTGGACTCACCGACGCCGCTTCAGCGTCGTCAGTCATCACCGTAATCGTCATTGCCGCCGTCGGCCGGGTATCCAACACCAGCGTATAGGTGTTGTTGTTCGTGCCCTCATTGAACGTCAACGAGGTCTCACTCACCGTCACGCCCGCCGTCTCGTTATCATCCACAGTCACGCTGACATCGGCTATCGCCACAGCATTACCGTTATAGGTATTATCCGTGCTGCTCGCCGTATGCGTGAGTTGCACATCAACTTCGTTGTTCGCGTCAGCATCCTCCTCTCCCGTCACTGTAAACGTCTTACCCGTGTTCCAGTCGCTCGTGCTAAAGGTCAGTGTTGTCGGGCTGACCGACACCGCACCCATGTCACCACTCCCCACCGTAATCATCACGGCATGCGCCGGTTGGGTATTCAACATCAGCATATACTCGACGTTAGCACCTTCGGCGACCTCCAGCCTGGTGGGACTCACGCTCACACCCGGCGTATCGTTATCGCTCACGTTCACGCTGACCGCAGCCGGCATCACCGCATTATAGGCGATGTCGCTACTGCTAACTGTATGAGTCAGGCTCGCACGCTCGTTGGTCGAGTTCGCATCTTCAGCACCCGACACGGTGACGATTTGTGGTATATTCCAACGGTCTCTGGTAAACATCAGCGGCGTGGCACTGACTGTCGCAGCCTCGTTGTTGCTCGCTACGGTTATCATTACAGCAGTACTCGGCTGGCTGCCCAAAACCAGCATATAGGTACCGGTACCCCCTTCACTCACGGCCAAGGTGTCAGTACTTACGTTGACGCTTACCATTTCATCATCTGTCACGGTCACCGTAATGCTCACCGCAAGAGCGAGATAACCGGGATCGGCACTGACGGTGCCCAGCCTCAGCGCCACCGTCTCATCGCTTGCATCAGCATCCCCGATGCCGGTCACCGTCAACGTTCGGGCGATATTCCAATTGGTTTCGTTAAAGGTCAGGCTCGGCGACGGGGTGACGGTCGCAATCGCGGTATCCGCGCTTTCGATGAGCACAACAACCGGGTGTGTCGGTCGGCTGTGGAGCCTCAGGGTCAACGTGCCCATCTCACCTTCTTTCACGTTGAGTTCAGTCACCACGTCAAGACCTGCCATGTCGTTATCCGTCAAGTTCACCATCACATCATCCGGCGTCAAGGTGCCATAGCGGGCGTCTGTACTGCTCACCCGATGACTCAGGCGCACGCCGCTTTCACTCACCGCATCCACATCCTCAACTCCCATCACCGTCACCGTCTGCGGCATGCTCCAGTTGTCAGAGGTAAACATTAACGGCGACGTCGCGGTCGCGGCACTGATATCGTCACTACGCACCGTAATATTTACCGCAGCACTCGGCGGCGCATCCAGCACCACGGTATAGTCACCCGTGCCGCCTTCAGCCACGGCCAGCGTGGTCAAACTCACCGTCACACCAGGAGACGGCACTTCGTCATCCGTCACCGTCACGGCGACGCTGCGGGCGACTCCATCATAGTTAAGGTCTGTACTCGCACTATTCAGCGTCAGGCTCACGCTCTCATCCCTGGCGTCAGCATCTTCAACCGCCATCACCGTCACCGTGCGTGGTTGATCCCAGTCGGCGCCGCTAAACACAAAGTCCGATGGACTGATGCTCACGGCGCCATCATCGGGATTCGAGATGACCATGGAGACAATATCCGTCGGCAGGCTATTCAGGACTACCGTGAACGTGTTGTTGCCGCCTTCGGCAACGGTCAACGCGGTCGTGCTCAGCCTCACGCCCGCCGTATCGTTATCCGTCGTGTTGACCACCACAGGGAAGATGCTGACATCATTGTAATCGTTATCCATGCTGCTCACGGTGTGACTCAGGCGCACGCGCTCGTTGCTGGCATCGGTATCCTCCACGCCGGTCACGGTCACGGTGCGGGCGACATTCCAATTGGTCGTGGTAAACGTCAACGAGGAAGTCACCGTGACGGCGTCCTGCGCGTCACTGGTCACCATCACGGTCACCGCGGCACTCGGCCGGGTATTCAATTCCAGCGTATACATACCGGTCGACCCTTCGGCCACCGTCAGCAGGGTCGCACTGACCGTCGCCCCTGCCACTTCGTTATCCGTCACCGTCACCGTCACGGTGCCACTGTTATCATCACGGCCAGCATTCGTCACCGTCACCGCCACACGGTTATAGCTGCTATCCATGCTGGTGACCGTATGACTCAGGCGCACGCTCTCATGGTCCGAGTCGGCATCCTCAACGCCCGTCACCATCACCGTCTGCACCGTATTCCAGTTATCTTCGGTAAACGTCAGCGAGGGGGTCGCGCTCACCGCTTCCGGATCGCCACTCGTCACCGCTACCGTCACATCAGCACTCGGCAGGGTATCCAGTACAATGCGATAGCCACCGGTGTTACTTTCGCCGACCGCCACAGTGGCCGGGGTCACCGTCACACCGACTGTCTCTCTATCCATCACGGTCACATTGACAGGCGAGAATGTCTTACCACTATAGTCGCCGTCTGTGCTCGCGGTCATATGACGCAGGCGTACTGTCTGGTCGCGTGCATCAGGATCTTGCGCACCGTTCACGGTCACCGTCTGCGCCCGATTCCAGTTATTCCTGCCAAAGGTCAGGCTCGTTGGACTCGCGGTCGCAATATTCGAATCGTCACTCACTACCATCACTGTTACAGCGTGACTCGGTTGGCTGCCTAAAGCTAACATGTAGGTGCTGTTGCTACCTTCGTCGACAGTCAAACTGGACGGCACCAGCGTCACACCCACCACTTCGTCATCCGTCACGGTCACAGTCACAGGATCCGGTGCGAAACCACGGTAGGTAGTATCTGTAGTGGTCACCGTATGGTTCAGGCGCACGGTCGCGTCATTCGCATCTCCATCATGGATACCCGTCACCATTACCGTCTGGACAGTGAACCAGTTGACGGAGGTAAACATCAGACTCGCCGGGGTCACCCTCGCGGCACCAGTATTGGTACTTGTCACGGCAATATTGACATCCTCTGTCGGCGGGCTATTTAGCCTGACAGTATAGTTACCCGTGGCACCTTCATTAACAGTCGGCGTGCTGGAGCTGAACACCACACCAGGCTGCGCCTCGTCATCTATCACGACTGCGGTTATGTTCTGGTTTGCAGTCGAAGAACTGTTGAAGTTAGTGTTACTACCTTCTGTACGAAATCCCAGACTCACCATCTCATGGTTCCCATCAGCATCCTCAATAGCGCGCACCGTCACCATTTGTGCTACATTGGTAGGAACATTGAACATCAGGCTCGCAGGAGTCACTGTCACGGCATTAGTGTTTCCACTCATCGGTAAAAAGTTTACAGTGCCTGTCGCACCACCAGAGTCTATGGAAACCTGGTAGGTGGCGGTTGCGCCTTCTGCAATAGTCAGCACACGATCAGCAGTGCTTTGGACGGTCACGCTAAGCTGCGCGAACACCGGAGTGGTAAAAAAACAGCTTAACGCTGCCAAGCGCAGCAAATTCAGAACAGAGAGACGACCCGTCATGTTATTCAGCATCAGTTATTCCACCATCAGTTCTACAACGATTGATAATATCCCACATTAATTAACGTCATGCGCTCCCACTGGCAAACCTACCGTTTACCATGTTCATCACCTTCACATCCACGCTGTTTGATATTCGACCAGCGACCGCTGATCGTTGCACGACCGACTACAGACTGCTGAGCGTACCAGAAAAACACACAATAACTCAAGACCTAATCAATGCTTCTCCGAACGTTTCACGTTTTCACCCATCCCTGATTGATGTCAAGACACTTCTTTTGAAGTCGATGACCTGCAAACCTGCAGCTCAGGATTCCGCCTCCGAGAGGTCATCATTTTTGGCAACGTACACCCGTCTGCAATCGGCGATATTTTTTCCTTATTCCCTTGATATTTACAGAAAGCACTACCGGGTTGCTATTATCGTCCGCCAGTCGGTCTATAGCCCAGGAAAGGATACGCGCTGTTAATTCGGTACATGTTGCTTGAAATTTTCAATCGGCATGGCCGTACTCACAGCAATAAAAAACAATGAGTCAGCCACCCATGAAAAAACAACTTCCGGCTATTTCCCCACTACCGCACACGCACAAGCGCTCCGATATTCCTCGTTACGTCGTTGAACGATGGATTGCCCGGGATAGTATCAAGCAAGCCCACAGTGTCACGAATACCAAACAGATAACGACCTATCATCAGACCATCACCTTGATTCGCAGCACCGCCGCTGCCATCCACATCAAGACGACCGCTGGCGACAGCCCTTGCAATATTCGCCGTGACCACACTGAACGATGGACTCCCCGGGATAGTATCAAGCAAGCCCACCATATCACGAATACCGAACAGGTAGCGGCCTATCATAAGCCCGTCACCCTGGTTAGGTGCACCGCCGCTATTATCCACATCAAGACTAATCGCCAGCTCCGTGACAGTCACAAGCACGGCGTCTGGCGTCACCGCAGCATAGCCTGTATCAGTGCTGCTCACCGTATGCGTTAGCCTGACGCTCTCATTGTCCACATCAACGTCCTCAACACCCGTCACCGTCACCGTCTGGACCCTGTTCCACTCGTCTATGGCAAAGGTCAGAGTCGCAGGACTCACCGTCGCCTCAGTCGCATCAGCACTCGTCACCGCAATCCTCACCTCCGCACGCGGCTGGCTGGTCAACACCAGCGTATAGGTCCTGGTATCATTTTCGGTAACGCTCAGTGTGGTAGGAGTCACCATCACGCCTGCCGTCTCGTCATCATTCACCGTCACGGTGACAGCGTCTATCGTCACCGCAGGGTTAGCATCTGCATAGGCAGGTCCGCCGCCGCTAAACGTGTGCGTCAGAGAGACGCTCTCGTTGTTCGCATCAAGATCCTGCTCACCCGTCACCGTCACCATCTTTGGCGTATTCCAGTCGTCCATGGCAAAGGGCAGTGTCGCTGGACTCACCGACACCGCTCCATCATCGTCAGACATCACCGTAATCACCATCGCCGCCGACGGCTGGGCATCCAGCACCAGCGTATAGGTGGTGGTGTTCGTGCCCTCATCGAACATCAGCTCGGTCTCACTCAAAGTCACGCCCGCCGTCTCGTCATCATCCACCGTCACAGTGACCCCGGCTATCGTCAAAGCAGGGTTAGCATCTGCATAGGCAGGACCGCCGCCGCTAAACGTGTGCGTCAGAGAGACGCTCTCGTTGTTCGCATCAGCATCCGCAATACCTGTCACCGTCACCGGCTTCGGCGCGTTCCAGTCGGCCATGGTAAAGGTCAGCGTCGCTGGACTCACCGATGCCGCTCCCTCGTCGTCAGACATCACCGTAATCACCATCGCCGCCGTCGGCTGGGTATCCAACACCAGCGTATAGGTGGTGTTGGCCGTGCCTTCATTGAACATCAGCTCGGTCTCACTCAAAGTCACGCCCGCCGTCTCGTCATCATCCACCGTCACGGTGACCCCGGCTATCGTCAAAGCAGGGGTGGCATTTGCATAGGCAGGTCCGCCGCCGCTAAACGTGTGCGTCAGAGAGACAGTCTCGTTATTCGCATCAGCATCCTCAACACCCGTCACCGTAAACACCTTGGGCGTATCCCAGTCGCCCATGGTAAAGCTCAGTGTCGATGGACTCACCGACGCCGCTTCAGCGTCGTTACTCATCACCGAAATCGTCATATCCGCCGACGGCTGGACATCCAGCACCAGCGAATAGGTGGTGTTGGTCGTGCCCTCATCGAACGTCAGGTTGGTCTCACTCACCGTCACGCCCGCCGTCTCGTCATCATCCACCGTCACGGCGACCCCGGCTATCGTCAAAGCAGGGGTGGCATCGGCATAGGCAGGTCCGCCGCCGCTAAACGTGTGCGTCAGAGAGACAGTCTCGTTGTTCGCATCAGCATCCTCAACACCCGTCACCGTAAACGTCTTGGGCGTATCCCAGTCGCCCATGGTAAAGCTCAGTGTCGATGGACTCACCGACGCCGCTTCAGCGTCGTTACTCATCACCGAAATCGTCATATCCGCCGACGGCTGGACATCCAGCACCAGCGTATAGGTGTTGTTGTTCGTGCCCTCATTGAACATCAACTCGGTCTCACTCACCGTCACGCCCGCCGTCTCGTCATCATCCACCGTCACGGAGACAGCGGTTATCGCCACCGCATTACCATTATAGGTATTATCCGTGCTGCTCGCCGTATGCGTGAGCTGCACATTGACTTCGTTGTCCGCGTCAGCATCCTGCTCTCCCGTCACCGTCACCGTCTTACCCGTGTTCCAGTCGGCCGTAGTAAAGGTCAGTGTTGTCGGGCTGACCGACGCCGCACCCATGTCGCCACTCGCCACCGTAATCATCACGTCCGCCGCCGGTTGGGTATTCAGCATCAGCATATACTCGACGTTAGCACCTTCGGCGGGCTCCAGCCTGGTGGGACTCACGCTCACACCCGGCGTGTCGTTATCCCTCACGGTAACGGCCACAGTAGTCAGCATCAACGGTCGATAGAGCACATCGCTGCTATTATCCACTGTATGCGCCAGGCTGACGTTTCCGTCGGTCGCATTACTATCCTCAACACCCATCACCGTCACCGTCTTGGCCGTGTTCCAGTCAACATTGGTAAAGGTCAGTGATGTCGGGCTGACCGTCGCCGCTCCCGTGTCGCCAGTCGCCACCACCATAATCGTCACATCCGTCATCGGCCGAGTCTCCAGCATCAGCGTATAGCCGCCGCTACCGCCCTCACTGACCTCCAGCGTGGACGCATTCAAAGTCACGCCCGCCGTGTCGTTATCATCCACATTAACGGTGACACCAGCTATCGTCACCGCATTACCATTGTAGGTCGCATCCGTGCTCTCCGCCGTATGCGTGAGCCGCACACTGACTTCGTTGTTCGCGTCATCATCCTGCTCACCCGTCACCGTCACCATCCGGGCCACGTTCCAGTTAGCACCGGTAAAGGTTAGTGTTCCCGGGTTGACCGACGCCGCATCCGCGTCGCCACTCGCCACCGTAATCACCACGTCATTCGCTGGCTGGCTGGTCAACATCAGCGTATAGATGCCGGTCTCTCCTTCATTCATGTCCAGTGTGGTAGGAGTCACAGTCACGCCCGCCATATCGTTATCCGTGACACCCACAGTCACGGCGGGCGGCGTCAGCCCAGCATAGCCCGCATCACTGCTGCTCACCGCATGACTCAGTTGCACACCGCTTTCGTTGGTCGCATTAGCGTCCTCAGCACCCGTCACCATCACGGTTTGGGCGACATTCCAATTGACTGTGCTAAAGATCAGGGGCGAGGTTGCGGTCACTGCGGGATTGTCACTGGTGACGCTAATCGTCACAGCGTCGGTCGGTTGGCTGCCCAGCGCCAGGTTATAGCTGGTGGTGGTGCCCCCTTCGGTGACATTCAGCGCGGTCTGCGACACCCGCACACCCGCGACCACTACCGCGCCGGACGTCAGGCTATCGCCCCCCGCATTCGGATAACTCGCCATCACACGCAACCAACTGCCTATTTGTGATTGGTCTGAGGCAATGGTGTACGTGGCGGTATTATTGGTCCCCGGTGCGGCGGTAAACGGTCCCGCCGAGGCGGTCGCTGTCTGCCATTGCCAGGTAATGGTCCCGACATCGGTATTCGGTGAGGCGTCCGGGTCGGTGACCGCGCCCGCCGTCAGCGTGCCGCCGACTCGGGCAGCGCCAGTGAGTGTGCCGATGGCACCGCGACGGTCAGCCCGCACGATATTGGAGAACAGGGTGTCGTTGAAATCCCCGCTCTGGGTGACCTGCACCCGCAGCCAGTTGCCCTGGTCCGCCGCTTGTACCGTGTAGGTCCCCGCCGTGCCGCCCGGGCTGATAGCTGTTGCACTGCTACAGTTTTGAGTGGTGCAGCGTTGCCATTGCCAGGCACTGGCATTGACGGTCAACCTGAGATGAGTCAGCGCACCGGAGATCAAGATATCGCCGACATTGGCCGGGGTGTTGGGGGTACTGTCCTGGATGGCGCCTAATGACACGAGCGCCGCATCATAAATAAAGTTGTCGGTAGCACTCAGCTCACCGATGACTTGCTTGGTGATATCCGAGGCACTCGCCCCGATATTGCACAGCGACAGCGACAGCGGCGAATTAGCTTGTGCGGTTTGTTCGGTGTCGGTCGTGGTCCCCGAGCGAACCCTTAAATCACCGCTGGCGGTACATGAACTGTCTAACAAGACCACGCCGTTGTTGGCGGACGGTCGGTAAAACACGACACCCGGCCCCGGGATAGCTGTCCATGAGAGGTTCGGACGGGACAGGCCGGGCTTCAGGCTTATACTCTCGAAGAGTGTGCCGGTGCTCGGGGTCGCCTGCCCGGTGGTGATGTGTGCAGTCACCGAGTTCGTGCCGCCGGTGGTACGGACACTCTGGAGTTGCAGCCGACCATCATTGTTGTTGCGGGAGAGTGTTACGCTTATGACGTCAGCACCGTTTCTTGCCGTTGCATTGGTATGCCCGGCCGGGCCGTTGACGAGATAGTTCATCCAAAAGGTCTCACTCGGACGGGTCTCGGTTTGCCCGTGGTTGGTGGTGCCGACACTGTAATCATTGGTACAACGACCGCCCGTCCCGGCATTACAGGTGTGCGTCTGGTTCTTGTCGACGATGTTGGCCGCACTCCAGGCACTCCAGCCATTGTCGTAGCCTAACTCAGAAGCTGCCGCAGCCACAGACTGCTTGGTGATATTGTAAGGGGTGGATTGACAAAGCCTAAGCAGACCCGAATTTATGTTAGCGGAATAATCTATGGCCAAGAGACCTGTGGAGTCGCCGAACTCACGAAATCGTGCTTGTGCGCTCTCCATAGCGGTAGCCGGAAGACACTGCATCTCAACTATTTGATCGAAACGAGTCCCAGTCCCACCGCCTGCTGCAAATAACCTGCCGAGTCCCGGAATAGTGGCGTAGACTTCAAACGGGTTGTGCCAGTTGTTGTCGCCCGCAGTCCAGGCGGTCATGAAGCTGGCAAAGTTCGGGAACGCCCCACGTAGGGCAGTTCTAAAATTTCCTGTCTGCCGGTCATACCACGCCTCCAGCGTAGTCGGGCTGTCATTGTCCGGCGTGACCAGTTGACTCCACCCGCCAGTCGGGTACACGACCGGACCGGGACCTTCCGGGCAGGGGTTGTTCGGGCCGGGAGTGCCGACGACGTTGACACTGCACGTCCGCCGGGTCGTCACCGTCTCACTATCGATTGACCCGGTGTAGGTGTACGATGCCGTATCATTAGTCTGCGCCCGTGCCGCCGGGCTTGCCCATGCCGCCATCAGGGCAACGGCGACCATGACTGCTGTCATCTCGCGCCGAACTCCTGGCCCGCTGGCAAGTTCGGCGGTCGACCGCAGTTTCCCCGTGATGCCCGCAAAAGTGTACGCTTTTGCATAGTGATAGCGCATGTGCAGTGAGGTGTTGCGCCTATCGCCGTCAACGCAGCGGGCGATGCCACGGTGCTTGCGCGTCAGACGATGCAGAATACCGTGTTGTGTACACAACACGTCCGCAGCAACGTGCGCTTCACATTCGGTCATGACAATGTTAAGCCTGTGTCTGGTGGAGGTGTGGTGGTGGTGCTTGTCGCACGACACCAGCGTGGTGGTAAGGCGTTTACGTAATTTTGTCAGCATATGTCGTGTTCTCTCTCGTAAGTAGTCCAGATTTACCCCCACATACCCATCCCGCCCGTGACTGTTTCCAGTCCCCGCTGTGGACAGTTAGTTGAAGTGGATGCTATTATAGCCAACAGATACCTCGATTGATACCACTATCCGATACCCATGCGCCCAGGCGCCCAGGCGCGGTGGTGAGGGCAAAATCGGATACAGATACGAATGATGGGTACTTGAGTCTGAGCTATCGTGTCCAGTGAAGACCTTGAACGGCAACAATATCACCATTCCCTGCTGTCGCCGTCGTGCTATCACGAAATCGGAACGGCGGGCAGGAATCCGAAAATTTCGCCAGCAACGCCACCGCACGTAATATTCCGGCAGTATCTTTTTTTCAAGATGCCGTGTCGCATGGACCGGGTTAAATCAGGATCCCTGCTATCGTCATGAGCCCCAGCACGGTTAACCACACTATCAAGGTTCTGTTGATCAATGCTTGCGATGCCCTGATCCAATCACTTTTGTCTTTGCTGTCTTCCTGCTTTTCCGTCTCCGGGCGATAATGCAATGCGCCGAATGCTGATGTAATGAGGACAGTTTCGCTGACGCAAAAAGAACCATTTTCGTTATCTCTCCATGCGTCTATCGCTTCTATCAAGTTTCCCGCCAATGCATTACCCAATGCAAACAAACGCGTGGAAGGCCAGTTCAAAATATGATTCAGGTGTCTGGCGGCATCTGCATAAGTGCCATGTATGTCTTTATTTCCGGATTTTAGAATGCTTGATAATCTGTACAGCAGCGCACCGAACGGGCCAAGCACAATAAACCAAAAGATGACTGCGTAAAGACGTTCATTGGCTGCAACGAATATACAGCCGATAATATCTCGTTCGTCTGCCCCGGGATCGGGTGCCGCCAGCGCGTGATAAAACTCCTTTGCGTAATGTCCGGCTTGTACATCGTCTTCTGCATCCAGAGCATCCACGTATGCAGTCAAGGACCGGTTCAGAAAAACCGGACCCATTGAATAGAGTAACACCGCCAAAGCCAACAGATAGCTCAATGGTGAAAACAGATTTGCCAGAACGCAATCCAGCAACAACAGAAGCAGTAATGGACTTGCCAGCAGCACAATAATTCCACCGGCACCGTCCAAATAAATCGACTGGACGCATTTGTTTTCAAACCAATCGCTGTATCGACTAAACCATCCGAAACATCGCACATCATCCAACACGCCCCAAAAGTATTCCGTGCCCAATGCGCACAAAAGAATCATCAAGGTCATGCCGGAAACTTCCCGTTGTTCAGCAACATTTTTGGACCTCCTGATGTTTGCATATTATAACGACGCATAATAATCATCCCAATTAAACGTCGGTCCCGGATCGGTTTTTCTGTCGGGTGCAATGTGACAATGTCCGACAATCCTGTCCTTTGTAATGTTAGGCCAATATTGCATGATTGCATGTGTTATATCTGTGAGTATTTTATATTGTGCCCGGGTAAAATCTTTGCTATCGCACCCCTCCAGTTCAATACCTATCGCATAATCATTGCAGTTTTTTCTACCTGCAAATGAAGAACTCCCCGCATGCCATGCACGCCGGGTAAACGGAACATATTGAGTCGGCACACCTTGTCGATTAATCAACATATGTGCCGAGACTTTAGGCGACACGATTTCTTTAAAGCATGGATGCGCATTCGGATCCAGTGCATTGGTAAATAATTGATCGATATAATCACCGCCAAACTCATCAGGAGGCAAGCTGATGCTATGAATCACCAATAGGTCTATTTCCGTATTTGCAGGGCGTTGATCAGCATTCGGCGAGATTATCCTGCACACACCTTGCAACCACTCACCCTGAGGATCCACTTGCAAATCAGTCATTGTCTTTCGTGCCTGTAGCCATCGTGCTAGGCTAAACGAAATCGTTCGCACTGACAAAAGATAATATTCATGATGATGTATGTGTCGCCTCGCCGCTTATTTAGGCCCTGAGATATCACTCGGCAAGTTTCTGATGGAGCCCGGGCACAGCCTTTATCGCCAGTCCTGGGAGCCAAGGGAAATGGACGGAGCCGTGCTTAATGCCGATGGCTTTGGAATCGGCTGGGTTAATGCGTCGCGACGGACCGCTATTTATACCAACACGCAACCGATATGGTCGGATACCAATCTGACAGGCCTGTCAGATTCACTGTACAGCAGCTATTGGTTGGCAAATGTACGCAGTGCGACACCAGGTCAACAAATCACACAGACCAATACGCACCCTTTCAGAGTCAACCAATGGTTATTCACCCACAACGGCTATATTGAGAATTTTGACCTGAAAATCCGGACAATCCTGCATGATGTTTTAGATGCTTCAATACAGGCGGGTATTCAGGGTAATACAGATTCGGAGTACTTGTTTGCATTACTGCGACAGCAGTTATCCCGGACTTCAGATGTCGCTCAGGCTTTTCGAGGCATGCTGTCCACACTCTCTGAAATCATTACGGATGAAACGGTATTATTAAATATCATCATTGGTGATGGATCGCAGTTTCACGTTCTCCGACATGCAATCAACGGCAAGTGTCCCACGCTTTATTTCAGCATCAGTGAAGATGATTTTCCGGAGGCTGTTATTATCGCTTCCGAAGCCTTAAGCAACTCCGGGAAATGGCAGTCCGCTCCCGAACACAGTTACTGCACGATATGTAAAAATATCACACCCGATTTCATTGCACTGTGAATTCACTATCCTTGATCACTCAATTTTCTGCATACCAACAGAAAGTTTTAGCACTGTGTGAAAAAAATCCCGGGGATCACTATTGTCAATATCATCCCGATCTAAGTCCATTGGGATGGCATGTGGGTCATTGCGTCTACACTGAAATTTACTGGATCAGAGAACAACTTCTGGGTTTGCCGATATCGGATCAGACACTGAAATCGCACTATATTCCTGAACTGACGAAGAAATCAAATCGAGGCAAAACCTTACCCGGGCATCAGGATCTTTGCCAATGGAGCAGAGTGAACCAACAAGAAAATCTGACGCTAATGAGCCAAACTCAAAATTCAAATTCAGATAAGCACTCGCTGATGAATCACGATTTCCTACTGTATTTCCTGATTCAGCATTACGCACAACATTTTGAAATCATGCATATGATTCTTGTACAGAGAGCGTTAAGGAATGCAGCGGCTCACAGTGTTCAACAACCACTGACAAGTAGTGAAATAAATACTTCAGCAACCGTGTTGGATGCCGACAATTATGTGATTGGATCACAAACAAATTTTTTGCCCTATGATAATGAATATCCTCCTCATGAGTTTGCAATCAATGCCGTTAATATCGCAGATAATCCCATTAGCAATAGTGAGTTCCTGTTATTCATGGAAGAATCAGGCTACCGCAAGCCGGAATTCTGGAGTCAGACAGGCTGGCGCTGGAGAGAGAAATATGATATTTCCTGTCCTGCATTCTGGCTGCAGGACAGTCGAAACAACTGGTTTGCCGTCGATATTGATGGGACACATGATCTCAACCCTGAACAGGCCGTTTGGGGAATTAATTATTTTGAGGCTGAAGCCTTTGCTAACTGGGTCACGGCTCATGCGCCCGTCAAAAACGCCCGACTGCCACACGAATATGAGTGGGAAGCCGCGAAACAAAAAAATTGTCTGCGAAATACGGGCCAGGTTTGGGAGTGGTGTGAAAATATTTTTCATCCTTATCGTAAGTTCAGGGCTTTCCCTTATGATGGTTATTCGGCGCCGTATTTTGATGAGGCGCACTTTGTCATGCGGGGGAACAGTCGCTACACACCTCATGTCATTCAGCGCGACAGTTTTAGAAATTATTATCAAGCCGATAAACGACATCAGTTTGTCGGGTGCCGCCTGATATTTGAATAAAACTACACTACGGGTTGATTTATCCTGTGCATTTCCTGCATCCTGGATAAAAACAACGTCAGAGGATCTCTCATGCAAGCGATACAGGATATACTTGATAAGCTCAACGGTATCATCTGGGGTGAATATGTTCTGATCCCTCTCCTTGCGTTGGTAGGTGTCTATTTGACCCTGGGCCTCAAGGCGATGCCATGGCGGCTCACACTAAAAGCATTTTCGATGCTCTGGGAAGGTCGAAAACCTGACGCGGAAAACAAAGGCGATATCTCTCCGTTTCAGGCTCTGATGACGGCGTTATCGGCCACGATCGGCACGGGTAATATCGCAGGTGTAGCGACTGCGATTTATTACGGCGGTCCCGGCGCTATTTTCTGGATGTGGATCATTGCACTGTTTGGTATGGCAACCAAGTATGCGGAAGCTGTTCTGGCAGTGAAGTACAGAGAAGTGGATCCCCTGGGTAACCATGTCGGCGGCCCCATGTATTACATCAAGAATGGTTTAAGTGGTCACTGGGCATGGTTAGGGACGGCCTTCGCTCTTTTCGGCATGATCACCGCCTTCGGCATCGGCAACATGGTACAGTCCAATACCGTTGCCAGTGAGCTATATGCTTCATTTCATATACCAACATGGATGACTGGTATCGTCATGGCAACGCTGACAGGTGCTGTAATTTTGGGTGGAATCAAGCGCATCGCCAAAGTTGCGGAAAAACTTGTGCCTCTCATGGGTGGTGCTTACATTCTCGGTGCGCTGATCATTATTATTCTGAATATTTCCGCTGTACCTGCCGCATTAAAATTAATTGTTGAATGTGCATTTACCAACACTGCCGCCGAAGGTGGTTTTTTAGGCGCTACTGTGTTGATGGCGATTCGCTGGGGTTTCGCCCGAGGAATATTTTCAAACGAGGCAGGTCTGGGCAGCGCGGCTATTGCACATGCTGCAGCGAAGACTGACAATCCAGTTCGTCAGGGAATGATTGCCATGCTGGGTACTTTTATCGATACCATTGTTATTTGCTCAATGACCGCGCTGGTCATTATTCTTACCGGCACGTGGGACAGCGGCATTCAGGGCGCACCCATGTCATCACTCGCATTCAATACGGGCTTCGCGGGTGGTGGTTATATTGTGACCTTTGGGTTAATTGTATTCGCTTTCACCACCGTGCTGGGCTGGAACTATTACGGCGAACGCTGTGCCGAATATCTACTGGGCGTCAATGCAATCTTGCCCTACCGAATATTATGGGTATTAGCCACGTTCACCGGCGCCCTGGTGAAACTGGGTCTGGTTTGGGCATTGGCCGATGTACTCAACGGACTCATGGCGATTCCAAATCTGATTGCAATATTTTTGCTAAGCCCGGTAGTATTCTCAATTACACGAGAGTACTTTGCCAAAAAGTAATCAGCGGAATAATGACGAGAAGAATCAACGAATGGATTTGCTGAAAAATGTTGATGAAATCGCCTGTCAGGTATTGCATGAAGATCTGGGAAACGGTGATCTGAGCGCAAATTTATTACCGGAAGACTTGTGCGCTAAAGCGAAACTGATGACTCGTGAAAGCGCCGTGCTTTGCGGCACCTACTGGTTCGACAGCGTCTTCAGACAATTGGATGAAAATATCGCCATCCAATGGTGTGCCAAAGATGGCGATGATATTGTTGAAAATCAGGAACTCTGTACTTTGGAAGGATCCGCCCGCGCATTATTGACCGGTGAACGCACAGCAATCAATTTTGTCCAGGTGTTATCGGGCACCGCCACGATTGTCCGTGAATATGCCAAATTACTGGAAGGTACAACGACCAGGTTACTGGATACGCGCAAGACCATTCCTGGTTTGAGGAAAGCACAGAAATACGCCGTGCTCACCGGCGGCGGTTATAACCATCGACTTGGATTATTTGACGGGATCCTGCTGAAGGAAAACCATATTGCCGCCGTTGGATCAATTGCGGTTGCCGTCAACGCAGCAAAACAACGTTACCCGGAAATTTCCATTGAAGTGGAAGTCGAGAACCTGGATGAACTTGAACAAGCCATCAAGGCCGGTGCTGACATCACCATGCTGGATAATTTTTCCCTGACTGATATGCGTAAGGCCGTCAAAATGACCCATGGTCGTACACAACTGGAAGCTTCAGGAGGTTTTGATAAAGGGACTTTGCGTGAAACAGCGGAAACCGGGATTGACTTTATTTCTGTCGGCGCATTAACCAAGAACGTCAGAGCTCTGGATCTGTCGATGCGCTTTTTTTGAATAGAACACCGAAATAAGTTAAATCTGTGCAAAAGTACGGGACTTAACGACCGCGGAAAATTTTAAATTGATTCCTCTTTTGCCATTGCATAGACCTTTTCAATAAAATACCGTGAACCAAAGAACAAGACGTTCTACAGAGCAGTCAGCGAACCCCGCTGAATTCAGGAATATGCACTTTAACTCATGGTAAGGATCGTCCGGCCACTCATTCAGATGCCATGTGTGGTGATCAAAATCGTAAAGACAAAATCAATCAAATATGGTGTTATTCAGCCTGAATAATTATCATCAAACGAACGACCCTTCCGCCTGGACTCCGATACGGATCTACCGGTTTTGGTACAGTTATTGCCCGTGATGGTGTCGCAAATTGTACCCTGGCCAGTTCCTGTGAACGAGGTGTACGACTGTCTTGACAAATGGACAATTCACTGTACAAACATTGAAAAGCTATTTGGGCGTGGCAGTCAAACTTCTGATGCTAAAAGAGATTTTCTCTTTGCCTGAAGAAATGGCATAATCCACCGCATTCGATTCAGAGGAACCTGTTTAACTCCGTGACGCCCATGGCAGACTCGTGTCTAGATTTTAAAATGAAGTTGAGTAGAAATTCCTTTTTATTTTCCACGCTGTGTCTATTAACTTCACTCTTTTGTCATGGTATCTGGTGTCATGATGTTCGGGCTGCAAGCTATGAGGAAGGTAAGCAGGCCTACCTTGCAAAGGATTATGAATTGGCCCTGGCCATTCTTAAACCACTTGCTGAAAACGGCGACTCCCAGGCACAGATCACACTCGGAGTAATGCATGATTTTGGCTATGGCGTGGACAAAGATGCAACAGAAGCCATGCGGTGGTATATCAAGGCGGCAGAGCAAGGCATTCCCGTGATCCAACATGATGTCGGCGTTAAATATTTTGAGGGTCAGGGAGTCAAACAGGATTATTCAAGGGCGGCGTATTGGTGGGAACAGTCCGCCAGCTCCGGCCTGGTCGATTCTCAGTTTAATCTTGGACTATTGTATTACCGAGGTATCAACTTTGAGATCGATTACCAAAAGGCTTCCTCCCTTTTCACCTCCGCAGCGGAGCAAGAACACCCCCATGCTCAATACAGCCTGGCTGTGATGCATGCGTTCGGCCAGGGTTTTGATAAAGACTATAAAAAAGCGCTGTACTGGTTCAGAAAATCGGCAGCACAAAATGTTGCACAGGCGCAATTTAACCTTGGCGTGTTTTACGAAAACGGCTATGGCCTTGAAAAAGATTTGGCATCGGCAAAAAAATGGTACGAACTTGCAGCCGCAAGCGGCTTGAGCGAAGCAGAATCAAAACTGGCTGAACTTGAGCGGATGAACAATAACGCCGAACAACATCCTGATGTCGCTCACATAAAAAACAGGCAACCGGTTAAGGTAGCCGCACAACCGCTCCGCAACAATCGCATCAGAAGAGAAGTCTGGGCCAAACAACAGTCCGGCAAATCCTACACGCTGCAACTTTCAAGTATGGTTGAGGAAAAAGACATCGTGGATTTCATCCAAAAACATCAACTCACCGCCAATGCAGCGTATGTTCAAGTTGTCATTAAAGGCGCAACAAGATTTAACGCCATATACGGAAGTTACGCGACCTATGCGGAAGCACAAAGGGCCGCGGCATCACTTCCTGGAAGCTTGGGTAACATCAAGCCATGGGTGAGAAACTTCGGCGTCCTGCAAAAATTAATTAAACAAAAAGGCCGCGAACCTGCATCCGCAGGCGGCTTGAGCGAAGCAAAATCAAAACCGGCTGAACTTGAACGGATGAACAATAACGCCAAACACCATCCTGATGTCGCTCACATAAAAAACAGGCAACCGGACAAGGTGGCCGCACAACCGCCCCGCAACAATCGCATCAGAAGAGAAGTCTGGGCCAAACAACAGTCCGGCAAATCCTACACGCTGCAACTTTCAAGTATGGTTGAGGAAAAAGACATCGTGGATTTCATCCAAAAACATCAACTCACCGCCAATGCAGCGTATGTTCAAGTTGTCATTAAAGGCACAACAAGATTTAACGCCATATACGGAAGTTACGCGACCTATGCGGAAGCACAAAAGGCCGCAGCATCACTTCCTGGAAGCTTGGGTAACATCAAGCCATGGGTGAGAAACTTCGGCGTCCTGCAAAAATTAATTAAACAAAGATGATTGTTTTTGAATTACGCCCATCAATCAGGAAGCCATTTTAATGTCGGCATTTAACGATATTTTGACAGGTGAAGAGGAAGATCTGGTCAGAATATTCTATACCTTCAAAAAAAAAAATAATCTTGATGGCAACAATATTATTGCTGCCGCTGCCAAAAAACTCAAACTACAGCCTGCACAGCTAACTATTGCACTTGGTTTTAACCGCAATGCCAAAGAACTGGATGATGTTTCATCTGTACTTGGTTATGACGGTTTTGAGTCACTGGCTAAAGCAAGAAATGCAATCTACATCGGCGATATCTACGAAAACATATCTCTGGAAAATATCCTGATGCTGTACAACAGCGTAAAAGATAATCATGAAATATTGCAAGTCATGCAATACCTTCTGAAGAATAGACTGGCAAATATAGAATCCAGGATAGAAGCCACCGTAAATTCGCTTATAATCGAGAAATACAAGGCTGAAATGCGGACTGTCTACGCTGATAGAATTGCGGATATCGATTTCGTGGAGTACAGGCTCAATAATGTGGAAAATGGCTTTAGGGCTTTGTTGAACGAAGCTTGCCTCGTTATTGAGAGCAGGTTAATCCCCGCAGGAGACATCTTTTTCAGAAAAACCATTTTACCTGAGGAAAAACGAAAATTGTTAAGTAAAAACCTGATTCCTGTGGCATTGGTTGAGTCTCGTCTGCAAGACGATGATATCTCTCAACAAGAGAAACAGATGCTAAATGATTTTCTCAGGATTCATCACAAAAATGATACCGGCGAAATGGCAAACCAATGAAACGGAAATTATTTGGCTTTACAGAATTACTCACAGCCAGCGACACAAATCTTGTAAAAATATTTTACCAGGTGAAATCTGATCCATCAGCAGACTTTATAAAAAATATAAACAGTATCTCCGCAGCACTGGGGCTTAATCATTCACAACTTGTCTGTGCCATCGGTTTTAATAAAAATATTCGTGATCTGACCGATATTATCACGGTGCTCGGTTTCAAGTCACACAAGGTTATGACGTATCGTCGTAATGAACTATTCACGACAGATACTTACCAACAACTTGATATAGACAATATTCTGGACATTTATTCAGCACGACTTGAAGATGTGGAGATTCTTGATACATTAAGAGAATGTCTTCAACCACGTCTTCAGCACATAGAAGCCGATATGGAAAGAACCGACGACCCCGGTCATACATTCAGTTATCGAATGGAAATTCACTCAATATATCAATCAGGAATCGCAGACAAACCATTTGCAGAAGAAAGGATAAATAGAGACATCGGGAAATATCGCCTGATCGCGAGTGAACTCAATGAAATGATAAATGCCGACATATTCCCACCCAGCAATTTTTTCTTTATGGCAAACATTTCACCTGATGAAAAAAAAGAGTTAATTGAACAGAAACATATTTCACTAAACATGATTAAGAATCGTTTACAAAACACAAAGATATCGGCTGATGAAAGAGAGATGCTGGAAGAGTTTGTGTAGAGTAATTAGCCTGGGGGGGAATTTTTCCTGCCTGCAAGTTCAATTTTTCTATTCCTTTCGATAACGATTATGGTTACACTCTCCCCCTCTCCCCGGCAGTATATTTAATTTGAGTTCGTTGCTAAATTTCCTGTTGTGATACGTTGGGTCGCGTGAATATCTATCTCTTGTTATAGGAGGAAAAAATGAGAAATTATTATCCATGCCGGTTTTTTTCCTTTTCCATTCTGGTGCCGCTTGTATTCAGTAGTATTAATGCCATCGCTGAAGAAACCGGGTTCATACGTGAGGAAACTATTGAAGTGATAGGTATCACACCGTCACATGGCACTGGTTTGCCCGAAGATATGATCCCCTATGCAATACAGTCGGCGATCTCGGAGGATATCGACCGTAGTAAAAGCCTTGCCCTGAGTGATTTCCTGAATCGTAATCTTGGCAGCGTGGTCATTAACGAAGCACAGAACAATCCCTTGCAACCAGATATTCACTATCGAGGTTTTACCGCCTCGCCCTTACTCGGTCTGCCTCAGGGTATCGCCGTTTTTCAAAATGGTGTTCGTGTCAATGAAGCCTTTGGTGATACCGTCAATTGGGATTTGATACCGGAATCCTCTATCGCGAGCATCAACCTTATTGGTGGAGCGAATCCTGTGTTTGGCCTCAATACTTTGGGCGGTGCAATATCCGTCACCACGAAAAACGGCTTTACCCATGGAGGACATAGCCTGGAGACCTATGGTGGCTCGTTTGGACGCATTGTCTCAACGATTGAAAGTGGTGGAAATGCAGGGGACTGGGCTTATTTTTTTACAGGGAGTTATCTTAATGAAGACGGCTGGCGTGACGCATCCCCGTCCAGGGCACTCAATTTATTCAGCGCGATCAGTTGGCAAAGAGATGATAGTACGCTGGATCTTTCCATGAACCATGGTAATACCAGACTGGTTGGTAACGGTGCTATCCCGATTGAACTGGAAGCTGTCGACAGAGACGCGATTTTCACCTCGCCCGACATCACCGAAAATGACATGTTCCTGATTAACATGGAAGGCACACATTGGTTCAATGATAAAATACAACTTGCCGGTAATATCTTTTACCGTAGTAATGACGCAGATTCATTTAACGGGGATGGGACTGAATTTGAAGAGTGTCAGCTTCCGGCGAATCGGGGGTTTTTGTGTGAGGATGAGGGTTTAGGTACTTCAGAAGAAGAGGTGATTACAGATCAAAATGGTAACCGGATACCGGAAGAGACAACAGCCGGCACCGAACTGAACGCTATAAACAATATCAGCGAACGTAATCAGGAAAGCTTCGGCATCAATATACAGACATCTTTCCTGGGTAATCTATTTGACCATCGGAATTCCCTTGTTATCGGAACCAGCTATATTCAGGCACTGACAGGTTTTAGTGCTATCGTTGAGGCCGCATCACTAAACAGGGATAGAAGTACTTCGGGGACGGGGTTATTTGCAATAGAGGACGGTACACAAATCAAAACGCATACACGAACGTGGTCTCTCTATCTAACAGACACATTTTCCATCACAGATAAGTTAGCTCTGACTCTCTCCGGACGCTACAATAATACCAGTGTCAAGACCGGTGATCGCAGTCACCAAAATCCATTGGTCGACCCGGATGATCCAGACGAATTAAATGGAGAACATGATTATGAGCGATTCAATCCCGCTGTAGGTCTGAACTGGTCATTCCATCCCGACATCGTCGCTTATGGAAGTTACAGTGAGTCCGCCCGTGCGCCTACACCGGTAGAACTGGCCTGCGCCGATCCTGATGCGCCATGTAATTTACCGAACGCCTTTCTGGCTGATCCACCGTTGGAACAAGTCGTCACAAAAAGTCTTGAATTCGGTTTCCGGGGAAAATTGAACCCTGATGTCAGATGGCACCTGGGGACATTCCACAGTATTAATAATGACGACATTATTTTTATCAGTACCGGTGGCATCAGTTCGAATGAGGGTTTCTTTGATAACGTCGGCGATACCAAAAGGATCGGTGTCGAGCTTGGGCTGTCCGGCGCATGGGAAAAACTCGACTGGTTTATGAATTATGGTTACGTTGACGCAACCTTTGACGACGGCTTTGTATCAAGTAGTCCAAACCATCCTCTTGCGGGTGCTAATGGTGCCGTAACTGTCAAGGAAGGCAACAATATCCCCAGTATCCCCAAACATAGTCTAAAAGTCGGCGGTGATTATCATGTCACACCGAAATTCAGTATTGGCTCGGATTTGGTTTATAACTCAGGTCAATATTTCCGCGGCGATGAAGCGAACTTGCTGGACAAAATTGATGGCCACGTTGTTGTCAATGCCAGAGCGTCATATCAGTTGAATGAAAGTATTTCAGTCTTCGCTAATGTACATAACCTGTTTGATGCGGACTACGAGACATTTGGATTACTTGGAGAACCCGATGAAATTTTCGATAATTTCGATAACCCGAGGTTTGTCGGTGCAGGAGCACCAATCTCGGGGTTTGTCGGCGTAAAAATAGAATTTTAGAATGGTTAAGTATTATCCAATACCAACGCTTCACTCTCGACATCATACTGTCCTGCTTTTGGACACATCCCCACATTAGCGGAGCGTCCGGATTTTGCGGGATTGCCTGGTGGTGTTAGTTAGTTATTTACCGCATCCCGTATTAAAACGAAAGCTATAAGAAATAGTCTTTTTCTCGAACCGTGCAAACTATCTCTCACTGCTGAAAAGACTTACTTAAATTTGCTTCCGTTGACGCTGAGCCTCATATAAACAAATGCCGGCGGCAACTGAAATATTCAGACTTTCGACGGTACCTGTCATGGGAATACTTACCAGCCTGTCACAGTGTTTACGAGTGTTCTGTCGAAGTCCCTGACCTTCAGAACCCATTACCAAAGCAATCGCTGATGTAATATCTTGTTCATAAATAGTACTCTCAGCCTCATTATCGGTACCTAAAACCCAGATACCGGCATCTTGCATTGCTTTTAAACTGCGCGATAAATTCGTCACACGTATGACCGGCGTGTTCTCTGCTGCACCACATGCAACTTTACGTACTGTTTCATTCATGCCAACCGCACGATTCCGGGGCAGAATAACCGCTCGAACACCAGCGGCATTTGCAGTGCGTAAACATGCACCAAGGTTATGAGGATCCTGCACACCATCAAGTACCAGGTAAAGTCCTGTTTTTCCATCATCTTTTTCCAAAACAGAAACCAAATCCACATGACTGCCCATAGTGCTCGCTCTATTTCTTAATACAACGCCTTGATGATTCGCCTGGTGAGTTAATTTATCCAGTGTTTTAGCAGTCACAAGTTGCACGGAAATCTGTTTGTTTTTAGCCAAAACCAGTATTTCAGCTATCGCTTTGCCTGGTCTTTTATTATCTTGTGTCCACATTTCCAGAATATCGGATGAAGCATTCTTCAGTGCATGTCGCACAGCATGTGTTCCATAGGTGATCTGTGTCTTTTTATTCATAAAGCCTGCTTTCAGCAGTACATTAACTCCGTGCTGCCAATGCGCCATTCGTTCATGATCGGTTAATGATTTTTATTTTTTCCACGCCGGTTTTTTTCATCAACCAGTTCAAAATCAATTTTCTTGTCATCCACGCTGACTCGCATCACTTTCACTTGCACTCGACCTCCCAAACGATAATTTTTACCTTGCCGCTCGCCGGTAAGCCTGTGCCCGATAGCATCAAAATGATAATAATCTACAGGTAGCGCGGTAACATGGATCAGTCCTTCAACGTAGATATCGTCCAACTCGACAAATATTCCAAATGAAGTCACACCACTAATCGTGCCTGCATAGATCTCACCGACCTTGTCTTGCATGAATTCACATTTGTACCATTGCACGACATCCCTGGTCGCCTCTTCAGCACGCCTGTCCGTCATGGAACAATGAACAGCGATACTGTGCATATCGCCGGTAGAGTGGAAAAACCCTTTTGCATTCTTGTTTCGTATCAGATAACGAATGGCTCGATGCACCGTCAAATCAGCATAACGCCTGATGGGTGAAGTGAAATGAGTATACGCAGGGAACGCCAAACCAAAATGCCCTGTATTCTTTTCGCTATAAACAGCCAATTGCATACTGCGTAGTAAAACTGTTTCAATTAGATGTGCATCTTCCCTGTCTTTCACTTCCGTAATCAAATTGGCGTAATCTTTCGCTGTCGGTGTTTCACCGCCACCAAGTTTCAGGCTGAATTCGCCAAGAAAAGCATGCAGTCCCTCAATTTTCAATGCCTTGGGCGATTCATGCACTCTATAGAGCGCAGGGATCCTGTGTTCCAGAAGAAACTCGGCAGTTGCGATATTCGCCGCCAGCATAAATTCTTCAATCAACCGATGTGCATCATTCCTCTCCAGTGCATATATAGAGGCAACAACGTGATTGTTATCGAATTCAAAACAGGGCTCGACAGATCTGAAATCGAGCAGGCCTGTTTCTTGTCTATATTTATTTAGTAACAGGTATAAATCATGCAGTGCTTCCAACTGAGGAATAATACCCTTGTATTCTTTACGTAATTCACTGTCTTTTCCAGTGATAATGCCGGCGACTTTATCATAGGTCATTCTTGCCGCAGAACGCATCACACCTTCAAAAAAACGGTGGCGCGTGACGGCTCCTTTTTGATTAATATGAAGTTCACAGACAAGACACAATCTATCGACCTTTGGCTTGAGCGAACATAGTTCGTTTGACAAGACTTCAGGCAGCATCGGCACGACGCGCCGGGGAAAATACACAGAGTTCCCACGGTTCAATGCCTCGTCATCCAGCGCCGTACCCGGATGCACATAATGAGAGACATCAGCAATAGCGACCAGTAATCTCCAGTTAGATCCCTGTTTTTCGCAATAAACAGCATCATCATAGTCCTGTGCGTCTTCACCATCGATGGTAAGCAATCGTAAATCCCGTATATCTTCCCTGTTACCAATATCGCCATCATCAATTTTATCCGTAAAGTTATCAGCCTCTTTCAGTACCTCATCGGGCCAGTCGTCAGGAATTTTATATGATCTAATCGTAACCTCGATGGCCATTCCTGCTGCGACATGTTCTCCCAAAGTCTCCACGACTTTACCAATCGGCTGAGTATGGTTGTCAGGTTGTTTAGTAATTTCGGCAACCACATATTGACCTGATTGAGCCTTCCCTCCCATTAGCTTTGGAATTAATACATCTTGATGTATGCGTTTGTTGTGAGGTGTCACGAAAGAAATACCGTCTTCCTCAAAATAGCGCCCGACAACACGATGGTTCGCTCGCTGAAGGATTTCAACCATAGCGCCTTCTTTACGACCACGTTTATCTATACCGACAATACGTGCAACAATCCGATCACCATGTAACAGGCTACGCATTTCTTTTGATGATAAATAAAGATCATCCGCCTCATCTTCAATATCAAGAAAACCGTATCCATCCGTGTGTCCAATAACAACTCCCTGGTGTAAATCCATTTTACCGACCAGACCGTAACCTCCACGACGATTAAGAACAATCTGACCATCACGCTGCATGGCTTTAATGCGTCCAAGTACCGCTTGCCGTTCTTCGCCACCTTCAACACCCAAGGCATTTGCAATTTTGTGGAGCGTTCTGGGCTTATTACATTTTACCAGATAATCAAGGATATCTTGACGATCAGGAATGTTAATTTTACGTGTACTTTTTTTATAATCCGATTTCATTGACAACCTTTAATTGGCTATGTAAAGTCCGCCGCTCTTTCCTGGTCCTGGACCTGTGCCGAGGTGGCGGAATTGGTAGACGCGCTAGCTTCAGGTGCTAGTATGGGTAACCATGTGGAGGTTCAAGTCCTCTTCTCGGCACCAAATTAATATACATCGTAACAGTACTGTTATTTCAGTCTAATGGATGTCTAAGGATCATCGTTTCAACACGATCAGATCCAGTCGAAATCATATCAATAGATGTTTCAGTCAGTTCTTCAAGTCGCTTCAGATAGTTACGTGCTTGTTGTGGCAGCATGTGATATTCAGTGACTCCGCGAGTGGACCCTGACCAACCGGACATTTCTTCATAGACGGGCGTACACTCAGCGATGGCATCCGCCCCACTCGGCGGCGTTAACCTTATTTCACCACAGTAATCATAGCCGGTGCATATCTGAATGGGATCCAAACCATCCAAAACATCCAGCTTGGTAATGCACAATCCGCTCAGGCTGTTAACCTGTTTTGATCTTCTTAATGCCACGGCATCAAACCATCCACAACGACGCGCACGTCCTGTCGTGGCACCAAACTCATGACCTTTCCTTGCGAGATGTTCTCCGGTCTCATCAAACAATTCAGTAGGAAACGGGCCTGAACCCACGCGTGTTGTATAGGCCTTTGTAATCCCGAGGATGTAGTCAATACATCCGGGACCTGTGCCCGTACCCGTTGAGACTCCACCCGCAGTTGTACTGGAGGATGTTACAAATGGATATGTCCCATGATCGATATCCAACAATGCTCCTTGTGCGCCTTCAAAGAGAATATTGTCACCCTGTTTTTGCATCCACCATATTAACTCAGTCACATCCGTCATCATGGGAATAATAGATTCCGCCAACACCATTGTTTCATCAAGTGTTGTTTGGAAATCAACCGTCTCGACCTTAAAATATTCCTTCAAAATGAAATTATGAAATGCCATCACTTCCGACATTTTTTTTGCTAACCGGTCTTTATTCAGAAAATCACCTGCGCGCAGAGCCCTTCTCGCAATCTTGTCTTCATAGGCAGGTCCAATACCTCGTCCTGTAGTTCCTATTGCACCATTACCTCTGGCCTTTTCCCGTGCCTGGTCAAGCGCAATATGATAGGGAAGAATCAGCGTACAAGCCTCGCTGATCCTCAATCTGTCACGAACCGATATGCCTTTCTGCTCCAGCATGTCGATTTCTTCAAACAAGGCTATTGGACTTAATACAACACCATTGCCAATAAGACATTGCACACCATCGCGCAAAACCCCCGATGGAATAAGATGCAATATCGTTTTATTTCCTTCAACAATGACAGTATGTCCGGCATTATGTCCGCCCTGAAAACGTACCACTGCATTAATTTGGTCTGTTAAAAGATCAACAATTTTACCTTTACCTTCATCACCCCATTGCGTGCCGAGAACGACGATATTTTTACCCATTGGATTGGTTACGCAACCTCAAGTTATTATTATTTTATTGTGGGACAACAGTCCACCTACCCGCCTTAAATTCAAGCCGTCTATCGCAACCCATAGTTTCTACCGAACCATCCTGCCCGGCTAATTCATGGATCACGATTTCGCCTTGACTGCGTAACTTGTTTATCACGGCGACCTGGTCCGGATCATTAGTGCAAGGCGCGTAAACACCCGATCTGAATTCAGCAGATTTATTATTCAGGCGGACTAAAGTCTTGATATTTGTGCTGAATCCGGTTGCCGGACGTGCGCGTCCAAAAGCACTGCCGATATCATCATAGCGTCCACCAAAAGCGACACCTTGCGCATAACCCGGCACATATGCCGTAAAAATGACACCGGTGTGATAGTGATAGCCACGCAACTCCGATAAATCAAAGTTCAGCGTCACTTCAGGCAGCCTCTTACTCACCAGATCGACTAAATTCTGCAAATCATCCAGACAATCTTTAATCCCTGAACTGATGCCTTTAAACAAGACCTTAATTTCACCGAGATCATTAATGGAGCCATTACAATTCATTAATGCCCTGAATAATTCTCCAACTTCTTGCGACAACGTCCCCACGGAAATCATTTCATTGAGTTCGGACATCGCCTTGCGCTGAAGTATGTCAAATAATTCCATCTCACTATCTTCATCCAGCTTCGCTAATTGAAGCAGGTTGTAATAGATACCGACATGACCCAGATCAACATGTATATTCTCGATATCCGCTTTTTTGATCGTCTCGATCATCAAACACAGAACCTCCATATCGCTTTCGATACCCTGGTGCCCATACAACTCGGCACCTGCCTGTAATAGACTTCTATCATCGCCGGTATTCTCGGGACGTGTGCGTAATACCGTGCCCAAATAGCATAGCCTTGTCGGCACCTCCCGCTGCAGTTTATGTGCATCTATTCTCGCGACCTGAGGTGTTGTATCGGCACGCACACCCATGAGTCGGCCGCTCGGCTGATCCGTAAATTTAATCATTTGCAGATCCAAATCCTTACCTGTTCCTGTAAGCAACGAATCCACATACTCAATCATTGGCGGGATCACTAATTGATACCCCCACGTTGTATAAAGATCGATGATCTCCCGGCATAACATATCGATCTGTGCTGCATGCGGCGGCAAGATTTCTTCTATGCCTTCAGGGAGCATCCAACGATTCGTGGCTTTCATTATCGTGTTTCTATCAGTACTTGATTGATTCTTATTTGGAGTTCAACGGACCAGATAAAGCAGGAATACACCAAACACCATACTGGTTAGTCCCATAAAACGTAATTTCGAGTTATCCATGCCCGCAATGAGGATGAACATTCTACGTAAACCTTCAGGATTACAAAACGGCATAATGCCCTCGACCACGAAAACCAAAGCCACCACTGTTAAAAACTCAGTCCACATTAGAACCTAGCTAAAATATTTTTTGGAGCACGACAAGTTTCCGGCAAACACATCTGGCAAAATGTAGAAAACGCCTCCGGCCAAATCCCGGTTAATCAATCTTCCAGATGACAGACTCGGTTTAACTTTATCGACCTTGCGGATGATTAAAATATTTAAAGAAATCGGAAGCGGGTGAAATCAGTAAAATATCATTCTGGCCATTAAAACTATTTTGATATGCCAACAAACTTCTGTACAGGGCATAAAACTCCTTGTCTTTATTGTAGGCGGCGGCATAGGTTTCGGTCGCCTGCGCATCACCCTCACCTCTGACAATCTCGGCATCGCGATAAGCGTTGGCCAGAATGATTTCCCGTTCTCTATCAGCATTAGCCTCGATACGCTCCGCCGCTTCTCGACCACGGGCACGGTGCTCCTTCGCAACACGCTCTCTCTCTGAACGCATCCTCGCGTAAACCGCATCACTTACGGTCTCGGGAAGATCTATTCGCTTCACACGAACATCAACCACATCAATTCCCAACTCCGCCGGCAAATCAACTGTTTTGTCCGTGACTATTTTCATGATATCGCTGCGTTCTCCCGCGACAACCTCTTCAATAGTTCTTGTACCAAACTCATCTCTCAACGCAGAATTTATTTTCTGTGCCAACAAAACATTTGCACTGCCGACATTGCCCTGCGTCGCCCTGTAAAACACTTCCACATCGGATATTCGCCATTTGACATAGTAATCAACATTCACTTCCTTCTTTTTAATCGTAAAAAAATGTTGTGGTTCCTCGTCCAGATTAAGCAGTCTCTTTTCAAATTTCTGAATTTCATTCACGATCGGTATTTTCACATGCAATCCGGGCTTATAATCAGAACTCTGGATTTCACGAAATTTGAATACCATCGCGCTTTCCCACTGCTCTACCTTAAACAGGGAAACAGAAGCAATAAGCCCCAGTAATACAATCGGAATAATAATCTTTAGTCCCATCATTAGCGTACTCCCCTGCTTCTACTTCCAGCTTGAGTTTGTTCGGCGGCAGAACCCGGGATCCTGGACTCTGAATCCGATCTGAACTTGCCAGAAAGCGGTGACACGTCAGTGGATGAATTTATTCGCTGTTCCAATAGTTTATCAATTGGTAAATACATCAAACTATTACTATTACTGTCACCGGAATCCGTCAACACCTTGCTGGAACGTGACAATACAGACTCAATCGCATCAAGGTAGAGACGTTGACGCGTCACTTCAGGTGCACGTTGATATTCAGCAAGCAATGCCTCAAATCGACGGGCTTCACCCTCAGCTTTGGATATAACTTTTGCTTTATAGGAATTAGACTCCTCCCCCAAGCGAGCCGCCGCTCCCCTCGCCTTGGGAATGATATCATTACGGTATGCTTCAGCCTGGTTGATATATTTATTTTCATCTTCCCCTGCCTTGTTCGCATCATCAAACGCATCCGCTACGGCTTTCGGTGGATTCGCCCCTCTCATATTTACATCCATAATTGATATCCCGGCGTGATAACGATCAATGATTTCCTGGATCAGGATTTTTTGTTGCTCCTGAATATCTCTTCTTCCTCTGGAAATGATATCGTCCAATGTGTTCGTCCCAATGACTTCTCTCACTGCACTTTCACTGACTTGTCGAAGTGTCAGTCCAGCATCAACCACATTAAACAAATACTGAATGGGGTCTTTTACGCGCCACTGAACAGCAACATCCACATCCACGATATTTGCATCTTTGGTTAGCATATGCGCTCTATGTGCGAATGTTCGCGTTTGTTCAACATTGACTTTTATCACTCTCTCTATCGGCCGTGGAAACCTCAGGCTGAGTCCCGGCCGTAAATCTGCAACATGCTCGCCGAAACGTAAAACAACACCGCGCTCCTGTTCGTCAATCGTATACAACGAATCAAAGGCGAGCCAGGCAATGAGTGCGATAAAAATAAAGGCAACAGGCAGTGCGAAACCACCGCCTTTTCCACTTGCTGAACTACCGGATGATTTTTTCCCAAAAATGCCGCTCAGACCTTCCTGCATCTTACGCACAATCTCATCCAGATCCGGTGGTCCATCACCACTATTTTTATTACCCCCCCTGTTACCCCAGGGATCTTTACCGTTATTACCATCAGGTGGTTCATTCCAACCCATTATCTTATTTCTCCAGATCGCAAGCATCACGCCAAAATTAATGTGATTCTATTCACTCATACTACATACTGACAGGTCCGGCATTGTCTCACTGTAGCAAGACATCTTCCATAGCCAATTCCATGAGCGTTTATCGGTCTATCGCCCATGCGTTCTTTAATCCTTTTCGCCACCGTCAAAACCACTGCTTTTTTAAATTATTGAATCAGTCTATCGGCATCACCGACAAACTGATTGCCGCGTGGAACGCCGAAACGCAGGCGTTATTCGCTGCAATCATGTCCTTTTCGTTTGCTCAGCGAACCCTGGCGAGGTTCCGTTCAACTCCTTGAAACATCATCTTATCTACTTGATAAGCATCGGGAATATAGCGCAATGAGTCAACTATTTTCCAGGGCCATAATAGCAAATACCCAAAACGACAAATGCGGTGACGCAGAAAACCGGAAACACTACTTGATGCTTTTAGAATACACGGTCAAGAAAACGATCACCACATCAGCCCGTAAGACTTGAGTTGAGCTGATAAGGTTATGCCCACGTCAAACAAAACGACACTGACCGCTTCCATGTCGTTTTTCAGTCCGGATTTTTTACACACCGCCCGTCAAACACATCTGCTACGGCTTGTATGGCATCATTATTGATCATCCAGCGATTGCCCTACCCCATTCGCCACACCGCTGTGGCCTGTCTTGCCAACCACCGTTGATGCCGGTTCAGCGAGTCAATATCCCAGCGCTCATATTCGGCAAACTCCCGATTGATAGATATATTGCTATCGCCCAGGATGCGTTTTTTCTGTTCAAAGTCTTTCTGTCCCGCATCTTGATTTTCCGACTCAGACAAGAGTGCCATATTGCCCAACCGGTCAATGGCTTCGTTATAGGTTTCCAATCCAAAATATTCTTGCCATGATGTGTCAGGCTTGGCAGGTAACACATGCTCCAGAGTCAGATTTTCCGCCGGAGGATGACCGCCCGAGACATGCGTTTCAATGGTGCTTAGCAAGTAACGTGTTTTTTTGAGGCTCCGCCGACTGGGCATGCTTTTGGTCACAAAGGCATTCAAAAATTCCTCATCGGAGGGATAGACCGGTTTTAGCCGGGCCTTTAACTGATGAATATCAGAAACCTTTCCAATCGTAACATCCATGGCTATCGTGTTATAGACGCGTTCCTGCTCACCGGGTAGCTTCTGACAAATCACGTTGTAACGCACGGATATGACCACCAGCCATTTCACCAGACTGTTGAAATCCTGTGCCGCAAACTTATCGTATGTCACCATCAGCAAGCTTAGCGGCGTTTTTATGTTGAACAGCTTAAGCATCCTCAAATCGTCAACGCAATGATATTGGCCGTCTCCATATTCTTTCCAGAATGGATCATCCGGGTTTTGTAATGCGGCATAGACAGAGGCATGCTTCCGAATATCCTTAATGTAAGGCATCACCTGATCAGCGGATGTGACTTTATCTTTGAGATGTCGGTAAAGTTCTTTTTTAGGCTTAAGCAGTGATGACATCCCCTCGTAGCTACGCAAGAAATCGGTAAAATTGGTTTCGCCCAACTGCTGTAGCGTCTCACTCCATTTTTGTTCAAAAGATATAATCAAATCACTCCCATCATCCGGTTGTAAAGTAGATAACAAATAGTTCTTTAATAAATCCGGGGCGGCCAGATGCACTCCCCTGGCATTGAGTGTTTCAAAAACCAGAAAGGCATCCAGATCATCATTGACCGTGATGGTTGTAAACAACAACCCATCCCCCAATGCTTCAATCAGTTCCGCCAAATCCTTACCACTGTAAGACGATAAACGTGTGGCAAAAAAATCAAATGCCTTGTTCAGTCTGCGGTTCGTTGCCGTAATGCCGCGTTGCCTGGGTACGCCATAAGGCAAATCAACGATATCAACAAAGTGATCCTTATTATTGCGATTCAGGATAAGTTTAGGAGCGGTTTCCAGGGTAACCACATTGAAAATACCGAGGTAACGCTTATGCGTTTCATCCTTTCTGGATGTGTTATCCGCTACTTCATCCCCTTGCTCAATCAAGTCGTTGAATTTTGCCAATATAGCAACAATCAGCAGTGTCACCGTAGTGATTCTCTGTTGCCCGTCAATAATCCTAAAGGATTTACCATCCGGGCTTTGCAAGACTAAATATCCCATGAAATGTTGGCTTTTATGTTGTTGCGTACGTTCAACATCCTGCCAAAGTTCATCAAGCTGTTCCTCTGTCCAGGAATAATCCCGCTGGAAAAGCGGAACTTCATAGCCTTTATCATTGCCCATGACCTCGGCAAAGGTCTTATTCTCGGGTGTTAAATTGACTTGCTTAAACATAAGTGGGGTCTCACCGTCCTGAGCACAATCAAGGATAGTATACTAACAGGTGACAGAATCCAGAAGCGGGCCAGATTGTCATCAGACAAAGCACAACTCCAGCGACCGCTTGCGCCGCTTCCAGTCAGGTATTACCTGCGCCATCAGCCGATAAAATCCCGCACCATGATTGCGGTGGATGCTATGGCAAAGTTCGTGCATCGCTACATATTCAATGCAATCCTTCGGGGCACGGATAAGCTCCCGGTTCAGGGTCACTTTGCCCCTTGGCGAATAACTACCCCATCTGGTTTTCATGGTTCGCAACCTTAAAGCCGGCTTGTTGTCCGCCCCCTTGCTAAAATCTGCCCAGGCCGCATCAAATATCCCGGGCAACACGATATCCGCACGCCGCCTATACCAGGCATCCAGCAGTGCCTTGACATGTGCCGGGGTCTGATCGCGACAGGCAATATAAAAATATCCACGCTTGAGCCGCACCGATTCATCGGCTGCATCCTCTATCTTCAGCCGATACTGCCGCCCCAGATAGCGGTGACTCTCACCACCCACGTACTGTCGCGCCGGAGTTCGGGGTTCAAACTGATTGAAATAATCAATCTGCTTTTTTATCCAGCGTGCCCGCTTGCATACCTTGTCTTCAATCATCCCGACACTCAAGCGTTCCGGCGCCCTGACAACGATACGTTTATCGGGATGCACCGCAATCTCCAGGGATTTTCTATTGCTTCTGTGTAAACGATAGGTGATGTTAGCTTTACCGCAATTCAACAGATATTGTTGGCCTTGCGTCTTCATGCCTTCCCGTTCCGGACTTTCCCCTGGCCTATGGCGGAAAAAATCCCAAACAAGAGGCCCAAGCGACGGACTATCTGCCTGACCCGAGGAACACGCTTTATCATAATCTCCGCCTGTTATTCGCTATCTGCATCGTCTTGTCGATGATTTCATCCATCTGTTCCGATTCCAGTGCAATTCCGTGTTTCTTTTTTAGCTCGTCATAAAAGAAATCGTCCATGCGGTCTTTTACCTTATTGACCGCATCCGTATTGTTCCAGAAGCCCACGACGTGTTCTTTTTCAAATGACTGCTGGAAACTTTCCGCCATATCTGCGGCGGCTTCCTCTTTAACCTCCAGACCCTGACTGGAAAAATAGCTCCGCGTCATCCCATAGTAGGCACATGCCTCATCATTGTCGCTGATGCTGTCGGGCACATCATCATGTTGCCCGGAACGCACCTTTTCACGAATATCGCTTACCTTGTTAAGATAATCGAGATCAGTTATCCGGCCTGCCCTGAAATCATCAATCGCCTGCTGTATCAGATCCGAGAACGGCTCATAAAACGCAGGATCCTCATCCATTTTTTCATTGATGACCTTTTTCGTGGCATGCGCGATGGTATCCGCCCTCGCCGCAGTCGCCTTGCCAGAATGGATACCCTGACCTTGCTTGGCGTCATCAAAACTCTGTTCATTAAATATATCCACGGGTTGATTCAACTGAATAACCTCATTCGCCTGAATATGCGTATCAAGCAGTTTTTTGATTTTTGGTTCATAGTCGCGGTAGTCAATGGCATCGGCATAACGCAACTTGACGGATTTTTTCAGATTCTGAAACCACTTAAGGTCACGCTTATAATCCTGTAATTGCGCCTCATTCGTTTGCTTCATAAATTTATCGGTTGAAAGCGCGATGCCCAACGTCTTGCTGTACTGCGTCAACCTTTCATAAAAATCCCCACGCAACCCATCATCAGCCAGAACAACCTCAAAGGCCTCTTCATCCTGCTTGTTTTCCACTCCCCGGAATACATCCCATAAATCCGAATGATGTTGTGGCAGCTTTTGCACTTCTTCATCGACCGAGGTCAGCGTGTCCAAAAGATCCTCTTCATCAAAGCCTGCAAAGGCATCATACATGGTCAACGCCTTATCCAACTCACCCAGAACACTGACGTAATCGACGATATAACCAAAGTCCTTGCCTTTATGCAGTCGGTTGACCCGCGCAATCGCCTGCAACAAACTATGCTCGCGTAATGTTCGGCACAGATAGAGAACCGTATTCCTTGGCGCATCAAAGCCAGTGAGCAACTTATCAACCACAATCAGAATTTCCGGCTCTTCACCATCCTTGAACTGCTTGATAAGCTGCTTATTGTATTCCGCCTCGGAACCAAAGCGTTTCATCATTTTGTCCCAGAACTTGCCAACCTCATCTGTCGGACCTTCATCCACTTCCTGATGACCTTCACGGGTATCCGGAGGCGAGATCATCACCTCCGATATGACAAAGCCGATATCCTTGAAATATTCATGATACTTCAACGCGACGGCCTTGCCGGGTGCCACAAGCTGCGCCTTCAGGCCTGTGCCCTGCCAGTTCTTGCGGTAATGTTCGCTGATGTCAAAGGCACACATATAGATCACCCGATCAGAACTGTTCAATGCCTCAGCGCGGGCGTATTTCCTCTTCAGATCAGCCTGCTGATCCGAATTCAAATCCGAGGTATGGCGTTCAAACCAAAGATCAATCGCCGCCTTATTCTGCTCCACTTCCACATGACGACCTTCATACAACAACGGCAACACCGACTTATCTTCCACCGCCTGTCTGATGGAATAATGCGGCTTAATCAAGCCGCCGAATTTTGCAAAATTATTCTTCTCTTCTTTGAGCAACGGCGTTCCGGTAAATCCCAGATAGCATGATCTGGGTAACATCTGGCGCATTCTCGCGGCAAGCGAGCCAAAGTTGGTACGATGACTTTCATCCACCAGCACAAAAATATCCGTAGATTCATCGACATACTTTTCGGAATTCCAGCCTTTATCAAACTTGTGAATGAGAGTGGTGATAATGCCGACCTTTTCTTTCAAATGCTTCACAAGATTACGACCAGAAGTAGCACGTTCTCTGGAAAGACCACACGCGGTAAAGGTATTGCCCAACTGCTTATCCAAATCATCCCGATCAGTGACCAGGATAATGCGCGGACTCACAATCTCCGTATCCAAAGCCAATGCCCGTGCAAGCATCACCATCGTCAGCGATTTACCAGAGCCTTGCGTATGCCAGATAATACCGCCTGTTCTAATCCCTTCAGGATCACGGCGTTTGATGCGTGCCATTGTCGAGCGAATCACAAAGAACTGTTGATAACGGGCAATCTTCCTGGTCCCGTTATCAAACAAAGTGAAATGATAGGTCAGCTCCAGCAAGCGTTCCGGGCGGCAGAGGCTATAAAGCACTTTATCCTGCTCGGTCAACTTGCGGTCGCCTGCGCTTTCCAGCTCATCAAAATGTTGGCGGTATTGTGCAAATTCACCCGAGAACAGAACATCCTTTTGCTCGGTGTTCAGTGGTGTGTTGATGATTTTAACAATCTTCTCTTCATCGCCACCATCCTGCTCCTTCCAGATCCCCCAGAAATCGGCTGAAGTACCAACTGTCGCATATCGCGCCGCATTCTTGTTGACACCCACCAGCAACTGCACATAAGTAAACAGCTTCGGGATGAATTCATCGCCCTGATTGCGAATACTTTGCGAAACGGCTTGCTCCACCTCAACCTTGGAGGATTTACACTCAATCACCGCCAACGGGATACCATTCACAAACAACACAATATCCGGTCTCGCCGTCGTATCCAATCTGCGATGACGATCCACCGAAAATTCCGGCACCACATGAAACACATTATTGGATGGCGTTTTCCAGTCGATGAATTGCAGACTAAAACTCTTCCTGTCCCCTTCCACCACCTGCTCCAGCGCCGTGCCAAGCGTCAACAAGTCATAGATAGCCTCATTCGTATTTAACAAGCCGTTATATGGCACGTTTTTAATCTTCTGAATCGCCTCCTGGATATTGGCCTCGGAAAAATGATGCTCCTTGCCCTTATAGCGGATACGGTTAATCCTCTGTAATTGCTGGCGCAGGATATTTTCCAGCAATACATTGCCGGTTCTGCCCTGGCGTTCCTGCAAGGCTTGTTGCGGCGTCAGGACTTGATAGCCGCAATTAGCGAGTAGTTGCAGGGCGGGGATTTGGGAGATGGGTATTTCGTTAAGTTCGAAAGCGTGTTGTTGCATCATTGCTGATCCTGATTGACTTATACATATTTTACTCATACATTGATTATACGGATTGGGAGTTCCCGGTCGGCAAAACGCCTCGTTGGTTACCGGGGCTTTTGTTTTTCAGGGGAAATATTTTAGGCACCTTTCGTTGATCAGTACCATCACCATGCGTAATCAATTTGCTTTTGATGATCTCAAAAGCCAGATTTGACTGACGAGGTTCCAAAACATGACGTCCTATAGGGCGTGCAACGAGATCCGCCAGTTGCAGGGCGGGGATTTGAGAGATGGGTATTTCGGTTTGGGGAGTGGGTCATGATTTGCTTTGTTGTCTCAATGCTTGAACAGCTTGATTCAAAACATTTTCATTCTTCTCTTTTGACCATTCCGTCCATATATCAACCGTTGCACTATTTGGCTTAATTTTTGGCTCAGTAATTTTAATTCTGCTTGGCAATAAACAGGCATCACCAACAATTAGACATTCCCCAATATCTAAAACAGGCAATAGTTCAGAAAAACCTCCCAAGCTATCAGGAAATAGGCGCTTAATTACATTTTGGTCATCAGGGTTAGTAAGGCGCATCGCAACAAAGTTACCGCATTGACTTAAGACGGTTTTGCTCACATCCGCCGGTCGTTGGCTAATGACAACGAGAGATACTCCATATTTTCTACCTTCTTTAGCAATCCTCTCAAAATTATTAAGTCCTTTATTATCAATACTACTTGTCGCATTATTAGGAATATACAAATGAGCCTCATCGCAAAATATAGCGATAGGATGTCTATTTTCTTGACTTGTCCATTGTTGGATAGAAAAAACTAACCTTGAAACTAATCCTGTAATCAAAGGCAAAATATCAGAAGGCACTTCTGAAAAATCAATTATTTTACTACCGGATTTTTCTGATTCAAAAGCCATCAACTTATCTATAAGGATATTCAACCACCCATATTTTTGTAGAGAAGCATCTTGATTAAAGAGAAAATTCAATCTTTTATCGCTTTGCTTGCTTTTTAGACGTTGAACAAGTCTAGTTAGCGTTCCATGCAAAGGACCTTTTTTTTCTCCACTCCTTGCTCCTGGAACCATTTCCGTATCAAGAGTTATTAACTTGTTAGTAACGTCTTCTAAGTCATATGGCAACGGGCTATCAATGGTGAAGTTATCTAAAATAGCCTTTTGTTCTGAATCATTTTCTTCAAGGTTATTTCTTTTAAGCTCAATAATAGTGTCAAAAAGCACTCGTGCTTGATTCGGTGCATTTTGATCACTCCTATCCAAGAGGAGAGCTTCCATTTCCTCATAAGATAAAAGCCAGTAAGGGAGAAAGACTATATTTTCATCATCTTCAATATCAGAAGGTCCTGCAATCTTTAGGGTGGTAGTATTGTCTAATTCTTTAAGTGGTTGATACTCACCATGTAGATCAAAAACAATATTATTAACTGATTTGAGCTGGGAGGCTTGTTCTAAAATATTAGCAACCGTCCAGGATTTTCCAGAGCCCGTTCCTCCAACTACAATCGCATGCCTTTGAAAAAACTTATTCCCATCCAAGAAAGCAGGAGTTTCTTTTTGAATGGTGTATTTACCAAGCTCCAATTGATTCTCTTGCTGAACGCTTACTGCTCCCATAAAATTCTTTAGCTCATCATCTTCTAATAAAAATGAATCACACCCGATATTTGGAACAACTTCTAAGCTACGCTTAAATACATTTTCTTCTACACCACTCTGCTTATGCCATGTTCCAATCAATTGAGCCTTGATAAGATTCTCAACTGGCACCTCTTGACTTTCTTCATCTAAAATTTCAATCGCTTTACGCATAATTTTGTTAATTAAGGCAATAATCCACTCGCCCGAATTTGTAGACCTGATAGTTAGCAGTTGATTTACTTGCAGACCGTTAAGTATTTCTTCTTCTTCAATCTGGACAGTTACAGTACCCGTATCGACACTTTGAATAGTTCCTAGTTTTTGATTAGTCATAAATTAATTAGCTCCTAAAATTTGGTTGAATTGTTCAAGATTCCAATATGAACCTTCTAATTTTGTGGTTTCTTCCTGATTATCTGCTTTAAAGCTAAATTTTGTTTCATTTTCCTCAGAGCCTTGTTCTATCAATACATATTTTGAAGAATTGCTTAACTTAGCTTTGGCAGAATCAGTTGCTTGTTTTGCTATCACTACTATTGGTTTACCGCCATTGATTGCTTCTTCTATTTTTGGAGTTAAGTGCTCATCATTAAAACCAAACCCGATACAAAGAAAGCATTTTGCGTTCTTAGTTTCTTCATCTGATTTAGAAATAATAGTTCTGTAAGGGTCTTGATATGCCTTTTGATATTTGTCTCTACTTGGAAATATACCGTCCATCATCTTGTTGTAATAAGAATATCGACCCTGATACCAGCGAAGAGAACCATGTACCTTATATAAGTTTATGCATCCCTTTGTCTTAAATCTTGCATCATCAAATGTAGAAAATTCTTTTCCAGAGAACCCATCTGAATACGGCAACGTGTGATATGAAAGTATGTATTCCAGAACACAATCATAATTAGTCGTAATGATATTAAGCAATCGTGGATGGGCATTATAAAAATAGGATATCATTTTTTTTACATGATTTGCCTGTGAATGATTATCCGATAAAGATTGTCTAAACTCGGAATCTTTTTGATTGATTACATGAAAAATTTTTTCTTCATATTCTGCTCTGCCGTTTTGATCTGCTATAGCAGATAATATCTCTTCTAAATTTCCATCTTCCTGAATAGATAATGCAGTTTTTAAGTCTTCCATAGAAGACATGCCAAAAGGGATGGTCGCCCCAGAGCCCCAGACAATAAGCGGACAAGGTTTTAGATATTCTTGTACTATTTGAAACAATTTATTTTTTACCTCATTCTCATCCATTGTCTTTCACATTCCATTTTCCATTAAAAAAACCCGCACTACTCCAGCGCCATTGTGCGGGGTGGTCGCGCAATCTGTCATTCCCTGCACATTTCGTCATTCCTGCACATTTCGTCATTCCTGCGAAAGCAGGAATCCAGTCAAACCAGTTCATCATATAGATCGCCCCAAACCCGATTGTCTTTTTCAATGAGTTCTATTTTCCATTGACGTTTCCATGCTTTTACTTGTTTTTCTCGGGTAATGGCTGTTTCCATCGTGTCATGAAGTTCATAGTAGACTAAAAAATGCACGCCATATTTTTTGGTAAATCCCTCAACAAGATTATTTTTATGTTGATTAATACGTTGTATCAGGTTGCTGGTAACACCTGTATACAGCGTGCCGTTTTTCTTGCTGGCAAGGATATAAACACAAGGCTGTTTATCTTGCATCATGTGCCCCCTATGGATTCCTGCTTGACTTATATTTTACTCATATATTGATTATACGGATTGGGAGTTCCCGGTCGGCAAAACGCCTCGTTGGTTACCGGGGCTTTTGTTTTTTAGGGGAAATATTTTAAGCCCCTTTCCTGTGGTCATTTATTGACTTTCTCTCTTCTTAAATTCATCGCACCAGCCTTTTAAACTTTCAAAATCAGTTTTAAGATCATCAGGTTCTGGAAGCGGAACGGGTGCTTCTTGTGGTTGCGAGTGCTCATATCTCGAATACTTTGTCATCAAATTGTCAAAGTATTCGCAGTCTGCTTCTGAAATCTTGGCCAACTTTTCAAGTTTCCCCATCGTATGTATTGCCCGCCGGTACCGCTCGACAACACCCGACATGAGTTCACACTCAATCATGCTCTCTAAAAGGATTCTAAAATGACTGCAAAGAGCCTTCGCATGGGGCTCATAAGCTTCCCTCCCCTCTTCATTTAGTAGCTTCTCTGCTTTTGGAAGGCGATCATCAATAAGCTGATTGAGAGCTCTGTCTGGTTTATTATCGAAAAGCAGAATATCACCTGGCTCGCCAGTCCCCCAAGGTTCCTCCCGAATACAGATAATTTTAGGATCAATGCTGACCCTTTTGGCACAATCCTGAATCATTCCTAAAAGTGAAAGTCGATGGGTGAAGATGATAACTTGTCTTTCGGAAGCGATAGCGCAGAGACGTTTAACGACAGCCTCTTCATAATCCTGATCAAGAGATGAGATCGGGTCATCAAACACAATTGGGGACGGATAAGTCTTTCCTGTAACATCGGCAAGAAATGCCGCAATTGATACGATACGCTTCTCTCCTTCGCTTAGGACTTCATCAAGGCTGTGTTCGGCTCCATCCAGATGAAGGGTATGAAGAACTTTGCCCTTATCAACCCTGGATTTGATGAGTTTAACCTTCAGATTTGCTCCTAAGGCTTGGAGTTCCCTGTTAAAGCGTTGAACAAAAGCATCTGTGATAAGCTCATTTGCTAACTCTCCCTTTTTCTTGGATAACTCTCTGGTGTTGGCTTTCTTTTTGGCTTTCTTCAGTTGAGCGGATGCCTGCAGGCGTTGAACCTCTTCCTGAATCGCTACTCTCTGTTCAGCAAGCCACTTCTTTGCCTCAATATCCTTGAGTTTAGCCTGTAGTTTAGCCTGTAGTTCAACACGGTTATCATTTTTTGCATCTTCCTCATAGCCTTGTGAGATTTTGCGTATCTCTTCAATACATTCAGGGGATTGGTTGATAGTGCCCAAGGCGTCTTCTGAATCAAGCGACGGTAATTTTGATTTTCTGTCCTGAAGAGTAATGACGGTATCATTCAGTGCCGTGATGATGTTCTGTTCCTCAATACCAGCAGCGTCGATTTTTGTTTTTAATGCCTCAACGCTGAGGATATCAGGCAGGGCATCAATTAACTGCTGAACCACTCTGGCTGCTTCTGCGAGCTGTCTTTGTGTTTCATTTTTTATGTGATCTTCAAAAGAGGTGAATCGTTGCTTGACTTCCTCAGATAAAGGCTGATGGCAAAGTACACAGACAGAATCATCCTGAATATGAGGAAACTCCTGTCCGGGATATCCCAGTTCTTCAGAATATTTTCGTGCCGCGATCCATAGTTCTTTCCAGACATCAGAGCCAACGCCTTCAAGCTTTGCGTCACTGAATATATCCTTTGCCGCTGCATCGGCAGCTGATTTTTTCAGAATGTATGTGTTCTTGGCAGCGATGATGTTTTTGCAATTCTCATCAGACAGTTGACTGAGGTAGGTCTGTATATCATTAACAAGGGTATCAGCATGATTTTTCTTCTTGCGGAATTGCTCGGCTTTGTCCGCTGGAGACATCTCAGAAAGTCTTTTATGAAGTTTCTGTAGTTCTGTTTCATTTTTCTGCGAGAAAGAACAATGAGATTCAACATCATTAGTCGTTGTTTTAGTGCTGAGTTTGCCAACCCAAACAGCTCCGGCAGATCCAAGGAGATCATTGGGGATTCTCGGCATTTTTGATTGCAGTGTTGCGTCGGCTGCATCAAGCTTTGCCGCTACTTCATCACAAACATTGATCAGTCTGCTAAAAAATGACAAGACTGGAGGTTCGTAACGAACCTCGTCTTCGCTCCCCATAAACACCTGGTCAAATGAAGTATCAAAAATATCAATGGAGTTAAGGTCATTGCACACCACCGATTCTGTCCATTCACATTCCTCCGGAATACCGTTCTTGAGAAAAGAGATTTTGGCTTTCTGTGCTGTATCCTCTACAGAAAATACATTTTTATATAGTTCGCCACGGGTACGATCACGAGCTCCGCACACATGTTTCAGAAGCCTAACATAGCCGGATTTACCTGAACCATTACCCCCGTAAACAACAGCAATATTGCTCTCTCCAAAATTGAGTGGATTCCGAGGCGCCAGCCTGTTTACCCCGGCAATTTCACTAATGGAACATAAACGTATTCCTTCATAATCATGCGTATCAAAATCCCAATCGAGAGTGCTGCAATCGATATCAGGAAACGCATTATTGGCTTCCTTGTGACATAACTCTGTCAGATCAAAAATATTGGCATCATTCAGTTCACCAAGTTCAAGCAAACGCTTTGCGGCAACTCGTTGCCACTTTGGAAGATGATTAAACCACTCATCCAGTTCGCTTACTTGGTCAGTGTTTTCATCCATTACTTTTCACACTCCATTTTCCAGTTAATAATTTGGCACTACTCCAGCACCATTGTGCGGGGTGGTCGCATAGGCCGGCTTTGACCGGATTGTGATGAATGTAGTCTATAGTCGCCCGATAGTGATGTTCATTACGCATATATCGATCCCAGTAATCCCGCATCCAAAAATGCTTGCCGGGAACGCCGAGCTCCAGCTCGGCATTGTGTCGCATTGCCCACCTTCCGGTATATGACTTCCAGCTTTGTACTATCTTGCTTAAATCCGTCATTGGCTTTATCAATACATGCACATGATTGGGCATGATGCACCACGCAATCAGGTCGTATTGACTGCCATCATGTTTGACTAAAGCCTCCTGCATGGTCAAGGCCATTTTGGGTTGCCTCAGTGCACAACAGCCATGACCCGCATCGATATATTTTTCTATTTGAGCGCGTAGTCTGGTTTGTTGTTGTTCTATTGGCATAGAGGATCATTCTGCCTTAAAGGTATTCAAGATATTTTGTGGCGGCGTCAGGACTTGATAGCCGCAATTAGCCAGCAGTTGCAAAGCCGGGATTTGGGAGAGGTGTTTTTCGTTAAACATCATTCACCACAGATGAACGCAGTTATCTTTGGTATTGATCATTTGGCAAATATCAAATATTGCTACGCTTCAAGATGGTTTTTTGTTTGAAAGGGTGTTTGTTTAGGTATTTTCGGCGAGTTTATTCGGTGTTGATTGGCTCTTGAATTTTTTGCGAGAGTAGATGCCAATCTTTTCTATAGTCAAGAGGCTTTATTCGGCTGAGTATTTTGCTTTGAGTTTCTGCGGTCCAGTATATTTTTAACTTATTCTTTGATCGTGTTATAGCAGTATAAAAAATGTTATGGCTAATTTGCTCTTCGGTATCGTCAGAGATAACTACCTTAACAGAATCATATTCCAATCCTTGCGCCTTATGAATTGAAACTGCATACGCGACATGGAAAGGGAACTGTTTGATCCATGTGTTATCATCTTCATCAGTGTTACTCTGCTTACCTACTGAAAAGCGAATGATTGAATGACTGCTATTTGAGCTGGGCAGTAACTCAAAATTATATCCCCGTGCATTTAATTCATTAATCGCAATTTCTTCTAGTGCTATATCAAAGATAATTTTGTCTCTTTCCACATCAATTTTGTTTATCTTACCCTTGCAGTTGTTATGAATGAGAGGACTGAAAATGTTTGACTCATTAAATAATACCGGGTCGTCAACTTTATAAGTCTTGGCACCCCACTCTATGGGTTGATTGCTATTGTTAGCCTGCATGAAGTTATTAATGTTGTTAATCCCATACAAACCGCCATAATTCAGGCATAGAATAATCTCTTCTCCGTTAGAACTGCTATGGAAAAATTGCTCGGTTAAATCACTGGCATAACCATGGTGTGCGATATGCTCGGCAATGGCATCATCCCCTTCTCGTACTTTCTCCCATAAATGCAGTAAATTTTGATCCTTCGTTCTGTAAGGAGCAGTCAATTGAAAAATACAGTGATCTGGCAGTGCTCGCTTAACAAAGCTAAACCAATTACCAAACCGGATTGATTCAATTTGAAATATATCACCTACGAGAACCAACGAGTTGAAAGATGCCTTATCCAGTACCGCTTTCATATCGGCATTGCTAATGGTGCTACATTCATCAATAAACAACAAATCTGATTGTACATATCTATTATTTTTATAGGCTTCAATCGTATAAAAACTACTATCACTAACAGAGATGCGCCTTTTTAAGTTATTCACTGCTGAATGCGTATTGGCTAGAAAATGCTGTTTGTTTCCTTGAAAAAAATTTGCAAGATGCTCAATAAATTTGGTTTTCCCGGTTCCCGCTGCACCATATATGGCAACCACTTTTGACCGGGCAAAGGCTTTTTTGAGCATTTGCTTTTTCTCTTCACAGTCAATCAATGCAGGATTTTTCGATAAATAAGCATCAACCGAATTTTCATAGTTTTGGACACCTGTTTTGATTGATTCTTTTAAGGTTTGGATGATTTGCCTGGCATTCTCTTCATATTCACACAAGTAAACGTGCTCACATTCTTTTTTCAACTCACGCTTGGGACGATGTGTATAATAAAGCCTATCGTTATAGTCATTAGCTAACTGATCAAGGTCATCAAACTCTCTAAGTTCCGTTTCAGGGGTATAAAGTTTGCCATTCATTTCGGTATTGTTCTTGATGATTCTGGCTAAATGCTCATGCTCTTTTTGCTCACTATTCAAACATTCAAATAAATCCGATACTCCAGGGTTGTGCCCCTTAAGCGATGTACAAAATGGCATTTCATCAAATGGGATACAACCGTATTGAAGACTTAGTTCTGAGAGTTTATTGCATGGTGTCTCGTTATATTGATCTTGGATTATTTTGTTGTTCATAGTAAACAACAGATATCTAATTAAGTTACTTCCGGGACATTTATTACTGACTAAACAGCGACACTTGTCTAAAACAGGAAATACTACGGGCGCGTAATTTTTCAGGATTTGTTTTCTAATCTTTTGATAGTCATCCTCTGGCATATCAATTAAATCAACCAGGTTAAAACCAGAACTGGTCAGGTACTGCATTAATCTATATCGTTCGGGTTCCCCCTTGCCCTTGGTATTCATGTCAAAAATTTTTGCAAAATTATCAATTTCACAAGGGCGAATAGAAATCTCATAGCTATTAATAATTTGTACAGGCATTTTTAATTTCAATTTATCAAAAACTTCTATTTCACCTTTGCCTATATTGAACTTAACTGCATAGTTGCCAGGAATATCCCGTTTGGTGAAAGCGATAATTCGGTCAAATTTACTGACATTACTGTGAGCGGTAGTGAAGCTAACCTGATAATAAATTTCCCCAGAAACAAAGAAAGGTTTGGTGCTTAGAATGTAATATCTATCCTTGTACTCACAAGGTTGTAAATTTGTATTAGTGGCATTAATTTTTTCAGCGATTTTTTCATAGTATTGCTGTAAATCAGAATCTTGATTAATGGGAAACTGGTCAAGCTGATGAAAAACTTCCAATTGGTAATCATCTTTTAAAAATGACTTTATCTTGAGTAGCGATTCGTAATATTTCAACATCAAGCGATAAGCATTTTCGCCATCTGGGCTATAGTGAGAAACTGACGCCTGTGTACAGTTATGAAAACTGCGCAACCACTTCAGTTGACCATTGCTTTTTATGTGTTTAATGCTTTGCTTAATAACATGATGATCAACAGTAACACCCTGACCATTGCTATATATTTTTACCGCAATATGTTCAGCAAGATTTCGTAACTGTGCCACAATATTTTGTGACAGCAATTCAGGCTCGGAAAAAAGACGAGCAATATTCTCGTCTATTGATTCACAAATGTTTTGAATAGCTTGGTCAATTGATCGAGAAGATGTCATTTCACCCTCCATTTTCCTGTGAGTAGTTTTTGCATCAGGCCGCGTTTTTGGGTGTGGTATTGCTCGGTTAGTTTTTTCAGGAGGGTAATTTCGTGGCGGGCGACGTCAGGACTTGATAGCCCAGATTCGCCAGCAATTGCAAGGCCGGGATTTGGGAGAGATGTTTTTCGGGGTGGGGAGTCATGCTATTTTTACCCATCAATATCTTTCTCATATTCAGCAATGTTCCGTTGAGCCTCTTGATCATAGTCATCCGCTAAGTTTCTCAAGGTAACGGCAAACCGCTGAAAACCGGCATTCTCTACTTTCTCAGCTTTACTTCGAAACTGTTCAGCCAATTCTCCCTCCGGTTTTCCGGTTGGGTCTACCCAATAAACACCACGTAAATTGCGCATCCCTGTTCTGAAGCCATTGCGCATATCATCAGCATCACGGTCATTCAGTGTGGTAGCGACGGCGCGGTGTATCCATAAGCCGTCTGAATCGGGTGGAGTATGAATCAATACTCCACCAATATAGATGAGTGCAACTTCCAGATGCCCGGATTTCGCACAGGATGTCTTTACGCTTTGGAGCCATTCGGTGAAATGTTCTTCATTGAACGATCCATCTTCTTGTGTCCCCGGAGGCGTCTTCCACCCATGTAGCAACTGCCAGGCACGTTCTGCCACGGCTCTTAATTCCTCAGTGGGTCCCTGCGACGGCTGATCTTCTCTCCTGGATCGGTAGAGCCGCCGGATTACCTCGCAAAAGAACTCGGGGTCATTGGCCAATCTGTTTTCAAGAAATCGGGGCGTGGCATCTCTATGACTGTGAAGCAAGGATACATATATCCACTCCACTTGAAAGAGATCGTCCTGTTTAACCGAAGGGTCCGTTTGAACAAGCTTGATCAATTTGACAATATGGTTAGTGTTCGGTGGATAGTCAGGATCGCTGGAAGGTTCTGCAAGCAACGCCTGAACACATTGATTAGTATCGATTGGCTGATTTGTATAGTGCATATGTCCCAGACAGTTAAGTGCCGCGTATGGTCTGCCATGTTCAATCAGTTTCTCAATGGCGATATTAATATCACTATCTTTCTGATAGGCATTCGCTTCGGCGCATGTCCAATATTCACTCTCATGCGCTTGAAGCCATTCTGCAGCACGATCCCAGGCTTCCCTGATAAATGGCAAACAACCTAGAAACTGGCCTATTTGCGCTGGCGTCCAATCTGATTTATCGATGTTGTCACACCACTCCCAACCACTAACATCGTTGCGCCGCCAGATAAAACTTCTCACCAATGCCTTGCGCTTGTTGTCTGTTGTATCAAGGAAGTGAGGCAGAAGAGTTTGCTCAATTGATGCATCGATAATAACGCCAAGCGCGTACCCCACTTTGGCAGATGAAGAAACAGATTCGGCAAATCGGATGATACCCTCGGCACCATCCTGTTGAAAAATTTCCGATATGGCATTTTCACGCCGTGCGTCGAGCTTCCTTTCCTGCTCTTGCCAATTGCCGTTCCTTTCGTAGAGATCAAAATCAGAATCAGTAAAGAGGTACTGATATAAATTAAACAGGTTTGTTGGCGCGAGGTTTTTGGCAACTTGTTCAATGCGGGTAATCTGTTCGTCGGACAATGCCCATTTTGCATCGGAATACCGCCGATGTTTGCTTGTAAATTTTGTGAGATGCTGCCAAATCGGAAGCCGTTGCTCTTCGGAGACAAGAGACTGGAGAAGTCGATCAAAAGCAGGTTCAGGCAGTTTGTCAAAATGATCAATCAATGCGGAAAGCCGGGCGGTATCCTGGCCTGCGGCAGTCACCGCAAGTTCCGCATAAAAAGATGACTGCTGCCAGTATTCTTGATTCGTAACCTTTTCTTCCAAATTATCAGGAATGATCTTGCGCCAGCTTGGTTTGTGCGATCTAGAAGAAGTCTGCTGTTGATTGGGAAGAAGCTGGATGAGCAAATTCCAACCGATATCAGGCTGTTCCCTGAGTACCGCCTCCACCGCCACCTTGCGCTTGTCAATAGATGCCAGCGTTTGCGGAAGCCAGGGTAGTAAAATGGTTACAAGCGAATTGGATGGACGATTGGCAAACCGGCCACCGGGATCATGGCTGGCAAGTTCGGCAAGCGCAACACAGACACGAACCAGATATTGTTCATCCCAGGCCAATCCTTCCAAAGCCCGGAACAGACCAGTCAAATAATTGCGATCATAGCTTTCCTGGGAAAAAAGCTCATCAAAGGGGCCGGGGGTCAGGCGCATCTTATTCTCGACCGCACCAAGAAATTCACCTGGGGCAGCTTCGGACAGAGCGGGTAGCAAATCGTTCAGGCTACCCCAAAGAACCCAGTCAGCGTCGGTTAGCAGTTCACATATCACCAGCACACAGGTTTCCTCCACTTCCCCTTGCGAGCAGTTACTACACGCATCAGGCTGGTTACCCAGAATGGCCAAACCCTCGGCAATGCCTTTTCGCAACACGTGTGAATATTTCAGCACCTTGCCATGAATGCTTGCCGCGTATCGTTCCTCGACAGGTAGTTCAAAAGCAGGATCTGGCTCCCTCAGAACGGAAACAGCGAGCGACTTAAATTTATCCAGGTCCCGATCAAAAATGCGCGATCCCAGCAGTTCCCAAAGCCCGGTTCGATTGCCAACTTTCCAGACGCCGTTTTTAAGGGACAACGGGCTATCAGGGCAGTGCAATATTTCCCGTGCCTTCTCTAGCCACTCGTCATAACTGATGCCGAGCCAATTGGTTATCGTTTCAAGATCCTTTTCATTCTTGTCGTTCCAGCTCCCAATCAGAATTGCCAAGGCCAGAAAGGTCGCATCTGGGTGTTGAACCCAATCGGTTTTGGATTTTTCTTTTGCCCCCTTGAGCTCCTTGGGCATCTGCTCTATAGCTTTTGGCTTAAATGCTTCCAGAAGCTCTTCCGGCAGATTGTCAGGTGTGATGGTACCGGCGTTCTTATTCTCTTCTTGTACGATATTGACAATCCGTGACCAGAGCCAGAGCCACACCGGAAACTGCTGTTGGAATTGGGAAATGCGGGAATGCAACAGAGACAGGACAAATCCGCACTCGTTACCAAGATCGCAGGACAGTACATGGAAGTGGCGTAGGAATGCATAGAGTTCATGATCTGTAACATCGTTACCACCGTTTGCCTTTTTCAGGTGGTGCTGAATGGCCTTGAGTTTATCTTTTCTCTTAGCTGGACCGAATTTCGCCAGGTGGACTCTCCTGAAAAACTCACCAACGTCGTTCGTATGCCTCGCCTGCTCCAACAACCATAGAACGTTTGTTGCATCGGTCTTACTGAGTGGTCCTGTGATTAGCGCAATAATATCTTCACCCTTGTTGAACACATCGGGATTATTGAAATCACTCCAGGCGGCTTGTACTACCTCTCCGAACGCGGCGTTACCCTCCGTAATATCAATGGAGCACTTGATCTGCCCGAGAAGTTTCCGTCGTTCATTGTTGCCCGCGTTTTTTACGAAAACAACGATGTCGTCTGTATTAAAGTCGTCAATCCTGGCTTGAAGCTGGATTTTCTCAATGGGCCAGCAGGGAAGACAAGGGGCATAGCCACCAGTGAGCATCAACGTGACAAAGGATGCTTGCACTCTTGATTCAAAACTATGTCCAGCACCACCAGTGCTGCGTGGGTTACTTAGGTTTTTTGTATTCATCATGATTTCATTTCAATATATCTAATGTAACTTTCCCATTATATCTAATGTAACTTTCCCATTCCACCATTAACAAACCCGCACTACTCCAGCGCCATTGTTCGGGGCGGTCGAGCAGTCTGTCATTCCTGCACACTTCGTCATTCCTGCGAAAGCAGGAATCCAGTCAAACCAATTCATCATATAAATCCTTCCACACCGGTCTGTCTTTTTCTTCGTGCGCCAATTTGTGTGATGTGCCGGGCTGGAGCGCGGCGTTTCCGGGGTGTTCATTCCTTCACCCTCCATTTTCCTGTGAGTAGTTTTTGCATCAGGCCGCGTTTTTGGGTGTGGTATTGCTCGGTTAGTTTTTTGAGTAGATCTATTTCACGGCGGGCGACATCAAGAAGAGCAACAACTTCTTTCTGTCTTTCTAGGCATGAAATTGAAACAGGCAGTTTTATTATCTGTTTATCCGAAAGTTCCTTTTGGCCAGTTCCATCCATAATGTGGCCAATTCGTAGATAATAATTCTTTCTAGAAAAGAAGTAGAAAAGATACCTTGGGTCTAGTTTTAATTCATCAATGTCGAGGGTTGTGATTGCATTTGATGCAATAAAGCCATCAAGGTGAGATGGAACTATCCCGAAGCCTCCATTGTGGAAATTTTGCCGACCAATTAAGAATTCACCAGAAAACCTCTCAAAGTATGGGCGACCTTTTTTAGATAGCGTGATCTGAACATCACGTTCATTTGGCTCGATCCCCTTGCAATGAAGCTTAACTGTAAGTGGTTTCAGCTCTCCCACTTCCTCAATCTTTTGCTGTTTCATAATATCAGCATATTCAGATAAACGAGCACTGTATGATTTGAAACCTTTATCCATCAGGCTGTTTTGCAACCACTCAAACTGCCTTTCTTTGGCTTCAATCAGGTTTTGGGTTTTTTCGATGGCGGTGTCCCAGGTTTGGAGGGTTTCGGCGATGGCTTTTTGTTCGGGGAGTGGGGGGAGAACAACCTTTATTTTCTTAACTGTATCTATTTTCAGGTTTCGTACAGACGAACCTGCTGCATTTTTACTAAATTCGCTAAAAATCAGTGAAGAACTCAACAAATAATAAAGAAAATTACTGCTTAACAAGTCATTATCTTTGATACTAAGGGATAGCCACCCATCATGGATACATGCTTCAACTTGCATGATAAACGGTTTGCCAAAACTCATTGAGTTTGAAAGAATAAAATCTCCTGGTTTTACGATGCGGGTTTTTTTCAAACCTTCTTTTTTTATTTTTTTCTTAGTGCGATAAATATATTTTGAAATACCTTGAGTATCTCCAATTTTTAACCAGTTGTAACCACCTTCTGTATCAGTTAAATAATCATCTATTGGTCTTGGCGAACCTCCTCTAACGATATGGCATAGGTTGCCAATTTGTATTTCTTCCCAGCCTTTCGGAAGATTCAGATCACTCATCCCACACCCCCATCTTTTTCTGGATTCCTGCTTTCGCAGGAATGACGGGGAACTTCGCCGGGATGACGGGGAGCTTCGCCGGGATGAAGGGGAGCTTCGCCGGGATGACGGGGGGCTTCGCCGGGATGACGGGGGGCTTCGCCGGGATGACGGGGGGCTTCGCCGGGATGACGGGGAGCTTCGCCGGGATGACGGGGAGCTTCGCCGGGATGACGGGGGGCTTCGTTGGAATGACGGGGGGCTTCGTTGGAATGACGGGGGGCTTCGTTGGAATGACGGGGGGCTTCGTTGGGATGACGGGGAGCTTCGCCGGGATGATGCGTGCTTTCGTTGGGATGATGCTGATGCGTCAGTTTCTTCTCAAGAGCCTTGATTTGTTTATCAAAATCCGATTCATACAGGCGGTCCTGCTCTATGCGGTATTTTTCAAACTCGCTTATCGCATGGGTTTTGGAGATTTCGGCGGTGACTTTGCCAGCGTCTTGTAAAATCTCCCGATCTGTAGCGGCAATAAAGCGGTTTAGGCGTTCTTCCCAATCGGCCATGGTCATGGGTATTTTTCTGAGTGCCATATCTTCGGCAACATCCAGATAGGCGTTCACCAGCCTTTGCAGTTGTACCATTTCATCTTTGCTCAAATAATTTTTGGCAACGCTAACATCAAATTGCTGAATCTTGCCTTCCGGTGCATCTTTCCATGTGGTTAGGCCCATATTGGCTTGCTCGGCATCGGCGCGGGTGTAAATAACCTCGGCGGCGGTTTGTCCGTGAATCGCCCAATGCAATTTATTCTGCACCGTCGCAAAAAAACGTTTGGTGGCCTGTGCTGTAACATCGTAATCAATCGAGGTTGCATAAATGTCGGTAATTTTTTGGTAAAACTTCCGCTCGGACAGCCGTATTTCCCGGATTTTTTCAAGCTGGCGTTCGAAAAATTCATTATCCAGCACGCTACCGCCTGCTTTCAGGCGCTCTTCATCCATGGTCCAGCCTTGAATGGTATAGTCCTTAACGATGCCGTTTGCCCATTTGCGGAATTGAACGGCGCGCTCGTTTTCAATTTTAAAGCCTACGGCAATAATGGCTTGCAGGCTGTAATGCCTGGTGTTGTAGTTTTTTCCATCAGCGGCAGTCGTTAAGTATTGCTTAATCACTGAATTTTCTTCCAGCTCGTTATCGGTAAAGATGCGTTTTAAGTGCTGGTTGACGGCTGAAACCGAAACATCATATAGCGTTGCCATCATTTTTTGCGTCAGCCAGATATTTTCATCCTCATAGCGCATTTCAACGCTGGATCCCGTATCACCAACAGCGGCCACAAAGGTCAGATATTCCGCCGCTGATGAGCGTATTGTCGGCACCTGGTTTTTCTTTTTACTCATGCCGCCACTTGTTTGAGAAGGCTCGCCATTTCGCCACGCACTCCTGCCAGTTCGCCTTCCAGTGATTCGATTTCCTGCTGAACGGCTTCGATGTCGATCTCGGCTTCTGCTTCGAAGGTGTCGACGTAGCGCGGGATGTTGAGGTTGTAGTCGTTTTCTTGCAGTTCTTCATGGCTTGCCAGATGGGCGTATTTTTGTTGCTTCCGGCGATTGTCATAGGCATTCAGGATTTTTTCTATATGCTCATCCAGCAGGGTGTTTTGGTTTTTGCCCGGTTGGTAGTCCCGGCTGGCGTCAATGAACAGGATGTCTTGACGGTCTTCGTTGGCGCCGCCGGTTTCGCGGGAGCGGTCAAAGATCAGGATGGCAACCGGGATGGATGTGGTCGGGAACAGGTTGCCGGGCAGGCCGATCACGGCATCCAGCAGGTTGTCCCGGATGAGTTTCTCGCGGATACGCCCTTCGGCTGCACCACGGAATAACACTCCGTGAGGCGCAACGACTGCAATACGGCCCTGTTTTTCTATGGCGGCTTCGATCATGTGGCTGATGAAGGCGTAGTCGCCTTTGGATTTCGGTGGTACGCCGCGCCAGAAGCGGTTCCAGGTGTCGGTTTGCGCCTCTTCCTCACCCCATTTGTCCAGCGAGAATGGCGGGTTGGCGACGATGTTGTGGAATTTCATCAGGCGGTCATTTTCTACCAGGCTTGGGGATGTCAGCGTATTACACCATTCAATGCGGGCGGAGTCCGCGCCATGCAGGAACATGTTCATGCGGCACAAGGCCCATGTGCTGCCGTTGACTTCCATGCCGTACAGGGCACAGTTGTGATCGCCGATGGCCCTGGCGGCTTCAATCAGGAGTCCGCCCGAGCCACAGGAGGGGTCGCAAATCCGCGCACCGGCCTCGGGTTTGCAGAGTTTGGCAACCAGTTCGGAAACCTTGTGCGGGGTGTAGAATTCGCCGGCTTTCTTGCCGGCATCGGAGGCAAATTTTTCGATGAGGTAGATATAGGTGTCGCCGATGACGTCTCCTGATATGCGGCTGGGGCGCATGTCCAGTTGTGGCTTTTGAAAATCTTCCAGTAGCATTTTCAGGCGACGGTTGCGGTCTTTGGTTTGGCCGAGGTTTGCTTCGGAGTTGAAGTCGATGTTGCGGAACACGCCTTCGAGCTTGAGCTTGTTTTGGTCTTCTATGGCCTCCAGCGCGATGTTGATGAGTTCGCCGATATTGGTTTCGTTGCGTTTTTCATAGAGGTCATAAAAGCCGGTATCTTGCGGCAAGACAAAGCGTTCGCGTTCCAGCTTGCGGCGGATACGCACATCATCATCGCCATATTGTTTGCGATATTCCTCGAAGGTGTCCTGCCAAACATCTGATATGTATTTGAGGAACAGCATCACCAGGATGTAGTCTTTATATTGTGTTGCATCCATGACGCCACGAAAGGTGTCGCAAGCGGCCCATGCGGCGTTGTTGATGTCTTGCTGTTTGGTTGGTTCATGCGTCATTTTTTCTGCTCCATTCAAATACTTTCTATCGCATTGCGTTTGATGATGAGTTCAATGTTTTTTTGTTTTCTGCTTACACGAAAACTTTTACCTTTCTCTAAAGAAACCACGCAAGATATCGCACTCCTCTGTTCTAACTCTTCTTTGGTAAATAACTTATGGATATCTTCCGGAGAGATAGCACATACTTCCATAATTGTGTCTCCATCGATCACTTTCGCCTCAACGCAGACAAGGCAAAAGTGGCAATTATCACGATAGGTCAGGTCAACAAAGTCCCACGCCAAACCATTATTTTTCTTTTTTGTCCGGGCTGTGGCATCGTACTTGATCAATATTGAAAGCTCGCTGTTGCGCTCTGTTTCAACGTTGTAAAGTGCGCGATTTTCCTTTTCATCCCATTCAATAAGGCTGATTTTGTTGGTTTTGTTACGGGTTATTTTTGATAAAACAGCACCGTGAAATAACTCCAATTGTTTAATACTCATGATGAGGTTCCTCCTGGATTATATTTATATTCTTTGGTGGATACGGATCATTACCGTAACTGTTACCGGCCCTGATTCTACCGTCGAGGCCATGGATTTTGGTATCTGATTGTTGGTTGCGGTCGATTTGCGCGGCATATGCAATCGCTGCTTGTTGCGTTTCCGTGATTTTCGTTGCCTTGCTGTTGCCTGCGCCTGTAACGGCCCATCCGTCCGTGTGCTTGACTACATGTTGGTTTTTTCCTCGTGTCATCGTATTAAATCCTTGCTGTTAAAGCAGGTTTGAACCGGGACCAATGTTGCTAAATCGAAACCGGTTTTTTATTACTCGCTGTTGGGCGAGATTGTGATGCCATCTGCATCAAAATGCCTTGTGCGTATACCGCTTTGCGTTTTTTGATTTTTTCAAGGAGCTGCTGCTCCTGCATTACGAGACTGAAAAAGTCAGCAATTTTTCTTTGTTGCTGTAACGAAGGCAGATTAACCTGCAAATCTTCCAGGCTCTGCTTGCTGACCATCTTTATCATACTGCCTTCTGATCTGGAGGCCAGATAAGATTGCGAAGATAGTTGGTTGATCCACCAAAGCAAAAACTCGGGAACGACCTGTTTGATATCAGGCCGCACGCGGAATAGTGGCGCAGCCACGATGGTATTTTCAGCATTTTCTTGCAGCAGGGCAGCGGTATTGGTCTGACCGCGAGAACGGAAAATAATATCTCCTGGCTTGACGAGTTGATTCGGCTTGGGCTTTGCGTGGTCGATGTGAATACTTTCATTTAGATGTACCGAGTTATCATCACCAAGGTCTTTCATCTGAATGACTTTAACGCTGCCGTGCCTGGATGTTTCAATCCGGGAGCGAAACGTCACTCCCGATGAAACCATAGCGATATCTTTTAGCTTCGAAATCATCTTAAAAAAATTATATGTAATTAGGTTACAGAGAATTATTACATAGGAATTTCTCCTTGTCAATCAGTAATACCATTTTTGTACATATAGCGTGCGGCGATATGCTAACGATCAGATGCTTTACGCACTGTCGGACGCGATCACTTTTCGGGGTGTCATCATGCGGGCGTTCTTGATGTGAAGGCACTGAATGAGGATATGGATAAAGCCGAGGCCAGCATGACAGGGGGCCTGCTGCAAAATAAAGGCTTGGTGGAATAGAGAGTGTTCGCCTAGCCTGTTTCTTCGACCAACACTTGACTCAATTCCATACCTGATTCCCGGAAGAGTCGGCCTAGTCGGTGAGTTTCTATATCAACTTCCATCATCCAGTTACCTGCCTCGCCATTCTCTTCAGTTCGTACGACACCCATGTTAAACAAATCAGCACGCAGCTTCCCGGCCGAGGCAGGTATATTCAGGCGATGATGTTGGACTGTGGAGCGTATGAATGTGGTCATCGCGCCTAACAAATTTTCTATGCCATCGCCGGTTTTGGCCGACAACCAAACCCTACCCGAAAAACCGTTTTCATCCTTTTCAACTCTTGCGGTCAACTTCTCAAGCCGGTCGATCTTGTTATAAACCACAATCTGTGGAATATCCCCGGCGCCGATCTCGTCAATCACCAGATTCACCTGTTGCATCTGACTGTCACGTTGATCACCGGTTGCATCAACAATATGCAAAAGTAGATCGGCATCTCTGGTCTCCTCCAAAGTCGCACGAAAAGCAGCAACGAGATCATGCGGAATATGTCGGATAAAACCAACCGTATCGATCAATATCACCGGGGTTGCAGGCGCAATCTCAATGCGCCGGAATGTCGGATCAAGCGTGGCAAAAAGTTTATTTGCAGCATGGATATTCGAGCCCGTCAGCCGATTAAACAAAGTGGATTTCCCGGCATTGGTATAACCCACAAGAGAGACTACCGGTGTATTTGATTTACGACGCCTTTTTCTGCCTTGTTGGCGCTGACTCCTGACCTTGTCCAGACGTGCATTAATCGTTTTGATGCGTTTCCCAATCAAACGTCGATCTGTTTCCAACTGGGTTTCACCCGGTCCTCTTAGGCCAATACCACCCTTCTGACGTTCAAGATGTGTCCAGACTTTAATTAGACGGGAAGACAGATATTGCAACTGCGCCAATTCAACCTGTAATTTTCCTTCAAAACTTTTTGCTCGCTGCGCGAATATATCCAGAATCAGGCCTACACGATCAACGACTTTGCACTCACATAAATTTCCCAGATTACGTTCCTGCCGAGGACTGAGTACATGATTGAATATGACGACATCGGCCTGATTGTCGGACACTGCTTGCTTGACTTCCCTCGCCTTGCCACTGCCAATGTATAAGCTGGAATCGGGTGTATTTCTGGAGCAGGTGATGGTTGCTACAGACTTGAGCCCGGCGGAAGCAACCAGTTCGACAAACTCATCCAGGTCTTCATTGAATTCCGCATTCTGAAAATTGATATTAACGAGAACGGCAAGCTCGCTGATAGCTGCCTCGTCACGCAAATAAATAACCCGAACCCGGAAATACTCGTGATCTAGGTCTTGTCTTGTTCGTTATGTTGATCATCATCATCCGCTCTCGGCAGTTTGACATTACGCGCTGGAACAATGGTTGATATTGCATGTTTATAAACCAATTGACTGACAGTATTTTTTAATAACACAACAAATTGATCAAATGACTCCACCTGACCTGTGAGTTTTATTCCATTAACAAGGAAAACCGACACAGGAATTCGCTCTTTTCGTAAAGCGTTAAGAAACGGATCTTGAAGGGTATGCCCTTTATTCATGAAAATTCTCCCTGTTAACAAATTATTATTCTTATGAACCCCCCGCCCGATCTTCCCTATAATATAAAACTTCTAACTGGATAGCGGATCCCTTCAATTGTCCATCCACCGTACCACAATTAGCGCAATCATTACGCATTTTCCTTTAGAATCAAGCGAATTTTGTCCTCCAGTTTGTGATCGTCACAGTCGAGGCGGATAGCATGCTCCTCCTTCCTGAACCAGGTCATTTGTCGTTTTGCCAACTGCTGTGTCGCAATAATTCCTTTTTCCACCATTTCTTTATAGTCTATTTTTCCGTCCAGAAAATTCCAGATCTGTCGATAGCCAACCATGCGCATGGCCGGTAAAGATCCGGAAAATCGACTATTTTTATGCAAAGCCCTGACTTCATCAATGAGTCCATCTTCAAGCATCCGCAAAAATCTGTGCTTGATTCTCGCACGAAGTATTGAGCGGTCATCCTGATTCAGGATAATTCTAATGGTCTTAAAAGGAAATGGGGTGGGGGTGTCCTGATAATGATCAGTCATACTTCGGCTGGTTATCTCGTACACTTCCAAAGCACGTTGTATACGCTGCGAGTCATTGGGATGAATCCTCCGGGCAGATATGGGATCAATCTCGGCCAGTCGAGCATGCATGGCCTGCCAACCCATCTCCTCAGCTTCTGAATCAAGCTGCTGTCTAACTTCCGTGTCCGCGTCCGGCAGGTTCGATATGCCCGATGCCAGTGCACGAAAATATAAACCTGTACCGCCCACCAGTAGCGGGATTCGATTCTGATAATGTATTTCGTCAATCGCTTGCAGAGCATCCAAACGGAATCTGGCCGCCGAGTATGTCTCATCAGGCTCACAAATATCAATCAAACGATGGGGCACTTCATGCAAAAGTTCCCTGGAGGGCTTGGCGGTACCGATATCCATACCCTTATAAACCATGGCGGAATCAACGCTGACAAGTCCGATGGGATATCGTTTAAACAAGGATATGGCAATATCAGTCTTGCCGGTTGCAGTGGGACCCATTAAAAACATGACAGGCAATGTCATGATCAAACTTTCCTCGTCAACAAGGCCTTCAACATTACTTCATCAAGTATCCTCCAGGCACCATGCCGAGAATGATGGGCATCACTACCAGACATTTCTATCGGCCCCGAACCCGGACTGTTTATTTCAGAGATCATTTGTCCGACACTATTGTTATCGATTTTCATTAATCCAGAATCATTGACATGTCCGGACATCATGCTAATGATCTCTGCACTGGATTTTCCCGACTTTATCAGTGACACCATATCATCAATCAGACGACCAACATCTGCATACGCCAGCAACAGTGGAATTTCGCGAACGGATAAACTATCCGGTGCGACCCTTTCCAACACCAATCCAAAATCCTTAAAAACCGATGCGTTTGCTGCGATGAAATCACCTCGCTCCGTTGCGACAGCGATTGTCAATGGGACAAGTAGCGGTCTACGACGAATACCTTGTTCTGCAAAACTATCCTTCAGTTTTGCCAGGGCGACAATTTCATTACATTTAAAAACATCGAGTAAAAATATTTGTCCTTCTTGTTGCGTTATCAAATACCGATCCTTAATCAGCAGAAAATCGTTTGAACCCGAAGCCAATGTATTCCAATGTCCATGAGTATTGACCTGCGGTCTGTATTTCAAGGAAGATCGGGGAGAAGAGTCCCGGGGAAATGAGTCCTGGGGAAATGAGTCCTGGGGAGAAGAGTCCCGGGGAAATGAGTATTGCGCCTTCTGTTCATCGACGCTACGTTCTTGTTCTCCTTCGTCGTGCCTACCAGGCTGGCCTGCCTCGCTTAAGGCACTGAAAATAAAATCATGTACATCTCTGGCCTGGCGAAATCTAACTTCGTGTTTAGCGGGATGCACATTCACATCGACATTCGCAGCATCCATTTCCAAAAATAAAACATAGACGGCATGTTTGCCGGGATAGAAATGATCTTGAGTGGCCATGCGGACGGCATGATTCACTTGTTTATCCCGAATCACTCTACCATTCAAATAGAAATATTGTTGATCCACCTGATTTCTCGCTATCTCGGGATGACCAAACCATCCCCACAGCCGCAAACCACCTCGTTCGTGATTAAGCTCAAGGGAATTTGCGAAAAATTTATTGCCAAGTATTGTTCGTGTCCGTTCTGCGGAATTCTTTTGCTTACCGGAACATTGCAAGATGGTTTTATTGTTATGTTTTAAATGAAATGAAACATCATGACGACTCAAAGCCATGCGCCTGACAATCTCGCGTATGTGAAAAAATTCAGTGTTGTCCGTGCGCAGAAATTTGCGCCTGGCCGGCGTATTAAAAAAAAGATCCCGTACCTCGACATGAGTCCCCACTGTCATTCCCATGGGCACTTGTTCAGAGTCGATATTTTCCTGTGTCGCATCAATGGACCAACCATGATCTTGAGTCGCAAGTCGAGAAGACAATTTGAGTCGAGAGACAGAAGCAACACTGGAAAGCGCCTCGCCGCGAAATCCCAGAGTATCGATTCTTTCCAGATCAGCCTGTGTCATGAGTTTGCTGGTGGCGTGCTGCGCCAATGCCAGTGACAAATCATCAGGATGAATACCATGACCATTGTCCTGAATGCTTATCAGTGACCGTCCACCTTTCCTGATATTAAGTATTACCTCGCTTGCTCCTGCATCCAGACTATTCTCCATTAATTCCTTGACCACGGACGCAGGACGTTCAATCACTTCACCTGCAGCAATTTGGTTCGCAAGCGAGAGCGGGAGCTTATATATTCTTTGGCTTACATCAGTCACTGCCATGGTCACCATGATACGGCGGCTGTGGATATCGGGATATAAAAATATAATCTGCCATGTGTATATTCGTCGAAATCAGACGACTGCAAGACCATTGATAGCAGCACTTACCTTTCCATGCTGACGATTGGACAAGATCGTCTAAAATATTCCAGGATTATTACTGACGGCGGCATGGACAACCAGGGTGGGCACAGTTAAGTGGCAGGGATAATCAGAACCTGTCCAACTCGAACTGTATCACTCTTCAACCGATTGGAATCACGCAATGTACTCATACTCACTCTGTATTGCCGCGCAATATGTGAGAGTGTATCCCCACGCACAATGACATGTTTTCGATTTGCCACTGAGGCGAGTAACGTTCCTTCAGGCGCATAGTCTCTAAAATATCCTTTCAGACCATTTAATAACGACTTGGCCAGTCTGCTTTGGTAGCGTGCATCCTGCAATTTTTTCTCTTCTTCAGGATTGGAAATATAAGCTGTCTCAACCAATATTGATGGAATATCCGGTGATTTAAGTACCGCAAAACCCGCCGATTGAACATGCTTCTTATGTGTCTTACCGAGTTTTTTCAGGCTCGCCAGAACTCTGTCGGCAACACCCATGCTCGCTTCAAGACTTGCTGTTTGAGAAAGATCCAGCAATACGGATGCCAAAACATTATCTTTGTCATCAAGACTTACACCTCCGACGAGATCAGATGCGTTCTCGCGTTCAGCCAGCCAACGTGCAGCTTCGCTACTCGCCCCCCTGTTTGACAGGATATATACGGAAGAACCCTTGACCCTCGGATCTTTAAAAGCGTCCGCATGAATAGAAACAAACAAGTCCGCCTTATGCTCTCTGGCTTTATCAATTCTCTTGCGTAGCCTGAGAAAATAATCGCCTTCCCGTATGAGAACTGCCTGCATTCCATATTCCTGATTAACCAATTTAGCCAAATTCTTTGCTATCCGCAGTGTCACATCCTTTTCCAGTACGCCACGCGATCCCACCGCACCGGGATCATCCCCACCATGACCTGCATCAATGGCAATAATGACATCCTTTGGTCTTTTCTTGTCTGCTTGAGTAATTACCTGCTTGACTTCTTTTGGATCATTTTCATGATACAAATCGACGACCAAACGATGACCATATTGCCTGTTGGGTTGGAGCAAAAAACTCCGCATTCGGAGTTTTTTCTTCAGATCGAAGACGACACGTAGATCAGATTCATCTCTCACTGCGCTACGAATATTTTGCAAAAATTTATCGGTGCTCACAGGCTTATTGATCGCACCAGCCATTTTCACATTATCAATATCGACAACCAGTCGCATCGGATCGGAAAGTAACTGCAATTTGTGTTCAACCGAGCCGGAGACATCAAAAACCACCCGCGTGTTATCAGGCGCCGCCCAAACCCGGACATTCTGCACCGCAACCTGCTCCGCAAAGGCGGGAACAGATAACACTAAGCTCAAAATCAAACATAACCGACGCATGGTCTTGGATCCGTCAATTTCCTTCAACACTATCTCAATTTGCTTGTTAGCTTAAATAATTTCAAGTTTTATCTAGAAGATCAATCTATATAACTGTTTTATAGGTAATAGTAAAGAAAAAACAAGCCAAAATGCTGGTCAAAAACCGCGAATAATTTTTTCACCTGTTGCCGTATCAGCCTCCAGGAACACTTTTCTTTGCTCATCCTGATATTGGATTTGAATGAAAACGTCCGGCGATCCAAGCAGTACAGCACCGTTTTCCGGCCATTCCACCAAACAAGTACTCGATGCAGAGAAATAATCCCTGATGCCTATACACTCAAGTTCTTCAGGGTCATTAAGCCGGTATAGATCAAAATGGAAAACTTCCAGGTCATTGAATTGATAAGGTTCAACGAGTGTATAGGTCGGACTCTTGACGGCTCCATGATGCCCGAACCTACTTAAAAATCCTCTGACCAGCGTGGTCTTGCCTGCACCCAGTTCTCCCTGCAAAAATAACTTGCTACCCACCGGACACAGACTCGCTAATTTCCGGCCGAGTGCCTCCATGGCATGAGTATCAATAATATCAAGTCGGCACATTGAGTAATTTTCTTATCCACGGCATCAAATCGCTGGCTAACATGCCACGCTCACCATCAATCGCTGCATTGTCCGCAGCGGCGGCATGTAGACATACGCCAAATCTTGCTGCATCTATCGCCTCCAGTCCCAAAGCGATTTTCTGGGCTAACAGTCCTGCGATTATACCTGTCAGGACATCACCCATACCACCGCTCGCCATGCCCGGGTTTCCGTCCGAACAGATCGAGATGTTGCCTTCAGCATCGGCAATCACTGTACCACTGCCTTTCAGTACGGTAATACCTCCAAATTTTTTCTGTATTTCTTTCGCGGCAGCAAGCCGATCCGCCTGAATCTGTGCAGTATCACAATTGAGCAACCGTGCTGCTTCACCGGGATGCGGTGTTAAAACCCAGTGGTCAGAATGAACAGGATCCCGGGCAAGAATGTTCAATGCGTCTGCATCAACAACTAAAGGTAAATTACTTTGCAGAATTTTGGAAAATAACGCAGCAGCCCATTCTGATTGACCCAGACCCGGACCTATTGCCACCACACTTGCCTTTGCAAAAAGTGGCTCGATATCGGCAGGATCGGCAACCGCATGAGCCATAATCTCCGGCACAGCCATGGAGATAAGCGCTGCATGATCAGTGCGTGTAGCAAGACTGACCAACCCGGCACCGGTTCGCGCTGCTGCTTCGGCACAAAGTCTTGCAGCACCGGCAAAACCGGTGTCGCCCCCGATTACAAGGACATGTCCGTAGCTGCCTTTGTGAGAGGATTTCGATCTGGGTTTGATTGAAGATTTTAGATCATCCAGTGTAATTCGCTCAGTCATTGAGTTTACTTTTGTAAATACTTCATCAGGCACAGCCAATTTATTGAAATGGAGTGCACCTGTATATTCCATACCTTGTCCGGTAATTAAACCTTGTTTTAACCCTATGAATGTCATCGTCGCATCCGCCTTGACGGCGCACCCCATAACACTGCCTGAATCCGCATTCAATCCTGAGGGAATATCAAGAGATAAGACCGGCGCGTGACTATAGCTGATCGCGTTAATGGCTTCTCGCCATCGGCCGGTCACCTGTCGGTCAAGTCCTGTACCGAGCAGGGCGTCAACAATCACGTCATAATCATTGATATTTTCATTACCAAACGGCAAGGATTGTAAACCATCATCGGCACATTTATCTGCGGCAAGTAATGCATCACCGGCTAGTTTGTAATGGTCACCTACATGTCGTAATTCAACGGCAAGACCGTCCACATGTGCAAGTCCTGCCAGGATATAGCCATCACCACCATTATTTCCCGAGCCACAAAGCACGAGAATATTTTTTGCTGCGGGCCATTGGGTTCGCAGTAATTGATAAGCGGCTTGCCCCGCTCTTTCCATTAAAGTCATGCCCGGAATGGAAAATTCTTCTATGGCTAACCGATCCAGTTCCCGAACCTGGGTCGCGAGGTACAACTTCTCCGGCAAGGGCGGTTTTGGTGATGGCATTCAGGGGGTAGGGGTTCAACGAATAAAGAAGTGCTCGCGATAGAATTTTAATTCATTGATAGAGTCACGTATATCCTGCATGGCCAGATGTTCCGAATGTTTTTTAAACGTCGGTTTCCCCGGATACCAACGTGTAGTCATTTCCTTTACGGAACTCACATCAAGATTTCGATAATGAAAATACTGTTCCAGTTGCGGCATCAGGCGGCTTAAGAACCGACGATCCTGACAGATACTATTACCACACATGGGAGAAACTTTTTGTGGGACGAACTTGCGCAGGAACTTCAGCGTCATACGCTCTGCATCAGCATCCGCATACGGACTTTCCAATACGCGTTTCACCAGACCGGATTGGTTGTGCTGACGGGTGTTCCATTTATCCATCGCCAGCAAAATCTGCTCAGTCTGATGCACAGCAATGGTTGGCCCTTCGGCAAGGATATTTAGTTCAGAATCTGTCACAATTGTTGCGACCTCAATGATACAATCATTGTCTGTGTCAAGACCTGTCATTTCGAGGTCAATCCAGATGAGATTACTTGGAGATGATGTCATTTACAAATTGAGTCCCTGTTTTCTTTGACAGTCACATTCTAACCATAATACGTACCACCTGAGAATAGATTAAGAAATTTGGGACAATGTCAGAATTATTGAAACCATGAATGAATTCAGCCATGTATTCCTTTTCGCGTTGATGCTCAGCGTTGCTGTGCAGTTGTTACTCGGCTGGAGACATATCAACCACGTCCGCAAGCACAGTGGAAAAGTACCTGATGCCTTTAAGGACAAGATTCTGCTGGAAGCACATCAAAAAGCTGCGAACTATACTCAGGCTAAAGTTAAAACAGGTTTTCTTGAAATATTGCCTGCAACCGTTTTTCTTTTGCTCTGGACATTTGGCGGAGCATTGCAAATGCTTGATGATGCTTTCCGCTCTCTGGAATTATCTGAACTTTGGACCGGCACAATATTTTTACTCGCCGTCATTGGCATCATGTCGATTCTGGATTTGCCCATGTCCGCCTACCGCATTTTCGGTCTTGAACAAAAATTTGGTTTTAACAAAATGACCGTGCGTATTTTCATTATGGATATTATCAAGAATACTCTGCTGGGTTTACTGATAGGTACGCCATTACTGATCTTTGTGCTCTGGATTATGAATGTCTCCGGGAATTTATGGTGGCTCTACGTATGGATGACCTGGTTCGGTTTCAGCCTGTTTATGATGTGGGCTTATCCCGGCTTCATAGCGCCTTTATTCAATAAATTCAGGCCTCTGCAGGAAGGTGAATTAAAAACCCGTATTGAGAAGCTCCTTGAACGCAATGGTTTTACCAGTCAGGGCATATTTGTCATGGATGGTTCCACACGTTCAACACATGGTAATGCCTACTTTACCGGTCTTGGCGCGAACAAACGTATCGTCTTCTTCGACACTTTGATTGATGAACTGTCCCATGATGAAATTGAGGCGGTTTTGGCTCATGAACTCGGACATTTTAAATGTCACCACATAAAAAAACGTATGGTGTTCATGGGCGCAGTGTCACTTGCCGGACTTGCTATCCTTGGCTGGTTGATAGACTTACCCTGGTTCTATCAGGGATTGGGGATTTCAACGCCCTCAAATTATATGGCTTTATTGTTGTTTGTCATGATATCGCCCACATTCACTTTTATCCTGCAACCGTTTTTTTCATTCACTTCACGTAAACACGAATTTGAAGCAGATGATTTCGCCGCTGAACAGGCGCAAGCTGAACATTTAATTCATGCTCTGGTTAATCTTTACAAGGAAAACGCCAACACACTGACGCCCGATCCAGTATATTCGGCTTTTTACGACTCTCATCCACCGGCACCCGTCAGAATCGCACATCTGTCCGAAAAACCTGCATGACGGTCCGGCTCCAGATACTTCTCTGCTCATCACTGTTCATGGCACCGTTAGCATCGGCACAAGGGGAAAATATAACTCAAGGAAAAGAATTGCATCAGGAAAGTTGCGTAAAGTGCCACAAAGCGGATATTTATGAACGCCCCGAGAGAAAGGTAAAAACCATGAAGCACCTGCATTCACAAGTGTTATTTTGTGCGGTGAGTAATGATGTCGAATGGTTTGCTGAAGAAATCGACGATGTTACCGCCTATCTTAATACGTTTTACTATCTGTTTGACATGAAATAACCGCGACAAGGAGAGGAGTTGGGCAGGTGCTAAAGTTGAGTGACTGTGCACCTGCAAAAGCTCTCTGTAGTGGTCTAATAAATCCGTACCAGGTGATAGGTGATGAAATCACATACTCATGGAGGTACGGCTCATGACAAAAGAACGAAAACACTTTACACCTGAGTTTAAACAAGATGCTGCCTTGTCTGGTAGTAGACCAGGACTACAGCATCAAAGAAGCCTGTCCAGTTGAGCAATTAAGCACGCACTATCGTCAAAGTGACGGCGATGATTGTCAGTAGCCAGCAGGGCTTATCGCAACAGTCACCTCGTCATTCCTGCGGAAGCAGGAATCCAGGTGCTGATTGCAACTCGTCTGAATTGCTTCGCTAAAGCTCTCCCCCTGCCAAGGGGGAGTACCCCGCAGGGGGAGGGGGTTGCAGGGGGGAGGGAATGACGACTTACAACATCACCACAAACAATACGAACATTACCGCAACCGGCTTCCAGCATTCCATGTGACCGCCTGAAAGCATCAACCCCTGCCGTCATTGCGAGTAAAGCGAAGCAATCCAGTGAACTTTAAAGATAAGCCAGGATACCTTGAGATATTTGAAGATATGCAAAATGCCATTGCCAGAGAAAAACAGATTAAAGCTGGCTCCCGCAAAAAGAAACCTGCCCTGATTGAAAAACATAACCCGAAATGGAACGATTTATATGAAGATATTGTTTAATCTGGATTGCTTCGCTTCGCTCGCAATGACGGGGGGAAACTCGTAATGACGGGGGGAAACTCGCAATGACGAGGGGAAGCTCGCAATAACGGGGAGACAGAACTTGCAATGACGGGAAAAAAATGACGATTTACAACATCACCACAAACAATACAGACATTACCGCAACCAGCTTCCAGCATTCCATGTGACCGCCTGAAAGCATCAACCCCTGCCGTCATTGCGAGTAAAGCGAAGCAATCCAGTGAACTTTAAAGATAAGCCAGGATACCTTGAAATATTTGAAGATATGCAAAATGCCATTGCCAGAGAAAAATAAATTAAAGCTGACTCCCGCAAAAAGAAACCTGCCCTGATTGAAAAACACAATCCGGAATGGAACAATTTATATGAAGATATTGTTTAATCTGGATTGCTTCGCTTCGCTCGCAATGACGGGGGGAAACTCGTAATGACGGGGGGAAACTCGCAATGACGAGGGGAAGCTCGCAATAACGGGGAGACAGAACTTGCAATGACGGGAAAAAAATGACGACTTACAACATCACCACAAACAATACAGACATTACCGCAACCAGCTTCCAGCATTCCATGTGACCGCCTGAAAGCATCAACCCCTGCCGTCATTGCGAGCAAAGCGAAGCAATCCAGTAAACTTTAAAGATAAGTCAGGATACTTTGAAATATTTGAAGATATGCAAAATGCCATTGCCAGAGAAAAACAGATTAAAGCTGGCTCCCGCAAAAAGAAACTTGCCCTGATTGAAAAACATAACCCGAAATGGAACGATTTATAACATAACCCGAAATGGAACGATTTATATGAAGATATTGTTTAATCTGGATTGCTTCGCTTCGCTCGCAATGACGGGGGGAAACTCGCAATGACGAGGGAGAGCTTGCAACGATGGGAAAAACTCGCAGTGGTGAGGAAGAAATTCGCTATAATGGGAGAAAGATCGTGGTGGCGGGGAAAATGACGACTTACAACACCATTGCATAGCAACCCAACAGCCCACCACAAACAATACAGACATGACAGTAATCAATTACTGACCTTTCAGGAGATACAATGAGAAACAAGGTTAATTTTGATACTTCCAATAAACCGTTTAGTGAGATTATCGGTAATAGCAAACAATATACTGTGCCGAAGTATCAGCGCGATTATTCGTGGGACGAAGAGCAATGGGACGAATTGTGGCAAGACATCCTGGCGATTCACCATGAAGTCCCGGAAGACCGGGAAGAGCATTATATGGGGTACCTGGTACTCCAAAAGCAGGAGATTAATCAATTCAAGATCATTGATGGACAACAACGACTCACGACCTTGTCGTTACTGATTTTGGCGTCTCTACAGATCCTGGAAGCAAGCGAGGCAGCAAAAGATCAAGAAAGATCCCGACTGATTAAAAGTAACTATATCAGCACAAAGAGCCCAAGCTCTCTTACGGAAACATTCAAATTAGAGCTTAATCGGAATAACGATGCGTATTACCGCAATGATCTGGCCAGTCTTTCGCGGCAGCCCAGACAAAGGAATCTCAAAAAAACCGAACACCAAATGCGTAAAGCCAAGGAGTTTTATCAAAAGGAGATCAAAAAACTTGATTTTGATGAGCAAGGATTGAGTCTGTTCATAGAAAATATTATTGCAAACTACCTGTTATTTACTGTTATCACAGTTGGTGATGATGTGAATGCTTACAAAATCTTTGAAACGCTCAATGCACGAGGTGTGCATTTATCGACTCCGGACTTGCTGAAAAACTACTTATTTTCGATTATTGATCCTGCCTATGATAATAAAAAAGATATAGAGACCCAGGAAGAGAAATGGAGCATCACTTTAGATAATTTAGGTAAAGAGGATTTTTCAAAATTTCTACGTTGTTTTTGGAATAGTCGTCACACGCTTGCGACGAAAACAAATTTGTTTAAAAAAATTAAAACCACCTATACAACACAGAATGAGGCAGTTGGGGTTTTGGATGATCTGCGGACTACCTCCTCTATTTATGCGGCATTGACAAAACAAGATGATGATCAATGGCGGGATATATCTAACACCCGGAACAAAGAAAACATCACGCATTGTCTACTTGCGCTTGATGTTTTTAATATTGTCCAACCTTACCCTGTTTTATTATCTGCATATATGTCTTATTCAAAATCAGATTTTGCCCGCGTCTGTAAGTGGGTGCACGCGTTTTGTATTCGTTACCAGGTCATTTGTGGCTTGTCATCCAGAGATGTTGAAGGGTTATATAACCAGACTGCCAAGGCGATTTACGAAGGAAAATCAATTACAGAGATAAAACAAAAGCTGCAATCGATGCTGCCTGATGACGAGAAATTTAAGGACGCTTTTGCACAAAAAACCCTGCCAACTGCTCAAAACCAAAAGAAAGCACATTATCTGTTAGCAAGTATGGAAAATTATCTCAGTCCCAAAAATCCAATTGGACTACAGACAGCATATAGCGTAGAGCACATTTTACCGAAAAGTGATGCCGACGATGACTACTGGCGAGCACAATTTTCTGATCAATTAGAACAGTATGTTTCCAGACTAGGCAACCTCACCTTGTTGAGCACACGCAATAATCGTGAAGCGAATCAATCAACATTTGAAGAAAAAAAAGCGATTTATCAATCCAGTAATCTAGGTTTGCTAAAGAAATTGTGTGAATATAGCCATTGGAATGCGGAAAGCGTCAATGATTACCAGGATTTTATGGCGAAACAGGCTATTAAAATATGGAAAATTGATTAAAAATAATATCCACTTGTAACACCATAAACATAAATAATACGAACATTACCGCAACCGGCTTCCAGCATTCCATGTGACCGCCTGAAAGCATCAACCCCTGCCGTCATTGCGAGCAAAGCGAAGCAATCCAGTGAACTTTAAAGATAAGCCAGGATACCTTGAGATATTTGAAGATATGCAAAATGCCATTGCCAGAGAAAAACAGATTAAAGCTGGCTCCCGCAAAAAGAAACTTGCCTTGATTGAAAAACATAACCCGAAATGAAACGATTTATATGAAGATATTGTTTAATCTGGATTGCTTCGCTTCGCTCGCAATGACGGGGGGAAACTCGTAATGACGGGGGGAAACTCGCAATGACGAGGGGAAGCTCGCAATAACGGGGAGACAGAACTTGCAATGACGGGAAAAAAATGACGACTTACAACATCACCACAAACAATACAGACATTACCGCAACCAGCTTCCAGCATTCCATGAGACCGCTTGAAAGCATCAACCCCTGCCGTCATTGCGAGCAAAGCGAAGCAATCCAGTGAACTTTAAAGATAAGCCAGGATACCTTGAGATATTTGAAGATATGCAAAATGCCATTGCCAGAGAAAAACAGATTAAAGCTGGCTCCCGCAAAAAGAAACTTGCCTTGATTGAAAAACATAACCCGAAATGGAACGATTTATATGAAGATATTGTTTAATCTGGATTGCTTCGCTTCGCTCGCAATGACGGGGGGAAACTCGTAATGACGGGGGGAAACTCGCAATGACGAGGGGAAGCTCGCAATAACGGGGAGACAGAACTTGCAATGACGGGAAAAAAATGACGACTTACAACATCACCACAAACAATACAGACATTACCGCAACCAGCTTCCAGCATTCCATGAGACCGCTTGAAAGCATCAACCCCTGCCGTCATTGCGAGCAAAGCGAAGCAATCCAGTGAACTTTAAAGATAAGCCAGGATACCTTGAGATATTTGAAGATATGCAAAATGCCATTGCCAGAGAAAAATAAATTAAAGCTGGCTCCCGCAAAAAGAAACTTGCCCTGATTGAAAAACATAACCCGAAATGGAACGATTTATATGAAGATATTGTTTAATCTGGATTGCTTCGCTTTGCTCGTAATGACGGGGGGAAACTCGCAATGACGAGGGGAAGCTCGCAATAACGGGGAGACAGAACTTGCAATGACGGGAAAAAAATGACGACTTACAACATCACCACAAACAATACAGACATTACCGCAACCAGCTTCCAGCATTCCATGAGACCGCTTGAAAGCATCAACCCCTGCCGTCATTGCGAGCAAAGCGAAGCAATCCAGTGAACTTTAAAGATAAGCCAGGATACCTTGAGATATTTGAAGATATGCAAAATGCCATTGCCAGAGAAAAATAAATTAAAGCTGGCTCCCGCAAAAAGAAACTTGCCCTGATTGAAAAACATAACCCGAAATGGAACGATTTATATGAAGATATTGTTTAATCTGGATTGCTTCGCTTTGCTCGCAATGACGGGGGGAAACTCGCAATGACGAGGGGAAGCTCGCAATAACGGGGAGACAGAACTTGCAATGACGGGAAAAAAATGACGACTTACAACATCACCACAAACAATACAGACATTACCGCAACCAGCTTCCAGCATTCCATGTGACCGCCTGAAAGCATCAACCCCTGCCGTCATTGCGAGCAAAGCGAAGCAATCCAGTGAACTTTAAAGATAAGCCAGGATACCTTGAGATATTTGAAGATATGCAAAATGCCATTGCCAGAGAAAAACAGATTAAAGCTGGCTCCCGCAAAAAGAAACTTGCCCTGATTGAAAAACATAACCCGAAATGGAACGATTTATATGAAGATATTGTTTAATCTGGATTGCTTCGCTTCGCTCGCAATGACGGGGGGAAACTCGCAATGACGGGGGGAAACTCGCAATGACGGGGGGAAACTCGCAATGACGAGGGGAAGCTCGCAATGACGGGGGGACAGAACTTGCAATGACGGGAAAAAAATGACGACTTACACCATCACCACAAACAATACAGACATTACCGCAACCGGCTTCCAGCATTCCATGTGACCGCCTGAAAGCATCAACCCCTGCCGTCATTGCGAGCAAAGCGAAGCAATCCAGTAAACTTTAAAGAAAAGCCTGTGCAGTGAGCATTTATTCTGTCCATGCAGCCACTCTACTGCAAGAGTGCCTCGATATTCGTCCTGACCGCATTGAACGAGGGATTGCCCGGAATGGTATCAAGCAGGCCTACCGTGTCGCGAATACCAAACAGGTAGCGGCCCAGCAAGAGTCCGTCACTCTGGTTGGGATCACCGCCGCTGCCATCCACGTCAAGACGACCGCTGGCGAAAGCTCCCGCAATATTCGTCGTGACCGCATTGAACGAGGGACTCCCCGGAATGGTATCAAGCAAGCCCGCCGCATCACGAATACCAAACAGGTAGCGGCCCAGCAAGAGTCCGTCACTCTGGTTGGGATCACCACCGCTGCCATCCACATCAAGACTCACCGCCGCTGTCTCCGTCACCGTCACGGTTACGGTGGCCGCCGTGACGGTACGATAGTTGGTGTCGGTACTGGTCACCGTATGCGTGAGTTGCACGGTCTCGTCGTCTGTATCAGCGTCTTCCACTCCCGTCACGGTGATGGTTTTGGCGGTATTCCAGTCGGTGGTGCCAAACATCAGTGAGGTGGGACTCACCGTCGCAGCAGCGGCATTAGAATGGGTCACGCTAATCGTCACTGCTTCCGTCGGTGGGGTATTCAGGCGCAGCGTATACATGTCAGTCCCGCCACGCTCATGGACTGTCAGCGTCGTGGAACTCACAGCCACGCCCGGCGTGTCGTTATCATTCAAGGTCACAACGACGGGATCTATCGTCACGCCACTGGCATAGTCGGCATCTGTGCTTGTCGCCGTATGCGTGAGTTGCACGGTCTCGTGGTCCACATCAGCATCCTCAACACCGCTCACGGTCACTGTCTGGACACTGTTCCAGTTGTCTGTGGTAAATGTCAGTGAGGTGGCACTGAGGGTCACTGCAGTGGTATCGGGATTGCTCACGGTCAGCGTCACCGGCGCTGTCGGCTGTTTGGTCAACATCAGTGTATAGGTGCCACTGCCAGCTTCACCAACCGCCAGCGTGGTCGGACTCACGGTCACGCCCGCCGTCTCATCATCCACCGTCACCGCCACCGCACTTATCGTCACGGCAGCCCCTTCATAGCCAGGGTCGGTACTGGTCGCTGTATGCGTGAGTCGCACGGTCTCGTCGTCTGTATCAGCGTCTTCCACTCCCGTCACCGTGACGGTTTTGGCGGTATTCCAGTCGGTGGTGCTAAACATCAGTGAGGTGGGACTCACCGTCGCAGCAGCAGCATTGGAATGGGTCACGCTAATCGTCACCGCCGCCATCGGTCGGGTATTCAAGCGCAGCGTATACATGCCAGTCCCGCCACGCTCATTGACTGTCAGCGTGGTGGTACTCACGGTCACGCCCGGTGTGTCGTTATCATTCAAGGTCACAGCGACGGAGTCTATCGTCACGCCACTGGCATAGTCGGCATCTGTGCTTGTCGCCGTATGCGTGAGTTGCACGGTCTCGTGGTCCACATCAGCATCCTCAACACCGCTCACGGTCACTGTCTGGACACTGTTCCAGTTGTCTGTGGTAAAGGTCAGTGAGGTGGCACTGAGGGTCACCGCACTGGCATCGGGATTGCTCACGGCAATCGTCACCGGCGCCGTCGGCAGGGTAGACAGGCTTAAGCGATACTCGCCGGTCTCACCTTCATTGACCGCCAGCACGTTCGGACTCACGGTCACGCCCGGCGTGTCGTTATCCGTGACACCCACGGTCACGGACGGAGGGGTCAGCGCGGCATAGGTCGCATCGCTGCTGCGCACCGCATGGGCCAGTTGCACGCTCTCGTGGTTCGTATCAGGGTCATCAACACCCATTACTGTCACCGTCTGCGGCATGTTCCAGTTGTCCGTGGTGAAGTCCAGGCTGGACGGGGTCGCCGGACTCACCGTCGCCACATCGGCATTGAACGTTTGCGGCAGAATGCTCACGGTCGCCGACGGTCGGGTCCCCAGTCGGATGTTATAGGTCGCCGTGCGCCCCTCAGTCACGGTCAACGCGGTCGAACTCAGCGTAATACCCACCGTATCGTTATCTGTTATGGTGATGACTACGGGCCGCGGCGCCGCAAAGTTGAACGACTCAAATAGCAGCCTCACCGTCTCATCATCTGCATCGTCATCCTCAACAGCGGTCACCGTTAGCGTCTGCGGCGCGTCCCAGTTGGTCATGGTAAATTCCAAGACGGTATCGGTCGGACTGGACGAGGTAGACGGAGTCAGCGTCACACTTGTGTTTGATATGAAAATTCGCTCCAACCCTGTCGGTTCAATCGCCAACCTCACCGTAAGCTCGCCGCTCCCCCCCTCATTGAGCGCCAGCGCGGGCGGACTCACGACCACACCCTGCGCGTCGTTATCCCTGACACTCACGGTCACGGCGGGCGGGTTCACCGCGGCATAACCCGTATCGCTGCTGCTCAGCGCATGGCTCAGTTGCACGCTTTCGCTGGTCGTATTCGTGTCCTCAGCACCCGTCACGGTCACGGTTTGGGCGGCATTCCAATTGACTGTGGTAAAGGTCAGTGGTGAGGTCACGGTCACCGCAGTATTGTCACTGGTCACGCTAATCGTCACAGCGTGCGTCGGTCGGTTATTCAAGCGCAGCGTATACTCACCGGTCCCGCCTTCCAAAACCGCCAGCGCGGTCGTACTCACGGTCACGCCCGGCGCGGCGTTATCCGTGACATTCACGGTCACGGCGGGCGGGTTCACCGCAGCATAGCGCGTATCGCTGCTGCTCACCGCATGGCTCAGTCGCACACCGCTCTCGCTGGTCCTGTTATTGTCCTCGGCACCCATCACCGTCACCGTCTGCGCCTGATTCCAGTTATTCCTGGTAAAGGTCAGCGACGCGGTTGCGGTCACCGCCGAATTGTTACTGCTCACGCTAATCGTGACCGCGTGCGTCGGTGAGGTATTCAAGCGCAGCGTATACTCGTTGGTCTCGCCTTCATTGACCGCCAGCATGGTCGTACTCACAATCACGTTGGCAGCGCTATCCGCGACATCCACGGTCACGGCGGGCGGCGTCAGCCCGGCATAGAGCGCATCACCGCTGGTCACCGCATGGGTCAGTTGTACGCCGCGTTCGCTGGTCGCATTCGCGTCCTCAACACCCGTCACGCTCACGGTTTGGACGGCATTCCAGTTGATTGTGCTAAAGATTAGTGACGAGGTTGCGGTCACCGCAGCATTGTTACTGCTCACGCTAATCGTCACCGCGTGCGTCGGTCGGCTGCCCAGCACCAGCCTATAGCCGGCACTGCTGCCCTCGGTGACATTCAGCGCGGTCGGCGACACGCGCACACCCGGTACCGGGCCTACCGGGTCGGACGTCAGGGCACCCCCTGCATTCGGATAACTCGCCATCACGCGCAACCACACACCTATCTGTGATTGGTCTGATGCAATGGTGTAGGTGGCGGTATTGTTGGTCCCCGGTGCGGCGCTAAACGGACCCGTCGAGGCGGTCGCAGTCTGCCATTCATGGGTAATGGTGCCGACATCGGTATTGGGTGAGGCGTCCGGGTCGGTGACCGCGCCCGCCGTCAGCGTGTCGCCTGCTCTGGCATTGCCGGTGATGGGACCAATGGCACCGCGACGGTCAACCCGTAAGATATTGGAGAACAGGGTGTCGTTGAAATCCCCGCCCTGGGTGACCCGCACCCGCAACCAGTGACCATGGTCCGCCGCTTGCACCGTGTAGGTTGCCGCCGTGCCGCCCGGGCTGATATCTGTTGCGTTGCTACAGTCCTGAGTGGGACAGCGTTGCCATTGCCGGGCGCGGGTATTGACGGTCAAATCGGGATGGCTCAGCGCGCCGGCGGTCAAGACATCACCGACCCTGGCCGGGGTGTTGGGGGTGCTGTCCCGGATGGCGCCCAATGTCGCGGGCATCGCAGCATAAAGATAGTCGTCGCTGGCACTCAGCGCACCGATGGCCTGTTTGGTCGGGGCACTCGCCCCGAGATTGCACAGCGACGAGCCGGCTTGTACGGTTTGTTCGGTGTCGCTGGTCTGCCCCGAGCGCACCCTTAAATCACCGCTGGCGGTACATAGACTGTCCACCAGGACCACCGCGTTGTTGGCGGACGGTCGGTAATACACCATGCCCGGCCCAGGGATTGTCGCCCATGTGGTGAGGTTCGGACGGGACAGGCCGGACTTCAGGCTTATACTGGAGAAGAGTGTGCCGCTACTCGGGGTCGCCTGCCCGGTTGTGATGTGGGCACGTGCAAAAACTGTGCCGCCGGGGATATTGTATGTCGCGAGTTGCAACCGACCATCGTTCTCGCGGACGAGTGTCACGCCTGTGATGTCTCGACCGTCTGCTTCCCTAAAAGTCGCATTGGTATACCCGGCCGGGCCGTTGAGGAGATAGTTATTCCAAAAGGTCTGACTCGGGCGGGTCTCGGTGCCGCCGTGGTTGGTGGTGCCGCCACCGTAGGCATTGGTACACGTGTTGCCCGCCCCGGCATCACAGGTGCGCGTCTGGTTCTTGTCGGTGATATTGCCCGTACTCCAGGTGCCCCAGCCACCGGTTTGCGCCCGTGCCATCGGGCTTGCCAATCCCGCCAGTAGCGCAACGGCGCCCATGACTGTTGTCATCCCGCGCCAAAAGCTCTCCCCCTGATAAGGGGGAATACCCCGTAGGGGGTTCGGGGCACTCCTCCGGGGAGAGGAATGGGTCATGCTGTGTTGGGTGCTGAACCTATCCGCAGCCACGTGTGTTTTGCATTCGGTCATGGCAATGTTGAATTTGTGCGCGTTGAAGCAACGGTCTGCACTAGCACTAGTGATTGCGGTGCTGCGGTGCTGCGGTGCTGCGGTGCTGCGGTGCTGCGGTGCTGCGGTGCTGCGGTGCTGCGGTGCTGCGGTGCTGCGGTGCTGCGGTGCTGCGGTGCTGCGGTGCTGCGGTGCTGCGGTGCTGCGGTGCTGCGGTGCTGCGGTGCTGCGGTGCTGCGGTGCTGCGGTGCTGCGGTGCTGCGGTGCTGCGGTGCTGCGGTGCTGCGGTGCTGCGGTGCTGCGGTGCTGCGGTGCTGCGGTGCTGCGGTGCTGCGGTGCTGCGGTGCTGCGGTGCTGCGGTGCTGCGGTGCTGCGGTGCTGCGGTGCTGCGGTGCTGCGGTGCTGCGGTGCTGCGGTGCTGCGGTGCTGCGGTGCTGCGGTGCTGCGGTGCTGCGGTGCTGCGGTGCTGCGGTGCTGCGGTGCTGCGGTGCTGCGGTGCTGCGGTGCTGCGGTGCTGCGGTGCTGCGGTGCTGCGGTGCTGCGGTGCTGCGGTGCTGCGGTGCTGCGGTGCTGGCGCTTGCGCAGCAAGCGCCAGCGTGATGGTCGTGTTTAGGTGATTTTATCAACATGTTGCAGATTCTCTCCCGTCAGTTGTTCAGATTTGTTCCCGTTATAACAGATATTCATCATATGAGTAAATGCGGTGCTGTGGTGGCAGTGGGTAGGGCTTGTTTGGCAAGGATGGGAGTTTTTAGTTGCTAAAGTTTGGGTGACGGTAAAAGGGTTTCCCGTTTTAATATCAGCACCAAAACAGCGGCTTTGGACTCAAAACAGTCCCTGTCACAATTCCCTTCTGCCAGCCATTGCATGTGAGATTGTTCGACTGTTTGCATACTCCAAACCACCACCCATCGGAATACCATGAGCAAGACGTGTCGCCTTTAGCTTACGTTTTCTAACCATCTCTCCGATGAAATATGCGGTTGCTTCACCTTCTACGGTGGTGTTTGTCGCCAGAATAACTTCCTGGATCTCACCTTCATCAAGCAGGTGCCCTAACTCGTGTAGCCCTATTTCATCCGGGCCAATGCCATCAAGCGGCGAAAGATGTCCCATCAGGACAAAGTAGAGTCCCTTGTAATCGGATCGCTCTATGGATGAAATATCAACCGGATTTTCGACCACACACAAGAAATCAGGATCGCGCTTACCGCTGGCGCATAACTGACACATATCCGTTTCACTAAACGTTCGACAACGTCGACAATGACCAATCGCATCCATCGCATCTTGCATGGAGTCAGCAAGTTTACGTGCGCCGTTTCTATCTCTTTCCAATAAATGATATGCGATCCGCTGCGCGGATTTCTTTCCTATCCCGGGTAAACAACACAGTGATTCTATCAAGTGAACCAGACGCGGTGATTCAATCATGTGATTTAAGGATTGGAATCATGATTGGAAAGGTAATGATATTCCGGCGGGTAAATTCATGCCCGCAGTCAGATCCGACATTTTTTCCCGAGTTATTTTTTCCACACGGCGATTTGCATCATTAACAGCGGCCGCAATTAAATCTTCCAGCATATCCTTATCTTCGCCGAATAATGTAGCGTCAATAACAACATTTTTAACATCATGTTTCCCCGTCATCGTAATCTTCACCAAACCCGCCCCGGACTCGCCTGTGACTTCTATCACCGCGATCTCTTCCTGCGCCTTCTGCATGCTTTCCTGCATTTGCTGAGCTTGTTTCATTATGTTCCCTATCCCATCTTTCATTGTTTTTCCAACCTCACTTGAAAAATATTATTTATAACGGCCTGATTGATCGCTCGTTTACAGTTGCGCCGAATACTTCTTCCATAGCCTTAACATTCGCATCCTCTTTTAAAGAGGATGCCGCGATTTTCCGCCTCTCTGTTTCTTCGCGAATTTTCTTTTCAGCGGGCGTTTCCACGTCCGGCTCTTCTATTGATATTTTAAGTTGTATTTTCTTGCCGGAGCGCATCTCCAACGCTTTCTCCAATCGTTTCTCTTGTGTTTGATTAAGAAGATGTTGTTTATCCGGTGACAAGACCAGGTGTACTTCGTGCTCACTGTATTCTTTTAACGCACAATATCCGGCCAGCTCCTTCACCAACCCGTTCAAAGACATCTCATCAATAATCGATTGCCAGTTGATCGAATTTTCCGATTCAGAACTTGACCTGGGAAGTCTGCTTGTCCCGGATCCCTCTCCTGCATCATGAAGATTCGGTTTTTCCGGGCTAACATATGTGTTTTCTTTTGCTTCATGAACTTCATCAGCATCGGCATCACCTGGCTTCGTGTCGCTCGCTTTTGGGGTTGCAACTCCCGTCGGCCTGAACGCAAGCATTCTGATCAGTGTCATCTCAAACCCGGTGCGTGGATCAGGCGACAGCGGCAAATCTTTACGTCCCAGTATGCCCATCTGGTAATAAAGCTGAACATCTTCCTTGCTAATACGTTGAGATAGCTCTTTGACCATTTCATCCAGTTCCGCACCGTCCCGGTCCACTGATGTGTATCGGGCATCGTCCTGCAAAACCTGACAGAGCGCGATCTTCTGCAAGACGGAAAGTATTTCAACCAATACCGAATCATAGTCCGGATTATAGTCCGCCATACGATCAGTGCACTGCAAAACAGACTGTGCATCACCGGCGACCAGAGCATCCAGTAATTCTCCCAGATCAAGACTGTCAATAGTGCCGAGCATGGTGCTCACTTGTGTTCCCTGTAAACTACCGCCGCCATAAGAAATCGCCTGATCCAGCAAACTCAGTCCGTCACGCAGACTGCCATCAGCAGATTTTGCAATCATTCTTCTTGATACGGCATCACTTTCAATTGATTCCAGGTCGAGCACTTTTTCGAGTTGTGTCTCAATCTGTTCAACACTTAGATGCTTGAGATTAAATTGCAAACAACGCGACAGAATCGTCACCGGGATTTTCTTCGATTCCGTAGTAGCCAGTAGAAATTTTACGTGCGGAGGCGGTTCTTCCAACGTCTTTAACAACGCATTAAAACTATGACCGGAAAACATGTGAACCTCGTCAATCAGGTAGACTTTGTAGCGCCCCGCGCTCGGAGCATATTGCACGTTATCCATCAGATCACGTGTTTCATCCACTTTTGCCCGTGAGGCGGCATCGACCTCTATGAGATCAGCGAATCTACCTTCATCAATACCCACACAAGCGGAGCATTCTCCGCATGGAGTAGCGCTAACGCCTTGCTCACAGTTCAGACATTTGGCAAGAATACGTGCCAGCGTTGTTTTTCCGACACCTCGCGTACCGGTAAATAAATAGGCGTGATGTAAGCGATCATTATCCAGCGCATTCGTCAGCACTTGTAAAACGTGACTTTGCCCGACCATATCTGCAAATGTTTTCGGCCGCCATTTACGTGCCAGAACCTGATAACTCACTTACTTTTTATTCTTCCTGCCGGTATTTTCTGTTGCTATCTTCATGAATATTTCGACGACCAATCAAGACCGACCGAAAAAATACATGATACAAGAATAGTATGATTTTATATAACCCTCACCACAGAAATCCGGGCGTGGAAATAAGGTGGCAGCCCTACCCGCCCGGACCCCGGCACCCGTATCCACTGCTGCCGTTGCTCCCTTCCGGGCCTGGCGGAATTCACAATTTCACGTCGCGGGAAGACCGGTAGAGCCGCCATAAATACCACAACTATTACCTTTGCCGGGAAACGGGATGCGTAAAACAACCCTAAATCCAACAAGGGCGGGATCCTAACATCATCCTCGACATGAGTCTCAAAACGAATTTTATCTGATATGTCATCAGAATCCACTTGCGAGAGACATCCGCATTTTTTAGATAACCGCCTCAAGCCAGCCAGGGCCCCCGATGAACGAGTCTGAATTTTCTCCTGCCGGATCAGATAATCCGACTTCGATGACTGCCCTGATTTGACCGTCGTGTGACATATGTGTCAAGTCGCCACCCTGGATTATTTACACCGACGACTACTGAATCGACACACATGCAGCACTTTGCGCACCTCTCGGTTAACGGCATGCACAAAATCACGACGCTTTGCACGAGCCTATTTTATGTGATGCGGGTTTGTTTCCCGGTTACAGTATTCCTGGGGGATCCCGGATCGAGGATGCTGTTTATTTTAGGCCTGATTGTTCAGGGCTGTGCCAATCAAATCGGGATCGAATATCGGTTCCCGACATGAATGACCCTCACAGATATAAGCGACAGGCGATTTTTCCGTCTTGTATTCCTTAAGTATTCCGGGCAATTCGGCTACATTTTTCGGCAGGATCATCAAGTGATTAAACGGGTTGCAAGTTTGCCGATATTTTTCCAGCCACACAACGACGGATTCCGCTTCGCCGATTAGAATGACGCTTTTAGCAGGCGCAATGTGTTCATCCAGGGCATGGAGCAGGGTATTGTGTGCCGATGGATAGCGTTTAATCGAGGACCAGGCGGCTAGAAGTGCGGATTCGGAGGCCTTTAGATAGTGAGCATGGCCTAACAGGTGACCTAACTTGCCAAGCACAGATGCAGCCACCCCATTACCTGAAGGCAAAGCATCATCCATAAAAGATTTGCTGCGTTGAATAAGTTTTTCATGATCATGGGAGGTGAAGAAAAAACCACCGTGTTCTTTATCTTCGAATGAATCCAGTAATTGATCCGCCAATTCAACGGCTATGTCCAACCATTTGCGATCCTGGCGACATTGTAAAAAAGACAGAATGGCATCAATGAGAAAAGCGTAATCATCCAGATAGGCGTTTAAATGTGCCTTATCCTCTCTGTAAGTGGCGAGTAATTTTCCATCTGAATACAGCCGCCGACTAATAAACTCCAGGGCTTTTTCCGCTGATTCCAGATAACGATCATCATGAAATATAAATGCCGCAACAGTCATGCCTTTAATCATCAAGGCATTCCATGATGTCAGTATCTTGTCATCGCAACCCGGCCGGACACGCGTTGCGCGTTGTTGTAGAAGTTTTATTCCGGCTTGTTCGAGTAAATTTAATTTTTCAGCATCAACCGTTTCTTCTGTAACACGCAAATGCCATTTCCCTTCAAAATTCGGGCCTTCATCCAAACCATAGTGTTTTTCGAATGCAGCAAATTCTTGCTCGCTTAATAGTGCTCTAACTTCATCTTTATCCCATACATAAAATTTCCCTTCCACGCCTTCGGAGTCAGCATCCAGGCTGGAATAATATCCGCCTTCCGGGCTTTGCATTTCCTCAATAACCCAGTCGGCGATTCCGGCAGCAACTTTTCGGTACAATGGCTCTCTGGTGATCTGCCATGTCTGGCTATAGAGCGTCAGAAGTAAACCATTGTCATAAAGCATTTTTTCAAAATGCGGGATCATCCATTCCCGATCCACGGAATAACGATAAAAACCGCCGCCGAGTTGATCATAAAGCCCGCCGAGAGCCATCTTGTGTAGTGTGAGTTCCACCATATTGACGGCCTGATTTTGGGTACTATCGGTTTTTGGATGTTGTCTGAGCAGATGTTCAAGACTGGGGGGATGGGGAAACTTGGGCGCGTCACCAAAACCGCCGAACTGCCCATCAAAACTTTGGTGTAATTGTTGTGTCGCCGTTGCCAACGGTTCCGGACTTAATACGGTTGATTCATCAGAAATAGCTTGTTGCCCCATTGATTGCAGACTCGTTAAAAAAGAGTCATTTTGTTTGGTGATGGCATCTCTTTCCTGCCGATAGAAATCAGCGATTCTTGTCAAGAGTCCCTTGAACCCCGGCAGACCGAATTTTGATTCCACGGGAAAATAAGTTCCGCCGAAAAATGGAATATGATCATTCGGCGTCAGAAACATGGTCAACGGCCAACCACCTGTGCGTTGTGTCAGCATTTGTTGTGCCGTTTGATATATTTTGTCGATGTCCGGTCTTTCTTCTCTATCCACCTTAATGTTAATAAAATGTGCATTCATAATTGCAGCGGTTGCATCGTCTTCAAACGATTCATGAGCCATAACATGACACCAGTGACAGGCGGAATAACCGATAGAAAGTAGAATGGGTTTGTCTTCCTTGATGGCTTTTTTCAGGGCTATTTCATTCCATGTATACCACGCCACCGGATTATCAGCATGTTGTAGTAAATAAGGACTGGTTTCGTTAGCGAGATTATTTTTTCCTCGTTTTGACATGAGCAGGAGAATAACAGGTGAAAACTGTAAACTGTATCAGTTTTCTATCCGCATAAGCATGGCTTAATGATAAACTTGCGCGGATATGTTGGACTATCCAGATATCGACCCCGTCGCCCTCGCCTTCGGCCCTGTAAAAATTCATTGGTATGGTGTTACATACGTCGTCGGTATCGTCTCAGCGTGGTATTTATTGCGTTGGCGTGCCGAAAGAAATCCTTTATTGAATTGGAAACAGGCACATATTGATGACATGGTGTTTTTCGCCACCCTGGGAATAATTATCGGCGGCCGTTTGGGCTCTGTGCTGTTTTATAACCTGCCGTATTATCTCGATCATCCCATTGATATTTTGAAGATCCATCAAGGCGGCATGTCATTTCATGGCGGATTTATCGGCGTGTTGTTGGCGATGTTCCGGTTTGCACGGAAAATGAATTCAACTTTTTTTCAAGTGACGGATTTTATCGCTCCGGTCATCCCTATCGGTCTCGGCTGTGGCCGGATTGGCAATTTCATTAACGGCGAACTTTGGGGCACGCCATCAACCTTGCCCTGGGCGATGATTTTTCCGGGTGCAGGTGCCGTGCCAAGGCACCCTACTCAACTATATGAGGCCTTATTGGAAGGCTTATTGCTGTTTATTATTCTGTGGTTTTATTCCGCCAAAACACGCCCGGTAATGGCGGTATCGGGTTTGTTCCTATTGGGCTACGGGGTATTCCGGAGCGGTATCGAATTCGTGCGCGAGGCTGATGCACATATCGGCTATCTGGCATTTGACTGGTTAACCATGGGGCATCTGCTTTCGTTGCCAATGATTGCGTTTGGCATCTTGCTCATCGCTGTAGCATATAAAGGGGTTAAGGAGTGAAATGTTAAACGTGAAAGGTACTATAATTTTTACTTTTCACACTTTAACGTTTTGCTTGCTAAAAGAATGAAACAATATTTAGAATTGCTCGAATACGTCAAGAGACAAGGTATAAAAAAAGAGGATCGCACGGGTATCGGCACGATCAGCGTGTTTGGCTACCAACTGCGGTTCAATTTACAAGAGGGATTCCCGGCGATAACCACGAAAAAACTTCATTTTAAATCCATCATCCACGAACTTCTCTGGTTCCTGAATGGCAATACCAACATCGGCTATCTTAAAGATAACGGTGTCAGTATTTGGGATGAATGGGCGGATGAAGCAGGCGAATTAGGCCCGATTTATGGTGCACAGTGGCGTAGTTGGAAAACAGCAGATGGTGGAACGGTTGATCAGATTGGCCGTGTGGTTGAACAGATAAAGAATAATCCGGATTCACGCCGGTTGATTGTCAGCGCATGGAATGTCGGTGAGCTGGATCAAATGGCGTTAATGCCATGTCATGTGCTTTTTCAGTTTTATGTCGTTAATGGAAGATTGTCATGTCACTTGTACCAACGCAGTGCTGATATTTTTCTCGGGTTACCGTTTAATATCGCTTCTTACGCATTATTAACGATAATGATGGCGCAAGTTTGCCATCTTGGCCCGGGTGATTTTATACATACGCTGGGGGATGCGCATCTTTACCTCAATCATCTGGACCAGGTTGATGAACAGTTATCCCGCCAGCCATTCGGGTTGCCGATAATGAAAATCAACCAGGAGGTTGATGCAATTTTTGACTTTAAGTACGCAGACTTTGAGTTGCAGAATTATGCATCACACCCCGCGATTCCTGCACCGATTGCTGTTTAAGTAGTGTGGAAGGGAAGCACATTCTGCGGATAAAAACCAATGTACACTCATAGGTGGTACCAATAGATGGATATCTCAATCGTCGTAGCGATGGATAAAAAAGGCGTGATTGGACTTAAAGGCGCCCTGCCCTGGCGCCTGTCCGCAGATTTAAAACATTTCAAGGCGATCACAATGGGTAAACCTTTAATCATGGGTCGCAAAACCCATACGTCGATTGGTCGACCATTGCCTGGCAGGAAAAACATCGTAATAACTCATTCACAAGATTTCAAGGCTGAAGGTTGCGTCGTGGTTCATTCATTAGACGATGCCTTTCAAGTCGCAGATGGTGTGAATGAAGTCATGATCATGGGCGGCTCAAGTATCTATAATCAAGCACTGGCGCGAACCGATAGACTTTATGTAACTGAAGTTCATGCAGATGTTGAGGGGGACGTTTATTTTCCCGAGTTTGATAAGGATGAGTGGAAGGAGTTTGAGAGGCAGGAATATACTGCTGGCGAAAATAATGAGTTTGATTACAGTTTTGTGGGTCTAGAGAGAATTCAGGTAAGCGACAGTGATATGAACCGACTGAGACCATGACATCCGCACCGGAAATAATACTTATTTCAGTTTAAAACCTTAATCCGAATTCTGCTTGATATCTTTTCCTGAATTTATCCATCGTAAACGAATGATTCTGTGTGCCAAGACTCTCGATTTTGATTGCACCCATGAGTGAGGCAATCCGCCCTGTAGTTTCCCAGTCCATTTCATGCATCAATCCATATAATAAGCCAGCGCGATAGGCATCACCACAACCTGTTGGATCTTCAAGATTTTCAGCCTTTGCACATGGAATTTCATAACGCTTGCTTTTTGTATAAATCAGTGAGCCGCTGCTACCTTTGGTAATCACTAAAGCATCTACCTGCGCTGCCAGATCCTGCGGCGACATACCGGTTTTTTCCTGTATCATTTCCCATTCGTAATCATTGACAGTGACCCAGGTTGCTTGATTGAAAAAAGTTTCCAGGTCGCCATCATCAAACATTGGTAAACCCTGGCCGGGATCAAACATAAAAGGGATGTCGGCCTCGAAAAACTGGCCGGCATGCTGAATCATGCCTTCACGCCCATCAGGTGAAATTATCCCCATGCTTATGTCTTCAGCATCAGACACCTTGTTTTCGTGAGAAAAACTCATGGCTCCCGGATGAAACACGGTAATCTGATTATCATCTGAATCCGTAGTGATAAACGCTTGTCCGGTAAATACATCTTCAATAACTTTTAGATGCGTTTGATCAATTTCGTGTCTTTTCATCCAGTAACGATAAGGATCAAAATCCTTACCTACTGTACCCATGGGCGTAGCGGCGGCACCGAGTAAATTCAGATTAAAAGCGATATTCCCCGCACAACCGCCGAATTCCCGTCGCATATCCGGCACCATAAAACAAACACTCAACATATGTACCTTGTCCGGCAGAATGTGATTCCTGAATCGATCCGGAAAAACCATGATGTTGTCGTAGGCGAATGAACCACAGATAAGGGCTGACATAAAGATTATTTCCCGGGATTAGTATTTTCAGTCTAGAGAAATATTGCTCGACCGAACAAGGCTCCATGTAACCATAGCAATATTAAAAAACCAACGGTGGCAATACCAATGACAATCCCGTCCTTAACTACAGGAATCACTTCCTGAGCATCTTGCCCACTGCTTGCTTCAGGAGCACGCTTGTCGATCAACTTGATGGCGACAACCGAATAGGCAACGAAACCGCCGAATAATATGATCGAAATAACATCACCATTGACAAGCAAATGCGTGGCACCCCATATAATAACACCCGTCAACATCGGGTGCGGAACATAACGCTTGATATTGTTCGGGAGATAAGCTGCAACTATTAAAACAAATGATACCAGTACCGAAATAACCGCAAGATAACGCAGGAATACCGGAGTATCCCAAAGATTAACAAAGCTTATCGAACCTTTACCGGCACCAATAAATATTAAGCCGATAAGTGAGACAACACAGAAGATAATCTTATACATACTTTCACCATCAATCGTGTCACTGTCGATTTTTTCTATCAACCGAGTACGATGTTCAGGATAGAACGGCAACATATGGATACCGAAAAACAACAATAACCCCAGTAAAAAAAATAACATCACTCAGCCCCTTTCGTAGATATCTTACTGCACAGTTTATTTTCCATAACTCACCCGCCACAGCTTGCCTGAACCATCATCACTGATCAATAGAGAACCATCCCGCATTTGTAAAACGGCTACAGGTCGACCCCAAACCTCGGCCTTATCCTCAGCTCGCATCCAACCCGTCAGGAAATCTTCCGGTCCGGATATCGGACGCCCTTTTTTGAAAGGCACAAACACGATCTTGTAGCCCGCACGCTTCGAGCGATTCCATGAACCATGTAATGCCAAAAAAGCACCCCCTCGATATTTTTTTGGAAATTGATTCCCCGTATAAAAAGTAAAATCCATTGCGCCGGTATGAGAACCCAACAAAACATCAGGATAAAGCGTTTGCCTGACTTTATCCGGTGCAACACCTTTATGGCGAGGATCTTCATGTGGACCGATATAGGCATACGGCCAGCCGTAAAAACCACCTTTTTGAATCATGGTGAAATAATCGGGAACCAGATCATCACCCAAACCATCGCGCTCGTGAGTTGTGATCCATAATTTTCCTGCATCTGCAGGATTCGAATTAACGCCTTCTGTATCCAGTGCTGCATCGGGGTACCAGCGTAATCCGACAGGATTACGAATACCTGTGGCAAATAACTCAAAGCCTGTGCCATCGGGATTAAAACGACTCACTGCTGCTCGAATAGGTGGCTCGCCCAGACTGACATTTGAACGTGAACCGACTGTCAGGTAAAGTTTTTCAGCTTCTTCGTCAAACAGGATGGAACGGGTAATATGACCACTGGCATAACGAGTCAGGGAAATAACTTCTTCACCTTTTCCCACATTACCTTGTCTTGCCGCATACTTGTAGCGCTTTACCGCACTCACATCCGCGACATACAGCCAGTCCTTGTAAAACGCCATGCCATAAGGTCGACCCAGATTTGTGATTAATGGCTCTGCTTTTTTATCACGTATGATATAAACAATTCCGGCGGACATATCGGACAAAAGGATTTCATTATTGGCTCCAGGCAACATGAATCTCGGTCGCAAGAAGCCGGATAAATATTCCTCAACAACAAAACCTTCCGGTACCGAAAGAAAATCCTGTTCCGAACGTTCCACTATTCGCGGTGGATTGTTCGCCGATTCAGTATGATAGGGTTCCGGTAACCCCTTCCAGTTTACCGGCAGTTCAGACCGCCCATCCGCAGAACAGACGCCGGGAAGCATTAGTAAAATATAAAAGTGTGAGAATGTACTGCGAATAATCTTTTTTAAATAGCCCATAATCATACCCTATGCGATCTTTGCTAAATTGTATGTCAATTTCAAGGTCATGAAGCCAGCGCTATTTTCTGTTTTCGTTTTCGCTTATCTTTAAACTTCGCTTTCCTGGCATCACTCTTTCTGTGCCGTTCAAGCAAAGGTTTCAAATAATGTCCTGTGTGTGATTTTTTATTATTTGCCACTTGATCCGGCGTGCCTACTGCAACGATTTCCCCGCCGCCGTCTCCACCTTCAGGACCCAGATCAATAATCCAGTTAGCGGTCTTTATCACATCCAGATTATGTTCAATTACGACCACAGTGTTGCCATGATCGCGGAGTCGATGTAATACCTGCAACAGTTGTTCAATATCGTGGAAATGCAATCCAGTCGTTGGTTCATCCAGGATATATAAGGTTCTGCCAGTACCTCTTTTTGATAATTCACGCGAAAGTTTTATCCTTTGCGCTTCGCCACCCGAGAGTGCAGTCGCATTATGCCCCAATTTTATGTATGCAAGTCCCACATCGACAAGCGTTTGCAATTTACGCGCAATCAGCGGTACCGGGTCGAAAAATATCCTCGCTTCTTCAATCGTCATATCCAGTATTTCGTGAATATTCTTGCCTTTATACCGGATATCCAGCGTTTCCCGATTATAGCGCTTACTTTTACATACGTCGCACGCCACATAAACGTCCGGCAAAAAATGCATCTCAACTTTCATAACACCGTCCCCTTGACAGGCTTCACAACGCCCGCCCCTGACATTAAAGCTGAAACGTCCCGGTTTATAACCACGGGATCTCGCTTCATGGGTAGCTGAAAATAATTCCCTGACAGGTGTAAATAAACCCGTGTAAGTCGCCGGGTTTGAACGTGGCGTTCTGCCTATCGGGCTTTGATCAATATCAACAATTTTATCAAACCAATCAAGACCCTCGACGGATTTATATGGTGCCGGATCAAAACTCGATCCATTAATTTCACGTGCAATAATTTTATATAAGGTTTCATTAATCAGGGTCGATTTTCCAGATCCGGAAACTCCGGTGATACAAGTCATTAAACCGATGGGTAATTCGATATTGACACCTTTGAGATTGTTTCCGGTCGCACCTTCTAACTTGAACACCCTGGCTTTATCAAAATGTGCTGTTTCAGCAGGCACATGAATTTGTCTTGTACCTGAGAGGAATTGGCCCGTGATTGACTCTTTACTCTTCACGATATCCCGGGGCGGACCTTGCGCGACAATATTACCGCCGTGCACTCCGGCACCGGCACCAATATCAATCACATGATCCGCTTCGAGCACTGCTTCTTCATCATGTTCAACAACGATCACGGTATTACCCATATCTCGTAAATGTTTCAAGGTTGCCAGCAAACGGCGATTATCACGTTGATGTAAACCGATAGAGGGTTCGTCCAGCACATACATGACACCAACCAAACCTGCACCAATCTGACTGGCCAGTCGAATGCGTTGCGCTTCTCCTCCGGATAAAGTTTCAGCACTGCGATTCAAGGTTAAATAATCCAGTCCGACATTCACCAAAAACTGTAAACGATCAATCACTTCTTTCAATATCCTGGTCGCAACCTCACCACGCTGACCATCAATCTTCAACGCCAAAAAGCACTTCCTCACAGTATCAACCGGCATCTCACTTATCTCCGGCAGTGTATATTCATTTATATAAACATGCCGCGCAGAAGTATTTAATCGTGTCCCATGGCAGGCCGGACATGATCGACTGTTCATATATTTGGCTAATTCTTCACGCACCATGGTCGATTCAGTTTCATGATAACGACGACGCATATTGGGAATCACTCCTTCAAAAGCATGTTTCTTTTTAACAGTGCCTTTCCTGTCGCTTAAATATCTAAAATTTATTTCTTCACCACCACTGCCGTAAAGAATTACTTCCTGAATCCCGGTTGATAGTTCACGAAATGGCGTATCAATCCTGAATTTATAATGACCGGCGAGTGATTTTATTAATTGAAAGTAATAAGCGTTGCGCCTATCCCACCCGCGAATGGCACCCCCAGGCAGACTGAGTTCGGCATGTTGCACAACGCGCACGGGGTCAAAAAAACGCTCTACACCAAGTCCATCACAATCTGGACACGCTCCGGCAGGATTGTTAAATGAAAATACACGAGGTTCCAGCTCATTCAAACTGTAGCCACATTGATGACAAGCAAAACGTGAAGAAAAAACCAGCTCTTCTGAAGCGGATTGTTTCTGTTCCGGGGCTTCCTGATCCGGACCAACCATGGGAACCACCCGGGCAACACCATTCGACAGGCGGATTGCGACTTCAAATGATTCCGCCAAACGCAGTTGTAGATCCGGACGTACCCTAAACCGGTCGACAACAACTTCTATATCGTGTTTTTTATATAAATCGAGTTCGGGGACTTGATCCAGTTCAGTAATCACACCATCGACACGCGCACGCACAAAACCTTCACTGCGTAAGCGATCAATTAGCTGCAAGTGCTCACCTTTCCGTCCCTGCACTACGGGCGCAAGTAACATCAGTCGCTTATCCTCTGGTTGCGCCAGCACATGATCCACCATTTGACTGATAGTTTGCGCGGCCAGGGGAATATTATGATCCGGGCAACGCGGCTCACCAACCCGGGCGAATAGTAATCTCAGGTAGTCATGGATCTCTGTAATCGTGCCGACGGTAGAACGCGGGTTATGTGAGGTTGATTTTTGCTCAATCGATATAGCGGGCGATAAACCTTCAATCAAATCGACGTCCGGTTTTTCCATAATAGACAAAAACTGCCTGGCATATGCAGAAAGTGATTCGACATAGCGGCGTTGACCTTCTGCATAAATCGTGTCAAATGCAAGTGAAGATTTTCCTGAACCCGATAAGCCTGTGATGACAATCAGCTTGTCACGTGGAATATCAACATCAACATTCTTCAAGTTATGGGTGCGCGCACCACGTATACGAATTGTGTCCATAAAATCATTTGATCTCTACATAAATCTGAACCAGTCATTATACATTGTTGAAAGCGTTCGTAGCTGGCAATATGTGTCCTTTGTCGCAAACACTGGAATCAAGAAGCAGGCATGCCGCCCAAAGATAAAATGACAGCAATTGAATTAAAGGCAAGCCTGGGCCTGGCGGGTGTCTTATTCCTCAGGATGTCTGGCTTGTTCCTGATCTTGCCGGTATTCACGCTCTACGCCAGAACACTCACCGAATCAACGCCTACCCTGATTGGGCTTGCATTCGGCATCTACGGCCTGACTCAGGCTTCCTTGCAGATCCCCTTTGGTATGATGTCAGACAGGCTGGGCCGGAAACCCGTCATTGTTACGGGCTTACTAATATTTGCAGCGGGGAGTCTGATCGCCAGCCAGGCGGATTCTATCTGGGTAATGATTCTAGGGCGCATATTACAAGGTGCCGGGGCAATTTCATCTGCACTCATGGCCCTGGCTGCCGATCTCACTCGTGATGAACAAAGAACCAAGGCGATGGCCATGATTGGGGTCAGTGTCGGTTTTACATTTTCCCTTTCATTCGTCGCGGGTCCGGTATTGGATGCCATGATTGGTGTCTCCGGAATATTTATCCTCAGTACGATACTGGCGGTACTCGCCATCATCGTGCTGTATCTACTGGTGCCAACACCTGAAAGTTCCCACTTCCATAATGATACTGAAGTCTCATCCGCAGTGCTGGGAAATGTTTTGAAGGATCGTAATTTACTCAAACTAAATCTGGGTATCTTCATACTCCATGCGATCTTGATATCAAACTTTATCGCTGTTCCGCTGGCGTTACAGGATCTCGCTGGATTGGCATCTTCCCGACATTGGCAGGTGTATCTGCCCGTTTTACTTGCTTCCGTCGTATTTATGATGCCCGCAATCATCATCGGGGAGCGCACACAAACGTCCGGATTTTATTTCAGAGCCGCCGTGTTGATACTTCTGTTGTCGCAAATAGGTTACTTTTTTTGTCACAACACGCTAATGGGATTGGCTACCATGCTTTTGCTGTTTTTCACAGCCTTTAATTATCTGGAAGCGTCCCTGCCCTCATTGATTTCAACAGTATCGTCTAAAAACAGCAAGGGTACAGCGTTAGGTGTTTATGCCTCATCTCAATTTTTAGGGATGTTTACGGGAGGACTAATTGGTGGCATTATCCATGAGCATTTCGGACTTTCAGCGGTGTTCATTTTTGGCAGCGTCATGACGCTGGTATGGCTCCTGGCAAGTTTACTTCCAACGGGCCGGACTCAGTGAATAATATACTGACTAATAAACAACTTCAGCATAAAGACCGTGATAAGTTGATGGGGAAAATCAGGGGGAATTCAAGATGGCTAGAGGTGTAAATAAAGCAATTATTTTGGGATCATTAGGACAAGATCCCGACATCAGATACACTGCCAGTGGTGCCGCAGTGGCAAATATCAGTATCGCGACCAACGAACAGTGGAAAGATAAAGAATCTGGTGAAATGCAGGAACGCACTGAGTGGCATCGTGTTGTATTTTTCGGGCGTCTGGCTGAAATCGTCGGTGAATATTTGCGTAAAGGCTCTCAGGTTTATATTGAAGGGCGCATACAAACGCGTAAATGGCAGGACAAAGAGGGACAGGATCGATATACAACAGAAATTGTCGCCAATGAAATGCAGATGCTTGGAAGTAAAAGTGGTGGAACGACTGCAAGTTTTGACAAGACACCCGAACAGCAACAATCGGCACCTGCCACTACCGGTGAAAAAACTGCAAACGATGACTTCGACGATGATATCCCGTTTTGAAAGCGCGGGAATTCGTCTGACTTGACACGAAATTTATTTTTGACGATACAAACCCGCCGGATCAGTCCGTTCTTCTGGTGCGTTTATAACGTTGATGTTTCGCCATCCGCTCTATACCAACATCTTCCTGTTTATCAGTTTTAATCAATGGCACTTTGATCTCCCTTGGTTTGCCTATGTGATAACCCTGGGCATAATCAACACCGAGTTTTTTTAAACATCCTAGAATTTCTTCATTTTCAACAAATTCGGCGATAGTCTTTTTGCCCATCAAGTGACCAATCTCATTGATTGATTTAACCATGGCTAAATCAATCGGATCGTCCACCATATCTCTGACAAACATCCCGTCAATCTTCAAAAAATCCACAGGTAAATTCTTTAAATACCCAAATGAAGAGACACCACTGCCAAAATCATCAAGTGCAAAGGAACAACCTTTCTTTTTTACTATATCAATGAATCGCGTTGCATTTGATAAACGGGATATCGCCACAGTTTCAGTTATTTCAAAACATATATCGGATGCCGGAACATTTCCGACATCCAATTTTCTATCGATATGATTGAGGAATGCTTCATCGCTTAATGAATGTCCAGATAAATTAATCGCGCAAGATATCAAACTTTTGCACTTATCAGAGAGATTTTCCATCCATGCATAGGCTGAATCAAATACCCAACGATCAAGTTTAACAGAAAGATCATAACGCTCAGCTGCCGGCAAAAAAGCACCCGGAGGAATAATTGCGCCGTCTTCATCAACCATTCTTATCAAACATTCATAACGTTCTTGCTCACTATTGTTATCCTTTAGTGAAATAATAGGTTGCAAGTATAAACGTAGTCGGGCTTCGTCCAATGCGCGATTAATTTTACTCACCCATTGCATTTCACCCTGGAGAACCGCCAGGTCAGTATCCTGCGTATGATATGTGTGAACTCTATTTCGCCCTGCCTCCTTTGCTGCATAGCAGGCTGCGTCCGCAGCGCTTAATATCTCGGAAGAACTGCCAGCGCTGTTATTGATAGGAACTAAACCAATACTGATACTGATAGAAAAGCGTTTATCAGTCCAGACAAAATGAAATCTTTCAACTAATTTTCTTACATCTTGAGCGAGGCCTTCCGCCTGAGATAAGGAACAATTCTCTATTAACATGCCGAATTCATCACCACCGAGTCGAGCAAGAGTATCCTTTTTACGTAGTTTTAACTTAAATAACTCTCCCAATTGTCTAAGTAGTTCATCCCCTGCCAAATGTCCGCAGGTGTCGTTAATCACCTTGAATTGATCGAGATCCATGTAGCATAAAGCATGTTCCTCACCTCCCACCATGTCATTGGCAATCAAATTTTCAAGTCGGAGTTCAAATTCCTGTCTGTTGAAGAGATCTGTTAATCTATCATGCTTCGCCTGATAAGATAACTGTTGAGAAAGTTTGTGAGCATCGGTAATATCTTCAGAAACAATCAATAAATTTTCATCACCATCAATATTATTGATGACTCGTGCGGATTCCCTACCCCATATAATAGAACCGACTTTTTTAACCTTGCGAATTTCCCAGTCGTGCACATTATCCTGGTCAAGGAAACATGACTCAATATTGGCTTGATAGTTATCTCTATCTTCCCCAAGGATTATGTCCATCACTGAGCATCCAACAAGATCATCAACATGATAACCCAACTTCTCTGCACCAAACTTATTGACTGAGGTCATTACATTATTTTTATCGATGGTGAAAAACATCGCTGGAGTATTGTCATATAGTGCACGGAACCGATTTTCACTTTCTTGCAGTCTCAAATCAGCCAATTTCTGCTGCGTTATATCTCTAATAAATGCGCTGAATGAAATAATTTCATCACAATGAGAGTAAACGGGAGTAATTGTTAATTCGACCATAAAAGTATGGCCTGCTCGATTTTGCGCGTCGATTTCGATTCTTTTATTTAAAATACTCGACGACTTGCCGGTTTTGACCAATCTACCTATACCATTCCTGTGCCCAGCCCTTTTCCCTTCAGGCACAATAAACTTTTCCAATAATTTTCCTATCACTTCACTTTCAGTCCAACCGAATAATTTTTCTGCCTGTTTATTCCATCTGATTATTTCCCCCCTGGTATTAATTGCAACAAATGCGTCAAGTGAATTTTCAAGAACATTTCTATTTAATACTTCCTGACCAGCAAGTGCTTTTATTCTCTGAACCCTTTCGAATCCTGAACTTGCCAATACTGCAAATGTTTGCATAATCGCGATTAGCTTTTTCTTATCGTCAAACGGGGAGGTGTCAAAAATTGAAATATGACCAAGAACGAGGTTTGATGATGAGACAATAGAGCAAACAAGGTGGTTTTCCACTCCCATTCTCCTAACTTCAACTTCAGGAAATAGTTCTTGTGTGACTTCTACAACATATTGACATGAGGTTTCATGAACACTGCATTCGGTGCTCCTGTGCTCAAGGAAATCACTATTCGCACAAAAAGCCACTATGTCAACATGACCAGTTGGATTTTCATCGTTGATTAGGCTGATAAAAACATATTGTGCTTTTGTGAGAAAAGCCAGGTTTGACACTAACTCCCTAAAAAAAGAATCATCCATAATTAATCATCCACAAGAGAGCCTCTAATCTTATCTTCCGTTGTTTCGCATTTTAATGGAATAAGCTACGTTATTAGGGCACCTGATTTTACCGCATCAATGAATTTACACATTTAGTGAATTGAGCTAAAAATTCCAGCTCTTTGTTAAAGACAAACATCATCACGAAGAGATTTGTGATAGCAACAATCAAGAATACCACCGGGATCATGATTTCCACTGAAATTAGCACTATCATTGAAACGATGGAAACCACCATGAAAAAAGCGTTGATAATATTATTCGCAGCAATGACCCTGGAACGATGACAGGGATCACTTCCTTTTTGTACCAGTTTATACAAAGGCACCATATATAATCCTCCTGATTAATGCGATCATACTAAAGTCAATCAGAATGCGCCAGTGATTGGAATGGTCAAGGAACATACCAATCGTTGGTGACATATTGCTCTCTGATAATTCAATCACAGGCAATAAAATAAATGCCATATCTGTTGCAAATAAAATGCAAACCAATCGCACCGACAGGTACAGTCCCGGAACCATGATATTCCAATAATCGCCCGGAAAACCGGTTCAGGCGCACCAGCCTCAGGTATTAAACGACTGGCGATCCAACCCGCTGTTGCAAATAAAACAATCGCAATTGCAACATGAAGACCGCCGTTTGGATCCGCCGAGATTAAAATACCACCTAAAATAGTTCCTAACAAAATAACTGTGTAAGTTCCCATCTGACAAATGCTGCGGAAGAATACTGTATTGCAGTGGTCCAAATAATGTTGATTGTGTTCCCATGGAAAACAAAACTTATGAGTAACAAGGGCAAACTCATTAAGTAAAAACCGGTAATTGCCAGACACATTAATGACAATTTCAGCTATTTTTGACTTGGCGTATTAAAATCGACTTTCAAATTTATCAGCAAGCTATCCTGCTGTTGCTGAAAAGAGAAAGACAGGCAGTATAAATACACCAACAGCGACAAGCACCAGAATGCTGCCACTGACACCCATTGTACTGGCCAGGGAAAACGCTATTAAAATGACAATGGCCATTCTTAAAATACGTTGTCATTCAACACTCCCGGGAATCAGGTGCAGAATACAGGCAGAAACCGATTGTTTTTTAGTAATGCAAACTGGTTCATGATCAGTATGCCAGGATATTGAATGTTTCATTTCTGCCTGAGTGGTCCGCTGAATTGGAAATCATACTGACACAAAATCTAGAGAGAGGGAAACAGAGACAATCATGGGCATTGTTACTGACATCAAGTTATTGAAAAACAGACGCACTAAAATTCTGGCCACACCGGGACCCGCCTCTAATTCGGCAAAAGTCATCACACGATTAATCGAAACCGGTGTCAATTTATTTCGCTTAAACATGTCCCATGGCGAACCTGTTATTGTCACCACACGCGAAGTTGCAGGAGAAACCGGACTGATTCCTTCTCAATACAAAGCCCTGACAAACGATGTCAAAGCCGAAAATCGTATACTGCTTGACGATGGTAATCTTGAGCTTAAAGTGGAAAGCGTTGACGGCACTGAAATTACATGCACCGTTGTCTGTGGCGGAATTTTAAAAAATAATAAAGGCATTAACCTGATTGGTGTTAACGTCTCAGCACCTTCACTGACAGACAAAGATCGTGAAGATGCACAATTTGCATTGGGACTGGGTGTGGATTTTCTGGCATTATCTTTTGTCAGGTGTGCAAAAGATATGGATGATCCAGGCAGGTTCCAGTTGCCCAAAGTCAATTAATCGACAGGGCCAGACGCAAATTCAAGCCTGCCATCGTGGCTACCCAAATGCTGGAATCCATGATCGAAAACGCCAGACCGACTCGCGCTGAAGTCACAGATATCGCTTATGCAGCCACACTTGGTGCTGATGCGGTGATGTTATCTGCTGAATCAGCCACCGGTAGTTTCCCCGTTGAATCTGTAGAAATGATGGATAGTATTTTGCGACAAACTGAAGCAGTGCTCTGGCAAACCGGCGCTTATGGCACTGCATTAAATACCCCGGATAAGTTACCCGTCCCGATATGGGAATCTACGGCGAATGCAAGCAATAGTCTGGCACGAGACTTGATGGCACATGCGCTTATCGTTATTTCTCAGGAAGGCACGTCTGCTGCAACCATAAGTTCTGCACGACCTGCGGCACCGGTAATTGCGATTTCAAATCAGGTAAATACTTGCAGAAAAATGGCACTAATGTGGAGTATTATCCCCGTACTGGTTGAAGAAAAAGACATGGGTGATCATAACAACCTGGCAAGAAAAATTGCCAGAGATCTGGAACTGGCAAGTGCAGGAGATACCGTTTTGATGGTAAAGGGCTTGCACAAAGAGCCGGAATTGAACCGCCCGTCAATCACAATTGTGACTGTTTAAAGTTTACCTGTACTTAACTTACTGCACTATTCCCGGGAAATATTTAGCGGTATTTATACACCGGCTCGGCGCCATCTGCTGCGGTCTGATATTTTACAGACAGTTCGGTAAATGCGTTCAAGGCATCTTCCAGATTTTTGTCTTCTCTTAACTGAAAAGCGTTAATGCCACTGCGCTGCATATAGAAAAGTTGATCACGTAAAACATCACCGACTGCGCGTAGTTCACCTTTAAAGTTGTATCTGTCACGTAACAGACGTGCGTTTGAGTAGGAACGTCCATCAACAAATGCGGGAAAATCCAGCGCAATTAAATCAAAGTGTTCAATATCCTTTGCAACTTCATACATGTCATCGTCACCGTTAATACAGATCCCTAATTTTCCTTCTCTACTCATCAAAGTATCCTTATGTTCTAGCCAATAAGCGCAAGGGATAATGACATCACCTGCGGGCAAACTCGCATCCGGCTCTATTTCTGACAGTCTTTTCCAACCATCTTCAACAATGACCTGATCTTTAATAATTTTCATTTCTCTGCCCTCGCCCTCCAGGCACCAACGGCCGTCTTTCCTTGCGCATATTTTTCCGGATAAACTCTCCGCCTGTAAGATTCAATGCCAATCCGACGGTAAGTGTTGAGAAAAGATTCATCTTCGTAGCGATGCTCAATATAAACATCAAGCAGTTGAGCTATTGTCTCAGCAACTTTCTCTTTCTCAATCCCGGGACCCAAACGATCACCTAATATTGCATCATTTTCGGCAGATCCACCCAAGGTCAATTGATAGAACTCAACACCTTTTTTCTCCACGCCCAATATACCAATATGACCAACATGATGATGGCCACAAGCATTCATACAACCCGACATTTTGATCTTGATTTCACCAATATCATGCAAATAATCCATATCATGGAATTTTTCATTGATCTGTTTCGCGATTGGAATGGAACCTGCGTTGGCAAGCGAGCAAAAATCCAGTCCCGGACAACAAATCATATCCGTTAGCAAACCGATGTTGGGCGTTGCCAATCCATGTTCAGACAGCGATTCCCATAAGGGAAACAAATCCGATTTCTTGACATGGGGCATAACAAAATTCTGCTCATGAGTAGTCACAATCTCACCGAAACTATATTTATCAATTAAGTCGGCAAGATGTTCCATTTGTACATCTGTAACATCGCCTGGGGCAACGGTCGGGGCTTTTAGTGAAATGACAACTGCACGATAACCATCTATCTTATGTGAAACAATATTTCGACCGACCCATGCGGCGAAGGCCGGATTAGTGGATTGATGTTTATCGAAACTGGTATCTGCATCCGCATCAACTTCATAATTCGGTAGCATAAATTGTGCACTCACACGATCAATTTCTTTCTGATCCAGTAACAATGCAGAATCTTTAATGTAAGACCATTCTTCTTCAACCATTTCAGTAAATTTTTCAATGCCTGTTGCATTCACAAGAATCTTGATTCTTGCCTTGTATTTATTATCTCGCCTGCCAAACCGGTTGTAGATGCGCAAAATGGCTTCCATGTAAGAAAGCAAATGTTTCTTTTCAAGAAATTCCCGAATAACTTTGCCGATGACAGGCGTACGACCAAGTCCACCACCAACGAGCACCTTGAATCCAATATCGCCCTCTTTATTTCTTACCAGGTATAGGCCTATGTCATGTACCTGTACCGCTGCACGATCATGTTCTGCACCTGATACCGCAAATTTAAATTTACGTGGAAGATAGGCAAACTCGGGATGAAGCGTTGACCATTGGCGTAAAATTTCACAATAAGGCCTTGGATCTTCTATTTCATCTTCAGCAATCCCGGAAAACTGATCAGAAGTAATATTTCGAATGCAGTTACCACTGGATTGAATGGCATGCATTTGTACGCTGGCTAAATCCGCCAAAATATCAGGGACAGTCTCAAGTTTCGGCCAATTGTATTGTATATTCTGACGCGTACTAATATGACCATAATTCTTGTCGTACTTACGTGAGATATGTGCAAGCATGCGCAGTTGTCTGGAAGACAACAGACCGTACGGAATGTCTACACGCAACATTGGCGCATGCGTCTGAATATATAGACCGTTCATCAGTCGCAATGGCCTGAATTCGTCCCCTGATAGTTCTCCCGCAAGAAAACGCCGAGTTTGATCCCGAAATTGCTCTACACGCTCGTCGACTATCTTCTGGTCATAATTATCATACTGATACATCTGTTCCTGCCATAATTAGGTAGCTGATTGTATTAGGGAGCCATATTCTAACGGGGGGAGGATATAGCAACAAGTCTTTAATCCTAAAAGAAATTAACTCGACCAAGCCTGGTCCAATTCACCATTACAACAGTCCTTGTGTTGTTTAGTGAATGTGACAAGCCCAAGATTTCTGCACCATTTTCAAAGTTAGGGTTTCTGGTTTAAGCAACTTTTTGTTGTCTGTTTTCTTGCTCCCAGCGTTCCCTGAATAGCTGTGGTGTTAAACCTTTCAGCGACCCATGGGGACGGTAGGTATTATACGCTTCCACCCATTGATGAATTATCATGGTAGCTTCACGGAGCGACCGGAATTGCCATTTGTTCAGGCAATCATCCCTGAAGATACCGTTGTAACTTTCGTTATAGCCGTTCTGCCAGGGACTACCGGGTTCAATGAAATGCGCCCGCACACCTGATTCAGATAAGAGTCCCCGCACTACCCTGGCCAGAAATTCGCTGCCGTTGTCGCTGCGTATAAACTCCGGCTGACCATGCAAGGCAAATAACCGCCGTAATTCCTGTTTCACATCACCCGAGGTAAACGAACAACGTGGAGCAACGGCATACGATTCCCGGGTAAATTCATCCACCACGGTCAGGATTTTCACCCGCCTACCACATTCAGTCGCATCCATGACAAAATCATAAGCCCACACATGACTGGGATACTTTGCCTGTAGTAACGGCGCATCTGTTCCCAAATACCGCTTTTTACGCTGCTTCCTGCGTACCTGCAGCCCTTCACGTTGACGGATTAACCGCACCCGCTCCCGACCAATCTGCGCCCCATCCAACTTCATCCGCTCATGAACCTTCCGATACCCCCAGCGAGCCTGATGCTCCGAGAGTTCAATGACTCGCTGCTCCTTGTCACACAGCGACCTTGACCGTTTCAGACTCCGCTTCGTGTTCCGGTTCAGTCTCAACACCTTACATACCCGACGTTCACTCACCCGGTAAGCTTCCCACAGATATTCAGTCGCATGAGCCTTGTCAGATGGGGCTACCATTTTTTTGCATTCACATCCTGCAACATCCGGATATCAAGAGCCTGTTCTGCCACCATCTTCTTCAACTCGCTGTTTTCCTTCTCCAAGCCCTTCAGACGTCTGGCTTGTGAGATATCCATCCCCCCATACTTGTTACGCCAGCGATAAAAACTCTGCTCCGTAATATTGTGTTTGCGGCACACATCACGAGTATTCCTTGACTGCTCCGCTTCATGCAGAATCCGAATAATCTGTTCTTCAGTAAATCGTTTCTTCATTGGTTACTCCTTCGTGTTGGAGAAACCCTAACATAATCTCTGGTGCAATTATCGCAGGGCGATCCAAATGTGTCCGTCATGGTTGCTATTTAGCAAAAATTCGACTTTTATCCATGGGATAACCTTCGGTATCCGATGTCGCTAACAACAAATGTATGTAACAACCATTATGTGTTCTGTTCCAGCGCAATACACCATGCGATCACCAAAAGACATTCCAGTAATTCAACTATCCGCCGCCTCGCAATCTCGAGACCCATATCATTTGCATGCTCCATCTATCGACTATATAACATATTAACTCTTGCACATATTTATGAAATATGTCGTCTGGCAAGATAGTCGCGAGTATGCATCTGTTCAAGACGACTAATGGTTCTGAGAAATGGTTTGGACAGGCGCTTCCCGATGTAAAGTTTTGACGGTCGCTCTTCTGCAGTCACAATTAATTTAACATGCCGATCATAAAATTCATCGACCAAGTTTATAAATCGTTTAGCCTTATCATTCGCCATTTCATCCATGACCGGGATCCCGGAAATAAGAACGGTTTGAAATGATCTGGCGATTTCCATGTAGTCCGCAGGGCCTCTTGGACCGTCACATACGGCATCAAAATCAAACCACACGACACCATCGGCAAGACGTACAGTTTCTATCGTCCGTCCTTCAATCTCAATAGGCATGCCTTGCGTTGTCTCACTCGGTGCAATGTGATCAAAATAAATTTCAAGCATTTCCATTGCTTCATCATCTGAGGGGGAATGGTAAATCTCCGCCTTATCCAGATAACTTAAACGGTAATCAACACCCGAATCCACATTCACGACTTCGGTATATTGCTTTATCAAGTCAATGACAGGTAGAAATCGTTCTCTTTGCAAACCATCCCGGTACAACTCATCCGGCGCCTCGTTGGAGGTTGCAACTAATACAACGCCTCTTTCAAACAATGCTTTAAGCAATCCACCCAGCAACATGGCATCTGTGACATCAGAGACATGAAACTCATCAAAACACAAGACTGTAGTTTCCGAGGCGATGTTGTCCGCCACAACCTGTAACGGATCAGACACCTTTTTGAGCTCCCTTAGTCGCCTGTGCATCATCTGCATAAAACGATGAAAATGTATACGTTGCTTTTCTTTAAATGGCAGGCTTTCATAAAAAGAATCAATCAGGTAAGTCTTGCCGCGACCGACGCCTCCCCAAAAATATAATCCCCTGGTAAAGTTTGTCTTGTCTTTTTGAAATTTTTGTCTTATTTTTTCAAAAAAACCGTCACCATCAGTTCGTTCAGCCAATAGCTTGTCGAAAAGGCGTTGTGTCCATTGCACCGCAGTCTCCTGAGCTGCATCTGCATGAAAATCTTCGCGTAATAAATCTGCCTGGTATTTTTGTAGAGGTGTCATCGTTAACCGGTGTTATTATCAGCGTCTGTTGATTGTGGATAAGCCTTTATCATGTAGCAATAAAGTACAACCGAAAACAACAGAGCACAAGCCGGGAACGACATACATTATGATATTTGCCATCGCGACAATACTGCTGGTATCGCTTATTTTCGGACCACAGATGTGGGCTAAACATGTGTTTAAAAAGTATGCGATGGAAATTGATGCGCTTCCGGGGACCGGTGGTGAACTTGCTGAACATTTAATCACCCGACTCAAACTTAAAGACGTACACGTTGAAGAGGGTGAACAAAACGAAAACTATTACGATCCCGAAAATAAGCTGGTAAAACTCTCATCAGGGAATTTCAATGGAAAATCACTGACGGCAATCACTGTCGCCGCTCATGAAATCGGTCATGCCATTCAAGATCAAATCGGCTACCAACCGCTATCTTTACGCTCTCGATTAGCCAGGCTGTCATGGTTTTTTGAAAAGATTGGTGCTGTCTTATTAGTTGCATTTCCCTTCATTTCATTAATCACACATGTTCCTGCCGCAGGCATCCTGACATTCCTTTGTGGTATCACCATCCTGATTTTTCCAGTCGTTGTAAACCTGATTACATTACCGGTAGAGTGGGATGCAAGCTTCAGGCGTGCACTCCCAATATTGGTCGCGGGAGAATATATTACGGAAGCAAACATCCCTATCGCCAAACAAATACTCACAGCCGCCGCACTCACTTATCTTGCCGCATCGCTTTCCAGTATTCTTAATTTTTATCGATGGTTGATTTTCCTGAGACGATAATCACAAATAACTATAAAAACAGATATCCTGAATAATCATTGACATGTTTTTGGCGATAGGCCCGACTTGACCCATTATTAACAATGACTGCCACGCAGGCGTAATCACAGACTGAATATCATCCTGTATATTCCGAGGCACATCAAGATTACCACTGGCAGGTGCAGAGAACTTGCCATCGTATCAGCTAATTATTGGACGTTACTTTCCGATAATGCGAGCTTGTACTCGTATTAAATAACTTGAAAAAATTCTATGGAGTAAAACTGTTTAATTTTTTGACGCTCTGAAGATACTCTATCAAGCTGCTTAGCTGTTCCAGTGCCATGCCACCACCATGGAGTGGCATAAGATGAGCAGGCATGACATCAAAAACCATCAATCGTCCACTGTTTCACCATCGTTATTCAAGAATGATTCCTGATATTGCTTACCCTGGAATTCACTTCCTTATATCAAGAGTACACACATGATCCGCCACTATGACAACATCAGAACATTGAATTAAATACCGAGACAAGCCTTACGCACATGTTCATTATTCATAAATGATCCCTGGCTTCTCCATCCAAAACGATTGTTCTTGTTTCCAAAGTATAACCATACCACGCCAATTGCAATGCCAACTCTGCATTTTTTCAACCAGAATAATCCAAAATATTTCAACAAGCACGCATGCAATTTCCTATATGATAAAAGGTGCCGGCACCGTAGCACTAAACCAATCCTCGAATGTTCAATTCTATCTATAAAGTATAAATACACGTAAAGCGACAACGCTCAAAGCGAGATGGTAATAAGGTATGGGATCAAGAAAATCAATACTACCTATTAGTTGGTGGTTCCACTCTACTCAAACCGCCTGTGCCACCAAACGGTTTAATAAATTCAATCCAAGTCAAAAGTAAGGATTATAATATTTTCGTTTTACTTTAAAATATCATGTTCCTGCATAATAAATATTTATTTACCGTGAGCAATTATTAAAAAACTGTTTTGGAAAATTCAGAATTAATTATCAATAAAAAAACGGCCCCTCAAGGCCGTCTTTATTTTAAAGATATGCCGGCACCAACTAGAAGCTGCGTGAAACAGAAAACACCACCTCTTGATCCAGTGCAAAATTAGCACCGATGGTGGAGGCATCAAGGTTATCATGATAACGAAGATCAAAATCAAAACCCAAAGCTGATTTACTCAAACCTATTTCAATATGTGCATAGTCATCAGGAAAAAAATCGTTTCCGCCAACACCATCAACATCCTGATAACCATAGGCAAAATCAATTCCAAAATCGTGAGGTAAAGCAAAGGCAATCGAAGGTTTAACGTAATAAGCATTTTCGCCGTTATCAAAATATTCCGGAGAATAATTGAAAGCAACACTCACGTAAGGCGAGCCTGGAAAATATTCAAAACCACGTCCTATGGAGGTCCACAGTTCAAAGGTAAAATCATCACGTGCGTTAGGTGAATCCTGACCAGGGAAAGTGTAAATCAAGGGCATGATCATCAGATCAACGCCGCCAAGCGTATCGGCCCAGCCAACATAATAGTCAATCTCAAGCTCACCGCCACCAGCAATCTTCGCGAAGCCTTTATCCTGATTTTGATTGTCCAGACTAGTGCCCCACATACCAGCAAAAAAAGGACCATAAGCCCAATCAAAGCTACCCTGAATTGCAGGCTCTTGAACACTGAATGTGGTACCACGAAATGTATAATCCGTGGTAAAAGTCAAGGTTGCACTAAAATTCTCTGCTGCAAAAACGCTCCCGTCTTCAGCCGACGCACTCCCAATACCACCTATTGATATTAATCCCGCTATAAAAATACTTTTAATTTTTTTCATAATTATTTCCCCAACTCTCTCCCAATATTTAAAACATCCAAAATTATTTAAATGACAGCCGCCTCCAGATTTATGAAGATCCAGAGTTAAACCCGATATATATACACTAACTTAATGATCTGAAAAAATGGTAACTCCCCTCACCAAGCAACCCAGGACGGATAGTAACAAAATACTTGTACTATTTACACTCGCACGCAGATTTTTCGCCTTGCAGGAAAAATCGTCAATTCCCTAATAGGAGTACCACTTAAGTGATAGTATATAATACATTGTCACCAGGTTGGAAAACACTACACTTAATATTCAAGATTTCTTTACAGGTTAAGTCAGGCTATGGTACGACGCGATACCCTTTAAATTTTGCAGTAGTTAAAATACACTTTGGTGTTTATGGTTGCATATGTGCAAAAAAATGCTCTGAATGCTCTGAGGATAGTAATACTTCTTTTCGCTGCCACTATACTATGCGCAATCAGCTTTTTATGGTGGGAGAGCCGAACCAGTCAGTCTAATCTGAATATCAAAAAAAAACTGAACCAGATTAATGTCACCTGCGAAAAACTTTATTCAAAAAGTGATTTGAATAAAACATCATCTAATACAGTTCTTGACAAACTGGATTATCTTTGCAGCGAAATTGAACAAACGCCATATTCAATAAATCGCTCTGTCAAATTTAGACTCTTGATTAATGATTATATCTATGTCCTTTCAGTCATCTTTTTGTTACCACTATTATATCTAACATATCGAAAATCATGTTCAGATTTAATGTTATACAAAACAAGGCCTGGCTACATGGATAACCAGCTAAATACCGATCCTGTTCACAAGAATGAAAAAAACAGAGTCGCAATAAACACCTGTACGGATGTACAACAATATACATACTCCCTTGATGTTGCCCATAAATCGCTCTTGCAGTTGGTGGAAGAACCTGAGTCTAATGAACCTTTCACATTATTCTTGAATGAAATAGAAAAACTAACGCATGCAAAATCGAGTGCCATATTCATGACACCGAAACCAGCCTGTCAATTTACCTTATTAAAATGCACTGATAAAAAAGATCAAGACTGGACCAAGTTGGTTCCATTAAGTATTTTACCAAAAATATTTTCTTTTGAATCTAGAGAAAAAAAGATAGCTATTTTTGAAGAAGCAGAACAGTCAAAACATACATTTATATGCATTCGATTACATGATGGCTCTCAAGATTGCTCTTTACTGGTTATAAAACTTGTACCATTTCACGAAATAACCGATGCAACAACCATGACTTTACTGGAACATGCAAACCGTCTGGCAAATATTGTCTCAAGCGTTCGTCTGGCACGATTGAAGCTTCGTCGTGCCCAGTACGAAGAACGGGCAGTCATTGCCCGGGAACTACATGATTCACTGGCACAATCACTTTCATATTTAAAAATTCAAACCAGTCGCTTGCAAAATATACTCACTGACAGCGATATACAGGCATACAGTAAATCTATGGAAATAGATTCCATGATGCAGGATTTACGTTCAAATCTTAATATTGCCTACCGTCATCTTAGAGAACTCATTTCAACGTTCCGTTTGACTATAGGCGGTAAAAATTTTTCTCAAGCCCTGACAGATTCAGTAGAAGAGTTTTCAAAGCGCAGTGGTATTGCATTCGATATTGATAAAAGATTGCCGGAAGATAGTTTAACGGTAACAGAAGAAACTCAGTTACTGCATATTATTCGTGAGTCTTTATCCAATGTTGTCCGTCACTCTCAGGCAAAGTTTTCATTAATATCAATCTATTATGATGTTTCCGGGCAAATAGTCACCATAATAGAGGATGATGGCATAGGTCTTCTGGATATATCTGATCCGGAACAACATTTTGGCATCATAATCATGCAGGAACGAGCACACTCTATTGGTGGAAACATTAGTTTAACAGAGCGGCCAAATGGCGGGACTTGTTTAAAAATAGTTTTTCAGGCGAGTAAATATATTGAAATCACATCAAACTCATAGCGACAGGCATAGAAAATGAAAGCAAAGCAGTCTTGTACCGTTATCGTCATTGATGATCATCCCTTGTTTCGTAAAGGTGTTACTGAACTCTTGAACAGTGAAACTGATTTTGAAGTTATTGGCGAAGCAGCATCAGGAAAAGAAGGACTTGAACTAGCACTTGAATCAAGACCGGATATCATATTGCTCGATTTGAATATGAAAGACATGAACGGTATTCAGGTACTAACATCCTTGAAAAAAACCGATCTGGAATCTATTAACATCATGTTGACAGTTTCTGACACGGAAAATAATTTTTTAACAGCGCTTAGAAGTGGCATTGATGGATATTTACTAAAAGATACAGAACCGGAATTAATCATTGAAAAATTGAGAAGTGCCATAAATGGAGAAGTTGTCATTGATGATAACCTGACCAACCTCCTGACGAGTTCGATTCGTGATAATAAGCCGCAGACACCTGACGACTATAGCATGCTATCTGAACGAGAAATCGAAATAATTAAACTCATTGTCAAAGGGATGAGTAACAAGTTAATTGCAAAAACACTGGGTATCACAGAAGGTACTGTTAAAGTCCACGTGAAAAACATGCTCAGAAAATTAAACCTGAGTTCTCGTCTTGAAACCGCTTTATGGGCTATTGCACATGGTTGTACAGACTAGTTCTGAATGCACTCTTTATATAAAAAATTAGGAACTATTGTTGGCAACTTAACTGAATCTGGTAAAAATATTATCTCTCTGGATAAAAATAGTGGTATCCCCGCTTTAATTAATGGAATTAACCAGACGATTTTTCAGATTAACAATCTTGGTCAATGGATCTACCTTAATGCTGAATGGGAAAAGCTAACAGGGTTTCCTGTTACAGAAACACTGGGTACGGACGTGATACATCATGTTCATCCTGATGATAAAAAACAATGCGCCGAGTTTATACAGAGTATATATAACAATGCCTCATTATCTTCTTCAAGAAGAATCCGTTTTTTAACCAGGGACGCTCACCTTTGCTGGGTGAATATGCGTGCTAACAGTTTTACCAATCCAGTAAATAATCAAACCTGTCTGGTCGGCGTCATTTCTGATATAACCGAGCGTGTACGTGAATACGGATTACATCAGGCAAATTATCGTACATTACATACGTTACTTAATAACTTGTGCGGACTGGTTTACCGTGGGCGTAATGATCGCGACTGGACCATGGAATATGTTAGTGAGGGCAGCTTCGAGTTAACCGGTTATCATCCCTCGGAACTCATTAACCAAACAGTGACATTTGGCAGCCTTATCAAACCGAATGATCAAGAGTTGGTCTGGACCAATGTTCAATCTGCACTAAGAGAAAACCGTGAATACGACATCAATTATCGAATTAGAACCAGTAATGGTCAGGAAAAATGGGTTTGGGAAAGAGGTAAGGGTAATTTTTCCAGTAATGGCGAGTTATTGGGTATCGAGGGTTTAATTGTTGATATTACTGACTATAAAAGAAACAGGCTCAGGGAAAATGAAGAGGTTCTTTATCGAACAAGAACGACATTACCTCAAAAACATTTGTTTCTGGATCGTCTGAGTATGGCAATCGCGAAAACTAAATTAGTTGACAATTACAGTTTTGCTTTATTGTTCATATACATTGACCGATTCAAAAACCTGCAAGATAGATTTTCTGCAGAAATTATTGATCAAATCATTATTGATGTGAGTGAAAAAATCAATGGCATAGTCAATCCTGCTGATTCACTATGCCTCTTTGGTGATGGCGAATTTGGTCTATTACTTGAACATACCGAATCAATTCACGCTGTACGAACAGTCACAAAAAATATCCGTAATGTATTACTTGCGCCTATTAAAATTAACGATGCAGATACTTTTTTAACAATTAGTATCGGTATAAGTTTAAGCTCGGATAATATAAAGGATAGAAAATCTGTGATTAAAGAAGCTTATACCGCCCTGAACCAGGCAAAATCACTGGGAGGTTCACGTTTTGAGATTCACGGAACTGCTACCAATGCCAAAGTTTATGCATTGGATAGAATGGAAAAGGAAATCCGGTATGCCCTGAAAAACAATGAATTACTGCTTTGCTACCATCCCCTGATTTCAAGAGAAGATAATCTTGCCAACCATTACGAATGTCGACTTTACTGGAATCACCCCAGAAGAGGCAAAATATCTTCCGACTTTTTTTCACTGCTTAACACATGCGATGAAATCGTAAACCGGCTAAATATCTGGATTATCGAATCTATTATCAAGCAAGCTAAAACCCTGGAGTCACAAGCTGATTTCGAAAAGAATTTAAATTTAACTATTCAGTTTTTTGGCGAGAATATTTTTACGGAGAAATTTTTACTTAAAATTGAGCAGCAGCTCCTAAACATCAAATTTAATAACATTAAATTCTCAATTAATATATCTGTAAACAATATCCATACATTATCAAAAAATAGTATTGAAATATTGGATCGATTTCATAATCAGGGTATCGATTTAACCATGAATACCGATGCATCCATCTTACCTTCAAGCGAGGATTTATTTGCGCTGGCAATAAATACAATAAAGATTGATAGTGCATGCTTGACAGCAAGTGTTGCAATGCCTCGACTCACTCAAAAAGCAGCTATGGCGCAAATAGGATATATTCATGCTTTGGGGGGGAAAGTGATTATCAGCGATATCAATACAAAAGAAAGACTCGACTCGATGAAAGAATTTGATTGCGATTATCTCATGGGAGATTCAGTTTCACTGCCTGTTAATATTGACGAAATATAAAAAAACATTATGGAAAATTGAGCAGGTTTTTACTGAAGCAGTAATCTATTCTCTTCTATATTGCTTCTTCCACTTGATAACCATACTCTGCAGCAGCATGTGTGATCACTTCAAAAAAACTCTGCCCAAAGGAACGTGCAACATAAACATCAAGGCTATCTTCATTTAAACAATGTATCAGAACATTTGTATGAAATAGACTCGTGACCTTTGCTTCGTCCACCTTGAAATGAGAAACATCCATATCAAGCATTGTGCCTTTACGCAGTACGTTGCGCACGTCTTTACCGGAAATACGAATAACACAACGACTATGACTTTGATCAGTGATTGCTGCCTGCTCCTCATGTACCGCATTCCTGATAAGCATGTCCAATTCACGATTTTCTTTTTCAACAATCAACCAACGTTCGGGACCCATCCAGATTGCAGTAGTTTCACCGAATTGAATCGCACTACATGCGGTTCGTGAGGGTTTAACACCCGCTGCCTGCTCAATCGCAATTGCAACTGCATCAGCCTGCTCTTCCCATGCGGCTACCTGAATAATGGATAAGGCACGGCGCTCGTTAAATATAACGCCCGGATCATTATTCTTAATTTCACCGAAGTTACCGGTTTGGTAGATTTCGTGTAATGCCGCACGGCGTGTTGGTGTTGCTTCAGCCACGAAGTCTTTCTCCCTCTGGATCGACAAATACCGGATTTACCACTTTCATCGGTACCGTCCGGTTTCTTAACGGATAACTCATGTAAACGGTTTTGTTTTCCCAGGCCTCGAGTCCACCCTTAATAAAACCCAAAGCAATCGGATGATCCTTTTCCACACAATATCCGGTTGACGTGACATGACCTATCATTTCAACAGGTGGTGCTGCATGAGCATTGGTCACGATCTGTGAACCAGCTGTTAAATATGTTCTACCATCCAGTGGCACAAAACCTGCAATTTTTTCTCGATCAACTGATGTTAAAGCTTCACGATAGGCAAGACGTTTGCCAATAAACTCTTTCTTCTTCGACATCATCATACCCAGACCCAGATCGTCCGCAATCGTACGCCCATCCAGCTCTGGGCCTGCAACATGACCCTTTTCCATGCGCATATTACCGAGTGTTTCCGTTCCGTAGGGCACGATATTGTATTCCTGACCTGTTGCGTAAATCTTTTCCCAGACATAACGTCCGTAATCGCAGGGCACATTAACTTCAAAAGCCAACTCACCTGAAAAAGAGATACGAAATAAACGGCACCTGGAAATTCCGGCAACAACACATTCAGAAGCACCCATAAATGGAAATACTGCGTTAGACATATCAATGTCTATAAGCTCTTGTAATACCTTGCGCGAATCAGGACCGGCAACGGCTATCGCTGACCACTGCTCGGTAACACTTGTAACCTGAACACGCAGATCCGGCCAGATAGCCTGTAGGTAAAACTCAAGGTTGGACATTACCTTGACGGCATTAGCCGTTGTTGTTGTCATGACAAAGTGATTTTCAGCCAGGCGCGATGTTGTACCATCGTCATATACAATACCATCTTCACGTAACATCGCGCCGTAACGTGCTTTTCCAACGGCCAGTTTTTTCCAGTGATTAATATAAACGCGTTCCAAAAATTCCGCAGTGTCCGCACCCTGAAGATCAATCTTGCCCAGGGTGGTTACATCGCACATACCGACTGAACTACGTGTCATCCCTGTTTCACGAAGAAATGCATCACGAATAGTTTCACCTGTTTTCGGGTAATAACGCGGACGTCGCCAAATACCGGCATCTATCCATACACATCCCTGTTCTCCATGCCAGGAATCTATAGCTGTACGACGGATCGGCATAAAATGTTCACCAACTTCCGCCCCGCCAAGCGCACCCAAAGATACTGGTGTATAGGGAGGACGAAAAGTCGTCAATCCGGCCTGAGGTATTGAACAACTGCGGGCAGCCGCCATGATTCCAAGCCCGGACAAATTAGATGTTTTACCCTGATCTGTTCCCATGCCCAAGGTGGTATAACGTTTGAGATGTTCAACTGAAACATAGCCTTCACGATGAGCGAGCCGCACATCACTGGCGGCGACATCATCTTGATGATCGACAAATTTCTTCGGTCGGCCAGACACAGGATCCGGTGCTTCCCACAAAGGTTGATAAGCCGTTTCATGCAAGTCATCCGTCACAGGAAGCGCCATGGCATCGGTGGGGAAACCGGCGCTTGTTGCCGCTTCCACACCGGCAAATGATCCGTCCGCAAAACAGGTCTTGAGGTCAAAACTGCCCCGAGCGGCACCGACAGATCGTTCGGCCTGCCTTGAATCACCCGAAACAAAAATATGACGTTCTTCATTCCAGACCACTTTGCCCCCTGACTGACTAAACAGATGCAAGGCGGGTGCCCAACCATTCGACATGGCTACCAAATCACAATTTATACGTCGTGATTTTTTACTTGACAGGGATTGCACATCCACCGCGTGGACACCGTCAGCATTACCATGTGTATCAACAATTGCATGGCCTTGCAGTATTTCCATGTTACGACTACGACATTCTTGCGCATAACAAGATTCAGTCAGACGTGAATCGATAACTGCTTCTATTTTTGCACCCGCGTCACTTAAATCGATGGCAGTTCGATAGGCATCATCACATGATGTAAAAACAACCGCATGTTTACCCGGCAATACGCCGTATTCATTAATGTAGGCCCTCACTGCATTTGCCAACATAACATTAGGTCGATCATTATTACCAAATACCATGGGTTGTTCATGTGCACCCGTGGCAAGTACGACCTGATCTGCCTGAATATTCCATATACGCTGTCGTGGTTTATGCTCTGTTGGTATGGGAAGATGATCACAGACGCGCTCGACACAAGCTATAAAATTATGATCGTAGTAGCCAAATGCAGTAGTACGATCAAGCATAAAAACATTTTCCATTGCTTCCAGTCCAGCAACGATTTCCTTGATCCAGTCTACTGCAGGACGACCATCAATTGCATATCGTTCAAAACGTAATTGACCACCTAAATTTGCACGTTCGTCGATTAGCATCACGCGTGCGCCACTGGCCGCAGCAGATTTTGCTGCCATTAGGCCCGCAGGACCACCACCAATGACTAACACCTCGCAATGACGACTCATACAGTCATACGTATCTGGATCGGGAAGTATTGATGCTGTTCCCATACCCGCTGCCTTGCGGATAAATGCTTCAAAGATCATCCATATTCTGGTACTACGGAATGATCCCATGAATGTTTTGTAGTAAAAACCGGCAGGGAGAAAACTCTTGAATAAATCATTAATGCATTGTGGATCACTACGCAAGCTACCACCGCGGTTTTGACTTTCCGCGACCAAACCATCATAAAGTTCGACGACTGTAGCGCGTGTATTCGGTTCCCGACGCGCACCTTCACGCAGATGTACCATTGCATTTGGCTCTTCCGAACCCGCAGAAAAAACACCGCGTGGACGATGATACTTAAAACTACGTGCAACCAGCTTAACTCCATTCGCTAATAAAGCTGAGGCTAATGTATCGCCCTGATAGCCCGTATAGTTTTTTCCATCGAAACTGAATGATATCGATTTCGTGCGATCAATAGATCCACCTTGTGCCAATCTATTAACTTGCATCGTCATGCCTGTTCTCCTCCGAGTGACTTATCAGCCGGAGCCGTCGCCAACACTTCATGCGTTAGCGTGTCGCGTTTAACTTTCAACCATTGCCGACAGCCGTTAACATGATGCCAATATTCAAGGTGTGGTCCACAGGAATTATTGCGCAGATAAACATAATCGTAATACTGTGCTGCACTTGTATCTGCAGAGAGATCAGGATGTTTATTTATGGCATCGCCGCCATAGCTAAATTCCTCCATATTGCGCTCACCACACCAGGGACAATTAATTCGAATCATTATGCAATTCCTCTAGTGTGCCCCGGGAACGGGACCCATGCCCTTTTCATCAATGGTGTAACCGTGTTCAAAGCGGGTCAGCGTAAAATTTTCATTTAGTTTATGCGGCTGATTATTTGCTATAGTATGGGCGAAACACCAGCCTGCAGCCGGAGTCGCCTTAAAGCCGCCGTAACACCAGCCACCATTAAGATAAAGGCCTTTAATCGGTGTTGTACTAATGATCGGACTACCGTCCATAGACATATCCATGATACCGGCCCAGTGCCGTAATAGTCGAATACGTCCTATTGTCGGCATTAAAGCCATGCCCGCTTGCGATACATGATTCACCATAGGAAAATTACCGCGCTGTGCATAAGAATTATAGCCATCCAGATCACCACCAAATACGAGACCACCTTTGTCTGATTGGCTAACATAAAAATGTCCAGCACCGAATGTACAAACTGTATCAATAAAAGGTTTTAAAGGCTCTGATACCATGGCCTGCAAGCTATGACTTTCGATAGGCAAACGATTTAAGCCTGCCATTGCACATAATCGAGAGGTATTTCCGGCAACAGCAATGCCTACTTTCCCTGCCTTGATTGCTCCGCGAGAAGTTTGCAATCCTTCAACTTGTCCATTCTGTATATCAAAACCGGTTACTTCACAATTTTGAATTATATCGATACCCAAACTATCTGCCGCACGAGCGTAGCCCCAGGCAACCGCATCATGTCGTGCCGTTCCGGCACGTGGCTGTCGCAAGCCACCATAAACCGGAAAGCGAGCTCTATCTGAGTAATCCAGCATTTGCAAGTGTTCTTTAACTTGATCACGAGTCAATAACTCGGCATCAATGCCATTCAAACGCATGGCATTACCACGGCGAGCAAAACTGTCCATCTGTGCATCGGAATGAGCAACATTAATGATGCCGCGCTGGGAAAACATGACGTTGTAATTTAATTCTTGCGCCAATTCTTCCCATAGCTTCATGGCATATTCATAAAAATGCGCATTATCCTCCAGCATATAATTGGAACGAATGATGGTCGTATTTCGACCGACATTGCCACTGCCTAACCAGCCTTTTTCGCAGACTGCAATATTAGTCATGCCGTGTAGCCTGGCAAGGTAATACGCTGCTGCCAAACCATGTCCACCGCCGCCAATAATGATAGCGTCATATTCCCGTTTCGGTTCCGGGTCGCGCCAGGCACGCTGCCAGTGCTTTTGCCCGGTTAGCCCTCCCCTGATAACTTCCAAAACTGAATATCGATTCATAATAAATTCCGCTCCTTTTGATTTAGCCTGACTCGCCAATTTACAGCAGCTTCAACATAATCCGCGATTATAAATAAGTGGGGACATATTATGTAATCGTGTGAAGTATTTATATACCCTGAAAGTAATATTCCTATCGTGTACTCTGCACATCGCTTGATGTGGACAAGGTCAACTATCGGTATGTTCTTGATGCTTAAAAAGCAACCAGATACCAGGCTATTTACAGTTTCCTTTTACCCGTTCTTTTTATGGGTCGAAACGGGGAAATGCGACCACAGTTCTCGGTAACCGCTTTTGATGTCCATCCAATTTTCCACCTTACTACCGATCACGGAACATCCTGTTTTCATTTTACAAAGGGCGATATTTTTGCCGATAACAGGTGAAAAGTTGCACTAGCTGTTGTACCAATCTGCTCTTTACCAATATAAACACCGTCATCATGAGATACCCACTTCCTCACCCGCAACCGAAAGCTCCAGGCCGGTGAGTTTTATCTATGGATTTTCCTTATTTCTGACAATGGCCAGAGGCATACGCACCTTAAGCAATACCAGCATAATTGAGAATATAAATCCTTAACACCAAACCATTCATTGAACGTAACGGAATATTCGGGCTTCAGCCTAAAGTTTTCCTATGATGGCAAAGTCACGGTATTCAACATTTTCACATAAGTTAGAAGCGGAATCATCCGGATAGACATAGGACCAACACTAAAGAATCCAGGCTAAACCCAGTCTTGAGGATAGAGCCACTCCAGCCGACACAGGGACCAACGATGGCATTGATCTTGTTATTTAGTATCACAGGTACCCAGCTGAGTACCCGTTCCCCTCGTAACACAGTCATTGGGATCGCAGTTGAAGTGTAGGAAATAAATTATTCGCCGCATAAAAACCCACACAGGCACCAGCATTATGAGTCCAGGTAACGGTTGCTTCCGGAAACGGGAACTCGCCATCGTTTAGTTTCCGACTCACCTCCAAAAACTTAACCAGTGGGCGAACTCTACCCAAGTACTGATTGTGCCATCAAGGACATCACTATGGATCCGCTTCTTCTTCATGAACCCACACATAACCCAAAAAAAACTATTCATTCCAGACCCCTATATGGTAAACATTAAAGAATACCTGTACCGCAGAAAACTCTAACCTACCCAGAAATCTCCCTTAAAAAAGTTACTAACTGAATTTTTCATACGCTTTTCTCAAATCAACCATCGGATGATTTGTTGACATCTGAAACTTTACTAACAACTCGCGTGCAATCATATCGCGATCCTGTTGGTTATCAGGCATCTCCATATCTTCCGGCACAGTAACCCAGCCATTATTGTTACGATCAAATACTGCTGCACGACCTTCTTCATAACCCATGTGTACATCTTCCAGCCAATTCAGATCCTTCCAGCCCATAACCTCGATATATTTTTTAAGGAATGGCGTTATCCTGCCCAGATCAGGCACAAGGTTCACATCATAGCGATAACCGATATGTTGGCCGATAATCTTCTCACGCTCCTCATCAAGACCATCACCCTCTAAAAAATGATTAATATCTTTCTTGCTCATGATTTTCCCCCAACAAAATTATTCTAGAAACGTGTCATATCCGGACGACCAACTGTGTATTGTGATCCGGCCAATGGAACCTGCGCTATCGCAGAAGCTTCCATGGTTAAGGCAGCCAAATCTTCCGGTTCCAATGAATGAATGTCGGTCTTGCCACAAGCGCGGGCAAACAATTGAGCTTCAATCGTCAGTGTATGCAAGAAATTGTAAACACGAATAGCTGCTTCATCCGGATTCAATCGAGCACGCAATTTCGGATCCTGTGTGGCCACACCCACTGGACAACGACCTGTATGACAGTGATAACAAGAACCAGCCGGGACACCCATCTCTTCTTCATAATCTGCTTCAGGAATATCTTTATTACAGTTCAATGCCATCAATGCTGAATGACCTATTGCAACTGCATCTGCACCCAACGCAATCGCTTTCGCCAAATCAGCACCGTTACGTATACCACCGGCATAGACCAACGTAATTTTGCCATCCATACCAACGTCCTGAATAGCCCGGCGTGCCTGGCGAATCGCACCAATACCGGGAACACCTGTATCTTCCGTAGCTAAATGTGGCCCGGCACCGGTACCTCCTTCCATACCGTCGATGTAAATAGAATCAGGATCGGTTTTAGCAGCCATACGTACATCGTCATAAACACGTGCCGCACCCAGTTTCAACTGAATCGGGATCTGACCATCCGTTGCCTGCCGTATTTCCTGAATTTTCAGAGCCAGATCATCCGGTCCCATCCAGTCAGGATGACGTGCAGGCGAACGCTGATCAATACCAGCCGGTAATGAACGCATTTCGGCAACCTGATCGGTCACTTTTTGACCCATTAAGTGTCCACCTAAACCAACCTTACAACCCTGACCAATGAAAAATTCAATCGCATCCGCCAGGCGCAAATGTTGCGGGTTAAAACCGTAGCGAGACTGAATGCATTGATAAAACCATTTTTCTGAATAACGACGTTCATCAGGAATCATGCCGCCCTCACCAGAGCAAGTGGCAGTACCAGCCATAGTTGCTCCACGTGCCAGTGCTGTTTTGGCTTCATAGCTTAAGGCACCAAAACTCATGCCGGTAATATAAACCGGGATATCCAGTTCCAGTGGGCGTTTGGCACATGGACCAATAACGGTTTTTGTTGTACATTTTTCTCGATAACCTTCAATTACAAAACGGGTTAATGTACCCGGCATAAAAGTGAGATCATCCCATGTCGGAATTTTCTTGAATAATGAAAAACCACGCATCCGATATCGACCGAGTTCAGCCTTAACGTGGATATCATTAATAACTTCGGGTGGAAATATAAAACTATCACCCAAATGATATTTTTTGGCATCATCTTTTACTGAAGACATTTTTTGATCCTCTATTCTCTTTCTGTTAAAGCACCAGTTTCTTTTCGGTCGGTTCAAGGTTGTCATAATTCCACAACTGTTTACCGGATTCAATTTTAGTTATATTTTCAACACCGTTGGGTGCTTCCATATCGTATAACGCTAATTTGCCTTTTAGATATTCAATATCCAGTTCAGTCAATTCACCTTCAACAGCATCGACACCCAGACTTTTGGCCTTACCGGCAAGATAGATTGTACCGTCATACATGGAATCGCCCAGATTCTCATCGGCGTCACCGAGGATGATCATGCGACCGCGTTGCATCATAAAACCGGTGAAAGCACCCACACTGTCACCCACAATGATCGTGCCACCCTTCTGATCGATGCCAACACGTGCACCTGCACGTCCTTTACAAACCAAATCGCCACCACGAATTGCAGCTCCAAAAAGTGAGCCGGCATTTTTTTCGATAACAAGAGTGCCTGCCATCATGTTTTCTGCGCAGGACCAACCGACCCGACCGTTAATACGTACATTTGGTCCATCAATAAGACCACAGGCAAAATAACCCAGACTGCCCTGAAAATTTAGATTGAGACGATTAAGAATACCGACACCCAGGGCATGCTTACCCATTGGATTTTTAACTGTGATCGTGCCATAACCCTCTTTCACCAATTCACGAATTTTGATGTTGATTTCAGTATTTTCCATATCAGCACAATCAAATTCTGTTGCCTTGTCAAAATCGACTTCATCGGCATAAGCATGAACATAGTTCTCTTCTTCGGCAGCAGAAAAATACATTTGCTGAGTACGCCCCGCTAACTGCTCCTCGTGCAGACCCATTTCATATGACTTATGATCTTTATTTACGTTTGCCATACTAAAACCTCCCCCTGATATGGATCGAATGTATCAATTTCTCTCGGGAAAATACTGCGAATGGCGATCTCTTCCGATGCTAAACCAACAAACTCATCACTTTCATATATCACCATCGGTTTCGCCGACATGGTATCTTTAGCCATACCCAGCTGATCTTTGGTTGCAACCAGGTAGGAAAACACACCGTCCAGATAGCTAACAGAACTTTGCATGGCTTCTTCCAGACTATCTCCATGGTCTATTCGATCAGCGATGTACACGGCGATTAATTCCGAGTCGCAATTGGACATAAAGCGATGTCCCCGACGTTCCAAATCACGACGATGCGTCCAGTAATTAGTCAACTGACCGTTATGCACTACGGATACATCACTAAACGGGTAAGCCCAATAAGGATGAGCAGAACGTATGTCAACGTCCGATTCGGTTGCCATACGCGTATGACCAATTGCATGCGTTCCTTCAAAGTCATCCAAACCGTACTGTTCTGTTACCATCATGGAATCGCCCATGTCTTTAATTAATTCCAAAGCATTACCAACGGACAAAACTTCAACACCATCAACATCCTCTATATAATCAATCAATCGCCGCAAATCGCCATCAAAACCAAAAACATAACGATGTGCATACGCTGTTGACGCTTTTTGATCCCTGATTTTGGCACCCATCTCCTGCATACGTGCCTCAACCTGTTCCTCCCGTTCCTTAACCTGTTTGTTAATATCAAAACCGGTATTCATTTCTTCCTGCTCGGCAGTTTTAAACCGCATCACAAAATCATCTGAATTTGCATTGCCATAAAGTGCAAACCCGGTTGAATCCGGCCCCCTATGTCTCAAAGCCTGAAGCATGGAAGACATTTCTGCACCAATGTTCGAACTTTGTCCTCCTTTCCAGATAAGTCCTGCAATACCACACATAAGCTTTTCCTCAATAAAAAATTAAAAACATTGCTGTATCAGCAAACAGCTACAACGTCCAAACGTCAGATACCCACCCGAAAAAAATATCGGATGAGCAATTTAACTTACGGCAAACAGTCCATATAGGTCTCTTGATCCCAATCTGTAACAGTCGCGTTATATTTTTCCCATTCATCACGTTTGTAATGTTCGTACACCTTATACATCTCACCTGGCATGGCAGACTTGATAACTTCGTCATTACCAAGTTCTGCAAGCGCTTCACCCAAAGACATCGGTAATTTTTTCACATCCTTGCCTTCTTCCATTGCCAAATAGATATTCCGTTCTTCAGCTTCGCCTGGATCAATCCTGTTCTCAATACCATCATCAAAGGCTTTAAGCAGGGCAGAACCCATAAGATATGGATTCACCATTGAATCCACTGAACGGTATTCGAAGCGACCCGGAGCAGAGACACGTAAGGCACAGGTGCGATTCTGGTAACCCCAATCGGCAAAGATGGGGGCCCAAAAACCGGTATCCCATAGACGACGATAAGAATTAACAGTGGAAGAACCAATCGAGGTCAACGCGCCCAGGTGTTTGAGCACGCCACCGATTGAATACAGACCTATAGGACCAGGAGCTCGTTCGTCAATGGAAGGATCCGGCATGAATTTATTTTCACCACCTTCAATATAACTAAAGACACCGTCCATACCTGGAAGAGAATCAAAGCCCAGATTATTAACAACATCTGCACCACCTTCCCATAAAGACATATTATGATGACAACCTGAAGCTGACACACCCATGAACGGTTTGGACATAAAACAGGCTATCAAACCATCTTCACGTGCGACCTGAGCACATATTTGACGATAAGTCGTCAAACGATCTGCGTTACGCAACACGTCATCATATTGTGTATTGAGTTCCAACTGACCCGGGGCATCTTCATGGTCACCCTGAATGATATCAAGACCCATCTGCTGAGCGTATTCAATCACCTTCATAAAGGTCGGGCGTAATTCTTCAAATTGGTCTATGTGATAGCAGTTAGGTTTGGTCACTCCACCATCAGGTTTGCCATCTGCATCACGCTTTAACCACATCATTTCCGGTTCGGTTCCACAACGCATATTTAAACCATGCTTGTCCTGAAATGCCTGATGGATGCGACGTAAATTACCTCGACAGTCTGCACTTAAAATGCCACCCGGATTTTCACGTTCTTCACGATTACGAAATAAGGTACAGAACACACGACCAACACGCTTATCCCATGGTAATTGACAGAATGTCTCTGGATCAGGAATACCAACCAGTTCCGATGCCTCCGGACCATAACCAATGTAGTCACCATGACGATCTATGAATAAGTTTGCAGTCGAGCCGTAAACCAATTGAAAACCTTTTTCGGCAAGACGTTCCCAGTGTACAGCAGGGATCCCTTTACCCACTATCCGTCCGGTGACAGAAATAAATTGATAATAAATATAATCGACGCCTGTCTTTTTTATTTTTTCACTGACCTGTTTCACCAACTCGGCACGACCAGCCGCTTCCACATGTGCTTGAAGGTCTGTCATTTTTTACCCCTCTCTTAATATATTAAGTTGTCATTAATCTATCGCAATAAAACCGACAGTGGTAATTCATCACTACCTTAAAAAGTCAACTGTGACAAATTAATTACTTGTTCCTAACTCCAGGGGAATGGACTATTTGACACGGGATGTAACTTGCCTTCTGCATACCTTGAAAACCTGAACGGTTCAAGAATACTGGAAGTATTACCTGCAATCTCGCTTGCAACGAGTTTGCCTACACCCAACATCTTGTAGCCATGATTGGAATCAGCAATGAAATAACAATTTTCGCGAAACACATCGAAGACAGGAAAACTATCTGGTGTAAAAGCACCGATACCACCGGAAGCCTCTTTCTTATATACACCTGTTTGTCCCTCGAAACGTTTCTGACAATGAGCTAATGCCGAACACCACATATGTGCAAACTCATCACCCATAACATAATCCGGTGAATCAGGACCATAAGGATCAACAGCAACAGCATCCGGATCTGTATCAATCGGATCAGGGGCTGCGCCACCCTGAACACCGCCAAAATTAAAATCAGGCTTATAATAAATGCCCCACATCCTGTCTGTTACCAGCGTTCCATCCACATCGGAATAAAGCGGAGCATCACTATCGACATGAATCACCGGCGGCATATTGCCATCATTGGTTTTTAGATAATCGGGATTAACACCCAGAGTGCCTTCTTGCAATGACCAATAGATCCACATATTGACATTGTCGTGCACATTTCCATCCGTGCCTTTAATACTGATCGTTTTTGGCAACTCCAGCATGTCCCAGAAAATCTTGGCCCATGGACCGACACCAATAACAACATAATCACATTCGATCATCCCCTGGTCCGTTTCAACGGCTGCAATTGCATCAGAGCCACCGGCATTTTTAAATCCGGTCACAGTGACACCGGATTGTATCTTTACACCTTCGGCTTCCGCCTTGGCAGCCAAACCATACATGGATTTTCGATTATTTGCATAACCACCTCGCTTCTCATGGAGTACAGAAGTAATATCCCTGGCCTGCCAATCATCAAAGAACCCTTTCATATAGTTTGCACTATCATCCACACCTTCAATAAAGACTGATTCGTAGGCAATCTCTTTTTGCTGCGCTGCTATTGTCGCCACATCGGCATGCATCGACTCCGGACTGATCTGCATATAACCAACCGCATGGTAACTGTATGCTTCCGGATCGGATTCCCATACATCAACACTGTGTGCCATCAATTCACGCATCGCGGGTTGGTAGTAATTATTTCGAACAACACCACACGCAATACCTGATGCACCCGCCGCAATTCCGCTCTTGTCAATGACCAGAACATCCTCACCGCCACCTTTACCACTTGCTTTCAATTCAAGAGCAAGATGATATGCTGTACTGAGTCCATGAATGCCGGCACCAATAATCAAATACTTGCTGTGTGTTGGGAGTGTCATAAGCTAATTGCTCCGAATAAAAAAGGTGGACAAATTACCAGGCTTTTTTAAAATTTTAGAATAACGATATCTGCATAGTCGATTCTTATGCAGCAAGAATCAATTCATCCGTAGAGATACCTCTGAAGTGATAGATTTGGACATCTTGGCCATCGGATTTATGTGAAGTCCTTTACACCATTCACAATCGCACACCTCTTAAACATGTCGGATTTTCAGTTTTTTTGTTTTGATAAAAAAACTGAAAAATATTTCCATCTAAATCAAGTCTATCCGTTTTTTACCCTGGTACGCCGTATCCCGGATACGGCAATCCTTCGCGAAAAGATTTGCGCACCTGGACGGTATTGCCTAAATAATGAAGCTTTAATATTTTCAGAAGATTATTTGATCTGTCGCAGCAAATAACCACCGTTTTCAAGGTTTTGTCCCGCAATGTGAAACTTTGCGGAATCAGGCGTAATTATGGTGTCTACCAGTTCAAAATCAATCGTCTCCTGACTGAAATCAACGACTGTATTAATATTTTTTCTGGCAAATGCTATTACATTTAACTGACCATTTGCCATTAATTGCCTACGCTGTTTCTGAGTCCAGTCCCACCCGAATGGACAATCCAGCACCTTACCTGCGCTTTGATGATTAATAATTACCCTTGCTTTTTCCCACTCAAATGGTGTCATGTCCGCCAGGTTTATAATTGTACCGGCATTTTTCCGTATACCTTCACTCAGCATGGAACGCAAAGAAGCGATATCTGTACAGGACTTGTATTGTTTAAAATAGAAAACAGATAACACGATGATACCTGCGATAACCGCAAAAACGACACCCGGTTTACCGGGAATGCTACTTAATGCGCGTCTAATTGACATAGTTAATTTAGAAAGAATAATTTTTCCGGGACAATCAGGTACTGACCAGAACTCTACAATAACAACTAAAAAACTTTCCCAAGAAAAAATCCCCTGATCACTGATAGTGAACAGGGGATTCATTTACCACTCACTTCACGTCAGCTATGACGTTTTAGCTTTGTACCAGGCTCAACGATCAAGTGCCTTATTGACCTCTGCCTTGCCCTTGATTTCCTTGATTTCAATATTGCATTCATCGGACTCACTCTTGAGTTGCCATATATGCCAGGCAAGCCAAAATGCGGTACAAAGTATAACCAACAATCCTTCACTGCCCTGAAATGGATAAAGTGCACCCATCTCCGCCAGCTTGGCAAAACTTTCAACACCATTTGACATAACAATGTCCTCCTGCTTGAAAAATTAATCTGATTTACAGTAAGCCAACCTTTTTCGCTTCCGCCCGGACAGCAGCATTCAGATCGGCAGCAGCGTTTTCATCTTCAATGTCATAATCCAGATCAAGACCCGCTATCTCAATTTCCTTCGGAATGCGCAGCAGACCCATACCGTTCAGGATCTTTGCAGCGATCAGACCGGGGATGAAACCCAACACAAAGAACATGATGATTGCGCCGGCAAACTGACCTAGCGGATTAATAGTTGACTCCATAAACGGTGAAGCCGGATATCCCCAAAGCATGAAACCCGCAACAACGACACCGTAAAAACCGGCGTAACCATGAACAGCAACAGCACCAACGGCATCATCGATCTTGAACGTACGTTCTACCCAATAATGCAACTTGTAAATAATACAAACACCAACCGCACCAATAATCATGGATTGAATCGGATGGTAAAGATCATTACCCGCTGATGCCGCAATGACGCCTGCAAGTCCGCCGGAGTATGTCCAGAAAGGATCGCCTTTGGACATGAAATATCCAGCCATTAAACCACCTGACAATGACATCAAGAAAGCAAAGGTAATACCTGATAAAGATGTGGGACTAAGATAGATATTAGTTGCTGTAAAATAACTACCATCAACATCCAGCATATCAGGACCATAAAAATCAATTATCGGAACATTACATGCCGCATAAAAACCCCAAAAACCGGTATAGATTAGAAACAGACCGATCGTAACCAACCATGGATTTGTCGGTCGAATGTCTCGAGGAGTGCCATCCTCTTTAAATTTACCAATACGCGGTCCAAGCACTATTAACACCGCCAAAGCAAAACCACCCGCAATCGCATGGACGACACCGGATGCGTAGGCATCATGATAACCCAGCTTGTGAACCATCCATCCGTCCCAATGCCAGCCCCATGCTGCGTCAGTGATCCACAATACTGAACCGATTAACACGGCCAATATCCAGAAAGCACCGGAACGAATCCGTTCAATTACGGCACCTGACACGATTGAACCAGTGGTCCATGAGAACAGCAGGAAGGCTGCCCAGAATACACCGTTAATGCGTGCCCAGAACCCTGTATCATCAACAGACACGCCTTCCTGAAAAGCGGCACCACCCATATGCGTACCCATTAATTCACTCCAGGGATAGGCATTCACGGCAGTAACCAAACCACCACCTTCTTGTTGCAAACCTGCCATATTCAGGAAAGGGCCATTTGGCAAGGCAAAATATATCCACCAACCGAACAGAAAAAAAGCGACCGTGATTAACGGTATAAGCATCGTATTTTTCATTAGTGTATGCAGTTGGTTTTTACGTCTCGATACACCGACTTCATACATACAGAACCCAACATGGATCAAAAACATCATTACAACTGTGACCCAATAATAGAATTCAGTGAATATGACGACTAATGATGATATTTCACTATCCATTACTCCACCCCCCTATCGCATATTTTAGATAATCCGGCTGGTCTCTGATCTTTAGATACATTACGACCAAGCCATGATTCATGGCCTTATTCTTATTGATTTTCAGACAACTCCAAAACCCCATCAAACTTTGAAGCTCTGCTTACCCTAGCATAGCAATCTTCCGTTTTATATATCCATTTAGTGGTACTTCCCAATAAGTAACGCTATGACAGTCGTACTTAAATTAAAAATTTAATTCCCTTTAATTTCATATAGATATGATGATATTTATTTTAAGTGCCTGTAACGCCAAGCATCAGCCACGAGCATGAAGCGTAGCGGAATGGTTATCGGCTGCATGCAAATGCTATACGTCGCCACTATTGCTTGTTCCCGATAATGCGACCAGTGACAAAAACGGCGACCAAGCCGGTGACGGTAGTGCCACCCAGAAGCATGGCTGCGTACTCATATCCAGGCACCAAGGCAGTAATTGATGCTGATAACGCAGCGATACCGATACCAAAACCGAAAAATTGCCCCAAGCGTTGCTGTTTTCGGAATGCGTCTAGCGTCTTGTTTTCAATGTCTATCTGGTGTTGGGCATTTTTCTCAGCCATAACGAGTATGCGCTCGGCTGCACCCGGAACGGTTTGATCATATCCAGCAAGTACTTGTGGGTGTGGGAGAGGTCCAGAGTATCCTTCAATACGCTGGTGGGTGGCAGTAACTCGCTGAGTTGGTCCCTGGTTTTGGCTTTTTGCAGGAGTGTTACGATTGTTTTTCTTTCGCTTGTTGCTCATCAGAGTAGTGGTCCAGTGCGTTTCTTAGGTAAGTACCGGTACGCTCCCAATGGTCTCTCATGCGCTGTTCAGGCGAATATTCCGACACAAAACGAGAAAAGTCCTCGCACGGAGCAATGTCAACAACGCTGCCTGCACCAGCCAAAAAGTTTTTGAGGGCTTCATTCATGATGATCCGAGTATAGCATCAAAAGCGTATCAGCATGAGTAAGAAAATGGTAGCTTCCGTACTCGTAAATTGACTACGTAATAAGCTGTTTTGAAGATAGAAATACTCACTTGAATTAAGAATTTAATTAATGAATGCAGGTTTATATGGTTTATTGGCGGCTTTTGGTTGGGGTGGCGCGGATTTCATAGCACGTTTTACCGGTCGCGCTATCGGACATCAACAAGCGTTGCTTGGAATGTTGACCGTTGGAGCTATTGTAATAAGTCTGATCATTTTCCTGTTCGACATCCCTATCGTATTTACAATGACTGCCTGGTGGTTATTACTTGTAACCGGGATCGGCACCATGGTCGCAACACTATTACTTTACCAGGGATTGGCCAGAGGTCCGGTAACAGTCGTTGCGCCTATTGTAGGTAGCTTTCCAATATTCAATATCATGCTCGCCGTCATTCTCGGCGCTCGCCTGAATAATATTCAATGGATGGCAATATTTGCTGTATTTACCGGCGTATGGCTGGTTGCCCGTGCTTCCTCACACTTTGCATCACAGCCTGACTATAATCGACAACACTTACGTCAAACGATAATTATCGCATTGGCCTCTTCATTATTCTTTGGCATTACTATCGCTGCCGCCCAGGCAGCAAGCCTTGTTTATGGTGAATTGCAAACCGTTTGTATTGCACGCTGGATTAGTTTGCTGGCACTTGCATTGGTATTTATATGGAGAAGGCAGGTGCCTGTTATTAATTTAAGTTGCTGGCCATTGATAGGTCTGCAAGGATTTATGGATACAGGTGCCTATGCCGCACTGGCCTGGAGTGCTCAAGCAGAGAATGCCGAGATTGCCGTCGTGACTGCTTCCGGATTCAGTATTGTGACTGTTTTGCTGGCAAGCGTTTTTTTAAAAGAAAAAATGAGTTGGATCCAATGGTGTGGTGTTCTATTGATCGTTATCGGTGTTATCGTACTTTCAATCTTCGAGTAACTACAATCAAAAAAACGAAACTGACATTACCCGCCACCCCGTTAGTCACCGGGGACAGCGAGTAAACTTCTTTTTTTTAAATTCATTCAACAATATTTTTTTCGCGCTCAAGCATCCAACATCGTGGATTATTTTCAAAGCCGATATGTTGGTAACAGGAATTGGCAGCAGGTGCAGCAAGCAAAACAGGTTTGCACCTGCCTCCCAGTTGTTCCTGAGTCAGAATTTGCAAACGTTTTCCGATTCCACGACCTTGCACAGTCTTGTCAACCGCCAGATCGGAAAGATAACAAACATAATGAAAATCCGTTATTGAACGAGCGACTGCCATGCCGTGATAATGAGATTGCTGTTATCAACGACACCCTGCATACAATTCAGATCATCAACGGGCCGACGTTCCGCCAAACCTGATCGATGAAGAACATCAATAAACTCATCGCGGCTGACAGGGGCATTGATTTTGTACTGAATATCCACCTGCAAATGCAGCCAACGCTATTAACAATCGAGCGTGTGTTGTCTTTCCCACTCGGTAAGCTGATGACAGTACTGGTTCCATTCGACATTTTTCAGCTTGAGGTAGGCATCAATGAGCTCATCGCCCATCGCTTCACGAACGAACTTACTCTTCTCGGTCAAACGAATCGCATCCAGTAGATTCAACGGTAGTTTTTTGGCACCGCGAACCTTGTCACCTTCGGTATACATATCCAGGTCGCAACGTTTACCGGGATCGACCTTGTTTTTAACACCTTGCAAACCACAGGCCAGTAAAGCAGCCGGTGCCAGATATGGATTCATCGCGCCATCAGCAAGACGGAATTCAATACGGTTACCTTCCGGGATACGAACCATATTGGTTCGGTTATTGCCCCCCCAGGTAATTGTGTTCGGTGCCCAGGTTGCACCGGAAACCGTAACCGGCGCATTAATACGCTTGTAACTGTTTACGGTCGAATTGAAAATGGAGGTCAAGGCATCAACGTTCTTGATTACACCACCGAGAAAATTGTAGGCAAGTTTGCTCAGGCCCAATTCACCTTTCGCATCCATAAACATGTTCTTGTTGCCGGTTTTATCCCACAAAGACGCATTTATATGACAGCCATTTCCAGTCAAATTCACAAATGGCTTGGGCATGAAGGTAGCACGCAGACCGTGATTTTCTGCAATTTGTTTTACCATATATTTGAAGAAAACGTGGCGATCACAGGTTTTCAAAACGTGATCATATTCCCAGTTCATTTCCCACTGTCCATTGGCATCTTCATGATCATTTTGATAAGCACCCCAACCAAACTCGACCATGGCATCACAAATTTCAGAAATAACATCATAGCGACGCATCAGACAGCTCTGATCATAACAGGGCTTTTCCTGGGTATCGCGATCATCATAAATATTCGAACCGTCTTCCTTGATAAGGTGAAATTCGCCTTCAACACCGGTTTTGAAGGTATATCCCATTTTAGCCGCTTTCTTGATCTGCTGCTTCAGGGCAACTCGGGGAGAAGCAGCGATTGCTTTACCGTCCATGTACAGATCACTGGCAAGCCAACCGACTTCACGCCGCCACGGAAGAATAATCAGACTGTCCGGATCCGGCACGGCAAACATGTCGGCATCAGCCGGGGTTAAATCCAGCCAGGTGGCAAAACCTGCAAAACCGGCACCATCTTTTTGCATGCCTTTAATCGCGCCAGCCGGAACCAACTTGGAACGCAGAACACCAAACAAATCAACAAAACTGATCAGAAAATATTTTAAACCCTTGTCTTTTGCAACTTTTGCCAAATCAGTAGCCATTGCTTTGCCCCCTTCTCTATAATATTACCTTCTGCTGATTTATTAATAGCTGATGTGATAGTCCAATTAACAGATAAATCTGTTATTTGTAAGCATCCGCTCCCGGCACCCAATCTGTTCCGGCTAAAGGCACTTTGGCCATTGCTGCCGCCTCAACCGTTAACGCAACCAGGTCTTCCGGTTCAAGATTATGCAGGTGTGATTTGCCGCAGGCACGTGCTAATGTTTGTGCTTCCAGTGTCATGGTTTGCAATAAATTTTTAACTCGACGACCACCTAATTCAGGATCAAGTCGTTTTGCCAATTCGGGTTCCTGAGTCGATATTCCCGCAGGACATTGACCTATATGGTAAGCATCATAATAGCCTGCCGCTGATCCCAGCTTACGATATTCATCATCATACTCAGGTGAGTTGCAACCCAGGGCATAAAGTGCTGCCATGCCAATAGAAACAGCATCGGCACCCAAAGCCATACACTTGGCCACATCGGCGCCATTACGAATACCACCGGAAACAATCAACTGTACCTTACGGTGCATCCCCATTTCCTGCAATGCTTCAACCGCAATTCTTACCGCAGGTAAAGTGGGGATCCCCACATGTTCTATAAAAATATCCTGAGTTGCGGCGGTACCACCTTGCATACCATCAACAACAATTACATCCGCACCCGCCTTACATGCAAGTTGCACATCATAACGGGTACGTGTTGCACCAACCTTTATATAAACAGGTTTTTCCCAATCTGTTATTTCACGAATTTCACCGATTTTAATTTCCAGATCATCCGGGCCAGTCCAGTCAGGATGACGGCAAGCACTACGTTGATCGATACCCTGCGGCAAGGTACGCATTTGTGCGACACGATCACTAATCTTATGTCCAAGCAACATACCACCACCGCCTGGCTTGGCACCCTGACCACAAACAATTTCAATGGCGTCGGCTTTACGCAGATCATCCGGGTTCATGCCATAACGCGAAGGCAACATTTGATAAACAAGTGTTTTGGAAGACTCCCTTTCTTCCGGTGTCATACCACCATCGCCGGTCGTGGTCGATGTCCCCATTGCAGCGGCACCTTTACCAAGCGCATCCTTTGCTTGTGCCGATAAAGCGCCAAAACTCATACCTGCGATGGTGATGGGTATATCCAGATGCAAGGGCTTTTTCGCAAAACGGGTACCCAGCGTTACACCGGTATCACATTTTTCACGGTAACCTTCGAGTGGGTAACGCGACATACTGGCACCAAGAAACAGCAAATCATCAAAATGTGGTACATGGCGTTTTGCACCACCGCCACGAATACCATAAATGCCTTCTGTTGCAGCACGTTGAATTTCCCGAATGGTTTGTTTATTCCAGGTATACGATTCCTGTAATACAGACTCTTCATTCATATTGGCTTGCTGTGTAGTGGTTGCATCATTCATTTTCTTTCCTCGCCTGACCTCTATCATGACACCTGATTTTAATCGTTCTGCAAAACAGCATTGTCGATCCTGAAGTTATACAGGTTTCTCGCCGGACCATAGAGTTTGAATTTTTTCGGATCAGCCATAATTGCAGCTTTATCAAGCAATTCCTTTAACTTATCCATTTGTTCTTTTCCCATTACCTTTTCTTCACAATCATGCCCCAGGCTTTTCACCTTGCCTTGTACATAGATGTGCATCTCAAAGATGGAATCCCCCAAAGCATCACCTGCATCGCCACAGATAACAACATTCCCGGACTGCCCCAGGAAAGCACACATGTGTCCGACCGAACCGCCGACAACAATATCCACGCCTTTCATGGAAATACCACAACGCGCAGCAGCGTTACCTTCCACAACGATTAATCCACCACGACCTGTGGCACCGGTATATTGTGATGAATTACCCTTTACACGCACAACACCAGACATGATATTTTCAGCAAGCCCGGCACCCGCATTACCCGTAACAGTGATATTCGCATGTTTGTTCATGCCACCAACATAGTGTCCCGCATGACCATCAATCGTAATATCAAGCTCTGCATCAACACCCACCGCAATGTTATGCTTGCCATTGGGATTTGTTATCTGAAAACCTGACTGACCTTTTTTCCCATCCGCTTTATGTAACAGTGAATTTAGCTCACGAACCTCCTGCTTATCCAGATCAATTTTACTCATTATCCCTGGACCTCAGACCGTATTGTTTATTCATGATCACGCCGAGTGCCATCAAAGCCACTTCCAGACGTGAACGTACCCGTAACTTACGCATTAAATTCTTAACGTGGATTTTTACAGTACCTTCACAAATACCGAGTTCTCCAGCAATCATCTTGTTTGTCATCCCTGTAGTGATCAGTCTTTGTATTTCCTGCTCTCGTGTAGTCAATGCAAGGACCTTGCCATCACCCGGTTTTTCTTCAGTGCTGTGTTTAATATTAATCAAGGCTGGATTATTCATAAATCATTACCTCTGCCAACTATAGATTGTCGCTGGTTCAGGCTCCCAGATATTTGCATTCTGTACGCCGGGTAAACAGGCCATTGAACGAAATTCAGATGCCATTGCAACCCAATCATCTGTTTCCGCAAGAATTGCGGGCTTGGCACCAATCGGATCCCTGACAACGGCAAACCCGTCATACGTACCCACTGCAAATGTGTAAAAACCATCCAGGTCTGCAAAACCCGCCTGCAAAGCTTCATCAAGACTTGCTCCATTTTGTAATTTCCATGTCAGATAACCTGCTGCAACTTCACTATCGTTATCAGTCTGGAATTCCACACCCTCTCTTTGTAAAGAACGACGTAAACGATTGTGATTGGATAGTGAACCATTATGTACAAGACAGAGATCTTCCCCGGTTGAAAAAGGATGAGAAGCGGACGTTGTCACTGCGCTTTCGGTTGCCATACGCGTATGTCCCAATGCATGTGTGCCCGACATACCCGCAATGCCAAATCTATCAATAACGTCTTTTGGTAATCCCTGTTCCTTAAAGATAGTGATGTTGGTTCCTGAACTGGTCATGTACAGATCAGGATGCACATCATGCAACCAGAGTTGCAGATCTTTTGTATCAGCACTGACCGTCAGCACAGCATGATTACTGTTAAGCTCCAGTTTTGAATTTTCACCAAAGACTTCTTTTAGATCAGAAGCTAATTTGTCCCATAAATAAACCGGATCGATTGAAAGTACCGTGGTTCGGGTCATACCTTTCTCTACAGCATCACCGTACACAGCTATCCCGGCACTATCAGGACCACGCTCGGTCATTTCGACGAGCATTGGTGATAATAAAGCACCCAGTTTATTTTCAAGTTCAGGTGCCTTTATAAAAAGCCCAACAATGCCACACATAACCCCCCTCCCTTGCAAATATATAAATATAATTAGTTACTATAGTATCTCATCAGCTACAGCCAATAAATCCTTTCAATAATATATTATTCCTTATATGAATAAATTTACGGACTTAGGTACTAATTTTAACCTGATTTCACGATACATTCGGTAACAGATATACTCGGTTAACGTTGTAAAACATAATACGAAAAGGGATAACATAATGTCAACTTTTAAGTAATAAAATATTACTATAAAGAATATTTTATTACGCACGAAAGACTTTTTATCGATAATTGAAATTGAATGTTCTCACCGGTCAGGCCATTAATCATCGTTTCCAGCACGATAAATACAGGCAATCATTCGGATAGGCACTTGTATTAATTCCTCAGGGCCATGCGGCGCGTCCGAATCAAAAAAAAGTGAATCGCCAGGTAACATCAAGTAGGTATCGTTACCGTGTCGATAAACAACCTCTCCTTCCAACATATAGACGAACTCAATCCCGTTATGTTGAAATAAAGGAAAAACTTCGGACTCATCAGTTAAAGTGATCAGATAAGGCTCCATAGAGATCAACTTGCCAATATTATGACCCAAAAGTTGATATTGATGACCGGCGCGAGTGCCACGCCGCTCAATCAGTAAACCTTCTCCGGATTTTACAAAGCTGCAATCACGCTGTTCCTCATACTTACGAAACAATGAAGTCACCGGAACATTCAAGGCGCTGGCTAACGCATAGAGTGTCCCTAACGATGGTGCGGTTACACCTCTTTCAATCTTGGACAACATCCCTTGCGATAAACCCGCCTGCTTGGCAAGCTCATCAACTGTCATTTTAAGTTGTACACGGAAAGTACGGATTTGCGAACCGACCGCAATTTCCAGTTGCTTTTCACCTTTATCAGCAGTCACTGAATCAGGTAAATTGCTTATCTTCTCATCTGCATATTCAGATCCGGTGTTATTGGTCATTCACAAAGCCCTGATAATTATTTACAGTTATCATAATAAATATACTGTCATGGTCTTAATCCAGTCTAGTCACTTTTTACCTGAATACTTGTACCTACCTGGAGATATAGGGTTTACATTGTATGGCGTTTACATTGTATGGCGTTTACACTGCATTCTTCATCTTAACAGGTCATGAAAACACTATGAAAGCACTTGTGTTTCAACATATCGATATTGAACACCCCGGAATCTTTCGAGACTTTATGCAGGAAGATGATATTGGCTGGGATACTGTTGAACTGGACCAGGGAGAGACTATCCCGGATTTCAGTCATTACGATGCATTGATTGTGATGGGAGGACCGATGGATGTTTGGGAGGAAAATAAACATCCCTGGCTAGTCAGGGAAAAGCTCGCTATTCGACAAGCAATTGTTAACTTAAAGTTACCTTTCCTGGGCTTTTGTCTTGGGCATCAACTGATGGCTGATGCACTTGGTGGCAAGGTTGAAAAAATGACTCAACCGGAAGTCGGTATTCTGGATATCGAACTCACTACAGACGGTGAAGCTTCCAGTCTATTTTCAGGCTCACGCAAAAAAATTAAAAGTTTGCAATGGCATGGGGCTGCGGTTACCGAAGCACCACCTGACAGTCTTGTTCTTGCACAGTCTCCTGTTTGCGCGATACAAGCACTGCAATATGGTGAATCTGCCTTTAGTATGCAATGTCATATTGAACTGATTGATTCCACTGTCTCGGATTGGGGAGGAATACCCGAGTATAAACAATCTCTCGAAAAAACATTGGGACCGGGTTCTTTGGATAAATTAAATAGTGCAGCTGAAAAATACATGTCCGACTTTAATCAAACAGCCGGATTGATATACAATAATTTTATCGACCAACTGAAAAAACGAACCGCATGAAACCAGTCACGGCAAATTTAATATTATTTATTGTTATCGTGCTTTGTGGTTATGTCGTCGCAAACAGTACCGGAATATATAAAATTTCAGGTTTTGTTCTGGGTATACTTGCAACTTCAACGACTATTTACATCCATTGGAAAAGCAGAAATAAAAATAATATTTAGTCGGCGTGTTTAATATTATACGTGAGCAGCAAGCTGATTTTTATAATATTCCTTCTGCCGTTTGACTGCGATAACTGTATTACGCATTAAAATTGAAACTGTTACCGGACCTACACCACCCGGTACCGGAGTGATCCAGCCGGCTACCTGACTGCAAGACTCATAATCACTATCACCAACAATCCCTGGTTTGCCATCTGGACTTTTTACCTGGTTAATACCAATATCAATCAGTGCCGCGCCGGATCCAATAATATCCGCTGTTACCAGGCCCGGTTTTCCAACCGCAACAAATACTGCATCGGCGTGTTTGGAATGTTTCGTCACATCTCGTGTCATGTGATGACATACGGTTACCGTCGCACCTGCAGCCATTAACATGAATGCGATGGGCTTACCGACAATTTCCGAATGCCCAATGACTGTAACCTCCAAACCTTCAAGTTCAAGATTTGTCCTGCGCAAGAGTTCTACTGCGGCAAGTGCAGTACACGGCCCTATGTCCAATTCGTTATAAACGATATTACCAATAGATGCCGGGTGCATGCCTTCTACATCTTTTAATGGATGAATCGCACTTTGCAGAACCTTGACCGGCAATTTATCCGGCACCGGCCGTTGAAGAATAATACCCGTAATACGTGGATCGGCATTGTAGGTAAATATGACTGTTCGTATTTCCTCCAATGAAATATCTTTTGCAAAATGTCGCTCTATAAATTCAATCCCTGTTTTTTCAGCTTTATTTTTCTGGTTGCGGACATATAAATCCACAGCAGGATTATCCCCGATCTTGATTGAGACCAATCTCGGTGTCCAACCTTCCTTCTTTAAACCAATAACATCGTTAGTAAGTTCGTCAATAATGTCATTACTAATTGCTTTACCATCGAGAATTTTTGCGACCATACCAAAAGTTCACTTACATGTATAAAATAGCAGCAGCACACTATCACAAAGCCCTGGTGCGCCGATATATACTTCAAGATATATTTCTAAATGAGTATTTTCCTTTTCCGGGATTAAATTTTATAAATTGCAGATCCCGGATAAATTTTTACCGGCACCGGTGCAATAGTCATGAATATTGTTGTCTGCGTTAAACAAATTCCGGATATTCGCTCTACAATAAAACCGAATGTCCAGCGCGGCTATATCGAAACAGAACGTTTCCACCGGTTTATCAACCCCGAAGATGAATGAGCTGTTGCACAGGCATTCTCCTTTCCAGTTTCCTTTGCGGGTGCGGTGACTTTCCAGCTTCCTGTGCGTTTATGGCTTTGATCACTGCTTGTTGTCCGGTTCATGGCATACAAATGCAAGATCACTTTCACACGTTCTGCATAGCATTCGCACACCACCTGCAGCAAATCCATGATGTGTCCTCGTTGTAACCGCAGTCTCCAACGCTGTGCCATCATCATTAGTGCACCCATCGCACTTATATATTTATGGGTATGCGTACAGCCGTTTGTGTAGTGAGTGAATCGCCCCTGATTTTGTAGACAGCAACGGTTCAGTCTATATGAGTAAAGGAGGTGTGCATGAATAACAAAATCTATAAAGAATTTTCCGCACCAAAAGCGCTCCCCCTGCCAGGGGGAGTCCTCCGCAGGGGGTGGGGGCATATGAGTAAATCATCTGAACATCGTCATTCCCGCGAAAAATATGTCCTCGCAGAAGTTGTGTATTTTTTTGCGTCTTATAGATTCCCGCTTGCGCGGGAATGACGGGGTAGTGGTGCAGGAAGCGCGGAGCTTGAAAAGCAACCACCCCACCCCTGCGGGGCACCCCTCCTTGACAAGGAGGGGAGTGAGTTAGCCGACAAAGTTGAGTGACAGTAAAATCGTCATTCCCGCGAAAGCGGGGATCCAGAAAAACGAAGGCCTGGTGCCTGCCTTACGCTTTCCTGAGTTTAGTAGTGCACATGGGTGGAAAGAAAAGCCGCTTAATAAAATGACTGAACATCGTCATTCCCGCGAAAAATATGTCCTCGCAGAAGTTGTGTATTTTTTTGCGTCTTATAGATTCCCGCTTGCGCGGGAATGACGGGGTAGTGGTGCAGAAAGCGCGGAGCTTGAAAAACAACCACCCCGCCCCTGCGGGGCACCCCTCCTTGACAAGGAGGGGAGTTAAGTAGCTGGCAAAGTTGAGTGACAGTAAAAGCATTTCCCGCCCTAAAAGCTCTCCCCCTGCCAAGGGGGAGTGTAGTGGTCTAATAAATCCGTACCAGGTGATAGGTGATGAAATCACATACTCATGGAGGTACGGCTCATGACAAAAGAACGAAAACACTTTACACCTGAGTTTAAACAAGATGCTGCCTTGTCTGGTAGTAGACCAGGACTACAGCATCAAAGAAGCCTGTCCAGTTGAGCAATTAAGCACGCACTATCGTCAAAGTGACGGCGATGATTGTCAGTAGCCAGCAGGGCTTATCGCAACAGTCACCTCGTCATTCCTGCGGAAGCAGGAATCCAGGTGCTGATTGCAACTCGTCTGAATTGCTTCGCTAAAGCTCTCCCCCTGCCAAGGGGGAGGGGGTTGCAGGGGGGAGGGAATGACGACTTACAACATCACCACAAACAATACAGACATTACCGCAACCAGCTTCCAGCATTCCATGTGACCGCCTGAAAGCATCAACCCCTGCCGTCATTGCGAGCAAAGCGAAGCAATCCAGTAAACTTTAAAGATAAGTCAGGATACCTTGAAATATTTGAAGATATGCAAAATGCCATTGCCAGAGAAAAATAAATTAAAGCTGACTCCCGCAAAAAGAAACCTGCCCTGATTGAAAAACACAATCCGGAATGGAACAATTTATATGAAGATATTGTTTAATCTGGATTGCTTCGCTTTGCTCGCAATGACGGTGCAACGTCCCAACCAGGTTGGGTATACGTGACGTATGTCCGGGTCGGGACACGGTGGCTGTATTTAGCCCTGGTCATGGATTTGTATGCCCTGCGTATTGCCTATGAATCCAGAGCTAAACCCAGGGGATTGATGTATCACTCTGACCAGGGAACTCATTACACCAGCCGTGCTTTTCAGCAACTGCTTTGGCGATATCATATCAAGCAGAGTATGAGCCATCGAGGTAACTGTTGGGACAATGCCCCAATGGAACGCTGTTTTAGAAGTTTTAAATCGGCATGGATGCCGAAGACCTTCTATTCATCTTACGCACAAGCTGAACACGACATTATGCAATATATCAAATATCACAATCATCATAAGGAGCATCGCTATATTGTGTATCTAACACCGGTTGACGCTGAGAAACAAATCGCATGAAAACAACCTATCGACTGGTACGGAAATACCGGACCACTTTAAGTACCCCGCAGGGGGGAGGGGGTTGTTAGTGCCTGTGCCCTGCGCTTTCCCGAGTTTAGCCATGCACATGGGTGGCAAGAAAAGCCGGTGCAGTGAGCGTCCATGCTGTCCATGCAGCCACTACTGCAAGAGTGCCTCGATATTCGTCCTGACCGCATTGAACGATGGATTGCCCGGAATGGTATCAAGCAGGCCCACCGCATCACGAATACCAAACAGGTAGCGACCCAGCAAGAGTCCGTCACTCTGGTTGGGATCACCGCCGCTGCCATCCACATCAAGACGACCGCTGGCGAAAGCCCCCGCAATATTCGCCGTGACCGCACTGGCCGAGGGACTCCCGGGAATCGTATCAAGCAAGCCCGCCGCATCACGAATACCAAACAGGTAGCGGCCCAGCAAGAGTCCGTCACTCTGGTTAGGATCACCACCGCTGCCATCGACATCAAGACTTACCGCCGCTATCTCCGTCACCGTCACGGTCACGGTGGCCGCCGTGACGGTACGATAGGTGGTGTCGGTACTGGTCACCGTATGCGTGAGTCGCACGGTCTCGTCGTCTGTATCAGCGTCTTCCACTCCCGTCACGGTGATGGTTTTGGCGGTATTCCAGTCGGTGGTGCCAAACATCAGTGAGGTGGGACTCACCGTCACAGCAGCGGCATTGGAATGGGTCACGCTAATCGTCACTGCTTCCGTCGGTGGGGTATTCAAGCGCAGCGTATACATGCCAGTCCCGCCACGTTCATGGACTGTCAGCGTCGTGGAACTCACGAACACGCCCGGGCCGTCGTTATCATTCAAGGTCACAGCCACGGAGTCTATCGTCACGGCAGCCCCATTGTAGCCAGGGTCCGTACTTGTCGCTGTATGCGTGAGTTGCACGGTCTCGTGGTCTGTATCCGTGTCCTCAACACTACTCACCGTCACCGTCCGGGCACTGTTCCAGTTGTCTGTGGTAAACGTCAGTGAGGTGGCACTGAGGGTCACTGCAGTGGCATCGGGATTGGTCACGGTCAGCGTTACCGGCCCTGTCGGCCGGCTGCTCAGCATCAGGGTATAGCTGGTGCTGTCACCCCCTTCGGTGACATTCAGCGCGGTCGGCGACACCCGCACACCCGCTACCGCCACCGGGTCGGAGGTCAGGCTATCGCCTCCCGCATTCGGATAACTCGCCATCACGCGCAACCACGTGCCTATCTGTGATTGGTCTGATGCAATCGTGTACGTGGCGGTATTATTGGTCCCCGGTGCGGCGGTAAACGGTCCCGCCGAGGCGGTCGCTGTCTGCCATTCATGGGTAATGGTGCCGACATCGGTAGTCGGTGAGGCGTCCGCATCGGTGACCGCGCCCGCTGTCAGCGTGCCGCCTGCTCTGGCAATGCCGGTGATGGGTCCGATGGCACCGCGACGGTCAACCTGTACGCTATTGGAGAACAGGGTGTCGTTGAAATCCCCGCCCTGGGTCACCTGCACCCGCAGCCAGTGAGCATGGTCCGCCGCTTGCACCGTGTAGGTCGCGCTGGTGCCGTTCGTGCTGATATCTGTTGCGTTGCTACAGTCTTGAGTGGTACAGCGTTGCCATTGATGGGCGTTGATATTGACGGTCAACGTGGGATGGCTCAGCGCACCGGCGGTCAAGATATCATCGACCCTGGCCGGGGTGTTGGGGGTACTGTCCTGGATGGCACCTAATGTCGCGGGCACCGCATAAATATAGTTGTCGGTGGCACTCAGTTCACCGATGACTTGCCTGGTGATGGCTGCGACACTCGCTCCGATATTGCACAGCGGCGAGTTGGCTTGTGCGGTTTGTTCGGTGTTGGTCGTGGTCCCCGAGCGCACTCTTAAATCACCGCTGGCGGTACATGAACTGTCCAATAAGCGCACCCTGTTGCTGCCGGATGGTCGGTAAAACACGATTCCCGGTCCCGGGATAGCGGTCCATGAGAGGTTCGGACGGGACAGGTTGGACTTCAGGACTATATTGGTAGGGCCTGTCACGAACAGTGTTCCGCTATTCGGGGTCTCTCGCCCAGTTGTGATGAATCGAGGGGTTGTAAACGTGACTGTGCCGCCAGTGGTATCAATGTCCGTTAATTGCAGCCGACCATCGCTGTTATTGCGGGTGAGTACCACGCTTGTGATGTCATCACTACCGTAGTTTGTCGCATCGGTATGCCCGGCCGGGCCGTTGACGAGATAGTTATTCCAGAAGGTCGCACTCGGGCGGGCCTCGGTTTGCCCGTGGTTGGTGATGTCGGTGCCGTAGGCATTGGCACAATGGCCGCCCGTCCCGGCATTACAGGTGCGTGTCTGGTTCTTGTCGGTGATATTGCCCGCACTCCAGGCGCCCCAGCCGTCGTTGTAGTTTAGAATACCCACTGCCGTAGCCACAGACTGCTTGGTGATGTCGTAAGGGGTGGATTGACACAGGGTACGCAGAGCCTGAGAATCTGATATGTTGGGGGTCACGCCGCCTGAGCTGCGTACCCTTGCGTCCCCGGTTCTACAATGAATCTCCACTATGTTGTCTACCCCAGGGAGAAATATCCGTCCCGGTCCCGGAATAGCGGCGAAGCCCCCGGTAAACGGGTTGTGCCAGTCGTTGTCGCCCGCATTCCAGGCGGCGAGGAAGTTGGCGAAGGCCGGGAACGCCCCGAGTAGGGTGGTTCGGAAAGGGAACGACAAGTTGAGGGGCCCTGACTGCCGGTCATACCACACCTTCAGCGTGGTCGGGCTGATAATCTCCGACATGCCTATCTGAGTCCACCCGCCGGTCGGAATCCCGGAATTCGGGTATAGGACCGGATTGGTGCCTTCCGGGCAGGGGGTGTTCGGGCCGGGAGTGCCGACGACGTTGACACTGCACGTCCGCCGGGTCGTCAGCGTCTCATTATTGATTGTCCCGGTGTAGGTGTACGATGCCGTATCCGGTACCGGTACGTCTGCGGACATCGGGGCATTGAACGCGGTATTTAGACTGGCTGCGGCAATCTTGTTGGCGTTGTATGAGTTGGTTATCTCTAGCGGGGTCGAGCAAAAGTTGGTGTTGCCTTCCAGCGTGTCCATCATCCCCGTCTTTATCAGGCTGGTGCCGGAGGTGGCGGGAGTGACAAAGGCAAGTCCGCTGGTACTGTTTCTTTGGCAGCGTACCTCGAATGCCTCCCCGTCCCGGTCATAGACGGTGGACGTGACATCCAATAGCGGATTGAGCACCCGCCGAGCCACGGCAACATCAAAGCTGACACCTGTCGCAGTAGCTATGCACAATTCGTTTACGACATTGCTCATAGTATTGCCAACTCCGCTACCTGTACGGGAGGTGTTAGATGATATTAAGCATGTTCGGATGCCCGAAAGGACCGACTGGTCGGTCACGCCACTCGCGAAAGGACCACCACTGTGATTTGTATGGACGTGGCGCCGAAGCACAAACCACGGCACGCTGACCCGATTCGCGTTGGGGTTCCCTGCCACGGTGGTGGCAAAAGTGGTGGTGCCGTCACCATCCTCGGAGGTGGTGGTGACGGCGGGATCGCCGCCCAGATTATACTCGTAGCCGTCACCGCCCCCATCCGGGATGACGTAAAAGTCGACCAACCCGCGCGCATGGAAACTGTCCGAAAGTGGCGCCTGCGCCCGTGCCGCCGGGCTTGCCCATGCCGTCATCAGGGCAACAACGACCATAACCGCCGTCATGCCCGCGCAACGATAAACTCGTGCATCATCATGCAACCCGTGCAATAGCCCGTTCCGCCTCTCGCCGTCCACACAACCCACAATGCCACCCAACTGACACCTCAAACGCCGCAAAAGACCAAATTGCACACCCAACACATCCGCAGTAAGCTGCGCTTCGTATTCGGTCATAGCAATGTTGCGCCTGGTGGCGGCGCGGTCTGCGCCAGTGTTGCGGTCTACCGAGGGTGCTGTGGTGCTGTGGTGCTGTGGTGCTGTGGTGCTGGCACTTGCCGCGCAAGTGCCAGCGTGGTGGTGTGTTTACGTGATTTTATCAACATATGTCAGTTCCTCTCCCGCGAGCTATTCAGATTGCCCACGTGCCCCTCTCACTCGGCACTGTACATTATCGTACTGACTGCCTCAACCTCAACCACTGTTCCATGGCAATCTGGCGCCGATGTTGCAGTGCTGCCACTTTTGGCGTAATACCAGCGTGATGGTCCGTTTACGTGGTTTTGTCGGTATCTGATGCTCTCTCCATGTCCAGTAGAGTGCAACGGGTTTTTGCCATCACTTCCCTTGCTTACCCGGTGTAACACATTCACCACGCTTGAAGTGGCTCGAAGATCGGGGGCAGGTCACTCTCATTCAGCAATCAGTGCCTTCATCTTTGCCACGGAATCCTCATCCAATTCTTTCTCGACAGGTGTTCCCGCGGTTGCATCACGAAATTCCTTCTCTGCAACCGCGTCTTCGCTCTCCGCTCTTGCTGCTTCGTTGGCATTCTTTTGTAGCGCCATTTTTAATTTCGCAACTTTATCTAACTTTTCTCTTGCCGCAAGCCGGTCTTTTTCAGCACTCATAAAAGCCTTTAGCCGTAATTTTATTCCTTGATCATCAGAAATTTGAATACCGGTATCATCAACGACCTTGCCACGATTGAAGACAAATATTCGTGGTCCACCTTCAGCACCACGATACCAGGGAGGCGGCTTACCGGATAATTGTGTTGTCCCGGTTTCAGGATCAATCCATTGATACATCTGTGCCTGAACAGATTGCATGAATACACACTGGCCAAGCAACAGAAAAAACATTAAGCAATCAATTAAGCGATAACAATGCACTCTGTGATCCTCCATACGTACTGTCGGAATTATGGCATTTGATTAATCATCAAGTTCGACTCACTTGTCAGGCAGGGTGAACGGGAATTTCGGGAACGATATCCGGAACATCACGATGTTGTCCAGGTTAACCATAACGGACAGATCAAACTGATTTGATCGACATGATACATTTTTAAATTGCAAAACCCTATCAGTGATCCAGTGCATTCAAATATTCAGCGCCTGTAATTTATTCTTGCTGAAAGCCTCTTGCAGAGACTCATATGTGACACATTCGTAATTATCCATGCGTGCTATCAGTTGACCGTTCTGATCGATGAACTCAATAGTGGCCAGGACCCGGTTTTTTGAATGTCCAATGACATTGACATTGATCATGCAATCATCCTTTGGAAAGGTTTTTTGGAATTGTCTATATTCGCCAATTGCTGTGGGTAAAGAACCCACACCCGATACCTCGAAGCACCAGAGGATCATCAGTTGAAAACCACTATCCAATACCAGTGGATCGGCAAGCCATGAAGAGCGTATTGGTTTTACCATCCAGTTTGCGGGTGCGCTCGCGGTTTTAACCTGTGCCGAAATACCTTCAGCACTACATGCGTCTATGGTGACGATCCCCTGTAACAGTGTGTCGTGGAACAGTCTGTTTGAAGAATAGATTTCGTTTGTCGCCTGCGAATATTCACCGTTAATCGCTTGAGTACCCGGGGCTTCTTGCTGAATTTTATCTGTGGTTAAAATAATTTCTGCACGGGCATGTCGTACTTTACCGCTGCGTAACTCGACAAGGATGATATTTCCGTCTTCATGTTTGCGCGGACTTCCGGCGAGAATATCAAGTTCAATCGTCTCGTCCATATCCAGAGTGATGCCTTTGAGGATACGGAGATTTCTAAAGCCGAGATAGTTCAGGCCGGGATTATTATGTATTGCACCATGGGCAAGCCATTCGCATATCATTGCCACAGGTAATACGGCTTGACTATTGATCACATGTGATTTCAGAAAATCATGATCCGCCACATTCAGGTTCCTTGTAAAGGACGCCTGCATATTGTCCACAGGAATTTCTTCTACATATCCCTTTGCATTGATATTTTTCTCCGGGACTTCTGTGGCACCTGACACGACAACTTCAACAGGACCCTGGTGTGTGATCTCTTGCATGAGATAGTCAGCACCCGCTTTCAGGTCAATGATACCAATCCCTTCATTTTTAAAGATTTTCTTTAATGCGGGGGTGACCATGCCGCCGTCCCACGGCCCCCAATTAACACTGATGATCCGACAATCTTTACGCAAGGTTGCCTGTTGTTGTGCGATTTTATTCAAGGCTTCATTGGCAACCGCATAATCACACTGGCCTTTTCTGCCAAAACGTCCTGTCGTTGATGAGAACAGGACCATGATCTTTAATTGATCATTTTCAGTTGCTGCAAGTAAGGAATCCAGTCCTTTAACTTTAGTCGCATAAACTTCTGAAAATTGTTCTCTGGTTTTATCTGCGATGAGTTTGTCCGCCAATACGCCTGCACCATGAACAAAACCGGCAATATGACCAAGGGTTTTCCTGGCTTCGTCAATTGCCGCGATAACTCCAGTTTTATCTTGTACATCGACTGCGCGATACATTACTTTTACACCAGTCGCTGCAATGCGTTGTAGATTGTTGCGGATTTCTCTAGCAGTGAGTATTTTGTTACAGGCTGCATTTAATTCTTTCGGCTTTATTGCCGTGGGCGTGGCACTTTTGCTGTCTTGCGCAAGCAGTGCTTTTTTAATTTCAGCTTCTGTGCCGAGTTCCGCCAACCATGCAGCTTCCGGTTCAGGTTGCTCACTACGTCCCAGTAGTAACAAATTCGTTTGACAGGTTTCCGCCAATGCCAACGCAGTCCTGGCTGTAACGCCGCGTGCGCCGCCAGTCACGACAACAACATCCTGTGCATTCAGTGGTGCAGAAATTTTATTTCCATCAATCACCGCTTCGTTGAGGTCGAGTATGTAACGTTGATTATTCACGATCCCAACTTCCAATACGCCCTCTGACAAGCATTCATCAACGACATTATTCGCCAATTTCCTGATGTTATTGCTCATTTTAACATCAATGGCTTTGCATGAGACTCCCGGCCATTCTTTATCAGCTGTTTTAATCAGGCCTGCGATACCACCGGAAATCGGGCAAGTCTTGCCAACCCCGTTTAGTCCAAACCTGCCGCCCATTCGGGTGACGCTGGCGAGCAGCGCTGCCCCGGATTTTCCTGCCAGGCGTAATGACTCGCCGATGCGTTGAACCAGCATAAAACTTTCCTGCATAAAGGTCTGTTCCGGAGTCTCGGGGGTCAAGATGATCAAGCCTGCCGGCGTTTCATCATATTCGCCGGGCACAGCAGCAAGCGATATCATCCTGGGCTTGAGACCTTTTACCTTGAGTGATTCACAAATCGCCTGAGTGAATACGGGAGTGTCTGTCGTTACCCAAACAATCGCATTCTCTTGCAGAGATAGTTTTTCCTGTGCTTGTGTTAATGGCACTGAAGACAAAACTTGTCTATTAATTGTCGTCACGGCTTTTTGGTTCCCGGAACCCATTTCAGTTACATTTTCCCGGGATGTTATTGCATGCGTCGTTGCAGGTGAACTTGCCAGCATGTGATCAACAATTTGTTGCAGGGTTTGTAATGTCCCTAAATCTTCAGGTTTTACTGCAGGTATTGCCGGAATATTTTCCTGCAGGGCAGATAAAATTTCCACGCGCTTGATTGAATCAATGCCAAGATCTGCTTCAAGATTCATATCCAGATTGAGCATATCCACCGGGTAACAGGTCTTGTCTGCAACCACCTCAAGTATGACTTCAGCCAGTTGTTCCCTATCTGCAGCGGCAGTTGCGGACGACATTGTTTGTGCAAACCTGCCGCCACTACCTGCGGCAAGGAAATCGACGATTTGTTGTAACGTTTGTAAATTAGCCAAATCTTCCGGACTGACCATCGGCGCTTCCGGCAATCGCTCTTGCAGCGCTGATAAAATCTCCACGCGCTTGATCGAGTCTATACCTAAATCGGTATCCAGACTCATCTCCAGACTCAACATATCCATGGGATAACCGGTTTTATCACTCACGACTTCCAGTAATACGTCGGCAAACAAGTCTTTATTTGGTATCGCATTTTTAGAACCCGGGACTGCACCCGGAATAATCGCCGGTGCTGTCGTTACCACTTTTGGCGTGGCGGCGACAATGAATTCAACAATATTTTGCAAGAACTGGAATGTGCCCAACTCTTCCGGATTTACCGTTGGTGCGCTGGGTAACTTTTCCTGTAATGCAGATAAAATTTCCACGCGCTTGATTGAGTCGATACCCAGATCGGTATCCAGACTCATGTCCAGACTTAGCATTTCCAGCGGATAACCCGTCTTCTCTGCGACTACTTCCAGTAAAATGCTATGGACTTCTTCATCCGCATGAATGGTTTTTTCTGTTTCTACAATTTCAATCGTGGGCTTGTCCTGTTCAATGAGCCGAGATGTCGCGGCAGGCACTCCGGGGGATAACTGCTCCGGCGATGCCGGTGCCTCTTGCATCTCTGGAGATCGTGTTGTGATTGGTTGTGCTTGTACTGAATCGAGACCTGATAACTCTTGTTGTTGTCGCAGAAATTGGGAAATCGTTAGCTGCGCTGTTTCCTGTCCCTGCAAATATTGCTGATGTAGTTTCGCAGTTTGTTCCTGCATCTTCTGCAGGGCAAGTATACTTTCACGGGTAGTCTCTAATGCGTTTTGTCTCTGCAGGCCTGTGGTTGTGACAGCAGGTGTTTTTTGTGTCGCAGTGGTACTGTTCGGAACCGGATTTTTCATTTTTGCGTCTGCTGACATTGGCTGTGGTATCGGCGTTTGCGATATTGGCGTTTGGATTCGTGGTTTTATTTGTGGAGTTCTTGCCGGACGTTTTTCCACAGGCTTCATGTAGTTTGTGCCGGATAATGACATTGTCATCGCCGGTTTTTTATCAACGGCGTTTTGATTTTCTTCGGCTGCTAACGAATGCAGATAACCTGCATCCCACTGCGATAGATCAATACCCTTATCCAGCACTGCAAGGCCAGCGAGTAAATTGGCGAGATCAACTTGACCATGTCGTTTACCGGAAGAGTTATCCAGTGACAGGATTTGAAATTCATTCACATCATTTTTATCGCTTATGATCGCTGTCACCAAACCGCTCAAACGACTCCCCGGACCAACTTCGACAAAAGTGCGGACGCCTGCGGCGACCATTTTCCCAACTTGTTCAACAAACCTGACAGGATGCGCAAGTTGTCCTGCAAGTAGGCGTCTGATCTCATCTTGATTACCAGGGTATGCATCAGCCGTTGTATTCGCCAGCACGGTCATCACACTTTTGTGCAATTCAATCCCCGCCAATGCCTCTGCAAAAGGACGTTCTGCATCGGCAACAAACTTACTGTGGAACGCTGCCGAGACAGGTAATTGTGTCACACGTAACTTGCGACGTTTACAAAGTTTGATGGCTTTTTCTATTTGGTCGGTGGCACCGGATAAAACAATTTGTTTGGGTGCATTATGGTTGGCAATCACCAAATCGAGTTTTTCTGCCTGAATCAAGGATTCAACAACGCCTGGCTCAGCCAGTACCGCCAGCATTGAACCTCGATCCCCTTCGCCTTCCGCCATTAGACGGCCGCGTAGCAGAGATAATTTATGTAATGCTGTTTCATCGAATACGCCCGCAGCACACAAGGCAACCAGTTCGCCGTAACTGTGACCTGCGGCAATATCCGCCTTGAAACCAAAACTCTCAAGTATACGCAAACCAGACAAACTTACGGCACCAATCGCTGGTTGTGCATGATATGTGTGCCGCAGAGTCTCTTCCTGAGCTTGTCTTGCCGTATCGTTGAATACAGGAATCGGGTAGATGATATCAGTCAGTCGGGAACCGTGTTTGCTTTCGCCTTTACAGGCGTTGGCGTTACTCAGGATATTATTAAACTGTGGAAACTGGCAGGCTAAATCGCGCAGCATGCCGACATACTGTGCGCCTTGTCCCGGGAATAATAATCCTGTTTTGTGTTTGTGTGCACCGCAGGCATAGCTGGCGCCTACAGGTAATTGCCAGAACTTTTTCGATGGTTCTTCTGCCAGCATCTTACTGATATTTTTGATCAGTAGTTGTAAATCTGTTTTATCTTTTTCCATGATAAGTATCAGTCGATGTTTTTTCTTCGCATCAAACTTTGCACACGTGCTTGCCGCCAGTGCTCGATATGCAGACCATGATTGTTTATCGTCGATTGCATTTAGCCGTTCTGTCAACGCTGTTTGCGAATCCTCGCTCAAGGCAATGAGCAATACGCGACCGTCCCAATCCATTTCTGCATTATTATCTTCAGCCTCTTCAAGCACGCAGTGGAAATTACTGCCGCCAAAACCAAATGCACTCAATGCTGCACGTCGTCGATGTGAATCACTGGAAACCCAGGGGCGTTTCACTGTGTTGATATAGATTGGTGCTTTCCCCGGTTCCAGGGGTATCAGTGGTTGATCGACCTTGAGCGTTGGTGGTAATACTCTATGCTTCAGCGCCATGATTGCCTTGATCATCCCGGCAACACCTGCCGCAGATTTGGTATGACCAATCATTGACTTCACCGAACCCACAGCACACCAGGTATCTTCTGCATTCGCTTTGCGGTAAACCTGATCAAGCGCGTTTACTTCAACCGCATCCCCGACAGCGGTGCCTGTGCCATGCGCTTCAACGAGTTCTATTGACTCAGGAGAAATACCGGCTTGTACGTAGGCATCTTCCAATGCTTTAATCTGGCCTGCGCTACTTGGTGCGTAAATGGCATTGCCACGACCGTCACTTGAAGTACCAATACCTTTAATCACGGCATAAACTTGATCGCCATCCCGTTCAGCATCCGCAAGACGTTTTAATATAACCACTCCCATACCTTCACCGAGGACAGTACCATCGCCATTCAATGCAAATGGACGGCTATCGCCTGTCGGTGAAAGCGCAGGTGTTTTACTAAAACACATATACATAAAAATATCGTTGAAAGTGTCCAGACCGCCAGCAATGACCATATCAGAACGACCGGCAGCGAGTTCCAGTGATGCCAGATGTATCGCACCTAATGAGCTTGCACACGCGGCATCCACTACGCAATTGGTGCCACCGAGATCAAATCTATTCGCAATACGGCCCGCAGCGACATTGCCTAACAAACCGGGAAACGAATTTTCTTGCCAGGGAACATAACTATCGGAAATTCTCTGCACAACATCTTCCGCAGTTTCCGGATCAACACCGGCTTTCGCTAAAGCGTCGCGCCAGACCGGATGTCCCAGTCTCGCCCCAAGCGGTATTACCAATTCGAGTGTGCCGGTCACTCCCAGTATGACGCTGGTACGATCACGGTCAAATTCTTTACCATCACCAACATCTCTGCCGGTGGCATAACCGGCATCAAGTAAAGCTTGTCTGGCAACTACCATACCGAGTAATTGTGTGGTGTCGGTGGCCTCAATATTATTCGGACTTATGCCGTACTGCAGTGGATTGAAATTTACCGGATCAATAAAACCACCACGTCGACAGTAAGTCATATCGGGAGTCTTTTGATTGGCATCAAAATAATCCTCAGGATTCCAGTGTGAATCGGGAATGTCTGTGATGGCATCAACTCCCTCTCGAACATTCGACCAATATTCACTGACATCACCTGCCTTCGGGAAAAGACAGCCGATACCAATGACGGCTAATGGAGAGGCCTGATTCCTGTTTTCCTGTTTCTTTTCCATAGTCATTTGATCATGATAAATTTTGTTCAATCACATTGGTTTTGAGCGGTGTTACACGAGTTAACTGGTCAGGGAGTTTTACACCCTGATTACGTAAAGTATTCGTACGTGTCACCACAGTCGCACCATAAAGAATATTCATGGCGACTGTATCAACCGTTCTATTGGTCGGCTCTGCCAACCAGGAATCCTTGCTCCATTCATTGAATGCACCCATCGAGGGACCACACCAAACCTGGTAATCCACTTGTCTTGATTCTTCGCCTGAGTTGGCCCATCGTGACGAGAGTCCCAGGTACCAGCGGAAGATCAGTGCCATTTTATGTTTAGGGTCTTGATCGGCTTTAATAATTTGTTCCGGATCACGTTCATCGAAAAAATCTCGCGTCAGTTGCCAAATGTCTGTCAGGGGTGCCTTGAAAATTGTTCCTTCCAATGAGTTCCTTTCTTTTTCCGGAATAGCATCAATGGAATCGTGGGTCTGATAGAGTTCATAAAGTTTGTTACCACGCATGGCAAACATGGTGCCGCGTTTTAGGACTTGTAACTTCACACCCATTTCAAACATATCAACCGCAGGTGCCATTATGACATCGGCTTGTTGTGCGTCGGCCAACATTCTGCGCACGATGTCACTGCTACCTGATTCAACGCAGGCTTGATTGACCGTGCCGGTAACAATGTACGCAGCCCCCATCGAAAAAGCCGCCGCCGCAGATGCCGGCGTCGCGATACCGCCTGCAGCTCCGACTCTGAGTGGTTTAGCGTAATTGAATTCTTTTTGTAAACGATCACGCAGTGCCATCATGGTCGGTAATAACGTAATTGCAGGTCGGTTATCGGTATGCCCTCCGGAATCCGCTTCTACTGTAAGATCCTGTGCCATTGGTATTTGCGCAGCAAGCGATGCCTGTTCTTCCGTAATGTCTCCGGACGCAACCAATTGTAACAACATTTCTTCCGGCGGTGGGCTGAACCATTTGCTGGCAATTTCAACACGAGAGGCTTTGGCAATAATTTTGTTTGGGGTTTCTATATCGCCGGATGTGTTTCTGTGAATATCATGAACACGATAACGAACAGTGGGTAAAGTGAGTTTCATGTAGGCTGATGTTTCAATAAGCCGGATCCCATACTTCAGATACAGGGAAACAACAGCGTCTTCGTGTCCCTTTTCATTAGGGGAAAAAATAAGGTTTAAACAATAAGGCTTTGGCGATACAGTTTCTGTGAGATATTGCACTGCTTTTTCAATTTCACTGAGCGTCAAACCTGCCGCACCGAAAGAAGCCAATAACTTTGCATTTGCTGCTGCTTCAACGAGTTTGGTCGAGGCGATCCCGTTCGCCATGGAACCACACATATAGGGGAAACGTAGATGATGATCTTCACAAAAGCTGACATCACCCAATTGACGCGGTGAACTGGCAGGAGAAAATCCAGTTAATGACAGGCCGTCTGAATCAATTCGTCCGCCGATGTTTATTTGGCCTTGCTGGCTTACCATAAGCTGTTGGTTTTGATCTTGTAATACATAAATAGCCTGGCTCAAATTACCAATAGCCTTGCGTATGTCTGTGTCTTGCTTGATAAGTGTTGAGGTATCGCCAAACCAATAACCCAACGCTGCATTTGTCCTGCTGATAGCCTTGTTTTTTGCCAGTGGTATTTGTGTTATTTGAGTCATCTTGATATTCCTGCGAAACTTAAATACATTCCTCCCCAAAACCGGATAAATCAAGGATCTGGTAAAGAAACCGGGTCGACCATTATATATGAATTTACCCTGGCAGAGGCGCTCTTCAGCAGTCTTAATCCGCAGGCGGAAACAAGTTCCATCCCAAAACTCCAGTGTAATGAGGATGTTATTTATTAGTTGTTGATTAATATAATAAGTTATTTTTCCGCGACAATATAAGCGATCCAGCCAGCATCAGCTTCGCCTACGGTCGAAGCAGTAAAGATTCCATCGCCCTCGTTTGTGTCTTCGTCTGTTCCTTCCCAGTATACGGTTGCCTTGAAACCCGCTTCAGTCAGCATTTCAGTGAGTTCAGGTAAACTCCACAATCGCCACCCATAAGTGAAAGCCTTGTTTATTTTCGAGCCATCCCTGAATTTGAAATGAATATGACAGACACAATGTCCGGTGACGGGGTTATAGCTTGCCTGATCCCAAATATAGGTAAATTTGTCGTGCTCGGTGGATTCCTTCATTTCCTGATAGGCTTCATAGCCACCAAACGCATCAAGAAACAGGATCCCGTCATCAAACAAACTGTCATGAATTTTTTTGAAATATTGAATCATGACCGGGCGCTCTTTAAAAAACCAGTAACTGAAATTCATCGCCAATATGATATCCACCTTGCCGGTATCTACCGATATAACATCGCTATTAACGAGTGTGATACGTTGAATTTGCTCCCCGGTTAATTTACTGACCTTGTGTTCTTGCCCCCACGCCAATACTTTTTCGTCTAAATCGACGGCAATGGCTTTATTTGTTTCACGACGACGAACCCACTCGCAAGAGGTATTTGCAGTACCGCAAAAATCTTCTCTAAGAACCCCGGCCTTGCGACCTCTCAGCTTTTGAAATGTTTCATCAACAAAATCAATTTCGGATTCGACACACTGTACGGACTTCTCATAAAGAACATTAACATCGGCTTTATCCGCCATTGTTTTCCCATTGCCGGATTTTTGATGTTTATTGAAACGATGCTTTTTCTTATGTGCCATGATCCACGAGCCGACGCTGTTTGATTGTTATATTTATTCGAAATCGCGGGGATTATAAACTTTTAGGCACATTGAACAATAGCTTGCCAGGCCAGTCCAACCTCGCATTGTTATTTATTTTGGCATGGTCAAATGTTTAAATTTACACTACTGTTCCTTGCACTCGTCTTTTACACGGATGCCTCAGTTCAAGCTGAAGTGATTATTACCAGTCCCAATACCCGCGTAAATTTACTTGAACTATATACCTCTGAAGGTTGTAGCAGTTGTCCACCGGCTGATATATGGGTAAGCAAACTCAAATTACATCCGGGTTTATGGAAATCAATCGTGCCCGTGGTTTTCCACGTCGACTATTGGAATTACATCGGCTGGAAGGACAGGTTCTCATCAGCAGAGTATTCATCCCGACAACGTGGTTACGCACGATCAAAAAAATTGCAAACAGTTTACACGCCCGGGTTTCTACTCAATGGTCAAGAGTGGCGATCTTTTTTCGGTTTAAAAAAACCGCCGGCCAAATCAAATGAACAGGTCGGTTCTCTGGAATTGATAGTAAACAACAGAGAAGTTGCAACTGTTTTTATGCCTGCTGGAGGATTGGATGAATCAGGGTATGTATTAAATATTGCGGTACTGGGTTTGGGTATCAAGACTGATGTGAAAGCCGGAGAGAATATTAACAAGGAGCTAAAACATGATTTCACGGTATTGGGGTACAAGAAGATTTCCATGAACAGGAATGATTCCGGGCATACGATCAAAACCGGACTTCCGGATATCGTGGAAACAGCACCAAAAATGGCGGTATCTGCCTGGGTGAATAAATACGATGATCCAACACCGATTCAGGCTGCAGGTGGTTGGCTGGAAAAAGATTGAGATTGCTCTTGCGCTTCACGGTGTTTCAAATCAGCGCGTTTCCGGATTCTTTTGATAGATCCTCGTTATAGACATTGAAGAAATAATCCGCACATCTCATGTGCGGCAGCCTGATAATCCTCTATTTTCTTCGCCAGGGCACGGTGCCGTTTTATCTGTCCAGGGCAATATTTTACAGCGTTCTAATGTGATCCATTATAGCCTCGCCCGACTCATCACATTTATGTAGTCGTCACAATGATAAACATCACCAGGCCGCTAACTCAGGAATATCTCATAAGCAGCATTATCCCTCTCATCCCAATACTGTATCCCCAATCCATCCAGAAACTCCTGGAATTCGGGACGTTCTTCAACAGGCACCTGAATCCCCATCAACACGCGCCCATAGGCAGCGCCATGGTTGCGATAATGAAACAGACTGATATTCCAGCGTTCACCCATTTTTCCGAGAAAATGCAAAAGGGCACCTGAACGCTCTGGAAATTCAAAACGATAAAGTAATTCGTTGTCTACCTGCATCGTATGGCCACCGACCATATAACGCACGTGCATCTTTGCGACCTCATCATTACTGAGATCGACGACTTCATAGCCCTTGTCCTGCAAACTGTTAATCAAGTTGTCCTTTTCCCCGATACCATGGCGTAACTGCAGGCCCACAAACACATGAGCGGTTTTTGCATCACTGTAGCGATAGTTAAACTCAGTAATTAATCCTGGACCCAAATCACGACAATACTCAAGAAAGCTACCGGGCTTTTCCGGAATTGTCGTGCTGATAAGCGCCTCCCTGTTTTCCCCTAAAGCAGCCAGCTCCGCAATATGACGCAGGCGATCAAAATTCACATTGGCACCACTGAAGATCGCCACCAGTTCTTTATTTGTAATGCCTGCTCTGGCGACATATTGTTTGAGTCCGGCCAAAGCCAGGGCCCCCGCCGGTTCCGGAATCGAACGGGTATCTTCGAAAATATCCTTGATGGCGGCACAGATTTCATCAACATTGACCAACAGGATTTCATCAACAACATCCTTGATAAGTCGAAACGGCTCGGCACCAGCCCGACGCACAGCCGCACCATCGGCAAATATGCCAATATGTTCCAATTCAACAAGCTCTCCTGCTGCGAGTGCTGCGTGCATACAGGGGGCTTCGTCAGGCTCAACGCCGATAATGGTGATATCCGGCGCAACATCCTGCATATGAGCAACAATACCCGCAATCAGTCCACCACCACCCACGGGTACAAAAATAACATCCGGTTGCGTCGGATGTTGCTCTAATATTTCAACGGCGACCGTGGCTTGTCCGGCAATCACCACAGGATGGTCATAAGGCGGGATATAGGTTTTTTCCTCATCTTTCGCAATACCGACTGCATGGTCCCTGGCATCATCATAAGCGTTGCCGTGTAATACCACTTCGGCGCCCAAGCGTTTTACCGCAGTGACCTTGATCTCCGGTGTAGTCCTGGGCATCACGATCATGGCTTGAATGCCTAATTTTTCCCCGGCAAGCGCGACGCCCTGTGCGTGGTTCCCGGCTGATGCAGCGATAACACCTTTTTGTTTTTCTTGCGCTGACAAACTCGCCATGAGATTGTAGGCACCACGCAATTTATAGGAAAAAACCGGTTGCTGATCTTCTCTCTTCAACCAAACATTATTACCGTGACGCCTCGAAACTTCCGACGCAAAATCCAGAGAGGTTTTCCGGGCAATCTCGTAAACTTGCCTTGAAGCGTCTGCAATCATTTTTTTGTAGTCTTCCATCAGTGATAAGATAACACTTAAAAGCAATCAAAACATTGGCAGTTAATTGATGTACGCTCATGACACAAGATGAACAAAAAAAGCAGGCTGCGGAAGCGGCGCTGGTTTATGTGGAAGACGATTCCATTGTTGGCGTCGGCACCGGCAGCACTGTCAATTTTTTCATCAAGGCTCTCGCCGGCATCAAACACAGAATTGCCGGTGCTGTATCAAGTTCAGTTGCCACCGAATCACTCCTGAGAAAACATAATATCCCGGTATTCGACCTTAACAGCGTCAATGAAATTCCTGTTTATATTGATGGTGCAGACGAAGCCACCAAACATCTACATCTAATTAAAGGCGGTGGCGGTGCCTTGACCGGAGAAAAAATCATTGCCGCTGCCAGTAAAAAGTTTGTCTGTATTATTGATGAAACAAAACTGGTTGATGTCCTCGGAACCTTTCCTTTGCCCCTGGAGATCATTCCCATGGCGCAAAGCTACGTTGCCAGGGAAATTATAAAATTGGGCGGACAACCGATATTACGTGGAGGCCCTGCTACGGATAATGGTAATATCATCATTGACGCGCATAACCTTGGTATTCTTAATCCTGTTAAGCTGGAAAAGAATCTAAATATGCTAACTGGCGTTGTCACTAATGGTTTGTTTGCTCAGCGACCGGCGGATGTACTGCTTATTGCCAGTGATAACGGCATTCAGATTATTGAGTAATCCCGTCCGCCTGTTCTATCTGCCAGCTTTGCTGGCTGCCCGAAAATAAGTTGGAATCGGAAACATTTCTCGCTTGAAAACATTTATTAAATGACGTATTCGCGTATAATGACCCAAGTTGAGATTTAATTTTACCTAAGTTTTAAGGTAATCACTGCAAAAGTAAAACAGGGACAAGAAAGAAAACAGGGACAAGGACACGCAGGTGATTTTTTACATCGTATACGCAGCAGCAATCGTAATCCTGATATTACATTTCATGGGTCTGCTCGCAAAACGGAACATGGAGTGGTTAGTGCTGCTTAGCCCTGTCGCTGTTTTCGCGGTTATTATTCTGGATTACATGAATATTCTATAAATTCAGATCTCGTTCGTCTGTGAACAGACTCACCCGGTTTTGGTTTTTCAACCATCCTGAATTAGACAAGGAGTTGTTTGAATGTCTTTTTTCATGTGCAAAGCAGAAACATGCCGTTGTCGATTCAGGATCCTCCTGGACATCTGCCCCGTAGTTAAATCCAGTCCCTGGGCTCCAGAAACTTCTCATACAATTCAGCTTCCGCAGATCCGACCTCCGGTTGCCAATTGTACCGCCAACGTACCAGCGGTGGTAATGACATAAGAATTGATTCAGTCCTGCCGCCGGACTGCAGACCAAACAAGGTGCCACGATCATAAAGCAGATTGAATTCGACATAACGTCCGCGTCGATATAGCTGAAATTGTCGTTGTCGATCTCCATATTCGAGCCGTTTGCGGCGTTCAACGATCGGCAGGTAAGCGCAGGCAAAGGCATCACCAACATCGCGCAGGAAAGCAAAACATTTGTCGAATTCCCATTCATTCAGATCGTCAAAAAACAGACCTCCTATGCCACGTGGTTCATCCCTGTGTTGCAGAAAGAAATAATCATCACACCACTTTTTGTAACGAGGATAAATATGTTCGCCGTATTTGGCGCAAACATTTTTAGCCGTACTGTGCCAATGCCTTGCATCTTCCTCAAAGCCGTAATAAGGCGTTAGATCAAAACCACCGCCAAACCACCAAACGGGTTCTCGATCTTCTTTTTCGGCGAGAAAAAATCGAATATTCATATGTGTTGTTGGCACATATGGGTTCAGTGGATGAATCACCAGGGAAAGCCCCAGTGCCTGAAAATTTCTGCCGACAAGCTCCGGTCGCTGTGCAGTGGCTGATGCCGGTAATGTATCACCAAAAACATGTGAGAAATTGATGCCTGCTTGCTCGAAGACATCACCATTAAACATCATACGACTCCGACCGCCACCGCCCGCCTCTCTACGCCACTCGTCCTCTTGTAACATGGCCTTTCTATCCAGTTTCTCCAGGGTGGTCGTAATCTGCTCTTGTAGAGTAGTCAAATAGTGCCGAATGGGTTCTATCTCAATCATAAAAACTTTCTTGATTGCTTAACTTGATTAACTCTTCAGGATTATTTTAATTCAGATATATTACCGGACATGGGATGGCAAGTATTGAGGCAAGAGGTTATCCTATCGGGATATTTTTTCCAGTATAACAAGCATGATTAAGGGCAATGGCTGACAGAAGCGCGACAATTAAACGCAACACCAATGAGACACAAATCGAGATCAGTATCGATCTCGACGGCACAGGGCAGGCCAATTTTGATTTGGACGTGCCTTTTCTTGAGCATATGCTGGATCAGGTCGCACGCCACGGCATGTTTGATTTAGCTATCAAGGCAAAAGGTGATCTGGAAATTGATGCGCACCACACCGTTGAAGATGTGGGCATTTCCCTGGGGCAAGCTTTTGCGCAAGCCCTGGGTGATAAAAAAGGGATCCGCAGATATGGGCACGCCTATGTCCCGTTGGACGAAGCATTATCACGTGTCGTTCTGGATTGTTCCGGTAGACCCGGTCTGGAATATTCTGCCGAGTATCCTCGCGCACGTGTAGGTGATTTTGATCTCGACTTGTTGCTTGAATTCTTTCAGGGCTTTGTTAATCACGGTATGGTGACACTACACGTTGATAACCTGAAAGGACGCAATGCACACCATATTGCTGAAACTATATTCAAGGCCTTTGGCCGTGCTTTACGCATGGCTGTAGAACCCGATCCAGGAATGGAGGGTATCTTGCCTTCCACCAAGGGTACTTTATAAGCCGAATTCAATATTTTATGAGTAAAGTTGTCGTCCTTGATTACGGTACCGGTAATCTACGTTCTGTTGCCAAAGCCCTTGAGTTTGTTGCCGACAAGCAGGATACAATCGTGGTCACCGATCAGCGGCAAAAAATACTCAATGCTGATCGAGTGGTTTTCCCGGGGCAAGGTGCGGCAGGTCAGTGTATGCAACGACTACATGATACCGGTTTGGGTGATACCGTTAGGGAATGCATCGACACAAAACCCTTCCTCGGGATTTGCCTCGGTTTACAGTCCTTGATGTATGCAAGTGACGAAGATGGTGGCGTTGAGGGACTGGGTATTATCTCCGGCAAAGTCGTTCGCTTTCCTGACCATGTAAAGGATGAACATGGAAACACTTGCAAAATTCCGCATATGGGCTGGAACCGGGTAATTCAACAGAAATCCCACCCGTTGTGGAAAGGTATTGAAGATGGGGCTCGCTTCTATTTTGTGCACAGCTATTATGTGCAAACAGAAAACGACGACGATATTGCAGCAAAAACAAACTATGCGGTAGCGTTTACTTCAGCAGTGGCAAAAGGAAATATATTCGCCACACAATTTCACCCGGAAAAAAGTCAGCATGCCGGTTTGGCCTTGTTGAAAAATTTTCTGTCCTGGAACGGTCAGGAATAATTACAGGGTCAACTAGAACTGTATGTTTTCTTAATCTATTGGACAATTTAATTATTTTCATTCCAAACAACTATAATATCTTCCTGATATTACCTCTAAATTATATAGACTTATGGTAAATAGTCATATTTAATCACACTGATTATTCCCGTTTAATTACTTAATCCAGTTCATGTTTTGACTTGGGGCAAAATGCTAATCATGACAAATGATAACAACGAAAAACTGAGAGAGTATTTGAATAATCGAATTGAAGACGTGAGGCCAAAGTTATTGGATCTAACCAGGCGAAATCCACTTTTATCTACACCATTCTCGGAAAGATCTCATTCCAATATACGCGTCGTTGATGAAGTCCCTTCATTTTTATTTGAAAAATTATTAACTGACAAGATGAAGCTAGTTCCCTTGCCTCCTCTAGAGGAAGATCCAAAGGATGAATTATCTCAAAAATTTAGAACTGCCTTCGCAGAAGCCAGATACACAGATGAAGAATATCTGCAAAAATTGGAAATAATAGATACAGAAGATGATGATAATGATCAACAACCACTTTCGTATGAGAGAGAATTAAAAGATAAAGTAAGGACAATGCTTGGATTACCGGAAAGGCAAACCAAGGCACAATTATCATTAAAAAAACACGCAAAAATTCATAACATCAATCCTTCATACGAATTAAACCCTGGTCTGGAGGGTGATGATGGGAGATATACAGATAATGATATACAAACATTGTTATTACCGGATCTTTTTGAAAGGCGTCTAAACTCTATATCCAGTAAAATTAGGACATGGCAACAAGAAACCGGTATATCAGTGTTTCATATTGCTTTTGGCTTTCTTGAATGGTCTGACCCGAAGACAAGCAAATCATTCTTTTCCCCTCTTTTATTAATGCCTGCCACTCTCGAAAAGGAAAGGACACAATCTGGTGCAGAATTTTATATTACAAGCGAAGGTGAAAATGTGGAGGGAAACGTTGTCCTTGCAGAAAAGTTAAGATTAGATTACGCAATAGATTTTCCTGTTTTTAATCAGGATGAATCTATCGAAGACTATTTTTCCACAATAGAAAATTCCATTCCAGAAAATAGGCCATGGAGATTCAGACGACAGGTCGCTTTAGGTGTATTCCCCTCTGCCAAAATGTCGATGTACAATGATCTAGACACTGAGAAATGGAACTTCAATGATAATGAAGCTATTAATTCCTTATTTACCGGAAATCAATCTACTGGTGTAGATTCTCCGTTTGCAGATGACTACGAAGTAGATGAACCTAATATAGAATCAAGAGTTCCCTATTTGATCGCAGATGCAGATTCATCTCAATTCAGCACAATAGTTGACATTATTGATAATAAAAATTTGGCCGTAGAGGGGCCACCTGGCTCAGGAAAATCTCAAACAATAGTGAATACGATTGCAGCGGCTATGCTTGACGGTAAAAAAGTATTATTCGTTGCCGAAAAAACGGCTGCGCTTGATGTCGTTAAATCCAGATTAGAAGCATTAAATCTTGGCGAGTTTATATTACCACTGCTAGCAAATAGAAGTGGGCGAACACAAATCATGGAATCTATCAGGGAGAGACTTGATTTGAATGGATGGAATCTTTCGGCAGATATTAAAGATTTGATTACCCAGTATAGAAAATATCGAACTCAAATTAATAACTATATCGAAACTCTTAGTTCTGATTATGCTGCAACAGGGTTCACGGTACATGATGTATTAGGAAAACAACTTCTTTTCAGGGAATACCTGGAAAGACTACCCCGTGAATTACAAAAACATGATATTCCGAATATTCTTAATTTCTCAGACTCAAAGATAAAAGAACTATATAACAACTGTGAGGAACTAGAAGAAGCAGACATCGAATGTTCGCAAAAAACAAATTTATGGAAGGTCTGCAATGCCGTAAATCTAAATCGATTTGAAGTAGACGAAATCCTTGACAAAACATCTGGCTGCGCTGAAATATTCGGATATAACACTTCTTTACGTGAACAACTATTAGATTTTCATGTTCGTTCAGACTGTGATGAAAATAGTATCAAAATATTGCTGAATATCATTAAATTATGTGAATTTAAATATGACGATAAACAAGCGAAAATAGTTATTAGCTTACTAAAACAAGATGGCTTCCAGGCTCTAAATAACTTCATCTGTCTTATTGAGAAATCCAGAGAACTGGTAAATGAAACCTCTTCCGTTATACAAAACATAGAAGATGAAAAAAATCTTGACATACTCAATCTTATTTCTGATTTAGCCAAAAAATACAAAATCAACAATATTTCACATAATGATATTAATAGTATCAAGGAAAAACATGAGAAGAATATAAAAACTTTACAATATATTATCGAGTTTACTAAAGAGTGTATGGAGGTGGTACCTGGCCTCGATAATATTAAAGTTGGTAAAATATTCGATTTTTGTTACATCTCTTCATTAGTTACGCCAGAAACACTAGCGTTTAGAAATGAGCAACTCGAAAACCCTCTATCACTGGATTATTTAAAAAAACAACAGACCTTGGTGTTAAATACACTGATTAAGAAGAAAAATTTATCAAATTTCATTAACCTTGAGAGAGAATACAATCTGGATGAAATTAAGCAGTGTTTAGATGTTTTATCTAATTCCGGAATATTTAGATTTTTAAACAGAAAATACCACAGACAGAAGAATTTTTATAAATCCATCTCAATCAATAACACTTATGATTCAGATACTGCTATTACCAATTTACGTAATTTATCTGAAATAATAATAACTGAGGATAAAATTAATAACGACGATAAATTAAAAAGCATATTTGAATTTAATTTCGACGGGATCAATACCAATTTCCAACTGGCATTTGACACTATAAGATTTTACAAAAATATTGAAGACAATCTTCCTGACAAGGATGAACGACTATTACGTATTTTTCTACGGACAGAGTCGTCATCAAAGATCAAAGAACTTCCAAGACCCGACCTCGACAAATGCCATAATTTATTACAATACGGAAATTATCAATCTGTAATTGACGAACATGAGAAATTGTTGGTTATTTCAAAAACGATTGATGCAGACTTGGATAACTTAAAAAATAAAATTAGCATTTTTAAACCTCCTCACAATATATCAATTGAAAAACTGATTCTAGTCATAGATCAAACATCAGAATTAAATGCAAAAATTACGGAAATAAATTCGAACCGGATTATACAATCCTTATTGGGAGAAAATTTATTCTTTGGTATAAATACTGATATTTCCTATGCTCGTAAAATTATAGAGCTGAGTGAGATTATAAGGAAGTTTAATCCAGATTTGGGAATGCCAATTTTAGAATCTTTAATTGACAAACAGCTGGATTCGTTTAAATCATTATTATTGAATATTCAAGAGAGTGACAAGATATGCATTCAGACCATTAATGAACTTGCTCAAAAACTTGAATGCGAAGTTGACAGCATACTAAATGAATATAGTAGATTTGATATCTCTGAATGGGCTAAGTCAGCGGCTAATGACCGTGATGGTTTGGTAAATTATTCTAAATTGGCTTCTTATAAGTTGGCTGTATCAGAAGATGGATTTAACGATGTCGTCAATACTATTTCTGAATTAGAAGAAGGTTTTGATAATTTTACAAATAAAGTCAAAGCAATATTGTTTAATAACATGGCCAAATCAGTTTACTCAAAACATGGTGATATGTTAGGCAAATATAATGGAATGAAGTTAAATAAACTCAGAGAGCGCCTGGCAAAAAATGATCGTGAAATTATGGCGTTAGCCAGTTTTCATATTGCCAATGAATTGATTGCAAATGCGAAACCTGAACCTGGTGTAGGAAGGGGGAGAAAAAGAACCTGGACAGAGTTAAGCCTGATTAACAACGAAGTCTCAAAAAAACAACGCTTTATATCACCACGAGATTTAACACGGAGGGCGGGAAAAACGCTGCTGGAATTAAAACCCTGCTGGATGATGTCTCCATTATCAGTAGCACAGTATATCCAAAAAGGAGATATTGAATTTGATTTAGTAATAATTGATGAAGCATCCCAAATGACCCCGGAAAATGCTATTGGTGCAATTGTAAGAAGCAAACAAGCTATGATTGTAGGGGATACAAATCAGTTGCCACCGACAAGTTTCTTTAAAAAATTTATTGCAGTCGATGAGGATGATGAAGAGGATTCTGTAACAGAAGAATCAATTCTTGAAATCGCAAACGGAGCATTTCGACCTGCTCGTCGTTTACGATGGCACTATAGATCACGTCACTCATCACTTATCGCTTTCTCTAACGAACATATATACGACAATGAACTAACTATATTTCCATCTGCTACCGAAAATGATCCAACCATGGGTGTTTCTATAGTAAAAGTCGATGGTATTTACTCATCAGGAACCAATTCAAAAGAATCGGAAGTTATGATTGAATATATCATTCGATTTATGAAAGAAAACGCAGATAGGTCACTTGGTGTTGTCACTGTAAATCAGAAGCAACGTGATTTGTTATTGGAAGAATTTGAATATGCAATCTCAAAAAACCCGGACATACTGGAATATCTTGAAAAATGGGAAGAAGAAAATTCTGGTCTAGAATCATTCTTTATTAAGAATTTAGAAAATGTTCAGGGTGATGAGAGAGACGTTATATTTATCGGAACTGTATATGGTCCGGAATCTAGGGGTGCCAGAGTCATGCAAAGATTTGGGCCTATTAGTGGTATAGCTGGGAAAAGACGGTTAAACGTTCTTTTTACGAGAGCGAAAAAACAAATCGTAACTTTTACGTCAATGACTGGGGCAGATATCACGGCAGATAACAGGGGTAACCCTGGGCCATTCCTACTAAAGGAATGGCTAAATTATTCTGCTACACATGTTATTAAAGCAGCCGTTGAGACTGGCAAAGAACCTGATTCAGAGTTTGAAGAATATGTCATTAAGCAAATTGAAAGTATTGGATGTATAGCTGTACCGCAAGTTGGGGTTTCCGGATACTTCATTGATATAGGCGTAAGACATCCTCAGTGGCCTCACGGGTATATTTTAGGTGTTGAATGTGATGGTGCAGCGTATCACTCTTCCAAATCAGCTAGAGACAGAGATCGGTTAAGGGAAGAGATACTGACTAATCTTGGATGGGAGATCTACAGAATTTGGTCAACAGACTGGTTTGGAGATCCTAGATATGAAGCAGAAAAATTACGTATCGCAATTGATCAAAGGCTAAAATTCTTAATAGATCATTCTGAATATATAGAAGAGAGTATTAAAAGTGAAAGCGTATCTCAAGTTTCTAGTATTAGAAAAGAGGAAAACATAAAATCAGAAAATGTTTATGATTTATTTGAAGAAAATGATGAGTCAGATGTAACAATTAATTCTGACCAAGCCCGGAAATTATTACTCAAGCTACGAACTAATGATATAGCAGAAGAGTTTGATAATGCTATTACGGAAAAAGGAATATTAAATGATGAAATAATTGAAATTTTATTAGATAAAAGACCTGAAACTACGGAAGAATTTCGTGAACTCATTCCTATATCAATAAGAGAAAAGATAGACCATAAACAAATGGCATACTTAAATACCATATTAAACATTCTAAATTCTATAGGTTAACTACAGGGTCAACTAGAACTGTGTGTTTTCTTAATCTATTGCGCTCTATTGATGGCACGGTGTCCAATATCATTCCGATAGAACGTTCCGTCACAATTAATTCTTTCTATTGCCTGATAAGCGGATTGCTGTGCCTGTGATACCGTGTTGCCTAATGCCGTCACACACAAAACACGTCCACCTGCGGTCACAATATTATCGTCTGACCGCGCAGTCCCGGCATGAAATACTTTTGTGCCTTCCTGAAAGTCGCTATCCAGTCCTGATATCACATCTCCTTTACTCACACTCTCGGGATAACCATCCGAGGCCATCACGACACCCAGAGCCGCACGTTCATCCCATTCAGCTTCAACCGTATCCAGTTTCCCGTCTAAAGCCGCCTGGCATAATTCAATCAGATCACTTTTCAATCGCATCATAATGGGCTGCGTTTCCGGATCACCAAATCGACAATTAAATTCCAGCACTTTCGGTGTGCCATCTGCTGTTACCATCACGCCTGCATACAGAAAACCGATATATTTATGCCCTTCCTCCGCCATGCCCCTGACGGTAGGTGCTATCACTTCATTCATGATGCGGTCATGCATTTCCGGCGTGATAACAGGTGCCGGCGAATATGCACCCATCCCTCCTGTATTGGGTCCCTGATCACCATCATCCCTGGTCTTGTGATCTTGTGAGCTTGCTAATGGTAAAATGTTTTTGCCGTCAGACATCACGATAAAACTCACTTCTTCACCTTGCATAAAGTCTTCAATGACAACGCAACTGCCAGCTTCATCAAACTTATTCCCGACCAACATATCATCAATCACGAGATTCGCTACAGCAGCCGACATGGCAAGAGTGACACCTTTGCCTGCCGCCAAACCATCTGCTTTCACCGCAACCCGCGTGCCTTTGCCTTTTTCCTCGATGTAGGCTTTCGCAGCATCAGCATTAGTAAACGTTTTAGATTCTGCGGTTGGAATATTGTGGCGTTGCAGAAAATCCTTGGTAAAAGATTTAGAACCTTCAAGTATGGCGGCATCTTTCGAGGGACCAAAACAGGCTAACCCGGCATGTTTGAATACATCAACGATACCATTGACCAGAGGGATCTCGGGGCCAACGATAGTCAGATTTATTTTTTCCTTTTCTGCAAAAATTTTTAAGGCGGTAATGTCGTCTGCACTGATATTGACGTTACTGACTTTATACTCACTCTCTGTTCCCGGGTTCCCTGGCGCAACAAAAACCGTATCAACTTTTTCTGATTGCGCCACCTTCCACGCCAATGCATGTTCACGACCACCACCGCCTACAATCAATACTTTCATCTTTGTCTCTAAATTGTTTTACAAAAAATCAATATAAATATTAACGCAGCATGACGATCACAACGAGGAAGTAACTGGAAATATATCCGTCAATGCAAGAAGTGACGCATGGCAGTGAAAACCATTGCAATATCAGCTTCATCCGCTGCAGCAATCACTTCATTGTCACGCACGGAACCGCCGGGCTGAATGATGGCTGTGACACCCGCCTTTACCGCAGAATCAATTCCATCTCGAAATGGAAAAAAAGCATCTGATGCCATCACAGAACCGCCAATTTCCAAGCCTTCATCTTCGGCCTTGATCGCTGCAATACGGGCACTATAGATCCGGCTCATTTGGCCGGCCCCAATACCGATTGTTTGTTTGTCTTTGGCGTAAACGATGGCATTGGATTTCACATACTTCACCACCTTCCAGGCAAACAACAAATCTTCCAGTTGTTTTTCTGTCGGCGAGCGTTTGCTGACAATTTCAAGATCGCCTCTTTCAATAGTGCCTTGATCATTATCCTGAACTAACAGACCTGCACTGACGCGCTTCATGCTCAACTGTTGTACGGCATGTTGTCCACTCCCCGACTCAAGGACACGAATATTTTTCTTGGTGGAAAACACATCCAATGCCTCTTTACTGATGGATGGTGCAATAACGACTTCGACAAATTGTCGATCAATTATCGCCCTGGCCGTCTCGGCATCAAGCGATAAATTAAACGCAATAATGCCACCGAAAGCAGAGGTGGGATCTGTCTGATAGGCTTTTTCATAAGCCTGCAGGATACTATCCCCTAACGCAACGCCACATGGATTTGCATGCTTAACAATAACGCATGCAGCTTCTTGATGGACCATCACACACTCAAGCGCAGCATCCGTATCTACAATATTGTTATAGGAGAGCGTTTTGCCTTGACATTGTTTTGCACCCGCGAACGTTCCTGGAGGTGGATCCGTCTGTCCATAAAATGCGGCAGTCTGATGCGGGTTCTCTCCATATCGCAACTCTTGAATCTTGTTAAACTGCATGGAAAAAGTCAGTGGATAGTCCAGATATTCACCTTCTGTTGAAATAGCTCCTAAATAATTTGAAATATCGGCATCATACCTTGCAGTATGTGCAAAGACTTTTTGTGCCAAAAAAAATCTGGTCACATCAGTCAATGCTCCGTCATTACTATCAAGTTCCCTGACGAGATGCTCATAGTCAGACACATCGACAACAACGCCAACGTGGGCATGGTTTTTTGCTGCGGAACGCAGCATGGTCGGCCCACCGATATCAATATTTTCAATCGCTTCAGCCAATGTGCAATCAGGGTTACTCACCGTTGCTGCAAAAGGATAGAGATTGACCACCACCAAATCAATCGGCGCAATATTATTTTCGAGCATAACGGCATCATCATGTCCGCGCCTACCTGACAAACCACCATGTATTTTTGGATGCAATGTTTTAACCCTGCCATCCATAATTTCAGGAAAGCCGGTGTAATCAGAGACCTCAATAACATTGATATCATCATCGGCAAGAAAATTTGCGGTGCCGCCCGTCGATAAAATAACGACGTTACGGCTTGCCAGGTAGCGTGCAAACTCAATAATCCCGGTTTTATCTGAAACACTGATCAGTGCCCGTTTGATTTTATTCATGTTTTGCCAGCCTTGGGCCGCTTTATATTGATCTTATCCAGGATAGCAACGAGATATTATTCTAATTTGTATTTCCTTAATTTTTTCCGCAGTGTCGCCCGGTTAATACCCAGCATTTCTGCGGATCGCGTAATATTCCCTCGCGTTTTCTCCAACACAACCTGCAGCATGGGTTTTTCCGTCTGCGACAATACAAGCTCATAAAGATCACCGGGATCGTGACCATCCATATCCTCAAAATATAAATTTAATGCATTCTCCACACAATGAGAGATAGATTGAGCAGGCGTCTCTTTTTGTTTTTGTTGTGATTTGTTTTTACTACTCGCTTTAACTGTCATGCCGCCAATGCATCCCCATCATCAGTTAAATTAAAATAATCTTTTATCACAAATAGCTGGTCCTCCACGGTTTCCGTTTTATTGACTTTACTGCGTAATATTTCACCACTCCGTAGATGCTTGCTATACCAGGCAATATGCTTCCGTGCCACACGTACACCGGTGTATTCACCGTATAGTTCGTAAAGCCCGTTCAGGTGTTGCAGTATTACTTTGCGGATCTCTTCAATAGCCGGTTGTGATAAATACCTCCCTGTTTTAAGGAAATAATCAATCTGCCTGAATATCCATGGGGTCCCCAGTGCGGCACGTCCCAACATAACGCCGTCTACAGCAGAAGCATCCAACACTTTTACAGCTTTTTCGGCTGTAGTGATATCACCATTGGCGATCACCGGAATTGAGACATGATCCTTTACCTGCCTGATGGTCTGATATTCCGCTTCGCCCCTGAATCCACAGGCACGAGTTCTCCCGTGTACTGTCAACATCCGGATGCCTGAATCTTCTGCAATCTTTGCAATCGTGACCGCGTTTTTATTGTTTTTGTTCCAGCCTGTACGTATCTTCAGTGTAACCGGTACTTCTACCGCAGCGACAACGCTTCGTAGTATCTTTGCGACCAGCTTCTCATTCTGCATCAAAGCTGATCCCGCAAATACATTACAAACTTTCCTGGCCGGACAACCCATATTGATGTCTATGATTTGCGCGCCGAGATCGGCATTGTACCGTGCTGAGTTTGCCATAGCCTGTGGATCTGCACCCAGAATCTGTACTGCGCGGGGCGACTCTTCTTCATGGTGACTCAACCTTAACCGGGATTTTCTGCTATCCCAAAGTGCCGGATCAGAGGCCACCATTTCGGAAATCGCAAGACCCGCACCATACCTTTTGCATAGTAGGCGAAACGGTGCATCTGTTACCCCCGCCATGGGCGCAAGCAGTAAATTACTATCGAGTGTATACGAACCTATTATCATCGTCCTGACCGCTTCTTGTCTTTTGGGCGGTTGTTTTAGAGTGGCGAGCAAATAATAACATGACTACACTGCAAATGATTAGAGAAAGTGAAATTCAAAACTGACGGCATCCCTGGTCGGTCCGCTCACCTCCAGTACGAAGTGAGTTGGAGATTCCGGTAACATCCCCGCCTGAATATTAATGCTGCCATCCAGATACTCCTCATGATTAAATTCCCGGTAACCGATTACCTCTCCACTCGTATTGAACAGGGCAAGCTGAATCAATGGAAACGGTTGAATTTTTTCCGACTTGTTCACCATGGTCGCATTCACCAGTAAACTACCTTCATACAGTGGGTGATTGCGAACATCCCGATTTAACAGCTTGATTGAGCTGATATCTTTATGCCTTAAGACTTCACATTGAAATCGTTCACAGATTTTTCCAATGACGAGTTCAAACCGGGGATAACGCAATAGTAATTCATCACGGTTAAACCAGGCCAACTGTGCTGCAATGGTAACCAGCAATAAAGCAATGGCTAATCCCCAACCAATAGTGGCCGACAGACTTCTCTTTGCTGGAGGTTCTTCGCGTAATTCGTCAGGCAGATCCTCGCTAAGCATATCTTTTGAAAATTCGCTCAATAATGCTTCTTCACCAGTTGCCTCATGATATTGTGCGTTTTTGTCAATGACTTCTTTTTTACCGTGAAAGCCAGGGATATCAAACTCCGGTTCCAGCGGTTCCGGCTCAATTCCTGCCACTGGCATTGATTTTCGTGCAGACTCATAACTAAATTTACCCATGGTCAATGGAATATCACTCAAGCGCGAAAGTGCACTAAACTGATAACCGCAGACACCACATTTGACCCGACCAGCGGCGGCGGATAATTGCGAAGCCTGGATACGAAACTGTTTCAGACAATTGGGGCAAGAAGTGAATACCCCCCCAGGCAATGAGCGTGACTCAGAATTTCCCATTATCAAGACTATTTCTGGCTGTATATTTGTCTCATTTTTTTGTTCCGTGCAACAATGACCATTCCTGCTTAAAGACGGTCCCGTCCATATTAAACCAGCTTTGATATGCTTCCAAACATTCCTCTACCTGCGTCGATAATAAGCCTGAAAGCACCAAATCACCGCGAGGCCGAACCAGCTCAGCAAAATGATTCGCTAACTCTTGCAGTGGGTTCAACAAGATATTGGCAACTAACACATCCACAGTTGGTAATTGGATATCCTCAGGATTGGCAATGACTAGTTGATCAGTGACGTTATTTCTTTTTGCATTTTCTTCTGTGGCTCGTAAAGCCTGAGGATCGATATCAACCGCATAGACTTTTTCCGCCCCCAGTTTAGCGGCAGCCAATGCCAGAATGCCGGAGCCACAACCGAAGTCGATCACTGATTTTTGTTCGATATCATTGCTGGCCAACCATTCCAGGCAGGCGGCGGTAGTCTCATGTGCACCAGTGCCAAACGCCAGGCCCGGATCAAGAATAATATGGGCAATATCATTTCGTGGTAATTCACACCAACCTGGACAAACACATAGCCGATCAGCGAAGATTCTTACCCCGTGACCGAATTTAAATTCATTGACCCAGTCACGATCTTTGAGGACTGATATTTCATGTTTATCGATCCGATCAGATCCCACACGATTGCGCAGACAAACAAGCAGGGTGTCAAGATCGGTATCTTCGTGAAGCAGTGCCACGATCCTTGTATGTTTCCAAAGTATCGGTTCTTTCTCTATCGCCTGACCAAATATCTTTTCATCACTCACGGCGAACATGCTGATGGAAACCGCACCGAACAGTTCGAGAAGTTCTGACAACTGGTCGGCACCCTCGGGATCGCTTTCCAGCATTAACCGTAACCAGGACATTTAAAGCCCTCTATTTAAGTCCTAATTCATTTTCCAGATAATGAATATCAGTTCCACCAGTCATAAAAGCCGCGTTCGTCATCAATTTCTGATGTAGCGGTATGTTGGTAACGATTCCATCAATGACAATTTCCGATAAAGCAACCGACATACGCCTTAGTGCCAAATCACGATTTTCTCCATGTACAATCAGTTTCCCAATCATGGAATCATAATGCGGCGGAATTTTGTAACCTTGATAAACATGGGTATCAACACGTACTCCAGGCCCCCCGGGAGGGTGATAGTGAGTAATGGTCCCTGGTGAAGGCATGAATGTTTCAGGATCTTCGGCGTTGATTCTACACTCAACTGCGTGGCCCTGAATACGGATATCTTTTTGTTTGTAAGTTAGTTCATCGCCGTTGGCAATACGCAATTGCTCCTTGACGATATCCACACCCGTGATTAATTCTGTGACCGGGTGCTCTACCTGTACCCTCGTATTCATCTCTATAAAGTAGAAACTGCCATTCTCATACAAAAATTCAAATGTTCCTGCGCCACGATAGCCGATTCTCAGGCAGGCTTCGACACAAAGTTCGCCGATAGTGTTTCTGGTTTTTACTGTAATGCCCGGTGCCGGTGCTTCTTCAACAATTTTCTGGTTTCGACGCTGCATTGAACAATCACGCTCACCCAAATGAATAACACTACCATTCTCATCCGCCAATACCTGAATTTCGACATGCCTCGGGTGCTGTAAATATTTTTCCATGTAAACCATATCGTTGCCGAATGTCGCCGCTGCTTCGGATTTGGTTAATGCAATGGCGGTCTTTAATGCCGCTTCACTATTCACTACACGCATACCGCGTCCACCACCACCACCTGAAGCTTTAATAATAACGGGGTAACCTATTTCACGTGCAATCTCAAAAAGATCCCTTGAATTTTCGTGAATGGGGCCATCAGAGCCTGGCACACAAGGTATGCCTGCCGCTTTCATTGCAGCGATGGCTGCAACCTTGTCACCCATGGTGCGAATGGTTTCCACTCGTGGGCCGATGAATATAAAACCACTTTGCTCAACACGTTCAGCGAAATCAGCATTTTCAGAAAGAAAACCATATCCAGGATGAATTGCCACTGCATCAGTCACTTCGGCGGCACAAATAACGGCAGGAATATTAAGATAGCTATCGACTGAGGCTGCTGGACCAATACAGACCGACTCATCAGCAAGAAATACATGCTTTTGTTCGCGATCAGCTTCGGAATGAGCTGCAACGGTTTTAATACCAAGTTCTCTACAGGCACGGAGTATGCGCAGTGCAATTTCACCACGATTGGCAATGACTATTTTATCAAGCATGATTTTTTCCAGACAAGTGCACTATTTTTGTTAGCATTGAATGTAACTGAAATTCCGTTGCGGACAAATCCGGTATGTTTACTTAATTGCAAACAGGGGCTGACCGTATTCTACCGGTTCGCCATTTTCAACAAGGATTTTGCTGATTACGCCGCTCGAATCCGCTTCAATTTGATTCATGATCTTCATCGCTTCGATGACACACAGGACATCACCTTTTTTCACAGCTTTACCCACCTCCACAAAAGCAGAAGATTCAGGTGAAGCGGATGAATAATAAATGCCCACCATCGGCGACTTAACAATATGATCCTCCTCTGCCACGGGAACAGGTGCTTCGCTCTGTATCGGAACAGGTGTGTCACAGGCTTGAGGAAGAGGTGCCTGTGGTACCTGTACAAGCGTTTGTCCCGCACTTACTGCAAGATGACCACTAATACGAACAGACTCTTCTCCCTCGTGTACCTCGATCTCGGAAATGCCTGACTCTTGCAATAATTCAATAAGTTTTTTTACCTTGCGGATATCCATTAAAAGTCACCCTGATAATTTCAGTATTGTTTTTTGTATCCGCTTTTTCGCGGAGTTTCTCATTTCAGTCTCTCGGCTGAAACATTAGCCTCGGCTTATTTTATTTCTGCTTTTTCAATAAACTGTTGTGCCGCCTGTAACGCAGCCTCATAACCGAACGCCCCTAATCCACTAATAACCGCCTTGGCGATATCGGAGAGATAAGACTTTTTCCTGAACTCTTCACGGGCAAATATATTTGACAGGTGTACCTCAACAAAAGGAATACTCACACTCAGAAAGGCGTCACGAATGGCGATACTGGTATGCGTAAATGCGCCCGGATTGATAATGATAAAATCGATCCTCCTGGTTTTCGCCAGATGAATCTGGCTAATCAATTCGTGCTCGGCATTACTCTGGAAACTTATCAGTTTGTGGCCTTTTATTTTCGCCAGTGACTGAAGCTTTTTGTCGATTTCTTTTAGTGTGGCGGTACCGTAAATCTCCGGCTCGCGTGATCCCAGCATATTAAGATTTGCGCCATGCAGTACGAGCAAATTAGCCATTTTCTGTTCCTAAAGCCATTTTAGTGGAAAATCAATGTATTTACCCGCATGTTAGCAGAAATTAATGACTATCTCGAAATTGTTATTGAATATCTTAATGTCTGGTACGTCAACCAGATTTCATCAAGATTGTAGTAGAGAAGTGATTATTTGCCGTGCTTCAGCTATTGATAATGGGCCTTGCTTAATGAAGTTGATGTTACCCTCTCGATCAATAATCACTGTGTAAGGTAATCCCCCATTGTGATTGCCGAATTTTTCCGCCAGCTTGATCACTTCCTGAGTGCCCACAAGCAACGGATAGTTGATGCCCCATTCACTGGCGAAACCGAGTATTTCATCTGCACTTTCAAGCGTGATACCTACAAATTGTAACCCTTGATGACCATATTGTTCCTGCAATTTTATAAAGTGTGGAATTTCTTCCAGACACGGCGGACACCATGTTGCCCAGAAATTGAGCACCAGAACCTTATCCCGCCATTCAGAAATATTTCGTTGTAGTCCATTCACATCCAGCAAGGTGAAGTCAGGTGATGGTGTTCCTGGTAAGTTTTTCTGATTTGTCTGCGGTGTAGAACTTATTTCCCCCGGAGACTTATTTGCACGAAAAGTACTAGAAAGGAAAATGCCTGCCAAAAAACAAGAGACAACAACGATGCCCGTGAGCAATGATTCCCTTTTCATTTACGCAACGACCACCATTATTAATTAATTACCGCATGGATATGTTTTACAAAATCATTCGCATCCATAAAACCGATGACACGATATGATTTTTTCTCAAAGCCATCCTTATCAAAAAAGAGGATTGCAGGAGGACCAAACAAATTGAATTTCTTCAGTAAGGCTTTATCCTGAACATTGTTTTCCGTGACATCGGATTTTAACAACACGAAATCCCCCAGTTGAGATTGTACGGCATGATCAGAGAACGTGTTGCGTTCCATTTCCTTACAGGTGATGCACCAGTCAGCATAAAAATCCAGCATCACGAACTTATTTTCATTAGCGGCTTTTTCCAAAGCTGACTGCAAACCATCAACACCTTTAATCATTTGATAAGGCAATGCACTCTCCCTGATTTCACCGGCCCGATTGCTCGTTACCAAATTATCCAAGGGTCTGAAAATATTATTACCGCCACTCGCAGCTCCGATAATCAAGATGATGCCGTAGACAAGCATGGCTATGCCCAGGCCTCGCCATAGTCCTTGCCATTGTGATTGTCTTTCTAATCTGTCCAGAGCACCCATGTATATGGAAGTCACAACAAATAACAATGCCCATAGCATTAATGCCAAAGAACCTGATAAAACACGTTCCATAAACCAGACGGCCACGCCCAACAGCATTACACCAAAGATGCGCTTGACAGACTCCATCCATGCGCCTGCCCCAGGCAATAATTTTCCTGCTGATGTCCCGGTAATAAGTAATGGCACACCCATACCCAGACCCATTGCAAATAATGCAAAACCACCCAGTCCGGCATCACCTGTTTGGCTAATGTAGAGTAAAGCTCCAGCTAATGGCGGTGCCAGGCAGGGACTGGCGATAATAGCGGATAACATACCCATGATTGCAACACCATGTAATGTGCCGCCTTGTTTATCAGTTGCGCATGAAAGTTTGCTTTGCCAGCTACTCGGTAATTGTAATTCATAAAAACCGAACATCGATAAAGACAACAAAACGAACACCAGACTAAAGGCGGAAATAATCCAGATATTTTGCGAAGCCGCCTGTAAATTTAATCCGAAAGAACCTGCAATGATACCCAGAGCTGCATAGGTTGATGCCATGGCAAGAACATAGATCAATGACATGTTAAACGAGCGTAAGGTTGTGATACTGCTGCCTTGACCGACGATGATCCCTGCAAGGATCGGCACCATTGGAAATACACAAGGCGTCAGTGACAACAATAGTCCGAAACCAAAAAATATAATGATGTTTTGCAAAAAACCTTCATCAGACAAGTGTGCAGTGACCATATCTTGTCGGGAAAGCCGTGCTTTCTCCGGAGACTCCGAGTTTGATTCAATTGTCTCGGCAACTGCACTACTGACAAAGTTTATCGGCAAGGTCCTGTTTATCGGCGGATAACAAAGTACGCCTTCTTTACACCCCTGATATTTGACAAGCAATTTCGTGGGAGTCGATGACTCGGCGCTTTTTTGTATTGACAGTTGTACATCAGCTCGGTGATAGTTTACCCAAACATTACCGAAATCAGGATCTTTTTTTTGTCTTCCTTCAGACAACTTTGTATCAATGATAACGACGCCACTATCTGCAAACGAAAAATCAAATTTATCTTTATACAGATAATAACCTTCTGCAATCTTCCAATGCAGATCGATTTTATCCATGGCCACAGCATCAATGGAAACGATAAAGGCCTCTTCAGGATCAAGAAACTCAGGTTGATCAGCCTCACTTGACTGACCAAATATATTCATAACTTCAAATACAGATTTGTTTGCTGGAGTGTTGGCGCAAACAGTTGAAGAGAGAATAATCGCCACGGCGAATACCGGCAAGCGCAGTACGGAGATACTCATTTATTTTGTGTTGTCTTCAACCCAGCGGAGATATTCTCTAAGACCATCCTTGAGAGAGACTGCAATAATTTCAGGAAGTTCGTATGGATGTAAAGATTTGATTCTCTTTTCGACAGCAGGCAAATGAACAGAGGTGGTTTTAATGAGTAACAAGTATTCATCGCCTGATTCTATCCTGTCATTCCATCTGTAATATGAAGTTAAACCCGGGATAATATTGACACAGGCCGCGATTTTATGCGCAACTAAATCCTGTGCTATCTGCCTGGCTGTGGTAGACTCCGGGCAAGTGCCTAAAACCAGCAAGTATTCCACTTCTTCCGTCAAAATGACTCCGACAATTTGTTATAACCGACTTGAATTTCCATAATTCTGCCAACATATTATTAAACAATCCAGCCAAAGTCGGTCGAAAAGACAAATACAACATTGTTTAATTTATTTATTATTTTATTCATTTTTACACCGCTCATAGAGATTTACTTACTCATTGCCATTGGCAACAAGATTGGTGCTTTGTCTACTATCACTCTTGTTCTATTCACGGCGGGTCTTGGTGTGACACTCTTGCGCATACAGGGGTTTCTAACCCTGACAAGGATCAGGCAAGGTCTGGATCAGGGCAAACTTCCCGCAACCACCATGCTTGAAGGACTGATGTTGCTGATCGTTGGTGTACTGCTATTGACCCCTGGCTTTTTCACCGATGCTATCGGTTTCATATGCTTGATTCCCTCAATACGCAACAAGGTTGCCAATTCTATCCTAAAACGAGCCATCGTTATCCAGCGTAACAAGCAAACCAATTCACAAGGCCATGGTGAGAAAATTACACTGGAGGGAGAATGCCGGGAACACAAAGATCTCTAAAAAATTGTCTGCCTGGCAGGCATGACTTGACACGGGTAAGTCTTCTCCTATAATTAGCACTCACTTGGATAGAGTGCTAACAAGCCATTCTGACTCCTAAATCAACTAACCCGTATTTTCAGGAGAAAAATAGTATGAATATACGTCCTTTACAAGATCGTGTGATTATCAAGCGCATGGAGGAGGAAACGACCAGCGCAGGCGGTATTTTAATTCCTGATTCCGCTACAGAAAAGCCAATTCGTGGTGAAGTTATCTCCGTCGGCCCCGGCAAAGTCCTGGAGAGTGGCGAAAAAAAACCACTTGATGTCAAGGCTGGTGATACCGTGCTGTTCGGCAAATACTCCGGTACAGAGGTTAAACTAGGCGATGAAGAACTCCTCGTCATGCGTGAAGAAGACATTATGGGCGTTATCGAAGGTTAATCCTTCTGATGCGTAGAACTAATTTTAATTTAGAGGAATTACAAAAATGAGTGCAAAAGAAATTAGATTTAGTGATGATGCCAGACAGCGCATGCTGAAAGGTGTGAACACATTGGCTAATGCCGTCAAGGTCACCCTTGGCCCAAGAGGTCGTAACGTGGTACTGGAAAAAAGTTTTGGTGCCCCAACAGTGACAAAGGATGGTGTTTCTGTCGCTAAAGAAATTGAATTGAAAGACAAGTTTGAAAACATGGGTGCGCAGATGGTCAAGGAAGTTGCTTCAAAGACTTCTGACGCTGCTGGTGACGGCACAACCACCGCGACTGTTTTAGCTCAATCGATTGTGATTGAAGGTCTGAAATCTGTTGCCGCCGGTATGAACCCAATGGATCTGAAACGCGGTATCGACAAGGCCGTAACCATCATTGTTGAAGAACTTAAAAAATCCTCCAAACCTTGTGACGATGATAAAGCGGTCGCACAGGTTGGTACTATTTCAGCGAACTCTGACACAGCAGTCGGCGATATCATTGCTAAAGCCATGGGTAAAGTTGGCAAGGAAGGTGTGATTACTGTTGAAGAAGGTTCAGGTCTGGATAATGAGCTGGACGTTGTTGAAGGTATGCAGTTTGACCGTGGTTACTTGTCCCCTTATTTTATCAACAATCAGCAGTCTATGAGTGTTGAGCTTGATGAGCCCTATATTTTGTTACACGACAAGAAAATTTCCAACATTCGTGAATTACTGCCACTATTGGAAGCCGTTGCCAAAGCAGGTCGTCCATTATTGATAATTGCAGAAGATGTTGAAGGTGAAGCACTGGCAACATTGGTCGTTAATACCATCCGTGGTATCGTCAAGGTTGCAGCCGTTAAGGCGCCTGGCTTCGGTGATCGCCGTAAAGCAATGCTGGAAGATCTGGCTATGCTGACCGGCGGTACGGTAATTTCAGAAGAAGTTGGATTAAGTCTTGAAAAAGTTGGTCTGGATGATCTGGGTACGGCAAAACGTATTGTTATTACCAAGGAAGATACTACTGTCATTGACGGTGCAGGTAAAAGCAAAGACATTGAAGGTCGTATTAACCAAATCCGTCAACAAATTGAATCTTCCACTTCAGATTACGACCGGGAAAAGTTGCAGGAACGTGTTGCCAAACTTGCTGGTGGTGTCGCCGTCATTAAAGTTGGTGCTGCAACGGAAATTGAGATGAAAGAGAAGAAAGCACGTGTGGAGGATGCATTGCATTCGACCCGCGCTGCGGTTGAAGAAGGTGTACTTCCAGGCGGCGGTCATGCATTCCTTCGTGCGCTAAGCTCGCTTGACGGCGTGAAAGGTGATAATGATGAACAGACGGTTGGGATCAACATCATTCGCCGTTCATTACAAGAACCGCTACGTCAGATAGTCAGTAATGCTGGCGGCGAAGCATCTGTTGTTGTTGATACCGTACTCAACAGCAAGGGTAACCACGGCTATAACGCCGCAACTGGTGAATATGGCGATATGATTAAGATGGGTATTCTTGATCCAACAAAGGTCACTCGTTCAACACTGCAGTACGCTGCTTCTGTTGCTGGTTTATTGGTCACGACTGAGGCTATGGTTGCTGAAGCTCCCAAAGAAGAGGCCAATGGCGGTGGACATGATCACGACATGGGTGGTATGGGCGGTATGGGCGGTATGGGCGGTATGGGCGGTATGATGTAAGACTTGCACCAACCGACGGAACCGGTTTCGTCGATCCCTGTAAAAAGCCCCGCAATGCGGGGCTTTTTTTGTCCATGGGAGAATCTTCGGTCGAGAATTGTTGAATCATCCATCCCCCTTTTAACACGGAGCTGAGACAAGTGGAGAGAATAGATCCTCCAAGTTAAAGTGGAGAAACCTCCCCCACGGTCTCCGGAGCATCGGCCTGATAACCAGAAAAAAGATGGCTTTAGAAACAGGATCTTCCAAGTCTGCTTAGCCGGCTGGATATTAACTGGAAACAGGCAGAAAAATTATTACGGAAAGATCTTATAAAGAAACCGCCTGACGTAAATTCGGCTCGTGAAATTCACAAGCCGAATTTGATGCAATGCACAGCATTGACTGAACTGACAGTTCCAAAGTCATTTCAGTCAATCACTCCTTAAACAATGCAATCACTAAATGTCGGATCGAATCCTATTCTTTTGTCGTTACCGGGGTGACCGAAAATCTATTTCCTCGTTGTAATATCTTCGTGTCCTGTAACTGTTCTTGTTTTCGTAATGCAAACAGATAGAGCACACGTTTTAGTTCTACATCGACATGGAAACAACGTGAATTTCAGGGATTGCCCCTGGAGTTGCAGTGTTTGTCTTCAGGATCAAACGTGGTCGGATCCGGATAACTCTATTTGTGGATGGTCATAATCCCAACGATACCAGGGACTTTACAGTTCGAGCGACAAAAAAAGACTAAATACTAAATCGCCTTTTTTCATACCATCACGCATATAGTTCATACGGAATTATCCTCGTGTAGCCTTGCCGACTTATTTTGATACTCTAAAGAGTAAAAAAGGTTGAAGCGGGCATCAACCACAGTACCGCTACAAACACTCGGAACTTGAACCGTGGGTTCAAGTGGGAACAAATTATGGCGCATCAGGCTCCCCATAAAATGGATATGCACACAACGTCACAAATTATATTCCCGGGGTAATGTAGTATAGGTTCAAATTACTTACGGCCTGCTGGCGAACACTGCAGAAAATGCCCTAATCTGCTTATTACCACTATAACTCGGTATCTTTTTCCTACTCACTTTTTGCCAACTTTCTAGCCGACTCCCTTAACCAAGGCATCGTCTATCTTACACTGTATACGCCGAACCACTCCGTCCACGGTCGAAGTATAGCCCTCATTTTCCTTTTTGTATGCAAGCATTTCATGAGCAATATTTAAAGCCGCTAAAACAGCGACTCTTTCACTGCCTATGATTTTTCCAGCGATTTTTGCTTCCAGCATTTTTGCATTCAGCAAGTCCGCTGCGTCGCTAAGAAGATCGCGTTCCTCTTCGCTGCATGCAATCAAATATTCTTTATCCAGGATAGTAACGCTGGCTGGTTTCGCCGCTTTGCTCACGGATGTATTTCCATGGCACGAAGTCTGGAGATCATTGATTCAATTCGAGTTCTGGCTTGCTCGGTTTTTTCAATCAATACAGCTCGTTCGGTCACCAGGTTGTCCTGTTGGCTACGCAGTGCGGTGTTTTCTGATGTCAATTTATCAATTGTGCTGATGAGTTCATCAACACGGGTTTCCAGCGCTTTAAGATCTGCTACTTCATTGTTCTGATCTGTCATGGATGCATCCTGAGTAAGTTGTATCTGACCATGGTCAAAAAAAGCTGTTTGTTTGTTATCATCTGTACAATATAGAGTGAGCGGTGGAAGTGGTCAAGATGTACAGGTTACAAGCTGGTTCAAAGATGGTTACTTTTAAAAATCCGCAGCAGGCGTTGCGGGTCCGATTTTATTCAATTTTGAATAAAAATAAAGTAATTTTTCAGCGACTTATACGCATACTCATAGTTGAATATACTGGAGAGTTCAGAAAGTAGACTGCATGCAAAATTATGGCGAATTAAATGAGTTGTTGGTTGCCTCAGGCACAGGTTTTCGTGCTGCAGAATGCCACGGTTTTTTGTGTGCATTGATTTGTGGAAATGGGCGGGTCCCGGAACAAGCAATTAGGGATTATCTTCTGCTCGATAGTAGTGCAATTAACAACCCGGGGGATTGCCTTGAAGTGTTGCAAGCCCTGGCTAAGGACATTGAAGCGAAGATATATTCAAGTGATATTGAACTGGAGTTGTTACTTGCGGATGAAAATAGTCCGATTGTCGAGAGAAGCTGTTCGCTTGCTGAATGGTGCCAGGGGTTCATGAGTGGTTTGGGTTTGTCCGGAGTGAAACAGGAGCAAATTTCTCCGGACTCGAAAGAATTAATCAGCGACTTTTATAACATCGCTCGACTTGATGCAGGTGATCTGGATATCGGTAATACGGATAATTCAGAGCAGGAGGATGATTTTGCATTGATGGAGTTGACGGAATATGTACGGGTGGGCGCTATTTTTATATTTGAGGATTTACAAAGCCATACGGGCGGCTCCGGAAACTATCAACCAAAGGTATTACATTAGTGGACGCAAAGGAATTTAAGCGTCGCCGCAAACGTCTTATGGACATGATCGGTAATGAAAGCATTGCAATATTACCTACTGCTTCAGTGCATCTAAGAAATAATGATGTTGAATTTCCCTTTCGCCCGGATAGTGACTTTTATTATCTGACAGGTTTTCCTGAAGCTGAAGCGGTGGCGATCATTATCCCGGATCGAGCGCATGGAGAATTTATTTTATTTTGTAGGGAGCGTGATCCAAACAAAGAGATCTGGAATGGGAAGCGCGTCGGCCTGGAAGGAGCGTGTCAGATTTATGGCGCAGATGATGCCTTCCCGGTAGAAGATATGGATGAAATTTTGCCGAGCTTGCTCGGAGACAAAGAACGTATCTTTTATACCATGGGCAATGATGCTGCTTTTGATCAGCGCGTTTTGGGTTGGGTAAACGAGGTTCGTGACAAAGCGCGTTCAGGTGTTAGTGCACCGGATAAATTTATCTCGCTAACGCATATCCTGCATGATATGCGGCTTTACAAAAGTCGCCGGGAAGTTACCGCGATGCGTAAAGCTGCCAGGATCTCCGCAGTGGCGCATGAAAGCGCGATGCGGATTTGTCGGCCGGGCCTAATGGAATATCAGGTTGAGGCCGAACTGGTGCATAAATTTATGCAGCAAGGTGCGAGGACATCTGCTTATCCACCGATTGTCGGCGGTGGCGCAAATAGCTGTATTTTGCATTACACAGATAACGATGAAGAGCTGAAAGATGGCGATGTGTTATTGATCGATGCTGGTGCCGAGTTTGAGGGTTATGCGAGCGACATTACGCGAACCTTTCCGGTCAACGGCAGATTTACCCAGGCGCAAAAGGATATTTATCAGATTGTTTTGTACGCACAGCTAGCCGCGATCGATCAGGTCAAACCCGGGAACCACTGGAATGATCCCCACGAAGCAGCAGTAAAAGTGATTACGGAAGGTTTGCTTGAACTGGGTATTCTTAGAGGCGATCTGAATACGCTCATCAAAGAGCGTGCCTATGCTGAATATTATATGCATCGTACCGGGCATTGGTTGGGTATGGATGTGCATGATGTTGGTGATTATAAAGTCGGTGGTGATTGGCGCATGCTTGAACCGGGAATGGTACTTACTGTCGAACCCGGCTTGTATTTGCGGGCGAATACGAAAAACCTGGCCAAAAAGTGGTGGGATATCGGTGTCAGAATAGAAGATGATATTTTGGTAACCAAAAACGGGCACGACGTGTTGAGTAAGGATACACCAAAGACAATTGACGAAATAGAAACATTAATGGCAGCCGTCGTGGCCTGACTACATTCAAGGTAAATTACTTGCTATAAATCATGGTACATGATTATGACATTATTATCGCTGGTGGTGGCGCGGTCGGTGCAGCGCTGGCTTGCGCCCTGAGCGAGAAGAATAACGGTAACTGTGACAGTCTCAAGGTTGCTATCATTGAAGCGGTATCCCCGAAAGCAGATATTCAACCTGGTTATGATGACAGGGGTTTATCTATCTCTTTGTCCTCTAAAAATATTCTCGACAACCTGGGTCTTTGGGGAAATATTTTTCCGCATTCAAATCCGATCAAAAATATACACGTTTCCGACCAACATCATTTTGGTTTCGTCAGGATGGATGCCGAATCTATGCATGTGCCAGCACTCGGTTATGTTGTCCTGGCTCGCGAGCTTGGCAAAGCACTAATGAAAAAAATTGAGGTGGCGGATAACATCAGCCTGTTATGCCCCGCATCGGTAACTCATGTGGATATACCTGGTTCACATGTCAGCGTGACGGTCAATACCAATGGTGTGGAAAAAGTGCTTACCGGTAAACTGCTGGTCGCAGCAGATGGAATGGATTCCATAACCAGGGAAATGCTCGGCATAAGTGCCGCAATTCGCGATTATGAACAAGTTGCCATTGTCAGTAACGTGATGCCGGAAAGGCCGCATAACGATACAGCTTATGAACGATTTACCACAAGCGGCCCGCTGGCTTTATTGCCACATTCTGAGCAACGTTGCGTATTGGTGTTTACCGTTGCCGCAGAAGAAGCGGATAGATATCTGCACATGCGTGAACATGAATTTCTCGAAAATTTAATGTTGCGGTTTAGTCATCGTTTGGGCAAATTCTCGAAGTTAGGTCAGCGCAAACCCTATCCCATAAAAATGTTACAGGCGGATGAACAAATAAAGCGCCGTGCTGTTATCCTGGGGAATGCCGCACATACAGTGCATCCGAACGGCTCGCAAGGTTTTAATCTTGGCTTACGTGACGTCACGGCGCTTGCAGAAGTATTGATTGCAGCAGAGAAAAATAATCAGGATATTGGCGCATTGCCGATACTTGAGTCGTATCTAAAAATGCGCATTGCAGACCAACAGAGAGTATTAAATTTTACAGACAGGCTGGCGAGATATTTTTACAATAAACAGCCATGCAAAATAATTGCACGCAATCTTGTGATGCTGGCGACTGACTTGATACCACCACTCAAGTATCAGTTTACTCGAAATGCGATGGGTTTCCGCGAACATCAACCGCCTCTGTTTTCTAAATCGGCTATGGATCCAGCAGTTACAGATCTTTCCGGATTATCCGTGCTTGCAAAACTATCCGAATCTCCCAAATCATTTCTGAAATCATTGTAGGCGCCAGCAGATTTGAATATTTCGGATCATATCAATGCAGACGTTATTATTGTTGGTGCGGGTATTTCCGGCGCAGGTTTTGCCGCCATGCTAAAAAACAGTGGGATGACTTGTGCCTTGATTGATGCGAAATCCGCCAGGAAGGAAGCGGATGTGAATGATTTAACATCGTTTGATCCAAGAACTTTGGCTTTGACACACGCATCAAAAAATATTCTGCAAGCAGTCGGTGCCTGGGATAAAATTCCGCAAGATCGTCCGGGTTATTTTAGCAAAATGCATGTTTGGGATGAAAATGGCTCGGGGGAAGTCCACTTTAACAGTCATGACTTGTGCGCGCCCGTTATGGGCTACATCGTTGAGCAAAAGCTCATTGAATCGGCACTTGAGTCTGTTCTATATCATTCTGATCATGTCAGTTGGTTTCGACCTGCTTCGGTAAAGTCACTCGACACTGATAAAGATAAAGTTTGTCTGGGACTGGATGATGGTCGTCAATTATCGGCTAAATTACTGATTGCCGCCGATGGTCAGTCGTCCACTGTGCGTCGCCTCGCCGGTATTAATTTCAGGATACATGACTACCATCAAAATGCTTTGGCGTGTGTGGTAAAAACAGAAAATCCGCACCAACAAGTCGCACGTCAAAGATTCTTGAGTCATGGACCGCTGGCTTTTTTACCTATGGCAGATCCTGATTATTGCGGTATCGTATGGTCAACAACAGGCGAACAGGCAGCAGAATTACAAGCATTCGATGAAAAAGTATTCAGTAAAACATTAGCAGCAGCCTTCGCTTATAAAGCAGGTGAAATCGTCGCGGTTGGTTTACGTAAGACATTTCCATTGGCGCGGGCTCAAGCCGATGAGTATTGTCATCCACGACTCGCGCTTGTGGGAGATGCGGCACATCGAATTCATCCATTGGCAGGCCAGGGAGCGAATCTGGGTTTATTGGATGTTGCCTGTTTGGCTGAAGTTGTTTTACAAGCCAAAGAGAGAGGAAGAGACATCGGGACAACCTCTGTTTTGCGTAAATATGAACGCTGGCGCAAGGGTGATAACAAAACCATGATGATGACCATGGAAGGATTTAAGTATCTGTTCGAGAACAAGACAGCAACAGTCTCCTGGCTACGTAACATCGGTATGGATGTGTTTGATTCAATGCCACTAATCAAACACTGTGTGATGAGACATGCAATGGGCGTGACTGGGGACCTACCATCCCTTGCTCGTAAAATTTATTAATCTGATACCGCTCAAAGTCCCGGGAGATTCATGATTTGGTCTGAGAAAAGTAATCTTGTTCAAAATGTTAATATCTGTATTTTTCGTCCATACTTATTTTTATTCGGGTACAATGCCCACCTTGTTTTTTGCCATGAGTAAAATAATTTAACCGCACAATCTATCAGAGATGATGTATGAATGATGTCGATAAAACACCGTCTGAAAATTTTATTCGCAATATTATCGCGGATGATTTACGACAGCATCAAAATGCGGGACGTGTGCATACGCGTTTTCCTCCGGAGCCTAATGGTTACCTGCATATCGGTCATGCCAAATCCATTTGTTTGAATTTTGGTGTAGCGCATGAGCACCAGGATGGTTTGTGTAATTTACGTTTTGATGACTCAAACCCGGAAAAAGAATCGGCTGAATATGTGCAAGCCATCAAAAAAGATATTTGTTGGTTAGGTTTTGACTGGCAGGATAGATTATTTTTCGCCTCGGACTATTATCAGCAACTTTACGATTATGCTGTCTTATTGATCAAGGCAGGCAAGGCTTATGTAGAAAGTTTAAGCGCGGATAAGATCCGTGAATATAGAGGCACACTGACAAGTCCGGGAAAAGAAAGCCCGGATCGTAATCGTCCAATTGCAGACAATCTTGAACTGTTTGAGAAAATGCGTGCAGGCGAATACGTAGACGGACAATATATCCTGCGTGCAAGGATTGACATGGCTTCTCCCAATATGAACTTGCGTGATCCTGCCATATATCGTATCAAGAGAGTGCATCATTATCGTACCGGAAATACCTGGTGTATCTATCCCATGTACGACTTTACTCACTGTATTTCTGATTCTCTGGAAGGGATTACACATTCACTCTGTACCCTGGAGTTTGAAGATCATCGTCCTCTTTATGACTGGTTTCTTGATAATTTGCCTGTGCCTTGTCACCCGCAACAAATAGAATTTTCACGCCTGAATCTAAACTACACCGTGACCAGTAAACGAAAATTAAACGAGTTAGTGGCGGGTAATTACGTGACCGGTTGGGATGATCCGCGCATGTTGACCATTGCCGGAATGCGTAGACGTGGTTATACCGGCACCGCTATCAAAGCCTTTTGTGAACGCATCGGTGTCACCAAGAAGGACGCGCTTCTGGATATATCTGTATTGGAAAATTGCATACGTGAAGAGCTTGATAAAACAACGCGAAGAGTTATGGGAGTACTCAACCCCTTGCGCGTTATCATCGAAAATTACCCTGAAGGACAGCACGAAGAACTGGATGCACCGTATCATCCAAATGATCCAGGCATGGGTAGCCGAAAGATCCCTTTCTCAAAAATCATCTACGTGGAACGTGATGATTTTATGGAAGAACCGCCGAAGAAATTTTTTCGTCTTGCCCCGGGTAGAGAGGTCCGTTTGCGTTATGCTTATTTCATCACCTGTAATAAATTAATAAAAGATGAAAACGGCGAAATAATTGAATTACACTGTACTTATGATCCATTGACCAGAGGGGGTAATGCGCCGGATGGCAGAAAGGTTAAAGGTACGATTCACTGGGTATCGGAAGAACATGCAATTGCAGCGGAAGTACGACTCTATGATCGATTATTCAATGTTCCGGAACCGGATATTCAGAAGCATGATACTGACTGGAAGAAATTTTTAAATCCGCATTCCATGGAAATTCTAAATAATGCAAAATTGGAACCTGGTCTTGCCACAGCCATACCGGGAGATCAGTTTCAATTCGAGCGTTTGGGATATTTCAATGTAGATGAGAAAGACTTCAAACCTGACAAGCCTGTTTTTAACAGAACGATCTCCTTAAGGGACTCTTGGTCTAGGCAAAAGTGACGACTGAATACTTTAAGAAGAATATTGTCATCAACAACTGTAGTTGCGGCTAAATATTCTTTCCAGCATATATTTCATGTATTTCCCGGCTAATCGAATCTCAATTGTATTGCCTTGATTCGGCGTTAGTAATTCAGAATTCTTGTCAAACAGGTAATTTTTTGGCTCGAATTCTTTTCACATCATTCTCGTGTGAAATATATTTTCTCCATGGATATTTACATCAATCATCCTATAGTTTTCTTTTGTCTCTTTATCAATACAGTTATGAATTGAGATAATGGGATGGTCGATAAAGATTTTATTATCCAGGAGTTCACGAGTGAAATCGCGAACTCGATAATCCATGATAACGCTGTCTGAATCAAGGCTGTGAATAAAAAAATCCAATGCTTGCAACGGAGAGATCATCCCGCAGGTACTGACATCAATGTCGGCACGAAAACTGCAGATACTATCAGGAATGACCTTCAGGATAGAATTGAACCTTTGCAATCCCAATTTTCCAACGGTGTTTTTTCTCATATTGTTATATTCGTACTATATCAACTGTCTTGTTATCTATATTATCCGGCTCAGGTAAATCAGTTGTGGGAAAATGTTCAACATCCGAAATAATAAAACAATTCTGATATGGATCACATATTGATGAATGACTCTTCATGTACAACTGCCTTGCACCAATCCAATCTTGGAAGTTTAACATTGCTGAATAGAGGAAAGGTGCGTGATATTTATGATGTGGATGAAGACCATATGTTGATAGTGACCACCGATCGACTGTCTGCATTTGATGTGATTTTGCCGGATCCAATACCTGACAAGGGTGTAATCCTGACAGCAGTATCAAATTTTTGGTTCGATAGAACAAAGCATATTATCGGGAATCATCTGAGTGACAAGTCTGCGGGTGATGTGCTGATTGATTTGGCAGAGCTCAATATGGTTGAAGGTCGTGGTATCGTCGTCCGTAAACTGAATCCATTACCAGTAGAGGCAATCGTTCGTGGCTACTTGATTGGTTCGGGTTGGAATGACTACCAGAAAACGGGGGGGGTATGCGGGATTCAATTGGCGGAAGGGCTACAACAGGCGCAACAACTTCCAGAAGCAATATTTACCCCTTCCACCAAGGCCGATGTTGGTGGTCATGATGAGAATATTGATTTTGAAAAAACTGTCACTCTATTAGGTCGAGATATGGCTGAACAAGTGCGACATATCAGTATAAAAATTTATCAAGAGACCGCTGCCTATGCTTTAGAAAGAGGAATCATTATTGCTGATACCAAATTTGAATTCGGTACTGATGAGCACGGAAAATTACTTTTGATTGATGAAATACTAACACCTGATTCTTCACGCTTTTGGCCTGCGGACTCTTACGAAGTGGGTACCAGCCCACCCAGTTTTGATAAGCAATATGTACGCGATTATCTGGAAACCCTGGACTGGCATAAAACTTCACCCGGACCGCGACTGCCGGAAATAATTATCCAGCGAACAAGTGATAAATATCGTGAAGCGATGAATTTATTAACAAATCAGAACGAGGAATAATGAATGGATCCACTGGCTAAATTAGTTGAAGGTTTTAAATTATTCAAACAACGTTATTACATCATAGAACCTGAACTATACGAAAAATTGATTAATAAAGGTCAGGCACCCAAAACGTTGGTGATAGCTTGTTGTGATTCTCGCGTACATCCCGCTCAGGTATTAAGTACCAACCCGGGTGATATATTTGTTGTGCGCAATATAGCAAACCTGGTTCCACCTTTCGAAGATGATGGTAAGTCCCAGGGTACCGGTGCTGCTATCGAATATGGTGTTAAACATCTTAATGTCGAACATATCATCGTATTTGGTCATGGGCAATGTGGTGGTATCAAGAGTTTGATGGCGGGTGGTGTAGGTTCAGAAGATGACAGTTTCATCAATTCATGGTTAAGTACGGCGATACCTACGCGGGAAAAAATACTACAAAGCCATGCTGATAAGCCTTTTAAAGAACAATGTCAGTTTTGTGAGCAAGCCGCCATAGAAGCATCTGTTAATAATTTATTATCATTTCCCTGGATTAAATCACGTATACACGCCTGCACATTGGAAATCCATGGTTGGTATTTTGATATTGAAAAAGGTGTTTTACTTGAACTGAATCAGGCGGATGCTTCTTTTTCACCCATGCTTTGAAGATTTATCAAATTAGAAACTAAATTATAAAAACCAATAATTATTGACGTAACCCTTCTATTAATTTCCATGTTTCTCGACGATGAAAAGGATGCCCTATTGAGCAACGCAAGAACATCAAGAACAAGGCACGACAATGTGTGACTCGTGATAACAAAGCTCATCAGCAACGCAAAAGAAATTACAAAACCCGGTTTAGAGAGGACTTTGCCAAAGCGTGACGGTAACGTTTTTATTTCCGTAATAATTCAAAACAGCTTATCAGCTCATCTTGTTAAGTAATAACATTCTTTCACCTGGCTCAATCACCGACCGCATAGCACTATTGAATTCAGAGACAGCTTCACTGTGCGTTTTCAACATGACTTCAAGTGCTCGACGCTCATCCTCAGAAGGCATGCCACCTTTATCATATATTTTTTCCAATGACTGCAGAAATCCATAGTAAGTATTTTTTGTAACAGACATGCGTTGATATGCTTCCCATGCAGCCTGTGCAACAGCAGAAAGTTCATCATCCATTGATGACGTCATTCAGTATTAATTACTGTATTATTTTTCTCCAACATGCTGACCTAATGACGCCTGACTATTGCATTTTTCACGGTGCAAAAGTATCGCTTGCGCTTTTGCTACATTCTCTTCTTTACCCTGCCATGCCGCCAAACAAGGGGCCTGTAATGCACGTCCATAAGAAAAACTTAATGGCCAGGGCAAAGAATCATAAGTTGCATTCATTGCATTCAGATGTGCGGTTGCCGTCTCGGCTGATTGTCCCCCTGACAGGAAGACAATGCCAGGGACAGATGCCGGGACGGAATTCAGCAGGCAGCTAACGGTCAGTCCCGCGACGGTATCCATATCAGCCTGTTCAGGACAATCTTTGCCGGGAACAACCATATTAACCTTCAAAATGGTATGTTCCAAAGAAACACTTTGTTTATAAAGCTCATTAAACAGTGCCTTGAGGGTCGCTTCAGTAACCTCGTAACAAAGTTCAATATTGTGATCACCATCCATCAGTACCTCAGGCTCTACCATCGGAACGATGCTGGCTTCCTGACAAAGTGATGCATAACGTGCAAGCGCATGAACATTGGCTTCAATACACACCAAACCTGGCATACTTTCGCCAATGGTGATGACAGCACGCCACTTTGCGAACTTTGCACCCAATGATTTGTACTCAGTCAAACGATCACGTAAACCATCCAGGCCTGCGGTGATCTTTTCGCCGGGATGTCCGGCCATATCCTTTGCACCCATATCAACTTTTATGCCGGTCATAATGCCCTGTTCTTCCAGCGCTTTCGGAAAAGGTGTGCCATCGGCAGTAGCCTGTCTGATAGTTTCATCAAACAAGATCATACCGCTTATATATTTGTCACCGCCTGGATTGGTGATTAAAAGATCACGATAAGCTCTACGAGAGGTTTCTGTAGATTCAACATTAATACTGTCAAGACGGTTTTTAATCGTTGGGATACTCTCATCAATTGCAAGGATACCTTTACCTTCAGCAACCATCGCCTGAGCTGTTTCGTCCAGTTCTTTTATACTCATATTCGGCCTCTGTAGTAAATTTAATTAATGTAATTGGAAATCTGTTGAAACATTATCCACTACTGATTTTCTCAGGTAATCTCTGACCAAGTCCGGGCAAAGTAGTCTGTGTTCAAAATATTCGTCGATGCTCCGTACAAACCGGTGTATGGGGGCAAGACGCAAACTACACCTAATAGTCGGCTGTTGCGAGAGTCCGGATATTTCAGGTACAGGGAAGATACAGAATTCATAAACTTATCAAAGCGTCTCTAGATAACATGTTCCGTCGCCTCGCCGACACAAAGTAGCTTCATATTATTAGTGCCACCTCTACGACCGCGCAAATCACCCTTGGTAATGATGACATAGTCACCGTTTTCCACGATATTTATTGCCATAAGTTCTTCAATGATTTCCTTATTGGCTTCCAGAGGATCTGTATGAGTGATGTCGAATTCCATAGCATAAACACCCCTGTATAATGATACTCGCCGCCGCGCAGACTCATTACGCGAGAATGCGAAAATCGGGATCCCTGATTTAATACGCGACATCCATAAACAGGTACTTCCTGTCTCGGTAAGTGCGGCGATTGCCTTTGCGCCAATATGATTTGCTGCATACATGGTGGACATGGAGATCGCTTCACTAATCGATTTAAAGTGCCTGTTGATACGATGATCCGACACAGTTACACTTTTCTGTTTCTCCGCCTCTTCACAAATGTTAGACATCGAGACAACAGCCTTGACTGGATAACGTCCGACGCTGGTCTCTGCCGACAGCATTACCGCATCCGCACCATCAATGACGGCATTGGCAACATCAAACACTTCCGCTCGCGTCGGTATCTGGTTTACAATCATGGACTCCATCATTTGTGTTGCGATAATGACGGCTCGGTCCATGCCTCTTGCCATTTTGGTCAGTCTTTTTTGCACAGGCGGCAAACCGGCGTCACCTATCTCAACACCCAGATCGCCGCGTGCAATCATGATGGCATCAGATGCTTCTATAATCGCCTCTATATCGTCAAGTGCTTCCGCCCTCTCTATTTTAGCGATGATATGCGCCTTACTCTCTAGCCGCTTAAGTAAATTTCGTGTTTGCCTGATATCATCTGCGACACGTGGAAATGATACGGCAACAAAATCAACGCCGATGCTGACCGCATGTTCCATATCCCGTATATCCTTATCAGTCAGTGCACCGGCGGATAGCCCACCGCCCTGGAGATTTAGACCCTTATTATTTGAAAGCTCGCCACCTGTGATAACTTCACAACCGACCTCATGTTCCCCAATAGTCTTTACCCGCATGACGATACGTCCGTCATCTATCAGCAAGATATCTTCGGCATGAACATCTTTCGGCAAATTTTTGTAACTTACACCAACATGTTTCTCATTTCCCGCCTCGCTCTCCAGCTCGGTATCAATCACAAATTCAGCACCTTCAACAAGCTGGACTTTGCCTTTTTCAAAATGCTCAATGCGAATTTTCGGGCCTTGTAAATCTGCCATAACACCGACTGCGTGCATATATTTTTTCGACAGCTTGCGGATCTCTTTCAGTCTGTTTTCATGATATTCATGAGTCTGGTGGGAGTAGTTAAGGCGGAATACGTCTACTCCGGCCCTAAACAGCTCTTCTAAAACACCTGATTCATCCGTCGCCGGACCTAATGTCGTTATTATTTTCGTCCTTCTCATTTAAACTGTGATTTTAATCCTTTGTAAATTGTGAAAGTGAATATTATGAAAAATACTCTTGTATAAATCTATATGGCATTTAGTATTCGCGAGCTTTTTCCATTGCCGCCCATGCGCGTGCCGCTTCTTCCAATATGGCGACTGCGGGTAACTTTACGCCTTCCAGAAATTCCAGAAAAGCACCCCCTCCTGTAGAGATATGGGAGATTTTTTTTGAAACACCAAACTTTGATGTTGCTGACAAGGTGTCGCCACCACCGACGATAGAGAAAGCATGGCTCATCGCAATACCTTCCGCCAGGGCCCTGGTTCCTGTGCTAAATTGCTCGAATTCAAAAACACCAAGCGGGCCGTTCCAAACAATCGTTTCCGCCTGTTCAAGCATATTTTCAAGTTTTGCAATACTTTCAGGACCTACATCCAGAATCATATCGTCATCTTCAATGCTGCCGATACCCTTAATGCTTGTATCAGCATACTCACTAAATTCCTTCGCACAAACGACATCAATCGGCAAAGGAATTTCTGTCCCGTCCTGTTTTGCTGAAGCCATTAATTCTTTTGCTTTTTCAAGCAAAGCGTCCTCGCAAAGTGAGCGACCTATATTGAAGCCTGCCGCTTTGAGAAAAGTATTGGCAATTCCACCACCGACGATTAACCGATCTACTTTCTCTAAAAGTGAAACAAGAATGGCCAATTTGGAAGAAACCTTGGAACCTCCAACAATAGCAACCATCGGTCTCGTCGGATCTTTAAGTGCCTCGGACAAGGTCTTTAATTCTGTAATCATTAACGGACCTGCTGCGGAAACAGGTGCGTATTTGGCGACACCATACGTCGATGCATGGATTCTATGTGCGGTGGCAAAGGCATCATTGACATAGACATTACATAAGGCCGCCATTTTTCTGGATATCTCCTCTGCGTTGTCTTTTTCGCCGACTTCAAAGCGCACGTTTTCACACATGACGATGTCTCGGTTTTCCATATCAATGCCGTCCAACCAATCCTTGACCAGTGGGACTTCTCTGCCAAGTAATGACGATAAACATTTAGCAACGGGGGCCAGACTGTAGTCATCATCAGGTTCCCCTGCTTTGGGTCGTCCTAAATGAGACATAATCATGACTTTCGCATCGGCATCCAACAGTTTATTAAGCGTCGGTAAACCAGCACGGATGCGAGTGTCATCCTCCACTTCTCCGTCCTTGAGCGGCACATTGAAATCCTCGCGAACGAGCACTCTCTTGCCGCTGATATCCAGATCTGTAATTTTTACCAATATACTCATGTCGGAATGGTCAAAATAATCCTGTCGTTCATTTCGCGTTCATTAATGCAATCGTGGTATCCAGCATGCGGTTCGAAAAACCCCATTCATTGTCATACCAGGCAATGACTTTCACCAAGGTGCTGTTCATAACTTTCGTCAATGAGGCATCAAAGATTGATGACGCGGGATCATGATTAAAATCCACCGAAACCAGAGGTTCATCAGTATAAGCCAATACTCCTGTCATCTCATCGTCAGCAGCGGTTTTTATCAGCGAATTAATCTCATCAACGCCGGTTTCTCTGGCGGCGGTAAACGATAAATCAACCACTGACACATTAATGGTCGGTACACGCATGGCATAACCATCAAGTTTGCCATTGAGTTCAGGGAGTACCAAACCAACTGCGGCAGCTGCGCCCGTACTTGTCGGGATCATGGACATGGAGGCTGAGCGGGCACGCCGTAAATCAGTGTGATAAACATCGGTAAGTACCTGATCATTGGTATAAGCGTGAATAGTTGTCATAACGCCATGTTCAACGCCGATATTCTCATGTAATACCTTTACCACCGGTGCGAGACAGTTGGTGGTGCAGGAAGCATTGGAAATAACGCTGTCCGATGCTTTTAAAATCCCATGGTTAACACCGAAGACAATCGTTGCATCAACAGAATCGCCGCCGGGAGCCGAAATGATAACTTTCTTCGCTCCACTGGTGAGATGGGGGGCGGCTTTTGTTTTACTGGCGAAGAATCCAGTGGACTCATGCACTACGTCAATACCGAGTTCGCCCCAGGGCAGTTTGCCAGGATCACGCTCTGATAGCACCTTGATTTTATCGCCATTGACGATCATGTAATCACCTTCTACAAATACTTCACCCGGAAATTTTCCGTGCGCCGTATCGTATCGAGTCAGATGTGCGTTGGTATCGGCGTCACCAAGATCATTAACGGCTACGATGCGGATTTCGTCCGACCGTCCGGACTCATACACGGCACGTAAAATATTGCGCCCGATACGCCCATAACCGTTTATACCGACTCTAATTGCCATCTTGATCCTCCATCTTCGTATTTAAATAACAAATTTTATGCGTTCGCCAGAACTTTAACCATTTCTTCTAACCTGGTAGCCGTTATATCGAAGTGTTCAAAGACATCATCCGCCGGTGCGGATTCTCCAAAACTATCGACACCCAAAACCATGCCATCAAGACCGACATATCCACGCCAGTAATCTGTAACACCCGCTTCCACTGCAATACGTCGTCGACATGCAGACGGTAAAACTGAATCACGATAAGCTTGATCCTGGGAATCAAACACATCGGTGGCCGGCATGGAAACCACGCGGATACTGTGTCCGGTTATATTTAATTTCCGGGCTGCGCGCATGGCGATTGCAACCTCGGAACCTGTGGCAATGATAATAACTTTCGGAGTCCCTTCGCTATCCATCAGCACGTAGGCGCCTTTCCTGATATTTGCAATTTGTTCGGGCGTGCGGTCCATATGCACTAATTTTTGACGGGAAAAAAGCAGGGAGGACGGGCCCGAGTTTTTCTCAATCGCCATTTGCCAGGCGACTGCTGATTCAACGGCATCACAAGGGCGCCATACTGTCATGTTAGGCATCAAGCGTAAGGTGGCTGCTTGCTCAACCGCCTGGTGTGTCGGGCCGTCTTCACCCAGACCGATTGAATCATGCGTAAAAATAAAGATATTTCTTTGCTTCATCAGCGCGGCCATACGCAATGCGTTACGTGCATACTCCGAGAAGATCAAAAAAGTTGCACCATATGGGATATAACCACCGTGTAGCGCGAGACCGTTATTTATCGCACACATGGCGAATTCACGCACGCCGTAATAAATATAATTTCCAGCCCCTGTTTTTCCATCGATCACCCTGGAACCGGAGCGGAACGTTAAATTTGATCCAGTCAAATCCGCAGAGCCGCCGATTAATTCCGGTAATAACGCGCCATATGCATTGAGCGCTTTTTGCGAGGCCTGGCGAGAAGCAATACTTTCTCCCGTCACAGAAGTATTCCTAATATGCTCAGCGGCAGCCGCAGACCAATTTTCAGGGAGTTCGCCCTTGATGCGGCGTATAAATTCAGCCGCGTGTTGAGGATATTTCTCCTGATAAATATCGAATTTCTTATTCCATTCCGCTTCCAGCCGCACACCACGCTCTCTGCAATCCCAGCCAGCATAAATTTCATCAGGAATAATAAAAGGATCATGTTTCCAGCCCAGGGCTTCTCTGGTCAATGCGACTTCATCGTCACCGAGCGGTGCGCCATGGCTGGATGCTTTACCTTGTTTGTTTGGGGAACCCCTGCCAATCAATGTCGTACAGCAAATTAATGTTGGTTTATCAGTTTCTGATCGTGCGTCATGCAAAGCGGCAATGATCTGATCGGGATCATGTCCGTCAACGTCACGAACGACATGCCAATGATAGGCTGCAAAGCGTGCAGCCGTATCATCGGTAAACCAACCTGCAACATCGCCGTCAATGGAAATACGATTACTATCGTAAAGACCGATGAGCTTGCCGAGCTGTAATGTGCCGGCTAATGAACACGCTTCATGCGAGATCCCCTCCATTAAACAGCCGTCACCGACAGAGAAATAGGTGTAGTGATCAACAATAGTCAGTCCATCACGATTAAATTCCGCAGCCAATGCGCGTTCTGCAATGGCCATACCCACGGCATTGGCAACGCCTTGTCCCAGTGGTCCAGTAGTTGTTTCAACTCCCGGAGTACAACCATATTCCGGGTGTCCCGGCGTCTTTGCATGCAGCTGACGAAATTGCTTGATATCTTCAATCGAGAGATCATAACCACTCAGGTGCAACAGGGCGTATACAAGCATGGAACCGTGACCATTAGACATGACGAATCTATCGCGGTCGGGCCATTCCGGATTCTCCGGGTTGTGCCGAAGAAAATCATTCCACAATACTTCAGCGATATCCGCCATACCCATCGGCGCACCCGGATGACCGGAATTCGCTTTTTGTACAGCGTCCATACTCAGGGCACGGATCGCATCAGCAAGTTCACGCCTTGAAAGCATGTATCGGTTTCTCCCATGGATTTTCTAGAGAGGTGTTCTTTCCTTTCTCTAGTTTGTATAACTTTGCTCGAATACAACTACTTTTTGTAGACTTATCAGGTCACCCTGATATTACGGAGCTGATTATATAATACTTTGTGACCCGGTACCGTTTTTAGTCTGGGCAGTAATGAAGTAAGCAGGATGCAATAGTGAAAAAATTGAATGAGCAAGGATTAATAGATTTTCTGAAAAATAATCTGTGTTCGCTTGATTTAGTGAAGACGAAGCACTATAGCAAACAGGTCAAGAAACGAGGCATAATACAGTCGGATATCCTGTATATTCTGAAAAATCCGAAATATTCAGAATTTGAATATGTAGAAAAATCAACAAGAAATGGTTCGCATAAGTACAAACTGTGTAGTAAAACGCCCAATTCCGGTGGGCGGATTATTTGTATTGTAGTAATACCGGGTAGTATAAATCATAGAAAAGGGCTTAAACTAATCACCGTGATGTGGCAGGATGCAAAGGGTCAATGGAACAAATAAATCAAAAATATAAATACGAGGAAAGTGGGCTTTCCAACGTTTTCATAGAAGGTTTGCAGATACAGGATGATGCCGGGGAAGAGTGTGTGATGATCCCCAATATCTATGGATTGCATAAAATGATTGCTCAAGATCTGTTGACTGTGCCGGGTAAAATGGAAGGCGAGCAAATCAGGTTTATCAGGACTGAAATGGGTCTGAGTTGCGCAGATATTGCTGCATTGACCGGGCAAAAAGTAAATGATTGGAAAGATGTTGAGTCAGATAAACACAGTTTGTCACGGATGGGTGAAGCGTGTTTCAGGACATTGGCCATGGAAAAGCTGAAGCTGAATCGAGCATCTCAGGAGGAGATTGTCGGCTGGTGCAAGGGAAAACGTCGCAATAAAATTAATATACAGGCTTTGAGCGACCCTGCAGGTTTTCCGGTAGGTGAGTACAGGATGATCGCAGCGTAGTTAAAAGCATTGCTCATTATGACTGGCGCAGCAGGATAAAAACCGACAGTGCGGCAAGTGCTATGAGCCGAAACATACACCGTTAGCTGCTTCAATCAGCTCTGAGAGTTCGTTCTTTTCCCAATAGCTTACAAACAGGTTTTTTTGTGCCCGTGTCATGGCGACATATAGGCGGCGAATGCTTTCCTCCAGGCGATGCTCCTCGTTGGCTTCATCTTCATCACTTTCTTTGTCCTTGTTTCCAGTGAATGTGAAGCTGGCATTTACGATGATAGCGGTATCAAATTCCAGCCCCTTGCTGCTGGCTGTAGTTATCAGCGTAATTTTGTCAGCATGGGGTTGATAGTCTCTTTTATTTTTGCGTGAATTCAGTGACTGGCAGGGCAATTTTTGTTCATCTAATTTCTCCTCTATTTCTTTCAGCGTTGCTTTCGTTGGGGAGATGATCGCGATATCCTGCCATTGTTTACCCTGTTTATGCAGTTTGTGTAGTAACTGCAATGTATTTTGAATTTCATGGTCAGGGGTTCTGCATTTTGTAAGCACGGGTTCCTCACCACTCTCCCCGGCTGCTTCCGGGACAATGACGGGAATATCGCTGCTTTTTGATTCGGGAAAATGGTTTTTGGCAAATTGATAGGCAAATTGCAGAATTTCCCTGGTGTTACGATAATTGTTTTTCAGTATGGTGGTGCGACCTCTGGCATTTATACCAACACTTTTCAGCGTAAAATTGAGACCGGATTTTTTCTTATAGATCGATTGTGCATCATCATAAAGCAGTAATAGGGAATTGATCGTTGGGTCAAGCATTTTCACTACCAGCCTGAGCCATTCAGGTTCAAAATCGTGACCCTCATCAATGAGTATGGCGCCGTACTGTCCCGGTGGAATTTTACCCTCGTCTACCGCCTTGATCATGTCCGTAACGTGTTGTTCCCATGGCTTTTGTGTTTTGTCTTCCTTGTAGTGGATGTTATGTTTTTTTAGCTGTGAGGGGCACCAGGCATTAAAATTATTTACTTCTACATTTTTTATCCCGCGCTGTTCAATAGATGCCTGTAGTTTCCGTGCCAGCGTAATATTAAAACATAGTACCAGGATTGTTTTTTTCATTAGCTGCGCTAATTGCCTGCAACGATAATACAGTATGATGGTTTTACCGGAGCCAGCCACGCCATGAATGACACGATGGCCATCGCCTAAACTGCGGGCCAACTGTTCCTGTTTCAGGTCCATGACTTTTGCAGCGGCTTGGGGTGCCTTGTAACGTGCCTTTTTTTCTGCAATGGCAAGTGCCTTGTCATCGATCTGTTCAGTATCGGATCCGCTATCGAAGAACACATCAGCTTGTATGTGAATTTCAGGAAATATATGCCAGCGAATGCGATCAATTTGTTTATCGGTCAGGGGCTTGCCATATTGGTAATCAAACATGTCCAGTAATAATTTCTGCATACTTGCAGCAGTGGCAGACGGGGCGATGTCGTTTTGGCAGACCAGATAGCGATCAGGCAGCAATGTTTCTCGCATCTCTGCCGGGATCGCTGTGTGAAATTGGTTACGTGTGATATTGGTGAACACTGCACCGTAGCTATAGGGAAAGCATATTTTTCCCTGATGCTTGCTTTTCATTGATTGCTGTAATAGTTCATCAGATTCCATGATGTTGATAACAGGGAAGATGCTGTTGCGTGCTTGCATAACGGGGTGAGTTTTTTTTATCTCCCCGGATGAGGTTTCAATGGTGACGGTTTCCGGGTCAAGTTTCTTGATGGTAGCTAGTTTCCAGTCCTTGACTTCAAGCACCAGTAAGCCTCTCGACGGGATTAACACAATAAAATCAGGGTGCAGTCTTTTTCTACCGATGGGAATGTCGTACCAGATGATACAGTCATCGCCGAGTAAGGATTGCAGGCGATCAGCGACTCTTCGTTCACCAGCGGTCATGTCGCTCTTGCGTTTACTGGTGATGAATTCAGCCATGCCGTGTTTTATTTAACGCTTTCCATTTAATTGAACGACCCATGTTGGCTAATTGATCGCCCGGATATACTCCTGTTTCGGCGACAAACTCCATGGCTTCAAAGAGAACTCGCCTTGCTCCTTAATGGCAGTGTGCGGCTAGCATCTTGATTACTACCACTTTCAATATCTATTTTACTACGTTTACCGCAAGAGTGCCTCGATATTCGTCCTCACCGCACTGAACGATGGATTGCCCGGGATAGTATCAAGCAAACCCACCTCGTCACGAATACCAAACAGGTACCGGCCTATCATCAGACCATCACTCTGATTCGCATCGCCGCCGCTGCCATCCACATCAAGACGACCACTGGCCACAGCCCGCGCAAGATTCGCCGTTACCCCGCTGAACGATGGACTCCCCGGGATAGTATCAAGCAAGCCCGCATTGTCACGAATACCAAACAGGTACCGGCCTATCATCAGACCATCACTCTGATTCGCAGCGCCGCCGCTGCCATCCACATCAAGATCGAGCTCCGAAACAGTCACAACCACGGCGTCCGGTGTCACCGTCGCATAGCGCGTATCGTTGCTGCTCACCGTATGCGTGATTCTAACCCGCTCGCTGTTCGTATCAGTGTCCCGAACACCCGTCACCAGCACCGTCTTGAGCATGTTAAAGTCGGCTGTGGTAAAGGTCAGTTCCGTGGGGCTGACTTCCACCGCACCCGGGTCAGCACTCGTCACCACCACCGTCACCGCGTCCGTCGGCGGGGTATCCAGTACCAGCGTGTAGCCGACGGTACTGCCCTCGCCAACCGTCAGTTCAGTCGGCATCACGTTCACGCCCGCCGTCTCGTCATCAATCACGGAGAGCGCCACAGCAGACGGCGTCAGCGAACTATAGTGCCTGTCGCTGCTGCTCACCGTATGTGTGAGTTGTACATTCTCGTCGTTCGCATCAGCATCCTGCTCACCCGTCACCATCACCGTCTTGGCCGTGTTCCAGTCGCTTGCGCCAAAGGTCAGTGACGCCGGGCTGAATGTCGCCGCACCCATGTCATCACTCGCCACCGTAATCATCACATCAGCACTCGGTCGGGTAGTCAGTACCACCATATAGGTGCCGGTACTGCCCTCGCCGACTCTCAGTTCAGTCGGCGTCACCGTCACGCCCGCCGTCTCGTCATCATCCACCGTCACAATCACGGCGAGCGGCATCACTGCATTATAGCCAGCGTCTGTACTCGTCACGGTATGACTAAGCTGTACGCTTTCGTTGTTCGCATCGGCATCCGCAACACCCCTCACCATCACTGTCTGAGCGCTGTTCCAGTTGTCCACGGTGAAGGTCAACGGCGTGGTCGCCGTCACTGCTTCTCTATCGGCACTCATCACCGTAATCATCACCTCAGCACTCGGCCGGGTATTCAGTTCCAGTGTATAGATGCCGGTACCGCCTTCAGCAACCTTTAGTGTGCTGCTACTCACGCTCACTCCCACTGCCTCGTTATCATTCACCGTCACCGACACTGCCGCCGGTATCACTGCACGATAGCCAGGGTCTGTACTCGTCACGGTATGCGTGAGTTCCACGCTTGCGTTGTTCGCATCAGCATCTTCAACACCCGTCACCGTCACCGTCTGCGTCGTGTTCCAGTTGTCCATGGTGAAGGTCAGCGGCGTTGGATTCACCGTCGCACCAGCACCCGGCGGCACCACCACCGCAATCAGTACATCAGCACTCGGTCGGGTATTCAGTTCCAGTGTATAGGTGCCGATACCACCCTCACTAACCATCAACGCGGTACTAACCACGCTCACTCCCGCCGCCTCGTCATCGTCCACGGTCACAGCCACCGCAGATAACACCGCGCCATTATAGGTCGAGTCCGTACTCGTCACCGCATGACTGAGCAGCACGCCGGTTTCATCGTTCGCATCAGCGTCCTCAACACCTCTCACCGTCACCATCCTGGCCACGTTCCAGTTGGCCACGGTGAAGGTCAACGACGTGGTCGCCGTCACTGCTTCTCTATCGGCACTCATCACCGTAATCTTCACCTCAGCACTCGGTCGGGTATTCAGTGCCAGTGTGTAGGTGCCGGTACCACCTTCAGCAACCTCTAGTCTGGTAGTACTCACGGTCACGCCCGCTTCCTCGTTATCATCCACGGTGACGGCCACCGCAGCTATCGTCACCGCATTACCATTGTAGGCCGTATCCACGCTGGTCGCCGCATGCGTGAGTTGCACAGTTGCGTCGTTCGCATCAGCGTCTTCAATACCGCTCACCGTCACGGTCTTGCCTGTGTTCCAGTCATCCATGGTAAAAGTCAGTGACGCAGGACTGACCGTCGCAGCAGCAGTGTTGCCACTCTCCACCATAATCATCACGTCAGCACTCGGTCGGGTAGTCAGTGCCACCATATAGGTGCCGGTACTGCCCTCGCCGACCGTCAGCCCGGGCGTGCTCACGGTCACGCCCGCTGTATCGTTATCATCCACCGTCACCGCCACCGCGGCTATCGACACCACACTACCATTGTAGGCCGCATCCGTACTGGTCGCCGCATGCGTGAGTCGCACGGCGGTTTCATCGTTCGCATCAGCGTCCTCAACACCTCTCACCGTCACCGCTTTGGCCACGTTCCAGTTGTCCATGGTGAAGGTCAACGATGTGGTCGCCGTCACTGCTTCTCTATCGTCACTCATCACCGTAATCATTACATCAGCACTCGGTCGGGTAGTCAGTGCCAGTGTATAGGTGGCGGTACCACCTTCGTTTACGTCCAGTGCGATAGCACTCACCGTCACATCCGCCGTATCGTCATCATTCACCGTCACATCAACAGCGCCTATCGTTACACCACTATAGGCCGTATCCGTACTGGTCGCCGCATGCGTGAGGCGCACGCGCTCGTTGTTCGCATCAGTGTCTTGCTCACCCGTCACCATCACCGTCCGGGCCATGTTCCAGTCAAGATTGGTAAAGGTCAGTGACGTGGTATCGACTGCCACCGCACCCATGTCCGGATTGGTCAACGCAATCGTCACGTCCTCCGTCGGCTCGCTGCTCAACATCAGCGTATAGGTGCCGGTCACACCTTCGCCGAGCGTCAGCCCGGTCTCACTCACAATCACGCCCGCCGTCTCGTCATCATTCACCGTCACCGACACAGGCAGCGGCGTCACTGTACGATAGTCGTTGTCTGTAGTCGTTACGGTATGCGTGAGTTGTACGCTCTCGTTGTTCGCGTCAGCATCCACAGCACCTGTCACCATCACCGTCCGGGCCATGTTCCAGTTAAGATTGGTAAAGGTCAGCGGCGTTGTTGGACTCACCGTTACACCGGCACCCGTCGGCACCACTACCGCAATCGCCACTTCAGTACTCGGTTGGGTATTCAGTTCCAGTGTATAGTTGACGGTAGCACCTTCGGCAACTTCCAGTGTGGTAGGACTCACCGTCACATCCACCGCCTCGTTATCATCCACATTCACTGTCACAGCCATCGGCGTCACTCCGCCATAGCCGGTGTCTGTACTCGTCACAGTATGAGTAATCTGCTCGCTCTCGTTGCTTGCATCAGCATCCTCAACACCCGTCACCATCACAACCTGAGCCGTGTTCCAGTTGCTCATGGTAAAGGTCAGCGGCGTTGCTGGATTGACTGACACAGCAGCAGTATCGGCACTCCTCACCGTAATCATCACGTCCTCCGTCGGCCGACTGGTCAACATCAGCGTATAGTGAGCGTTACCGCCTTCCGAAACAGTCAGCGCGGTTTGACTCACCGTCACGCCCACCGTCTGGATATCTTCCACAGTCACGGTGACCTCGTCTATCGTCACCGCATTACCATCATAGGCCGCATCCGTGCTGGTCGCCGCATGCGTGAGATTCACGCGCTCGTTGTTCGCGTCATCATCGTCAACACCCGTCACTGTAAACGTCCGGGCTATGTTCCAGTTAGCACTCGTAAAGGTCAGTGATGTGGGCCTGACCGTCGCCGCTCCCATGTCGCCACTCCCCACCGTAACCGTCACGTTATTCCTCGGCTGGCTGGTCAACATCAGTGTATAGGTGCCGATCCCTCCTTCATTGACCATCAACGTGGCCTCACTCACAGTCACGCCCGCCATGTCGTTATCATTCACCGTCACGGTGACATCCTCTATCGTCACCGCATTACCATTGTAGGTCGCATCCGTGCTCTCCGCCGTATGCGTGAGCCGCACACTGACTTCGTTGTTCGCGTCATCATCCTCCTCACCCGTCACCGTCACCATCCGGGCCACGTTCCAGTTAGCATCGGTAAAGGTTAGTGTTCCCGGGTTGACCGACGCCGCATCCGCGTCGCCACTCGCCACCGTAATCACCACGTCATTCCTCGGCTGGCTGGTCAACATTAGCGTATAGGTGCCGGTCCCTCCTTCATTCACGTTTAGCATGGTAGGCGTCACCGCCACGCCCGCCGTGTCGTTATCATCCACATTAAACGGTGACACCAGCTATCGTCACCGCATTACCATTGTAGGTCGCATCCGTGCTGCTCGCCGTATGCGTGAGCTGCACATTGACTTCGTTGTTCGCGTCATCATCCTCCCCACCCGTCACCATCACCGTCCGGGCCGTGTTCCAGTTAGCATCGGTAAAGGTCAGTGTTCTCGGGTTGACCGACGCCGCATCCATGTCGCCACTCGCCACCGTAATCATCACGTCCGCCGCCGGCAGGCTGGTCAACACCAGCGTATAGTTATCGGTCGCTCCTTCGTCGAGCTTCAGCGTAGGCGTACTCACGGTCACACCTGCCGTGTCGTCATCTTCCACCGTAATTATATCGGTTATCGTCATACCATTAAAACGCGGGTCCGCGCTGGTCACAGAAAACGTGACCTCCACGCTTTCGTCGTTCGCGTCATCATCCGGAACAGCCAGCACTAGCAGCGTCTGGGTCCTGTTCCAGTTAGTATCGGTAAAGATCAGTGTCCGAACCTCAATTTCCACCACCGCATCAATTTCGCCACTCACCGACGACAAATTAACCATTACATCAGCACTCGGTTGGTCATCCAACTGCATTAAATAATCTGCTAAAAGTCCTTCGGTGATCGACCCAAAAGGACTCACGACCACGCTTGGCCCAAAAGGACTCACGACCACGCTTGGTTGAGCCTGCGCCGCCGCACTGAAAAAAAGCGGGAGAAACAGAACAACGATTCCTGATAATTTCTTTACCCGGCACAGCTTCATCAATTTCATAGTCTTACTCATTTCCATTCAAATGCAATTCGCCCGGAGAGGCCAACGGCAATATCGCCGAACCGTACAAACCCGGTACCTTCTATCTATCATTCTTTGTTGATTAAGCATTGTTCTATTTTGTCCGGTATCCGGGCAAAAAATCAAGCGCATCAACTCCCCGGCTCCAGGACGCACCGCTCAGCAAGCTAACCATTCAATACTTTCAGGGTCGTTAAGCATCATTACCCTCTTCTTCGCTACGCGCCTACCATGCAGGGCAGGGGTTAACATCAGCATTCACCGTCCATGCCAGACACCACACAGGCAAGGTCAAAACTTTCATTAATTTGACCGTCGTTTTCAACAGCATGATCATCCCCCAATCTTGTATACCGTTATCCCTGGGCGTGATGTTGTAATTCAAATTGTACAGGCGATAGCATGGTTATTGGAACGATGCCTGCGTTGTCGATTATAAAAGACTTCTATGTAATCAAAAATATCTTGTCGTGCTTTCCCTTGTGTTGTAAATGCGTCGTTTAATGCGTTCTGTTTTCAATGAATGAAAGAAGCTTTCAGCGACCGCATTGTCATAACAGTTCCCTCTGCGACTCATGCTGGATAGCAGTCCGTGCTGTTGCATAAATCGCTGACAGTCATCACCGGTGTATTGAATGCCCTGGTCAGAATGTACAATGACTTCTTGTTTAGGGTGTCGTCTCCATACAGCCATTAATAAGGCATTCAGTACAATGTCTTTTTCGAGGCGTAATAGTTTCTCTCGGTCTGTTTCACTCAGACCACTGGTTTCCATTTCACGCTGGCGTTTTAACCAGTTGTCCAAGGTCGATTTGCCTATCCCCAGGTTATGACTCGCCTTGACGATGGTGTAGCCTTGTTCAAGCACTCACTACACTGCTGCGCGTTTAAATTCTTCGGTGTATTTTACTTGCTGACTCATTTGCTTCTCCCAATTTGGTTGCTTGGTTTAGCCTAACGCTATTGGTCTGCTAAATCGGGAGATGATCAAGCTGGTAAAGTTGAGTGACAGTAAAATCGTCATTCCCGCGAAAAATATGTCCTCGCAGAAGTTGTGTATTTTTTTGCGTCTTATAGATTCCCGCTTGCGCGGGAATGACGGGGTAGTGGTGCAGGAAGCGCGGAGCTTGAAAAGCAACCACCCCACCCCTGCGGGGCCCCCTCCTTGACAAGGAGGGGAGTGAGTTAGCTTGCAAAGTTGAGTGACAGTAAAAGCGTCATTCCCGCGAAAAATATGTCCTCGCAGAAGTTGTGTATTTTTTTGCGTCTTATAGATTCCCGCTTGCGCGGGAATGACGGGGTAGTGGTGCAGAAAGCGCGGAGCTTGAAAAACAGCCACCCCAGCCCTGCGGGGCACCCCTCCTTGACAAGGAGGGGAGTGAGTTAGCTGGCAAAGTTGAGTGACAGTAAAATCGTCATTCCCGCGAAAAATATGTCCTCGCAGAAGTTGTGTATTTTTTTGCGTCTTATAGATTCCCGCTTGCGCGGGAATGACGGGGTAGTGGTGCAGGAAGCGCGGAGCTTGAAAAACAGCCACCCCACCCCTGCGGGAACGCCGAGCTCCAGCTCGGCATAAAAGGAGCGTTAAGTCGATGGCAAGAAAAGCCGGTGCAGTGAGCGTCTATGCTGTCCATGCGGCCACTACTGCAAGAGTGCCTCGATATTCGTCCTGACCTCATTGAACGATGGATTGCCCGGAATGGTATCGAGCAGGCCCACCGTGTCGCGAATACCAAACAGATAGCGGCCCAGCAAGAGACCATCACTCTGGTTGGGATCACCGCCGCTGCCATCCACGTCAAGACGACCGCTGGCGAAAGCTCCCGCAATATTCGTCGTGACCGCATTGAACGAGGGACTCCCCGGAATCGTATCAAGCAAGCCCGCCGCATCACGAATACCAAACAGGTAGCGGCCCAGCAAGAGGCCGTCACTCTGGTTAGGATCACCACCGCTGCCATCCACATCAAGACTCACCGCCGCTGTCTCCGTCACCGTCACCGTTACGGTGGCCGCCGTGACGGTACGATAGTTGGTGTCGGTACTGGTCACCGTATGCGTGAGTTGCACGGTCTCGTCGTCTGTATCAGCGTCTTCCACTCCCGTCACGGTGATGGTTTTGGCGGTATTCCAGTCGGTGGTGCCAAACATCAGTGAGGTGGGACTCACCGTCACAGCCGCAGCATTGGAATGGGTCACGCTAATCGTCACTGCTTCCGTCGGTGGGGTATTCAGGCGCAGTGTATACATGCCGGTACCTCCACGTTCATGGACTGTCAGCGTCGTGGTACTCACGGATACGCCAGGTGTGTCGTTATCATTCAAGGTCACAGCGACGGAGTCTATCGTCACGCCACCGGCATAGTCGGCATCTGTGCTTGTCGCTGTATGCGTGAGTTGCACGGTCTCGTGGTCCGCATCTGTGTCTTCAACACCACTCACGGTCACTGTCTGGACACTGTTCCAGTTGTCTGTGGTAAAGGTCAGTGAGGTGGCACTGAGGGTCACTGCAGTGGCATCGGGATTGCTCACGTTAAGCGTCACTGGCACGGTCGGTCGCTTGGTCAACATCAGTGTATAGGTGCCATTGCCAGCTTCGTCGACCGCCAGCGTGGTCGGACTCACGGTCACGCCCGCCGTCTCATCATCATCCACCGTCACCGCCACCGCACTTATCGTCACGGCAGCCCCTGCATAGCCAGGGTCCGTACTGGTCGCCGTATGCGTGAGTTGCACGGTCTCGTCGTTCGCATCCGTGTCCTGCTCAGCCGTCACCGTTACCGTCCGTGGCACGTTCCAGTTGTCTGTGGTAAATGTCAGTGAGGTGGCACTGAGTGTCACCGCACTGGCATCGGGATTGGTCACGTTAATCGTCACCGGCGCCGTCGGCAGGGTAGACAGGCTTAAGCGATACTCGCCGGTTTCCCCCTCATTGACCGCCAGCACGTTCGGACTCACGGTCACGCCCGGCGTGTCGTTATCCGTGACACCCACGGTCACGGCGGGCGGGGTCAGCGCGGCATAGAGCGCATCGCTGCTGCGCACCGCATGGGTCAGTTGCACGCTCTCGTGGTTCGTATCAGCGTCCTCAATAGCCATTACCGTCACCCTCTGCGGCATATTCCAGTTGCTCGTGCTAAAGTCCAGGCTGGACGGGGTCGCCGGACTCACCGTCGCCACATCGGCATTGAAGGTTTGCGGCAGAATGCTCACGGTCGCCGATGGTCGGGTTCCCAGTCGGATGTTATAGCTCGCCGTGCGCCCCTCAGTCACAGTCAACGTGGTCGGACTCAGCGTAAAACCCGCCGTATCGTTATCTGTTATGGTGATGGCTGGACCGGGAAACTCAAACAGTCTGGCATAAGTTTGGTCGCTGCTGAAGTTATCATGTAAAGCCAGTGCCACCGTCTCATCATCTGCATCGCCATCCTCAACAGCGGTCACCATTACCGTCTGCGGGATGTTCCAGGTAGAGCTACCAAAGGACAGGACCCTCGGAACCACTTCCACAACACTGCCGATTATAGTCAAACTTCGCGTAACACTCCCTGTCGGTTCAGTCGCCAACCTCACCGTAAACTCGACGGTCTCGCCCTCATTGAGCGCCAGCGCGGGCGGACTCACGACGAACCCCACCGCGTCGTTATCCGTGACACTCACGGTCACGGCGGGCGGCGTCACCCCGGCATAGCCCGTATCAGCGCTGCTCAGCGCATGACTCAGTTGCACGCTTTCGCTGGTCGTATTCGCGTCCTCAACACCCGTCACGGTCACGGTTTGGGCGGCATTCCAATTGACTGTGGTAAAGGTCAGTGGTGAAGTCACGGTCACCGCAGTATTGTCACTGGTCACGCTAATCGTCACAGCGTGCGTCGGTCGGTTATTCAAGCGCAGCGTATACTCGCCGGTCTCGCCTTCAAAGACCGCCAGCGTGGTCGCACTCACGGTCACGCCCGGCGCGGCGTTATCCGTGACATTCACGGTCACGGCGGGCGGGTTCACCGCGGCATAGCGCGTATCGCTGCTGCTCACCGCATGGCTCAGTTGCACACCGCTCTCGCTGATCCTGTTATTGTCCTCGGCACCCATCACCGTCACCGTCTGCGCCTGATTCCAGTTATTCCTGTCAAAGGTCAGCGACGCAGTGGCGGTCACCGCCGGATTGTTACTGCTCACGCTAATCGTGACCGCGTGCGTCGGCAGGGTATTCAAGCGCAGCGTATACTCGTTGGTCTCGCCTTCATTGACCGCCAGCGTGGTCGTACTCACAGTCACGCTGACAGCGCTATCCGCGACATTCACAGTCACGGGGGGCGGGGTCAGCGCGGCATAGAACGCATCACCGCTGGTCACCGCATGGGTCAGTTGCACACCGCGTTCGTTGGTCGCATTCGCGTCCGCAGCACCCGTCACCGTCACGGTTTGGACGGCATTCCAGTTGATTGTGCTAAAGGTCAGGGTCGCAGGACTCACGGTCACCGCGGCATTGTTACTGCTCACGCTAATCGTCACCGCCACCGTCGGTCGGCTGCCCAGCACCAGCCTATAGCCGGTGCTGCTGCCCTCGGTCACATTCAGCGCGGTCGGCGACACGCGCACACCCGCGACCGATACCGGGTCGGACGTCAGGCTATCGCCCCCCGCATTCGGATAACTCGCCATCACGCGCAACCACGCGCCTATCTGTGATCGGTCTGATGCAATGGTGTAGGTGGCGGTATTGTTGGTCCCCGGTGCGGCGCTAAACGGCCCCGCCGAGGCGGTCGCTGTCTGCCATTGCCAGGTAATGGTACCGACATCGGTAGTCGGTGAGGCGTCCGGGTCGGTGACCGCGCCCGCCGTCAGCGTGCCGCCGACCCTGGCAGTGCCGGGGATGGGACCGATGGCACCGCGACGGTCAACCTGTACGCTATTGGAGAACAGGGTGTCGTTGAAATCCCCGCCCTGGGTCACCTGCACCCGCAGCCAGTGAGCATGGTCCGCCGCTTGCACCGTGTAGGTCGCGCTGGTGCCGTTCGTGCTGATATCTGTTGCGTTGCTACAGTCCTGAGTGGTACAGCGTTGCCATTGATGGGCGCTGATATTGACGGTCAACGTGGGATGGCTGACCGCACCGGCGGTCAAGATATCATCGACCCTGGCCGGGGTGTTGGGGGTGCTGTCCTGGATGGCGCCCAATGTCGCGGGCATCGCAGCATAAAGATAGTTGTCGGTGGCACTCAGTTCACCGATGACCTGTTTGGTCGGGGCACTCGCCCCGATATTGCACAGCGGCGAGTTGGCTTGTACGGTGTGTTCGGTGTCGGTGGTTTGCCCCGAGCGCACCCTTAAATCACCGCTGGCGGTACATAAACTATCCACCAGGACCACCGCGTTGTTGGCGGACGGTCGGTAATACACCATGCCCGGCCCCGGGATAGCGGTCCATGTGGTGAGGTTCGGACGGGACAGGCCGGACTTCAGGACGATATTGAAAGTTGCTGTGAACAGTATTCCGCTACTCGGGGTCGCCTGCCCGGTTGTGATGACTGAAGAGTTACCCAAAGCATGCGCGATGGCAGTGGTTCTAATGAACGTTAATTGCAGCCGACCATCGCCGTTGTTGCGGGAGAATGTCACGCCTGTGACGTCATTACTATCGTAGTTTGTCGCATTGGTATACCCGGCCGGGCCGTTGACGAGATAGTTCTCCCAAAAGGTCAGACTCGGACGGGTCTCGGTGCCGCCGTGGTTGGTGGTGCCAGCACTGTATAAATTGGTACAGGTGTTGCCCGTCCCGGCATTACAGGTGCGCGTCTGGTTCTTGTCGGTGATATTCGCCGTACTCCATTCGCCCCAGCCACCGGTTTGCGCCCGTGCCACCGGGCTTGCCAATCCCGCCAGCAGGGCAACGGCGGCCATGACTGCCGTCATCCCGCGCCAAAAGCGACCACCCCGCCCCTGCGGGGCACCCCTCCTTGTAAAGGAGGGGAGTTTGTCAGGTGGGTTCGGGGCATTCCTCCGGGGAGAGGAATGGGTCATGTTGTGTTGGGTGCTGAACCTATCCGCAGCCACGTGTGTTTTGCATTCGGTCATGGCAATGTTGAATTTGTGCGCGTTGGAGCAACGGTCTGCACTAGTGATTGTGGTGCGTGGTGCGTGGTGCGTGGTGCGTGGTGCGTGGTGCGTGGTGCGTTAAGTCCAGGTCGTTTTGTCAACATATGTCAAGTTCTCTCTGTCAGTCATCCAGATTGCGATTCCATCAATGTACCATTACCCCGCGCAGTATTAAATACATAATATCGTGACCCACACCACACATCGCACTGCTTTGTTGTGATTGATTATGTACTGTACCGGTCGTGAACAATCCCGGTCCTTTGTGGGGGGCGTATGCTGTTGTATTTGATTTACCCATCCGCCGGTTTTTCGTGCAACCGATTGAGCGCTGCAAACCGTCAGTCTTCGTGAATGTCGAGAACGCCTCTGCTTCGGTGCTGTTGACCGGGCAGAATCATCCTGATGTTGCCCGCGAAACTGTATGCGACTGCATCGTGTTGCGCCTGTCGCCGTCAACGCCGCAGGCGATGCCACAGTGCCGGCGCGGCAGACGATGCAGAATGCCGTGTTATGTACGCAACCTGTCTGCGGCAACGTGCGCGACACATTCGGTCATGGAACGGTTGACCCGGTGCGCGGTGGTGGCGCGGTCTGCGCCGGTGTTGCAGTGGGCGTAATGCTAACGTGATGGGGTGTTTACGTGATTTTGTCGGCCTCGAAGTCATGCAGATTGCTCGCCCGTATCCCTCGGCGCTGTCACATTATCGTACCCCATGCCTCAACCATTGTTTGAGTGATTGCCGCAAGCTGACGCCATGCAATGCCTGTATTGAGCGATGCAATCATGACTTTGGAACCGAGGCATGGCTTTAGAACCCTGGCTTTACCAGGGTAGTATTCAACCCGCATATCAAGTATTTTCATCGTGTCGTGCCTCATCAATCCGTGAAAAAATACCTGATACTGCAATCAGGGTTGGCGACAAACAAAAACTGAAGCATTAATATCAGCTATGGTCATGGGAGCGGATTACGCCATTGTTGGACACCTGGAAGAAATTGTCCCGGCACTAATACGACAATCAATCATCAGAAAGAATATTGACTCGCTATAATCATGTTAAACAAAAATAAATACATGGGTGTACTTTTATGAAACAAGTAAAATTATTAACGATAGTCCTGTTTTCCCTGGTCCTGTTTCCCCTGGCTTTATCAAATCATTCGTATGCCCATGAATTGGATGAAAACCTGGAAAAAATGTGTCACCGACAAGCAATTGTGATTGCCACAGAATTAAGTAGTAACACAAAAAAGGAATTTACTGCACAAGATGTCAGTATGCTTCGCATCGGTGCAATGCAAGGCTGCATGAAAACGTGCAGGAGAATGCAAAACCTGCCGGATCAGGTCAACACCACAACTAAAGATGAGACGATAGCGGCAAAACCTGACAGCGACAGCAAACAAAATGAGGCTGGCGATAAAAAAGAATCTATCTTCGACAGGCTGTTACGTAGCGGATCCAACGATGATCCAAACCCGATGCAAAAGAAACATCGCACTGGCGGAAAATAATATTACATTAACCACAACAACCTGAATTTACATGGTGAACAATGATATTGCCTTACCTGTTACCCTGGAATACCTAAGGAATAATTATCATGAAAAAACTGTTGGTATTCAGGCATGAGTCATGGATTAAAGGCGGCCATTTCACTGCAATAGCCAACCAACTTAAACTTCCCATGCAATGGGTGAAAATTGATCAAAATGATGCGATCCCTGCAACCATAGCCGATGACGTGGCCGGGCTGGTCTTTCTGGGCGGCACAATGAGTGTCAACGATCCGTTACCGTGGATAAAAAAAGAACTGGATTTGATTCGACTCGCTAAAGAAAATGAATTTCCGGTTCTGGGCCATTGTCTCGGCTCGCAACTGATTAGTAAATCATTAGGGGCAACAGTATGCCCAATGCCTGCAAAAGAAATAGGCTGGCATACCATTACCTGCCTGGATAATCCGATTGCACATGACTGGTTTGCAGATATATCCGGACAAATAAAGATCATGCTTTGGCATCATGAAGAATTTAGCCTTCCTGAAGGCGCCGTGCCTTTATATACATCCCGTTATTGCGAAAACCAGGCTTTCGTATTCGACAATATGCTGGCAACTGTTGCGCATATAGAAGTATCACAACTCATGCTGAATCATTGGCTCGAAATTTATGGTCATGACATCACGCCAAACAATAAATCCATACAGCCCATAGAGGAAATCAGAACAAACATGAAAAACAAGATACGAACAATGCACAAACTGACTGATGCGTTTTACTACAAATGGCTTGCAAAAGTTTATCCGGACTTTTTTGCCTCGTGCGATAGACAGGACTTCATGTCAAACATCAACGGTAACACGAATTAATACTATCGGATTATTTGTCCATCGCCACCGCAATACCGGCAGGTTAATTCCATCAACTCTTGTGTGGTGCTGTCTATCTGTGCAATCGTCGTATTGGGGTTGCCCTGGACAATAAATAAACATGACTCGGTAGACTCCAATATTCCGGTTTTATTGCACTGTTTATGATCAAGCCGACAAAGAATTTCATTACTGCCGTCGATATAGGCATGCTCACCTTTTTGCACCTTTACCGATTCATCAGCCCCCATTGGAATAAATATTTCGTTGCCATGTGTTATTCCAAAACCCGGATGTTGAACAATTTTATCCAGTGCATGTGCGCCAATGGAAATATGTGTCTTGACTGACAGTAAATTATAGAGATCAACCAATAAATTAATTTCCGGCAATCTGCCTTTTTATTTTTTATATTGTTAAAAACAATAAAATTTACGACTATATTTAATTTATGAATGGAAACCCGCACTGATACCATTTCAGAAAATACACGAAAAAAATCTTGTGACTCCTTCTCCAATACTTCCGACAACGCATTGGTAACACAATGGATCATGAAATTTTCAGGGATTAATATTCATGAAAAATAATAAAAACATGTAACGATACTGATATAATCATCTGATGAGCACTACCGTATCGAAAGACAGTCATCATGGCGAATGCTTATGCAAGGCTGTACGCTATGAAATAAATGAAACGCCGAGAGACGTTATTAATTGTCATTGCAAACAATGCCAACGTACTCACGGGAACTATGCTGCCTATACTGCAATCAATAAAAATAATCTCATACTCACTGAAAAACGTGGGCTCAAATGGTATGTATCTTCTGACCATGCTCGCCGAGGCTTTTGTAGGGAATGCGGTGCCAGCCTGTTCTGGGAGCCGCTCGCTAAAGATATCATCTGCGTCGCTGCCGGGACATTTGACGCACCGACAAATTTGGCTGCTGCACGACATATCTTTGTTGCTGATGCCGGTGATTATTATCATCTTGACGATGATCTGGAAAAGTTTTCACAAGGTATGAATACAGCGGACTAATTAGCCTGACGGCTTTGTGTCAAGATCAAATCCACGGCAGCGCCAATATCATCAACACAAACGCCCCTTTGGATCGCCCTGCGATAATTGCACCAGAGATTATGTTAGGGTTTCTCCAACACGAAGGAGTAACCAATGAAGAAACGATTTACTGAAGAACAGATTATTCGGATTCTGCATGAAGCGGAGCAGTCAAGGAATACTCGTGATGTGTGCCGCAAACACAATATTACGGAGCAGAGTTTTTATCGCTGGCGTAACAAGTATGGGGGGATGGATATCTCACAAGCCAGACGTCTGAAGGGCTTGGAGAAGGAAAACAGCGAGTTGAAGAAGATGGTGGCAGAACAGGCTCTTGATATCCGGATGTTGCAGGATGTGAATGCAAAAAAATGGTAGCCCCATCTGACAAGGCTCATGCGACTGAATATCTGTGGGAAGCTTACCGGGTGAGTGAACGTCGGGTATGTAAGGTGTTGAGACTGAACCGGAACACGAAGCGGAGTCTGAAACGGTCAAGGTCGCTGTGTGACAAGGAGCAGCGAGTCATTGAACTCTCGGAGCATCAGGCTCGCTGGGGGTATCGGAAGGTTCATGAGCGGATGAAGTTGGATGGGGCGCAGATTGGTCGGGAGCGGGTGCGGTTAATCCGTCAACGTGAAGGGCTGCAGGTACGCAGGAAGCAGCGTAAAAAGCGGTATTTGGGAACAGATGCGCCGTTACTACAGGCAAAGTATCCCAGTCATGTGTGGGCTTATGATTTTGTCATGGATGCGACTGAATGTGGTAGGCGGGTGAAAATCCTGACCGTGGTGGATGAATTTACCCGGGAATCGTATGCCGTTGCTCCACGTTGTTCGTTTACCTCGGGTGATGTGAAACAGGAATTACGGCGGTTATTTGCCTTGCATGGTCAGCCGGAGTTTATACGCAGCGACAACGGCAGCGAATTTCTGGCCAGGGTAGTGCGGGGACTCTTATCTGAATCAGGTGTGCGGGCGCATTTCATTGAACCCGGTAGTCCCTGGCAGAACGGCTATAACGAAAGTTACAACGGTATCTTCAGGGATGATTGCCTGAACAAATGGCAATTCCGGTCGCTCCGTGAAGCTACCATGATAATTCATCAATGGGTGGAAGCGTATAATACCTACCGTCCCCATGGGTCGCTGAAAGGTTTAACACCACAGCTATTCAGGGAACGCTGGGAGCAAGAAAACAGACAACAAAAAGTTGCTTAAACCAGAAACCCTAACTTTGAAAATGGTGCAGAAATCTTGGGCTTGTCAATCACAATCATCATAAGGAGCATCGCTATATTGTGTATCTAACACCGGTTGACGCTGAGAAACAAATCGCATGAAAACAACCTATCGACTGGTACGGAAATACCGGACCACTTTAACCGCAACCAGCTTCCAGCATTCCATGTGACCGCCTGAAAGCATCAACCCCTGCCGTCATTGCGAGCAAAGCGAAGCAATCCAGTAAACTTTAAAGATAAGCCAGGATACCTTGAAATATTTGAAGATATGCAAAATGCCATTGCCAGAGAAAAACAGATTAAAGCTGACTCCCGCAAAAAGAAACTTGCCCTGATTGAAAAACATAACCCGAAATGGAACGATTTATATGAAGATATTGTTTAATCTGGATTGCTTCGCTTCGCTCGCAATGACGGGGGGAAACTCGCAATGACGAGGGGAAGCTCGCAATGACGGGGAGACAGAACTTGCAATGACGGGAAAAAAATGACGACTTACAACATCACCACAAACAATACAGACATTACCGCAACCAGCTTCCAGCATTCCATGAGACCGCCTGAAAGCATCAACCCCTGCCGTCATTGCGAGCAAAGCGAAGCAATCCAGTAAACTTTAAAGATAAGTCAGGATACCTTGAAATATTTGAAGATATGCAAAATGCCATTGCCAGAGAAAAATAAATTAAAGCTGACTCCCGCAAAAAGAAACCTGCCCTGATTGAAAAACATAACCCGAAATGGAACGATTTATATGAAGATATTGTTTAATCTGGATTGCTTCGCTTCGCTCGCAATGACGAGGGGAAGCTCGCAATGACGAGGGGAAGCTCGCAATGACGGGGAGACAGAACTTGCAATGACGGGAAAAAAATGACGACTTACAACATCACCACAAACAATACAGACATTACCGCAACCAGCTTCCAGCATTCCATGAGACCGCCTGAAAGCATCAACCCCTGCCGTCATTGCGAGCAAAGCGAAGCAATCCAGTAAACTTTAAAGATAAGTCAGGATACCTTGAAATATTTGAAGATATGCAAAATGCCATTGCCAGAGAAAAATAAATTAAAGCTGACTCCCGCAAAAAGAAACTTGCCCTGATTGAAAAACACAACCCGAAATGGAACGATTTATATGAAGATATTGTTTAATCTGGATTGCTTCGCTTTGCTCGCAATGACGGTGCAACGTCCCAACCAGGTTGGGTATACGTGACGTATGTCCGGGTCGGGACACGGTGGCTGTATTTAGCCCTGGTCATGGATTTGTATGCCCTGCGTATTGCCTATGAATCCAGAGCTAAACCCAGGGGATTGATGTATCACTCTGACCAGGGAACTCATTACACCAGCCGTGCTTTTCAGCAACTGCTTTGGCGATATCATATCAAGCAGAGTATGAGCCATCGAGGTAACTGTTGGGACAATGCCCCAATGGAACGCTGTTTTAGAAGTTTTAAATCGGCATGGATGCCGAAGACCTTCTATTCATCTTACGCACAAGCTGAACACGACATTATGCAATATATCAAATATCACAATCATCATAAGGAGCATCGCTATATTGTGTATCTAACACCGGTTGACGCTGAGAAACAAATCGCATGAAAACAACCTATCGACTGGTACGGAAATACCTGACCACTTTAGTACTCCCCCTTGGCAGGGGGAGAGCTTTTAGGGCGGGAAATGCTTTTACTGTCACTCAACTTTGTCGGCTAACTCACTCCCCTCATTGTCAAGGAGGGGTGCCCCGCAGGGGTGGGGTGGTTGTTTTTCAAGCTCCGCGCTTTCTGCACCACTACCCCGTCATTCCCGCGCAAGCGGGAATCTATAAGACGCAAAAAAAATACACAACTTCTGCGAGGACATATTTTTCGCGGGAATGACGATGTTCAGTCATTTTATTAAGCGGCTTTTCTTTCCACCCATGTGCACTACTAAACTCAGGAAAGCGTAAGGCAGGCTCCAGACCTTCGTTTTTCTGGATCCCCGCTTTCGCGGGAATGACGATTTTACTGTCACTCAACTTTGCCAGCTAACTCACTCCCCTCCTTGTCAAGGAGGGGTGCCCCGCAGGGGTGGGGTGGCTGTTTTTCAAGCTCCGCGCTTCCTGCACCACTACCCCGTCATTCCCGCGCAAGCGGGAATCTATAAGACGCAAAAAAATACACAACTTCTGCGAGGACATATTTTTCGCGGGAATGACGATGTTCAGTCATTTTATTAAGCGGCTTTTCTTTCCACCCATGTGCACTACTAAACTCAGGAAAGCGTAAGGCAGGCTCTAGGCCTTCGTTTTTCTGGATTCCCGCTTTCGCGGGAATGACGATGTTCAGTCATTTTATTAAGCGGCTTTTCTTTACACCCATGTGCACTACTAAACTGAGGAAAGCGTAAGGCAGGCACCAGGCCTTCGTTTTTCTGGATTCCCGCTTTCGCGGGAATGACGATGTTCAGTCATTTTATTAAGCGGCTTTTCTTTACCCATGTGCACTACTAAACTGAGGAAAGCGTAAGGCAGGCACCAGACCTTCGTTTTTCTGGATCCCCGCTTTCGCGGGAATGACGATGTTCAGTCATTTTATTAAGCGGCTTTTCTTTCCACCCATGTGCACTACTAAACTCAGGAAAGCGTAAAGCAGGCACCAGACCTTCGTTTTTCTGGATCCCCGCTTTCGCGGGAATGACGATTTTACTGTCACTCAACTTTGTCGGCTAACTCACTCCCCTCCTTGTCAAGGCGGGGTGCCCCGCAGGGGCGGGGTGGTTGTTTTTCAAGCTCCGCGTTTCAAAAAGTTGTGGTTAAAGATGGTTATATACCACTGCCCGCAAAAGTTGCCGGCAGGGAAATGGATAAATTAACTGCAAAACAGTTGGCGGTCAGTAACATTTCGAAAAGTCTTCCGTTCCCCAGGCTTGTCGAAGAGAGTACTGAGCCGGGAACAGGGGGGGGTCGCCCATTCAAGAACGGGCATTAGGCCGCATGAATTTTCTGTTTGAGAGTGGAAATTTTCCGGTTTCCCCCGGGACGCCGCCCGCTTTACAGTGTTGTTTTCTGGTTCCCACGCAGGAACGAGAAACAGGATCATTGGACTATTACAGAATGCTGTGCCTGCTTACTATGGATGGGTCTCCCTGATTTTTGCTTATCAAGGCTATTATCGCCTCACCTGCCTGGCCATTTACATTTACTACCGCAGAAGCCCGATAATATTAGTCGTGACCGCATTAAACGACGGATTACCCGGGATAGAATCAAGCAAGCCCGCAGCGTCACGAATACCAAACAGATAGCGGGCTATCATAAGGCCGTCAATCTGATTCGCAGCACCGCCGCTGCCATCCACATTGAGACGACCGCTAGCCACAGTCCGCGCAATATTAGTCGTGACCACATTAAACGACGGATTGCCCGGGATAGAATCAAGCAAGCCCACTTCATCACGAATACCAAACAGATAACGGGCAATTATAAGAGCATCACTCTGATTGGGCGCACCACCGATGCCACCCACATCCAGTAGGGAGTTGTTCGCCCATGGGAACAGGTTTACCGCGCCAGATACGACTTCTCCGGCCAGACCAGCAGGGTAGTGCTCCTCGCACCCATTGCCGTCATAATCCGGGAACCCCGCAACTAAAATACCAACCATCTCTCTCGTGGTTTGGTTAAACACCCCGCTGCCTGAATTGCCAGCAAAAGCATCAAGATCGGCTGAGAAATGGTAGGTTCCACGTCCCTCATCACTGATGCCGAGCACAGAAGCATCGTCGGCATATTTACGTGGCAATCCACTCGGGTGCCCGATTATTACCAATGGATCACCACGATTCACCAGCAGGGACGAAACCACGGCAGGTCTCGCCACCGACGATGGGACAGCACGATCAAGTCGGAAGACCGCCCAGTCGAGACCTGAGGCTTCGGAGAAACCACCAGCCAGTACCTCGGCGCAGCGATACACATGCTTTGTCGGAATGCGACGACCCTTCACTAACGCGGTGTTGGTGGCATTGAACATCACCCTGAAATCACTACATCGCAGGCCGCGATGATAAAACTTCCTGAGACAGTGCCCAGCGGTCGCAACCCTGTCAGACGCAATCAGGGTGCCAGAACACGATCCGGGTGTGACTTGCTCTCTAAAGCGGCGCCTGCCATTGCAATTCTTTGTGGCATCTCCCAAAGTCCGCGTATTGGAGCACACAGTATAAGCCGACAATGCGTTACCACAGATTCCACTGGCATTCAGCAGCATCGCCGTAGAGGCACCCACCGCTCGCCACTCGGAGGTGACTTGCGACTCTTCCACGCGGTCGTCCATGCCAAAAATGGCTTTGCCAGATACTTCCGTAGTACGCTTGTCCAATGGCGACTTAATCCGGATATCCGCCGGCGATTGGGTGTTTTGTTCAGCAACGATGTCTTCTCCACTCTCCAGATGCGCGCTATCGGTGCGCTCAAGGACAGTCTGATCGACGAATGCCAGGATATCTTTGTCCAGCACTTGAGTCAGCCTGGAATGATTAAATATGACATCCCCCTGGCCGACTTGTTGCTCTTGACAAGACAAGCTATTGCTCATGGATGCATTGGACGTTACCGTGTCAGCTGATGCTCTCGGGCAAAAGGTACAGAGCGAGGGTATTAGCAATAAGGCAATTTTTAACAGCATCTGCATCATTATTATTTAACCGTATTCGCTTGTTCTCGATGGCTGGGCAGACGTTCTCGCTATAATAAACATCCCGGGGATACTTGCAGACATCGGCACATCAATGTAACGGAAAACGCATCGCGACAACGCTCCATTATTGTTCCACCCCTTGTCGACTCTTTCAAGAAAAATGCTGCCGCTTGTTTTAAAGAATCCCGTTTCAACCGTAAGTCATTTAACAATCCTGTAACAATCTCCCCATACACTCATAATATATGAGTTCTGAAGAATCCACCGTCGCCGATGTTATCCTCCCGGACTTCACCACCGCAGCAGCAAAAAAATACCGTAAATGGCGAGAAATTAAAGATGTCGTAACGCGCTATCTAATGGCATTCGGCGGGGTTAGCGTAATCCTTGCCATCGTCCTCATCGCCTTTTACCTGTTTTATGTCGTGGTTCCCATGTTTGGTCCTGCCCATATCGAAAAAATTGCCGCTTTCAGCGTGCCCGGGGAGCCTCAGGCTGAAACACTACTTTATGCCATGGAGGAACAACGTGAAATCGGTTTGCGTATAACGACAAGCAACAGAGTGCATTCAAAGGCTATATTTTTCGATACGAGTAGCGCACAAATCAGGGGAAGTTTTGATTTACCGCTTCCCTCCGGGGCGGAAGTGTCAAGTGTTGCAGCAGGCGATCCCTCTACCCGAACCATCGCACTTGGCCTGTCTGACGGACGTGCACTGTTGTTTAAACACGAATACAAAGTGACCTATCCGGATGATGTCCGATTCATCACGCCTGAAATCCTCTACCCATTGGGCGAAGAACCTGTCCTGATTGATACTTTGGAACAGGAGATTAAACAACTCACTGTGCAGTCGCTGGAAGAAGAATCGACTTTTGTCGCCCTGATGGAAGACGGACGCATCATTATGGTCAATGAGATCAAGGAAGAATCTGCATTGAGCGACGAAATTGAACGCATGCGAACTGTCAGCGAAATTCATATTGATGCAACAAATATAGAATTTATACGGTTGGATATAGAAGCCAGAGAACTCTACATTGCCGATAACAAGGGCTTCATCCATTATTTTGATGTCAGCGACAAAAACGAACCGCGGCTGATACAAAAAGTCAGTGCCGTTGAAAATAATATCAAGATTACCAGTCTGGAATTTCTGGGCGGCGGTATCTCCATACTGGTGGGTGACAGCAGTGGTCGTATCGCACAGTGGTTTCCTGTCAGGGATCATGAAAACAATTACACGCTGGAGCTGGTGCGTAGCTTTGAAAAGCAGGAATATCCCATCACGGCAATTGCGCCGGAGTATTTCCGCAAAGGCTTTATAGCGGCGGACAGTCATGGCGGCATGGGCCTTTATCACACAACGGCACACCGAACCATAAAACTGCAACAGATCGGTGAACAATCCCTACAATTTTTAGCCATCGCGCCGCGAGCGAATGCTGTGCTCATCGAAAATGATCAAAAACAACTTGAGTATTTACATATTGATAATGAACATCCGGAAATATCCTGGCAATCCATCTGGGGCAAGATCTGGTATGAAAGCCGTGATAAACCGGAATACATTTGGCAATCATCATCCGCCAGCAGTGATTTTGAACCAAAATTCAGTCTGACACCACTGGCCTTTGGTACCTTCAAGGCAGCATTCCATGCCATGTTATTTGCCGTGCCGTTAGCTATTTTTGGCGCGATGTATACCGCTTATTTTATGGCGCCACGAATACGTGCTTACGTCAAACCCACGATTGAAATCATGGAAGCCTTACCTACCGTGATCCTTGGTTTTCTCGCCGGTCTTTGGTTAGCACCTTTTGTAGAAACACATTTACCGGGGATCTTTGCACTTGTTTTCTGTATCCCGATCAGTATTCTTGTCGTCGCTGCACTTTGGGGGAAACTGCCTTCTGCAATAAAACACAAGGTGCCCGATGGCTTCGAGGCCGCATTATTAATTCCCGTCATAATCCTCACAACTATTTTCTCTATCGCCATCAGTGCGCCAATGGAAAACCTGTTCTTTGGTGGCAATATGCCTTTATGGTTGAACACGGAATTGGGTATTGATTTCGATCAACGTAATTCCCTGGTCGTTGGTTTGGCGATGGGCTTTGCCGTGATTCCAACTATCTTTTCCATCAGTGAGGATGCCGTATACAACGTGCCAAAACATTTAACCATCGGTTCGCTCGCGTTGGGCGCCACGCCCTGGCAAACCATGGTCAGGGTTGTCCTGCTCACCGCAAGTCCGGGCATTTTCTCCGCCGTTATGATTGGTTTGGGTCGCGCTGTCGGCGAGACCATGATTGTTGTTATGGCAACCGGTAATACCGCCATTATGGATATGAATATTTTTGAAGGTTTCCGTGCACTATCCGCCAATATTGCAGTTGAAATGCCGGAAGCCGAGGTCGAAAGTTCTCATTATCGCATCCTGTTCCTGGCAGCCCTGGTGCTGTTTATGGCAACCTTTGTGTTTAACACGATTGCTGAAGTGGTACGACAACGCCTTAGAGTTAAATACAGTAATTTATAGACATGAAAAAAATACAAGCCTGGTTTGCAACAGGCGAACCCTATATATGGCTAAATGCGGGCGCAGTCTCTGTCTGTGTTTTGATGGTCGCAGGTTTGCTGTTTTTAATTGCGTCAAGAGGACTTGGACATTTTTGGCCGACGCCTGTAGCAAAGTTTCAATATCAGGATGCCGATAATGAAGTCACGGGACTGATGGGTGAGATTGTCGATGAAGAAACTGTTTCCGCATCACATGCAGGCGTATCTGTTGAGCATGCCGATCATGGCCTGGTTAAAAGATATTTAATCAAAACCGGCAACCGGGATATCCGCGGACTCGACTTTCGCTGGATACAAGCGAGTGCAATGCAGAATATTACTTATCCCAAAGATGTCATGGTCATCGAACGGCGTGAGTGGGGAAACTTCCATGGCTTTCTCCACGTGCTAAAGCGTGAGGGACAGATAATACATTCCCAAAACGATCTTTGGCAGACCTTTCTCGACACTGTTGCAAGGAATAGTCTTATCTTTGATGAAATTCGCGATATCGAAAAGAATTTGATTGGCGCCATTAATTACAAAATGGAACGTTTAAGGCTAAAGGAACGTGGACTTGAACTTGAAGGGATAAAACAGAGAACCGGATCAAACGCCATAAAGAATGAACGTGATGCGCTGCAATCCGAATATGACAGTTATACCGATCAACTCGCACGACTCTACACTGACTTACACAAGGATAGTATTGTTGCCAAACTTGCCGATGGCAGCAAAATTGAAATACCCTTGTCCAAAATTGTCAGGGCCTACCAACCAAATAACCTGAGTCTCTTCGAGAAAATAAATTTTTACCTGGAAAAGTTACGGGAATTCGTCAGCGATGAGCCTCGTGAAGCCAACACAGAAGGGGGCATTTTCCCGGCAATATTCGGCACTGTGTTAATGGTCATCATCATGGCTATTCTGGTCACCCCTTTCGGCGTCATCGCTGCGGTGTATTTACGCGAATATGCCACGCAAGGCCCGACTACAAGACTCATTCGGATTGCAGTCAATAATCTTGCCGGCGTACCTTCCATTGTTTACGGGGTTTTTGGGCTGGGTTTCTTTGTCTACTTCCTGGGCGGTTCTATCGATCAGATATTTTTCCCGGAATCATTACCTGCGCCCACCTTTGGAACACCCGGTTTAATGTGGGCTTCATTAACCCTGGCTATCCTCACAGTTCCCGTCGTGATAGTGGCAACTGAAGAGGGCCTTGCACGTGTTCCAAGAACTCTCAGGGAAGGCAGTCTGGCTTTGGGCGCTACCAAAGCCGAAACCCTGTGGCGCACCGTATTACCAATGACGGCACCGGCCATGATCACCGGTCTGATTCTGGCAGTCGCACGTGCAGCCGGAGAAGTGGCGCCGCTCATGCTGGTGGGCGTGGTGAAACTTGCGCCTTCTTTGGCACTGGATACCAATGCCCCCTTTTTACATCTGGACAGAAAGTTCATGCACCTGGGTTTTCATATCTATGACGTCGGCTTTCAAAGTCCCAACGTTGAAGCCGCCAGACCACTGGTTTATGCCACAGCATTATTGCTGGTTTTAATTATTATCGTCCTGAATCTTGCCGCAATAAAAATCAGGAATGATCTTCGGGAAAAATATCGTGCAGCAGAATAAGACCGGTAGAATCAACAAAAAACCGTGTCGGAGAAAGACCAGGTGAATGAAGAAATGATCAACGATAGGCCAGGTGGCACTTCCACCACTCATGCAATGCATCCCGGTTCCATCAACAAATCCGGAGACAAGGTTGATCTCGTCAATGAAAAAATATGTATCAGGGTAAAAGACTTTAACCTTTACTACAGTGAGAAGCGGGCCCTGAAAAATATCAGTATGGATATTCCTGAAAAACGGGTTACCGCATTCATCGGCCCGAGTGGCTGTGGCAAGTCAACATTACTACGTTGTTTTAATCGCATGAATGACTTGATTGATGACGTGCGTACAGAAGGGCAAATAAAAATTCAGGATGAAGATATTTTTGATAGAGATATTAATGTCGCTGACTTGCGCAGACGCATTGGCATGGTATTTCAAAAACCAAACCCCTTCCCAAAATCCATTTATGAAAACGTCGCGTATGGTCTGCGTATTCAGGGCATAAATGATCGACGGACACTTGATGCCGTCGTTGAAAAATCCCTCAGGAGCGCAGCGTTGTGGGATGAAGTTAAAGACAGACTGGATGATTTGGGTATGGGCTTGTCCGGTGGACAACAACAGCGCCTGGTAATTGCACGCGCGATTGCGATTGAACCGGATATTCTGTTACTGGATGAACCGGCATCCGCGCTTGATCCCATATCCACGCTGAAGATCGAGGAGCTGATTTACCAACTGAAATCAGATTATACGATTGTGATTGTTACGCATAACATGCAACAGGCCGCACGTGTCTCGGATTACACGGCTTATCTGTATATGGGTGAGATGATCGAGTTTAATGATACCAGCACCTTGTTTACCAACCCGAAAAAACAAATGACTGAAGACTATATTACCGGACGTTACGGCTAGATATAACGGAGGCTAAACCCAATGCAAAATAAAACATCACATCAGCACATTTCACGTCAATTCGATGACGAACTGGAAAATGTCCGTGGCAAGGTTCTGGAGATGGGCGGCATGGTTGAACAACAACTCAGTGATTCACTCAAGGCGTTAATAGATGGCGATATTGAAATGGCTGAAAAAGTCATTGAGTCTTCAATCAAGGTAAATACCTGCGAAATCACCATCGATCAGGAATGTACGCAGATACTTGCTCGCCGCCAACCTGCCGCAGGTGATCTGCGCCTGGTAATGGCGATCACAAAAACCATTACCGACCTGGAACGTATCGGTGACGAAGCGGAAAAAGTTGCCAAAATGGCAATTGAGTTGACTGAAAAACAGGAGCCACGAGCCTACTATGTTGGCATGAATGCCATGGGTACTCTTGTACATACAATGGTACATGATGCATTGGATTCCTTTGCACGCATGGATTCAGGGAGCGCACTGATTGTCGCCAGCAAGGAGCCGGAATCCGATGAACAATATGGCGCCATATTACGACAACTCATCACCTACATGATGGAAAATCCAGGAAACATCAGCGGTTCAATAGATGCCATATGGACAGTAAGAGCACTGGAACGTATCGGCGACCACGCACGCAATATTTGTGAATATGTTATTTATCTTGTCGAGGGTAAAGATGTAAGACATATCAGCATTGAGCAAATGCAACAGAAAATTAATCCTCGATGAGTGATGGTATTTTCCCCTCTTTAATCGTGGAGCAATTAATGGTGAAAAGATCAGGATAAGGTTGCCGGAGTATGCCGTAAGCGTTTCGGTGCTTGTAGTCGTTGTAGTGGTCTAGTCAATTCGTACCAGGTGACAGGTGAAAAATCACATACTCATGATTAACGCCCTGCGGGCGGTATCGTTATTTGTCGGCTTTCCTGTCAATTTCCGCCAGCCGTTCACGCGCTTCTGCTTGCGCTTGATGGAGTTCGGTTTGACTCATTTTTGCGGCGGTATTATCCCGGTATGTCATAGCGTCTTTATGACCATGGACTGCCGCGAGGGAATACCAGATATACGCTTCGCTAAAATTTTGAATCACGCCTTTGCCTTTGGAATACGAAACTCCGAGATTATACTGCGCCGAAGCATGTCCTTGTTCAGCCGCTAAACGATACCACTTGACCGCCTCTCTTTTGTCCTGTGTAACGCCTTCGCCTTTGGCATACAAAAATCCGAGATTATACTGCGCCTTAGCAAGTCCTTGTTCAGCCGCTAAACGCCACCACTTGACCGCCTCTCTTTTGTCCTGTGTAACGCCTTCGCCTTTGTAATAGGCATTTCCGAGATTATTCTGCGCGGAAGCATCTCCTTGTTCAGCCGCTAAACGATACCACTTGACCGCCTCTCTTTTGTCCTGTGTAACGCCTTCGCCGTTGGCATACAAAAATCCGAGATTAGACTGCGCCAAAGCATGTCCTTGTTCAGCCGCTAAACGCCACCACTTGACCGCCTCTCTTTTGTCCTGTGTAACGCCTTCGCCTTTGTAATAGGCATTTCCGAGATTATTCTGCGCGGAAGCATCTCCTTGTTCAGCCGCTAAACGATACCACTTGACCGCCTCTCTTTTGTCCTGTGTAACGCCTTCGCCTTTGTAATACAAAAGTCCGAGACTATACTGCGCCGAAGCATCTCCTTGTTCAGCCGCTAAACGATACCACTTGACCGCCTCTCTTTTGTCCTGTGTAACGCCTTCGCCTTTGGCATACGAAAGTCCGAGATTATTCTGCGCCCAAGCATCTCCTTGTTCAGCCGCTAAACGCCACCACTTGACCGCCTCTCTTTTGTCCTGTGTAACGCCTTCGCCTTTGGCATACAAAACTCCGAGATTATACTGCGCCGAAGCATCTCCTTGTTCAGCCGCTAAACGATACCACTTGACCGCCTCTCTTTTGTCCTGTGTAACGCCTTCGCCGTTGGCATACGAAAATCCGAGATTATACTGCGCCAAAGCAAGTCCTTGTTCAGCCGCTAAACGCCACCACTTGACCGCCTCTCTTTTGTCCTGTGTAACGCCTTCGCCGTCGTCATACAAAAGTCCGAGATTATTCTGCGCCAAAGCAACCCCTTGTTCAGCCGCTAAACGATACCACTTGACCGCCTCTCTTTTGTCCTGTGTAACGCCTTCGCCTTTGTCATACAAAAGTCCGAGATTATACTGCGCCAAAGCATCGCCCGCTTTGGCTTGCTTGTGCCATTCGTCAATGTCAGCCGCCAAGACTCCCGCTGCAAAAAGCGCGGTTAGCAAAACAAGCCAGCATTTTTTAATAGTGTTCATCAGTGTATTTCCTCTGGTAATCCCCCATCGACATTATTTTACTCTATATATTCATTTAAGTTTAAACAAGATGCTGCCTGTCTGGTAGTAGACCAGGGCTACAGCATCAAAGAAGCCGGTGAGGTGATGGGCGTGGGAGAAATAGTCCTGCGCCGTTGGGTAAAGCAATAAGAACTCACCGAGCAATGAGCAAATGCAACAGAAGATTAATCCTCGATGAGTGATGGTATTTTCCCCTCTTTAATCGTGGAGCAATTAATGGTGAAAAGATCAGGATAAGGTTGCCGGAGTATGCCGTAAGTGTTTCGGTGCTTGTCGTCGTTGTAGTGGTCTAGTCAATTCGTACCAGGTGACAGGTGAAAAATCACATACTCATGGTTAACGCCCTGCGGGCGGTATCGTTATTTGTCGGCTTTCCTGTCAATTTCCGCCAGCCGTTCACGCGCTTCTGCTTGCGCTTGATGGAGTTCGGTTTGACTCATTTTTGCGGCGGTATTATCCCGGTATGTCATAGCGTCTTTATCACCATGGACTGCCGCGAGGGAATACCAAATATACGCTTCGCTAAAATTTTGAATCACGCCTTCGCCGTCGTAATACAAAACTCCGAGATTATACTGCGCCAAAGCAAGTCCTTGTTCAGCCGCTAAACGATACCACTTGACCGCCTCTCTTTTGTCCTGTGTAACGCCTTCGCCGTTGTCATACAAAAATCCGAGATTATACTGCGCCGAAGCATCTCCTTGTTCAGCCGCTAAACGATACCACTTGACCGCCTCTCTTTTGTCCTGTGTAACGCCTTCGCCGTCGTAATACGAAAGTCCGAGACTATACTGCGCCGAAGCATCTCCTTGTTCAGCCGCTAAACGATACCACTTGACCGCCTCTCTTTTGTCCTGTGTAACGCCTTCGCCGTCGTAATACGAAAATCCGAGATTATACTGCGCCGAAGCATCTCCTTGTTCAGCCGCTAAACGCCACCACTTGACCGCCTCTCTTGCGTCCTGTGTAACGCCTTCGCCGTCGTAATACAAAAATCCGAGATTATACTGCGCCGAAGCATGTCCTTGTTCAGCCGCTAAACGCCACCACTTGACCGCCTCTCTTTTGTCCTGTGTAACGCCTTCGCCGTCGTAATACGAAAATCCGAGATTATACTGCGCCGAAGCATGTCCTTGTTCAGCCGCTAAACGCCACCACTTGACCGCCTCTCTTGCGTCCTGTGTAACGCCTTCGCCGTCGTAATACAAAAATCCGAGATTATACTGCGCCGAAGCATGTCCTTGTTCAGCCGCTAAACGCCACCACTTGACCGCCTCTCTTTTGTCCTGTGTAACGCCTTCGCCTTTGGCATACAAAAGTCCGAGATTATTCTGCGCCTTAGCATATCCTTGTTCAGCCGCTAAACGCCACCACTTGACCGCCTCTCTTTTGTCCTGTGTAACGCCTTCGCCGTTGTCATACAAAACTCCGAGATTATACTGCGCCGAAGCATCTCCTTGTTCAGCCGCTAAACGATACCACTTGACCGCCTCTCTTTTGTCCTGTGTAACGCCTTCGCCGTTGTCATACAAAACTCCGAGATTATACTGCGCCGAAGCATCTCCTTGTTCAGCCGCTAAACGATACCACTTGACCGCCTCTCTTTTGTCCTGTGTAACGCCTTCGCCGTCGTAATACAAAAGTCCGAGATTATACTGCGCCAAAGCAACCCCTTGTTCAGCCGCTAAACGAACCCACTTGACCGCCTCTCTTTTGTCCTGTGTAACGCCTTCGCCTTTGGCATACAAAAGTCCGAGATTAGACTGCGCCGAAGCAACCCCTTGTTCAGCCGCTAAACGAACCCACTTGACCGCCTCTCTTTTGTCCTGTGTAACGCCTTCGCCTTTGGAATAGGCATTTCCGAGATTATACTGCGCCGAAGCATGTCCTTGTTCAGCCGCTAAACGATACCACTTGACCGCCTCTCTTTTGTCCTGTGTAACGCCTTCGCCGTTGGAATAGGCATTTCCGAGATAATACTGCGCCGAAGCAACCCCTTGTTCAGCCGCTAAACGAACCCACTTGACCGCCTCTCTTTTGTCCTGTGTAACGCCTTCGCCTTTGTCATACGAAAGTCCGAGATTATACTGCGCCGAAGCATGTCCTTGTTCAGCCGCTAAACGCCACCACTTGACCGCCTCTCTTTTGTCCTGTGTAACGCCGTAGCCTTTGGAATACGAAACTCCGAGATTATACTGCGCCTTAGCATGTCCTTGTTCAGCCGCTAAACGCCACCACTTGACCGCCTCTCTTTTGTCCTGTGTAACGCCTGTGCCGTTGGCATACAAAACTCCGAGAGTATACTGCGCCGAAGCATCGCCCGCTTTGGCTTGCTTGTGCCATTCGTCAATAATGTCAGCCGCCAAGACTCCCGCTGCAAAAAGCGCGGTTAGCAAAACAAGCCAGCATTTTTTAATAGTGTTCATCAGTGCGTTTCCTCTGGTAATCCCCCATCGACATTATTTTACTCTATATATTCATTTAAGTTTAAACAAGATGCTGCCTGTCTGGTAGTAGACCAGGGCTACAGCATCAAAGAAGCCGGTGAGGTGATGGGCGTGGGAGAAATAGTCCTGCGCCGTTGGGTAAAGCAATAAGAACTCACCGAGCAATGAGCAAATGCAACAGAAAATTAACCCTCGATGAGTGATGGTATTTTCCCCTCTTTAATCGTGGAGCAATTAATGGTGAAAAGATCAGGATAAGGTTGCCGGAGTATGCCGTAAGCGTTTCGGTGCTTGTAGTCGTTGTAGTGGTCTAGTCAATTCGTACCAGGTGACAGGTGAAAAATCACATACTCATGATTAACGCCCTGCGGGCGGTATCGTTATTTGCCGGCTTTCCTGTCAATTTCCGCCAGCCGTTCACGCGCTTCTGCTTGCGCTTGATGGAGTTCGGTTTGACTCATTTTTGCGGCGGTATTATCCCGGTATGTCATAGCGTCTTTATCACCATGGACTGCCGCGAGGGAATACCAAATATACGCTTCGCTAAAATTTTGAATCACGCCTTCGCCTTTGGAATACGAAACTCCGAGATTATACTGCGCCGAAGCATGTCCTTGTTCAGCCGCTAAACGCCACCACTTGACCGTCTCTCTTTTGTCCTGTGTAACGCCTTCGCCTTTGGCATACAAAACTCCGAGATTAGACTGCGCCTTAGCAAGTCCTTGTTCAGCCGCTAAACGATACCACTTGACCGCCTCTCTTGCGTCCTGTGTAACGCCTTCGCCTTTGTAATAGGCATTTCCGAGATTATACTGCGCCAAAGCATCGCCCGCTTTGGCTTGCTTGTGCCATTCGTCAATGTCAGCCGCCAAGACTCTCTCTGCAAAAAGCGCGTTTAGCAAAACAAGCCAGCATTTTTTAATAGTGTTCATCAGTGTATTTCCTCTGGTAATCCCCCATCGACATTATTTTACTCTATATATTCATTTAAGTTTAAACAAGATGCTGTCTGTCTGGTAGTAGACCAGGGCTACAGCATCAAAGAAGCCGGTGAGGTGATGGGCGTGGGAGAAATAGTCCTGCGCCGTTGGGTAAAGCAATAAGAACTCACCGAGCAATGAGTCATCTTTGAAAACTTCAAGCAAGCCGTTAACAAAGAGATGGATATATTCGATCTTATTTGTCACACCGCCTTTGACCAACCACCCCTCACCCGCGCCGAACGGGTCAACAACGTCAAGCAAACAGACGCGCAAGGTATTGGAAGCCCTGCTTGACAAATACGCCGATGAAGGTGTAGAAAACATTGAAGATATGAAAATACTGCAAGTTAATTCGTTGGATCGGTTTGGATCGTCGTTGGAAATTGTTGAGTTGTTTGGAGGTAAGAAGCGGTATCTGAAGGCAGTGGTTGAATTGGATCGTGGAATTTACAGGAGTGTTACGTGATTACTCAGATAACAAAAATTAAAAATCTTGGCGTATTTCATGATTACTCTGCTGACCGCGATCTTAAAAATTTTAATAAGTTCAACCTTATTTATGGATGGAATGGAACAGGAAAAACAACTCTCTCTGAATTGTTTATAGCATTTAATGATGGTGTTTTAAAAAAATATCCCAACCTTGAGTATCAATTTAAAGCTGGCAATCAAATTTACTCTCAGAGCAAACCGTATGACAAAATCATACGGGTATTCAATCAAAATTATATTATTAAAAATATTAACATTATAGAGAGCAAAGCAAATTCTATTTTTATTCTCGGCGAGGAAAATGAAGCATTACTCAAAACTATCCAACAAGATGAAAAAATATTAAATGGTGATCCAGAAAAAGAAAATGATTTAGGAAAAATAAAAGAATTATCGTTAAAGCAACAAAAGTTAGAAGATAAAAAAGAAGAAAAAAACAGGAAATTTACAGACACTGCAAGAATTATTAGCGCTAATACTAGCGGTGTTTCTGCAAGAAATTATAACAAACGAAATGCTGAGACTGCCTTTGAAAGGCTAGACGGAAAGACCTTATTACCTGACAATAAAATTCAGCAAAATCGTATAACATTAAAACAGCAACAGAAATCTGTATTGAGCCTTATTGATCTTGGCTTTGAAAGGAATTTTGAGCAAATAATTTTGGAGTCAGCCTCTATTTTAGAGCACACAGTTGAAACAGTTATAATTGATAGACTTAAAGACCATGCTGATATTTCTAAATGGGTTGAAGATGGTATTAATTTACATATAGTTCATGAATCAGCAACTTGTGAATTTTGTAATCAATCATTACCTGAAAATAGAATTCCTGACTTACTGTCTTATTTTAATGATGCAGATAAGGTTCTTAAATCTAACATTGACATACTGCTTGATAAAATCAGGGGTTTGTATTATTCAATAGATAAATTGGTCATATTAGACAAGGCAAACTTATACGATGAATTACAGGAAGACTATGAACATGCAATCAAAGAAGTGGAAAAAGAGAGAAACGCTTTATTATTAAAAATTAAAGAACTAATCAATACAGTTGATGATAAAAAACAACATACAACAGAACAATTGACGCTATCAATCAATATTGACAAAACACACTTTATTCAAGCAATAGCTAATGCTAATTCTTTAGTCGAAGATTGTAATGAAAAAACGGCAAACTTTGCAGAAGGAAAAAAAAATGCAGAAGAAGAGCTAGAGAAGCATCATTTAAGCGAGATTTATGATGATGTAAAAACACTTTCAAGTCGGATTCAAAAATTAGAAAGTGATATTGAAAAATTAAAAAACGGAAGCTTAGACGAGGATGATATAGGAATAAATGGCATCAAACAGAGAATATCAGATAATCGGATTAAAATATCTTCCTCTGGCACTGCATGTAATGAGATTAATATAAAGCTACAAACATTCTTGGGAAGAAACGAACTGACTTTTGAAGTTGCAGAAGAAGGCTACGCAATAAAACGGAAAGGAGAAATAGCCAAGAATTTAAGTGAAGGGGAAAAAACGGCTATTGCATTTGTGTATTTCATTATTCATTTACAAGATCAGGATTTTAACCTTGCAAATGGGATTGTAGTTATCGATGATCCAATTTCCAGTCTGGACTCTAACTCAATATTCCAAGCTTTTTCTTTTCTAAAAAACGCAACAAAAGATGCTGAACAAGTTTTCATCCTGACTCATAACTTTGATTTTCTTAGATTGCTCTTAGGTTGGTTAGAACACGACTCTAAAAACGCACAGTACTACATGATTAGAAATAACCATGAATCGAATAATAACAGAGTTGCCATATTAGATACATTAGATAATCTTTTAAAAAAATATCATACTGAGTATCAATATTTATTTAAACTTTTATCAACCTTTAAATCGGACGGGACTATTGCTTCTGTTTATCATATTCCCAATATAGCCAGAAAAACTCTTGAATATTTCTTATCTGTTATGGTTCCCAATAATGAAAGTATGTTTAATAAAATGCAGAAATTAGATTTTGATCAAAATAAGAAAAGTGCAATTTATAAATTTGTAAATGCTCAATCTCATATGACTGGTAATGATTTTAATCCATCACTTGTTCCTGAATGCCAAAAAAATGTGGAATATCTATTGGAAATGATAAAAGAAGTATTCCCTGCACACTACAAAATTATTGATAATATTCAATGACCAACACCCCCTCCATCATAAAGCCCACCCGCAATATCATGCCCCAGGACTGAAGTGATCCAATAAATCCGTACCACTCCAATTTTTACCGTTTGCCTGAACGCTCGTCTGCGGCAGATCTGTGTCTGATGAGCAACCTGTATCGCAAACACCATGGTGACTTACTCCTTATCAATGAGCGATCCCAAAAACTTCGCAAAAGGCGCGATTGATCCTTGCACGCTCGCACTTTCCAGTGTTTGCATGTATTCCGCTCTGCGCTCAACGGGAACCACTGTCCACGGATAGCCGCCAGAGGCGAGCATGACGTTCATCAAAAAGCGACCCATCCTGCCATTACCATCCATGTAAGGGTGGATGTAAACAAAAATCCAATGCCCGAGCACAGTGCGTACAGCGGGGTGATCTTCCTCGCGGAGGTGATCGAAAAACGCCTGCATGCAATCCAGGATCGCTGCTCTTTGCAGAGGCACGTGCCTTGAATTTCGGATGTACACCTGATTGTTGCGATAGCCTGCAAGATCCGCCGGTGCCAGGATGCCGACCTCAACACCGGGGGCGAAGAGTTGGCGGTACCAATCACGATGTTCTTGCTCGGCAACGTTACCGGCATTTTCATTTTTGAGAACACGCGCAATACTGTTTTTAACTTCCATGAATGCCAGCCAGTAACCACGTGCCGCCATGGCATCGCGTTTTTGTTCATCGGCTTCAATCTGATCTGGATCCCACTTTCCACTTCTCACACGTTCAATGAGTTGTTCGTTTACACGGTAGCCTTCAATAGAAAGTGAGTGGTATGCATCCTTCACATATTTCTCATTGACCTGTTTGAGATAGATATCAATGTCATTCGGGATCCCCGGCGGCGGCGGGAAGGAAGAAATGATGTCTTCACGCATGCTCTGCCAGTTTGTATGTATGCGATTGACATAGGGCGATTGCTCGTGCTCTGGTAGTGTAATTGTGTGCTTGTCTGTAAACGGATCAGTTGCGTTTACGGTGTAACCGGCAGCACGCATTGATTTGAGGATTTCATCAGCGATGCTGTCTCGACCGATACTGCGAAGCGCCCCTGCAAGGCGGCCTGCAATCATGCTGTGACCACCTTGAAGAAGAATTGCAAGAAGTTCGGAGGAATCACGCACCAGCCCCAAAGCAGTGCGCACGTCATTTGCGTAAGTCTTGAAAAACTTTTCTGTGCTACCGATGAGCGCATGTGGGAGTTTGAAAACCTGCAACCCGTCTACTTTTTCGCGTGCATCTCCTGCGGCAATTTGAGCACGCATTTCCACAATGCCGGTGTCATGAATGAGTGCCGTAGTTTTATTTCGCGCCCTCGGGGCACGGATCATGAGTTGACCAGGAACCGTTCTATTGCCCGCATGAATGAGAACGGATTGCTCAGGTGAAAGACTCCATTCATCACGAAAGCGTGCTTCCAGGTAAGCAGCACAAAAATCCCAAAAAGAGGCATACCATGCGGTTGTTGCCCCGACACCGACATCTTCCGGGCGAGAGGGGATATACCAGCCTTTCATCACCGGCATCAGGAAGCCCGCTTTTAGCAGACGCTCACGCTGGATTCTTTCCAGATATTTCGTAGAGATCGCAACTCGCCCTTTGTCTTGTTGCGCTTTAAGCACTTGCAGAGCCTGCGCCAGTTTTTCCTGCGGCGTTGCCATAACGATGCTTTCCCGTGACTTGCCAAAATTAGCTTATTCTGTTTTGCCATTTTTAGCTTATTGCGTCAAGCCAAAAGTAGCTTTTCGTGATAAATCGATTTTAGTTTATTGCGTTTGGTCGAGAGGGGAATTATCAAAGGCGTAGCCGCAACCAGAAAAACCGCCTGGCACTTCCTTTACTGGATTGCTTCGCTTCGCTCGCAATGACGACAAGGGATTACATTACAAACAGCACCGTCATTCCTGCGCAAGCAGGGATCCATATACTCAACACCTGTCACAATCCATGTTACGCCTGCCTTTTTTCGTCATTGCGAGCGAAGCGAAGCAATCCGGATGTGTTGCAGTCAGCACCTGGATTCCTGCTTGCGCAGGAATGACGGGGAAAGGGAGGAATGGCGGGGAAAGGGAGGAATGACGAAGTGACTACAGCACCGTCATTCCTGCGCAAGCAGGGATCCATATACTCAACACCTGTCACAATCCATGTTACGCCTGCCTTTTTTCGTCATTGCGAGCGAAGCGAAGCAATCCGGATGTGTTGCAGTCAGCACCTGGATTCCTGCTTGCGCAGGAATGACGGGGAAAGGGAGGAATGACGAAGTGACTACAGCATCGTCATTCCTGCGCAAGCAGGGATCCATATACTCAACACCTGTCACAATCCATGTTACGCCTGCCTTTTTTCGTCATTGCGAGCGAAGCGAAGCAATCCGGATGTGTTGCAGTCAGCACCTGGATTCCTGCTTGCGCAGGAATGACGGGGAAAGGGAGGAATGACGAAGTGACTACAGCATCGTCATTCCTGCGCAAGCAGGGATCCATATACTCAACACCTGTCACAATCCATGTTACGCCTGCCTTTTTTCGTCATTGCGAGCGAAGCGAAGCAATCCAGATGTGTTGCAGTCAGCACCTGGATTCCTGCTTGCGCAGGAATGACGGCACAAGGCAAGCAGTGATGATGGTGTCATGTTTTATTCTATTGCCAGGCTGGAAGCTTGGCGTTGGGGAAAGGCAAGGAATGACGAAGTGACTAAAGCACCGTCATTCCTGCGCAAGCAGGGATCCATATACTCAACACCTATCACAATCTATGTTACGCCTGCCTTTTTTCGTCATTGCGAGCGAAGCGAAGCAATCCGGATGTGTTGCAGTCAGCACCTGGATTCCTGCTTGCGCAGGAATGACGGAAAAAGGCAGGAATGACGGGGAAAGGCAAGAAACATCAGCGGTTCAATAGATGCCATATGGACAGTAAGAGCACTGGAACGTATCGGCGACCACGCACGCAATATTTGTGAATATGTTATTTATCTTGTCGAGGGTAAAGATGTAAGACATATCAGCATTGAGCAAATGCAACAGAAAATTAATCCTCGATGAGTGATGGTATTCTTTTTTCTTTTAATGTGCGGGCAATTAAAATGATGGATGGTAAATATCAAAACATTGTCGAACAACAGATGCGTTCCGGAGTTATCATCACCCGCATTCTGGATCAACAAGATTTAAACAAAGCCTTCCTGGAGTAAGCACCAGTAGAGTCACGTCTGCAACCTCGCCAAGACTTCCGCTGTTGCATCGGCGAGATTTCCACGAATAGCCAGTTCATTCATCGGAATAATTTTCCATGCGCCGGATTGCTCCTGAATGGCGCGTACGGTCGGATCCGCCGGAAAGTCTATTTCTAGTGGCCCCGTCGCAAAAACCAGGAATTTCGATCCTTCGGCATCCGTAATCTGAATCGGGGCGGTGAAAGTTCCGATACCGGGCATATCAACCGTTACGTCTTGTTCAACAATTAAGCCGCCGTTGTTGCGTTGGATATCACCCGCAAGCAAGCCAGTTGCATTTTTCAAACGAACTGCATCAAACTGGGGAAAGCCACCGGTCACCAGGTACTCAAGGAGTTCCGTCCCCACATGACGATCCAGGAGACTGTGCTCAAATTTATTCTTGAAACTGCGCAGGCAACGATAGCAGGAAGCATCGCAATCCTCCGGGCAACTTTTTATGAGGTCAAGGGCAAGTTGAAAAAGTTCCTCTCCACGTTCGGGTAACTGGCTGGAAAACCCTGCTCCACCTGGAAGTGTGTCGTAGAGGAAAATCTCCGCCTCTAGCCCCTCGGTACCAGGCCGTGTCAGTGCCGGCCGGTATTCCGCCATCAATTCGCCCGGTTCAATGTCGAGCAATTTACTCGCTGCCTTCGCAAGGGCCTCGCTGGCCGTTCTTAGTGCTACTTCAGTAGTGTTACGACCCGGTGTTAAACGGATTGGTGGCTCAACCTTCATAGAAAAAAGGGCAATATCCGTTATGAAATCTGTTCCAAGAACAAGGTGTCTGCTTACCCCACCGCCCTCACAAATCGCTTTGGTGTCGTGCGCTGGGAATGGTTTGCGGTGAGAATTAAGCAATATTGATTGCGGTACGGTTTCAGCTTCAATGCGTCCGCATTTCGTGCAATACAAATAACCTTCTTTTTGCGGCCCGCTATTTGATACCAGCAAATGTTGACGCACGCTGAATACACGAACTCTGTCATTGATAGGTGTCCATCCTTGATTTTCCAGCGGCGACTCCATAGTAAGCTTCGCTCTTGTGGCGTAACTCGTTTCGGGAATCTCATCCGGTGACGTAACCTCGTCCAGATCTTCAGGATGCGCAAATCCAGGTGGGCGCATCCAGTTGCGTGCTGGACCGAAGCTCCTTTCGGCAAGACACGCCGGGCAATCACGGATGTCACCCAACTTGACTTTTTCAATGTCCTCGGTTTTGGCAAACCCGCAGCGGTTGCATTCGAGATACCGTCGTCTTGCTTTCCAGGCATTGTAGCGTTCGTCGGACATAACAGAATAGATCGCTCCCGATGTATAGCACTTACCGGCAATCCAGACCTGTTTACCGGGAGCGTATTGCGAGAGTGCGACCGCCAGTCCCTGCTGCGGCGCATACCGCATGACAGGGCGAAATGGAGAAGACCTGTCACGGTCAAACACATGGAACGTCGCCACATCGGTCGGGAACGCATAACGAGGTAGCTTGCCGCAGTAGAGCAAGCGGTCGAGAAGCGTTGTGACATTCAGCTTCTGCTGTTCGTCACCCTGTTCCGGAATATCTTCCATATCATCACTATGCTCGTTACCTGATTCGTCCTCTAAGTCATAGTTGATCGCCTCATCCACTGCTTCAAGGCAATCCTTGGTCATGTCCATTAGAAGTTCGTTCCTGTCTTCCGACGACAACTCATCAGGAATCCACATCGCGAGACGATTACGGTGTTCACTTTCGTTCGACTGAAGCCAAATTTCAAAATCATCGCGATTGATCAGTCCTTTGCCCGAACGGAATTCAGATACCATTCCAAGCACTGAAAACAAATCATGTCGATTCGTTTCGTCGATCTCCCGCAAACGATCCTGATGATAATTCTGTAGAAGGAAGGCGCGTATATGACGGCGCACGATATCTTTGTTGTCCAATGTCAGCCTGGGATCAACAACTTCACCGCAGATCATGCCATCTGGCTCGACGAAATAGTGATCGTCATGAGTATCCGCGCTACCGAAAGCAACTACGGTAGCGATAGAATTGCCACGGCGTCCGGCCCGACCAGCACGTTGCTGGTAGTTGGCGCGAGTTGGCGGCATATTTCTCAAAGCTACGCCGGACAATGTCCCGAGATCAATACCGACTTCCATTGTCGTGGTACTCGAAAGTACGTCTATCGCGGTGGCGCTCTGCCCTCGTGGTTCCCACATAAGTTCCACGTCTTGAAATAGTAATTCGTTCTCTTCGGCCTTCGAAAATATGTCTTCATTCTGCGGAGCATTGAGTTGCGCGGTGTGCTCTGCTGCGATTAGTACCATAGGCTTTTGGGGCGGCTGAGCCAACGCTGCAATTGCGGGCCTGCGGTAGTAGCCTTTCCTCGCAAGAAACACTGGGTCGGAATCTGGGTCGAGAGCAGCAATCGCCTCACTCCCACAATCCAGACAACGAGAAATCCCGGAGATCGGTCGATGGACAGACTTGCAATCTGGACAACGTACCCACAGATCTTCGATCATCAAGGACAATTCACTCCCACGTAGATATTTTTGACTGCTGTCCGGTGGTTCGGTAAACAGATGGAGAAGTTTGGGCAACCACTCCTTCTCAAAAATCCTGCGAGCGACCTTGTCGTTAATGGCGATTTGCATCGGCTTAAACTTACCCTTTCGCGACTGGATGCTCCTGCCCTCCGAACGCGGTCTGTTAATCCAAGACAAGGGCATCGATTTGATCCGGAAACCGCTGGACTGCCAGCAACGAAGCCATGTACGAACGAGTCCTTGTTTGGATTGAGGTGTTACAACGAAGCCAGGAATATCAGGCAAACCATGGATCGCTGAAACGTGCGTGTCTCGCTCAACGATTGTGGCCAAAGCAAGAGCCTCCAGCCCAAGGAAACGATCAAGCATTGTCCCGAGAATATTTTCAAGCAATGCCTCAGGCATTGTCTCATTTCGTATTTCAATGCATAGAATAAGAAGTTTTTCGTCGGTGACTGTTTCACTAAGCACCGTCTGAACCTTTTCGAGGGCACCCAAGAATGTCTCGCCTCCTTTCAGTTCCGGCCGAAGACGCACGCCAAGTTCCTGAGACGCCAGTAGTACGGCGAGATAGAGATCTTCGAGACTCAGTATCCGTTGCAATGCCGGTACCGCTTGCAGACGCTTGAAGCCATACAAGATTAGGGGGCGCAACGAGTCACGGATCGAGTAGTTTTGCAGGTTCGGAGCAAGTCGTGCGGCAACTTGCCGTGAATCCGAAAACGTCAGAACTTTGCGACCCTGAAGGGGAGCAAAGTCACTCGCGGCAACAGTACCAGGTGGCTGAATGAGGATCTGACGTGAGACGAGTGCTTGAAACGGTTCGTCGCCCTTGGTCTGGTGATCCTGAACGTAGGAACGGCGAAATCTCGCTGACTTCCCGCAAACAGCACAAGGCACGAACTGACCGCGTGTTGCGTTCTCACCTTCCACTTCCTCATCTTCGCCTGTTTCAGTCGATATGGGGTCGGTTCTTCTTCCAATGATATACACGGAACGCATGCGCGAACCTGTGACATTGGGGTTGAGCCGTCCGGCTTCAAGATCGAAATCGGCGAGTTCAGCCAACTCCTCGTTGTTCGGATTCTCCAATAGGAGATCAAGGGGAAAAAGCGGGCGTGTTTCATGATCCGCGATTCGGAGACGACGGCCAGCTTCCGGCCAGAGCGTCGTTGGCGTATCGACATCATCGGTATAGGCACGTGCATATGCCGTACCGCAATTACGACATGTAAAGAATTCGAAAACGCGAGCACCGCACGCGCACAGTTCTCGTGGCTGGCTGTACATTTTTCCGCAGATTCCATCGCTAAATTCTTCAGACAATTCAGTGCAATTCGGATCCATGCACACCCAAAGCCCTGGTAGCCCGCGAAAGAAATTGTGTACTCGACATGGTAACAGTCCCGGCGTATTCGGTTCCTTGCGTGCGATACTGCCGAGTGTCATAAGCACGGTTAGCGCGGTATCAGCATCGTGATCCTGGACCGTTGGGAATATTTCCTTGCTGAGTTCCGAAATCGGTCGCGCCGTTTTCATGGTTGTGTTGATCAAAAGACCCATCGGATCAAAATCCACCAGTGCCTCGTGTAGTGATGACTCGACACTACCCATGGCTTCCACTTGACGATAGTCCAAAAGCGGCCTGACCAAAGCAACTCGCTCATCGTCGGTTTTAGCCTCATAAAAACGAAAAAGGTCAATTGAAGAAAGGACTTCGGCATCACGCTGTGATCCTGGGGTAGCGTTAGATCGAAGATCCAACACGCCGGTAATCGGGACAAATGTTTCAGGCGAAACGCCTGATATCTGGGAGCCAAAATCCGGCGCGTACTCTGCATCACGAAAACTAGCTGTTGCACATATGATTTGAATTCGTTCTGGCGGAATATCCAGCCTGTCCCGGAGACGACGCAACAGCAGCCCGACTTCCGCGCCAGCTGCACCGCGGTACAGGTGTGCTTCGTCCAAAATCAGCAGAAAGCGTTCATCTGGATTGGCAGCGAGCCATGCTCGTGTCGCGTCGAAGATTGGTCTTTCGATTGGGCGCATGAGCATGTATTCAAGCATAGAGTAATTTGTGACAAGGAGATCTGGAGGAGCAACTTGTATCTCATGGCGCGTCAAAAGCTCAGTATCGTCAGGAAGTGTGACCCCTCGAATGTATTCATCGGTATTGGGGTCTTTCCAAAAATGTCCGTTTTCCCCCAGAAACCATCGAGCAAGGTCAGGCTTGGCTGGCCATTTTCCTCTGTCTTTGAGTTGTTTCAGTAGATGATTCGCCGTTGCTTTCTCCTCCGCTGATCCACTCTCGGCATCTTGTTGAAGTTTCACATAGAAGTTCTTGAAACCAGACAGCTTGCGGGAGTCTTTTGTCGAGTCTCTGACACCAGCATACGGCGTCCTGCTGGTGTATCGGGCAAAGCGGGCCGGCCGCCCCGCCCATGCCTTGAAAAGATTGACAAGCCGTGGGTCTCCAATTAGGGACCGCAGTCGTCCCAACTGGTCATTTACAAGCGCATTCATCGGATAAAGAATCAAAGCACGCATGGCTGACTGGTCAGAAAAGCAATCCGGCGCTTCCTTCGCTTCGCGTGCGAGTTTCCCGAGAATTGGTAGGAGGAAGGATTCGGTCTTTCCCGATCCTGTACCGGTCATTATCACGAGATTCTTACTGCGGATCAGAGTGTTTTCGATAGAGTCGGATTGGTGCTTGTAAGGCGGATCATATAGCAATCGTGGCAAGTCACCTTCCGGTTTAGAAAGCAGGTTGAAAACTTCAAGTGCGGCTTCGTGCAAACCTTCCATCTCACCGAAGTGTTTTCCGGTTTCGTAACGCGGTGTCGATTCAAGATACGGAATCTGATGGACAACCCCGGGACGTGCGAGTAGTGCTTTCCGTTGCTTAATGAGCGTTGGTGCGCTGATGTGATATGTCGCCTCAATGTACTCCGCCAAGGCGGCATGCAATTGCTCAATGGTTTCATGGATTGTCTGCATGACGTCAGTCCTCCTGTTTATCGGTGGCATGGGCGAGCCACAATTGTTCCTGGAGAAATTGCTCTTCCTCCTCCAATTCATCTTTGGGTATCTTAAACGAAATGAGGCACTTCTCCGGTGAAACTTTTTGCCCGATGATCATTAACCGTCGCTGTGCCCATAGCGGAATTGGTGAAAAGAAATCCAGGAACATTTCGTCAGTATCGTATCGGATCCGGTAGTGCTGCGGCACGCCACGGAAATGATCCATCGCCATTTGAAGATGCCACGCAACATCGCATCCACGCCAGCGATCTTTGGGAAGCGGAAAGTCCAGAAGCTTTTTCGCTTCACCGCTTTGGACTTCAACAAGGCACCAGATCGGCGAGCCATATTCCTGTGGCCGCCGAGCGACAAACACCCCGGATTGTTTTTTCAAGTCAACCCAACGCCCGCGGTAGTAATTAACTGGTCGCTCGGAATCAAGCAACTTCAAGTCGGGGATGTCGCCGCTGCGCTGGCCAGAACGCAGTATGTGTTCAAGGTTGGATAGCAAATCGCTGACCGCTTGCTTACGCGGGCATTTAAGCCAGGTATCTTGAGATATCTCCTGAAGCCCGAGTTCAGCAAGTTCGTCTGCCAAATCTTCATTGGTTTTCGGCACAAGCATTCGCATGAAACCGTCATAACGAATACGCTCGCTCAAGTCCTTGGGAAGATACGTATCCTGATCAACAACGATACCAGTTAGAAATATATTCCCTTCCTTTCGTATAACAAATCCAGGAGGCGTAGCAAAAAGCCAAGTGCCACGAATCACTTCATCGTCGGTTGTAGCTTGGCTTAGTTCAAGAAGGTCGCCTCCCATTGTTAGCCCATCAATAACATCCTCAATACGTCTGGAAAGGTCTTCGTCCTCAACCAAGTGTTTGAGGCTCTCCATAACAGCAGTGTGTAATGTCACCGCAGAGCACGGACATAAAAATCCGGCACAACGACGTAGAATTTGAGCGATCAATTCATCGTCAATGACATTAGTTGAGTCTTCAGACAGAGGCAATCCAATTTGACCCCTAGTCAACGCCAAAATTTCCTGTGGTTGGACTTGTGCTACAGCCATGGTTTTCTCCTAACTGAATTATCGTAATTGCTTTTCTTACCCAGAATGAACAACAATCTTTGCCCACCGTGCCCCGCGCAATACATCTGGATTGGATGCAAATGTTTTTGAAAGCTGGTCAAGGTCATCTGAATATTTGTCGAGAAGAACAGAAGGCTCGCAGGCAAGTAATACAGCAAATTCACACAAATCCGGATCTCTGCACACACCGTGATGTCGAGCCAGTTCGGTGTACCGCTTCACCGATTCACCAATAGGTGCGTGAATCAGATTGATATTCTCTTGTAGCGCGGCATTGAACCGCTTATTTCGGCTAACTCCATTGAGCAAATTATCGTGTGCTTGAGAGTTCCCAACATTTTTTTGCACGGTAATTTCGTCTTGTGCCCAATTTTTACCGCAGAGTCTCTCATAAATCGCAGATTGCAACCGGGTAACGACTAGTTTTCTGCGAATTTCCGGCAGTACACCAACCAGACGAGCGGAGGACCACAATCCCAGAAAACGCAACATATCAGCGACAGAAACATCGCCCGACAAAACATCACTTACATCAGGATTGCTGACCAATCCTTGTAACCCCTCACCCGCAACCCCAAAACTGACGACAAGAGCGTCACGGTGCGATCCATGTTGCGCTACATACAGGCCGCCAGGATTTTCAGGGTTTAGACCTTCGAATACACAAGCGAATTCAAGAGTCTCAGCCCTGACAGGGTTTTCCATACTAAAGTAGCGAACTTCAGGTGCACTATCTTCCAGTCCGGTATCATCGATCAATCGCAATAAGACTTTTCGACTGTCCTGTCGTGTTATCCAGCGTATAGGAAGTGAGTCTCTTTCGAACCGAAGGAGACAATGGCCCAATTCCCCACCACAAATTTCCAGCTTGCCTGACGAAGCTTCCAGATACCCCCATTCATTTTCTTCGCGTTTTACTACATTGGCGAACTTTGTTCGCCATGTTTCAGAAAGAACTGGTAGCTGAAACATTCCATCTACTTGCTCAGAGAGTATCTGTTTACCTGCACTGTTCTCTAAGGACACAAAGCACGCAACAGCGTGACTTGCCGGGCCACTGATTGAAAGATCGAGCTTGTTTGCCCAGAATTCGTCGAGATTGGCATCGTAAGGATCAAGTCCGACAACCAACCCCGTATGTGCAGGAACTCCAGGAATCCACGGTTCCGGTTCCCGAACCTTAAGTTCGAGATAACCCGAAAGAGTCTCATCATCAGAGAATGATTGGCGGTTCGCGGTCACGACTATGCGGTGCGTTCCGGCACGCAATGGGTCGACCTGAATAAATACCGGATCTCCAGAGTCAGGCGCGTCAATTTCGGTCTGGGTGCTATCGTCGAGACATACGAGATACGATTCAACAGGATGATCGTGGACGATACCGAGTTGCGGATACTCCGTAGTCAGCCATTCGCTCTGCCCTTCGCCATCCCAACCCCGGCATGGGAGACCAGCCGGCCAAACACGTATAGTCCGCGCCACCTCCAGACCAAGCGCTTTCAAATGACTTGTATCTTCTGCGGACAGACTCTGCGGTACTGAGAACTGCACGGCATAAATACCCTCGCACTCAAGTGTACAGTGAGAGACAAACTCGGACGCAGCCGACTGTTCCTCAGACGATACAAAAATGTACGAGGCACCAGGGCGAACATTATGACCACGAATTTGTCGCGCTCGACCGTCAACACCTATTCTGAAAAGCCAGCTTGGACCTGATGATATCCGACAATCGGATTGGAGCAGCGGCTCAAGAATGTCGTGAGGCAGTTCGAAAGCAAGTAGTGGTTTGTTTGGATCCGGCCATGATTTGAGTATCGACCTTCTCTTTCCAGAGACAGTCCATCCTGCCGGTTTCGTATCCGTAGCGCCCGAAACACGACAGCGCGTGCGTTTGAGAAAATCACGCAAATCTGAACGAATTGCAGCAAGCGAGACAAAATTTGGTATTTCGACCGCAACAGCCCATTTACCGGAACCCGAATACCGCAAGAACAAGTTTGGGCGGATATCGGGCTGAGTGAATGCATCCAAAGGCTTATCTCCACCGACGACGGGCGTCTGTCGAACTACCGGACCCGTTCCGCGGCCAATGCCTTTGAATCGATCAACGACAGTTTGCCTAGTGTCCCTGATCCAATTGCGTGTGTTTCGGACGTCATCAAGGTCAGCAACTATTCGTTCAAGGGTCTTTGAATAAATTGGCTCGTGTCCGCCTTCTGGAACTTGGCCAAGTAGTCCGAGGACAATGCGACCGGTCAATTCTTCTTGTTGAAGGAACTTCTCAAAGCGTGCCGTCACGTCATAAGCGAGGCTTGCAAGCAAACGCCCTAACGATGAGGAGTTGAGTGTCGTAACGGCAGCGAGACTATATCGTTGTTGGTAAAGCGTGCTGGCGAATTGGTACTGAAGATACTGCGGAAGGATAGCATGTGTAATCGGCCAAGCGATGATCTTGAAATGCTTGGCCCACGGACCCGATGGTTCGAAACCGTGGTAGCTTTGTTGGAACCTTTCAAACCATCGTCTTAGCGCGTAACGATCATGGAACTCCCAGCCTGGCATCTTCTCCTGGAATGAATGCCAGTACTCATCGCCTGTGTAGCGGTAACCAATCTCGGTCGCGTAAACGATCCATAATAACCAGTAGGTTTCAATACATTTGCGTTCCGAAAGACATATCCTAAGAAGCTCTTCGACTTGCTCTACCTCATCGTCGTTGAGTCCATGTTCAATGGCAAATAGTGGGAGTCCCAACCCCTCGCGGTTGTCAGCCAGTTCTCGGAAGTGGAGGCTCAACTTTTTTTGCCAATGTTCAAGAGAAACCTGCATACTGCCTCCTCTTGAAGAATTCATTTTATTTCACTGCCCTGCTTCGATCTAATGTACGTCGATAGCAAGTTTCGAACGATGCCTTTAGATCTTCGACCGTCCAATCCGAAAAATCAGGTCGTCGGCTAGCTCGTGGAATCACCCAGCGGTCGAGTGCCATTTCAGCAACCTCGCTCGCGGTGCGAAGAGTCTGAAGATTGGGGTGTCCCTTTCCCGTCCGAAGTATGTCGGTCGCATTCGTAGCCAATTCAGAGCAAAAGACTTCTCGTTTAATTCCGTGTTTGAGCAGATCATCTTTGAAGCCGAGAGCCCCCAGTGCGGCACGAGTCGTTCGCAAACGCCAATTCGGACCTTGGCCGAAACGATGATGATCTGCATATGGATGGTCGATCTCACGCAAAAATTTGCGCAACTCCAGGAATAACTTATCTGGAATATGGAAATGACCCCAACCGGATGTATAACCAATGGATTGGAAGTAAGGAACTCCATCAAGTTTAAGCCGATTATAAACAGAAGATCGTCCAAGGGATGAAGATGTCATCACAGCAAGTAAGCGTGCTTTTTTCTCCTTTCCCGATATAACCCCTTTAGTATTACCGTATGTCTTAATAAATTCTTCATACACGTCCCTGCTCCTGACCATACAGGCGGCGAGCTTGCCACCCAGAAGCATGTTGTACGGCGCAACTGCGCCAAGGACGTAGGCATCCATCACGTTTACTAGTCGTTCGCCTCGATCTTGTGCGTTCCATCCAATCAATTTATCGCGAACGGATAAATTGAAGACAGGATCCCCGATGGCTATCAGACCGATAAGTTTGTCGTTGTGCTCGTCCCATACGAGATAGCGAATCCTTCGCCCGAATCCATTTGAAACAGGAACTGACCAAGTGAGTGAAGCTAACCGGAATAACCTGCTCTCCCTGGTATTTGGGGAAACACGCTCAAGCACCGGAGAAATTTTGCGGGGATCAATATCGCGTCCGTTCGCAAAATTATTGGAAAGCGAGTCGTAGTATTTGTTGATTAATTCCTGACTTTTGGCTAACCGCTCAGATCGTTGCGCTGCATGAAGAGAGCGGATGACGTCTTTCCCCTCTCCATCAATTCCGAGCATCCCCTCATCAGTCTTGTGGAAACCCAGTTCCTTCAAATGTCGTCGAAAGTGACGTTTGAGGGAGGCTTTTCGGGTTTGTAGTTTTATGACTTTCGCCATTCATTCTCACCCACTTTTTGTTCTTTCTTTTTCTTTCGTTCCTGAATGCTGGACTTTTACTCAATTTACTACAGAATTCGATGTCCTGTGATTTAAAATGCCAACTGCCGCCAATTTCGAAACCAGGAAGCTTGCTCTCTGCAGTGTAGTGGTCTAATAAATCCGTACCAAGTGATAGGTGGTAAAATCACATACTAATGGAGGTACGGCTAATGACGAAAGAACGAAGACACTTTACACCTGTGTAGTGCGCCAGTTTTTCCTGCGGCGTTGCCATAACGATGCTTTCCCGTAACTTGCCAAAATTAGCTTATTGCGTCAAGCCAAAAGTAGCTTTTCGTGATAAATCGATTTTAGTTTATTGCGTTTGGTCGAGAGGGGAATGATCAAAGGCGTAGCCGCAACCAGAAAAACCGCCTGGCACTTCCTTTACTGGATTGCTTCGCTTCGCTCGCAATGACGACAAGGGATTGCATTACAAACAGCATCGTCATTCCTGCGCAAGCAGGGATCCATATACTCAACACCTGTCACAATCCATGTTACGCCTGCCTTTTTTCGTCATTGCGAACAAAGCGAAGCAATCCGGATGTGTTGCAGTCAGCACCTGGATTCCTGCTTGCGCAGGAATGACGGGGAAAGGGAGGAATGACGAAGTGACTACAGCATCGTCATTCCTGCGCAAGCAGGGATCCATATACTCAACACCTGTCACAATCCATGTTACGCCTGCCTTTTTTCGTCATTGCGAGCGAAGCGAAGCAATCCAGATGTGTTGCAGTCAGCACCTGGATTCCTGCTTGCGCAGGAATGACGGCACAAGGCAAGCAGTGATGATGGTGTCATGTTTTATTCTATTGCCAGGCTGGAAGCTTGGCGTTGGGGAAAGGCAAGGAATGACGAAGTGACTACAGCACCGTCATTCCTGCGCAAGCAGGGATCCATATACTCAACACCTATCACAATCCATGTTACGTCTGCCTTTTTTCGTCATTGCGAGCGAAGCGAAGCAATCCAGACGTGTTGCAGTCAGCACCTGGATTCCTGCTTGCGCAGGAATGACGGGGAAAGGGAGGAATGACGAAGTGACTACAGCATCGTCATTCCTGCGCAAGCAGGGATCCATATACTCAACACCTATCACAATCCATGTTACGTCTGCCTTTTTTCGTCATTGCGAGCGAAGCGAAGCAATCCAGACGTGTTGCAGTCAGCACCTGGATTCCTGCTTGCGCAGGAATGACGGGGAAAGGGAGGAATGACGAAGTGACTAAAGCATCGTCATTCCTGAGCAAGCAGGGATCCATATACTCAACACCTATCACAATCCATGTTACGCCTGCCTTTTTTTCGTCATTGCGAACAAAGCGAAGCAATCCGGATGTGTTGCAGTCAGCACCTGGATTCCTGCTTGCGCAGGAATGACGGGGAAAGGGAGGAATGACGAAGTGACTACAGCATCGTCATTCCTGCGCAAGCAGGGATCCATATACTCAACACCTGTCACAATCCATGTTACGCCTGCCTTTTTTCGTCATTGCGAACAAAGCGAAGCAATCCAGACGTGTTGCAGTCAGCACCTGGATTCCTGCGCAAGCAGGGATCCATATACTCAACACCTGTCACAATCCATGTTACGCCTGCTTTTTTTCGTCATTGCGAACAAAGCGAAGCAATCCGGATGTGTTGCAGTCAGCACCTGGATTCCTGCGCAAGCAGGGATCCATATACTCAACACCTATCATAATCCATGTTACGCCTGCTTTTTTTCGTCATTGCGAGCGAAGCGAAGCAATCCGGATGTGTTGCAGTCAGCACCTGGATTCCTGCTTGCGCAGGAATGACGGAAAAAGGCAGGAATGACGGAAAAAGGCAGGAATGACGGAAAAAGGCAGGAATGACGGGGAAAGGGAGGAATGACGAAGTGACTACAGCATCGTCATTCCTGCGCAAGCAGGGATCCATATATTCAACACCTATCACAATCCATGTTACGCCTGCCTTTTTTCGTCATTGCGAGCGAAGCGAAGCAATCCAGATGTGTTGCAGTCAGCACCTGGATTCCTGCTTGCGCAGGAATGACGGGGAAAGGGAGGAATGACGAAGTGACTACAGCATCGTCATTCCTGCGCAAGCAGGGATCCATATACTCAACACCTATCATAATCCATGTTACGCCTGCCTTTTTTCGTCATTGCGAACAAAGCGAAGCAATCCGGATGTGTTGCAGTCAGCACCTGGATTCCTGCTTGCGCAGGAATGGCGGGGAAAGGGAGGAATGGCGGCACAAGGCAAGCAGTGATGATAGTGTCATGTTTTATTCTATTGCCAGGCTGGGAGCTTGGCGTTGGGGAAAGGCAAGGAATGACGAAGTGACTACAGCACCGTCATTCCTGCGCAAGCAGGGATCCATATACTCAACACCTATCACAATCCATGTTACGCCTGCCTTTTTTCGTCATTGCGAACAAAGCGAAGCAATCCGGATGTGTTGCAGTCAGCACCTGGATTCCTGCTTGCGCAGGAATGACGGGGAAAGGGAGGAATGACGAAGTGACTACAGCATCGTCATTCCTGCGCAAGCAGGGATCCATATACTCAACACCTATCACAATCCATGTTACGCCTGCCTTTTTTCGTCATTGCGAGCGAAGCGAAGCAATCCAGACGTGTTGCAGTCAGTACCTGGATTCCTGCTTGCGCAGGAATGACGGAAAAAGGCAGGAATGACGGGGAAAGGGAGGAATGACGAAGTGACTACAGCACCGTCATTCCTGCGCAAGCAGGGATCCAGGTACTCAACACCTATCACAATCCATGTTACGCCTGCCTTTTTTCGTCATTGCGAGCGAAGCGAAGCAATCCAGACGTGTTGCAGTCAGTACCTGGATTCCTGCTTGCGCAGGAATGACGGGGAAAGGGAGGCGTGACGGAAAAAGGCAGGAATGACGGGGAAAGGGAGGCGTGACGGAAAAGGGAAGAATGACGGAGTGACTGTTGTGATAAGCCCTGCTGGCTAACTGACAAGCATCGCCTCATTAGTCTTGGGACGCTTGTTAAATTTCACGATGGTACAGATGATCTAAAAGTTTTCAGGAGCCCGAAATAAATAACCCGCCAGTTTGAGGGTATTCCGAAGAACATAAGCCTTGGCGGGTATTGTTAGCTGGCATTACAGGGACAAAATGTCCCAAATCAACCGCCATGTACTTCAATCGTTATATTCCTTATTGATTAAATGGTGGCCAGGGACAGAATCGAACTGCCGACACGAGGATTTTCAGTCCTCTGCTCTACCGACTGAGCTACCTGGCCATTTATCCAAACTCGATATTCCGGAGAAACCGCCCACACTCAAAGACTGCGTATTAAACAGACCCTGGGCTGATGCGTCAAGCCGGGAGCCATTTTGTGAAGTTATTCATCAGGGTCGACAAATTCATCGGGCAACTTTGATCCGGTTCCAAAAAAGAATTTTTCCATTTCTTCTTCGAGAAACTTGCGTGCCTTTGGCTCAATGGGTGTTAGCCGATACTCATTGATTAACATGGTTTGATGTTGCAACCATTGCTGCCAGGCTTCCTGAGAAACATTCTCATAGATTCTTTTACCAAGCTCGCCGGGATAAGGCGGGACTTTGAGTCCCTCGCCTTCTTTTTTCAGTTTCACACATTGTACTGTCCTGCTCATTTGTTACCTCTCTGCCGCAATATGTCCGAATTATTTTTCATGTGATAGCGATGCTCATGTTCAGTTGTCTGTCATGGTTAACATTAAATTCTTAACCGGTACGGGAACGCCAAACTTTAAGGCATCGCCAGGTAAACACCACTGATAATCATGCATTTCTTTTATATTATCGCATTGTTTTGCATTTAAATGGATGGGTACAATCTCCATTCGAAAGTGGGTCAGTGTATGCTTGACGACAGATAGCCGCCTGATGACAGAACCACTGAACCCTGTTTCCGCCAGTAACCATGATGCTATATCATCATCGGGCGAACATTCCGGGAAACACCACAGGCCACCCCATATTCCCGAAGCAGGCCGTCTCTGAAATAACATTTCACCCGCCTGATTTTCCAGCAGAATAAAAACTGATTTGCGTAGTGGTATTATTTTCTTCGGTTTGGGTGTCGGATATTTGTGCTGTGATTCTTGCTGTCTCGCCATACAGTCTTCTGATACCGGACAAAGTTCACACTTGGGCCGCGACCGTGTACAAATGGTTGCACCCAAATCCATAATGGCTTGTGTATACCGCGCAACGTTTCTTTCAGGCGTAAGATCTGCTGCCAGTTGCCACAATCCTGTTTCCACTCCCGACTTCCCCGGCCAACCATTGACAGCATAAAAACGGCTTAGTACACGCTTTACGTTACCGTCGAGAATGGCATGATGCTGTTTGAAAGCCAGGGCCAAAATTGCCCCGGCGGTTGATCGTCCGATGCCTGGTAAGGTCAGGAGCTTTTCCTTGTCTGACGGGAACTCACCGTCATATTCATCACAAACCATCTGTGCAGCACGATGCAAATTTCGTCCCCTTGCATAATAACCAAGACCGGCCCAATGACTGAGCACATCATCAATATTTGCCCTGGCAAGCGACTGAATATCCGGGAATGTTGCAATAAAGCGATTGAAATAAGGAATGACCGTGCGTACTTGTGTTTGTTGCAACATTATTTCCGAGACCCAGACATGATAGGGTGTTGGCTCCTTCTGCCAGGGAAGATCATGTCTACCGTGGATCCGGAACCAGGCAAGCAACCGATCAGAAAATTGATCCAGCACTAAAATAATTTATCAAGTGCACCTTTAATCGCCCTGTCCCTAAACTCCTCTACTGGATCAACAGGTTCTCTCGTTGGCTGTGCAGTGGCGTCCCGAGGCTGTGTGGATTCTGTGTTTGTCGCTGATTCCTGCGTCGTTTGTTCCGAACCAGGTAGCTTGATACCAATGACATCCTGCAATTTCCTGCGTACACCTTTTTTGACGGCGGTGCCCAAAAGTCTTCCATAATCAGGTCTGCATCCGGCGGCAATATCATTCAGGGAACCTTGACACCTGACAGGAACGGCATAACCGCCGGTATTATGAGTCTTCCCGCCTCGTGACACTGTTGCTCTAGCAACTTCAACGCTCAGATCATATTCAATTGTATTGTTACGCAGATTCGCAAGTGTATCTTTTCCGTCCACGCCGCCACTCACCACAAAACCGGGTGCCGCGATCAGCAAATCATCATTTTTAACAATACCGTTGGTAATATTTAATGTTCCGGATAATTGTTCGAACCTGGTTTCTTCACTGGAGTCGACAGTTCCGTCCAATACTTTATTCCCAAGCAGGGCCTCCGCCCGTGAAAGCATATTTTTAATATCAATAACACGCAAAACCCCATCTTCTATTTCCAGCCTGGCCTGTCCATTCAGTTCATTTTTAAACTGAACTAAATTCACGCCCCTGGATGAGATATCCGCAGTAATGTTGGCAATTCCCGCAAACTTGCTTGCAGGTGATCGCGTGTAATCCATCACCAGTGGTTCAATGTGCACGCCCATCAGTTGCATGTCATGGTTGAGTTGTGCCAGTTTTTCCCTGGCATCAAGGGTAATATTTCCCTGATACTTACCCTGATATAAATCGATGATTATCGGAGTAACCGTTTTAATCAAACCTTCTTCGGCATTAACGTCTAACTTGATATTTTCCAGTTTTAAGTTTGAGTAAATCAAATTGCCAACTTGTAATTTACCTTTGGCGTTGAGTTTTCTTAACATGTCCACGGGTAATTCTGCTGCCGTTGATGCTTCGGGTGTCCCGGATGAAGCCTCGTTTTTTGCCGTTTTCGGCGCTCCTGTCTGTGCTTCAGACTTTGCCACCGGTGGAAGATAATGATCGACATTGACACCATCAATATCAATCCCGAATTTAATTCTCGGCCGTGTGAAATTCTTTATCGAAAGATCTCCTGCCAATGTTGAATCATCAAGCAATAAAACAAGATCCTTAAATTCAATATTATTCGTTGAACCCGAGAATTTTGTATCAACAGCAACTTTGGTCAGGGCTTGCCTGTCCGCTGTGAATGGAAGCTCTTGTTTCATCTGCGTCATGAATTTTCGAAAATTAAATTCAGTGACTGCTATATCTCCGCTAAAGGCCGGTTTATCTTTTATTTGTGCAGCACTGACATTCGCTTTCAAATTCAGACCTAATCCATTGACTTCCATGTTACGCATTGAAAGTGTTTGCTTATCCAGATTCACTTTCGTATCCGCTGTCATGACCAGATCGGCAGGAGAATTCGGTATGTCCTTACCGGAAAATGTAGCTTTGACATTCAGGGGATTCAGATTGATATCATCACTCGTCCCCTTGATCCCGATATCCACCGTGATTTTTTTCAACACTTCGGCAAGCGTACCTTGATCAAATGCCAGGAGAACAGCGGATAAATCGTCTCCTTTTAGTGCGAGTTGACCATTGACATTACCTTTACCTTTATTGTTAAAATCCGTCGCAACTATCTTGCCATCCACAGTCAATCCCAAACCGTTTGCTGACAAAGAAGGCAAGTTGATACTACCCGTTTCCATATCTGCATCAAAATCTGTTCTAACAGAGAAAGATTTGTCTTTTAGCCTGTTGACCTGCTGTGCAAGTGGTTCGTCACCAAAAAGTCTGAAAATCAAACCCAGATCCTCTCCTTTCGCATCAATCTTGCCTTTGGCTCCCGGTGTCCCTGAAAGAAATCCTGTAACATTCAAGTCTCCCTTTACATCCAAACCAGGGCCGGTGACTGCCATTTTGGCAATGGACAGTGTCTGTTTATCCAGACTAATTTGTGTATCTGCATCCAATGTTACTTTGGCAGGCGAATCAGGAACCTGTTTACCCGAAAAAAACGCCTCGGCTTTCAATGGACTCAATTTAATATCACTTCGGTTACCCTGAATAACAACATCAGCGGATATTGTGCTCAGGTTTTTTGCCAATCCATCCTGCTCCAATGCTGCAAGAACACTGGAAAAATTTTCACCCTGGATTGACAACTTGCCATCAATATCACCGTCACTACTGCTGATATCTTTAGCCTGCAACTGACCATTAACAGTTAAACCAAGCGTCTTCACCATTAACGTCGGTATATTGATATTGCCGGAAGAAAAATCGGCAACAAACCCGGTATTCACATCAAAACCTTTATTCGGTGCACTGGAGAGTTTTGCGCCAAAAGTCTTAAGCTGTGGATCATCGCCTGTCTCAAATTGACCGGCGACCTGTAACAAGGCAGACAGATCCGGTCCTGATGCTTTTAGTTCACCCTGCACTGCAGGTTTATCAGATTCAATATTACTCGCTTCAATCCGTCCTGAAATAACAGCGCCGATCAACCCCGCTTTTAGATCCGTAATCGCAACATTGCCTTTTTCCAAATCTGCATTCAAGGTTATTCGCATATCAAACGATGGCTCTTGCAGTTGATATATTTGCCTGGTCAGTGCTTCTTCACCGAGGAGCTTGAAAAGACGTGACAGATCATCGCCGACAACAGAGAGTTGTCCCTCTATCTTCGGCTTACCGGACTGAACATTACTTACATCCAATCGTGCCTTAACCAACGTGCCGAGAATACCCAGAGTCAAATCATCAATCGACACAGTGTCCTCTTCCTGATTGAACACAATACCTGTATTAAATTTAACATCGGCTTTATCGGCGGGCACATTTTCCCCTGCCAACTTCGCAGTGACCTCAATCGGATTGAATGCATAAATTTTTGCGTCAAGATCGTAAGACGCCGTTCCTTGCATCTGCAGATCAGCCTTAACCGCCGGTTGCGTGGATTCTGCTTTTAAATTCATTTTGATATCGATAGGTTCGCCAAATTTCAGTTCACCTGTCGACATATTCATATCGCTGATCCTGAATGTTTGGCCAGAAACTTCATCAACCCAGGTGAACCGCGTATTTTTTATATCAACACCACCCAACATCACTGCAACCAATTTGGTTGGTTCCTGTTTTTGTACGCCGTCTTTCTCCCCTCCAACAAGATCATCCCAGTTGCTCACGCCTGCCTTGTTCCGTGCCAGATTAATTTCGACGCCATACAGGCGCAAAGTATCCAGTTCATAGAGTCCATTCAGCAATGATAGTGTTTTAATACGCAATGCCAGAACATCCGCACGCATAAAGGGCGCATTTCCAAAACCTTCGGCATTGCCTACAGTCACACCGCTGACTTCAAGCCCTAACCATGGGTAATAACCGAGATTAATATCGCCTTCCAATGCAAATTGTCGGCCGGTTTCCTCTTCAAGCCTGGTGATGATTCGATCCTTATGAGCATTCGGATCGAAAAACAGGATTACACCGAACACGACTACGCCGAATAACAGTCCGAGCAGGACCGTTCCGCCCAATATCAATTTAATTAATTTACCCATCATTCTCCCTCCCATTGCAAGCGAATTCGCGCAAGACATTCGCGACCTGTGTGTATCGCTTTATAAACCTGTTCCGGTGCTGTACCCCCTTGATGCGCACGTGCGGCGACCGAGCCTTCAAGACTCAAAAAATCAAAGACATCCTCCTCCACAACTGTGCTGAATTGTTTTAATTCATCCAATGTGAGTTCACTCAAGTCCTTTTTTGCTGTCATCGCATACTGCACCAACTGCCCTACCACAGCGTGCGCGTCCCTGAATGTAATATCCTTACGCACCAGATAATCGGCCAAATCAGTTGCAGTGGTAAACCCATTTTTGGCGACTGTATACATACGTTCCCTGTTCACCACAATTTCAGGCACCAGGCCTGCGTAAGCATGCAAACAGCTCTTGACGGTGTCTATCACATCAAACAAGGATTCCTTGTCCTCCTGATTATCGCGGTTATAAGCTAATGGTTGAGACTTCATCAATGTCAGTAAACCCATTAAATGACCGTACACCCGGGCAGTTTTCCCCCTAACCAATTCAGGGATATCCGGATTTTTTTTCTGCGGCATGATGGAAGAACCTGTACACCATGCATCTCCTAAATCAATAAAACCGAATTGCTGCGACATCCATAGTACCAACTCTTCCGAGAACCGCGACAAGTGCATCATTATCAAGGCAGCGCAGCTACTGAATTCAATAGCGAAGTCCCGATCACTCACGGCATCCAAAGAATTATTGCTGACTGCCGAAAAGTTTAATAACTCGGCCATATACTGCCGATCAACAGGATAACCGGTGCCTGCCAACGCTGCGGAGCCTAACGGCATGACATTGATGCGCGCATGACAATCGGTTAGACGTAGACAATCCCGGAACAGCATTTCAAACCAGGCCATCATATGATGGCCAAATGTTACGGGTTGCGCAGCCTGCATATGTGTAAATCCAGGCATGATAGTTTCAGCTTCACGTTCTGCCAAATCAAGCAAAGCCGTCATAACCGTGGCTAATAATGTCTGTATCCGAGTCACTTCATCGCGCAAATACAGTCGCATATCTGTTGCTATCTGATCGTTACGTGAACGTCCGGTATGGAGTTTTTTTCCAACATCGCCAATACGGGAAACCAACGCCGTTTCTATATTCATATGCACATCTTCCAACGTGGTGTCCCACTTGAATTTCCCTTGCCCGATTTCCAGTTCCATTGCTTGCAGACCCTTGACGATTTGCTCTGACTCATCCCGTGCAATCACGCCAACCCTGGCTAACATACTGACATGCGCCACTGAACCCATAATGTCATGGTGATAAAGACGTTGATCATAGGAAACAGATTGTGTGAATTGCTCAACAAAGGCGTCTGTAGATGCGGAAAAACGCCCGCCCCATGAGGTATTCTTTTTTGGTTTATTTTTCTGCGCCCTATACTTAACGGATATATCTTTCTCGGATTCGTTTTGTCCGGTATTCTTTTTCATTCTGTAAGCACAATCTGGATTTTCTGTCAGTCTGTTTGATAAATACGCCAAGTATAGCGTAAGCTACCTACAAAAAAATTCATTAATTTTATGGCGATAAACCAGCGGCAAGCATGTTCTTTTTTACCGGATTTTTGTAGCGTCCGCATACTTTTTATCGTGGTCTTGCTGGGCGAATTACTGGCAATTGTTCTGACACTCACACCTTCATCACAGACCCGGAATCACATTGAGAATCTGGCATTATATTCTCTCTTCATTCAATGGGTCGCGCTATCTTGCACAGCCACATTGTGCCTGAGCAGAAATTACCTGAACATCCTGCCGGATTTTTGGGCCGCCAGCCTGAGTTATTTGCTGACCTTGCTGACAGCATTCCTGATTGCGGAGCTAACGTGGTGGATATTTCACGTTAGATCTGTGCCTGCCGATGCCGCACTTACCGGACACGGTGCCTTTCTGTTCCAATCCATGGGTATCAGCGCAATCGTCAGCGCGCTTGCATTACGCTATTTCTATATACAGCATCAGTGGCGTAAAAATATCGAATCAGAGGCCAATGCGAGAGTTCAGGCACTACAATCCCGAATGCATCCACACTTTTTCTTCAATTGCATGAATACCATTGCCAGTCTGACACGTAAGGATCCAGCGCTGGCTGAGGAAGCCACGGAAGATCTGGCTGACTTATTTCGTGCCAGTCTCCAGGAAGCTAAACGCATGTCAACCGTGGCTGAAGAAATAGCATTATGCAAACACTATCTGCGCATTGAGTCGCATCGGTTCGGTGATAAATTGAAAACGGTATGGGAAACCGATGATTTGCCGGATAATGTGCCACTTCCCGCTCTGACGCTGCAGCCCATCCTTGAAAATGCGATATACCACGGTATTGAGCTTCTACCTGACGGTGGAGTAATACACATTCGTGGCCAGGTCGCACCTCATCAAATTGTTATCATGATCGATAACCCATTACCTCCGAGCGAAACCGCTGACCACCATTATGGCAATCAAATGGCTCAAAATAACATACGACAGCGCTTGTCGGCCCACTATGGAGACCAGGCAATTTTAGTCACAAAATCTGATAATCAACATTACATGACAAAAGTCGTTGTACCTTATCCCCATGAATATACTCATTATTGATGACGAAATGCTAGCCCGGGAGCGGCTGGTCTGTCTTCTTTCCGAAATAGACAAGAATTTTACGCTTACAGAAGCCGAACATAGTGTTGATGCGCTCAGGCAAATTCACGAGGAGTCACCTGATCTGGTATTGCTGGATATCCGCATGCCGGTCATGAACGGACTGGAAATGGCCCATCATCTTACCGAATTGAAATCTCCTCCGGCGATTGTATTTACCACTGCCTACCAGGATTATGCCCTGGATGCTTTTGATGCACATGCAGTCGATTACTTAATGAAACCGATTCGCAAAGAGCGCCTGCAACAGGCAATAGGCAAAGCCAGGGCACTCAGTAAAAAAAATGTTCTGGAACTCAGGAATAAAGATCATAAAAGTAATCGACGTACGCATTTGAGTGCCATCATCCAGGGGAATTTACAAATTATCGCTGTGGAAAAAATTCACTATCTAAAAGCGGATCAAAAATATGTCATGGCCGTTTGGACAGAAGGAAAATTACTGATTGATGATTCCCTAAAATCACTGGCGCAGGAATTTGCTTCACAATTCATCCGTATCCACCGTAATACACTGGTGTCACTTCGACATATTCAAGGATTAAAAAAAGATGAAGCGGACAACCTCTGCGTAAAGTTACGCGGGATGGAAGTGCAACTGCCAATCAGTCGACGGCACACCGGCAGTGTCAGGAAAGCACTCAAGCAGTTATAAGAGTGACTCTGCCTCTCTTGCCGCCGCCAGTGATGCCAACCTGGCAACCACACCATAAGCGTAAAACCTGTTCGGGTGCGCATCGGCCACCATACCCTTTGCAGGAGAAACACAACAATCATCAAACGCCAGCGGCTCGAAACGCATTCCCGGAGCATTCAAATTTTCATTCGTGGCGCGTGCTTCGTGGACACGATAAAAACCACCGACAACGTTGTGATCGATCATGTAGACGACGGGTTCGGCCACTGTTTCCGCTTCTCCCCAGGTTTCATGAGTGTAAACACCTTCCTGGATGATAACCTTACTCACTTTTTGACCTTCTTTAATGGTCGACATCCGCGTGCGCTGTTTACGATTCAGTTCCGCGATACCCTCGACACTGTTGACGGTCATGACACCCATACCATAAGTGCCGCTGTCGGCCTTGACGACGACATAAGGCTGACATTTGATATCGTATTCGTCATATTTTTTCTGTATTGCCTGCAAGAGCGCGTCTACATTTTTTTCCATACAGGCACCGCCTGCACGCCTCATGAAATCTATCTCTCCACAATTGCTGAACATGGGATCGATCAACCAGGAATCAAGATCAATTTGCCTGCTAAATTCGACCGCGACTTTTTGATAATGTCTAAAATGAACTGACTTTAGGCGTTTAGACCAACCCAGGTTCAGTACAGGTGTTACTGTTTGATCCAGAGATCCCAATATTTTGGGATGTCCCGAAGAAAGATCATTATTGAGGACCACCAGATCAGGATCAAAATCAGCGACGGCAACCCTGTTTTTATTTCTTTGTAATGGCTCAAGGCATACTGACTTTCCGGAATTTAGCTCGATCACCAGAGACTCTGACATATTCGCCATGACCGACCCCAATTTCACCTCGAAGCCCGCCTTCTCAATAATTTGCTGCAAGGTCGCCAAACTTTCCAAATAAAAGAAATTACGCGTATGATTTTCAGGAATAATCAAGATCCGATCAACCTGATGTGGTAACCGCTCAACCGCCAACTGCACAGCTTGTATACACAATGCCTCAAATGCCGGATTCAGGTTATTAAAACCTGCCGGAAATAAATTCGTGTCCACCGGTGCCAGCTTGTATCCGGCATTGCGCAAATCAACAGAGGTATAAAATGGTGCCGGCGTTTTTCGCCACTGACTTCGGAACCATGACTCAATCCGGGCCTGATATTGAACAAGATGCCGTTCAAAGTGATGTAACGGTGTGGTCAGTGCAGTCGTTAAATGAGGAACAGGTACAGTATGCACAATTTTCAGGAATCAGGTTGTTAAGTACGCCGGTTAATATAGTTGAACTCATGATTGTACACGAGTCGCCAGGACTATTGTGTTGAATTCCCTGTATTCACCTGGATATCATTCAGGAAAAATCACCCCATAACATTTGACAAACGCTGACGGCAGCCAATGCGGTTGTCTCTGTTCTTAGAATTCTGGGGCCGATGTTAATCACTGTATGACCTGCCGACCGCGCTTTTTCGATTTCATTATCTGAAAAACCTCCTTCGGGACCTGCCATCAGTGTTATTCCATCTTTCGGCTTCGCTAATTCCGACAAACTTTTGCCAATACCGGGATGCAATACCACTTTCATCATGTCTTTGCGATTCCCGGTCTCGAAACTTTCATCAAGACCTGATGGTGCAACAAGTTCGGGAATTTTATTACGACCACATTGTTCACATGCACCAATAACAACGTTCTGCCAATGCTCAATTTTTTTCTGTTGGCGCTCTTTATCAAGGCGTACATTGCCAAATTCAGTCGTCACAAGAACGATTCGATAAATGCCAAGTTCCACCGCTTTTTGTAATATGAAATCCATTTTTTGACCTCGGGATATACCTTGCACCAGGGTGATATGCAGTGGAGATTCCCTGTCGACTTCCAGATGCCGATGCGTATGCACTTCTACATATCGTTTATCCAGCCTGCTTATCTCGGCATCGTACTCACCACCATGACCATCGAATAGTATGAGTGGATGGCCGGGACGTAAACGTAATACACGCGAGATATGATGTGCGGCCGCATTAGCCAATACAAACTCAGCCCCCGCCCGCAATGGCCGATCCACAAATATTCTGGTTCTTCGCATCAGGTTTTTATCCGGATAAAGAATTACTATATCCTATCTGTACTCAAAATATTATGTGTCGAAATAAATGAGGAAAACCTGATGCAAGCGGATCATGCCCAATTTAATATCGGACAATTAATCGTACATGGACTCTTTAACTATCGAGGTATTATTTTTGATGTTGATCCTGTATTTCAGGGTTCAGATGACTGGTACGAACAGGTTGCCCGCAGTCGACCACCGAAAGATGAACCCTGGTATCGAGTTTTAGTGCATAACACCTTGCATGATACTTATGTAGCGCAGCGCAATATCATTGCCGATATTACACACGAACCTGTTAATCACCCTCTTGTCGAGCAGTTATTTCAGCCATGTGCAGATGGCAGCTATATTCCCAGGCACCGAAATAATTAAGTGCCCCCACGTTCGGGACAAGGTATCCAGCCAAACAGCAACTAATCGCCTGCCTCCCTGATTCAGATCACGCATCCAAAAAGGGCGAACAGGCACAGGTTAAGTAAATAGAAATACCTTGTGATACAGAACTTACTTTTGGGTCACCCGTATGGTGATATCAATCATTGAAGGCAAGCATTGCCAAAGAAAATTATGTCATACCTGTTGCGGGATATCACGATGTTGAAAAAAGGATTGATCATTGAAGCCATCAAACATCAATTGAAAAATATTCGCTTATATTGCATGACTCGGACAGCGCAGCATCCATGTGATTTTATTTATAATAAATACTTTGGCAGCACTCATTGCATATTGTTTGAAATAAAATACATCGGCTCAGGATCTTGATGCGGAGGCACACAAATATTTAATCATATGAACTATTAGATAGCTTATAATCCCGCGCATGGAAATCCCCGGTTACAAAATACAGCACGAAGTCGGTAGAGGTGGTATGGCCACTGTTTATCTCGCCATACAGGAATCACTGAACAGGCCTGTTGTGCTTAAAATACTGGGTGAAAGCAAATCTGCTTCCAGCGAAAACTTAATAGAACGTTTTATCTCGGAAGGACATATCCTCGCCGCGCTCAACCATCCGAATATTATTACCATTTTTGATATCGGCATCGCGGATGACTCCCTGTTCATTTGCATGGAATATATTCAGGGAGGCGATCTCAAAACGAGGATGGAATTGCCCATTACCCCGGACACCGCACTCGACTATCTTGCCAAAATCGGCGCCGGGTTGGCTGAGGCGCACAGGAAAGGGATCGTTCATCGAGATATCAAACCGGCAAACGTTATGTTCAGAGATGACAATACGCCACTCATTACAGATTTTGGTATCGCCAAACAAACGGATGCGGCAGATAAGGATTTAACATCCACCGGCCTGTTTCTCGGGAGTCCGAACTATATCAGCCCCGAACAGGCTGATGACATTGAAATTGATGGTCGTGCTGATATTTACAGCACCGGCTGCATGTTCTACGAAATGCTCACCGGCATGAAGCCATATAAAGCAACGACCGTGTTCGATGTCATTATTCAACACAAACAAGCACCCATTCCCGTATTTGAAAAAGAATTTGCCGAATTCCAGCCTCTACTGAACAAGATGATGAGTAAAAGTCGTGATGAACGATTTGCAGATGCAGACGAGATGATAGAAAACATTAAAGAGTTAAAACAAGGTGGCGCATCGGCATCCGCAGGAATGGCTTTTGATATCACTGGAACAAATAAAACCGCAAGCACAGCCGGGAAAAATATCCAACTGCTCAATATCCTGTTATTACTTTTGATGACTTCAGCTGGAATCTTCGGAACATTGCAATATGCGACATCCAGAATTAACGACGAGTCTCCGGAGATAAACAACATTCCTGCAAACGTCAATTTAACAAACAATATTCAGCCATCACTGGAAATTCATCAATCTGCAGCAGCGACCGGATCAGTCGAGATCAAACCCACCGTCGAAATTTCTGATGACCTTACTCAGGCTCTGCATTGGTTAGGAAAGAAAAGTCTGGAAGAGTTTAGACTCACACACCCGCCGAATGATAACGCAGTCCACTATTTTTCGAGACTACTACAAGCGGATCCCGCGGATAAAGTCGCCGCCGCAGGCTTGCTGGGTATCGCCGACCGATACGCTTATTTAGCTGAACGATCGATTCTCGATAATGACTTTGACAAAGCTGAAGCCTATATACGTATTGGTCAGAAATTCAATCCGGATCATGAAGACTTGATTAAGCTCGACGAATTAAATCTGAATATCAGGGAAAAAAGTTTTATGCGAAAACTGCAGGATTTTTTCGGCAGTCGCTGATTTTTTAATTTGCCTGCACGCTGTCGCCTGGGGAACTGATTGAGTCAGGAGCCGACACCTGTCACTAAAATATTCTGATCTCCCCCCCCAAACCTGAACCACTCACCGGGTTGTGATCTCATAAAATGATTATCGTCCGCCGGTCGCCTGAGAAAATATACGCGCTGTTGCCGGTGCCTGTGATGTGCAATGCTCAACCACCCCGCCCCTGCGGGGCACCCCTCCTTGACAAGGAGGGGAGTGAGTTAGCTGGCAAAGTTGAGTGACAATAAAAGCATTTCCCGCCCTAAAAGCTCTCACCCTGCCAAGGGGGGAGTACCCCGCAGGGGGGAGGGGGTTGTTAGTGCCTGTGCCTCAGCTTAAAGTGGTCCGGTATTTCCGTACCAGTCGATAGGTTGTTTTCATGCGATTTGTTTCTCAGCGTCAACCGGTGTTAGATACACAATATAGCGATGCTCCTTATGATGATTGTGATATTTGATATATTGCATAATGTCGTGTTCAGCTTGTGCGTAAGATGAATAGAAGGTCTTCGGCATCCATGCCGATTTAAAACTTCTAAAACAGCGTTTCATTGGGGCATTGTCCCAACAGTTACCTCGATGGCTCATACTCTGCTTGATATGATATCGCCAAAGCAGTTGCTGAAAAGCACGGCTGGTGTAATGAGTTCCCTGGTCAGAGTGATACATCAATCCCCTGGGTTTAGCTCTGGATTCATAGGCAATACGCAGGGCATACAAATCCATGACCAGGGCTAAATACAGCCACCGTGTCCCGACCCGGACATACGTCACGTATACCCAACCTGGTTGGGACGTTGCACCGTCATTGCGAGCAAAGCGAAGCAATCCAGATTAAACAATATCTTCATATAAATTGTTCCATTCCGGATTGTGTTTTTCAATCAGGGCAGGTTTCTTTTTGCGGGAGTCAGCTTTAATTTATTTTTCTCTGGCAATGGCATTTTGCATATCTTCAAATATTTCAAGGTATCCTGACTTATCTTTAAAGTTTACTGGATTGCTTCGCTTTGCTCGCAATGACGGCAGGGGTTGATGCTTTCAGGCGGTCTCATGGAATGCTGGAAGCTGGTTGCGGTAATGTCTGTATTGTTTGTGGTGATGTTGTAAGTCGTCATTTTTTTCCCGTCATTGCAAGTTCTGTCTCCCCGTCATTGCGAGCTTCCCCTCGTCATTGCGAGTTTCCCCCCGTCATTGCGAGCGAAGCGAAGCAATCCAGATTAAACAATATCTTCATATAAATCGTTCCATTTCGGGTTATGTTTTTCAATCAGGGCAGGTTTCTTTTTGCGGGAGTCAGCTTTAATTTATTTTTCTCTGGCAATGGCATTTTGCATATCTTCAAATATTTCAAGGTATCCTGACTTATCTTTAAAGTTTACTGGATTGCTTCGCTTTGCTCGCAATGACGGCAGGGGGTAATGCTTTCAGGCGGTCACATGGAATGCTGGAAGCTGGTTGCGGTAATGTCTGTATTGTTTGTGGTGATGTTGTAAGTCGTCATTTTTTTCCCGTCATTGCAAGTTCTGTCTCCCCGTTATTGCGAGCTTCCCCTCGTCATTGCGAGTTTCCCCCCGTCATTGCGAGCGAAGCGAAGCAATCCAGATTAAACAATATCTTCATATAAATTGTTCCATTCCGGATTGTGTTTTTCAATCAGGGCAGGTTTCTTTTTGCGGGAGCCAGCTTTAATCTGTTTTTCTCTGGCAATGGCATTTTGCATATCTTCAAATATTTCAAGGTATCCTGACTTATCTTTAAAGTTTACTGGATTGCTTCGCTTTGCTCGCAATGACGAAGGTATCCTGGCTTATCTTTAAAGTTTACTGGATTGCTTCGCTTTGCTCGCAATGACGGCAGGGGTTGATGCTTTCAGGCGGTCACATGGAATGCTGGAAGCTGGTTGCGGTAATGTCTGTATTGTTTGTGGTGATGTTGTAAGTCGTCATTCCCTCCCCCCTGCAACCCCCTCCCCCTGCGGGGTACTCCCCCTTGGCAGGGGGAGAGCTTTAGCGAAGCAATTCAGACGAGTTGCAATCAGCACCTGGATTCCTGCTTCCGCAGGAATGACGAGGTGACTGTTGCGATAAGCCCTGCTGGCTACTGACAATCATCGCCGTCACTTTGACGATAGTGCGTGCTTAATTGCTCAACTGGACAGGCTTCTTTGATGCTGTAGTCCTGGTCTACTACCAGACAAGGCAGCATCTTGTTTAAACTCAGGTGTAAAGTGTTTTCGTTCTTTTGTCATGAGCCGTACCTCCATGAGTATGTGATTTCATCACCTATCACCTGGTACGGATTTATTAGACCACTACAAGTGAGTTAGCCGACAAAGTTGAGTGACAGTAAAAGCATTTCCCGCCCTAAAAGCTCTCACCCTGCCAAGGGGGAGTACCCCGCAGGGGGGAGGGGGTTGTTAGTGCCTGTGCCTCAGCTTTCCCGAGTTTAGCCATGCACAAGTGGCAAGAAAAGCCGGTGCAGTGAGCGTCTATGCTGTCCATGCAGCCACTACCGCAAGAGTGCCTCGATATTTGTCCTGACCGCATTGAACGATGGATTGCCCGGGATGGTATCAAGCAAACCCACCGCGTCGCGAATACCAAACAGGTAGCGGCCCAGCAAGAGTCCGTCACTCTGGTTGGGATCACCGCCGCTGCCATCCACATCAAGACGACCGCTGGTGAAAGCTCCCGCAATATTCGCCGTGACCGCATTGAACGAGGGACTCCCCGGAATCGTATCAAGCAAGCCCGCCGCATCACGAATACCAAACAGGTAGCGGCCCAGCAAGAGTCCGTCACTCTGGTTAGGATCACCACCGCTGCCATCCACATCAAGACTCACCGCCGCCATCTCCGTCACCGTCACGGTCACGGGTACCGCCGTGACGGTACGATAGGTGGTGTCGGTACTGGTCACCGTATGCGTGAGTTGCACGGTCTCGTCGTCTGTATCAGCGTCTTCCACTCCCGTCACGGTGATGGTTTTGGCGGTATTCCAGTCGGTGGTGCCAAACATCAGTGAGGTGGGACTCACCGTCGCAGCAGCGGCATTGGAATGGGTCACGCTAATCGTCACCGCTTCCGTCGGTGGGGTATTCAAGCGCAGCGTATACATGCCGGTACCTCCACGTTCATGGACTGTCAGCGTCGCGGTACTCACGGTCACGCCCGGCGTGTCGTTATCATTCAGCGTTACAGCGACGGGATCTATTGTCACGGCAGCACCGTCATAGGCAGCATCTCCGCTTGTCGCTGTATGCGTGAGTTGCACGGTCTCGTGGTCCGCATCTGTGTCCTCAACACCACTCACGGTCACCGTCTGGACACTGTTCCAGTTGTCTGTGGTAAACGTCAGTGAGGTGGCACTGAGTGTCACCGCAGTGGCATCGGGATTGCTCACCATAATCGTCACCGGCACGGTCGGTCGCCTGGTCAACGCCAGTGTATAGGTACCACTGCCGGCTTCGTCGACCGCCAGCGTGGTCGGACTCACGGTCACGCCCGCCGTGTCGTTATCAGTCAACGTCACAGCGACGGGGTCTATCGTCACGCCACCGGCATAGTCGGCATCTGTGCTTGTCGCCGTATGCGTGAGTTGCACGGTCTCGTGGTCCGCATCTGTGTCTTCAACACCACTCACGGTCACTGTCTGGACACTGTTCCAGTTGTCTGTGGTAAACGTCAGTGAGGTGGCACTGAGGGTCACTGCAGTGGTATCGGGATTGCTCACCATAATCGTCACCGGCACGGTCGGTCGCTTGGTCAACATCAGTGTATAGGTGCCATTGCCGCCTTCGTCGACCGCCAGCGTGGTCGGACTCACGGTCACGCCCGCCGTCTCATCATCATCCACCGTCACCGCCACCGCACTTATCGTCACGGCAGCCCCATTGTAGCCGGGGTCGGTACTGGTCGCTGTATGCGTGAGTTGCACGGTCTCGTTGTTCGCATCCGTGTCCTCAACACCACTCACGGTCACCATCTGGACACTGTTCCAGTTGTCTGTGGTAAACGTCAGTGAGGTGGCACTGAGGGTCACCGCCGTGTCATCGGGATTGCTCACGCTAATCGTCACCGGTGCCGTCGGCAGGGTAGACAGGCTTAAGCGATACTCGCCGGTCTCACCCTCATTGACCGCCAGCACGTTCGGGCTCACGGTCACGCCCGGCGTGTCGTTATCCGTGACACCCACGGTCACGGCGGGCGGGGTCAGCGCGGCATAGAGCGCATCGCTGCTGCGCACCGCATGGGTCAGTTGCACGCTCTCGTGGTTTGTATCAGCGTCTTCAATAGCCATTACCGTCACCGTCTGCGGCATGTTCCAGTTGTCCGTGGTGAAGTCCAGGCTGGACGGGGTCGCCGGACTCACCGTCGCCACATCGGCATTGAAGGTTTGCGGGAGAATGCTCACGGTCGCCGATGGTCGGGTTCCCAGCCGGATGGTATAGGTCGCCGTGCGCCCCTCAGTCACAGTCAACGTGGTCGGACTCAGCGTAAAACCCGCCGTATCGTTATCTGTTATGGTGATGGTTGGGCCGGGATACGTAAATCTGTTGTAATCGCCTTCTCCGGCGAACACACTAAATTCCAGATCCACCGTCTCATCATCTGCATTGTCATCCTCAACACCCGTCACCGTTACCGTCTGCGGGATGTTCCATTGGCCGACTCTAAAGATCAGGCTGATCGGACTCACGGTCGCAGCACCGTCGCCGTTTGTCAAGCTAACCGCTACTTCATTATCATCAAAAAGAAGACCGCCGGACGGTCGGGTCGCCAACTTCACCGTAAACTCGCCGGTCTCGCCCTCATTGAGCACCAGCGCGGGCGGACTCACGACGAGACCTGCCGCGTCGTTATCCGTGACACTCACGGTCACGGCGGGCGGGTTCACCCCGGCATAACCCGTATCGCTGCTGCTCACCGCATGACTCAGTTGCACGCTTTCGCTGCTCGTATTCGTGTCCTCGGCACCCGTCACGGTCACGGTTTGGGCGGCATTCCAATTGACTGTGGTAAAGGTCAGTGGTGAGGTCACGGTCACCGCAGTATTGTCACTGGTCACGCTAATCGTCACAGCGTGCGTCGGTCGGTTATTCAAGCGCAGCGTATACTCGCCGGTCTCGCCTTCAAAGACCGCCAGCGTGGTCGCACTCACGGTCATGCCCGGCGCGTCGTTATCCGTGACATTCACGGTCACAGGGGGCGAGTTCACCCCGGCATAGCGCGTATCGCTGCTGCTCAGCGCATGGCTCAGTTGCACACCGCTCTCGCTGGTCCTGTTATTGTCCTCGGCACCTGTCACCGTCACCGTCTGCACCTGATTCCAGTTATTCCTGGTAAAGGTCAGCGATGCGGTTGCGGTCACCGCGGAATTGTTACTGCTCACGCTAATCGTCACCGCGTGCGTCGGCAGGGTATTCAAGCGCAGCATATACTCGTTGGTCTCGCCTTCATTGACCGCCAGCGTGGTCGTACTGACGATCACGCCAGCGTCGTTATCCGCGACATTCACGGTCACGGCGGGCGGCGTCAGCGCGGCATAGAACGCATCACCGCTGGTCACCGCATGGGTCAGTTGCACACCGCGTTCGCTGGTCGCATTCGCGTCCGCAACACCCGTCACCATCACGGTTTGGACGGCATTCCAGTTGATTGTGCTAAAGGTCAGGGTCGCGGGGCTCACGGTCACCGCGGCATTGTTACTGCTCACGCTAATCGTCACCGCCACCGTCGGTCGGCTGCCCAGCACCAGCCCATATCCGGTGCTGTTCCCCTCGGTGACATTCAGCGCGGTCGGCGACACGCGCACACCCGGTACCGGGCCTACCGGGTCGGACGTCAGGCTATCGCCTCCCGCATTCGGATAACTCGCCATCACGCGCAACCACGTGCCTATCTGTGATTGGTCTGATGCAATCGTGTACGTGGCGGTATTATTGGTCCCCGGTGCGGCGCTAAACGGACCCGCCGAGGCGGTCGCTGTCTGCCATTCATGGGTAATGGTGCCGACATCGGTATTCGGTGAGGCGTCCGCGTCGGTGACCGCGCCCGCTGTCAGCGTGCCGCCTGCTCTGGCATTGCCGGTGATGGGACCGAGCACACCGCGACGGTCAACCTGTACGCTATTGGAGAACAGGGTGTCGTTGAAATCCCCGCCCTGGGTGACCTGCACCCGCAGCCAGTGAGCATGGTCCGCCGCTTGCACCGTGTAGGTCGCGCTGGTGCCGTTCGTGCTGATATCTGTTGCGCTGCTACAGTCTTGAGTGGTACAGCGTTGCCATTGATGGGCGCTGATATTGACGGTCAACGTGGGATGGCTCAGCGCACCGGCGGTCAAGATATCATCGACCCTGGCCGGGGTGTTGGGGGTACTGTCCTGGATGGCACCCAATGTCGCGGGCACCAAATAAATATAGTTGTCGGTGGCACTCAGTTCACCGATGACTTGCCTGGTGATGGCTGCGGCACTCGCTCCGATATTGCACAGCGGCGAGTTGGCTTGTGCGGTTTGTTCGGTGTCGCTGGTTTGCCCCGAGCGCACTCTTAAATCACCGCTGGCGGTACATAGACTGTCCACCAGGACCACCGCGTTGCTGGCGGGCGGTCGATAAAACACGGCGCCCGGCCCCGGGATAGCGGTCCATGTGGTGAGGTTCGGACGGGACAGGCCGGACTTCAGGCCTATAGAGATGATGGTGCTGCCGGATGTTACGAAGAGTGTGCCGCTATTCGGGGTCGCCTGCCCGGTTGTGATGTGAGTATTCGCTATCCCAAGGGAGCCGACGCCGGCAATCTGAATACGCTGGAGTTGTAGTCGACCATCACTGCTATTGCGGGAGAGGTTTACGCGTGTGATGTCTCTACCGCCTAATCTCTGCGTCGCATTGGTATGCCCGGCCGGGCCATTGACGAGATAGTTATTCCAAAAGGTCAGACTCGGACGGGTCTCGGTGCCGCCGTGGTTGGTGCTGCCGCCACCGTAGGCATTGGTACAGGTGTTGCCCGCCCCGGCATTACAGGTGCGCGTCTGGTTCTTGTCGGTGATATTGGCGGTACTCCAGGCGCCCCAGCCACCGGTTTGCGCCCGTGCCACCGGGCTAGACAATCCCGCCAGCAGGGCAACGGCGGCCATGACTGCCGTCATCCCGCGCCAAAAGCGACCACCCCGCCCCTGCGGGGCTCCCCTCCTTGTAAAGGAGGGGAGTTTGTTAGGTGGGTTCGGGGCACTCCTCCGGGGAGAGGAATGGGTCATGTTGTTTTGGGTGCTGAACCTATCCGCAGCCACGTGTGTTTTGCATTCGGTCATGGCAATGTTGAATTTGTGCGCGATGGAGCAACGGTCTGCACTAGTGATTGTGGTGCGTGGTGCGTGGTGCGTGGTGCGTGGTGCGTGGTGCGTGGTGCGTGGTGCGTGGTGCGTGGTGCGTGGTGCGTGGTGCGTGGTGCGTGGTGCGTGGTGCGTTAAGTTTAAGTCGTTTTGTCAGCATATGTCAAGTTCTCTCTGTCATCATCCAGATTGCGATTCCATCAATGTACCATTAACACGCGCAGTATTAAATACATAATATCGTGACCCACACCACACATCGCACTTCTTTGTTGTGATTGATTATGTACTGTACCGGTCGTGAATAATCCCGGCTCTTTGTGAGGCGTATGCTGTTGTATTTGATTTACCCATCCGCCGGTTTTTCGTGCAACCGATTGAGCGCTGCAAACCGTCAGTCTTCGTGAATGTCGAGAACGCCTCTGCTTCGGGACTGTTGACCGGGTAGAATCATCCTGATGATGCCCGCGAAAGTGTATGCGACTGCATCGTGTTGCGCCTGTCGCCGTCAACGCCGCAGGCGATGCCACAGTGCTGGCGCGGCAGACGATGCAGAATGCAAGGAGGGGAGTTAAGTAGCTGGCAAAGTTGAGTGACAGTAAAAGCATTTCCCGCCCTAAAAGCTCTCCCCCTGCCAAGGGGGAGTACCCCGCAGGGGGGAGGGGGTTGTTAGTGCCTGTGCCTCAGCTTTCCCGAGTTTAGCCATGCACAAGTGGCAAGAAAAGCCGGTGCAGTGAGCGTCCATGCAGCCACTATCGCAAAAGTGCCTCGATATTCGTCCTTATATCGTTGAACGATGGATTGCCCGGAATGGTATCAAGCAGGCCCACCTCATCACGAATACCAAACAGGTAGCGACCCAGCAAGAGTCCGTCACTCTGGTTGGGATCACCGCCGCTGCCATCCACGTCAAGACGACCGCTGGCGAAAGCTCCCGCAATATTCGTCGTGACCGCATTGAACGAGGGACTCCCCGGAATCGTATCAAGCAGGCCCGCCGCATCACGAATACCAAACAGGTAGCGGCCCAGCAAGAGTCCGTCACTCTGGTTGGGATCACCACCGCTGCCATCCACATCAAGACTTACCGCCGCTATCTCCGTCACCGTCACGGTCACGGTGGCCGCCGTGACGGTACGATAGGTGGTGTCGGTACTGGTCACCGTATGCGTGAGTTGCACGGTCTCGTCGTCTGTATCAGCGTCTTCCACTCCCGTCACGGTGATGGTTTTGGCGGTATTCCAGTCGGTGCTGCCAAACATCAGTGAGGTGGGACTCACCGTCACAGCAGAGGCATTGGAATGGGTCACGCTAATCGTCACTGCTTCCGTCGGTGGGGTATTCAGGCGCAGTGTATACATGCCGGTCCCACCACGCTCATGGACTGTCAGCGTCGCGGTACTCACGGATACGCCCGGCGTGTCGTTATCATTCAAGGTCACAGCGACGGAGTCTATCGTCACGCCACTGGCATAGTCGGCATCTGTGCTTGTCGCCGTATGCGTGAGTTGCACGGTCTCGTCGTTCGCATCTGTGTCTTCAACACCACTCACGGTCACTGTCTGGACACTGTTCCAGTTGTCTGTGGTAAATGTCAGTGAGGTGGCACTGAGGGTCACTGCAGTGGTATCGGGATTGCTCACCATAATCGTCACCGGCACGGTCGGTCGCTTGGTCAACGCCAGTGTATAGGTGCCATTGCCGCCTTCGTCGACCGCCAGCGTGGTCGGACTCACGGTCACGCCCGCCGTCTCATCATCATCCACCGTCACCGCCACCGCACTTATCGTCACGGCAGCCCCTTCATAGCCAGGGTCGGTACTGGTCGCCGTATGCGTGAGTTGCACGGTCTCGTCGTTCGCATCCGTGTCTTCAACACCACTCACGGTCACCATCTGGACACTGTTCCAGTTGTCTGTGGTAAACGTCAGTGAGGTGGCACTAAGGGTCACCGCACTGGCATCGGGATTGCTCACGGCAATCGTCACCGGCGCCGTCGGCAGGGTAGACAGGCTTAAGCGATACTCGCCGGTCTCCCCCTCATTGACCGCCAGCACGTTCGGACTCACGGTCACGCCCGGCGTGTCGTTATCCGTGACACCCACGGTCACGGCGGGCGGGGTCAGCGCGGCATAGGTCGCATCGCTGCTGCGCACCGCATGGGTCAGTTGCACGCTCTCGTGGTTCGTATCAGGGTCATCAACACCCATGACCGTCACCGTCTGCGGCATATTCCAGTTGTCCGTGGTGAAGTCCAGGCTGGACGGGGTCGCCGGACTCACCGTCGCCACATCGGCATTGAACGTTTGCGGCAGAACGCTCACGGTCGCCGACGGTCGGGTCCCCAGCCGGATGTTATAGCTCGCCGTGCGCCCCTCAGTCACAGTCAACGTAGTCGGACTCAGTGTAAAACCCGCCGTATCGTTATCTGTTATGGTGATGGTTGGACCGGGAAACTCAACCGAGTCGTAAGCTCGGTTAGCACTGGCGATACTCGGAAAATCCAGTACCACCGTCTCATCATCTGCATCGTCATCCTCAACAGCGGTCACCGTTACCGTCTGCGGGATGTTCCAGATAGCGCGAGCAAAGAACAGGCCAGTCGGACTCACGGTCGCAGCACCAGCATCGCTGTTCCCTATAAATTCAATTTGCAGAAACCCTCCCGGGTCGGTCGCCAACCTCATCGTAAACTCGCCGGTCTCGCCCTCATTGAGCACCAGCGCGGGCGGACTCACGACGATACCCGCTGCGCCGTTATCCGTGACACTCACGGTCACGGCGGGCGGGTTCACCGCGGCATAACCCGTATCGCTGCTGCTCAGCGCATGACTCAGTTGCACACCGCTTTCGCTGCTCGTATTCGCGTCCTCAGCACCCGTCACGGTCACGGTTTGGGCGGCATTCCAATTGACTGTGGTAAAGGTCAGTGGCGAGGTTGCGGTCACCGCAGCATTGTCACTGGTCACGCTAATCGTCACAGCGTGCGTCGGTCGGGTATTCAAGCGCAGCGTATACTCACCGGTCCCGCCTTCAAGGACCGCCAGCGTGGTCGTACTCACGGTCACGCCCGGCGCGTCGTTATCCGTGACACTCACGGTCACGGCGGGCGGGTTCACCACGGCATAGCGCGTATCACTGCTGCTCACCGCATGGCTCAGTTGCACACCGCTCTCGCTGGTCCTGTTATTGTCCTCGGCACCCGTCACCGTCACCGTCTGCGCCTGATTCCAGTTATTCCTGTCGAAGGTCAGCGATGCGGTTGCGGTGACAGCCGAATTGTTACTGCTCACGCTAATCGTCACCGCGTGCGTCGGCAGGGTATTCAAGCGCAGCATATACTCGCCGGTGCCGCCCTCATTGACCGCCAGCGTGGTCGTACTCACGATCACGTTGGCATCGTTATCCGCGACATCCACGGTCACGGGGGGAGGCGTCAGCGCGGTATAGAACGCATCACCGCCGCTCACCGCATGAGTCAGTTGTACGCCGCGTTCGCTGGTCGCATTATTGTCCTCAGCACCCGTCACCGTCACGGTTTGGGCGGCATTCCAGTTGATTGTGCTAAAGGTCAGGGTCGCGGGGCTCACGGTCACCGCGGCATTGTTACTGCTCACGCTAATCGTCACCGCCACCGTCGGTCGGCTGCCCAGCACCAGCCCATAGCCGGTGCTGCTCCCTTCGGTCACATTCAGCGCGGTCGGCGACACCCGCACACCCGCGACCGATACCGGGTCGGACGTCAGGCTATCGCCCCCCGCATTCGGATAACTCGCCATCACGCGCAACCACGCGCCTATCTGTGATCGGTCTGATGCAATGGTGTAGGTGGCGGTATTGTTGCTCCCTGGTGCGGCGCTAAACGGCCCCGCCGAGGCGGTCGCTGTCTGCCATTCATGGGTAATGCTCCCGACAGCGCTATTCGGTGAGGCGTCCGGGTCGGTGACCGCGCCCGCCGTCAGCGTGCCGCCGACTCGGGCAGTGCCGGTGATGGGACCGATGGCACCGCGACGGTCAACCCGTACGCGATTGGAGAACAGGGTGTCGTTAAAATCCCCGCCCTGGGTGACCCGCACCCGCAGCCAGTTGCCCGGGTCCGCCGCTTGCACCGTGTAGCTCGCCGCCGTGCCGCCCGGGCTGATATCTGTTGTGCTGCTACAGTCTTGAGTGGTACAGCGTTGCCATTGATGGGCGCTGATATTGACGGTCAACGTGGGATGGCTCAGCGCACCAGCGGTCAAGATATCGTCGACCCTGGCCGGGGTGTTGGGGGTACTGTCCTGGATGGCGCCCAATGTCGCGGGCATCGCAGCATAAAGATAGTTGTCGGTGGCACTCAGTTCACCGATGGCCTGTTTGGTCGGGGCATTCGCACTGATATTGCACAGCACCGAGCTGGCTTGTACGGTTTGTTCGGTGTCGCTGGTCTGCCCCGAGCGCACCCTTAAATCACCGCTGGCGGTACATAAGCTCTCCACCAAGGCCACCGCGTTGTTGGCGGACGGTCGGTAATAAACCATGCCCGACCCCGGGATGGCCGTCCATGTGCTGAGGTTCGGACGGGCCCTCAGGACTATCCTGTCGAGGCCTATTACGAGCAGTGTTCCGCTACTCGGGGTCGCCTGCCCGGTTGTGATGACTCGAGGGGGAGTAAAAACGTGCATGCCGACGGCGGTGAAAATGCGCGTTAATTGCAGCCAACCATCGCCGTTGTTGCGGGTGAGTTGCACGCTCGTGATGTCCGCATCAAAGAAATTCGTCGCATTGGTATGCCCGGCCGGGCCGTTGAGGAGATAGTTATTCCAAAAGGTCAGACTCGGACGGGTCTCGGTGCCGCCGTGGTTGGTGGTGCCGCCACCGTAGGCATTGGTACACGTGTTGCCCGCCCCGGCATTACAGGTGCGCGTCTGGTTCTTGTCGGTGATATTCGCCGTACTCCATTCGCCCCAGCCATCGGTTTGCGCCCGTGCCACCGGGCTTGCCAATCCCGCCAGCAGGGCAACGGCGGCCATGACTGCCGTCATCCCGCGCCAAAAGCGACCACCCCGCCCCTGCGGGGCACCCCTCCTTGTAAAGGAGGGGAGTTTGTCAGGTGGGTTCGGGGCACTTCTCCGGGGAGAGGAATGGGTCATGTTGTTTTGGGTGCTGAACCTATCCGCAGCCACGTGTGTTTTGCATTCGGTCATGGCAATGTTGAATTTGTGCGCGTTGGAGCAAAGTGATTGTGGTGCGTGGTGCGTGGTGCGTGGTGCGTTAAGTCCAGGTCGTTTTGTCAACATATGTCAAGTTTCTCTCTGTCAGTCATCCAGATTGCGATTCCACCAATGTACCATTACCCCGCGCAGTATTAAATACATAATACCGTGACCCACACCACACATCGCACTTCTTTGTTGTGATTGATTATGTACTGTACCGATCGTGAATAATCCCGGCTCTTTGTGAGGCGTATGCTGTTGTATTTGATTTACCCATCCGCCGGTTTTTCGTGCAACCGATTGAGCGCTGCAAACCGTCAGTCTTTGTGAACGTCGAGACCGCCTCTGATTCGGGACTGTTGACCGGGTAGAATCATCCTGATGATGCCCGCGAAAGTGTATGCGACTGCATCGTGTTGCGCCTGTCGCCGTCAACGCCGCAGGCGATGCCACAGTGCTGGCGCGGCAGAATGCCGTGTTGTGTACGCAACCTGTCTGCGGCAACGTGCGCGACACATTCGGTCATGGAACGGTTGACCCGGTGCGCGGTGGCGGCGCGGTCTGCGCCGGTGCCGCCGGGCTTGCCAATGCCGCCATCAGGGCAACGGCGGTCATGACTGTTGTCATCCCGCACCATGCCCCCTGCCAGGTTCCTGGCCAAACGCTTGACCAGGCACTTGCCCCGCCGACAAGTAGTGCAGTGCACGACTAAAAACAGGGTTTCCCTAAAATACGTCCCGGTAAGGCTGACTAGTTTTTGGGACGTTTCCAGTGAGGAATTGACCGCTGTGCCTGACGACTGATTGCCAGCTCATCTTCGGCGACATCTTTCGTAATTGTGGTCCCCGCAGCAATGGTCGCCCCTGAACCAATCGAAACCGGTGCGACCAACTGAACATCCGAGCCGACAAAGACATTATCACCGATTATCGTTTTATGTTTGTTTGCGCCGTCATAATTGCAGGTAATCACGCCTGCGCCTATATTGGAACAGGTACCAATCTCCGTATCGCCGATGTAGCTCAGGTGATTCATTTTGGACGCATTGCCGACGATGGATTTTTTAACTTCAACAAAGTTACCCACGTGTACATTTTCATTCAGTTCTGTCTCCGGTCTGATGCGTGCAAAAGGACCGATACGACACGCCTTACCAATCACGGCACCTTCTATCATGGAATTCGGCAATATCTCGACATCGTCATCAATAACGGTGTCTTTAATAATACAATTCGATCCGATACGGACACGACTGCCGATTTTCAGGCGGCCTTCCAGAAGGACATTGATATCAATATAACAATCGGAATCTATCTCCATATCCCCTCTTAGATCGAAACGAGACGGATCCATGATTGTTATACCTCTTCTCATTAACTGATGTGCCTGTATTAATTGGTAATAGCGTTCCAGCTCAGATAGCTGTGCACGATCATTAACGCCACTTATTTCAGTGATTGAATGCGGCTGAACTGTATTTATTTTCACTCCGTCCCTGACCGCAAATGCAATAATATCGGTTAGATAAAATTCATTCTGGGCATTACCATTCTCCAACTCTCCTATCCACTGTTTCAGCGCCTTGCCATTAACCACCATCATCCCGGAATTGACTTCATCTATTTTTTTCTCGTCATTTGACGCATCCCGCTCTTCAACGATTCGAATTACTTCATCATTTTCATTTCTGACAATGCGCCCATAACCCTGTGGTTCATCAATAAAACAGGTTAAGAGAGAGAAATGTGAATCTTCTGCGGCGACCACAAGATGAGTCAGCGTTGCGTCGGTAATTAGCGGAACATCTCCACAGAGGATCATCACCAGATCCTCGTCAGGAATATCGGGCAATGCCCGCTCAACGGCATGACCGGTACCTAACTGCTCAGCTTGTTCAACCCAGTGAACATCAAGATGAGACAGTGCTTCAATCACTTTATCGCCGCTATGGCCATGGATGACATGGATACCGCGTGATTCCAGCATTGATGCTGTGTGATAGACATGTTCGAGAAGTGATTTGCCGGCGAGTTCATGCAACACCTTCGGCGATTCGGAATACATCCGACGACCTTGACCCGCTGCCAGGATAATAATGCTTAGAGACATTATGAAGCCGAGTCCGCTAAACGGAGAGCAAGAGTAAAATCATCATGCTAATAAAATCGTTACCAGGATGTTTACATCCGGATTTTAATGGAAAAATTTATTCTATGAACGACCGCGTAACTTTTGTAATGCCTCATATTTCGCACGTGCCTCGACCATTTGCTGTTGCACATTCTCGAAATCAATATCTCCGCCACGATTTTCGAATGCCTGTTCTGCATCCTCTTTGGCTTTCAACACGGCGGCTTCGTCCATATCTTCAGTTCTGGATGCGCTATCAGACAGGATGGTGACGATATGCGGTTGTATCTCGAGTATGCCTCCTGAAATAAAGAATGATTCTTCCTTGTCATCAGGCAATTTTAATCTGACCAGCCCCGGCTTCAAGGTTGTGACCAGCGGCGTGTGCCTGGGCGCAATACCCAACTCACCCATTTTCCCCGGAACAAACACCTCCTCCACCAAACCGGAATAAAGTTCTGTTTCAGCGCTGACAAGATCCACGCGGATTGTCATGACCATTGCGTATCCACCCTCAAAGTAATCTCTGCAACCTGTCAGGCCCCGGTTTCAGCCTGCATTTTTTCGGCTTTCGCAACGGCTTCTTCAATACCGCCCACCATGTAGAAAGCCTGTTCCGGCATATGGTCATATTCACCATCAATAATTCCCTGAAAACCCTTGATGGTATCTTTCAGTGATACATATTTACCGGGCGTTCCTGTAAAGACCTGAGCCACTGTAAATGGTTGTGAAAGAAAACGCTGGATCTTGCGGGCGCGTTGCACAGCCAGTTTGTCATCTTCGGAAAGTTCATCCATACCCAAAATCGCAATAATGTCACGGAGTTCCTTATAACGTTGCAGGATATTTTGCACCGCTCGTGTTGTTTCGTAATGTTCCGGCCCGACAATCAGCGGATCTAACTGGCGACTGGTGGAATCCAGAGGATCAACAGCAGGATATATACCCAGTTCTGCAATCTGGCGGGATAACACCACTGTCGCATCCAAATGAGCAAACGTTGTTGCAGGAGAGGGATCAGTTAAATCATCGGCAGGGACATAAACCGCCTGGATTGATGTAATCGAACCGGTTTTTGTTGAAGTGATACGTTCCTGCAAACGACCCATTTCTTCCGCCAGAGTAGGCTGATAACCCACCGCAGACGGCATACGTCCCAACAATGCCGAACATTCGGTCCCCGCCAGAGTGAAACGATAGATATTGTCAACAAAAAACAATACATCCCGCCCTTCTTCACGGAATTTTTCCGCCATGGTCAGTCCTGTCAGGGCAACACGCAAGCGGTTACCCGGCGGTTCATTCATCTGACCATAAACCATGGATACTTTCGAGTCTGCGGGCGTCTCCATATCAACAACGCCGGATTCCTGCATTTCAAAGTAGAAATCATTGCCTTCACGAGTACGTTCACCGACACCGGCAAACACAGACAAACCGGAATGTTCCGTTGCGATATTGTTGATGAGTTCCATCATATTCACGGTCTTGCCAACACCGGCACCGCCGAACAGGCCGATTTTGCCGCCCTTGGCAAAGGGACAACACAGGTCAATCACCTTGATGCCTGTTTCCAATAACTCAGTGGCAGGACTTAATTCAGTAAACCTGGGGGCTTCGCGGTGAATACTCCATTTTTCATCCGTGTTGATCTCACCTCTTTCATCAATCGGCGCTCCCAGTACATTCATGATGCGGCCGAGAGTGCCTTCACCGACAGGAATGGAAATCGGCGCCCCGGTATTATCCACCTGCAACCCTCGTCTCAACCCGTCTGTAGAACCAAGCGCAATGGTTCTCACGACGCCGTCACCTAACTGTTGTTGCACTTCCAGTAAGGTATCAATACCTTCGCCCTGAACCAGCAAAGCGTCATACACTTTGGGAATGGAGTCGCGTGGGTATTCTACATCGACCACAGCACCGATAATTTGTACGATATTTCCAGAACTCATCTCGTCATGTTCCTCAATTAAAATCTTAAAAATGTCTCAACAAATACAAATACGATTAACCTAAACTGCCGCCGCGCCGCTAACGATTTCAGATAACTCCTGAGTAATCGCCGCCTGCCGTGCCTTGTTATAGACCAACTGCAAATCATCAATCAGTGTGCCGGCATTATCAGAAGCGCTCTTCATCGCGATCATGCGTGCCGCCTGTTCACAGGCAATATTCTCGACCACACTCTGATACACCAGTGACTCAATAAACCGGGTTAGCAAGTGATCAAGCACTTCTCTTGCGTCCGGCTCATAAATGTAATCCCAATGATGCTTCAGTTCATCTTCATCACTTGCCTGTATCGGCAGGATTTGCTCGACGGTTGGCTGCTGCGTCATTGAATTAACGAATTTGTTGTAGACCAAATACAGTTGATCGACCTTTTCATCGTTAAAAGCATCAAGCATTATTTTTACTGTGCCGATTAAGTCATCCAGGGCCGGTTTATCACCAATATGCGTTGCCTGACCAATAACTGATCCACCAATACGATTAAAGAAACTCACCGCTTTGGCACCCACCAAACACAAATCAATCTCTATCCCTTGATCATTCCATGCCTTCATACGCCCAATCACTTCACGGAATTGATTGGAATTCAGACCGCCGCAAAGGCCGCGATCACTGGAAATGACGATGACCCCAATACGCTTAATGTCTTTGCGGTCCACCAGATAGGCGTGCTTGTACTCAGGGTTGGCACGACCCAAATGTGCAATGACATTACGAATTTTTTCTGCGTATGGCCGAGCTTCTCTCATCCGCTCCTGAGCTTTACGCATCTTACTGGCGGCAACCATTTCCATTGCCTTGGTAATTTTCTGCGTATTCTTGATACTCGCGATTTTGGTTCTTACTTCTTTTGCGGAAGACATTTATCTATTTCTCATCTCTAGTAACGCAACAACGTTTTACCAGGTGTGGCCTTTCTTGAAGGTTTCTATGCTTTCTTTCATGGACGCTTCCAGGTCATCGCTATAATCACCCGTCTCATCAATCTGTTGCATCAGATCAGCACGTTCACTATTCATGAAATTGTGCAATGCATCCTCGAAGGCCCCCACCTTCTCAAGTTCAATATCATCAAGAAAACCGGCTTCAGCTGCATACAGACTAATAGCCATACCAGAGATACTGAGCGGAGAATATTGTCGTTGTTTCATCAACTCCATCACGCGCTGACCACGTTCCAACTGTGCACGAGTGGCATCATCAAGGTCTGATGCGAACTGGGCGAAAGCCGCCAGCTCACGATATTGAGCCAGTGCCAGACGAATACCACCGCCAAGTTTCTTGATAATCCTGGTTTGTGCAGCTCCGCCCACACGAGACACGGACAACCCTGCATTGATGGCAGGACGAAAACCGGAGTTAAACAAGTCTGTTTCCAGAAAAATCTGACCGTCCGTGATCGAAATTACGTTAGTCGGTACGAAAGCGGATACATCGCCCGCCTGCGTTTCAATAATTGGTAAGGCGGTTAAAGAACCCGTTCGCCCCTTAACCTTACCCCCTGTAATTTTCTCGACGTGCTCGGCACTGACGCGAGAGGCACGTTCCAATAGACGCGAATGCAGGTAGAACACGTCACCGGGATACGCTTCACGACCAGGCGGACGTTTTAATAGCAGTGATATCTGGCGATACGCCCAGGCCTGTTTGGTCAAATCATCATAAATAATCAATGCATCTTCACCGAGGTCGCGGAAATACTCGCCCATGGTACAACCGGAATAAGGTGCAATATATTGCAATGCCGCTGAATCAGAAGCACTTGCCGAAACGATAATGGTGTGCTCCAGCGCACCATGTTCTTCCAACTTGCGAATAACCGCAGCGACTGAAGAAGCTTTTTGGCCAATCGCAACATAGACACACTTAACGCCTGTACCCTTCTGATTAATGATGGTATCCACAGCAACGGCTGTTTTACCTGTCTGACGATCACCGATAATCAGTTCACGCTGTCCACGACCGACAGGCACCATAGCGTCAATTGATTTCAGTCCGGTTTGTACCGGTTGATCAACAGATTTCCTGGCAATAACCCCGGGGGCGATCTTTTCAACCGGAGAGCTTTCACTGCATCCTGTATCCCCTTTACCATCGACGGGGTTGCCGAGCGCGTCAACAACACGACCCAGTAATTCCCGACCCACGGGAACTTCAAGAATGCGTTGTGTACATTTGACGGTATCGCCTTCAGAGATATGCTCGTAAGGCCCCATGATCACGACACCCACTGAATCCCTTTCCAAATTTAATGCCAGGCCGTAAGTATCGCCGGGAAATTCAATCATCTCACCCTGCATGGCATCACTTAAGCCATAGATAGTTGCAATCCCGTCTTTCAAACTAATCACCGTACCTTCGGTACGAGCCTCGGTTTCAAGATTCAAACCCTGAATTTTCTTTTTAATCAGATCACTGATTTCTGTTGCGCTGATGGACATGCTTATTCCTCGTCTACCATTTTTACTCGGTTATACCTCTGATAATATTCACTTATCACCTATTCTAATTTGTCATCTGTGTTGCCAGTGCTTTCAATCGACCTTTTACCGAAGCATCAATCACTGAGTCACCTGCGCGGATTACCACACCACCAATTAAGGAATTATCGACGTCGCTCGTGATTTCCACTTTTCTACCCAAACGTTTAGCCATCGCAGTGGAAATTGCATCTTGCTGTTCTGATGTTAATGCATGGGCGGAGCTTACAACAACCTCGACAACACCTTCAGCTTCGGCTCTCAACTGCTCAAATATTTTGTTTAGCTCGGGAATAAATGACAGTCGATCAGCAGCAACAAGAACCTTAACCAGGTTGCAGCCAGTCTCACTTAAAGCATCACCACATACCTCAAGAACCAGACCGGATAATGCTTCAGCGTCCAATTTCGGATTGGTAAGCACCGCTCGCATTCGCGCATCCGTCACAACCGATTCAAGCAGTGCCAGCATGTCCGACCATTCAGTCAGCCTGTTTTCTTCACTCGCAGTTCTAAACACTGCTTGAGCGTAAGGCCTGGCGATTGTTGTCCTGTCCTGCATCTATTTATAAACCGGCACTAACTTTATCAAGCACTTCACTGTGTGCTTTTTTATCAACTTCTCGCATCAATATTTGCTCGGCACCGGCGATTGCCAAGACGGAGACTTCAGCACGCAACGCATCCCTGGCCTGCTGACGCTCTTGATCAATCGCACTCCGTGCGGCTGCCAGAATACGCTCAGCTTCCCCACGTGCATCATTTTTTGCCTCGTCAACGATTTCATCATGACGTTTCTGCGCCTGATTGATGAACTCTTGAGACTTTTCCCTACCATCACGCAGGATCTCTGTTGCCTCTTTTTTAGCCATTTCCAGCTCGTGCAGACCTTTTTCAGATGCAGCAAGACCATCAGCTATTCTGGCTTGACGATCATTTAGAGCCTTAATAACGATTGGCCAGATATACCGGCCACAAAACCACGCAAAAAAAGCAAACGAGATTATCTGACCGATAAGCGTTGCATTAAAATTCACGGCAATATCCTCTCGTAAATTATTTTAGTGAACCTGGAGCTTAAGGTAGTTGTGCAATAAACGGGTTGGCAAAAGTAAACCACATACCGATACCAATACCGATCATCGTTACCGCATCAAGCAAACCTGCAACCAGGAACATCTTAACCTGCAACATTGGAGCAAGTTCAGGCTGGCGTGCAGCACCCTCAAGAAAACGACCGCCCAACAGCCCAAAGCCAATCGCTGTACCCAACGCACCCATACCCAACACAAGTAGCACGCCTAATACTGTGAATGCCAAAATTGTTTCCATCATAATCCTCCAGGTTTTACTGTTTTACTCGTAGGTTCAAGTTTTTAATAATTTAATTCTCTCAATGTGTTTCATGTGCCATGCTGAGGTAAACAATCGTCAGCATCATAAAAATAAAGGCCTGCAGAACAATGACCAGAATATGAAACACAGCCCAAACAAAATGTAATGGCAACTGAAAATAGCCTAGCAATGCAATCAACATGAATATCAGTTCACCCGCATACAAATTACCAAACAGACGTAAAGCAAGTGAGACAGGTTTAGCTAATAAAGCAACCAATTCAAGCAATAGATTGGCCGGGATTAACAATATCTTCACGGGCAGTATCCTCGACGAGAAAGGTTGCAATGAAAGCTCACCCAAAAAGCCACCCACACCTTTCACCTTGATGCTGTAAAAGATGATCAGCGCGAATACGACCAGGGAAAAACCGAATGTAATATTCGGATCAGTTGTTGGCACAACCTTAAAATAGAGGTGCGGATCACCGGCTAACATCTGAGCCAGATACGGCAGAACATCCACAGGCACAAGATCCATGGTATTCATTAGAAAAATCCAGCAAAAAATGGTCAGCGCAATTGAACCAATTGCGGGATTACTCTTGCCATGGAACGCTTCCTTGACACTGGTGTCGACGAATTCAACAAGGACTTCGACGACGTTCTGTAATTTACCCGGAATACCGGATTCGATATTTTTCGCAACCTTGCGAAAGAAATGGCAAAACAGCAAAGCAAGAAAGATCGACCATCCCATGGAGTCGACATTGACTGACCAAAACCCCATATCAACGGCTTCTTGCGGGCTATGCGCTATTGTCCATGTTGACTGCTCAAGCACACTCCCATCCGTTCGTTCATAACCTTCAGGCAATTCACCATACACCAAATTCTGGAGATGATGCTTTATATAATCTGTGGAAGTTGCACCTTCAGTCGCCATTACATCCTTCTCATGCCTTGAGTAAATAACCAATATTTTTAATTCTGCGATTCCGGTGCCTTGACTCTAACCAAAGCCATCCCCACCAGATTCACAGCCATCGTTACGATATATGCGCCAAAAAAGAATAGTGTATGCAATGATTCCACCAACGCAAAACATAACGCGAATAACAAAATCGTCATAACAATCTTCAGTGCCTCACCGAGATAAAACCAGACCATCATCGACTGAGGGGTCTGTGACTCCGTTTCTCTAAAGACACATCTGACGAAACATATATTCGGTAATATGTGCACTGCACTACCCAGTGACGCTGAATATGACACTACCAAACCACTGTGCACGTACAACAGGGTCACTGCCATAGCCATAATGGCTAACTGAGCATAAACCACCTTGAACGCAGCGGCTCTATTTCCTGTTATTTCTGGACAACCACTCAACCACTGGCTCCTCCAGCGTGGGGACTCGATTATATCAGCCTGGCAAGTGTTATCAACGGGCATTCGGAGAATTTCAAGACAATTTATTTGCTGCATGACAACATGAAGTATGTGCTTCGAATATACGGAAAGAACTACTTTATTTTGGTCAGTATTCCGTCTAGTTCATCCAACGAATTGTAGCTAATTTCGAGTATCCCTCTACCACTCCCACTATGCCTAATAGATACTGCCGCCCCCAAACGCCCGGATAAATCTTCCTGTAGGCTTCTCAGATTTGGGTCCAATTTAGACGAGGATCCGGATTTTTCAGAACTTTTTGAATTCGTATGCTTATCTTTCAGTCCTTTCACCCATTGTTCCGTTGCCCTGACAGATAAGCCTTGCTTGACAACCTTTGTCGCGACTTCTGTTTGCATTCCAATATCCAAACCTAAAATCGCCCGACCATGACCCATTTCAATCTTTCCCGCTTCCAGCAATCGCTGTACATCTACATGCAGATCCATCAATCTGAGCAAGTTGCTTACCGAAGATCGCGATCTGCCAACCGCTGCAGCGGCAACGTCATGGGTCATATCGAATTCTTGCAATAAACGGGAAAGTGCACGTGCTTCGTCCATAGGATTCAGATCTTCACGCTGGATATTCTCGATCAGCGCCAGACACATCGCAGTTTGATCCGTAACATCTTTAGTAACGGCGGGGATTTCATGTAAGCCGGCCAGCTGCGCCGCCCGCCAACGACGTTCTCCGGCAATAATTTCGTAGGTATCAGTTCCTTTCAAAGGTCTAACGACAATAGGCTGCACCACACCCTGTGACTGTATCGAACTGGCCAAGTCCTCAAGTGCTTGTGAATCCATTGCCATACGTGGTTGATATTGACCACGAACAACCACATCGACAGGTAACATCCGCAACTGTTCATCCAGGTTTGATTCAGCACTTTCGGTGCCACCTCTTGAAGAAAGCAGTGCATCCAACCCTTTACCCAGTCCTCTTTTTTGCATTCCAGCTAACGTTCCCCAACTCAAGCAGCAGCAGTTTCGCGTCTAAGCATTTCACCGGCCAATGCCAGATACGCCAATGCACCGCGTGAGGCTTTATCGTATTTGATAATAGGCAAGCCATAGCTCGGCGCCTCTGCCAGCCTGACATTTCTGGGAATAATTGTGCGATAGACCTGTTCGCCAAAATGTTCCAATAACTGAGAGGATACCTCTGTCGCTAAATTGTTGCGCGGGTCGTACATAGTCCGCAACAAGCCTTCAACCTTGAGGTCCGGATTCAAGTATTTGCGGATCTTTTCAATACTATCGAGCAATGCCGATAATCCTTCCAGTGCATAATATTCACACTGCATCGGAATAATGACCGAAGTCGCCGCAACCAAAGCATTGACTGTCAGCATGTTCAGAGCGGGAGGGCAATCTATAAAGATGAAGTCATAATTAGCCTTAATCTCATCAACGGCATTACGCAGCCGTATTTCTCTGGCTAATTCATCAAGTAATCCAACCTCTGCTCCTGTCAAATCACCATTCGCCGATAGTAAATCATAATCACATTCAGCTATTTTTATCAGCACTTCAGCAATGGGCTTTTCGCCCATCAAAACATCAAACGCCGAATATTCGAGATCCGACTTTTCAACACCACTGCCCATCGTGGCATTACCTTGAGGATCCAGATCAATCAACAGGACACGGCGCCTGGTGGCGGCCAATGATGCCGCAATGTTCACGCTGGTCGTTGTTTTACCGACACCGCCTTTCTGATTTGCTATGGCGATGATTTTAGTCATAACTGATTATTATTCATGGCATTATCCGTTTACTCGGTCAAGCATTATGGCACAGACGACACGAAAGTTTCATGTCCAGATTAACCTGGAAATAGAGGATTCAGCATTGCCAACGCAAGGCGCAATTTGCGGTGAATGCCCAGTCCTTCGAGCTTTATGCCTCGAATATAGTCGCTTTCCGTCTTGCTGCAACTGAAATATTTACCCATGGTTTTGATGTAACAACCAGTTTAGCACCGGAAGATTAACACTAAAACAGATCAACCTTTCGTCACAATTTCCACCACACTCCTGTTCCCATTCACACCAGGGACGGACAATGAAATAGTCTTTATAGAAATATCTTCCGAGTATAGATCCGATATTTCCTTTTCCAGCCCGGATCCCTTCATAGCCAATAGAAACCCTTGTGGAACAAGCAAGTGATGACTACAGGAATAAAAAGCATTCAACGATGCAAAAGCACGTGAAACAATCGTGTTGAATCGGATTTCAGGTTTGTATTTCTCAATGCGCGAACAAATAATTTCCACGTTTGTTATGTTTAGCATCATTACTGCCTGCTGTACAAACCGCGTTTTCTTATTGTTACCGTCCAATAAAATCCAGTGTATCCCGGGCTTTGCCAACGCCAAAATAATGCCGGGCAAACCTGCTCCGGTGCCGATATCCAGGCATTTGTTTTCCTGACATTCGCCACCACGAATAAACGGTAAAATAGAAAGACTGTCCAACACGTGGTAGGCAATCATCTTTTCCGGATTACGCACAGCGGTCAGGTTATAAGCGGAATTCCACTGCGCCAATAGTTCAATATAGGACACATAAGTTCGCAGAGGCAGGTCTCTATCAGCCAAACCCATTGCTTTAACACCTTGCTGAAGCTGTGCCAGTAGTAAATCAGGCATCACCATTGAATAAGGGTCAAGAGATCCATGATTTTTCTCATATCATTTTGCTTCCCGGAAAATTTCCGCCCAGGCAACACTAACCTTTGTGATCTTCAATACCGGTCTGATGAATAAACAACAGCTCACGTAGCGCTGTCTTGCATTCCGTCATGTCTCGCCTCAAGCACCGGTGAATTTTCTGATTGACCGACAATGATCCACTGGCCCTTGATTTAGCTTCTGTGCATTCTATATTCTTTAACCTGATTAACTGTTAAGTGTGATTCAATTTGCGATCTTCCGTGTCGGGCAGATCCTGAATGGTGCCTTTCATGCGGTTTTTTTAACCTGAAACTGCTTCTTCTTAAGATAAATGCGCAGCAAAGAAATAGCAGCTGGAGTCACACCGGGTATTCGTGAAGCCTGTCCCAAACTATGTGGCCTGTACTCGCCGAGTTTTTGCACGACTTCATTCGACAATCCGTTGATCCCGGTAAAATCCATATCATCCGGTAAAGTTGTTTCCTCATACATTAGATTACGCGCAATTTCGGTCTCCTGTCGATCAACATACCCACTGTACTTGGCCTGAATTTCAACCTGTTGGATCACAACAACATCAATTTCGCTGATGTCAAAATCCGTCAGCGTCATCAGATTTTCATACGTCACTTCCGGGCGACTCAGCAATTGCATCAGACTATATTCGCGTTGCAACGGCTGACCGAACACACGTTGCGCTGCTTCCGCCGATGTAGTCCCGGGCTTCAACCAGGTCTTCCCGAGACGTTTTTGTTCTTTCTCAATCGAGTCTCGTTTATCACAAAATTTCCGCCAGCGGTCATCATTAACCAAACCATACCCACGACCGATCCCGGTTAATCTCAAATCGGCATTGTCTTCACGCAAGAGTAATCGGTATTCGGCGCGACTGGTAAACATTCGATAAGGTTCGCTGGTACCACGCGTAACAAGATCATCGATCAACACGCCCATATAAGCCTGATCACGCCGTGGACTCCAGGGCGATTTATCCTGCGCCATTAATCCGGCATTCATGCCCGCAATCAAACCCTGTGCCGCCGCTTCTTCATATCCTGTTGTGCCATTAATCTGCCCGGCAAAAAACAATCCGGATAGATGTTTTGTTTCTAGCCAGGGGTGTAAATCTCTGGGATCGAAAAAGTCATATTCAATCGCATAACCCGGTCGCGTAATATGAGCATTCTCAAAACCCTTGATAGAACGAACCATCTCGTATTGCACATCAAAAGGCAGGCTGGTGGATATCCCATTGGGGTAAACTTCATGTGTGTTTAACCCTTCGGGTTCGATAAATATTTGATGTGATGCCTTATCTGAAAAACGCACCACCTTATCCTCAACAGAAGGACAATATCGCGGACCCGTGCCTTCAATGTTGTCATTGAATACGGGTGAGCGATCCAGACCCTGACGAATAATTTCGTGAGTCTTTTCATTGGTATGGGTGATATGACATACCACTTGCTCAGGATGTTCATCTGCATGCCCCATGTACGAAAATACCGGAACCGGATTGTCTCCCGCTTGTTCCTGTAATGTGCTGTAATCAATGGTCTTGCCATCAATTCTTGGTGGCGTACCCGTTTTTAAACGCCCAACCCGAAATGGTAACTCCCGTAAACGACTTGCCAGTGCACTTGATGATGGATCACCTGCTCTACCACCCCGGGACTGCTCATTACCGATATGAATTTTACCGGCAAGAAAAGTCCCGACAGTCAGAATGGTATTCTTCGCACGGAACCGTAAACCGGATTGCGTGATGACGCCCACAACTCGATCACCCTCAACAATTAAATCGTCAACGGCTTGTTGGAAGATAAATAGATTTTCCTGTGACTCCAGAAACGGTCGCACAACACCACGATATAAAACACGATCAATTTGTGCCCGTGTTGCCCTGACCGCAGGACCTTTACTGACATTTAAAACACGATATTGGATACCACTTCTGTCCGCAGCACATGCCATCAAGCCACCAAGCGCATCAATCTCTTTCACCAGATGGCCTTTGCCGATCCCGCCAATGGCAGGGTTACAAGACATCTGTCCCAAAGTATCGATACTATGTGTCAGCAGTAAAGTACTTACACCCATGCGTGCGGATGCCAGAGCGGCCTCGGTACCTGCATGGCCACCGCCAACGACGATGACATCAAAGACACCAAATTCGGGTTTAGACATGCTCACCATAAATATATCAACTATCTCTATACTCCAATTACGTCTCAACTCAATACATTATTAACTTTCCATAACCTGTCGTAAAACTTCGGGAACAGCCTGACTTGATATGTGAATATCCACATTAATCATATTGTGTGGCAAATAATTTTTTTCTAACAATCGTTTCTCTGCAGTTATTCAACTTTCTGTCCTTTCCTGGCCATAGTCGCAGACCACCAACCCGAGGAATAAGCAGGCTGCGAAAACAATATTGGTACAATATCATCAAAACCGACCACACTCATGGATCCCTGCATACGCTGCATGACTCCATAATCCGGTAAAGGCGACTCACTCTGTGCAGTCATGGATTACCGATTTCTTTAAAACCCGAAAACAATTCGCATACAAATCTTCTGCAAACAACCGCACCGCTCACCCTACTGGATCAGTCGTATCCAATATCAAAACATCAACCGATTCCACTTTTGCCTGGTACATCAAGGATGTGCATCCCCGAATAAAAATTCAACGCATGGATCTTATTCGATAAATCGAATGCCGGAAAAAATTCCTCCGAGACCTGGGGAACGCGTTCATCCAGTTCCACCAACCGACCGAAAGTTTCAGTTTGGTAAATTTTAATCTTCTGCAATGGTGATGACCTGCCCCCCAAAACCTGAACCACTCACCGAGTGGTGATCTCATAAAATGATTATCGTCCGCCGGTCGGTCGCCTGAGAAAATATACGCGCTGTTGCCGGTACCTGTGATGTGCAATGCTCAACCACCCCGCCCCTGCGGGGCACCCCTCCTTGACAAGGAGGGGAGTGAGTTAGCCGACAAAGTTGAGTGACAGTAAAAGCATTTCCCGCACCAAAAGCTCTCCCCTGGTAAGGGGGAGAGCCCCCGCAGAGGGGAGAGGATTGTTAATACCTGTGCTTAGGCTTAAAGCAACCACCCCACTCCTCCTTGACAAGGAGAGGCATTAAGCAGGGGGAAAAAAAGCCTGTGCAATAATAACCTGCCTGTCTATTCTGTCCATGCAGCCACTACCGCAAGAGTGCCTCGATATTCGTCCTGACCTCATTGAACGATGGATTGCCCGGAATGGTGTCAAGCAAGCCCACCGCGTCACGAATACCAAACAGGTAGCGGCCCAGCAAGAGTCCGTCACTCTGGTTGGGATCACCGCCGCTGCCATCCACATCAAGACGACCGCTGGTGAAAGCTCCCGCAATATTCGCCGTGACCGCATTGAACGAGGGACTCCCCGGAATCGTATCAAGCAAGCCCGCCGCATCACGGATACCAAACAGGTAGCGGCCCAGCAAGAGTCCGTCACTCTGGTTAGGATTACCACCGCTGCCATCGACATCAAGACTCACCGCCGCTGTCTCCGTCACCGTCACGGTCACGGTGGCCGCCGTGACGGTACGATAGTTGGTGTCGGTACTGGTCACCGTATGCGTGAGTTGCACGGTCTCGTCGTCTGTATCAGCGTCTTCCACTCCCGTCACGGTGATGGTTTTGGCGGTATTCCAGTCGGTGGTGCCAAACATCAGTGAGGTGGGACTCACCGTCACAGCCGCAGCATTGGAATGGGTCACGCTAATCGTCACTGCTTCCGTCGGTGGGGTATTCAGGCGCAGTGTATACATACCAGTCCCGCCACGCTCATTGACTGTCAGCGTGGTGGTACTCACGGTCACGCCCGGCGTGTCGTTATCATTCAGCGTTACAGCGACGGGATCTATTGTCACGGCAGCACCGTCATAGGCAGCATCTCCGCTTGTCGCCGTATGCGTGAGTTGCACGGTCTCGTGGTCCGCATCTGTGTCTTCAACACCACTCACGGTCACCGTCTGGACACTGTTCCAGTTGTCTGTGGTAAACGTCAGTGAGGTGGCACTGAGGGTCACCGCAGTGGCATCGGGATTGCTCACCATAATCGTCACCGGCACTGTCGGTCGCCTGGTCAACGCCAGTGTATAGGTACCACTGCCGGCTTCGTCGACCGCCAGCGTGGTCGGACTCACGGTCACGCCCGCCGTGTCGTTATCAGTCAACGTCACAGCGACGGAGTCTATCGTCACGCCACCGGCATAGTCGGCATCTGTGCTTGTCGCCGTATGCGTGAGTTGCACGGTCTCGTGGTCCGCATCTGTGTCTTCAACACCACTCACGGTCACCGTCTGGACACTGTTCCAGTTGTCTGTGGTAAACGTCAGTGACGTGGTGCTGAGTGTCACCGCAGCGGCATTGGCACCGGAATTAGTCACGGCAATCGTCACATCCGCCGCCGGTCGGCTGCCCAGCATCAGCGTATAGTTGGTGGTGTCGCCTTCGGTTACATTCAGCGCGGTCGGCGACACGCGCACACCCGCGACCGCCACCGGGTCGGACGTCAGGTACCCGCCCCCCGCATTCGGATAACTCGCTATCACGCGCAACCACACACCTATCTGTGATTGGTCTGATGCAATGGTGTACGTGGCGGTATTGTTGGTCCCCGGTGCGGCGGTAAACGGTCCCGCCGAGGCGGTCGCTGTCTGCCATTCATGGGTAATGGTCCCGACATCGGTATTCGGTGAGGCGTCCGGGTCGGTGACCGCGCCCGCCGTCAGCGTGCTGCCAACCCTGGCAGTGCCGGTGATGGGACCTATGGCACCGCGACGGCTGACCTGTAAGATATTGGAGAACAGGGTGTCGTTGAAATCCCCGCCCTGAGTCACCCGCACCCGCAGCCAGTTACCCCGGTCCGCCGCTTGCACCGTGTAGGTCGCAGCGGTGCCGCCCGGGCTGATAGCCGTTGCGCTGCTACAGTCTTGAGTGGGACAGCGTTGCCATTGATGGGCGCTGATATTGACGGTCAACGTGGGATGGCTGACCGCACCGGCGGTCAAGATATCGCCGACATTGGCCGGGGTGGCGGGGGTACTGTCCTGGAGGGCGCCTAATGTCACGGACACCGCAGCATAAATGTAGTTGTCGGTGGCACTCAACTCACCGATGGCTTGCCTGGTGATGGCTGCGGCACTCGCCCCGGTATTGCACAGCGGCGAGTTGGCTTGTACGGTTTGTTCGCTGCCGGTGGTTTGCCCCGAACGCACCCTTAAATCACCGGTGGCGGTACATAAAGTGTCCACCAAGGCCACCGCGTTGCCGGAGGACGGTCGGTAAAACACGATGCCCAGCCCAGGGATGGGTGTCCATGAATCGAGGTTCGGACGGGACAGAGCCGACTTGAGGACTATATTTTCGAACAGTGTTCCGCTACCTGGGGTCGGCTGATTGATTGGGATCAAGAGAGGCGTAGAAAACAAGGTGGTATTGATTCCCCTGACTCGCAGTGCACCTGATCCATCGTTGGTATAGGAGAGAAATCTCACGCTTGTGACGTCCTCACCGTTTCTCTCCGTTGCATCGGTATGCCCTGCCGGGCCGTTGACGAGATAGTTCCTCCAAAAGGTTATACTCGCACGGGTCTCGGTGCCCCCGTGGTTGGTCGTGCCGCTAGTGTAGGTATTGTTACAAGTGTTACCCGTCCCGGCATAACAGGTGCGTGTCTGGTTCTTGCCGGTGATATTGCCCACACTCCAGTCGCTCCAGCCACCTACGGAATAAATATAGTCATCGCCGGTACTCAGCGCAGCGATGGCTTGCCTGGTGATTGCCGAGGCACTCGCCCCTTTATTGCACAGCGACGAACCGACTTGCACGGTTTGTTCGGTGCCGGAAGTTTGCCCCGAGCGCACCCTTAAATCACCGCTGGCGGTACATAAACTGTCCACCAGGAACACCGCGTTGCCGGAGGTCGGTCGGTAAATTACCATGCCCTCCCCCGGGATGGTCACCCATGTGCTGAGGTTCGGACGGGTCAGACCGGACTTCAGGTCTATAGTGGGCGCGAGTTCTCCGGCACTCGGGGTCGCCTGGTCAGTGGTGATGAAGAATTGTATGTTCGTATTTAACTGACCATGACGAATATTCGAGAGTTGTAGTCGACCATCGCTGTTGTTGCGGGAGAGTGTCACGCCTGTGATGTCAAGACTGCTAAACTCCGTGGCATTAGTATATCCTGCCGGACCGTTGACGAGATAGTTATTCCAAAAGGTCTCACTCGGACGGGTCTCGGTGCCGCCGTGGTTGGTGGTGCGGCCACCGTAGGCATTCATACAAGTGCTGCCCGTCCCGGCATTACAAGTGCGTGTCTGGTTCTTGTCGGTGATATTACCCACACTCCATTCGCCCCAGATACTAGTATAAATATAGTCATCGCTGGTACTCAGCGCACCGATGACTTGCTTGGTGATTGCCAAGGCACTCGCCCCTTTATTGCACAGCGACGAACCGGCTGGTACGGTTTGTTCGGTGTTGGACATGGTTCCCCAACGCACTCTTAAATTACCGGTGACGGTACATAAAGTGTCCACCAAGGCCACCGCGTTGCCGGAGGACGGTCGGTAAATCACCATGCCCTCCCCCCGGATGGTCACCCATGTGCTGCGGTTCGGACGGGTCAGACCGAACTTCCGGGCTATGTTGGAGGAGGAGCTTATTGCGAACAGTGTTCCGATATCTGTAGTCGTCTGTTCGGTTGTGATTGAACTATTATCAGGAATGTGGTTGGAGCTACTGGTACTGACCCTGGACAATTCCAGCTGACCATTGTTGTTGTTGCGGCCAAGGACCACGCTTACGACGTCTGCAGCGCCTATCCTCGTCGCATTAGTATACCCAGCCGGGCCGTTGACGAGATAGTTCTCCCAAAAGGTCTCACTCGGACGGGTCTCGGTGCCCCCGTTGTTGGTGGTGCCAGCACTGTAGGCATTCATACAAGTGTTGCCCGTCCCGGCATTACAGGTGCGTGTCTGGTTTTTGTCGGTGATATTGGCCACACTCCAGGCACTCCAGTCACCAGTCTGCGCCCATGCCGCCGAGTTTGCCAATGTCGCCAGCAGAGCAAAGGCGATCATGACTGTTGTCATCCCGCGCCACCCCTTCGGGGCACTCCTCCAGAGAGGGGAATGGGTCATGCTGTGTTGTGTGCTGAACATATCCGCAGCCACGTGTATTTCGCATTCGGTCATGGCAATGTTGTGTTTGTGCGCGGTGGCGACGCGGTCTGCGCCAGTGCTGCGGTGTGGTGGTGTGGTGGTGTATTTACGTGTTTTTGTCAGCATTTGATGCTCTCCATACATGTCCAGTATATCCATGTCCAGTATAACCGATTTTCGCCATACCCGCATTTGTTACCTGGTTGAACAAATGCACCACGCTTTAAGTGGCTCGAAGATCGGGGGCAGGTCAGTGACTGTTCTTCGCAGATCTTTTGTTAGATCTTAAGCGACATACCGAAATCGCTGTTGGCTTCAGTCAACCATGAATCATCCTGACAACATTGAACAGGTTCAATTCCTGCTCTCCGGGACGGCGAGGGATGATACGGAAATGCAGGGGAAAACCCCGTAGAAGTGCGTTGATTAGCACCGCATATGCATATTTTTTGTTTCGACGTAATGGTCGGCGGAATATTCAAGTGACTTTAACTCATCCTCATTGAGCTTACGTATTTGTTTCGCCGGCGTTCCAACGTAAAGATAACCGCCTGCCAGTTGCTTGCCAGGTGGAACCAGACTCCCGGCACCGACGATCAATCTGTCGCCCAGAACAGCACCATCCATGATCGTGGCTGACATACCGATGAGACAATAATCACCTATAGTACAGGCATGCAGAGTCGCACGGTGCCCTGCAGTGACACCATCGCCAATACGCAGTGGAAAACCGCCCGGGGTATATTCGCTGTCATGCGTCACATGCAGCACACAGGCATCTTGAATGTTGGTGCGTTTGCCGATGGTTATTTTTTCTATATCACCTCTAACCACAGTCATCGGCCATATTGAGGAATCTTCGCCTATGGTCACATCACCTATAACCACAGCAGATTCATCAACAAACGCTGAATCAGCAATGGCAGGGACCTTATTCTGCAAAGTTCTAATCGTCATTTGAAATCTCACCACGTTTAACAGGCAACGATACTCAATCACTCATGCACGACTGTCATGGTTTGAAAATTGTTATTAAAGTATTACAGGGGAAGTTTTAACCACACCTGTTCAAGCGCCCGAGTTTATGCATTCCTAAACTTTAAAATAAAAAAATTATCGAAAATATTATTGCAAGGGCGAAAGAATCCAGATGCCATTACCCGTCCATGATTGATAACAACTCACCTTCCCGGCTCGCCTTAAACACGATTTTTCACATATTCAATTCAATTTTATTTTCGCTGCCGATCTGCCAGCGCCTTGACAACTTTCTTCACTATGCCCTTTGAACGTCCGGTTGCATTGGCCTGCACTTCCTTGATGTTCACCGGTTCACCCACAATAATTGCCGCAACCATGCCAAGGGGATAATGTGGATTACATTTATAAATATAGATGCCTTCTTCGGTCAATGTTACCGAACCATTCTGGCCCAGTTTAAATAACCAGGGTTCTGCTCCTTCGGGAATCAACCCTGCCATTGATACAGAATCATGAACCGCCATATTCATCCACTGCACAGTATCGCCCGGATTGATAAAAATGATGTTTGGACTGAAGCTCGTCGCCTGAGCATTAACTCTATGTGTTTTTGTTTCAGTCGCTACAGGTGCAGACGCTTCTGCTGAAGCTGAATCAACGCCAGCTACTGGAATTCCTTGCGGCCAGGCCTGGTAAATTTCTTCTTCGCTGACAACCTCATTATCTTCCACCACCATTGCAGGATATTCAGGATCATAAGCCGACAACCAACCATCTGCAGAGCCATTGACGAGAACGACTTCAGACACGGGCACATCTGCAACCATTTCAATGGAACCTTCCTCCGCCATCATGCTCTTCTCCACCACTGCAACCCCGGGTACCGATGATTGAGATTTACCGGTGGATTCAGGGTCACTACCACCACAGGCTGTAAGGCCTGACACAAATAGGACGGGCACGAAAAATGTTTGTGATTTTCCAATTAACATCACTGCTTTACTTCTCCGAAACGGAAAATGTTTTACAACGGACAACAAACATCGACCGACACCAGGAAATCATGCCTGTACACACCGGCATGGTTCATTCACTCACGTATTTAGCCTACTGCGGCCAGGCTTTGTAGATCGCTTCCTGATGAATAACGCTGTTATCCTCGACGACCATTAAAGGATGATCCGGGTCGTAATCAGGCAGTGTTGCATCTGTAGACATTGTCATGGGTACTGCAGGCACTACAGATGCTTCAGAGCTGCTTGAAGTCGTTGGTTTTGAGCCAGCATCACCACTACCGTCACCGCACGCAACCAAACCCGATGCTAAAAACCCAAGTATAACAATCAGTTGTATTTTTTTAAAAGACATCACTTTGTGCTTCTCCCACAGTCTAAATTATTCGGAGTTTATATTTTCCGAGGCCAAACGGACGCGCATTGTGCCACAAAACACTGTGATTTACCTCATCAAGAACACGCAAAATTTGAGATAATCCTGTTGGATGATGTGACTCAGTTCGCTCCATTATCACTTCAGAGTTGACGGAATGCGTAAAAACCCCAAATAAGTCGTCCATAATTTTGCACCGGACTGACAGGAAAAAAACAATACCGTATGACTATCATTGACAGGATTTCCATCAAACAATATCGTGCAAAATACAATGACCGTTTGCAGTATCAAAAATGCGGAAACTGCCTGAAAAAACAATCATCCGGTATCTTGACTTTCTTTGCTGGAAATCCGGATATCATCTGGTTTGTAAATGACATCATTCTGATATAAAACATCTGCCCTGAAAAAAAGCACAAAACATATTTGATGTTGTATCGCCAGGTATGGAACAACGTATTATCGTTCGAAAAAAGCTATTACAAATTGTCCCGGCACGGCTAAACTGAAAGAAAAAAACGGCGTGCTTACGTCAATGAATTCGTAAAAAACCTGAATGACCTTGCTTATCCGGAGAATTTAAAAAATGCTGACAGGCGTAATTGGTTTAGGTGCCATGGGCGGATACATGGCGATGAATCTTCATAAGACAAGAATGCTACACCGAGTGTGGAATCGTTCCCGGGAAAAAGCTGATGCCTTAAGCCAGAAAACAGGTATCGTCATCGCCGAAACTCCTGAACAGCTCGCTGCAGACTGTGAACTGATTATTACCTGTGTCTCTCGTGATGCAGATGTATTGGGTGTTATCGAACGCGTCGCTACAACCATAAGGCCGGATTCCATTGTTGTCGATACTTCGACCGTTGCATCTGATACTGCAAAAAAAGCGGCGGCACTGTTAAGAGACCGCAATGCACAGTTCCTGGATTGTCCGGTATCAGGCGGCGTGGAAGGCGCAAAGAACGGTACACTGGCAATGATGGCGGGTGGGAATGAAACAGTGCTTGAAAAAGCCCGCCCAACCCTGGATGCAATCGCGGGAAATATTGTTCATGTCGGACCGATTGGCAGTGGCCAGGCAACCAAAGCCGTTAATCAAATTATGGCTGCAGGAATCAATCAGGCGGTCAGCGAGGCATTGGCTTTCGGTGATGCCATGGGACTTGATATGGATAAAGTGGTGGATATTGTGTCAACAGGTGCCGCTGCAAACTGGTTTCTCGATCACCGGGGGAAAACCATGTTGGCAAGAAAATTCGACCCGGGATTCAAACTCGCCTTACATTACAAAGATCTGGATATATGTAAAAACATGGCTGCCACAATAAGTGATAACAGCTTGCCGGTGATTGAAATGACTCTGACACATTATAAAAAACTCATGGATGAAGGTTATGGTGAGGAAGACATCTCCGCGCTCTTTCGCCTTAAACAGAAGCATTTGGAGTACAAGGATAGAAAATAATTTTATGTCTTCATGACTTTTATGATGGGTTATTTTAGCAGGACTGCAGGCCCCGGGGATGATGCCACCAAACCAACAATGTTCAAGTCCTATAGATTATGCATCCAATTCAGTATCAGCCGGACAAAACACCCTTGTCGGCACTTTTTTTCGCTAATATTTGCCATAATGCCAGCCTTGAATTTTTATTTATTGGCTTTCAAATTCATGTTGCATGAACATTCATTGACGATGCGATCTATCAGGCTTGTTACTAACTGATACAGGTATTCTCCTTTAGAATAATTCGCTTCGGCAATAAATTGACAACGGTTGTCTCTATGCAGTTTTTCCACGCTCTTCTTCCTTTCCGACTCTTCACGTGTCATTCGTGTCCCTTGTTTGGCTGGATAAACAGCGATGGAGTATCCTCCCTTGTGGTTCATCATTTTCATGGCAGGTACATCGGTATCACCATCACCAATGTATATCATCTGTGAAAATGGTATCGGTCGCCTGGATTCAGGAGTGAATTCATTTATTCTTGAATTGTCCCAACTGTTCTCAATACCTTTGTTGATCCGAAATAAATATTGAACTTTAGTTGTATAGTTTATTGATCGGGCGGGGAATACAGCAACGTCATTGGCATCATAGACAAAACCGGAAGCAAAAATATGCTTAAAGTTTTTTCCAATTTCACTTCCTTCAATCATTTCTTCCAGACCTGATGAGATAATGTAATGTTCAATATTGGCGATTTCTTTTGTATATTGCCTGATTATCCTGAACCAGTCCTGTACACCGCTAAAAAATTTTATGGATTTACCATGTTCTCCAAGAGATTTTTTGTTGAAAGGTCTGTCCTTTTCACGTGCCTTTTCCAACATGAGTTGCATATAAGCGAGGATCTGATCCATGTCATGTCTCGCGGCATGTTCATTAACTTCCGCCCAAAAAGTACTTTTGTCTATTCCCAAGTCGGGTATAAAACTGTTTTCCTGCATATTGCCCCTGATGAGGGTGCCATCAAAATCGTAACAAATAGCAATGGCTGGTTTTTGCTTCCTACTCATAATCCCAATTCCTTCAAGTTCTCAAATAGCTTGATTTGTTCTTCTCTACAAGAGCGCATGGAAATTTTTTCGGCCTCTAATCGCACCTGCCAAATTCTGTTCTTCGCCGTTGGTGTCTTTGTCATTTCCAGCTATAATATAACAGTGAAATGGATAGTTTGTGTCCATTATCCCTAAAAATATCGCTATCGCCATTTTTCATCATTCGCCTGTTTTAATTCACCAGGCGGCACATTTCTCTTTTGCATACGAGTCATGACACTCACTGCCCGGATTGATTCCAATCCTTAAAAGTCTTTGAAGAAAGAATCACTTATCGAGACATGGTTGCAGTATCACCTGAACCGAGAACTTTAAAACTTTTTGGCGGTCATTGGACAGGGTTGAACAAATATTGACGATCATCAATATTTGTGCAAAATAGGCGGTCCCCAAGTGGTACAAGAATTGCGATAAAACTTGATTTAAATTTCACTTTTACAGAATAGCAGGTACTCGGCTTGACTGAAGATATGCAGCAGACACTCATCGAGGTGAAAGCGCTCGATAAAAAATTTGGCGCCATACATGCCGTTAGAAATCTTTCTTTTTCCGTTAAAAGAGGGGAAGTATTGGGTTTTCTTGGTCCTAACGGCGCTGGCAAATCCACCACCATGAAAATGATCACCGGTTTCCTGGAACCGACATCCGGAACCGTTTCCGTGTGTGGTCATGACATTCTTGAAGATCCCATCGAGGTCAAAAAGAAAATCGGTTATCTACCTGAAGGCGCACCCTCATATGGTGAGATGACGGTCAAAAACTTTCTCGGCTTTATTGCAGAAATTCGCGGTATGCAGGGTAAAGAGAAACAAAGTCGTGTTGATGAGATTATTAAAAAGATCAATCTTGAGTCTGTGCGTAATCAGACCATTGATACTTTGTCCAAAGGATTTAAAAGGCGCGTGGGAGTGGCTCACTCATTAATACACGATCCTGAAGTATTGATTATGGATGAACCTACAGATGGTCTTGATCCGAATCAAAAACATGAAGTGCGAGAGCTCATTAAAGAAATGGCTGCGCATAAAGCAATCGTTATCTCCACACATATACTGGAAGAAGTTGATGCCATTTGTACACGCGCAATCATTATTGCTTCAGGACAACTCTTGTTTGATGGCACGCCCGCAGAATTGTTGGCTAAATCCGACACTGGCAGAATGGATGATGTCTTCCGTGAAATCACTACCAGGTTTTATGCAGATAAAGGGGAAGTGGCGCAGTCATGAATAATATCAAGGCTATTTTCAAAAGAGAATTTTCGGCGTATTTTGCCACACCTGTTGCCTATGTTTTTATCGTCATATTCCTTTTTCTGACAGGTATTTTCACTTTTTACATTGGTGCTTTCTTTGACAGAAACCAGGCAGACCTGGATCCATTCTTTCGTTTTCATCCCTGGCTTTATTTGTTTCTGATCCCGGCCATTGCCATGCGACTTTGGTCTGAAGAAAGAAAGACTGGCAGCATTGAGCTACTCATGACTTTGCCTATTCCGATTCATCATGCCGTGATTGGTAAATTTCTTGCGGCCTGGTGCTTCACTTCTGTTGCGATCATCTTGACCTTTCCTATCTGGATCAGCGTTAATTATCTTGGCAGCCCGGATAACCGGGTCATTCTGGCGAGTTATATCGGCAGTCTGCTGATGGCGGGCGGCTTCCTGGCCATTGGCTCCTGCATCTCTGCGTTGAGCAAGAATCAGGTTATTGCCTTTGTCATTAGTCTGGTGATTTCATTCCTGTTTTTACTCAGTGGTTTTCCATTGGTGATAGATTTTTTCACTGGTTGGGCACCTCAAGCTGTCGTCGATGCAATTGCGTCTTTCAGTTTTCTCACTCATTTTGAATCGATTAAAAAAGGCGTAATCGATATTCGGGATATTATCTACTTCACGGCACTGATCAGCTTCTGGCTTTACGCCAATATCGTCATCATTGATGCAAAGAAAGCCAGTTGAGGATTACACATGATAAATAAAAATATTACTTCTACAACAAGTCTTGCACTGGCTGCTGCTTCATTCATTGCCGTTATTATTATGGCAAATGCAACACTTACCAGTTGGCGTATTGACCTGACTGAAAATAAATTATTCACACTTTCCGACGGCACACTGAATATTTTACGTAACCTTGAAGAGCCGGTAAGACTTGATTTTTATTTTTCCCAAAAAGCCATGGTTGGTTACCCTGTTTTGACGAATTACGGCATCAGGGTTCGCGATATGTTGCTGGAATATGAAGCACATTCAGATGGTATGTTGCAACTTAATATCATTGACCCTGAGGTATTCTCGGAAGAGGAAGATCAAGCTGTCGCCAGTGGTCTGCAAAGTGTGCAGTTGAATAATGCGGGAGATCGCGCCTACTTTGGACTGGTCGGCACCGGGTCGACGGATAACGAAAAAGTGATTCCCTTTTTCCAGGCTGAAAAACAATCTGCACTGGAATATGACATCAGTAAACTTTTGTACAACATTGCAAACCCGGAAAAGAGAGTCGTCGGTATGCTCAGTTCATTGCTGCTCTTTGGAGATACACAACAGAAGCTGGATAAATGGGCCATTACCGATACGATTGGAGAATTGTTTGAGATACGTGTTCTGGGAACCAACTCCACGAATTTTGATGGTATTGATGTATTGATGGTAGTGCATCCAAAAGACCTCAGTAATGAAACCTTGTTTGCTATTGATCAATACGTACTCAATGGCGGCAAAACGATGGTCTTCGTCGATCCTCTGGCCGAAGGAGACAAGAGTGTGCCTGCTGATCCGAATAGTTCTGTGTTACCTGATCTGGATTCGGAGCTTGATAAACTTACCGAGCAATGGGGCATCACAATACTGGATCAGAAAATTGCCGGAGACATTAACGCTGCCATGCAGGTGCAAACGAATACTCCTGGCGGTCCACGACAAATCACCTATCTTCCCTGGTTGAGGTTGGCCGAAGAAAGTTTTAATCAGGATGATCTTACTACCAGTGAAATTAATGTGATCAATCTGGGCACAGCCGGAATAATCGAGAAAAATGAAGACAGCTCAATTCAATTTACGCCGTTAATTGAAACTACCATGCAATCCATGCAACTGGACCGGGACTTTCTTTTTATTCAACGAGATCCGAAAATTATTCTTGATAATTTCAAGTCAGAAGAGAAAAAACAGGTTCTTGCGGCACGACTTCAGGGTCGAGCCGAAACCGCTTTCCCGGAAGGTTTGGTGGATACAGAAGAGGATAAGGCAGATGACGGTAACAGCACGCTGATCCACGAAGGTAACATCAATGTAATCGTTGTTGCTGATACGGATATTCTGAATGATTTATTCTGGATCAGGACCAGTTCCTATTTCGGTATAAACATTACCAGACCTATCGCAAATAATGGCGACTTTGTTGTGAATGCCCTGGAGAACCTGTCGGGAAGTAACGATTTGGGAAGCCTGAGAACCCGTGGAGAATATACGCGACCTTTCGAGAGAGTCGAGGCTATCCGTCGCCAGGCGGAACTTGAATACCGCGAACGCGAACAAAAACTTACCGCTACCCTACAAGAGACTGAACAGAAAATACGTGAAATTCAGCAACAACAGGATACTAATGCTGGAGAAAGCACTGTACTCATTACGCCGGAGCAGAGTGCAGAGATTGAAAAATTTCAAACACTACGTATTGAAACGCGTAAGCAACTGCGTTCTGTTCAACATGAGTTAAAGAAAAATATTGAAGCACTGGGCACCAGGCTGCGTTTTTTCAATATCGCGTTTTTACCGTTACTCATCATTCTGATCGCCATTGGTACAGGCGTCTATCGCGTCACCTATCGCAATAGATAAAAAGATTTGAGGTTCAGTTATCAATGAAATATCAAAAAATTATTGGTTTTTTTATAGTCACAACAGCACTGATTACTATTGCATTCTTCATTGCGGAGTCCCGCGCACCGCAAACGACTGTTGAGAAAAAAATATTATTTCCGGAACTTGCTGACAAAATCAATGATGTTGCTCACATCGAAGTGGTTCGCAGTAATGATGATACGATCCTGCAAAAGACAGCAAACGGACAATGGGTGCTGCAAAGTGCGGATAACTATCCGGCACAGTTTGAGAAGATTAAGGGCACAGTCATTGGTCTATCCAAACTCAGGATCCTCGCCCGGAAGACAGATAATCCGAAACTTTATGCAGAATTGGGTGTTGAAGGAACGGAAATTAAAGAGTCAAGCTCATTATTGCTCACGCTCAAGGATGCAGCAGGCTCGGTACTTGCCTCGCTTATTGTCGGGGATCCCCGGAAGAGTGGCGCAGGAAGTGGTCAGCCAGGTTTTTATGTTCGGAAAGTAAATGCAAAACATGCACTCCTGGTAGAAGGTTATCTACAGATCGAGGCAAACCATAATAGCTGGTTCGACCGTAATATAGTGAATATTTCAGCCGCACGCATGCGGAATATAAATATTGTTAAAAATAATGGTGAGCAGCTTACTATCAATAAAAGTGCCAAAGGCGACACTGATTTCGAGGTCACACAGGGAGAAACAAGTTCACCCGCTGTCCTACTGGATAAACTCGGCACTTTCCTTGAGAACATGAATGTCGAAGACGTACACGCGGCTAGTAACTTTGCATCGCCTGATGAAACTACCACCGTAACTTTCAGAACATTCGATGGTCTGGTTATTACTGTAGTAGCAAGTATGAGCACTGATGGTAAGGCCTTTGCATCTTTCTCATCTACCACTGTAGCGAGATCTGATGCTGATGCTGCCGATGCCGGTGACGGTGCAGATAATGAAAAGTCGGAAGATGTATCGGCAACCATCAACGTGGAAGAAGAGAGTCAGCTTTTGAATCAATCTCTGGGTGACTGGATCTATGAAATTCCAGAATTCAAGTTTGAGACACTGGATGTGAGTGTTAGCCAATAGGGCGATTTTGTTCCCTGCCCTGGTTTTTGCGCCTGATTGCCGCGCCTTTAACTGATTAAAAAATAATCGTCTTCCGGGTTATACTGCCCCGCAGGATGACTGGTCAAAAAATAAACCAGCATCTTAAAACCAGCTTGAAATATGAGCATCAGCAAAATGCAAGGTAGCTATATTTAAGGCATGAGCGGCAGTACCGGTCATTCTGGTTTAAGGTGTAAACCGGAAGATGATTGCTTATCATTTTGCCCTGCGCAAGCTCAAATAGAAGGTCAATGCTATTGTGTTATAACTTTTTTATGAAGGTAACTAATCATTCACTGCAAATTATACCTTGCATTGGTTCTCTGTTTTGACTCTGAAACTTACATTTTAAAGTAGTCCGGGTATGACCTTGGCGAAATCTGGCGAAAACCTGCTTACCTTTCAGGATCTAATCTTCCAGCTACAGCATTTCTGGGCGGAACAAGGCTGTGTGATTGAACAGCCCTACAGTATGGAGATGGGCGCGGGCACATTCCATCCATCAACTTTTCTGCGTGCCATAGGACCAGAGCCCTGGCATGCAGCTTACGTACAACCATCACGACGACCAACGGATGGTCGCTATGGAAAAAATCCCAATCGCCTACAACATTATTATCAGTTTCAAGTGCTGCTTAAACCTTCTCCCGATGAAATCCAGGAACTCTATCTTCAGTCCCTAAAACATCTTGGCATTGATCCGCTGATCCATGATATTCGTTTTGTTGAAGATAATTGGGAGTCGCCAACACTTGGTGCCTGGGGATTAGGCTGGGAAGTTTGGCTGGACGGTATGGAAATCAGCCAATTCACTTATTTTCAACAAATAGGCGGGCTGGATTGCGCACCTGTCTCTGGTGAGATTACCTATGGTCTGGAACGCCTGACCATGTATTTGCAGGACAAACAAAGTGTTTTTGATCTGTTATGGAGCAAAACACAAGACTCTGTAATCACTTACGGCGATATCCATTATCAGAACGAAGTTGAAATGTCGGCCTATAATTTTGAACATGCAGATACTGCTGCATTATTTAATTGGTTTGATACCTGCGAATCTGAATGCCTGAAATTGATCGATAAAAATTTACCACTGCCAGCGTATGAAATGGTTCTGAAGGTATCTCATTCTTTTAACCTGCTTGATGCAGGACATGCAATTTCCGTTACTGAAAGACAGCGATTTATATTACGCGTCCGCACTTTATCCAAAGCCGTCGCTCAGGCATATTATGAAGGTCGCAAATCTCTGGGGTTTCCATTATTGAAGCCAAATAAAAATCAGCTCCCCGAGACCTAAACTCTGCAACGATTCATGACAAAGCAAACATTATTACTCGAAATCGGAACCGAAGAGCTTCCGCCAAAGACGTTGAGAAAACTTGCCAACGCCTTTGCGGAGGGTGTCCGTGAAGGACTGGAAAAGGCGGAACTTACGTTTACTGACATCAAAAACCATGCTACCCCAAGACGCCTCACAGTCATGGTAACAGCCTTGGTGTCGAAGCAGGCCGATAAAGAAGTTCTGAAAAGAGGCCCATCCATCAAAGCCGCATATAATGATGCAGGAGAACCCTCACCTGCTGCATTGGGCTTTGCAAAATCCTGTGGCGCGGAATTCTCTGAACTTGAAACATTGGAAACAGATAAAGGCAGTTGGCTGACTTATCTGGCTCGGGAAAAAGGCAGGACGACAGTTGAGTTAATTCCTCAAATCACCGAGACCGCATTATCCAGATTACCCATATCAAAAAGAATGCGTTGGGGAAGTGGTAGTATAGAATTTGTTCGTCCTGTGCATTGGGTCGTGGCAATGTTTGGAAAAGAAACGATTAACTGTTTCATCCTCGGTATCGAAACAGGTAATCGAACATTTGGTCACCGTTTTCATCACCCTGAGCCAATTAGACTGGAGTCAGCCGAAAGTTATCTACTGCAATTAGAGGAAACCGGAAAAGTTATCGCCGATTTTGATCGACGTAAAACAATGATCAGGGAGTCAGTAACCAAAGTCGCTGAAAAAGAAAACGGTCGGGCGGTCATTGATGAGAATTTGCTGGACGAAGTGACTGCATTGGTTGAATGGCCGGTCGCGATCATGGGTATTTTCGACAAAAAATTCTTGATTCTGCCCAATGAAATTTTGATCGCGACCATGCAGGAACATCAAAAATATTTTCCGGTTGTCGATAAAAAAGATAATTTACTTCCTTTTTTTATCACTGTTGCCAATATTGAAAGTAAATCACCTGATGTCATACGCCAGGGGAACCAATATGTGATTGCTCCAAGACTGAGTGATACAGAATTTTTCTGGCAACGAGATAATGCAACACCATTCGCTGATCTTGGAAGCAAATTGACCGATGTTATTTTTCAACAGGAATTGGGCAGCCTGTACGATAAATCAGAACGCATCACTGTACTTGCGATCTTCATGGCCGATTTACTAGGCACCGATACCACACTTGCTGAGAGGGCAGCGGCGCTGAGTAAATGTGATCTACTCAGCGATATGGTCGGAGAGTTACCTGAATTGCAGGGTGTTATTGGACGTTACTACGCAACAAATAGCGGTGAACACAAAGAAGTCGCTACAGCCCTGGATGAACAGTACATGCCGCGCTTTTCCGGAGATCAAATTCCAGTAAGCAAAACCGGGCAGATCATTTCCATTGCCGACAAACTCGATACACTGGTGGGTATCTTTGCTATTGGCAAAGCGCCTACAGGTGATAAAGATCCGTTTGCCCTAAGACGCTCGGCATTAGGCGTTTTACGTGTCATGATCGAAGGTAAACTTGAGTTGGATTTGGAAGCATGCCTGCAAAAGGCCACAGAAAATTATGCTGCTGATCTAACCAGCGACGATCCGGTGCCTCGGGTTTTTGCTTTTATGATGGAACGTCTGCGTCATTACTACATTGATCAAGGTATTTCGGTAGATAGCTTTGAAGCCGTCCTGATATGCAACCCGGTACAACCTTACGATTTCCATCGACGCCTCAATGCCGTACTTGAATTCAGGAAACTCCCGCAAGCGGAGAGTCTGACTGCCGCTAACAAGCGCATTGGTAATATTCTCAGACAGGTGAATAATCATGATAACATCCAGTTCAATGATGAACTTCTGCAAGAAGATGCTGAACGAAAATTAGCCGGGGCACTTGCCTCGATTAAAGAAAAAGTAACCCCGTTATTGGATAACAGTGAATATGCACAGACCTTGAGTGAACTTGCAGATCTGAGAAACGCTGTCGATAATTTTTTTGATAATGTGCTGGTAATGTCTGATGACGAGGCCTTGAAAAACAATCGAATTGCATTATTGAGTCAGCTAAACAAGCTGTTTATGCAAATAGCCGATATATCCAGACTGCAAAGCTGAAATAAGTATTAAAAGCAGAGAACCTTAGCCATGTCATTAATCATTCTTAACCGGGATGGTGTTGTTAATCACAACTCTACTGATTTTATTAAATCAGAGGAGGAATGGATCCCGATACCTGGTAGCCTTGAGGCAATTGCGCAACTCTCCAAACACGGTTACCGTATCGTTGTTATCACTAATCAGTCAGGTATTTCTCGCAAGAAATTTACCATTGATGATCTCAATGCAATCCATCAAAAGATGATAAGTCATCTTGCGCAATACGGCGGCTCAATTGAGGCGATTGTTTTTTGTCCGCATGGCCCGAGACAGGACTGCGAGTGTCGCAAACCAAAACCGGGAATGTTGTTCGAGATAGCGAACCGGCTTAATACTTCTCTGAAAAATGTCTATTGTGTAGGCGACAGCCAGTGTGATCTTGATGCTGCACTGGCGGCTGGAGCAAAGCCGATCCTGGTCAGATCCGGTAATGGTTACGTACTGGACGATGGCGGGATTTCCCCGGTTGATATTCCTGTGTATACAGATCTGGCTGATTTTGTAGACAACTTATTGAGTAATGCTGCTTAGATCATTACTTTTTTACGTGGGTTTGTTTTCCTCCTCGATTCTCTTTACGCCTTTTTGTCTGCTTATTTATCCTCTATCTTTTGAAAAACGTTTTTATTTCATCACTCGCTGGACGATATTTAATTTATGGTGGTTAAAGATCACTTGTAATATAAAACACACAGTTGAAGGTCTGGAAAATATTCCTGCCAATGCATCAATTATCATGAGTAAACATCAATCAGCATGGGAAACACTGGCAATACAGCTGATCTTCCCAACCCAGGTCTGGATATTGAAACGTGAATTACTGCGGGTCCCTGTTTATGGCCGGGCACTTGCCTCAATGCAACCAATTGCTATAGATCGCGGTTCTGCGATCAAATCATCCAAACAAATCATGAGGCAAGGTTGTGAGCGTCTGGCACAAGGATTATGGGTAGTTATTTTTCCGGAGGGCACGCGTGTTGCTCCAGAACAAAGAAAAAAATATTTACCCGGCGGGGGCATGTTGGCTGAAAAATCCGGCGCCATGGTCATCCCTGTTGCACATAATGCCGGTTTTTTCTGGCCCAGAAACACCATCACTAAAAAATCAGGAACCATTCAAATGGTGATTGGCCCCGCCATTGACCCAAACGGAAAATCGGCTTCTGAAATAACCACTGAAGTAGAGGAGTGGATAGAGAGTACGGTGACCAGTCTTCCCAAGCCGGTATAAACTTTCTACCCGGATTTAGATTCTTATGGATATTATTTTTAATACTGGAACTTTTAAGCAATGGAAACACTTCCTGATTATTGTCGAAATGGCCTGGTTTGTATATCGATTGGGCTGAATCCATCTCCCGTGTCTGTTGCAGCAAAATACTATTATGCCAACCCCCGGAATCGGTTCTGGAAAGCATTAAACAACTCAACACTTATTCAAGCACCACTGCAACCAGGGATGGCTGCAATGGACAGTTTGTTTAAAAAATACCATATCGGATTTACCGATTTAGTAAAAAAACCGACGAGTATGGGAAATAAGTTGCGGGTTGCCGACTACCGGAAGGGAGCCCCCGTCTTAAAGGAGAAACTACTTGAATATCAACCTGAAATCGCCTGGTTTCAAGGTATGGGAACCTACAGGAATTATTTGCAATATGGAGAAGGGATAACCATGGATATTAACTGGGGTATACAAAAACACATAATTGGTCAATCACATGTTTTTGTGACGCCTAATCCAAGTTCCGCCAATGCTGCTTATTCTGTCGATGATCTGACCAGGTTTTATGATGACATGGTGAATTTCCGGATACGCAATCCACCAGATATGGGATAGAGTATAATTATCAACATGAAAATAACCGGGGAGTTCCAGTATGAAAGCAGCTGTTTTATTCCTGAATTCGATGTTTCTATTAATGTTCATCAGTGGACTTGTTGCCGAGTGGGGAAATACAACTGCTATCATTTCCGGCATTGCTATCATTAGTCTCGTAATAAACTCCATATTTATCATGATCAAGACAAACGGGGCGTTTGCGGATCTGGAAAGAAACTAATTCAAGTCATGGAGAATGAACAACCATGACTTCCTACCAGCCATCGATCTCGTGAAATATGGAAATCGTTTTTATATTGTTACCGTTTACGCCTTAATAACTCCAGGAACTCGATCAGTCCCGAAATAACTATTCCTAAAGCAACCGAAATAATTGATAAACCAGGGATTCTGTACCATTTTTGATTGGTATGAGTATTTGCCAAAGATAGCCGCTCACCAATAGCCCCACGAGAATGATTAAACCGTACGGCTCAAGTTTTGAAAATGATACGGCCAAATTACGCGGCAGTAACGCAGTTGCAATCCGCCCGCCGTCCAAAGGTAATAACGGAAATAAATTAAGTAGCATAAGAATAGTATTAATCGTGATGCCGATACCACACATCATCAATGATAACTGTGCCAACTGGCTCGAATCACTACCAAGTAGTGTGATTACCTTGGCCGTCATCGCCCACATCAGAAGCATTAATAAATTCGCCGCCGGACCCGCTATAGCGACAATGGCCATATCCCTTCCGGGACGCCCAAGGTTTTGCCAGTTAACCGGTACTGGTTTCGCCCAACCAAAAATAAGGCCGCTGGTAAAATACATCACTGCCGGGACCAAAACGGTGCCGACAGGATCAATGTGTTTTATCGGGTTTAATGTCAGTCTACCCATCGACTTTGCGGTTTGATCGCCCAATTGGCTTGCAACCCAACCATGCGCAATCTCATGCACAGTCACTGCAAAAATGACAGGTATCACAAAAACAAATAACGTTGACAATAAATCAAGATCAGGCATCTAATTTTTTGTTGATGAGACCTTTAAAATCAAACGCGTCGATATCCGCTAAATGTGAAGGAACAATGGTTTGTATGCTGGAAAATATGGTTTCTATGCGGTCTGGATATCTATCGTCCCAATCTCGCAACATATTTTTAATCACTTGTCTTTGTAAATTGTCTTGTGAACCACATAAGGTGCAGGGAATGAGAGGAAAGTCCCGGTGCTTTGCATACTCCTTAATATCTTTTTCCCTACAATAAGCAAGTGGTCTGATAACAACATTTTCTCCATCATCACTCAATAACTTCGGCGGCATCGCCTTTAATTTTCCACCATAAAACATATTCAAAAATAATGTCTCAATGATGTCATCACGATGATGACCTAACGCTATCCTGGTGAACCCGTTACGCCTGGAAAATTCGTATAGAATGCCCCGGCGTAACCGCGAACACAGACCACACAGAGTTTTTCCTTCAGGAATAATCTCTGTCACCAGACTATAGGTGTCGCGCTCAAGTATATGATAGGGAACCTTTACCCGATCAAGATAATCAGGTAAGACATGCTCCGGGAAACCTGGTTGCTTCTGATCGAGATTTACAACGACAAGTTCAAATGAAATCGGGGCTCGCTGTTGAAGGATCTGCAGGATATCCAGCATTGTATAAGAGTCAGCGCCGCCAGACAGACAAACCATCACTTTGTCGCCTTCCTCTATCATGCCAAAATCCTCTATGGCACGTCCCACATTCCGCCTGAGTTTTTTTTGCAGTTTACTAAAGTAAACAACTTCGTTCCCCATGACTTTCGTATCCGGGATTTCTTTGCCCGAAACTACTTGCATTGCATTAACTAAATATCAACTTGAACACGGGTAGGATTCGTGCAATGCCTGTGAAGCCAGGATATACGCATCCTCATTTAAACGATCAGGAAACTTATTCATCCAGTTCATAACATTATCCGTGACTTCCTCAAGGCCGATCTCGTTTGGATCAATACAAAATAATTTATTTTCAGGTGTCATCTCCTGCAATTCAGCCAATGCCCGTACCAATCCAAAAACATATTGCATACAGTACTGATTAGGCTTCCCTGGGGCATATCCTTCGCTACAACCATCAACGAATTCTTGCGCACCAAGAACCTCTTCTTCCTCTTCAGCACAGACAGAAGCAATCTCAAAGCTCATAAACATCATCGTTAGAGCGATTAAACCAATATTTTTCATTACATATCACTCATAATAAAACCGGGTAAGTACTCAAGCCAACGATTGTATCATATTAAATATTCAGTATTTACGAACGTGCAATCATGACTAATAACACAATAAATATTACAACAGCAGCAATTGGAATGAATACACTACCCCAATCCGGATTTTCAGTTTGCCTGCTTTTTTCCATGGCGGCCCTGGCACCGGGCCAGAAAAAAAATATCAATAAAAGACCTCCGACACCTAATAAAACCTGCTCCCAAATGGCCATTTTAACCTTCCTGACTTGTCATTATTAAATCAAGTTAAGCATTATACAAAGATGCGATATCGAATAAATTGTTCCCTACAATCCAGAACAAAATATCCGTGACGGTTTTATTATGAGAAACGTCCAGAGTCACAGGTTGGCACGCAGTTCGCGCCAACCCTTGTTGAACCGCTTGTCAGGTGATGTTTTCAAGCATGTAGATGAAATACCTTATTCATGATTTTCCATTCACCGTCGACTTTTAATAGTGTAAAAAAATCAGTGAATTTAAGGCCTGTCCAATTATCTGTTTCCAATCTTGCTGTCGCAATTGTTCCTTCAATATCAATATCAGCGATATTTGTCACAATCCCTGCGGCTGGGCCATTTTCATCATTCCAGTCAAACAGCTTTTGAACAGGTCCTGCAAATAAATCACTTCCTATATAACCGAATATTGTTGCATCGTCGTGAAATGCCGGTTTCATGTCATCCCCTTTTCCAGACTTCGCTCCATCAATATAATGCTGAATAACTGTCTTAATTGATTGAATTTCATCGTTACTCATGTCATTTATCTCCTAATAATAAATTAAAAAGTATAGCTCTCTTTTGAAGTTACCTAACGCCGTACTCTGCTGAAAATTTTTCCGACAGCAACGCCTTGACATTCATTGAGCTTTCTCCTTTAGCTTGGCGATATTCGCTAAACTAAAGGAGAAAGCTCAATGAATTTTTATAATAACCTACACCCATATTATTGTGGTATCAATTTACATGCTGGAGTTCTTTATGTTTGCATTATCGACCAAACGGGGCAAATCCGCGTCCACAAAGAGATTCCCGCCTGTCCTGATAAAATCAAGAAACCTGTTAGCACCCTCCCCGGGTAATATCGTTGTTGGGGTTGAATGCATGCACTGCTGGTATTGGGTGTCTAATTTGCGTCGTGATTAGCAAACCCTGATCTTGACTTTGAACCACGGTTTGCAGCTTTTGTTTAGTATTTCTTCATCTTTCTCTTTGGTATTGCGATCAAGGATGGCAATAATTTCGTTGGTGAAGTCATGTTTATGAATTGACACTAAAGAGAGCTCCCGTCTTATCCACGTTCTTTACGCCACGACCGTTTCTTACTTTTGTGTTCTTTTTTACGGCTTCCAGTTTTTCGCCAGAATGTTCTTTCATTCCAAGCAGACGACGCAAGCCAATTTTCAGATATTCATCTTGTGCTTCAATACTGACGCTATTTCGGGCCAGAACCCTGGCAACAGCCGCCGTAGTAAATGTACCTGCGAAAGGATCAAGCACTGTATCAGCTTCGCAACTACTGGCACGAATAATTCTTTCCAGTAAGGCTTCCGGTTTTTGAGAAGGATGTTCTTCGTATTCATCCATTCGATAGCGCACCCTTGGAAATTCCCAGACATTACCGGGCACCTTTTTCGTATCATATGGTTTTGCCACTTTACCCCTATAATCAATCAATTTTCGTTTTGCTCCAGTCTTCGCTTCAATAAATATATCGTCTGCATTAAAGCAGTATGAATTTGGATTCTTCACACAGTGCAAAATTGGCTCATACATGGAACCATAATATTTCCTGGCCTGGACACCGGAGCTATCGTATGACCAAATAATTCTGCCAAGAATTGTAAGTTTCTCCCTGACGTATAAATCGAAGTAAGGCATAGCCTGAGTACTCGTCATTAAGTACATTGTGCCTGTTGGTTTTAGCACTCTTATGCATTCATCAATCCACTGATAGGCCCATTTTGCATAGTCTGTATCGGAGGGCCATTTATCATGGAAATCAGAAAATTTCTTTCCGATATTGTACGGAGGATCAACAAACACCAAATCTATTGATTCATTGGGTATTTCACTGCGCAATATTTCCAAAGCGTCACCATGGTAAATGGCATGACCATTTTCTTCGTATTTCGCCATTGCCTCGATATTTCTCCCATGTCTGTTTTTGCAACTTAATTCCGCCATAAAAGGCGAGCTTTAGCGAGTCCAGCCCCACGTTTTTGTGGGCGATTTTTCATGACCTTGTTAGGCATTTACGCCCCCCGTTTAAGTACTTTTATTAAATCAAAAACATCACCAACACATGCACCTGATGTGAAATCTGAAGACCCGGTACCAATAGCGTTCCCAACAAGATCACAATACTCCTGAATATTGCGCAAAAACTGTTCTAACTCCTGTTTAGATGTTGCCCCTAACACCGAACCATCTAGTTGGCTTTTTCTATCGTAATGCGCGAGCCGCTTGTTTCGAGCAGGGACAAGTTTGGCACCATAAGACAATATGCTACTACCAATTGACTCAATCTCAGTGGTCATTAACTGTTTTTCGATCAACTGTTCGTTTATCAGCCTTATTGTCAAGTTTTCGGACTCATGACCCCTTGTTTTCGCAGGATCCATGAGTTTACTCACCTGCAACATCCAATCTCGACGTAGAACCATTTCCAGTTCGTCAAAGAAAGTCCCAGCCACCTGTAAAAGTAAAGCATGATTCTCTTCACAATAAAGATCGATGTACGTATTGTAGCTCCATGTAATATTGATACAGTGATCTCTCACCAACTCAAAATCCTGTTGTAGCTTAGTGTTACTCATAGATATGCCTACTAAAGGTTATCGAACAGTCTGTCCGATAATGTATTATATATATTTAAAGTGGACACAGTGAAAAACCTCACTGTTTCAAGAAGATATATACTTGATTCATTATGGTGATTCTATATATGGAGTATCCACCCGGCTATTTTCAATATATAAATTCGAGGTGGCCCATCGTTGCAGAGGCCGTGGTTAGGGAAACATTATTTGGGGCATTATGATAACGAGCTGTTATATCCCACCACATTAAATGTTTGCTGTGCATCAATCCTGTCGATATTTCGCAGCACTAATGTCAAGACACCGTCTGCGGTCACGCCAAACGCGGAACTGCAGAGTATAACAAGACATAATTATTTCAGAAAGTTTACATATATTTCCGTGTATAAAACCTTCAAGTTAGAGCTGACTTACCTTGTTTTTTCTTCACATACAAATCCGTGATGCTACCGGCCTGCATTTCTGCTGAAAAATTAAGTGTTTCAGAAAGGGTGGGATGGGGATGGATCGTTTTGATATCGTTTTTCCTGGTGGTTAGAGCAAGCTATAAATGATAACTCAGCTTACCCGCTAACCGACTCGTTAAGAGTTGCACTTACAAATTGAATTCACGATATAATACATTATCGGACAAACTGTCCTATAATTCGTGGTTATGACGATAAGATAATAATACAAAGTGAGAAACAGACATGCCAGAAATAGCAAGATTTTATGGAATCGTAATAAAGCTATTTTTCGGTGATCACCCACCACCACATTTTCATGCTGTATATGGTGAACATGTTGGCCTTTTTGATATTGACACACTTGAAATGATTGAAGGTGATTTGCCGCAAAGAGCAAAAAAGCTAATTATTGAATGGGCTACGATTAACAAAAATGAAATGAAAAAAATGTGGGATACACAAGAATTTCATAAGCTGCCACCACTGGAGTAAGCTATGCAACATCCAAAGGTTAGATCAGCATCGGCAATCAATAATCATACTTTGCTCGTTGAATTCGATAATAACGAAAAGAAAAAATACGATGTTTCTCCACTCTTAAGTAAAAACATCTTTGCTCCGTTAAGGGATCCAGCTTTGTTTAAATCAGTAAAAGTCGAACAAGGTGGTTATGCTGTGGTCTGGAATAGAGAGATTGACATCAGTGAATATGAATTGTGGAGTCATGGTCAGAAAGTTTCATAACAAGGCGCTCGTTCGGATACAAACTACGCTGCGCTTCGTTTGCGCCGCACAACCTGGTCGTTAGGCGTTTGCGGAAATGAAATTCCCGAACAAGGAAGAGCGAGAGAGATATGAAATCTGTGAGTTCTTGAAGGCGTACAAAAGTCTGACGAAGGGGCGAAAGCTGGAGATCGTCTGTAAGAGTGAGAAGCCTGATTTCATCGTACGCGATACCGTCACCGGGGAAAAGCTCGGCGTCGAGTTGACGTCCGTTTATATTAATGATCGGAGCGTGCCGGATGTGCACATGCTAAAGTGTGAAGGGTTGAAACATATCCCTTTTGATAAAGACGAACTAGAACGCTACACCCAGCGTTTGATCTCGGCGATAATCGACAAAGTGTGCAAAGCTCGAAGTGGCTATGCGACCGATAAACCGCTGATACTGGCGATATATGTAAACGAGTATATTGCGATTTATCTCGGGAAGACGGATCTCGAGCAGTTAGTCGAATGCCACAAAGGAGTATTCAATTCGATTGCACCATTCTCCGAAATCGTATTTTTCAATCTGGGTAACAGTGCTGTTTTCGCAGTCAAGCTTGAAGGTCAGCACCTAACCACGGACTGGGTTCGTTCGCTGTGCTGAGGTACGGTACTACCGCGCCGCCTCCAAATAAAGCCAGTAAACCTCAACTCGGGATAAGATCACTCTGTCATTCCTGTCTTCCTCCGTCATTCCTGCGCAAGCAGGAATGACGGACACTACGGCTATGCTCAGGATAAAAAAATGCCGAGCTGGAGCTCGGCGTTCCCGGGAAGGGTGTGTATTTATTGTTTACTGGATCCTGCGCGTAGTCGCGGATTCAAGTCTGAACAGACTTACCTTGTTTTTTCTTCACATACAAATCCGTGATGCTACCGGCCTGCATCTCTGCTGAAAAATTAAGTGTTTCAGAAAGGGTGGGATGGGGATGGATCGTTAGGCCCATATCTTCCCAATCCGCGCCCATCTCCAATGCTAATACGGCTTCGGCAATTAATTCGCCGGCATTCTGACCTGCAATTCCTGCACCCAATATGCGCTGACTATCCGGATCCCACAAAATTTTTGTCATCCCTTCATTTCGACCAATACTCAACGCTCGACCGCTGGCGGTCCAGGGGAAAACGGATTTTTCATATTTGATGGAATTTGCCTCAGCGTCGGTTTCTGTCAATCCCATCCATGCGACCTCGGGATCAGTGTATGCAACTGAAGGAATCGTCAGGGCATCAAAAGATCGCTTCTCTCCGGCAATGACCTCAGCGGCGACTTTGGCTTCGTGAGTTGCTTTATGTGCCAGCATCGGATTGCCTGCAATATCGCCAATCGCATAAATGTGTGGAATATTTGTACGTTGTTGTTTATCCACCGGAATAAACCCTCTTGCATCGACATGGACGCCTGCAGCTTCAGCATTGATCAACTTTCCGTTTGGACTGCGTCCAACCGCCAACAAGACACGATCATAAACCATCGGCTTGGGCGCACCCTCACCTTCAAACGTGACCTTTAAACCCCGATTCGACGGTTTAATATCGGTCACTTTCGTCTGCAAATAGATTGCTTCGTACTGTTTTTCAATATGCTTGTGTAACGGGCGAACAAGATCTTTATCGCAACCTGGAATCAATTGTTCCATCAATTCAACCACACTTATTTGTGCGCCCAATGCGTGATACACCGTCGCCATCTCCAGGCCAATAATGCCGCCACCGATAACCAGCAACTTTTCAGGAATATCCTCAAGTGCCAGTGCACCGGTTGAATCTATCAGCCGTGGATCTTCATAGGGAAACCCGGGGATCTTTACGGGTTGAGAACCGGCGGCGATGATGACATTATCAAATGAAATTTTTTGTACCTGATCATTACTTTTTACCTGAATTAATTTATCGGAGATAAATGATCCATGACCGGTGATCACTTTAACTTTACGTTGTTTTGCCAAACCAAGCAGACCGCCAGTTAGACGATTGATAATATTTTCCTTGTTACTGCGGATAGCATTGATATCCAATTCCGGTTTGCCGAATTTAATTCCCTGGGTGGACATCTCTTCAGCTTCATGAATGATTTGCGCTTGATGCAATAAAGCCTTGGATGGGATACAACCGACATTAAGACAAACACCACCCAATGCAGCATAACGTTCAATCAATATTACCTGTTTACCCAGATCCGCCGCACGGAATGCAGCTGTATATCCGCCCGGCCCGGCTCCGAAGACGACAACCTCGGCATGCAAATCAAAATCATTATTGCCAATGCCTGTAGTTGTTACAGGGGTGGTAACGGCTTGTGAAGTATTTGTTTCTGACAATGGCGATTCAGAAACATTCTGCGTTTTCCCGGTACTTGCAGATGATTTTCCCAGTCGTAAAATTAAACCATTTTCAGAAATTGTATCGCCTACCCTGACACATATCTCTTTGACAATGCCGGATGCCGGACTTGGTATTTCCATGGAGGCTTTATCACTTTCCAGTGTGATCAGTGGATCTTCAATTTGTACTGAATCTCCAACGGCAACCAATACTTCTATAATTTCAACACTGTCAAAATCACCAATATCCGGAACAATGATATCTTTTAATTCACTCATCAATCATTCCTACAACATTACACGACGAATATCATTCAGGAAACCTGATAGTGTCGCCATAAATCTTGCAGCAGCAGCGCCATCAATGACACGATGATCGTAAGTTAGATCCAGTGGCAACATTAAACGAGGTTCAAATTCCGACCCATTCCACACAGGTTGCATATCTGCGCGTGTAACGCCGAGGATGGCCACTTCCGGTGCATTGACAATCGGGGTAAATGCAGTCCCGCCTATTCCTCCCAGACTTGAAATCGTCATGCAGGCGCCCTGCATTTCCTTGGGACTCAGTTTCCCTTCTCTGGCCTTGCTACTGATAATAGCCATTTCTTCAGCCAGATCGTAAATATGCTTTTGATCAACATCCCTGAAGACAGGGACAACCAAACCATTCGGGGTATCCACTGCAATCCCGACATGGTAATACTTTTTCAGGATAAGTGAGCTGCCATCGCTTGCGAGCGAGGCATTAAATTCAGGATATTCTTTTAGGGCACCTACCAGTGCCTTCATGATAAACGCCAGAAATGTAACCTTGACTCCTTTCTTTTCCGCTTCAGACTTTAACGATTTTCTGAAGGCTTCCATGTCCGTGATATCAGCCAGTTCGTGATGCGTCACCATGGGAACGTTTAACCATGAGCGAGTCAGATTAACAGCGGTTAGCTTCTTGATTCTACCTAATGGACGTTCTTCCACGGCACCGAATTTACTGAAATCCACAGAGGGGATGGCAGGGATACCGGACTCGCGCTGCATGTTTGCACCGGATAACGCCTGTTTGACAAATGCCTTGACATCTTGTTTAAGAATACGCCCCTTGGGTCCGCTGGCCCTTGTTATTTTTGTAATATCCAATCCCAGTTCTCTGGCAAAACGACGTACAGCGGGACTCGCATGAATCTGACCTTTTGCGTGTGTCACGGACGTAATCTCTTTGACTGTCTCTTGAGATATTGATGCTTCTTGCTGCTTGTTATCAGGCGTGATCTCTTCTGGTTTGATTATCTCCGTTTCTTTAACTTTAGGCTCTGTCGTGTCTCCTGTTTTGACTTCTGCGTTCCCACCAACCGATAAGGCAAGAATATTCGTTCCCTGCGAGACGGCATCTCCCACCTTCACAAACACATCCTGTACCGTACCGGCATGCGTCGAGGGTATTTCCATACTCGCTTTATCACTTTCCAGGGTAATCAAGGCTTGTTCTGATACAATCGTGTCTCCTGCCTGCACCAGTATCTCAATAACATCAACTTCATCAAAGTCACCAATATCCGGTACTTTTACTTCGATAACGTCACTCATTGAATCAAGCCCTGTCGTATGAACATTGACTCAAGATTAATTAAATTGTCCATGGCGCAGGACTCTCATTATCAATCCCGTATTTCTTTATGGCTTCCAACACCTTGCCACTTTCTATCGTCCCTGCATTGCAAAGACCATCCAGGGCGGCAGCGGCGATATGGTAACGATTAACCTCAAAATGTTTCCGCAGCTGCTCACGAGTATCAGAACGACCAAATCCATCAGTGCCCAATACGGTGTAGTTGCTTTGTGCGGGAAGATAAGGCCTGATTTGTTCAGCATAAAGTCGGACATAATCTGTAGCGGCAATCAAGGGGCCTTTGCTCCTGGTCAAACATTTCTCCAGGTGTGAAACTTTTTTTCTGGAACCAGGGTGTAATCGATTCCAACGTTCACATGTTTGCCCGTCTCGGGCGAGTTCAGTAAAGCTCGGACAACCCCATATGTCAGCTTCAACACCCCAATCTTCCCTGAGCAACACAGAGGCTGCGATGACTTCATTAAAAATCGTTCCTGAGCCCAATAACTGCACGCATGGTTTTTTATTTTTCGCGCCTTTCTGAAAGGCGTACATGCCCTTTATGATGTCGGCCTCTGCATTTTTTGGCATTGCGGGATGTGCATAATTTTCATTCATCACTGTGATGTAATAATAAACATCTTCCTGTTCAACATACATTCGACGCAAGCCATCCTGAATAATGACTGCCAGTTCAAAAGCAAAGCCTGGATCATACGAAATACAATTTGGAATCACCGATGACCAAAGTTGGCTATGTCCGTCCTCATGTTGCAAACCTTCGCCATTCAGTGTCGTACGACCTGCGGTCCCGCCCAGGAGAAAACCTCTGACACGTTGATCGGCAGCCGCCCATGCAAGATCACCGATACGTTGAAAACCAAACATGGAATAAAAAATATAAAATGGAATCATCGGTTCGTTATTGGTCGAATAGGATGTGCCGGCGGCAATCCAGTCGCACATACCCCCCGCCTCATTGATTCCTTCTTGTAGTACTTGCCCATGTTTATCTTCTTTATAAAACATCAACTGACCGGAATCCTGTGGCGTGTACAATTGACCAAACTGGTTCCAGATCCCCAATTGTCTGAACATGCCTTCCATACCGAAGGTTCTGGATTCATCAGGGACAATAGGTACAACACGATTACCAAGATTTTTATCTTTAACCAGAAGATTCAGTATTCTAACAAAGGCCATGGTCGTCGAGATTTCCCTGCCTTCAGTCGTCGCCTGCAAAAATGACTCAAAGGTTTCAAGACCAGGCACTTCAAGTGCAATGGATTTTTCTCTTCTGACCGGTAAATAGCCGCCGAGATCTGCACGTCGTTTAAGCATGTACTCATTTTCCCTGGAACCTTCCCCAAATTTTAAATACGGCAAATCCGCAATCTCATCATCAGTGATAGGCAACTCAAAACGATCTCGAAAAATTCTTAACGAATCAAAACTCATTTTCTTTGTCTGATGGGTAACATTCTGTGCCTCACCGCCTTCACCCATACCGTATCCCTTGACTGTCTTGGGTAATATCACGGTAGGTTGACCTTGATGATTTACCGCAGCATGAAACGCCGCAAATATTTTTGCAGGATCATGACCGCCTCGATTCAACTCCCAGATATCCTTGTCCGACCAATCGGCAACCATTGCTTTCAGTTCCGGCGTATTAAAGAAAAACTCTCTTACGTATGCGCCATCTTTTGCCTTTATGGTTTGATAGTCACCATCAACACATTCCATCATGCGTTTTTTTAAGGCACCGTTATGATCTTTTTGTAACAGTGCATCCCATCGGTTTCCCCAGATTACCTTAATCACATTCCATCCGGCGCCACGAAAATTGGATTCCAGTTCCTGGATTATCTTGCCGTTGCCTCGAACAGGTCCATCCAATCTTTGTAAATTGCAATTAACCACGAATACCAGATTATCGAGTTTTTCACGTCCCGCCATACCGATTGCGCCAAGGGATTCCGGTTCGTCTGATTCACCGTCCCCCATAAACAACCAAACCTTTCGTCCATCCGTATTACGGATGTCACGATCATGTAAATACTTCATAAACCGGGCCTGATAAATAGCCATAATCGGGCCGAGTCCCATGGAGACCGTCGGGAATTGCCAAAAATCCGGCATCAGCCAGGGATGAGGATAGGAAGACAGTCCACCACCACCAACTTCTTGTCGGTAATTATCCATCTGATCCTGTGTCAAACGATCCAACATAAAGGCTCTGGCATAAATGCCAGGCGACGAATGTCCCTGAACGTAAACAAGATCACCATCATGTTCCTCTGATGCGGCATGCCAAAAATGGTTGTAACCGACATCATATAGTGTTGCTGCGGATGCATAGCTGGCGATGTGGCCACCTACGTTAGAATCTTTATTCGCTCGAAGTACCATAACCATTGCATTCCACCGCACATAAGAGCGAATTTTATGCTCAATGGTGGTATCACCTGGATATTTTGCCTGTTTGAAAACCGGAAGGGTATTAACGTAATCAGTATTGGCACTGAACGGAATATCGGCTCCTTCACTACGAGCCTTTTTGATTAATTTTTCCAGCAGATAATGTGCCCGTTCCGGGCCTTCAATTTTAAGTACCGCCTCCAGAGCCTCAAGCCATTCATTAGTTTCATTGGGATCTATATCATCTTGTGCAATATCCCTTAATGGTAACTCTGTATTTGCATTCATAATTCACCAGCCAATAAGTTTGTTCTGCGTGGATGATACTGAATTGGTTCTCTGGCCTCCTCAGCGATAGAAAACCGATGACTCGCACCACCATGACTGCATTTTATCAGAAATAGTCATGATTTTCAGACAACAACTCAAGCTGAATGCCACTCCGAATCCACAACCTCGTTGGAATCCTCCTGATTTTTTAGACCTGATTAATGAATGAGCATCCAGAGAATTCGTTCAATGCAACGGTTTTAAAGCAATATTTCCATCGCCACTATGTACAAAAATTCATCCCGTGAATGACAATGAAACTGTAAAGAAATATGCTCATGATTTATCAATACGAAGAATAACTTTATGTAGAGTATAAAAAACCCGGGTGTGTGTATTCCAACAGACCTCAATTTCATTTCATAAATATTTCGATCAAATCATTCAGATAACGATACCCGATTTCTGTCGGTTTTATCTTATTAAGATCCCATTCTATCAACGCTTTTTCTTCAGCAATTTTCAATGGCATCTGGATGGCATTCAATAACAAGCCTGTGCGCTCACTAAACAGGGATGGATGAAACCCTTCAGTGAGACGCAGGATATTCATCATAAATTCCAGAGGCAACTCATCTCTGGTCAGGGTTCTGGTTTCTGTAATTGCACATTTTTGTATAACTTTATCAATATAGCTTTGGGGTAGTCGGTGCCGGGCATAGCGTTCTATCTTGCCCGCCGCAACATGCGTAAGCTTTCCGTGTGCTCCTGCACCAATTCCCAAATAATCCCCAAACTGCCAATAATTTCGATTGTGTTGACATTGAGAATCGTCTCCCTTTCTCGCGTAGGCGGAAATTTCATATTGATTGAATCCATTGTCGGACAAGTAAGCTTGTCCCTGTTGCTGCATATCCCATAACAGATCATCAACAGGTAAAACAGGCGGCCTCGAATAAAAAATCGTATTAGGTTCAATGGTCAGTTGATACCATGAGAGATGCGTGGATTGAAGTTCCACTGCGATTTTTAAATCAGATAGTGCATCATCTATTGATTGCTCAGGTAATCCAAACATCAAGTCGATATTAATTTCTTCAAACCCGGCGTCCTTTGCCATAGCGACAGATTGCAACGTCTCGGCACTATTATGAACACGCCCCAATATTTTTAACTGTCTGTCATCAAAGCTCTGTACCCCGATAGAAAGACGATTAATTCCGGATTCACGATAGGCCTTGAACCGTTCAGCTTCCGCCGCAGCCGGGTTGACTTCCATGGTAACTTCCGGATTTTGGTAGAGTCTCAATCTTGATCGCAAAGCCGCCATCAGGCGATCAATGGACTCCGCTGAAAACAGGCTCGGCGTCCCACCACCGATAAAAATACTGACGATAGGTCGACCCCGGATACTCGGCAATGCAGATTCAAGATCACTGATCAACGCATCAATATATGTGTTTTCCGGAAATACTTCCTTGCTTATCGCATACGAATTGAAATCACAATAAGGGCATTTCCTGATGCACCATGGTAGATGTACGTACAAAGATAAAGGCGGGTTGCTTTTAAAATCCAGCATACATCTGATTTTACAACTTGAATCCCTAATCCGGATACAATAATGATAATTGTCTGAGTAACTTCCTGAGTGCTTGACCGCGATGACTTAATTTATTCTTTATCTCGGGCGGTAATTCGGCAGATGTACATTGCCGGGACGAAATATAAAATATCGGATCATAACCAAAACCATTTTGACCCCTGGGTTCGAGAATCAACTGACCTTCCCAGATCCCTTCCACAATCATCGGCACAGGATCTCCTTCATGATGTAAATAAACCATTGAACAAATAAATCGGGCCGTTCTTTCCCGTTCCGGAAAAGACTTAACCAGGTTAATGAGCTTGTTTAAATTCTCTTCGTCACTCGCACCAACCCCGGCAAAGCGTGCCGAGTAAATGCCCGGACGTCCTCGCAAAACATCAACCGCAATTCCTGAGTCATCAGCCATCGCGGGCAAGCCTGTATAATGAGCCGCGTTCCTTGCTTTTAATATGGCGTTTTCGACAAAAGTGACTCCGGTTTCTTCCACCTCTGGCACATTAAATGCCGACTGTGGTAGAACGTCGATACTCACCCCCCCCAATAGCTGACCGACCTCACGCACCTTGCCGACATTGCCGCTGGCGAACACGATTTTATTTCCATTTGATGTTGCTTGCACGAGAGAACCCGCCTTTTTCCAGGCACTTATTCCGCCAGAGACTTATTCTGCAGGTCGAAAAGTTCAATAATCCCCTTTTGTGCCAGCCTTAGCATTTCGTTAAGCTCATCACTACTAAACGCACGACCCTCGGCAGTGCCTTGCACTTCAATATATTGTCCTTCACTGTTCATCACGACATTCATGTCTGTTTCCGCATTTGAATCTTCAACATAATCAAGATCCAGTATCGCTGTACCTTTGTAAATACCTACAGAAACAGAGGCTAACGCGGAATTTACCGGATCCTGTTTTAGTACCTTGTCGTACTGTAACGATCTAATAGCATCAACCAGGGCGACGTAAGCTCCCGTAATAGATGCTGTTCGCGTACCACCATCCGCCTGAATCACATCACAATCGATGGTCACTGTTCTTTCACCTAATTTATCCAGATCCACCACGGCGCGAAGAGAACGCCCGATCAAACGCTGAATTTCCATGGTTCTTCCAGCTTGACTGATCTGCGTTGCTTCTCTGCGCACACGTGATCCTGTAGATCGGGGTAGCATGCCATACTCTGCGGTTAACCAACCCTGTCCTTTACCCTTGAGAAACCCTGGCACACGACTTTCAATACTGGCTGTGCAAATAACCCTTGTTTTACCAAACTCCACCAAAACAGAGCCTTCAGCATGACAGGTATAGTGTCGAGTCAGTTTAATTTCCCGTAGTTGATCCGGGACTCTTCCACTTGGACGCATTCCTTCTCCCCATTGCAAAAAACAGGCGAATTATACATGATTAAATACGTACTATTTGCCTTAATATCTACAGCAGCTAGACTTGACAAACATGATAGACACAAACAGATATCTCATATGACGGCAAGTATGACGGCCTATGGTCGGACTGAAGAAACCAACGAAATTGGACATGTAGTCTGGGAAATCAGAACGGTCAATCACCGCTATCTTGAAGTGAGTATTCGTCTTCCGGAAGAATTTAGAATGCTTGAAGCCAGGATCCGCGAACACATATCGAACAAACTCAATCGTGGCAAAGTTGATTGCACATTGCGGTTTGATGCTAATGAAATTTCTCACAATGGCTTTTCACTCAATACAACACTCGCAAAAAATATCATTCAATCCGCGCAGTCCATACAGTCTTCAATGAGTAACCCGGCAGCAATCAGCGCAATGGACATTCTGCGCTGGCCGGGGGTGATTAATCGAGACATGGTCGACGCTGAATTAATCTCGGCTCCTTTGCTACAACAGCTGGATATCACACTGGAACATGTTATGGAAACCCGAACGGGTGAAGGTCAAAAGTTACGATCCATGATCATTGAACGCTGTGACAGCATTGCCGCGCTACTTGAGGTATTTAAAGAGAAATTACCGCAAGTACAACAAATGCTGCGTGAAAGACTAATGCGGAAAGCACGGGAATTATCCGTCGAGCTGGATAATGAGCGGCTGGAACAGGAGATATTATTACTGGTACAAAAATCTTGCGTCACAGAAGAACTGGACAGACTGGAAGCACATCTGGAAGAAGTCCGGCATGTGCTGCAAAAAGATGAACCTGTAGGCCGAAGACTGGATTTTCTTATGCAGGAGTTAAACAGGGAAGCGAACACTTTGGGCTCCAAGGCGGCCAATCTTGATTACACAAATACCTCAGTTGACCTCAAGGTATTTATCGAGCAAATGCGAGAACAAATACAAAATATCGAGTAAATACCTTGCATAATAAAACCGACAAAACAAACAACCTGATAATTATCTCGGCACCCTCCGGTGCCGGGAAAACCAGCTTGATTAAAGCGCTTTGCGAATCTGATCCAAAAATACAGGCATCAATTTCCTACACAACGCGGCCAAAACGCAAAGGCGAAATTGAGGGTGTCGATTATTTTTTTACCGATGAAGACTCCTTTGAGGCCATGGTTGACAGCAATCAATTCCTTGAGCACGCCAAAGTATTTGACAACCACTATGGCACCTCCAAAAGTTCGGTTGAATCACGGCAAAACAAGGGTTACGACGTTATCCTCGAAATTGACTGGCAGGGAGCCGCTTTGGTTCGTGCACTCATACCCGAATGCGTGAGTATCTTTATTTTGCCGCCGAGCATCAAGGCACTGGAATCCAGGCTCATGAGTCGGGATGAAAACGATACCTTGACAATTCAACGACGAATGCGCGACACCATGAGTGAAATTTCACACTATGACGAGTATGATAATTTAATCATCAATGATGAGTTTACGCAGACATTGTCCGAGTTACAGGGCATTGTCGCGGCTTTAAGAGAAAATCGACAAATTCCACAGAAAGACTTGACACAATTTGTTGCAGACTTAATGGCGGAATGTTAAAAACTTCAGTAGAATAATGCTTGCCTGTTACATCACGCGTCTTGCAGACGCGACTCTTGACGGGATCTGGCGTTCAGTTTCACCAGAATTGTTCCGTACTCACATGATATAACAATCAAATGTAATGATGAGGTTAAAAAATGGCCAGATTAACAATTGAAGATTGCCTGACACAGGTGGATAACCGCTATGATTTGGTGCCGCTCGCCGCTAAACGTGCAAGACAACTCGCACTGGGGAAAGATGCGCTGGTGGATGAAAATAATGACAAACCCACTGTAGTGGCACTACGCGAAATCGCCGCAGGACTTATCACTTCAGACAACATTGATGCTATTGATAAAAATGATTTTCTTGATGAACTCACAATGTTGGACGGGGGCGAAGAAGCAACCGCTGTCGAGTAATCCATATCGCCCTGTGACATGACTATCACAGGGTGGCATTTTGTTTTACGCACCATTCCCCGCTACACACACAATAATCTGCCGCTTTACAGCATGGTGGATGGACGCTGCGATATGTTTGTCGTAAATTCACACCAAACACTGTTTTTTACAATCGCAACACATTAGTCACCTTATGTACCGGATTAACGATCTCACGAATCTGATTAGTGGGTACCTGGAGCCGCATCAAATTGATCGGGTATTTCAGGCCTATGAGTTCAGTGCCAAAGCTCATGCAGGGCAACAACGTATCAGCGGCGAAGCCTATATTCACCATCCTCTGGAAGTCGCTCGTATTCTGGGTGAAATGCATATGGATCACCAGACGCTGATGGCCGCCATTCTCCATGATGTCATTGAGGATACACCAACAGCCAAGGGAGAAATCAAAAAAAGATTTGGGAAAAGTATCGCTGAACTGGTGGATGGCGTGAGTAAACTGGATAAAGTCAAGTTTGAGAGTGCTGAAGAGGCTCAGGCCCAGAATTTTCAGAAAATGCTCATGGCCATGAGTCAGGATATTCGCGTGATACTGGTAAAACTGGCTGATCGCCTGCATAACATGCGTACTCTGGGATCATTACGCCATGAAAAACGTATGCGTATTTCACGAGAAACACTTGATATCCATGTGCCGATCGCACAACGCCTGGGATTAAATAATATTCGTCTTGAACTGGAAGATCTTGGATTTTTAATCATGTACCCGATGCGTCATAAAATTCTGACTGAACAAGTACAGAAAGCGCGCGGTAATAGAAAAGAAGTCATTACCAAAATCAGAAATGCGTTACGTCGACGCATGCGACAGGAAAAATTACCCGTTGAAATTCACGGACGAGAAAAACATCTGTATGGCATCTATGAAAAAATGCGTCGAAATAAACTGACTTTTAATGAAGTCTATGATGTTTACGCCTTCAGGGTGCTGGTTGAAGATGTGGACAATTGTTACCGGGCGCTTGGTGTTGTACATAACCTCTATAAACCTGTACCGGGGAAGTTCAAGGACTATATCGCCATTCCCAAAACCAATGGTTACCAATCGTTGCACACCGTGCTGTTTGGGCCATACGGTGTGAATATTGAAGTGCAAATACGTACCAAAGAAATGAATGATGTTGCCGAAAAAGGCATCGCTGCACACTGGCTTTACAAGTCGGGCAAGAAAGGCGGAGATAGAAGTGGCGCGCATCGCAAGGCACGCGAGTGGCTGCAACGTATCATGGAAATGCAAAAAACAGCAGGAAATCCGCAGGAATTTCTCGATAATGTAAAAATCGATCTATTTCCGGATGCTGTTTATTTATTCACGCCCAAAGGCAAGATTATTGAATTGCCCAGGGGTGCAACCGCTGTGGATTTTGCTTACGCTATCCACACTGATGTTGGAAATTCCTGCACCGGTACCCGGATAAATCGGAGGTTGGCTCCCCTGGGAACGAAACTCTATAGTGGTCAGTCAGTGGAAATTATCACTTCTCCCAACGCCAAACCAAATCCGGGTTGGCTGAAATTTGTGTCGACTGCCAAGGCCAGAACCAGCATCCGTCATTACCTGAAAAATCTGCAACAAGATGAAGCCATGGCACTCGGTTTACGTTTACTTAACAGGGAACTGGATTTGTTCGGCTATCGCTATGATAAAATTCAACCGGAAAAACTTAAAGAAGTGCTGCATGAATACCACCTGCAAGATAGCCAATCATTATTGGCTGAGATTGGATTGGGCAATAGAATCGCACCGTTGATTGCACGACGTCTGATTGCAACGGAAATCATGCCTGCCCAGACCGTGAATGGTGCGGATAAAAACAGTGTTTCAGAGCCTTTCGTAATTAAGGGAACGGAAGGAATGGTCGTACACTTTCCAAAATGCTGCCATCCCATCCCCGGCGATCCAATCGCCGGCTATAGCTCAGCCGGTCGCGGTATCGTCATCCATAACCTTGCCTGTAAAAATTTTGCTGAATATCGTAATCAGCCGGACAAATGGATTGATGTCCAGTGGGAAGAAAAAATCAAGCGGGACTTCACGACAACCGTCCGCATGTATGCAACCAATCAACGCGGCGCACTTGCCACAGTCGCTGCGGCGATCTCGGCACAGGAAGCCAATATCGTTAACGTTGACATTGAAGACAGGGACGACCGCGACACACTGTTAACGTTTGAGATTGATGTCAGGGACAGACATCATCTGGCCCAGATTATAAAACGTATCAGACGTATCAAACATATTTCCCATATCAGCAGATGATGGATTTTCACCTTTATCATTGTTTGTTTGCGACATCACCTGAAATGATCGAGTATCTATACAAGATGTCCAATCAAGGTTCCCATACGCTTGATGTCAGCAAGTTCAGGCACTATCGTACCAATGGTAGCTGATAATTTCATGAGTCAAGAGAAGCGTTGTTTACGCAAACCTTAATCACCTGAAGAAATAACAAGCCGGTTATCAAGTGCATCCCTTTATCATTAAAGTTCATGTTCGGAGAAATCTCATTATGACAAGAAGTATCATTTCCACGGATAATGCCCCTCAGGCAATTGGGACATATTCACAAGCCGTCAGGGTTGGTCAGACTGTCTACCTCTCGGGCCAGATACCCCTCGTGCCTGCGACAATGGAGCTTGTTGAGGGCGATATGCGAGCACAAGTTACCCAGGTGTTTAATAATCTTGCGGCAGTCGCCGCAGCGGCAGGGGGGACGATGGCTGATGTTGTGAAACTGAATATCTACCTCACGGATCTCAACCACTTTTCCCTGGTAAACGAGCTTATGTCTGAATTCTTCAGTCAACCTTATCCGGCAAGAGCGGCGATCGGCGTGGCTGAGTTACCCAAAGCCGCTAAAGTTGAGATGGATGCTGTTTTAGTTCTGTCGGATGAGTCCTGCACAGATTAAGAGTTAGAATCCAGTTTTGAGAACCAGGGCTTCTGTTTCGCTGACTGATTCCGTCTTGAAATTATCAGGGGTTGGATCAAGAGTCGAGGAAAAGTTAAATCGGATGGGGATCTTTAGCATACAGGATTTACTCTTTCATCTACCCTTCCGCTATCAGGACAAAACCGAACTTTCTCCCATTGGCTCGCTACAACACGGTCAAGAAGCCCTAATCGAGGGAACTGTAGAAAACAGTCAGGTTAGATTCGGCCGACGGCGATCACTACTCTGTATGATAAGTGATGGTAGCGGTACGTTGATGTTGAGATTTTTTCATTTTTCCGGCACCCAACAGAAACGACTGCGCAACGGCGCCATGCTGCGCTGTTACGGTCAAATCAGAAGGGGGGCGAAAACACTGGAAATAATACACCCCGAGTATAAGCATATTGATCCTGACGACCCGCCCGCGATTGAGAAACAATTGACGGCGATCTATCCACTGACTGATGGTTTACAACAGAGAACATTACAGAAACTGTCTGTACAAGTATTGGACATACTCAACGAGCATGAGGACAAGCTCACCGAATTGTTACCTGCCGAAATTCTGGGTACTTTTGACTTGCCAGGTCTGGGTTCCTCCCTGAATTACGTGCATCAGCCACCCACAGATGCAAACCTGCATTTATTGAGAACCGGACAAGATCCAGCACAAAAGAGACTCTCTTTTGAAGAACTACTTGGTCAGCACCTGAGCCTGCAACGTATTCGTCAAAGAACCCGGGAATTACAGGCTGTATCTCTGAGGGGTCGAGGAAAATTACACGAGCGATTTATCCGGCAACTGGATTTCACCTTAACACCGGCCCAGGAAAAAGTTCTCGTCGAAATCGAACAAGATCTGAAAAAGAGTACACCCATGTTAAGGCTTTTGCAGGGCGACGTTGGCTCCGGGAAGACGGTTGTTGCGGCATTCGCGGCGTTACATGCCCTGGCTTCCAATTATCAGGTCGCCCTTATGGCACCCACAGAATTGCTGGCAGAACAGCATTTCCAAACTTTCAACCAATGGTTTGGGGAATTGGACATTAAGGTCCTGTTAATCTCCGGTAACACCACAAAATCGGAACGTAACTTGAATCTGGAAGTGCTTAACAAGCATCAGCGTGTGATTGCAATTGGCACGCATGCCTTGTTTCAAAAGGATATCGTTTTTCCGAACCTGGGGCTGATTATTATTGATGAACAACACCGGTTTGGGGTTCATCAGAGGTTGTCCTTACTGGATAAAGGTATCATTGAAAACGCTATTCCCCACCAACTCATCATGACGGCAACACCGATACCAAGAACATTGGCCATGACGATCTATGCGGATCTGGATTTATCAGTTATTGACAAGTTACCGCCGAATCGACAAATCATTAATACGATCGTTATTTCCAACGCACGTCGCGAAGATATAGTGACTCGAATAAAGACAGCCTGTCATAGTGGCCGACAAGTCTATTGGCTATGTACATTAATTGATGAATCGGAAATATTACAGTGTCAGACGGCGATTGAAACATTCCGGCAATTGTCGGAAAAACTGCAAGGTGTAAATGTCGGTCTGATCCATGGCAGAATGAAGAAGAAGGAAAAAGAAACCGTCATGGCCTCTTTTAGGGAGAATAAGACACAACTGTTGGTGGCGACGACTGTCATTGAGGTCGGAGTTGATGTACCCAATGCAAGTCTTATGATAATAGAAAATGCCGAACGTCTGGGATTGTTTCAATTACACCAATTACGCGGGCGAGTCGGACGTGGTGACACAAAAAGTGATTGCGTCTTGATGTATCAGGCACCTCTGGGTGACCTGGCGAGATCAAGACTGGAAGCACTGCGTAACACGAATGACGGTTTTGAGATCGCTGAAAAAGATTTGCAGATGCGGGGACCTGGAGAACTAACCGGCACCCGACAAACCGGATTGCCGAATTTGCGTATCGCGGACATCATTAGAGATGCAAACCTGCTGGCTGATGTTCAGCAAGCCGCAAAAATACTACAAAAAAAATATCCCGAAAAAATTGATCTGTTAATCGAACGTTGGTTGGGTAAGGAAATTGAATACGGTAATGTGTGATTCAGCAGGCTCGGACTGATGAATATAAACTGGAATGAAGCGAATCTAATTGGCAAAATATCACCCGCAAGAGATATAAAAGCATGCTTACTTGATGCTGGTTCACTCATCAAACATCTGGAAAAATTTTCGCCGGAAAAAATATCCCTGAGCCTTGAAGCACAATCATGGAATAAACCACATCCTGACGAGTTGAAAATATTAAATCTTCGCAGTGGTGGTTATGGTCTCATTAGAGAAACATTTTTGACCTGCGGCACCGAGCCCTGGGTCTATGCGCGTACAATTATTCCTCCACGGACACTGTTGGGATCCAGAAGATTGGCATACTTGGGTAACAAGCCACTGGGCTTTTACCTGTTTGCGAACAAGCTTGCATACCGGGGGAAAATAGGAATCGCCAGGCTAAAAATCTCAACTATTCCCTATCTTCCAATATATAATCCGGCTATTGAGGAAGACAGTGTCCTGTGGGGAAGACGTTCAATCTTTTACATCAAGGAAAGACCTTTACTTCTTACGGAAATTTTTTTACCTGAAGCGATTAAATGCATCCACTCGTTGAAAAAATAACCATTATTGCAAAGAAATACAGTGGCAATATCCTCAAATTACTCCATCAGATACATGCTGTTTCAGCACCAGTTGCAAAAAAAACATTGGTCACGCCTGGACTTGCGCTGAAGAAGGCGATCTTTTTTGCGAACAGATGCGCCAATAGAAGTTTAATTGTCATTCGATGTATTTACATTTACTTGGCCGTACTTGCAAAAAAAACAGGAACAATACTGATATCAATCAGTACACGCACACTTGATTTTATCAAATCACATTGGCCTTCAGGCAAGAAAAAGATTATTCAATATTACTATCTGGCAAGGCTGGATAAGCCTGTCGGAATTTTACTGTTACTATGGCCTGTTTTGTGGGCATTATGGATAGCTGCGGAAGGCTCTCCCGATTTTGATGTGCTGTTCATCTTTATTCTTGGCGTCATTGTGATGCGCTCGGCAGGATGTATTATCAATGATCTTGCAGACCGTAATCTTGATCGACATATCTCAAGGACAAGCGAGAGGCCGATTACTTCAGGTAAAGTAAAATCACTTGAAGCCATACAACTCACAATTGTATTAATGTCGTGTGCGTTGCTTCTCGTTTTTAATCTGAATTCACTTACCTTCAAATTATCTTTTGTCGCCGCTCTCCTTGCTGTTATTTATCCTTTCATGAAGCGTATTACCTATTTACCCCAGGTTTTTTTGGGACTGACTTTCGCCTGGTCCATTCCCATGGCATTTGCTGCACAGACCAACACCATCCCTGAAATCGCGTGGCTAATCTTTATCACAACAGTACTTTGGGCGGTTGTCTACGACACCATGTATGCCATGGTCGACAGAGAAGATGATATTAAAACAGGAATTAAATCCACTGCGATACTGTTCGATGATGCTGATCGAGTAATCATCGGGGCAATTCAATTAATGGTTTTGTTTTCCCAATTATTGACCGGCGCTAAACTGGAGCTTGGACGGTATTACTATATCGGTATCGCAATTGCATCTTTGCTCTCGATTTATCAGCAATATCTGATCAAGGATAGAATACCCGAGAATTGTTTCCGGGCTTTTCTCAATCACCAATGGTACGGCATGGCGGTTTTTGTCGGCTTATACTTGAATTACATGCTTGGGTAACTCATGTTTTTCAAATAACATTCAAGACTTTTATTGCCGCCTTTGTAAAATTTATTCCATACTGCACCGGCATGGAAGATGTTGTTCGACTCAATCGAAAATTAACGAAACAAATGGAAATCCGGTTGCGTGGCTTACATAAAATATGGTGCGACTCGTATTTACTCTCTATATGTTGAATAGATCATCGCACTTCACCGGTATTGAATTAAACCGCGAAGGAAACCCACTCACAAATTCCGTCAAAATATCCTCGTTGCTATCGTTCCTGGCATCAACCCTGGCATCGACCCATATGGTCGACCTGGCCTTATGGTAGGGCACCATAATCGGCTGATAACCAATATCCTTTATTTCTTTTAATCTCCGGTTTACTGACGCCTGACTGGAAAACAATCCCAGAGAAATTGCATTCTGCAGATTGCCTGTGTTAATGAGTTTGTAATCCCGAACACCCTTGTCTTTCAGGTCTGCAATTGCTGAAATCGCTTCATCTTTTGAGCCGCTCGGAGAAAGATATATCCAGAAATATTGATCCTTTTCACCATCGTCTGTTCTTTGTCTGGTCTTGATTTTATTTCCCCTAAGCCAGTTACTTAACTCGCTTGCCTGATTTAATTCAGTAAAAGGTCCAAAAGAAACACATAACTGTTTTTTCTGTTCAGTTTTCCTGACATGGTTTGTGGCAAGCTCCGGATAATTGTTAATTAATCTATCAACAATCTTCTTTTCGATCATCACATCACTCTGATCCATCAAAGATGTAATATTGTCAATGGACAAATCCTCCATGTTAGAGAGTTGATCCGCCGCTTCCTTGATTTCAGTGGTACTCTCGCCTGACGTCAAGGGTAATACCGGGTTTGTTGTTTCAGAATTTCGTGCAGATTCTCCCAGGAGTTCCAATACCTGTACATCTGCCGGAACATTGAACGGCCTGACCCTGTTATTTACTTCAATGTATGTTTGTCTGTCCAATTCCCAACCGAAGTAACAAATGTTAAGCAATAAAAAGACAATGAACAGTAATTTCATTGCGTTTCCCCCGAGAATATGGTCAACCCATGTAATACCAGATCGGGATCGTGTTCAAATTCATGTGCAAGATCCCTGATAAGAAGTTCTGCATTACCTCCCGTAATAATACATCTCACTTGTCCGTTACTATCATTCTTCATCGAATTAACAACCCGGTCTATCGTGGCGAGCATGGCAAGGTGGCAGCCATTATTGACCGCTTGCTCTGTGGAATCAGAAAAATTGAATGAAGGGCCAGTCGTTCTTGCCATATTTATTTCTGCGGTATTGTTAACCAGAATTTCCTGCATCATCGTGTATCCGGGGAGAATCAATCCCCCCAGATGTTGTCCGGATTTTGATATTCCATCTATCGTCATGGCAGTACCACAATCCACAACACAAATATCTTCCCGATAACGCTGATATCTATTCCAGGCCGCCACAACAGCCATCCAGCGATCAACGCCCAGCCTGGAAGCGTCAAGGTAGGCGTTATCCACGCCATAACCATGCGTTTCAGATCTGACGTATTCTGTATTTACTTGCCACACTTTTTTAATCCAGACATCCAGTTCTTTCGCAATATCCGGTCCTGATACATTCGAAACCAACACTCTATTTGGATTCGCAAGATGACTCCAGTGCTTACAAAACAATTCTTCCAATACGGAGCCGCCATAAGACATTGCCCCAACTGAAACAAATTTACTCTCCATGTTGTCGTGAAGACACCACTTAATCCGACTATTCCCGACATCAATGAGCAAATTCACGATTCTATCCGTAAGCTGATCTCACCAGCGGTATATCTTTGAATACTACCATCGACTGACATAAGTAAAGCTCCATCATTATCAATCCCCTCAACCAGACCATCAATCTGCTTTTCGTGCAATACCAATCGAGCTCGTTTCCCACGCATACAATCATATTCTCGCCATTCATTCATGATATCTTCAATCCTGGCATCCGCATAACTAGCAAGAAAAAGCAGTAATTCAGAAATTAATTCTGCTGCGATGGCATTGCGTGAAGGTATTAAACCCTTGATATCGGCGAGGTCAATCCAGGGTTGATTGATATCACCTTTAAAACCAGTCGGAAAAGAAACATTCAATCCCAGGCCTATAACCGCGTCGCATGGCCCTGCTATCTCCCCTCTAATCTCTACCAGTAGACCTCCCAGTTTTTTACTCTTGAAAAAAATATCATTTGGCCACTTCAGTCCGATATTTTCAAAACCTGTTTTCGCAAGTGTTCTAATAACTGCACAACCCGCCGCAAGAGATAAACAAGTCAACGAATCAACCGGCTGTTTGAAATGCCAGGCAATTGATAGACTGATTCCCGAACCGACAGGTGAAATCCAGGGACTACCCCGTCGGCCCCGACCATTTGACTGATACTCGGCCAGAACAACGTTCGCGTGTTTATGTGCTTTCCCCGTATTCTCCAAAAGGTACTGGTTCGTTGAATCTATCTCTTCAAATATTTCAAGGTTATTGAGGATTTTTACTACGTGTGGATTCATTCCGGAAAGTAATTTTTCTTTATTCAGAAATTCTATCGGCCTCGATAAACGATAACCCTTGCCTTTTACAGCCATTATTGCCAGTCCGTCATCCCTTAACGAACTAATAATCTTCCAGACCGCTGCACGCGAAATACCCAGTTCATTACCCAGTTCTTCTCCTGAATAAAGACCACCATCAGCAATTATATTTAACAATTTAGATCGATTATGCACTGGCCCATGCTGAATCCAATATTGGAAAAAGAGTTAACTTGAGGATTCGTGTACAGATTAACCAAAATCCATTATTTGGTAATTGAGTCGCAGACGCGAGTTTTTTTAAGGCGAATCCAAAACTCTAATTATGGACGAATCGTGGCATCGTCGTCGTCGTAACCTGACATAATATCCTCATCAACAGCATTATCATTCGACACATCCGCCTTTTGACTACCATCAGAAACTTCCGCAGAGGGGACGTCTCCTCTCATGATTGTTTCTTCATCATCTTCAGCATTAATAGAATCAGCCGAACCGGAAATATCAAAGTCTGGTTCAGGGAGATCAGTTCCACCAGGCATTAATGTCGCCTCATTCCCATCCGCATCCGCATCCGCATCCGCATCCGAGATTACCGTTTTTGAAACCACCGTCATACCCGAATCAGCCATTTCCGGAATCACAAATTCAAATTCGACCTTATGCAATCGAATGATATCTCCGTGTTTCAAGCGAACTTCCGATGTCACCGCTCTATTGTTAACAAAAGTTCCGTTAATGCTGCCTTGATCAGCAATCCAGTAGGAAAAATCTTTATATTCAATCAGTGCATGACGACGGCCGATGGTGGTCTCGGGAATAACAAAATAATTGAGATATTCGGTATCTTTCCCGGCGACACGTCCCAACATTGTTGGTTTATTACCCAATGCAAAACTCGCTTGATTGGTGGTAATACCATGGATATCGTTTAAATACGCTTCCTGGGCTGTTTCTTCATCACGAGATTTAGACTTGCTGCCTCTCAACAACATGAGCACCACGGCAATTACTGCCAGGATAAGTACAACCAGGGCAAACAGAATTAACGTGGAGCGTCGGCGCTCAGATTCGTCAGGAATCTGTGTCGTTGAAACAGGGACTCTTACGATAACAGGTTCCTGTTTTGGCTCGATTACCTTTTCGATGATCTTTTCGACGATCCTTGTTTCCACTTTCTCAACTATTTCAGGTTCGTCAGGTTTGTTTATTAGTGTATTCAGCTTACTGAATACATCCTGTAGATCATCCGCCAACAGCGCTCGATAATACTCACCTTCCGTCTTTTGAGCCAATGACTGAATGAGTTCAAAATCTGCATTATCAGTAAAAGCTATGCCAAAAATTCTAATATCTGCATCAGCGGCATCAGCAGCCAAATCTTCTTTCAGCCATTTCGTTTTTTCCAGATCTCGATCTGCGTTGCCCGTATCAACAATACCATCTGTCATAAAAACGATTATTTTTCTTGCTTCTTCTCTGCCGTTATTTTTCAGGTTGTAAATCGCACTTTCCACTGCAGCCGGGCTGTTTGTATACAAACCTCTATAATTAATCTGTGACAAACTATCCAATAGCCCCTGTTTGGAAGTTGAAGAAATGTCTGTCAAAGGCACAGCCGTCCGTACATCCTCATCGAATATAACAATTGCTATTCGTGTAGATTCATCCAGATTATTAATAAATTCTGTAACGGCATTGTTTGTTAAAAACTGTGGATCATTTTTCTTCATGCTACCCGAGTTATCCAATACCAGAACAACGTCCTTGATAAGAGAACCTTGTGTAATCTCGGAAGTCCCGGAACTATTGATTTCAATCTCATGCGTCTCTGCCCCAGATATGTCCCCAGCATTTTCTGTTGCCTGATATGTCGTTGCAGGATCAGGAATGTCAATGATTGTCTCTTCGGCCTGGACAGAGTTTTCCTGATCCCCTGATTCTTCCAATACGGGGTCAGTGAGAATTTCAGCAGGCTCACCTTGGGTAGACCCTGCTAACACCGTGATAGCTGGTCCATACATAAGGCAACTTATTAACAGGTATCTATAAAACATAAATTCTTACTTAATTTAAAGGATCTCTGATTGGGTCTGAGCGAAATAGCCCGTGTTCAAATATGGTCGTATTTGATACCCCATAAAAACAAGCGGATTAGAATGATGTCCGATGCAAATAAAATTCGGGCACAAGAGTCAAATTCATGACTTAACCAAAAACTCCTGAATCGATAATTAACGGGGATACATTACAGGAGGTTACGCCAACGATAGACATTTTTCCATGTAAACCACATTGGCTAGCCTGTTTCATCTGTTACCACTGGTCTACCAGGATCCGAACACCAATCGCTCCATGAACCTGCATAAAGACGGGGAGCATCAAAACCAGCGTGCGCAACGGCCAAGATATTGTGACAGGCTGTGATACCGGAACCGCAATAGAACACTGCATCCCTGGGTTCTGTATCGCCAAAAACTCTTGCAAATTCCTGTCGTAATTGTCCAGACTCCTTGAAAAACCCATTGGTATCGAGATTGTGCCTCCAAAAACGATTGACAGCACCCGGGATATGCCCCGCCGCTTTGTCCAGCAGCTCACTTTTCCCACTATAACGCTGAGGATCACGAGAATCAACCAGTAACCCGGATGCCAACACATCGTCAACGACAACCAACCATTGCTTGTGAGGCACTCCTTGAAAATCCGTACTCACCTTCCTTTCTTCTCCCTGCGCTGTAGGCAGCCCGGCCTTTTCCCACGCATGCCATCCACCATCAAGAACAGCAACAGCTTCATGTCCCATGTATCTCAGCATCCACCAGAGTCTGCCGGCAAAACCGGCGCAAGCGTTGTCATAGACGATAACTTGTGAATCATGATGAACGCCGAGACGGGAAAATAATCGGTCAAACGCGTCTTCAGTAGGTAATGGATGGCGCCCCTGATCAGTGATCTGAGTTCCACTTAAATCATCATGCACATCTGCATAGATTGCACCTCGTATATGCGACGATAAGTACGCACGCCTACCCGCATTCATATCCGTAAGGTCGTAACTACAGTCAACGATAACCCAATTCGGTTTATTCAGATTCTCCAACAATACATACTGATCTATAAGTATCTTATACATGGCTATTACCGGTCTTGAGATATTTCATAATATGTGGAATTGTCTGACATTATAACTTCCAGCATAAAACGTGGACTATTTTAGGAAACGTTATTCTTTCAAGAATCTCACGACAATGCGCTACCGCTTACTCAAAAACATCCTTCGTGCTCTTTTGCTTACCGTTGGTCACTACACTTTGTGCCTCAATCAATTATTACCTGCAATCTGTCTCCGGTCACCTGGAAATCAAGTCTAAAAAACATCCCATTTCTGATCTCCTTAATTCCGGGAAGATGGACAGCATCACCCGTGAAAGATTTAGATCTTGTCCTTCAATTGAGAAAATTTGCAGTCCAGCATTCGAGTCTACCTAAAAATAGGAGCTATCCAGAATACATTGACGTGAAACGAGACTATGTCGCCTGGAATATCTTTGCCGCACCAGAATTCTCGCTCAGGCCAAAACAGTCCTGCTTTTTATTCGTCGGTTGTCTAAATTATCGAGGTTACTTTCCTAAATCTGCCGCCTTGCAATATGCCGAAACATTAAGAGCATAAAACCATGACACTTATGTCAGTGGTGTCACAGCTTATTCAACTTCAGGTTCGTTAAATGATCCTGTGTTCAACACGATGTTGAGTCGAGGTAATTTGTATCTCGCAAGTGTGATCTTTCATGAACTTGCACATCAAAAAGTATACGTCGAGAACGATAGTGCTTTCAATGAAGCGTTTGCAGAGCCAGTTGCTCTGACGGGTGTTCGTTCATGGCTAAAAATTAATGGCACCGAAATATCAACACTCGAGTTTGCAAATCAACAGAAAAAAAGGCTTTTTTGTTAAACTGGTTCTCAAGCATAAATCAGCATTGGGAAAGTATATGATTCAAACCTGACAGAAACCGAAAAAAGGGAACGAAAGAGTCAAATACCAACTCGCCTGACCAGGGAATATGGGGTGCAATATCAATCTGGAAATGAACCTGCAGGATATCAACTTGAATAATGCAAAATTATCGACCGTCATCACCTGCCAAAACCATGTTGCAGGCTTTCTATCCATCTTTCATGCCAGCCATGGTGATTACAGGAAATTCCATGAGATGATCTCTCATTTGACCCGATTCACGCCAAACCGGTGGAATGCTATACTTGAGCATGAAATTACAGAATTTCACTGCTAGAATCCACTTTCAGATTCACCGTGAACAGATTAGCATTAGTGACCGATGACACTGGTTAGTGCCTGGGAGAAACTTGATAAATGCTGGATAAACTCTTTGCAAAACCATTGCAGCTGAGGATCGGAGAACAAGAACTCAGTTTTACATCAATTGCAGATTTTGAATTCTGTCTCTCGAGCAGAACTTCGGTGCCTCTATCAAAGATCACGGCTATGGTCAAGAGCACTGCAAAACAGTTGCAAACAGAAGCTCATACCATAAAAGATATCGAGAAACGTTTCGTGGCGATTTTGTCTCTAGCAATTGAAGATTCCTCCAGTATCAGCCGTTCGCTCAAAGAACTTGATATGTCTATTTTTTCACAGGATCATTCATGGAGAAATATTATTTCAGCCTTGAATGAGGGTGGTGATGAATTTAATCCTTTCCGTAGAATAGCTTTGGTGAAATATATGCAGTACCTGTCATCACGCCAGGATATTATTAAACATCTGTACTCTGAAAAGAAAAAAACGGCGCCCGAAAAAAAAGACAGCGAACCTAATCAGATGGATGAAGCATTTAAGGACACATTAATCTTTGAAAATATTGTATCGGAACCAAGCAGTTATAACTCTAATGGTGGTGAATTTGAGCGTATGCCCAAGGGCGAACCAATCACTGCCGCTCTTAAACGCAACGAACGTATCATTATCATGCTGTCAAAACACAAGTGTGAAATCGAGGCAAATGGGCAAATTTATTTCATTGATCAGAGTGGTCGGAAACACGTCCTGGACATGGGCCGTAATGTCGTTGGTAGAGATGCTGCCAGTACCGTTACCATTGATCCGGAATTAAGGGATGTCTCCAGGATACATGTCGTCATTGAGAACCTGGGGAATAACTCGCTACAATTAACAGATTTTTCTTCACATGGAACATATATACCGACAACACTCCTTGAAGAATATTCCAGATGAACTTTTTCACATCATCTTGCAAATAACATTGGCTAAAATACTGCAAGTATACTTTTAAGGTTGCATATTTTTTAGTTGTAGTAGCATAAATATAATTACTTAAAAACCCATACATAACGACGAAATGAATCGCACATTCAACGCCATTGATGTGGAAACGGCAAATGCTAAGCGCTCGATCATTTGCCAGATTGGAATCGTGCGCGTCTGCGATGGCAAGATAGCGGACAAATGGAAAACGTTTGTAAACCCTGAAGATTGGTTCGATCCTTTTAATGTATCCATTCATGGAATTGGTGAGAATAAAGTCAAAGACGCACCGACGATGCCTGAAATCAGAAACGAACTACACCAACGACTGCGTGGATCAATACTGGTTTCACACGCTACATTTGACAGTTCCGCCTTTGAACAAGCAATGCACAAATACAAGATTGAGCAATTACAAGTCAAATGGCTTGACAGTTCTCGAATCGTTCGACGTGCCTGGCCCGAAGAATATGCAAAAGGTGGATACGGACTGAAAAATGTCGCCGCTGATTGTGCCGCAAAATCAGGCTGTCGCGTAACCGACTCGGTAACCAAGAGCACCTCTATGCTTGTGGTTGGGATCCAGGACACCGGGAGACTGGGCAGGTTATGCTAAGAGTTCAAGGCATCGGAAAGCTGAAGAACTCAGCGAGGTTGATTTCCTTGATATCGTTGGGTGGTATAACAACGACCAGCCCTATTCTGAAACTGGAAGAAAATGACTTCGCTGGCATCAATATCCCGATCAAGCCGTTGCGATGCAGAACGGATGATTGTCTTTAAGGTAAAAAAATGACTGTAGACACATTTAATATTGATAAATTATCAGTTGAATATATCAATAAAACACCTGCCGAAATTTTGGCTCTGGCAATAGAACATTTCGAAAATATTTCGATTTCATTTAGCGGCGCAGAGGATGTTGTGCTTATCGATATGGCAACTAAAATCAAATCAAATATAAAAGTATTTTCTCTGGATACAGGCAGGCTGCATCCTGAAACATACCGGTTCATGGAACGAGTAAAAGAGCACTACAACATTAATATTGACTTCATGTCACCCGATCACGAGCAACTGGAAAAATTTGTCTACGAGAAAGGTTTATACAGTTTCTATAAAGACGGTCACCATGAATGCTGCGGAATTCGCAAGGTGATGCCACTACGTCGCGTATTATCAACACTTGATGCCTGGGTAACAGGTCAACGTCGAGATCAGAACCCGGATACTCGACAAAATATTCCTGTCATGCAAAAAGATAATGCTTTCTCTACAGAAGATAAAATATTAATCAAATTCAATCCCCTATCTCTCTGGACTACCGACCAGGTTTGGCAATATATCCATAACCATGATGTTCCTTATAATGAACTTCATACAAAAGGATTCGCAAGTATTGGCTGTGAGCCTTGTACTCGTGCGATCCTCCCGAATCAACATGAGCGAATGGGGCGCTGGTGGTGGGAAGAAGCTGTTCAAAAAGAATGTGGTTTACATCTGGACAATCTCAAAAAGTAGGGATGCTCCGTGCGTATTACCATGGTCAAGAAAATTCTGAAGGATGGCCGCCCTTGTCGAAAATGTGCAGAGGTGTTAAATCAACTGGAGGAGAACAGGCTACTGGATCGAATTCATCAGATCGTGATCGCCGATGAACGAGATCCGGAAAGTGAAGGCATGCTCATAGCCAAAAAGCATAACGTATCACTGGCGCCGTTTTTCGTTGTTGAAGAGGATGGGCAACCGGCAAAAATCTACACTCTTTATTTTAAATTCGTTAAGGAAGTCCTTGCTAAAAAGATTTCTGAACAACAAGAAAGTAAAGAACTCCTGGAACAAAACCCGGATATTGATTACCTGTAGCTTTGCTAAAGTAAATCAACCTAACCATGCACAGATTAGGCAATCGACCAGAAAAATATCCTGGTATTAAAATACCAGATCAGTTATTTTCAGTATCAACCCTTCTGTGATTTGGACAAGTTGAATCCGCAAGTTATAACTATATGAATTATTCATATTTAACATTCTGAAGCAGTCAGAATGCATCGTGATATTTTTGTACGTATCACAATTATCGTCCAAAATTTGAGACAAAAACCATGAATATTCACCAACTGAAAAATACCATTTCATGTCTGAAACCAATGGTTCCATATTTTATAATATTAAATTAACATGAATCCAGACCAGGTGCATATTCATATCTTTAAGCGTTTAACCGATATAACTTGAAAGAGGTATTTATGTTTGAACATGATGGGGAAATTGTTGAAGTATTGTTAAAAGAAAATGCAGACTTTAAAAGACTATATGATAAATATTCAAGTTTAAAAAGGGATGTTGATAATGGAAACGCAGGTAGCATTACTATTAAGGATATGGAGCTTGAAGGAATGAAAAAAGAAAAATTATTTTTGAAGGATCAAATGACCCTGATAATTGAAGAATACAGACGAGACCAGGCCACTTAACATTTCCCATGTAGATAAGACAATCTCAAGAATTTAAAATGCCCCTGTAAACTCTGCCACAAAGCTCGCCAGATTGAAGCCCCTCTAATACATGCAAAATTTCTCTTGCATCTCTTCCAATTTTAAATTGTGAATATCTATATATTGGATAGTATCTTGAGGGTCAATGATAGAGGCCTCTCTTGTTGCAATTCCTTGCTTGGCTAAAAGTACTCCGTAATCTATGGCGACTTGTTTTGTAATGTCTCCAATCAGAAGATAACCAAGGTCTTTGAGATCTGTTTCAACCCAACGCTTGTGTGAATGAACGGAATCCACACTACAGCCTATAACCTGTGCATTGAACCTTTTAAATTCATCGCTAAAGTCTCTAAATTGCGTCAACCCGGTTGGACACACAAGAGTAAAGTCCGGTGGATAAAAGAAAAGCACCACCCATTTATCTCTGTGATCCGATAGCTGAATAGTTTTAATTTTTCCACACGTCAAAAAGTGAATCAGCACTAAACTGAGGAGCGGGATGTCCAATTTCCAGCATAAATAGACCTCCTTCAAGAATCTTTGTTAAGTGGTTAAATTATAGAGGAACAGAGAAAAACCCAAATCCACGAATCTCCACCAAATAGTGAGGTTTCGGTAATAATATGGAATGAAAAAAGAAAAATTATCTTTGAAGGATCATAAATAGTCCTGATAATTGCGGAATATAGACAGGACCATAACGCTCAATATTTCCCACGTAAATACATAAATCCTGAAAATTTAAAATACTTTTCGAGCTGATTCTCAGGAGGTGATTTTATTTATATGATCAGGAAGTATTACAGGATTTGTTTATATTGCGAGGTGAATACCTATCACTAATAACATGCTGGCCAGGACTGGACGCATGATTTTTTCAGGTAAATATGCGCCAAGATTACTCCCTATGTAAATTCCCGGAAGTGAACCAATCAAAAGACTTCCCAAAAGTAGATAGTCCACAGTCCCCAAATGTGCATGACCGAGACCAGCAATTGCTGTGATCGGTACAGCATGGGCTAGATCTGTGCCAACGATTGAGATTGCCCGCATACGTGGATAAAGAAAAAATAAAATTGCGGCGCCTAATGCTCCCGCACCTACGGATGAAAGTGTAACCAAAAAACCAATCAGCACCCCTGAAAAAATAGTCAATGGTTTTCTTAGTTGTTTATGCAGAGTTTTGATGCCTAAGAGTTCTTCATTTTGGCTCAGTTTTTGAATTTGGCCTTTAAACAGAAGAGCCAGTGATGTCATAATTAAGGCGAAACTTAGAATATCAGTGATGACTTGTTCGTAGTCGATACCTGAAATAACCATTTTTCTCAAAATAAAAATGGATAAGCATGTGGAGGGTATGCTGCCGATACTAAGTAGTTTCACAATATTCCAGTCAATCGTTTTTCTGGTATGGTGAAAAAATATACCGGTAGATTTGGTTATCGCTGCGTACAACAAGTCTGTTCCAACAGCAATTGCGGGCGGGATGGAAAAACCAAGAACCAGGATGGGAGTCATCAACGATCCACCGCCGACACCTGTCAGACCGACAACGAAACCGACTAAAAATCCAGTGAATGTATATGCTATGTCCATGCGGCCGCCAAAGAATTGAAACTTATTTGAAAATAAGCTCGTGATATGTAATCTCTTATTCTGTACCTGAAAGTAATTTTCGGACTTAACTCGCAAGAACAACAGAAGGGTTGATACCCGCAAATATCTTGTTGGGTATTGTAATATCCGGGTATTTTTTCGGTCGAGTATATAATCTGTACATGGCTATATTGATTTCCTCCTGTGTAATGGCTGTAGAGTCACTCGCCTTTGAAAAGTACTGTCGAATAAAACCGCTGGTATTCTTATTCAGACTACGTTCCCAATAGACATAGGCATGCAAAGTAAAATTCTGCATTGAACTTGTCAATGATATTTTACGCTTGCAAATTCTTTTGTATTGTCTGAGGTCGAGATGTACAACGTACCAATAATGCAGCATTGAGTTCCCCGTCACCAAATCTGAAACGTTTATCGAAAAATAACCCCCCAATCAATTGCTGATGCGGTCAACTGATCAGTCGTTACGGTTGTCGCTACCATGGCTTTTGGACGGGGAAATATGAAATCAGGGATTACGGCTGATTTTCCGATTGATAGTGGATTCATGGTGATGTAATTTCATGACCGTATCCGTTGTGATTTGTACTGCCTCCATCAATGCAACAATTTGATATCGTACTTTCTGGATAAGCTGTGTATATTCTCTAATGCTCATCTTTCCTGAGTGGTTAGTAAAGCTGTGAATAAATGTGGCTTATCCACTAACCAATATTTTAAGAGTCGCTCTTGAGAACTGATTTCACGATACAATTTTGACAATGAATCCAAAATTACTATATTCACTAATAAAAATCCCCCTACTATTATGCTTGGCAGGTTGTCTTACTTCGGCTTTCGCCAGTGATGAACCCGAGCCTTTCAATCTGACACAAGTAGCACAAGGCAACTATTTACATAGGGGAGTCCATGTTGAATTTACACACTCCCAAAACGATGACATTGCCAATATTGGCTTTATTATCGGTAATAAATGTATTGCCGTCATTGACACAGGTGGCTCCGTAACAGTTGGACAAAAATTACTATCATCTATTCGGGGAGTTAGTCAGCTACCCGTGTGTTACGTAATCAATACACACGTTCATTTTGATCATCTTCTGGGTAACCTTGTCTTTAAAAATGAAGATGCTCAGTTTGTAGGTCATGTACAACTTGCAGATGCCGTCGAACAGAGTCGTGATTTTTTTCTTAATCAATTCAGAGAAAATTTAGGTCCCGCGCCGGACGAGAACTCGATAATAGGACCAGATCTGACAGTCGATATGACGATGGATCTTGATTTGGGCAATAGAACGATACGTTTGACAGCATACCAAACGGCACATAGCCAGAGCGATCTGACAGTGCTTGATATTGAAACAAAAACATTATGGGCAGGTGATCTGGTTTTTAGAGAACGTATTCCTGCACTTGATGGAAAACTCAAAGGTTGGCTGGCTGTACTTGAAGATATTCTGAAGCAGAATTTAAATCTTATCATTCCAGGACATGGCACACCAGGCAGTGACGCTAAACAAACCTTATCCAGGGAAAAATCTTATTTACAAATGCTCCTTGATGAAACAAGGAAAGCCATCAAGAACGGGGAATTTTTGGAGGATGCCGTGAACACAATTGGGCAAAGTGAGAAAGAAAGCTGGCTGCTGCACGAACAACATCACAGAAGCAATATAACCAGGGCATTTATTGAACTTGAGTGGGAGTAGTCGGACTATTTCAATCTCCAACTTTTTTCTTTATGTCTGGAATTGATGAAGGATCGCCTGCAGTCATATAACGTTTCTCATCATCGACAGCGGTCATATTTTCATAGACACCATCGTCTCGTTTAACCAGTTTGGTAAACCCTTGATTTTTTAATTCTGCATTGCCGGTTGGGAATGCAATCGCCGGTGCACGAATTAATTTTCTTACAGGTGCCATCGGATCAGTCTCGCCCAGTGAGTGCTGAGTAACATAGCAAAGCTCACCCCAGTTTAAGATACTGGCATCTATTGAATGTATCGCCTCAACGGTTTTACCGTTCAATTCACAATAATAATCGTAACCAGGCACTGATTTATCCTTCAAAATTAAATATCTATGCAATGCTCAACAAAATAATCATTAAATTAAAAAACTCACTTTAATTCAACATTAGTAGTCTATAACGACCCTTCAGGAGAATTAAATGCACGGGGAGATTTTATCTTGTAGGGAGGCTCCGCGCCTGGATGCTTTCGGCACTTATCCCGTCCGTTCGTAGCTACCCGGCAATGCTGCCATTGGCATGACAACCGGAACACCAGAGAAATGTTCTCTCGTACTGGGAACAAGTTCCTTGCAAATCTCCAATGCCCACGACAGACGGGGTGAAATATTTTAACTTCGCTGAGTCTCTGGCGGAGACAGTATGACCATCGTTACGCCATTCAGTAAATTTATCAGTATACTGTCCACATTCGCCCAAGTTCTTCATGGTTAGAGTGATCACGCATACACTGAACCAGAACTTGTGTCACTTTTTCGCTTGTGCCTTCAGCACCGCTCGCAAAGGCAGTGGCGAGACCCGCCAATGCTCCAGCCCCAGCGCCAATAAGAGCACTCTCTCCTGCCGATGTATCAAATCTGGCACCATCAAGCAAGTGACCTATCTCTAACCCTGCTGCTGCACCCGTCGCCGCACCTGCCGCAACACTTGTAATCGTTTTTAATTGCGCTTTTTGTGATTCGCCGTATTGACCCTTTTCAGCAGCTTGCACACATATTGGGAGAACTTTATCATGGATTGCCTGACATTCAGCACAACCTGGCTTTACAACTGTGGGCAGGACATTTGCCTGGGACTTGCTATCTAACTGTGACAAGTTGCCTACTCCCCTATAAGCACCACCGCATGCTGATAGAGCAAAAGATAATAAAAGTAATATCCCCACCCTCCAATTTCTTTGTGTTACTTGAATACTTGCAAATATAATTTCCATGAAACTATCCTCTCCAGAAAAAATTATTCGTGATGTTTGTTGAGGAACTATCTTAAATGACGAAGTAAGAGCAAGTCATAAAACAAATCATATCTATTACGATTATGACCACCCAAACCTAAATAGCCAAAGCGACTATGGGTAGGGGATCTATAGTGGCGATGTCTATACGGGGGATTATAATGTAATGGATATTTGACTTCTTCAATACTGTCTACTATTTCAATACCACTTAGATCCACATCGGGAAGAATGTCTGCCCGGGATGGGTTATCCAACTGTGACAAGTTGCCTACCCCCCTATAAGCACCGCCACATGCTGATAGAGCAAAAGATAATAAAAGTAACATCCCCACTTTCCAATTTCCCTGTACTACCTGAAACTTGCATGATACTACTTTCATACGAACTATCCTCACAAGAAACTGGATCTAAAGATTCCTAACAATAAATTTACAATACAGGATGCAATACCGAAAAACTACCGTAAATAAAATATATCACCATTACTATATAATAAATAAAAAGCCTGGCAGTGACCTACTTTCACATGGGGAAACCCCACACTATCATCGGCGCTAAACGGTTTCACTTCCGAGTTCGGGATGGGATCGGGTGGTTCACATTCGCTATGGCCGCCAGGCAATTCGGTTTGGCAGGTCATTCCATGCAGAATAGCCCACCGAATTCAGAAAGCTGATTATGTATTATTTCAGTTCAAACTGCTTGCGTGTTATATGGTCAAGTCTCACGGGCAATTAGTATTGGTTAGCTTCACACATTACTGCGCTTCCACATCCAACCTATCAACGTTGTAGTCTACAACGACCCTTCAGGGGAATTAAATTCCCGGGGAGATTTCATCTTGAGGGAGGCTTCGCGCTTAGATGCTTTCAGCGCTTATCCCGTCCGTTCATAGCTACCCGGCAATGCCATTGGCATGACAACCGGAACACCAGAGGAACGTCCACTCCGGTCCTCTCGTACTAGGAGCAGCTCCTCTCAAATCTCCAACGCCCACGACAGATAGGGACCGAACTGTCTCACGACGTTCTAAACCCAGCTCGCGTACCTCTTTAAATGGCGAACAGCCATACCCTTGGGACCTGCTTCAGCCCCAGGATGAGATGAGCCGACATCGAGGTGCCAAACACCACCGTCGATATGAACTCTTGGGTGGTATCAGCCTGTTATCCCCGGCGTACCTTTTATCCGTTGAGCGATGGCCCTTCCATTCAGAACCACCGGATCACTAAGACCTACTTTCGTACCTGCTCGACGTGTCTGTCTCGCAGTCAAGCACACTTACGCCTTTGCACAAACCTCACGATTTCCGACCGTGATTAGTGTACCTTCGCGCTCCTCCGTTACTCTTTGGGAGGAGACCGCCCCAGTCAAACTACCCACCAGACACTGTCCCTGATCCAGATAATGGACCTAGGTTAGAACCTCAAACATACCAGGCTGGTATTTCAAGGATGGCTCCACGCAAACTGGCGTCCACGCTTCAAAGCCTCCCAGCTATGCTACACAAGCATATTCAAAGTTCAGTGCCAAGCTGTAGTAAAGGTGCACGGGGTCTTTCCGTCTAGCCGCGGGTACGCGGCATCTTAACCGCGAATTCAACTTCGCTGAGTCTCTGGTGGAGACAGTGTGGCCATCGTTACGCCATTCGTGCAGGTCGGAACTTACCCGACAAGGAATTTCGCTACCTTAGGACCGTTATAGTTACGGCCGCCGTTCACCGGGGCTTCGATCAAGAGCTTCTCCGAAGATAACCCCATCAATTAACCTTCCGGCACCGGGCAGGCGTCACACCCTATACGTCCTCTTGCGAGTTTGCAGAGTGCTATGTTTTTAGTAAACAGTCGCAGCCACCATTTCACTGCAACCCCTTTCAGCTCCGAGAGCAAGTCTCTTCACCTAATCAGGGCACACCTTCTCCCGAAGTTACGGTGCTATTTTGCCGAGTTCCTTCACCAGAGTTCTCTCAAGCGCCTTAGGATTCTCACCCCACCCACCTGTGTTGGTTTGGGGTACGGTCTCTTATGACCTGAAGCTTAGAGGTTTTTCCTGGAAGCATGGTATCCATCACTTCGTCCAAAAGAGGACTCGTCATCACACCTCAGCCTTAAAGAATCCCGGATTTTCCAAAGACTCAAGCCTACGTGCTTAAACCGAAACAACCAATCTTCGGCTAATGTAACCTTCTCCGTCACCCCATCGCAATCATAAGAGGTACAGGAATATTAACCTGTTCTCCATCGACTACGCCTTTCGGCCTCGCCTTAGGCACCGACTCACCCTGCCTTGATTAGCATTGGGCAGGAAACCTTGGGTTTTCGGCGTGCGGGTTTTTCACCCGCATTATCGCTACTCATGTCAGCATTCGCACTTCCGATACCTCCAGCATGCCTTACAGCACACCTTCAACAGCCTACGGAACGCTCCTCTACCATGCAAAAGGGTTCTTATAATATTCTTAATTTAAGTATAGATTTGGTTCCTATTATTTAGAAAGCACCATATCCTTTTAAAGGACACTGTTCTCGGTTACCCGAGACACACCGTTCCAGTTGATAAACATCTTCACATGCTACCGATGATGAAACTCCATCATACAGTGGAAAGACACACTTACTCTGGTTATCGCAACAACGTTGAGCTATTTTGAGTACTGGCAATAATTCATCTGGATCCGTCTCAACTTTAGAACAACCTGAAATAACCAAAATAAAAATCGCCGCTATCAAAATATTTATCATACTCTGTCCCTTATTTATAAAATACTATAAGAACCCTTCTGCATCCGTAGCTTCGGTACATGGCTTAAGCCCCGATGAATCTTCCGCGCAGACCGACTCGACTAGTGAGCTATTACGCTTTCTTTAAAGGATGGCTGCTTCTAAGCCAACCTCCTAGCTGTCTATGCCTTTCCACATCGTTTTCCACTGAGCCATGATTTTGGGACCTTAGCTGACGGTCTGGGCTGTTTCCCTCTCGACGACGGACCTTATCACCCGCCGTCTGTCTCCCGTGATTGCACTTGCTGGTATTCGGAGTTTGCAATGGTTTGGTAAGTCGGGATGACCCCCTAGCCATAACAGTGCTCTACCCCCAACAGTGAGACACGAGGCTCTACCTAAATAGATTTCGAGGAGAACCAGCTATCTCCGGGCTTGGTTAGCCTTTCACTCCTATCCACAGCTCATCCCCTCATTTTTCAACATAAGTGGGTTCGGGCCTCCAGTAGATGTTACTCCACCTTCACCCTGGCCATGGATAGATCGCCCGGTTTCGGGTCTACTCCCAGCGACTGTCGTCCGAAGACTCGGCGCCCTATTAAGACTCGGTTTCCCTACGCCTACCCTATTGGTTAAGCTCGCCACTGAGATGTAAGTCGCTGACCCATTATACAAAAGGTACGCAGTCACAAGAATAAATTCTCGCTCCTACAGCTTGTACGCACACGGTTTCAGATTCTATTTCACTCCCCTCTTCGGGGTCCTTTTCACCTTTCCCTCACGGTACTAGTTCACTATCGGTCGGTAAGTAGTATTTAGCCTTGGAGGATGGTCCCCCCATGTTCAGACAAGGTTTCACGTGCCCCGTCCTACTTGTCGCAAGCCTGGTACCGCTATCGTATTTTCGAGTACGGGGCTATCACCCTGTATCGCCCAACTTTCCAGAAGGTTCCTCTAACACAATAGTTATCACTTGCAGGCTGGTCCCCTTTCGCTCGCCACTACTCAGGGAATCTCGGTTGATTTCTTTTCCTCCGGGTACTTAGATGTTTCAGTTCTCCGGGTTCGCTCCACATACTTATGTGTTCAGTATATGGTACCTCCAGAAGAGGTGGGTTCCCCCATTCGGATATCTCCGGATCAAAGTCAATTTGTCGACTCCCCGAAGCTTTTCGCAGACTATCACGTCCTTCATCGCCTCTCACCGCCTAGGCATTCACCATGTGCGCTTAATCACTTGACCATATAACCCCAAGCAGTCTGTATGACTGGAATTTGCGAATTAAAAATCGACTCACTTGTTCAGCCGCATACAAACGAAGGTTATATGTTCGCTAACAATTAAAACATTTAGCAATACACCTTTTGGATCGTGTCTATGGTAGACACGATCATCTCTGAACAACAACGATTTGAAAAATTGTTGTTCAGATTATTCAGCTTTCCGAATTGTTAAAGAGCAATATACGAGAGAATATTCCCGTACAAACTTCATAAAACCAGAACTCACAAACCTTATCTTAAATAAGGCTTGTGAGTTCTGTCTGTGTTAAAGTGGTGGAGCCAGTCGGGATCGAACCGACGACCCCCTGCTTGCAAAGCAGGTGCTCTCCCAGCTGAGCTATGACCCCATGACAGGCAAATCTGGACTATCTATTAACATCAAACCACTACCAGCCAAACCCAACAACAACCGGAATGCACCCTAAAAACGGTCATCCGATATCTGCTCCACCGCCTATATGTCTAAAAGAACTCCAAGCTCCGTGGGCACGCATTCTAATCTGTTAGTTTTGCTTTGCAAGCATTTAGTGCATAAAAATAAACATCAATATCCTGTCCAAACACTTATGCGCAAACACCTTATGAATAATAACTATCGACCATTGGATCAATCTGCCTCTTAAAACGGCGATGCACCCACAAATATTGCTCTGTATTTCTGGATATTAATTCCTCTGTGATGCCACCTAGTCGGCGCACATCTGCCTCCAAAGAATTACTGGGGAAACCCTCCAGCGGCGCCGATATTTCGATCAAATAATTTCCACTGCGCTTACGCTCAACAAAATACGGATAAAGTCTCGCTTTCCCCAACTTTGCCAGAGTTGACGCAGCACCGGATACCGCCACGTGCTCCATAGCGAAAAAAGGAACAAACATCACATCTTTTCTGATATTGGGAGATTGATCGTCGGCATACCAGAGCACTCCACCTAACTTCAATACTTTGACTGCTTGCCTAAATTCACTTTTTGGAATAAGCCTAAGCCTGTCGGCAACCGAACGCCCTTTAACTATCAAATATTCAATCAAGGGATTGCCATGAGGTCGGTAAATAACATTAAGCGGAATCAGCCTCGCCAACTGCGCGGTTATCTCAAGTGCCATGGTATGCACTCCAAATAAGATAGCGCCGTGCCCTTGCTCCCTAGCTCGTTTAATGTGTCCCAGACCCCGAATCTCTACCTTCTCTCGAAAAACCTCGTCGGTCCAATACCAGGCATTAGCAGTATCAAACAAGCTCCTCCCTAATTCCTCAAAATTTGAGCGTAGCAAGTCTCGTCTCTCCGCTTCCGATGCTTCCGGAAAACAAAGTTCCAGGTTACGTTTGGCAATACGTAACCTGCTTTGTGACAACAAAGCCATCGACAAACGACCAAGCCACTTACCAAGTGTCATTTGCGAAGAAATCGACAAACAACTGGCTGTCCTCAAAAAACCATCAGCAAACCATACCCACCAATGTTTGGGATTTAAAAAATTTGGTCGGAACCGGGACTGCGTAGCCATTTAGAAAAACTCACAACTATTAAAGTAACATCACCAGTGGTGGGTCTGGGAAGAGTTAAACTTCCGACCTCACCCTTATAGGGGCGTGCTCTAACCAACTGAGCTACAGACCCGAGTGTGGAATATCTTTCGATGTTTATTCTAAAGGTTAAACAACTTGCTTCTGGTTCAACCAACTCCCATGGTCTGACGTGCGGTGTGTACAAGACCCGGAAACGTATCCACCGCGACATTACGATTCGCGACTTCATGGAGCCGAAAGATAGATATCTATAAAATACCTTTCACCAAATAATGAAACGAAGGTTAAAGGTACGTTTCTAACACAACTGCTAAAATCAATCAATGATGAAATTCATTACCATTAGCTATGCGTTTGAATGGAGCGACACAATTCCTAAAATGCACTTTTATCGCGCAGCATACCATCTCCGGAGATCTAAAAATGATACTTATGGCAAGTGAGACACGTATCCATTCCCGTTTCGGAGTTATGACAGACCGCACATTTTTCATTGGTAACATTGATAAAACCAGCGGGGTACAGCTTGCTTGCTCCGCAAGTTTATGGCAACCAGCGCATCCTTCATCATGTATCATCTGCTGATGAGAAAAATGTGAGAACTCCTGAGCCGTATGCCGCTCATTCCGTTCCAGAAGAGCTACAACGGAATGACTGGAAAATGTCGAAGAAGGATATCCAGAACCACGAGCATGCCAACTCAACTGACGCCTGTCTTTATCGCCTGCAAGGTGACATTTAGCACAAAGCCCAGGTGTTTTTTTTGTGCGTCAGTAAATCGAACAAATCTCTGGAACTTGACGTAGATTCATCTGATATAGTAAGCCAAACTTTCAGAAAAGGATCAGCATGCCCTGTAGGACGATAAGCAATCGCCAAATCGTTGAGCTGCCAGCCACCGAATTGAGGCCACTGATTAAGATCAGGTGTTTCCACTATATCTATACCACTTTCTGATAAAGAAGCTGAAACTACCATATTCCCTGCTTCGTGACGACCTATCAGCTCATCTCCAGGATTAGGAAACCAACGGCGCACAGTTTCCTGTAGTATCTCAGGTGATAATGCACCAGCAATATCCGACCACATCTTTTCAGTTTTCTTGAATTCAATGCCATCGGATTTTTTGAACATATTCACGAAAACCACCGGACCTCGCTCACTGAGATCGTACACCAACTGCTTAAATGCCCAAACCAAAGAGAGTACTGCTTGTATTTCCTCATCTGAAATTTCAGTCAGATCCAATAAATCCATATCTCTGACAAGAGTCAGAGTATCGGCATCCATATAATCACCCTTTTCCAACATCAGTATCAGAAATTCATTTAGCTCAGCCTCAGCATATTCCGGCCAAGCACCAATCTGCACATTTTCTAAAGCTTCCAGATCAAGCCCGGGAGGTTCCAGGAATACAAGATAACGATCTCCTTGCTTAATTCCTCTAATTTCATTTTCATGACAACCCGCACAAGTTGAGAAACCACTCACTAGCATATTGCCCGAGAGAGCAGGACGGTGACAATCAGCACAACGCTGGGGTGCTTGAGACTCCCGCTTTGGAAAGTGGAGTCGAAAGTGACGTCCATGATCAAAATTTACCATATGATTAGCATGATGAGGGTATGCCGTCAGAGCTGGATGATCAACAAACTCTTCAAAGTACTGCTTGCGACATATCTGACATTGTTTGTTACTGAGATTAACAGCCAGGACGATACGTCCTTCATGCTCATTGTGACAGCTCGCGCATTGAATCTTTTCATTAGCATCTTTTGGCAGCAAAAATTTGTGCATCGGCATATTAATCTTGGATGCATCAGATTAAGTTACTTGCTTATCCTCCTTTTCTAAACTATCCACACCATGCGCATTAAGTGCAAAAGTACCCATACGATGGCAATTCACACATTGCCTGGAGTCATCTGCTATATCATGCAAAACAGCCTTAACCCACATGCCTTCCATATCATTGCCATGCACGTGGCAATAAACACAATCTTTCTCAAACGAGGCATGAGGTGTTGATAATTCACCGGGGAATATCCCTCCTTGGAAAGAAGTAAAAAGTAGTACCACCGCCAGAGCAAAAGCTGCACCAAGGCGTACAGCTACCTTAAGTTTATAACCAACCGTTGCACGCGGAATGCAGGGAGAGACAGGATAACAGCATTGTCCATTAGGAAATGGGCCATCATCGCATGGATCCACCGGACGGGTACATTGCCAACGATCCATGTGTTTACATGGCTTACACTCAGCACGCATACAACAACGTCCATCCTTTTTCGGGCCAAAACGGCAAGGTTTATCGCGACCGCATAACCAATTATCCCGAGTATTGATAAATAGATCTCTAGGAAATTTACCTGCACGTTTCAAATACCGCCGCCTCTGTACGCATATACAAGGATAATATGGGTAACAACAAAAATTATTACCATGGTAGAAACAGGAACATGGACAAATAAAAATCCTCTCTGCAACCAAAAGAGCGTCCAGCGTTTATCCAGGTTATTCTTTTCCAGTACCAACTCACGAAGGCGGATTAAATTTTCATGTTCTTCCATGCTTCTGCCAGCATGGTTCAACCTCGACAATAATTTCTCCACTGGTTTTTCAGAGCCTAAACAGTGAGCAATAAAATTAGCTGGCTGTGAAAAAAAAACAGTCAGACTTGAATAGACGCCTACCAGCCCTGGTGCATTCACATCAAGTATCGCAGACTTGAGGAGTGATTCTGCATCACCTGCAATCCTAGCGCGTTGATCGGCAATACACGCATAAGGCAACGCATCCCATTGCGACTGCCGACGAATCGCTAAATGCTCAAAAAGAAATCCTATGTTCCCTGAAACAAATACTATTAAGCAAAAAAACCTATCGACTGATACGGAAATACTGAACCACTGCACCTTACATCTTCCAGGGATTCTACTCTGACAGCAGGTTAGAACACGTGAACAAGCAAGTGGCCAGACTACAGGAAAAGCTGCGTATTGAGTTTACGAAATCCCGCACTCGTCAGAGCAACGATAACGCCTCGGCGGAGAACAAAAACAGACACGTGGTACGCAAGATATTCGGATATGCGCATATCCCACAAACACTGGATGAGATCCGCGTACAAAAAAAGCGACAACGAAGCCGTCGACGAACTTCAACGAACTCTCAGGCAACTATTCAAATCAATCCGTAAACGGGTAATGAAAACGGCATGAGATATACTAAGCACACCCCTTTGCTTCAGACTCATTTACGGTTAGAAAATACTGCATGAACTTCAACTCAACAAGCGCAACAGATGAGTTGATATCCAAAAAATATCTGATTGAGTGAGTGAACCTGGCGTGGGTCTTGGATTAAATTGCGGTTTCCTTTGCTCAACCAATATTCTCCAGCATCCCCATTGCCCGCTTCTGGCAAGAGACTAATGTTTTTGTCCCGGATAGCGATTTTTTCCTTAATAACAGTACGATCTTCATGGACCAAACTATCAAAGGATTGCCAGGTATCATTAACTAGCGTTCGTACCCACCCTCTCTACCTGGAACAAGAACCGGTTATTATGGTGAAATTAATGGCTAAGCGTTGACTTATTTGCGACGTAATATCCAGATTAATTATTTACGGTATTTTCTGACTGATAGATAGGGTGATTATATCACCTGATTCAGCCATAACAGTGCCAAACCAATCTCCACTGCGAGCACTCACATCACCAGTTGATGATAGCCTTGCGGTAATATTATAAACATCAAAATTACTCATTTTCATCGCTGGCATCATGGCTAAGCGATCATCTAGATGCACGGTTAAAGGTAAATCTTCTGCGACACCACGATATGCTGCCAGCGGCATTGCCGGACCTTCAACTGCTTTGGCAAAAACAAACAAAGTCATATCCGGGGAGGTATTAATCCCTTCATCCAGACTCACTGTAACTGAAACACCCGATGCTGCCATCTCCTCATTACCGTCTGTCATTGCTGACAAACCGGAGTCGGCAAGCTGCTGCTTCACTTTGGCGATTGCCTCTGCCACCATCGGCTGTTGCGGGTTACCAGGCAGACCATCATGGCTACGTCTCCAGTACGCTAAGGCCTCAGCATGGTCACCATGGTTCTCAGCATGTATTCCAGCTAACCATAAAAGTATCGGGTGTTGTGGTGCTATAGTAAGCCCCTTTTTCAAAAGTATCGTAATTTCCGGTTCATCAGGTGTATGCTGTAACAACAAATTCGCATGTTCAGCTAGCAGATCTGGAACGTCATCTGACAATTTCCGGATACGGCCATAATAAGCCAGCGCTTCGCTACCTCTGTCGTGTGCAGCAAGCATACGAGCCAATGAAAGTAACGATGAGAGATCATCGGGAGATCGGGCAACCCGCAATTCCAATTGCCTTATCATCTCTGTCATGTTTGTTGGTGCAACCAGTGCCGCTGGGGTCCCCAACATAACATACAACACGGGGGCTATTACAACTAATGCTAATACCACAAAGACTATTCCCAACATGTCGCGGCCTGTATTAGCACTGATCTTTGGCAGGCTATCTTCTACCTCTGTAATCAGCTGATTTTTTATTTCCTGCTCATACTCAGCAGCAGCAGTCTGGTCTATTTCATCAGCAGCTATACGAGCGTTCAGACCATTCAAACGCTCACGTGCAGCAATAACATTCTGATCATGATCGCTATCGTAAAGACGTAAACGAAGAAATACTGGCAATACCAATAGCAAAGCGAACGAACACATCAGTATCACAATCAATATGAAGGACAAGTTCTGGATCACTTTTTATTTAACAGTTGGCTAGCTTTTTGCTGATCTGCTTCATTCAATATGGCAGCCTGCTGGTTGCGTATAATGGAAGGTATCTTCAGCAATACTATGAACAATAATAAGAAAGGGACCAACCATAGCGCTAGAGTTTTGGCATTAAATGGCGGTCGATAAAGTACAAAATCACCATAACGTTCAACCATAAACTTAATAATTTCTGCATCTTCGGCATCATTACGTATCATATCAACGGTCACCGCACGCATATCCTTCGCCAGATCGGCATTAGAATCAGCCAATGACTGATTCTGGCAAACCATGCAACGTAATTCGGAAATCAGTCTCTTGTATTGTTCATGCTGCTCGGGAGTATGAAATTCGACAATTTCAATAGCACCACTTGATGCGATACCGAATAAAAACAATATTGACAAAAAGAGACAGCCAGAAATAATGCCCTGTCGGAGGATATTCATTTTGCTGCGCCCTGTTGCAATTCCCGTATTTGAGGCAAAATTGTATCATTGATGTCTATCTCACTGAGTGGTCCGATGTGTTTATGCCTAACCGTACCCAACTGATCTATCAGGAAGGTTTCGGGTACTCCATACACACCCCAATCCAGTCCAGCATCACCATTGGCATCAACCAGAGAAATATAATAGGGATCGCCATACTTTACCAACCAACGTATCGCCTGATCTGGCTGATCTTTATAATTTAGTCCCACGATAGTTATATCATGCTGTAGAAACCTTTCCAGCAACGGGTGCTCTGCTACACATGCAGCACACCATGAAGCCCAGATATTTAATAGCCAGATCCGACCAAGCATATCACTGGAGGAAAAAGAAGTATCAGACACCCCCAACACAGGCAAAGTAAACGCTGGTGCTGTCTTGCCAATCAATGGTGACGGTATCTTTCCGGGATCTAATTGCAATCCAGTTTTCATAATACCAACCAGCAGCAAAAAAAATAGTAATGGTAAAAAGAGATTCAACTTACTAATGAACGACGAACTACTCATTATTGATAAACACGCCGAAAATAACGCCGATCAGCTGCAGCGATGATACCACCCAAGGCCATTAACAATGCGCCACCCCAGATAAATCGTATAAAGGGCTTGCGCTGCAACTTTGCACTCCAAGAACCATCGCCCAATGGCTCACCCAAAGAGGCATACCAATCCCCTGTCAAGCCTGCTGTAATTCCTGCCTCGGTCATCGGCCTGTCCGGGTGCGTCTGATAAATGCGCTTCTCTGGCTGCAGTACTGCCACAATACCCTGCTCCTGCCATACACGGATCAAAGCCCTGGTGGCACTATAGTTTTCACCTTCTACGGGACCAATACTAAGTAATTCAAAATCATATTTACCCATCTGCTGACGCTCACCAACTATCAACCGTACATCCTTCTCCTGCTCATAGACACTCACTATAGTAACGCCTGCAACAAATACAGCTATTCCCGTATGTGCAACTATCATCCCCCAAAAACCACCGCTGCCACCAAACCCTCTGCTCAAACGTTCATACCCGGCTCGCAGGGTGGCAAATAATATCCAGCATGACAGTATTAATCCGGGAACCGCAGTCCACTGATATTGATCACATAAAAGCGGCAAACCAACGCCTGTTACCAAAGCCAACAAAAATGGCGAGCCAAGTATGCCTAACAGTCTACCAGCAGTATCACGTTTCCAGCGCGTTAGTGCTCCAACAGCAGCTAGAGCTGCTGGAATCCCTGCCAGCGGAATGAAGATACTATTGAAATAGGGAGGACCAACCGATATTTTTCCAAACCCGATGGCCTCTAAAATAAGCGGATACATGGTACCGAGTAAAACACTGAATGCCGTTACCGTAAGAAAAACATTGTTAATCAAAATACTGCTCTCACGCGACACCAAAGCAAACTGACCGGTTCCTCTAAGCCTCGGGGCATTCCATGCGTACAAAACTAATGAACCACCCACTGACAACGCCAGTAACACCAAAATAAATAATCCTCGTTCTGGATCAGTGGCAAAAGAATGTACCGAGGTCAATACACCGGAACGTACCAAAAAAGTACCCAGTAAACATAAGGCAAAAGTCAATATGGCAAGCAAAGCCGTCCACGGTTTGAAAAGTCCACGTGCTTCCGTCACCGCTAATGAATGTATCAAAGCAGTCCCCGCTAACCACGGCATGAATGAGGCATTTTCTACTGGATCCCAAAACCACCAGCCGCCCCAACCTAATTCATAATATGCCCACCAACTGCCAAGCGTGATACCGATGGTTAGAAATACCCATGCCGCCAGTGTCCAGGGACGTGCCCATCTGGCCCATGCAGAATCCATACGCCCTGACAATAATGCAGTGACTGCAAAAGCGAAAGCTACCGAAAACCCAACATAACCCATGTACAACATGGGTGGATGAATAATAAGCCCAGGATCCTGCAACAACGGATTTAGATCACGTCCTTCTACAGCTGCTGGAATTAGACGTTCAAATGGATTAGAAGTACAAATCAATAACAACAAAAAACCAGTACTTACCAATCCTAATATCCCAAGTACACGAACCTGCAAAAATTTAGGAATACGTTGACCAAACATGGTGACTGACACTGTCCACAGCGCCAAGACCAGTACCCATAACAATAGGGAACCTTCATGTCCACCCCATGTTGCCGAGATCCGATAAATCACTGGCAGCGCAGTGTTAGAATTCTGGGCAACATAAATAACCGAAAAATCATTCTGCACAAATGTGAAGATCAGCAATAAAAAAGCAATGATTAGGAAAACACATTGAGTGCGTGCAACTGATGGCGTGGCATAAACCCATGTCGGCCGGTTAAACCAACTACCTAGAAAAGGCATCAGAGATTGCAGGATTGCCAGTACCAGAGCTAGCATCAGGGCCATCTGGCCGATTTCTGGTATCATTAGTTTCGCGAAATCTCAAGCACTTTCAAGGCATCATACACTTCTGGCGGCATATAATTCTCATCGTGCTTAGCCAGTACCTGATCAGCGACAAGTATGTCATCCCGCCAGTAACCACGCACGACTACTCCCTGTCCCTCTCGAAACAGGTCAGGTAACGTGCCACGATATGAAACCGTTACATCTTTGACTGTATCGGTGATTTTAAAATACACATCTAAACTTCCCTGTTGACGTTGTATCGAATCATCCATAACCATGCCACCCAAACGTAAAACCCGACTGACATCAATTTCCTCACTGAGTAACTGACTAGGTGTATAAAAAAACATCAGGTTCTGACGAAATGCAGCCACTGTTAAAGCAACAGTTGACGATGCACCGAATAATACGCACAGGACAAGCACAATACGGAAACGTCGTTTAGTCATTACTGCGTTCTCGATTTTGAGACTGCAGGATACGTTTCAACGCGAGCATTTTATTACGTTTGACAAACAACCATAAGCTAATAAAACCCAGTGATGTTATTGCATAACATCCCCAAATATAACCACCGTAACCACCCATTAATATGAAATCATACAACGCATTCATGTTTTCTGATCATCTTCCAAAAATATTATCCGTTTTACCCAGCGACTATTCTTTTCCTTTTCCAGTAATAAGGCCTGTGCCTGTATGCACAGTATGATCACGTAAAACACCATGAAAGCAAGTGCCATGGACAGTAAAGGTAATAGCATGTCAATGTGTATAGTGGGCATCCCCAGGCGGGTAATCGTGGATGGTTGATGCAAGGTATTCCACCAGTCCACTGAAAAATGGATAATCGGAATATTAACCACACCGACCAACAGCAATATCGCGCCATTCTGCTCAATGCCACGATTTCCTCGCGCAGTTGATGCCATTCCCATATAACCAATATACAGAAACAGCAGGATCAATTCTGATGTCAGTCGTGCGTCCCAC
>OZ244890.1:695000-2504188 GCA_965221455.1 Gammaproteobacteria bacterium
ATCACCACCGAGTCATAACCTTGCACCAAAGGATAAAGGAATTCATGAATAGCAATCGGCCGACCTAATTTATAGCGATTGCCGAAATCATCGCGCTCAAGCATACGTGCAACAGTGTATTTTGCCGCTAGACCAATTATGTCAGCGGCATTCATCTCGCGCATCCAGGATGAATTGAACACCACTTTGGTTTTTTCGGGATCGAGTATTTTAAATACCTGCCGCGCATAGGATTGTGCATTGTCTTTAACTTCTCCGGGCGTTAAAGCCGGACGTATAGTATCTTTACCGGAGGGATCGCCAATCGTGCCAGTAAAATCGCCAATCAAAAACAGCACTTCATGCCCCAAATCCTGGAACTGTTTCAATTTGTTTAACAGAACAGTATGACCAAGATGTAGATCCGGCACCGTGGGATCAAAACCAGCCTTAATCTTTAGTGGCCGACTTTCCTCCAGCTTTTTTACCAGTTCAGACTCCGGAAGAATCTCTTCTGCACCGCGCCTAATCAAAGCCAACGCTTCTTCAGTTGATACCATTAAACTACATGCCTTCAATAAAAATATTTCTTTAAGCGCCAGAGCTTATCATATGTATCCATTTCCCGGCAGCTAGGTTAGCATTGACGACGAGACTTGTGCACGCTAGAGTTGAAGAAACTTTTTATGAGTAAACACCGTGACTTATAGGAACTGCATAAAGAAAGACTATAAAATAAAAGATATTCAAGAAACAAACCAATGTCCATTTATTGCAAAGCATTATTTTTCTTATATCTTTAACATCGTATTCCTTTTTTGTCAGTACCGCTTTCTTCGGTACTAATAGCTTGAGATTACTAGCCGCCATTGCCATTGTGATTTACGATATGCGTAATTCTTTCATCAGAACGCCAGTCGAATTTTCAAAAATAGGCCCGACATTCAGTCCGGCTTTAAAGCAATCTCATGCTTAACAAGATCCGCTCCCACAGGGGTATGGATTATGCGGCACTTCGTGCGATACCAGGCAACCATGTCTAGCACACGTGGTCACGAACCAGAACTCACTATCGTTATCCCGACATTGAACGAGCGGGATAATATTGAATCCCTGGTCAAAAAGCTGTCGACAACACTTGATGGTATATCGTGGGAAGCTATATTTGTCGATGACAATTCACAGGACGGGACACTTGAGGTGCTACAAGAACTGTCGCAAAGTTTAACGCAAGTGCGCTATATCCGCCGAATTGGGCGTCGTGGTCTAGCATCTGCTTGCATAGAAGGATTATCGGCATCATCAGCACCTTATCTCGCGGTGATGGATGCCGATCTACAACACGACGAAACCCTGCTAAAGCAGATGCTGGAGACGCTGAAATCTGGCGATGCAGAACTGGTGAATGGTAGCCGTTATATAACTGGCGGAGACATTGACAGTGACTGGGACACAAACCGCCGATGGCTTAGTCAAATGGGTACACGATTGGGACAGACTTTGCTTAATGTCAGTCTCACAGATCCCTTGAGCGGTTTTTTCATGCTACGGCGAACGCTATTCGAGGAAGCCGCAGGTCGTATGTCGGCACTTGGTTTCAAAGTCTTATTCGATCTTGTCACATCCGTAGACCGATCAATCAACATTATTGAGCTTCCCTACAAATTTCGTCAGCGTCAGGCTGGCTCTAGCAAACTCGATACGCAGGTATTACTAGAATATTTGGAACTGCTGCTAAACAAAACCATGGGGCAATACATGCCCGCACGTTTTCTGATATTTGCGATGGTAGGAGCGACTGGTGTGGTCGTTCATCTGATGATACTAGGTTTTCTTCTGCACTTAGCGGAGCTTGCATTTGTGTGGAGCCAAACAGTGGCGACCTGCACCGCAATGTTCTCAAATTACGCACTCAACAATCTGTTTACGTATCGTGACAGGCACCTTAGCGGCGTAGCTTTCATACGCGGTCTCATCATGTTCGTGCTAATCAGCGCCGTCGGTGCGTTGACCAATGTCAGTCTAGCGAGCTTTGCCTATGGGCACGGTCTGCCCTGGTGGTTAGCGGGATTTGCAGGAACGGTCGTCGGTGCGGTATGGAATTACGCCGTTTCCTCCTCACTTGTGTGGTCTCGTACCCGCTAAGATGCAACTGCACCACGTGATGAGGTGGTTTAAGCACCGAGGTGCGACACCATCTGCTATCAGCCGGTTGCCTGGTGATGTTGTCGATATTTTCGCTTTAGTGGCGGCGGTAATCGGTCCTTTGTGCCTGTACGTATACACAATGCCGCGCACGATATCTCTGGAAGATGACGGATTGTTCATCATGTCATCGGTGCATCTTGGCACTGCCCACCCGCCCGGTTATCCTCTGCATACGCTACTAAGTCATCCTTTCTTTTATCTACCAATAGACAATCCGGCATTTATTGGTCATCTATCCAGCGCAGTGTTTGGCGCACTGGCCAGCGGAGCCTTATACCTGTGCGCCCGTTTGTTGCTGACGAGCTGGCTGCCGGCGCTGATCGCCGCCTGGCTATTCGCCGCCTCGGAACACGTCTGGTCGCAGGCCATTATCACCGAAGTCTATACGCTTAACGCGCTGTTGCTATTCACCGTTTACGCGCTGATCCTTTATGGCATCCGCCAGCCCCAATACTCTCGGGTCTGGACCATCGCCGCGATAATCTATGGATTGAGTCTCGGCAACCATTGGCCGCTGATGATACTGGCATCCTTGGGCCTGGCATTGGCGGCATGGCCTGCCCGTAAGATGCTCTTCCCCAAGTTACTGTCGCTGCTGGGACTGACGGCACTAGCGGCGGCCTTACCTTACGCCTGGATGGTGTGGCGATCCCTGCAACAACCTCTGATCAGTTTTTATGGTCCAATCTCCAATTGGGACATATTTTGGTTTTATATCAGCAGACGTGGTTATTCTGGAGGTGATACCAGTGACAGCGCAGACTGGTCAGATCGTCTCGGCTATGTGGAATGGTTTGGGCAGCAACTCCTGTGGCAATTGACACCGATTGGCTGCACGCTCGCTCTGCTGGGTCTCGTGATCCTTTGGCACCAACGGCGATTAACCGAATTAGGTTCCAGCCTGCTAATATTGTTGGGCAACAGTATTGTGCTGATCCTGCTACTCGGGTTTGATTTCGAAAAATTCAGACTCGCTATTTTCCGCCCGTATTCCCTGGCGTGTTATGGGATAGAGGCACTCTGGTTGGCCCTCGGCACTGAGTTTCTACTGCGCTACCAGCCTCAAAACAAGTACTTTCGCTGGTGCCAGGGCGGCAAAATAAGGGTGTTGGTACTGGCATTCGCTGGGGGAATGATCATATTCTCGGTGCGGGCCGACTGGCACTTGAATCACCGTGCTAACAGCGAATTTGTGCAGCGATACGCCGACACCACATTTAGTCTACTACCGTCCAATGCCACTATGTTTGTCCATGGCGATGTGGAGACAGCACCGCTAGGGTATTACCGCTTTGTTGAGCAACGAAGAACGGATGTTACCTTGATCGATGCCAAGGGGCTTATTTATGGCAAGCGTTTGTATGGAGGAACAATACCCAAAGAACATAAAGTAAGTCTGTTGGAGCGATTTATCGATATCAACATAGGCAAACGTACCATGTTTTTTACCTTCAAAGAAGAAATCCCGCATAGCTACGGGGTCCGCCACCACGGATTTCTGATGGAGATCTTCCCCGACGGCGAACCTGGCTCCATGACACTGCAAGCCAACGCGGTGAGTGAACAATATTTCGAATACCTAATCAAACAGCGTTTGTCCGATAGCTGGGAACAAGTGCATCGCAATCGCCTGCTATACGTGTACGGCTACTATCTGGGCTTCGTTGTACTGTCTGACAATCCTGAACTGCAACAAAGATCACAAGTGGCCTTGGCATTGGCGCAACAAAATTCTCAGGCACTCACCGGTATGGTAGAAGTGATGCTCGAACGTGGCGATGACAGCAGACTGACTCAGACCGGTATCTGGCTTAAAAAGGCACAAGATACGCGGGACGCGATCACTCCCACGGATCAAATAGCGCACCTCGTTTACCTACAGGGCTTTTTGCAGTATCGTCTTGGCAACAAACAAGCGGCGATAGCAGCGTTTCGGAAATCAAACCAGATCTATCCGTCTGCGGAAAATCCCTCGGTTGAAGCGATTGAAACGCTGAGCCGGCCACCACCAACGAAGTAATGGAATTTTATACCCCCCACCATGGTCGCCACAGCTTGGGATCTGGTGCAAAAGTCGTCCATCCTCACGACCATTGATCAGCTACCGCAGTGGCATTACGAGACTGTCGAGCCCTGGTGATATTGATATTGGGGATGAAGTCACGCTGGCGCACGTCAAAAACAGATATGGGCCTCCTGGATTCTTCTCACAGGCTTCAAACTAGAATGAGAATAGATTGACGACAAGACGTAGACACGCTAGAGTTGAAAAAAAAATTTATGAGTAAACACCGTGACTTATGAGAACTATATAAAGAATGACTATAAGATAAAAGATGTTCATGCAGCCGCCGGACGGTCATTTATCACAAAACATCTTTTTTCCTGTATCTTTATTACAGCAGTGTTTTTTGCCAGTGTCGTTTTCTTTGCTGTGAGTAGCTTGCCATCACCGGCCAACATTGTGATTTCTGAAAATGCGACTACATCTGTTCCTCAAGCACAAGAAACAAGTTTGCCGACGGAAACCAACGCATCTAAAACACTTGAACTCGTGGAAATTCACAACCCCGGAGAATTTCAAAAAAGCCACCCTGAGCAATTCACCATTTCTGAATTAAATATTGTCGCGGAAAAAAACAAGACACCAATCCCTGAAGAAAAGCCCTATTGGAAGTCGGTGCGGGTAAAATCAGGTGATAACCTCGCGCTTATCTTTAAACGCGAAAGGCTATCACCGCAGATACTATACGACATCATGGCTTTCGATAAAGATACCGACATTCTAAAACGCTTACAGCCAGAACAGGAACTACGCTTCCTGTTGGAAGATGGGCAATTTAGAGCCTTGCAATATGACATTGATCTTACCGACACGCTATATGTCAAAAAATCAGGTGATGTATACTCAGCCGAAATATTGGAAGCAAAACTACACACCATAGTAAAAACAGCCAGCAGTACCATCAACGATTCGTTATTTCTGGCCGGGAGAAACTCGGGACTTTCTGACAACATGACCATGCAGCTGATCCGTCTATACGGCTGGGATATCGATTTTGCCCTGGAAGTGCGCAAAGGAGATCAGTTCCATGTGATTTACGAAGAGCAATACAAGGATAGCGAAAAAGTGCGGGAAGGCCCTATCCTTGCTGCAGAGTTTATTAATCGGGGTAAATCTTTCAAATCCGTACGCTATACAGATGCTGATGGACTCCCGGATTATTATGCTGAAAATGGTAATAGCATGCGTAAGGCTTTCATCAGGACGCCAGTCGAATTTTCACGAATCAGTTCGCACTTCAATTTAAGAAGAAAGCATCCGATTCTCAATAAAATACGCGCACACAAGGGAGTAGATTACGCGGCTCCAAGCGGCACACCGATCAAGTCCGCAGGAAACGGTATTGTAAAACTCGCAACTCGAAAAGGAGGTTATGGAAAAACCATCATAGTTCAACACGGCGGCCAATATACAACGCTTTATAGTCATCTTTCACATTACGCACAAGGTATAAAAAAAGGCAAGCATGTCAAACAAGGGCAAATTATCGGCTATGTTGGCAAAACAGGGTTAGCCACTGGCCCACATTTACATTACGAGTTTCGTATTAACGGAGTACACCGCAATCCATTGACTGTCAAACTTCCAAAGGCAGAGAGAATTCCTGACAATTTAATGGATGAATTTAAAACACAAGCAGCACCCTTGCTGGCACAGCTTAATAGTATTTCTGATAGTACAACATTCGCCAATCACGAGAATCAAGAATCAGCAACTCTCGCCCTGAATGAAAAAAAGAAGTCATCCCCTTTACCCAACTAAGGACACTCTGATGAAGTTATGAACTTGACTCTCGCACTCAAAATATTCGCGCTCTGCGTTATCAATCTTCGCAATAGCTGGCTATTACGTGCAGCTGATGCCTCACACCTCAACCCATTTCATTTATATAAGACGCCGATTACGAACATTTTTAACACAAGCTGCTTTCTCAAACTTAATCAGGGATCTTCCTCTGGTTTTCCATAAATACGGTGCTATACATAGGATTGATGTCGGGAACCAGTATGGATGCTGTTGACTGCGCCCTGGTTTCTTTTGATAACGATAAAACTAACCTCATTACCTATGAACAATATCCATTGGACGATAGTACTAGAAAATGCATCCGTTCGGTGAATGCTAAAACATCCAGCAAAGATATTGAACAACTCGATATTCATCTTGGCCATGTGTTTGCAAACGCATGCAACGCTTTAATCAAAAAAGCCGGCATCAATACAAAAGAAATTACTGCTATCGGTAATCATGGACAAACAATCTTGCATGAGCCCAATGCCCCTGAACCGTCTTCCCTGCAGATTGGTAATGCAGAAATTCTTGTAAAGAAAACAGGTATTCTAACCATTTCTAATTTCAGGAACATGGATATCGAAGTAGGTGGGCAAGGCGCACCACTTGCCCCTGCCTATCATCAATATCAATTTAGGCATCCCGATAAAAACAGAATTGTTTTAAATATTGGTGGTATGTCAAATATTACCATCTTGCCCGCCGACAATACTTTACCCGTTACAGGCTTTGACATCGGGCCGGGTAACGCGCTAATGGATGATTGGGCACGAAAACATTTAAATATGAATATGGATATGGATGGAAATTGGGCGTGTGGTGGACATGCTGACACATCCTTGCTAGGTGAAATGCTTAATGATGACTACTTCAAGAAATCACCACCCAAAAGCACCGGAATTGAATATTTTAATCTGGATTGGCTTAGTCATTTTGACTTCTCTTCAAATCCTGGGGATATTCAAGCAACGTTGATGTTACTTTCAGTAAAAACTATTTCACAAGCGATCCAGCAATATGCAACGAATACGGACGAAGTGTTAATTTGTGGAGGCGGCGTACATAATAAAGCCTTGATGCATTGCCTACGAGAAAATTTACCTGACTATACTGTTATTCCAACATCCAACTATGGTCTTCATCCGGATTGTATTGAAGCGGTAACCTTCGCCTGGTTAGCGAAGCGCCGACTGGAAAACAAACCAGGCAATTTACCTTCAGTCACTGGTGCGAATACAGCAGTTGTATTGGGAACGATTCACGAAAAACAACGTAATTAATCAAATTAAACTATCTTACTCTAAACCGAAAAAGATGAACCACAACCACAAGTAGTCGTCGCGTTGGGATTGCGTATGACGAATTGAGCACCTTCCAGACCCTCGGTGTAATCAATTTCACCTCCGACGAGATACTGAAAACTCATCGGATCGATCAATAGTTTCACACCATCTTTTTCAACGACCGTATCTCCGTCAGTGATACTTTCGTCAAAAGTAAAGCCATACTGGAAACCGGAACAACCACCACCACTAACGAAAACCCTCAACATCAATGCGTCATTATTTTCTTCTTCAATCAAGGATTTTACTTTTGCCGCTGCACCATCGGTAAACACCATTGGATCAGCCATCCTTTCCTCTTCAGAAATTTCCGCACTTGTCACCCTTTTGGAGCTTTCCTTTTCTTTTACCGCCTCTTCTCGATTTGTATTCATTTCATTTTACCTGCATTCAAACTCTTGGGTTGTTTTGTTACGAATCACTCCGCATCATCTAACGGATTCACATGACCTAACGCCAATGGCGCATCATCTGCCCGCTGCGTGTGCACAAGTTTACCGTTCACTTCAGCACCCACTGCCATCTCGATTAAATTATAGTATACATTTCCTGAGACACGTGCCTTTGATGCCAGTTCAACATGTTCTCCGCCATGAACATCACCAACGACCACTCCATTTAATACAATGAAAGGCGCATTCACCTCACCTTCAATGGTGCCACTTTCGCTTAACTGAATCAGTGACTTGCCATCATTCTCCGCCATAACATTACCTTTTATGGTCCCTTCGACATGCAAGCCGCCAGTAAATTTTATGTCTCCGGTCACCTCGCTTTGAGATCCAACCAAGGTATCTATCTTCGTCGTTTTTTTATTTTTACCCTTTCCTAACATCTTTCAAAGTCTCTCCTCTTATAACTCATTTGCGAGTTGCCAATCGAAAATACGCTGTATTTCCGCATTCCCTTGCTTGTCATTCTGACGCGCCCGAACTATCACCCTATGTACAACAAAATTCTCAGGCAACATGATGCTACCCTCTATACGTTCAAAACTCTCAAACTTAAACTTTAACGACAATGATTGGGATAACGTCAATTCTTGAATATCAATTGTCTTAGCAGCACCATCCTCAACACCTTCCAGCGACATAGACAGGTCCCCGCTCGCGACTCTATCACTTTTTGAGACATGGGTTAACAAGAGCTTGAAATAATAACTCCTGGCCTGGGACGACTCTTCAATATGTAATCCCTGTATGTTTAAACCCTTGGATTCACCTGCAGAAGTCATAATCCCCTGATAAAAATCGAGTTCCTTCCTAATCTTGTATGCTTCATCCTGTTGCCTGATCATATCACGCTGAAGATTTACAATGGTTTGTTTTTCCACTTCAGCTGTCCTTTCAAGCATCACAATATACTCTTCCAATTTAGCAATTTTACTTCTCATCAACAGGTTGTCCTGCCACAGATCTTTACTCTTTTTGGCCTCAAGCAGACTCGACTTAATATATGACCACTGGCTCTCATCAAGGTAAATCCAGACTATCGCTGTCATCACCGAGCAACACGCAACAATCACGGCAACAATATGCAGTGGTCTATGTTGCTTGATTACAAGTTTTCTTTTCGCATTCACTTAATGACGCAACCTCGTACGGGAGCTTAATCATTACCGATAAAGTACAAGCCAGATCACATCACGGATAAATGGCGGGAAGGTTAAGTCCTATCACTTCATCCAGACCGCACATGATATTCATGTTCTGAATCGCCTGACCTGCTGCCCCTTTCACTAAATTATCAATCACTGATAGGATGATAAGTTTATCGCTGTCTTTTGTCTGATTCATTGCGATTCGGCACATATTTGTTCCCCGTACAGAACGTGTATCCGGCTCCGAGCCATTCGGCAAGACTTCAACAAAAGGTTCATCAACATAACGTCTCCTGTAAATATCGGTGATATCAAGATCCTTCCTGTTCATCTGCGCATAAAGCGTTGCAAAGATACCTCGTACCATCGGCACTAAATGGGGGACAAAAGTAAGATTAACACTCTTCCCGGAACAAAGGCTGAGTGTCTGACATATCTCCGGTAAGTGCCGATGGCCAGATATTCCATAGGCCTTGAAGGTTTCGCTGACTTCGCTAAAGAGTCTACCCGTGACCGCCTTTCGCCCTGCACCGCTGACACCAGACTTGGCATCAGCAATTAATGAATTAAAATCCACAAGCCTGTTTTCCAGTAAAGGTAATAAGCCAAGTGAAACGGCTGTCGGATAACAGCCAGGATTCGCAACCAGATCTGCCTCGGCTATCTGTGTACGATTTATTTCTGGCAGACCATATACAGCACTATCCAATAATTCCGGGGCGGCATGCTTGGCGCCATACCATTGCTCCCATTGTTTAATATCTTGCAAACGAAAATCAGCAGATAGATCAATGATTTTTACCTTCTCTTGCAACAACTCAGGGATCTGGTTCATTGATGTTGCGTGCGGCGTCGCAAAAAATACGACATCACATTCACCCAAGGCAGGAGAGTCGTGATCTGAAAATTTCAGATCCAGGTGACCGGATAGACCCGGAAACACGTCCGTCACATGCTCACCTTTCTCCGCATTTGAGGTCACTACATGGATATTAACCTGCTCATGCCCGACAAGTAAGCGCAGTAATTCAACACCGGTATACCCAGTCGAACCTACAACACCCACTTTTAAGATATTACCGCTCATACATTTAGCACCTGTCACTATCCCGCTGAAACAAAGGAAGCGGCAAAAGCCGCTTCCTTTTAATTTTCCCATTCCATCATGGCAAATCTTATTGATTTAACTAAATAGATCAATATGTTTCGCAATTTTAAGATAAATATCAGTATATTCTAACGTTAAGGTAAAGAATCCAGACTTGAATATCTATAAAGTGGGACCATAATCATGCAGACTAGAAAAATAGTCTTTCGTACAATCGAATAAGGAAATGATCTTTTATGTTACGCCAGGATGAGCGAGTTCAATCTAAAAAACTTATGGATACCATATCAACAATCGCATCAATCATGGCCCCTGCTTGGCCCGGTAGTTTTGATCTTTATTGCATCATGCTTGTGCTCGTTTATTTGGATACTATGAAGGAATACGGAAAATAGACTAGTAAATCTGCCAACGAAATCTATGTATAAACCCGGGACATTGGCACTCCATGAATAAACGATCTCTGGTGGTAATTCCACTTTTTATATTATTCACAGCAACTATCCTGTGGCTGTGGTTTCCACCGAGCGGCCTAAATAAAGCACCGGATATAAAACTTACTACCACCAATGGAACCACCATTGATTTACAGCAACTCCGTGGTAAGCCGGTATTAGTAACTTTCTGGGCAACTTCCTGTGCAGGTTGCGTGCGTGAGATACCACACTTGATAAAGCTCTATGAAAAGTTTGCTGATTGTGGTTTCAAAATTATTGGTATCGCCATGCCTTACGATCCACCCAATCAGGTGGTTAACATGATTACCGAAAGAGATATCTCTTATCCCATTGCGATTGATATTGAAGGAAATGCTGTACTTGCCTTTGGTAACGTATTTGTGACACCAACATCTTTTTTAATCGCCCCCGATGGTACAATTGCTAAACACACTATAGGTGAGATGAATATGAATGAACTACACAAGACGATAATCTCAATGTTATCCAAAGAAAATAAATCCAGGATTAAAGTCAGTGATATCCATCACATCCCTGCAACATCATCCTGATTAACACAACATCATGCTATGGCCTAAAGCCTTACATTTAATATTTATGGTAGCCTGGTTCGCAGGATTATTCTATCTGCCGCGGCTTTTTGTTTACCACGCCATGAGCGAGGATCAAATCAGCCTTGACCGTTTCAAAGTAATGGAACGAAAATTATTCTTCGGCATCATGACTCCATGCGCAATCCTGACTATTGCCTTTGGTTCCTGGATATTATTTGCGAATGGTTTAGCAACTTATACAGGGAGTGTCTGGCTTTACGTAAAACTGACATTAATACTGGTATTGGTTGTTTACCACCTCTATTGCGGGAAATTACTAATGGATTTTAAATATGATCGTAACCGGCACGGACATGTATTTTACCGTTGGCTAAATGAATTTCCGGTGCTCATCTTGAGTGCAATTATTATTCTGGCAGTAGTCAGGCCGTTTTAATCAGGTATTCTCTAATTAAAACGACCTGAGCGAAATAGCTTATATCTAAAATCAAAAGCGTTCGTAAACGAAGACATGCCCTTTCATTATAGTGCCAGCTTCGACTCCATCTTCCATCCGGTTTTTTCTCCTTCATAAATAAAACTACAAGTAACATAATACATATTATTTCATTTTAGTCGTGCTTCGTGCTGAATCAATATATCCGGCGTATTATAACAACGCAAACTCACTATAAAATAACTACCATGAATGAGCAGTCACAAGAAAAAAATGTTGTCCTCGTATTCGCAGGACATGACCCCTCGGGTGCTGCTGGAATTCAAGCGGATATTGAAACGATAGCGGCACTTGGTTGTATTGCAACTTCGGTCGTCACATCACTGACAGCTCAAAATACACAGTCATTCCTAAATCATCTACCCCAAACCAAAAGTGACTTCGTTTCTCAGACTAAACTCGTGCTTGATGATATCAATATCGATGCCTGCAAAATCGGTGCTATTGGCTCAGCTGAATTAATTCAGGCGATTCATGCAATAATCGCGAACCTGACATTTAGTCTTGTACTAGATCCCGTAGTGTACTCTACAACAGGACATGAACTTATAAACAAAGAGATGTCCACCTTGATTTGCGAATTACTGTTGCCACTGGCAACAGTAATCACCCCCAATCTTGGCGAAGCAATGTATTTGACAGGGGAAGAACATCCACAAGCGGCCGCTGAAAAATTTCTTGCGATGGGCTGTAAGAATATTTTAATTACAGATGCCGAGAAATCGGCAACACAATTCATCAATCATCTATATCGGAAAGACGGACAATGCCAAACATTTGAATGGGAACGCTTGTCTGCGAATTTTCATGGTTCGGGCTGTACACTTGCCTCTGCCATCGCCGCTAATCTTGCCAAAAATACAGAACTCGTTTATGCGATTGAACAAGCACAAAATTTCACCTGGAACAGTCTTAGACACGGCCTGCAATTCGGCAAAGGGCAACAGCATCCAAACCGCTTCTTCAAGCTCAATAGTCCTGGTACTTGATATGAGAGGGCTTTACGCTATCACAGATACAGCCAACCACAACACTGAAGCCATGCTGACTAAAACCGAAGATATTTTGCGTGCCGGGGCGAAAATTCTGCAGCTCAGAAATAAACATGCAGACAAAAATATGCATATCGCAGAAGCTGAACAACTCTCAGACCTATGCCAACAATTCTCGGTGCCATTGATTATCAATGATGATATTGAACTTGCCATTCAAGTAGGTGCTGACGGAATACATTTAGGCAAGAATGATTTATCAATTACAGAAGCAAGAACAAGGCTGGGGAATAAGGTGATGATTGGTTGTTCCTGTTATAACGATTTGAATCGTGCATATAACGCTGTCAATGCCGGTGCAGACTATATCGCATTCGGGGCCTTTTACCCTTCGCCCAGCAAACCTGATGCAGTTCGTGCAACACCGGAAATTATTCAAAAGGCAAAACAGGAATTTAACCTCCCTGTGGTTGCCATCGGCGGTATTACACCGGAAAATGGACGAGCTTTAATTGATGCAGGTGCTGATATGCTGGCGGTCATTAGCGGACTCTATGCGTCAGACACTCCGTTTCAGTCAACATCACAATACATTAATTTATTTTAAATACGCTTATGACCCGGAAATTATTCGAAGCTGCACAAAGATATATCGCCGGAGGTGTTAATTCACCAGTCCGCGCATTCAAGTCCGTGGGTGGTTATCCTCCATTTTTATCCCGAGCAAATGGCGCATATGTTTTTGACAGCAATGGCAAACAATATATTGATTATGTCGGTTCATGGGGGAGTATGGTATTGGGACATGCTCACCCTGACGTGATCAAAACAGTACAACAGACCGCCGAGAGTGGTCTCAGCTTTGGCGCACCAACGGTACTGGAAACAGAAATAGCAAACAAAATTTGCGAACTAATTTCCTCTATTGAAAAAGTGCGAATGGTCAGTTCGGGCACAGAAGCGGCCATGAGTGCAATTCGACTTGCACGAGGTTTCACCGGCAGAGATAAAATTGTTAAATTTGAAGGTTGTTATCACGGTCATGCAGATTCATTATTAGTGAAAGCCGGCTCAGGTGCTTTAACGCTGGGCGTGCCGACTTCACCCGGTGTCCCTGTTGATCTCGCGCAACATACAATCACGCTGGATTATAACAATCCGGAACAGGTTAAAGAATTATTTAATGAAATTGGCGATCAAATCGCCGCTATTATCGTTGAACCAATCGCGGGAAATATGAATTGTGTCCCCGGATCAGATAACTTTCTTAACAGCTTGAGAGATGTGTGTAAGCAATATGAATCTGTATTGATATTTGATGAGGTTATGACTGGATTTCGTGTGGCACTGGGCGGTGCGCAATCCATTTATAATATCATGCCGGATTTAACCATTTTAGGAAAGGTCATCGGCGGCGGTATGCCCGTAGGTGCGTTTGGCGGCAAAGAAAAAATCATGAACCATATCGCCCCGGATGGACCGATTTATCAGGCAGGAACATTATCAGGCAATCCCGTCGCCATGAGTGCAGGACTCACCACATTAAATCTGCTATCTGCACCAAACTTTTTTGAGGAGTTAAGTAATACAACAACTTCATTAGTCAGTGGCCTGCAAAAAGCTGCGAATAACGCAGGCATTCCATTTACTACCAATGCTGTTGGCGGTATGTTCGGGTTGTTCTTCAGCGAGGAAAATTCCATTTCTGCATTCGATCAAGTCATGAACTGTAATCAGAAATATTTTAATACTTTCTTTCACAATATGTTGGAAAGAGGGATTTACCTCGCACCATCGCCTTATGAGGCCGGTTTTGTTTCGAGCGCTCATACCGACGATGAGATTAGCACAACGATAGACACCGCCGAAATAATTATGAAATCATCCCGGAGGTAATCTCAGTGAACCACAAAAAGATGATGCCAAACATCACAGGATGACCGGACGGTTAATGCGGCAAGCAATTACACCGAACTTTGCCTGTTCAAATAAACAGATACCAAAGCAATCCCTTCCTATACATTTTGAAGATCTCAGATTGCGATGCAGGCAAAACTGTAACCGATACCAAAGACCCAATAGGGGAGACTGAAAGTACTGGATAGATTAAAATCCCAAAAAGTTCGGTCATTCACACTATTTGTTGTAATTTCATGAACAAATGAATTTGATACTAAATCCCAAAGTACACCAAGATGATTAAGATTATAAGCGCCAATATTTCCAGATGTGATACCCGCGACATCAAGTACCATGCCGACATAGTAACACGCTTGTGTCAGCATTGGACCGCTTGAATCTATTATCGCCACTATGAACCCGCCGCCAACAAGTAAAGGGGAAAATACGGCACTTAACAACCAACCCAGGAGAGTGGTAAGAGGTACCCATCCTGTAGGAGAAATGATATCTGTTGTCCAATGAAGGAAATTATGCATAGCCATAATACCATTATTAACCAGCCATATTATCGGAATAAACCAAAGCACTAAATACTTCAATAAGCTATAACGTAACAACATTATAAAATAATATTGTAGTACCATGGAAACAATGAATATGGCAATGATGGATCCCCAGCTAAAAACAGAGGCTTGTGACCAGCGAGTTGAAACAAACCAACTTAACCCTTCTCTGTAAATAAAAAGCAAACTAAAAACCAGAATAATGCCATGCAATATAAGAATGATATTATTTCTTTTCTCAATCTGATCTTTACTATTCATTTGTAATAATTAGCCACGTACATTTAGACATACTATATTTTATCAAAATACAGTGATGTACAACTAACGTATATACAGACTAATGCAACGACTATGAGTAGTAAGAATAGTCTTTCTAAAAGAACTGTACTGCACCGGAAACGATTACATTGAGTGTACTTGTCCCTGCTTCAAATGCAGGATCACCAATCATTTCCATAGAATCCGTCATTGTCCCTCGCGCATACATTTCCGGTGGATGATATCCATCCGTATCAATATTCAACTCAATAATTCTATGATTTTTAGCTGGCATGTGCTCTTTAACAATGTTCACCCGCGTTAGAAATGCTTGCATAACTTCTCCAATCAATTCATTTTCATAATTGACTCGGGTTTCTTTGCTTGGGTCAAAATTCATCTGTTCAACGTGGAGTCTCTTTTGCAACTTCCCGACCAACTCCGAGAGTGCGGAAATATCCTTACTCTTGAGCATGACCTGCTGACTTGTATGCCAACCAATCAGCACCTGTTTTCTGTATGCTGGATATGTCTGATAATTTTTGGTCTGAGCATCCACACTTGAGTATTTTTTAATCATCTCAAGTGCCCAGCGCATGTCTGAGTTGACCTTTGCGGCAAGATCAACTGCATCAGAACCTTCATATTCCGTCGCCAGAAGTACAACCATTTCATCATTTGGAATCTCCCGCTCGGCGGAAACCTGTAAATTGACGATATTAAACAGTATTGTATCATCGGCATGGGCAGGGAATATCAGTGATGCCAACAGGAAAATTGAAAATCCAAACCGTTGTCTTACTTGCATAATACTGTCTCCTATTTTATTGCTACAAGAGTTCACTCAGCCAGGCTCTTTTCTGCCAAGTTATTATTTGATACTACAAAACCATCTGCATCTGCATAAATATAGTCGCCGGGACTAATAGTGACATCAGCAAAACTAACCGATACATCACGTTCACCAATGCCTTTTTTTACACTTTTACGTGGATTTGTATTTAAAGCTTTCACCCCAATCGCAATATCGGCAATGACAGCCGCATCACGAATACAACCATAAACAATAATCCCCGCCCAACCGTTCTTTGCACCCTGTTCTGCCAACATGTCGCCCAGCAGGGCGCATTTTAATGATGCGTTACCATCTACAACCAATACTCTGCCTTCTCCAGGTTCTTCTAATGCAATCTTGACCAATGAGTTATCCTCGAAAACCTTAACCGTTGATACAGGCCCACAAAATTCAAGATTACCTCCGTAATCATTAAACATGGGCATCGCGATCTGAAGATTTTCTTCATATTCATCATAAAGAGCAGCGGTTGCGAATGTCATCATTGTCATCCTTTCATTGGTTTTCTTCCAGGTTACTATTTTCATGGTATCTTGATACTATCCAGGTCTTGGATCGACAATCAAGTAGTCATTGAATGCTGTTGATGTTTTTATTGTGGCTTTGTTCAGGTACAGTCTTGGTGATAAATAATATCTCTCGTTGCGAAGCTACTCGATTAGTGAACACACCACAACAAAAAACCGGTTTAATATTCACAAGTTTCTCTAACTGCCTATAGAAGAACATCATAAAATATATCCACCTTGCCCGAAAAGAACGATATCAATTTCATATTGGTAAAAGCAATCAATGTTTAGAACGATTGAACTGTTTAGACTATTCTCATTGCTTCAAATTATTTCAAAATAATAAACACAGAAACCTGCGAGTAATAACCACAAAATCAATATCATTGCTGCCCCTAATAATGCAAGTCTTCTATCTTGTATATCCAATGTACTTACTTGTTTATACTCATCCTGAAATCCGGCCGGAATCATTTTTATCATTAACGATACAAGTATTGGCACCAAAATAATTTCATCTAACAAACCAGGAAAAGGAATGAAATCAGGAATAATATCAATCGGACTGATTATGTAAGAAACAATCAATATCGCCATTATCTTTACATACCATGGCACGCAAGAGTCTCCTAAACTTCGATAAAGCAAGAGCACATTAGATTTAATCTTCCACCGTTTTTGTCTAAATTTTTCTAATCTCATCATACTGAAAGAAATGCATTTCAAAAGCAAAGTGATATTATATGCGAGGCTTTTATATACTGCTCATGAAATAATACAAAAATTAGCGGAATGCATAATTTAAAAAAACCATGATACGTCCAGGCACACTCAATACCATTTTGAATAATGCTCCTCTGGTCATTCAGGGCGCTGCTCGCCTGATAAAAATAGTCAAGTCAAGAAATAACGTCGATAATGGCGAAGATGAAGATATGAAATCCAGAGGTGATATTCCAACAACATTAGATGGACTTCGGGAAGAAGTCGAAAAATTAAACTCTAAACTTGATGGCAATAACAAAGCTGATATTGAACAAATAGAACTCGTTGAGCAACTGGCCAAACAAAATGAGGCTTTGGCAAAATCTTTGGAAACAACACTTAAGCGACAATTAATGATTGCCTGGCTCGCAGGTATCGCTCTAGTTTCCAGTATTATTGCGCTGATAATGGTTTACCAATAACGACTTGAAATATCACCATGAAAAAGGTTTATTCTTCAGAATATGGTTTTATGATGGACCGTATCAAGGGAGTGCTTGAAGAAGAAGGTATCAACTGCATGGTAAAAAATCTCAATCTTGCTGGCGCAATGGGAGAACTACCGCCGCTTGAATGTTGGCCTGAAATATGGATATTACACGATGAAGATTATGACCATGCCAACACTATTATCGAAGACATGACAAAAGAATCAAATAAATGCCGAAGCGCATGGATCTGTCACTGTGGCGAGAAAATAGAAGGGCAGTTTACTAATTGTTGGAGTTGCGGTACTGATCGAGAATAAGGAATTATCACGTACACTACATGTCCTGAATATTCCTGCGAACGAATAAAAACCGACACAGAAAGTGCCGGAACTTGTCATGATTGACAAAACGAAGATACTAACCATAGGCAGTTCGGGTGAGGACCGCTTCATGGCCTTGGTCAGTTCCACATCAAAATTTTTTATACTAATCTTATATCGACTTTCTTTCTTGATTAAAAAATCTTCGACGCCAGTGAGTACAAATTGATTGAGTGTATTAGTATACTCGGTTTTCGCGTATCGACCATCGTCATTGTATGATACGGTATAGCTGCCTCATGGAATCTAAGTGATTGTGCTAATCACATCACTTTTTTATCTAATAAAAAGTTGAGAGTGAAACGGATCCCGAAGCCGGTCGTATCAGTAGGAATGTGTGCGAGTCCACCTTTACGATTGCCGCTGGACAGATCAACGTGTATCCATGGTGTGTCATTTTTCACAAAGCGCTGTAGGAACCTTGATGCAAGAATATGATCCATGCCGCCTTCCAGGGAACACTGTTTTACATCTGCAACATCACTTTCCATGGCTATATCAAAATCCTCATCCATCGGAAATGGCCATACACGCTCACCACTATCCTTGCCGGCTTTAACCAGAGTCGGAATCAATTCTTCTTTATTGGTAAATACGCCGCTATACGACTTACCTAATGAATATATACATGCGCCGGTTAAGGTTGCATAATCAATCATCAATTTTGGTTTTGATTTTGACGCCATTGTTAATGTATCGGCCAAGATCATACGACCTTCAGCATCAGTATGAACAATTTCAATAGTTGAGCCATCAAACGCCGTCACCACATCATTAGGTTTATATGCTTTTGGGCCAATATGATTCATCGCCAGCGCTAACCAACATTCAACAGGAAAATTAACTTGCAGGCGCGTTAATGCTAAAAATATGCCCAACGCGACGGCACTGCCCTGCATGTCTTCATGCATACCAAACATATAATCAGCAGGTTTCAGATTAGTCCCGCCTGTGTCATAACAAATGCCTTTGCCGACTAATGTCAGCTTACCTTTACGTATTTTAGCCTGCGGCTGATAATGTAATCTTGCAATTCCTGCATCACCAGTTGGACTCCCCTGCGACACGGCAAGAAAGGCACCGGCCTTTTTCCTGTACAATGAACGTGTGTCATAAAATTCCAGTTTCCACTTGTTCTCTTTTGCAAGTTGCCTAATTTTTTTCAAATAGATAGCAGGCGTCAACTTATTTGGTGGCAATATACTTAATGAGCGTGCTAGTGCGTTCCCATCCGCTTCTGCAAATGTTCTCCTAAACCCATGCAATTTTTTAATACCGTAAACATGTATTCTGGACAGATTCACCGATTTCTCTTTTCTGCTTTTAAAACCAGGCATCTCTGCGGATGCACTGAGTATTGCGGCAATCAGAGCTTCAGTAATTCTTTCTGTTTGCGTTTTATCAAACCTTGAGACACAAACAGCGATTTCATTCGACTGGTAAGAATCATGCTCTGCAACTAGCTTTCTGGCTAGGGTTAGTAACTGAAAGCTGGATATATTTTCTTCAATACATGCAAACGCGACGTGGCTACCTGATTTGTTTGGGAGATCACATACAATGGGACTTTTATCTATTTTCTTACTTCCCGTAATCTTTTTTCTTTCAGAAAGTTGCCTCGCATAGGGGTGGGACGATTCTATTTCCTGCAAAAAGATCATAATCCAATTGGAATATTTATCAATATTCAGTTTCCCTGGTACGGCTTGATATTGCTGTAATTTCATATTCATCGAATATAATCTGGTTTTTTATTTACATTTATTTTTGTAATATCGGCATTATTCTAACAACATTAATCCAGTTTCAGATAGTTCATAAAACCAGCATGATATTTTTACAGATACACAGAATAGGATATTATTTAACTCATGCGCCTGGCATTCCATCAATTTAACGATACCAAAGATTCTGCAACAGATAAGCAAACCATCCTTATACTACATGGTTTGTTTGGATCAAAACGTAACTGGCAATCTATTGCACGAAAACTCAGCGAAAAATCACGAGTATTTACGTTGGATTTACGCAACCATGGAGAGTCGGAACATTCGGATTTCATGAGTTATCCAGATATGGCTGATGATGTATTTGAATTTATCACAGAGCATGAGCTGGGCAAAGTTTCTATTATCGGACACAGTATGGGTGGCAAAGTGGCTATGCAAATGGCGCTGAAGCAGACGGATACTATCAGAAGACTTGTAATTATAGACATTGCTCCGGTGCAATATCAGCATAGTTTCGATAATCTGATTACCTCACTCGACGCATTACCATTGGATCATATCTCCAACAGACAAGAGGCCGATGAATATTTAAAAACCAGCATTCAGCCTGAATCTCTACGTCAATTCCTGCTACAAAATTTACGTAAATTGGAGACTGGTTTCGCGTGGCGCATTAATTTAAAAACCATTCAATCATGTATTGATGAACTTGTGGGATTTCCCAAAAACCACTGTAAACAACAATATAAAAACCCTGTGCTTTTCTTAAAAGGCGAAAAGTCAAACTATATAAAATATCTCTACGAACAACAATTATTTAGATTGTTTCCAGCAGCCTTAATCATTACGGTAGCGGAATCAGGTCATTGGCTACATGCAGAAAATCCTGATTTTGTTACAGATAAAATTGGGAAATTCATTGAGGAAGCCTCTGATGAAGATTTCTTGGCCTGAATATTGGGATACACCCAATAACAGCCGATGATTAAATAATGCTTAATCTTTCTTTTTAAATATCCGTTCGTCCACCCTTCACGCAGTATTACTCAACGGTTACAATGACGCTCCCTTTAATTGACCTGTACTACTGGAGTTTTATTTAGTGACTAAAAGCACCCTGTCCAAAGTTGTTCTTGCCTATTCCGGTGGCTTGGATACTTCCGTGATCCTGAGATGGTTACAAGAACAATATCAATGTGAGGTCGTTACCTTCACAGCAGACATCGGCCAGGGCGAGGAAGTCATGCCCGCACGCGCTAAAGCTGAGGCCATGGGTATTAAAGAAATTTATGTTGATGATTTGACCGAGGAATTCGTCAGCGATTTTGTCTACCCCATGTTTCGTGCAAATACGATTTACGAGGGTGAATACCTGTTGGGAACATCAATTGCACGACCCTTGATCTCAAAACGCCTGATAGAAATTGCCAATGAAACGGGTGCCGACGCTATCTCTCATGGTGCGACAGGCAAAGGTAATGATCAAGTTCGATTTGAACTCGGCGCTTATGCATTGAATCCCGATATTAGGATAATTTCACCCTGGCGTGAATGGGATCTTAATTCACGTGAAAAACTATTATCGTATGCCAAGCAACATAATATTCAAGTTGATAAAAAGCCAAATGGTGGTTCGCCCTATTCCATGGACGCGAATTTATTACACATCTCTTATGAAGGCGGCACCCTTGAAGATCCGTGGAGCGAACCTGAAGAAGACATGTGGCGCCGGAGTATGTCTCCTGAACGAGCACTGGACAAAACTGAAATATTAGAACTGGAATATCTTAAAGGTAATATTACGGCTATCAATGGCGAAGTCATGTCTCCAGCAACAATACTCGCGACATTGAACAAGATTGGCGGTGCGCATGGTATTGGACGTGCGGACATTGTTGAAAATCGGTATGTCGGGATGAAATCCCGTGGTTGTTATGAAACACCAGGCGGCACCATAATGCTAAAAGCCCATCGGGCAATTGAGTCAATAACGCTTGATCGTGAAGTTGCACATCTTAAAGATGATCTTATGCCACGCTATGCCAACCTGATCTATAACGGTTACTGGTGGAGTCCGGAGCGTGAAACATTACAGACTCTGATTGATCAAACACAACTTCGAGTAAATGGCACAGTGCGTCTCAAACTATATAAAGGTAATATCCTGGTTGCTGGCCGTAAATCCCAATCAGATAGTTTGTTTGACGAAAATATAGCAACCTTTGAGGACGACGCGGGTTCCTACAATCAAAAAGATTCTGAAGGATTCATTAAATTAAATGCACTGCGTTTGCGTACCTTCAATAGGAGAAAGTGATACTTCATCGGTATTGATTAGAGTGCCGAAATTATTATCGAAAGAATATACCAACATGGCTAAACAACAGACGTTATGTCTATTGCCGGAACATCAGTACAATCACAAGTTTCATGGGATATGCCGTCCGGTGATATATTTGTATATAAATATACTAATTATTCATTTAACTTGCATCAATCTACAGTATTAGCAATCTTGCTTTAGCATCTTCTGCGCTTGTTCATGGCTGACCGCTGCATAAGGTGATTTTCGTGTGCACCCATGAACACGCATTCTAAAGTCAACAAAATCATCCTGTTTATCAAAATGCATAAATGGATTCCCGTTAATCTGATCTGTCATGGTTGAAGTCGGCGTTACAGCATAATTATGCCCGGGATAAATTACAGTTGAACCCGGTAAAGTTTCCTTCATATGCTGCAAAGTACTAAACATCACTTCCGGATCCCCGCCAGTAATATCACAACGTCCGCAACCGAATACAAACATAGTGTCACCTGTAAGCAGATGATCATCGACAAGATAACAAGTTGAACCTGGCGTATGACCAGGCGTATGTAGTACATTAATTTCAGTATCACCCAATTGAATATAATCACCACCATAATGCAATGCGGGTTTTGCTAATCCATGTCCCCAAAATTCCGCCTCGGCATTAAGCAAATGCAATTCGGCGTCAAATTTTTCAAGAACTTTATCCACGCCGTTAATATGATCGTGATGACTATGTGTCAACAAAATATCAGTGATTTTTATACCTCGCTTTTCTGCAAGACCAACCACCTGCTCAACCTCCCATGCTGGATCAACAATCGCTGCGGTTTTAGACACAGTATCCTCGATTATATAAACAAAGTTTTCCATTGGCCCAAGTTCATGAGTATGAATCTTAAATTTTTCTTGTGTAATCAAAACGAATCTTTTCTACGCAATATCAAGTTTTCGGATTAGTGGAACAATTGTTGTTGACTGTACAAACAGAGTAAATAACACAACCCCATAAGCGATTGACTGTATTGTATACCAGTAATTTAGTGTCAAAGGCAGAGAGAGTACCAGCGCCAAGGTTACTGTGCCTCTGACACCTCCCCAAACCAATATCACTTGATGTTTTACTGACACTGCCTCAACGCCAGGTATAATATGCAAGATTGGAAAAAAACCAAATACCATAAATATTCTTGCGATCACTGTGGCAATAATACCTATCAGGATGGCTAGCCATTGCTGTGTAAACATTAACAAGGTGATTGTAACTCCAGCCAACAAAAAGATGATTGATTCAGCTATATGTCCTAGTAAGGCCCAGAATTTTTCAGCAAACTCGTAGCTGACTTCTGTTGTTTTTTTACATCTATATCTACCAATCGTCAGACCCGCAGCCAAGACGGACATTACTCCAGATAGATGCAATAAATCTTCAGTTATTAGAAATGTTGCATATGTGCAAATAAGACTAAGTAGCGGAAATGAACCGGTTCCACCTATTATTTTCATCAATAAACATGTAATCAGTCCGATCATGGTACCAGCCGCCAGACCACCGAAAAATACCATCATGAAATGAAGTAAAATCTCGTTTACAGATCCTGACGGCGTTAACCCAGTTGCAATTGAGATCAGCAAGCTAAACATTACAACTGCGGTGACGTCATTAAATAAACTTTCACCTTCCAGCAGCATGCTTAATCTTTCAGGTATATTTTCACCCTTTAACAAATTTAATACTGCGGTAGGATCTGTTGCAGATAGTAATACCCCGGTAATTAAGGCGGCCATCCATGGAAAACCCTCGGCATGACCAATACCATAAAAGGTGCCTATTGCGATCACAGCAACTGAAATGAACATCAAAAGTGATGCAAGCAATCCTATAGGAATAATATTCCTCCACAGAAGTGTAATATCAATTTCCAGCGCAGCCTGAAAGATGAGAATGGGCAAAATAAAATAAAAAATAATCGTGCCAAAATTATCCCAGCGAATACCTGTATCAATACCGAGTCCTTTGACAACAACCTCAGAGCCGATGAAACCGATAACAACCAGGAGGATACTGAAAGGTAGATGAATTCTTTTTGCAAGTGGCTCAATAAGCTCGCCCACAATTAGCAACGCCATTAGAAATAGAGCGGTATGGGACATTAACATTTATCTTCATCCCTGATAAAAAATGACTTCCCTGATATTAAAAAATAAATAACATCAAGGATGATCACTTTATAAATCAGCTTCTGAATTTCTTTGTCAACCAATAATCAATACTGACAAATTTACCACCACCGGTAACAAACAACGCCAACAGAACGATAAAATAGGTCGCTGCCCATTCAATGCCATTATTGGAAATAACAAAATTACCATGCTCAGTTAACCAATTATAATTGCCATGTTCCCCCAGTATATCTTTTGCCCGGCCTAACCTTTCTAATGCCTCACCCGCATTAGCAGAAACATGTGGACTCATCAGATCATGGACTGCCTGCCAACCATGCTGCCAATGTACAGTTACTGCGGCAACAATCATCGTGAACATTAAGGGAATTGATATCCAACGTGTCGCCAGACCTAACGCAAGCAAGACGGCACCGAAATATTCTGCACCCCATGCCATATAAGCCATCAGTGTTGGAAAAGGCAAACCCAGACCCCACTCTGTATTGCCAAACCATTGAATCACTGGCTCAATTGAACTCCCACTGTCAAATGGATTCCACTTGTTATTACTTGCCACCCAAAATACAGGAACGATATAAATTCTTAATAATAATGGTCCGATAAATTCAACGTATGAATGTATTTTATCGAAAATATCCTGTGCTTTATTGGCTATACATACGATTGTAGACATGTTCAAGATCTCCCTGGTGTTTTTTTGGCTATTTTTTTAATTGATGGTCTGTGTGTCCGACAATATGCACTCATCCAAAACGATCTGATAGTTCTATAAATAGCACATCAAGATGTGGATCGTGGCTCAACATCCGGGTGTAATTCATTGAGTGGTATTGAAAGTCCAGTTGGGGTCATAATCCTCGCATGGGAACGACGTAATTTTCTTGGTGCCTGGACACCACAAGAATGAGCAATGGTGCAGACTTCAGAAGTTATATTTCGCGCATAATGCATAACACGTGTAGCTTTGTCATCAGAATTCAATCCACGTTGCAATTTTTTATCATGCGTCGTAATACCCGTAGGACAGCTATTCTTATTACATTGCAATGCTTGAATACATCCAAGCGCAAACATAAAACCTCTCGCCGATGTCACAAAATCCGCACCTACACAAAGTGCCCATGCAACATCAGCAGGGGTAATCAATTTTCCGGAACATACCACTTTAATTCTGTCTCTTAACCCGTACTCATTCAGCTTGTCAATGACCATCGGTAAACTTTCTCGCAGAGGCAGACCCATATCATCAATCAACGGCATTGGTGCTGCTCCAGTACCTCCATCGGCACTATCAACTGTAATGAAATCTGGCGCAACTTCATGACCACGCTTACCTATTTCACCGAACAATTCATCTAGCCAAACGCCCAAGCTTATCACAGCTTTGAATCCCACTGGCTTCCCGGTCACTTGCCTGATACGCGCAATCATATCCAACAGACCCGCATTGCTGTCGATATCTGTATGCCGATTAGGGCTAACAGAAGAAATACCCATCTTTATGCCTCTGATTTTCGCAATTTCTTCAGTTATTTTGCCGCCTGGCAATATACCACCCTTACCAGGTTTGGCTCCCTGGCTCAATTTGATTTCAAACATCTTCACCTGTTCATGGCTGGCGACTTCACGCAATTTTTCATCTGACAATTCACCTGCTTCATCTCTCACACCGTACTTTGCGGTACCAATCTGAAAAACAATATCAGCCCCTCCGGCCAAGTGGTAGGGAGATAAACCGCCTTCACCTGTATTCATCCAGCAGTCCGCTTCTTTTGCGCCTTTTGATAGAGCCAACACGGCTGGTTTCGATATTGCGCCGTAACTCATACCAGATATATTAAACAGAGATTTCGTCTTATAAGGGATCTCTGAAAAAGACCCAATCGTTACTGCATCAGGAACGGCCATACCCTCTCCCAGAGAGGGAAATGGACAATTGACAAATATGACGGTACCGGATGCTCTCAGATCCCTTGTCGAACCAAATGCGACCGTATTATCAAGATTTTTTGCAGCACGATAAGCCCATGACCGCTGTGCACGATTAAAAGGCATCTCTTCGCGATCCTGCGCGAAAAAATACTGTCGGAAAAACTCGCCTAAATGCTCAAAGTAGTATCTAAAGTGTCCAACAACAGGGTAATTTCGTTTTATCGCCGACTTTGTCTGAGTGACATCAAAAATATAGACAACGATAATTGCAACAACAACAAAGCCGACAACAATGATAAACAACGCTACCATAAACTCCATTGCGATAAACAAATAACCTTGTGCCTGTCCCGACATCACCCGTCACCCACTATCTGACCGCTTAAAGTTTGTAGCAGATGAACATCTGCTTGAAGGCATTATACCTCTTTTGAACGTAAAACTGTCATTTTTTCCATCTGTATATCTTCCATGGTATAGGGGATTCCTCCGATACCAAGACCTGACCGCTTCAAACCTGCAAATGGCATCCAGTCTACCCTGAACGCCGTATGATCATTAACCATGACGGCAGATGCATTAATTCTCTTTGATACTCGCATTGCCGTATCAATATTTCGTGTAAATACTGATGCCTGAAACGAAAATGGCAATGCGTTTGCCTGCTCAATTGCAGCATTGATATCTTCGTAAGGATAAACACAAATAACGGGACCAAATATTTCCATCTGACTTACTTTCGATTCATTGGAGGGGTTATATAAAACCGTGCATTCAATACAGGAATCAGAAATTCTTTTTCCACCACCAAGTAATTCAGCCCCTTCTTCAATCGCTTCCTTAATCCAGGATTCGACCCTGTCTGTTTCTGCATGTCTGATTAAAGGACCGATATCTGTTTCCGCCAGTGTTGGATCACCTACTCTATATTGTTCGGCTGTTCTTGCAATTGCCTGTGCAAGATCTCTTGCGATTGAATGATGAGCAAAGATACGTTGCACTGATACACAGACTTGACCTGCATGATAAAACCCGCCTTTCGCTAATAAAGGTAATGCATCCTCAATATCAGCATCTTCAGCAACAATAACCGGTGCCGCGCCGCCATGCTCCAGTGCACAGCGTGTTCCCGGCGAAAGTTTTGAGCGCAGCATCCAACCAACTTTGGCACTACCGATAAAAGTAAAGAAATCAACGCGATCATCTGTAACCAATTGTGTCGCAACATTCAGATCAGAAACAACGAACGCCTGACACCATTCATCAGGTAAACCTGCTTCTCTTAATATCTCGACAAACCTGAAACAGGATACGGGGGTATCTTCCGCAGGTTTAACAATAACTGGACATCCTACAGCTATTGCCGGTGCCACTTGATGCACGATTAAATTCAACGGATGGTTAAACGCGCTTACAGCAACAACGACACCAACGGGTTCCTTATGCGTAAAAGCCAAACGACCACTGGAAGCTACATTCAATCCCATGGGAATTTCGCGCCCTGATTCAGCACGCAATGTTTCTATGCAAAGTTTCACACCATCTATAGCGCGTACCACTTCCACTCTGGAATCAAGTAAGGGCTTACCTCCTTCGCGTGCCGCTTCAACGGCCAAAACTTCTTGTCGCTCCTGCATAATGACAATGGTTTTTTCCAGTATATGAATTCTCTGTTCCTTGGATAACCAACTGTCTCTATTTTTATAAAGAGATGATGCTGTTGATAAGGATTTCTCGACAACACTCGAATCAGCAGTATCGGCGGTTGCAATAAGTTTACCGTCATAAGGTGCAACAACTTCAAGCAAAGCATCCTTGGAGTTTGCTCCTGGCACCAGGATCGTAAAATGTTTACCCATATCAAACCGTAACAAATTTATAATGACTTAATCAGAGCTTCCCTAGATAGGGCATACCAGCTCGCCCAGTTTTTCAGTGAGTTTCATGTTTTCCCTGTAATCCACCGGACAATCAACAATGGCAACTGTATCATCAGCAATCGCTTGCTTGAGCGTTGGCAATAAATCTGCGGCACTTTCCACTCGATAACCTTTTGCGCCGAAACTTTCAGCATACTTAACAAAATCAGGATTGGTAAAATCGATATTGGAAGGTCTGCCGAAATTTCTAAGTTGGTGCCATTTAATCAAGCCGTATTGTGAATCTGTCCAGATCAATATGACAAATGCTTGCTTATGTCGAAGAGCGGTTTCTATTTCCTGTGAATTCATCATAAAACCAGCATCACCTGTAACAGCGACGACCTTCCGCTCGGGGAAAACAAATTTGGCTGCAATAGCGCCTGGCACCGCAATACCCATCGACGCAAAACCATTTGAAATAATACAGGTATTGGAGTCTTCAGCCTGGTACATTCTTGCCATCCACATTTTATGCGCGCCGACATCACTGATAACAATGTCTTTCGGGTTTAGAACTTTTCTCAAATCCCATAATATTTTTTGCGGTTTGATCGGAAAGCCGCTGTCATCCGCGTGAGCGGACATCTCTTCAATGATCGTTTGCCTGAGATTCGCAGCCACATATTCCTGTTTAACAGTCGCCTTTTCTGCAATTCCGTCGAGTGCCTGACCAATATCCCCTATCACACCGACTTCGACAATATAGTACTCATCAACTTCGGCCGGTAACGGGTTGATATGGACTATTTTAATATCATTATTTTTATTCCAAAGATAAGGGTGATATTCAACGATGTCATAACCGACACAAATTACGACATCCGCCCGACTAAAACCACATGCAATAAAATCACTGGCTTGAAGACCAACAGCACCCAGTGATAGATCATGCGAAAAGGGAATAGATCCTTTTGCCATGAATGTCGTAGCAACAGGAATGTTCAATCTTTCTGCAAACTTGACAAGTTGTTGTTCGGCATCAGCACGAATTACACCGTTACCCGCCATCACCATCGGATAGCGCGCATCCGAAAGAACCTTCGCGGCTGCATCCATCATGGACTCGGATGGTGTCGGTGTGACCGGACTCTGAACCTTTAACGGCAGCTTATCCACAACATCCGCACCTGCAATATTCTCGGGGAAATCAATAAAGCTGCATCCAGGTTTTTCAGTCTGCGCGACCTTGAAAGCCTTACGAACGATCTCCGGAATAATCTCACCGTCCCGAATTTGGGTACTGTATTTTGAAATCGGTGTAAAGAGGTTGACCAGATCCAGAATCTGATGACTCTCCTTATGTAATCTTTTTGTCGAACCTTGACCAGCGATTGCAACAACAGGTGCCAAATCCATGTTTGCATCCGCAACACCTGTAATCAAATTGGTCGCGCCTGGGCCCAGTGTAGCTAGACAGACACCTGCTCTCCCTGTAAGCCGCCCATAAACATCTGCCATAAAAGCAGCACCCTGTTCATGACGGGTGGTAACAAATTTTATCTTGCTATCCAGCAAGGCATCCATCATGTCGATATTTTCTTCACCAGGGATCCCATAAATACGTTCGACACCTTCGTTCTCCAGACAGCTGACAAATAATTCTGACGATTTCATAATTGCTAAGGCTCCCTCAAAAATTTAGATGAACTACAGGATGTAATGCCTGACCAAGCCTACTGCTTAGTACTGGCAGATCAATTGCTTTTCGTTTTCCCCATTTATCTTTACTTTGTCTTCCCTGAGTACCTAATTATGAGGCTAGGACTAAGAAATCACGCCGAGAAGAATATCTCTACTGTGCATATCATGCATAATTTCGTGACCACCATTGATAACAACCTGTGGATCAGGATGATTGAGTTCTGCGGCAATACCCTCTAATAACTGTAGGCCGGACTGACCTTTATTGTTTTGCATGCATTCAATCAGACGCGCCGAGACAGGATTTAATTCCAGAAATCCGACATCATCATTCCTACGCCGATAAACCAACAAATACGTTGGTATCTCCGGGGGTACCTCTGGTAAATAATCAAGACTGATTCGGTGAACAGGATAAGCGTAGCTTTGCGGCAAAATAACAGGACTTAGTACAGGAACGCCCGCTAACAGATCACCCTCTACATCAACGCCGCTTAAATCGATCTCTCCGGGATCGAGAGAAACTGATATTTCAGCCCACTCGTAGCTTGCCAGCTCCAGCATAAAGGAGAAATCTTCTGTCTCCCCATGCCGTTCGTTCTCAAGATATTGCAAAAACTCCAACGGCATTCTTGGGAATAATGGCGTGTGCGCATGATGATTACAAACATAATCACGCAACATCTCATGCCATCTAACATCAGGGGTAATCTTGCGTAAAACAGGATAACTCCTCGCAATAAAACCTTCTATATTGTTATAAATCAACTCCCGGTACACACCGAGACGCCGATCCTCTATACCTTCCGGTGCGGGATTATTTTCAGGATCACGCATATGCCGGGAAAAAGCGTATTGTACTTTCCGAAAACCCTCAACACTGCTGCCTGATATTGTCATCACTCACCTGATACTTCTGTTGATAGTAACCAATGGTGTCGACTTCCTTCAATAGTTCTTCCATGGGAGGAATATTAAAATCCCTCTCCAACAATGTCGGGAACACACCAAAGTGTGCATATGCAACTTCGAGGAGTTTCCACACCGGATCAATCACGTTTGCACCATGAGTATCTACACGCAAATCTTCCGCTTCAACATAATGGCCGGCAACATGAGCATAAACGATTCTATCGCCTGGTAAGGCCTTGAGAAATGCCTCCGCGTCATATTGATGGTTAATACTATTCACGTAAATGTTATTGATATCAATATGCAACAAACAATCAGCTTCCTCTAATACCGCATTGACGAATTCCACTTCTTCCATTTCCTGACCTGGAGCAGCGTAATAAGAGGCATTCTCCATCGCTATGCGCTGACCAATAACATCTTGCACACGCATGATTCTCTCAGCCACATAATGTACAGCTTCTTCCGTAAAGGGGATTGGCATCAAATCATAAAGGTGACCATCATCTGCACAATAGGTCAAGTGTTCACTATAGACCCGAATATTGTTTGCTTCCAAAAATTGTTTAATACGCTTTAGAAACGGTTCATCTAACGGTGCCGGACCACCTATATTCAGAGAGAGCCCATGACAAACCATCGGTATTTTCTCTAAAATCTTCAGGAACTGGCGCCCAAGGCGCCCTCCAACATCAATCCAGTTTTCTGGTGCAACTTCCATAAAATCAATCTGGGAGGGAATATCGCCTGCAAGCGAGCCAATAAAGGCTCGCCGCAGACCTAATCCTGCACCCTGCACAGGATATATTTCAGACACGTGGTCAGGACCCAGAGTTATTTTTTACCATCACCGTGTTTGTCCTTGCCACCACCGCATTTACCTTCGCCGCATTTGCCTTCACCACCGCATTTACCTTCGCCGCATTTGCCTTCGCCACCGCACTTGCCTTCGCCACCGCACTTGCCTTCACCACCGCACTTGCCTTCACCACCGCACTTGCCTTCACCACCGCACTTGCCTTCACCACCGCATTTGCCTTCACCACCGCATTTGCCTTCACCACCGCATTTGCCTTCACCACACTTGCCTTCGTGTTCCTTTTTATCTCTATGTTCTTTATGTTCTTTATGTTCTTTATCTCTGTATTTGCCCTCGCCACCATGTCCTTCTGCAACCATGTAACCAGTGCCATGATCTGTCATTGTAAATGGATTTTCAGCCGCTTGTGTGACTGGACTAACCATCAATGAAACCGCAAAGGTCGTGCCAAGTGCTGAGGCTATCGGGTTCAATTTTCTTTCTTTAGACATTTTGCAGAGTCCTCTCTTAAAAGTTGTTAAAAAATATTCCCGATACTTTAATTAAAGGCAATCGGACTCCTGATTAAAATTGGTATATCAAATAGCTACCAAGTCTTATGTGCGACAAACAATTACCACCCACTCCAGAACATCGCCTCCAGTGGACTAAAGTTCACAGCAATAAGTTCCCGGGCATCAGCAAAACTGAATGAAACAAATTCTGATTTGAGCGATTTAATTTGTGTTTCCTCAACTTGCTACACAAACTTAAGGACAATTCCCATACCCTTTGAGTTCACTTAATCATTTTTCCGTTGTGGGCGCATCTGTGGGAATAAAATAACGTCTCTAATCGTAGGCGAATCTGTCAAAAACATGACCAAACGATCTATGCCGATACCTTCTCCCGCCGTCGGAGGCATGCCATATTCCAGGGCAGTAATATAATTTTCATCAAAATACATGGCTTCAACGTCTCCGGCAGCCTTGTCTGCAACCTGCTTACGAAAACGATTAGCCTGATCATCGGGATCATTTAACTCGGAAAAACCATTGGCAATTTCTCGCCCACCGATAAAGAATTCAAATCGATCTGTGACAAAGGGATCATCATCATTCATCTTCGCCAATGGTGACACTTCGGTGGGATAGGCAGTAATAAATGTGGGGGCGGTTAAACGTGATTCAACTGTTTTTTCAAATATTTCCATCTGCACCTTGCCTAGCCCGTAACCGTTTTCCAAATTCACGCACATCCTTTCCGCGATTGCACTGGCAGATTCCAGAGATTCCAGATCAGCCGCGCCGATACCAGGATTATATCGCAGAATTGATTCCTTTACTGTCATTCTTGCGAAAACCTGCCTCATATCATATTCATTTTCCTGGTATGTAATTGTTGTGCCGCCCGTAATTCCTGCCACTAATTTCCGTAACAAGTCCTCCGTAAGATTCATCATATCCTCAAAGTCTGCATAGGCTTGATAAAATTCAAGCATGGTGAATTCAGGATTATGCCTTGGTGATAAACCTTCGTTACGAAAACTACGATTAATCTCGAAAACCTTTTCAATACCACCTACAATCAACTGTTTCAAATACAATTCTGGAGCGATCCTTAAAAACAACTCCATATCCAGGGCATCGTGATATGTTGTAAATGGTTTTGCTGCCGCACCACCTGGAATCACATGCATCATCGGTGTTTCCACTTCGATGAAACCATCATTCTTTAGATAATCCCTAATGCAATCAATCACCTTTGAACGAATCGAAAAGACCCTGCGCGTGTCTTCATTCATAATTAAATCGACATAACGTTGTCGATATCTGGTTTCCTGATCTGACAGGCCATGAAATTTCTCAGGCAGTGGTCGTAATGATTTCGTCAGTAACCGAATATTATCTACATGAATACTCAGTTCACCCTTATTGGTTTTCATTAACCGCCCTTCGGCGCCGATAATATCGCCTATATCCCATTGCTTGAACTCGGCATAAAAACCTTCTGGTAAGTCGTCCCGCCTTACATAGAGTTGTATCTGACCCGACATATCTTGTAAATGTGCAAACGCAGCCTTGCCCATCACTCGACGAGTCATCATACGACCGGCAACATTGACACGTAGACCAGAGGATTCGAGAATTTCTTTATCAGATTTGGCATATGCCTTATGTAATTCACCAGCCAGTGAATCACGTCTGAAATCATTGGGATACGCCCGGCACTTCTCACGTAGTACATCAAGCCGCTCGCGGCGTTGAATAATTAATCTATTCTCGTCGGCCTTATTTTCTTCAATATCAGACATATATCTGTTATTTATTTCCTAATTTCAATGTATAAAGACAATCACGCAGCGTAGCAGTTTACCAAAGTATTATTCTATCCGGCGACTCATAACCAGGATCTACAGCCCTGACTTCAAGCTCGCCTCAATAAATTTGTCTAAATCTCCATCCAACACAGCTTGCGTGTTCCCTGTTTCAACGCCAGTGCGTAAATCCTTGATCCGGGACTGATCCAGTACATAAGAACGGATCTGACTACCCCAACCTATATCAGACTTTGTATCTTCCAAAGCCTGCTTTTCAGAATTTCTTTTTTGCATCTCCAACTCATAAAGTTTGGCACGCAATAACTTCATGGCCTGATCCTTGTTCTTATGTTGTGAACGATCATTCTGACATTGCACCACGGCACCAGTAGGCATATGGGTCAAACGTACTGCAGAATCGGTCTTATTGACATGCTGTCCACCCGCACCGCTGGAACGATAGGTATCCACCCGTAGATCCGCAGGATTGATTTCAATGTCAATATTTTCATCAATTTCAGGCGCAACAAAAACGGAAGCAAACGAAGTATGTCGGCGATTACCCGAATCAAACGGGGACTTTCTGACCAGTCGATGTACACCAGTCTCTGTGCGCAACAAACCGAAGGCATAATCCCCCTGATAGCTGATTGTCGCACTCTTAATCCCTGCCACATCGCCAGGAGAAGCCTCTATCAGTTCGGTTGCAAAGCCTCGTTGTTCGCCCCAACGCAGATACATACGTAATAACATTTCAGCCCAGTCCTGAGCTTCTGTGCCGCCCGATCCCGCCTGAATATCCAGAAAAGCATTATTTTCATCCATTTCGCCGGAAAACATACGTCGAAATTCAAGTTCAGCCAAGCGCTTCTCAAAACCATCAATATCTGCATTGATTGACTCAAGCAAACCCTCGTCATCTTCTTCCTGAGCCAGGAGCAACATTTCACTGGCATCCTTCAGACCACTGTCCATAGCGTCAATGGTTTTAACCACCAGTTCCAATAACGCACGTTCCTTCCCTAATGCCCGGACACGCTCAGGTTTATCCCAAACAACAGGCTCTCCTAACTCACGCTGTACCTCAACAAGACGTTCGGATTTATTTTCGTAATCAAAGATACCCCCTCAAGGCATCGGTGCGCCCTTGCATATCCTTGATGTGACCAAGAAACTGATTTATTTCCATGATGTCTTACTCAATATTCTATAAAAAGAGGGTTGTTAAATGGGGAATTACCCCGCCAGAGTAATACAACAAATAGCGGGTTATTCCACGATAACGCAAGTGCCGTGATATTGGGACGGAATTGGATTTAAGAAACCTTTCGAATGCCGAGATGTTACGGCAATATATTTTTTTGTTTTTGGCGAAGCGTAATCCCCAAAGATAGTTGTAAGTATAGTGTTGCCGAAACCAGTCCTCTCAATAAAACTTATGTTGTCGAGGGAAAGAAGCACAAAAAGTGGCGATTGTCCGGCATTGCCAATTGATTTTGCTTTGTTTTCTTTGTGGTCTATGTCCGTATAAAGAACGCGACCACCATCGCCAAAATTACCTAATGAAACATTGACATCGCCAGCATCCCAAAATGCATCGGCACCTTTGTCAAAATTGCGCAGGATGCTTTCTGCTTCCAGCAATTTCGCAAACGGCGACTCGTCATCGGCTTGTGCCATCGGCAAAAAAGCAAAGGCGACAAGTAGCACCAAAATGTTGCGAAGTATCATTTTTTCCTCCTGTTTCAAACCGCCGCCGTTAATCTGCCGTTTGCCGTTTGTATTACCGATTCTATCAACGCATCCCCGGCATCGCCTATCGTCATCTCGCGGCGTAATACGCCCGATACATCAACATGTTATGGAACTGGGCGTGTAATGTAAACGATATGGACTTTCATCCTGGCTACCATCTCGTCCTGAACTTTTGTTCCGATTTTTTAATGAATTCTGTATGGAGATATTGATACAGGCAATCTATAATCATCCATTTTGACTCATGGTAAGCGAACTGGACCCAAATTGGAAAGATCGATATGGCATTAAGAATAAATGATATTGCACCGGATTTCACCGCTGAAACAACACAGGGCATGATCAACTTCCACGAATGGCTGGGTGACAGTTGGGGAGTTCTGTTCTCACACCCTAAAGATTTCACTCCGGTATGTACTACCGAATTGGGTTACGTCGCAGGTCTGGAAACTGAATTCACGAAACGAAACTGTAAAGTCATCGGTTTGAGCATTGACCCGGTTAATAACCATGATGCATGGGCGAAAGATATTGAAGAGACTCAGGGACACGCCGTTAAATTTCCCATGATTGGAGATAAAGACTTGGCTGTGGCCAAAGCCTACAACATGTTTCCAACAGACATATCAGGGACGTCCGAAGGTCGTACAGCAGCAACAAATGCAACTGTGCGTACTGTGTTTATGATTAATCCTGATAAAAAAATTAATTTAATGATGACATATCCCATGACTACCGGACGGAATTTTGATGAAATCCTGCGCGTACTCGATTCTATGCAGCTCACTGCAAAACATCAGGTTGCCACACCGGTAAACTGGAAAGACGGTGAAGACGTTATCATTGTCCCCAGTGTATCTGACGAAGATGCAAAGAAAAAATACCCGGAAGGATTTAAAAAAATAAAATCCTATTTAAGAACTGTAAGGCAACCCGTTTAAGTCCTTATACTCCTCAATCATTCAGGTGATATTTTCTCAAGTAGGCGGATCATCTGGTCAGTATGATAAATATCATTGTCAACGAACCACAAAAAGCTTAACTGCTGTAAGCGGAGTAATATTGTTTTAGTTCGTGCAATGTGTCCCGAACAGTAAATGGTACTAATGCAGCGTTGAAATCAAGATTGATTAATGCGCTGAGATTCGCATCTTTTTCTTCAGCCCCACGCAATCTAGCCGAGAAATCATTATTAAAGACATTAATTTTTTTGTGGATTTCTTCAAAATCACTCAGGTTGACATTTATGGAATTAGATTCGGCATCATCATTGAGTAAATATTGTGCCAATATGTACATGCTTAATGATCGACAGTTGTTTCCAGAGATGTTGCAAAAGACATCTGAAAACGCGCCATAAGGCGCAGATAGTCCAGTATGGGACAACGCTGGTCACCATTATTATCCCCATAACGGAACTCAAAGCCTCTTCGATGGTTGTTCTCTTCTTGTATGTCCTATCTTCAGTTGTGACTTCAACGTATATACTCTCATGCGAGACCTTTGTATTAAAATTTTCAGTCAGACTATTTAAATTAAGGGCAACAGGACAATATTCAGAGAGCTTGGTCCATTCCGGCGCGTCGCTTACCTCACTATTTGAGAAATCAAGCGTGTCCCTGTCCAATTGCAGCGAATAAGTTTTATCTTTTCCGTCATCAAAATTAAAGCAATACGTAATGATCATGGAATCATGCATCTGAAAGCACCTCCAAATGACTACAACCCAGCCCCCCAGTAGTAGCACAGAAATTAAAAAGCCGCGCTATTATGATTCAAGCCAATAATTACGTGTAGACAGGCACTATATGTTCTATCGTCAGTTGCAACTGCGGGCGTCCACGAAATTCATTAATATCCAGACGATAAACGACTCGCACACGCTTGGGTCTCTCCAACCAGTCCTCATCGGTACAGTTAAAAGCAATCGCATCAATAATCTCGCCTTGCCCTTGCATCTGGGCGCGTAATTGCAATTTTAAATGCTTTTCACCAACAATTCGGCTTTGGATCAGTTCAAACTCACCATCAAATTGTGGTTCGGGAAATCCTTGCCCCCAAGGACCAGCCCGCAGAATATCATTAGCTAAACCAAGGCTGATATCTTGAGTCGTAAGTTCTCCGTCCGAACACAAGCTACCGTTGAGATCTTCTGCTGTGACAAATCGTTTTAACTCTCGGTCGAATGCTTGCTTGAATACCTCATAATCAATTTCTTTCAGGCTTAAACCTGCGGCCATGGCGTGACCGCCGAATTTATCGATTAAACCCGGGTTTTGTCCTGCAATAGTATCCAATACATCTCGAATGTGAACACATGGGATTGAACGCGCTGAACCTTTAATGAATCCATCTTTATCTTTAGCAAACGCAATCACCGGACGATGCAGCTTGTCCTTTATCTTTGCAGCAAGAATGCCAATAACACCCTGGTGCCAGTTTTCATTAAACAAACACACGCCAAAAGGCATTTCTGCTGCATCCAGGTCAAGCTCAGAGATATCCAGTAAAGCCTGTTCCTGCATATCATCCTGAATTTCGCGGCGTTCCTTATTCAGTTCGTCAAGTCTGATCGCCATGTTTTTGGCTTGCATCTCATCGTCAGTCAACAGACATTCAATGCCCAGTGACATATCGCTTAATCTTCCAGCAGCATTTAACCTCGGACCAACGGCAAACCCCATATCGTGTGCTGTGACTTTTTCCAGGCTGCGGTTGGCGGTCAACAACAATGCCTTGATACCGGGGCGGCAATTACCTGAGCGAATTCGTGCCAAACCCTGTGCAACCAGTAAACGATTATTTCGATCCATGGGCACAACATCTGCCACCGTACCCAAAGCCACCAAATCAAGTAACTCGGCCAGATTTGGTTCTGATAGTTTTTGCTCATGAAACCAATATGTGTCACGAAGATGTGCCCTGAGGGCGATCAGAACATAAAACATGACACCAACACCAGCTAACATCTTGCTCAAGAATTTATCACCGACCAAATTCGGATTCACGATAACATTCGCATTTGGTAATTTTTTACCGGGCAAATGATGATCAGTTATCAACACATCCATGCCTCTATCGCGAGCAAGCTGTACTCCCTCCACACTGGAAATGCCATTATCTACTGTCACCAAAATATCGGGTCGCATTTCTGCAGCAACCTCGACAATCCCTGGACTTAAACCGTAACCAAACTCAAAACGATTGGGCACAACGTAAACTACATCTGTTGCACCCATTTGCCTTAGTCCTTTTATCGCGACCGCACAACTCGTAGCACCATCGACATCAAAATCCGCAACGATCAGTATCTTTTTATTTAATCTGACAGCATCGGACAATAAAGCAACGGCCTCCTGAATATTGCTCAAATCTTTATACGGTAGAAGCTTTTGCAGTGAATAATCAAGGTCATCAGCAGATTTAATATTTCGGGAAGCATAAATGCGCCTTAAAACCGGATGCATATCATCAGACAAATCAATTTTTTCAGAAGGAATACGTTTCTTAATTACTACCGACATATTTTATTCATAATATTTCCTTGGACTATTGCGTATGGGAAAAACTATGGAGAGGTTTATGCCGTCGCCAAAACTTTGCAAATGAATACTTTGTAACAGTCAGGCTATAAATCTCCGTTAACAACGTTAATTCATCCAGTTCTTTTCGTTCGAACAATTTATCAGTCCCCGCAAACCATTTCCTTTCAATATAAGCGATAAAATCCCGCCAGCCGACATGGTCATAGTACTGCCTATGCCGCAAACCGGAAGAAATAATAACCAGTATATTATCTTGTTCACTTGAATTCTTGACAACGGCTGCAATTGAATCAGGAGAATCTACGTAGGGTGTTGCAGTCAAAATCGACAAGCCTTCGGTAGTCACTTCATCACCAAACACACATGACCAGATTTGCTTTTTTGGCTCAGGTAGCGCACCCGCACCCCATAACCACACACCATTCACGGGTAATTCACCGCGCTGTTTCCTTATATTGTTTAATGGACACCGATGCAAACTCATCTGCGCTTCGTTCAAGAGTTGATCCCAGAAGACATGGTTTTCACCGACCGCTGAATTTTGCTCAATATCTTCGCCAACAACCTCGTGGATTGAGGTGGTTGTTATTTTCGGGAGACTCTTCAGCCTTATATACCATCGACTGTTGGTCGGCACTTCCAGTTCAATATCTCTCTCAGTAAATACTTGTTGTAGATCAGCCGCGAAGATTAATGCTTCATGCTTGTCGAGATTGAATGCGGAATTATCCAGAAGTACCACGGCATCTCTCTCAGGTCGAAGGTGCACAGGATCTGCACGCATCCAGTAGCCTTCCGAGTTATCATTATCATCGACAAGGCGTGTGACCGCCGCAACAGGATAATCGTATTGAGACTTTAAAAACCCGAACAGTAGAAACAAGGTTTCGGTAAATCCTACAGTTTGAGTGCTTTTTATTGAACCAAATCTGAAATATTTTTCTATTATGGGAATATCCGGCAACATATCGCTGCCAGGACCGAGTAGCCCGGGAATAAAGAGTGTCAGCTTACGCATTTTCGATAAATGCAAAGACAAGAGAATAAAGACACACAATTTAACTTTTCATCTTGCATTATCAAATTTTCTCACGCTTGACTACCAGAGGCTGCGGGAAGGCCAGCAATACACTCGAAGGAAATACTCTTGGGAGCAAAAAAATTACCAGCGCTGACTCTTCATCTCGATAACATTACATGTTATCGAGAATTGTTTTCTTAACTTCCTTCATCTCAGCGTTTATCTTGACCACTGGTGCTGTACTTTGTGCAATGGCGGTATCCGGATCTTTCAGACCGTGGCCCGTTAACGTACAAACAACGCTACTACCTTGCGGTATTTTTCCAGAATTAATATCACGCATTGCACCGGCTAATGATGTCGCGGATGCCGGTTCACAAAATATCCCTTCATTTTCCGCCAATAGTTTTTGTGCGGATAGAATTTCTCTATCATCACATTCATCAAACCAACCGCCGGATTCTTTACTCACAATCCACGCATTATCCCAGGATTGCGGATGACCAATGCGAATGGCGGTAGCAACTGTTTCAGGATTATCAACCATAACACCGCGCATGAACGGTGCAGAACCACTGGCCTGATAACCCACCATCCTGGGTTTGAGAATAGACAGAGAACCTCCTGCGTACCGACAATTCCCATCACATAAACTACAGGCATCGGTGACATGTCCACAATCATCTGCTGCATATTCGCCATAACCAATCCAATGTGCGGTAATATTGCCTGCGTTACCTACTGGTAAGCAATGAAAATCCGGAGCTCTTTCCAGTTCCTCGACAATTTCAAAGGCGGCTGTCTTTTGACCTTGCAAACGATAAGGATTGATTGAGTTAACAACCGTCACCGGTGCTTCATTTTCGATCTCTTTGACTAAACGCATGCCATCGTCGAAGTTTCCTTTGAGCTGAATTACCACAGCACCTTCCATCATTGCCTGCGCTAATTTACCTTGTGCAATCTTGCCATCAGGGATCAAAACAAACGCAGTGATGCCTGCGCGCGCAGCATAGGCGGCGGCAGAGGCAGAGGTATTCCCGGTAGATGCGCATATGATCGCTTTTGATCCTGCCTCAACAGCCTTGGTCACGGCCATGGTCATCCCACGATCTTTAAAAGAACCCGTGGGATTCAAACCTTCGCACTTCACATGGATCTCAACATCTTTGCCAAGTGACTGAGAAAGATTATTTAATCTAATCAGTGGCGTATTACCTTCGCCGAGACTAATGATGCGCGTATCGTCGCTGACTGGTAGCCAATCACGATATCTTTCTATTAATCCGGCACAACGTCGACGGAATGTCATGCTTGAACACCGTGAAATACGTGCACTCGCTCTCCCAATCCGAACTTGCACGACTCCAAAACACACCCGACAACGGTGACCCCCAACATCATTGTTTGTCGTTCCAGATTAGAGTTGGAAATGAAAAGCGGAAAGTTTTGTTCATATTATTATAATCCCTTGATTATAGATCTCCTAGATTCCGACCTACGTCTTTAAAGCTTTCATACTTTACTTCTTATTCCAACGTTTCCATACGGATCCGCGTAATTTCGCCTTTTATGCTATCCAGTTTTTTAAGTTTCTGAAGCGCCGCGTTCATATGTTTTTCCCGAACAGATTGCGTCAGGAAAATAATCGGTACATGACGTGCACCCTCTGCGGGTTCTTTCTGTAGAATAGCTTCAATACTAATACCAAAATCGCCAAGAATTTTTGTAATATCAGCCAATACGCCGGGACGATCAATCGTCTGCATACGTAGATAATAAGCCGTCACCACTTCATCAATCGGTAAAACCGCCATATCCGATAATTCGTTGGGCTGGAATGCCAGATGTGGCACACGATTTTCAGGACCACTGCTTAAGGCTCGAACGATATCCACAACATCTGCAATAACTGCTGATGCAGTAGGTTCTGAACCGGCGCCAGCACCGTAATAAAGTGTCGGTCCGACAGCATCACCTTTGACTAACACAGCATTCATCACACCATCGACATTGGCGATTAATCGACGATGAGGGATTAATGTCGGGTGTACCCGCATTTCAATCGCCCTATCTATCTTACGCGTTATGCCTAGATGTTTAATGCGATAACCCAGCTCGGCCGCATAGATGACATCCTGCTGTTCAATCTTACCGATGCCTTCGGTGTAGGTCTTATCAAACTGAAGTGGAATACCAAATGCGATGGATCCGATGATGGTTAATTTATGTGCGGCATCAATACCCTCAACATCAAATTCAGGATCAGCCTCGGCATAACCAAGTTCCTGGGCTTCTTTTAATGCATCATCAAAATTTCTACCTTTCTCGCGCATCTCGCTAAGAATAAAATTACCCGTACCATTAATAATCCCTGCGGCCCACTGGATATGATTCGCAGCCAAACCTTCACGCATAGCTTTAATGATAGGAACACCGCCGGCAACAGCCGCTTCAAATGCAATAGTCACGCCCCGCGCCTGAGCCGCAGCAAAGATTTCATTACCATGCATTGCAATCAAGGCTTTGTTGGCAGTAACAACATGTTTCCCATTTTTAATGGCGGCTAACACCAGTTCTTTGGCAGGTGAATAACCGCCAATCAATTCAATCACGATATCAACCTCAGGATCATTAACCAAAGCAAAGGCATCATTTGAAATTATCTCGATATTTCCGATACCCGGTATCGCATCTGCGTCATAATCTATTGCGGCGGCATGACTGATTTGAATGCCACGTCCCGCTCTGCGTGCAATCTCTTCGGCATTACGGCTCAAGACACTCACTGTGCCGCCACCAACAGTACCCAAACCCAACAAACCTATTTTAACCGCCTGCATAAACTATATACTTCTCAGTGCTGCCGCCGGTGATTCATCCAGCAACATCGCCCGCACACTACACACTGCCCTTTGCGTTCTCTCATCATCTTCAATCAAGGCAAAACGAACATATCTGTCACCATACTCACCGAAACCAATCCCGGGAGCAACGGCAATCTTTGCATCGCTTAATAGCTTCCTGGAAAAATCCAGAGAACCCATATGCTGATACTGTTTCGGAATTTCAGCCCAAACAAACATCGTGGCTTTGGGTTTTTCAACAATCCACCCTGCTGCATTTAAACCATCACACAAAACATCTCTTCGATGTTGATACATATTGCAAATATCGGTGACACATTGCTGATCTCCTTCCAGGGCCTCCACAGCCGCGATCTGAATCGGCGAAAACAGACCATAGTCCAGATAGGATTTTAATCTAGTCAATGCATGCACCATGGTTTTATTCCCGGCCATGAAACCCACGCGCCATCCAGGCATATTATAGCTTTTCGATAGCGAGAAAAATTCCACTGCGATATCTTTAGCATCAGGGACTTCCAGAATTGAAGGCGCCTTATAACCATCAAAAACAATATCGGCATAAGCCAAATCCTGAACCACCCAGATACCGTGTTCTTTGGCAATTTCAATCACCCGCTCAAAGAAAGGTAGATCAACACATTGCGCTGTCGGGTTACTTGGGAAATTGATCAGCAACATCTTTGGTTTTGGCAGGGTATTTTTGATAGATCTTTCCAACTCCTCGAAAAAATCAACATCAGATCCAATGGGCATGTGCAGTACATCAGCTCCGGCGATAATAAATCCATAAGGATGAATCGGATAGGAAGGATTTGGTGCCAGGACAGTGTCTCCCTTATCTACAATAGCCATCGCCAAATGCCCTAGACCTTCTTTGGAACCAATCGTAATGATCGCTTCCGTCTCAGGACATAGATCGACGTCATATCGATTCTTGTACCAATTACAAATTGCCTCACGTAATGACTTGATCCCGCGCGACTCTGAATACCGATGCATTTCCTCATGCTTCATGGCATCAACCATTCTGTCGATGATATGCTGTGGCGTAGGCTGATCCGGATTCCCCATGCCAAAATCAATGATATCTTCACCACGCTGACGCGCTTCCATTTTCAACTCGTTGACAATGTTAAAAACATAGGGCGGCAAACATTTTATTCTTGAAAATTCTTCGTTCAACTCTACATCTACTCATACGTAAAAAAACGTGAGAGTATACGGCATACAAGGGAGGGAGTCATATAGGATTAATTATGCCCAAAATTGCATCAATACAAATGGTATCAACCACAGAGGTTCGGCAAAATCTCAAGTCTGCCTCTGAACTTATTTCCCATGCGGTTGACCAAGGTGCCGAATTTCTGCTTCTGCCGGAAAATTTCCCACTCATGGGCCATGATGAGCGGGACAAAATAGCAATTATGGAAACCTTCGGACAGGGAGCGATTCAGGATTTTCTTTCTGAACAGTCGCAAAAACACAGCGTCTGGCTGATGGGCGGCACCATCCCTCTTCAGGCTTCAGTCGCCAACAAGGTTCGTGCGGCCTGTCTTCTTTATGGTCCTGATGGCAATTGCGGCAGTAGATATGACAAAATTCACTTATTTGATGCGCTGGTTGACGACGCATCTAACGAGAGCTACCAGGAATCAAATACGATGGAAGCAGGCAATAAAATTGTCGTTGCCCGAACACCGATTGGTAACATCGGCATGTCAGTCTGTTATGACCTGCGTTTTCCCGAGTTGTATCGCTCCATGCACGAGAAAGACGTTAACATCATCACCGTTTGCTCAGCATTCACCGCGACTACAGGTAAGGCACATTGGGAATTTCTGCTCCGCACGCGTGCAATCGAGAACCTTTGCTATGTCATCGCATCCAATCAGGGAGGACAACATTTAAATGATCGCGAAACCTGGGGACATAGCATGATTATTGACCCTTGGGGGGAAGTTCTCGACTGCATTGGCAAAGGCACTGGAATCGCGATTGCTGACATTAATCTTGAAAAGCAAAAAATACTACGCAGGAACTTTCCCTGCCTGGAACATAAAATTATAAAAGCAATCCCTCATTAGGTCATGAATTCAACTCCTACACCCGAAAATCCGTACTCTGCGTTATCAATCTTTGTAATAACCGCCTGTCGTACGGCTGACACCTTATCGCAATCCACTTGGAATGAGAAACCACAAATTGAGTAACTCGCTTGAGATAGCCAAATCACACTTACTGGACAACAGCGGTCTGGAGATAGGTGATATTCAAAAAACACTGAATCGCTTAATGACCCATCATATTGATGATGCCGATCTTTATTTCGAGTCGTCACGCGCAGAATCGTGGGTATTGGAAGACAACATTGTAAAGGAAGGTTCGTATAGTATCGATCAAGGTGTCGGGGTTCGCGCAGTCAGTGGTGAGAAGACTGGCTTTGCCTATTCAGATGAAATTCTATTACCTGCGTTAACTCATGCAGCAACTGCGGCACGCACCATTGCACATAGTGGTGGTGATGGAAAACTTCAAGCCTGGAAAAAACAAAGACAGATTTCACTTTATCAATCCATTGATCCACTGGCATCAATCAGCGCTGAACAAAAAGTCGAGTTGCTGAAAAAAATTGATCAACGTGCCAGACAAAAAGATCCGCGCGTCAAACAAGTCATGATTGGTTTAACAGGTCTGCATAACACTATTTTAGTTGCCGGAAGTGATGGTACCTTTGCCGGGGATCTGCGTCCACTTGTCAGATTGAATATTAATGTCATCGTTGAAGAAAACGGACGTTTTGAGAAAGGCGGTTCCGGTGGTGGCGGTCGATTCGCGTATGAATATTTTCTGAATGACGAACTTACCGATTCATATGTAGATGAAGCTGTTTCACAGGCCCTGATTAATCTTGATGCAGTCGCGGCACCTGCGGGTAGCATGACGGTTGTTCTTGGTTCAGGTTGGCCGGGTATCCTTTTACACGAAGCTATCGGTCATGGACTTGAAGGTGATTTCAATCGTAAAAAAACATCGGCTTTCTCGGATCGCATCGGTCAGCGAGTCGCCACGCCTGAAGTCACTATTGTCGATGACGGTACCATCACCAATCGACGCGGTTCTTTAAACATTGATGATGAAGGGACAAGCACTGAAAGCACGACTCTAATTGAACACGGCATTCTGGTTAATTACATGCAGGATAAACAGAATGCACGCCTTATGGGAATGAGGCCCACTGGCAACGGTCGTCGAGAATCCTATGCACATCTACCCATGCCACGTATGACAAATACCTATATGCTCGCCGGCAAGGAAGATCCTGAAGATATTATTAAATCCGTCAAAAAGGGGATATATGCGGTGCAATTCGGTGGCGGACAAGTTGATATTACCAACGGAAAATTTGTCTTTAGCGCGAGTCAGGCTTATCTCATTGAAGAAGGAAAAGTAACCGCGCCCGTTAAAGGTGCAACGATTATCGGCAACGGTCCAGATGTATTAACCAGGGTCTCCATGGTCGGTAACGACATGGCGCTGGATTCAGGCATCGGAACTTGTGGTAAGGATGGGCAATCCGTCCCTGTCGGTGTCGGACAACCGACTATGCGTATCGATGATTTAACCGTAGGTGGTACTGCCACTTAATCCTTCACCCAAACCCAGGCGATAAACATCGCTACGAACGCTGTTATGGATGCCACAATAAAACAAGTCGTCGTGCCCAGAGCATCCCAGCCAAAACCGGCTAGCAAACTGCCTACAGCAAAGCCTGCACCGAAGCTGGTACTACTGTACAAACCCTGTCCCCTGCCTTGAAGCCTGCCTGTAAAAAACTTATGCACATACTGAATTGCCGCAGCATGGCACATACCAAACGTGGCTGCATGTAATAGCTGTGCAAATCCCAATAAGACAACATTATTAACGAAGAAACCAATGGCCAACCAGCGAATCCCCGCCAAAAACAAACTCAGCAAAAATAGTTTTCTTAAACCGAAGACTTTAATCAGTCGATGCATAAACAAAAACAGAATGACTTCCGCAACTACACCCAATGCCCAAAATTTTCCAATGAAAGAACGGCTATAACCATGATCTTCAAGATAGATAGAATAGAAAGTGTAATAAGGTCCATGACTTGCAAGCATCAAAAAACAGGCAAGCAGAAGAAAAATCACTTTTGGTTTTCCAAGAACCACTTTAAGCGATTCATGCGAATCTTGATGATATCCTGCTGGAGCCTCCGGGATCGACAAAGTTAATAACCATACCAACACCATCGAGACCAACAATGCCAGAGGAACATAACTGATACTCAAGGATTCGAGGATAACACCAAGACACAAGACGATAATAATAAAACCCACAGAACCCCATATTCGGATCATCGTATAATCATGCGTTGAATCACCGAGACAGGATAGGGTTGCGGCTTCAACCTGGGGTAAAGATGCACTCCAAAAGAGCGAAAACAGAAACATGATAAACGCAAGCACAAGAAAATCTTCAACAAAAAATACCGCAGTAAAAGAGACAACGGAAAAGAACGAGGCTAATTGTATAAACTGCATTCGTTTGCCGGTGCGATCAATCACCCAGCCCCATAGATAAGTCGAGAAAATTTTCGTGCCAACAACGACCGCAGAAATAATACCAATTTGTTCAGCATTGAAATTGATTGAACGGAGATATAAAGACCAATACGGTATGTAAATACCGACGGTGACAAAGAACAAGAAGTAGTAACCTGACAGACGCCAGTACGGAACACCTGCGAGGTGTTTGTTGAATTTCATCTTTTTTAGGTGAAAAGCGTCAAAAGTGAAAAGCAATACATATCATTGCATATCTTTCCCGAGTGCTTTTCACATTTCATCTTGCAACAATTCACTTCCGCGAAGCGGGAACGACGGGAGTTATTGACTGCACATCCGCATTTTGGCCACGATGCCTTAGCACATGATCCATAATCACCAGCGCCAACATCGCTTCTGTGATCGGCGTTGCACGAATTCCTACACAGGGATCATGCCGCCCAGTGGTTTTAACTTCTCTGACTTCACCTTGAGCATTTATGGTTTGTCCAGGCAGGCGAAGACTGGAGGTTGGTTTTAACGCCATGCTCACCAACAGATCCTGTCCAGAAGAAATACCACCCAGGATCCCTCCGGCATGATTACTGATAAATCCTTCCGGCGTGATTTCGTCTCGATGCTCCGTACCTTTCTCATTCACACAATTAAATCCGGCACCAATCTCTACACCCTTAACGGCATTGATGCTCATCATGGCCTTAGCGATATCAGCATCAAGTCGATCAAAAACAGGTTCGCCCAAACCGGGTGGAACATTTTCGGCGACAACATTAATACGTGCACCGATGGAATCACCTTCTTTACGTAAAGCATCCATATATTTATCCAACTCATCTATCCTGGTTGGATCGGGACAAAAGAAGGCATTATTTTCCACTTCATTCCAGTCTTTTAGTTCAATTTCAATCGAGCCGATCTGTGCCAAATATCCGCGAATGTTAATGTCAAATTTTTCTTTAAGATATTTTTTTGCAATACCACCTGCGGCCACTCGCATACATGTTTCTCGTGCAGAAGCACGTCCGCCACCACGGTGATCTCTGATGCCATACTTTTGTTGATAACTATAATCCGCATGGCCAGGGCGAAACAATTCACTGATCCTGGCGTAGTCTTTGGATTTTTGATCGATGTTGTCGATTACAAGACCGATGGGCGTACCTGTGGTGATACCTTCAAATACGCCGGAAATGATACGAACCGTATCAGTTTCTTTACGTTGGGTAACGTGACGTGATTTTCCGGGTTTACGTCGATCCAGATCATGTTGCAGATCTGCTTCATTGAGTTGCATACCGGGAGGGCAGCCGTCAACAATGCACGCATAGCCAGCACCATGGCTCTCGCCACAGGAGGTCATGGTAAATAATTTTCCGAATGTATTGCCTGACATAAGCGGCTATTGTATACGGGAACATTTATGCCGTCATGTTGAACTGGAATATAGATATCCGTTCTAACTTATTAACAGGTGCAACATTAACAACGGTATCCGATCTGGCGCGACACACACACTCCTGAAAATACTTCTTCTGATAACACTACCATCAAAAGCGGATCCTCTGGATGATGAGTTCCGCGTGGTTACTGAGGAGCTATCTGAAACTACAAGAGACCACCTGGTTGTATTGTTGCAGACTCCTGGTGGTGCTATGGAAACTGTTGAAAGACTGGTTTCTGTAATGAGAAACCACTACGAAAAAGTCTCTTTTATAATTCCGAATTATGCTTATTCAGCCGGCACCGTTTTGGCTTTATCTGGCGATTCCATTTACATGGATTATTATTCAGTACTGGGTCCAATTGACCCGCAATATAGCGACAGTGAAGGTCGGAGGTTACCTGGAGCGGGTTACCTTGCCAAGTTTAATGAGTTAGTTAACCATATTAACAATCCGATGCAGATAAATTCAGAGGCTGAATTGGCATATTTAGTCAAAAAATTCGACCCGGCATGGTTGTTTCAGATTGAGCAAGCGGTCAATCACGGCATATCTTTAATTACAGAGTGGTTACCAAAGTACAAGTTTAAAGACTGGCTGTACACCTAGGACAAAAGGAAAGAAAGTCACGAAAAAAATGAAAGAAGAACGAGCCAAGGAAATTGCAAAGGTTCTCGGTAATGCAAAAAAATGGCACTCTCATGGCAGAGGTATACCCATGAAAGAGCTTGCAGGACCAGGCATCAAATTGGAAATTGATGATTTTGGAAGTGATTCAGAACTGAATCATCTAATCAGAAACTACCATGGGCTATGTGTTGATTATTTTTCAAATAAATCAGGTGGTTATATTCATTCATCACGTGAAATGAGGGGGGTATTCTAATGAGCAAAGATAAAGTGAAAAGCAATGAAGTAAATCCTTATGAAAGAATCTTTGATGATGCAAACAGAAAACTGGAAAAATCCGGAAATAAAGATTTTATAAACAACATGGACGCACACGATGATGATATGGAGGAAAATGTTGAAATTCCATTTCCATACGGTGGTAGGGGGAATAGTTCATACAACCCTGGTTGATTCAAAATGAACTTTATGCCCGATATTCTTTGATAGACTCGCTTCTCAAACCGGACGCTACCTGTTTCTTTCTGTATTATAAATGTCAATAAACCCATCCACATTGGGCATCTTCACCTGCATGAGTGTCTTCTGATTGAGCACGGTATCTTCGGCCACTATATTGTTTAGATAAAGCAAATAAGCTGTTAAAGCATAGCTCTCATCATTGCTCAATGAGCCTGGTGCGGTCATCGGCATACTGCGTCGGATAAAATCAAATAAGGTTGTTGCGTACGGCCACAGCGTACCGATAGTTTTCTCGGGCCACTCATCAGTCAACCCCATTTCAGCCCCTGCCAGAGGCTCTGCACTCGCGCCATAACCACCGGAGCCATGACAGACTATACATTTGGATTGATAAAGAGATGCGCCATACGTGACACTTCCTGAACCTTCGGGCAGACCCATCCCACCAGGAAATACATTGATGGACATCGCGGCAACTGCTTCAGGCGTGGCAGGCTGACCCAGTCCAGGCCCCTCCAGAAACAGACCGGTTTGATCCCGTGCGACGGCAACACTACCAATCAGAGTCAATATCGACAGTGCCAGAACTTGGCTTATCATATTCTGCCTTATAGTCATGTCTTACCAACCCGTCGTCTTCTACTGCCAATGTCATAATTGCATTATAATGAAAATAACCATGGCGTCCCCGATTGGCGATCAGTTCTTCTCGCTCTGGTTGTACATATCCCGTTTCATCTGTTACCCGGCTTTGCAAGTGCGCTACTTTGCCATTCCATCTCCACGGTATTCTAAAACGCGTAAAAGCCTTGGAAATTATCGGCCCATCAAGCGCAGCTTCCGCCCACGTTTTGCCGCTATCTGCTGATACTTCAACTTTTTTGACCTTACCACGACCACTCCAGGCAAGACCTGTGATTTGAAATAAACCCGGTGCAGGAATAAATGTGCCGGATACGGGCGATGTAATCACCGACTTGGCATCCATTTCCAGTGTAAACATGCGTGACTTTCCGGAAGGCAATAATTCCGTATATTTTGATGTTTCGTTACGAGCCATCACTGCCTGATCCGACAGTTCGATCCTTCTTATCCATTTTACATTGAGCACGCCTTCCCAACCAGGCAATAATAAACGCATGGGATAACCATTTTCAGGTCGTAACCTTTCACCATTTTGAAATAATGCCAGCATACCGTCATCCATCGCCTTTTCCAGAGGCACACTCATGTTCATCGCGAAGGCATCTGCGCCTTCGGCAATCAGCCACCTGGCTTTTTTCCCGATACCGACTTCATTTAACAGAGTTGATAGAGGTATCCCCGCCCAATTACTACACGACACCAAACCATGCGAATAACCCACTGGTGATTTGCTCGCGTTTTTATTCCATGATGAATTACTATTGCCACCGCATTCAATAAAACAAGTCTGTGAATGCCGCGGATAACGCATTAAGTCATCAACGGTAAAAAATAATTCTTTATCAACCAGACCATGAATCAATAATTTATGCTGTTGCGGATCGATCTGCGGTACACCATTATGGTGTCTTTCATAGTGTAATCCGTTTGGAGTAATGCTTCCTTCCAACTGGTGTAGCGGTGACCATGAAGCACCATTACCCTGAAGCACGGAATTTGTAGATGCCAGTCTGATTACTTTGTCTTCATGGGGTGAAGGGATACCATAAGCTGAAAAGGGTTTGCCAGGTTGACGCATCCAGGGCGGACGAACTGAACCAGTTTCTGCCTGATTTTCGGGCCTGACTGAAGTATCCGCAATCACTGACGACACAGCAGCGGTTGTAAATGCTGCAAACGTCAGGCCTTTCTGCAAAAACAAACGCCGATCCAGCAATCCATTGCCAGCGACCTGATTTAGCGTTATCCGAAGTTCATTACCTTTTTCTGACGACACGCTGTTTCGCCTGACTTATTTTGTTCCTCGGCAAATTATAAAGTGACTCCGTGTATTGATTTAAACTCGTTATTTTTTGTATCCACAGCTTCAACGATCATGTCAGCTTCTTTCTCCGGTACAAAAAAGAAACGAAAACCCGGATCCTGGCTAATCGCAAAAGTCAGATTTGCTTGCATCACCATTTTGCCGTCATATGTTATTTTAAGTTCTTTGAGAAAAAAAGGTGGTGGTTTCACCCCCGTCCTCTGGCTTGCGCCAAGACCTGTGATATTTGGGTGACTGATTTTAAGCTGCATCAAATTTGGTGCGCCCAGAACCGGTTCACCCAGGATGTTCATTTTCATTTTGCCCATGCGTTTAAGTGATTCGTCAACGCTCGCGCCGAGAGGTTCAGAGCAACCACCCAGTGAACGTATAAATGTTTTGCTCATTAACAGATCACCGTTATTCATTTCAGTAACGACACGAAAATAAGTATTGCTATCAACGCGGATGCGCATGGCCAGATCAGCCTTACCACTCCCGGGCGTAAACTCAAACACACCGACCAACGGCAATGGGTTCTTATCCAGGTAGACATGTAGCTTTTTGATATAGCGATCTGTTGTTTGCGGAATTTTTGAATGAATAGAGACGGGTACGATGGCAGGATCTTCAGATCTATAAGGTGCCTTTATCTCAACAACAGCATCAGTTTGGTTCTTATTTATCTCTCTTTCCTGAAAGGCACCAGAACGAATATTTTGTTCCCACACTCGGTCTGACTGTGCTTGAAGATCCTCAGGGTTTCTATTTCTCAACGAATCGAGATCTATATCGGCCATCGCCGGAAGGGTTAATGTAAGTAATATTGTCAGTGTAATTAACTTGAGAAATTTATTCGTCAAAGCTTCCATTTTTAGTTACCCCTCTACACTAAATTTAAAACATTTTATAAAATCTCGCTATCCTGTTATATAGGGATATACCTTCAATGTATAAAGTTCCATATATCCCGTGTCTCAGTGTCTCATATCGTGTCACCACATTCCGGTGGCGGAACATAACCAGGAATATCATTCAGATCAAAATCATCACACTGTTCGGCATCCAGAAACTCCTTCGCGTATTTCTGGTAAACCTTTTCCCACATGAAAACATCGAATAGATGCGGATCGATGTGATTATCCAGTTTCATACGCCCGAGTATCGTCAGCGCCTGCGAAATGGGCATTGCTTTTTTATACGGTCGATCACCCGCAGTTAATGCCTCAAAAATGTCGGCAATACCCATCATCCTTGCCTGCACAGACATTTCATCTCGTTTCAGACCTTTAGGATATCCGGTACCATCCATTTTCTCATGATGTCCGCCCGCATATTCCGTAACGTTGGCTAGATGTTTTGGATAAGGCAAAGATTCCAGCATCCTTATGGTGACAGCCATATGGTTGTTGATAATCTCACGCTCCTCTGTAGTGAGTGTTCCACGAAAGATATTAAGATTGTAAACCTCTTCCTCCGTTAAAAAATCACTTTCTTCCTGTTGCGTATTTTTCCATTTATATTGGGATATATCCATCACACGTTGCTGAAGCTCGGGATCCATGGTTTCACCGCCGATATTACACTTACGGATAAAACCTCTATCATCATCCAATTGTTTAAACTTGGATAGCAACCGTTCTCCGGCACTAAAGTCTTTCTCTCCCAATGCTTCAAGCCTTAGTTTTAATGCAGTAATTTCAGCATCGCGTTTAAGCACTTCAAAACGGGTATCAATCAGTTCGATCCGGTCAAAAATCTTTTTCAGCTTGGTACTTTTATCAACCACAGCTTCCGGCGTGGTAATTTTTCCGCAGTCATGCAACCAGCCGGCCACACTCAATTCATAAATATCCGCTTCTGTCATACTGAAGTCTTTATGTGGACCGACATTGATGTTGCATGTCGCCTCAGCGATCATATCGGTCAATAAGGGAACACGGTGACAGTGGCCTGCAGTGTACGGAGATTTCTCATCGATAGCACTTGCAATGAGTGCTATAAAAGAATCAAATAATTTCTTCTGATCGTCAATCAACTGTCTGTTGGTTATCGTCACTGCAGCTTGCGAAGCAAGCGACTCCACCACTTGCTGATCCAACTCGGAAAATGTTCTTATCTCGCCGGTATTTGCATCCGTTGCATTGATCAGTTGCAATACGCCGATGATTTCATTTTCGTGATTATTCATCGGTACAGTCAGAAACGATTGTGATCGGTAACCTGTTTTCCGATCAAAATTCCGCGTGCCCGAAAAATCAAACTCTGCATCACCATAGGCATCGGGAATATTGATGGTTTCATTCTTAAGCACGGCACAGGCTACAACATTATAGGTATTCGGTTCTCCATCGTCGCTAACCAACTTGACGGGATAGAAAGCAATAGGCTCACCACCCTCACCACCCATCCGTATTCTCAAGGAATCAGTATGGACGATTTCGAATTTGAGGGTATTTTCTTCGGTCCGAAGATACAGCGTACCTCCATCTGCACGGGTCATTTCCTTGGCACTTATTAGGATAGTCTCAAGCAGACGGTTATGATCTTTTTCAACAGAAAGCGCAATCCCTATCGAATTAAGCTGTTTCAACAAGGTTTTAATATCTGATAGTTCTATATCCATTCCTTGATCCTGGATAAAATAAATTGATTGATATTCAAAGCACTTCTGATTAAGCCGCAGACCCGCATCTCGCACCCGAACCTAATCACGGATCACTGAGTGCTCTGCGAATTCTAACTTATTATTAAAACAAATGGGGCAAGATCTTTCACGGAAGAGTCCACAACGCCCGGGATATATACAATTACACTCGGAAACAAAATCAAAAATCGAAGGAGATCAGATCCCGAATCCAGGACCAGTTCTGCAATGTCTTATTTTGTGGATGAATCCAAAAACATAAACATGTTATTTAGCCTGTGAACAAAGCTTGCTGGATCCGCCAACTGACCACCTTCGCTAAGCAAAGCCTGATCAAACAAAATATGAGACCAATCATCAAATCGTTCCGCTTCCGCTTCCGCTAGCCTAAGCACTAATGGATGTTCAACATTAATTTCCAGGATCGGTTTGCTTGATGGTATTGCCTGGCCTGAGGCCTGTAATATCCGCTCGAGGTTAAGTCCCATATCATGTTCATCTGCGACCAGGCAAGCTGGTGATTGCGTCAGCCGATCAGTAACGCGAACATCCTTCACTTTTGGCTCCAGTACTTTCTTTATCTTGTCAATCAACTCTTTGGATTCCTGGTTATGCTCTTTCTCGGCGGCTTTATCTTTTTCTTTATCCAGCTTGCCAAGATTCAGTTCGCCTTTAGTGATTGACTGTAGCTTCTTTCCATCAAACTCGGCCAAATGCGTGGTCAGCCATTCATCAATTGGATCACTCAACAACAACACTTCAATGCCTTTCTCGCGAAATACTTCAAGATGAGGGCTGTTCTTCGCTGTCGCAAAATTATCGGCAATGACAAAATAAATTGCCTCCTGCTCTTCCGACATACGACCCACATATTCCTCAAGAGAAACGGTTTGCTCTGCCTTATCTTCATGTGTTGATGAAAAACGGAACAGCCTCGCCAAATCTTCCTTTTTATCTGTTTCTTCAATTACGCCTTCTTTCAAAACGCGACCAAACTCTTCCCAACAGGTGGCATATTTTTCCGGTTCGTCTTTAGCCATCTTCGCCAACAAATCCAGAATCTTTTTGGTCGTACCCGAACGAATCGAATCAATAATTTTGTTTTGTTGCAGAATTTCTCTTGAAACATTCAGAGGCAAGTCATTAGAATCAACAACACCACGGACAAAACGCAACCAGGAAGGCAACAAACGCTCGGCATCATCCATAATAAAAACTCGCTTCACATAAAGTTTTACACCATGGCGCTGGTTCTTATCCCAAAGATCAAACGCTGCACGCTTGGGAATAAAAAACAAACTGCTGTATTCCATTTTGCCTTCGACCTTGCTGTGCACATAGGCCAGAGGGTCTTCATAAGCATGAGCAATATGTTTATAAAACTCATGATATTCCTCTTCCCTAACATCTTTTTTGCTACGCTTCCATAAGGCCGTCGCACTGTTGATTGTTTCATCCGCCGAGACCAATTTAGCGTTATCGTTATCATTTTTATCAGTGGCTGAATCTTCACCAGCATCTTCGCTGGGCATAACGACAGGCAAAGAAATGTGATCAGAATATTTTTTGATGATGTTACGGAGCCTGAAACCATTCAGAAATTCGGTGGCATCATCCCGGAGATATAGAATGACCTTAGTTCCGCGCTTGGGCCTGTCTACGGTTTCAATCGTGTAATCATTTACCCCTTCCGAAACCCAACGCACACCTTCTGCCCGCAGTGCTCCCGCCTTGCGGGTGATTACTTCAACTTTTTCAGCGACGATAAACGCTGAATAAAAACCAACGCCAAATTGACCAATCATCTGGCTGTCTTTGCTTTGATCGCCCGTGAGCGAATTGAAAAATTCTTTGGTGCCTGATTTCGCAATCGTGCCCAGGTGTTCTACAACGTCTTCACGTGACATGCCGATTCCATTATCCAACACGGTAATCGTTTTATTGTTTTCGTTGTACTCAACCCTGATTTTTAAATCAGCATCTTCTTCAAAAAGACTGTCATCCTTGAGAGCTTCAAAGCGTAATTTATCGGAGGCGTCTGATGCGTTTGAGATTAATTCCCTTAAGAATATTTCCTTGTCGCCGTAAAGCGAATGAATCATCAAATCCAGTAGCTGCTGTACTTCTGTCTGAAAACCCAGTGTTTCCTTTTTTGCTTCAACGGTCATCGATTTTATTTCACCTACTCAGAAAATAGTTGCGGAGTACGGTATCTGGGGGGATAAATGAATATTTCAAGGGGGCATGTAAATATTGCCGATAAATCCGGCTTGAACGCGGCTTGATTACTGATTAAAGTAACCAGTGCCCAGATGAGAGGAATGGAAAATACCTCTTAACAAACCATTAGTTTATCTAACAGACGGGTTCCATGCATTGAACACAACATCAAGCAAGCAGGCAATGCAGCATACTCCCGTGATGAGTCAGTACCTCGGATTCAAGTCACAACACCCTGACAAACTCCTTTTTTTCCGCATGGGCGATTTCTATGAACTCTTTTACGAAGATGCAAAAAAAGCCGCTCGTTTGTTAGATATCTCACTCACCAGTCGAGGCAGATCTGCGGGCGATCCTGTCCCGATGGCAGGTGTTCCCTATCACTCTGCTGACACTTACCTGGCAAAACTCATTAAACTCGGCGAAGCCGTTGTCATCTGTGAGCAAATTAGCGACTCGGCAACCGGCAAGGGTCCTGTTGAAAGAAAAATTTCAAGAATCATCACGCCCGGTACAGTGACCGATGAAGCACTGTTGAGTAAGTCATCGGAAAATTTACTCAGTGCCATATTCGAAAAGTCGGGGCAATTCGGTTTGGCGACAATGGATATATGCAGCGGCCGATTTGTACTCATGCAACTTGAAAATCAGGAAATCTTGAGCAGTGAGCTGGAACGCTTGCAACCCGCTGAAGTACTCGTTTGTGAGGATACGAAACAACTTAATCTTAAAACGCTATACAACGTCACTTTGCGCCCTGTCTGGCATTTTGATGAGGACAGTGCTGTTGAACTAATCAAAAAACAATTCGAAGTTCGAACACTATCTGGATTCGGTTGCGAGAACATACCCTTTGCAATCTCGGCTGCTGGCTGTTTGTTACAGTATACGGAAGAAACCCAGCGTTCTGCCCTGCAACACCTGCAACCTATCCGTGTTGAACATCAACAAGAGCATATTATCCTTGATCCGGTAAGCAGACGTAATCTCGAATTAGACACCGACAACGAAGGCGGCGGTAAACACAGTCTTTTGAGTGTCTTGAAAACAACCTCAACTGCCATGGGCGGTCGTTTATTGAGTCGCTGGCTAAATAGACCAATACGAGATACATCTACGCTACGATTGCGTCACGATGCTGTCGCTTCACTATTGCACAATCGTGAGTTTATCCATTTCCACGACATTCTGCATTCGCTGGGAGATATGGAACGGATCCTCGCACGTATCTCGCTAAAATCTGCCAAACCCAGAGATCTGGCGCAATTGCGTACTACGCTGACGGTCTTGCCAGAACTCAAAAAACGTCTTGTCAACATTGACTGCCCCCTACTACAAGAATTAGCAGTCCACCTCAATGACTTCCCCGCCTTAACTGCCCTTTTGAATGACGCCATTAACGAATCACCTCCTGTAACTATTCGTGATGGTGGTGTCATCGCTGAACATTACAATGCAATGCTTGATGAACTCAGAAAGCTCAGCACAGATGCGAGTCAATATTTGCTCGATGTAGAAGCTCAGGAAAAAGAGCGAACAGGGATTAAAAACCTGAAAGTTGGTTATAACCGCATACATGGTTATTACATTGAAATAAGTCGCACTCACACTGGCGCACTGCCGACAGAATATCGCCGTCGTCAAACGCTGAAAGCCACTGAACGATACATTACGCCCGAGCTGAAAACCTTTGAGGATAAAATACTCAGCGCACAGGAAAAATCACTGGCATTGGAAAAACAACTCTATGACGAGTTACTCGATAATTTATCCGGGCATGTTATGGCACTGCAAATGTGCAGTACCTCCGTTGCTGAAATAGATGTCCTGGTTTGTTTTGCAGAACGCGCTGACGCCTTGAATCTTAATCAACCCACGTTCAAAACGATGCAAGGTATTTCTATCTCCGGGGGCAGACATCTTGTAGTCGAACAGATGGAAACCGAAACATTTGTGCCTAATGATCTTGTACTGGACGATGAACTAAAGATGTTGATCATTACAGGCCCAAACATGGGTGGGAAATCGACCTACATGCGACAGACGGCGCTGATTGTAATCCTGGCCCACATTGGCAGTTATGTCCCGGCACAAAGTGCAGAACTAGGTCCCATAGACAGAATCTTCACACGCATCGGTGCGGCAGACGATCTGGCAGGTGGTCGCTCAACCTTTATGGTAGAGATGTCGGAAACTGCAAATATTTTAAATAATGCCAGTCAACAAAGTTTAGTCCTGTTGGATGAAATTGGTCGTGGAACCAGCACCTATGATGGTTTGGCGCTGGCGTGGGCCTGCGCTGAATATTTGACAAAAAATATTGGCGCACTCAGTTTATTCGCGACCCATTATTTTGAACTGACCTCATTACCGGAACAGATCCATGAAGCAGAGAATATACATCTTGATGCCATAGAACATGATGACAGGATTATTTTCCTGCACACGGTAAAAAAAGGTGCTACTGATCGTAGCTATGGCTTACAGGTCGCACTACTCGCCGGCGTGCCGCAGGATCTCGTGGACCAAGCGAAACAATTCCTGCAAGAAATGGAGGCCAGTCAGAGATTGCCTGCTTCTGACAGAATACAGAACGATCTGTTTAAGCAAAACCAACTCTGTCGTCAGGCCGATAGTCAAAAAACAGAACCAGACCAAGCAGTATTGGATGAATTGGCAAGCCTTGACCCTGATACGTTAAGCCCTAAAGCGGCACTCGAAATCCTCTATCATCTAAAATCGAAAATATAGATCAACCGACTCTATGAACCTATTTAATGCATATCCAGAAACATGATCAACCCGATCAGATTTGATTTTTATCATGCTGTCTTGCGACTACCAGAGCCTACATTCATAAATCCCTCGCGCCGTTTTTATGAGCCTGCATGCTCGGAGCACCAAACAGAAAAAAGTACTGAATTTTATCCGGTCTTGAAGGCTTGTCGATATTTATTATCTCACTATATTCCGGTAAGCACACCCAATCGCGCTGAAGAACTACAACCATGAGTGCAACGAAGTTATTATTTACGCATTTAAATGCGAAAAATAACTGCTTTATCATTGCCTGATTTAACCGGTATAATCTCGCGCCATGATCATTCAAATCAGCAGGTAATATCTAATGCCGTTCGTAGTTACAGAAGAATGTATAAAATGTAAATTGACCGATTGTGTTGAAGTCTGTCCGGTAGACTGCTTTCACGAAGGACCCAACATGTTGGTTATCGATCCTGATGAATGCATTGACTGTACACTTTGCGAACCTGAATGCCCGGTAGAGGCCATCACATCTGAAGATGACATCCCTGAAAACATGCGGCAATTTATAGAACTAAATGCTGAGCTTGCCAAAGTGTGGCCGGTTATTAATGAGATGAAAGACGCACCTGAAGATTCAGATGAATGGCGTGGCAAGCCGAATAAACTGGAGCTATTAGAGCGCTGATTCGCTAGCGTCGCTGATACCCGTGCCGACACAAGGCTTGGCAAAACTGATTTTTTTATCAAGTTGACTGGCTTCGCCCTGCAGTTCCTCGCTTAGTCCCAAGAATATATCTACAATTTCTTAGCTTTTTTCCGATGGTATTGCTATACTTTTCCTTTTTAAATCAATAATATAAAATACTATTCTAATAAACAGGTTAACATAGAGTAATCGCTAGTGCCAAAATTCAATCTTGAAATTGTCAACATCTCGGATGTTGGTTGCAAAAGACCGCATAATGAGGACAGTACCGCATCCGACGAAACACTCGGGATATTGATACTGGCGGACGGTATGGGCGGCTATGCAGCTGGTGATGTCGCGAGTACAATAGCTGTTACCCGTACTTACAACGCCATCATATCAGGAATACAAAGCTCAACCATTCTGGAAATTGACAAAAAATCCGGACTCAATAAAAATTCAATACTGATACGTGGCGCTATAAATAGTGCAAATTTAAGTATTTACAAGATGTCCCAGGAAGAGGAACAGTGCCATGGTATGGGCACAACAATCGTCGCTGCAATCGTGTACAATGATCGGATCTCCATTGCCAATGTGGGAGATTCAAGACTTTACAGACTCCGAACTGAAGATTTCAGACAATTAACCAAAGATCATTCATTAGTACAGGAACTGATTGATCGCGGTATATTTTCATGCGAAGAAGCGGAAAAAAACGCACCCAAAAATCTGGTGACCAGAGCACTGGGACTTAAATCAAAAATAGAGGTCGATATCGTCGAAGATCAGATTGCTGCGGACGATATTTACCTACTCTGCTCGGATGGGTTAACAGATATGGTAAAAGATGAAGAAATTCACTTAACCATCGGTAAATATAGTGCTAATCTTGCGCTCGCAGCGGAAAATTTAGTGGAAACAGCGAAGCGGTACGGCGGTGATGACAACATTACGGTCATTCTTGCACGAATCCTGGATAATAACAATCCTGAATAATTCTATGTGGATGCACTATACCAGAGAGAAATTACTTAAAAGTTACTTGAACAATTCTAACGTGAGTAGGGGATAAACAGAGCTATGGCAAAGTTAGTTCTGAGCTTAAATGGCGCAGTACAAGGTGAATTCGAACTGGATCAGGAAAGGTTTACGATCGGTCGGAAGCCTGAAAATGAGATTCATATTGATAATCTGGCTGTGAGTGGTAAACATGCGATGATTATCACCATACTTGACGATTCATTTCTGGAAGACTTGGGTAGTACTAACGGTACCTACGTTAATGGAAAACTAGTTAAAAAACATGCACTTAAAAATGGGGATGTGATCGCCATTGGTAAGCATGAGCTAAAATATCTTAACGAAAACGCCTCCGACGACGATGAAGATGAGTTTGAAAAGACCATGATCATCAAGCCTGGATCTGCTTCTGCCGCAGTTGCCGCCGCAAAAGCAGCAGAAAATGCTGGCGGTGGAGCCGCACCACCAGTTGCTGGGACTTCTGCAAAAGCAGGAATGCCACTGGGGCGTTTAACCGTTTTAAATGGCCCTATTGCAGGCAAGGAACTGGAACTCACCAAAGCGCTCATCACGCTTGGCAAGCCCGGGACCCAGGTGGCTGTCATTTCCAGACGCCCACAAGGTTACTTCCTGACTCACATCGAGAGTAGTGCTGGCTTCCCGGTAGTAAATGGTGAGGAGATTGGTGTCAAAGCCCACCAATTAAAGGATAGTGATACTATTGAACTGGCCTCAATCAAAATGGAGTTTTCACTCAGCTAGGAAATATTTCCAGCCTGGTTGATTCATGGGCTAGATCTTCAGCTTGATTTATAATATTAGTCAATCGGAAATGACCCAAAGAAATATGTAAGCTTCCCCCTGATTAGGTTTGTAACTAGGCTATTGTGATTTTGCCTTAAATCATTGTGGAATTCCGCAGCTGTTTAAATTTATCTAAAGCATCAAATCATTATGAGGTCGTTGTTCCTTTATATCGGCATGATCCACTGATGGACAATCTCCCCGACCTGCTTCAGCGAATCAAAAATATGGTAATCAAGTACCTCGCTTCTAAAGCTGCGATTCAATGAATTGGCATTGGATCCCTTGCTAATGGCGGTAGTGTTCAGAAAATTCTAGATTTCAGCCGGTTGAAAACTAGACAGCATTACGGACTAACAATCTGTAGAGCGCATGATAAAGGAGAACCGACGGCGTACACCTGTCGTTGGCAGTTCCCCAGATGGGAATGATTGTTAGCCTATGCACAGTTACGACGATGAGTACCGGCAAGTGGGGCCAGAAGCATTCAAAATAAGTAGTGTACAGTTCACTGTGTCTGTAGGAGGGATAAGGATATTGTTAGACTTTAAGATCGAAAAAAGATAAACGTACTCACAAAAGGCCTGCATTCCATGCAAACAAATTATCAAGCGGATGATTAGACGATACGAACAAAACGATATTAGATAGATGATAAAAACAACGGCATCCAAACCATTGTACTCACCCTATCGGAAAGTCTCATGCAAACGGAGCGAGATATATTCTTATCGGCATATCCCGGGGAAACAAGGTCAATGGTTATGATGAGCATTTTATAAATCACCCAGCGGTATGAGAACCGTGTACCCCGGTAACAGCGGGGATGATGTCGCCCATTGATGCTGGAAGTCATGCACCGAGACAGTGCCGCGAACGAATGCTGGCTTGTACAGTAAATAGCTTTCTCAGAACAGGTATTAGACCCCCACATGCGTCCGGGAAATTATCGGCTTTAGTGGAAGCGTTGATGGATGATTTGCATCTCGTCTTTGACCTGGATAAGGCCGATGATACTCCTAAGACGTGTGGTCAACGATTGCAGCAGTTCATTTAAATTTAATATGAAACGCTATCCATGCTTTACAAACCCACTGCCGAAGCGGCAATAACATCGTGACTGTGCTTATTTACATTACCCGACACAAGTAAAACGAATGCTTTATATCACTCACTGGATTTAACGACTCAATAAGACATTCGCAAGCTCATCCATCATGTCAATGTCTTTTCTGATCCTGAGACAGCATTAAATCTCGTTTATATGATGATTTTCCGGTTGGATAATACCTTAGATAATACCTTATGATAAACCCGTAACCAGCGGCTTCTATCCTTTTAGAAATTCATGAACAATGGCGCTTCCTCGCACCAGATACAGAGTTTTTGTTAATAACATAGGATAAGGGAAGGAATAGAGGTTATAAGCACATAAACTGAAATACAACTCAATCGCGACTCCACCTCAGCGGCAAAAGTACAAGAAAATGTAGACATTACCAACTTCGACTCGAAAGATTCAGGTCACTACCTGCTCAAATACAAAGAGAACCAGGCTACACGCCGAGCAAACATATTACATCGGCTTCGCGTTGTAGCAAACGAAAAAGCGGAATAACAAAAGAGAAGATAACATAAAGACAAAAAAACAGCAGCGGAAGACTTCCTTCATCTCCCGCCACTGTTTTAACTTACCTATTACTTTTACTACTTCTACCGGAGTACTACCAGTCGATTCTGAACCTCATCTCCAGCGATGGATCTTGTCCTACCTCTTCAAAGCGGGTCAGTAAATCAAACTGAGTAGCACTCAAAGGTTTAAAATTAAAGCCCATTTCCAACGATGGATCTCTTCCAGGTCGCCCAAAACGACTCATCATATTAAGCCTTGCAGCGTCCGTCAGGCGATAACCAAGACTACCAGTGTAGGTACCGTAGTTACCTTGATCTGAACCCAAGTCAACTTGACCAGCATCCAAACCATTCAGACTATTCAGACTATCGGTAGCTGACAGGTCATAATCTACACCTAAGCTCGCTGTAAGTGCTTCCCAGCGGCTACTACCCGTGCTGGCCCCATCAAATGCTATCTCGCCAGTGATTAACTGACGCTCATGTCTCGTGTCGTTCACTTGCGTCTGTCCTTCCACCCTGAAACTAAAACCTGGCGTGGAAAATTCAAAGCCACCACCTAAGTTATGAGCTAACTTGTCATCCAGGTCACCAAACAACTTATGCACTCCTGCGGTAGCAAAGCCACGAAATCCACCAAGACTGTAGCCCAGTTCTACATCAAATGCGGTTTCGCCGGTTTTTGTATCAATCTCTGGCAGTACATTGCTGACATCCCGGTTATTAGCATCTTTGAACACAAAAGAATCAACCTCACTCTCGCTTCCAGACACTGCCCCCTTCAGACGGGTATCCCAACCTCCACCGAGGTCAAGTTGATGCGCACCAAACAAGCCTACCATCTTCCAGTCTACATCAGCACTTGTCCGTCCCCGGAGAGCACCATCAAGGGCAGTCGCATTGGCGGTCACATCACCTCTACCCCAGCCCAGCACCAGTCTCATGCTACTCTGACCATTGCTCCAGTCTGCATAAGGAAGAACCTTGTTCAGATCACGCTCCAACTCATCGTTCATCCTGCCGTCCCCATTCAGGGCCACATCAAGATCTGCCTGTTCTCGCCCTACCGCGACACCCACGCGCCAGCCATCTCCCATTGACAAATCGCCTCCAACATATGCTCCGGTGCTATCTCCCTCATAGTTGACAGTACGACCATCTACTGAAGGGTTACCATTGATGTCTACACGAGTCACTCTTGCCCATGCACTCCAAGGACTTCCCCCTCCCCCGCTTCCACTTCCGTAGCCAGAGAATTCATACCCGAGGTCGTTCAGCGTCGCCAACTGCGACAGTTTATTCTTGAAGTAATCACTACCCACGGTGACTGAGCAGCCTTCTCCGTGTACGCTATTCACATCTCCTGAAGGACATGCAGCACCTCCCTGCATCAGAGAACTCAAGAAACCCTCTAATCGTTCTTTTACGCTCACTCCGTCACCAGAGCCACCGATATTCACACTAGAGCCGTTGATATTCAGCCCCTGAGGATTCGTTCCATCCAGGTGACCACCTATGGATTTCATTGTCGTTGCTACCGATGTAACATCCAATACACCCATAAGCACCTGCACATCAGCCTCATACACTGCAAAAAGTCCTTCCTCTATCGGACCGAAAGCAGCACTTGTTATTGTCCGGGGTTTGTTACCTCTAGTGCCATTCTCGGTATAGTTCACTACAACCCGGACCATCCTGCCGAGATTAGCTCGGACAGGGGTGTAGGTACTCTCAGTCGCACCAGACACATCAACAAATGTGCTACTGCCAGCAGCATCATTAATCTGCCACTGATGACCGGTGACCGCGTTAACCCCATCAGGATCAGTGACCGTAGCCGTCATCAGAAAACTTACCCGAGGAGGTGCGCTGTTTGCAACCGTCACGCTACCCGGTCTATCTGTTCGTTCCGTTGTCGCAGCAGTCGGGTTACTGAATACTCCCGTACGCATACTGCCACCAGTCTCGGTATAGGCCACTGCAACCCGGATCATCCTGCCAACATCATTAAAGCCAAGGACATAGGTATTATTAGTTTCACCAGACACATCAGTAAACATGTCGCCAGCATTAGCACCGTCAGCATTAGCACGCTGCCACTGATAGGTCAGACTGCCGGGACGAATTCCGTCACCATCCTCCACGCTGACTGTCAGCGTGTTACCTTCCGACACGTCTCCGGCAACCGTCAACACAGCCAGTCTATCTGTTGCAAGCGGCGGCGAAGTATGTACGGTTCCACTGATCGTGCCCATGACACGCAAGACTCTACCTATATCTCCAGACTGTAGGGTGTACTCCTGCATCGTGGCACCTGAGATATCCGTAAAGCTATCGGACCCTGCATCCGCTATCTGCCACTGATGTGCCGTTACAGTAGCACTGGAGTTAGCGGGAACCGCCCGGTAGAGATTGCTGTTGCTTTGATCCTGGACAACTGTTATCTGGGGAGGACCATTGACTATTGCTCTAATCCCGGTAGGCGTCGGGTCGTTTTGCCCAGGGGCTGTACTGAACCCGATGGTGGACGTGCTAACGCTAGCAGCGTCACTCCATCTAAAGGTAGCTGTAAAGAGTCTGATGGGAGAATCAACAAATATACGCTGGCCGAAAGCTCCCCAAGCCGGACTCAGCACCCTGGTTGTTGCTGCAATCCCATCATCAAAGTCTGTACCTGATATACCACCTGTCTCCGGGTCGCCACCTCCTGTGTTAACAAAGTGCGACGCATTACTGGGATTTAGTCCCGGCACCTGCGCCACATTACTGGCACTCACAAAAGTCATCACGGTCGGATCATAATGTAATGCCATCCGAAAAGCACCTACCCCCCCGATTGGCGTGTTATCCGCACGCCTGCCAGTCGGAGTCGCGCCGTAATACACATCTATCGTGAATTCACCACCATCGGTATTATCTATGGTAGTCATACTACCACTAGCCGGTATCGCAGTGGGTGTAGCGGTATCACCCGTCAACCCCCATACCGTCTGTTCTCTCATTTGACCCGCAGCCATACCGCTATAAAGCAGCGGCATCAGCAACATAATTTTTAACAGCCTTATTTTCATCATCAATCTCATTACTTAATCCTCGTTAAAAATTACAGGAGACGATAGGCCCGCCACCCATGAAAAAACAACTTCTGTCACACCTGACACTTGCAATTGATTATACTTCATATTTATATCTATTTCCACTTAACCCGCCGTCCACTGAAAGAGCGTCACAATACCGCTAGAGTACTCCAAATTATTAACAGTTACCTCATCAAACGATGGATCACTCCATCATGAATCCATTACCCTGATTCGCAGCATCACCGCTGCTATTACCCACATTAAGGACGACCACTTATCCATAGCCCTTGCCATACTAGCAGTTACATCATCGAAAGTTAAGTCATCAAGCGATGAACCACCTGGGGCAGTACTAAGCAAGCCCGTAGCGTCACGAGTACCAAACGGATACCGGTCAATCACGAGTCCATCGCCCGCATCCATGAACCCGGCATTCTCATCGGTATTATCTGTAGTCGTCATACCGCCGCCAGCCAGTACGTACGGCAGTCATTGTCTGTCCCACAACTTGAGCCATAACCACGCAGCCACAAAGGAGCGGTCTCAGCAACATAATTTTCAACAGCCTCATTCTCACCGTCAACCTCATTACTCCGCTACCCTCGTCAAGGTTACAGGAGATGACAAGCCCGCACCACCCGTAAAAAGACAAATTCTGTCACACTTTCTGCCACAATTGACATCTACGATTGATTATGATGCATATCTATATCACCCATTTACCGCCTCCGCCTCCCCAAAAGCTCCTCAATATTCGCCGTTACCGCACCGAACGATGGATTGCCCGGGATAGCCGCGAGCAAGCCTCCAGCATCGCGAATACCAACGAAGTAGCGGAATATTATGAGACCATCATTTTGATTCGCAGCGCCGCCACTATTATCCACATCAAGACGACCGCTAGCCACAGCCCGCGCAATATTATCCCTTACCACACGACGCAACCATGGACTCACCCCAGTAGTATCAAACAAGCCCGCAGCATCACGAAGACCAAACAGGTACCGACCTATCATCAGACCATCCATCTGATTCACAGGTCCGCCGCTGCCATCCACATCAAGATTAACCGCCAGCCTCGTAATGGCCACGCCCGGCACCGGCGTGTCGTTATCCGTGACACCTACAGTCACGGCGGTCGGAGTCAGCGCAGCATAGTCCGCATCACCGCTGCTCACCGTATGACTCAGTTGCACACCGCTTTCGCTGATCACATTATCGTCCTCAGCACCCGACACCGTCACGGTTTGGGCTGTATTCCAGTTATTCCTGGCAAAGGTCAGCGGCGGGGGCACGGTCACAGAGGGATTGTCACTGGTCACGGTAATCGTCACATTCTGCATCGGTCGGCTGCCCAGCTGCAGGTTATAATCGCTGCTGCCCCCTTCGGTCACATTCAGCGTGGGCGGCGACACTCGCACGCTTGGCGTGTCGTTATCCGTGACACTTACAGTCACGGCGGTCGGAGTCAGCGCAGCATAGCCCCTATCACCGCTCCTCACCGTATGACTCAGTTGCACACCGCTTTCGCTGATCACATTAATGTCCTCAGCACCTGTCACCGTCACCGTCTGCGCCTGATTCCAGTTATTCCTGTCAAAGGTCAGCGGCGAGGTCGCGGTCACAGCGGCATTGTCACTCGTCACGGTAATCGTGACAGCACGCATCGGTCGGGTATCCAGGCTCAACGTATACTCGCCGCCAGGACCGCCCTCGTTGACCGCCAGCCTCGTCGGACTCACGGTCACGCCCGGCGTGTCGTTATCCGTGACACTTACAGTCACGGCGGTCGGAGTCAGCCCAGCATAGTCCGCATCACCGCTGCTCACCGTATGACTCAGTTGCACACCGCTTTCGCTGATCTCATTATTGTCCTCAGCACCCGTCACCGTCACGGTTTGGGCTGTATTCCAGTTATTCCTGGCAAAGGTCAGCGGCGGGGGCACGGTCACAGAGGGATTGTCACTGGTCACGGTAATCGTCACATTCTGCATCGGTCGGCTGCCCAGCTGCAGGTTATAATCGCTGCTGCCCCCTTCGGTCACATTCAGCGTGGGCGGCGACACCCGCACGCTTGGCGTGTCGTTATCCGTGACAGTCACGTTGACGGCGCTGACGGCTATTGCATTGTAGCTGTTGTCCGCACTTGTCACCGTATGCCTCAGTTGCACACCGCTTTCGTTAGTCGCATTGTCGTCCTCAGCACCCGACACCGTCACGGTTTGGGCTGTATTCCAGTTATTCCTGGCAAAGGTCAGCGGCGGGGGCACGGTCACAGAGGGATTGTCACTGGTCACGGTAATCGTCACATTCTGCATCGGTCGGCTGCCCAGCTGCAGGTTATAATCGCTGCTGCCCCCTTCGGTCACATTCAGCGTGGGCTGCGACACCCGCACGCTTGGCGTGTCGTTATCCGTGACACTTACAGTCACGGCGGTCGGAGTCAGCGCAGCATAGCCCCTATCACCGCTCCTCACCGTATGACTCAGTTGCACACCGCTTTCGTTAGTCGCATTATCGTCCTCAGCACCCGACACCGTCACGGTTTGGGCTGTATTCCAGTTATTCCTGTCAAAGGTCAGCGGCGGGGGCACGGTCACAGAGGGATTGTCACTGGTCACGGTAATCGTCACATTCTGCATCGGTCGGCTGCCCAGCTGCAGGTTATAATCGCTGCTGCCCCCTTCGGTCACATTCAGCGTGGGCGGCGACACCCGCACGCTTGGCGTGTCGTTATCCGTGACAGTCACGTTGACGGCGCTGACGGCTATTGCATTGTAGCTGTTGTCCGCACTTATCACCGTATGCCTCAGTTGCACACCGCTTTCGTTAGTCGCATTATCGTCCTCAGCACCCGACACCGTCACGGTTTGGGCTGTATTCCAGTTATTCCTGGCAAAGGTCAGCGGCGGGGGCACGGTCACAGAGGGATTGTCACTGGTCACGGTAATCGTCACATTCTGCATCGGTTGGCTGCCCAGCTGCAGGTTATAATCGCTGCTGCCCCCTTCGGTCACATCCAGCGTGGGCTGCGACACCCGCACGCTTGGCGTGTCGTTATCCGTGACACTTACAGTCACGGCGATCGGAGTCAGCGCAGCATAGTCCGCATCACCGCTGCTCACCGTATGACTCAGTTGCACACCGCTTTCGCTGATCACATTATTGTCCTCAGCACCTGTCACCGTCACCGTCTGCGCCTGATTCCAGTTATTCCTGTCAAAGGTCAGCGGCGAGGTCGCGGTCACAGCGGCATTGTCACTCGTCACGGTAATCGTGACAGCACGCATCGGTCGGGTATCCAGGCTCAACGTATACTCGCCGCCAGGACCGCCCTCGTTGACCGCCAGCCTCGTCGGACTCACGGTCACGCCCGGCGTGTCGTTATCCGTGACACCTACAGTCACGGCGGTCGGAGTCAGCGCAGCATAGTCCGCATCACCGCTGCTCACCGTATGCCTCAGTTGCACACCGCTTTCGTTAGTCGCATTATCGTCCTCAGCACCCGACACCGTCACGGTTTGGGCTGTATTCCAGTTATTCCTGGCAAAGGTCAGCGGCGGAGGCACGGTCACAGAGGGATTGTCACTGGTCACGGTAATCGTCACATTCTGCATCGGTTGGCTGCCCAGCTGCAGGTTATAATCGCTGCTGCCCCTTCGGTCACATTCAGCGTGGGCTGCGACACCCGCACGCCCGCTGTTATCTGGGAAGAACCATTGACTACTGCTCTAATCCCGGTAGGCGTCCGGTCGTTTTGCCCAGGGGCTGTACTGAACCCGATGGTGGACGTGCTAACGCTAGCAGCGTCACTCCATCTAAAGGTAGCTGTAAAGAGTCTGACGGGAGAATTCTTAAATATTTCGCTGAAGGCACCTCCCCAAGCAGGAGTCAGCACCCTGGTTGTTGCAGCAATCCCATCATCAAAGTCTATACCTGATATACCACCTGTTTCCGGGTCGCCACCTCCTGTGTTGATGAAGTGTGACGCATTAGTGGGATTGAATCCCCTCACCCGCACCACATTACTCGCACTCACAAAAGTCATCACGGTCGGATCGTAATGCAATGCCATCCGAAAAGCACCTACCCCTTTATTCGGAGTCTGACCGTAATACACATCTATCGTGAAGTCACCACCATCGGTATTATCTATGGTAGTCATACTACCACTAGCCGGTATGGCAGTAGGCGTAGCGGTACCACCCGCCAACCCCCATACTGTCTGTTCCACTTGAGCCACAGCCATGCCGCTATAAAGCAGCGGCATCAGCAATATAATTTTTAATATCCTTGTCCTTGTCCTTGTCCTTGTTTTCATTATCAATCTCATTTAAAAATTACAGGAAACGATAGGCTCGCTATCCATGAAAAACAACTTTCGTCGCAATTATATTTCACATCTATTTACTCGTCAATGTACTTACTATTTTGAAGAGCCTTCTAAATACTGCAAGCGTGCTCCAATCATTAGCAGTTACTCATCAAACGATGGATCATCCAGGTATAGGCATCACAAATACCAAGCAGGCACCGATCAAATCATGAACCCATCACTCTGATCCTCAGCACCACCGCTATCATCCACATCAGAACGAACACTATCCATATCTCTCGCCGTATTAACAGCTACATCATCAAAAGTTAAGTCATCCAAGCGATGGACCACCCGGGACAGTATCAAGCGAGCTCGTAGCACCACGAATACCAAACGGGTACCGGACCGGACCCGGCCCGATCACGAATTCATCGCTCTCATCCATAAGCCCAGCATTTTCATTGGTGTTATTCTAATGCCCCGATATTCGCCGTTACCGCACTGAACGATGGATTGCCCGGGATAGTATCAAGCAAGCCCGCAGCGTCACGAATACCAAACAGGTACCGACCTATCATCAGACCATCACTCTGATTCGCAGCACCACCGCTGCCATCCACATCAAGACGACCACTGGCCACAGCCCGCGCAATATTCGCCGTTACCGCATCAAACGATGGACTCCCCGGGATAGTATCAAGCAAGCCCACATTGTCACGAATACCAAACAGGTACCGGCCTATCATCAGACCATCACTCTGATTCGCATCGCCGCCGCTGCCATCCACATCAAGATCGACCTCCGAAACAGTCACAACCACGGCGTCCGGTGTCACCGTCGCATAGCGCGTATCGCTGCTGCTCACCGTATGCGTGAGTCTAACCCGCTCGCTGTTCGTATCAGCGTCCCGAATACCCGTCACCATCACCGTCTTGAGCATGTTAAAGTCGTCTGTGGTAAAGGTCAGTGACGTGGGGCTGACGGTCGCCGCACCCATGTCATCACTCGTCACCATCACCGTCACCGCGTGCGTCGGCGGGGTATCCAGTACCAGCGTATAGCTGCCGGTACTGCCCTCGCCGACCGTCAGCGCAGTCGGCGTCACGCTCACGCCCACTGTGTCATTATCCGTCACACTCACCACCACAGGGGCTGGTGTGATGACTGCATAAGCGGTGTCTGTGCTGGTCACTGCATGCGTCACATTCACCGTCTCACTACGCGCATTTCCATCCTCAACACCCATCACCGTCACCATTTGTGGGGTGTTCCAATCATCTCTGGCAAACGGCAGGCTCGCAGGATTCACAACCGCAGCCACATTGTCACTCGCCACCGCTATCCTGACACCAGAGGACGGCTGGGCCGTTAACACCACAGCGTAGGTGCCCATACCACCTTCAGCCACCATCAACGTTGTCGGCGTCACCGTCACGCCGGCAACACCAGGCGCATCGTCATCCATCACGGTCACAGTCACATCAGCAATCCTCACGCCTTCTGTGATGATACTGTTGTAGGGAGTATCCAAGCTTGTCGATCTATGGCTTAGGCGCACAGTTTCATCCCTCAAATCATTATCCTGCTGAGTCCTCACGGTCACCGTTTGAGGTCTGTTCCAATTCGCTCTGGTAAACCTTAAAAACGAAGTCCCGGACGCTGCACCTGCATCGTCACTGATTACTTCAATCGCCACACTGAACCGCGGCTGACTATTCAAAACAAGCGTATACGTCGCCATCACACCTTCTCTAATCATCAGCGCAGTCGGTGTCACCGTCACACCCACCATATCGTTGTCTCTCACCGTCACACCTACGGGGTCAACCGCTAAACTATTATAAGCAACGTCTATGCTCCTCACCGTATGGCTTAGACGCAAGGAGTGCTGGGTAATCGCATCAGCATCCTCGACACCCCTCACGGTCACTGTCTGGGCTGTATCCCAGTCAGTCTGAGTAAACCTTAGCAACGCTGTCGCTGTCACTACGTTGGTATTGTTACTCGTCACCCCAATGGATACATCAGTTCTCGGAGGACTATTCAAAACCAACGTATAACTGGCGGTGCCGCCTTCGTCGACAGTTAGCATGGCCTGGCTTACCGTCACGCCTGCATTACCCATCTCATCATCCGTCACGGTCACGATCACCGCAGAAACCCCCACATCATCGTAATCAGGGTCTGTGCTGGTCGCCGCATGCGTCACACGCACAGTCTCATCACTCGCATCCGCATCCTCAATACCCCTCACAGTCACCGTCTGGGCCATATTCCAGTTACCTGTGGTAAACATCAGCGGGGTTGCCGGGACGGTCGCAGCACCTATATCCCCACTGCTCACCGCAATCCTGACTTCATCAGTCGGCAGAGTATTCAGCACCACGGTGTAGGTACCCGTGCCGCCTTCATTAATCATCCTGGTTGTCGGTGTCACGGTCACCCCGACCGTGTCGTTATCCGTCACGGTCACGGCCACCGCAGAAACCGCCACACCCGCATAATCAGTGTCTGTGCTGGTCGCCGCATGCGTCAGGTTCACCCGCTCACCGACCGTATTGGCATCCTCAACACCCATCACCGTCACCTCCTGGGCTGTGTCCCAGTTATCTGTGGTAAACATCAAGCTCTCAGGATTGACACCCGCAGCCACATTGTCACTCGTCACCGCAATCCTGACTTCGTGAGTCGGCTCGGTATTCAGCTCCACGGTATAGGTGCCCGTACCACCTTCAGCCACCGCCAACATCCGCGACATCACGGTCACACCCGCCGTGTCGTCATCCATCACGGTCACCGTCACATCAGAAACCTCCGCATTATTGTAAGCAGGGTCTGTGCTGGTCGCCGCATGCATCACACGCACAGTCTCATCACTCGCATCCGCATCCTGTACACCCGTCACAGTTACCGTTTGTGGCCTATTCCAGTTACCTGTGGTAAACCTCAGCAAGGTTGTGACGGTCGCCACACCTATATCATCACTGCTCACCGCAATCCTGACATCGTTAGTCGGCTCGCTATTCAGTTCCACGGTGTAGGTACCCGTACCACCTTCAGTCACCGTCCTGATGGTCGGTGTCACGGTCACACCTTGCATGTCGTCATCTGTCACGGTTGTCACCGCAGAAATCGCCACACCATTGTAAGCAGCGTCTCCGCTGATCGCGCTATAAGTCAAGCGCACAGTCTCATCGTCCGCATCATTATCTTGTGAACCCGTCACAGTCACGGTTCTTGCTATGTTCCAGTTATGCATGTCAAACGATAGCCCCGTCGGGGACTCCGTCACAGCACCGTCATTAGTTATTACTAAAAACAATAAAAACAAATGTTGTCGGCGGACTATTCAGAACCAGCGTGTAACTACCCGTGCCACCTTCAGCAACAGTCAGTTCGGTCGGAGAAATCGTCACGCCTGCGGTTTGTGCAAATGTCTGCGCGGCAAAAAAACAGTTCAGCACTGCCAGGAGCGGTACATTTAGAGCGGAGGGACGACCCATCATGTTATTCAGCATCGACACGTTCCGCCATCAGTTCCACAATATAATAATATCCAACATTTATAATGCCACATGCTTTCACTGGCAAACCTCCACTTATGATGTCCATCACCGTCGCATTCCACGCCGTTTGATATTCGACCGGCAGCTATTCACCATTGCACGACTGAGACGACAGATGGGGGCATCGAAAAAACCTGCGACCACCGGGACTTAATCGGCGTGTCCCCGTGCGTTTCGCGTTTTAACCAATCGCTTGATGATGTCAAGACTGTTGCCCTTGAAGTCAATGACCTGCAAACCGACAGCGTAGGATTCCGTCCCCGAGACATCATCATTTTTGGCCACGTACACCAGGCTGCAATCGGCGACAATCTTTTCTCCTTCCTCTATGTTTACAGAAAGTGCTACCAGCTGGCTTTCATGCTCCGCCAGTAGACCTGTATCCCGAGAAAGCATACGCGCTGTTAATCCGGTGCAGGCTATTTGAAATCCTCGGTAAGAGATATCACGTAAAACCGCCTTTAATACAGTGCCGTCATGCTTCTGCACCGCAACAGGATAGTGACCTACGTGATATCTGTCATGTCGGCGTTGATTATGTGTGATGATTTTCCTGTTGTTGCCAATGTCTGCTGCGGGTGCTTGCTTTTTTGGTGCTTCGCCGTAGGTACAGAACCAGGCGGATTCCATCGCAACCTTAACCAGAAAATCCTGCTTTGCTTCAACAGTAAATTGTTCGCCAGCAGTATAAGTCCGCCAGTCCTTACTGCCGGGAAATTTGACAAAGAGGGCGCCGCTGATGACCGTCATGGTCTCCTTCAGCGTCGTGCTGAAGTCATATTCCCCGGCTTGCATGACACCTACCGTTGCAGGCTGCGTTTCAGTTCGAAATGCAACGGAGACCATATTCCCATCGAAGTATTTGTTAACCTCGATCACTTGTCTCAAACTCCATCTCAAGTAGCATTAAACCAACGCTACAGAATAGCTACAAATCACCAATGATATTAATACTGCCAAGCATACCCGCTGCTTCGTGGCCTGCTTTGCGGCAGAAAAATTTCAAGCCTTTGGCCCTGGTCATCGGAAAGAAAAACCACTCCACACGAGCACCAGGTTTCAGTTCCATGTCGTGAATTGCACCGTGAATTTCCGCCATGATGTTGCCCGCTTTATCCAAAACCTCAACTTTGCGCGAGAATACATGCGTCGCAAAAGCATAAGAGGTGAAATAGTGTTCATCCAAACCAGGATTGGAAATCACCAGTTTGTAATACTTGCCACGTTCAAAAGTCAGTGTATCAGGGATAAACTTCATCCGGCCATCTTCCGTGCCAACACTCACGTTGACTTCAATTGATTGTGGACCGTGTGGCGCGGCAGCATGGATATGTGTGGAAACCAGAGTCAGTGATAGCACAAGGAAAACAATTTTTTTCATGGTGAATACATGGAACAATTATTCATAAGCACTTGATGCTACCACATCATCAGACCGAAGTCAGAGTGCCCATGTAATGAATGCGCCAATGTTTGTATACAGTCCAGACTATTTCACATGGCGTTTCTGTATCAACACAAAAGGATCTGTGGATACCGCAAATGAGTTCAGCCAAAGTATCAGCCCGCGAGACCGGGATTGCTATGTGCCCGGGTTAATGACTTCCGGAAAGTCGACTCGACCATGACATGGTCATTTATCAATCTTTAGCCAGGCCGACGACACAATATCACTATCATCCTCATTCGGTACCGTGCATTCCAATATCCCGGAAATCTCACACAGGCATGTGCTGAAGTGATGAGCTTCAATTAAAAAAATACACACCGGGAGGATTACAATATCGACTTAACAATATATAGTTTTGTATTATGAAACTCGCTGCATTTACGCATGACAATAAACAACAGGTGGGCGCTGTTGATGGTGAATACATCGTACCTGTCGGTGATAACGACCCCGATAATCTGATTGATTTTTTCTCGGTAGATGACACCGTCGAACAACGGCTGAAAGACAGGGTCTCATCTGATAGATATCGCCTTGCCCTGGAGGATGTCAAACTCGGAGCACCCATACCCAGACCGCCGAAGTTTTTCGGTGTTGGATTGAATTATGCCGATCATATTGATGAGACCGGCATGGAACGGCCGGAATACCCGACGATTTTCAATAAACAATCCACCTGTGTCATCGGCCCAGGCGCGGCGATTCATCGCCCACGTGTTTCAGATAAACTGGATTATGAGGGGGAATTCGGTGTGGTTATCGGTAAGCATTGTCGTCATGTGCCCAAAGATAGTGCTGGAAAAGTCATTGCAGGATATACCATTTGTAACGATGTCAGTGTGCGTGATTGGCAAGTCAGAAGCCCGACCTGGACGCTGGGAAAATCCTTTGACACGCATGGCCCTGTCGGACCATGGATAGTGACAACCGACGAGATAGTGGACCCACATCATCTCGACATTAAAACCTGGGTGAATGGTGAATTACGTCAATCCTCAAACACGAAACATCTGATTTTCAATTGTTATTATCTGATTGAATACCTGTCTACCGTGCTGACGCTGGAACCGGGAGACATTATTTCCACGGGAACCAGCAGTGGTGTCGGCGTAAAAATGAAACCGCGTGGCTATATGCAAGCAGGTGATATTGTCCGTGTGGAGATTGAGAAAATCGGTGTACTGGAGAATCCTGTTATCGAGGAACCCGATACTGCGTTTATAGGCCGGTTTGGTTAGCCATCAGCCTGGAATATTATCTTCAGTTTCCAGTCTGTCCTGGTCAGGCTGTAGAGTCACACGTGTCCACTGGAGACAGAACTCGGGATAGCTCAACCCTGGAATATTTTTTGTGTCGGTGACGGTAAACTTTTTTTGATTGTTTAACCAAACCTTATCAAGCATCAAGCCAGCGTTGAACGACAGATTAATCAAACAGAACTTAATTTTATTAATCTCTGATTTTATGTGATTCTTTCGCCAACATTCGTGCAAATTGTTTTATCTGCATATCGAATAACACAAGTTCTCCTCCTGTTTTAATCGCCGTCAATGAAATTCTGGCGATCAACAGTAACAGTAACAGTGCTATCGCCCAAGCAAAGAAATAAGACACACGAATATTTCCGGTTTCTGCTGAAGCAGGCTGATTATCAGTTTGAACTTCACCTTCTTTCCCGTTTTCCACGATGAAACTGTCTCTTATCGGCACTAGTGTTTTATCGATATTGGAGCCCTTTTCTATGGCAGCTGCAAAGCGTTCAATGCGTTCAGGATGTTCGTATAAATCCTGTGCAGTCAGTAAAACCTGAAGCGCGACCCAGAGACCTGCAAATAACAGAAATAATCCGATGATCCTAACAACGAAGCCCATAATATTTTTACTGATATCGTCCAGTGTATCTTTGCTCATAAACTAATAATTCCCATGGAAATTCCTTGAAGTAATGCTCAATATTATTGTTTTGATTATTATAGGGTTTTATATCATGGTGGTCGATCAATCAAGGTTGATTAAAGGATAAAGACTAAACATCTCCGGGACAAAGTTAATTGAGAATAATACATCTGCCATGCCAGGTTATCCCGGATCAAGATTATGCGCGGCCTCGCTGGTGGTCTTTGGTGTGACGACTATCGTCTTTATGTTGATTCATGTAGTGCCCGGTGATCCCGTTGAGGTGATACTTGGAGAATCCGCCCATACTGCGGACAGGGATGCACTGCGTGAGACCCCGGGATTGAATCAGCCATTATTGATACAGTGGATCAATTATGTGCATGGCCTGCTGCATCTGGACTTGGGCATGTCTCTGTACAGCAGGAGACCGGTAACGAATATTCTCTTTGAGCGCATTCCGGCAACTTTACTATTGGCGGGAACCAGTATCCTGATTGCGCTTATGATTGCATTGCCTTCAGGTGTGCTGGCGGCGATACGCAGGGGAAGTATTTGGGACAAGGTTGCGATGTTATTTTCTATACTGGGCGTTGCCGTTCCCAATTTCTGGATGGGACCGTTATTGATTCCGGTTTTTTCAGTGTGGCCGGGATGGTTCCCGGTAAGTGGGAACGATCAGGTGTTGTCGCTGATTTTACCTGCGATTACTTTAGGTACCGCCCTGGCAGCTATTTTATCTCGTATGCTTCGCGCCTCACTATTGGAAGTGCTCAGTGAAGACTATATCCGTGCCGCCGATGCCAGAGGGTTGCTACCTGCATCGGTTATCTGGAAACATGCTCTCAAGAATGCAGCCTTGCCAGTTGTCACTGTGCCGGGAATGCAACTGGGCGCATTACTGGCTGGTGCCGTGATCACGGAAACCGTTTTCGCATGGCCGGGTATCGGACAACTTACTATTGAGGCGATTCAGAAAAGAGATTATCCCGTAGTTCAATCTTGCGTGTTACTGATTAGTGTATGTTATGTTTTTGTCAATCTTTTAACCGATCTGGCTTATGCGTATCTTGACCCACGGGTGAATCCGGGTGAGTAGACGATGAGCAAGGAGATTTTCGTGCATATCCTATCCTCATTTCCGCTGCTGATAATTTTGGTGTGGTTTTTCGTTGCGCTATTTGCGGGGAGCCTGCCGTTGCAAGCCGATGCTATCATGTTGGAGAAGATATTGTCTGCACCCGAGAAACAAGCCTGGTTGGGTTATGACGATTTGGGAAGATCTATCGCGGAACGTTTGGTCTTGGGTGCGAGAACATCCTTTTTGGTCGCGATCTTTGTTGTTTCAATTTCATTTGTTTTGGGTACGACTTTGGGTGTGATGGCCGCCTGGTTCGGAGGATGGTGGGATAAAGTAACGGTGTTTGTGATTGACATTTTTATCGCTTTCCCCGGGATATTATTGGCCATTGCATTATCGGGTTTGCCAGGTCCCGGTATCATGAATGCGGTAGTGGCATTATCAGTCGTCGGCTGGGCAGGATTTGCCAGATTGGCCCGAGCCCAAACATTAACAATTAAACATCGCGAACATGTCCTCGCAGCCCGGGCGTTAGGCACCAGTACCACACACATTGTGGTATACCATATACTCCCGCTGATAGTAGCGCCGCTAGTCGTTGAGACTACCTTTGCAGTTGCAGGAACAGTGATTGCAGAAGCCGGCATGTCGTTTTTGGGCTTGGGTGTGCAAGCACCGGATCCATCATGGGGCAGTATGATTCGGGACGGCACTCGTTTTATGCCGGTCGCGCCACATATGGTTTTGGCACCCGGCATCGCTATCTTGCCGGTGGTATTATCAATCAACTTACCTGGTGATACGTTACGGGATAAAATGGATGTCAGATCAAATGTTTAAATGTATGGATTTTTCGCGTTATTGTTTCCTGGAGTATCGTGCGTGTCTTTAGGACCCATTATGATGGATCTGCGTGGCACCACCCTGGAAAAAGATGAGAAAGAGCTTTTATTGCATCCCTTGGTAGGTGGAATTGTCTATTTCTCGCGTAATTATGAATCGCCCGAACAAATTACCGCGCTTTCGCACGAGATTCACAGCCTGCGTGATCCGCACCTTTTAATCGCTGTGGATCATGAGGGCGGACGTGTACAAAGATTTCAAAATGGCTTTACAAGATTACCTCCGCTTCAGGTAATCGGTGGTCGCTACGACCAGAATAAAACAGCAGGATTAGAACTTGCCGAAAAAGTCGGCTGGCTAATGGCGACAGAACTTCGAGCGGTGGATGTCGACTTTAGCTTTGCCCCGGTACTGGATGTCTGTAAGGGTGTCAGTCAGGTAATCGGTGACCGCGCATTCCATAAAAATCCGGAATGTGTTGCTGAGTTATCGAAGGCTTATGTGCATGGTATGCGCCGCGCCGGTATGTCTGCCGTCGGCAAACATTTCCCCGGACATGGTACGGTCAAGGAAGATTCACATCTGGCAATACCTTTTGATAGAAGAAAATTAGCGGATATCCGAGGCGACGATATGGTGTCGTTCGAACGTTTAATTCATGCGGGACTCGCTGCGATTATGCCAGCACACGTTGTTTATCCTGAGGTAGATGATAAGCCTGCCAGCTTCTCTTCCATTTGGTTAAGCACTATCCTGCGTCAACAATTGGGATTTCAGGGTATTATTTTTAGTGATGACATCAGTATGGTCGGCGCAGAGGCCATTGGAAATTATGTGGACAGGGCATGTTGTGCATTGGAAGCCGGCTGCGATATGGTGTTGCTGTGTAACCACCAAGCGGCAGCAATTGAGGTGTTGGATAATTTGAAAGTCGATCCAGATCCAACGTCACAAGCCAGATTGATGCGTATGTATGGGCGACAAAAAATTGACTTTGCAACATTGAAAAATGATGCAGGATGGCAAGCGGCTACCGAGGAAATTTCGGGAATGGTTACGGAACCGGACGCAGGATTAGGCGGCAATGATATTCGGGCTTAATACCTTACGCGCACCGATTTGGGTCGGCGTCCTGACTGTATTCTATCAAGTTTTCTTTACTGGATTATTATCAGCGAACGATCTGCAGAACAAGCTGACAAATGCGGATTGTCGCGTCATCAAGAAAACAGCTTCCGAGTCAGGCCCAGTGGCGGAATTCAGTAATGCCATACTCTGGGAGGTGTCGAAAGAAGGCAGACAATCCAGCCATATCTTCGGAACGATTCACGTTTCCGACGTTGAGGTTTCACATTTACCCGAGCCGGTAAAGTCCGCTCTGGATAATTCGGATATATTCGTGATGGAAGCATTGCTGACACCGAAAGAAACATCAACATTCAGGCAAATGATGTTTTATACAGATGCAAGTACGCTGCATGATTATGTTGATGATGAATTATTTCAACGTATTGCGAAAATACTCTCGGGCTATCACGTTTCGAAAGAAACTGCCGTTATCATGAAACCCTGGGCGGCATTTTTAATCATGAGCTACCCGGCGAATAATACGCTACCACTGGATTTAAAGTTGCTTGGAATGGCAATGCGTCAGGGCATCAGTACAATGGGGCTGGAAACACTTGCTGAACAGGCTGCGGTTTTCAGTGAAATGGCGCTTGAGAAACAACTCAGGTTGTTACTGGATACCGTCTGTCATTATGATTCGCTTGCTCAGGGTATTGAAGAAATGAAAGAACTTTACCTACACAGGGATTTGAATGGCTTATTAAATGCGAGCAAGCAATATCTCTATGCGGACGAGACGATGTATAAGGAAATAAACAAAAAACTAATCACTGATAGAAACAAGACCATGATTGAGCGTATGCAACAGGTTTTGCAACAAGGTAATGCCTTTATAGCTATCGGCGCACTACATTTACCCGGGGATGATGGTGTCATTGCCGGTTTGAGTCGACAGGGTTATAAAATAACTGCAATTTACTGAAGGAATTTCCGGTCGAGTCATGCCACGCAACTTTCGCACCCAAAATATCCATACTCTGTGTTGTCATCCCTGTAATCGCTGGCTATTACGTGCAGCTGACGCTTTGTCCCAATTCACTTGCACAGGATTTCCCAAATACGATTAAAGGTTTGATATTGATGGCTATGGAAAAAATATTAGGTGGACTTCAGTATTATTTCAGCGGCAATTCGTGGATGGCTCAGGTATTCGTTGTTCTCTCGCTCACGCTGCTTATCAGCTTTCTGCAAAAGCGTATTCTTGAACGACTATCTAAAAAATTAAAAGACACGCGAGCCTATTGGGATGATGATTTGATTGATGCGGCACAACGACCATTGACCGCCCTGATCTGGCTAATCGGATTAACGTTCGCAGCCGAGATAGTCAGTAATGCAAGTGGCGCGAGCATTTTTCAGTTCATGCTCCCCTTGCGTAAAGTCGGTACGATTTTTATTTTCGCATGGTTTCTGATCAGATTCATTCAACGTAGAGAAAAAACCATCATTCTGCAAAAAGAAACCCAGGGGCAAAAGGTCGATCACACAACGGTAGATGCGATTGCTAAATTATCAAGAGTGTCCGTAATCATCATTGCCTTTTTAGTGATTTTTCAGACGATGGGTTTCAGTATCTCCGGCGTATTGGCGTTTGGTGGTATCGGCGGTATCGCTATCGGTTTTGCCGCAAAAGATTTGCTGGCGAATTTCTTCGGCGGACTGATGATCTATCTGGATCGCCCTTTTAATGTGGGTGACTGGATAAGATCTCCGGATCAGGACATAGAAGGTACGGTTGAAAATATAGGCTGGCGCCTGACCCGGATCCGTACCTTCGACAAGCGTCCCTTGTATGTGCCGAATTCGGTTTTCACAAATATATCTGTTGAAAACCCTTCAAGGATGACCCACCGACGCATCAAAGAGACCATCGGTATTCGTTATGATGATGCGAGCAAGATGAAAATTATCGTTGCTGATGTGAAAAAGATGCTACAGGAACATGAGGATATTGACGAAACTCAAACATTGATTATAAATTTTAACGAGTTCGCGGCTTCGTCACTGGATTTTTTTATCTATACCTTCACCAAAACAACCAACTGGATACGCTTTCACGAGGTCAAACAGGATGTGTTGTTGAAGGTCATTGAGATTGTGGAATCGCACGGTGCTGAATGTGCCTTCCCCACTTCAACGGTACTTCTCCCTGACATCAGTCAATCTTGATCGCCGTTGACCATATTCGCATCAATCAGGGTTGCGCCGAAAAACAGTCCCTGTAACCTATATGCAGTGGAGATTCCGTTCACAAAAATGCATGGTCTTGGCAATGATTTCGTTGTCATGGATAGTTTCGCACAAGAGATCCTGTTAACCCCCGAACAGATCCGCCTGATCGCTGATCGCCGCTTCGGCATAGGCTGTGATCAATTGTTATTGCTCGCACCCTCTACAAAGAAGGGTGTAGACGTACGCTATCTGATCTATAACTGTGACGGCGGTGAAGTGTTTCAATGTGGTAACGGCGCAAGGTGTGCCGCTGTATATCTACATGAAAACGGGCTGGTCAAAGACCCGCATGATGAGCTGATTGGTGAAAAGACAATTACCGCTGAAACAGGCAAAGGCATTGTTACCATGATTTTGCAGCGGGATGGGCAAATCAGGGTCAATATGGGGGTGCCCGAGTTGGCATCTGCTGATATACCGATAGAATTACGGGACAATGCCGGTCAGTACAGGTTAAGTTTGTCCGACACTGAGATCACCTTCAGTGCCGTTTCCATGGGTAACCCGCATGCGGTGATTATAGTGGATGATGTTGCCTCAGCACCAGTGTCGACTATGGGACCGGAGGTACAGGAACAAGCATGCTTTCCGCAAGGAGTGAATGTGGGATTTATGCAGATTGTTGATAAGGGACATATTAAGTTGCGTGTATATGAACGAGGTGCGGGTGAGACGCCTGCGTGTGGAAGTGGTGCTTGCGCCGCTGTCGTGGCAGGATCCATCAACGCCAGTCTGAATCAGGAGGTTGATGTCGAGTTGACAGGGGGGCATCTTATGGTCAGTTGGCAAAGGGAGGGGAAACCCGTATGGATAACGGGGTCGGCCTCTTTTGTTTACCGGGGGAAAATATCGTTATGACGATAAATGAAGATACGAATCAGGAAAAAAACGCTTGTCAGAAGAAGCTTGTGACTGACGAAAAAAAACCGGCACAAATTACACAATTGATATCCGCAAAAGATGTTGCAGACCATTTATGCAAGAATCCGAATTTTTTCGATGAACATCCTGAGGTTCTGAGTGCTCTATCGTTAACCCAGGGTCATGCAAATGGTGACGTGGTCTCGTTGGTGGAAAAACAAGTCGCGGTATTAAGGGAACAAAACCAACAAACTAACAAAAAATTACATGAGTTGATTGAGACCGCACGTCAAAATGAGGAACTGGCCAGAAGAATGCATCAGTTAGGTCTGACCTTGATGGATGCGACGGATCCTGAAGATATTTTTGAAACTTTGTATAACAATCTGCGCAAAAATTTCCATGCAGATCGTGTGGCCGTCAAGGTGTTTGCTGAACCGGCTGTGATCGATTCTTACTCCGGGGAAAAATTTCCCGGGGCGGAGTTCGTCGGCAGGGATGCCAGGGAAATTTCCCTGTTCAAAACAATCATCGAAACCGGACAGGCTGTATGCGGGAAAATTGAGCACCAACAGCAGATGTTTCTTTTCGGCGTTGAAGCCCTTGAAATTACTTCGTCTGTAATAGTGCCGCTGCCGGGTAGAGATTGGCGCGGGATCATGGCAATCGGTAGTTTTAATCCTGATCGTTTTAAACCGGGTATGGGCATGGAATTGCTGGCGAATATGGCTGAGGTCTTGAGTTTTATCCTAAAACCCTGGATTGTGGAAACCTGAACTTGATTTCACCTTAGGGTAGTCTCTGATGAACCAACGTGAAACATCCATGATCGATTTATTTCTGCAAACGTTACAGCATTTATCTGTGCATTCTCGTAAAGCCTACCAACGCGATCTGGGTGTATTACTGAAATTTGTCCACACACATGATGTACAAAAATGGTCTGAACTTGATGGTCGTCAGATGCGTAACTTCGTGGCCTGGCGACACAGGCAGGGGATAGGAGGACGATCTCTACAGCGTAACTTATCCGCAGCTCGGGCATTTTACCGCTATTTGATAGATGAAGGAATAGCACAACATAATCCGGCAGAAGGTGTACAAGCCCCTAAATCCCAAAAAAGATTACCCAAACTACTTGATACGGATCAAGCCTCTCAACTGGTTGAAATCAACGATGAAGAACCATTGGCTATCAGGGATAAGGCGATTCTGGAACTGATGTATTCATCAGGTTTACGATTGTCTGAGTTGGTCATGCTGGATATGGATAACCTGGATCTGGTCGATGCAGTGGTGACAGTTGTCGGCAAAGGTAAAAAAGCACGTGCTATTCCTGTCGGAAAACATGCACAGAAAGCTATAAAAAATTGGTTGAATATTCGGGATAAAATGACGAGTGAAGATGAAGTCGCCGTGTTTGTCAGTAAGAGAGGCACACGAATCAGTCGTCGTTCAATACAACAACGATTGAAACAATGGGCGATAAAACAAGGACTGATAAATCATGTAAATCCACATATGCTACGACATTCTTTCGCCAGCCACTTACTGGAATCCAGTGGTGATTTACGTGCAGTTCAGGAATTGCTCGGTCACGCAGACATTAGTACGACGCAAGTCTACACACATCTGGATTTTCAACATCTCGCCAATGTCTATGATGATGCGCATCCGCGTGCGTACAGAAAGAAATAATCAGGGAAAAATCCCGCACGAAAAAACTATGCGCAATAAGTCGGCAATATAATTATCGGTCGATCTTGCTGTTATTCCCTGGAATGAAGTTGGACAAATTAATGACCTGGTGGCTGATATTTCCTGTAATTAAGTAGTCGCATTTCTAGTAAACTGGACGATCCTTGGTAGAATGCGCCGCTCCGGGTTAATCAGTCACAAATCAAGTCTACGTCAGGAGAAGTCAATTGGAGCAATTTAGAGGTACAACCATCCTCTCGGTACGCAGAGATGATAGCGTGGTCATCGGGGGCGATGGCCAAGTGTCGCTGGGCGATACAGTCATGAAAGGTAATGCCAGAAAAGTTCGGCGACTCTACGGCGACAAGGTGATTGCCGGCTTTGCCGGCGGCACGGCCGATGCTTTTACTTTGTTCGAACGATTTGAGGCCAAACTTGAAAAGCATCAGGGTCATTTATCGAGATCGGCGGTTGAGCTCGCCAAAGATTGGCGTACAGATAAAATGTTACGCAATCTGCAAGCCATGCTCTGTGTAGCAGATAAAAAAATTTCCCTGATCATTTCAGGCAATGGGGATGTGATTGAGCCGGAGGACGACATCATGGCGATAGGTTCTGGAGGTGCGTATGCCAAGGCGGCGGCGATAGCACTAATGGGTAATACTGAACTGAACGCACGTAATATTGTTGAAACAGGATTGAATATCGCTGCTGATATTTGTATTTATACGAACCATAAAAGAACCATGGAAGAACTTTCAGTTAACGAGACTGCGAAAAATTAAAACTAAAGAATCACTGGGACTTATAGAACCGATATGAACGAGTTAACACCGAAAGCGATTGTTGCGGAACTGAATAAACATATTGTAGGGCAGAATGACGCCAAACGCGCAGTTGCTATTTCACTGCGTAATCGTTGGCGTCGGATGCAAGTCGACGAGACATTACGTAACGAAATCACACCTAAAAATATTTTAATGATAGGACCGACAGGAGTGGGCAAAACAGAGATTGCGAGACGACTGGCCAAGTTGGCTGACGCGCCGTTTATTAAAATTGAAGCAACTAAATTTACGGAGGTCGGTTATGTCGGCAGGGATGTCGAGTCAATTGTGCGTGATTTGACGGATATCGCAGTGAAAATGCGCAGAGAGATCGAGGTAAAAAGAGTTCAGAAACAGGCGGAAATTGCCGCAGAAAACCGGATCATGGATATTCTTTTACCGGCACCGAGACGACTTGCCAATGAACCCGTTGAAGAAGAACCGGCAGGTAATGCCACCAGGGAGAAATTTCGCGGCATGCTCCGTGATGGAAAGCTTGACGATAAGACCATTGAAGTTGAATTAAAGACACCTTCCATAGGCGTTGAGATTATGGCACCACCAGGCATGGAAGAGATGACTAACCAATTACAAAGTGTGTTTCAGAATATATCCGGCGGCAAAAAAAGTACAAGGGAGTTGTGCGTAAAAGATGCCCTGAAACATTTAACCGAAGAAGAAGCGGACAAGTTGGTTAATGAAGACGAGATTAAGGCAAGTTCTATTGCAAGCGTTGAACAAAATGGTATCGTTTTCCTTGACGAAATTGACAAGGTTACCCGTCGTTCTGAATCAAACAACCCGGATGTTTCTCGTGAAGGTGTGCAGCGTGACTTATTGCCATTGGTTGAAGGCAGCACAGTATCGACAAAATACGGCATGGTAAAAACAGATCATATTCTTTTCATTGCATCGGGTGCCTTTCATTTAGCCAAGCCTGCAGATTTAATTCCTGAGCTACAAGGACGCCTGCCCATCAGAGTGGAATTAAAAGCTCTCTCTGTAGATGACTTCGTACGCATACTAACCGAGCCGGATGCATCATTGACAGAACAATATTCCGCTCTGATGAAAACAGAAGGCGTTGATCTTTCATTTTCTGAAAACGGGATAAAAAGAGCCGCCGAGATTGCCTGGCAAGTGAATGAGTCTACCGAGAATATTGGTGCACGCAGATTACATACCGTGATGGAAAGGTTACTTGAAACGTTGTCTTACCAGGCTTCAGATCAGAGAGGAGATTCTATTGTCGTCGATGCGGATTATGTCAATGACCATCTGCAGGAGTTGGTCAAAGATGAAGATTTATCAAGATATATACTGTAACGGCAAATAAGGTAAAGATTTTCAATGAAAGAAAAATCACCACGACCTGAATCAATCAATCTACACAAAAACTCCAGAATCCTTGAGATAAGTTTTAATGATGGTAAAAATTTTAAGCTATCTTGTGAATTACTCAGAGTGTATTCACCTTCAGCGGAAGTAAAGGGGCATGCGCCGGAACAAGCTGTATTACAGACAGATAAAGAAAAAGTTTCCATCGATAAAATAGAGCCGGTTGGACATTATGCAGTCAAACTGATCTTTGATGACGGGCACGCAACAGGCCTGTATTCATGGCCGTATCTTTACGAACTCGGGATGAACAAGGATACACTCTGGAAGGATTATCTGAAGGCGCTTAATGACAGCGGTCACAAACGATGTAAAGTCACCAGTTAAATTTATAAGAAAATGGAATGAACACTGAGTCGACAGATTTTGGCTATCAGGAGGTTACGCCCGAAGAAAAAACCATTCGAGTAACGGAAATTTTTCAATCCGTTTCAGGTAGCTATGATGTGATGAATGATCTGATATCGTTTGGTGTACATAGACTATGGAAGAGACAGGCTGTACATTTATCAGGAGTAAAAAAAGGTCAGACAGTGCTGGATGTAGCCAGCGGTACCGGTGATCTATCAAAATTATTTCATCAACAAGTCGGCAAACATGGAAGTGTGCTGATGACAGATATCAACAGCTCCATGTTGTATGGAGGTCGGAATAAAATGATTGATGCGGGAATTATCTCAGGTATTGATTATGTGCAGGCCAATGCCGAGGTATTACCATTCGCTGATAATAGTTTTGACTGTATTAGTATTGCCTTTGGATTACGTAATGTGACAGATAAGCAAAAGGCGATTAGTTCGATGTTTGAAAAACTACGATATGGTGGTTGTCTGGTCATTCTGGAATTTTCGAAAACACATTTATCATTGCCAAGTCGTCTATACGATGCCTATTCATTCAATGTAATTCCAAAGATAGGAAAAATGGTCGCCAGGAATCAGGCAAGTTATCAATACCTGGTCGAGTCAATTCGCAGACACCCTGATCAGGAAACCTTAAAAGGCATGATAGAAGCTGCAGGGTTCTCTAAAGTTGATTTTTTTAATCTGACAGGCGGTATCGTCGCGATACATAGAGCTTATAAACTTTAGTTAAGGACATTCTGATTCCTTGAGGACCATGAATTCAGACAACACGCAATCTGTAATACTTGGTAGCATCGAGAAGATAGTGAATAAAGTATTGTCATTGGATGAAGAGACACTGATGTCTTTGGCAGTATTAACCGGAAAGGTTTTTGAAATTGATATCCTGAATACAGATATCAGGATATTTATCCTGCCTACGATAGAAGGGATTACTTTAGTATCAGAATATGAAGGCAAAGCAGATGTCGCGATAAAGGGTCAGTTAGCGTCATTGGTAAATATGATAACCGCTGGAAAGATTGGTGTAGGTGATATCGAAATTGATGGTAGTGTCGGCCTGGCACAAAAGTTTCAATCAATACTAAAAAACATGGATGTTGACTGGGAGGAGTACCTGTCGCACTTTATCGGAGACATGGCCACCCGTAAAACAGCTAACCTCCTCAAAGGAGTGAGTCGATTTGCAATAACGACAGGAAAAACCATTGGCCTGGATATCAGTGAATATCTTCGTTACGAAAAGGAAACCGTACTGGACAAATCAGAGTTGGATAAATTCAACCAGTCGGTAGATGAACTTCGGAATGATCTGGATCGGTTACAAAAACGAGTGGCAAGATTGGACGAGGAAAACGCATGAAGTTGAGGGAAATATCACGGTTAATTACAATCCAGAGAACGTTGGTTCGTCATGGCCTGGATGAAATCGCGTTTGCCGCAAATATTACACACTTGACGAAAATATTGTTTTATATTCTGCCATGGAATTGGTTCGGTAAAGAAAAGAAACCAAGAGGCGTACGTTTAAGATGCGCCCTGGAAGAGTTGGGACCGATATTTATAAAATTCGGACAGCTTCTATCTACACGCCGTGATTTTTTGCCTGAAGACATTGCAATCGAATTTTCGAAACTTCAGGACAAGGTGCCACCTTTCTCCGGCAAGGAAGCGAGCCGTATTATCGAGGCATCATTCGAGAAAAAGATTGACGAAATATTTCTGGAGTTTGATGAGACCCCGTTAGCTTCCGCCTCAATCGCACAGGTACATGCAGCAAAGCTGCGAGATGGTCGAGAGATGATAGTCAAGGTTGTACGACCCAATATTGAAAAAATTATTCGTCGGGATCTCGGCTTAATGTATTTCCTTGCGGAGAAAGTGGAACGTTACATAGAGGACGGACGACGCCTGGGACCGATAAATGTTATCGCAGAGTTTGAGAAAACATTATTGGGTGAACTGGACCTCATGCGTGAAGCAGCCAATGCATCACAACTTCGACGCAACTTTCTGGACTCGGATAAATTATATATTCCCGAAGTTTACTGGGATTTAACACATAAAAATGTCATGGTGATGGAGCGTATATCGGGCATTGCCGTCAATGATATTGAATCGCTGAAAGAAGCTGGTGTTAACTTAAAATGGCTGGCAGAGGCAGGCGTGGAAATATTCTTTACTGAAGTTTTACGCGATAGCTTTTTCCACGCCGATATGCATCCGGGAAATATATTTATCTCTCGTCCTGGACCTGATAACCCGGCAAAAATAGTGGTCGTGGATTTTGGAATTATGAGTTCACTCAGCGAGTTTGATCAGAGATATCTCGCTGAAAATTTTATGGCGTTTCTTAATCGCGATTATCAACGCGTCGCCGAATTGCACGTTGAATCCGGCTGGGTGCCCACCGGGACACGCGTAGATGAATTTGAATTTGCAATCAGGACAGTATGTGAGCCATTGTTTGACAGGCCGTTAAAAGAAATATCTTTCGGAACGATGTTGTTGCGATTATTTCAAACCGCCAGACAATTCGATATGGTGATTTTACCGCAGTTGTTGTTGTTACAAAAAACACTGGTAAACATAGAAGGACTGGGAAGACAACTCTATCCAGAACTGGATATCTGGAAAACTGCAAGACCTTTGTTTGAATACTGGATGCATAATCGCCTGGGTATACGCGGTTTGGCAAAAAGTTTGAAGGTAAATTTACCGAGGTGGATTGATCGTCTACCTGACTTGCCAAATAAAACAATCGATATTATCGAACGTCTGCGTGACGGCAAGATTCAAGTGGAGTTAAAGACAACTGAGCTGGAAAGGATAAGAACTGAAATAAAACAGAGTAATCAACGAACTGTATTGGCCAGCGTCGGAGCCGCATTTATTGTTTGCGCCGCGATAATATTCGGGCTTGATGGTTTCTCTCCTGCCATGATCGGTGGCGCTCCATACCTGACATGGTTATTTGGTGGCATGGGCTTGGCACTACTGGTGTTTGCTGTGGGTAATTCATTCCTGGCGAAATAATTGCTATCCCGAAAATTCTGCTATTGCTTTATGATCGCCAGTCCCTCCCAAACTTGTAGTTTCAGTGCCCTTTGACGCAATGGTATATTCGCAGACGTGGGTAAGAAATCAAACCAACAACAAAGGCGCACAAATCAGCCTCAGCGGCTAGCAGCACCGACATCACGTGCGCAGGCGTCACCCGATGGGGATACTGTCGCCAATACTGTCCCGCTAAGCCATCTTGACCTCGGTATTGGCGCTGTTGCGGCGATACTGGTACTCGGGATTTATGTTCCAACACTATCCCCGTACGTTTTGTTAGAGGATGACGGCCTATTCATTGCCATTGGAGCAACTTTGGGAACGGCCCACCCCCCAGGTTACCCCATATTCACCTTGTTGCTTTGGCTATTCCTGAAACTGCCGTTTGCAACCGTACCTCTTGGTGCGCACGTTTTAAGTGCGCTTCTGGGTGCTTTGGGCAGTTTTGCCCTGTTTTATTGTGGCCGCCAAATTGGCTTGGGGCGCGTGATCGCCTTGCTCGCCGCGCTCTTGTTCAGCGTTCATGGTTTGGTCTGGTCGCAGGCAGTGAGGGCTGAGGTTTACAGTTTCAACTATTTTCTGACTTTTGCCGCCCTCGCTCTATCGCTCCATATATATCGGTCACCACAACATAAGACCACCTGGATCCTGGGTGGGCTGGTTGCTGGATTAGCGGTTGCCAACCACTGGCCGCTGTTTGTCTTAAGCAGTCCCGGACTTTTGCTATTGCTCGCCCGTGTTCGCCCATTGCCAATCAAGGCAATAGCCCTTTCCGGGGGTGTATTTCTGATCACAGTTTGTCTGGCCTATGCTTATCTTATGCTACGCTCCCAAGCTGAACCGGTGGTTCAATTTTCAGGACCCATCTTAAATTTTACAGAACTTAAGGCCTATTTTTTACGAGAAACATTTGCATGGGCGGACGACAGTCATAGTGCGGGATGGATCGACAGGTTGCAGTATTTTGGCTGGTTTAGTTGGCAAACGTTAAGCAGCTTCACCGCCCTTGGCGGAGTGATCGCTATTTTCGGGACCTATGCTCTATTCAAGCGATCCCGATATTTAGCCCTCATTTTGTTGCTGATTTGGGCATCGCAAAGCTACTTGCTGCTTATTTTGCTCAATCGTGATTTTGATCCTCTGGGAGTCGGCATTTTTCAAGTCTACTCTTTGGTATCATATGGCATTCAAGCCTTGTTTATTGGTTATGGACTGCAAGCAATTCTGTCCTGGTCCATCCCATTTTTCAGAAATTTAGATACGAAACGTGCCCAAACTGCCGGGGTCTATGGGGTGGGTGTCTTGATGGTTTTATGGCTTGCCAGTACGAACTTCACAGTCGTCAAACAAGCTGAAGCCGGTATGGCAGAAAACTATCGGCGCTATGTCGAAGATCGGGCCGAATTGGATAGCTTGATCGTACTTCATAACACTGTTCTCGCCTCCTCCCTCATCTATGCGGAAGGTACCGAATCAATCCGCCCTGACCTGGACGTTGTAAATCAAAATGGCCTGTTACTTGGCAAGATTGGTATCGAAGGACCGTTTCGTCAGCAACCAGGTTTCGTTGATCCAGTTCGGGTAATTCAACGGCTTATCGCAGCCAATACACGCCCTGTTCTATTTCTGGGCCACAATTCGGCGAATTTGCTTTGCCCCAAATGCGGGACAATATACGAAGGATTCCTGGTTAAGGTACAGCCCGACGATCCCCTAAACCGAGCGATAAACTGGACTGAAGTGGATCAGGCTTATCTGCAAACACTTCTTGCCGCTATGCCAACGAACCCCTGGGCTGACAATGAACGTGGCAATCAGCTGACTCATTTTGGCCGCGTCGTGGGCCGTGCAATCCTGTCTAATATGGAAACCTCTATTGATATTGAAGCGGCGTTTGCCGACCAGAGAGCCGCACCTTGGGTACAAATTGGTGCCGTGCGGGAAGGCTTGCAAAATTGGGATCCTGCCAAATCTGACCTGATTTTGACGTGGCTCAATGATACCGAAGATGCTTTGGGGCAGGCTGATCTCCGTACTCAAGACCGGGGACAGTTCTATACGATGAGAGGGGCTTTTAGTTTATTCATCAACGATAAAATTGCAGCGCGAAAATATCTGGAACAATCCATTGCCGTATGGGATGACCCAAATAATGTGGCCCATGAACTCCTGAAAAGTCTGTAAAAATGACTTGGGGATTGTGAATATGGTTGGCGCAACTTGACATAGCCAAGCCGCCGCCCTGGACACGTTCCCTTTAACACATTCAATACTTCATCAAGCATCGGAGCCGCATTTATTGTTTGCGCCGCGATAATATTCAGGCTTGACGGTTTTTCTCCTGCCATGATCGGCGGCGGTTCCATACCTGACATGGTTATTCGATGGCGTGAACTTGACACTATTGGTATTTGCTGTGGGTAATTCACTCCTGGCTAAATAATGGTTGCCCTGAAAGTTCCACTATCGCTTTATAATCGCCAGTCCCTTTAACACATTCAATGCTTCATAGAGTTCATAATCTTCTGAAGAAAGCGGCAATATATCCTCTTTTTCATCCGTATCAATTTCCGATTCCTTGTCTCCTTGTGTTAGCGGAACATCCTTCATTCCATCATCAAGATGGCCTCTAAGGTCTGATTCTTGCAGACGAGCATCAAATGCATCTTCAACCCGGGAGACTTTTACTTTATCTATCACGATGTCCGGTACCACACCCGATGCCTGAATTGATCGGCCGTTAGGTGTATAGTATCTGGCTGTGGTCAGCTTTAAGGCCGCATTATTATTCATTGGCAAAACCGTTTGCACGGAGCCTTTACCAAAAGTTTTTTCGCCCATAATGATGCCACGCTTGTGATCCTGCAGTGCTCCGGCAACAATTTCTGATGCGGACGCTGAGCCGGAATTAACCAGCACTATGAGCGGTACATCCGGAAGTTTGGCGTTGGGTTTGGCATTAAACCTTAATTTCGAGTCTTGTATGCGACCTTCTGTGTAGACGATCAACCCCTTGTTAATGAACATATCTGTAACACCGATCGCTACATTCAAAATTCCACCTGGATTATTTCTAAGATCAAGTACAACACCTTTAAGTTGATGATTATTATCTTGCTTCAGTTGATCAATCGCCTCGCGTAAACTTTCAACCGTCCGGGATTGAAAACTTGAAATACGCAGGTAGCCAAAACCGGGTTCCAGAGTGTTAAACTTGACACTCTTAATCTTGATGACATCTCTGGTGAGATTGAAGACCAAAGGCTTTTCTTCATTTTCACGAATGATGGTTAATATGATTTTGTCGCCAGGTTTGCCGCGCATAATTTGGACGGCATCATTCAACGACATGCCTTTAACATGTTTTTCATCCAGCTTAATAATTAAATCACCGGCCTTGATTCCGGCTTTTTGAGCGGGGGTGTCATCAATGGGAGAAATCACTTTTATGAAACCGTTTTCCATTCCGACTTCAATACCGAGTCCACCAAATTTACCCGTAGTTCCTTCTCTCAGATCGCTATATGAATCACTATCAAGATAGGCAGAGTGAGGATCCAATCCTTCCAACATGCCTCGAACCGCATTCTCGATCAATTTTTTGTCATCCACTGACTCAACATAATCACTTTTTATTTTTGCAAAGATTTCCGTAAAAGTACGTAATTCATCTAATGGAAGCGGTTCTGTTTCAGGTGCTTCTGCTTCACCAATAACGACCTGAATACCTGGTAATAAAAGCAGCAGGCAAATAAAAATATTGCGAAAGGCTTTATACATTATTTTTTCCGTATCCCATTAGAAATCGAGTCCAGTCCAGGCTGGCATTAATTAAATTATTTATCAATCGTATTTAGTCACAATTGCATAGCTATCGCTCAACGTATTTCAGATACAGCACACATATGTCGACCAGTGAGTGACAAGGAGGGAAATGACATCTGGTGAACTGTATTCGTCGTTAACTTCTGCACCATTTTGCGGGATTCATCGGGCTACCATTGTTTCTAATCTCAAAATAGACTCCGGAACGAAGTTGTCCACCACTGTCGCCCGCAAGCGCGATAGTTTCACCAGGGAGCACCCAATCTCCCGTGTTTTTTAATAAACCTTGATTGTAACCATAGAGACTCATATAACCACTTCCATGGTCAACAATCATAAGTAAGCCCAGATTTCGAAACCAATCTGCAAAAATAACTTGCCCACCACTGATAGCCTTAACTTCCACGCCGATATCGGCGCCAATAATCACTCCCTGCCATTTCAACTTGCCCTCTCGTTTGTTGCCGCCGAATCGAGTGAGTAACTTTCCCTGAACAGGCCAGTCGAGCTGACCTTTGAGACTGCCGAAAGGCGGAATGTCTTCAAAAACAGCGACACTTCCCTGATTTTCACTCAACTTCTCCAGTAGCTTTTTAGTTTCCTGTTCTTGTCGTTGTAATACCTGTAACTCACGTCCCTGTTTTTTTACTTGATCCAACAATTTTGCAAGAATGACACTCCTCTTTTTTCTTAACTCATCAACTTCTTTATTTTTTACAAGTTGTGACCGCTTAAGTTTCAATAAAGCATTATTTTCATGATCGATGTTATTTGTCAGTTTTGTAATCGCCTCGATTTCAGTGTTGCTCAAATGAATTCTTCCGGCCATTGCCCGGTTATGGTAATCATGGTAGGCAAGTACTCGACCCACGCGGGCAGGATCTTCTTGATTCAATAATAATTTCAGGTAGTCGTTTTTACCGACTATATAAGCGGAACGTACCTGTTGAGAGAGAGTCAGCTTCTGTCCAGCCAGCACTTTCTCGTGGGATGATTTTTTAGCCAGCAGTTTATCAAGGCGCTTGCTTCGTTGTTGCAACTGCTGCTCTATTTCTCTCATAATCTGGGTAATACTACCTGAAAATATCTCATTATTTCTCAGTTCAGCTTGTAAGGTCCTTGTCTCAATACGTGCTTTTTTCATGCTGGTTTTAACATCCTCGATTTTATCTCGTACGGAATCCAGTTGTGCAGATTTTTCTTTGATATCTTTGGCGTAAACTACAGGGCAAACGATAAAAGTTACAATAATCCCAAACTGAAGCCTGCATCCAGTAAATCCTTGCAGATGGAGATAATGCAACAAGCGCGAGAATCTGAAAATTTTAGCCAGGATGGTCATCGTATTTTCAGTAGAGGTTTTCCTGTCATTTCCTGAGGAACTTCAATGCCCATTAAGGATAGCATTGTGGGAGAAATGTCCGCCAGCGTTCCAGATATGCCTGGTATCACTTCAGCCTCACGCCCGACAAACACAAACGGAACCATATTGGTTGTATGTGCCGTGTGTTGATCAGCTTTTACTTTTTCAGTAACAAAAACCTTCATTTGTTCGGCATTTCCATGATCAGCTGTGACCAGTATCTCGCCATTGACCTGTTTTGCCTCTTCGATAACTTTTCCCAAGCAGATATCCACTGTTTCAACCGCTTTAATGGTAGCCTGGAAATCGCCAGTATGGCCCACCATGTCGACATTGGCATAATTACAAATGATGGCATCATATTTATCGCTTTGCATTGCTTCAATGAGTTTGTCAGTAATTTTCAGTGCACTCATTTCAGGTTGCATGTTATAGGTGCGTATGTGAGGCGAAGGCACCAATATACGATCTTCGCCGTTAAAGGCTTGTTCTTCGCCACCGTTAAAGAAAAAAGTGACATGTGCATACTTTTCAGTTTCAGCAATGCGACATTGTTTCAGACCAAGCTCTGAGATGTAACGACCGAAGACATTATTCAAACTCTTTGGGGGGAATGCGACCGGAAATTCATAATTCGCCTTGTACTCAGTCAAACTGATGAATGCACCAAGATTAGGAATGTTCTCTCTTGGGAAACTCCGAAAATCTTTCTTTGTAAAGGCGCGAGCCAGTTGTCTTGCTCTATCTGCACGATAATTTGCAAAAACAATCATGTCTCCATCCTCTACTTGAATGGGAGGCTCTCCGCTTTTGGTAATCGCAGTTGCACTGACAAATTCATCTGTCTCACCTCGTGCATAGGCCATATCCACAGCGATAAAAGGATCAGTTGATCGATAATTCGCCTTGCCTTGACTGATCAAATCATAAGCCTGTTGAGTTCGTTCCCAACGCTTGTTCCGATCCATGGCATAGAATCTGCCGATAATACTGGCAAATTGTCCCTTACCGAATTTTTTCATTTTCAACTGGGCAAGATGAATACTTTCTTCTGCGCTCTTGGGTGGAGTATCCCGACCATCAAGAAAAGCATGTAGATAAATTTTTTCAACGCCACATTGTGCCGCCAATTCCAGTAATCCGAAAATATGATCCTGATGCCCATGAACACCCCCAGGGGAGAGTAAGCCCAGGAGGTGTACGGCTTTATCTGTGTTTGATGCAAGTTTGAAGGTTTCATTCAAGGCCTCATTCTCATAGAATGAACCATCCTTCATGGCACGTGTGATTCTTGAGAATTCCTGATCTACTGGACGACCGGAACCTATCGTCATGTGACCCACTTCAGAGTTACCCACCTGCCCTGCCGGCAAACCCACATCTGATCCTGATGCCTGGATCAATGTGCGAGGGCATGCAGACCACAACCTGTCCCAAACAGGTGTTTTCGCACTATGGATCGCATTATAGACTGTGCTGTCTGTGTGTCCCCAGCCGTCCAGAACAATCAGAACTAGAGGTTTGATTGACGGCTGCATTTACAAAGAAATTCGCTTTGCGTATTTTGTATATCTGGACATCGTGAATCAAGAAGAATAAATACTGGATCTGAATCTAGCGGATCTCTGATTAAGTTCAAGCGAAGTCGCCAGTATGCAAAATGTATGTAACCAACGTCCCATGCAGACCAGTGGATCGGAACGAGGCACCAGTCGCACATAATAGTCGGCTATGGCGAGGGTTGACAATGCAGAGTACGGATATTTTGATCGCAAGAATCGAATTCATGGCTTAATCAGAGTTCCCCGGTAACTGTTCTGAATCAAATTTAAAGCCGACATTTTTGAGTGGACAAGTACACATGAGAAATCGCAACCAGCTCGCCGAATTTCAGTTACATTGGGTCTCATGACTTTCACTTACGCGAATTCTAGCACACAAAAATTGGATACATAATATACCCTTGCACACACGGAATCATGTACCGAAATATAACCGGAATTGTGAGGCAATTTCCAAACGTTTCTATCAACGACTATTTGTTATCCAGTGGATATATCGTATCATGCCCGCCTCTTTAATCAGCTACATCTGGATACCTAAACTGAATTTATTATGGAAAAACTTCCTGAGTTTATCGCCAATCATCTGTTTCTGGTTTCACTGCTGATTGCGATCACGTCACTTTTGCTCTGGAATATTTTCGCCGGCGGTATCGGCACATCGCAAATATTACCCGCCGAGGTGACACGCCTGATTAATCATGAAAAGGCGCAAATTCTGGATCTACGGAGCGCCGAAGAATTTGCAGCAGGACACATTCTTAATTCTGTCAATCTTGTTGCAACGACGCTTGACGAGAAACAAAAAGAGCTGCAAAAATACAAAGATAAAACGGTAATACTCTGTTGTCACCAGGGACAAGAGTCAATACGCATTGCGAGAACTTTGGAAATGAAAGATATTGAAAACCTCTATTGTCTGAAAGGTGGGATTGTTGGGTGGCAAAATGCTAATTTACCCTTAACGAACAATACTTGAGAACCCTTGATTAGTTCATGAATTCGATTCCCGCATTCAAAATGCCCATACCCTGCATTGTCAACCGGCTCTATTACGTGCAGCTGATACCCTAGTCCCGATCTGCCGGTCTGCATGGAGCGTTGATTACATACATTTTGAACACCGGCCACTTCGCTCATACTTAATCATCAAGGACCCTTTGATATTAAAAATAATATAAATCTGGAGTTAGAATTATGGATGGAGAAAATACAGAAGTTGATGTAACCGCCGCCGGTACGGTAACAGGTCAGTTTGCACCACAAAAAATTTATGTAAAAGATCTGTCCTTTGAAACACCCCACTCCCCGGAAATCTTTGCAGAAGACTGGAATCCGTCAGTAAACATGAATCTTAACAGTGAAGCTAATCCGATAGATGATAAGCTGTATGAAGTTATCTTAACGATCACAGTGACTGTAAAGATAGCTGAAAAAACCGCTTATCTTGTCGAGGCACGACAGGCGGGGATCTTTCACATTGATGCATTTCCTGAAGAAATTATCACTCGAATGGTCACGATCGTTTGCCCGAATATTCTTTTTCCATTTGCGCGTGAGTTGATATCTGATCTGGTTACTCGCGGCGGTTTTCCACAATTATTACTTGCTCCGATCAACTTTGATGCCCTATACGAGCAACAACAAAAACCGACGACATCAACTGCTGAGGAAACAAAACATTAAAGTGCAAAAACCTGTTCTAGTCATCGGTGCTGGTTCATGGGGAACCGCTTTGGCGATAGTATTGGCCGACAATGGACATCCTGTTTATCTTTGGGGACGAAATTCCACACACATCGCCACATTAAAATCCGAGAGTTGCAATCAACGTTACCTTCCCGGCGCAATTTTTCCAGAGGGTCTTCTAGCTATTGATAGCATTGAATATTGTCTACGTGAATGCGATGAAATAGTTTTGGCAGTTCCCTGTGCAGCCATGCGAAGCATCCTTGAAATCATCGCAAGACAGGGTAATGACAATCTAAGCCTGTGTCTCGCAGGTAAGGGACTTGAAGCTGACACCCAATACCTGAACCACCAGATTGTTGAGGATTGCCTGGGCGTTAGAGCTGACACCGTTGTATTGTCTGGACCTTCTTTTGCGAAAGAGGTCGCTGCCGGTTTACCGACAGCAGTCACGATAGCGGGTAGTAATGAGAAAACGACCGCCTTATTTAGCGAAAAATTTCACAATGAAGTTTTCAGAATTTACACTCATGACGATATCATCGGCGTACAGGTAGGAGGTGCAGTCAAGAATGTCATGGCAATTGCCGCAGGTATCGCAGACGGATTGGGGTTCAGCTCAAATACTCGAGCGGCTTTAATTACACGCAGTCTCGCGGAAATCATCAGACTTGGTGTGGTCATGGGAGGTCGTCAAGAAACTTTCATGGGCTTGACGGGCCTGGGTGATCTGATACTGACCTGTACCGATAATCAATCCCGCAATCGTCGTTTCGGTCTCGAACTGGCCGAAGGCACCACGGTCTCCGAAGCCTGTGAAAACATCGGTCAGGTGATAGAAGGGATTAGAACTTCACAAGAGATCTATCAACTGGCCTTAAAAAATAATATTGAAATGCCGATTACAGAGCAAGTTTGTCAAATAGTAAATGGAAAAGTATCGCCGAGCGATGCAGTTCGGGCACTACTCATGCGCGATAAAAGACAGGAGTTGGATTAGCGCGAAAAACTTGAAAATTATTTTGTTTCCATACCTCATGAAGGGATATTGCCATAGCATTGAAAAGAAAGACTGCGGCTATCGACTAACATGGGAGATACTGGAATATTATCCGCAGGAAGTTCACAGATGGTGAGCAGGAAAGAATTTGTTTTTCAAAACTCGCATTTACGATAAAATATTTTTAAAAGGTCATTTGAGTGAAATGAGTAGGAAAAGCTCGTCAGTTTTTTTATTAGTTGCTTTCTGTGCCCTAATTACGCAATGCGGGTCTGGATCCACTTTGTGCACCAGAGAAAATACTGAACAAGGACTTTTTTTTGATGCCTCTGCAGAAGGATCCTCGGGTTTAGGAAATCGAGTGGACTTTCGCGGAGAGCCCACTCATCACGCAGGAGCTCCCTGGGTTGAAAAAATACTTGTCAACTCATCAAAAGAGTTTTTGCTCATCACTCATCAAAAAAAAGGCCTCTGTGCCAACAAGGAAGAAATGGAGAAAAATATTTATGCAAAATGCGAAAATTACAAAATTATAAAATCTTATTATATTCGTAGATACACATACGCAGGTGGATATGAAGAATGGAATGATGAAATAATCCCGAAACATGAATGGGAAAAAGCTGATACAATTAATTTTCAATTTTCCGCCCCACCCCTCTACCACTACAAAAATTGCCGTGCAAACCCGCTTTAAAGAGAAAAAATCGTTACCTTTATTCTGCACTTATGCCATCTTGAATTTTTTATCTTTACCAACCTGTCTTCAGTAACGTCCATAGCGACCTGGCTGCCTGTCTTGAATACTTTGCTGATTGAGAGTACTTGAGAAATAGTATATTTTCCCGGGAATGAGCGGGGGAGGGAGGTATGACAACACTAAAAAAAGATCGATGGAATCTTTGCAATAATGTTCAAACAGCATCTATTAGAAAAAAATCCAGCGAAAATACGCCTACACTGGAGACAGTGTCTCCGATACAGCCTTTATTGCCCATGTTATCCTCATTATCGTCGGACCCCTTAATCATAGAATGACATGCCCCTGGCTAAAATATTTAAGTGGATGCAAACCTGAAAAGTAAACTGGCCATGGAGTTTTGTGGCATGAAATTCAGTTCGCCACAGGTGCTCCTGTCAGGTTGTGTCGGCTTTGGTGAGGAATATACGCGCATAAACGGCTTTTCCAATGCCGATGTTGGCGCGATATGTCTAAAGGGAACCACCCTGGAACCTCGTCCGGGGAATGCACCGCATCGAATCACGGAAACGCCCATGGGCATGCTGAACTCGATTGGTTTGCAGAATCCCGGAACAGCCGTAGTGATTGATGAATATCTGGATGCCCTCGATTTCGGAGAAACCCGGTTCATCGCAAACCTCTCGGGCTCGACAGTTAATGAGTATGAAGAGATCGCAAGGTTATTTGACGACTCGCCGATTGACGCAATGGAAATTAATATATCTTGTCCGAATGTCAAGGAAGGCGGTGTCACCTTTGGTAACGATCCGGACATGTCGGCACGTGTCGTTGAAGCCTGTCGTCGTGCCACCGGTAAACCCATTATTACAAAGCTATCTCCAAACCAAACAGATATCGCTGAAAATGCACGACGTTGCATAGAAGCGGGAACAGATGCTTTGGCAGTCATTAACACGCTTATGGGCATGGCTATTGATATCGAGAAACGTCAACCTGTTATCGGTAATAATCAGGGCGGACTCTCCGGTCCCGCCATAAAACCGATCGCCTTGCTTATGGTGTATAAGGTCTATCAAGTCAGTAAACATCATAATGTACCGATCATTGGACAGGGTGGAATAGTGTCAGCCAAAGATGCACTGGAGTTTATTATTGCAGGTGCCACCACCGTCGGAATCGGGACAGCACTTTTTTACGATCCGCTGATATGTCCAAAGATTAATCAGGGTATTGCGGACTATCTGGATAAACAGAACATAAACAATGTTTGTGATTTAGTCGGAACGCTGGAGTTATATAACAATTGAAGTCACAACCTTATCTCAAAGTTACCCGTTTACCAGTAACCGACAACGTTTTGATTGTCACGCCTCACTCTACACTTTGTTCATCATATGATTGGCTGTTTGTGTGAAGGACATGATCAATTGTTCTCTGAGTGCTGCATCAATCGGCATTTCATCCAATGTCATGCGCATACACATCAACCATTGATCCCTCTCTGATTCACCTATCGGGAAAGGCAGATGTCTCGCTCTTAATCCTGGATGGCCAAAGGCTGCGACGTACCTGCCTGGTCCGCCAAGCCAGCCACTCAGGAACATAAACAGCTTTTCTCTGCTACTGCGCAGATCTTCGGGATGTAAATCGCGGATCATTCTGACTTCAGCGAGTGATTCCATATTGTCATAAAATGTATTTACCAGTTTCCACAAACCTGCTTCCGATCCTATTCTTTCGTAACTGCTTTTTTCCATGTCACTTCGGTAGTCAACATCAACTTTTTTCAAACCATACGTTCCTCAACAATATCCACGGTTGTCTCAGTATCAACCAATTCAAACAGCTCGATTATATCCTTGTTATGCATACGCACACAGCCTCTCGAACCGGGCACACCCATTGCAATATCTTCCGGGCTACCATGAATGTAAATGTAGCGTTCATGGCTGTCGACATTGCCGCCTTTATTTTTACTTTCTTCACAACCACTTAACCAAAGAATGCGTGTCAAGATCCAGTCTCTTTCCGGAAACTGTGCACGTAATTCCGGACTATATATCTCACCTGTTGGCACTCTACCGACAAAAACTGTATTCATCCGGCAATCCTTACCAATCATTTCACTGATAATATGTTTTCCTCTCGGGGTACATTCACTGTCCATGAGTTCTCCCGTCCCGTTCCTTGCGCTCGAAATTCGATATCTAAAAGCGGGAGCATCATTCTCAATAAGCAGGAGTGTTTGTCTGCTGATATCAATCTCTATATGCGTATTCCTGTTCATGTTTATACTGTTTTTATTTTATCCGGTAATTCAACGTTTTCTAACCGTCAGTAGACCATCATAATTTCCATCAGCCGCCAACTTATAGCCGCTGATCTTCAGCGAAGTGATGAGTAAATTGTCTTCATACCATAGTGGTATATACGGCAGTTCCTTTGCCAGGTAAGCCTGCAAAATTTTATATCCCTCTGCTTGTTGATTCAAATCCTGACTGTCTTCCGCCGCCTCTATCATGGCGTCTGCTTCAGGGTCCATGAACCGACCTCGATTCGCGCCATTGGGTGGTATTGAAGAGCTATGAAACACATAACGAAAAATATCGGGAATTTTGAGTCCCACCCATGACAGGCTATACATCTGAAAACGACCCGCCTTGATATCACCATAAAAGGTACCCCAATCGTAACTGCGCACATCTACATTTATGCCTGCCTGCTTTAATTGATATTGAATGATAGTCGCTAAACGAACCCGGAAAGGATTGCTCGAGGTTTTATAAATAATCTTCAGTGGATGATTTTCATCATAACCGGCAGCCTTGAGTAATCGTCTTGACAATTCCGGATCAAATTCAACTCCGGTTAACTCGGCATTACCGCTCCAGTGCTCTGGCGACAATATTGCGCCAGCCTTGCGGGCTGTATTGTGCATCACATATTGAATAATTTCTTCTCTATTGATTGCATGGGCTATCGCCTGGCGAATCGGCAATTTGCCAGTTACAGGATCCGCCATATTGAATCCCATATAGGTAAAAGAATTTCCCTTTGCTTTACTAATATGAGTTTTATTCCGCTCTTCAAGCCAACTAACCATTTCTCCCGAGAAAGCACCTTGCAGAATATCCAACTCATTGCGCATTAATTTTAAAATACGCACTGTCGGATCCTTGACAGTAATAAATTTTAAATGTTGACCATCACTTAAACGTTTTAATACAAGATCACCATCGTTCGGCCATTCTTCCAAAGCGACTGGGCCACTGCCAATTGGCTGTCGATTAAAATCATGATCCGCGACTATCAGTGATGCAGGTAATATGCCGATGACAAGTCGACCTGGAAACAATGGATCCGGATGCCTTAAAATAAAATCGACGGTGTCTTCATCAACCACTTCTATATTTTCAATCACCGTAATGGGACCCCGATGGGGTGAAGCATTATTAATATCCAATACATCATCATAAGTCGCCTTTACATCATCGGCAGTCAATCTTTCTCCGTGAGGTTGCATCTGTTGCAAAACGTGGATCGAGTGTGACGGGATCTGATTCCAGACCGAAACAAATGGCTTCATCCTGTTCATGGCTACAGCCTGAAAAAAACATAAGCGGGGCATGCAGACAGATAATTAAAAAAATCTTATCTGTCATTTATTCTGGTTGTTTCATTTTTTCATCTGTGAAACACGGCAATGGATTCAACATGCGTCGTATGAGGGAACATATCCATTACACCGACTTGCTCCAGCCTGAAACCCTTATCATTGACGAGTATACCTGCATCTCTTGCCAGAGTTGATGGATTGCAGGAAACATAAACCATTCTTTCAACTCTATTGAAATTCATTTTTTCGATGACCTCTCGTGCACCATTACGTGCGGGATCCAATAATAATTTATTAAATCCACCCTGAATAAATTCTTCATTCTTCATGCCATCCAACACATGGTCCCTGGTTAGATCCACTTCCCGGAATTCCACATTGCCTATTTTGTTAAATGCTGCATTTTGCCTTGCACGCTCGACTAGACCTGACTCTCTCTCGACACCCAGTACTCCCAGGGCTCTTCTTGCCAATGGCAATGTGAAGTTGCCAATCCCGCAAAACAAGTCGAGTACTCGATCTTCACTATTCACTTCGAGTAAATCCAGTGTCCGGACCACCATGGCGCGATTCATCTCAAAATTTACCTGCGTAAAGTCTGTTGGCAGGAAGTTCAGCGTGACATCAAATTCGGGTAGGGTATAAAACAGTTGTCCGGGACTGGTGCCGACCAACGGCACTATAGAACCCGGATCGCTTGACTGCAAATAAATATCCACTTCATGCTGTGCCGAAAATGCCTGGAGTTTCGATATATCATCATCATTAAAACTGGCAAGATGCCTGAAAATCAATGCCGTGACCTCATCACCCATCGCAACTTCAATTTGGGGGATGTGTTTGATGAGAGATAATACTGTAATTAAACGCTGTAGCGGTTCAATCAATATCCCTACAGAGGGATGCAGGACCTCACAGCGGTTAATATCAGCGACAAAGGAATTGTATTTCTCCCGAAATCCGACCAACACTCTCTCTTTTTTATCAACATACTTAACCCCCAAGCGTGCCTTGCGGCGATATCCCCATTGGGATTTTACTAACGGAAGGATAACCGATTGCGGTTTAACTTTGCCGATCTGCGTCAATTTTTCTATCAATACAGATTGTTTATGCTCTATTTGAAATTCGTGCTGCATATGCTGCAAACTACAACCACCACATAAACCAAAAAATTCACACTTGGCATCAACACGTTCGGGTGCCGGATTAACCACTTCAATTACAGCCGCTTCGTCATACTTCGCCCGCTGTTTTTTATACTGAAATAGTGCATCTTCACCCGGGAGCGCACCATTAACGAGTACCATTTTACCGCTAACATGCGTGATACCCTGTCCGGCATGTGAAAGAGATTCTATTTTTGCAGAAACAGGTTCCTGCGGCAGCTTTCCACGTCGTCTTGCCATTTTAATTAACAAGAATTAAATGCTTTTAGAGTAATGTCCGGGATTTTCTGAACAGCACATCGATTATAATTATTTACTGTGTACTGGAGGTTCCGTGGTTATTCCCATGCACTCAAGAACTCGAGTAAATGAGGTTTGGCTTCTTCCCGCAACATGCTTCTGACACACTCACATTCTGCATCATAAGCCGCGAGAGACTTTTGTCCGCGCATCAACTCATAGCGCAGATAGACGAGATAGGTATTGAGTACATCAGTCTCACAATAATTACGAATACCCTCTATATCCCCTGCAAGATAATTATCCCAGACTTTACTCCCATCCATTCCCATTTTGCCCGGAAACCCTAACATGGTTGCAATCTCCGTCAGAGGTGCATTTGCCTGGGGGTTATATCCCGCAATGACATCCATTAAATCAGTATGCCTGTCATGATAGCGGTTAATATAATTATTCCATTTAAAACCTTGATCATCACCACCAGTTTCCCAATAACGTGAAGCATGCGTACCATGTAACAGCGTACGATAATGCAGGACGGGCAAATCAAAACCACTACCGTTCCATGAAACCAGTTTTGGAGTATAGCGATCAATGCCGTCAAAAAATCGCTGAAGTATGTCTACTTCAGATGCGTCAATATCACCTAAGGACCAAACGCTTAATCTATCAGAAGTACGGAGAACGACCGAGATAACAATGATTTTTTGTAAATAATGGCGAAGAAAATCACTGCCGCCTGTTTGTTGTCTTCGTTGAGCAAACATGGATTCGGCAACTTCCGCATCGGTCAGTCCTTCCATGTCAGAGAGCTTCCTTGCGGAATCAGTATCCGGGACGGTTTCAATATCAAAAACGAGAATATTCATTTATCAAGAAATAATCAGGCCGAGAACACACCGGTCGACAGATAGCGATCTCCCCGATCACAAATAATGGTAACAATCAGTGCATTCTCAACTTCTTCTGAAAGCTTAAGTGCTGCAGCAAGCGCACCTCCGGAAGATATCCCTGCAAAAATACCCTCTTCTTTACCCAGGGCAATGGTTGTCTGTTCCGCTTCTTTTTGTGAAATATCGAAAGTCCTGTCGATTCTCGATGCATCATAAATCTTTGGTAAATATTCTTTAGACCAACGCCGAATCCCGGGTATTTGACTGCCTTCAACAGGTTGTACACCGACAATTTGTATGCCTGCATTACGTTCCTTCAAGTAACGTGAAGTCCCCATAATTGTCCCTGTCGTTCCCATGGAACTCACAAAGTGTGTAATCTTACCGCGTGTATCATGCCAAATTTCGGGACCGGTACCTTCGTAATGCGCTAACGGGTTGTCCTGATTCGCAAATTGATCAAGAACAATCCCTATTTCGTCCGCTTCCATTTCACGAGATAGATCTATCGCTGCTTCCATACCGCCCGCTTTCGATGTCAGCATGATCTCTGCACCAAATGCCTTCATCACCGCACGCCTTTCTTCACTCATATGCTCAGGCATAATCAGGATCATTTTATAGCCTTTAATCGCAGCCGCCATTGCCAGTGCAATCCCTGTATTACCGCTGGTTGCCTCGATCAAGGTATCGCCAGGCTTTATATCTCCCCGCGTCTCCGCATGCTCGATCATGCTTAAAGCAGGTCTGTCCTTAACCGAGCCTGCAGGATTATTACCTTCCAGTTTGGCCATGATGATATTGTCGGTATCACCCGGTAGACGCTGTAATCTGACTAAAGGAGTATTACCGACATGTGCCTCAATAGTTGGGAAGTCCGCTTTATTTAATTTACCGATCACAGGCTCCACTCGTGCAGTTAATTTACATTTTATTTGTTAATTGTCTGGCCAATATAAAAGCATCTTCACGACCAAATTCGGCAGGATAATAATCTTTCCGGCTTCCGACCTTATCGAAACCTGAATTTTCATAAACTCTTAACGCCGGCCCATTTGAAGGCCGAACCTCAAGAAACATGACGTCAGTATGATACCGTCTTGCCAGTTCAATCAGATGATCAAGCATCTCTTTGCCCAAACCATTATTCTGCAAATCAGACTTGATACAAAGATTGAGAATATGTGCCTCACTCGCAAGCACTGACATAATGGCGTAACCGGACACTCTATCCCCTTGCTCAAGGATACAGCAACAATAACCAACATCCAGACAATCCTGAAAAACACCGATCGACCAGGGAAATTCATAAATACTTTCCTCGATCTCCATGACCTGTTCCAAATCCATCGCTGACATGGACCGAAAAACGGTTGCTACTTGTTGCAAAACGGCACTCATTCTTTTTTCTGATGAACTGTCTTCTCGTAAACGTGCATCGCCAGTTGTAAATCCTGCCACGTTTTCCTTTTCTCACGAGGTGATCGCAATAGATAAGCGGGATGATAGGTCACCATCACAGGTATTCCCGTATCGGCGTATTTATATTGCTGACCGCGCATCTTGCCTATCGGTGTTTCCGTCTGCAACAAATTTTGGGCAGCGATACGACCTACTGCAAGAATAATTTTTGGTTGAATTAACGCTATCTGCTGTCGCAGATAGTTTGCGCAGGCAACAACTTCTCCCCGTTCCGGATCACGATTTTTCGGTGGACGACATTTGAGAATATTTGCGATAAAAACCTGATCTCTTTGCAGTCCGCATGCTAACAGCATATTATTTAATAATTTTCCGGCACGACCGACAAAAGGTTCCCCCTGCCTGTCTTCCTCCGCCCCCGGTGCTTCGCCGATGATTAACCAGTCTGCATTATGATCACCAGTGCCAAATACGGTCTGCCTTCGTTCTCGATGTAAATCACATTTCTGACACTTTGCGACGCGCTCCCGAAGATCCGCCCAAACGTTATTTTCCTCGACAAATTTCTCGGTAACAGGCTCATCAACCACTCTATCCCTCGACCAATAGATATCCACTCCCATAGTCTGCAGATAATATTCCTGTGTTTGCGTCAATCGCATGATTAATCATCTCGATCCTGGTCGTGTCAAACTTGTGGGTGTGTCCGCCCAGTATAAATCCGGGCTTTGTTCAATGCGTTGATGTAGGCCTTGGCAGAGGCAATAATAATATCCGTATCTGCACCCTGTCCATTAATCACCCGACCGTCCATGTCAACCCTGACACTCACTTCTCCCTGTGAATCTGTTCCCGTCGTGATATTGCTTACTGAGTAAAGTTCTAACTTAAAGCCACTCTCGACAAGGGACTCAATAGCCTTGAATGCTGCGTCAACAGGTCCGCCGCCACCTGAATGAGCATGCTTCTCCTCACCATCAATAGTCAAAGTCACTTCTGCAACAGGAGTTTTACCCGTTTCAGAATTTACTTTCATATCGACGAGTTTAATTCTCTCCATGGTAGCGTCATGGATAGTGTCAGTGACAAGTGCATGCAAGTCTTCATCAAAGATTTCGTGCTTCTTGTCTGCAAGAACTTTAAAGCGACTGAATGCAGTATTGATATCCTCTTCACATGCAAACTCGATCCCTAAATCAGAGAGCCTGGACTTAAATGCACTACGACCGGAGTGTTTTCCCAGAACCATTTTATTAGTATGCCAACCAACATCTTCAGCACGCATGATTTCGTAGGTCTCGCGACTCTTAAGTACGCCATCCTGATGTATGCCTGCTTCGTGAGCGAAGGCATTCGCTCCGACAATTGCTTTATTGGGCTGTACCGGGAACCCCGTCACGCTTGAAACCAGACGTGAACAAGTCATTATTTGTCTGGTATCCAGAGTCGTATCACAGGGAAATACATCCTGACGAGTTTTCACCGTCATCACAACTTCTTCCAGCGAGGCGTTACCGGCACGCTCACCCAGGCCATTGATGGTACACTCGATCTGCCTGGCTCCATTCATCACTGCGGCAAGTGAATTACCGACAGCCAAACCTAAATCATTATGACAGTGCACGGAAAATATTGCCTTGTCAGAATTGGAGACTCTCGCAATCAACTGTTTGATCAATTCCCCAAATTGCTGCGGTAAATTATAACCCACCGTATCCGGGATATTCACAGTGCTGGCGCCAGCGTCAATAACGGCTTCCAATACTCGACATAAAAAATCCAGTTCTGATCGGCCGGCATCTTCAGGCGAAAATTCGACATTATCTGTGTAGTTCCGCGCACGCTTCACTGCATATACCGCCCGCTCAAGGACTTGGTCAGGTGTCATGCGTAATTTTTCCTTCATATGGATTGGCGACGTCGCAAGGAATGTATGGATTCTTGATGATCGTGCTGGTTTCAAGGCCGCCGCTGCACGATCAATATCTTCATCCAGTGCACGGGCGAGCCCGCAAACTGTACTGTCCTTAATGACTTCAGCGACTTGATATACTGCTTCGAAATCACCTGGACTGGCTATCGGGAATCCTGCCTCAATGACGTCCACCTTCATGCGTTCGAGTGTCTTGGCGATACGAACCTTTTCCTCTTTGCTCATTGACGCACCAGGGCTTTGTTCGCCATCACGAAGCGTTGTATCAAATATTATCAATTTATCCTGCATTATTCTGCTCCAAACCTGCATCCATACTACAGTATGGATGCATTACCATAAACAGATTTGTCGTGTGTAGGGGAGGACTACACGTGAATTTGTTGCTGATTTTTAAGTGGTTTAATTTGCCCGAAAGGGCAGCAGACGATCCCGAACACCGAATGACAATTCGGTATTCAAGGCTAACTGATAATTTTTGTTGAATGTATTCATCGCAGGACTGAATATAACGACACTATCGAGTATTGCAAGTGATTCTACAGGCTCAGCTCAAGATAAAATGATCTTGCGGTATTTCAGGAATCAGTCCGGCTATCTGATGACTCCTGAGATCTCCTTAGGGCGCGATGTTTGTGTATGGAAATAAGTGTCATTGCCGGACCGGAGATAGCATAAACCAGGGCCATTGTAGCCAGTACCAGTGGCGGCTTGCTCGCGATGAACACAAAAAGCGGCACCAGTAATATTATTCCCACAAAGGGAATGCGACCTTTAAAGTCTATGCCCTTGATACTGTAATATCGAATATTACTCACCATTAATATTCCAGCGAGTACCGTAACAGGAAATGCAACGATGGTTAAACTTGTAATGTCTACAAATTCCTGCGATTCCCCCAACCAAATCATCCCCGCTACCAAAGCGGCGGCGGCGGGACTGGGTAAACCCTGAAAAAACCGTTTATCTTCACTGGCTGCCTGTGTGTTGAACCTGGCGAGCCTGAGTGCTGTCGATGCCGCGTATACAAACGCCGCGAGCCAACCCAGTTTACCCATGTCAGACAAGACCCACTGGTAGACGATTAGAGCAGGTGCCAAACCAAACGAAACCATATCAGCCAAACTATCGTACTCAATACCAAAATCGGATTGGGTCTTTGTTAGCCGCGCAATCTGACCATCCAGGGCATCCATTACCATGGCAACAAAAACGGCGATAGCAGCAGCCTCAAATTGTGAATTCATACTCGAAACGATGCCATAAAAACCGGCGAACAGACCGGCTGTTGTGAACAGGTTGGGAAGAAGATAAATACCGCGACGACGATTCAATTTTTTCTCGCCTTAATTACCGGAAATATCAGCATGAATACTGCGCTGATGAAACCAGTCTGTTCCACTCATGCAGCATATCGCCCGCCAAAAACCTTCTGTGTTCAAAAGACACCACCTGAAACGACTTTTTTACCATGTGGATTATTATCATTAATCATGCTGGCTGGTTTCTCATGTATAAAGTAAGCAAGAATATCCTCGCCGGATGTAACCGACTGACCAGTTTCGATCTCAAGTTTTGAATATATCGAAATGAGCACATCCACTGTGCCGCCAAAAAATAGATAACCGCACCTTTGTCCCTGACCAAGCCGCTCACCGGACTGAATATACATCCGAAACAGATGTGCCACAAAAAAACCTAATCTGAAGACCACTACCACGTCATCGCCCTCGTCCGTTCTGATCCAGAAAATAAACTTGCGTTGTCCATTTTCTTCCTGACATTTCTGTGACCACTGCTCCATCACCTTACCTTCGATGGGACTGCGTAAAGAATAAATATCAAATTTCGATATCTTTATCCTGACTCTTTTCGCACGGCGTTCAATTCCATGCAGACTAAACCATGGATCTTCAATTTCATCTATCTGCATAACTTTACCATGTACCGGACTGAGCAACGCCAACGGAGATGAAGGAATATTGCACCGAGGATCGCGTAACAGGAAGAGGAAAAAACAGAATATAACAGCAAGAAAAATGGTGACGTCACTGTTAAAGAATAAAAAGGCCAATAAAACCAGTCCTGCCAGTACAAATAACAGCAACCAGCCTTCTTTTGCAATGAACGGATAACGGTTAGTAGGCATGCTGTAACCCTAGAAAATCAAGGCTCTGTGACATGGAGCCATATTAATTTTACCTGCCACCAGACTTCTGTTCTTGAGGGTTAACTGCTTTAGTTCTTATCCGTGTCAACCAGTTGATTGGCTTTAATCCAGGGCATCATGGAACGCAGTTTTGCACCCGTCACTTCGATATCATGCTTCTTCATTTCTTCTCTACGTGCGGGCAAACTGTTCACATTGGCAACGAATTCTTTTGCGAACTCACCACTTTGTATTTCAGCAAGTATCTTTTTCATCTCGGCTTTGGTTTGCTCATTCACAATGCGCGTCCCGCGAGTTACATCACCGTATTCAGCGGTGTTGGATATGGAATAACGCATATTTGCGATACCTCCTTCGTACATGAGATCAACAATCAGCTTTAACTCGTGAAGACATTCGAAATATGCCATTTCCGGCGGGTATCCACTTTCCACCAATGTCTCAAAGCCAGCCTGAACCAAAGCCGTGGTGCCGCCGCATAGAACCGTTTGTTCACCGAACAAGTCAGTTTCTGTTTCATCCTTGAAAGTTGTTTCAATAACGGCTGTTCGACCACCACCGATTGCCGACGCATAGGATAAGGCAAGCGCTTTTGCCTGGCCGGATTTATCCTGTTTAACTGCAATCAAATCCGGGATACCACCGCCCTTGACAAACTCACTACGGACAGTATGCCCCGGTGCTTTGGGTGCAATCATAATCACATCCAGATCATCTCGTAATGTAATAAGTTCAAAATGCACATTGAAACCATGCGCAAAAGCCAATGTTGCACCCTGCTTCAAATTTGGCTCAACTTCATTTTTGTACAAATCGGCCTGAAACTCATCCGGGGCAAGAATCATGACAACATCACCCCAAGCCACTGCTTCCTTGATTGATTTTACCGCAAGACCGGATTTTTCCGCCTTAACAACCGAGCTGGAGTCTTTACGCAAGCCGACGCAAACATCAACACCGGAATCTTTCAGGTTGTTCGCATGAGCATGTCCCTGTGATCCATAACCAATAATCGTAACCTTCCTGGCCCGGATAAGGGAAATGTCTGCATCTTCATCATAATAAATATTCATAATGCCTGGTTCTCAAAAATATATTAAAAATAAAATCTTAATGGAATAAAACTTCCTGAATCTTTTTAAACACTAAATCGCTTTGTCACCACGTGCGATACCTGATACCCCTGAACGCACAACTTCCAGAATATTATTGTGATCCAGTGTATCTATAAAGGCATCCAGCTTATCGCCGGCACCAGTCATCTCCGTGGTATATGTACTTTCCGTAACATCAATGATTCGACCACGAAAAATATCAACCAAACGTTTAATTTCTTCACGGTTTTCACCCGTAGCCGACAATTTGATTAACATCAGTTCACGTTCAATGTGGCGACTTTCATTCAAATCCACCACTTTAATCACATCAACCAGTTTATTCAGATGCTTGGTGATCTGCTCAATAACTTCATCTGATCCCGATGTCACCAGGGTCATACGTGAAACAGTGGGATCTTCCGTCGGCGCTACAGTCAGTGACTCGATGTTATACGCTCGTGCGGAGAACAAGCCGGCGACACGCGACAATGCCCCTGTCTCATTTTCAAGTAATAATGAAAGTATATGCCTCATAAATTAAGCCAGCTCTCTTTCCGGCGATAAATGCATTTCATGTTGACCGCCACCGGCAACTATCATCGGATATACGTTTTCGGTTTGATCGGTAATAAAATCAATGAATACCACTTTTTGTTTTTCCTGCAGTGCCTCTTGCAGCGCTGATTCAACATCGGCGGTCTTTTCGATACGCATCCCGATATGACCATAAGCCTCGGCTAATTTAACGAAATCAGGCAGTGCCTCCATGTAAGAATGCGAATAACGCTTCTCATAGAAAAATTCCTGCCACTGTCTCACCATGCCCATATAGCGATTGTTTAAATTAACCACCACGAAAGGAACACCATACTGCAGACAAGTGGAAAGCTCCTGGATACACATAACAATACTTGCGTCACCGGTAATACATGCAACAGTTGCATCCGGAAAAGCTTTCTTCACGCCCATCGCCGCAGGCAAGCCGAAACCCATGGTGCCCAAACCACCTGAGTTGATCCAACGTCTTGGCTTGTCAAACTTGTAATACTGCGCCGCCCACATCTGATGCTGTCCAACATCAGAGGTGATATAAGCATCTCCCCCGGTCAGTTCATAGAGTTTCTCAATAACGTACTGCGGCTTGATAATTTCACTATCGCGATCATATTTAAGACAATCGATCCCCTGCCATTCCCTAATTTGACTCCACCATGGTTCCAGATCTTTTAGCGTTGGCAGATCTTTCCTGCTTTCAAGCAGTGCCGATAAATCATGCAGCACATGCTTAACATCACCGACAATGGGAATATCAACGGGTATATTTTTCGAGATTGAAGAAGGATCCACATCAATATGGATAATCTTTGCCGCCGGGCAAAACTGCCCGAGATCACCCGTGACGCGATCATCAAAACGAGCGCCTATAGCAATCAACACATCGCACTGATGCATCGCCATATTCGCTTCGTAGGTTCCATGCATTCCGAGCATACCGACGAATTGCTTATCTGTAGCCGGATACGCGCCCAACCCCATTAATGTATTGGTAATCGGGAAACCTGATTTACGTGTAAATGAGGTGAGTTCTGCATCAGCATCCGACAGGATGGCGCCACCGCCGGAATATATCATCGGTCTTCTGGCTGTGGCTATCAAATCAACCGCACGTTTCATCTGACCTGTGTGTCCCTTCAGGACAGGTCTATAGGATCGCATTTCCATATTTTCGGGATATTCATATTCGCAACTGTCCGCAGTAACATCCTTCGGAATATCCACAACAACAGGGCCTGGACGACCTGTCATTGCAACATAAAATGCTTTTTTCATTGTTGTCGCCAGGTTTTTAACATCCTTGACCAGGAAATTGTGTTTTACGCAAGGACGGGTCACACCAATAGCATCAACCTCCTGAAAAGCATCATTCCCGATCAAGTGAGTCGCTACCTGCCCGGTAAAAACAACCAGGGGGATGGAGTCCATGTAAGCAGTGGCGATCCCCGTTACACAGTTAGTCGCCCCCGGGCCGGAGGTGACTAAAACCACGCCTGGTTTACCTGTCGCACGTGCATAAGCATCAGCCGCGTGTGTTGCGCCCTGTTCATGGCGCACCAGAATATGCTCGACATCATCCTGTTTGTACAATGCATCGTAGATATGCAACACCGCGCCACCAGGATAACCAAACAAGTGTTCGATTCCTTCATCTTTCAGGGCACGAACAAATATTTCCGCCCCTCGAAGCACCTCTTTTTTTTTGCCCAATACGCCCGTGTCCTATTGATTATGTTTTTCGTCGGTGTGAACCTTGGAAAGTTACTTATATTCTCGTCTTAGGTCAAGTTGTGCCATGCACAATAATCACATCTGTAAACTCAAGCGAGCGTAAATACCATGCATCAAGAACTGAATCATTTCAACCAGGTTCAAATATTCAAAAATACATGAAGCATAAAAAATTATCGAAATTGTACTCTGGGACCTGGACTCTCCATGAATGCGGACTGCAAGGCGCGGGGAGTTTGGGTATCGGCCCGGTTGGGCTTAAGATATGCACCAACGAATAATTGAATAATTTTTAATCGTCGAGAGCCTAATGCAAATTTCCAAATATTTAATCGCCACGCTTAGAGAAAGTCCTGCTGAAACCGAGATTATCAGTCACCAACTGATGTTGAGAGCCGGCATGATCCGCAAGATCGCCTCGGGAATTTACACATGGTTACCGATGGGTTTGCGCGTCCTGCGCAAAGTGGAGGCTATTATCCGCGAAGAAATGAATGCGGTCGGCGCCCAGGAACTATTGATGTCCGGAGTACAACCCGCAGAACTTTGGCAAGAATCGGGACGCTGGGATAAATACGGATCCGAACTGTTACGACTTCAGGATAGACAGGGACGAGATTTCTGCCTCGGTCCTACCCACGAAGAAATCATTACCGATTTGATTCGCAAGGAAATCAGAAGCTACAAACAACTCCCCGCCAATTTTTATCAGATACAAACCAAGTTTCGTGACGAAATCAGACCCCGTTTTGGCATCATGCGTGCCCGCGAATTTCTGATGAAAGATGCCTATTCCTTTCATTTGACTGACGAGTCGCTGCAGGAAACTTATCAACAAATGTTCGACAGTTATACTCGAATATTCGAGCGTCTGGGTCTGAAGTTCCTTGTCGTGCAAGCTGACGGTGGCAATATCGGCGGCAGTGCGTCTCATGAATTCCACGTACTGGCGGATTCCGGAGAAGATCAAATCGTCTTCACTGCAACAGAATCATACGCGGCGAATATCGAGTTGGCGGAAGCGCCGATGCCGGAAGGCATACGCGATGCCGCTGACGCAAAACTGGAACTCGTTAAAACACCCGGACAACACAGTATTGAAGAAGTCAGCCGGTATCTGAATATCACCGCCGATAAATGTATCAAAACATTGATCGTGAAAGGACAAAATGACGGTCTCGTTGCATTGGTTCTTCGTGGTGACCATGAACTCAATAAGGTCAAGGCGGAGAAAATACCCGAGGTTGCAAAACCACTGGAATTTGCCGACATAGAGGCAATAAAAAAGCTACTGCACTGTACACCCGGTTCTATCGGGCCGATCAATATCAACATTCCTGTGATGGTCGATCACAGTGCCTTGCATGTTGCAAATTTCGTTTGCGGTGCCAATGAAGACGGCAAACATCTCACCGGCGTAAACTGGGGGCGTGACTTACCTGAACCACAGGGCGTTGATATACGTAATGTTGTCAAGGGTGAACCTGCTCCCGACGGTTCAGGCACGCTTGAAATCGCCCGAGGTATAGAAGTCGGTCACGTATTTCAACTCGGGAAAAAATACAGCACCGCAATGAAAGCCACCTGCCTGGATGCAAATGGCGACGCCCAAACATTAGTCATGGGCTGTTACGGCATTGGTGTATCAAGAATATTAGCCGCCGCCATAGAACAAAATCACGACGCAAACGGCATTATCTGGCCCGATGCAATTGCACCTTTTCAGGTTTCATTGGTACCCATCAACATGCATAAATCACAACGTCTGCGCGGTGCTGTCATGGCACTGTATGCAGAGTTACAAGATGCCGGGCTTGAAGTTCTGCTGGATGATCGCAAAGAAAGACCCGGCGTGATGTTCTCGGATGCCGAGTTAATCGGTATTCCTTACCGACTTACTTTTGCTGAACGCGGCCTTGATGCCGGAACCATCGAGTATCGATCCAGAAAAGAATCCAAAAATACTGATGTTTTATTAACTGAAGTTGTCGAATTTATAAAAAATAAACTGGTTACTGCATAAGACAGTCACGATTTGATGAATAATGCTTTTTGTGTTGGCATTATCCAGGTAAACATCACTGGCAGAGGGAAAAGAAAAAGAGCGGATTATATTCTCTACCATAAGCTCAATATTCCCATTGCCATCATCGAAGCCAAAGACAATACGCACTCCGTAAAAGCCGGTATACAACAAGAATTGGACTATGCAAAAATTCTGGATATCCCTTCAGTCTATAGCAGTAATGGCGATGGCTTTTATGAACATGATCGTACCTGCACCGATGGGACAATAGAAAAAGAAATCACCCTTGATGAATTCCCGTCACCGCAAGTACTTTGGCAACGCTATAAAAAATACAAAGGTATCCTCTCAACAGAACAAGAAAAAATAGTGGCACAAGATTATTTTTTTGACGGTACAGACCGAACCCCGCGCTATTATCAGCAAATAGCCATCAACCGCACAGTCGAAGCCATAGCCAAAGGTCAAGATCGTATATTGCTAACGATGGCTACAGGCACAGGTAAAACCTACACCGCCTTTCAAATTATCCGTCGTTTATGGAAAAGCGGCAGCAAAAAACGCATTTTGTTTTTGGCTGACGGAAACGCCTTGATAGACCAAACCAGGCGTGGAGATTTTCGTCATTTCAAAGATAAAATGACGGTGATAAGACAAAAGAAAATTGATAAATCCCATGAAATTTATCTTGCCCTCTACCAGGGCTTAACCAATTACGATGAAGACAAAGATGCTTATCGTGAATTCAGCCCGGATTTTTTCGACTTAATCGTCATCGACGAATGCCACCGAGGCAGTGCTAAAGAAGACATAGAAGACATGAAAATACTGCAAGTGAATCCGTTGGATTAATCTGGATCGCCGTTGGAGATTGTTGGGTTGTTTGGGGGTATAATGGAGTATCAACGGGCGTTGATGGAATTAGAACAAGAAATTTATAGTAAGGTTTCGTGATGGGTAAAGTAGCAAATGAAAATATAGAATTATTAGAGTTAATATCATTCTCTATTAGTAGAAATTTCACGATAAAATTACATATTGATGGATGTTTTGTATTGGCAATTGTAGTTCTACTATTATTAATCTTTATAATTATTAGATATTTGCCTAAAGGGTTTAAGCAGTTTGAGATTGATGAGGCAGAATTCGGTTTAGGTAATTCTAAAATTAGAGTTAAACCAAATACAACAGATAAACAAATAGCTTACAAAATATGGGTTGAGTTAAGCACAAGAAAAATTGGACTTCCAATTGATTTAGAAAACGATGTAATTTCTGAAGTGTATGATTCTTGGTATAGTTTTTTTGGTGTCACAAGAGAACTTGTAAAAGAAGTTCCAGTTTCTTGTTTTCGTAGATCTGATACCGACACAATCATTCGTTTGTCTATAGAAGTTTTAAATAAAGGAGTTCGTCCACATCTAACTACATGGCAAGCAAAATTTCGTAGGTGGTATGAAAGAGAATGTAAAAATGATGCTAATAAACAACTTTCGCCACAAGAAATACAGAAGAAATTTCCACAATATGATGAGCTTTCAGCTGACATTAAATCTGTTAATCAGAACTTAATTAGTTATAGAGATAAACTTCGTCAAATTGCTATTGGGTAATATGATTATTAATTTTATTTAATTTTTGAGAAGGCGATTTAATATGTCATCAGATATAAAAAATGTATTTATAAGTCATCTTCATGAAGATGATGAAGGGTTAAGAAAACTAAAAGATTTATTATCTAAGAATGGAATGGATATTAAAGATTCTTCTATTAATTCTGACAAGCCAAACAATGCAAACTCCCCAGAGTACATTAAAGCAAAAATATTGGCACCTCACATTAATTGGGCTAGCGTACTTCTTGTCTACATAACACCTGAAACCAAAAATAGCGAATGGGTTAATTGGGAAATAGAATACGCTGAAAAACAGAATAAACGCATAATTGGTATATGGGCAAATGGGGATAACCAATGTGAAGTTCCAGAGGCATTGGATAAATATGCTGCCGCTATTGTTGGGTGGCAGTCAGATAAAATTATTGACGCAATAAATGGAGAATACAGTCAGTTTGAAAACCAAAATAGCACCCTCATAGAACGCCAAATTACTCGTTATAATTGTGACTAATCTGAGAATGGTATTTTGAAATTATTTTCATATGTGGTTGCAAGAGATTATGGCTTCGCGCCTAATCCGTTTTATGAGGTATGCACCCTGGCGACATGTAAGCCAAAGATTAGAAAGACGGCTAATATAGGTGACTGGATTATTGGTACAGGGTCTGCTAAGAACAACAAAACTGGAACGCTTGTTTATGCGATGAACGTGAAAAAGATATTAACTTATAACCAATATTGGGATTCTCCTGAATTTGATAACAAGAAACCAATTCTAACTAGCAGTAAAAAACAGGCATTTGGAGACAATATATATTTTAAATCATCGGATGCTTGGACGCAGGCAAATTCTCACCATAGTTATAAAGATGGTTCAGCAAATGAATATAACATACAGAATGATACAAAAACTGATAGAGTTCTAATTGGTTATAACTATGTATATTTTGGTAAAAATGCTATTGAAATACCTGAAAGATTTAAAAATCATAATAACGAAGATATTTGTGCAAAACGTGGACATAAATGTAAATTCTCAAAAGAATTTGTAGATAGGGTCATAGGATGGGTCAAGGATTTAGATGAATGGGGATATGCTGGAGAACCTTTTGATTGGTAGTAGGACACCATGAAAATAGATAAAAATTATATGGGACTGCTTAAAAAGTATGAGAGTAAAATAGCAAAAACCGATAAATTTTCAAATGAAAAAGATATCACACCAATTCTTTTAGGTTTTTATGGAGAAATTGGGAGTATTATGAGCGCTTCTAAAAAATATCTTCGTGAAAAAGAAATTTATGCAGGTTACAAAGAATCTTTAGAAGAAGAGTTTGGCGATGCTCTTTGGTATTTTGCCGCAATTTGCCGCCGTATCGAAGTAAGTTTGGAAGATATTTTTGACATTAAAAGATGTAATTCACAAGCAAAAGATGAAAAAAAATTTAATAACTATTTAATTAATTTGGGTTGTATAGCGGCTAGTTTACTTGAGCTAGATCAAAATACCGAAGAATTCAAAGATAAACTTTATGATTTTGCTCCCTTTTATATACAGGCAATTCAGTCAGCTGAGTTATATTTTGCTACGATTGTTGAACGAAATATGCAAAAGGTATTAGAGCGGTTTTCAGAGCCTGATATGCAGACATTACCAAATTTCGATGGTGACTTTCCCGCAGAGGAACAAATACCTAAACAGTTTGAAATTCATTTTTTCCAGAGAAAGAGTAGGCAGTGCCATCTTAGATGGAATGGCGTATTTATTGGCGCACCTCTAACTGACAATATAGAAAGCTCTGATGATTATCGTTTTCATGATGTCTTTCATTTGGCTCATGCTGCAATACTTCATTGGTCACCGACATTTAGAGCATTAATTAAGCATAAAAGAAAAAGTGATTCAGAATTTGACGAGAATCAAGATGGCGGTAGAGCAATAGTTATTGAAGAAGGCCTCACTGCTTGGCTTTTTTCTTACTCAAAAGATCTTGACTATTTTAAAGGAAATAAAGAACTATCATTTGATGTGTTAAAAACTATTCAAAGATTCGTTCGTGGTTATGAAGTTGAAAAGTGCCCATTGAAGTTATGGGAAAATGCCATCCTTGAAGGGTATTCTGTATTTAGAAAGATTAGAGAAAATAATGGTGGGATTGTTATAGGCGATAGAGAGAAGAGGACTATTAGTTATCGTTCAATAGGAGATGAAAAATGAGTGCTGAAGAGTTTATGGAAAAATTGATTAATATGAAATTTGAAAATACATTCAATCCATATTCAGATCACTGTGAAATCTATGATGGTTTTGATTCACCTCAAAAAAGGAGCGAGCTTATCAAAAATATTTTGAAAAAGGCCTGCGAGGTTGAAATTGACTCCATATGGGTTGGAAGGGATTTAGGACATAGAGGTGGCAGGAGAACCGGATTAGCACTTACCGATGATATTCATTTTTCTGATTATATTAAAAAATGGGATGTAAAGTTTGATAGACCAACTATAGGACAAGAGGTATCTGAAAGAACAGCAACTGTTATATGGAGTGTTTTATCTAAAATAACAAAACCTGTTTTTCTTTGGAACGTATTTCCTCTACATCCTTATGAAGAAGGCAAACCATTTAGTAATAGAGCGCACAACTCAAAGGAAAGAGTTGCAGGAGAAGAGCTTTTATCATTATTAGTTAAAATATTAAATCCTAAGAGAGTGGTGGCTATTGGTAATGATGCTGCAAAGGTAGTCTCCCGCATTGTAGATAATAGCGATGTTGTCAAAGTAAGGCATCCAAGTTATGGGGGGGAAAGTCAGTTTCTTTCACAAGTTAAAAGTACATATAAATTAATTTAATAATATTACCAAATCTAAAATGACCAATATCTCAGACACCATCAAACCCATCCACAACATCCTGCGCCAAAACACCGGCATCAGCAGTAATAAACTGCATATCCTGCAACCGGCATAAATGCTGTTTCTAAAAATATTCGGCGACAAAAAGCCTGAGCAGTTTGGCTTGGTAGCGTATTAATTATGAATAGGAAATAAACGGAAACACCTGTAACCAAGGTGGGGGCAATTGAGATTGAGCACCATATTCTCTTTGCCCGGGGCGAAAAAGTAATGCTTGATTCTGATTTGGCAATACTCTATCAAGTGGAAATCAAAGTGTTGGTACAGGCGGTAAAGCGCAATATTAAACGTTTCCCGGCGGACTTCATGTTTCAATTGAGTACGAAAGAATTTGCCAACTTGAAGTCACATTTTGTGACCTCAAGTTGAGGTCGTAGACGCACTCCGCCGTATGTGTTTACAGAGCAAGGCGTGGCCATGTTGTCCGGCGTGTTACGCAGCAAACGAGCAATGATGGTCAACATTGAAATTATGCGGGCATTTGTTCGTCTGCGAGAAATGCTGACCTCCAACAAAACACTGGATGACAAGCTCCATAAACTTGAGCAAAAATATGACCAGCAATTTAAAGTGGTGTTTGACGCAATTCGAGAACTTATGACACCCACACCAACCGGCAAGCGGCCCATCGGCTTTATCCGGGACATAGATCAGAAAAAGAAATAATTCCGCGTGGCAATAGATGATCGTGACTTTGCCATTGGTTTTTATGGGGAAAATAATCTACTGACTTATTGCTTGATGACATCGGTTGAATCTTTGCCTGTGTTTTATCTATTCATAAAACGTGAATTTAATTAGTCGCTGCATATAACAGTTTGATGTGCGCGTGGCAGTTCAAATATTTAAAGAATGCTAAAGCCCTCGATTTCCTGAAATTCAATTTCCTTGCTTTGCAGATTGTTGACTTGGGCCAGGTCGGGTCCGGATTTTAGCCACTGTTCCAGTTCATCGAGTTGTTGCGTGTTACCAAATGCCATGACTTCCACCTGACCATTCAGCAAATTTCTTACCCAACCTGTTAATCCATATAAATTTGCCTGCTGTTGTGTTGAGGCGCGGAAACAGACCCCTTGTACGCGACCTGACACAAAACAATGCAAGCCTTTATCCATATGATTTTTTAGCTTGTGTTAATCTGCGTACTTCAACGCTTTATTCACCGGTATCGCCAATGCAACAGCCAGGCCTGCATCGCAATCGGCCAGCACCCCCGCCAAAGATTGCTGCCATTTGTTGATCGGACTGTCTGTATTTACGGCGATATGATTGGGTAACTTACACGGTAATATTTGATACAGATCAAGCAGGGTTAATTCTCCGAGATCCCTGACCAGGCTCCACTGTCCGCCCGTACTGCACTTAACCCATTTTGCCTCAATCAGTAAAGCAAAAATTTCGTTCACATGAGTATGAGAAATACGTACACCCGCTTTTTTCAACTGCATGATGGATCTTCCCGTTCCCTGTTTTTGCGCCAGCCATAATTCACCGATTATCTGCCAGACATCCAAAAAACCCCAACGTGATTCAGAATCATATTCGCCGGCATCAACCATTTGAAATACCGAGAGGCTGTAGCTGATTTGTGCTCCGAGTAAAACAATCAACCATGAAACATATATCCAGACCAAAAACATCGGGATCGCCGCGATAGCACCATAGATCATTTGATAGGTGGGGACTGCCTTGATGTAGATCCCGAATGCGTATTTAGCCAGTTCAAACAATACAGCAGCGGTAATACCGGCCACGATGGCATATCTTCTGTTTACATGTGTATTCGGTACCAGAACATACAATAGTGCAAACGCCGCGCCGGAGGTAAAAAACGGCATGCAGGCCAGCAATCCGGTCTTAATCACCGCCACACCATCAACATTACTCACGAGCGAGAGTGAGAGCATATAAGACGTTGCATAAAAACCGACGCCAATCAGAACCGGACCCAGCGTGAGGATTGCCCAATACACCAAAAACCGTCGAATAAAACCCCGGCGTCTTTTGACATGCCATATGTTGTCGAACGCACTATCAATTGTAGACAACAACATGAAGGCGATGATTGCAAGAAATATGATGCCCGTTGTCGTCAGGTGCGATGCCTTAATCGAAAAACTTATTAAATAGTGCTGAATGGTTTGACCAAAACCAGGCACAAAATTACTGAAGATAAATTCCTGGATAACATCATTTAATTCCTTGAATACGGATGAATTTCCAAACAGGCTGAAGACCACGCCAATCAAGGGGACCAACGACAGTAGTGTCGTATACGCTAACGCAGCGGCGGATTGTAATGTGCGCCGTGCGAAAAACTGCCGGAAGACATAACGCACAAAACCGGACAGCCAGATCGCGCTGGAGGTGACGATGGAAAAAAAATGATCAATCGGCTTATTCTTTAATGACATCAATTGAATCTTTACCTATGCTTCACCCATGCACAAAATAAAATACGCGCCGGGAAAATACCATGAGCATCACCATATATCATAATCCTCGCTGTTCAAAATCCAGACGCACACTGGAAATTCTGCACGCACAAAATATCGATCCGGAAATTATTGAATACCTGAAAACCCCTCCTGATGCCGGGACGTTAGAGCAAATATTGTCTTGTCTGGATATCCCGGCGCGGGATCTATTACGTAAAAATGAAGCGGCGTATAAAGAAGCCGGTCTTGAAGATAAAAGTTTGTCCGAAGATGATGTCATTGCAGCCATGGTAAAATACCCGATTTTGATCGAACGACCTATAGTCGTAAACAATGACAAGGCTATCATCGGCAGACCACCGGAAAGCGTCCTTGATATTTTATAGACCATGAGCTTTAGATTATGACCGAGATACTCGTCCTTTATTACAGCCGTAACGGCAACGTGGCCGCTATGGCTCAACACATCAGTCGAGGTATTGAGTCGATCCAGGGCATCACGGCCAGAGTACGTACTGTACCGGCGGTTTCCACAGTTTGTGAGACCGGCGAAGACAGTATTCCTGAAAATGGACCGCCTTATGTGCAACATGAAGATTTAGTGGAATGCTCGGGACTTGCTCTGGGTAGCCCGACACGCTTCGGTAATATGGCCGCACCGTTAAAATATTTTCTCGATGGAACCGGTGACGCCTGGTTATCCGGCACACTGATCGGCAAACCTGCCGTCGTCTTCACCTCGGCTGCGAGTCTTCACGGAGGTCAGGAAAGTACCTTACTCTCCATGATGTTACCTTTGTTACATCATGGCATGATGATCCTCGGCATCCCGTATAGTGACGCTACGCTACTCACCACCACGAGCGGCGGCACACCTTATGGCGCCAGTCACACTTCAGGTCAGGATGACGCGCTTGAATTAAGCGACGACGAAAAAAAACTGTGCTTCGCTTCGGGTCGGCGACTTGCTGAAGTCACTCATATACTTGCAAACAGGGGATAACCAGGTTCACTTTTACTATTACATCGTGATTTATAAATCTTGTAACAGTAATTTAACAAACGGAATTGTCAGTTTCTTCTTCTCGGCTAACGTCGCTTGATCAAGTTTATCCAACAATTCCAGTAAGCAAGGCAAGTCACGTTTTACATGCTTCACCAGATAAGTCGCAACGTCTCCAGGAATTGCAAAATTACGTGTGTCGGCTTTTTTTTGCAGCAAACTGATTTTGTCTTGATCAGACAACGCTTGCAGATGATAGCCTAAATCCCAACCGACTCTGGATTTTAAATCCTGCAGATTAAAGGCAATATCCCTGGATCCCCTTGAACCCGTCATGCACAAGGATTTTTGTTGTTCCCTTAATTGATTGTACAAATGAAACAAAGCTTGCTCCCACTCGTCTTGCCCGGCAATACAATCAATATCATCTATACAAACCATGGATAAATTTTCCAGACCTTCAAGCATTTCGGGACTGAGATCAGCAAACCGGCTGAGTGGCAGATAGGCGACATGCAGATTATTCCGACTGGCAAGGTTACATACCGCTTGCAGCAAATGGGACTTGCCAGTGGCAACTGCTCCCCATATGTAAAGACTATGCACCGTTTCGCCATACGCGATTGATCGACTGACCGTACAAACTTCAGTATTCGGTCCTTCAATAAAGTGTGCAAAGTCTGCAGTTTCACGAAAACCGAATTCCAGCGGGATTTGTACACCCGAAGACGATTGAGTCATCTTGAGTTGATCATGAAGTGTAAAGATTGCTTTCTATATAGCGTTCGTGAACTTGCCTGAGCAATACCATAATCACGGCTGCTGCGGGCAATGCCAGCAGCACGCCTGCAAAACCAAACAACTGACCGCCCGCCATCACCGCAAAGATGACAGCGACGGGGTGCAAACCGATTCTATCTCCAACCAAAAGTGGTGATAAAAACATGCCTTCCATCACCTGCCCGACACCAAAGACAAGCAATATATAAAGCAGATGAATGACATCGTGAAACTGCATGAAACCGGCGATCCCCGCCACGCTGATGCCGACAATAAGCCCCAGATAAGGGACAAAACTGACCAACCCGGCCAATAACCCGATTAACAGGGCAAATTCCAGACCCACTATCCATAAGCCTATACTGTAAAAAATCGCTTGGGCCAACATTACCAAAAGCTGTCCACGCATAAATTCAGCCAACACCTGGTCACACTGGCGGGCCAATCTACTTGCCAGCTTCTCATGAGCTCTTGGAATCAAATCATGTACTTTACCCACCAGAATATCCCAATCTCTGAGCAAGTAAAAAGTAACCACCGGGATCAAGGTTAAATAGGCAAGCCAGGCTATCACAAGCTGTCCGGACTGAGTGAGCTTCACAAATAAACGCCCCACAATGCCACTGATATCTTTCATATGATTGGCAACAGCATCCCTGACAGCGCCTAAATCAAGTGCCCCGGGATCCAGTCCCAGGACGGCGGACAATCGCGGCAAAATATTATCCTGTGCCCAACTGATGAATTGAGGAAATCTTGTCACCAGACCGGTCACTTGTCGCTCCAACTGAGGCAATATAAAGAGGAGTAAAATCAAGCCAATCAATATCATCGAACCAAAAACAAAACAGACAGACAAGGTTCTTGAAAGACGAGTCTTTTCCAGACGATCCACCAAAGGATCGCCTAAATAGGCCAGCAACGCTCCAACAATGAACGGCATCAATATAGGTGACAAAAGATACAATAACCATCCCGAGAAGATTGTGCCCCCGAACACCAGCCATTTTTCCGAATCACTCAATGATTTATCCCCCGCGTCACCATAACATTATTGCAATAGTCGGTAGTTGTTTGTGCTGATCAGTTCCAGTGTCTGACCCAAACCGACAGATCTCGCTATCACTGTGGCATCTGCTTGAACCGTCAGAACATAGGCAACACTGCTGTGATTGACTGCGCTAACTTGCACATCGCTGACTGCATTAAGCGATTCGAGATAGTTTAATACCCTGGAATATTGCTGGTAGTCCGTAATCTCGTGCACAAGAATTTCAATTTCGCCTGTCTGTGTATGGCGGCCTACCTGCCCGAATCGTTTAGCCAGTGCATCTGCCAGGCCCGCAACACCTTCGTCCAACGCAGCCCCGGCCGAATTTCTCCTGGTGACCCAGGAAATTGTTTGTCCGCCGATATAGACAGACCAGTGTGCTTGCCATGATTCCGGTGCAATCGCTTCCAGCCTGCCCGCCAAAACAACGTCAGTATGATACCGCCTGGACGCAGCCAACACAGGCTCCCGGAAATCGCCCCAGACATCACTGACCCTGAGTTGGTGGGTATCGTCCAGATCAAGCAAGGGGTGTGTCAACTGAATACCTCTATTTTTCGCACGCAGATCCATACGTTCCGCATAGCCGGAAACATCACCCAGCCCGATTAAACGACGGCCAATCGTATCATCCACTGCCAACCAAATTAACGTCGAAGGACGCTCCCGGCCCCATACAGGTATCGCTGCGTCCCGCAGTACATTATCCAGTGAGGTGCTATTAAATCGAGCCCAAAGCGTAAATTGCCGTGCGTCTTTTTTTGTTTCTTTGGTCCGATATTCAAATTGTTGTACATACTGATCCGCATCACTTAGCAATTCAACCACCCCATGTCGAGATGATATCCATCGGTCGCCGGTTAATTTTATCAAGACGGCACTCAGGGCAGCGGCCATATTTTTTTTCATGCTGCTCACAGACTGATCCGACACCGGCACCTCAGTCTCGTACAAACCGCTGACAATAACAGCTTCTGCGATGTGAGGATAAAACAGGGTAATGCTGAACAATAAAATTGCCGAAAAACCGATCACATTCATTTTCATGTCGTACAAGCTATGAAAGACATAAAAACAAGTCAAGAAATAACGTCGCAGGATCCTTGTCAATCGGTTAAGCAGCGCAACTAAATCTATTAATATGGACACTGGGGCTGTATCAGTTCAGCAACACATTGCGCTCATTGCAAGATAAAGACGAGTGCAATCTCGGCACCCGGGTGATCGGCTTGAGAGTGTTTATCGTCTCGGGCGTCAAGCGATACAAGCGGGGATGCACAATGCAATGGCGGCACAGCGTCTGCGTGTGCTGCCATTCCGGGAGACACAGGGTTTGGCCTCCACCCTGACCACAGCGGTAACAGTCGCCGGAAAGCATACCGTGAGCAAGGTTTGCCGGATCTGCCGGTCAACAGCACTGAATCAGGGCGTTCTCGACATTCACCAGGACTGACGGTTTGCAGACCTCAATCGGTTGAACCAAAAACCGGCGGATGGATCATCAAATACAACAGCATACGCCCACAAAGAGCCGGGATTATTCACACACCTGTACAGTGTGTGATCAATCACAACAAACAGTGCGATCTGTGGTGTGGTTCACGATATGACGTATTTAATACTGCGCGGGATCATGCTACATTTAGATGCAATAGTATAGGCATGAAAGCAATCCAGATGACTGGCAGGGAGCACTTGACATATGCTGACAAAACGACTTAAACGCAATATGACCACGACATGGCTCAACAAGTGGCACCACCGCAATACTCACGCAGACCGCTGCGCCACCGGGCACTGGCGCAACCTGTCCATGACCGAACGCACCGCATGCGTGACCGTGGATGGAGGGAGTGCCCGACATAAGGTTCTGCATCGTCTGACGCATGGATGCCGTCCGCAGATCCACGGCAAGGTAGCGTGCTGGAACCGCCGCTTGAGCGAAGCGTTGGCGGACCGCAACAGAAGCAACACCCGCTGCGTTGACGGCGACCCGCGCAATACTCCACAGCACCGCCGCCATCACGAGGCAAAAATGTACGCACTCGCAGGCATAACGAGGCAACTGCGGCCGACCGCCGAACGTTCGGGGGCCTGGCGCGGGATGACAGCAGCCATGGCCGCCGTCGCCCTGATGACAGCATGGGCAAGCCCGGCGGCACGGGCGCAGAGTGCGCTTGCGGACAGTTTTCGAGGGCTGGGGGCACCCGCCAATTACGTCATCCCGGATACAGGCGGTAGCGGCCACACATATAATCTAGGCAGTAATCTCTCAATCCGCTCTGCGGATGGTGACGGGATCTCCAATTTTGCCGCCCTGAACGGGCGAGACAACATCCAGGTCGGCAACAATGTGGTGGTCGTGCGGTGGTTCGTGCTAAACAGCCACGTTAATGAACACCATAGTGGTACTTCTACTGGGGCCCTTGTGGGCGACAACTGGATCTTCAGAGAGACCCCCCACACTTGCAGCACAGATGACAGCATTACAGGCGATATGGTAACCGAGTTTTGCGAAGTTAAGATGGCGCCTTCCGCTCTTCATAGTCCTGGTGGTCCTTATAAAATCGCCCGACGAGTGCGCAACCCAAGACTGGACGTCACGGTCACCGTCTATGACGCGGACGGGCAAGCATTCACCGTCCGCTGCCGCAGAAACAACAGCCACCCGCAGTCCTATATTGAGGGAGGCGGCACTGGCAGCCTGCTCCGCCCGGAGAGAACAACAGTGCAAAGAGACGCCCGCTGCCATACCCCGCAAGCGGTGGTCAATACATACAACGCAGGCAATATCGGCACATCACTACTACATCGTGATTTCAATACCCCGATGTACGCAGAAGCACCGGATACGGCATCGTACACCTACACCGGGACAATCAATAATGAGACGCTGACGACCCGGCGGACGTGCAGTGTCGTCATCGTCGGCGAAAGCGGCCCGAACACTCCCTGCCCGGAAGGCACCAATCCGGTCCTATACCCGAATTCCGGGATTCCGACTGGCGGGTGGACTCAGATAGGCATGTCGGAGATTATCAGCCCGACCACGCTGAAGGTGTGGTATGACCGGCAGTCAGGGCCCCTCAACTTGTCGGACCCTTTCCGAACCTCCCTACTCAGGGCGTTCCCGGCCTTCGCCAACTTCCTCGCCGCCTGGAATGCGGGCGACAACGACTGGCACAACCCGTTTACCGGGGGCTTCACCACTGTTCCGGGACCGGGCCGACTGTTTTCACTTGCAAGTAACGCTCCTGTAACGCAGATTCATTGTATGGCTAACCGCGCAATACTTCGTACGTCCTCCGAGCAAATAACCGCAGAATATGATGCCTTTATGGCTCTGCGTCCCCTGTGTCAATCCACCCCTTACGCCCTCACCAAGCAGTCTGTGGGTGCGGCAGCGGGTTCTGTGGACTACAACGACGGCTGGGGCGCCTGGAGTACGGGCAATATCACCGACAAGAACCAGACACGCACCTGTAATGCCGGGACGGACGGCCATTGTACCAATGCCTACGGCACCGACACCACCAACCACGGGCAAACCGAGGCCCGCCCGAGTGAGACCTTCTGGCGCAACTATATCGTCAACGGCCCGGCCGGGCATACCAATGCAACGGAGAGAAACGGGCGTGACATCAGCAGCGTAACCCTCGCCCGCAACAACAGCGATGGTCGACTACGAGTCCAGAGTACTAATTTTGTTAGCGGACCCTCCGTTATATACTCATCTCTACACATCACCACCGACCAGGCAACCCCGAGCACCGGCACACTCCTCGAAAATATAAGCCTGAAGTCCGGCCTGTCCCGTCCGAACTCCTCATGGACCGCTATCCCGGGGCCGGGTGTCGTGTTTTACCGACCGTCCGCCAACAACGGCGTGGTCTTATTGGACACTTCATGTAACGCCAGCGGTGATTTAAGAGTGCGCTCAGGGACCACGACCGACACCGAACAAACCGTACAAGCCAGCTCATTGCTGTGCAATATCGGGGCCGGTGCCGCAGCTATCACCAAACAAGCCATCGGTGCACTGAGTGCCACCGACAACTATATTCATGATGCGACGCTCGTGTCATTAGGCGCCATCCAGGACAGTACCCCCAACACCCCGGCCAATGTCGGCGATATCCTGACCGCCGGTGCGCTGAGCCATCCCACGTTGACCGTCAATATCAGCGCCCATCAATGGCAACGCTGCACCACTCAAAACTGTAGCAGTGCAACAGCTATCAGCCCGGGCGGCACGGCGGCGACCTACACGGTACAAGCGGCGGACCAGGGCAACTGGCTGCGGGTGCAAGTCACCCAGGGCGGGGATTTCAACGACACCCTGTTCTCCAACAGCGTACAGGCTGACCGTCGCGGAGCCATCGGCACACTCACCGGTACTGCCCGAGTCGGCGGCACACTGACGGCGGGGTCGGTCACCGACCCGGACGCCTCACCGAATACCGATGTCGGCACCATTACCCATGAATGGCAGACAGCGACCGCCTCGGCGGGACCGTTTACCGCCGCACCGGGGACCAACAATACCGCCACGTACACCATTGCATCAGACCAATCACAGATAGGCAGTTGGTTGCGCGTGATGGCGAGTTATCCGAATGCGGGAGGCGGCAGCCTGACCGCCGACCCGGTAGCGGTCGCAGGTGTGCGGGTGTCACTGACCTCGCTGAGTGTGACTGAGGGGGGCAGCAGCCAGTATACGCTGGTGCTGGGCAGCCGACCGAGCAACGAGGTGACGATTAGCGTCACCAGTGGCCATGCCGCCGTAACCGCGACCACGTCGCTGACCTTTACCGTGGGTAACTGGAACGTGGCGAAGACGGTGACGGTGATGGGCGTTGAAGACGCGAATACGGACAGCGAAACCGGTGTGCAACTGAGTCATACGGTCAGCAGCAGCGATACGGTCTATGCCGGGATGACGCCGCCCGCCGTGACCGTGAATGTCATGGATATCGACACAGGCGTGAGCGCGAGCACGGCCACGCTGGCGGTTGATGAGGGCGGCACCAACATGTACACGCTGAACTTGAATACGCGACCGACGCATGCGGTCACGATTGCCGTGACCAGTGACCATCCCGCCGTGACCCTGAATCCGGCGACCCTGAGCTTCGACATGAACAACTGGAACCAGCCGCAGGCGGTGACCGTGACAGCTATTGAGGACGCGAATGCGACCAGCGAAACCGGTGTGCAACTGAGTCATGCGCTGAGCAGCAGCGATACGCTTTATGCCGCAGTGACCCCGCCCACCGTGACCGTGAGTGTCACGGATAACGACACGGCGAGTGTGACCGTGAGTACGACCACGCTGGCGGTCAATGAGGGCGGCACCAACCAATATACACTGCGCCTGGCGACCCCACCGAGCCACGAGGTCACGCTTGGCGTCACCAGTGACCATGCCGCAGCAACCGTCAGTCCGGCGACCCTGCGCTTCGACATGAATACCTGGAACCAGGTGCAGACGGTGACCGTGATGGGCGTTGAGGACGCTGATACGAACGACGTCAGCGGTGTGCAACTGCGTCATACGGTGCGCAGCAGTGATACGCTTTATGCGGCGCTGACCCCGCCCGTCGTGACCGTGAGTGTCACAGATAACGACGTCGGGGTGACCGTGAGTACGACCACGCTGGCGGTCAATGAGGGCGGCACCAGCGAGTATACACTGCGCCTGGAGACGCAACCGACGCATGCGGTCATGCTGAGCGTGACCAGTGACCATGCCGCCGTGACCGTGACCTCGCCGCTGACCTTTGACAGGGATAACTGGAACCGGTTGCAGACGGTGACCGTGACGGCGGTTGAAGACGCTAATACGGACAGCGAGCGCGGTGTGCAACTGAGTCATACGATGAGCAGCAGTGATACGCGCTATGCGGCGCTGATCCCGCCTGCGGTGACCGTGAGTGTCACGGATAACGATGCCGGTGTGGTGGTGAGCACGGACACGCTGGCGGTCAATGAAGGCGGCACCAGCGCATATACACTGCGGTTGACGACCCCACCGAGCCGCAATGTCACGCTGAGCGTGGCCAGTGACAACGCCGCCGTGAGCGTGAGTCCGGCGAGCCTGCGCTTCAACAGTCGTACCTGGAACCAGGTGCAGACGGTGACCGTGACGGGGGCTGAGGACGCCGATACGGACAGTGAAACCGGCGTGCAACTGAGTCATACGGTGAGCAGCGGCGATGCGGGCTATGCCGCCGTGACGCCGTCCGCCGTGACCGTGAGTGTCACGGATAACGACACCGCGGCTGTGCTCGTGAGCACGGCCAAGCTGACGGTCAATGAAGGCGGCACCAGCGCATATACACTGCGGTTGGCGACCCCACCGAGCCACGATGTCACGCTGAGCGTGACCAGTGACAACGCCGCCGTGACCGTGACCGCCTCGCTGACGTTTACCAGACATACCTGGAACCAGGCGCAGACGGTGACCGTGACGGGGGTTGAGGACGCGAATGCGACCGGCGAAACCGGTGTGCAACTGAGTCATGCGGTGAGCAGCAGTGATACCGCCTATGCCGCCGTGACACCGCTCGCCGTGACCGTGACGGTCACCGATAACGACACACCGGGTGTGACGGTGATCGCGAGTCCGGCCACGGTGGCAGTCGGTGAAAGTCACACCGGCGGCTATCGCGTTGTACTGAACACCCGGCCGAGTGCTGATGTGACGGTGGCGGTGACGAGCGGCGACCCAGAAGCAGTGAGCGCGACCCCCTCGCTGACGTTTAGCGAAGATAACTGGGACAGTATGCAGACGGTGATGGTGACGGGCGTTGAGGATGCCGACTCGAACCATGAGAGCGTGCGCCTGAGTCATACGGTCACCAGCATGGATAGCAGCTATAACGGTGTGGCGGTGACGGTGGCGAATGCCGACCGTGATGATAACAGTGGCACCGTGACGGTGACGGTGACAGACAACGAAGTGGCAGGGGCGACGGTCAGTGCGACCCTGCTGACGGTGGCCGAAGGGTCGACCGTCACGTATACGCTGGAATTGAATACCCGGCCGAGTGCCGCGGTGACCGTGATGGTGAGCAGTGACGCGCAGGACGCCGTCACGGCGACTCCCTCGTTGACGTTTACCACGACCAATTGGAATGTCGCCCGCACCGTGACCGTGACCGGCGTGGAGGATACCGATGCCAGCAACGAGCGCGTGCGCCTGAGTCACACCGTGAGCAGCATGGATAACGATTACAATGATGTCAGCATCTTCCCTGTGGTGGTCAACACGACGGATAACGATACCGCAGGCGTGAGGCTGAGCACGACCGCGTTGACCGTTGCCGAAGGCGGCAACAACACGTTCACGGTAGTCCTGGATAGCCTGCCGACGGATATTGTCTCCATGGTCATCTCGAATCCCGATGATGGCGCCGTGAGCATCAGCCCATCGGACTTTGTGTTTAGCGGCGCCGACTGGGACCAAGCACGCACGGTGACGGTGATGGCGGTTGAAGATACTGACGCCAGGGATGAGCGCGTGAGCCTGACACTGAATAGTGCGAGTACAGACCTTAACTATGATGGTCGTGCGGCCGCCCGCAGCGTCGCCGTGACGGTGACGGATGACGAAGTGCCGCCTCCTGGTGTGACGGTGAGTTTGACCACGCTGGCCGTGGCTGAAGGCGGCACGGGTGACTATACCGTGGTGCTGGATGCGCCGCCGAGAGCTGCGGTAAATATTACGGTGCGCAGTGACGATATCAGTGCCGCGACCGCGACGGCGACGTCGCCGTTAATGTTTACCTCTGACAACTGGAGCATGCCGCAGACGGTGACGGTGATGGGAGTTGAGGATGTGGATGCGGTGAGTGAAAGCGGCGTGCGCCTGAGTCATCGGGTGAGCAGTACAGACGCCCGCTATGGCACCTTGACGCCGGATGCCGTGAGGGTGAACTTGACGGATAACGACACGGCCGGTCTCGACGTGGTGACTGAACTCAACGTGAAAGAAGGTGAGATGGGCACGTTGACCCTGAAGCTCCACAGCCGACCGACACACCCGGTTGTTGTGCTCATCGAAAGCGCGAATACCGCGATTGCGACCGTCACCCCGTCGCCGAGCCTGACCTTTAACGAAACCAATTGGCATATCGCCCGAACGGTGACGGTGACCGGCATTGAGGATGTTGATGCCAGAGATGCGATGGTGGCGCTGAGGCTGGGCAGCATCAGTGCCGACCTCGACTATCTGGGTCTGGCGGCAAGCATCGCGGTGACCGTGACCGATGATGATAAAGGCGGCTTGCTGGTGACACCGACGATGCTGACGCTCGGCGAAGGCGGCAGGGCGACCTACACCCTGGTGCTGGACAGCAAGCCGTTCGGAAATGTTCAGTTTAACCTCCGGCCTGCCACCGGCACGGCGATTGAGCATGTGCGCGTGGCACCGGGCAATTTATTTTTTGGGCAGCGCAATTGGAACCAGCCGCAAACGGTGACATTGACGGGTGTCGAGGATGCTGACACGAACAATGAATCAGTACGTCTGCTGTATGTGCCTACATCCCTCAACTCGGTGGATACAGCAACCTTTACAACAACGGTGAGTGTCGACGTGACCGTGACGGATAATGATGTCGTCGGTGTCACGGTGGATCCGACCAACAGGATCCTTGATGAAAGGGGAAACAGCGCCTATACACTGGTCCTGAATACCCGGCCGACGGACCCTGTCACGGTGGTGGTCGCCAGTGACAATATGAATGCAGCGACGGTGATTGATGCGACCCGGATCTTTGACACGAATAACTGGAACATCGCGCAGACCGTGACGGTGTTCGGTGTTCCGGATCCTGATACCCACGATGCGAACGTGCGCCTGACGCATACGGCGACGAGTATGGACACCCGCTATCACAGCGTCGCGATAACGCCGGTCACCTTGCGCGTGACGGATAGTGATACCGCCGCTGTGACAGTGACGCCGAGCAGCAGAACCCTGGCTGAAGGCGGGCTTGCGGATAGTTACACCGTGAGACTGTCTCACCGACCGACCGCCGATGTCAGCATTGCGGTGACGAGTGCCGATGCAGGTGCGGTGAGCGTGAGTCCGGCGACCCTGATGCTGACTGCGGATAATTGGGACGAGGCGCAAACGGTGACCATCCGTGCGGTTGAGGATGCGGATGCGACGGATGAAAGTGTGCGCCTGCGGCATGCGGCGACGAGTGCGGATAGCCACTACAACGCTATCGCGATAGCCCATGTAACCGCGAGAGTGAACGATGACGAGACCGCAGGGGTCACGGTGACGTCGTCTGCGCTGAGTGTCCCTGAAGGCGGCAGTGCTGACTACACACTGATGCTGACCAGTCAACCGTCCGCCGATGTGACAGTGAATTTATCGCGCCTCGACCATCGTGTGGCCACCGCGAGTCCGACACGTCTGACCTTTACCACCAGCGACTGGCGCACGGCCAGGACGGTGACCGTGCGTGGTGTCCAGGACCCTGATGCCAACCCTGTCAGTATCAAACTGAGCCATCGGGCGAAGAGTGCAGATCCTGCCTACAATGAGGTGCGGATAGACGTTGTTGATGTGACGGTGACGGATGATGATACGGCGGGGATGACGGTGACGCCGGGCAGGTTGACGGTGGGAGAAGGTGGCACGGGCAGCTATACCTTGGCGCTGTCGACCCGGCCGAGTGCCGATGTGAGGATTATGGTGACGAGTGACAATACCGCTGCGGCGACCGTGAGCAGCACCCCGCTGATGTTCACGACAAGCAACTGGAGCCAGGCCCGGACGGTGAGGGTGGTGGCGGTTGAGGATGCGAACATGAGCAATGAGACGGTGCTTTTGACGCATACGGCGAGCAGCAGGGACAGTACCTACAACGGCAGTGCGGTGACGACGATGCTCCCGGTGACCGTGGCGGATAACGACGCGGTGGGCGTGACGGTCGATCCAACGAACCCGACGATTGATGAAGGCGGTACCGGCAGCTATATGGTGGTGTTAAATACCCGACCGACGGACGAGGTGAGGGTGACGGTGAGCAATGGCAATACCGCAGGGGCGACCGCGAGTCCGGCGACCCTGACCTTTACCACGGACAACTGGAACACCGTGCAGACGGTGACGCTGACGGGTGTTGAGGATGATGATACGAGCAATGCCAGTGTCAGGCTGAGCCATACGTCGGCCAGCGCGGATAGCGCCTACAATGCTGGTGCGGTGACGATAGCCGCTGTTGATGTGACGGTGAGAGATGATGATACAGCGGGTGTGGCGGTGAGTCAGACCGCGCTGACGATTTTGGAAGGCGGTAGCGGCAATTATATGCTGGCGTTGACCAGCCAGCCGGATGCGGCGGTGACGATTGCGGTGAGCAGTGCTAATACGGCGGCGGTGACGGCGACGGCGACGCTGACCTTTACCGAGGACAACTGGAACACAGCGCAGACGGTGACGGTGATGGGTGTTGATGATGCTGATGCGAATGACGCCAGCGGTGTGCAGCTGAGTCATGCGGTGACGAGTACCGGCACTGCTTATGCTGCCGTGACGGTGGCGGCGGTGTCTGTGACGGTGAATGATGATGAGACGGCGGGGTTGACGGTGACGCCGGGCCGGGTGACGGTGGGAGAAGGCGGATCCGGCACCTATATGCTGGTGTTGACCAGTCGGCCGAATGCGGCGGTGACGGTTGCGGTGAGCAGTCCTGATACAGATGCGGTGACGGTGACGGCGACGGCGTCTCTGACCTTTAACATGGACAACTGGAACAGTGCCCAAACAGTGACGGTGATGGGTGTCCGGGACGCTGATACGGACGACGAGCGCGTGCAACTGAGTCATACCGTGACGAGTATGGACATCGCCTATCGTGCCGTGACGGCGACCGTGGTTGTGACGGTCACAGAGTTCAATCTTGATGTGGATGGCAGCGGCGGGACCGCGAATCAGAGTGACGGGCTGATGATTGGTCGCTACCTGTTTGGTATTCGTGATATGGCGGGCTTGCTTGACACTATCCCGGGGAGTCCCTCGTTTAGTGAGATCAGTGCGAATATTGCAAGGGGGGTGGCCAGCGGTCGTCTTGATGTCGATGGCAGCGGCGGTGCTGCGAATCAGAGTGACGGGCTGATGATAGGCCGCTATCTGTTTGGTATTCGTGATACGGCGGGCTTGCTTGATACTATCCCGGGCAATCCATCGTTCAGTGCGGTCACGACGAATATCGGCGCACTTTTGCAATAGTGGGTCAATAGACAGACCGCTCATTGCACAGGCCTGGCGGTATCAGTTCAGCAACACATTGCGCTTATTGCAGGATAAAGACGCGTGCAATCTCGGTAGATTATCGGCTGAAGGGTGTTTATACGTCTCGGGAATCAAGCGATACAAGCGGGGGATGCACAATGCAATGGCGGCACAGCGTCTGCGTTGCTGCAACTCCTGGAGACACAGGGTTTGACCGCCGCCCCTGAGCACAGCGGTAACAGTCGCCGGAAAGCGCACCGTGAGCAAGGTTTGGCGAGATTGCTGGTCAACAAGCACCGAATCAGAGTCGAGTAAGGCACAGCTGGAGATGTGGTATAACCGGCAGGCCAGGTCACAACGCGGCCAATTGCCGCACCTCCATCAGCCCGGCGTTCCCGGACTTTGCCGACTGCCTGAACGCCTGGAATGCGAGCGACAACAACGGGGGCAACCCGTTGACCGGGGGCCTTACCGCTATTCCGGGACCCGCGTCCTTTAACAATAGCGGCGTACGGGAAATGCATGGCAGCGCTACGAACGCAGAGCTTCGTACGTTCTCATCCTCAGGCCACATTTGTACTTGGGAAGGATGATTCTACCTGGTCAACAGTCCCGAATCAGAGGCGTTCTCGACATTGGTCTGATGCGGTGCAAAGCAACGCATCAGCCTTGTCCAAAGGCATCGATACTAGATTGTCTGATGACCGATGTGCCGGACAGGATGCGGGTATCACCGCCTGCCTTGACACTCAGGGGGAAGCGCCGGCGTTATCGCCGTTCCACGTCACACGCCGTGCCGGGTAGGCTACCGCCTTGGCCCGTCGGTGCCTGTGTCGGTCTGGATGCGATTAAACGGCGACCAGGCGATATGATCAGGGATTATTCACTGCTGTACAGTACATTATCAATCGTAACAAAAAGTGCTGTGTGTGGCGCACTCATAACAAGGGATTGCGATGACTCCAGCTCCCCGATACCATTGCCGCTTGCAAAACCAGAACCCGAAAAAACTTAGTTATCAAGATGCCGGTGTCAGTATAGACATTGGTAATCAATTGATTGAGCGGATCTCCTCAGCAGCGTCGTCCACCCGTGGCAAAGGCGTCATGGGCAACCTGGGTGGCTTTGGTGCGCTCTTCGATATCGGTGCGATGGATTACAAAGATCCGGTTCTTGTTTCCGGCACCGACGGTGTCGGTACCAAGTTAAAACTCGCCGCCGAGATGAATCAACATGGCACTATCGGCATCGATCTGGTCGCGATGTGTGCCAACGACATCCTTGTACAGGGTGCCAGTCCTTTATTTTTCCTGGATTATTTCGCCTGTGGAAAATTGGATGTTGATGTGGCAAGTGATGTAATTAATGGCATCGCACAAGGCTGCAAGCTTGCAGGGTGCGCCTTGATTGGTGGAGAAACGGCGGAAATGCCGGGTATGTACGCCAACGGAGAATATGATCTGGCGGGTTTTTGTGTCGGTGCAGTTGAGCGTAAAAATATTATTGATGGTAACAATGTGGAAGCGGGAGATATTCTGATAGGCATCGCTTCCAGCGGACCACATGCCAATGGTTATTCTCTCATACGCACGGTTCTCGAATTATCCGCGGATAATCTAGGTACGGAATTTGACGGGAAAACGCTCGGACAGGTACTCCTTGAACCGACAAAAATATATGTCTCATCAATTAAACAACTTTTTCAAACATGTCATGTAAAAACCTTGTCTCATATCACAGGTGGTGGGTTAATAGAAAATCTGCCGCGCGTCATTCCAAATGATACCCGGATAACCATAGAGTCCGGGAGCTGGGTATTACCTCCTATCTTTGAATGGCTGCAAAAAGAGGGAAATATAGAATCAGAAGAGATGTATCGCACTTTTAATTGTGGCGTGGGTATGGTGGTTTGTGTTTCGGAAGAGGACAAGGATAAAGCAATCAAGAACCTGGAATCGTCAGGGGAAAGTGCATGGGAAATCGGGAAGGTAGAAGCTAAACAAGAAGGGATTGCAGCCGTTCGTTGCCTTTAATCACCCTTTGTTGTCTTTCGCCGCCTCCTGAACTGCGGCAAGAAATCCCCGCAAAATATTTATTTCATTTTTATCGGGATTCACGCGATTAAACAACAACTTTAAACGCCGCATCAACCTTCCAGGCCGTTCAGGATTCAAGAATCCAACGTCAATCATACTTTCTTCCAGATGATCGTGGAAATGGATCATGTCATCTGTTGTAGCCAATTTTACTTTAGCTTTTCCATCTGTCTCGGCATCAGTTTTCTCTGCACTTCCTGATTGCAACACCTGAATAAATTCATAACATAATATTTGCACGGCGGATGCCACGTTCAGAGAACTGAAGTCCGGGTTCGTCGGTATCTGCAAGATCACGTTGCAGTATTCCAGTTCTTCATTACTTAGACCTGAACTTTCTCTGCCGAAGACCAATGCCACCGGACCACTTTTAACTATTGTAGATAATTTTGCTGCATATTCCCTGGGGGTAAATATCGGATGAGAAATAGTTCGTGGTCTGGCGGTACTTGCGACCACGGTGACACAACCACGTAAAGCCTGTTCAAGAGAATCACAAATTATAGCCTCGGCCAGAACGTCATCCGCACCTGCGGCCCGCGCCGTCGCTTCCGCATTCGGATAAGTCTTCGGTTTTACAAGATAGAGATTCTGATAACCCATGGTCTTCATGGCTCTTGCCGCAGCACCGATATTGCCAGGATGTGTCGTTTCAACCATCACTATGCGTACATTCTCTACCAATGTTTTTACCATCCATGCTTCCCCAATTTGTTACTTATCATTGATGAGGTAATTTCCCGGGATTCCATTACAATGCACGCTGTTAATATTAACTCATTGTTTTTTGGCTATTATCCCGGAGTCGTTTATGCATCCCGCTCTTAATATTGCAATTCGCGCTGCACGCGCCGCAGGAGACGTGATTATACGGCAAATTGATCACGTGCATAATTTGCCGGTGATACAAAAAAGCAGAAACGATTTTGTCACCGAAGTGGATAAACGTGCCGAAATGATCATTGTTGAAACCTTGCATAAATCTTATCCGGATCATGCGATTTTAGCCGAAGAGAGTGGCCGACAAGGTAACAGTCCCCATGTGTGGATTATTGATCCGCTGGATGGCACCACCAACTACCTGCATGGTTTTCCACAATATGCGGTTTCAATTGCGCTACAGCATAATGGTGAACTTGATCAGGCTGTTGTTTATGATCCCTTACGACAAGAGTTATTTACCGCAAGCCGCGGTGCCGGTGCCATGTTAAATAACAAACGCATACGTGTCAGCAAACAAAAACATCTGCAAGGTGCATTACTGGGCACCGGTTTTCCTTTCAGGGAACAGGATCGCCTGGATGAATATCTTGATACTTTCAAGGCACTCTTTTCAATGACCGCAGGTATTCGACGAGCAGGAGCGGCATCGCTTGATCTTGCCTATGTTGCTTGTGGAAGACTGGATGGCTTCTGGGAGTTTGGACTGGAGCCCTGGGATATGGCTGCCGGTGCCCTGCTTGTAAAGGAGGCGGGAGGGATGAGTAGTGATATTTACGGTGATGGAAACTATATGGAATCCGGAAACATCATTGCTGCAAACCCTGAAATTATCAGTGTGATGATAAAGAGAATTAATTCCAAACAATAAACAACAATTAATTATTTACTGAACTACAGAGAAATGAAACACCGACCCGGCTCTTTTTACTGCAAACCAGCATGATTAATAATAGCGACTCGCCTAAAGTCCTGTTGGTCTCAACCTCATTTCCAATTGATGGCGGCACGCAGAGCGGCATATTCGTGGAGCACTTGGCGAACCAACTTTCAAAACAACATTCGTTAAGCGCTGCGCTAACGTAAAATCCCGATTTTGATACGAATCCAGAATAAAATCAGGCTTGTAAACAAGATACACTACCGTAGCAAGGATAAACAAACAAAGTACTTGATGAAGTCTGCGTAACAGTGTGCTCATCGCGATAAATCGAAATAGCGTAATTTCCGCAACAAGACAAAATAGCGGTAACAGGATAGCGTTTTCCTTACTGAGAATACCTAACGGCCAACAAATAAACAGGCCTGTAAAAAGTGCCCGATCCCCTGTCTCTCCGGTATTTGCAATCCGGGTTAACCTGCATCTTGAATATGCAGCAAATCCCAACAAAGTAAACAATGCTGATAGTTGTGTCATCCGTTGCACCGAATAAAGCACTGTGCTGACATTAAGGGGATGAAGTATCCAGATCACGGCTGTTAACAGCGCAACCCAATAACCATATTTTTGACTGACTGGATGACAGATACTGTTGTCCAGTAATCTATTCGCACGAAATATCCAGTTAATGATCAGAAAAATGATCCAGGCTGTGAACAAGTGGATAAACAGGTTTACAAGTTTAAAACCGTATGGCTCAAGACCATGGATAACATGGTTCATTGCAAAACTTAGTAACGCGACAGGACGGGAAGATATTATGTGTATCTTCTCGTCGACACCAACGAATAATCGAGACATATTCGTAAGCGTAAAACTTTCAATCTGTATATTCTTGTTTTCGACTATACTGCCATAATCATCAAGGACGAAGCCACCATCAAGACCCGGTAGATAAATTAAGGCAAGTGATTAAACATACAAATGTGAAAAGAACTTTGTCTGTGATTATTCGTTCATATATTGATGCTGTGCCTTTTGTTTGGGTTAACATAAGCACATTGACCTGCAAATATACGAATTCCGATACCTGACGGGGCGAAAAATCAAAAACGCAACCTCAGCGAGAAATATTCGTATTCCAGGCCCACAGACAATGACATCATCACTCCGGATCATATTGAGACTTGTCGTGCTTCATTTTTCATCATCAACAAAAACCAGGTCATATTTTTCTAACCAGCCAGGATGAACCCCTCTAATTTCCTTTAATGAGGTCAGGTATTTATCCATTTGCGTCCTGGAAAACTCCTCTGGCGCAACAACTAAAATAGCAGCGATCTCATGATATATTTTTTCAATACCGGGATTACCAGCCAGAAGTCTTGAATAAAATTGCAACTTCTCATAGCCATCATGCTCTTTACGAATTATATCCCACCAGATTTTGTCAATTTCGTCATCATATATTGATGCCAACACCTCGGAATGAAATTTTCCGGCATCTTCAAATCGTTCGTGCAAAAACAACACATTATACCTGGCGTGATAATCACGTAATTTTTCTATGTCTGATTCCGTATAAAGCCAGAAAACAAAGCAGGTGCAAACAAAAATAGAGCAGGCGAGTATCATGTAACTGATACATGGTCCTTCCATATCAAACATTGATTTAATATTTTCTTTATTCACGCCTGAAATTTCCAGCAGGCATATAAGCTTCCTCTTGAATCTTGTTAACAGAATAATCACCAACCATAATGTCTTCTTCAGTCATGCCATAAAGGCGGTCGCCGCTTATTTCGCCACCTTTACTATAACGTGGATTTTTACGATATAGCGCAATAGCATTTCCTGATGCAATCGAAAACTGGATATTCTCAACCAGTGCAATCGAATGGTCCTTGACGGCGATGCCAAGCTGACAATCTGTGAGCTGACTGTTTCGTATCGTCACATGACTGGCCTCACCCACTGAAATGCATTTATCCCCGCTGCCGGTGATTCTGACATCATCGATCATGGTTTTCGAATTCATTAGATCAATAGCATCGTTTCCAGTATTAAAAAAAACAGAGTCAATAACTTTTACATCAACGATATCCATATCCAGGGCATCAAATGCAGTATTTTTAAATTCACAACGCTTTATCTCACCCTGACTGTATGCAACATGAAGAGCATCATCACCGATACTGTTATCACTGATAGTACAATCCTCCAGCTTGAATGAATTAACATCATGAATGTTTAACTGACCTGGATAATGTATCAGATTGCGCGAAGTAACCGAGCCTCCACTAACCAGAATATGGCTCATATGACTGCCGGATGCTTTTTCACCCTGAATAACAATGCTACCCCAGGGGTTGTTTGTGGTCATTCGTTCAAACTTAATCGGTAATGCAACCGTCCCCTTTGCAAAAACTTGCCCGTAGAAAAATACGGAAGTGTTATCATAAAGTTTGAATTTTGTGCCGGGCAGTATAGTTACTTTTTGTTCCTCGGTGAAAACAAGATCGTAATAAGCCTCAATTTCACCTGATAATATAATTTCATTTTTAAATGTCTTTGTTTGTGATAATAATTTCCATGGGTGTAGTGATACCGTATTCTCATTTTTGGAAAAATTATCATCCTGTGTAATTTTCACCAGGTCAGAGGTGATCGAATTTATACCACTTAATTCATTTACTTCAATCAAATCAGTCGTACTCAAGCCCTTGACCAGGTAGCGGTAATGCAGTGGCGACGGCGAGTACTTATCTTCATCATTTGTAAAATCAAGTGGTGATTTATTCTGACGCTCCGCATCACGATGTTGATTAACCGCGATCCCCCCATATAGTCTGTCCAATTGTCCATTATTTAATACAGGATATATCTTATCTTCATAAATACGGGACAATTTAACATCTCCATGCAGGGTCGCAGGAATGATCGACCAGGGATCAAAATCAACAGGACTGCTTGCGGTTACTGCGATAGTGATTTGAAGCTGGTTTTCAGATATTACTTCAATGTCATAACTTGCATTGCTGGAGTCCAACAATCCCTTGATATTCTTGTGTCTGACCTTGTACATGGTTTTCATCTGTTCAATCGCATCTGAATATTCATTCATTGACAAAGGCACGACCTTATCAATTCCAAAATACTTATTGTACACATCAGGATGTTGACGATATGGATCCGCCGCCAATTCATCCTTGACTCTATCACTGGCATCATTAATCATGGCAATAACGTGATCAACGGTGAATCTCTTCCATAATTTATAGGTTATCAAATCGTTTTCATATTTCAGAATCGGGTTTAACAAAATTCGTTTATATAAGGGTGTTACCGGTATTATCTGATTCGCTGACCAAAAACGCATATCCCATTCAATCGGTTCGAATTTACCTCTGTAGGGATCAAAATATATTTTATGATTATGAAACAAATCATGATGGTAGCTACCAACAAGATTATCCAGTCCCCAGAATAAATAGAATTTTTCCTTGTCGAAGTAAGTATCAAATGCCTGCATAAATTCCAATGGCTCTGTTTCGTGCATAATATTAAACAGCTTTTTAATATCTTCACGGTCATTTAGTGACTCTGCATTTCTTGAAGCAGTCTTTTTCCATAATCGCTCGTCAAACCACAACATAACACTATCCTTAAAGTAAAAGGCTGCTTCACCCAGTCCTGAACTGGGGCCAAAAGGATCAGCAATAGATCGGGTGTCGCCTTCATAAATACTCCCGGGCATTCGGGTATTTTTACGCAGCAAGGACTCATCCACTGCACTCAGGAAAAAATGCAACCCATTATATTTGTTGTTAATGAAAAGACGCGCCGGGAAATAATCAGGTGTTAATAAGCCTATCGATCTGGCCATATTATAACTAACCCAATCAAGTATTGTGAATCTTGACGTAGGATTAACCAAATTAAATCGACGCTCATTACGGTAAGTACTGTAAGGGGGTAATTTCACCCGAATTGATTTCTTCTCGTAAAACCAGTGTAACGGTAAACCTCCACGATAGCGAAACTGTGCTGCACCCATGAATTCCGGCTTGTCCATCTTGAGATGACTCTGTTTATATTGAAGTTTCGCGCTTGCAGGCAAATTCTCCTCAAGAGATTCCAAATCTTCTTCAGCAACGAATAGATGAAATGATGGTAATGTTGTATTCGCTGGTAGCGGTTCTGCAATAAACTTTTGGTATTGTCTGGCGACGAACTCCTTGGTAAAAAAATGAATGGATTTAATTTCGATTGGAACTTCTGTGCCTAATACCTTTCTGTGTTTCACATACGCATCCACACCGCCGAATAGAATACTTCCTGCAACCATCAGTATTAAAAATGCGGGCAGAACCAGCCAATATGAACAGCTTTTCAGGTAATTGAACCACATGACTATTTGCAAAAACTTATTTTCAACAGTCTATCGTAACAGGCCTGCCGCGAATACCTTCCCAAAATGAAGTAGATAAAGAGAAACCCTGTGAAAATGAGACAGATGATTTGTCCTATTGAATATATTGCAGGATATTGACGAAATAATTCATGGGCAGGCTGATAGTGCATAGCCAATTTATTATAGTCAGTATAGCCAAACCATGAATAGGGTTGGACGTGGGGAAAGCGATTCCGTAATGTTTCATTTACACGACAAAATGCAGCATGCAGATGTTCTTTTTCATGTTTTTTCAGATTATCTTTCTCGTCGCTAAATATTTCAATCTTGAGTAACCAGGATGTATTGGGCACACCGATACTGGAGATAGTAAATTGGCTGAGTGTAAACGCTGCATGTGGGATGCCGAATAAGGAAACCAAAAGAACTTTTTCCATTGATTCAATCTGCAAAGATGCCGCGATTGATTCTGCAGATTCTTTACTGACAGTAGAGAGGTGATTAATTAAAATTGGTCGGTCTTTTCTTTTTACACGACTAAAAAACGGATGTTTATCCAACGGCAAAGTCTTCTTCTTGTATTTTTTTACTTCAAACTCCTGAGTGATTGCAGGTGTTGACAGTTTATCTCTGTAACTTATTTGCTCTTTCTCGATTCTATAATCCGGCAAGTTATTGTCTACAGTATGTACCAGTTCCTTATTTGCTCTACGTAATGCCAGGCTGTCAAAGTCATAAAAAGTGGTTGTTCTATGGCGCTGTCCTGATGAGTCGATAAAATTTGTATCATAAGTAAAATTAAGTTGTGGATTATTCGCCGAAAAAAGGTACGCTGCTGCGTCGATAAAGTCTTCCTGGCCAAGTAAGTAGTAAACGTTATCGAAATCACGGCTGGCGCAGGATGTTGGGAGATCCCCTTGCGCAAATGCACCCGTCGCTGTCGTGACCACGGCCCACAAAACGACTATGTAATAGCTCCCTGGCATGATAGACAAAATACAGAATCTCTATACAGAAGATAAATCCTGATCATAGGCTACCAGTGTGGCGCGGATGACACCATCGTCGGCTTGCAGTTTATTCATAAAACCAGTTTGATCCATTTTCGTCTTTGCTTCCAGCGTGATCTCGATCCCTGATTCAGAAACAGTTTTTGATTTTATTGAAAGCTTTTCTGTCTGCTGCTTTAACTCATTGATGATACCGTCTTCTTTTGATGGATCGGATAACTGGATAACCAACAAAAATTTGTCTGTAATACCTTGACCTGATCTTGTTAATAGCAACATGAATATCGCTATCATAATCGAACCAACAATAGATATATTATAGTAACCGACACCATTGGCGATACCGGCACTAATCGCCCAAAACAGAAAGACTAGATCCATGCTGTCCTTAACCGGCGTCCTGAAACGAACGATGGACAAGGCACCTACCATGCCAAGTGAGAGAACCAGATTACCACTGATGGTCATGATGATCATCGCGGTCACGGCACTCGACAATACCAGTGAAATATTGAAACTACGCTGATAAAGAACGCCCTGGTAGGTCTTTTTATATATATAAAATATAAACATACCGACAAAAAATGACATTGAGAGATTAATGAATATATTTAGTGTCGTGATTCTGTCGGTGCTTCCCATGGACATTGCAATAAAACTTTTCTGTAATACATCTGCAAAGGTAACTTGATCCATGACTAATTATCCTCCCACTTTTCAACTTTATGGAATCTTCTGGCTAACGTATATTTGCTGATTGCCATTCTTTCAGCACTAACAGCGGATAACACTTGTTTTAGGTAGCAGGGGAAAAAATCGTCGAATTTTATTTCCAATATCTGCTTGCCTTCTATAATAACGGGCATCGTATCCTTTACCGTGGAAAATAGATCCAGATGATTAATATTCGAACACAAATCCTGATCAAAAGTCACTCTGATATTTGATACAGGCGAAACAAAAGCCATGCGCTTGTATTCAACAATGACTTTCGGCTTGTAACATTTTGTCACAAATGTCGTGTAGATTTCATTGAGAACAGGATCATTTTTATCCAATAGCATGGCATAATTTCCAAGGCATATCTGTTTAGCTGCTGTTTTGGAAATCGTGGCCACATCTTTTTTTATTATTTGACCGTATTTACGTTTTATCTCAAATTTGACAGTATTATTCGAATCGTTGCCGTAAGTTCGCAATCTAATTTTTTTTCTCAGTAAATTACCTGATTGTTTTTGATAAAGGCATTCGTCATCAACGGAATCAAAATAAAGACTACGCACGCGATAAGCTGCATGGCTTTTACAATTTGCATCCATCGGCATTAATCCAGACAACCGGTGCAATAAACCATGCATCTGGATCTCATTGAGATAGTATTTTAACTCGTGGCGTTTGGATTGCATTATCAGCGAAAAATTCGCGGATTACTCTTTTTTAAATGAATAATTCATGAGCGAGTATTTTATATCAATTCGGTATCTGTATATTGACAGACTTATCGGTCTTACATGAAAAAACGCGCATCGCCATACAGCGATGCGCGTTTCACAGTCCGGACTCCCGAATGCACTACCTGCTTTTACAGGAACCGCTCACTCACTCAAGTCCCGGAACCAGAGCTTTAAGTACAAGCACCAGGCTTATACTTGTTTTGGGTGATGTCAGTCGTACACGCCCATTGTCCTGTTCCGGCATCACGTTCCAAAGTAAGTTTGTTAGGCTCAATTAACGGGTTTACATTTTTAAGCTCGCAAGTGACTTTCCCGTTTATGGTTTTGGTACCCTTCACGAGGTTAAAATCACAGTATTGACCGCCCTTTGAAGTGACACCGATAAACCCGGCGGATGTATTGGTCAATGAAGGATCCCCGCCTTCATTATACACTACTTCATACTGTGTCTTGGTTGGGGTAAGTTCTGCCAACGCGGAGGTTGCCTGCGACTTGATGGTGTAATCCTGATAAGCTGGCAACGCAATCGCAGCCAAAATACCGATAATCGCCACCACGATCATCAGCTCGATAAGTGTAAAACCCTGTTGCTTCATTTTCATTTTTAATACCTCAAATTATTCACTACATTATATCCAATATTCACGTCCCGGTGTTATGGGGATGAACCTCTGTTTTGTCCCTACCTACAAGACTCATCATGGAGAGACTACTACTGAACGGATGCATTTACTATGCCAAATAATAAAATGCATTATAATCAAATACTTAGCCTGAATACGCAGACAAAAAAGATTGTCTCTCGCTAATTTTTAGTCAGAAAGTGACAATCGGTGTCACTCTTCTAACCCTCAACAGCCGAAATCGCATGTTATTTTCGTTTACTCTCCAAACCGAACTTCTGCAAACGATAACGCGGCGCACGTAGACTTAAACCTGCATTTCCTCACCGCCAGTCCGATTCCATCGTATTTTCTGCAACACATCCAAACCGTTTGTCGTTCTACGTCATCAAACCAGCGTTCCAACACGGCGGATTGATACTCCGACTGTTCACGCCCGGATGTGTCTGTTACAGGCGCTACCATGCCGCTTGCCAAAGCCAGGTCTAACTACAAGCGCCAGGTTTGTACTTATTTTGGGTAATAGTAGTCGTACACTCCCACGTTCCATCGTCGATATAACGTCGCAGGAAGATAGATTCCCCATCAATTATCGGGTTCGCATTTTGAATCTCGCATTTCATCCCACCAAAAGTGCCACGATTAGAGAGAATCGAAAAATGGCAGAATCGACCACTATTCTCCATCACACCAACAAACCCGGCTTCATTAGCATCCAACGAAGGCGTGTTGCCCTGGTTAGTCGCGACTTCAAACTGCACTTTAGTTGGGGTAATTTCCGCCAATGCAGAGGTTGCTTGTGACTTAATGGTGTAATCCTGATAAGCAGGCAGCGCAATCGCGGCCAAAATACCAATAATCGCCACCACGATCATTAGTTCGATGAGTGTAAAACCTTGTTGCTTCATTATTCTATTAACCTCAAGTAAATTTATAGTCATGCGCACCCTGTGCTATGGAGATGGATTTTCGACGTATCCCTGCTCAATCCCGTCCCTGCTTGATGAAATTCACCTGAAGAGACATAGTGTTCGTGAAAGCATTTATTATGCCAAAATAATAATAAACTATTATAATCAAGCCCTTAGCTAAAAATGCAGACTGTCTTCGCTTGACGTTTTGTCAGGAGGTAGCCATCAGTGTCAGTCTTCTAACCCTCAACAGCCGAAATCGCATGCTATTTTTACTTACCATCCAAACCAAACTTCTGCAAACGATAGCGCAGCGCACGTAGACTTAAACCCAGTTTCTTCGCCGCTGCGGTTCGATTCCATCGTGTTTGTTGCAACACATCCAGAATCGCCTGTCGCTCCACGTCATCAAGCCGATGTTCCAACACAGCGGACTGATGCTCTGACCGTTCCTGACCGGATGTGTCTGTTACAGGCACCTCCTTAAGATGTAAATCTTCAGGAACAATGACATCACCTTCAGCCAAAGCAAGCGTGCGCTCAAGAATATTTTCCAATTCACGCACATTACCGGGAAATGAATAGGACTGTAGCTTGTCCAGGGTTGCTTGCGATAAATGCACTATTTCCAGGCCTCCTTTACCGCTTATTTGTGAGAGAATATGTTCCACCAGCAGAGGAATATCTGTTAAGCGTTCTCTCAGGCTGGGCACACGAATATCAATCACGTTAATACGATAGTACAAATCCTGCCGGAATTCGCCCGCTTCCACCAGAGAGGTCAAATCCTGGTGGGTTGCACTTAATATGCGAACATCAACGGGCAATTCACTCGTGCTGCCCACCGGTCTTATCGTTTTTTCCTGAATGGCGCGTAATAATTTAACCTGCATATGCAGCGGTAATTCGGCCACTTCGTCAAAGAACAAAGTACCACCTTCAGCAGTACGAAATAAACCTTCTTTATCGGCAACGGCGCCGGTAAAACTCCCTTTAACGTGTCCAAACAATTCACTCTCCATTAACTCAGCGGAAATCGCACCACAATTTACCGGCACAAATTTAGCCGAAGATCGTGCGCCCTGTTCATGAATCATTCTGGCAACCAGTTCCTTGCCGGTCCCTGACTCTCCACTGATATATACAGGCGCCTGACTCCTCGCTAACTTGCGAATCGTTTTTCTAACATTGTCGATTATTTCAGTCTTGCCTATGAGACGACTCTCCGTCTCAATTTCAGTCGCTCTTAGTTTGAGCGCGGTTGCCACCAGGGTGCGTAACACTTTAAGATCAACGGGCTTACTCAAGAAATCAAACGCCCCGGATTTTAGCGCCTGAATGGCGGACTCCATGTTACCGTGCGCCGTGATAACAGCGACTGGCAACTGCGGATTGTTCTCTTGCATGTAGGAGACCAACGCCAGCCCGTCACCATCAGGTAAACGCATATCCGTCAGACAAATATCGAAGTTATGCTCTTTTAAAAGAATATATGCGTCATGCAAATTCTTCGCAGGCAAACTCTCTATGTTCATTCGTGCCAATGTTATCTCAAGTAATTCCCTGATATCGGGTTCGTCATCAACGATTAACGCTAGTTTTTTCATCACAATAATGTCTGGTATTTTTCCGTATGAGCGAAATGTACCCGGAAACAACATCCGCTGGAATTATTTCGCTCCAGCACCAGAGAAGCCTGATTTGCCTCACACAATTCGTTGCATATGTATAAACCCAAACCAGAACCCTCCAAATCCGTGGTGAAGAACGGTTCAAATAATTGTGCAGCATTCTCCTCCGGGATCCCCGGGCCATGGTCAATCACATCCAAATAGGGCCTCCCGGTGCTTTCGCGTATCCCCCACTGATACTCTATCAAGGGCCGCGCCTGGCTATAGCGTAATGCATTTTCACTCAGATTCCAGAGCACCTGATGTAACTGACTGACATCCATTAGAACAATCACTGCCCCCGGTGATTTTCTTGTGCGGATATCCTCTTTTTGTAGTTGTTTCTGGCTGATAAACTCCGAAATAAATCCTTGTATCCATTCACTAATATTAATATTTTCAGGCACTGCAGCTTCACGTTTGCTGATGCGTATCACATTTTCAATAATCCTGTTCACCCGGCCAACCTGGTCGACAATAATGTTAGTGAGTCGTTCATCTCCTTGCCCAAGAGAGCCGGATTCGGATAAAAGCTGACTGGCATGACTGATTGCACCGAGCGGGTTTCTGACTTCATGCGCAATACTCGCAGATAATCGCCCGAGCGAGGCAACCTTTAAATTCTGTGCGTCTTGACGCATTTGTGCGACGTCTTCCAAAAGAATTAACGTACCGAACTGTGATTCCGGATTTAGTCGGGTAAATGTTACCTGTACCTCAACATCCCCTCCTGCCGGTCTGATGTTCATCGTCCGTTGCCCTTTATTCGTATTCCAATTGTTTAGGTATCTATACAACTCTGGCGCGCTATCTGCCAGTCCTTGATATTGGTGCCTGTCATCAAAACCAAGCAAATGCTTTGCGGATTCATTAAGCAATCGAATTTGATATTGACCATCCAGCACAACGAGGCCAGAGTTCATCCTCTGCACAATATACTGATTCAGTAATCCCAGATCTTCAAGATCAATAGCACGCTGCTCAGCCAGTTCTTCACTCTCTTGTACCCTTGATGCCAATACCTGACCAAGAAAAGCCGTCATAAAAAATGTGATACCCAAAAATCCGGCATGTGTATAGTTCGACAGGTCCGGATATCTGAGAAACTGCAGGTAAGCCTCTTGACCCAGAACGATCAATGCTGCAACCGCCGCAAACGGGACTGCGATTCTACCGACACGCAAAATACTGCCCCCAAGTACTGCGACGACAATCAACATGCCAAGACCACTGCTCACACCATTACTGGCATACATCATGAGGCTGAGCACCGTGATATCCAGCATCACATGCATGACTACCTGTAAATTATATCGAGGTATTTGTAAGGTAATGAAAAACGTAATAACAATCGTCAGGAGGAGATAAAGATGTGAAGACACTGAAAATATCGATAGATCCAGGCTTCCCAGTGGAATCGGTAATCGTTCCGCCCAAATGAGTACAACAAACAATATAGCAATCAGTAGACGATATAGATTGAAATACTGAAGGGCTCTCCACGATGTATCTGAACGTGTATCGGGTTTCAAGTCCATCGCCGGTATTGCCTCGTTTCCATTTTTGTATGATTGCTGTCTCAGAAGTATTGATCAGTCCAAAACGGCTGATATGCATGTTGCTGTTGACGGTAACCCACCTGCTTTAGCTGTTCGATTTTTAGTTACTGCTATCCGGACTCACGTAAGCAATCAGAACGTAGCGGATCAAGTTCATCGGTAAAATATTCTTGACAGATCATTTGTTACCAATATTCTCTTAATTGTCACAATAAACAGGGTAGAATTACACCCGTCCGGCATAAAGGCTTTATAAATTCACTCCCGTATATAATAATCCTGAAAGCGGATTTGACCAGGAAGATATCATGAACATACACGAATATCAGGCACAACAACTATTCAGGGAGTACAATATTCCCACTCCTTCGGGTCTCCCCGCTCACTCCGTGGAGGAGGCCGTGCAACAAGCGACTACCCTTAAGGGCGATGCCTGGGTTATTAAGGCTCAGGTTCACGCCGGAGGACGCGGCAAAGCGGGTGGTGTCAAAGTCGCCGATTCAATGGCTGAATTACAGAAAATCGTCGCAAATATGCTTGGTGACCGATTGATCACAAAACAATCAGGACCGGCCGGACAACCGATCAATTGTGTACTCATCCAAACCAAATCCGAAATCACTAACGAACTTTATCTGGGCATGGTCATTGATCGCAGCAGCAGAAGAATGGCGATCATCGCCTCCAGCGTGGGTGGCATGAATATTGAGGAGGTTGCAGCAAGTAACCCGGGTAAGATTATCAATACGATCATTGATCCAGTGATGGGATTGCAAGGCTACCAATGCCGCCAGGTAAGCCATGCTTTGGGGCTTGATACCAACCAACAGAAACAACTTGCTGACATTTTGAAAGGACTTTTCCGGCTTTTCATGGACAAAGACTTGAACCTTGTAGAAATCAATCCACTGATTATCGACGGTAATGGCAATCTCGTTGCCCTGGATGCCAAACTCGGCATTGACGACAGTGCGCTCTACCGGCAATCCCGGCTTGAAGATTGGCGGGATACGACACAAGAAGATGAAAAGGAAACTATCGCCAAAAAACATAACCTTAACTACATTACTTTAGACGGCAACATCGCCTGCATGGTGAATGGTGCAGGACTTGCGATGGCTACGATGGATGTCATTAAACTGCATGGAGGAGATCCGGCAAACTTTCTTGATGTCGGCGGCGGTGCAACTGCTGAACGAGTCGCCGAGGCATTCAAACTCATCGTTTCAGACCCCAATGTTGAGGCGATTCTGGTTAATATCTTTGGCGGTATCGTCCGTTGCGACTTAATTGCTGACGGCATTGTAAAAGCAGTGCAGGAAGTCGGTGTCAAGGTTCCCATCGTGGTACGACTTGAGGGCACCAACGTTGAACAAGGTAAGGAAACATTAGCGAATAGTGGTTTAACCATCATGACCGCCGAGGATTTAACGGATGCCGCAAAGAAAGTGGTTGCCGCCGGAGGAGAAAACTGATGGCGATACTAATCGACAAAAACACCAAAGTCATTGTTCAGGGCTTCACCGGACAACAAGGAACATTCCATGCGGAACAGGCCATTGCCTATGGCACACAGCTCGTTGGTGGTGTAACACCGGGACGCGGCGGCGACATCCACCTTGATCTCCCTGTATTTAACACTGTCAGAGAGGCGGTAGAACAGGAAGATGCCTGTGCCAGTATGATCATGGTGCCACCCGCTTTCGCAGCAGAGTCTATTACCGAAGCAGCAGAAGCTGGAATCGAGATCATCGTTTGCATCACCGAGGGTATCCCGGTGCTGGATATGGTGAAAGTACGTGCGTGTCTGGAGCACTTTCCCAAATCAAGACTCATAGGACCAAACTGTCCAGGAGTGATCACGCCCGGCCAATGCAAGATCGGCATCATGCCAGGCGGTATTCACATGCCAGGTCGCGTTGGTGTTGTTTCTCGTTCGGGCACCCTTACCTACGAGGCAGTACATCAGACAACACTCGCCGGCCTGGGGCAAACGACCTGTATTGGTATCGGTGGCGATCCAATACATGGGATGAATTTCATCGACTGCCTGGATCTATTTGAAAAAGATTCAGAAACCAAAGGTATCATTATAGTCGGTGAAATTGGCGGTACAGCCGAAGAAGAGGCGGCGGAATTCATCAAGCAAAATGTGAGCAAGCCCGTTGTCGGTTACATCGCAGGAGTTACGGCACCACCGGGAAAACGTATGGGACATGCCGGTGCGATAATATCCGGCGGTAAAGGTACCGCAGAAGATAAGTTCGCTGCATTAGAGTCGGCCGGTGTTACGACCGTACGTTCTCCCACAGATCTCGGTGCAGCGATCTCGACCAAACTGTTAATGTAAGTTTAATCACTGCCCCAGTACAGATTCTGATACTGCGTCGGCATTAACGTAAATCCAGGTACTCCTGAAATACTGTTTCGCACCGATTATGCATGGGATTAATCCCGAATATAACGTGCTAGACTCCGGTATCGCCAGAATTGATATTAACCTTCGTATGGAATCTTGTTGACCATGAAAATTTATAAATCACCCATCGCTTTCTTTGCCTTGTTCACCATTTCGGGTTTTACAGGGCTGATTTATGAATCCATATGGACACATTACCTAAAGCTTTTTCTGGGACATGCCGCCTACGCGCAAGCCCTGGTGCTCACTATTTTCATGGGCGGTATGGCATATGGTGCCTATCTGGCCTCCCGGTTTAGTGGCAGATGGTCCAATCTGCTGATCGCATATGCCGTCGTTGAAATTATGATTGGCTGCTTTGGTGTCGCTTTCCATCCGTTCTTTCAGACTGTTCTGGCAATATCATACGAAGATATTATTCCATCACTTAACAGCCCCGGCCTTATCCACGGCTATAAATGGACCATTGGCGCGATCATTATCCTGCCTCAATCGATTTTGCTTGGGATGACCTTCCCGTTGATGAGTAACGGTATTATTCGTCGCTTCCCGGAGACTCCAGGCAGGGCACTGGGCATGCTCTACTTTACCAACAGCATAGGTGCTGCCATCGGTGTTCTTTTCAGTGGTTTTTACCTGATTAAAATCGTTGGTCTTCCGGGAACTATTTTATCTGCGGGAGTTATCAATATTTTGCTTGCCATTATTGTTTACGGTCTGGCAAAAGGTCCCGTTGAACAACCATATATTATTAAAAAATCTGCTTTAACCAAATCCCCGTATTTGATACTTCTCGCTGCGTTTATTACTGGCGCGGCATCGTTTATTTATGAGATTTCCTGGATCAGAATGCTCAGTATGGTACTTGGTGCCAGCACGCATGCCTTTGAACTGATGCTAAGTGCTTTCATCACCGGTCTTGCGTTCGGCGGACTGTGGGTGCGTCGCAGAATCGAAAGTCTTGATAACCCCATACGCACAACGGGGTACATCCAAATAACCATGGGGATCCTGGCACTTCTTACCCTGCCTCTCTATAACTACAGCTTTGATCTGATGAGTTTTTTCATGTCAGGTCTTCAACTCAATGATACCGGCTATCAACTGTTTACCTTGTCCAGTCACGTCATTTGTCTGCTCATCATGTTACCAACTACATTCTGTGCGGGCATGACGCTGCCTTTATTCACTTTTATCATGCTTGGACAGGGACACGGGGAAAAAAGTATCGGACACATCTATGCCAGCAATACGCTTGGGGCGATTGCAGGAATTATTTTTACCATATACATAGGCATGCCCTTATTGGGATTGAAAGGCGCCATACTGGTCGGCTGTATCCTGGATGTTGCACTTGGTCTGGTCCTGTTATCCCGAGCTGGTTTGTCGGCTAAAAAACCGATGGTTACTCTTGCCGCCACTGTCGGTATCACAATCGGTGCAATCGCATTTATGTTCGATCTTGACGTATGGAAAATGAGTTCAGGCGTCTTCCGTACAGGAACCTTCCGAACAGAAACGGAAGATGTGAAAATAATTTTTCATAAAGATTCGAAAACATCCTCGATTAGCATAGTTAACTTTGCAGTAGATAACATAATAGCGGTTACTACAAATGGTAAACCGGATGCATCGATGTTTATGGGTGATTCAGATAGACAATCAGCCGATGAAATAACAATGATTTTTCTCGCCGCACTTCCACTAAGTATTAATCCCGATGCAAAATTGGTTGCCAATATCGGCATGGGATCCGGTTTAACAACACATACCTTGCTCACCTGGCCAGGGGTGCAACGGGTAGACACGATAGAAATTGAACCTGCCATGGTTGAAGCTGCCCACTTTTTTCGCCCGAACGTGGAAAATGCATTCACGGATCCCAGAAGTAAAATTCACATTGAAGATGCCAAAACGTATTTTTCAAGCCATAAAGGCAAGTATGATATTATCATTTCAGAACCTTCAAACCCCTGGGTAAGTGGCACCGCCAGTCTGTTTACCGAGGAGTTTTATAACCACGTAATCAATTATATGTCTGATGAGGGTATCTTCGTTCAATGGATACAGGGCTATGAGACTAACCCTCAACTACTTTTTTCTGTTTTAAAAGCTTTAACCATGAATTTTTCCGATTTTGTGCTATATACGCCAAATAATGTTGACCTGCTTATTGCTGCTCGAAAAACAGGCATCATTAATCAGCCAGGAATCGCCTTATTCGATGATGGTGAAATGCAAGAAGAACTGGCGGAGATGGGCATCACGAATATACAAGACATCCAAACATTATTCATTGCAAACAAGCATATGCTCGACCCGTTGATTGATAAATATAGTCCGGCGTCAAACTCGGATTATTTCCCTTATCTGGACTTAAATGCCACTCGGGCACGTTTTAAGAAACAAGGTATTTCCGACCTGACCAGGATCAGGGACAATGTGATACCTGTTGTCGATATACTTTCTCAAGGTAATGATAAAGAGGCTACAAATGTCAGCGGTGAGGTTAGATTCAGTAGTGTCAATGTGAATACGCATCAAGCGCAAAATTTATTTCATTCCTTGAATAATCCCGATGCGACATCTCCTGAAACTCCGGTCACCACTAAACTCAAATTCATGGTGGCTCTTGCCGACACCTGTCAATCCGGTAATTTTCCAAAAATGTGGATCGACGACCTGCATGACCTTGCGACATTGACCGTTCCGTATTTAACATCCGGTGAACTAACTGCCATATGGAACGCTATTACACCAAAATGTAAAAACGGATTAAACGAGGATCAAATCAATTGGTTAGGGCTTGTCGAAGCATTAAGTCAACGAGATAGCGAAGCAATTCTTCTATATTCATCTAACTTGCTTGTTCAGGATGAAGTCTGGAATATTCAGCAACGACGTACAATATTTACGGCAAAGATGACAGCACTGGTAAAATTGGAAAAGCGGCAACTTGCCGAACAACTGTTCGATCAGCATGTACCAAAATTATATGAGACCGAATCAATGCCCATAATACTTCTGATTTTATATAGTCTTGCGACACAAGAATTTCAATGATTAATGGAGTACACTCCAATCGTTGGATGTTTTTGTAATTAAAATGGTTCTATTTAATAACTGAGCAACAAATACCATCGCTTAAAGATAGGGAATCAGGTATTTTTTAGTATCAATATCTTCCATGGTGTTGGTGAGCTGGATCCGTGAATGGTTGCGCAAACCTGATTTAAATCATGAAAAATATCTTAAACTGGAGCAAAACTATTTGCTGTTTTTGTAGCAGTGCTTGCTATTCTGATAAAGGGTTATCGAACTTATGTCTAACAATCACATTGCCATCGCGCAAATCAATTTGCGTGTGGGAGATATTAAAGCAAATACAAGTCTTATTATCGAATATATCATGCGTGCAAACAAGAACCTCGCGGACATTATTATATTTCCCGAATTGGCAATGACCGCTTACCCCCCGGAAGATTTATTACTTAGGCCGGCACTGCATTCACAAATCAAAAATGGATTAAAAGATATATGTAGAGCCTCTAAAGGAATTGATGTCATCACCGGTTATCCTCTATTACTCGAAGACAAACTTTACAATAGCTGCAGTCTCATCAGAGATGGAGAGATCAAGGAGATATACCATAAACAGCTATTACCAAATTACGGCGTCTTTGACGAGAAGAGATATTTCGAGCCTGGGAACAGGACAGTTGTCTTCAATTTTCATGGTATTCCAACAGCGTTAAGTATTTGTGAAGACATCTGGAAAGCAGAGCCTTGCCGGAAAGCAAAAGCTGCAGGGGCTAAACTCATGATCAATATTAACGCTTCACCATATCACTCCGAAAAGGCAAACATGCGTGAGCACATACTAAAATTACGTGCGCAAGAGTCAGGGCTGGATATTATCTATACCAACCTTGTTGGTGGCCAGGATGAGCTTGTTTTTGATGGTGGATCGATGGCTGTTAACAATAAGGGAAATATTATTTTCCGGGCATCGCAATTTACGCAAGACCTTTATCTTGTTAAATATTCAGCAGCGGATAACGACAGATTTTCGATTCCGGATAACGTTGTGCACCGGATATTATCCAGGCAGGAAAGTATCTACACAGCCCTGGTTACGGGCGTAAAAGACTATGTACACAAGAATGGCTTCACGGGTGCCGTCATCGGTCTTTCAGGCGGGATTGATTCCGCACTAACACTGTGTATCGCAGTTGATGCACTGGGTGTTGACAACGTCGAAGTGTTAATTATGCCGTCGCAATACACAGCATCAATAAGCAATGAAGACGCGCAGTGCCAGGCGGAAAACCTTGGTGTAAAGTTCAGCATTATCCCTATCGGCGCGGCAGTTTCGGCGTTCAATGATCTGCTTGGTAAGCGCTTTGCAGACAGTCCCGTGGATACAACAGAAGAGAATATTCAGGCTCGTTGTCGCGGCATATTACTCATGGCTATATCCAACAAAACCGGAAAAATCGTGCTGGCTACAGGCAATAAAAGTGAAATGTCAGTCGGCTATACCACACTCTATGGAGATATGGTCGGCGGTTTTGCACCTTTGAAAGATATCCCAAAGATGATGGTCCTTGAATTGGCGAACTGGCGAAATGAAAAACAACAAGTGATTCCGCAACGTGTCATCCATCGTCCGCCCAGCGCCGAACTTAGAGAAAACCAAAAAGACGAGGATTTTTTACCACCTTACGAAATTCTCGATCCCATACTGGAAAAATATATCGAACTTGATCAGACACCCGAAAAAATTATCGAAACGGGATTCGATGCTGATGTCGTAAAACGAATCATTTCACTGGTCGAGCGTAATGAACACAAACGCCACCAGGCAGCTCCTGGTGTCAAAATCAGCAAACGTGCGTTCGGCCGCGACCGTCGATATCCCATCACTTCCAGTTACAAAGAACTCTAGAACCAGAATTATAAACGAAATCCAGTAATTTACCGGAGCTGAATCTCTCTTACTTCATATGCCCCGGGATGATTGGGATAATTCAACTCGAACACTCTCACTGCATCTTCATACAATTTAGTCAAACCCATCACTTTGTAGGCTTTGGCCATAATCACCAATGCATCCGGTACCGATGGAGTACGTGCATATCTTTCAACGACATAGCGAGCCCGATTGGCTGCGGCAACAAACGCGCCGCGACGCATATAATATTGTGCGACATGGATCTCGTGTTTCGCCAGGATATTACGTAAATAAGTCATCCTTAACTCGGCATCTTCGGCGTACCGGCTATCCGGATAGCGCTTCATTAATTCAGAAAAATCCTGAAATGCCTGTAAGGAAGAACCCGGATCCCGCTGAGACTCGTCCAAAGGCAAAAATCTTTCACTAAAGCCTTTGCCACGTTGAAAATTCACCAAACCTTTCAGGTAGTAGGCATAATCAACGTAAGCGTTTTGAGGATAAAGCTTTATAAAACGTTCGGCTGTTGATATTGCCGCGTCAGGATCATTATTCTTGTGATAGGCATAGGCCAAATCCAGAATTGCCTGTTGCCCATAAGTTCCAAATGGAAATCTGGACTCCAGCTCTTCATAAAGTTCCACAGCTTTACTGTAATCCCCTGAATCCAGTGCACCCCGTGCCTCGGCATACATTTTCTCTGCAGACCATTTCTCCGATACATCCTCCTGATTCTGAAAGTGGGAACAAGCTGAAAAAATAATAACAGTGAACAAGGATAAAATGGTTTTCTTCATGTACGTAAGACTATCTTAATCTCCTGCATAGGGCAAAATTCAAAACAAATATTCGTATAGTTATACTGTTTCATAACATAAAATAACCTTTGAAAAAATCGCTATACCGAAACCGATATGAATGAATGCGTGGAAATTGATATGACCATACCCGATAAAATGTCAGGGAAACGCCTTGATCAAGCATTAGCGGATCTCTTGCCAGAGCATTCACGCGCCCGGTTGCAGGGCTGGATACGTAACAATTATGTACGCGTTAACAAAAAAGCAATGCGCACACGTGACAAGGTTTATGGCGGCGAACAAGTTGAGATACGCGCAAAAATCGAAACTCAAATACCTGCCGTCCCCGAGAATATCCCGCTGGAAATTATTTTTGAAGATGAACATTTAATCATTATCAACAAACCAGCCGGGCTGATAGTCCATCCAGGTGCCGGCAACTCTCAACATACTTTAATGAATGCCTTATTACACCATGATCTGCAACTAAAACAGGTCGCCCGTTCAGGTATTATTCATCGACTGGATAAAGATACTTCTGGATTATTGGTGATTGCGCGAACGCCTCAAAGTCATACTTTCCTTGTCAACCAACTACAAGACCGCAAAGTGAATCGGGAATATGTAGCGGTTGTCAGCGGGATCATGACTGCCGGAGGCACTATCAAAGAACCTATCGGGCGACACCCCAAAAATCGAACCAAAATGGCCGTTGTGAACAATGGTAGGCCATCAACAACGCATTATCGAATTATAAAAAAATATAACCATCATACACAGTTGCAGGTCAATCTGGAGACTGGCAGAACACATCAAATACGCGTACATATGGCTTGGCTACACCATCCGATCATCGGAGATCCTGCATATGGCAAACGAAAACAATTGGTGAAGGGAATGGATCCGAACCTCACAAAAGTCATTACTGCCTTTCCAAGACAGGCATTACACGCACGAGCTATCCAACTACTACATCCACAGAGCAATGAAATAATGGCGTGGCAAGCGCCCATCCCGAGAGATATGACTGAACTCATCAACACGCTTGAAATCAATACAAAACAATGACATCGGATTCAGGTGGCATTACCCCTCTTCCCATGATCAGCTTGACCTCGGAACATACGTAAATGATAATCAATATTTAGTGTAACATCTGATGAATTCACTTGTCCCATCGGGCGATCAATGGTCAGGACTTAATCTTGTACTTACCTCAAACACTGTGAGACGGGATCCGGGATGTGTAACGCTTACCACACCGCCGTCTCCTCAGGAATGTTAATGAAAGATTTCCTGCACATCCTCTAGAGATTAATCACTCGAAAAGAAAACATTCTATCGATCCCGGATGCCATGAAATCGTTTACGTGATATATTTAGGTCCACCCAGGGCAAGATGGATCCAGTCCAGTTTACGGAGCAAAACCGTTAAAACGGATGGTACAGGATCAAGTAAGAAACACTCCCGGTAAAATTTAAGGTGCTGTCGGACAACTTCGCCGTCGTTGTTAATACGTAGAGATAGTGGGTGTTTGACAATTTTGTAGGCCTTTCAAAGGTATGGCAGCGAGGCATCTGTTCCCCGATTCTTTAACTACTTAATTGCACTGCAACTAAAAAGTAGTTAAAGAATCGGGAAAATAAACTCCATAAAGACTGCTATGCATCATGAATTCAGCACCAAGTGTTAGTGCTTGGGCTAATATATATCGAGAAAATTGACCAAAAACTGTTGGTTATTTCGTCGTTATAACCTAATATTTATGTGTTAATCCTTTGAAAACAACTGAATAACTGAAAAATGGTCGCCACACAAACAAATATCAATCTAGGTGGTCTTGCTCGTAAACTGGTCCTTGATGGCCTACTTGAGCAAGAGGCAGCCTTGGAAGCACATGAAGCTGCGCTTAAGAAGAAGATGTCCCTGGTATCGTATTTGGTCGAAAATAACATTTTATCTGGCGACAAAATAGCGCGTGCCGCATCACAGGAATTCGGAATACCTCTCATTGATATCGAAAATATTGATATTGATCCCGACGTTACCAAGCTCGTTAAACAAGAACTTATAGAAAAACATCGTGCTTTACCCTTATTCAGACGTGGCAAACGTTTGTATCTGGCAGTCTCTGATCCGGCTAATCTACTGGCTCTTGATGAGATTAAATTTGCCGTCAGCATGAATACCGAGGCCATATTGGTCGAGGAAAACAAGCTCGCTGCAGCTATTGATAGAGCGTTGGATGATACTGACGATACTTTTGACGACATGGGGGAGGAAGATTTTGAAGATCTGGACACTCTGGAAATGGCCCAGAATGCCAAGGAAGAAGAAGAAGAAGATACTGAAATTGATGATGCTCCTGTCGTAAGATTTGTCAACAAAGTCTTACTTGATTCTATTAAAAAAGGCGGGTCTGATCTGCACTTTGAACCTTATGAGAAGTTCTATCGTGTCCGCTTTCGTATTGATGGTGTATTGGAAGAAGTTGCCAAACCGCCTTTAGCACTATCAATGAAAATTGCTGCACGCGTAAAGGTTATGTCACGGCTGGACGTATCGGAGCGGCGCGTGCCTCAGGATGGGCGTATCAAGCTGAAGTTATCGAAAAACAAAGCTATCGATTTCCGTGTCAACACCTGCCCAACCTTATTTGGCGAAAAGATAGTCATGCGTATTCTCGATTCTGATGCCGCGGCACTACAGATTGATCAGTTGGGTTACGAGCCTGCTCAAAAAGAGATGTTCCTGTCCAACCTGCATAAACCCTACGGCATGTTTCTGGTCACTGGACCCACAGGTAGTGGTAAAACTGTTTCTCTCTACACTGGCATCAACATCCTTAACCAGGTGGATATCAATATCTCAACAGCGGAAGATCCGGTCGAAATTAATTTGCCTGGTGTGAACCAGGTTCAGGTTGATGAAAGGACCGGAATGACCTTCGACAAAGCATTAAAAGCTTTCCTGCGCCAGGATCCGGATATTATTCTGGTCGGTGAAATTCGTGACCTTGGTACAGCGGGTATCGCTGTCAAAGCTGCCCAGACAGGTCACATGGTAATGTCGACGCTGCACACCAATGATGCACCACAAACGCTAACGCGTTTACAAGATATGGGGATCCAGGCCTTCGCCGTTGCCACCAGTATCAATCTTATTACCGCTCAGCGTCTGTTGCGAAGATTACACCCTGATTACAAAAAGTCCGTGGAACTACCCAAAGAAGTGCTACTGGATGAGGGGTACACGGAGGAAGAAATCGAGGCTGGTTTTAGTTTATTTGAGCCAGGCGATGGTGGTGCCGATTGCCCCAGTGGTTACAAGGGTCGAGCCGGCATATATCAAGTTATGTCTATCTCGGATGCCACCAAAAGACTGATTATTGAAGGTGCCAACGCAGTACAGCTTGCAGATCAGGCGGCTTCAGAGGGTATCTGGGATATCCGCAAGTCAGGCTTGGCAAAAGCCGCACAGGGTATTACAAGTCTTACTGAAGTCAACCGAGTCACCGTCGAATAAAGGAACAACTTTTATGGCTACAGCAACAAAACATACGCAAAACCGGAGCATTTCCGAAAAAGAGGTTCTTTTCCTTTGGGAAGGTAAAGACAAAGCAGGAAAACTTGTTGCAGGTGAACTTTCTGGACAGAGTGATGCTCTAGTGAAAGCAAGGCTTCGTAGCCAGGGGATAAACCCGCTGAAAGTAAAGAAAAAATCCAAACCCCTATTGGGTGGGGGTAAAGCCAAGATTTCCCCTAAAGACATTACAATTTTCAGCCGTCAATTAGCCACTATGATGTCTTCTGGCGTGCCTCTGGTTCAGGCTTTCGAAATCGTTGGCAGGGGGCATGAAAATCCGGGTATGCAAGATCTGATTTTAGGAATTAAGGCTGATGTAGAAGCGGGTAATAGCCTGACAGAAGCATTGCATAAAAAGCCCTTATGTTTCAATGACCTCTATTGCAACCTGGTTGAGGCGGGTGAACATGCAGGTATCCTGGAAGCGATCTTGCATAAACTTGCAACCTACATGGAAAAAACAGAGGCCCTGAAATCAAAAATTAAAGCTGCGCTGTTTTATCCGGCCTCCGTGATCGTCGTTGCAGGTATTGTTGTGACCATCCTGATGATTTTTGTGATCCCTCAATTCGAGGAACTATTTAGTAATTTTGGTGCAGATTTGCCTGCGTTAACACAATTTCTTATTGATATGTCCAATCTTTTTGTTCAATGGTGGTGGGCACTATTCGCCGTGTGTGGTGGCACAGTTTTTGGGCTGCTGCAAATGCATAAAAGATCAAAACCTTTTGCTCAAGCCCTCGAGATACTGATGCTCAAGCTCCCCGTTCTTGGCGTAGTGCTCGAGAAAGCGGCCATCGCACGTTTTGCTCGCACATTGGAAACTATGTTTGCCGCAGGTACTCCCATGGTTGAGGCAATGACATCAGTTGCCGGCGCCTGTGGTAACATTGTCTTTTACAATGCATGTATAAAAATTAGAGACGATATCTCCACCGGTACTCAACTTCAGGCAAGCATGCGCGAAACAGGACTATTTCCAAATATGGTTGTACAAATGGTCGCAATTGGCGAAGAGTCTGGCTCTATTGATACCATGCTTGGAAAAATTGCAGACTGGTATGAACAAGAAGTTGATGATGCCGTCGAAGCAATGACTAGCTTACTTGAACCCGCTATCATGGCGTTTCTGGGTGTCGTCATTGGTAGTATTGTTATTGGCATGTATCTGCCTATCTTCAAAATGGGTCAAGTGGTATAGATACCAAATATCTTGTAACAAATATAAACAGATTAACCGCTCAAACGATTGACGCATTGACTGTGAGTGGTAAGTCCTGTCCCGTTGGCGATCTTGTATAGTCTGGACGATGTCCGTTATTTATTTTCTGCAAACTCATCCAATTTATTTTTCATTCTGTATGGCTATGCTCGGAATGTGTGTAGGAAGCTTCCTGAATGTAGTGATATATCGATTACCAAAAATGATGCAACAGAACTGGCATGAGCAATGTTGTGAGCTGTTAGATATTAAGAAAGAGAATATAGTAGTGCAACAGCGAATGAATTTAGTCTTTCCGGGCTCAAATTGCCCTACGTGTCAGCATAAAATATCTGCGCTCGAAAACATCCCTGTCATCAGTTACTTTTTTCTTAAGGGTCGTTGCGGATCATGTAATGCCAAAATATCTTTGCAATATCCCTTAATTGAAACTCTCGCCGGACTAACAACCGCCTATATCGCCTGGCACTTTGGCTTCAGCTTGCAAACCCTGTTTGCCGTTCTATTTACCTGGGCGCTTATATCTTTGAGTATGATTGATCTGAGGCATTCCTTACTGCCCGATGACATAACACTACCGTTTATGTGGTTGGGCCTGGCGTGTAATATATTTAACATCTTCACTGATATCACTTCCAGTCTTATTGGCGCGATACTTGGTTACGGCGTTCTTTGGCTCATATTTATGAGTTTCAAGGTGATTACCGGAAAAGAAGGTATGGGTTACGGTGATTTTAAACTTTTAGCCCTCCTGGGGGGCTGGCTTGGCTGGCAATTTTTACCTCTGATTATTCTACTATCTTCAATAACTGCATCAATAATCGGTATTTCAATGATCTTGTTTAAAGGAAGAAATAAAGCCTCTCCTTTCCCTTTCGGACCCTATCTGGCAATCGCGGGATGGATAAGTTTACTCTGGGGCGAAGAATTAATCGGTACTTATCAAACTATTTTTAGTTATTAATTGGATATGGTCTTAAAAGTTGGGATGACGGGTGGTATAGGTAGCGGAAAATCAACCGCCTGTAAAATTTTCTCCGAACTTGGGACGCCTGTTATCGATGCAGATATAATTGCACACAACCTGGTAATGCCGGGGACGCCTGCACTTCAGCAAATAATAACCGAGTTTGGAAAAGAGATCGTCACCAAAGAAGGGGGTCTGAACAGACAAAAATTACGCGACCGGATATTCACAAATGTAACTGACCGCAACAAGTTGAATAACATTTTACACCCGGCCACATACAGTGAAATCATACTTGAAATAGAGCGCATTCAGTCCAGGTATTGTATCATCGCTGTCCCTCTCCTGCTGGAAACGGACACTTCAAGGATTGTTGATAGGATCTTAATCATTGATACCCCCAGGGAATTGCAGATGTCACGTGCCTCGATTAGAGACAATGTAACTCAGCATGACATTGAAACAATTATGTATTCACAGATACCTCCTGAAGACCGATTTGCTGCTGCCGATGATATTATTAAAAATGATGGTGAAGTTAATAATCTACGTAGGCAAATTTGCGACCTGCACAAATTTTACACAAATATCTGATCTGCGCCTGTTGCTTGCGATGCACAAGTGCAGGACAATTGGTCTTTAATATTTACCTGTGGCAGTCACCTACGTGGAAAAAAGTGTCATATATGAACAACCTTTAAATGAACGAGTACGCAGCTTCCTGCGACTTGAGCATCTGTTCGATATTGCCGAACATCACTGTCCTCAAGACAGTCAGTGGGATAGTCGAATAACCATATCGTGCTTGCTGGAAATCCTCAATCTACTCTCTCGTTCTGATATAAAAAGTGACTTAATCAAGGAATTAGAACGCCATACAGCTATTCTGGATGTGTTAAAAAATAATCCGGATATTCATCACCAAAGACTAAATGACATGTTAAGTAATATTAATATTCATCTCAGTACACTGCGTAATAGTGATTGCCAACCTGGCCAATGTCTGAAGCAGAATGAGCTAATGACGTCAATCAAGCAAAGGATATCTATTCCAGGAGGAACTTGTAATTTTGATCTCCCTGCTTTTCATCACTGGCTACACAAACCCGCACAGTCACGGCATAACGATTTGACAATGTGGAAACAAGATCTTGCAGTAATACAAGAATCTCTAACTATCGCACTACTCATGCTCAGAAACAGCACGACACCTGTGAATGAAAATGCTGAAGCAGGCTTTTACCAGCAACCTATAGGGTCAAAATTATCTTGTCAATTAATTCGAGTTCTTTTGCCTAATGATTGTAAATATTTCCCTGAAATAAGCGGCGGCAAACATAGATTCACAATACGTTTCATGGAACAAGCGTCAACTTCATCCAGACCTGTGCAAACCAAAAATGCCGTTGAATTTGAGCTTCATTGTTGCATTTTATGAAGGAGTCTATCGTTAAATGCCTCAGGTGCGGCAAAATAGCTGAATACTCATACGATAATGAGCATCGCCCGTTTTGCAGCGAACGTTGCAAACTAATTGATCTTGGCAAATGGGTCGATGAAAAATACAGGATTAGTTCCAACGATAATGATCATACCTCAAACTTGTTACCAGAAGATTTGTATACTAAACATTGAGCATTTAAAACATAGGATGCCCTCTCATATCCACTAAAGAATCCATGATCAAGTTTGAGTAGCGCGTCTTGCCAATAATGCCGCTCGGCAGTGCGTTCGCGGGTACAAACTTCCGCCTGGTCGGCAGAACTTACTAACCCTCCTCCAGACCAAAACGAAGTGGTGAAATGCCCCAATTCCAAATGCGGCAAGTTTTACCGTCTGTATTCGGAGAATGGCGAAACCCAACAGCGAGTTGTGTATATCCAGGAGTACGAACAACCGGATTAGGGGCTTTCGGCTTTAGCGACGGGTTTTCTAACGCGGTAACCACATTCCATCGTTTTTTCTCACGCGCCACATGAAGCGAAGTTCACCCCGAATTATCAATGGCTTGAATATATGCCCCCAGCGTAAACAAGAGCAATGGCAGTATTGGTTTGACCGAGTGCTGCCGCATAATACAAGGGAGTCCAGCCATTTTTGTCTCTTGCGTTGATAGCCGCCCTGGCTTTGATAAGGATATTAGCAATATCAGTTTGTCCCATCCCTGCTGCAAGATGCAAAAGGGTGACAATGCAGAACACAGATACTTTGTGTGCAAGAGTCAAATTCATGACCCAATCAAAGTTTCTTAAGTACATTTTAAATATTTAAGCACTGCATCTTTTGTGCTTTCCTGGTTCCAGATCCCGCTTAAAGTCGATATTCCCTGACCACCACATTCACACGACTTTTTCATATCTTCAACTTGCATACCACCCAGGGCATAAGTTGGAATTGGAATCGACTTGGCTAATATTTCAAAGTTTTCCCACCCCAATGGCTCCGTTTTCGGATGACTGAGTGTTCTATTCACTGGTGACAAAACCAGAAAATCAATATCAATTTTAACCGCGTGTTCCAGCTCATGGTAATTATGACATGATGCAGCAACCAGATAGTCATTATCTAGCGGCCGCTTATCGAATCGTAATAGTCTTGCACTATTCAGATGAACCCCATTAGCTCCATACTTTATTGCATATTCAGGCAAACTATTGATCATTAACACCACATCGTTATTTCCACAACATTCAAGCAACTCCGAGATTAAAGACCTGTATTTTTCATAATGTGAATCATTACTGAACCGCAACTGGAATAAAGTCGCTCCAGCAGAGATACATTCTTCAAATTTATTCAAGTACTCTTTGGGATTATCTTCAGGATCGGGACAAATCAAATATAGCCTGGGAAGTTTTACAGCTTTGATAATTGGTTTATTGGCTTCTGGATAATCACGTTCATCAAGTTTTGCAATATCCACCCACTCTATTACCTGCCCTTCCCTACCAATACTTTCATTACGCTCAAGATAACTTGAATCCCATGAATCTACATTCCAGGCATCAAGTAAGACAGAATACTCTTCATAGTCATATTGGACCTGAATTAGCGGCTGGGCTGACTGCACAGTCAAAGCAAGCTCTTCGAACAGCTCCCTTGATAAAGCTTCACTAACAGTCTCACCTGCCTCGAGTTTCCCACCAGGAAATTCCCACAATTCAGGTTGGTGGACAGTTGACGACCTACGTGATAACAATACCTGATCCTTGTTGTTTTTAATCACGCCTACCGCAACATGTAAAATTAGGCCGGACGCCATGAATAATATTACGAACGGTATTCAGAGTTAATACGGACATATTCATGAGAGAGGTCACATGTCCATATAACTGAACTTGCCTTTCCTCTACCGAGTGAGATGCACACTTCTATCTCTTCCTGATTCATAACTCGCTGTCCCTCAGCTTCTGTATATCTTTCGGCTCTTTGCCCGAATTCAACAATTTTCACATCATTAAGCGAAATTGAAATTTTTTCAATATCCAGACCAGGGAGAGTGGTTTTTCCGATCACAGCAAGAATTCTTCCCCAATTTGGATCAGAGGCAAAAAAAGCGGTCTTAACCAGCGGCGAATTTGCAATAGCCAATGCGACTTCCGTACATTCTTCCCTTGATACCCCGTCGGTAACATAAATTGAAATAAATTTTGTCGCCCCTTCGCCATCCCTAACTATCGCTTGAGCAAGATAAATACAAATTTCCAACAATGCATTTTTAAATAACAAGCCTGGAACTTCATCAAATGACTTTATTTCAGTCATGTTACTTTCTCCTGTGGCAACAAAAAAGCAAGCATCATTTGTAGAAGTATCGCCATCAACATTGATACAATTAAATGACTGTTCCACAACCTCATCCAATAACCCTTGAACCAAAGATTGTTTAATTCTTGCATCGGTAGCTATAAACGCCAGCATAGTCGCCATATCCGGTCTTATCATCCCTGATCCTTTGACAATTGCGGTAATTGTTATTTCACCTCCAGGAAGATCCAGTTTTTTGGATCTGCCTTTCGCTAAAGTATCTGTCGTCAAAATTGACTCAGCAACTTCATTCCATGCATTTTCCTCAAGGTTATCCAATAGATGCGGTAACGCATTGTTTATTTTATCGACTGGTAATGGCTCAGCAATAACACCTGTTGAAAATGGCAAAATACTTTTAACGTTGGTACCCGCGAGATCGGCTAAATGATGACATACATTCATAGCTGCCTCGATTCCATTATCTCCCAAACCCGCATTGGCATTACCAGAATTGATCAAACAAAAATTGGGGATCTCCTGTTGTAGATGACTTCTGGCGATGATGACGGGAGCAGCACAAAATGCATTCCGGGTAAATACAGCTGCGCAATTTGAATTATGCCGGAATGAGATTAACGCCAAGTCTTTCCTTCTCGTTTTATATATCCCCGCAGTACAAGCCGCGACTTGTACGCCTTTGACAGGCAGGAGCCCAGATATTTTATTTAAACCTACAGCCATGCAGCATACCGAACTTTATGCTTACCTTAATTTCCCATGGCACTGCTTGTATTTCTTCCCGGATCCACAAGGACAAGGATAATTACGCCCAATCTTTTTTTGTCCGCGTACGAAAGGCTCCAACCCCTTGCTGTCAAGATTGTTTTCTTGTTTATTCCTCAACACATCCGGGGATGCCGCGTGGTTAAACTGCATATCTTGACGCCTATTACGCTTTTGCTCTGCGGCATCAATATCCTCTTCATTTCCTACCTGAACCTTTGATAGAAATGATATAACATCGTGTTTAATGTTCTCAAGCATCACGACAAACATTTCAAAAGCTTCTCGTTTGTATTCCTGCTTTGGGTTCTTGGCAGCATAACTTCTCAAATTAATACCCTGCCGTAGATGATCCATCATGACTAGATGATCCTTCCATTGCCTGTCAAGAATATCCAGCATCACCTGTTTTTCAACACGCCTCATAATATCGGAACTAATCAGCTCTTCCTTTTTCTGTGCTGCTCTCACAACATTCTCGTGAATCCTTTCTCTAAGCGTTTCTTCATGTAGTGACTGATCGCTTTCGAGCCAGGCTGCGATATCCAGACTTAAACCAAGATCGTGAGATGTTGCTTCAGTTAAACCGTTGATATCCCATAATTCATCAACACTGCCACGCGGAATAAATGAGTCAATGATAGCATTCACCACATCTTCACGCATCGCCTCTATATTTTCCTTAATATTATCATCCATCAACAAATCATTTCTTTGCTCATAGATCACCTTGCGTTGATCGTTCGCAACATCATCATACTCAAGAAGATGTTTTCTTATATCAAAATTATGCGCTTCAACTTTTCTCTGAGCATTCTCAATCGCACGACTAACCAATGAGGATTCAATTGCCTCGTTATCTTCCATTCCGAGTTTTTGCATGAGTGATGAAACTCTGTCTGAAGCAAAAATTCGCATCAAATTATCTTCAAGTGAAAGATAAAATCGACTGGAACCTGAATCACCTTGACGACCCGAGCGACCTCGTAATTGATTGTCTATGCGTCTTGATTCATGTCGTTCGGTACCGATAATGTGTAATCCACCACTCGCAATAACAGTTTGATGTCTTGTTTCCCATACCGCTTTTACTTTTTCTATTTCGGTTTCATTATCTAACTTCCCAAGTTCGGCTTCCAGATTACCTCCAAGCACGATATCTGTTCCACGACCTGCCATATTGGTTGCGATAGTGACGGCACCAGGCATTCCCGCCTGTTCAATAATTTCAGCTTCCCTTTCATGTTGTTTGGCGTTAAGTACCTTATGTACCACCCTCTCATTTTGTAGTAGGCCAGATAAATATTCAGACACTTCTATTGAAGCAGTACCGACAAGAACAGGTTGACCTCGATCTCTACAATCCTTTATACCACTGATGATCGCATCGAATTTTTGTTTCGATTTAAGATAGACAACATCGCTCATATCTTCACGAACCATTGGCATATTTGTCGGAACGACAACGACTTCCAATCCATAGATATCCTGAAATTCAAAGGCTTCGGTATCTGCTGTGCCTGTCATTCCTGACAATTTTTCATATAGTCTGAAATAATTCTGATAGGTGATAGAGGCCAAAGTCTGGTTTTCATTTTGGATTGGCACGCCCTCTTTTGCTTCTATGGCCTGATGCAACCCATCCGACCAACGACGGCCGGACATGGTTCTACCGGTGAATTCATCAACAATAACTATTTCATTGTCCTTTACAATATAATCAATATCTTTCTGAAATAAGGCATGGGCTCTCATTGCGGCATTCAAGTGGTGCAACACACCTATATTTACAGGGTCATATAGACTTTGTTCTGAGCCAATAACATTTTCATGTCTTAACAGTTTTTCAAGATATTCATTACCTTCCTCCGTCAGGTAAGCCTGCTTTGATTTTTCATCAATGGTATAATGACCTGACTCATTTTCTTCTTCCTGCTTTTTTAATTTTGGGATAATCCTGTTTATACTGACATACAAATCAGATCTGTCATCGACCGCACCAGATATCACTAATGGTGTGCGAGCCTCATCAATTAAAATAGAATCCACTTCATCAATAATTGCATAATTTAATTTTCTCTGCACACGACTCTCATTACTAAATGCCAGATTATCTCTTAAATAATCGAATCCAAATTCATTATTCGTACCGTAAGTAATGTCCGCAGCATATGCCTGCCTGCGATCTTCATGACTAATTCCTGTGTAAATAACACCTGTTGTAAGCCCAACAAATTCGTAAATATGATTCATCCATTCCGAATCACGCCTGGCTAGATAATCATTTACCGTAATCACGTGGACACCTTTGCCACTTAGGGCGTTAAGATAAGCCGAGAGTGTTGCTACCAGAGTCTTACCTTCGCCAGTTCGCATCTCTGATATTTTGCCGTCATGCAAGACCATGCCACCCACCAACTGCATGTTAAAATGCCGCATACCCAGCTTCCTCTTACCCGCTTCCCTAACCAAAGCAAATGCCTCAGGTAAGAGGTCATTGAGATTCTCTCCTTGTCTAATTCGATCTCGAAATTCTTTTGTCTTCAACGGAAAATCATGATCTTGTAATACATTAAATTGCTTCTCAAAATCATTAATATTTTTTACAATTTTGAGTAATTTTTTAATCACACGATCATTGCGGCTGCCAAATATTTTTCTAATTAAACCGATAACCATTAGTAATATTTTATTATGATGTCTCTCCTTTGCCGCTTATTGGTTTTTCAGGCTTGGGAGATGGGGGAAAGGCTACATTATTTTTATATTCAATGAATTGAAACAAATTTACCGGGATTGACATGCTTGCCATTATGTACAACTTCAAAGTGCACGTGGGGACCTGTTGAACGACCTGTTGATCCCATTACTGCAATGCTCTGTCCTTTTTCTATCTTATCACCAACCATAACGAGATTTCTTTCATTATGTGCATATCTAGTAACGTAACCATTACCATGATTGATTTCGATCATATTCCCGTATCCAGAACTCCAGCCTGACCAAGTCACGATACCAGCCGCCGCAGACGTTACTTTTGATCCGAATTTTCCTGCCAGATCGATACCCTCGTGAAAATCTTTTTTGCCGGAAATAGGATCTGTCCGCCAGCCAAATGCTGATGATATCCAGCCACCCACGACAGGTGTCTCTTCCAGCAGAACTTGCGACTGTATATTACTATCCATTAGCATGGATTCGATCGCCGAAAGTTTTTCACTCCTGTCCTCAATCTTCCGCCCAACCGCCTGCAGAACTGCAATAAAATCAGTTACACCCGGAGAATTTTGATCCTTAACTAACGAAGGCCCACCCAATCCCGGTGACTCCAACATATCAAATTCAATATCGGACATATCGGTGATTTTAACCAAACGTGAACCCAGTGCGTCAAGCCGTAGCAAGTGCGCTTGCAGAGTACTTAATCTGGCCGACAGTGCATCAAGACTTTTTTTAGCATTCTTTTTAGCCGCATCTACACTTGCTTGCTGATTTTTAAGCTGCCACCGCCACTGACTATATTTTTGTTCGCCCAGCTCAGAATGGGAAACTTCCGCACGATACGCCGCAACCCTGCCACCAGCGTAAAAAATCCCGGCCATCATTACCAGAAATAATAGCCCGACAGACAGAACACTCACCAGGCCTAGAGGTAGGCTATAAGTCTTGTTTCGTCTATTCGATACTAATATGAGTTCCATAAAATATTATTATTCACTATTATTCAATTATGTCCGGTCAAAAAAATCACACCACTCGAAATCTCATGATCCGCCAGTTTAAGGAACTACTCAGTTCCAACGAACAGCTAAATGAACTGTACACACACGCTAAAGATATTCACGCGCTCAACGAAAAGCTGGAGAAATACCTCACTCCATCTCTAGGTAATCATTGTTCAGTCGCCAGCTACTCTGAAGACACCCTGACCATAAATGCCGAAACATCTGCCTGGGCCTCCAAATTACGTTACCGTATTCCCGACATACTCAGCCATGCAAAACGCGAATGTAGACTAAACAAGTTAAAATCTATTCGTATCAAGGTTTATCCAGGGCACGAGAGCACAAAATCTCGATCCAGTCTTTCTACCACCTCTAACGTCAAAAAACCATTCTTGTCAAAAAAATCTGCAGCCTTTATCAAAAACATCGCATTATCAATTGAGGATCCTGCCCTGCGTGAATCTATTATAAAAATTAGCGAACACGCCGAATAATCCACGAATAATACTTACTATGCCATAATAGGCTGCATGAAAGAGATAGGTAAATCCGCCTCATCTTCAAAACTGACTAATTCCCATGCTGATTCCGTCGCTAACAATTCTTTCAATAATTTGTTATTTAAAGCATGTCCGGATTTAAACCCGGTAAACGACCCAATCAGGCTATGTCCCAGCAAATATAAATCACCGATTGCATCAAGTATCTTGTGTTTCACACACTCATCTTCGTAACGCAACCCGTCTTCATTCAATATTCTGTAATCATCAACAACAACAGCATTATCCAGACTACCACCTAACGCCAGATTATTCTCTTGTAACAACTCAACATCTCGCATAAACCCAAACGTTCTGGCGCGACTGACCTCCTTCACATACGATGTCGTTGAAAAATCTATCTCCGCCTTACAACTCTTCTCGTCAAACATCGGGTGATCAAATTCAATGGTGAAACCGACCTTAAAGCCATTAAATGGTTCAAATACCGCCCATTTATCTTCATCTTCAACACGAATACGTTTCTTGATCCTGAGAAATCGTTTTGGTGCATTCAATTCTTCCACTCCTGCCGACTGAATCAGAAACACAAATGGACCTGCACTGCCGTCCATAATCGGCACTTCATCAGAACTGACATCAACATATGCGTTGTCTATACCAAAACCGGCAAGCGCAGACAGCAAGTGTTCTATTGTTGAAATTTTAACGTCGCCCTTGACCAGGGAAGTGGACAACATGGTATCGCCAACATTTTCAGGTTTTGCCTCAATTTCGACAGGATCATCAAGATCTACCCTACGAAAGATGATTCCAGCATCTGCGAGCGCAGGCCTCAAAGTAAGATAGATCTTTTTTCCTGTATGCAGACCAACACCTGTGGCACGGATAACATTTTTAAACGTACGCTGCTTTATCATTGATTTCATTGGATCTTTTCACGTCCCCACCCTGATTCCCTAAAAGAACTCTTAACTCTCCAAAGCACGATTTTATCGCCTCTGAAACGAACCGGAATACGCCGACTGCGTATGATATCAAGCAATGATGGTACTTATCAATCTGCCTGACGCCTCAAAAAAGCGGGAATATCCAGATAGTCCGAATCATTTTCAATATTCTTCAGCTCCATTTCCTGACTCTGATTACGCATCACAGTCGGTCGCTCAAACTCCTCGTAGTTACCTGCCGCAGCGTTTTGTACCAACTGCACTTTTGTCGATTTTTCTCGTCCAACATGATCAAGACCGGTCGCGACAATAGTCACCCTCATTTCACCGTTCATGTCAGCATCAATGACAGTTCCAACGACAACCGTGGCGTTATCGGAAGAAAATTGTTTGACGGTATTACCTACCTCGTCAAATTCACCAATGCTCATGTCCATACCAGCAGTAATATTTACCAGTATTCCTCTTGCGCCGGAGAGATTAACGTCCTCTAGCAAAGGACTGGATACAGCAGCCTCAGCGGCAACAGCAGCGCGATCTTCACCTTGCGCCTTACCCGATCCCATCATCGCCATACCCATTTCCGACATAACTGTTTTCACATCTGCAAAATCAACATTAATCAGACCAGGGCAAGTAATCAGTTCTGCGATTCCCTGTACTGCACCAAGCAAAACATCATTTGCCGCACCAAAGGCATTCAGTAGACTAATATCGCGACCCAGGACAGCCAACAATTTTTCGTTAGGGATCGTGATCAGGGAATCTACAAACTGGCTGAGTTCCCTAATGCCATCATCTGCAATTTGTGCCCGCCTTTTGCCTTCGAATGAAAATGGTCGTGTTACCACGGCTACCGTAAGGATGCCCATCTCTTTCGCAACTTGAGCAAAAATCGGTGCTGCACCCGTTCCAGTCCCACCACCCATCCCTGCTGTAATGAAAACCATATCGGCACCTTCCATGAGATCCATTAACCGATCTCTATCTTCAAGCGCAGCCTGGCGACCAACTTCAGGATCGGCACCGGCGCCCAAACCCTTTGTCATATTTTTTCCTAACTGCAACGATGTCTTTGCAGCAGAGTTATTAAGTGCCTGTGCATCTGTATTGGCACAAATAAATTCCACTCCTTCAATATTGCTTGACAGCATATGCTGTACGGCATTTCCACCACCACCACCAACGCCAATGACCTTGATAACAGCAGCTTGATTGTCTGTATCTACAAATTCAAACATGGCACAATCTCCTCAGCTAGAAATTAGACTCCAAATAAAACATTCTCAAAAATTACCCTGAAACCAACTTTTCATTCTTTCCCAAAGACCACCACTCGCTTTTAACGGCGAATAGCCTTCTTGCATTTGTTTGCGACCGAACAACAATAATCCAACGCCTGTTGAATAAATTGGATTTTTAACCACATCAACTAACCCTGAGACATGTTGCGGCATACCAAGTCGAACCGGCATGTGAAAAATTTCTTCTGCAAGCTCAACGACGCCTTCCATCTTTGAACTGCCCCCAGTAAGAACCACGCCAGCCGCAATCAAATCTTCAAAGCCACTTCGTCGAAGTTCTGCCTGAACCAGTGTTAATAACTCGTCATAACGCGGTTCAACGACTTCCGCCAAGGTCTGTCTTGCTAATCTGCGAGATGGGCGTTCTCCAACACCGGGGACATCAATCGTCTCTTCAGAATTTGCCAACTGCGTTAGCGCGCAGGCATACTGCACTTTGACGTCTTCAGCGTGTTGCGTCGGCGTGCGTAATGCTACCGCGATATCATTTGTTACTTGATCTCCGGCAATGGGAATTACAGCAGTATGGTGAATGGCGCCGTCTCTGAATACAGCGATATCTGTGGTACCGCCTCCAATATCCACCAGACAAACACCCAGCTCTTTTTCATCTTCTGTTAGTACGGCATAACTTGAGGCTAATTGCTCAAGGATCAAATCATCCACCTCAAGACCGCAACGGCGAACACATTTTTTGATATTTTGGGCTGCACTGACTGCCCCGGTGACCATGTGTACTTTTGCTTCAAGCCTGACTCCGGACATGCCAATGGGTTCTTTAACACCTTCCTGATTATCGATCTCAAATTCCTGCGGCAAAATATGCAGTATTTTTTGATCTGCCGGGATAGCAACAGCACGCGCCGCATCAATCACACGATCAACATCACTCATCGTCACTTCATGATCACGAATCGCAACGATACCGTGAGAATTGAGACTGCTAATGTGACTTCCGGCGATACCCGCATAAACTGAATGTATTTCACATCCCGCCATCAACTCGGCTTCCTCTACCGCACGTTGAATGGAATGTACTGTGGATTCTATATCAACGACGACACCTTTCTTTAAGCCTCGAGAGCGATTCGATCCCAGACCAATAATCTCAATCTCATCACCGGATATTTCACCAACAATAGCCACTACTTTGGATGTACCAATATCCAATCCAACGATAAGATTTTTATCCATCTTTTTCGTCATTACTATTTAGCTCCGTTTCCAATATATTCGGTGGTACGTTATTGCCAGCGAACGGCAAAACCATTTGTATAGCGCATATCAATTTCATCGACCTGAAATAGTTTTTTATCCAAATTCTGTGTCACCACATTCACGAATCGTTTAATGCGGCTATCAAAATCTTTTCTACCCAACACAACACTGAGACCACTATCAAGCTCAAACACCCATGCACGTCGATCATTCAAATGCAACCGCACCAAACTCAAACCATAGTTATCTCTCAACAACCTGAATCTTTCCAGTAACAATTTCCGTGATTCATCTGGTCCTTCAAGAAAGGGCAAACCTTTTGGAAACGAACTTTTCTCCGGTGAGAAATATTGACCTTGATCATTCAACAAACCAGTCTCATTCCACCTAACAACGGCAATTTGTTCGTCCACAACAACTCTTACACCATCAGGCCAGGCTCGATGGACTGACACATCCTTCACCCAGGGCAAAGTCATTAGGGCACCACGTATCGCGGCAACATCAATATTAAAAAAACCACCTGTCACCTTATCCGTAACCAGGATCTTTAACTGATTGGTATCAAGCCGCAAAAATTCTCCCTCAATGTGAACCTGCTTTACCGGCAATGTGCCCGGCTTCATTATCCAGGAGAAACTCGCAACAATGGCCATTATCAACAACACAGCAACTAACCCACCAATGAAATTATTACTGTGTGCTACACGCTCTTTTTTGCCGAAGTCCTTGCCTGTGTGTTCAGCCATTGTCAGTAGTGCTTGCATAAATGATTGCCCAATTATCCTCACAAACTGGTTGCCAATATATTTAGTGTTAGCTCATCAAAACTCATGCCTGCTTGTTTTGCAGACATCGGAACCAAACTATGACCGGTCATGCCCGGTACTGTATTCACCTCGATTAACCATGGATTACCATCATTACCCAGCATGATATCTACACGCCCCCAACCACTGACATCCAACGCTTGAAAAGCATCCAAAGCCAACTTGCCTAATTTATTCTCAACCTCAACATCAAGACCGCATGGACAATGGTACTGCGTTGTATCGGCGATATATTTAGCCTCGTAGTCGTAAAACTCCCGTGGGGTTTCCAGGCGGATTATGGGCAAAACCTGATCGCCCAAGATCGGAATAGCATATTCACTCCCCTCAACCCATGATTCTGCCATCACTCTTGCATCGTATGCATACGCTTGTCTCCATGCATTTTCCAGTTCACTTAACTCTTTAACCTTGCTGGCACCATGACTCGAGCCTTCTCTAACAGGTTTTACAATTAAGGGCAGACCCAAATATTTAACAACAGCATTCCAGTCAGAATGCTCATGCAATTCAACGAATGCCGGTGTAGGTAAATTGTGACTTCGCCAAACATACTTACCACGACACTTATCCATCGCCAAAGCGGAACCAAGCACACCACTACCGGTATAAGGCAAGCTCAATATTTCCAACATTCCCTGCATCAAACCATCCTCACCACCACGACCATGAAGTGCAATGAATACTCGATCAAATTCACCTTCTTGCAATTGCGTTACCACGTTCTTCCGGGGATCGACGATATGCACATTAATTTTCCGCCTTTGCAAGGCATCATAAACTGCTTGTCCGCTCTCTAGGGAAATAGCTCTCTCAGCGGATATACCACCCATCATCAAGGCTACCTTTCCGTAATCTCTTTTAATATCGACAACCGTCATGATAATTTGCGCTCGCCAACTATCCTGACTTCATTAGCAAGCACAACGCCGTGATCTCTTTCCACTTTTTCCTGAATCAATAAAATCAGTGATTCAATATCCTCTGCACTTGCATCGCCTGCATTAATAATAAAATTCGCATGCTTTTCCGAAACCCGGGCATTGCCAATTGACTTGCCTTTAAGTCCACTGGCTTCAATTAATCGCGCAGCCCAATCATTCTCGGGGTTACGGAATACCGAACCGCAACAGGCTTTACCCATGGGTTGACTTTTTGCCCGCTGATTTAATAATTCCTGAATATTTTTTGTGACCTTGCCATTTTCTTCCGGCCTGAATAATAACTCTGCAGAAATGAACCATTCGTTCACGGATAAATTTACATGCCTATAAGCTATTTCAAAATTCTCCATGTCTTTTTTAAATCTCTGACCTCGTCTATTAACTGTTTCGACGCTTGCCACGATATTCCACGTCTCACTACCAAAGGCTCCGGCATTCATCGCTAATGCTCCACCCATCGTGCCCGGAATTCCCGCCAGAAATTCTCCTCCTGTTAAACCGGACTGAGCACTTACTTTCGCAACTTTTGCACAGGCAACTCCAGCGCCGACATGCATACCGCCGTTACTCTGCACTTGCAAATCATTCAACACGCCGGATAACGCAATGACTGTTCCTTTAAGTCCTCCATCACGTACCAGCAAGTTACTGCCCAATCCGAGCAGGAAAAGTGGTTCATCTTCCGGTAGTTGCTTGAGAAAGAAGCAAAGATCATCAACATCAGCAGGCTTAAAATAACGCTCAGCAGATCCTCCCGTCCTCCAGGATGTATGCTTTTTCATCGGCTCATTCAGTTTCATAACACCACTAAATTCAAATTCTTGTGCATCATCATTTTTCATGGCCTTAGTGCTATCAAATACAAATTTTTAGAGTTACTTTGATAAATCATGGATTTCATCTGTTTCAACCAGCACCTTACTTTCCTCAACATGGCGCTTACAATAAATCTGTTATCCATATTGCTTTACCAAACCTGCAGAAACTGCATCGACATCTCCTGCACCTAACACCAATAACAAATCATTTTCTTCCAGCAAATTTTCCAGTAAAGGCGATAACTCTTCACGTCGTTCGACAAGGATGGGATCAACCTGACCACGCCGGTGAATTGCCTGACATAAGGATCGACTATCAGCTCCTGCAATAAATTTTTCACCGGCACTGTATATATCCAGCAATAATAATTGGTCTGTCTCTGACAGTGCCTGGCAAAATTCTTCAAACAAAACTCTGGTCCTCGTATAACGGTGAGGTTGAAAAATAATCACCATGCGTCTACCAGGCCATCCTTCACGTATACCCTGCAATGTTGCACTTATTTCACGAGGGTGGTGTGCGTAATCATCAATCAGTAAAATCTTTTTTCCCTGTATGTCCAATTCACCCAGTACCTGACAACGTCTACCAATACCCTGAAATTTAGCCAACGCGCCGGTAATGGATTCATCTGCAATACCGACTTCATGGGCCACAGCAATCGCAGCCAGTGCATTTAAAATATTATGTTTACCAGGCAAGTTTAGTTTCACTTGCAACCATTGTTCACAATCTGCGCGTGAAACCTGAAACCAACTTTCTTGTTTCTCATGATGCACATTATGGGCAAAGTAATCCGCCCCTTCGTCAAAACCGTAAGTTTTAAAGGGTTTCAATATATTACTCATGATTTTTTTCACGCCCTCATCATCCAGACAAATAACGGCCAAACCATGAAATGGCAGATGATGAAGAAATTCGATAAAATTATCTTGAAGACAATTAATATCATCGCCATAAGTTTCAAGATGATCTGCATCAATATTGGTCAGAATCGCAATTGTTGGTTGTAGATGCAAAAATGAAGCGTCACTTTCGTCTGCCTCCGCCACAAGATACTTACCTGTCCCCAAACGTGCACGTGAACCGGAACTATTGAGTAATCCACCGATAACATAGGTTGGATCGAAACCACCCTCTGCCAGCACACTGGCGACCAAACTGGTTGTAGTTGTCTTACCGTGTGTACCGGCAATAGCAATCCCCTGTTGTAAGCGCATCAATTCCGCCAGCATTTCCGCTCGCGGAATCACGGGAATCCTTTTCACCCGTGCTTCCATTAATTCACAATTTTCATGGGTAATAGCACTCGAATAAACCACTACATCACAACCGTTGATCTGCGCCGGATCATGATCGATATTAATATCAATGCCCAGTGAGCATAGATGTTTAATCGCCTGGCTTTCCTGCATATCAGATCCTGAAATCCGGTAACCCAAATTATGTAACACTTCAGCGATACCACTCATGCCTGCACCACCAATACCTACAAAGTGGATATGGTTTACCCTGCCCATTGCATGTGCGTGAGTCACGCTGTTTCCCACCGGGTTATCTTGATGTTCAGGCATAGGCAACCTGCACACACCAATCAGCTATCTGATTAGTGGCCTCTGGTCTGGATAAAGATCGGGCGGTGCGTGCCATCTTTAACAAGGCGCTTTTGTCAAGTGAGAAATCCCTGAATAACTTCGCCAGGCTCTGCCCATTCAATTCTGTTTCCTGAATCAGAATGGCGGCACCTTCATCACTTAAGTAAAGTGCATTAGCTGTTTGATGGTCATCCACTGCATATGGAAACGGAACAAAGACCGCGGCAACTCCTGCTGCAGCTATTTCTGTTACAGTCATTGCTCCTGCTCTACATAATACAAGATCTGCCCATGCATAGGCTGCAGCCATATCCTCTATGTAGGCCTGTAGTTCGACAACAATATTTGCAGACTGATAGCGTGCTTTAGTTGAATCCAAATGTCTGTCACCTGTTTGGTGCCTAACCTGAAAGTTCATATCGTCTCCCAAAATGGCCAACGCATCAGGAACAATCTCATTTAATACCCTGGCTCCCAGGCTTCCACCAACCACAAAGATTCGTAAACTATCATCGGTGCGACTTTGATAACGCTGTTCAGGAGTAGCCAATTCAATAATGTTTTCGCGTACAGGATTACCCGTCACCTTCGCATTTCTTGATGGTGCAAACGTATCTGGAAATGCCTGCATGACAACACGGGCAAGTGGAGCTAAAATCCTGTTTGTCGTCCCACCAACAGCATTTTGCTCATGAATGCACAAAGGTATACGCATCAACCATGCGGCAATGCCGCCAGGACCACTGACAAAGCCTCCCATCCCAAGCACGGCAGCAGGTCTTTGTTTAATCAATACAAATAATGATTGAAATATTGCAATAATTATTGACAGCGGTGCGGCAAGCCAACGCATGACTCCCTTACCGCGTAAACCACCAATGCGAATGGTCAATAATTGATAGCCATGTTGAGGAACAATTTTTGCCTCAAGACCGGTTATCGTACCTAGCCATAACAAGGAGATGCCTCTTTCACGCAAACAATCAGCCACAGCCAAAGCAGGGTAAATATGTCCACCTGTGCCGCCAGCCACTATTAGAATTGGTCTGCTATCTGAAGCGTTATCCCGCATAAGATTTACTCTCTCCATGCGAGTGTTTTGTTTGTCGGTTTTCCACTTCCACGCGCAACAAAATACCCAACAACAAACAAGTAATAATTAAACTGTTACCACCGTAACTCAATAGCGGCAAGGTTAATCCTTTAGTGGGCAACACCCCAAGATTAACACCCATATTAAAAAACGCCTGAATACCGATAATTAATCCGATACCATAAGCCAGGTACGCTGCAAATAGTTTTCCCATGTGTTCGGCAATGTACCCAATAACAAAGGCACGCCAAACCAGAAAGCTAAAGGATAAAATAAGGAATACTGATCCCAACAAACCAAACTCTTCTGCGAAAACAGAAAATATAAAATCAGTATGCGCTTCAGGCAGGTAAAATAATTTCTGCACACTGCTACCAAGACCGACTCCAAACCAATCTCCGCGTCCAAATGCTATTAATGCCTGCGTTAATTGAAATCCACTATTAAAGGGATCTTGCCAGGGATCGGAAAAACTCATTAACCTTTGCATGCGATAAGGAGACAATACCGCCAAACTTGCAAGTGCCGATATTGCTGTCAACACCCATACAAAAAATCTTGCCAGCGGAACCCCGCCCATAAACAACATACCCAACGCTGTCGCGAATAGAACGACACATGAGCCATAATCAGGTTCCAGCAACAGCAAACCTGAAACTACTGTCAATACACATATGGGACGGATAAAACCTGCAAAATTATTTCTGACATATTCCCCATGCCGCACCATATAATCTGCAAGATAAGCGATGACAAAAAATTTAACCGGTTCGGAAGCCTGCAATGAGAATGAACCAAAAGTAATCCACCGGGTACTGCCATTTACTTCTCTCCCAACGCCGGGAATCAAAACCATCACCAGAAGTAATATCCCAAGCAATAGCAGTGGAACACTTAAAAATTTCCACACAGATAAAGGAATTTTTAATGCGGCAATAATCAGGATCAGGCCAATCACAACCGAAAATAATTGTCGCCAGAAATAGTACAAAGGTTCACCGAACTGACGAGCAGCTATCGCAATTGAAGAAGAGATAACCATGACTAAACCCAGTCCAATCAATAAAAGAATAACCATCATCAACCAGGTATCATATGGTCGAAACAGCTCATTTATGGCTGAGATATTCTTTTTAGGAATGGCTTGCTGCCTATACATCGCCTTGTCCTTCCAACACTTTTCCAATACTGGTGACAAAGGCTTCACCACGCGCCTGATAATTTTTAAACATGTCAAGGCTTGCGCAGGCCGGTGACAACAAGACAATATCCCCCGCCTTCGCCATTCTTGCCGCCATCTCGACAGCTGACTCTATAGTATCAACGGAATGTACCGGCACAACTTTCAAAAGTGCTTTAGCAATCCCGGATCCATCTTTACCTAAAACAATGGCTGCCTTTAACCTGCCTTGCGCAAGATCTTCCAACGCAGAAAAGTCAGCACCTTTACCATCACCACCTGCGATTAATATCAGATTTTCATTACCGGACAGCCCTGCAATAGCGGCACAGGCGGCACCGACATTCGTACCCTTGGAATCGTTGATCCATTGCACATTTTCATGTTCAGCAATCCACTGACAACGATGTTCCAAACCTGCGAAAGAGCGTAGTACATCTAAAATTGGTTCTAATGGACAATCAAGAGACTCTAACAATGCCAAAGCAGCCATGGCATTGGCAATATTGTGTTTGCCCTTGAGACATATATCGTTTACAGGAAGCAGTTTTTCACACCCTTTCACTATCCAGGGCACACTCTCGTATTCACGCAAGCCATAACACTCTGCCTCAGGTTCAGAAAGCGTAAACCCAACCAGATTTCTTCGGTCCCGGGACATATTTACAACGATCGGATCATCCAGATTAATGATTATGGTTCCGCTACCATTATAAATACGCTCTTTTGCCTCTATGTATTCATTCAGATTTTCATATCTATCCAAATGATCCGGTGAAATATTTAACACCACTGCAGCAATCGCATCAAGAGACTTGACGGTTTCCAATTGAAAACTCGATAATTCAAGTACATAAACATCAGGCACTCGACCGGATATTTCATCAAGAAGTAATTCCAACACCGGTATCCCCAGATTACCTCCTTCAACAACGTCTATAGTTGCAGCACGCGCCATTTCAGCAACTAGCGTTGTCACTGTACTTTTTCCATTTGAGCCGGTAATGGCAATTACAGGCACTGAACTGTTTCGACAAAACAACTCAATGTCGCCATAGACTTCAACACCTGCGCTAATTGCCCGGGATATTGCAGTCTCTTGTAATGACACGCCTGGACTTACCAACAAATGTTCGGTATCAAGCAACACGGACTCATTAAATCCACCCAAATATAATGGAACAGAAGGCAAGGCCATTTTCATTTCATTTAACATTGGCGGTAGTTCGCGATCATCTGTGACCGCAAAATTTATTCCCCGGGCCGCTAAATATTTAGCGCAGGCAAAACCTGTCTTGCCAAGACCCGCGACTACGGTATCAAATTGTTTGGTCGACCCCATCACTTCAATAATCGTCGCCTCTGCACATTTCAAAACCAATACCTCACCGTACCTTCAAACTGGCAAGGCCAATCAAGACAAGAATGACTGTCACTATCCAAAAACGAACAATCACTCTGGGTTCTGGCCAGCCCTTCAATTCGTAGTGATGATGAAGTGGTGCCATCTGAAAAATTCGCTTACCGGTTAACTTGTAAGAAACCACCTGCAGAATGACGGAGAGAGTTTCCATCACAAACACACCGCCCATGATGAACAGAACCAATTCCTGACGTACAACTACCGCAACAATACCTAGCGCAGCACCCAGTGATAAAGCTCCGATGTCACCCATAAATACCTGTGCCGGATAAGTGTTGAACCATAAAAAACCCAGACCTGCACCAACAATTGAGGCGCAAAATATCGCCACCTCACCTACACCTTTAACGTGGGGAATACCTAAATAATCTGCAAAATATGCATGCCCTGCCGTATAGGCAAAAATCATTAGAGCACCGGAAACCAATACGGTGGGCAATATGGCGAGGCCATCCAGACCATCTGTCAGATTAACTGCATTACTCGAACCAACGATGACAAAATATACAAGGACGACATACATCCAACCCAGATTTATCGTCACATCTTTAATGAATGGAATGATCAGCTGAGTCTCTACGGGAGTCACTGCCGTCTGATAAAGAAATATTGCAGCTGCCATACCGGCAATTGATTGCCAGAAAAACTTTTGTCGTGGACATAATCCCCTGGGGTTTCCATGCACCACCTTACGATAGTCATCAATCCACCCGATAATCCCGAAAACCAGGGTTACCGATAATACGACAGCAATAAAACGATTACTTAAATCCGCCCAACATAATGTACCGAACGCAATCGACACAAGAATCAAGAGTCCACCCATGGTCGGGGTGCCCGATTTTGATAGATGTGAGTCCGGACCATCGTCTCTTACGCTCTGCTCAATCTGATAATGATTCAATCGTCCAATCAAATAAGGACCAATGAACAATGAAATAAAGAGGGATGTCAGCACCCCCAAAATAGTACGTAATGTTATATACCGGAAAACATTAAAACCGCCATGAAATTGAGTAAGATATTCAGTGCACCAGAGCAACATGATTATTCCTGTTCCCCCGAGGCATTGACCACCAGGACATTAACCAATTTCTCCATACCCATGGCACGGGAACCCTTGATCAAAATGGTGACATCGGAATTGATTTCTTCCTTTAATAATGACGCCAGTTGCTCGTGGCTACTCAGGTGATAAGCACCTTCTCCAAAAGACTGAACACTGTATTCAGTCAACTCGCCCAGTGCATAAAGGCGTTCCACACCTGATACTTTACTTATTTCACCCGCATATCTGTGCAAGGCCTCAGCATCACTCCCCAGCTCGCTCATATCACCGAGTACAAGCCAGTATCTTCCGGAAAATTCATTAAGAACTTTTAGTGCCGCCTGCAGAGACCCCGGATTAGCGTTATAAGTATCATCAATGATTCGGCACTGTCGTAAACCTGTTTTTATTTGCAGACGTCCTTGCACTGCATTGACAGATTCAAGACCCTGTTTGATGGCAGACAAGTTAATTCCAAGACTGATTGCACATGCCGCCGCCGCCAATGCATTGCTGACGTTATGCATGCCCGGCACATTGAGTGCGATATCAACATCGCCAACGGGCGATAGCAACTGCATGGAAAACGTGCCATTCTCAATCCGAATTGACCTGGCCGTGACTTCATTGTGTCTATCCAGACCAAATGTAAGTTGATTAGCATGCTTGCTTTCCTGCAGCCAAAAACCGGCAAAATCATCATCACCATTAATTACAGCAACCCCCTCATTCATCAGACTGCTGAAAATTTCAGATTTTGCCCGAGCAACACCTTCAATACTTCCAAACCCTTCAAGATGAGCCGGTGCACACTGGGTAATCACAGCGACTGTTGGTTGGGCAATTTCGGAAAGCCATGCAATTTCGCCAGAGTGACTCGCGCCCATCTCGATGACGGCATATTGATGCTTGTCCCCCAGACCGAATAACGTTAGCGGCACGCCAATATGATTATTAAAATTTCCCTGAGTTGACAAAACCGGTGCCTTACAACTTAAAATTGCCGCGACCATTTCCTTAACCGTGGTCTTGCCATTACTCCCCGTAATCGCAACCAGTGGTACGGAAAAACGTGCACGCCAGTTTTTAGACAATATCCCCATCGCACGTTGTGTATTCCTGACAGTGATGGAAGGGAGCACTTTTTTCCGTTTTTCCTCGACAAGCATGGCACTGGCTCCAGCGGCTTGCGCTTTATCAATACAATCATGACCGTTAAAATTTTTTCCGTGCAAGGCGATAAACAACGCATTATTCCCAAGCGTGCGTGTATCTGTACCACAACCAAAAAAACAAACATCTTCACCCTGATGTGTCGTCTGCAAAATTTCGGCGGCTTTCGATAATTGCATATTAATCATCCGCCATTACCATTTTCCAGCTTGTGCAAAACTTCCTCCACGACTGCACGATCACTAAAATCCATTCTCGCTCCTGCAATCTCCTGATAGTCTTCGTGACCTTTCCCGGCAATTAAAACCGCATCATTACCAGAAGCAGAATGAATTGCCAAAGTAATCGCCGTTCGCCTGTCCGGTTCCTGTGTCAACCGGGCATGATCTTTTATGCCACTCACGATATCCTGAATAATTATCCCGGGTGCTTCATAACGAGGGTTGTCATTGGTTATGAAAATATGATCCGCTAACGTTCCTGCAACCTTTCCCATTTCAGCACGTTTACCCCGATCACGTTGACCGCCACAACCAAAAACACAGAAGAGTTTTCCTGAAGATTGAGACACCAGAGTATGAAGAGCTTGTGCCAGGGCATCGGGCGTATGTGCATAGTCAACGATGACCAGGGGTTTTCCTTCCCGGTGAAAAGATTCCATTCTGCCCGGCGGACTTGTACAGATTGATAAAGTTGAAACTGCATCCTCAAACGGGATGCCGGATAAACAGAGCGTTGCCAAAGATGCCAGTAAATTGGACGCATTGAATTCGCCAATCAGTGGCGATGTCAACGTACCACTTCCAAAAGGAGAATTTATTTTCAGCGTCATGCCCATCACATTACCCGCCGCATTGCCAGAAATAACACTACCGACTAAAACGGGGAAACCGTAATCATCATTACTCGCATTCAACGTGTAACCGACAAGTTCCATTTCATGCTGAAAATCCTCTATTAACTCTCGACCAAATACATCATCAATATTAATAACAGCCTTTTTGACTAAATAATCGCTGAACAAACGTCGCTTTGACCGTGAATAATTTTCCATCGTATGGTGATAATCAAAATGATCGCGTCCTAAATTTGTGAATACGGCAATATCAAATTCAACTCCTGTAACACGATATTGATCCAGACCATGCGAAGAAACCTCCATGGCAACCACATCAATTCCCTGTTTGTTCAGTTGCCCAAAAATATTTTGTAACGCCACCACTTCCGGGGTGGTATTTAGCCCTTTAGAGAGCTGACCAAAGGAACCATGGCCCAATGTACCTATCAGACCGCTTTTCCCGTGTCTTTGATGATCGAAAGCCTGCGCGACAAGATAACTCACGGTGGTTTTGCCATTCGTCCCTGTCACCCCTATCACATTCATATCATGGCTCGGGTGTCCGAAATATCTTGCAGCAATTAAGCCTGCCTGAGCACGCAACCGCGGTACTGCAATTACAGGCACATTATATTTTGGTATATCAGGGGGGGACTCCAACTCCAGAACGACAGCACCGGCACCGGCTTCTATGGCGGATTTTACATAATTCATGCAACCGGGGTTGTTATAGGCAATAAATAAATTACCCGGCTTAACGCTTCGACTATCAGAGCTAATACCTGTCACCTGGACATCATGTCGAATCGAAATATTCGCCAGGCCCCGTAACAATTGAGCGAGAGTTTGAGAAGTTGTGATCTCGTCCGCAGACATCATCAGTCAGTCCTCTGTACCGCAACTATCTGCTTATTCAATACAGGGAAATCATCGGGCGGAATATCGAGTAAGCGCAGGGCACCAGCCATTACGTTTGAAAATACCGGTGCGGCCACCAGGCCTCCATAATAAACACCTTGAGGCTCATCAATAATCACCACAACAATCAGCCTTGGATTGCTCGCAGGTGCCATACCGGCAAACAGTGATAAGTAACGATCTTCAGAATAACCGCCGCCGACGGTCTTATGCACTGTTCCTGTTTTCCCGGCAACTCGATAACCTTCTATCGAAGCCTTTTCTCCGGTACCTCCCGGTTTAACAACTATTTCCAACATTGCCCTGACTTGCCCGGCTATCTCTGCAGAAAATACCTGCGTTCCATTTACCGGTTCTGTCACCTTTAAAAATGAAACAGGTAACATCATGCCATCGGTCGCAAACGGCATATAGGCTTGCGCCAATTGTAAGGCGGTCACCGAAATACCATAACCGAAAGACAGGGTTGCCTGTTCCAATTCAGACCAATTGTTATATGGATTTAAATGGCCCGGTGATTCTCCCGGAAAACCACTGCCGGTAATCTGACCGAAACCAGCCCTGGTCAGGGTTGACCATACATCATGCGGCTCAAGTGACAAGGCGATCCTGGTGGCACCGATATTACTGGATTTTTTTATGATTGTAGTCAGATCAATCACACCATAATCATTATGATCCCGAATCGTGTGGCCGCCCACTTTAAAAAAACCGGGCCGTGTATCTATTGTTGCTCCAATATCGTACAAGCCACTTTCCAAAGCCGCCGCGATGGTGAAGGGTTTCAACGTGGAACCCGGCTCAAAGACATCCGTTAACGCACGATTACGGTAATTACTGCTCTTCAAACCCGTTCTGTTATTGGGGTTATATGAAGGTTGACCGACCAGGGCGACAATCTCACCTGTTTTAACATCAAGCATGACCAGCGTCCCCGCCTGCGCTTTATAATGATTCACTGCAGCCTTTAATTCTCTGTAGGCAAGGTATTGAACGCGCTTGTCAATGGCGAGTATAAGTTCATTGCCAGGATCCGGTGTCGCAATGCTTTCTATGTTTGCAATGACTCGACCGAGTCTGTCTTTCAGAACTTTTTTGCTTCCCGGCGAACCTTTAAGCCAATTATCATAGGCAAGTTCCACACCTTCTTGTCCTGAATCATCTATGTTCGTAAGCCCAAGCACGTGAGAAGTGACTTCGCCTGTGGGATAATAACGACGGTATTCTCTTTGCAGGGAAATGCCGGGAATGTCCAGCAACATTACTTGTTCCGCCAGAGCGGGCGCAACATGTCTTTTTAAATAAACAAATTTTCTACCAATACGATCTTTCAACAAACCGGTTAATGCGGTTTCATCCATTTGTAAATATTCAGCAAGCTGATCCAGTTTTAGGCCACTATCCATGACTTTTCGCGGAACTGCCCAGATGGAATTCACCGGCGTACTAATCGCCAGATATTCACCATTTCGATCCATAATCATGCCTCTATGGGCAGGTATTTCCACGATACGTAACGCTCTCGCGTCTCCGTGATTCTGCAAAAATTCTTTATTTGATACCTGTAGGTGAACAACACGAAAAAGCAACCCGGCCACGCAGATTGTAAAAATACCGAGCAGAAACCAGCGTCGCATCGGGAACTCAATTACTTTCACTGTTTCTTTCATTTAAAATCCAAACTCATTTACAAATCATTCATTTCGAAATCAGTAACACTGAACTCGTTTCAGGCTCGATCATATGCAACTCGATTTTAGCAACAGACTCAATTCTCGCATCCGTCGCCCAGGTGCTCTGCTCCAGTTGCAAACGACCCCATTCCTCGTTTAGATCATCCCTGTCTTTTTCCAGACTCTGTATTTCCACGAACAACTTACGCGCATCATGGCGTGCAATGACGATTTCGACTGCTGAAAAAAACACCGCCACTCCCAAAAGCGTCAAGCAAACAATTTTCACGTTGCAGGACTCTCGGCTATGCGTAATACGGCACTACGTGCTCTCGGGTTATTTCCTATTTCATCTTGCCGGGCACGTACAGGCGATCCAATAACAATTAATTTTGGTTTGAAAACATCATGTGTCACAGGCACTTCTCTGGGAATATCCATGCCCTTTGCCTGATCACGCATAAATCTTTTTACCAGTCGATCCTCCAGTGAATGAAAACTGATCACCACTAACCTGCCTTTTTCAGCAAGGACACTCATTGCCTGCAGCAAAACAATTTCCAATTCTTCCAATTCACGATTGATAAAGATACGAATCGCCTGAAACGTTCTGGTCGCCGGATGCTTGTCTTTCTCCTTCCGTGGAATTGCTGAACTAACCAGATCAGCCAGTTGTGTCGTCCGTGTGATGGGCGATGCATCCCTGCGTTCGACGATAATTCCGGCAATGCGTCTTGAAAATCTCTCGTCACCGTACTCATAAAGCACGTTGGCAATTTCTTCCGCAGATGCCCGGCTCAGCCACTCTGCGGCGGTCATGCCACAACTGTTATCCATACGCATATCAAGATCACCGTCACGCATGAAACTGAATCCTCGTGCAGCATCATCAAGTTGTGGTGAAGAAACACCAAGATCCAAAAGTACACCATCAACTTTTTTTGCCAGGTTCAATGCGTTCACCGACTCTTCCAGCCTTGTGTAGGAACCGTGTATCAATGTGAACCTCGGATCACCAGGCAAGGCTTTATCAGCGGCTGCAATCGCATCGGGATCCCTGTCGAACGCAAGCACACGACCACTCTCTCCAAGCTGTTGAAGAATGCCGCAACTATGCCCCCCACGACCAAATGTACAATCAATGTACATGCCGTCAGAACGTATGTTGAGACCTTGCAATGTTTCATTCAGTAGTACCGGTGTATGTTTAAGGGCCGCATTCCCCGACCCTGCCAAAATGATGTTGGTCATTATCTTGTGTGATGCATCAGGCAATCATCATAACGATAACGATCCAAGTGCATCAGAAGGCTCTCCCGAGTCATCACTAATACTCTCCAGCCATTGATCACGTTGTTCTCTCCACAACTTTTCATCCCAGATCTCAAATTTATTTCCCTGACCGAGTATCACGGCCTGCTTTTTGAGCTGAGCGTACTCACGTAACTCTTGAGGAATCAGGATCCGACCTTGAGGATCCAACCGACAATCCGTCGCATAACCACGCATCATCTGTTTGGTTCTGCGTCCCTGTTTGTCAAAATCTGATAATTCGGCGAGTTTGGTTTCAATCGTTTCCCACTCAATCAGAGGATATAACCACAGAGATCTATCCATCGGATTCAGAGTTAAAACCAGACATCCACCTGCTTCAGAAGACAAGCGCTCACGATATCGACTCGGCACTGCCAGTCGGCCCTTGCTATCAACGCTGAGTGTTCCAAAACCTCGAAACAAAACAATTCTCCCAAACTATCAATTTTACCCACAATTGCCCACAATTACCCACTCATGAACTATAGGTATTTGCAAAGCCTGATGCAAGCAAACTTTGTGTTTTTATTTGGGAAATGTATCTTATTTAACAGATACTTAGCGAAGAAAGCACTGGAAAACTCTGAAGCAATGGATATTGTATAAATTAAACTATATTTATATCATTTAGTTGTAATATATAGTTAATAATTTACTCGAAGTAATGATATATTTTCGAGCTTTCCTGCAAATGATTGGGGAGTCGGCCTATAAGCCGGGTTCTGTTCTATCAGCAGACTGATAGAGGTAATCATTCATCTGGGATAAACGTCACCGTACATCTCAAGCAACCTACCCGAGGGCAACGCGGACCACGTCTTATTGCGAACAATGCACCCTTCTATTTGGTCTTGCTCCGAGTGGGGTTTACCCTGCCACCGATATTACTACCGGCGCGGTGCGCTCTTACCGCACCATTTCACCCTTGCCATCCAACTCCGAAGACAAATAAATGGCGGTATATTTTCTGTGGCACTTTCCGTAGGCTCACGCCTCCCAGACGTTATCTGGCACTCTGTCCTGCGGAGCCCGGACTTTCCTCCCCATGTCAAAAGACAAGGAGCGATTACCCGGCCGACTCCCGCGCTCCAGTTTCAGGCAAGCAAGGAAAAGTTGCAAGGGTGTTGTAAAGAATAAACGTCTTTCAAGGCTAACCGAAATGATACTGTACAGAACATATCAGCCTTAACCCGTCAAATGCTCGATCTGCATGACCGCGATAGAACCGGACCAATGGTGAATTTGTGACGATAAGCAGCAACAGGATCAAAACAGGTGGTATTGACCAGCACGATAGTACAGAGTTTTGGCACCTGTGCAGTCGAAAAAATATAACAACAGCAAACTTCCTTTTTACCATTTCAGAAAGTATAAAACCCCTAAAGTCACAGACCGACGATCACTCCATGCGCCAATCAGTTTGCTTTCCAGTTTATGTGCTGACCTTGTAATAACATGGTTTTTGTTGTTTCGAGCAGTGGCAGACCATATTCGTTATCTCCGCCAAGACTTTTCGAGAAAGCACCTTTGCATTCCTGAAGATTGAGATAGAGTATTTCTGAATTTTCATGGTCCTCTCTAATTGAGAGGTAACATGTCGTTGATTGAAGACTTTCACTTATTTTGAAATTTGCTTCTGTGAAATCCATGTGACCGCCTGAAAGCATCAACCCCTGCCGTCATTGCGAGCGAAGCGAAGCAATCCATGAGACCGATTGAAAACATCGCCCCCTGCTGTCATTGCGAGCGAAGCGAAGCAATCCAGTGAGGTTTCAAGATAAGCCAGGATACCTTGAGATATTTGAAGATATGCAAAATGCCATTGCCAGAGAAAAACAGATTAAAGCTGGCTCCCGCAAAAAGAAACTTGCCCTGATTGAAAAACATAACCCGGAATGGAACAATTTATATGAAGATATTGTTTAATCTGGATTGCTTCGCTTCGCTCGCAATGACGGGGGGGGGGAAACTCGCAATGACTGGGGGGGGGAAACTCGCAATGACGGGGGGAAGCTCGCAATGACGAGGGGAAGCTCGCAATGACGGGGGGAAGCTCGCAATGACAGGGGGGAGGGGGTTGTTAGTGCCTGTGCTCAGCTTTCATGAGTCTCGCAATGCACAGGTGGCAAGAAAAGCCGGTGCAGTGAGCGTCTATTCTGTCCATGCAGCCACTACCGCAAGAGTGCCTCAATATTCGTCCTGACCTCATTGAACGATGGATTGCCCGGAATGGTATCAAGCAGGCCCACCGTATCGCGAATACCAAACAGATAGCGACCCAGCAAGAGTCCGTCACTCTGGTTAGGATCACCACCGCTGCCATCCACGTCAAGACGACCGCTGGCGAAAGCTCCCGCAATATTCGTCGTGACCGCATTGAACGAGGGACTCCCGGGAATCGTATCAAGCAAGCCCGCCGCATCACGAATACCAAACAGGTAGCGGCCCAGCAAGAGTCCGTCACTCTGGTTGGGATCACCACCGCTGCCATCGACATCAAGACTCACCGCCGCCATCTCCGTCACCGTCACGGTTACGGTGGCCGCCGTGACGGTACGATAGGTGGTGTCGGTACTGGTCACCGTATGCGTGAGTTGCACGGTCTCGTCGTCTGTATCAGCGTCTTCCACTCCCGTCACGGTGATGGTTTTGGCGGTATTCCAGTCGGTGGTGCTAAACATCAGTGAGGTGGGACTCACCGTCACAGCAGCGGCATTGGAATGGGTCACGCTAATCGTCACTGCCTCCGTCGGTGGGGTATTCAAGCGCAGTGTATACATGCCGGTACCTCCACGTTCATGGACTGTCAGCGTCGTGGTACTCACGGATACGCCCGGCGTGTCGTTATCATTCAAGGTCACAACGACGGGATCTATCGTCACGCCACTGGCATAGTCGGCATCTGTGCTTGTCGCTGTATGCGTGAGTTGCACGGTCTCGTGGTCCGCATCTGTGTCTTCAACACCACTCACGGTCACCGTCTGGACACTGTTCCAGTTGTCTGTGGTAAACGTCAGTGAGGTGGCACTGAGGGTCACTGCAGTGGTATCGGGATTGCTCACGTTAAGCGTCACTGGCACGGTCGGTCGCTTGGTCAACGCCAGTGTATAGGTGCCATTGCCGCCTTCGTCGACCGCCAGCGTGGTCGGACTCACGGTCACGCCCGCCGTCTCATCATCATCCACCGTCACCGCCACCGCACTTATCGTCACGGTACCCCCATTGTAGCCGGGGTCGGTACTGGTCGCCGTATGCGTGAGTTGCACGGTCTCGTCGTTCGCATCCGTGTCCTGCTCAGCCGTCACCGTTACCGTCCGTGGCACGTTCCAGTTGTCTGTGGTAAAGGTCAGTGACGTGGCACTGAGGGTCACCGCACTGGCATCGGGATTGCTCACGGCAATCGTCACCGGTGCCGTCGGCAGGGTAGACAGGCTTAAGCGATACTCGCCGGTCTCACCTTCATTGACCGCCAGCACGTTCGGACTCACGGTCACGCCTGGCGTGTCGTTATCCGTGACACCTACGGTCACGGCGGACGGGGTCAGCGCGGCATAGAGCGCATCGCTGCTGCGCACCGCATGGGTCAGTTGCACGCTCTCGTGGTTCGTATCCGCGTCCTCAACACCCATGACCGTCACCGTCTGCGGCATATTCCAGTTGCTCGTGGTGAAGTCCAGGCTGGACGGGGTCGCCGGACTCACCGTCGCCACATCGGCATTGAAGGTTTGCGGCAGAATGCTCACGGTCGCCGATGGTCGGCTACCCAGCCGGATGTTATAGCTCGCCGTGCGCCCCTCAGTCACGGTCAACGCGGTCGAACTCAGCGTAAAACCCGCCGTATCGTTATCTGTTATGGTGATGGCTATGTCATGCGTAACTACGGAACTACTAATTAATTGTAATCGCAGCTTCACCGTCTCATCATCTGCATTGTCATCCTCAACAGCGGTCACCGTTACCGTCTGCGAGATGTTCCAGGTAGAGCGAGTAAACCTCAGATTAGCCGGACTCACGGTCGCAGCATCGTTATCGTTATTGTCGAGGTTATCGTTATTGTCGAGTCCTAGAAAAACTGAGATCGACCCCCGAGGCACTTGGGTCGCCAACCTCACCGTAAACTCGACGGTCTCGCCCTCATTGAGCGCCAGCGCGGGCGGACTCACGACGATACCCTGCGCGTCTTTATCCGTGACACTCACGGTCACGGCGGGCGGGTTCACCGCGGCATAACCCGTATCGCTGCTGCTCACCGCATGGGTCAGTTGCACGCTTTCGCTGGTCGTATTCGCGTCCTCAACAGCCGTCACTCTCACCGTTTGGGGGACATTCCAATTGATTGTGGTAAAGGTCAGTTGCGAGGTTGCGGTCACCGCGGCATTGTTACTGCTCACGGCAATCGTGACCGCGTGCGTTGGCAGGGTATTCAAGCGCAGCATATACTCGCCGGTCTCGCCTTCCAGGACCGCCAGCGCGGTCGCACTCACGGCCACGCCCGGCGCGGCGTTATCCGTGACATTCACGGTCACGGCGGGCGGGTTCACCGCGGCATAGCGCGTATCGCTGCTGCTCACCGCATGGCTCAGTCGCACACCGCTCTCGCTGGTCCTGTTATTGTCCTCGGCACCCATCACTGTCACCGTCTGCGCCTGATTCCAGTTATTCCTGGTAAAGGTCAGCGATGCGGTTGCGGTGACAGCCGGATTGTTACTGCTCACGCTAATCGTCACCGCGTGCGTCGGTGAGGTATTCAAGCGCAGCATATACTCGCCGGTGCCGCCCTCACTGACCGCCAGCGTGGTCGTACTCACGATCACGCTGGCAGCGTTATCCGCGACATTCACGGTCACGGGGGGCGGCGTCAGCGCAGCATAGTTCGCATCACCGCCGCTCACCGCATGAGTCAGTTGTACGCCGCGTTCGTTGGTCGCATTATTGTCCTCAGCACCCGTCACCGTCACGGTTTGGACGGCATTCCAGTTGATTGTGCTAAAGATCAGGGTCGCAGGACTCACGGTCACCGCGGCATTGTTACTGCTCACGCTAATCGTCACCGCCACCGTCGGTCGGCTGCCCAGCACCAGCCCATAGCCGGCACTGCTGCCCTCGGTGACATTCAGCGCGGTCGGCGACACGCGCACAACCACTACCGGGCCTACCGAGTCGGACGTCAGGTACCCGCCCCCCGCATTCGGATAACTCGCTATCACGCGCAACCAACTGCCTATCTGTGATTGGTCTGATGCAATGGTGTACGTGGCGGTATTATTGGTCCCCGGTGCGGCGGTAAACGGACCCGCCGAGGCGGTCGCTGTCTGCCATTGCCAGGTAATGGTACCGACATCGGTATTCGGCGAGGCGTCCGGGTCGGTGACCGCGCCCGCCGTCAGCGTGCTACCTGCTGTGGCAATGCCAGCGATGGGACCGAGCACACCGCGACGGCTGACCTGTACGCGATTGGAGAACCGGGTATCGTTAAAATCCCCGCCCTGGGTGACACGCACCCGCAGCCAGTTCCCCAAGTCCGCCGATTGCACCGTGTAGGTCGCAGCGGTTCCGCCCGGGCTGATATCTGTTGCGCTGTTACAGTCTTGAGTGGGACAGCGTTGCCATTGCCGGGCTCTGGTATTGACGGTCAACGTGGGATGGCTGACCGCGCCGGCGGTCAAGATATCGTCGACATTGGCCGGGGTGTTGGGGGTATTGTCCTGGATGGCGCCCAATGTCGCGGGCATCGCAGCATAAAGATAGTTGTCGGTGGCACTCAGTTCACCGATGGCTTGCCTGGTGATAGCCGAGGCACTCGCCCCGAGATTGCACAGCGGCGAGCTGGCTTGTGCGGTTTGTTCAGTGTCGGAAGTTTGCCCCGAGCGCACCCTTAAATTACGGTTGGCGTCACAGGTCGTCTCTAACAAGACCACGCCGTTGTTGGTAGACGGTCGGTAATACACCATGCCCGGCCCCGGGATAGCTGTCCATGAGGAGTTCGGACGGGTCAGGCCGGACTTCAGGACTATACTCTCGAAGAGTGTGCCGGTGCTCGGGGTCGCTTGGTCTGTGGTGATGTATGATGGAAAAGAAGGGCTGGGCCTAAATAAGATGTTGCCAAGAAGAAGACTCTGGAGTTGTAGCCGACCATCGCTGCTATTGCGGGAGAGTTCTACGCGTCTGATGTCACTCCCGCCTCTTGCCGTCGCATCGGTATACCCTACCGGACCGTTGAGGAGATAGTTATGCCAAAAGGTCTCACTCGGACGGGTCTCGGTGCCGCCGTGGTTGGTGGTGCCGCCACCGTAGGCATTGGTACAGGTGTTGCCCGTCCCGGCATTACAGGTGCGCGTCTGGTTCTTGTCGGTGATATTCGCCGTACTCCATGCGTCCCAGCCATCAGATTGCGCCCATGCCACCGGGCTAGACAATCCCGCCAGCAGGGCAACGGCGGCCATGACTGTTGTCATCCCGCGCCAAAAGCGACCACCCCGCCCCTGCGGGGCACTTCTCCTTGACAAGGAGGGGAGTTCGTTAGGTAGGTTCGTGGCACTTCTCCGGGGAGAGGAATGGGTCATGTTGTGTTGGGTGCTGAACCTATCCGCAGCCACGTGTGTTTTGTATTCGGTCATGGCAATGTTGAATTTGTGCGCGTTGGAGCAACGGTCTGCACTAGTGATTGTGGTGCGTGGTGCGTGGTGCGTGGTGCGTGGTGCGTGGTGCGTGGTGCGTGGTGCGTGGTGCGTGGTGCGTGGTGCGTGGTGCGTGGTGCGTGGTGCGTGGTGCGTTAAGTTTAAGTCGTTTTGTCAACATATGTCAAGTTTCTCTCTGTCATCATCCAGATTGCGATTCCATCAATGTACCATTACCACGCGCAGTATTAAATACATAATATCATGACCCACACCACACATCGCACTTCTTTGTTGTGATTGATTATGTACTGTACCGGTCGTGAATAATCCCGGCCCTTTGTGTGAGGCGTATGCTGTTGTATTTGATTTACCCATCCGCCGGTTTTTCGTGCAACCGATTGAGCGCTGCAAACCGGCAGTCTTTGTGAACGTCGAGACCGCCTCTGATTCGGGACTGTTGACCGGGCAGAATCATCCTGATGTTGCCCGCGAAACTGTATGCGACTGCATCGTGTTGCGCCTGTCGCCGTCAACGCCGCAGGCGATGCCACAGTGCTGGCGCGGCAGACGATGCAGAATGCAAGGAGGGGAGTTAAGTAGCCGACAAAGTTGAGTGACAGTAAAAGCATTTCCCGCCCTAAAAGCTCTGCCCCTGCCAAGGGGGAGTACCCCGCAGGGGGGAGGGGGTTGTTAGTGCCTGTGCCTCAGCTTTCCCGAGTTTAGCCATGCACATGCGTGGCAAGAAAAGCCGGTGCAGTGAGCGTCCATGCTGTCCATGCAGCCACTACTGCAAGAGTGCCTCGATATTCGTCCTGACCGCATTGAACGAGGGATTGCCCGGAATGGTATCAAGCAGGCCCACCGTGTCGCGAATACCAAACAGGTAGCGGCCCAGCAAGAGTCCGTCACTCTGGTTGGGATCTCCGCCGCTGCCATCCACGTCAAGACGACCGCTGGCGAAAGCTCCCGCAATATTCGTCGTGACCGCATTGAACGAGGGACTCCCCGGAATCGTATCAAGCAAGCCCGCCGCATCACGAATACCAAACAGGTAGCGGCCCAGCAAGAGTCCGTCACTCTGGTTGGGATCACCACCGCTGCCATCCACATCAAGACTCACCGCCGCTGTCTCCGTCACCGTCACGGTCACGGTGGCCGCCGTGACGGTACGATAGGTGGTGTCGGTACTGGTCACCGTATGCGTGAGTTGCACGGTCTCGTCGTCTGTATCAGCGTCTTCCACTCCCGTCACGGTGATGGTTTTGGCGGTATTCCAGTCGGTGGCGCTAAACATCAGTGAGGTGGGACTCACCGTCGCAGCAGCGGCATTGGAATGGGTCACGCTAATCGTCACTGCTTCCGTCGGTGGGGTATTCAGGCGCAGTGTATACATGCCAGTCCCGCCACGCTCATGGACTGTCAGTGTCGTGGTACTCACGGTCACGCCCGGCGTGTCGTTATCATTCAAGGTCACAGCGACGGGGTCTATCGTCACGCCACCGGCATAGTCGGCATCTGTGCTTGTCGCTGTATGCGTGAGTTGCACGGTCTCGTGGTCCGCATCTGTGTCTTCAACACCACTCACGGTCACTGTCTGGACACTGTTCCAGTTGTCTGTGGTAAACGTCAGTGAGGTGGCACTGAGGGTCACTGCAGTGGCATCGGGATTGCTCACCATAATCGTCACCGGCACGGTCGGTCGCTTGGTCAACGCCAGTGTATAGGTGCCACTGCCAGCTTCGTCGACCGCCAGCGTGGTCGGACTCACGGTCACGCCCGCCGTCTCATCATCATCCACCGTCACCGCCACCGCACTGATCGTCACGGCAGCCCCATTGTAGCCGGGGTCGGTACTGGTCGCTGTATGCGTGAGTTGCACGGTCTCGTTGTTCGCATCCGTGTCCTCAACACCACTCACGGTCACCATCTGGACACTGTTCCAGTTGTCTGTGGTAAACGTCAGTGAGGTGGCACTGAGGGTCACCGCCGTGTCATCGGGATTGCTCACGCTAATCGTCACCGGTGCCGTCGGCAGGGTAGACAGGCTTAAGCGATACTCGCCGGTCTCACCCTCATTGACCGCCAGCACGTTCGGGCTCACGGTCACGCCCGGCGTGTCGTTATCCGTGACACCCACGGTCACGGCGGGCGGGGTCAGCGCGGCATAGGTCGCATCGCTGCTGCGCACCGCATGGGTCAGTTGCACGCTCTCGTGGTTTGTATCAGCGTCCTCAATAGCCATTACCGTCACCGTCTGCGGCATGTTCCAGTTGCTCGTGGTGAAGTCCAGGCTGGACGGGGTCGCCGGACTCACCGTCGCCACATCGGCATTGAACGTTTGCGGCAGAATGCTCACGGTCGCCGACGGTCGGGTCCCCAGCCGGATGCTATAGGTCGCCGTTAGTCCCTCAGTCACGGTCAACGAGGTCGAACTCAGTGTAAAACCCGCCGTATCGTTATCTGTTATGGTGATGGTTACGGGATGCGTAGCCGGGGATGCACCAAATAATTGTAATCGCAGCCTCACCGTCTCATCATCTGCATCGTCATCCTCAACAGCGGTCACCGTCACCGTCCGCAGCATGTTCCAGTTGGTGGGGGTAAAGAGCAGGTTCCCCGGACTCACGGTCGCAGAATCGTTATTGTCGAGTGATAGCAGAACTCCGCCTGCCGACAGCAGTTGGGTCGTCAACCTCACCGTAAACTCGACGGTCCCGCCCTCATTGAGCACCAGCACGGGCGGACTCACGACGAAACCCACCGCGTCGTTATCCCTGACACGCACGGTCACGGCGGGCGGGTTCACCGCGGCATAACCCGTATCGCTGCTGCTCAGCGCATGGGTCAGTTGCACGCTTTCGCTGGTCGTATTCGCGTCCTCAACAGTCGTCACGCTCACCGTTTGGGATGCATTCCAATTGATTGTGGTAAAAGTCAGTGGTGAGGTTGCGGTCACCGCAGCATTGTCACTGGTCACGCTAATCGTCACAGCGTGCGTCGGTCGGTTATTCAAGCGCAGCGTATACTCGCCGGTCTCGCCTTCCAGGACCGCCAGCGCGGTCGTACTCACGGTCACGTCCGGCGCGGCGTTATCCGTGACATTCACGGTCACAGGGGGCGAGTTCACCCCGGCATAGCGCGTATCGCTGCTGCTCAGCGCATGACTCAGTTGCACACCGCTCTCGCTGGTCCTGTTATTGTCCTCGGCACCCGTCACCGTCACCGTCTGCACCTGATTCCAGTTATTCCTGGTAAAGGTCAGCGACGCGGTTGCGGTCACCGCCGGATTATTACTGCTCACGCTAATCGTGACCGCGTGCGTCGGTGAGGTATTCAAGCGCAGCGTATACTCGCCGGTCTCGCCTTCATTGACCGCCAGCGTGGTCGTACTCACGGTCACGCTGGCAGCGCTATCCGCGACATTCACGGTCACGGCGGGCGGCGTCAGCGCAGTATAGTTCGCATCACCGCCGCTCACCGCATGGGTCAGTTGTACGCCGCGTTCGCTGGTCGCATTCGCGTCCGCAGCACCCGTCACGCTCACGGTTTGGACGGCATTCCAGTTGATTGTGCTAAAGGTCAGGGTCGCGGGGCTCACGGTCACCGCGGCATTGTCACTGCTCACGCTAATCGTCACCGCGTGCGTCGGTCGGCTGCCCAGCACCAGCCCATATCCGGTGCTGTTCCCCTCGGTGACATTCAGCGCGGTCGGCGACACCCGCACACCCGCGACCGATACCGGGTCGGACGTCAGGCTACCGCCCCCCGCATTCGGATAACTCGCCATCACGCGCAACCACGCGCCTATCTGTGATCGGTCTGATGCAATCGTGTAGGTGGCGGTATTGTTGGTCCCCGGTGCGGCGCTAAACGGCCCCGCCGAGGCGGTCGCTGTCTGCCATTCATGGGTAATGCTCCCGACAGCGCTATTCGGTGAGGCGTCCGGGTCGGTGACCGCGCCCGCCGTCAGCGTGCCGCCTGCTCTGGCATTGCCGGTGATGGGGCCGAGCACACCGCCACGGTCAACCCGTAAGATATTGGAGAACAGGGTGTCGTTGAAATCCCCGCCCTGGGTGACCCGCACCCGCAGCCAGTGAGCATGGTCCGCCGCTTGCACCGTGTAGCTCGCCGCCGTGCCATTCGCGCTGATATCTGTTGTGCTGCTACAGTCTTGAGTGGTACAGCGTTGCCATTGATGGGCGCTGATATTGACGGTCAACGTGGGATGGCTCAGCGCACCGGCAGTCAAGATATCGTCGACCCTGACCGGAGTGTTGGGGGTACTGTCCTGGATAGCACCCAATGTCGCGGGCATCGCATAAATATAGTTGTCGGTCGCACTCAACGCACCGATGGCTTGCCTGGTGGGGGCACTCGCCCCGATATTGCACAGCACCGAACTGGCTTGTACGGTTTGTTCGGTGTCGCTGGTTTGCCCCGAGCGCACCCTTAAATCACCGCTGGCGGTACATAAACTGTCCAATAAGACCACCCTGTTGCTGCCGGACGGTTGGTAAAACACCCTGCCCGGCCCCGGGATTGTCGCCCATGTGGTGAGGTTCGGACGGGACAGGCCGGACTTCAGGCCTATAGAGATGATGGTGCTGCCGGATGTTACGAAGAGTGTGCCGCTATTCGGGGTCGCCTGCCCGGTTGTGATGTGAGTATTCGCTATCCCAAAGAAGCTGAGGCCGGTATTAAGGGCAATATAAATACGCTGGAATCGTAGTCGACCATCACTGCTATTGCGGGAGAGGTTTACGCGTGTGATGTCTCCACCGCCTAATCTCTGCGTCGCATTGGTATACCCGGCCGGGCCGTTGAGGAGATAGTTATTCCAAAAGGTCAGACTCGGACGGGTCTCGGTGCCGCCGTGGTTGGTGGTGCCAGCACTGTATAAATTGGTACACGTGTTGCCCGCCCCGGCATTACAGGTGCGCGTCTGGTTCTTGTCGGTGATATTCGCCGTACTCCAGGCGCCCCAGCCACCGGTTTGCGCCCGTGCCGCCGGGCTTGCCAATACCGCCAGCAGGGCAACGGCGGCCATGACTGCCGTCATCCCGCGCCAAAAGCGACCACCCCGCCCCTGCGGGGCACCCCTCCTTGTAAAGGAGGGGAGTTTGTTAGGTGGGTTCGGGGCACTCCTCCGGGGAGAGGAATGGGTCATGTTGTTTTGGGTGCTGAACCTATCCGCAGCCACGTGTGTTTTGCATTCGGTCATGGCAATGTTGAATTTGTGCGCGTTGGAGCAACGGTCTGCACTAGAACGGTCTGCACTAGTGATTGTGGTGCGTGGTGCGTGGTGCGTGGTGCGTGGTGCGTGGTGCGTGGTGCGTGGTGCGTGGTGCGTGGTGCGTGGTGCGTGGTGCGTGGTGCGTGGTGCGTGGTGCGTGGTGCGTGGTGCGTGGTGCGTTAAGTTTAAGTCGTTTTGTCAACATATGTCAAGTTTCTCTCTGTCATCATCCAGATTGCGATTCCATCAATGTACCATTACCACGCGCAGTATTAAATACATAATATAGTGACCCACACCACACATCGCACTTCTTTGTTGTGATTGATTATGTACTGTACCGGTCGTGAACAACTCCGGCCCTTTGTGGGGGGCATATGCTTTCGTGCAACCGATTGAGCGCTGCAAACCGTCAGTCTTCGTGAACGTCGAGACCGCCTCTGCTTCGGTGCTGTTGACCGGGCAGAATCATCCTGATGATGCCCGCGAAAGTGTATGCGACTGCATCGTGTTGCGCCTGTCGCCGTCAACGCCGCAGAATGCCGTGTTGTGTACGCAACCTGTCTGCGACAACGTGCGCGACACATTCGGTCATGGAACGGTTGACCCGGTGCGCGGTGGCGGCGCGGTCTGCGCCGGTGTTGCGGTGGGCGTAATGCCAGCGTGATGGGGTGTTTACGTGGTTGTGTCGGCCTCTGATGCTCTCTCCATGTCTCGTGGAGTGCAACGGGTTTTTGCCATCACTGCCCTTGTTACCCGGTTTCACACATTCACCACGCTTGCAGTGGCTCGAAGATCGAGGGCAGATCACTTGTATCACGTTTCTGTGCCGCAGTATTGGCCGAACGAAATTTCTGCAAAATTATTGAAACCTGCATCTCGTACACCCATATCCATGCCGCCTGCCCCTGTGAAAAAAAGCGGATGCTTATCTTTCCCGCTTCTGCAAATTTTCACTCCGTATGATTTTATACGGCTAACGCCGAGGTCAGCGGTACTATGAGAATGTAATGGACACAAAAACTTTTGCGGTGAAGATCCCCCGGTCAAACTGCCCACTCAATGTCAACAATGCGTAGATAGCAGATCCGACCAGTCCGACCAATAAAACAAGAGCGACAGCGTGCCAAAATCGCGAGGCCGCACGTTCTTCGTTAGCTACACGCTGATAACCACTCACCATTCCAGTATCAGTCATTACGGACAGAAGTTTTTCCGTCTGATCTTTGTACGAAGACATCTTGTCAAGTCTGTCTTTAGCACGGTTGTCCAGGTCGTTTGCTTTTGCACCCAGACTCGACTCAGCATCGCTAACAATTTTCGTTAACGCTTCTTTTTGGAGTTCGTGCAGTGTGTCAAATTTCTCCTTTCCTTCTTTCAGTCACTGAGAAAATTTTTTCCCGCGGTTTTCTTCTTGTGCTGAATCCGGGAGAGTGTATTTTGAGAAACGGTGTTCGGATTTACTGCGCGTAATCCTGCATCCGTCGTGGAAAGCGCATTCCTGACTCGATCCAGGTTAATAAAGACAGTCGATGTCTGCGTGCCTTGCCTTTTCGGTAGCGCGATCCAGTTCAGTTATAAATGAAACTACCCATGTCCCTCCTTCAATACCATGGCCAACTTATACAGCTCATTTTTCTTGCCGTTTAAAATTTCTGTCGCGAGTTTCACTGCATCCTTCACCGAATGTTGCCTTAATAATATTTCCAGTACTCTTCTTGCTTCCACTGAATCAAACTGCGCTCCTCGCTCTCCCTGTATCACGACAACGAATTCACCCTTGCATCTGACACTATCTGCCTGCAGCCACAGCAAAATATTTTCCAGAGAATCACGAAAAATCGTCTCATGTAATTTTGTGATTTCTTTCGCGATCACTGCCTGTCGACTCGCTCCAAAACAATCTATCGAATCTTTCATGAAATGGATAATGCGATGCGGGGCTTCATGAAACACCAACGTCCGTTCTTCAGTTTGCAACACCTGCATTCGGGTTTGACGTGCCGCCCGTTCCGCAGGCAGGTAACCTTCAAAGACAAACTTCTCCGCTGAAAAACCGGAAGCACACAGGGCACTCACCATCGCTGAAGCGCCGGGGATCGGAATGACCCTGACTTTTTCTGCATGTGCAGCACCCAACAGATGATATCCGGGATCACAGATTAATGGCGTACCGGCATCGGATATCAGTGCAATGGATTGGCCTTGTTGCAATAATTCGATCAGTTTCGGTGTTTGCTCGCGTTCATTATGATCATGATAGGCGCGGATGTTTGTTTCTATACCGAATCGATTCAGCATGGGCCTGCTGTGGCGGATGTCCTCCGCCAGAATGAGATCAACCTTATCCAGCACCGTTTTCGCCCGAGGACTGAGATCCTCAAGATTTCCAATCGGTGTTGCGACGATGTACAAAGCACCTTTTGTGATTGACACACAGAACTCCGCTTCGTTAATGTGACAGTTTATGTCAGGTTAAACCGGTCAGGGCCACTTTAATAAAACAATGCGACACAATACACCGATCTTTTTGTTTATCACGCTTCCCTTGTTAAGCCTGGCGATAAGCAGCCTTTCCGGCTGTACTTCACAAACGGACAGACCTGAAACCCCGATCGTCGCGGTCGATGCGCGTGCAAAAGAATTGTATCAGGCAGGCAATTTTTATGCGGCAGCCGAAGAATATTTGGCACTCGCAAAATCTGATCCGGGAAATGAGATAAGATACCGACTGGGTGCTGTAGATGCCCTGATTGAGGCACAAGAAATAGAGCGAGCGGAACAAATTCTACAGGCACTGCCACAGGATAAACTCAGTCATGTTCAAAAAATTCTTGAAACAATTTATAAGGCGCAAATTTCCCTGACCAGGAATGATCCCGAGACAGCCTGGCAACGATTAAATTTTACCATTTCGACAGATGCCCCACGCGATGTACTGGCGAAATTTCATGCAACGCGAGCAACGACATTACATCTGAAGCATGAACACTTTCTTGCAGCCAGGGAACGTATGCTTCTAAATCCATACCTGAATGATCCCCATGAATTTGCCGAGAATTACCAAAACTTGTGGCAAAGTTTGTCGTTATTATCTGTTGATGAAGTAAGTGATTACCAGGCTGATAATTCAGGAATACTTGCCAGTTGGCTGGAACTTGCAACCATCAACCACACCATGATGCAAAACACGGTTGATCTTGAAACTGCCATCGCCGACTGGCAACAGAGGTATCCGGGTCATCCTGCCTTAACTGTTATCATTCCTGAAATTATCCATCAGTCCAGGCAATTAATAAAACCACTTTCCCGGATCGCACTACTGCTACCATTTTCAGGCGGATTGAGAGACGCTTCCACCGCTATACGTGAAGGTTTCATGGCAGCATGGTATGAGTCAAAAGATGATAAACCGATTATTAAAATTTATAACGTTGATGCCGATAATATCGCCGGACAATACAGGCAAGCCGCCAGCGAAGGGGCCGACTTTATTGTCGGCCCCTTGCAAAAAAATGTAATATCAAGGCTTATAAAAGAGGTTGATACACACGTAACAACACTGGTACTGAATCAATATGATGGACACCAGGATACTTCCGGGACTTCCAGCCAGTCATTGTTACCGTCCATTATACAGTTTGCCCTGTCTCCTGAAGAAGAAGCCAGGCAAGTGGCGGAACGCGCATGGTTTGATGGCTACGCCCGAGCAATCACTATATCACCGGGTGATGAAAGAAGTCAGCGTATTCAAGATGCGTTTGCTACACACTGGCAGGAACTCGGTGGTATCATGCTGGAACATGCGAATGTTGGACAGGATGTTCAGGCACTTGTCGATCCCGTCAGGCGTGTTCTTAATATTGACGAGAGTGAACAGCGTGGAAAAAACTTACGCAGCAGACTGGGAAGAAACCTGAAAACCCGGACCAGACGCAGACAAGATGTGGATTTAATCTTTATGGCTGTACCTCCCGAGATAGCCAGACAACTCGTACCACAACTGCGTTACTACAGAGCCGACGATGTTGTTTTATATTCGATTTCCGATATCTTTACAGGCAACGTGGACGCACATGCCGATGCCGATATTAATAACGTTGCATTTGTTGATATGCCTTGGGTAATTGATCCGGAAAATGAACACTCACCCCTGAATAGAGTGATAGAAAGGTACCGTAAACCGGTCCACTCTGCTTACAAGAGACTCTATGCCCTGGGTATGGATGCCTATTCTCTCGTTCCCCGTATTACTGAACTTGTCTTGCGACCCGCCAGCCAATATGCAGGTAAAACAGGTTATTTAAAAATTGATCGAAAAGGTCAAGTACACAGGAGGCTGATCTGGGCTAAATTCATTGGTGGCAAGCCGGAATTAACCGATGCAATCAGTTTAAATTAATGCCGGTCAGGTCAGGGAAGACTTCATACCTGCGCGGCCGTTGGGCTGAGCAAGCGGCACTTGAATATCTTCAAACCAACAACCTCAAACTTCTGGAGAAAAATTTCAGATCAATTTATGGTGAAATTGATCTGGTCATGCTGGACAAGGATATTATAATTTTCATTGAGGTTCGCTACAGATCAAACAATGATTTTCACACTGCTTCAGAATCCATTAGTACAAAAAAATGTGAGCGCATTATCATCACCGGCAAACACTATCTCAGCCAGAATCGTAATGCTTCGCGAATGGATTGCAGATTTGATGTTGTCACTTTATCCGGTCAACAGGAATCCCCAACGATTGAGTGGATTAAAAACGCTTTTCAGGCATAATCCCCCGCACAGAAAAACTGCCGGGACAATATTATGGATCCTTTGCAAAGAGTTAAGGAAAATTTTCGTGAAAGTATCCAGGTTAAAACTGCAACAGCCGAACTTCTTGCACCCGTTATTGTTTCTGCGGCCCAGGCCATGATAGGCTGTCTGCTGGGGGAACGTAAAATTTTATCCTGCGGCAATGGCGGTTCTGCTGCTGATGCTCAACGTTTTTCTGCAGAGATGTTAAACAGATTTGAGATGGAACGCCCGGGACTCCCGACTATCGCGTTAACTACAGATTCATCGACTATTACCTCCATAGCAAATGATTGCCAATTCGCAGACATATTTTCAAGACAAATCAGGGTGCTGGGCCAGACAGGAGATATTTTGCTGGCACTTAGCACCAGCGGAGAGTCCCATAACATTATACATGCGATAGATGCCGCCCATGATCGTGATATGAATGTTGTTGCACTGACAGGGCGCGAAGGTGGTCAAATAGCTGACATGATGAAACAAAACGATATTGAACTTCGTGTACCCAGCTGGTCTACAGCGAGAATACAGGAAGTGCATATCATGATTATCCATTCCTTATGCGATTTAATTGATCGTCACCTACTGGGCCAGGAGTAAAATAAATTATGACTATCGGCAAAAAATTATTTTTAATCCCGCTATTCCCGTTGTTATTCTCCGGATGTGGTGCAGCTGTTGTCGGCACCGGTGCGGCGGTGGGAACAACTGCATCCATTGTTAATGATCGGCGCACGACAGGAACTTTTGTGGAAGATCAGGCGATAGAATTAAAAGCCATAAAAAAATTCTTCGCTGATCAGGAAATACGTGATAGCGCACATGTTAATGTGACCAGCTACAATACTGTTGTATTAATCACCGGTGAAGCGCCAAATGAAGATATTAGACAACGCATTGTAAATATCGTTGGAACCACGCCGAAAGTCACGCATGTCCATGATGAATTAACCATAGCCGCACCCAGTTCGTGGACAAGCAGAAGCAGTGACAGTGTGATCACATCAAAAGTGAAAATCAAACTTTTTATAAAAAGAAATTTTGATGCGTCACGCATAAAGGTGGTTACTGAAAACGGCACTGTTTACTTAATGGGCCTTTTAAAAAGAGCCGAAGCCGATATCGCCACAACAGAGACTCGTCAAACAGGCGGGGTACAAAAAGTTGTGAAACTCTTTCAATATATAGATTAGTGCAGACAGGAATGGTCAGTGGAAATTTTCTCTAAACGAAGATTTTATGTCAGGAATATTTAGCCATGACACTATTTTTTTTCTTTTAGATATTCCTCTATTTCGTCAATTTTCTTTTGCATGTCGTGCAAATGATCCAGTACACCGTCGATGGCATTTGCAACAGGATCGGGCATATCTGCGGCGGCATAGGCGTCGAAACCGACATTCTCCGCAAGTTCATCACGCCTGGTTTTTCCTTGCTTGTCAGTAACGATGTGTCCAGGTATACCCACTACGGTGGATCCCGCCGGTACATTTTTAACGACCACGGAATTGGAACCGATATGTGAGTCTTTACCAATGGTGACAGGCCCGAGCACTTTTGCTCCGGCACCAATCACGACACCATCTTCCAGCGTGGGGTGACGTTTGCCTTTATTCCAGGTGGTGCCGCCGAGTGTGACACCATGATAGAGGGAGCAGTTATTGCCGATTTCCGCAGTCTCACCGATGACAATACCCATACCATGATCAATAAAAAAACGTTGTCCAATGGCCGCACCGGGATGTATTTCAATACCGGTTAGGAAGCGGGCAATATGTGCCGATACACGAGCGAACAGGTAGAGTTTATTTTTCCATAAGCAATGACTCAGCCGATGAAATAATATGGCGTGCAGGCCAGGGCAAGCGGTCAGGGTTTCAATCACCGTACGAGCTGCCGGGTCGCGTTCAAATACGACCTTGATATCCTCTTTTATAGTATCAAACATGGCACTGTCTTGTTTTGATAAATATGTCTTTATTTATTTGCTCAAATTTTTAATACGCTGATATTGTTCCTCTATCTTTTCAATAGATATATTACTCTCTTCCAGTCGCTCTTTCTGCTTATTCACAACTGCAACAGGTGCACGATCAATAAAGTTTTTATTCTCCAGTTTTTTAACAATACTGTCGCTATTACTTCTCAATTTTTTCAGTTCCTTTTCCAGTCTGATGATTTCAGCCCGGGGATCAATCAGATCGGCCAGAGGTACTAACAAAGTCATTTCTCCCGCAAATGCGATAACTGCATCGTCTGGCTCTTCATCTATTATCTCGATGGATTTAATCCGACCAATGCTTTGCAAATAATGATTATTCTCGTCTAGCCAGGTGTTCTCTTTTTCTGAACCCCCTTTAATTTTCACAGCCAATGGTTTACGCGGATCAATATCCCGTTCTGCACGGATCTTGCGTACACCAATAATAAATGCCTTGACCCATGCAATAGCCCCAGTGCTTGTCTTATCTGTCTCAAAATCCTTAACCTCAGGGTAAGGCATCTGCATCACAGTAGCTCCGCGTTGATCCAGCATGGGTGCCACTTTTTGCCAAATTTCCTCAGTGATAAAAGGCATAAACGGATGTGCCAGACGTGTCAGTGCTTCCAGCACACGTAACAAAGTCAAGCGAGTGCCCGCTTTTGCAGCATCACTTGCCGCATCATCGGTTAATACTGTTTTCGAGAGTTCCAGATACCAGTCACAATATTCATCCCGGGTAAATTCATGAATGGCCTGGACTGCGAGATCAAAGCGGTAAGTTTGAATACCTTTGTTTACTTGCGCAATGGTTTCGGCAAGACGTGTCATTATCCAGCGTTCAGCCAAACCAAATTCCGGTTTGCCTGTATCTGTTTCAATTGTCTGATCTTCCACGCTCATCATCACATAACGCGATGCATTCCAGAGTTTATTACAAAAATTTCGATAGCCGCCTATACGACCCACATCAAAACTGATATCCCGCCCTTGTGTGGCAAGTGAGGCAAACGTCATCCGTAAAGCATCGGTGCCATAAGCCGCAATGCCTTCGGGGTAATGTTTGCGTGTGGCTTGCTCAATCCTTGTTGCATCTTTGGGTTGCATTAATCCGGTGGTGCGCTTGGTGACCAGAGTTTCCAGATCGATACCATCAATCAAGTCAATTGGATCAAGCACATTGCCTTTTGACTTGGACATTTTCTGTCCTTCGGCATCGCGTACCAGACCGTGGATATAAATTTCTTTAAAGGGAACTTTGCCGGTGAATTTCAACCCCATCATGATCATGCGTGCAACCCAGAAGAAGATAATATCAAAACCGGTGACGAGTACATTCGTGGGATAAAAATCCTTGAACTCTTGAGTCTCCTCGTCTGGCCAGCCCAGGGTTGAGAATGGCCACAGTGCAGATGAAAACCAGGTGTCCAGCACATCTTCATCCTGGACCAGATTGTCTTCAGCAAGTATATCGTTATCGTCACGCACTTCTTTTTCTGATCGACCGACATAAACCTTGCCCTCAGCGTCATACCACGCCGGAATGCGATGTCCCCACCACAGTTGACGACTGATACACCAATCCTGAATATTGTGCATCCATGCAAAATAGGTTTTGTTCCAGTGTTCCGGAACGAATTTAATGTCACCATCTGCAACCGCTTTAATCGCGGGATCGGCAAGCGGCTTAATTTTCACATACCATTGATTGGTTAAATACGGTTCAACCACGGCGTGGGAACGATCGCTTCTTGGCACCATGAGTTTATGTGGTTCAATCTTTTCCAGCAAACCTGAGTCTTGCAAATCCTTAACGATCTGTTTACGAGCATCGTAGCGATCTAAACCGTGATATTTTTTCGGTATTAAATCAACTGTCGGGGGTCCAGCCAGCCCAGAATCAGCTAATTGAGCGCGCGGAGACTTTGAATCTCTCGCTCTGTATCTAAAATTAAAATCATCCATCACCGATGATTTAATTTTGGCATCGGGATTCAAAATATTAATCAGACCTCCCGACGACATCCCCTTCCCTTTAAATACTCCACTATCTGCATGTCTTGTCCACACTTCATAATCATTAAAATCATGCGCCGGCGTGATCTTCACGCAACCCGTACCAAATTCGGGATCAACATAGTCATCGGCAATGACAGGAATCTTTCTGCCCGTGAGTGGTAATTCAATTTCTTTACCAATGCAATCTTCGTAACGCGCATCCTCGGGATGTACAGCGACAGCAGCATCGCCCAACATGGTTTCCGGACGGGTTGTTGCAACAATAAGCTGTCCACTGCCGTCCGCAAGCGGATATTTGATATGCCACATGTATCCGTCTTCTTCTTCAGAGACGACTTCCAGATCAGAGATGGCGGTCCGTAAAACCGGGTCCCAATTAACCAGGCGTTCGCCACGATAAATCAAATCTTCTTTATACAGTTTTATGAAGACTTCTGTCACGGCTTCAGACAGGCCATCATCCAGCGTAAATCGTTCACGCGACCAATCCATGGACGTACCGAGGCGTCTCAGTTGACGGGTGATAGTGTTACCGGATTTGGCTTTCCAGTCCCGGACAGCTTCAGTAAATTTTTCGCGGCCCAGCTTGCGTCGGGTGGTGCGTCGTTGTTGTTCGAGTTGTCTTTCGACGACCATCTGCGTGGCAATACCGGCATGATCAGTGCCACATTGCCAGAGTGTTTTGTCACCATTCATGCGGTGATAACGGATGAGAATATCCATCAAGGTGTGCTGGAAAGCGTGACCCATGTGTAGACTGCCGGTTACATTCGGCGGTGGTAACATAATGCAATAGGACGAACCCTCGCCTTGCGGCCTGAAATATCCGGCTTTCTCCCAGGTCTCATAGCAACGGGTTTCTATGGATTGCGGATTGTAAATTTTATCCATACTTGTATATCCGGCCGTCTATTTCATATGTACGCTTTGAAGGACGGGCATTATGCCGTGTCCAGCAAAGAAATAAAGACATCGCGCTGTATTTTCAACCGGTTTGATAACGCAGTAACCGCCTGATTGATTTACCTAAAAATGTTTGTCTGGATTATCCGTGGCACTGCCAGGTGACTGTGTTGGTGTCGCTTCTTTCTGCAACTGTTCTTTTAGTTCAACCATGATGCTGTCTTTAATAGTGTTCCTGAGTTTGTGTACAAAATCATCAAGATCACTCGACAATTTTTTATCAATTGATTCAACTAACTTGCCGATGCTGACTACTGGAAAATCTTTATTTTTGTCGGAGGCAGTACTGGTAGATTCTTTTATTGTCTCGGCAAAAGAGTATTTTTCCGCCTCGGCGGTTTCAACAATATCATTAAGCACAGGTATTTCGGGTTCATCAATGGAACTAACAATAGATTCACCGGAAGACTCGGCAAAAGTCTCCGGAGAGTTTGCCCTGGAAGGCGCAGATCCTGTTGGGTCAACACGCTTTATGTGAGGATTCTCTAATGGTTTATCTTGTTGCTTCTTGTTATCCATAACCGGATTCTATCGTATGTTTATTCAGGACGTGACCTTGATTTCGATAATCTACATACCGCCGGCGCGATTGCCGCCTCTCCTCTTCGTTTCCCGAGACAATCTCAAGGACTCTTTCAACCTTGTTTAACTTCTCCGGAATTCGGTCGGCAAGGTTGACCATGACTGTGGCGTGATCAGGAACGTGGTCATCGATCTGACTGGCATAACCGATAATAACAGTGGCTGTATCTGCACTATCCCCAGTCACGAGGGAATGAGGCAAAAAACTGATATCTTTAAATGTCCAGAGCAAATGATCCAATGCCGTCGCTGCAGATTCTGAACTTGTCTTGATAAAAATGCTGTTTCCTTGTTTCCATGCTTTCTGGATCAAGGCGCAAACAAAATATTCCCGTTTACTGTTTTCGGGAAGTACATAGAAATCTATCTGAGCCATTCCGATTTAGTTGCAACGATCCATCAGGTACTGAACCAGCATCGGCACCGGCCTGCCTGTCGCCCCTTTTTTACTTCCACTCAGCCAGGCCGTACCGGCGATATCAATATGTGCCCACTTGTATTTTTTAGTGAATCGCGACAGGAAGCAGCCCGCGGTGATGGTACCGGCTTCTCGTCCACCGACATTGGCAATATCCGCAAAAGGACTATTAATCTGGCTTTGGTATTCTTCCCATAGAGGTAACTGCCAGGCACGGTCTTCAGCATTCTCGCCCGCATCCAGAATATCTTTAGCCAGCGGCTCGTGATTACTCATCAAGCCGGAGGCGTGACTTCCCAATGCAATCACGCACGCACCCGTGAGCGTGGCAATATCAATCACGATAGCCGGATTAAATTTTTCGCTGTAAGTCAGCGCATCACACAGGATTAAACGCCCTTCGGCATCGGTATTTAATACTTCAATAGTCTGGCCGGACATACTGGTGTAGATATCACCAGGTCTTGTCGCTGCACCATCAGGCATATTTTCCACCGCAGGCACAACACCGACAACATTGATGGGCAAGCCTATTTCAGCGACCGCTGTGACTGCTCCAAAGACGCTGGCTGCACCACACATGTCGTACTTCATTTCATCCATTGCTGACGAAGGTTTGATCGAAATACCTCCGGTATCAAAAGTGACGCCCTTGCCAACCAGTACGAAAGATTTTTCACCCTTTTTACCGCCGCCATATACCATACTGATAAGTTTTGCAGGCTGCCTGCTACCTTGAGAGACGGATAATAATGAACCCATGCCGAGTTTTTCCATGGCAGCTTCATCGAGTACCGCCACCTTGATTGACTTGTGTGTCTTGCCCAGTTGCCTGGCCTGATCTGCCAGATAGGCAGGTGTACAAATGTTCGCCGGTAGATTCGCTAAATCGCGTGTTAATGACACGCCTTTACCAATGGCATTGCCATCTTTAATTGCGCGACGGCCCATCAACACATCATCACGTTCAGAAACTGACAGTACCAGCTTGCGTAGCTTGGGTCCGGGTCGCTTTTTTTTGGTTTTTAATCGATTGAATTCGTATAAAGTGCCTTGACTTATTTCAACCAACTGTCTTATTTTCCAGTATGCATCCCTATTTTCTTTATCATCGATTTTTACATTCAATTCGATCAAACAGATGACCGCATCGGCCGCACCGGTTAACTTTAGTTTGTTAATACTACCGGCAATAGCTTGACGATAGCGCCTGCCATTCAGATCTTTTTCCTTACCGCAGCCAACCAGTAATATCCTCTCTGCCACGGTTCCCGGAACATGATGTAGCAAAAGTGATTGGCCGATTTTACCTTCCATATCGCCACGCTTGAGGATCTTTGCAAGATATTTTTTACTTGCTGTATCGACGGCCTGGGCTGATTTGGAAAGGCGACAAGATTCAAAGACGCCGATGACAACACAGCCGGAACGTTGTTTCTCCGGATGACCGCTTGTGATCGTAAAATTCATAATTTTTTATTACACCAGTTTTAGTTGATTATAATGGTTGATGTTTCATTGTGTTAAGATTAACCGGCTCCGGCCGGTATTGCTGGCTGCCAGTTTATCCATTATATGCCAGTGGATGCAAAAACACTTGGACTTCATCAATATCAGGCTTACGGGACAGGCTAATTGATACTCAGAAGATACATCCAGCTGGAGATACTACAGCAATTTTTGTGGGTGACCGGGCTATTAATCCTTATTTATTCCAGCAACAAGTTTGTCGTCTATCTGGCTGATGCTGTTGCGGGTAAAATCCCCAGTGCCCTGGTATTTCATATGCTCGGCCTGAAATTGGTCTCTGTATTACCCTCATTACTTCCAGCCGCAATATTCCTTGCCGTCATTCTTGCCTATTCTCGCCTGATTGCCGATAACGAAATGGTCATCATATTTTCCACAGGGACGAGTAAATTGGAGCAATTAAAAATTATTTCTCTTCTCATGGCACCCATCTGCGTCTTGATTGCCGGCATCACATTTTTTCTTGCGCCCTGGATTGAGGTGAATCTTGAATATCTAAAAATGCAGGCCAAACAAAATGTGGATATTACCGGCATCGCAGCGGGACAATTCAGGGAGTTCAGCAAGGAAGAGCGGATTGTCTATGTCGAATCACTCTCTGAAGACAAGACTGCGATGGAGAATGTATTTCTGCAGGTAAGGCGGCATGGAAAACCGGGAGTGTTAAAGTCGGACAGAGCTGTTTTTGAATTTGATGAAGATTCAGGAAATCACTATATAAAATTCGAGAATGGATATCTTTATATTGGGATACCTGGCGAAACTGATTATAAAATCACCAAGTATAAAACCTACGCGATATTGCTAGATGCAAATAAGTCAGTGTCAAATGTCGGAGGAAAGTTAGAGTCAATTCCTACATCCGTTTTGTTGGCTTCGGATTTTTTTCAACATGAGGCGGAGTTACAGTGGCGGCTTTCATCGGTCATATCAGTTTTATTGTTATCAATATTTGCCGTATTACTTAGCCAACTGCCCATTGGTAAAAAACGTTATGTGCTGATATTTATTTCAATACTGGTTTATCTTATCTATAACAATCTCCTTGGTATCTCCAGGTCACTGTTGGAACGAGATGTAATTCCGCCGTTTGTAGGTTTGTGGTGGGTACATATCCTGTTAATCATCGGCATACTGGTTCTCTATTATCTACCGCAAATAAAACGTCGATTGAAAGGTAAGAATAATTTTCAAGTTTTAAAGGCTGACTAATGAAAATACTTGATAGATATATTGCACTGACCTTAATCAAGGTAACTGTGTTGGCACTATTTTCTTTGGCGTCCTTGTTTGCCTTTTTTTCATTTCTTGATCAGCTAGACCTGGTCGGGAAAGGTAATTACAAGGTCTGGCAGGCATTGATTTATATTTTTCTAACCATTCCAGGGCTGTCCTTTGAGCTATTCCCCATTGCCAGCATAATAGGCAGTATGGCGACGCTGGGAATATTCGTCAAAAACGGGGAACTCGCTATTTTACGAACCTCAGGCATATCACAAGCAGGATTTGCCTGGTCTCTGTGCCAGGGCACTATGGTGCTTATTTGTATATACCTGTTTGTAGGAGAGATTATTGCTCCCTATAGCGAAAAAACCGCCAAGCATATGCGCACAGTGGCATTATCAAAACAAATTACCTTAAAAACGAATTATGGATTCTGGTCCAGAGATGGTCAAAGTTTCATTAATATCCGCAAGATATTGCCAGGTGATCGAGCAGAAGATATTTATATTTATGAATTCGACGATGCTAACAGGTTACGAACAAGTACATTTGCCAAAAGCGCCGAATATAAAGATGACCAATGGGTGCTTACAGATATCAGACAAACGGAAATCACCGACATGGGTGTTAACATCAGACAAATGAATCACGCGGTCTGGGAAGCATTATTGAATCCGGATATAATGAATTTTCTCATCGTCAAGCCGCAATTTATGTCGTTTATCGGTCTTTTGGACTATATCAGTTATTTAAAAACCAATAATCAAAATAGCCTGCTTTATGAGCAAGCGCTTTGGAAAAAAATAATTAATCCTTTTGTAATTGTTGTAATGGTACTGATTGCCATACCCATGGTGAAAAGTCATTCAAGAATGACCGCGATTGGCCGACGTGTTGCCATAGGTTGTTTGATTGGAGTTGTGTTTCACATCTTTAATCAGATTGCAGCTCATATAGGCGCTATTTATAACATCCATCCAGCATTAAGTGTAACGTTTCCAACGTTATTTATGTTGGCTGCGATTACATGGTTGCTTCTTAAAACAAACTGACAGAGGTGAGTCATATTGTTTATACGGATTCTATAAATCATTAACTAAAACCGTATTGGAGAAACGGTCATGGAAGGTGAATTTTTCATCATCAAAGAACGTCCACGCAAAACCCAGACCCAAAAAGATTGATGACAGTAGTGACAGGACGAGGCGTTGCGTGGCACTACGCCAGCTTACCGGGTTTAAGTCCTGTGTCTTCAATTTAATGCGCCAGGCACGCATGCCCAGGGTCTGACCGCCATTTACCCAGTGCCAGGCGAAATATAAGTAAGTGATTAATGCTAAATAAATATTATATGCGATATTGTTGCCAGGGACCGATTCGCCGTTTGTGAAAAACATCAGAATCAGAGTGGCCAGGAAAAAGAGAGAAAACAGACACAAGCTATCATAAAAAGCCGCTGCCAACCGTTTAAACATACTGCATTGGTCTATATGCAGGTCAATTCTTGCGGACATTTTTAACGAGTTGGGAAATCATTGGAATTTATATAGGGATCGAGTCCGGTTACCAGTATGATTTGGCAAAGGATATTATATGATTATCAGCGACAACATTGAAGAAAGAACAACCATCCCGAAGCCAATGGTCAATGCCACAGGTGGCTGATGCGATTCATGATTTGCCGGACATCCTGAAGATTATTGAGAAGCACAATGGTTGATTTTCCCCGGTTATAATCCAGTCAATTGGTGCTCCCTACGAGACTCGAACTCGTGTTTCCGGCGTGAGAGGCCAGCGTCCTGGACCACTAGACGAAGGGAGCAAAAGAGCCGAACAATCATTACAACCACAGGGTTGCAATAATATCAGGTATCAATGTTAGTATACGACCCATCAGTCAAAAACCAGTATTAATTTATCGAAACTAACCAGCTAAAAATTATTGTGTTGTTTCCGGAAACAATCCACAAAGCTGTCTATATCCATGGCTTTATCTAATCCGAAATCCGTAGTGACACGGCTCTCTCGTAAACCGCAGATCATTCCACGTTCGGATCACGGTGTCTCCCGATCAGAGATGAGCGAGAATGCCCTGAAAGTTTTGTACCACCTGAAAAATGCAGGTTATCAAGCTTATCTGGTGGGAGGTGGAGTCAGGGATATATTGTTGGGTCTCAAGCCAAAAGACTTTGATGTCGCGACTGATGCTCATCCTGGGCAAATAAGAGAATTATTCAAGAACTGTCGATTAATCGGTCGTCGTTTTAGACTTGCGCATGTACATTTCGGCAGAGATATTATCGAGGTATCCACATTTCGCGCATCACATAATGATGCAGTAAACGGTGAGGGTCATAAAAAGGATGGCCGAATCATTCGTGATAATGTGTATGGCAAACTTGATGATGATGTCTGGCGACGTGATTTTACAGCCAACGCACTTTACTACAACATAGAAGATTACTCGATTGTTGATTATGTAGATGGTATTGGGGATATTCAGAATAAACAGCTAAGAATGATCGGTGATGCCAGCGAACGCTATAAGGAAGATCCGGTTAGAATGTTAAGAGCTGTAAGGTTCTCTGTTAAACTTGGTTTTTCCATTCATCCCTTATCAGCAGAACCGATCCATGTTCTGGCTCCACTTCTTAAGGAAATTCCTGAAGGGAGATTATTTGAAGAATTTTTAAAACTCTTCATGAGCGGACGATCTGAAATAACCTTCCATCAATTGCGCGATTATGGTCTCTTCGCAATATTATTTCCACAAACGGAAAAGTTGATTATTGATGGCAATGAGTTTATTTGTAAACTACTGTCCACTGCCTTTATCAATACCGATAAACGATTGGCAGAGGATAAACCGGTAACGCCTGCATTCCTGCTGGCAGCATTATTGTGGGTGCCAGTCAGAAATTTAGCTAATACTCATGAGAGCAATGGTTTGTCGGAGATAGATGCGATTCATTTAGCGAGTGATACAGTCATCTCACATCAGATCACGAGTACATCAATGCCGAGGCGCTTCAACCATATGGCGCGAAATATGTGGTCATTGCAGATACGTTTAAAAAATATTCGTGGCAAGCGCCCGTTAAAGTTGCTGGCGCATCGACATTTTCGTGCAGCGTACGATTTTTTACTCTTACGTGCACAAGCCGGGGAAAATATCCAGGAACTTGCAAATTGGTGGACGGCTTTTCAGGAAGAACACACAGATGTTATTTTGGCAGCCAAAGAGGAACATCAGCAAAAACGTTTTAAACGCAGGCCAAAACACAAGCAAAATATAGTTTAGGGAACTCCTGATTAAGTCATGAACTCGACACTTATACCTGAAATATCCACACCCTGTTGTTGTCAGCCTGCGCAACAACTGTTTATTACCTGCAGCTGACACTTGGTCCAAACAGTAAATTTTCATGGGCATCCATTATTATGAATATTTTAAACATAAACCACTTTAACCACTTCGCTCGAACTTAATCAGATATTCCTGCAATGGAAAGACCTGTGGAATCAACTAAATCTTTAGAGATTCATGAGCGTACGTAAAGTATATATAGGTCTGGGCAGTAATCTTAATGATCCTCAATCCCAACTAAAAAAGGCAATCATTTCTTTGGAAATAGTGCCTGTAACCACTGTTGCAAAGATATCATCTTTTTACAGGAGTAAACCTTTAGGTCCTCAGGATCAGGCGGACTATATCAATGCGGTCGTCGAGCTTGCGACAGAATTATCCGCACTTGTTTTGCTGGATTATTTGCAAGGTATCGAAAATGAACATGGTCGTAAACGCGAGATAAGATGGGGAGCTAGAACACTGGATCTGGATATTCTTTTGTTTGGTGATGAAATTATTAAAAATGATCGCTTACAGGTTCCTCACGTCGAAATGCAATATCGTGGATTTGTATTGTTGCCGCTAAATGAAATTGCTCCGGAATGCGTGATCCCGTGCGTGGATTCAGTCAGTAGTTTATTGCAGGAAGTCAATATCAAAGATCTGGTAAAATTGAGCTGATAATGAACAAACAACATCAACCCAATTATATTGTTATCGAAGGTCCGATTGGTGTTGGCAAGACATCATTGGCAAAACGCCTGGCAACAACGTTCAAAACAGACCTCATGCTTGAGCTACCTGTGGAAAATCCTTTTCTTGAGCGTTTTTATGAAGATCCGGAAACTGCCGCATTGCCAACACAACTTTATTTTTTATTCCAACGTGCCAGACAACTGGAAATATTTCGTCAGAATGATTTTTTCAAGCCGATTCAGATCGCGGACTTTCTGATCGACAAGGATCGACTCTTTGCCGAAGTTACTCTGGGTAAAGATGAGTTTAATTTATATCAGCAGGTTTATAATAGAATTACACTGGAAGCACCCACTCCCGATTTAGTCGTTTATTTACAGGCCCCGATTCAGGTATTACTGGACAGAATTTCAGAACGAGGTATTTATTACGAGAGAAAACTCAGCGAGGATTACCTGTCCAGGATCGTTAGCGCCTACATTGATTTTTTCCACCATTACAATAACTCACCGTTGCTCATCGTCAATACTGCTGATTTTGATTTGGTTAATAATGCGGATAATTACGTGATGTTGCTGGATCAAATATGTCATTTAACAGCAGGTAAGCAATATTTTAATCCGAAGGGGATTGCGTGACAAAAATAACCATAACGCATCTGGACAGGATGAGGGCATCTGGAGAAAAAATTGCCGCCTTGACAGCTTATGATGCGAGTTTCGCCACCCTGTTAGACGAAGCGGGCATTGAAATTATTCTGGTCGGTGACTCTCTCGGTATGGTGATACATGGTCAGGACAACACTCTGAATGTAACGATGGAAGATATGATCTACCATATCAGGCAGGTTGTTGCTGGCTCAAGGCATGCCATGATTGTTGGGGATATGCCTCATGGAAGTTATACGAATCCGGAACAAGCTTTGATCAATGCTAAAGTCCTGGTTGCTGAAGGTGGTGCAGATGTGGTTAAACTGGAACGGGGTGATGGAAATATTTGCGCCACAATAAGGTATCTCGTCGCACATGATATACCCGTCTGTGGCCATCTCGGTTTAACTCCACAATCAGTTGAAACGCCAGGAGATTATAAAGTTCAGGGCAGAGATCCTGTCTCGGCAAAACAAATAAAGCAAGATGCACTTGCGGTACAGGAAGCCGGTGCCATAATTCTGGTGCTTGAGTGCATCCCGTCGTCATTGGCGGCCATGATTACCGCCGAACTCAGTATTCCTGTGATTGGTATTGGTGCAGGTGCAGAGTGTGACGGTCAGGTCCTGGTGATTTACGATATGTTGGGAATATCGGGGCGCTATCCAAAATTTTCTAAAAATTTCCTCGAACATAAATCTTCAATTCAAGACGCTGTTAGATCATATGTGACCGCTGTAAAGGCACGCAACTTCCCGACGACGGAACATCAGTTCAGTTAATGACCATATTAATAAATTGTTTTAATGGATCAGGTTACCAAAAAAGCAGCACTCAGGAATACCGTGCAAAATTGGCGTCAACAAGATCTATCGGTGGCATTGGTGCCGACCATGGGCAATTTTCATGCAGGGCATCTGCAATTGATAAAACAGAGCAAGGAGTTGGCCGACAAAGTTGTTGTTTCTATTTTCGTGAATCCAACCCAATTTGTGGAAGGTGAAGACTTTGATGCCTATCCGCGAACGCTTGAGGAAGACATGGAAAAACTAAAAACGATAAGACCTGATTTGATATTTATCCCGGAGACTGACGAAATTTATCCGGCCGACTTCAATCTTGAGACCAAAGTTATCGTGCCTGAATTAGATAGTGTTTTTTGTGGCGCATTTCGACCGGGACATTTCAGGGGCGTAGCCACGATCATTAGTAAACTGTTAAATATGATACAGCCGGATATTGCCGTCTTCGGTAATAAGGATTACCAACAATTACTGGTGATCAAAAAACTGGTGACTGATTTATGTATTCCTGTTGAGATCATGGGCATGGAGACAGTCAGGGAGAAAAGCGGCCTGGCATTAAGCTCACGCAATCGTTATCTAACTCAAAATGAGCAAAAAATTGCAACAGAGATTTATCAAACGTTAACAAAAATCTCGGATGCAATTAAAAATGGTGATGATGATTTACATCGGCTTGAAACCAATGCGATTGACCATCTTGCAGATAAAGGTTTCAAAACAGAATATTTAAGTATCAGAGATGCAGAGAATTTGGGAGAACCCGCAAACAAAGACCTGGTCGTACTTATAGCAACGTGGCTTGGTAAAGCTCGCTTGATAGATAATATTCGGATCAAGCATTGAAGATGATGTATATTTCCGCCATAATTCGCCCTGTTATTGATTAGGTCCGTATCTGGCATGCAACTTACCGTTCTCAAAGCAAAACTTCATCAGGCAAGTGTCACTCATTCTGAATTGGAATACGAAGGTTCATGCGCCATTGATGGTGCCTTGCTGGAAAAAGTCGGAATTCACGAGTACGAACAAATCCAGATTTACAATATTACCAATGGCGAACGTTTCACTACTTACGCCATTCGCGCCGAAAGTAATTCACGCATTATTTCAATGAACGGTGCTGCGGCCCACAAAGCGGATCCGGGTGATAAAGTAATCATTTGCAGTTATGCAAAAATTGAAGAAAAAGAGATTGCGAGTTACAAGCCAACGCTGGTTTATTTGGATCATGACAATCATGTCACGCACACCAAGGATCGAGTTCCTGTTCAAGCTGCATAACATAAGCGGTCGGTCAATATTGGTGTAGTGATTTGTCACATCACAAAAAAACTTTCATTAAAATTCCAAAATGTTCGTTCATGTCTGAATTACCGCGCCTGTTTACATGGTTTTTGATGGAACTTGCAAGACAGAAACCTGCAGGACATGTATCAATATTCAGAGATTAACGCCGGTGTCATCATCATCGGTAATGAAATCCTCTCGGGCAAAACCCGGGATACAAACCTCGCCTATATGGGAAAACAGCTTGATGCGTTGGGCATCAGTATCATGGAAGCCAGAATTATTCCTGATGTCGAACAAACCATTGTCGAGACCGTCAATCATTTCCGTGAGACCTATACCTATGTTTTTACAACAGGTGGTATCGGCCCGACACATGACGATATTACTTCTGCTGCTATCGCGAAAACGTTTAATGTCAGTCTGGAGAAAAATTCGCAAACAGTTCGCTTGCTGGAAAAATATTTTGACCCTGGCGGCGTTAATAGGGCACGCATGAAAATGGCCTATATTCCGGCAGGTGCAAAACTGATTGATAACCCGTTAAGTTATGCCCCGGGATTCCAATTGGAGAATGTTTTTGTCATGGCCGGTGTGCCATCAATTATGCAACTTATGTTTGACGGCATAACAAACAGACTTGTCGGCGGTGAGCCGATTATTACCGTCAATGTTGCAACTAATATTGGCGAAGGTGTATTCGCTGCTGAACTTGAAAAATTACAGAACGAATACTCAGACATCAGTATCGGTAGTTACCCGTATTTCCGCAAAGGAAAAGTGGGTGTAAATCTCGTCATGCGAAGTACGAATGCCGACCGTTTGGGAAAGCTCAAGGAAAAACTGACAACAATGCTAACCCAACTGGGAGGCAAGATACTTGCCGCCTGATACTTTTATCTTGTAATCAGTTTGATCATTTCCCACTAATACTTTACGGAAAACACAAGTCACATATCTACTGCAATGACGATCCCCCGATTGTTGCGGGTGGAAATCCAAAACACAATGGCAACTGCCTGGAAATAACGACACAAAATCGTTTTCAACAATTGCCAATATCCGTACTTTGTTCACTCTCGGGAATATCTATTCAACGACTGTTTTTATTATTGCTGCAACGCACAAAAATATACGCTAAAATGAGCAACTCCGTCACAAATATATTTTTATCAGAGGTAAAAATTCATGGAAATTAAAAACACGATTGCTGTCGTAACCGGTGCTGCCAGCGGAATTGGACATGCGGTCAGCATCCAATTGGCTGCCAAGGGTGTAGAGAAAATCGGCATGGTTGATATGGTCGATGATGTAAAAACTATTGCTGAGCAAATTAATTCAGAGATCGGCAGAGAGTGTGCCATTCCTTTTCAGGGCGATACCACGGAATCTGAATTCCGTGTAAACGTTTTTGACGCGCTTTGCGAAGATGACAATGTCGTTAATATTTGTGTTCCATGTGCCGGGATCACTCGTGATGCTTTGGCTGTGAAAGTGAATAAGGAAACAAAAAAAGCAAGCATATACCCACCGGAAAATTTTCGTTTAGTGATAGAGGTCAATCTCATGGCACCTGTCTACTGGGCAATGGAAATGGTTGCCCGCATTGCTGAACAACGTGCGCGACGAGGACTGAAAAAATGGCGTGCTGATGAACAGATACAGGCAACAGCTATTTTTATCGGTTCCATCGCATCTCGGGGAAATAAGGGCCAGATATCTTATTCCAGCACAAAGGCGGGCATCGAAGGCGCAGCCGCTACATTAAGCCAGGAAGCTATTTTTCACGGAGTGCGTTGTGGCGTCATCCACCCTGGCTTTACCGACACACCGATGGTACGAGCACTGGGTGAAGAATATATTGAACAAAACGTTCTTAAAGATACTCAACTGGGTCGACTGATCCGTCCGACAGAAATCGCGGATGCAATTTGTTTTATGATCTCCAATTCTACAATCAGCGGACAACTCCGGGCAGACGCAGGTTGGCACCCTTCTCCTACTTAACGGTAAAAAACCAGGCGCAAAAAGAACGACAACAAGCATATTTATTTTTATATCTCTACTCTCTGTTGAGCACAATGTGAACTCAGACACAAGCCGTCGATACTATTCCTTCTGGAGAGACCGTTGATGCAATGCATCTTTATTTTGATAAATCCTGATTGGAAATGAAGAGAAATTTCACTGTACCACTTTACATGACCAATGATACGCGTGCTGTGTTACACAATAGCCTGTCTCGCGGTTTAGATGCTGGCATGCCAGCGGATAAAACTGTCGCATCGGTAAGTGACCCTGGTGATAAACAACTTGAAGAACGTCTGTTTCAAGCGAGTAATGCAATTCGTAAAGGTCAACTATATACAGTAGCGTTAAATAATCAGGGATTGATAACGAATTTTGACAACACTTTATTAAGTGTCGGTGAACAGACAGGTTCACTGGCTGGTATGCACAGTATATTGTCCAGGCGTTATGAAACCACGCACATAAGACGTTCAAAAATAAAAGTGAAAATGACGATGCCGTGTTTTTTGGCCGTGTTCGGACTGTTTATCATGCCCGTCCCCGCTTTAATGTTTAATAAAATCACTGTCGGTCAATATATTTTCCAAACGCTTGGAATCATCATTGCGGTTTTAGTGCTTTATCGAATTTTTCGGCAAGAATTTCGACGTTGCGAAAATCAGGGTTTGCCGGGATATATCATTCGTCCCTTGAACATTATACCTGTATCTCGTCAATGGATATTGACCAGCACCCGCATGATGATATTGGAAAATTTAGTCGTATTAATGGAAGCGGGGATCCCTGCACAACAGGCATTGAAAATTTGTCAGCAGAATGCAAATAATGATTTTTCAAGACGACTGATCATACAGGCACAACAACGAGTTGATGCCGGTGAGCCGTTGGCAGAAGCGTTAATGCAAGCAAATTTACTTGATACTCGGGAAGGGTTTGCCCTTGTTTCAACAGGAGAAGCGGCAGGGAAACTAGCGGAGATGCTGAAACATCATGTACTGGGTTGTCAAGTAAATATGGACAGGACCTGGGATCAGATTGGCGAATGGATACCCCGGATTGTCTATGGCATCCTGGTTTTATTCATTGCCGGGGGCATTTTAGGTTAGTGAGTCTTTCATCCCCCCAAAATAATTGAAGTCAAAATATCACAGGAGCAAGTTGAGACTATAAAAATAACAATCAAAAAAAATTATGGTGCCGAGGGCGAGAATCGAACTCGCACTTCCGAAGAAACCGGATTTTGAATCCGGCGCGTCTACCAATTCCGCCACCCCGGCTGATTAACAGGTGCGCAAGTATATGTAAACTTCAATCCGGTTAAAACCTCTTTGTCGATCCATTAGTCGTCGTGTTTATAAATTCTGCTACCATCGCGTCTCATGCGCCGAGACGAATTTTCCTACACATTACCTGAGGAATTAATTGCTCAATTTCCGCCGGAACCAAGAGGTAATAGTCGATTATTAGTGATGGAATGTCCTTCCGGAAATTTAACAGATCTTGAATTTTCGGGCTTGCCTAATTTACTAAAAGCAGGTGACTTATTGGTTTTTAATGATACCCGGGTGATTCCTGCGCGATTGTTTGGGAACAAAGCAACAGGTGGAAAAGTTGAAATTCTGCTGGAAAGAATTCTGGATGATCAGCGAATACTGGCACAAGTTCGCTCAAGCAAAACGCTCAAGTCAGGTAACGTGATTGAACTACAGGGAGGTATCAATCTTGAGTGTGTGGAACGGCAAGGCGATATGTTTGTGCTTGATGTGCTTGCTGACATCAACGCTCTGGAGCTAATGCAGCAGGCAGGACATATGCCGTTACCGCCGTATATTCAACGTGAAGATCACATTCAGGATCAGGATCGTTATCAAACCGTATATGCAAACATACCAGGCGCTGTTGCAGCACCGACCGCAGGTTTACATTTTACTGATGAAATAATACTGGAAATAAGCAAACAGGGTATTGATCTTGCTTTTGTCACTTTGCACGTTGGCGCGGGGACATTTCAACCTGTACGGGTCGATAATATCGAAGATCACCGAATGCACCATGAATACCTGCAAATATCAGCAGATGTGTGTGAAAAAGTGAAAAAATGTAATGCAAGGGGAGGACGTGTTATCGCCGTTGGCACAACTGCTGTTAGATGTCTGGAAACTGCCGCTGATCTAAAACCTTATGAGGGCGAGACGAATATTTTTATTTATCCCGGTTATGAATTTAAAGTGGTTGATGCGCTGATTACCAACTTCCATTTGCCGGAATCCACGTTATTAATGCTGGTTTCTGCATTTGCCGGACGAGACAATATAATGAATGCCTATCAGCATGCGATAGATAAACAATATCGTTTTTTTAGTTATGGTGACGCTATGTTTTTGCTGAAAGAGAGGGAATAGTACTCGGATAACTGCTCCTGCACGCCAGGAGTACCCCTTCGAACGCATTACCGGTAGCACGCTCAAGAGGATACCGAGAGCTGCGGAAATCACACAAAAAATTATTTATGAAATATGAATTGCTAGGAAATGACGGCTTGGCGCGACGTGGGAAAATAAGTTTTTCGCGTGGTGATATAGAGACACCGGTATTTATGCCTGTAGGCACCTACGGCACTGTCAAGGCGATGACGCCAGAGGAATTACACGCGCTCGGGAGTGAGATTATCCTGGGCAATACCTTTCACCTGATGTTGAGACCAGGCATGGAGATCATTAAACAACAGGGTGGACTGCATGAGTTTATGAATTGGCCCTATCCCATTTTGACGGACTCCGGCGGCTTTCAGGTATTTAGTCTCGCAAAACGACGCAAGATCACCGAACAGGGTGTCCATTTCCAATCACCAGTGAACGGCGATGCTGTTTTTCTTGGGCCTGAAGAAGCGATTCAGGTGCAACATGATTTGGGCTCGGATATCGTTATGATTTTTGATGAATGCACACCATATCCTGCCAGTGAAAAGGATACACAGGCTTCAATGGAATTGTCACTACGCTGGGCTGAGCGTTCAATGACAGCACATGGGAAGAATAAATCTTCACTATTCGGTATTGTTCAGGGTGGTATGTTCCCGGAATTACGTCGGGTTTCGGTACAAGGTCTAATGAATATCGGTTTCGACGGCTATGCGATTGGAGGACTCTCTGTTGGCGAACGACAAGAAAAGATGTTGGAAATACTCGCCAGCGTCACCCCTCAATTACCAGCAGATAAACCACGTTATCTTATGGGTGTGGGAACGCCGGAAGATATTATCGAAGCGGTTTATCTCGGTGTTGATATGTTTGACTGTGTTATGCCAACACGCAATGCCAGAAACGGACATTTATTTACCACCACAGGTTCAGTCCGATTGCGTAATGCAGTGAATAAGGATAGTAGTGACCCTGTGGATAAAAGCTGCGGTTGTTACACCTGTCAAAACTATACTCTGGCTTACCTGCATCATCTCGACAAAACCAATGAGATTTTGGGCGCACGCCTGAACACGATTCATAACCTGCATTACTACCATTCGCTGATGCGAGGTTTACGCGCAGCAATCAGTGAACAATGTTTAGATAAATTCGTCTCCGATTTTTACGCAAAACGCGCCAAATCCGCTAACACTGTGGCATAATAGCCCGCTTCAATTTTCGGGTAATCAAGTAACTCACTGGAAAAATTAGGAAATGCCAGATTTGTTCATCAGTAATGCGTGGGCGGCGGAAACACCCCAGCAAGGCAGCATTATAAGTTTACTGCCTTTGCTAATTCTTTTCGCTGTGTTCTACTTTTTTCTCATCAGACCGCAAATTAAGCAGTCAAAAGAGCACAAAACTATGGTAGGCGCACTTGTCAAAGGTGATGAAATTGTTACGACGGGTGGTTTGCTGGGCAAAATCAGGGAAATCGGCGATAATTTTATCGTGCTTGAAATCGCCAAAGAGGTTCAGGTTAAAATACAAAAGCATGCCGTCTCGATAACCTTGCCAAAAGGCACAATAAAAACACTTTAGGTTTAAGCCGGAACGATCAGGCTAAACTTGATAACTCAAACCTAGATAAATACAGAACCATATAGATTTATGAACCGTTTTTCTTCGTGGAAATACATTGCCATACTCGTGGTCACGGCAGTGGGTATTCTCTACGCCTTACCGAATTTGTATGGCAGTGCACCAGCTGTACAAATCTCGGCAGCAAATGCCTCGGTAGAAATTGGTGAACTGACAGAATTACAAGTCAACATCGCATTGGACGATGCAAAGATTGGAGTTTCATCAATGGAATTGAGAGAAAACAAACTTACTATAAAATTTGCCGATGAAGAGACACAGTTACTCGCACAGAGTGTTTTACAGGAATCACTGGGAAACTCTCATGTAGTTGCACTGAATCTTGCACCTGCCTCTCCGGACTGGTTAAGTACCTTAAATGCTAAACCCATGTTTCTCGGGCTTGACCTCAGAGGCGGTGTCCACTTTCTGATGGAAGTCGATATGGAAGCGGCTGTTAAAACATTGGAAGAACGTTATGTCTCGGATATTCGTACGTTGTTACGTGAAAATAAGGTGCGTTATAAAACCATCACCCGCAGTGATGATGGTGGATTATTGGTTAGATACCGTGATGTAGCCCAAAAGATCAGTGGCGATGTGCAGATCAGGCAGGATCTCTTCGACCTGGATATCATTGATACAGAAACTGCAGGAGATACATCTGAAACTCGTCTAATTATCAAGCCTGATGTTATCAAGGAAACACAAAAGTATGCCTTGCAGCAAAATATCACAACATTAAGAAAGCGTGTGAATGAGCTCGGTGTTGCCGAACCAGTAGTACAACAGCAAGGTCTGGAACGAATTGTGGTGCAACTGCCCGGCGTTCAGGACACGGCAAGGGCAAAAGGCATTCTTGGTGCCACTGCAACACTGGAGTTCCGTCTGGTTGATGAAGATCATTCTGTTCAGGATACTGTTGACGGTCCCGTCCCCGCCGGGTCGCGTCTATATAGCTTCAGAAATGGTGATAATATATTGCTAAAAAAGCAATTGATAATAACAGGCGACTCAATTATTGACGCGGCTTCCGGTATTGATCAACAAAGTGGCGGTCCTGATGTGTCTGTCGCGCTGGATGGCAAAGGCGCCAAAATAATGAGTAGATTCACTGGTGATAACATCGGGAAACGTATGGCTGTTGTGTTTATAGAAACCAAGACTGAAACCGTGGAAGAAAACGGTGAAATGGTTAAGAAAACGCGACAAATCGAAGAAGTCATCAACGCTGCCACAATCCAGGGTCAATTTGGTGCCCGATTCCACATTACCGGTATAGGCTCGACACAAGATGCACGTAATCTGGCTTTATTGCTAAGGGCAGGTGCCTTGGCGGCACCTATCGAAATCGTCGAAGAACGTACCGTCGGTCCAAGTTTGGGTAAAGACAATATTGCTCAAGGTTTCAACTCAGTCGTCGTTGGCTTTATCATGGTGCTAATATTTATGGTGGTTTATTATCGGGTTTTTGGGTTGTTTGCTGATGTGGCACTGACCCTGAATCTGGTGCTGATTGTCTCATTATTATCATTACTGCAAGCGACCCTAACCTTGCCCGGTATTGCCGGGATTGTGCTAACCGTAGGCATGGCCGTGGATGCCAATGTACTTATTTTTGAGCGTATCCGCGAGGAAATTCGTAATAGGAATTCTCCGCAGGCCAGTATCCATTCTGGCTATGCTAAAGCTTTTTCAACCATTGCTGATGCCAATATTACGACATTGATTGCCGCACTGGTGTTATTCAGTTTTGGCACAGGACCAATAAAAGGTTTTGCGGTAACATTATCATTAGGCATTATCTGCTCTATGTTTACTGCTATCATGGTGACACGTGCATTGGTCAATCTAGTCTATGGTGGACGTAAGCTGGATAAGTTGAGAATTTAGTTCTCCAGGCTACTTAAGAATGGAACTTATAAAAGAAAAATTAAATATCGACTTCATGGCTAAACGAAAGCTTGCTGCAGTGTTTTCTGTTGCATTTATTTTGGTTTCTATCGCTTCGCTAACTACTCAGGGTTTGAATCTTGGCATTGATTTCACCGGTGGAACATTGGTTGAAGTCGGTTACCAGGAGGTCGTTAAACTCGAGAGTATTCGTGCCATACTGGCTGCTTCAGAATTTGACGAAGCAACCGTTCAGTATTTTGGAAGTGCCAGCGATATCTTGATTCGTGTAGCATCGAGGGAAGGCGTAGATACGGCTGAAATCAGTAACACGATTCTTGAGTTATTGGGGACCAGCGGACAAAGCGTGGAGATGCGACGAGTTGAGTTTGTTGGGCCGCAGGTTGGCAAGGAACTGTCAGAAGACGGAAGTCTGGCAATGTTGTATGCCTTGTTGGGGATCCTTATTTATGTTGCCTTACGCTTTCAAATGCGATTTTCTGTCGGCGCAATCGCGGCACTGGTGCATGATGTTGTGATTACCATTGGCATATTCTCAATTATGCAGATAAATTTCGATTTGACAGTTTTAGCGGCATTACTGGCTGTGATTGGTTATTCTTTGAACGATACGATTGTCGTGTTTGACAGAATTCGTGAAAACTTCCATAAAATGCGTAAAAAAACTTCTACAGAAGTCATCAATGCTTCTTTAAACCAAATACTCAGTCGTACTATCGTGACGTCTGTCACAACACTACTTGTATTGATCGCGCTCTTTCTTGTTGGCGGTGAAATCATACATGGTTTTGCCACAGCACTGATTATTGGTGTGTTAATAGGAACCTATTCATCTATATTTGTCGCCAGCGCAGTGACTTTGGCCTTAGGTATTACCAAAGAAGATTTAATGCCTGTTGAGAAAGAAGGTGCAAATATGGAAAGTCGTATTTAGAAAAATAATTTTAGTATTGATATTCGCCGTTTCACATAGACGGTAAATCTCCTTGAGGTGAATCAGTGGGATTATCCGGATGAAAATTGTTGCTGACCAACAAATCCCACATTTACAGGCATTCACCAAATTCGCGGATGTCACTGCTTACAATGGTTCCGGGATAACGGCGGAGAAAGTTCACGATGCAGATGTCTTACTGGTTCGATCTGTAACTTCTGTTAATGCAGACTTATTGGCTGGCAGCCAAGTTAAATTCGTTGCCACAATGACCAGTGGTAAAGATCATATCGATGAGAGTTATCTGCAAAATAAAAACATCGGCTTTACCCATGCCAGGGGAAGTAATGCCCGATCCGTCGCTGAATATATCCTGAGCAGCCTGATTGTTCTGGCAAATCAGCATGGTTTTAAACTTCGAGAAAAAACAGTCGGCGTTATTGGCTGCGGTGAAGTGGGGACATGCGTTATTAGGATGCTTGAGACGATAGGTGTTCGCTGCTTAATGAATGATCCGCCATTAAAAGATGCGTATGGTAAAAAGACTTCCGGAAATGACCCGAGTATCGTCACGAAATATTGTGATCTTAAAACATTATTTTCTGCAGATATTATTACGCTGCATATTCCCTTAACAGAAAATGGTTCTTATCCGACCAGGAAATTGGTCGATGCTGATTTTCTGGCGCAACTGAACGGCGATGTAATATTAGTGAATACTTCACGTGGCGGCGTTATCGACGAAACAGCGTTAAAAAATCATCTGGCCTGTCATGGAGAAATGAAAGTGGTGTTGGATGTTTGGGAAAACGAACCGGATATTGATTTGGAATTACTTACACAAGTCGATATAAGCACACCGCATATCGCCGGTTATAGCGCTGATGGCAAGATCCGCGCTACACAGATGGTTTTTGAATCAATGTGTATATTTTTTAACCTGAATGCCAAATGGGAGGCAACATCAAACTTGCCTGCTAACAGTCTTGAGATATCAGAAAGTGCTGAACTCAATGACGAAGATGTGGTACAGATGGCGATATTGGCGAATTACGACGTCAGGAGTGACAGCATCTCATTACGACGTCTATCTGAAGTTAATATTGAGCGACGAGGCTGTTACTTTGATGAGCTAAGAAAAAACTATCCGACGAGAAGAGAATTTCCAGAAATGGTGATTCGTTTGCCTGGTAACATGAAAACTTCGGCGGAAAAGTTGCGCCGTCTGGAGTTCAATGTACAGGCTTTATCATGATAGCTAAAACAACCAGGCCAAATAAAGTAAGACTAGGCTTTCTAACTTCCGGTCGCGGCAGCAATATGATTGCCATCATTGAAAATTGTAAAACAGGCTATCTCCATGCAGGGCCTGCCGTAGTGATCAGTAATAATGCAGATACAGATGCACTAAAATACGCATGCGACGAGGGGATCCCTGCATTTCATTTAAGTACACAGACAAATCCGGAAAATCTCGACGACGTAATTGTAGACACTTTAAAATCTCAAGCCGTAGATTGGATCATTCTCGCGGGCTACATGAAGAAGATCGGATCACAACTACTCAAAGAGTTTGAAAACAGGATATTCAATATTCATCCATCTTTACTGCCTGAATATGGAGGTAAAGGAATGTATGGACTGCATGTGCATAAAGCGGTGCTTATATCCGACGATGTTGAGACAGGTGTAACGATTCATTTGGTGAATAATGAATATGATCGGGGGAGGATCCTGGCTCAACGTTCAGTCACTGTGCAAGAGGGCGATACGCCGGAATTGTTGGCAGCGAGGGTGTTGAAGGTTGAGCACGAGCTGTATACTGATACTCTACAGGATGTTATAGAGGGCAGGATCAGTTTGTAGTTTATGCTCCCCTTTATATATTTGCCGAATGTGTGGAAACGGTGAAATATTTCTAATATCACTACTTCGACTGAAACTCACCGACCGACTTATCTTTAACAACTTCATCAAAATTAAACACCTTCCCATTCATGGTGATATAAACCCCTTTATCCAAAGTCTGTACCGCTGCAACCGCGCAACCCAGATTAAACAAGGCATCAGAATTTTTCATGGCATATGGCACCATTGCGCCAAGTAAAACAATGGTTTTGTCTTGCACTTTAGCAGCCAAAACCCGACTGGTTTCGACCATGGTATCGGTACCGTGGGTAATAACGATTTTAGATTCATCAGAGGCAAGACAGGCCTCCAAGATTTTCTGTCTGTCAGCATTATTCATATTCAGACTATCTTTTAGCATGATTGTCTCGAATTTAATGTCTGTTTTCGCTCTGCCTTGTGCCAGCATTTTTTCGACGCTGGACTGAGTAAATATCAACTCACTATTCATTTCGTCGTATTGCTTGTCGATAGTGCCACCGGTTATTAATAGTTTTATTATCATCGGTAATGCGTGTTCATGGGCTTTGGTTGAATATAAGATGGACTGTGTTCTATTATGCAGTAGTAGGCGGTTAATTGCCAAGGTCTTTTGTCGTTCGTGTAGGTTGACTCAGCAGTAACGGTCAATGAAAATTACAAATCTTTTAATCAACGTAGTGAAAAGCGGAATTCCACTGCACTTCCACTATCTGAGATTCATTGAGGACAAACAGAAAAAACTCATGGTTAGTTTTATCAAAAATAATTACCGCCGTCTGGTGCTCGATCATCCTGTATGTATGATATTTTTGTTATTATTGCTGTTTGGCTTTTTTGTTTTTCATGCGAAAGATTTCAAGCTGGATGCCTCTGCGGATGCCTTATTACTGGAGAATGATACAGATCTTAATATCTTTCGCGACCTGAATGAGCGATACAAAAACAAGGATTTCCTTTTTGTCACATTTACGCCTGATCAGGATTTGTTTTCGGACAGTACTTTACATCTTGTCGCCAGTTTAAGAGATGAGTTAAAACAACTGGAGTTAACGGATTCCATTATCACTATTCTGGATGTGCCTTTGGTGAAACAGGTAGAAGGTTCATTGTCTAAAGTGACTAGCAATTATCGGACATTGTCATCTGAAGATGTGGATAAGACTAAAGCCAGGGCCGAACTTATTTCAAGCCCGATATTTAAGGAGCTTATTATCAGCCTGGATGGGAATACCACCGCGCTGCAGATAAATCTTAAAGACAATGACGAATTCCGGGAATTACTCCATAAGAGGAACATGCTGCTGCAAAAACAGCATGAGGGGACCTTATCTTCTGAAAAGAGCGCAGAGCTTGATAATGTTATTGATGAATTTCAGCTATTAAAAGCTGGGATAAACAGGAGAAATCATCAGAATATTCTGAATATCCGCGCAATCATGCAAAAATATGAGGAGTTCGGGAGTTTACATCTTGGTGGTGTCACCATGATTGCCGATGATATGGTCACATTTATCAAGAATGATCTGGTCGTTTTTGGTATTGGCGTTTTCTTGTTTCTTGTCGCCATGCTGAGCATAATATTCAGGCGGATACGTTGGGTAACGCTACCCTTGTTAAGTTGCATTTATGCCGGAATGACAATGATTGGACTGCTTGGGCTTGTCGGCTGGAATGTTACCGTCATATCTTCAAATTTTATTTCCTTGATGCTGATCATCACCATGTCGATGAACATTCATCTAGTGGTCCGTTATCGACAGTTGCGTAAAGATTCACCTGATTTGAGTCAACAAGAATTGGTTATGGAAACAGCAAGCAAAATGGTCTGGCCTTGTCTCTATACCGCGTTAACGACAATCATGGCTTTTAGTTCGCTGGTTGTGAGTGGTATTAAACCCGTCATGGATTTTGGCTGGATGATGACGATCGGCCTGATGGTAACATTCACCACAACTTTTTTTCTATTTCCTGCCTTGTTGGTATTGTTGAAAAAGACTGATGTTGAGGAAAATAAAACGAGCAATTTTCAGATGATGTCTGCTTTATCCGCGTTTACCGTGCGCCACGGTAATAAGATTCTGGCACTGTCTGTTGTACTGATGGTAGTGAGCGTTGTGGGGATTTCAAAACTCGAGGTTGAGAATAGTTTTATTGATTATTTCGGTAAAGACACCGAAATTTATCGCGGACTTAAATTGATCGATAGCAAGTTAGGTGGAACAACTTCTCTGGATATAATCCTTAAATTTGATGAAGAGGCAGAAGAGATAATCGAAGATGAAGAAGATTATTTCGATTTTGGTTTTGGTGGCGACGAAGAGGACGACCCAGCTGACTATTGGTTTACGCCAGACAAGGTGGAAGAGGTTAAGTTGATTCATGATTATCTGGATGGCTTGCCTGCTGTCGGCAAGGTGCTCTCTCTCGCTTCTATCATTCGTGTTGGTGAAGATGTGAATCAGGGGGAATTTGATGCTTTTGAACTGGCGATTGTTTATAAACGTATGCCTGAAGAATTGAAATCCGGCATGATTGATCCGTATATCTCAATAAAGGACAATGAAACACGGATTAATCTACGCATTCTTGATTCTCTTGAGAATTTACGTCGTAAGGATCTACTCGAAAAGATCCGTAATGATCTGACAAACAAACTGGGATTTTCTGAAGATAGAATTACCATCTCTGGATTACTCGTGCTGTATAACAATATGCTGCAAAGCCTGTTTAAATCACAAATTCTCACTTTGGGTGTCGTGATGTTCGGCATAGCCTTGATGTTATTGGTGCTTTTTCACTCTGTCCCACTAGCGATCATAGGAATTATTCCGAACATTTTGGCGTCAGGCATTATTCTGGGATTGATGGGATTGCTCAGTATCCCCCTGGATATGATGACGATTACCGTTGCAGCAATCACGATTGGCATTGCTGTGGATAATTCTATCCATTACATCTACCGATTCCGCGAGGAATTCACCAAAACACAAAACTACATTGAGACCTTACATTATTGTCACGCGAATATTGGCAAAGCTGTGTTCTATAACGCAATCACCATCATTATCGGATTTTCCATACTCATCCACTCTAATTTTATACCAACTATCTACTTTGGTTTGTTGACAGCATTTGCCATGCTGGTGGCATTACTGGCAGCATTAACCTTATTGCCAAAGCTGATACTTATTTGGAAACCTTTCCCGGAAACAGAATAAATAAATTTAAAACATATAGTTATATAATTTTTCTGAATCTAATTTGAGCTTGCCAGAGTTTAATTATTTGGTAATTATTTTGTTTATTGTTTATATAAAGACCTTTTTACTTGTACCAAAAACATAATTAGAATGTGCAGACTGTGTTCGGTGAGAGTCGTCGAGCAGGATCGACTTGGACTTGGAAACAAACAATTACCTTAAGAAAACATAACCAGAGAAAAAACTAATGAAAAAAATAGTATCTTTAATTATTTCTGTTTGGTTGGTTCTTTTATTCAGTTCGGTACAAGCGGCGATGCAGACTCCCGAGGAAGTTGTGATGAGTACTGCAGACGCAGTACTAGAGAGATTGGCGGCCGATAAAGAAGCGCTTGACACTGATCCTGGCAGAATTTACGGCTTAATAAACGAAGTGGTCATTCCACATTTTGATTTTGTGAATATGTCAAAATGGGTCCTGGGAAGAACGAGTTGGCGCACCGCTTCGGAAGCTCAACGAACGGCGTTTATCAATGAATTCAGAATGCTTCTGGTGCGTACATATACTAAAGCTTTGCTGGAGTACTCTGAGCAAGCCATAAAATATTTACCAACGGAGAAAAAAACTGATTCGAGGCTGGTTGTGGTGAAGACAGAAATTAATCGACCAGGCTCGGACGCTTTGCCTATCGACTATCGCATGCATGTCAATGAGGGTAAGTGGAAAGTTGTTGATGTTGTTGTGGATAACGTGAGTCTGGTTTCGATTTATAGGAGTTCATTTTCATCAGAGATCAAAAAAAATGGATTCGAGTCTCTCATTGACAAGTTATCAAAACGAAATGAACAATAGATTAAGCCGGATTCTCGCTAGTATCTCCCCCACTATTTTTCAATCAGCATCATAAATAATTTACAGTGTTCACTAATGTGGGTATGTTTTACCGGCGGTAACTCTTTGCTGCTGCTGTCTGCCTGAATCATGTAGACTGGCCCCTTTTTACTCAAATTTATAGTGCATCAGGAGTCAAATATGCAGGTTGAAGAGATGAAAGAAATAATTGAGCAAGGGCTTGTTGATTCCAGGGTAACCGTTGAAGGAGATGGGCATCATTTTCAGGCAGTTGTAGTCAGTGATGCATTCTCAGGTAAAAGCATGGTGCAACAGCATCAGATGGTTTATCAAACTTTAGGCGATAAGATAGGTGGGGTTATTCACGCTTTATCCATTAGCACATATACCCATGAAGAATGGCAACAACAGAAGAATTCAGGGATTAAATAGGTCAAATTGAGGCAAAGAATATGGATAAGCTATTGATAAAGGGTGGGCAACCATTGCAAGGTGAGATCGGTATTTCCGGTGCCAAAAATGCGGCTCTACCTATTCTGGCGGCAACACTTCTGGCTGATGACCCGGTTAATCTTGGCAACGTACCACACCTGCACGATATCACAACGACGATAGGATTGTTGGCGCGAATGGGATCGAAGCTCACAATCGACGAGCGGATGAATCTTGAGATAGATAGCTCCGAAATTAAGGAATTTTCCGCTCCTTATGAGTTAGTGAAAACCATGCGTTCCTCAATATTAGTGTTAGGTCCACTGCTAGCGAAATATGGGAAGGCTGATGTTTCCTTGCCTGGAGGATGTGCCATTGGTTCCAGGCCCGTGAATATTCACCTACAGGGTTTACGCTCAATGGGTGCAGATATTCAGGTCGAAAATGGATATATCCGGGCGACAGCAAAAAAATTAAAAGGTGTGCATCTGACAATGGATATTGTCACGGTGACCGGTACAGAAAATTTAATGATGGCAGCGACCTTGGCAGAAGGCATTACTATTCTGGATAATGTCGCTCGTGAACCTGAAGTTTCTGATTTGGCGAAATGTCTCACCAGCATGGGCGCAAAAATCAAGGGTGCAGGTACCGACAGGATAGAGATTGAAGGTGTGGAAAAACTTTCCGGTACCAGTTACAAAATTATACCGGACAGGATCGAGACGGGGACTTATCTGGTAGCAGCTGCGATGACCGGAGGTAAAGTGAAATTAAAAAGCACCAACTCCGAACTGCTTGACTCGGTACTTTCTAAATTAAGAGAAGCAGGTGCTAGTATTAAGTCTGACGAAAACACTATAACACTTGATATGGGCGGACGTAGACCCAAGGCAATTGATATACATACGGTACCCTTCCCGGGGTTTCCGACAGATATGCAAGCACAGTTTACAGCGATGAATTGCATAGCATCAGGCAACGGAGTGATCACAGAATCAGTATTCGAAAATCGTTTTATGCATGTGCACGAATTGCAAAGGATGGGAGCCGACCTAAGGCTGGAAGGAAATACTGCCATCAGTACAGGGGTTGATGAACTAGCGGGAGCTCCTGTAATGGCTACCGATTTACGTGCCTCTGCCAGTCTTGTGCTAGCTGGTTTGGTCGCAAGTGGAGATACGGTCGTTGATCGTATTTATCATATTGATAGAGGATATGAAACAATTGAGGAAAAATTGACTCAACTTGGTGCTCATATACGTAGAGTGGCCTAATTTTATTTCGTCTCATTGTTGGATAGTTTCAGTAAAGATTAGTCATTAGTTATAGATCAGGTGGTTTTGGCCATGTCCAGTCACATCACAATCGCTGTCTCTAAAGGACGCATATTTAAAGATGCCATGCCGCTGTTGGTTGCGCTGGATATGTCTCCACTTGAGACACCGGAAATGACACGCAAGTTGATACTGGAAACGAATCATCCAGACGTAAAGATCGTTATTGTGCGTCCGACAGATGTGCCTACTTATGTGGAATATGGCGCAGCAGATGTTGGCATTGCAGGAAAAGATGTATTGCTGGAATATCATGGTAGTGCTTCAGGAGGTAATGGACTGTATGAACCACTTGACCTGAAAATCGGCCAGTGCAAGATGGTAGTTGCGGAACTTAAAAAATCTGAAAACAGTCGTGCGATTAAAAATAAGGACAACGGTAGAAAAAGAATTGCCACCAAGTATATCAATATTGCACGTAATCATTTTGCCAGTCAGTGCAAGCAAGTTGAAATTATTAAACTGTATGGCTCTATGGAATTGGCTCCAGCACTTGGACTGGCCGATCAGATAGTTGATCTCGCCGATACGGGTAATACTTTAAGGGCGAATGGTCTGGTCGAAATTGAAACTATAACAGATATCAGTTCCAGACTGATTGTTAACAAAGGCGCGATGAAAATGAAAAGAGATATCATAAAACCAATAATAGAAAAACTGACGGAAGTTATAGAAGCAAAATGAGGCCCAAGTATCTAATCAGACGTTTGCATAGTTCGGATTCTGTTTTTAAAGAACAACTAAATTCACTACTTGTCAATGCGGATGAACCCAATGTAGCAATTAGTCGTACTGTCGAATCTATCTTGGCTGACGTCAGGACACGCGGTGATGCAGCACTTCTTGAATATACCAACCGTTTTGATGAACGTGATGCAAGCATAGAAGACATTGAACTTCCAGTTGCAGAACTTAAAGCTTCTGTAGCTGCAATTTCAAAAGAATTACGTCAAGCACTGGAACACGCCGCAACCAGAGTACGTGACTATCATGAAAGACAATTAACAGGATCTTGGTCATACAAAGACAAGGAAGGCAATACACTCGGTCAACAAGTGACACCGCTGGATAGCGTAGGTATTTACGTTCCTGGTGGTAAGGCTGTCTATCCCTCATCTGTCATTATGAGTGCGATTCCCGCTTGTGTTGCGGGCGTCCCTGAAATTATTATGGTTGTGCCAACACCAAAAGATGAACGAAGCCAGATAGTATTGGCCGCCGCCGCAATATCAGGGATCAGTAGGGTGTTTTCTATCGGTGGGGCACAGGCGATTGCCGCATTAGCCTATGGTACCGAGTCTGTTCCCAAAGTCGACAAGATTGTTGGGCCAGGAAATATTTATGTTGCGACAGCCAAAAGACAGGTCTTTGGTGCCGTAGGTATCGATATGATCGCGGGGCCTTCAGAAGTACTTATCGTAAGCGATGGTAGAAGTAATCCAGACTGGGTAGCGATGGATTTGTTCGCACAAGCTGAACATGACGAAGAAGCTCGCGCCATTCTTATTTGTCCAAATGTGGCATTTCTTGATGCTGTCGAAGAAAGCGTTAATCGACTACTGCCGGAGATGGAACGAAAAGACATTATCAAAAAATCGCTAGATAAGAATGGTGCATTGATCTTAGTGGAAGATATCGACGAAGCCATTGACTTGGTAAATCAAATAGCACCTGAACATCTTGAACTTTCAATGACCGCACCAGAAACCGTACTGCCCATGATTCGCCATGCGGGCGCCATTTTCATGGGTCATTATGCGGCAGAAGCTTTAGGTGATTATTGTGCAGGGCCAAATCATGTTTTACCCACATCGCGTACCGCTAGATTTTCATCGCCTTTGGGGGTTTATGATTTCCAGAAACGATCCTCGATCCTAATGAGTACGGGGCAATCTGCATCTGCATTGGCGTCTACAACTTCTGTGTTAGCACGTGGAGAAGGCTTGACTGCACACGCACGCTCTGCGGAATATCGGATCAAACCCTGATTCAATCACTGTAGTTCGATTCAATATGAAAACACACATGAAGCCCTCCTCTGAAGAGCGATTGCAGCGATGGATTAAGCCAGAGTTGCTTGCAGCCCGCGCTTACCATGTGCCTGACGGAGACGGATTAATCAAACTTGACGCTATGGAAAACCCTTATTCCTTGCCAGGGGAATTACGTGAAAAAATTCTGCAAGTTATTTCAGACACAGAAATCAATCGTTACCCTGATCCTGATGCCAGGCTACTAAAACAAAGTCTACGCATGGCGATGAATATTCCAGACAGTATGGAAATCATACTGGGCAATGGTTCAGATGAACTGATTCAAATCATTGCGTTGGCAGTGGCGCACTCAGGCAAAAAAATTCTGACTCCAGAACCTGGTTTCATGATGTATAAGATCGTTGCCGATACTGTTGGGGCGGAATATGTTGGAGTTGATTTAAATCATGATGACTTTTCACTAGATAGAGAAACCATGTTGTCTGCAATTAGAAAGTATCAACCTGCTGTCGTATTTTTGGCATATCCAAATAATCCAACCGGGAATTTGTTTGATGCAGATACTATCAACCAGATCATTCATACTGCACCTGGTTTGGTAATAGTAGATGAGGCCTATTCTGCTTTCTCCGAAAAAACATATATGCCCCAACTTGGGGAATTTGATAATCTTTTGGTGATGAGAACATTATCCAAATCTGGATTGGCTGGGTTGCGGTTAGGAGTTCTCGCCGGACCGGCTATTTGGTTAAATCAGCTGAACAAATTACGTTTGCCCTACAATATCAACACGCTCTCGCAGAAATTGGCAGAATTAGTATTGTCGCATTATGAAATTTTGCAGCAACAGGCGGAAATAATTTGCATCAATCGAGGAAAATTATTTGAAAAACTACAAATGATCGAAAGCATCCATGCCCGGCAAAGTGCGGCTAATTTCATTTTATTTAAGTCGACAAATAAATCAGCAGATGAAATTTATTCTGGGTTAATTAAACGAGGGATCCTGATTAAAAATATTTCTGCGAGTTATCCTGAGTTGAAAGATTATCTGCGAGTAACAGTCGGAACCGAAGATGAAAATAATACTTTCATTACCGCTTTGGAATCGGTTTTGTCTAACTAACTTATCTTACTTTACTAAGGTATATGACAGAAGGCCATTCCAGCTGTTTATTCAATCCAGCAATACGCCTTTACAATCCAGAATGAGTTATTGATTCACCGTAACGATCAATATCAGGGAATAAACGTAACTTCCTGTTCATTCATTCCAGTTTATTGAGCCAGTATGCTTTGTTGATTTAAAATTTACCAACTGTGGAATTCGAATTAGTTAAAGATACTTTGAACAGATCATCGACACACCTGTGACAGGTGCACCAAAAGTAATAGCTTTCGTTTTATTTTCACCTTTTTCCAGATTTTTTCATAATAGACAATAGCGGTTTTTTGGTAATTCAAATCATCTAAAGGTGTCTGAATCACTGAGCAAATTTTTTTTAAAATCAATCATGTAGCATTACAAGTTTTCAATTTCTATTTACTTTATGGTATGTGGTCGTTGTGTGACCATAGCAGTGATTTTCAACTCCTCCCAGCCGCACACGATAGTCAATTCTATTTTGACCCGGGCGTGATTGGCGGCGACGTCGATAACTTGACATAGCTGGATAATACTTTGCTCCTGAATTTTAGTGACTACATTTCCAGGGTTAACGCTAGCAATATCTACGGGCAGAGGCTGTGCCTGCATTCCTATCCGACCACGGATCACCTGTTCATTGTTGATTAATTAATGTATGACATCAGGTGCCATATTTACAGGTGTCGCCAGACTGATACCTTGTGAACTACCTATGGCCGAATAGATGACCGTGTTAATCCCAAGCAAATTTCCTTGAATATAGATTAGTGCGCCTCTGGAACTACCGGGATTAAGATCTGGATCTATCCGGATAAAATATTTCGAATATTGTTATCCCAAGCGTTTTCTACCAGTGGCGCTGAAGATTGCCTGTGTTACGGTTTGACTGAAATCATAAGGATTGCCCGATGGTGGTGACAATATCACCAATTCGTATCTGGCTAGAGTCACTTATCAGAATAATTAAGGAAATTTATAAATTTGGTTATGTTGCCGAGTTGATAGACACGTTGCCTGGGGAAAGCAAAAAAATAACCACAGCGACAGACTGAACGATAAAAAACAGTGTTTGTTTCAAACACATTCGCTCCTGGATTCGGACCAGAAAAAAGATTATTTACCCGGCAAAAAGCGGTGGTTTTATGGAAACAGTCCCGGCGTAGCATGGTATACTGGGCAACCGGAAAAAAATGGTAATCAGTTAAATTTTCGTTGTAACCTTAATTTAATTGGGAAATTTTGGAGTGAACGATATGCAGGATGATGGTATTGATAAAAAGCGGCGGCGTTTCCTGACTGCTGCAGCGACTGTCGTTGGCGGTGCGGGTGTAGTAGCGACGGCTATTCCATTTGTTTCTACACTAGTCCCAAGCGCGAAAACCAAGGCGATTGGCGGACCGGTTAAAGTAGACGTTAGTGAATTAAAGCCAGGCGAAAAGAAAACAATAAAGTGGCGCGGTAAACCTGTGTGGATATTGCGCAGAAGTGAAGAGGCGGTGTCCGACTTGGCGAATATGGCAGATGTGCTGCGTGACCCGCAATCGAATGTCGAGCAACAGCCTGCTTACGCCAAAAATAATTATAGGTCTGTCGATCCGAAGTATCTGGTTGTTATAGGACTGTGTACACACCTCGGCTGTGCACCAAATTATCTTGCAAAAAGTGATGCATCACATGATTTTGGTGAAGATTGGAAGGGTGGTTTTTTCTGCCCGTGTCATGGCTCTAAGTTTGATTTGGCGGGACGTGTCTTTAAAGGCGTACCCGCCCCGGCTAATCTTGTAGTGCCCAAGCATCAGTTTATTAGCGACACGATAATCCTGATTGGTGATGATTCAGGTAATACGGGGATAAACTCATGAGCAAACTTGTTAGTGAAAGCACAAAGTTACTTAATAATTCCCTCGGCTGGATCGATGAAAGATTCCCTCTGACCAAAACCTGGAATGATCATCTCGCCAAATACTATGTGCCAAAGAATTTTAATTTCTGGTATTTCTTTGGTTCTTTGGCATTGGTTATTTTGGTAATCCAAATTGTCACAGGTATCTGGTTGACCATGAATTATAAACCTTCCGCAGAACATGCATTTGCGTCTGTAGAATATATTATGCGTGATGTTGAGTGGGGTTGGTGGATTCGTTATATGCACTCAACTGGCGCCTCTGCTTTTTTTGTTATTATTTATCTGCATATGTTTCGAGGCTTGTTGTATGGCTCTTTCAAACGCCCGAGAGAACTTTTATGGTTAACGGGAATGTTTCTTTATCTGATTCTTATGGCCGAAGCCTTTTTTGGCTATTTATTGCCATGGGGTCAGATGTCGTATTGGGGTGCGCAGGTAATTATTTCGTTATTCGGTGCTATACCGTTTGTGGGTTCCGATCTGGCAGAATGGATCCGAGGTGATTATGTCGTCTCTGATGTGACACTGAATCGTTTTTTCTCTTTACATGTGATTGCAGTGCCGTTGATTCTATGCGGCTTGGTCGGGTTACATATATTCGCGCTTCACGAGGTAGGTTCTAATAATCCCGATGGTGTCGAAATAAAGAAAAATAAAGATGCTAATGGAATACCTTTAGATGGCATCCCGTTCCATCCTTATTACACAGTCAAAGATATTGTTGGTGTGGTGGTTTTTCTGATCTTCTTCTGTCTGGTCGTGTTTTTTAATCCGGAGATGGGTGGCTACTTTCTCGAACACGCTAATTTTATACCGGCAGACCCGCTTAAGACACCTGAACATATTGCGCCAGTATGGTATTTCACGCCTTTTTACGCCATCTTGCGGGCTGTCCCTGATAAATTGGGAGGGGTTATAGCGATGGGCACCGCTACTTTGATCTTTATGGCATTACCCTGGTTAGATCGAAGTCCCGTGAGGTCAATTCGTTATCGTGGATGGAAATATAGAACGGCATTGTCGTTATTTATTATTAGCTTTATCAGTCTTGGTTGGTTGGGAATGCAAGTCGCAACCCCAAACGTGACAATGGCATCTCGCATATTTGCAATTATCTATTTTCTTTTCTTTTTATTGATGCCTTTTTATACGGCAAATGATACGGATAAACCCGTTCCAGATAGGGTGACTTAGGGATGAAACATAAAATACTTTTATCTGCTATTACATTGATTTGGCCCTTAACACCCGCGGCGGCGGGCATATCGGAAAATATCTCTTACTACACCGCCAATGTGGATATTACAGACAAATCTTCTCTGCAACGTGGCGCAAGGATCTTTATGAACTACTGTATGGGCTGTCATTCAGCCTCCTACATGCGCTATAACCGCATGGCCCAAGATTTAGGCATAGAAGAATCAATTTTGCAGAATAATCTGATGTTTGGCGCAGGCAAAAGTGGGGACACCATGACAATTGCAATGCAAAAGAGGGATGCCGAGAAATTTTTCGGTACGGCGGCACCTGACTTATCCGTCATTGCTCGTTCAAGGGGTGCTGACTGGTTGCTGACTTATTTCATGACATTTTATCGTGATGATTCAAGGCCCTTTGGTGTGAATAATCTGGCATTTAAAGATGTCGCTATGCCCAATGTTTTGTGGGAGTTGCAGGGAGTGCAAAAAGCTGTTTATAAGACGGTTCAACGAGAAGATGGCGTGAATCATGAAGTGATAGATCATCTGGAACTGGAAACTCCAGGTCTGCTAGATAGCAAAAAATACGAAAGAACGGCTAATGATTTAGTAAATTTTCTCGTCTATGTTGGTGAACCAGCACAGATACAGCGGAAAAAAACAGGTGTCGTTGTAATTCTCTACCTTCTGGTACTTTTAGTCATTGTTTATTTGCTCAAAAAGGAATTCTGGAAGGATGTTCATTAATCGTTAATCGCGATTCAATTATGATTAAGCAGTTATTTACTGGGAGATGTTATGGTAAGTATAGCCAATAGACGTTCTGTGATGGTGTTATATTCAGACAGAACTAGTCCAGCAGGTCATTGCGTTAGGCTGGTACTCGCTGAAAAAGACGTCAATGTTGAAGTTAATTATGTCGAACAGGAAGAAAGACCGGAATCACTGGTTGAAATCAATCCATACAATTCAGTTTTGACTTTAATAGACAGGGATCTTGTTTTATATGATGAGCAAATCATCATGGAATATCTTGATGAACGCTTCCCCCATCCACCTTTACTCCCTGTAGATCCAGTGACAAGGGCAAGTAATCGTCAACTACGTTTCCGTGTTCTGAAAGATTTATATTCTTTGATTGATGATCTTGAGTCATCAGATAGTGCGAAATTCAGCAATGCACAAAAAAGTATGAAAGATAATTTGACTGCTATTGCACCGACTTTTTTACAGAAACCCTATTTCATGTCAGATGAATATACCTTGGTTGATTGCTGTGTCGCCCCTTTGCTGTGGCGATTACCAAACTATGGCATTAAGTTACCTGCACTTGCCCGTTCGATTGGACAATATGCCGACAGGCTTTTTGAACGGAATGCCTTCCAGATCAGTCTTTCCGAGGTAGAAAAGGAAATGAGTAGTTTGGTCAGCATCTAAAAAAATTAAAGCGGGTACTCAAATCTCTAACTTTTTATATAATCTGGTCAAACTGGTGAATGCAAATCTGGAGAATCCATAAGATATTCGTCTACACCCGCAGCTGCCAGGCGCCCCTCTGCAATAGCCCAAACGATCAATGACTGCCCTCGCTGCATATCTCCGGCAGCAAACACACCCTTGACACTGGTCATTCGGCTCTTCTTGTCGACAACCACATTACCTCGAACGTCTAGTTCAACACCAAACTGTTCTAGCATACCGCTTTTTTCTGGACCAAGAAAACCCATCGCCAGTAAGGCAAGATCGCATGGTATTTCTCGTTCACTACCTGCGACTTCTTCAAAGAACGTGTTACCATCAATATTCTTCAATTCAACATTCACCAGTTGTAGTGCCCTTACGTTACCATTGCCATCATCAATAAAACGTTTGGTGTCGACAGAGTAAACACGTTCAACACCTTCTTCATGCGCTGAAGCTGTTCTAAAGATACGTGGCCATTCTGGCCAGGGGTTGTCTTCGGACCTAATGCTTGGTGGTTTGGGCATAATCTCCAACTGATATACTGAAACACAACCTTGTCTATTTGCAGTACCTAGACAATCAGCGCCAGTATCACCGCCACCGATGATGACTATATGTTTACCTTCGGCACTAATAAAATCATCCACCTTTTCATCGCCTTCACAAAGTCTGTTTTGCATTGGCAAATATTCCATCGCCTGATGAATACCATTTAACTCACGCCCTTCTATGGGCAAATCGCGGGCTTCACAAGCACCACCAGTTAAAATGATGGCATCAAAATTTGCACGCAGATCTTTTACTAAAATATTATCACCGACATGTGCATTAGTTTTAAAAGTCACGCCTTCAGCTTGCACTTGTTCCAGTCTTCTATCCAGTAGATTTTTTTCCATCTTGAATTCCGGAATACCATAGCGCATCAAACCACCGATACGGTCAGCTCTTTCAAATAAAGTCACATCATGACCGGCACGTGCAAGTTGTTGTGCAGCAGCCATACCTGCCGGTCCTGATCCAACCACAGCAATGCTTTTGCCAGTTTTTATTTCTGCTATTTCCGGTTTGATCCAACCGTTTTCCCAAGCCTTTTCTATGATCGAAAGTTCGATGGTTCTGATAGTCACGGAATCATCATTAATTCCCAGAACACAAGAACCCTCACAAGGTGCCGGGCACAAGGTGCCAGTGAACTCTGGAAAGTTATTGGTGGCGTGTAGTCGCTCAATTGCTTCATGCCATTGATCACGATAAACCAGATCATTCCAATCAGGAATAATATTCCCTAACGGACAACCTTGATGACAAAACGGAATACCACAATCCATACAACGTGAAGCTTGTTTTTTTAAAGGTTCTACCGGCCATGGCTGCATGACTTGTTTGTAATCAGCGATACGTTCCGCAACTGGTCGATAAGGTTGTCTGGCTCTTCTCTCTTCCATAAATCCTGTAACCTTACCCATGAGCTGCCTCCATCACTGCTTCATCCTCTGATGTGCCTTCTGCTCTGGCTCTTTTGAGCGCGGCCAGTATGCGTTTGTAATCTTGTGGCATGACCTTAATAAACTTTGACTGGTAATCGTTCCAATTATCCAGAATCTTTTTCGCTACAGTGCTCTGCGTTACCTCCTCATGCTTATTTAACATTACCTTAATGCTCTCTATGTCTTCATCTTCTTCAACATTATCCAGGTTGACCATATCAAGATTACATTGGATCCTGAAGTCTTCCTTATCTGCCAATACATAGGCAATACCACCCGACATACCGGCACCGAAGTTCCGACCCGTCGGCCCAATGATAAGAACTCTACCACCAGTCATATATTCACAACCATGATCACCAATACCTTCCACTACAGTAGTGACACCACTGTTTCTCACTGCAAAACGTTCACCAGCGAGTCCACGAATATAAACTTCGCCAGAAGTTGCACCATACAAACAGACATTACCAACGATAATATTTTCCTCAGGTACGAATCTTGATTTTCTGGGTGGGAATACCACAATCTTGCCGCCGGATAACCCCTTGCCTAAATAATCATTGGCATCACCTTCCAGTGTCATGGTCACCCCCTTGGGCACGAAGGCACCAAAACTCATACCAGCCGATCCATTAAAATGTGCCTTAATTGTATCTGCCGCCAAACCTGTGCCGCCATATTTTTTAGTGATGTGATAACCGAGAATAGTCCCGACGCTACGGTCGGTATTCAGAACCTGCAGAACAACATAAACGGGTTTCCCATCCTCCAATGCATCTTTACACAAAGGCACGAGTGTCTCTACATCCAGTGAATGTTCCAGGCCATGATCTTGCTTTTTTGTGCAGTACATGTCCGTGCCTGCATACGGTGTTGGCTTGTATAAAATATTAGTAAAATTAAGGCCTTGTGCTTTCCAATGATTGATAGCCTTTTTGGTTTCAATTCTGTCGACTTGTCCGATCATTTCATTAACCGTTCTAAAACCTAGATCAGCCATATATTCGCGGACTTCTTGGGCAATATATTTAAAAAAATTTTCAACGAACTCAGGCTGCCCATCAAATTTCTTACGCAGTTCAGGATTTTGTGTAGCGATACCCACAGGACAGGTATTTAAATGACAGACTCGCATCATGATACAGCCCATAACGATTAAGGGCGCAGTTGAGAAACCAAATTCTTCAGCTCCGAGTAATGCGGCAATCACCACATCGCGTCCGGTCTTTAATTGTCCATCCGTCTGCACCACGATACGATCACGTAACCCATTCGCCACTAACACTTGTTGCGTTTCTGCCAGTCCTAATTCCCATGGTAGACCCGCGTGCTTCAAAGAGCTCACCGGAGATGCGCCTGTACCACCATCATAACCTGAAATAAGTACAACATCTGAGAGAGCTTTTGCGACACCGGCAGCGACGGTACCAACACCGATTTCAGCAACCAGCTTCACATGGATGCGTGCCTCCGGATTTGCACTCTTTAAGTCATGAATAAGCTGCGCCAAATCTTCGATCGAGTAAATATCATGATGTGGCGGCGGCGAGATTAAACCTACACCTGCAGTTGAATGACGCACCTTGGCGATCCATGGATAGACTTTAGTGCCTGGTAACTGACCGCCTTCACCAGGTTTGGCTCCCTGCGCCATTTTGATTTGAATGTCATCGGCATTCACAAGGTATTCACTGGTAACGCCGAAACGGCCCGAAGCGACCTGCTTGATCGCACTTCTCCTTAGATCACCATTTGCATCCGGTGTAAAACGATCAACATCTTCACCACCCTCACCAGTATTTGATTTACCACCGATACGGTTCATGGCAATCGCCAATGTTTCATGAGCCCCACTACTGATAGAACCGTAAGACATGGCGCCCGTAGAAAAACGCTTCATAATGTTTTCTATCGGTTCGACTTCTTCCAGCGGAATCGATTTGCCATTGGTCTTGAAATCGAATAAACCACGCAAGGTAGCAAGATTTTTATTTTGATTGTTAATAAGATCAGTGTACTCCTTGAAGATATTATATTGCGCGGAACGGGTTGCGTGTTGTAGCCTGAAAACAGTGTCTGGATTAAATAAATGATACTCACCATCACGCCGCCACTGATACTCACCACCCCATTCCAGATCCGGTTTCTTCACCGGTCTTTCAGGAAAAGCATCGTGATGACGCAGGCTCGTTTCTCTAGCGACTTCTTCCAGACCAATACCGCCGATACGCGATGCCGTCCATGTGAAATATTTGTCGACGAATTCTTTGTTGAGACCAATCGCTTCAAATACTTGCGCACCACGATATGACTGCACAGTTGATATGCCCATCTTCGCCATAGTCTTGATCAAACCTTTATTCACTGCTTTAATGAAATTTTTTACGGCTTTTTCATGTGACATTTCCTGGACATAACCTTTGCCAATCAAGTTCGTCAACGATTCAAATGCCATATAAGGATTCACTGCACCAATCCCGTAACCAATCAATACTGCAAAATGATGTACTTCTCTCGGTTCGCCCGATTCCAATATCAATCCAGTTTTAGTTCTTGCACCAGCTCTAACCAAGTGATGATGCACTCCAGCGGTGGCAAGTAATGCCGGTATTGCGGCTTTGTTTTTATCAATACCGCGATCAGAAAGAATAATATTGGTAAAACCTGCTTCTATTGCGTTATCTACATCTGCACATATATTTTCGATTGCTTTAACCAAACCTGCTGCACCTTCAGAAACAGGGTATAAAATTTTAACAACTTTGGTTTTCAGGCCCGGGATATCCATGTCACGTATTCTTGCCAATTCATCATTAGTTAAAATGGGTGACGATAATTTCACTTGTCGGCAACTCTCGGGAGTCGCATCTAATAAATTGCCTTCTGGACCGACTGTGGTTGCAATCTGCGTTACTAATTCTTCACGAATACCATCCAGTGGAGGGTTAGTGACTTGTGCAAATAGTTGTTTGAAGTAGTCATACAACAGGCGTGCACGATCTGACAACACAGCAAGTGCTGTATCTGTGCCCATGGAACCCGTTGGCTCGATACCGTTGGCAGCCATAGGCGCAATTAATATCTTTATATCTTCGTGGGTATAACCGAAAGCTTGTTGTCTTTGTAACAAAGTCTCGCAATCAGGGCCGTGAACTTGTTTTGAGCCAGGTAATTTTTCAACCGGAACCAAATTCTGTTTTAGCCAGTTGTCATAGGAATGTGCCTTTGTAAATTCGTTTTTTAATTCTTTATCGTCTATGATACGGCCTTGTTTAGTATCGACCATAAAAATACGTCCTGGATACAAACGATCTTTCACTAATATATTTTCCGGTGGAATTTCCAATACACCTACTTCAGAGGCCATCACTACCATATCATCTTTGGTGATATAATAGCGGGAGGGTCGCAGACCATTTCGATCCAGTACAGCACCAATGACTTCACCATCGGTAAATGCTACCGAGGCGGGACCATCCCAAGGCTCCATCAAACAGGCATGATATTCATAAAATGCCCTACGTTTGGCATCCATGGTTTCATCCCCACTCCAAGCCTCCGGCACCATCATTAACACAACATGTGGCAAAGAACGACCAGTCATGTGTAAAAATTCCATGACACTATCAAATGTTGCTGAATCACTGTCTCCTTCAGGGATGATTGGAAATAATTTCTTTAAATCATCACCAAATAATTCTGATTCACACAGTGCCTCACGCGCACGCATCCAATTTGCATTGCCGCGCACTGTATTAATTTCACCGTTGTGAGCAATGTACCTAAAAGGATGCGCCAATTTCCAGGCAGGGAAAGTATTGGTTGAGAAACGTTGATGTACCAATGCCATAGCTGATTCAAAGTCCGGCTCATTAATATCCGGGAACATCGGCTCAATCTGGGAACCGGTAAGCATGCCTTTATAGATACAGGTTCTGTATGACAAAGAAGGTACATAAAATTTATCTTGTTCAGATAAATCAGAGTTCCGGACAGTATGTTCTGCTAATTTACGAATGACATAGAGTTTTCTTTCAAAACCAGCTTCATCTTTAATATCTTTACCACGACGAATAAAAACCTGTTTAAATGCTGGTTTGCTCATTAACGCAGTTGGCCCCAAAGAACGACCATCAGTGGGAACATCACGCCAACCTAATACTGACTGTCCTTCTTCGATAACAATCTTCTCGATAATTTCCTGACACTGTTTAGATTGGTCTGCATCGGTTGGTAGAAAAATCATACCGGCACCGTAGTGACCAAACTCAGGTAAATCAATACTGATTTCTTTACAGACCCGAACAAAAAAATTATGTGGCATCTGTGTCAAAATACCAACGCCATCACCGGTATTTTCTTCACAACCACAAGCCCCACGATGGATTAGATTTTTCAGGATTGTCATCGCATTGGTAACAATTTTATGCGACTTTCGTCCTTTGATATCTACGATAAAACCAACACCGCATGAATCATGTTCATAAGCAGGATCGTAAACACCTTTTGTCGGAGCAATATGTGCTTGTGAATTTTTGTTCTGCATTCGATATCTCGCCATAGTTTGTAATGAGCAATGACTTATGCGTCACTGAACTGAACCGCACACATTCGTGCTTTTTACCGACTATTATTATTGTTATGTGAACTACGAAAACCACGATTCATGGCCAAGTACGACACCTCCGGATAACCCTTAAGCGGCCGGTGATTATAGTGCGGCAACAATATTATGTCACGGTACAATCATAGGAAAAATCAGCATGTGCATTGGTAGGGAAATATAAAGAGATAATTATATAAGCAACTGATTATTATAATTATTCTGTGTTTATCTCTTGATCTCCACACAACACAAACCAGCAGATTTTCTGAGCTTGTACGGGCTTTGCCAGGTAACACGTTCTGCTTCTGAGATGACAAATCAAACTGTCATCCCGGTAATACAATCGGCGATCACCTTAGCTTTGCCTCGTTCGCTTCCCTGTCGGATGATATTTTTCTGTACATCTTCCGGCAATAATTCCGGCGGCCTCATGAAGTCTTCAAATAAACATCGAATAACCTCATGGATCATTTTTTCCTTGAGTAAACCAGACCATCTCTTAATCAACAGAGCGACTGTTCTTCAAGAAAGAATTTACAATCTAAAAGTTAAAGGCTGGTACATGAACCATCATCTACATCATGATTATTGTATGCGATGCGATCCATAATATCGACGACTCTATATTACTGAGTTATTTCGCTTTGCTGCAGGAACAATGCTCGGGTATATCTTCTCTGGTTCCATGAATCAGACTGATGTCTGTTAAATTCGGCACACTTTTATACCTTTTCTAAAAAAATCTTATGAGCAAGATCATGCGCCAAACAAACTTTCCAGTTAAATATTCGTTGAGTTGCGGTACATGGCCAATAGTTCGACCTGTTTATGCAACTTCAATAGAATACGTGAGTCGGGTACGAAACATATCGCCGATATGATTTACAAATACTTGAGTCGTATATTCCAAGTCTGCGGAATACTGATGAATGCACAATAAGGCCACGCTCTCTCTGAAACTGATTATGATGGGATGACTACGGTTCCTGAAATTTCCCGGCCTAAAGAATTTTTTTCGTCAGCTACATAACGTACAAAAAGCATTACCAGTAGCCCCTTACATCGGATGAAGCATTTTTTAAAGAAAAATGCTTCAATGTTTCCATAAGTAAATCCTCATCAAATTCATCTGTAACCACTGTATCACCAATGCCTCTCAATAAAACTAAAAATAGCATACCGTTTTTAGCTTTTTTATCGACAGCCATTAATTCACGCATTTTCGTCGTACCAAGGTTATCGGGTAAAGCGACAGGCAGGTTTAATTTAACCAGTATTTTTTCTAAACGATCAATGACATCTTCAGATATCCAACCCAAGCGTTTGGAAAGATCTGCGGCCATGAGCATCCCTAAGGCAACAGCTTCCCCATGTAACCATTTCCCGTATCCAAGCCCTGTTTCAATAGCGTGTCCAAAAGTGTGCCCCAAATTCAATACTGCGCGAATACCTGATTCCTTTTCATCTGCCGCCACAACCTCTGCCTTGTTACTACATGATTGTTCAATGATATACGTAAGTGCGTCTGCATCTCGGTTAATTAATTGTTCAATATTATCTTCCAGCCAATCAAAGAATTTTGCATCTCTGATGAGACCATATTTAATGACTTCAGCGAAACCAGCTTTGACCTCTCTGTCGCTAAGTGTATCCAATACGGAAGTATCAGCAATCACGGCTATAGGCTGGTGGAAAGCACCGATCATATTCTTTCCAGCAGCATGATTAACACCGGTTTTACCACCTACTGACGAATCTACCTGCGCGAGTACTGTAGTAGGTAGCTGAATAAAATCTACTCCGCGCTGATAACACGCTGCAACAAAACCTGTAATGTCACCAACAACACCGCCACCTAATGCCAGCAGACAACAGTTGCGACTGTATCGTTTGTTTAATAACTCAGTAATAATGTCATTCACGACATCAAGGTTTTTATGCTGCTCGCCGTCTGCCAGAATCACTGAATTAACTTCCAGACCTTCCGGGATTAATCCCCGTAGAGATTGCATTAGCGTTTCCAGATATAGCGGTGCAACCGTTGTATTACTGATAACCATTACCTGCCTGGATCTGATATTTTCAGAGAACAAACTGATTTTGCCGAGAAGATCATCTCCCGCGTAGACTGGATAACTACGATCACCCAGTTCTACGATTATCTTTTTCATTATCGTATTGATTCACTGCCGACATCATCCGCTCAATTATATCATTAACAGAAAGCGCGGCTGTATCAATTACCATATCGGCAACCTCTTCGTACAAAGGCCCACGCTCTTCAAGCAATTTTTTCAGGACAGCTTCCGGATTATCATTCTGTAACAAAGGTCTTTTAGTGTCTTTGGATGTTCTCTTTAGTAACTGATTGATATCTGATTTGAGATAGATCACAAAGCCCCTTTCAGAAAAACGTATTCTGTTTTCCTCATTCAATATCGCACCACCACCTGTTGCTAATACAACATTAGACATTGATGTTAGTTCATCCAATAATTTTCCTTCTCGCTTACGAAAACCTTCCTCACCTTCAATTTCAAAAATGAGCCTGATGCTTGCGCCAGTACGATTTTCAATTTCATAATCACTGTCATAGAACATTTGCGATTTTTTTTGTGCCAACTTCTTGCCGATAGTTGACTTGCCGGTCCCCATCGGACCGACCAAAAAGATATTAGAACTAGAATTTGAAATGATTCCTCACCAGCACTACCAAATTAAACAATTAATTGAATTGTGAATCATACGAGGATTATTCCAAATGAGCCACTGCAGGTGACATGCTCAAAAAATACAAAAGGGTGTGGCATTTCTCTGCCACACCCTTTTTTTACACCTTAGGGATCAGGAATTGTTATCTGCTGCACTATATTTTAAGGCTATCTTTCAGTATTTTTGGTGTAACAAAGATCAGTAATTCCTCCTTACGGCTCGTTTCAGTGGTGCGTTTAAACAAAAATCCAAAATATGGCAAATCACCGAAGAATGGAACCCTGTCTGAGGCTGTGTTCCCCCGCTGCGCATACACACCACCTAATACCACTGTCTCACCGTTATCTACCATAACCTGTGTTCCAACATTTCTTGTATTAATTGCCGGAACCCCCTGCACGATAACCGAACTCTGAGTGTCCTGATGCACCTGCAAATCAAGCAATATCCTGTTGTCAGGAGTTATCTGTGGAGTCACACGCAAAGACAATACCGCCTTTTTGAACGCGACAGTTGTCGCACCACTTGATGTTGCTTCTGTATAAGGAATCTCAATACCAGATTCTATGGTGGCTTCTTTCTGATTGGCTGTAATTACTTTCGGGCTGGCAATCTCTTCACCACGACCTTCTGCAAGTAATGCAGACAGTTCCAGTTGAACCAACCAAGATCCGATTTTACCAACGGCAAGGCCCAATGCAGCTGAACCAGCCGCAGTTGACGGTAAATCCACAATGAAACTTTCTGCATTACCCTGAGCAAAAGCGGTGGGGGTGGCGGCAGGTCTATTACCTGCAGCTGGTATTCCATCACGCTCATTGCCCGGGATTTTACCACCGATAATTCTTACATTACTAGACTCTGCGCTTCTGGCATTTTTGCTAGTACCAAATTTCACACCCAAATTCTTAGCAAAGTCTTCCTCCGCATTGACAATCCGCGATTCAATCAGCACTTGCCTTACAGCAACATCAAGCTTATTTACCATTTCACGTACGCTCTGCAGACTTGCAGAAACATCCTGGACGATTAAAGTGTTCGTTCTTTCATCAATCGTCACACTACCGCGCTCTGTTAATAAATTATTTTCTTCAGCCTTAATCAAACTAGCTAAATCAGTAGCCTTTGCATAATTGACCTGGATAAACTCGGTACGTAATGGCGCTAACTCTTCAACCTTCTTTGACACCTCAAGCTCCAGTTTTTCACGTGCCGCAATCTCTACATCCGGAGCAACCATGATGACATTATCAATTTGTCTCATGCCCAGACCTTTCGCCCTCAGAATTATATCGAGAGCCTGATCCCAAGGAACATTCTTCAGGCGTAAAGTAACATTGCCGCCAACAGTATCACTGGCCACCATATTCAAACCGGTAAAATGGGCAATCAACTGTAATACCGCACGTACTTCTATATCCTGGAAATTCAGGGACAGACGTTCTCCGGTAAAGCCGATTTCTTCTTTTCTTGCTTCCTGTTCTTGTTCGTTTAATGGTCGCACTTCGACAACGAACGTATCATCTGACTGATAAGCTAAATGATCATACAGATCGGTGGTCGTGGAAATCTGCATCCGGACACCATCACTACTGCTTTTAGTGTCAACTTCTTTGACAGGTGTTGCAAAATCAATGACATCAAGCTTTCTGTCCAACTCTTCCGGCAGTGCTGCACCAATAAAGTCGAGCACAATTTTACCGCCTACCTGATTCATATCCACACTGATAGAAGGATCGGATAACGTGACTATCACTCTTCCCTCTCCGCCAGTACCTCTCCTAAAATCTATGTCTTGCACCCTGGAACTTCCATCACCTGTATACGCTGAACTCAAAGCGGGCAAATTTGCAGTACGGGCTGCAGATGCACCACCAAGCGTCACTGTTACAGAACTTCCCTGAACATCAACCTCATAAGGAACCGACCTGACCAAATTAAGCACAACACGTGTTCTTCCAGATGCTTCAACTGCAGATACGCTGTGAGCGACACCAACGTCTATGGACTGATTCTTCTCGACACCACCAAGACTGGTATTTGGGAAATCCAGTGCGATCCTTGCAGGATTATCAATAGTAAAGCTCAATGGTTCACCCTGCATGGCTTCGGAAAGTTCAATTTTCAATTGAACTCTCTCTCCCGGTAAAACGGAGTAGCTTATATCATTCAGTGTAGCTGCCTGCACAACCCCAAAAAAACCTGTCGCCGCAAAAAAAACGACTACACCGAAAAATTCCAGCACATGACTGAATTGCCTGGTCATTGTCCTCATACTCCTTCTGATGTTGCCATTGATATTATCCACAGTATTCGCAGTCATAATCATACCACCCCTGATTCTGTTCATTCTTGTTCATCCAGCGCCATTGCTACCTCACGCTCTTCCCAACGACCCTGACTATTCTTGACAATCTCTCTAATTTCCACTCTGTCTTCGAACACATTTAATATCTTGCCAGTGTTTCGTCCAATGTAATTTCCAACCTTGACTCTATGCACAGCACCATCCGGTCCCTTAATAATTCCCCAATGATTTTCCCCATTTTCCATAGTGCCAACCATGCGCAGACTATCAAGCTCGTATTGTTCCAGTTCTTCCTTATTGCGGTTCTTTATCTCTTCTTCCATCTCTTTCGTTAAACCACTACCCTCACTTTCTGCCGCCGCAACCTCTTCTGCCTGGTAAAAAAGTTTGAATGGATCACGCGCATTCAGTCCTGAAGATTGATAGGCGTATGCTTCATAGGGCTTAATCTCGGGCAAGGGTTCAATTCTACCACCTGCTCTCGCCAATACTTCCGCAATATATTGATCCAGATCACTCATATCATTGGAAACACAAGCACCAAGGCTTAGGAGTATGCCAAGGAAAATTGTTCTACAAATGGTTCTTAAACGAAGCGAAGTCATTATTTTACGATTCCTCCTCTTCTTCAGGCAAAGCGCGATATGTTCTGGCTGTTGCTGTCATCACTAAGGAGCCTTTCTTACCAGCATCTCCTGACTGCTTATCAATATTAATATCGTGAGTCGTCACAATTCTGGGGAGAGTCGCTATGCCGCTGACAAACTCACCAAACTGATGGTAATCACCAACAACTCGTATCGAAATAGACAACTCAGAATAAAACTCGGCAGGTTTTTCTTTTCCGGGTTTAAATAATTCAAACTCTAACCCTGCACCGAGTCCTGTTTGTGAGATATCCACAATCAAACCTGCAACCTCTGTTTGATCAGGCAATTGCCTGATCATATCACCAAATGACTGTTTCATTTCTGCCAGTTGTTCCTTCAAAGTATCCAGATTAGCAGCTTTCCTTTGTTTGATTTCGAACGTCTCCCTCAAAGTAACTTCTTCTGCCTCGCTTGTCTCAAGCGAACCCAATTGTGGCTTTATGTCGTAGCGCCAAGTACCATAGGCAATCGCTAAACAAACCACGATGATAACTGCCATCCTGGCCGGAAGCGGCCAACTGCCGATGTTATTCGGATCGAGACTATTCAGTTCATCCAAAGTCATGCGCTCTCCTCCTCTTCATCAGAAGCCTTAGGTATCACCTGATCAAAACGCATGATGAAATCACTTATTCGCTGTCCTTGTTCGTCTTTTGCCTCAATCACATCAAGCTGTGGATTCCCCAACCAGGCAGAATCTTCCAGCTTTCTCATAAACGAGGAAACCCTGGCATTGGATTGCGCAACACCTGCAATCGTAACCACCTTACCTGACTGGTTTACACTCACAAGACTCACACCCTCCGGTAAACTGATCACCAGTTCATCAAAAAGACGCACAATCAGTGGGCGATTACCCTGCAGTTGTTCAATGGCATCAATACGAGCCTTTAATCTCTGTTTCTCTTTTTCGAGACGTTTAATCTCCTCAATCTTTTTATCCAGCTTGACTATCTCGGCATCAATCGTGCTGTTTCGCGATTGCTGATAATCAATCCTTTGTGTATTAAAGAAATGAACCACGCCCCAAACACAAAGAGTTAACCCGATAAACATACCCATCGTGACAAAAAACTGTTGCTGCAGCTCCTTACGTAGTGCTTCTCTCCAAGGTAGCAGATTAATTTTAGCCATCAGTCAAAACTCCTCAATGCCAACCCACACGACACCATCAACGATGGTGCATCATTGCCTAACGCCTGCGCCGGGACTCTTGACGATAAAGTCATATTTGCAAACGGATTCGCAATCGTTGTGTTGACATCTACTGCTGCTTCAACAACGTCAACGATTCCGGCAACAGAAGCACAACCTCCAGCGAGCATCAGATGATCAATTTGGGCAATCGAGCTAGACGAAAAAAAGAATTGTTGAGCACGACTTATTTGCTGGGCCATGGATTCCTTGAATGGCTCCAAAACCTCGGGCACATAATTATCCGGCAATCCTCCCTGTTTTTTAGCCAAGCCAGCTTCTTCATATGAAAGCCCATAACGACGCTGAATATCTTCTGTTAGCTGCCCTCCGCCAAAGGCCTGTTCTCTCGAATAAACTATTTTTAAACCTTGCAAAACGCTAAAGGTTGTCACCGCAGAACCCACATCAGCCACTGCAATAATCTGATCTTCCCCACTGCTACCGAACAAATCATCAGCTATCATGGCCACAGCATTTTCCAGTGCAAAAGCTTCAACATCAACAACCTTCGCCTCCAGACCTCCAATGTTAAGAGCAGCAACACGCAAATCGACGTTCTCGCTCCTTGATGCAGCAAGTAACACGTCAACCTGATCCTCGTTTCCCTGAGTTGGACCAAGAACTTCAAAATCCATACTGACCTCCTCAAGAGGGAAAGGAATATACTGATCGGCTTCAAGTTGAATTTGGCTTTCCATATCGTCATCCGAAAGACCTTGGGGCATCGTAATGACTTTGGTAATAACCGCTGAACCTGCAACTGCTGCTGCACCATCCTTGAGGCGCGAACCTGATTTTTTAACTGCCTTGCCAATTGCTGCACCGACAGCATCCTGGTCGGCAATATTTTTTTCCACTACGGAATTTGCAGGAAGCGGTTCAACAGAGTAACTTTCGACACGATAATTGCCTACACTTCCACCCAGCTCAATAAGCTTGACAGCAGTAGCCGTAATATCGACACCTAAAACCGGGTTTGACTTTTTCTTAAACGGAAACACAATTTTTTCCTTTTACTGTCACAGAGTTATATAGCATATACATAATTAACATTAAGTAGATAGGTCAACTATAGCCAATGAAAACTTAAAAAACAAATAGTTTTTCGCATTAATTAATGTATTACATTAATTAATTTTTAGGCTGAAAAAGCCACATATGTAGGAGTATTCTGAGTTAAACTACACAATATGTTGCGATTTTCCTTCAATTTTATCCTGTTCTTTTTTGTTTCCGGCCTAATAATTATTACCGGATTATCCTGGTTTTTGCTTCCTCAACTTCCAGATATCAGTAATTTGCAAGGGGTAAAACTGCAAATTCCATTACGAATTTATAGCCAGAATGGTTCCCTTGTTGCGGAGTTTGGTGAGAAAAGACGACAACCAATCTTAATCGAGACAGTACCTGTTACCATGATACATGCTTTTCTCGCCGCTGAAGATGATCGATTCTACCAGCACCCAGGCGTTGACTGGCAAGGTCTCATGCGTGCCGTTGTACATCTCGTTAGGACAGGCGATAAAACACAGGGAGGAAGTACTATCACCATGCAGGTTGCGAGGAATTTCTTTCTTACGCGTGAAAAAACCTATCTTAGAAAATTAAATGAAATTTTTCTCGCGCTAAAGATTGAACGAGAATTGTCGAAAGATCAGATACTCGAGCTATATCTTAATAAAATTTATCTAGGCCATCGTTCCTATGGTATCGCTGCGGCTTCACAAGCATATTACGGCGTAGAATTAGATGAATTGACGCTAGCTCAAATAGCCATGCTTGCAGCATTACCCAAAGCACCGTCTTCAACAAACCCGGTAACCAGCCCGAACCGAGCAAAGGAAAGACGTGATTATGTCTTACAACGAATGCGTGAAGAAAATTTTATTTCACTAGAAAACTATCAAGTAGCCGTTGCTGCTCCTATCACAGCAAGCTTACATGATCCCAAGATTGAAGTTGAGGCTCCCTATGTCGCCGAAATGATCAGGAAACAGCTGCTCAAACAATATGGCGAAAATGCCTATACGAACGGTCTAAAAGTTGTAACAACTATCAAGGATAAAAACCAAATCGCGGCCAACCAGGCGTTGCGCAAAACATTATCCGAATACGATGAACGCCACGGCTACCGTGGTCCTGAACATCAATATGATTTAGATACAGATGATGAAGCTGCGTGGAAGCGGTTACTTGAAAGCTTTTCCACAATTGGGCATCTTTACCCCGCCCTTGTCACACAAGTGAACAACCAGTCCATCACCGCCTATTTATCTGGACTTGGTTTAATTGATATTGATTGGTCAGGCTTGTCATGGGCGCGTGCGTACTTGAGTGAGAATCGCAGAGGCGCAAAACCAAAGCTCGCCTCAGAGTTCCTGAAAACTGGATACGTAATCAGAGTCAGTGAAGATAGCGAAGGCAAATGGAGGCTGGCCCAAATACCAGAAGTAGAAGCTAGTTTTGTATCTATGAATCCAAATGATGGATCTACTTTAGCTTTAATTGGCGGATTTGATTTCCAACATAGTAAATTTAATCGCGTGACCCAAGCCTACCGGCAACCAGGATCAGGGTTTAAACCTTTCATTTACTCGGCAGGCCTTGCAGCGGGTAATACTGCGGCAACACTTATCAATGACGCACCTATCGTGTTTGATGATCCCGGCGTAGAGGGTGTCTGGCGACCTGAAAATTATAGTCACAAAAATTACGGCCCAACCCGGTTACGTGAGGCACTCATACGTTCACGCAACCTGGTGTCCATACGATTACTTGATGCCATTGGCATTCCATTCGCTCTGGAACATATCAAAAAATTCGGTTTTAACATTGATGAACTACCCAAGAATTTATCACTATCACTAGGCAGCGCAACTTTAACTCCATGGCAAATGGCTACTGCTTATTGTGTCTTCGCCAATGGTGGCCATAAAGTCGATCCTTACCTGATAGATATCATAACAACCCACGAAGGAGAAATTCTGTATCAAGCAGATCCCGTTTCAGTATGCCGGGAATGTCCTCAACAGGAAGACAATCCGGAGTTAGATCTTGAAACATCAATACCACTCGAAATAACACAAGCTGATGACGAGCAGGCATCAAACCAACCTGAGAAAAAACCGAGAGTCGCGCCACTTGTTGTTGACGAGCGCAATATATGGATTATGAATTCAATCACTCGCGATGTAATTAAACTCGGCACGGGACGTAGAGCCTTGGTTCTCGGACGTCAAGACATATCGGGCAAGACCGGTACCACAAATGATCAAAGAGATGCATGGTTCTATGGCTATAATGCAAACATGGTCGGCGTGGCATGGGTCGGGTTTGACAACTTCACCCCCTTGGGTAGCAGAGAAACTGGTGCTCGAGCTGCATTGCCTATCTGGATCGAGTATATGAAAACTGCATTGGAAGATTTTCCAAATCTCATATTGCCTGAGCCGGCAAACCTCGTTTACAGCCGTATTAATAAGACTACGGGAAAATTGGCACAGCCTAATGATCCGGACTCCATATTTGAGGTCTTTCGCAATGAATACGCTCCTGCAGATCTGATTGACGAAACTCCTCTTCCACAATCAGGCGGCGAAAAAAAATCCCTTGAAGTTATCGATCTCTTCTGAAACCATTTTTAAAGTCGTTCGGGACGTAAAACAAAAATCCTGCAGCCGATCACTGAGTCAGCAGCGCATTGTATCACAGGGTGAAGACACTTTAGGGACAGGAACCGAGTTCATAACCAACATTCATGAGTGCCCTCTAAGTTAGAGGTATCGATTATCGATGTTTCAACTGAATTTTGACAATTTAACCTTCACTAAAGTAGGTCCCATAAAAACAAACACCATACCTAAATTGATGGAAAACCAACGTAATGTGCCGATATAAATAAAGGCACAACCTCTGGTTACACGCTTTTATTGAAGGATAAAGACTGAACCATTGCTACACTTTTCGCTGATGATGCGTAATGATCGCCCACTATGATTATTCTTCGGGTAGCACTTAACTTGCCTCTGCGTAGCCTGTTTGATTATCTGCCGCCTGATAATCACGCTATGGAACATTTCTCACCTGGACAAAGACTAAAAGTGCCTTTTCGCAAAAACAGTCCACGCACAGGACTCATTATCTCTATAGCAAATACCACCGATGTACCAAAACATAAACTGAAAAAGGCATTAACATTGCTGGATGCATCACCCTTGTTTTCACAAAAACATCTACAGCTGATTAAATGGGCCAGTGATTATTACCATCACCCAATTGGTAATGTTGCTTTTTCATCAATGCCTTCAAACTTACGTAAGGGGAAAGTTGCAAAAATTAAACATGACACTATCTGGAAACTCACGAAAACAGGAGAAAAACTCCATACCGAAGAGCTTTCTCGTGCAAAAAAACAACTGGCGATCTTTGAATTCATAAAACTGCATCCAAAAGGGATAACTCAGGCAAAAATAAAAGATAAGTTTGAGAATATTCAAAATCCATTAAACACATTATTAACAAAAAATCTCATTGAAAAAAAAATGATCTCGGCAAAAACAAATTTTGAGAAACCGCTCAACTACCAAGATAATGATGCGTGGTATCTGCAACTAAACAAAGAACAACACAACGCGGTTGATAAAATTATCACTTGCTCGGGTTCTTATCATGCCTTTCTCCTCAATGGCATTACTGGTAGTGGCAAAACTGAAGTCTATCTGCAAGTGATTCGACATATGTTGGATGCAAACAAGCAGGTGTTAATACTGATCCCCGAAATAGGTCTCATAACACAAATTATCGGTTTCATAAAACAAAGGTTTGGAGAGAACATCGCAGTTCTTCATTCTGGACTCACTGATAATGAACGTTTGCATAGCTGGCTGAAAGCATACGATGGAACAGCATCTATTGTACTTGGTACTCGCTCCGCTATTTGGACGCCGATGCCCAGACTTGGCATAATTATCATTGATGAAGAACATGATCTCTCCTATAAGCAACAAGATGGACTGCATTATTCGGCAAGAGATCTCGCTCTCATTCGGGGACAGCGAGAAAAAGCTCTGGTAGTGCTAGGCTCAGCAACACCTTCAATGGAAACAATAAAGAATGTCAGGGAGGGACGTTATCAGGAACTCCGACTATCAGCACGTGTCAGCACCTCAAAATTACCTAATATTCATATCCATGATATCAGAAGTGACAAAATGCACGGAGCTATATCTCAATATTTACTGACAAATATAAAGCAATGCCTGGATAGCACACAGCAAGTCTTACTATTTCTTAATCGTCGTGGCTACGCGCCGGTAATTATGTGTCGCGAATGTGGCTTTACATCCACCTGTCCTCGCTGCAACGTGTATATGATTTTTCACAAACACAAAAATAGATTGTCTTGTCATCATTGTGAACATAATGAGTGCTTACCAAAAGTCTGTCCTGAATGCTCCAGTCATAAGTTAATAGAAGTCGGGCATGGCACAGAACGACTCGAAGAAACGCTTGCAGATCTTTTACCTGACGCAAAAATATTAAGGATTGATCGAGATAGTACACGTCGTAAAGGCAGCATGCAGAAAATGCTGGACGAAATTCATGCAGGGGATGCTGATATTCTGATTGGCACACAAATGCTTACCAAGGGACATCATTTTCCAAAGGTCACACTTGTCGGTATTGTGGATGCAGACATAGGCTTATTCAGTGTTGACTATCGCGCAAGCGAGCGTATGTCGCAGCTATTAATGCAAGTCAGTGGACGTGCAGGCCGTGGCGACGTCCCGGGATCTGTTATCATCCAGACCCGTCACCCTAAACATCCATTACTGGATAAACTAGCCCAACATGATTACCAACAGTGCATGGAATTGTTGCTTGAAGAGCGACAACAGACGCAACTTCCCCCATTCTCCTTTCAGGCTTTGCTCCGTACAGAATCCAATAACCAACAAACCGCTTATAAATTTCTTGGCCTTGCCAAAACGAGGCTACAAAAACTAGGTAATGGGAAACTGGAGATCTACGGTCCTGTTTCTGCGCCAATGGAAAGACGTGCAGGCCGCTATCGGCTACAACTCCTGGTTCAGGCTAAAACCAGACAAACAATTCAACAGTACTTGACTCCTTGGATAAAAAATCTTGAACTTTTGCCTGAGGCTCGCAAAGTGCAATGGTCCATGGACGTTGATCCACAGGACATGATTTAGTCGATAGAATATTCCACCAAAAATGTCAGCCGTGAATTAGTAGCAGTGTTTGAACTCAATCCAGAGTGCTGCATCCATATTAAATAAATAAACAACGGTTGAAAAAAACTAAACCCGGAGAGATATTGATATGCGCAACAGGCTTTACACACTACTCTTTTGCTTATCAGTAACTTTGTTTCCCCTGCATAGTAATGCTCTTGAAGTAGCTATCAGTAATGAAATTAAATCAGTAGAAGTTGTTCACAAAGGTCAGAAAATTATTATTATGCGAAATCAGGATACAGAAAATGTGGTAGATCCGAACTATGCGAAAACTTCACGGAAGTGTCCGCCATTTTGTATTCAGCCAGAAAAACTTGAGGAAGGCGTGGAGACAATTGCCGAATTGGAAATATTGGATTACCTGAAACGATCCGGTGCAGGTGATGCAAGCGTATTAGTTATCGATTCAAGAACACCTGGTTGGGTTAAAAATGGTACCATCCCGGGAAGTATCAACATTCCCTGGACTCAACTTAAGCCGGATGCAGGTGCAGATCCTTTTACGGTTGCCGATATTCTGGAAAAGCAGTTTGGTGCACAATCACAAGAAGGTCTGTGGAATTTTTCAAATGCCAAGACATTGGTATTCTTTTGTAACGGTATGTGGTGTGGGCAATCACCATCAAATATAAAAACATTACTTAAATTTGGTTACCCAGCGCACAAATTGAAATGGTATCGAGGCGGCATGCAAAACTGGCATAACCTTGGCCTAACAGTCGTTAAATAATTAACATAATAATCCAATGCCGGGAGTGAATGTTTGAAACAAGAGTTACAACAACTCGTCTCGGAGGCTGTTTCGGTCGTTCAAAAGAAAATGAATCTGTCATTTTCCGCTACTGATAACATTCATATAGAAAGAACACGTAATCAAGCACACGGCGATTTCTACTGTAACATCGCGATGGTGCTGGCTAAGCAGGCAAATACAAATCCCAGAGAATTAGCATCTGTATTAGTTGAAAATTTACCTGTCTCGAAAACGATTGATCGCGTCGAAATTGCTGGTCCTGGTTTTATAAATTTCATCCTTAGCAAACAATCCCGATTGAATGTTATTCATGAAATCTTGCAATCCGGAATCAAATACGGCCGATCAGAATTTGGTTCAGGACAATCAGTACTGGTCGAATTCGTTTCGGCCAATCCAACGGGGCCTCTACATGTGGGCCATGGTCGAGGAGCTGTTTATGGTGCGGTTGTTTCTGAGCTACTTGCAGCCATCGGCTATAAAGTAGATAAAGAGTATTACGTTAATGACGCCGGAAGACAGATGGATATCCTGACACTGAGTATCTGGCTACGCTATCTCGAACAATGCGGGATCAAGATTGACTTTCCTGCAAATGCTTACCAGGGAGATTATATCTGCGAGATTGCAGACAAACTTTTTCTCGACAAGCAACAGACACTTAGCTATAAGGCAAGTTCCATCAAGAATATTATTGTTGACTGTAATAATCTAGAAGCGTCCATCGATCAATTAATCGCTTTTTCAAGAACAACGTTGGGTCCTGATAATTATCAGGCAATCCTGGATTTGGGGCTGAATCAGATACTCAATGAAATACGTGAAGACCTGGCAGATATTGGCATAGTCTTTGACCGTTGGTTTTCTGAACGCTCGCTCATTACTAACGATCAAATTCGAACAAGTGTGGACAAGCTGGAGCAAAGCGATTTCGTTTTTAAAAAAAACGGCGCGTTATGGTTTCGTTCAACTACATTTGGAGATGCAAAAGATCGAGTTGTCGTCCGTGATAATGGGCAAACAACTTATTTTGCTTCGGATATTGCTTACCATATGGAAAAATTTTCACACGGCTACGACAAGGTTATAAATATTTGGGGGGCAGATCATCATGGCTATATTGCCAGAGTTAAGGCAGCACTTTCTGCGCTTGGTGAAAATCCTGACAAACTTGAAATTCTGCTGGTCCAATTAGCAACACTGTACAGAGGAACCGAAAAATTGCCCATGTCCACTCGTGCAGGACAATTTGTTACTTTGAAAGAATTGAGAAATGAAGTCGGCAAAGATGCGATGTGTTTTTTCTACATTATGAGTAAAGGCGAACAACATCTCGACTTTGACCTGGAATTAGCGAAATCGAGATCTTCAGAAAATCCCGTTTATTATATTCAATATGCGCACGCTAGAATCTGCAGTGTCTTGAAACAATTAGAGAAAAAAGGTTTTTACCACGATGTAGGCATGGGCAACCATAATCTACACACATTGGTGGAATCATCCGAAGAGAAATTAATCACAACACTATCGCGCTATCCAGAAATTGTACATGCTGCAGCGATGGAGCGCGAACCTCATCAAGTTGCTTATTACCTTCTAGATCTCGCAAACGAATTTCATGGCTATTACAATTCATGTCAGTTTATTGTTGATTCTGACGAGTTAAGAAACGCTCGTCTTAATCTTATCTGTGCCAGCAAACAAGTGCTTGCTAATGGACTTAACATTTTAGGCGTATCTGTACCGGAAACAATGTAGAGAAAAGTTAATTATGTCCAAAGATTACAAACACATGAAATCAACGAAAAATGTCGAGTCTAATAACAACCCTGATCAATTGAAATCATTTCTTGCTGGTCTGATGATCGGGCTGTGTGTCGCAGTCATCGTCTACTTCTACCAACATGACTTCAGCCAACAAACGCGGACTATCCAACCAAAAGTTACTATCGAAAATCCTAAACCAATTCCAAATAAAATAAATGATCCACCACCACCTTCATTTGATTTCTACCAAATTCTACCAAATATGGAGGTCAATGTTTCCGAGTGGGAAGCAGGACAGAGTGAGGATATGGAAGAACATGCAGAACCCAGTGCTGAAAAACCCGGAATATATATTCTTCAGATCGGTTCCTTCAAACAGTACGATACGGCTAATGAAGTCAAAACGAAACTCGCATTGATGGGTATTGAAGCTGATATACAGCGTGTTGTAATTAATGGTAAAGACATTAGACACCGAGTCAGGGTCGGACCCTACAGGGACTCAGAAAAACTCTTGATGGTGCGTCAACAACTCATTAAAAATAATCTGAATTATATGCTGCTGAGACTTAAAAGCGGGAACGAGTAACCTTACTAACTACATGCGCCCAATCGGACATGCTGGATGAACAGAACAGTTTGTGGAAACGGCTGATAGAAATCGAACTCACAAATATTGCTTGAGAAACCAGTATTCTGCCGTTTAGACACATACCCGCAAATATTTAGCCGGAATCGATCCCTTCGGACTATCAGAAAAATTCCGTATAGTGCAGCGTGCTCTAAATCACATTTTGGTGTAGCATTCGAGACTGGCTATTGAATCTGGCGTATAATCAGCGTTAGGTCCTTCTTTGGTTTTAATAATATAATCGTGCGGTTAAATACTCACCGTCGGCCATAGCCCGGTGTGGGCTAGGAGAAAGGACATCAACCTGTGCCTGCGAAATAATCGGGAACTGGGATAGTGGAAAAAAGAAGGCTAGATTTATGGAGACGATAAGACCGGTCGTGATCGGGGTGGACAATAGTTCATCCATGAAAAAAGTGCTTAAAAAAGGCACAGAAAATCTGGATATTGATTTAACTGTATTTACCTCTGCAGGTGAGGCGTGGACGTACTTGCAATCGAACACACCTGATCTGATCATTCTTAGTATCATACTGCCCATCCAAGATGGCTTGTCTTTATTGAGAGATATAAGAAAGCAACCCAGACACAAACAAACACCAGTAATCATTGTCAGTTCAAAGGATTACACTCAAGATCGAATCCTCGCAGAAGAACTTGGAGCCCTTGAATTTATCCCTAAGCCCATGCCAATTAAGACAATTACGGATATTGTAGTAAAGTACACAAACGCCAGCTTCAAGAGGCAAACATAAATAAACAAAAAATAATTATAAATGGGTAAATCGCAACTCCGTTTCTGGGGTGTTCGCGGATCTTATGCGGCACCTTTTACCAGCCATCTGGGAGTCGGTGGGAATACCTCCTGCGTGGAAATCAGAACTGATGATCACTTGCTGATTTGTGATGCTGGAACCGGTATTATCCCGCTTGGCAATGAATTGATTAAACAAAGTAAAGTTAAGGAAGTACTCATTCTTTTGACGCACTATCATTGGGATCATGTTTGTGGTTTGCCATTCTTTGTTCCTGCGTTTATGCCTGACTGGAAGATCGATTTCTTTGGTCCCGGTAGGGCCCCCAAATTGATGGAACAAAATATTTCTTCACAGATGCAGGCTCCTTATTTTCCGGTTGGCACAGAAACCTGGCTGGCTAAAACGAGATATCTCGATCAGAAGAGTGATAGCTTTACTTACGGACCCATCAAAATTGATTTCTCGAACGTACACCATCCGGGGATTACTTATGGATACAAGCTCCGAGTCAACCACAAAACCATAATTTATGCATCAGACAACGAATGCAAATTTATTGAAAAATCGGTTAAACATGGAACTGATAAACTCAGTGAAGAGGAACTCGAGCTATATCACGAGATGATTGAGGAAGAGCACAAATCGGAGTTAAATTTTTTCAGAAATGCCGACATCCTCATCCATGACGCTCAATACGCTCCAGAGGATTATAATAAAAAACGCGGGTGGGGTCACTCCTGTTATATTGATACTGTCACCACAGCGATTGATGCTAATGTGAAAGAACTGTTCCTGTTTCATCATGATCCAAACTATGATGATAAAACTATAGAAGCTATCCATAAACACTCTAATGAAATCATCAAGGAAAAAGGATCAGATCTTATCTGTCATATTGCAAAAGAAGGCATGATTATAGATATTTAAGTCTTTGGTTTCACCAACTAACAAACAGCTATGCAAATTATCCTCAATGGCGAATCAATTGACCTTGATAATTCAGTAACTATTATTCAATTACTTTCCAGACTTGAACTTTCCGGTCCTCTTGCCATAGAAGTAAACCAGCGCATTATACCCCGAAGTTTATTTTCCACTTATCAAATTAAATCGGGTGATCTTGTTGAAATCGTTGAAGCAATCGGTGGCGGCTGATGACAACGACTGAAAATGCATCTGAAAATTCAGTAGTCATCGCTGGTAAAGCATATACGTCAAGGTTATTGCTCGGCACAGGAAAATATAAAAACATGGAAGAAACCAAACTTGTCATTGAGGCAAGTGGTGCACAAATCATTACTATTGCTATTCGCAGAACAAACATCGGCCAAAAACCGGATGAACCTAATTTATTGGATATCACTGACCCAGGTAAATACACTCTGCTACCGAATACAGCTGGATGCTATGACGCAGACTCGGCCATACGTACTTGCTTTCTGGCACGGGAATTACTTGATGGTCATAAACTCATTAAACTGGAAGTGCTGGGCGATATAAAAACACTATTTCCTGATGTTCCAGCAACAATTGTTGCTGCAGAAACTCTCATCAAAGAGGAATTTGATGTCATGGTTTACACCAATGATGATCCTGTTATGGCTAAACGCTTTGAAGACATGGGTTGTGTGGCGGTCATGCCTCTCGCCGCACCTATTGGCTCCGGGCTTGGTATCCGAAATCCATATAACATCCGAACCATCGTTGAAAATTCCTCCGTGCCCATTATTGTGGACGCTGGCGTTGGTACCGCCTCTGATGCTGCGATTGCCATGGAGCTTGGTTGCAACGGTGTTTTAATGAATACGGCCGTTGCTGAAGCCAAGGATCCCGCTCTAATGGCGAGTGCAATGAAAAAAGCCATTGAGGCAGGAAGAGAAGCATTCCTGGCTGGCCGTATGCCACGCCGCGCTTATGCCAGCGCATCTTCCCCTATTGATGGCACATTCTTCTGATTTGTAAAACCAACCTGGTGGATATGCAATTCTGCTATGACATCATCAGATCAACAACGGCCGATACTGAGTTATGTCTTACGTAATGGCAGGATGACATCCGCGCAAAAAGAAGCATTTAAAGTTTGCTGGCCCATATACGGGCTTGAATTTAGTAAAGCCACACTGGATCTGAATACAATATTTGGACGACAGGCTCCCAGAATACTTGAAATCGGATCAGGCATGGGAGACGCGACTGCCCAAATAGCAAGACAATGCAGGGAAAATGATTACCTGGCTGTTGAAGTACATCGTCCCGGGACGGGCAGTCTGATACGCCATATCGAAAAAGAAAAACTTTCAAATATTCGTCTTATCTCTCACGACATTGTGGATGTTCTAAAATATCAGATCCCTGAAAGCAGCTTTGATTGTGTTTATATCTTCTTCCCCGATCCCTGGCCAAAAAAAAAACATCACAAAAGGCGTTTGATTAGCGCATCATTCTTTCATTTAATCAAACAGATTTTGAAGAAACACGGTCGACTATTCATTGCAACCGACTGGAAAAATTACGCGGAACACATTATTGGCCTAATAAGTAGTGAACCGAGCATCATCAATCTCGCCGGCTACAACCGTACAACCCCCCGACCGAGATGGCGACCTACAACAAAGTTTGAAAATATGGGCTTAAACAAGGATCATCGCATCTATGATTTTGCACTGGCTTTTAAAAATGAATAGCAATAAACCGGAAGCCGATGGCAGAAATCGGCGAAAATATTTATCCGGGATTTGTCTCGGCCCCAAAAATAAATGAGGATACCATAGCGGCGTAATGCATTTTTGAAGGAAGGATATTTCCCTATATCAGCATAAAAAAGAAACAGATATGTTAAGGAATAACGATAGAAATATCTAACTACATGAAAAGTTTACCAACGATATAATAAATGATGTGGCTGTTATGGATACTAATCATGTTTTAATCGGTGCAGCAGCTGTACTTGATAAATTCTCTTGTTATCCGCAGTACAAAAGGATAATACCTGATTTTCGTTTTCATACGAATGGTAGCGAGCAACTGTTTGCTTTTATCATCAATAAGATGATGCTGTGAAGATAATCGAGATTGTGCTTAAAACCTGGTGGGAGCATAGTTTATAGTTAAGAGAAGACTCAATAGATGACGTAATGCTCCAGGCTTGTCTTCAAGGCGTTGTTTGTTTCAATAAGCTGTAGACTAGCGGAGTTAGCTAACCAGTCGATATTATTGTTATTGGCTTAATGTGGTCTATCGACCCGATTCGCTCTTTGACTTACTGTTCCTCCTGGAGATCCTCAGGTAATGAATAAAGAGAAATGCTATCCAGACTGGACATATACACCAAACCACCATGGGGTCTATCTATGCTGGCCTTATCATAAATATATCCAAAAATCTCATCCGCTATCTCACTGGCAACGGTAACCGTTAAAATTTCTTTTTCTGTTTGCTCACCAACCCCCCGATAAGCCAGTGGTGTTAGTTTACCTAACCCCCTTGCTGTGTTCACATTTGCAGTGATGATGCCTTTTTCATCCTTGAGTGATTTAATCACACCAAGACAAATACCTTTAGGCAATATACATGTGATTAACTTCTGATTATTGACAGACATCACTTCTCAATCATCGCTGCCTTTTTGCTCTCTATTTTCTTCCATTTCCAGTTTTTCGGCGATTTCTCCGGGAATGTATGTCGCTGCTTTCTCTAATGGAGTCAGGTAGATAAATCCCATGCCTGGAGTGTCGAGATTACCGGCGATGTACATCCTTTCAAATATTCTGTCCGCCTGATCCTTGGCGACAACAATATTAATTACTTCCTTATCCACTTCCACAGCCAGTGCAAGAATACCCAAGCGCTCCCTGACTCCTTCACCACGTGCATAATAGACAGTCGCACCTTGAGCACCAGCCTCCTGTGCCGCCTTGACAATAGTGTCAGCCATTCCTCTCTGAACAATACATGTGATTAATGAGACATCCGTTAAAACCGTTATTTCTCTTTTATTCACACAACTGCCACTTCCACACTATCATCCGCACTGTACACCTCCTGATGTCTACGTTTAATTTTCCACTGCACCCACAATCCTGTACATAACACTGCAATAATTGGACAGACAGATGCCATTGATAAAACGCCGAAACTTTCAATAGATTCCATGGCATTTCCAAAACCCAAACCTATCGCTAATACCAACGGCACCGTAACAGGTCCCGTTGTCACTCCAGCACTATCCCAGGCAATATTGACATACTCTTCGGTTGAGAAATAAGTCAATACCAATCCAAAAATATAACCTGGCAATAGCAAATAGACGATAGGGATATTGAATACCAGTTTTAATGCGCCTACGGCGATACCACAGGCAACACCAAAAGACACCGAGTAAATCAACATGGATTTTTTAAATGCACCATTGGTAAGATTCTCAACTGTTGCTCCCAATGCGTTCAGTGCAGGTTCAGCCAGGGTAGCACCCAAACCTAAAAACCAGGCGAACAGGACGACAATTGCAATGCCCAGTGTCAGTGAATAAAGCGGAGAACCATCAACAATTTCGATATCGGTAAAAGCCGCAGGGACCAGACCCCCGGATTGTCCTCCCAGTTTTGCCAAGCCATAACTCAAGCCGACATTAAAAATCACTATGCCGATGACACAAAATAAAATACCGTAAAGCGTCATGTTTTTATTCTTTGTTTTTTCATTAAGTATGAAATACAAAATAAAAGTAAGAAACAACACTAAGGGCACAATCGCTCGCACTCCCAGTATCATCTCTTGCCATGGTGTCGATTCATACCAGGAAAGTTCTTTGACAAGCTCACCAGCCTGGTTGGCATTTGCAATAATTAAGTCAACGGGTGTCGTTGAAGCAACATAAATAGCTAATAACATCACGCCAATAACCGGAAACAACGAAGCAAGAGTAACGATCCCAAATCCAGATAATGACGAGCGGCCTTTACCGGCGGAGGAAGCGATACCTATGCCCAGAGCGAGGACTAAAGGAACAGTCACCGGTCCGGTAGTCACTGCTCCACAATCCCATGCAAGACCTAAAATTTTGTTCAATTCAGGATCTGACATGATATGCAACGTGAGACATAACGTTGGAATCATTGTTAAATAAATAAAAGGCTTCATACTCCAGCCGTAAATGAACCGTAGCGTTCCTGCAATAGCGGCCAAGCCGACGCCCATGCCAACAATTAACACAAGAACTCCGGACCATTGATTGAGCAAAGCATACAAATACGGTGCTTTTTCAATATCGACAATCGAGCCAGCAGTTCTTAATGCACCAATCGCAGGCTCAGCAAAGGTCACACCCACTCCCAACAAAAAAGCGACTGTGAGTACAATAGATAAAGATGATTTGGTGGGCAAGATTGTGCCTATCATTTCACAAAAGGGCATCAAACCGACCTTTAAACCTTCCATGAATAACATTAGACCAATAATGACCGAGAACAGACCCGCCATTATCACCCATGAATCCGTCAGATCTTGTCTTAAAATCAGGAGTTGGAATAAAACCAGATAGAGTGCTAAAGGCAGAACCGCCTTCATTTGATCATACAACCTGTCGCTAACATAAGGTTTAACCAACCTGTATATATCGATCTTTCTTAAAGACAACTTTGTCTGGTGACAGGAAACATCAGAAACATTCTTATCCTGCTCTATTGCAGGCACCACATCATTATAGCTGATGGATTTCTGTCTAACGGTAATCTCGCGAATGTAAGATCCAAATCGTATTTGCTTACCCACTATATCTCGTGTCCTTTAATGATATTATCGCACCTGGTGAAAATAAAATAACCGGCTGCGTAATATTTTTATATTGCGCCCCACTAAAATAATTACATTGAAGCCCTAATATAAGATACATACCCAGACCAGCAGTAGATTAATCAGCACAATCAATACCGCCGCTGAACCGATATCTTTTGCTCGCCCTGACAGCTCATGATGCTCTCCTCCAAAACGATCCACGACCGCTTCAATTCCCGAATTAACCAGTTCCACTATTAACACCAATAAAACCGCACTCAAAAGTAATGCCTTTTCAATACCTGTTTGCCCAAGATAGAATGCCAGGGGAATCAGGAGTAGCGAAAGATAAATTTCTTGTCGAAATGCCGCCTCATTTTTGAAGGCGGCTCTCAAACCCCGAACCGAAAACCCAAAGGCTTTGTACAACCGCTTAATACCTGTTGTTCCCCGTGAAGACATTATAATTTGAACATATCTTTTTTCTTTTGCACCTGGACTACATCTAGCATAATGCATCGTTTGGAAAGAACACCAAGTTTGCCACAAACTTTAACGATAGACATCCCGGACTTCATTGTTCTAATTCTCGTTTAATGTTGCTAATATGAACAGAAAGTGGTTAAACGCCGTTAATTTTATAACCTGTGACGTTAATGAATAGCATTTAGTGTTTTGATCACTATCGGCACATGCCTGTGTTAATGAGGGAAAAGCAATGGATATCACAAGCTTTATAGTAGTGGGAGTGTTGGCTGTGGTAATATTGTACGGCATTGTCGTCTATAACAATCTGGTTGCGCTTAAACACAACGTATCCAAGGCATGGTCAAACATAGATGTCTTACTCAAGCAAAGACATGAAGAACTTCCCAAGCTGATAGAGACATGTAAACAATACATGAGCTATGAACAGGAAACGCTGGAAAGAATCACGCAAGCACGATCAGATGTATCTTCTGCCAGAGAGAAGGGCGACATCGCAGCTTTAGGTCCCGCCGAAACTCAACTTCGTATGGGACTGGGTAGTCTTTTTGCGCTGGCCGAAGCCTATCCGGATCTCAAGGCAAACGAGAGCTTCCAACAATTACAAGCAAGAATCTCCGGACTTGAAAATGCGATTGCAGACAGACGCGAATTTTATAATGAGAGCGTGAACAGTAACAATGTCCGTATTGAGCAATTTCCGGATGTCATTATTGCCAGAAATTTTGGTTTTAGTGCTAAAGATTTACTTGAGTTTGGTGAAGAAGAGACCAAAGACGTCGATATGAAACAATTATTTAGCTAAATCGCATGACCCCACCTGCATCTCACTGGATAATGCAAGAATCCGCTGGAGATTTCTGGACATTCGCTATCCTTTCGGTTGTCGCGGCAGCCAGTGGTTTTATCGGTGCCCTGTATTTCTTTCTCAGAAAACGCACTATTGAGGATACTCCCACCTCAAAAATATCTTCTGCGGCGCAAGGTTATGTAGAACTGTCCGGTCGCGGACAACTGATGGAAGGCTCAGTTATTTCTGCACCGTTAACCGGTACAAGCTGCACCTGGTATAGCTACACCATTGAAGCAAAGAGCAGGCATTGGTCTGCTATAGAAAAAGGTAGTAGCGAGAATTTGTTCCTGTTAGTTGATGCAAGTGGAGAGGCCGTCATTGACCCCGAAAATGCCAGTGTGACGCCAAGTGTTACCGACGTGTGGTATGGATATAGTCGCCATCCAAAACGACGCAGCAGCGGAATAAAAAGAAAGAACGGATTATTTTCCCCCATAACGTCACTCTTTGGGATCGGCCACTACCGATATATCGAAAAACGCATGTATCCAGGCGATCCACTGTATGCACTCGGACTTTTTAATACCGTGGGTGGTGCAGGTGAAGCGTATGATATTAACGCCGATGTGGCGAATTTACTCAGGGAATGGAAGGCAAATAGTCAAGAACTTCTGGCTCGCTTTGATGAAAACAAAGATGGAAAGATCGATATGGAAGAATGGCAAAAAGTCAGAGCTGCTGCACTCAAACAAGTACAAAGTCAGCACTCAGAGCAAAAAACCGCCGCGCCTGTACACCTGCTCGGTAAAACTTGCGATCTTAGACGACCCTACTTACTCTCTGCGCTACCCGAATATAATCTGGCAAAGCGTTATAGATGGTACTCTACGGCTCTGCTCGCAACATTTTTTATTGCCGGGGCATGCGCTACATGGATGATCAGCATAAGACTATCAATGTAACAATTTTTTCGCTTATGCATTGTGATTCGTTACAATCCCGCATTATGACATCGTCCATCAAATTATATCTTTGTTCAATTTAATGACTAATCCGCTGCTTCAGACAGACGGTTTACCTCCTTTTGCCGCTATCGCACCTGCGGATATCGAGCCAGCGATTGATCAAATTTTGCAAACCAATCGTGCAGAGATCCAAACCCTGTTACAAAACAATAAGCGTATCAGCTGGGAGAATGTACTCCAGCCCCTGGAGGAAATCGATGATCGGCTGAATCGCGCCTGGTCACCAGCCAGTCACCTGCATTCAGTTGCCGATGATGATGAATTGCGTCTGGTCTACAACACCTGCTTGCCAAAGTTATCAGACTATGCAACGGAAATGGGTCAGAACAAAGATTTATATCTCGCGTACAAAACAGTCGCCGAGAGTGACGAATACACTTATCTTAACGATACTCAGAAGAAAATAATAAGCAACGCCCTTCGAGAGTTCAAACTTTCAGGCGTGGAATTAGATGACGATAAACAGCAGGAATATAGAAAAATAAAACAGGAATTATCGCTTTTGCAAACCAAATTTGAAGAAAACTTGCTGGATGCGACACATGCGTGGACAAAACATATAACGGATAAAGATGATTTGAACGGGCTACCGGATTCTGCTCTGGCATTGGCAGCACAAAAAGCCTCCTCTGAAAATAAGCAAGGCTGGATATTCACTCTCGACTTTCCTTACTACATACCAATCATGCAATATGCAGACAATGCCGCATTACGTGAAGAGATGTACACCGCCTACGTCACTCGCGCTTCGGATCAAGGTCCTCATGCAGGTCGATGGGATAACTCAGACATAATGAATCGGATTCTTGCATTACGTCATCGACAATCGGAATTACTCGGTTACAAAAGTTATGCCCATTATTCTCTCGCCAGAAAAATGGTCAAAAACACCGGTGAAGTAATCGATTTCCTCAATGATCTAGGCTCGCGTTGCAGAGACATGGCAAAACAAGAATTGCGCGAGTTACAGGCATTTGCCAAAACAGCATTCGACGTGACCTCACTGCAAGCATGGGATATGGCTTATTATACGGAAAAACTCAGGCACCATAAATATGCACTTTCGCAGGAAGAGTTGAAACCTTACTTTCCAGTTCCTCAAGTCATTGAAGGGTTGTTTGCCATTGTTAAACATCTCTATGGTATTGAGGTGCAAGCAAGACAAGATGTTGCAGTCTGGCATAATGATGTTCGCTTTTTTGATATCGTTGACAAGACAAGGGAGTTACGTGGGGGATTTTATCTGGATCTATATGCTCGATCAGGCAAACGCGGTGGTGCCTGGATGGATGAATGTATTACTCGCAAAAAATCTGCATCGGCCACCCGGAACCCTGTCGCCTACATCACCTGTAATTTTTCTCCGCCTGTAGGCGAAGAACCTGCACTACTTACACATGATGAAGTCATTACACTATTCCACGAATTCGGTCATGGCTTGCATCACATGTTGACGCTGATCGACTATCCCAGTGTATCCGGTATTAACGGTGTCCCCTGGGATGCAGTTGAACTGCCAAGCCAGTTTATGGAAAACTGGTGCTGGCAACGTAAAGCACTTGATCTTGTCGGCCGACATTACCAATCAGGTGAACTGATTAATGATACCCTTTTTGAAAAAATGATCGCCGCTAAAAACTTTCAGACCGGAATGCAAATGCTGCGGCAATTGGAATTTTCCCTGTTCGATTTCCGACTACATCTGGAGCACGATAGTGCAACAGCCATTGACATACAATCGCTACTGGACAGCGTGCGGCAACAAGTCGCTGTGGTGTTTCCACCCGAATTCAACCGGTTTCAACATGGTTTTTCCCATATATTCGCCGGGGGCTATGCAGCGGGGTATTATAGTTACAAATGGGCTGAAGTATTATCAGCAGATGCATTTTCAAAATTTGAGGAAAATGGGATTTTCAATAAAGAGACCGGAAATGAATTTTTGCATAACATTCTGGAACAAGGAGGTGTGAAGGAGCCCATGGAAATGTTTATCAACTTTAGAGGACGTCAGCCAAGTATTGATGCTTTGTTAAAACATTCAGGTATTGCGACATAACCAGTCGAAGTATCGTGCTTAGGATTAAATATGATGCTCCATACTTCGGTTTCTATTGTAAACACAGTCTGTAGAGATGCAGTCTGCAGAATCCTTGTATTCCTGTTTCTCCTTGCTGCCTTTTTTCCGGTCCTGCTGCGGGCCGAAACGGTCTATATCACCGATGACCTGCTGGTCGGGCTACATGAAGAAAAATCCATTGATAGCGCGATTCTGAAAGTTCTCCCCACAGGCACCGCACTGGAAGTTATCAGGCGAGATGGCAAATCTGTGAACGTTCGGGACATAACGGGTGTTCGCGGATGGATTAGTAACCGTTACCTGATAAGCAATGTTCCTGATGCGAAGGGGAACATGGATTCAAGTACTGCACAGAAGAGAATCAGGGCATTGGAAACTGAAAACGGAAGCCTTAAGCAGCAAATAAATTCTGACAAATTAAAATCAGGTGCACTACAGGCCAATCTTGCAGAGTTAAAAAACCAAATCAGCCGAAACGGTAGCAACCAACAATTCACCGACAGAATAAAACTATTGACGGGAAAGAATGCCCAACTTGAAGACGTTATCATGCAGTTACAGCCAGGCGGCAAAATAACAGAATCCGCGACAGGCAACATATACTATCTGTTTATAACATCAGGGATTGCACTTCTCATTGGTCTGCTTGTTGGAATCATAATAATGATTTTACGAAATAAACGTCGCCTTGGTGGTTTAAAACTCTAGGTTTCCAGGCATTGCAATTATTAATCAGTATTGACATGTACACCACATGCTCCGAATAGCTACCTGGAATGTAAATTCCCTGCGCGTGAGATTACCCCACGTATTGCAATGGCTTGAGTCTGAACAGCCTGACATCCTTGCCCTGCAGGAAACAAAGCTGACTGACGAAAAATTCCCTGTGGAAGAAATTCGTGATGCTGGATATCACGTAAGTTTTAGTGGCCAAAAAAACTACAATGGGGTTGCAACCCTGAGCAAGACCGAAGCAACCAATATACTGACTGATTTCCCGGACTTCGATGATCCACAACGGCGTATTCTTTGCACCACCATTGATAATATAACAATACTCAATCTATATATTCCGAATGGCTCTGAAGTTGGCTCAGCAAAATACCATTACAAACTAAAATGGTTGACCCACTTACAAAAATTTACCGAATTACTGGTCAACAAATATGAAAATGTCGTTTTGTTGGGAGATTTTAATATTGCACCGGAAGATCGCGACGTCCATGACCCAATTACCTGGGAAGGTAAAGTACTTGTCAGTCCGTCCGAAAGAGAAGCGTTCCAATCACTCCTGGACAATAGTCTGGTCGATTGTTTCAGGATATTTCAGCAAGATAATGACAGTTTTTCCTGGTGGGATTACCGTGCGGGAGCTTATCTACGCAACCTTGGGGTACGTATTGACCATATATTGGCAACAGATACGCTTGCCGAGCTATGCACTGCGTGCCGCATCGATAAAATACCGAGAGACCTCGAAAGACCTTCCGATCACACGCCCGTAATTGCCGAGTTTGACACTTGGTCCAGTGTTCAAGATTAACCAGCGACTACGCAACATCAAAATCTCTTGCCTGAGTTCACTGTTTTTAATAAACTGCCTCACCTTGGCTTTTGCATACCTGCCTGTACTACTAAACATGCAAATAGAACGAATTCGGACAACCTAACGAAAAATCACCTGAAAAAATCAAGCCGTCATGAAACCCGATATACACCCTGCGTACGAAGAAATTGATGTCAAATGTAGCTGTGGTAATACCTTCAAAACCAGGTCTACTCTGAAAAATGAGCTACATATTGATGTCTGCTCACAATGCCATCCCTTTTATACAGGTAAGCAAAAGATGCTCGATACTGCCGGACGTGTTGATAAATTCAACAAAAAATACGGCATGTAACCCCCATCTGCGAGCCTTGTTTGCATAGTCCGTAATGTTCACGGGCGACGGTGTTTAACGCTGACGCTTTTGTTAAGCCACCGCAAAACATCCTGACAATTCAGCCTATGGATAAAACGCCACTGTCAGAAGCAGACATCATCACGAAATTCATTCTGCCTGCTGTTAAGAATGCTGGCTGGGATGCAATGACCCAACTGCGTCAAGAGGTAAAACTACGCGATGGCAAAGTGATTGTGCGGGGCCAGATGGGTGCTCGTCAAACAGTAAAGTCAGCGGATATTGTTCTTTATCACAAACCCAATATGCCATTAGCCATTATTGAGGCTAAAGCCAACAAGCACAATATTGGCAAAGGTATGCAGCAAGGCCTGGATTACGCACGATTACTGGACGTCCCCTTCGTATTTTCCAGCAATGGTGATGGCTTCATTTTCCATGATAAAACCGTGAGTAAAGGCCAGGCTATAGAAACGAAAATCGCACTTGATGAATTCCCTGGTCCTGAGCAATTATGGCAAAAGTTTGTCGATTTTAAAGGGTATTCCAAAGCCCAGCTACCGACTATTACTCAAGACTATCATGACGATAGCGACGGCAAAGTGCCTCGTTATTACCAACTACAGGCCATCAATAAAACCATTGAAGCAATCGCACGTGGTAAAGACCGTATCCTCCTGGTGATGGCGACGGGTACGGGGAAAACCTATACCGCCTTTCAAATTATTTGGCGTTTGTGGAAGGCCAGTCAACGTAAACGCATTTTATTCCTCGCCGACCGTAACATCCTGGTAGACCAATCCATAGTGGGCGACTTTCAACCCTTCGGTCAAGCGATGACAAAAATCACAGGTCGTGAAGTTGACCCGGCATATGAAGTTCACCTTGCACTTTACCAGGCATTGACTGGCCCTGATGAATGTCAAAAAGCCTACAAACAAGTTAACCCCAACTTCTTTGATTTAATCGTAATTGACGAGTGTCACCGAGGCAGTGCCGCAGATGACAGTGCCTGGCGTGAAATCCTTGAATACTTTAGCTCAGCCACGCAAATCGGTTTAACGGCTACACCAAAAGAGACCGAAGAAGTTTCCAATATCGATTACTTTGGTGAGCCCGTTTACACTTATTCGTTGAAAGAAGGCATTGAAGACGGCTTTTTGGCGCCTTATAAAGTGATGCGTGTGGATATTGATATTGATGCCTTGGGCTGGCGACCCGAAGATGAGCAGGTTGATAAGCATGGCGAACTCATTGATGACCGTATTTACAATGGAAAAGACTTTGACCGCACGATTATTATTGATGAACGCACCGACCTGGTAGCGAAAACGATTAGCGCCTACCTGCAACGCACCGACCCCATGGCAAAGACCATTGTATTTTGCAGCAACATCGATCATGCCGAACGCATGCGTCAAGCATTGGTTAATCACAATACCGAACAAATCAAAAAGAACGACAAATACGTGATGCGAATTACCGGCGATGACGAAATTGGCAAGGGACAACTCGGTAATTTTATTAACCCTAAAAAAGCCTACCCGGTGATTGCCACCACCTCTGAACTCATGACCACAGGTGTGGATGCAAAAACCTGCAAATTAATTGTACTGGACCAACATATTCAATCCATGACCAGGTTTAAGCAAATCATCGGTCGTGGCACACGCATTGATGAACGCTATCACAAGCTCTGGTTTACGATATTGGATTTCCGCAAAGCGACGGAGCTATTTGCTGATCCTGCCTTTGATGGTGAAGCGCAGCAAATAGAGATAACGCCTGGCGATATTATTGATGGCGATATTGGGGCGACAGAGGAGGGTCCATTCGGCGAAGGTGACGGTATGATTTTAGAACCTGATAAACCAACCTACGATAATGATTGGGGCGACGAGCCTGATGATAAAAAACCGTTTATCAAATTTCATGTATCAGGCGTTGAAGTTAAAAAACTCGCGGAGCGAGTACAGTATTACGATACTGACGGCAAACTGGTTACCGAATCCTTTAAAGACTACACACGTAAGACAGTAATGCGGCAGTTTGCCTCGCTCGATGACTTCGTCAAGACCTGGAAAGCAGCGGATAAAAAGCAAGCCATCGTTAAAGAGCTGGAAGCCCTGGGTGTTATCTGGGAAGCCCTTGAGAGTGACGTAAACAAGGATATGGGACCGTTTGATTTAATCTGCCATGTTGTCTTCGACCAACCCCCCTTAACCCGTAGAGAGCGGGCCAACAACGTAAAAAAACGCAATTACTTCAGCAGGTATAACGCAGCAGCACAAACAGTATTAAACGCCCTACTGGATAAATATGCGGACAATGGATTAATGGATGTTGAAAATATTCAAGTGCTCAAAGTCATGCCGTTTGACAAGATGGGCCGACCGAAAGAAATCATCGACCAGGTCTTTGGCGGTAAACAACAATACGAAGAAGCCATTAGAGACCTGGAAAATGCATTGTTCGACGACCAGCAGATCAGTGCCTAGATTAAGGAAATCGAATGTCAATCTCCACCGTGATTAAATCCATTCAGGATATTATGCGCAAGGATGCAGGGGTTGATGGCAATGCGCAGCGTTTAGCTCAGCTTTCCTGGTTATTATTTTTAAAAATCTTTGACGCACAAGAAGAAGAGATTGAATTTGAGACCGATAACTATCAATCCCCTATTCCTGAAAAATATCTCTGGCGCAACTGGGCAGCTAACAAAGAAGGTATCACCGGTGATGCCCTGCTTGACTTCACCAACAATGAACTCATTCCCGAAATAAAATCACTGCAAACCCCTAAAGACACTAACCCGCGTGGCTTTGTCGTAAAAGAAGGCATGAGTGAAGCCTTCAACTACATGAAAAACGGCACCCTGTTGCGACAAGTCATTAACAAACTCAACGAAATTGACTTTACCAGCTCAGAGGAACGTCATTTATTCGGTGACTTGTACGAGCAACTCTTAAAAGACTTACAAAGTGCGGGCAATGCAGGTGAGTTTTATACCCCACGAGCGGTGACCCGTTTTACCGTGCAAATGATTGACCCCACACTCGGTGAATCTATTTACGATCCCGCGTGTGGTACCGGCGGATTTCTCGCCTGCTCAATCGATTTATTAAAAGAACAAATAAAAACCGCCAAAGACCAGAAGACGTTTCAAACATCGGTCAGTGGTGTTGAGAAAAAACAACTCCCGCACCTGCTTTGCACCACTAACATGATGCTGCATGGCATTGAAGTGCCACAGCAGATACGTCAGGGTAATACACTGAACCGACCTTTATCGAGTATTGATACGCACGAAATGGTCGATGCCATCGTCACTAACCCACCCTTTGGGGGTCATGAAGAAGACGGTATTGAGAAAAACTTCCCATCAGATATGCAGACACGTGAAACAGCCGACTTATTCTTGCAGTACATCATTGAAATATTAAAAGATGGCGGTCGTGCAGCAGTGGTCTTACCTGATGGCACACTGTTCGGTGAAGGCGTGCAAACCAAAATCAAAAAACTGCTTTTGGATGAATGTAATCTGCACACGTTGGTGCGCTTGCCTAAATCAGTGTTTGCACCCTATACCCCAATTAAAACCAATATCCTGTTTTTCGAGAAAGGTACGCCCACAAAAGAAGTCTGGTACTATGAAGTGCCCTTGCCTACAGGGGTTAAAGCATTCAATAAAACCAGGCCAATGAAACTCAATGACTTTGCCGACTGCACCGCATGGTGGGGTAAAGGCAAATCGATTACCGCTAAAACAAAACGCAAAGACCGCCAGGAAAATGAATCAGCGTGGCGCGTGAGTATTGACGACATCATCGCTCGTAATTACAACCTTGATATTAAAAACCCGCATGTGGCAGAAGCCATCAGCCATGATCCTGAGCAATTATTGAGTAACCATGCCGAGCAACAAGCTAAAATCCAGGGTTTACGAGACCAGCTAAAATCGATTTTAGCTGATGCTCTGGAGGGCAAAACCTAATGGGTGCGGTTGAGAAAATCATTACGGATAATCTGTCTCTGTGGTCAGCATCGGTTCAACACAAATCTACGCAAGGGCGAGGTTCAAGCAGCAAGCGTGACTTGTATGGCGTTAAAAAACTGCGTGAACTCATACTGGATTTAGCGGTGCGTGGTCTGCTGGTGCCGCAAGACCCTAATGATGAGCCAGCGAGTGTGTTATTAGCAAAAGCTTATGCTGAGAAACAACAGCTCATTAAGGATGGAAAAATAAGCAAGCAACGAAGGCCAAATTCAGCTGATAAATTGACTGCGCCTTTTAAATTACCAAACGGATGGACGCTTTCAAGTCTTGCAGATATTGGGCATGATTGGGGGCAAAAAAAACCCGACAAAAAATTCACTTATATTGATGTTGGAGCAATTAATAAAGAGTTAGGGTTTATTGAAGGGTACAATATTCTAGATAAGAGCGAAGCGCCTTCAAGAGCAAGGAAAATAGTGAGACAGGGAACGGTAATATATTCTACAGTTCGACCATACCTTTTAAATATAGCGGTAATTGATAGAGACTTTACGCCAGAACCAATTGCCAGTACTGCATTTGCAATAATTCATCCATTCAATGGTATAAATTCCTCTTACTTATATAGTTATCTGCGTTCACCAATTTTTGTTACTTACGTAGAAAACTGCCAGACCGGCATCGCTTATCCAGCAATAAATGATAGACATTTTTTTTCAGGGGTAATTGCTTTACCTCCAGCCGCTGAACAACACCGCATAGTCACCAAAGTAGACGAGCTAATGGCCTTGTGTGACACCTTAGAACAGCAACAAGAAAACAGTATTGAAACACACGAAACCCTGGTCGAAACCCTCCTGGACGCCCTGACAAATGCCCCTGATGCAAAGACTTTTCAGTCTGCATGGCAACGGTTATCAGCAAACTTCGACACCCTACTCACCACTGAGCACAGTGTCGATAAACTGAAGGAAACCATTTTGCAATTAGCAGTGATGGGCACGCTGGTACCGCAAGACCCTAATGATGAGCCAGCGAGCAAGTTGCTAGAAAGCATTGCGCATGAAAAAGCAGAACTGAATAAAAATACGAAAAAAAAGCAAAAAACACTGGATCCTGTTGACGATGCAGACAGATATTTTTTACTTCCACAAAACTGGGCGTGGGCAAGACTTGGCGAAATAATCGACTTCACAAATGGCTTTGCTTTTAAAAGCGCTGACTTCGTTGAATCTGGCATAGGTATCGTCAAAATAGGTGATATTCAGGGTGGCACCATATCCTCAGAAAATATGTCTCGAGTGCCACCCGATATAACGATGCACTTAGATTCCTCCTTGAAAGTAAAAAAAGGAGATATGGTTATTGCTATGTCAGGCGCTACAACAGGCAAACTAGGCTTCAATAAAAGCGATGAAATATTTTATCTTAACCAGCGAGTTGGAAAAATTGACGTTTTGCTTTGCCATAAAAATTATATTTACTTACCGATGACAACCAAGATTGAAGAAAATCTTTCTCAATCAAGAGGAATGGCCATCCCCAACTTAAGCACCAAACAAATCAACGATATTGTATTGGCAGTCCCTCCCCTCGCCGAACAACACCGTATCGTCGCCAAAGTAGACGAGCTAATGGCCTTATGCGATGACTTAAAGCAGCAACTTAATGAAGCCCAAACCACGCAAATGCGTCTCACCGATGCTGTAGTGGAGAATGCTTTTTAAGGTCGGGTTTCGTTTTTATTTCCCTGTCTGTTGATCGGTCGCACGCACGTGCCAGGCGTCAAATATCCGCTTTATGGTCATAGAACTGTTGCCGCCGATGTCATAAGATCAAGTCCATGAAAAACCTTTTTTATCCGTCACTTCTACTGCTTTTGCTGCATCTCGGCGCTTGTGCGGTCAACCCGGCGACGGGAAGTAACGATCTGGTTCTGATGTCAGAAGAAAGCGAAATCGCCCTCGGCCGAAGAACACATAAAGAAATACTACAGCGATACAGTATCTATAATAATCCTCAACTTCAGGCTTATGTCAGTAGCGTCGGTGAAAAGCTGGCTGAAAATAGTCACCGCAGTCACCTGATTTATCGATTTACGGTGCTTGACAGCAAAGATATTAACGCCTTCGCCCTGCCCGGAGGCTACATTTACGTTACGCGTGGTCTGCTGGCTTACCTCAATTCGGAAGCACAACTTGCTGCGGTACTAGGACACGAAATCGCTCACGTCACCGCCAGGCATTCCGTCAGACAATACAGTGCGGCGCAGCTGGCGGGTATTGGCGCAACGCTGGCCTCGGTTTTCATTCCGAACATGAATCAGGCCGGGGGACAATTAATGCAAGTATTAGGTTCCGCGCTACTCAGTGGCTATGGCAGAGAGCACGAGTTGGAGGCTGATAAATTCGGGGCGGAATACGCCGCAAGAACAAACTATGACTCTGGAGCCATGCTTGATGTCATCAGGGTGCTGAAGAATCAGGAAACTTTCAGCAAGATACGGGCGAAATCAGAGGGACGCGAACCACAAAATTACCATGGATTGTTTGCAACACACCCTGATAATGACACTCGATTACAAAAAGTGATTGCTCACGCCAGGCAATACCAAAACAAAACGGATACCAGGAAGGGAGGAGAACGCTATCTGCGGAAGATTGACGGACTTATTTTTGGAGACAACCCGGAACAGGGTATTACCCGGGGAAATCATTTTTACCATGAATCATTGAATATCAGCCTTGCCTTTCCCGGCGGCTGGAGTATCACAAATCTGCCTGACAGGCTGATCAGCACCGCGCCTCAAGGCGTGGCCACGCAACAGATGCTGGTGGAAGATATCAATAAAAAAACACCACCCGGAGAATTTATGATTCAGCGACTCGGTCTTACAAAATTAAGAAATGACAAGGCACTAAGAATTAACGGACTGCAGGCACACACGAGTATTGCGTCAACCAATATCGGGAATAAACAACGGGATGCCAGGATTACCGTTATCTATTTCAACAACCAGGCATACATCTTACTGGGCACGACCAGAGATCCTGGAACGATGTCTTATTATGATGCTGCATTTATGGCAACCGCCAATAGCTTCCATCGCATGACGGATGAAGAACATGCGTTGGCTAACCCATTGCGCTTGAAAATCATCAAATCCACTCCGGAAATCAATTTCAATTCACTCGTCAAACAATCTCCTCTGGAAAACCATCCGGAAGAACAACTACGCCTTCTAAATGGCCTGTATCCACAGGGTAAGGCCAGCTCTAAATCATTGCTAAAGATCATTCATTAGCCGGATTTCTTTGCTAAAAAAAGTCAAAGTTAGCTTGTATGTTTAAGCTAACTTCTAGCTTTTGGAGGTTAAGCCATTGCTGTCATTAATAATCGAATATTATCCACAATTTCTGTGGATAACTCTGTGCATGAGATGAACACAGCCGCCTTCAAATGGCGTAAATATTAACTTTCTGACAAAACTGTTATTATTTAACCGATTCTTTTTTTTAATATAAAATTCAATAAGTTACATGTAATTAAACTGTTTCAGAGCATTTTTGATCAACAGAAGAGTAAGTGGCTGTCACCGAGCCAAATAAATTGTGCATAAAATAACTCTACGACATCCAATTTTTGCTGCTGATCTGAATTTCCTGGCAGGATTTGAGTCCCAAGAGTAAAGTAAATGTCCTGCGCCTTTTCCCGCAAAAGAACAAGGTTAAAATCTCGGCCTCCCCAGCCGGGGATCTTGGCCCTGATATATCTCCCTATAGTGCGCCAGAACCTCCCCTAAATCTCCCTGATGTCATGGAAAACCGGCAAAATCTAATGATAATCAAACCAGTGATCGAGCACATCTCGAGCCTCATCAACACCATTTCGTCTGAATGCTGAAAATAATTGGATCGTCACCAGTTCACTCTGCATACGCCGTTTGCACTGCTGTAATTGCTGTATCCCTGCACCACGAGAAAGTTTATCTGCTTTATTCAATAATATGTGCGTCGGCAATCCGACTTCGAGTGACCAATCGATCATCTGTTGATCATCTGGCTTCAGCGGATGTCTAATGTCCATAATCAGCATCAGACCTGACAATGCCACTCTTTCCTGAAAATATTCATTGAGTGTTGTCCCCCAATGCCTACGCATGGCAACAGGAACCTTTGCATAACCGTAACCGGGAAGATCGACTAAACGTCGCTCATCATCCAAAACAAATATATTCATCTGTTGCGTCCGTCCAGGCGTTTTACTGATCCGTGCCAACCTTGAATTCGCGGCAATCACATTAAGCACACTGGATTTACCGGCATTTGACCTCCCCGCAAATGCGACTTCAGTCCCCGTATCTTCAGGCAATTGCTTGACTTCGTGGGCACTCATGAGAAATGTACTCCTGTTATAATGGTTTTTTGACAAATTTTGTCTCCAAAAAGACGGTAATAGTACACGTACGTGCCGATTTTGAGTAAAATGCGGTCTCGTTGGATCAGTCTGTTAGTTGTTGGGTAAGACTAATCCTTACCATTTCATAAAGTTAACAGACAGAAAATAACATTTACTGATTCAGGATCCGACAATCATCATGAAACAAATACGAATAACGTTTACATCACTATTTTTGTTTATTTTCTCCTGCCCACTTTATGCAGGTGATGTCACAGCAGGCCAGCAAAAATCAACAACCTGTGCTGTTTGTCATGGTACTGATGGAAATAGTGTCAATCCCGTTTGGCCTAAATTGGCGGGCCAACACCCCGAATATATCTTTAAACAACTCAAGGATTTTCACGCAAGCAGAAGAGAGAATATCCAAATGAGTCCACTTGCCGCAAACCTTAGTGAAGAAGACATGCAGGATCTCGCCGCTTACTATGCTTCACAAAAAGTCAAAATCGGCGTAGCCGGTGCCGAGTCTCTGGATATGGGAGAAAGAATTTATCGTGCAGGCGATGCCAACAAAGGACTCCCCGCGTGTATTGCGTGCCATGGACCCAAAGGTGTCGGCAATCCGGCTGCTATTTACCCGGCCTTGAGTGGACAACATGCTGAATACACCAAATTACAGTTATTGGCCTTTCGAGATAATAAACGTACCAACGATACTGAAAAAGTGATGCAAATAGTCTCGGAAAAGATGACCACTGCTGAAATTAATGCTGTTGCAAATTACATACAAGGTCTGCACTAGGTCGATTTATAAACCAGGCCCCTACAAAATTATTGCACAGATTTTTCCTATCGCCATTACGAGGCGTGTGTACACGTATATGCCTATGCGAGACCCCTGAACAGCAAATTCCCCAAACTTGCTTTATCATAATAAAGGTCTATCCAATATCCTCTTCCGCTTCATGGGTTCCATAAATTTGGCCATCACCTGACTCATTGCCATTCTCAATCGAAGGACTGGATTGTCGAGTCGAGCATTATGGTAGTGATCAACCTAAATCATTTACCAGCGATCTGCTGATACATGATCCAAACACCGGGATATCCCATGCCGAAACAATATCTGTCAACCATCTGCCAAGTTATGAAGGTTATACGATTTATCATGCAAGTTTCGCTGATGACGGATCAACTCTCGACATGCAGATGCATTGGCTCCGTAATTAAGGGCATGCGTTCAGTTCAAATAAGCGGATAACATTATCGGTAAACACAGATGACGCGCTGTTCAAGCTGGAACTTGATGAGTTTCGTTTGTTTAATATATTGCCTGTTGCCGAAGCCTGAAATAAGAAATCTAGAGATCGTGATCCGAACTGTACTTAATTATTTATCAAGAAATTTTTCAGAACGAAAAACTCCAGGCTCAATACTTCTCACACGTATACCATCCCCTGATTTACTTGATGATATTATCTATAAATCCAATGCCCCGGGTTTGCATTTTTTACGATTGCAACTATCCTTGGAACATTGTGGGCGGACGCAGCATGGCGGGTACCGGTCATGGGAGCCTAAAGAGACCAGGCGTTAATCGTCTGGTTGAATGATGCCGCCCGGTTGCATATGCGCATGACAAAAGGCTGGAAAGGCATGCCCATGGCTTGGTGGTCGGTTATCGGCTTATTCATCACCCGGTTTGCTTTTCTCGGGGCTAATATGTTTCTATAAAGTTTGCATTCTTATGGTGAATTGTAATCTTCAAAACTGTTATCAAGGATTATTCTCATGAACAAAAAGACACTCCAGACATATATGTCTGCTATTTTTCTACCTGCGATACTCATGACATCCCCGGCCTGTTCCGACGACGGCGGAACCTCAGCCGAGGAAAAAAAAGAAAATCATGTTGTGCATACCGAACAGCATGATGCGCAAGAAAATCATGTTGCGCATGCCGAACAGCATGACGCAACGGATAATCCCCAGCATCAACACGAAGAGCGAGAACCAAAAGTAACGACGCAGGATGTTACCGGTCTATACAAAGAACTCTCAACACCTCAACCAACAACAACCGGTGATAAAATAGAAGTCTCGGAAATCTTTTGGTACGGGTGTCCCCATTGTTATCAATTTGAACCCACCATCAACAAATGGCTTAAAGAGAAAGCTGAATATATTGAATTCGTCCGTATACCCGGAATGCTTGGATCACAGTGGGTATCTCATGCCCGCGCTTATTACGCTGCGGAAAAACTGGGTGTGCTGGAAAAGATTCATCAACCTTTATTTCATGCGATTCATGATGAAAAAAGAGCGATCCTGGATGAAAAAAGTCTGAGAAATTTCTTCACTGAACACGGGATAACCGGCAACGATTTCGATCAGGCTTTTCATTCAAAAGAAGTTGAAGATAAAGTCAGGGCGGCATTTTTAACAGGGAAAAATTATGGATTGACGGGTGTTCCTGCGATAACAATCAATGGTAAGTATACGACCAGCGTATCAATGGCAGGTAGCTTCAAGAAAGTGATTGACGTTATCAATAACTTGTCTGCAAAAGAATATGAGCGTTTGCAACAATAGCTTATCTGCAAGAAATCACGAAGCAAAATTAATGATCTAATAATCACATAACAGTATTTATAACAATATTTTTTGTATCCACCTGGAAATATCGTTTATCTCTTCGGCACAGACACTGTGTTGCATGACATAAGTCTCGTAGCTTGTGCTGTAGCCCCATGCTTTCAGGGTGTCATGGGCAGTTTTACCCAGAGACTCCGGAACCACAGGATCCATCCTCCCGTGATAAATCTGAACCGGCAAAGATTTATTTTCTTCACTGAGAACAATACATGCACTGGTCGCAAAATATGTCGACATCGCGATTAATCCGGCAAGCGGCTTCGTGTAAGTCAATGCCGTCTGATACCCCACAGCGCCACCTTGCGAGAAACCGGCAATGATAATCCTGGTACTCTCAATCCCGCGTGATATCTCTTTGTCGATTAATGCGGCAATCGCTTGTGCAGATACCAACAACTGTTTTTCATCAACTTTTTTATCAATACTCGGCTCCAGAATGTCATACCACGCCGGCATCGCCATGCCATTATTAATTGTCACAGGCATTGATGGCGCATGAGGAAAAACAAACCGAATATCGGCATTATCCGGCAGCTTCAGTTCCTGCACGACAGGTTCAAAATCATGGCCATCCGCGCCCAGACCATGTAACCATATGACCGTGGCATCTGCGGGACGTTGAGGTTCAACTTCAATACATGGTAAATAATTCATCATCACTCCAGGGTATTACTGAGATATATTGCAAATGTTTCAGTGACGAGAGGCGCCACTTTTTTTGTTTTTTTGAAGGTTACCACTTTATTTTTAATCCCGTAACCACGCTGGAATCAGCGCCATTTTATAAATTCAAGGGCATAAAAAATCACTCAACTTTTAAAGTTCCCTCGCACCCAAAAGCCACGTAACGGTTTGGGTTGCCGTGATTTTTTTGTTAGTTGAATTTTACCACCGCCCTGCATTTGGGAAAGTTTGCACAACCCCAAAATCTGGAACCCGCATTTTTACCTTTCCTGGCTTCTCGCAACACCATATCCGATCCGCATTTTGGGCAAAGCCTTGCGTCAGCTTTTTGCTCAACGATATCTTTTACATGAACTTTATGCACCTGGTTCGTTGAAAAGCCTCGCTCTAAACGACCTGATTCGATATTTTTAATAACTTCCGCAACCTGCTGATGAGTCAGCAACTCAGCCGTCTGAGAACGAATGTATGATAAGCAACCACTTGCATAGCTTACATTCTCCGGCATATCAGTTTTAAATGTGCTGTCACCGATAAATACCACAACAGAGAATAGCGCAGCAATATCGATGTTCAGCTGTGCCTCCAGGGTTTTTAGATGCTTATAATTTTGATGGATTGGATTCTGAAATTTAGATGAGTGTTTAAAGATTTTCTGCGTCCATTGCGTCTGTCCAGCTGAACCAAAAATCCACCCTTTCATGTTTTTTGTTTCAACAACGAACACCCCGAATTTTGATACAACGATATGATCAATTTGCGTTGTTCCATCTGCAGTTGGCAAAGTGACATTTTTGATCAAGTGATATTCATTTCGCGGCAACCGCTTAAGTATCAAATTGACCTGAAACTCACCGAAAACGCCTTTGAACCAGGGAGTGCTGATTACAAAGACCAATATAATTACAGGCAAGGCATACCCAACCTGTAAAAATATACCAAGTGCCATGTCTGTTAGATTGAGTGTGATTTCCATATTCAACTAGCATCTCGCATCAACGGCTGACAAAGGGAGTGACGGTTTGGCAGTGCGTTGCAGGCGCTTGTTATCTGTAACTATAGTTTTATCCACCGATAAACCTCTGGAACAGCGCCAACACTAAGTGGTCAAGAGCCGAAAGTCGACGAAAGTTCATTTTTAGTCGCCGTTTTTAAATTGATACATTGCGGAAATGTATCGGGACAAAATTTCTTTCCAGTCAAAGTTTTACACTCATTCATTTTTAGCTTTTTAATTGTGGCTTTTGAAATGCCCTCGTTACACTTATTGAGAATATTACTGAGCCTGTCGTCAGCCGTTACAACAACTACATTATCTTTACCATGAATGTGTGCAAGGTGAATTCCCATCAAGATTATCAAGTGATCGACAGTGCCCATAGGTGTGACTTTTCCTCTCCCTTTTTTAAATCGGAAATGGTGATCTACTGGGGCTACCAAGTTGATATCCCGGCACATGATATCGAGAGAGTTCGTAATGATAGATAAATTTTCCGTTATGAATATCATCTTAAAATTGGTCTACTAAGGATTAGTATACCCTGGTGTCGATTATTCCTTTTTTCTTTACATGAGTATTCCACGCTCCGAAGCTATGCTTCATGAACACACTACAATATTTCGGCAACACAAAAATTAGGTAGGTAAAAGAAGAAATCAGATTTGCCACTTCGAGCAGAATTAAAAATGAACTCGATTCGCTCTCTTGCATTCTTGGAATGTAACGACGTTGGAAGGTAATAACCAGCAACTACAGTTAGTGTCTATAAAGGATATACATTAATATTCGGATTGCGAATAACATTTGGTTAACCAGCACCCAAAATGGAACAGGTTTTGCGCGATAATTGAGTAACGCGAAATATACAAAATCTGCGTAATTCCGGGTGTCCGCGTTGAACCAATTGCTAGAGGGGAATATACTACAGTCTGAAGTTTGTATCGAGTTTTACCGATGGCACTAGATAACCCAATTTCTACAACTGAAGCGGCGATAATCCTAGGTATTTCTGCCTCCAGGGTAAGACAGGTAATTCTTGGAGGTCGCTTGGAAGCAACAAAAGTAGGTCGCGAGCAACTGCTAGAGAGAGAAAGTAGAGGAGTTTGCACTGATACCAAGAGAACGCACTGATCGCCCTCCAAAATATATATCCTAACGCTTACGTAATGACATAAGTGAAACCAAACTTCCAAGAAATCCGAACTAATGTAAACATGAAAACACTAGTTTCTCTATTCAGCGGTATAGGCGGTCTTGACGAAGGCTTACACAGAGCTGGATTTACACCTCTCTTTTGCTCTGAGCTGGATACAAACGCAAGAAAGTCTTTACGAAACTGGTGCGAAAACCGATCAGTTAGCCCTATTCTCAATAGTGATATAAATGAAATTAGTCCCCATACCTTAAAACGGCAGCTTGGCCTTAAGGTTGGAGAGCTTGATTTATTGGCGGGTGGACCGCCATGTCAATCATTTTCCCTTATAGGTAACCGTAAGTCCTTGCAAGATGACCGAGGTTTATTACTGTATAAAATGATTGATTTTGCGAAAGTCTTAAAGCCAAAGGCCTTATTGATTGAGCAGGTTAAAGGTTTGTTAAGTGCTAAAGGGACCGATGGTAAAAACGGTTCTGCACTAAAAGTGATTCTAAATGATCTCCATAATTTAGGTTACAACGTTTCTTACAAAGTACGAAGAGCAGCGGATTATGGTGTACCTCAACTGCGCGACAGGGTTTTTATAGTTGCCACTCAAGCGAATTCCATTTTTGAATTCCCGGAACCGACGCACTTTTGCATGACCAAACAAACAAATTTATTTTCATCAAACTTAACCCCATACATAACGGTAAAAGACGCCATTGGTGACTTGCCACCTCCAGTTCTCAAAGATGAAAATGAAATTATCCCGGGACATTTGGATATTACACCACGTAGAGATAGAGAACGCATAAACGGTGTTCCTGAAGGTGAATGCCTTGCGCGACAATTACACTTGCCTGCGGATCAAAGACAACGACTTAACCCTGAAAAAGATACCACCAAATTTAGACGACTAGCGTGGAATTTACCTGCCCTCACATTAAGAGGCGGCGAAGCGTTTTACCACCCTACTGACAACAGGTATTTGACACCTAGAGAATATCTAAGGCTTCATGGTTTTTCTGATGCGCACGTACTTTCTGGCCCTATCAGAGCGAGAAGCGGAACAGTCAAAGACTTGGACCAACATCGCCAAGTTGCAAATGCAGTTCCTCCGCCCCTGGCGGAAGCCATGGGTAACGCTATTTCACTTACCCTATCGAAGAAGAAAAAATGCGGAACATGATTATAGGGAAATAATAGCTGAAAGCTTTCTTCTAAGAACAGCTTTTAAAAGTACTTTTTTATCGGGGTTTACTTTCGGTAACAGTATGTCCGTAGCTTTTCGATTTCCATTAAAATTAAGGCCTGCGCTTTTCGCAGAATACTCCTCAAACTGAAGAGAGTTTATGCCTTTTTCTCCTTCTTGGTAGGACATACTTAGAAAGTTAATTGTGCCGCTGCTTTCAGTGTTTGACTGATCAAGGTTTAACTTCGTTGTTAGTTTAATATTGCTTAAAAGCTGATCTTGTACCAACCAAACAGTTTTTCCACCCCACTCTTCAGCGAGAGCCGATTTCGCAAAGAGTTGCGTTGCCATTCTCCCCCAAACTTGCCTCTTATTAATTCCAGGACAGTTATGTTCTCTACCTAAAATTGCATCTGTAAAGGATGAAGCAATATCTGTTCCAGCTTCTTTGTCTGAACCAGATGTGCTCGCTGTCATTACCTCTATGATAATAGGAGACACTAGATCCGGTAGTATTTCCTGCTCTTTCTCGACATCAAATCTTCCTTTTAAGTATTTTCCGGTTTTTGCAGCAGCCTTGAATGACTCAATTTCAACTTCATCTGAAATGTTGTAATTACTCAAAAGCCAAGAGAAAGGCTTTTGCCGTTGAATGGGAGCAATTACGAAATCGAAGTGATAATTTATCAATGTATCATCATCACCATACTGCAAATACACCTCAGGCCATACGCCAAGGTCAACATTTTCAGGTAATCCCGCTTTAATCAAAGCTCCTCTTTCATACTCATGTAGAGTCGCATTTACTTCGGGAACTTGTTCATGTTTTGAGTAAAACCCAAGCAGCCTCCTTGGGCATACAACCCACGTTTCTTCGCCGTATTGAATAGAGCACACCCCGGGAATAACGGAAACCAATTCGCTGTCAAAAAATGAACGCAGTTCTGAATTATTAAGATTTATTTTTGTTTGGTGACGGTTACCCCCTCCATCACAAGTGTTTTCGATAAAAGGACAATAGGCCGCCTTTCTCTCATTAACGGCCTGTTCTGATGCGTCGTATACATCCCGACCATACACTTCATAAAACTTTGGCACGATATTTCCTTTTTTCCTCTAACGCCTCGCATCGGCGGTCGACAAAGCGCGTAGCGATCTGGCAGTCTGGCGGCATGCGCTTGTTATGCCTCTTAGCCTCCAAATTCCGATACCGGAAGATACACTTCCCCAGTTTGTGAAGCATGACGCCTTACTCGGGAAACTATATCACCAAAATGGAGATTACCTACTAGGCACATATAAATATGATGGACATCTAATAGAAGCAATAGAGCTTTTTGACCAGATGCTTCTCCTATCGCCACTGATGAGTAACCAGATATAGAGATAAAAATGCCCATCGTATTGTCTGCTTTGCTCCCAACCTTAGCTTTCAACGAGTCAACATCAGTGGCATCTGATTGATTTTTAGTGAACTTCAGTTCAACAAGATATGTTGTTCCTTCATAGGTAAGGGAGCCGTCGATTTGCCGACCCTTTGACTTATAGGGGCGTCTATTGTCGATATCGAAATAGTCTAGAAAATCATAAAACCACGTCTCAAATTTGTAGCCTCCATCTTGAGTTCCAACTTCTGAACATAAAGCATCTAATCGAGATTGAAGTGAAACCTTATCCGAAAGTGACCGACGAATCTTGACTCTTTCTTCGTGGGCTTTCTTTTTTGTCTGTTCTCTATCTCTTTCACTGCGAATCTCTTCATCTTGCGAACGAAGATAGGAACTCAATTCTTGGACGGCTTTGGTTGCAGCTGGAATCTTGGCATCTGAGTCTTCCCAGTCGCATAAATCGGGAAATGTTTTTTGTTCTGCTAGACTGAGTGCCATTTGGAATATGACTGCTTTTCCGTTATCTGTACTTTGTAGCTTGTCAAAGACACGGTCCAGAAAATCACGTTTACTTTCATCATCACTCCAAGTGCTAATCAAGCTGTCGGCCAAGTGAAAACCGCGGAGAAACTTCCTAAGTGCATTTTTTCGCCAGTAGGACTTTAAAGCTGCTTCGTAAGTGAGCTCGACTAACCTTGTTGTAATCTTCGCTGCCATTTAGAGATCGTCTATCATGGTAAGAAACCTTCTTATTTCAATAAGATGTATGTTTGATTCATTATGGTGATTCTCTATAGTGAGATTGTTCATCTTTATATGCTGGTGGGTGGTATTTGCTTATAAATTTGGCTCATCCCTTTTACACTTAACGATCAAGCTCACTGGTAATTTTAGAGCGTAGCGGAAAAATTGTCCGAACGAGCATCTTGCTTATACGTCGATATCTGATCCCCCATGCTGCATTCGCTGCGTAATGGCTTTGTTAACAAGTCCTTCAACTGTGTCCGCCATATTGTTCAACTTAACTCTCTGCATAAAATGCACTGGTCCCAGTTGGTGAAATAATTTTCCAAATGCCTCATCGGCAAAGCTGCTTGATACCACCGGTACACCATCAAAATCTATTACAACCTGGGTGGCTCCAGACATATTTAACAGGTTGTACAGCTTCTGTCGAAGTGGGCGGCCAGAAACACGACTCCCAAAGGACTGACATTCCTCGGTGAGAATAAAGTCAATGGGCTTTCCATCTTCCGCCTCATATACTGTTTCTACATAGTCAACTGGCACATAAGGTTTTCCACCGAAATGGAGCGCATCTTTGAGTAAAGATGGATCAGTAAAATCAATAGTTGCAACGATTAGCGTGCCAGAATAAGGAATCCTTTGGTTTGATATCGCTAAACCCTTTTTAGAATTATATTCCAACCTGGCATGCCCCGAATCAACTTGAAAGTAGCCATTAGATTTGCTACATACGCGGTAAGTACCGAACAATCCATTACCTTGACCGATGTTCGCATCACGGGTTACGCCTTCTCGAATGGCTTTATCGAGAGCATCCGTGTCTGACGTAATTTCTGTTCGGCTGTCTTTCAGAGTTTCAGGTATTCCAACTCCTGCATCGGCAACGACGAATTGAATGCTTCTAGTCTTCTTCTCAAACGTGGAAACCTGCACCAATCCGCCAATTGATGATTTTGAATGCAGCAGAACATTGTCAGTTATTTCATTAATTGCCCATTCAAATGCTGCTAAATTAGATCTCTGTAGGTCAGGTAAAACACCAAGAATAGTATTTACGATTCGATTGACAGCATTTTGCTGTTCTCCAGGTGTTGTGTATCTGGTGGCTGGAATTCGCGAGTGACCACGAAAACGCGATAGATCAAACTTGCGAGGATCTAGAAAATAGCCCCAGTTTGTGTTGCGAAAAAGATTTGATAGCTTCGTATTCTTGGGTGGTATCAATTCTATCTCAATGCCTGCTTCCCGATATGCAATTACTTGAGCGCAAACTGTAAGCATCGAATTCTGAAATGCGGATGTACAGTCAGACATATCTATAATCAATTCCGGATATCCTGCTTTCTCTATGCAATGATGAATGTTAGCCAATAGAAAGTGGAAATCGGTCAAATCACCTGAAACATAAATTGTGTTGTCATTCCGCGATATTTCAGTCATTGGTTTAGCGTTTTTGACGTATAATTGAGGGTTGTAAGACACTTCGTCCGATAATGTATTATATATCTCAAAGTGGACATGGTGAAAAACTTTCTTGTTTCAATAAAGATGTATGTTTGATTCATGTATGGTGATTCTATATATAGTGCCCACTTGACCATTTTTAACATGTTACTCTCCGGGGTCCCGCAGTTTTCAAGGTCAAAGTATGCAGGTTCGCAAACCCAAACGTCTACCGCTTGTATTCACTTAAAATGAAGTTAAACATGTCATCAGCAATGAACTCTTCCTGATAAATTTGTCGATATACAAAGTTATCAATTGAATAACCTCATCGCAGGAAAAATAATATGACATCCACAAAAACGGCGGCTTGCTTTACCTTGATGCTTTCCCTGTTCACAACGGTATTGCCACTCTCTGCGACAGCTCAAGATGCTAATCAAGAGACCGCTATTGCAACATTTGCCGGTGGTTGCTTTTGGTGTATGGAAAAGCCCTTCGATGAACTAAAAGGCGTGATATCCAGCACTTCCGGTTACACCGGCGGACGGACAAAAAACCCGACGTATAAAACAACTTCCGCAGGGAATACCGGGCACACAGAGGCCGTTGAAATCGTCTATGATCCCGCACAAATAAGCTATGAAAAGCTGCTTGACATTTTCTGGCACAATATTGATCCAACCACACCGGATCAGCAGTTTTGTGATCGTGGCAATCAATACCGATCAGAAATATTTTATCATGATGATCAGCAAAAACAGCTGGCTGACGCATCCAAATCCTCACTCAACAAAAGCAAGACTTTCAAGGAGGAAATTGTGACGCAAGTAACCAAAGCGTCCATATTCTATCCTGCAGAGGATTATCACCAGGATTATTATAAGAAAAATCCTGTTCGATACAGATATTACAGATACGGCTGTGGTAGGGACAAACGACTGAAAGAGCTATGGGGGTAATAAAAACACCAGGCTGTAACAGTTACCATGAAGACTTCAGAATAATAAATACTCGAAGAATGCCTGGCTCCAGTCTCCACGTCTATCCAGAACAAAACGTGTTAATTCCTTAATCATAATATCCGAGTTGGAACGCAGCTCGTCGAACTCAGGCAACTCCATACTGTGCAATTCTTCCAATGATTCAGGTTTGGCTTCGACTAATATATTCCTGACTTTGGATGAATTCATTCTCGTCATAAATACTTCATAGGCATCAAGCAAAATATTAAATCCATCATCATTGTTCAACGTATAGATGTGTTCAATTCTCTGCAGAGGCGTCAATAAAAGATGCTCTTGTAACCAGCTTATTTTATCTTTCTTCTCCTTGCTGCATTCTCCCAACAAGAAGACCAGGGCGGCAAACATAAGAATACGACTATTTCGTAATTTGGTATTACGCATATACCAACTATCGACAGAGTCATGTGATAAATTAAACTGCTGCCATGCAGAATAGGATCTGAAATAACGAATTAAATCATTCAGAAGATAAACCCATTCTTTCTTCTGATCATATATTAGGAAACCCGCCGCATAGCGTTCAAGCACGCCTGATATTAATTTCTGAAAATATTCATCGCCATAAACAGGTTTGGCATCAAGCAATACCTGCATCCGCTTACCAAAAATATTTTTATCATCTGCAATCACTCCCAAGGTATTATGATCACAAATCTGACCGTAACTTGATGGCGTGACATAAATACCTGTTGATTTTGGCAAAGCTAATCCCAGTGGATCCAATGCATGCCATACCGCCTGCATGGCTTTTTGGCAACGTGTCGGGTTATTAATCGCATCATCATCGACCAACACAATCAGATCAGCATCAGAATGTGGCATGCCTTCCAAACGACCAAACGACCCGGACGCGATAACAAGAGAGATCTCCGGTGCGGTATCAACAAGTGCTGTTAAACACTGCTTCATCTGCAGCAGTATATTGTTTGACCAGTTCTGTGCGTAAGCAAGTGTGGGATGTCTATCGGGATCGAACATAATGATATATCGGGCTTTTAACTTGATTTAATGCGGATGCATTACCTATGTCTACATCATGTAGGCAAGCATCACCTTGTGGTACACCAAATCTTCCAGATTTTTCCATTCATGATAAAAATTCCACAGAGTGACACGAACCACTCAACATGAAAAAGCCTGCTAACCGATAATAAACGAATCAAGAGAGCACTATCATGATCGGGTTATGACTACTGCTTTGTACCACCTTATATCGATTCTTTTGTGGTCCATATGCAATAAACCAGAACAATACCCGAAGCAAAATTCACTCCTGTCTTGCAACAATATAAGGTATGGTCAATACGGATGACACATCAATAACAAAACCTTGTTACCCCACTCATGATCATTATCAATTAATGATCATCAAATGGATTAAGATTTGCCGGAACATCAATTCGACCTGTAGCTATAAGCCGCAGACACCGTTTCAACAAAGCGGGACGCTTAATAAGGTAGAAACGCACGCAGCAAACGTTGAATATCTACATGTGTGATCTTTTCCTGATTGGGTTATGGATGGCAAAACGCATCCCTGCGTAGTTGTACCCTGACTCTATCCCAATTTTAATCTGCCAGCGCTTTACCGGATTTAAGCATCACTGCGCGTACTGATTTTGATGCAGGTTTTGCCTTAATCATAATTTCTTCACCGGTAAACGGGTTGCGGCCTGGACGAGCCTTGGTTGCCGGTTTATTCACAGTCTTCATCTTTATACCCAAATCAGGCACCATGAATACACCACAACTGCGTGGTTTCAGGTGGCGTTCAGCCTGAACAGCTAATGAGGCCAACACTGCTTTTACATCAACCTTTGAAACTCCTGTTGCTTCTGAGATCTCGGCTACGATTTGTGATTTGGTTTGCTTCTCTTTGAAAGCGCTTGTTTTTGCTGACATAGCTGCTCCTGTATTTATCGTTTTGTGAGTTCATTCACGGGTTTACCAGGCCGGTATTTTAACAGGATTATTCACAATAATAACCTGCGTCTGTAAATTTATTTACGAAGTTCATAAATAAAGTAGCATGAATAATGACGGCCGCCTTGTACTGGAAATAATGGATTATCATGATTGAGTGCTAATCTTGAAGATAGTCAATTGATATATGAGCGAAACCTTTTGCTGTTGGCCACAGATGTCTCGTGAGTATTTTCCTCGTTTAGTATTTGATCAGCAACAGACAAATTTCACTATGACCAAAGAATACATTATCACCCGATCCTGTGGAAGAATCCTGTAGCCATATCATCATCAAAAAACTTGCTCGCAAGTAAACCGGAAGACAGCGAAATTGCTGAGCCGCCTACAAATTTTCCAACTGACTTTAATCAGCTTCGAAACCGATGCATCTGCCTCATATTTGCGATATGGCGCGCCCGACAGGATTCGAACCTGTGGCCTTTGGCTTCGGAAACCAACACTCTATCCAACTGAGCTACGGGCGCTTAAACAATACTTCTCGCTGTCAACACCTGCGAAGACGTAAATTACCGACGTTTCCCACTTTCTGCATCTCTGCAGTCGCATCCATCCGCACCCCAATGCTTATAACTAAGGGGATGCAAATGCTTTATAAAAGCACGAAAATGGTACCCTCTCATCCATTTGGCGTCCAGGCACAGTTTTCTTGCACAATAAGTACAGGTATACTGCCCGCGACAAGCATTACAAAATATTAAAAACAACAATTCGTGACAAATCAACTTTATTCTTGTCGCTGTTGGTCGCCGGAGAGTAAGAAATGAGTCAAGAACAAGATAAAGCATTTTTTAGAAATTTCACCTTCATCCTGATTATGTTGGCTCTATTGATGGCTACTTTCATGTCCCTTGGGATTATATTTGGCGGTTTCACCGAGTCTCCTGCAAAAGTTACCGCTGCAGTCATGAAGAACACGGAACCGGTAGGTCAAATGCGCATGCAAGGGGATGAGCCTGAAGCAGTCTTCGTTGTGGAAGAATCCGCAACAACAGCGACCGGCGGCGGGGAGCATGTCGGCAAAACTGTTTACGAAGGTCTCTGTGTTGCCTGTCACGGCTCCGGTATTCCGGGGATCCCTCAGCTGGGAGATGTGGATGCCTGGGCTCCTCGTATTGAGCAGGGGAATGCCATGCTCCATGATCGCGCCATTAACGGGTACACTGGTAATTCGGGCATGCCAATGCCAGCCAGGGGCGGTGATCCTTCGCTAAGCGATGATGATGTGAAAGCTGCGGTGGATTATATGGTCGCAAATAGTCAGTAAAATTAATTTTCCCAAATTACCAAATACCTTTTTCGAGTCCGTTGAATTTAGTCTGCCTTTAGTGTCTTAGTGCTTTCATATAAGACTCTTCAGACATCTTGTCCCAGTCTTCATAAGACTCGCTGAAAGAGGTATAAGCATCATGGATCCTTTTGAATTTTGGATTATCAGCCGCTTCTTCAGCAAGTGTTTCTCGGGTCAGGCGCTTCAACTCCGCCAACACTTCAGTGGGAAATTCCAGAACTTCAATATTCTTTTTTGATCGTAAATCTTTCAATGCCGCCTGATTTTTAAATTCCATCCGTGTATAGATCCATTTACTCACGGCCGCCGCCGCCGTCTCGACAATCAATTGCAGATCTTCAGGTAACTGCACCCAGGCATTGCTGTTGATCATTAGCTCAAACCCCGTCCCTGGCTCATGCCAGCCTGGAAAATAATAATATCTTGCTGCGCGATTAAGGCCGAGGCGCATATCATGAAAGGGTGCCACCCATTCTGTCGCGTCAATCGTGCCACGCTCCAATGCGGTATAAACCTCACTACCGGGCAATAACACTGGATTACCGCCGGCGCGTTTTAAAACCTTGCCGCCAAGGCCTGGAATACGCATGCGTAAGCCTTTGATGTCCGCCAGCGAATTAATCTTTTGATTAAACCAGCCACCCATCTGCACACCCGTATTACCCATCGGCATCGGTACCAGATTAAAAGGAGTATAGACTTCTTTCCACAATTCCAGTCCACCACCATGATAGAGCCAGGCATTCATACCTTTAGCTGTCATCCCGAAGGGGACTGAGGAAAAGAACTGTGCTTCGGGTATTTTCCCCGCCCAGTAATAGGCGGATCCATGACCCATCTCAACGGTTCCCCGCGATACGGCATCAAACACCTGTAATGGTGGTACAAGTTCTCCGCCCGCATAGACATGAATATCCAATCGACCCTGCGTCATGATCTTCACATCCGCCGCAAATTTTTCCGCGCCTTCCTGGAAAATCGGAAAGTTTGCCGGCCAGGTTGTAACCATTTTCCATTTAAATACCTGATCACTTTTCATTTGTGACGCCACTGAAACCTTGCCACTGTCTGATTCACCACATGCCACAAGCAAGAGACAAAAGGTTATGCATATCCCAACCAATTTAAACCTGTTCAACATATTATATTCCTGTACATTCCTGATTCGTCTCAATGGGTATTCGTTTAGTCATAATTCAAGCGATTTCCAGATTAGCATACTCCGCAACCAACCACTTACTTCCCACCTCTTCAAAGTTGACCTGAATTCTCGTCGTTCCGCTTGCTCCCTCCAGCTTCAGAATTATACCTGCACCGAACTTGGCATGAATCACACGTTGCCCCAAGGTATAGGATCTTTCAACCGTATCATTCCCGCCAACGCTGACACTGTGTGATCCGGAACCGGTAAACATCGGTGCAACAACCGATCCACCCATACGCACTTCGTTGATTAATTCGCCGGGCAATTCACCAATAAAACGTGAGGGTTGCGGATAGTAATCCTGTCCGTGCAAACGTCGGTGCTGTGTGTAAACCATCGTCAGTGCCTTTTCCGCACGCGTCGTTCCAACATAACAAAGACGTCTTTCTTCTTCCAGTTGCGTCAAATCTTCCATGCTGCGCTTATGAGGAAATAAACCCTCTTCCATTCCTATTAAATAGACATTGGGAAATTCCAACCCCTTGGCGGAGTGTAAGGTCATTAAATTCACACAGTCGGAATGCTCTCCCGCCTGAGTCTCGCCGGACTCCAGCGCCGCGTGAGCAAGAAAGGCTTGCAATGGTTGCATATCTTTTAGCTCCTCTTCGTCAGCATTAAATGCACCTGCAGCGTTGACAAGTTCTTCCATATTCTCAATACGAGCTAAACCACGTTCGCCTTTTTCCTTGCGATAATGTTCAATCAGGCCGCTGGCTTTAATCGTATTATCCACCACTTCATCCAAAGGCAAATCTTTATTGTCGCTCATGTTCTTAATCAGCGTCATAAACCCCTGCAACGCATTTAAAGCACGTGCGCTTAACAGTTTATTACCCAAAATATTTTGCGCAGCTTGCCACAGTGAACACTTTTCCCGGCGTGAAATACTTCTCAACTCTTCGACGGTACGCTGGCCGATACCTCTGGTCGGCGTATTTATAATACGTTCAAACGAAACATCATCTTCCTGAAATGTTGATAAGCGTACATACGCCAATGCATCTTTAATCTCGGCACGTTCATAGAATCGCATACCGCCATAAACACGATAAGGAATACCGGCACGCATCAAGCCTTCCTCAATCACACGCGACTGGGCACTGACGCGATATAAAACGGCGCTATCCTTGTAGCGACCTTCATTACTTTTCCAGTCTGAAATTTTTTCGACAACATAGCGGGCTTCGTCGTGTTCATTATAAGCGCTATATAAGGAAATCTTTTCACCGGCATCACCATCAGTCCATAATTTTTTGCCCAAACGTGAATGATTATTTGCAATGAGTGCATTGGCTGCGTTTAATATATTCGCGGTAGAACGATAATTTTGTTCAAGCTTGATGAGCAAGGGATTTGAAAAATCTTTTTTAAATTGTTGCATGTTCTCAACACGCGCACCACGCCAACTGTAGATCGATTGATCATCATCGCCAACGGCAAAAAGAGAAGTTTTATCCCCCGTCAACAATCTTAGCCAGGCATATTGCAAGGCATTGGTATCCTGAAATTCATCGACCAATACATGTTTGAATCGACCACGATATTGGTCCAGAATATTTTTCTGATCGCGAAACAACTCATGCGCACGCAATAACAGTTCCGCAAAATCAACCACGCCGGATCGCTGACAGACATCCTCATACGCCTGATAGATCCGCACCATCCGATACAAATTATGATCACCATGATCATTGATGTGTTGTGGTCTCAGCCCATCATCTTTACGTGCGTTGATAAACCATTGCGCTTCACGAGGAGACAAGTTCGATTCATCAATTTCCAGTGCACGCAGTACACGACGAATAGTGCGATATTGATCATCACTGTCCAGGATGGTGAAATCCTGAGGTAACCCGGCTTCCTGCCAGTGCGCACGTAAAATACGATGAGTTAAACCATGAAAGGTCCCCACCCACATACCACTGGCAGACGCGTCTAATAATGTCTCAATGCGTGAACGCATTTCAGCCGCAGCTTTATTGGTAAACGTCACCGCCAATATACCAAAAGGACTGGTTTGTCCCGTTTCTACATACCAGGCGATCCGATGCACCAGTACACGTGTCTTGCCGCTACCGGCGCCAGCCAGCACCATAATGTTTCCGGGCGGTGCAGCAACAGCTTCGCGTTGTGATGCGTTAAGCGTATCCAGAACCAGAGAAATATCCATAGCGACGGATATTAACAAACCTTTAATATTTATGGATGTTAATATTCGCCTTTGTTTTAAACCACGATAAAGGCACAGGATAAAAGCATTCATGAGCAGTCACACAGAACAGGAACAGGCAAAACTTATCGGACTGATACAGCAAATTCTTGAAGAGACTCAACGGCAAGGTGTCACCGCCGCAGAAGCGGACATCGGCACCGGCGCCGGCTTTACTGTCACGACACGCCTGGGTGAAGTCGAAAGAGTGGAACATGAACGCGACAAAGGCCTCGGCATGACGGTCTATATCGGCAATCAAAAAGGCAGCGCCAGCAGTTCTGATTTTGGTGAAGACGCTATCAAGGAAACGGTTATGGCGGCATGCAATATCGCCAAATTCTCCAGCGCGGATCCGTACGCCGGTCTCCCCGATGCTGAACTCATGGCGACAGAAATCCCGGACCTGGATCTGCATCATCCCTGGGATATTTCTCCCGAAAATGCGATTAAGCTGGCCGTTGAATGTGAAGACATCGCCAGAACTGAAGACAAACGGATTAATAATTCTGACGGGACCTCTGTAAGCACTTATACCGGCAGTCATTTTTACGGCAATAGCCACGGCTTTATCGACGGCTGGCACTGGTCGAGCCACACGATTGATTGCACAGTGATTGCACAAACCAAAAACGGGATGCAACGTGATGGCTGGTACAGCAAGGCACGGAACAGGGATAGTCTGCAAAGTATTGATGATATCGCCAAAGAAGCCGCGAAAAGAACCACACAACGACTGGATGCAAAAAAATTATCGACCAGAAATTGTCCGGTAATATTTGAAGCACCGGTCGCATCCGGTTTATTTTCAGCGTTTATCACTGCAATTTCCGGCGGTAGTCTGTATCGCAAAGCCAGCTTCCTGCTGGATAAAATAGATAAACAGGTATTCGCTGATCATATTCATATACATGAACGCCCCCATTTAAAAAGCGCGCTCGGCAGCGCACCTTTTGACGGGGAAGGCGTTGCCACCAAAAACCGTGACTTGATCGTTGATGGCATCTTGCAAGCGTATGTCTTAAGCAGTTATTCGGCGAGAAAACTCGGATTACAGACTACCGGCAACGCCGGTGGTGTACATAATCTTACTGTCGATACCAGTGAACATGATCTCGCCGAACTTATTAAACAAATGAATACCGGTCTGTTAATCACCGACATGATAGGTTTCGGTGTCAATCAAATCACCGGGGATTACTCAAAAGGCGCCGCCGGTTTCTGGATTGAAAATGGTGAAATTCAACACCCGGTTGAAGAAATCACCGTCGCCGGGAATCTCATGGACATGTACAAACAAATTATCCATATAGGTAATGATATTGATCCACGTGGTAATATCCTGACAGGTTCGGTATTCATTGAGAATATGACTATAGCCGGCGAGTAATCATTACCATCAATGGGAGGCGTGATGTTTGCGAAAATAGAAGAATTAATGGAAGCAGCAATTTTCAAGAGCCGGTGGTTACTGGCACCTTTTTATCTCGGCCTGGTGATCAGTATTATTTTGTTATTCGTTAAATTTATCCAGGAATTATGGCACATGTCCATTCACGTCCTGGACATGACCGAAAGTGACATGATCGTCGGGATATTGGCTTTAATTGATATGTCATTAGTCGGCAGCCTGTTGCTAATGATTATCTTTAGTGGTTACGAAATCTTCGTTTCAAAAATCGACGTCGCCGATCACGAAGACCGGCCCGGCTGGATGGGCAAAGTGGATTTCTCCGGATTAAAACTTAAGGTCATCGGCGCGATTGTCGCCATTTCGGCAATCGATCTTTTAAAAGTCTTTATGAATATTCCGGCCGAAATAAGTGCTGAAGGCGAAAATGCCGTCATGTGGAAAGTCATTATCCATATGTCTTTCGTGGTTTCAGGTGTGATGTTCGCACTCATGGATAAAATAGCCGGCGACACCGTCAAACATTAGATGAAAAGAAAGGGCGCAAAACGCCATTACGGGAAGGATATTTTGATTAAATTTCTCATACTGCGTCAATGTTCCTGAATAATTACAAAAGATTCTTGCCGATATCATTAATGAGGGATCTTTCCTCATGAGTATACTGTTAAGCGTTCACTCAATTACCATCATTTCCTGATACAGCGATTGCAATAAAAAGTTGCAAAACGAATATGCAGTTGTTTGACGACATGGAAACGCAAATAAAACCGTTCTCACTGCCCGATAAAGTCGGTTACTCATTATCCCTGAATAAAAAATTAAATGGTTTTGATATGGAAATACCGCATGGAAAATTATTTTATTCGGAATATTTTTTTAATCAAGAAACCAGTGACAGAAGTATTGAATATTTCCTGGAAAATAATACGAATGACTGGAAAACCACCAATTGGAGAGAGATAGATAAAGAAAAGTTATCAGACATTCGCTTTAAACACATTGACTGGCAGCATGACAAAATCAATATATATGGCAGGGAATTGTATTTGCCTCGTTATTCTGCATGGTATGGTGACCGTGATACAGCCTATACATATTCTGGATTAACACTGCAACCCAAAAAATGGAACAAGGGTTTGTTGTATATCAGAAATGAAATTGAGAAAGTCACGGGCACACATTTCAACAGCGTGCTAATGAATTGGTACAGAGATGGCGAGGATTATATGAATTGGCATGCCGATGCAGAGCCGGAATTAGGAAGAAACCCCGTGATTGCGTCGGTTAATTTCGGCGCAACCCGGGATTTTATCATCAGAAAAAATGACACATCAGAAAAAATAACCATGCCGTTAAAACACGGTACGTTACTGGTGATGCGTGGCGCAATCCAACATTTCTGGCACCATTCAGTACCAAAAAGAAAAAAAGTGAAACAGGCGAGAGTTAACCTGACATTCAGAGTGATCAAGCATAAGTAAGCTGGCAGCTATCAACTACCATGTGGACGATTTGCCTAAATATATCCAGGCTCAGATTGACTTTAGTCACCATTGCATTACTGACAGGTCCACCCACCTATGCGGACATGGCAAGCGCCGAAGTCATTCGGCTTGATGAACTCAAGCAAACAGTGGAACTGGTCAAAATCGACATCCCCAAAGACTGGTCGAGTGTGGCATGTGCACAGTCATCCAGGGCACAGACACGTTGCCAATTCTTGATCGCTAAATCGCCCGTTTCAGCGACTTTCTACAACGCTGTTCTCGATCAAGCCAATGCAGTGAACGCCCAACGCGCAACACCTTCCAAAGAACATGGAGATGCAGTCAAAATCGGACTACACGATATTCAACAATTTCTAAAGGCACTCCGTACACTCACAAATTTAAAATGGCAACTACCCAATTGGTCCGAATGGCTTGCAGCCTGTGAGTCACGCAATCGCAAGAGCTTGCAGCGAATGGATGCGTATTTTTCCGAGTGGATGCGAGCGTCAAGCGAACTGAAAGGACGAACTTACCAGGATATTTCCATCCACCCTTCACCCATTTTTTCTGTTTGCAACCCTTTCGGAACGGCACCAAAACGCTACTTTTATAACCGCAGTTCCAGAATCGGCTTCCGCCTGACTTTGCCTGTCACAAATGAGAATGAAAAGTAAATGATTGACTGCACATACTGAAAGGTGCTTTTTTATGTCGCATAACACCGCAACAGCGAAACCTGAAGTTGGGTGACTTTGTGTAATAATTTGCGAAGTAAATATACAGAGGCGCACAGCTTTAGGTTTCCGACGCTATTGCGTTTGATACTTATTTGCTGCTAATCATCGACTTTGCGACACCCGTCAGCCCCTTTGCAGTACCCACCAAAATCCTGGTCTCAGCATTTTTATTATGTTTTGTTTATATACGGTGTTTTATATATTTCGTTAACTGCTTCCATTATCAATTTATCTTTATTCTCCTCAGCCTTTAACTGATCGGCATATGAGTTTATGGTTAATGCTGCGGCGGACTTAAAAGCATATTCTTCTTGAAAGTTTCTTTCTTTAGTGTATTGAGAAATTGTAAAAAGCAATAGACCAGGTGCCGGTAGTATCTTTAATGAATTCACGAAAATTACCTGCCATTCAAGATCGGCTAAATCACTATTTCCAAACAAAAAGAATATCCAACTAATTGTAGCGATAGCAGTAATAGGCACGCTCCACTTCCAGAATGAAATGGATGAACTAAGTTCGCCCTTACGTTGTTTAAATGTTTCAAACAGTGAAGCACCCACTTCTCTTCCAATTAGGTCGTCCAGGTACCCATTTCTTTCGGTAAAATAATCAGTCTTTTCTTCAAATTTTTGTTTTAACTCAAGATATTCTTTGTTTTCGCCGTCTATTACCGTTGCCTGTTCTTCTAGCAATCCTTGTATGTGTTTGAGTCCAGACTTTGATTCTTTATGAAGCTCATCAGTTTCATTTCTCTTTAACTCTGATGCGTCGCGAATGGCGTTAATTTTTTCTGATAAAGATGTTGCAAAAGAGTGCAGTCCTGAAATCTCATTATTGTGATTCCTGACAGCGGCTAAAAGAGATTCAATTTCATTTAGCTCTTTGTTTTTTGCTTCTGTAAATAATTCAAGGTCACTTTTTGCAGATGCAATACCATCAAGTAAATCTTGTAATGAAGCTGTGCGTTTCTCCAGTTGCTTACCAACTAATTCAATTCGCTCCTTCTCACTGTTCACCGTTTCTTCTGAGTGACTAAAGTATTTCCTTTCGCTCTTTTCCCAAAAACCATTAATTGCTTGATAGTGAATTAACCTGTTTAGATGTGCAACCGCATTGGGAAATTTATTGGTGGTAACATAAGCATTAAAATGTGACAGGTCAGTACTCAAATCAGCTCCACCATATTCATTTTGAAATTGATATTGAAATGGTAGTGCTTTGAAATACGTGCCTTTCAACTCTTCTCTAAAACTGGTTAAATACTTTGTTAGAGAGCGACAAAAACTCTTTCAAAGTGTATTCGCCTATTGCTGCCTGATTTTCATCTACATTAGGAAACGCAGCACTGATTAGCTCAGTCATATTAAGTTGAAAATACTGATCAATGTGTACCTGAACGTGATCTTTTTGATTTTGATTCATAATTTCTCCACTTGATGAACTTGATAATATAACGCTTCGCATCAGCGGCCAAACGCACGGGCATAGCGAGTGGTTTCGTCCCGCTGCATGCGTTTGTTATAGCGTGCATAGTTTAATCTCTACTGCTGATCCGTTATTTTCCAAAGGGCATCGAATGACAATAGGGCTGGAGTGCGGCCACTTGACGGGCGTATCTCTGTGATAATGCCCTCTCTTTTAAGAACCCTGATATATTGTGCAGCACGCTGTCTTTGAATCCCTAGCCTTCTATGCAATTCGTTAGCACGAAAAACCGGCGTATCGAATAATAAATCCAGGATATGGATTGCCTGGTCAGTGTGTAGAAGATCTGAAATTTCGCGTTTCTTGTTCTCGTACAGCTCAATTATTTTTCTAACAAGAGCCAAATTATCTTCCGACTGTTTTACAACAGCATTTAAAAAAAACACGATCCATCCTAACCAATCTTCTTTACCTGATATGTTCTCAAGATATTGATAGTAGGTTTCTCGATTAGATTCCAGGTACCCAGAGAGATATAGAGATGGACTTACGATGCAGCGTCGCCGTACCAGGATCAAAGGTATAAGAATTCTTCCGATACGGCCATTACCATCGTCGAAAGGATGTATCAATTCGAATTGGGCGTGAATTAATGCTGCCTGGACAATTGGATCTATTGTCTCCTCATCAATATTTGCGTACTCGATAAACTGTTCCAGTCGGTCATTCATTCCTGGAGGGGAAGGTGGGACGTAGGTCGCCTCCTCCAGAGTACACCCTCCGGGGCCGATCCAATTTTGGGTGTTCCGAAACTTTCCCGGGTTTTTATCTTGCCCACGTACGCCTTGCATTAGGTTCGCGTGCATTTGTCTAAGCATGTGAAGAGACAGAGGAGTATCATTTATTCCTTCTCCCGCTATCCGTAGAGTACTTCTATAATTTAGAATCTCATGGATATCAGCATCTTTTTCCGGGGTAAATTTTTCTCCTGCTTGCTGTTGATAGACCTCATTTGCGGTGGCTATGGTGCCCTCTATTCTTGAGGATAGCTCAGCTTCCTTCACTGCAAGAGGAGATAGTAGAACTTCTGGATTGACAAGACTCTGTAATAATCCATCGTATCGAGATAGGCTGGCATTTGCCCTCCCAACAAGAGCAATAATACTTTCTAAGTTTATATTTTTAGGCGGAAATTCTTGAAAGTAAATTCGATTCATTTATGTATTCTCAAATAGACATAAATTCATTTGTGTATGATGAAATGCCATTCTAACATATACAAACGAATTTATGTCAGATACAGAACACACCATATTTTGTAGCTGGAAATTTTGGTGGATACTAGATAAAGGCTAAAAGATTAATTTGAGGGAATTAGGGCGCTACAACGGCTGATTCAGGTACGCCGTAGGCGTTACCTGGATTTTCTTGTTAGATTATGTAGTCACAGTTTTATAAAAATACTTGTCTGGTATTCTTGCAATTACTCTTTTTCCAATTTGATGAAATTCACAACTTCACCCCACATATGAAATGAATAAACATCACTTAATATTTGATATGAACCCCTAACCCGTAATCCTTCGACTTGAAACTGTTCAGGGATAGACCCATCCAATTGTTTATGGTCATCTGCGATAATTCCCCAAAATCCACCTTCGATGGACAAATACACAACCTTGCCAGTAAAAGACTGAGCTACTTCATTTGATGATTTAGATGAATTTGTTCCTGTTACGGGCATACTTTCTTTATTTGTTGTATGTGTAACTTCTGCAAATTCGGTTTGACAACCAGGGATAAATAACGACGAAAAAAGAATAAATGTTACGAAAATTTTCATGATTAAAGATTCTCTGTAGCTAATCACAAGTATCCAGAATACTTGAAAAGTATTGATGCTGCATGCACGTTGAAGACCTAATGCCTCAAATCACTGGCAGCAAGAAGCATAGCGACGAAGGAGCGGCGCTCTTTTTCTGTCCGAGTTAGTTTGCCTTGTTAGGGCATTAATATGCTCGAACACCATACTTAAGCAACATTCTTGGTAAAATATCATCCAGGTTCTGCACTTCTTTATCTTGAAGCTCTATGAGGTTGAAGCCGTACTTTTTATACAGTTCAATTTTTTTCTTCTTACGGGCCAGATACTTTGGATCATTCTCGTAGCCCCAATACTCAATGTATACCTTGCCAGTAGGAATGTAGAAATCAGAGTAGACATCTTCTTCGATAGGCAACTTACGTTCATACGCATGAACTATTTCTGCCATATAAAGCCAATTATCAACTAACATTTCGGCTTTGGAACGAACAAAATGACCATCTGCTGCACGGTGTTTTGCCTCAAATTTCTTTCTGAATCCTATGTCATTAAATTCGCTCTCTTTTGATTCTGGCGTTTGTTCTTTTTCCGTCCCCTTAACGTGACCGATTGTTTCCTTTAGTGATTTAGACTCAATAATAGCCTCTGACCATCTAACAAAAGGAATGCCAGATTTCTTATCTTCTGCTTGCAGACCACCTTGTTTTTTACCTTGCTCCGTTAAAACCCAGCCCTTGATTCCTTTTTTTAGCCAGCCTAATTCTGAAAGTATGAAGTTAATTTTATTTGCAGATAATTCAAACGACAGACCGATTGCAGTCGCAGTAACCATTTTGATTTTTTCTCCGCCATCTTCTCCGGTCGTAACGTTTAACTCAAGGCTGTCAGGCCAAACAATATATTTTCCATAATGCTTTGACTCTTTGTACTCACCACCGTTTGCTTGTCCTTCTGCTGTTAATACCCATGACTCATTATCCTTTTCAATAAATCCTCGCTCCAGAAGGTGCGCAAAAAGCTCTTTCGTTGAAAGCCCAAGCGATTTTGAAAGTGCTGTAGTTGATACAAGTTTCATAATTCGAGATGTATTCCTTTTACTGCCCTAACGCCACCAGAGGGATGCTTCACCTGCGGAACTCTCTTTCTTTAGTGCGTATGTTTGCGCTGGAACCTTCCAAGGATTTACTAATGTATAACGTAACTTTTCGGTTTTCCAGTTTTCGTTAGATCGCACTATCTCTTCAAGTTCTTTGACCCTCAGCTTAAGATACTGGTTCTCTTCTTGAAGCTCAAGAGCGCCTTCGCGAAGACTCATTATTTGTTCTTGAGCTTCAAGGGTTGAGCCTTTCTTTAATAAATCTACGATGTCCTTATATTTTGGAAGCATGATTTCTCCTAGTGCAGCTAACGCCCTGCACAACGGCGAAGCACGTAGTGCTGAGTCCAGAACGCGTAGCGTGCGAGTTGCTGCCGCTTGTTAGGCGAACGTGTTTTGACTTGTTACGTGAATGTAAAGCTAACCAGATCGTATGGAAACTCTCCGAACCACAGACAGAAGAGTTGATACTTTTAGGCTTGCCAAATAGAGCTAAGATTTCATCTGAACTCATACCCCGATGGAGCTTCATTATATTTTCTGTCGAGAATAATGAAGGTAAAGTTGAGCAAACTATAAGCGAGACTGTTATAAAGACTAAGAAACAATAATGTTGAAAGTACTCGCATAGTTAGCATTCCTTAATTTTCTTACACATAACGCCCAAACCAGGTGCGCCGTAGGCATCACCTGGACTTACTTGCTATGCGACTGGTCACAATAAACAGAAAATGCTTTTGCTGTATTCTCAAACTCTTCTGTATTTGCGAGTTCCCACGGCCTTTCACACTTATTTGTGTGTTCGCACCAGCTGTAACCGGCTGAGCCAATACATCCATGAGCATCTCTATCAGAGCCTGGCATGGGAGTCTCGGGGGTTACTTCTCTTTCTGTGCTACATCCAGCAAGAAGAAAGAAGAGAAAGCATACAATGGAAATAATTCTAATCATAAAATAATACTATCCAGTATTCCGATACAAGATTAATGACAAATAAGACTCAAATCATAAATGCACACGAACAACCTTTTCTAAAGGCAACACACTATCTCAGGGCAGCAAATCATTACACGACTCTTTATGCTGTGTGCACCGAGAATACATGGAATACACTTTTCCATTCATAATGGTTGTTGAGCCAGATGCACGATTAAAGCCGCATAACGCCCAAAGTAGCGGCACAGTTTACAGCGTCCGCTTGCTTGACTTGTTAGCACTCTTTTGGAGAGCTACGTATTCATCAAGTAGTTGCCGAATCATTTTTTGGTATTGCATATAATTAGCTTGAGCAGCTTCCTTGAAGAAAGCGACACTCTCCGAGCTTAGCGAGATTGTGACCTTTAGTATTTTCATTCTTTAATTTTAATTCTTCTGGCGATGGCAGAAAATCAGCAACAAGCGTAACGTCGCCAATGGGTTCATCAGTGTATCGAATTTTCTTGCTCATAAATTTTCCTCCCCTTATGCCAATAGCCTGCTCCAAATATACGAATGCTGTTATTTCTATATGTGAAACGAACAGTCAGAATTCCAGTGCCTTTTTGGTTTACGCCAAAACAATAATACCGTTTCTCATACTAAAATGTGCTTAACATCTTCGGCAATTATATGGTTTGGATCAAAGAAAGCATGCTGAGCTTCGTAAAACGAGACTCCATGCCTCGCTCGATTTTCGAGTCTCTGGCCTCATCCCATTCAAAACCTGACATGTAGAGGAGAATAGCAGATATATATGACTAAAATAACCATACTACATTGAGAGTAGCTAACACCTTGCACCAGCAGCGACCATGAAGCGTAGCGGAAAATTTGTCCGACAGCAGCACCTTGTTATGCTTTTTGTGCTACAAAAACCATGCTCTTCCATAAATACGGCACTCTCCCTACGCCAGAAAATCCAACCTCCGTAAAACCATTCTCTTGCAGTAGTTGTCCAAGCGTATTTCTGCTCCAGAATTTAATGTGTCCTCCGTGCCACAAGGGTGTATGGTGATCATCCCATTTATTAAATAGAGAAAGGGCTAAATTCTTTACGTATCCATGATACGGGGTTGTAATTACGAGATGCCCACCCTTTTTAAGGACACCTTTTGCGTAAAAGGGAAGTAAATGCGGAGAAAAAAGATGCTCAATTACTTCGGTTGAAACCACGACATCAAATGGTGCCTCCTCATTAATGAGACTTCTTGGATCGTCCTGCACACCATAGTTATAAAAGTTAATATTTCGATGTTGTTTTTTAGCTATCTCAATCCCTTTCTTATCATACTCTACACCTACTACTTCCAACCCTGAACGATTAATTTCAGAGCAGAGCTTCCCGTTTCCAGATCCAAGATCCAAGATCCAAGATTCGTTTTGCATTTAACTCACTTAGAACCTCCAATATACGGGGCACTATATAATCACAGGAGTGAGGGTCTTCATCTGAAGCCCATCCATAATCTTTTACAACATTAATCATTCACGATTATTCCTCTTCATTAAAAGCATAACATTTGCCCTCAAGTACCGCTGCAAGCGGTCGCTTGGATGACCTTGTTATACTGCGTTCTCATGTTTGACATCCCAACCAGGGAACACCAGCACTGCAGGATGACATTTCAGAACTAGGGCTAATTGCTTTACTCTTTCAACACCAAGATTCGTTCGATCATTTTCTATGGCTGAAATTGTGGTTTGAGGGATACCTGAAATTTCCGCTAAACCATTTTGGCTCATCTCTTGTAATTCGTGAATGATGCGTACAGTTCTCCTACTGAGACATCAATTCTTTGCTTGGCTAATTTGTAATCTTTCATATCATTTCTTCCGATCATCATGAGCGATAACGTTCACTACCTACACGAGCACCTGCTCTCGTTCAGTTCTGTATATCGCTCTATATTTGAGTCCGAGTCGAGATGAGCGGCAAGCTTTTCACTCCTCCTCTCAAGGACTCATCGTGAAATCACTAATTATTGATAGTAACCCTTCTGAACTGGAAATACTGACAATATCCTTCCATTCTTCGTATCTTTTCAGGATATCCTTCAGAATTGAGCCTAATTGGCGGACAACTCGATGATGTTCATATATGAACCACATACTATTTTTAGTATATCAAGGCAGTATAACGCCCAAAACAAGGGCGAGCCGCTTTTGGGCGGCATCCCAACCAGCACTTTTTGCTGGTGCTTATTGATTGTTTTTATTATGAAAATGATAGAAATCCTGTGTAGGACTTATAGCTTCCCCAGATAAATAAGCCGAGAGAAGATAAGCCCAAAATAATGCAAATGATATTAACAATTAGACCAGTTTTACCACTGGGAAATTGATGGTAAAACCACTGACTTAAGTACGACATTCCCGATGTTAGAACGACCGCAAATACACCTGCTACAAAGAAAATCAAACTATGTGCGAAAATCTCGACTTTGCCCGGGTTTGTTTCAGTCAGTCTACTAATAAAGGCTAATAGGGCGACAGCTGCTCCACCATTTAGCAGAAACCCTGAACGCAATGCGTTTTGCCCCATAGCGATGACTGCCTTGAACATCTCAATCCCTGAATCATAAATGTACTTGTTTTCGTCCACTAGCTTTTGGAGGTCAGCCTTATATTGCTCCATTTCAATTTCGCTAGTGGTTGGTTCTGGGGAGTTCCCTACCTTATCCAGATACGAAATAAGGGTGTCACAGTATATTGACGTGGTTCCTTGCGACTTCATGGTTTCAATTTGAGCTTTTAGATCCGAGGCAAATTTCCGTACACTCATTACATTCTTCCTTTTTCATAAACGTTGCAAATCACTGGCAGTAAAAAGATGCAGAACGGCGCAACTTTTGGCTGTCCGGGTGCATGTAATTGTTAGCTGCTGGCCGCTGCATTGTAATTGGATTTTTGATCAGCAATACCAAGTTCTAATTGACCAGCATGGGAGGTTTGCTGATCTTCCGCCCACTGCTGATATTGTTCTATTTCACCCAGTTCTCTTGCTATTTTTTTTATTGATAAGCTTCTCAAGATCTGAGTAGTAATTGGGCGCTTCTCATCCCAAAATATCATTGATTCAAGAAATTCAATGGCAGGAGTTGATGTGATTAAACGATAAACAAATTCTGCTTCTGCTTTTGTATCGAATGACAAAAAGTTCACAGTATCATCGAATAAAACCGTCTTTTCATCTAATGGACCAATAAGGTTAAACTGCAATTTTTTATATAGTCCTGATATTGCAATCTTCCATTCTTTAAAGGAGTAGTCGCCTACACCAAAAATAGAAAAATCAGGTTTATTCTTGTATATAGAGCTTCTTCTTTTATCTAAGTAATCTCTATGAGCTACAAGGTAATCCCATGTTTTCGGGGCGTACTCCTTGATTCGGGCAGTTTCTTCACCCACAGACTTTTGGGTTACCAGAGCAACTCTTCTATATGCATTTACCCTCCCATTTCCCACATCAGAGCTTTTCAATAGAGGGTAAATATATTTATCTTCACATTTAACTATTTCTCCAAGGCCATTTTTATAACCGCCATCAAGTGGCTCTAGTTCCATAACCTTAGAGCAGTCATGCTTTACGCCAGAACGCCAAATAAATCGGGGATCTTGCCCTCTTAGTTTTCTCCATTTTTCGTAATTATTAACATCACTGACAATATGCCCGTCCCTCTCGCCAATAACATGTGAAGGCACAACTGAATCTAATGACTCATAAACCTCACAATCAGCATTCCCAGCATCTGTTGTTAAAACAAAAAGGCATGCCTCTACAGCAGCATCAAAATATCGCTTCGCATCGATTGGATAGATATGCGCAAAAAAACGATGTTCTGCACTTTGCCTAACTTGCCTCATAACCTTACGCGCAACGGCATATTTACATAGAAATGCTATTGCGCCTTCACGATTTGATAGCCATTCAACATGCTTTAACAGCATCCATTCAGAAATATCAAAATTGCCTGACCCTGTAATAGCTTCGATACCTTTCCGGTTTTGAAAGTTGGATTTTTCAGGAAGATTTTTGCTATTGATAAGTCCCAGCTCGCTACTTGTAACCCAGGGGGGATTCCCAATGATAAGGATATTGCCTTGCAATTCCGAGAGAGTTTTATTCCAGTCAGTATTGAAAAAATCAGCTTCGCTTACCGTGACATGATTTGCCGTAGAAATATCCTTTAGAGCTAAATTAGCTTCCCGGACATATTCAGGATTAATCTCAAAACCTAAAATAGTTGCGTTCTCAAAGTCCTCGCATGATGCACGAACAAACGTGCCTTTTCCGCAAGTCGGTTCAATAATGACATCGGGGCTAATCCCATGATTACGCTTCAGAACTTCAACAACTTTCCTGGCGATATCAATTGGTGTTTGAAAATCACCGAATTGCCATTTGTCTATAGATTTTTTAGCCAACTTTCATCTAACCTTTGAAATTCCGGGAACCTCACCAGCTTTCTGGATAACCCTACCATACTGAAGCCTCCACTGAAGCGCATTCGATATAGTCAGGTATCCTTGATTAGGTGGCGATTCTATGATTCTATCGACCAGTTGATCTGCGCCAATTTCATCTACTGGTAAATTCCTTTCATTGATAAAGGCGATAACATCATCTTTATTTCCCTCTCGTTCCAGTATATCCAATAGCCCCTTTGTGGTTTGAAAATCAGCCGTGCGTTCTTTTTCAACGAAGATTGTGTGTTGCATATTTAGCCGACCAGTTTTATTTTGTTGATCATCTGTCTTCTCATAAACAAAAACTAGCAAATGATAACCAAGCCCAAATATTTTCTGGGAGGCGGATTTAAAAGGGCAGGAAGATTGCGGCTGTTTAAAGCTAGTTACTTTTATATCAACTCCGAGGCCAGGGAGATCTATACCAGATGCGGAATTACCTTGTTCATACTCATATGTGCCTGCAAGGTATGCGGTAAATTTGTGTTCAAGATATGTTCCAACAGCTTTTCCGTCAGTTACACCATAAAGAGAAGGTTCGTCGTAAGAGGTTTCCATCTCTGCAAATTTTGATGCTTCTTCTTGCAGGGCTTCAATTGTCAATATTGATTTCATGTGTCTCTCTTTGGTGTTTTTGTAGCCAACGCCAATTTCAGATGCTGCCAAAGGCGGTCACCTGGAAATTTTTGTTAGCTGCGGAGACTCATTTTACTCGATTGATATTAGACAAGAGAGCAGGATTAATCACCAGGTTTCTGACTCCGTGAGCATGATTTTCATTAAAAACATTATTTCTACACCATGCCCCAACGGATTCAATATGGATCTTAGCGACTCTTGGACGAACACTCCATGTAACCTGGAAAGGTGAGCCTTCCTCATTAAAATCTGGACCAGTTGTTGAACCCGCATATTGAACAGGATTTCCTGTAAAGTCGGGAATATGCAGAGCCTGGTAAAAGCCTTTTTTCTTTTGATACTTTGTTAATTCGACAAAATCCCTGGCTGTTTTGTCGTTAACAAGAACATATATTTGTGTTTCTACACGTAATTGTGGATTTTCTGTTGCATCATTGAAACATGCCTCTAACCCAGGTCCTGGGCTCACAGATGCTGTCGTATGCACATAATGAACTTCGATTGTATCTCCAGAATTCAGGCTCCCATGCCTACCAGGGCATATTTCGGAATTTGCTGGAGATAATTCAGAGTCTATTAATCGACCAGAATACTGATAGCCAGTTAGATATCCTTGACCATCACCGTTACCTGAAAATTTGGTAAATTCTCCACCTCTATGCTCTGCATTTTTGTGAAAGTGAATATTGCACAGATTCATCTGCGTGTATGGAGGAGCATCATTAAAATTAACTTTATTGTTTCCAATAACAGAATCAATATCCCGTGGAGATTGAGGTCCGAACCCCTTATCTTTAGTATTCTTTTTCAGCATGGCTCGTTGCTGACCAATAATCTGGTCAGAAACAAATAGGCTCCCATCATTAGCAACATTATTAATTGGTAATATTGTAGCGGTTAATAGGAAGAAAAAAGCATATATTCTCATTTTGCTCTCCCGCTATATGGGTTAAAGAAAACTGAATTGATTATTTTTGATTCTATTTTCTCGGTCATAAAGTTGTTTTTAACGATAGTCTTAGGGGGAATGATGTAGAACAGAGAACGTCGCGTATCACCGGTAGTTCGAAAAGCAGAACGAGGAACGAGCAGCACTTTTTGCTCGAGTGCATGTGATTGTTAGCGGATTCATGCCTATTTAGTCTATTACTGGAATTGGAAATGTTGCCCTAAAAACAAAAGAAGTTGAACTGAAATAAATCGATGTAGAATGGGGAAGAACAACACCAGGACAATTGCCAAAGAAATCAACTCTATTCAAACCTCTTTCTTTAAAGCCTTCATAGATGCCATAACCCTCTGCATTATCACAAATGATGATCCCATCCTCTTTTAGATAACTGATTGCAACATCAATCATTTCGAATCGATACAATCCATCAATGATAATTACGTCGTATTTTTCGTAGCCTTTCTCACTTAGCGATTTTTTCACTTGAGAAACATTTGCTGCCTTGCTTTCCATGGACACATGGCTTAAATCTACATTATCAGGCATGTTTTCTTTGATCTTCTCATACCATTCTTTATCTCCCTCTAAGGTAACTATATTCTTTGCTCTCTCAGCCCACCACAAAGTCGATTGCCCACCGCCAAACTCAAGCACTATCCTCTCTTCGTAATTTCGATATTTCAGAAAATCTATTGCAGGATAGGTATACCACGGCAACGGCCTATTGTCCTTCGACACAGACACCCTTTTAAACGTACTTCGCCAATATCCAGTGCGATAGGCAAACAATATTGGACCAATTAACGCTGTCCCGAGGCTTCGTATTGGATTCCATAGCCAAGAAGGTAATAACTTTTTAAATGGTGCAAATGATTTTTGAATGATTGTGTATGTCATAACATCTTCCAGCATTTATGTCGGCTTAACACCTAAACCAGATAGCACCGAAGGCGTCACCTGATGCATTGGTTCTGTTGCGGTTACTCAGTTATCTGCTGATTCTTTTTCGTCTCCAAACTGTAGTGCCACAAAAGAAACATGAGTCTCTGTACATAGAATCATATTCGCCTTAGGTTATATTCACTTTGAAGCCTTTCAATAATCAGATTTCTACTTGAATCTAATTCGGCCTTGAATTTAGCGCTTTCTGCGCGTATCTCTTCTACTTCTCCCTTTATTTCATTCAAATCTTGAGCTCCGAGTGGCGGTGCCTCTGGCGCTGCTGTAGCTGCAGCAATTTTATTGAATAAATTGTCAATCGCCTCTTTTTCGAATTTATCTATTTCTGAACTCTTAATTTCAAAGTACTGATTGACAAATCTTATATTTGATTCATGAATTGAAGTTATACCTGTAGCTATCTATTTACTATAGAGTGACCGATTCCTGAGGGATACTGGCACAACCGCTAACTACAATCACCGTAGCTATAACCAGCGACTTGAATATTCCATATTTTGCCATTTTAGATCTCCTATCATCTGATTAATAGTTAACGCCGTGCTCACCAGAAATTAGGAGAGTAGCGAGTAATTTTTCCGTGTGCAACAACTTGTTAAGCAACGTCTGGCATACGAACTGAAAATTTACTGAACTCAGATTCCATTTTTGTGTTGATAATTTTGCTATATTTAGTTCATTTCGTATGCTCGTGAGAGCCTTTAATTTCTAGGTCAGATAAACTCATGTAAGCCTCCATAAATTAATAACAAACAACTCTTTCATAGCATGGTTTAATTCCGTATATTTTAAATCTCGTTGCTTGATAAGCTGATTAATCTGGACCGAATAGTGGTCAAAATTATCTTGTAATGCTTGCCATAATCTCGGATCGCTATCGCCTCTTAAATGTATGCAGTCATTTCATTTAGCACTTGGTTCTGTTTTTGGAAGTTCCCGTCTAACTGCGATGTGAGAATATAAATATCTATTCTAAAGGTGTCCAATGGTAATTTTTCAGGGAACAGTGTAAGTAGTTTCTGAGCTATAGTAGAGGAAAGTTCGGTAACAGTTTGAACTGTGTCATTAATTGCGACGACAATTAATTTTTCGGTAGCAATGTCGTGAGCAGATGATCTCTCTAAAATTCTTCTTGTAATATAGTTAGCCACATCCCAATAAGCGTAATGTAATGAGTCGATTTCTGCGCTTACAACTGTATCTGAGATCAAATCCTGCACCTAAATTCTCCATAATGCCTAACGCTTCAAGAAGGGACCCGTCTAAGGCGTTCCGCTTGCTTGACTTGTTATACGTTTTCTCCATGCCAGGTTTGCTTCCATTACCCGCTGAGTTACTTTCTTTTCACGGATTGCAAAGAACGCTAAAAGCGGCAATAATTTTTCAAGCACATCATTTAGACCACGACGAAACAGCAAACATGAATAAGTACGAAAATATCATAAATAGTCAGAGTGGTAACTAATGACCAATATCTCACGGCTAACCAATTAACTTTTATGTCGTGTTATCGGTAACGTTTTACTGTTTGCAAAGATCTTTTCTTGCTTCGTCTCGCTAAACTTTGGAGGAATTCGGGTGCAGTGCCCAATGCCGACACACTTGTCCACACAGCGGGAATCCAGCTCAAAACCAACTTGGTTAATACGATACCAACGAAAGCAAAAAACAATCCCGTAAACTACCAAAACGAGTATTTATTCCATGTTCTTCTTTTACATATAACGTTTTGCTAAGGGACAGACAAACCAGCGGTTTGGCTGTCCTGCGGAGGGTCAAAGGTCCGGGGTGTACTTGAGCAACTTGTTATATGACTTATTGGCACTCAAGTTCGCAACCTGTAATAGCTGAAACTGATGTAACAAAAGCCATAAGTATTTGCTCATCAGATAAATCAGAGAATATTGGAAAGTCAGTTGCATTACCCGCTGGACCCCGCCTAGATTTTCAATGCGAACTACGTTTAAGTAGCGCCCATCTTTAGCATTTGCCCAATCTTTACCCGGGTTGGACTTCCGCTGTATCCATGCCCTCTTGAATCCATTTGACGACTGTGCCCATTCTATAAATGGTTGCCCTTTAGTATCTCGTTGGATTTCCATTACGATCTCCCCTTAATCACATAACGACTTGTTATGTGTTTTTTACGATATTGTGCATTACATTCTAATACCGGTTAGATACCTTAAATAAGGCCAAACATTCCCGTATTGATGAGTAGATTCAAAACTTTTTTCACAGTAAGCGCAGCTTCCTGATTTACAAAAAGAAAGGATCTACTACATGTGAAGAGCCAAGAAAATATGGTCGCATTGATTCCCAAGCTTCACCTACTGCTATCCATTCCCAACACGGGACTTCTTGTTTCAATAAAATATATGTTTGATTCATTATGGTGATTCTATATACAGAGTGTCCACTTGGCTATTTTCAATATATAAATTCGAGGTGCCCCATCGTTTTACAGGTCAAGCAAAAAAACTAATTAACATGGATAGTTCAATTAGATACACACTGCTATAAAATTACTAATATCAAGACACTTTTACATGATTGGTTTGCAAGAAGGCAACAACGGAGAGTGAAAAACCACGAACAATCACTTAACCAGACTGAACGAGCGTGGGCATGGCGTGAAAACCCCACCGGATAATTTTCAGATCAAGTGGCTGTCCTCCCCGCTTAATCATATCACTCGCATCACAAAAGCAAATTAATGTAATTCATTCAGTGTAATCTGGCGAGTTTCTTTCAATTTGTGCATCGTTTCCAGACAACGCAAGATACTCGCCTGCGCGGCAATGAGGAATAGCTCTCACTAATCCTTTGGAAATCTGTTATAGGCATCCAGGGCCGCGACTTTATAAGCCTCGGCCAGGGTAGGATAATTGAACACTGTCGTCACAAAATAATCCAGCGTCCCCTCCAGTACCAGCACTGCCTGCCCGATATGAATCAGCTCCGTCGCGCCTTCACCGACAATATGTACGCCGATTAGCTTTCTGTTTTCCAAATTGAACAACATTTTCAAAACACCTTCACGCAAGCCGAGTATCTGTCCGCGGGCGATCTCACGAAAACGCGCAGTGCCCGTTTCATAAGGAATATCTTTTTCTCTCGCTTCCTGTTCAGTCATGCCGACCATACTCATTTCAGGCACCGCGTAGATACCGATGGGAAAGAATTCCACATTACTCACTGCTGCCGCACCAAAAGCATGACAGGCAGCATACCTACCCTGTTCCATTGAGGTGGATGCCAAACTCGGAAAGCCGATTACGTCACCTGCGGCGTAAATATGATCAACTTTTGTCTGATAATGTTCATTCACGATTAAACGTCCGCGCTCATCTGCACTCAGCCCTGCGTTTTCAACTTTTAGCGCGTCGGTGCTGCCTCGCCTGCCTGCCGCAAACAAGACCATATCGGCACGCACTTCTTTACCGCTTTTTAATTTTACTTTTATCTGATTTCTATCGTCGCGCTCAACAGACATCACGGTTTCACCCAGACGGATGGTCATGTTTCGATCACGCATGTTGTGCATAAACTCGTCAACGATTTCATCATCAAGAAAATCCATCATCTTTTCACGACCATCAAGCAAGGTGATTTGGATATCCAGAGCACTGAATATTGAGGCATACTCTGCACCAATAACACCCGCACCGACAACAACCATGCTATGAGGCAATTCTTTTAATTTCAGAATATCATCGCTATCCAGTACCACGTTTTCATCAAAAGGAATATGCGGCGGATGGACGGGCGTCGTCCCGGTGGCGATCACTATTTTTTCCGCCCTGATCTCCCTCGTCTCCCCATTATCTGTTGCGATTAGAAGAGTATGGGGATCAGTAAAGGAAGCCGCGCCGCCGATAACATCAACGTAGTTGCGAAATAATTGATGTTGTAGTGTTTCAACCTGGCCCCTGATTGTTTGATCCAGTCTTTGGGTTAGGTCTTCAGCGGTAATATATTGTTTGACCCGGTAACTGCGACCATAAAATCCGCGCTGCCGCCAGCCACTCAGATAAAGCACGGCTTCCCTTAAGGTCTTGCTGGGAATCGTTCCCGTATGCAAGGAAACGCCACCGATGAGAAAGTTTTTATCGACAATTGCGGCTTTCTTACCCAGCTTGGCCGCTTGAATTGAAGCGCGTTGGCCTGCCGGACCACTGCCAATCACCAACAAATCATAATTTTCCAATAGTGCTCTCCACCTGAACAATGCGTCAGAATATCTTTTTGCGATCAATGTATCAGAATCTGATTGGAATTCGAATCATCGGGACAGTATTATGAATCCATTCTTGACCATCTGTTCAAGATTTTGGTTCAACAGCATTATTAAGGATATAGTGATCGCATTTATGAATACTGCACATATTGACAATCAGATCAATAACACCAGGGACAAGCTGGATAAGGTTTTTAAAGAAATAAGTCGTGTTATTCTCGGCAAGGAGGAAGCCATACGCTTATCGCTCGCCTGTCTACTGGCTCGTGGTCACTTACTGATTGAGGATTTACCGGGTGTCGGTAAGACTACGCTTTCCCACACACTCGCCAGTGTTCTAGGACTGGACTACCAGCGTATCCAGTTCACCAGTGATCTTTTACCCGCTGATATTCTGGGGATTTCCATATATGATCGTAATTCCAGCACTTTTAGTTTTCACCCCGGTCCTGTCTTTAACCAGTTAATCCTCGCTGATGAGGTGAATCGTGCAACACCCAGGGCGCAAAGCGCCTTGCTTGAAGCTATGGAGGAAAATCAGGTTACCGTGGAAGGCAAGACGCGTGCCTTAACTGAGCCGTTTTTTGTTATCGCCACCCAGAATCCTTCACACCAGGTGGGTACGTTTCCGTTACCGGAATCACAACTGGATCGATTCACCATGCGTATAACATTAGGTTATCCGGACAACACGGCCGAACGAGAATTACTACAGGGCAGTGATCGGCGTGCGCTACTCAAGAACATGACGCCTGTCATTGGTTCTGAAACAATATTACAGGCACAACAACAAGCAGAGAGTATTCACGTTGCTGGTGCGTTGCTGGATTATTTGCAGAACTTACTGGACTACAGTCGTCGCAGTCCTGATTATATTAATGGACTTTCTCCTCGATCAGGTCTCGCGATACTTCGATGTGCCAAAGCCTGGGCATTAATGCACGGGCGTCCTCAGGTCTTGCCCGAAGACATACAACAAGTATTGCCAAGCGTCGTTGCTCACCGCTTAAACAAGGTTCAGGACGGTTCTCGGACAGACCCGCAAGACAGTGCAACTCACTTAATCGAACAAGTTCCCATCCCCTGATGTCTGAAACGATTGTTCTTGAGCAATTTCCTTTTTCTGCGCATCGAACAACGGCGGATAACAGGGAAGTCATAAAACAACGGGTTTACATCATGCCTACACGGCACGGCGCGATTTTTGGGTGTCTGCTAATTGCAATGCTCCTGGGTGCGATTAATTACAATAACAGCATGGCGTACATCCTTACTTTCCTGCTTGGTGCCTTATTTCTTGTCACCCTATTACATACTTGTAAAAACCTTGCCGGACTGTTAATAAATCAAACACCTGCCGCGCCTGTTTTTTCCGGAGAACCGGCAAACTTTCCATTAGTTTTGGATAACAGAAACAGTCATCTTCGAATCTCTATTTCTTTTATTAAATCTGCGAAAAAATGGCAGGACATTCTAAAATCAACCAAACATGAAACACCGCTGGCAACTTGCGATGTTGATGCTGATAGTTTTGATCGTGTTGAACTGTCCTTTAAGACCAGGCAACGAGGGCATTTTTATGCCGGACGTATCAAGGTTTTCACGACATTTCCTTTAGGGTTATTCAAAGCCTGGTCATATCTCGAAACAAAACAACCCTGTCTGGTTTATCCCAAACCTGAGGGACACAAAACATTGCCGGCATTTAAGTTAACAGAGGCCAACGGCGTTCAGGGAAATACGACAGGGGTAGACGATTTTATAGGTTTCCGAAACTATCATCCTGGTGATTCGATCAAGGACATTTCATGGAAAGCCTATGCTCAGCAAAAAGGTTTATTCATCAAAAAATTTAGCGGTTCCGGTGCAGATAAACTGCATCTGGACTGGAATGATGTTGCACACCTGACGGATATCGAAGCACGACTCTCGCAGTTGTGTCGCTGGATCATTGAGGCTGAAGCGCAGTCTTTTCAGTATAGCCTTGAGATCCCTGAAATTTACATTGATGCGGGCAATGGCGCGAAACATTTACATAACTGTTTATCTTCACTGGCGACATTCGGCCTGAACGATGCAGCCTGAAATACTCGCCCGCAAAATGAACCCTCGTCAGATAAAGAATAACATTCCCATTCACAGCCTTTATTGGTTAGGTGGGGGCTTGGTACTGTCTGCGCTGCCTCACAGTCAAAGAATTCCTCTCTGGATCATGCCGTTATTCCTTGTACTTTGTATATGTAAACTTTATGCAATTACGCAAGCTGATGTTGACCGCAAATATAAATTTATTTCCAGGGTTGGTTTATCGACTTTGATGATTATTGGAATATTGGGTATCTATTTTAACTTTGGCACTATCGTCGGCCGTGATGCAGGAGTTGCATTACTTGTCATGTTGGCAGGATTTAAAATCTGTGAGATTAATCAAGAACGAGACTTTTATGTCGCCTGCTTTCTCGGTTATTTCGTGATAGTGACAAACTTTCTTTATACACAAAGTATCGGTACTGCTGTGTATATGGCTTGCACTGTATTGGTCATGACAATCAGTCTGGTTTCGTTTAATGATGTGCAGAAGAAATTACCAAATAAAACCTTGGGGAAAGTTGCCGCATCATTACTATTGCAGTCTGTTCCGATTATGCTTATTTTGTTCTTTTTGTTTCCGCGAATACCGGGCCCGCTCTGGGGCATGCCGGGTGACGCACATGCAGGTTTAACCGGGGTCGGGGATGAAATGTCGCCCGGCAGTATCAGTCAACTGATACAAAGCAATCAGGTTGCCTTCCGTGTCGACTTTAAAAGCGAGCCGCCTGAACAGTCACAATTCTATTGGCGCGGTCCGGTACTTCGACATACTGACGGCTTAAGCTGGACCAGAGGCAAATCTGAATATCAATATAATAACTCACTGGAAGCAGTATCGGATAGTCCTGTCACTTATACCATCACCCTGGAGCCGCATAATAAAAAATGGCTGTATGCGCTCGAAATGCCAGGGAGTAAGACCAGCCAAAGCAGAATGACATCTGATTTTCAGTTGTTAACTGAAAATCCGGTGACAAGAAGAGTTCGTTACGATATGACATCCTATCCGGATTATAAAATCTCAAAGTTAAACAATGATGAGCGACAGGCTTCCTTACAACTGCCTCGGCAATACCATAGTCGGACAAAAGCCCTGATGCGTCAATGGTTGGAAGAAGGACTGTCAGAAAATCAAATCATTGATCGTGCCCTGAAGTTATTTAATGAGGACGAGTTTTATTACACCCTAAATCCACCTCTACTGGAAAATGATCGTGTCGATGAATTCCTCTTTGATGAAAAACAAGGTTTTTGTGAGCATTACGCCAATGCTTTCGTCGTCATGATGAGGGCGGCAGAAATTCCTGCACGCATCGTACTTGGCTATCAGGGCGGTGAACATAATCCTGTTGGAAATTATTTTATTATTCGTCAACGTAGTGCGCATGCGTGGACAGAGGTCTGGAAAGAGAAACAAGGTTGGACGCGTGTTGATCCAACGGCGGCAGTCTCGCCGCTGCGCATCATTGAAGGTATTGAAAGCGCACTACCCTCGGAAACATTGGACATACCAGCGATCCTTGGCCGGAATAGCCTGGTCAAAAATTTATGGAAACGTTTAGGTTTTCGTTGGGATGCTATTAATAACCAATGGAATCAATGGGTCATAAGCTATGGATCAGAACGACAAAAAGAATTTTTAAGCCAATTTGGCCTGGGTAACATAAACTGGAGTGGCATGATTTTCCTTATCATGGCATTTGTCGGACTAGTCCTTGTTTATCTTACATTTACATTTTTAAGATTCACACCTGAAGAAAAAGAGCCAGCTAAATTTTTATATGATCAATTTCGCAAGAAATTATCACGCTCCGGCATTAATTATCCAGCACATGAGGGACCAGTGAATTTCGCGAAACGTGCTTCATTAAAAAGAAGTGATCTGGCACCGCAAATAAAAATTATTACAAACATGTATATTGCAATCAGATATGCTTCTGATGAGTCACTGCTGGATTCACTACGAAAAAATATCAAGGTATTCAAAACGTAATTATTTTTTAAATAAGATGTAATCTTTTATTTCACACAACAAACTGTAACTTATATAAGCGTGCATAAACGCTGTTCTGTTTGATCAATTCAGCATGTGTACCAGTTTCAACAATTGTACCGTTATCAATCACAATGATACGATCCGCGTTTTCGATGGTTGACAGTCGATGAGCGATGATCACACTCGTTCTGCCTGCCCTTGCTTCCTCCAGTGCCAGCTTGATTTGCCGTTCCGAGTGCGTGTCCAGTGATGAGGTTGCCTCATCCATAATCAGAATAGGTGCATCTTTTAACAAGGCCCGCGCAATCGCAATTCTCTGTCGTTGTCCGCCAGATAACTTCAATCCTTTTTCTCCAACCATAGTATTAAATCCATCTTCGAAATCTTCGATGAATTCGAGGGCATGGGCCGATCTTGCAGCCGCAATAATTAACATATCGCTACTGCCATTCAAACTACCATACGCAATGTTGTTCCTGATAGTATCGTTAAACATCTCCACATCCTGGCTGACCAGGGCAATGTTTTGACGCAATGACTGTAATGAAATATCTTTAACGTCTTTTCCGTCCAGCAATATTTTTCCTTCTGTCACTGCGTAAAATATTGGTATAAGGTTTGCCATGGTCGACTTACCACTACCGGAGGATCCTACTAATGCAATCGTCTCTCCAGGCTTTACATGTATGGAAACATTATTTAATACTTCCTGAACACTCTCGCCATAACTGAAACTGACATTGCAGAATTCAATTTCACCCTTTGCCCTCTCAAGTATTTGTTTATCTGTATCTGCTTCTATAGCATGATCGAGCATGACAAAAACACTTTCGCATGCAGCAAGACCTTTTTGTAGACATTCATTGACTTTGACCAAACGTTTAAGCGGAGTGAGCAGCATAGCCATCGCTGTGAAAAAAGAGGTGAATTCCCCCACGCTGATTTTGCCGACAACGCTATTCTGAATAGCGATATGAATAATGACAGCCAAAGCAATCGCCGTAATGATCTGAATCAGCGGACTGCTCGCAACAGTAACCATGGCGAACTTCATTGAATACTTGCGGTTCGCATTGGCAACCTCATTAAAACGTTTTGTTTCCTGTTCCTTGCCGTCATATAGCTTGACTAATTTATGTCCGCTAATGCACTCACCCAAAATATAATTGATATCCACCATAGAATCCTGAACCTTATAGCTCATTTTTCTAATGCGTTTGCGGATTACTAAGACTACAATGGTAGTAAGAGGCGCACTTATCATTGCGACTAATGTCAGTTTCCAGTCGAGATAAAACATCCATGCCAAAAGACCAATGACTGCAAAAGAATCACGTACCAAAGTTGTGAGTGCATTGGTCGCTGCCTCTTTTATCTGCATGACGTCGTAGGTAAATTTTGACAACAGACTGCCTGAAGAATGTTCATCGTAGTAATCGCTCGGTAGAGACAACATCCTGGCGAACATTTCCTGTCTTAGATCCATAACCACCTTGTTTGAGACCCAATGTAGAGCGACACCACTGGCATAAGAAGCGAAACCTCTGATGGTAAATAAAACCACGAGTAGAAGAGGTATCCATTTTATTGTCGCTGGATCTTTTTCAACAAAAGCACCATCCAAGATGGGCTGCATCAGGGCAGCGAGAGCAGGATCAGATGCCGCGAAAACCAACATACTGATGATTGCTATCATGAAAGTACGCCAATAAGGCACAACATACCGCAACAGTCGCTTGTATAAACGTATATCGCTAACGTTTGTTGACATTAATATTTTTCCTGAAAATCCACTACCATAAATCGTTCTTCCGTATTTGCCGAAAACGTAATACAACTTGATGTTCGAACTACAATCACGTAATAAATAACCACGCCATAGGTGAAATATATAACAAATGTCAATAAAACACCCGATCATTGCCGTGACAGGCTCTTCAGGAGCCGGTACCAGCAGTGTACAGAAGGCCTTTGAAATTATTTTCAGACACGAAAGCATCACGCCTGCGTTTATTGAAGGCGACAGCTACCACAAATACAACCGCCAGGAAATGGATAATGTCGTCAATGCCGCTGAACAGGAAGGTAAAAATATTACCCATTTCGGCCCTGAAGGCAATGCGTTCAGGGAACTGGAAGCAACTTTTCGCGAGTACTCAGAACATGGCACGGGCAAATATAGATATTACGTACATGACGAGAACGAGGCTGCGATACATCGTTCACCCCCCGGAACCCTCACCAAGTGGCAAGATATTCCGGAAAATACAGACCTGCTTTTCTATGAAGGTCTGCATGGCGCTGTTGTCACAGACACGGTCAATGTACGTCAATATGTAGATTTGCTGATCGGGGTTACTCCCATCATTAATCTTGAGTGGATGCAAAAAATTCATCGTGACAAGGAATATCGAGGTTACACGCCGAAGGATGCGATGGATTTAATACTCAATCGAATGCATGACTACATCCATTATATTACGCCACAATTCTCCATGACTGATATCAACTTTCAACGCATACCGACGGTTGATACTTCGAATCCATTTGGGGGCTCTGAAATCCCGACCAGCGATGAAAGTTTAGTCGTCATCCACACTAGAAATATGGAAAAAATTAAAGTTGATTTTCAGAAGTTGCTGAAAACACTGGATGGAGCATTTATGACAAAACCGGATACGATCATTGTGCCTGCGAATCAAATGATATTTGCCATGCAATTAATCATCAATCCTCTAATTAAAAAATTGATGAAAAACAAAAAACCCAGTCAATAAAACTGTATAATAGACCACTCGCACAAAAAGGGCAGGCAAACATGCGCACAATATTGGTACTCAATCCCAAGGGAGGGTGTGGCAAAAGCACAATAGCCACGAATATTGCCGGTTATTTCGCAATGAAAGGCAGGAATGTTGCGCTCGCCGATTGTGATCCGCAGCACTCCAGCAGTGACTGGTTGAAAGTCCGACCGAAAAATTTAAGTCAAATTAAGCATGTACCTGTGAAGCACGGTAAACTCCACATTCCTGATAAGGTCGACATGCTTATACTGGATACGGCGGCGGGGATCCATGGTACCAAGATGGCTAATATCGTTCGTGCTGCACAAACAATGGTAATTCCCATTATGCCTTCACCGATGGATATACGTGCTGCAGAGAGATTCCTCGACGATCTAATCAAACTTAGAAAGAAAACCACAAACAATAAAATTAAAATTGCCAGCGTTGCCAACAGAGTCAATGAAACGACTCTGGCTGCCGCAAAACTCGAAGGTTATCTGGATAAATTACAGCTACCTAACGGCAGAAAAATTCCATTTATAACCTTACTCCGTGCGAGTCAAAATTATGTACATGCCGCTGAAAAAGGCATGACGATATTCGAATTAGCTCCCTCCAAGACTTACTATGATCGTGAACAATGGCAACCTCTATTAAAATTGGTTGGATAGAAAAAGAAGTCTACCCTAAACTTTTTTAACCCATCTTCACATTACATTAAGCGGATTATTTCTATCGGATATCATGTCAACAAGGATTACTATTGATTCAAGCAAAGAGTCATTTCTTGCAGATAACGACGAAACCATTCTCAAGTCTGCACTAAAATACGGTCATCACTTCCCCTATGGTTGCAGAAATGGCGCATGTGGATCGTGTAAAGGAAAATTAATCGACGGCAAAATCCGTTACCAAAATGAAATCTCGGGAATTTCCGGGCAGGAAATGAAAGAGGGATATGCACTCTTTTGCCAAGCCATCCCGGAAACGGATGTGATTATCGAGGTAAAAGAAGTCGAACGAATTGGTGATATTGCCATTCGCAAACTTCCCTGCCGTGCGACAGAGATTGAGAAACTTAGCCATGATGTGGTACGTCTTTATTTGAAATTACCAAAAAGTGAGAGATTGCAATTCCTCGCTGGGCAATATATCAACCTGTTGCTAAAAGAAGGCAAAAAACGAGCCTTCTCACTTGCTAATGCACCACATAACAATAACACTTTAGAATTACACATCCGCCATTATGAAGGCGGCTTGTTTTCTGAATATGCATTCCATGAATTAAAAGAGAGCACACTATTGAGATTTGAAGGTCCACTGGGCACTTTTTTCCTCAGAGAAAATTCTGATAGACCGATTATTATGATCGCTGGTGGAACTGGCTTCGCCCCCATCAAGGGCATTATCGAACATTCAATACATTTGGGTGATAAACGTCCGATATATTTCTACTGGGGCGCAAGAAAAGAAGAGGATCTCTATTTGAATAAACTCGTGGAAAGCTGGGCAGATGAACACAAACACATCGAATATACCCCGGTACTTTCGGAACTTGAAGACGTAGATAAATGGCAAGGGAGGACTGGTTTTGTACACAATGCCATCTTGAAGGATATCAAGGATATAACGCCCTACGATGTCTACACCTGTGGCCCGCCACCGATGGTTCACGCAGTCATGGATTCATTCGTGGCGCGAGGCCTGTCCGCAGAATTTATTTATTCCGATTCATTTGAATTTGCAACGAGTTAATTTGCTTTTGTGTTCGGGTATAAACACGGATTTCGAATCCGCAGGAAAAGGCATTTACTCCTGCCCAGCCTGCTCCAACAACTTAACTCCATTATCAGGTAACCCAACAGTCGCCAATTCCAGGCCCTTCTGATAATTAAGCACTGCAGCATCGTGCTCCCCCATCTTATCCAATACCGTGGCGAGCATCCGATATGCTTCCGGAATCGGATTAATTTCAATGCTTTCTTCAAGATAAGTCTTTGCCTTACCCCAAAGCTTATTCCTGGCACTCAATCTCCCTAATGTTAATAATAAAACAGGCTCTCTTGCATAGCTGGATAAAAAGCTCTCTACAAACTTTAATTGTTTGGCTGCGTTTTTGCCTTCCACCAGACCATATAAACCAAGCAAGGCAATATCCCACTGTTTTTTTAATGCCTTGTGTATCAGTGATTCACATTCCCCAGTATCGAAAATCTTCAGTTTTTCTTCTGTATAAACTTCAATCAAGTAAAGTTCTGTACGTAACTTTTTGGGGATCTTCAACCAAATATTATTTAATCTCTCTTTAGCAGTTTGCAAATTGTCTGATACCGGAGCATCTTGATTTAAACCGAATCGTTTTAACAAACCACCGTACGCTTCCAATTGTTTAGCCTGAATTTGTTCGCGGGGTAAAATACCGGCTCGTTCCATCTTGGGCAATAATGCCAGCATTGCGTCCCAGTCCTCTAATTCGGCATAAGTATGTAACAACATCTTCTTAATCTGATCCTGTTTTGGTTTTTGATCGTGCAAATGTGTCAACGTCGCAAGTGCTTGCTCAAGCTGCTGTTGTTTTATTTGTAATTCCGCCTGCACCAGACCGATTGCAATTTCAGCATCGGGATCATGTTCATAGGCTTGCATCAAATAAGCATCTCGTCTTTCTACCCCGCCTAATGCCTGCGCCGCACGTGCTGCAGCCAGATAATTAACCAACGGCGCTTGATTATACGGTGCGCCTTTACTCAAGAATTTTTCGGCTTTACTCCAATCACCCCTAACTGATGCCATTAATCCATGTGACAAATATTTTTCAGATAAACGTTGGCGCCTGTTTTTCTGCCAATCTCCTAATTGCGAGAATATTCGCCAGAACTCATTGATTAATCTTAGTGTGAAATACAAAAATAAGAATAAAATCACAATGGAGATAACAAAAAAACTGAAACTTGTTTGCACCGTCCAGCCTGAGATTGTAAGTATTACCCGCTCTGTATCATGCTCGACATAGGTAGCAACACTCATCGCCAGCAGGAGTATAGATAAAATTATTATTATTAATTTCATTGCTGTTGAATATCGTCTGTTGCAGATAAATCGCCGCTATTATGACGAATATATGCGCGTAGGCTTTCCAAAGATGAACTAACATCGGGTAGATCCGGTTGCAATTCGACTGAGCGCATTTTTTCAAGAGCCTCTATCACATTAAGTACTGATGAATCACCGGTATTAAAATACCGGTGTATCCACGGCAATATGAGATCAATGGAAGAACGAAGATTTCGTGAATCTGAACGTAACACCGCCTGTCTTGCGCTCCCCAGTTCCAATCTAAGATTCTGGTATGAAAAGTATTCTTCAACGGGTAGTAATGCCTGTTTCACTTCACCTGAACGTTTGATAACGAACTGACTTTTTATTTCCCGCCAAAATATTTCAGGGATTCTTTTCCACCAGGGATCGACAACGAATTCATCATCGAAAATATGTGCAGAAGATCGATCCTTTGTTTCTACGGTCACATCCGCTTTCAGCGGCAAATTGGCGGATAGATCTATCATATTTGCCAGATAAATGGCCATGCCGATAGTATCTATCCGATTGATTGATCGTAACTGATTCATATCCGACGCCAACTGTTTTCGTAACGGTAACAAGTCTGGATTGCTCATATTCCTGAGTCTAAGATCAGCCGCCTCCATGGCCACCAGTGCCGTGGAGACATCTTTCTCCAATGATAAACGTTGCATGGCGATAATTAACAAATACTCAATCTCGGCAATAGCCCAGTCTTCATTACCACTCTGCTTCTGTATATCGCGATAAAGAGAAGACAACGCTTTCGACTGCTCAATTTGTTTCCCTTCCAGTTGCCTGATTGAACCGTGCACAGCCGCAAATTTCCCAGTCATCAAGTCAATTTGTGCCCACCCATTATTTGTAAATTCAGTCAGTTTAGATTTTGTTTTTTGTAACTCCATCCAGATAGTGTAACCACCTGCTGACAGTCCACAGATTAAAATCATTAGGCATCCGAGTACAGGACCGCTCCCGAACTTATGCGTTGACTTATCATCCATCTCCCTGGTCTGGTTTTCGCTTTCTATCTTGCTTATTTCCTTATCCACGGACTCATCCCCGGCTTCTTCCGGCATCATTTTATTATCTTCACCACTCATTCGATTTTCTCTCCAGCCCGTTTTGACTCAGCCCACTTTCCAATCAGCTTGAGTATATCTGCATCATCGCTTTCTTCAGTAAATATTGGGGTCCTGGTAAAACCAAATGTAACTGCAAAATCCAGCATACGCTTGCCCATAACAATTAACTGTTTGCCCAACAAAAACTTTTTCTGCTTATCGTTCAATAAGGAAAATAAATTTTCCAGGCCATTATTACTGGTAACGACAATAAGATCGGGATCATTTGATATCCATATTTTATTAATAAAATCACCATCATACTGCGGACAATCACGACGATAGACTTCTGCAAAATCAACATTCGCACCTCTTTGTCTTAATGTTGTTGCTAATAATTCCCTACCGCCTTGACCACGGAAAATAATGATTTTCTTACCACGCACAGCATCAGTGCCCAGCGCATCGCCTGCAAGTAGAGATTCACTATTGGATCCACTGTTCGTAACGACATTAACTGATAAAACATGTTTAAGTGCTGTTGTTGTTGCCGAACCAATAGAGATTAATTTTAGATTCTTCAACGCCGAAGCGTTATCACCTAATAATCTCAACGTCCACTCAACAGCATTCTTGCTTATAAAAATTCCGATATCGTATGCCTGGATATTATTCAGGAATTCACCGACGACTTGCTTATCTTCAACTTCGCTGATTTTGATCACCGGGAAACGAATTGCCGTGCCACCGAGATCCTCGATCAATTTACAAAGGTTGTCCGCCTGCTGTTTCGGTCTGGTGACAAGAATCCTAATATTCTCAAGGACTTTATCCATTATCGATATATCAGCTCTTTATAGTCATTTATATTACTTGATTATCCAGCAGTTCTTTGAGTATTTTACCTGCACCCTTTTGCAGTAAATTTTCAGCAAGCTGTAATGCCAATGCTTCTCTTTCTTGTAAACATCCGCTCACCGACTCTCGAATGATCTCACTACCATCTTCACGACCAACCATGCCACGCACCTTGATATTTTCCTGATCGACCTCAGCATAGGCTGCAATAGGTAGTTGACATCCACCGAATAAACGTCTGCTTACAAGACGTTCAGTCTCTACCTGATTACTTGTATTGTTATCATTCAGTGAAAAAATCTTTTCCATAACAGCATCATCACCACTTCTCATCTGTATACCTATCGCACCTTGACCAATTGCAGGTAACATAATATCTGTTGAAATAAATTCACGAATACAATCTTCATGGCCAAGTCTGATAACACCTGCCGCTGCAAGAATGATGGCATCATATTCGTCATCATCAAGTTTCTTCAATCGCGTACCTACATTGCCACGAAGATCCCTCATATCAAGATCCTGCCGCCACGCTTTTAGCTGGGATTTTCTGCGTAAACTGGATGTGCCAACAGATGCGCCTTGAGGTAATTTATCCATACTTTTGTATTTTGTTGAAATAAATACATCATGAGGAGTTTCTCGTTTTAAAATAACGGGTAAAACCAATCCTTCCGACATATCAACTGTCACATCTTTCATGGAATGCACAGCAATATCAGCCTTGCTATCATACAAGGCTTGCTCAAGTTCCTTGATAAATAAACCCTTGCCTCCTGCCATGGACAATGGTGTGTCCAGTATCAGATCACCTTGCGTTTGAAGTCGAACCAGTTCGACTTCAAGCTCCGGATGATATTTTATAAGCTCCGCTTCTACATACTTTGCTTGCCACAGTGCCAATGGGCTTTTACGGGTCGCAATTCTTATTTTCCTAATCGACATAATGAAGCAGACTCAACAATGGTTAGAAAATATTTTAAGGTGTTAAACTGTCCGTTGCTCTTGCGAGCTGGATCCACACTATTATACTGGCGAAAGATAATTAATTATCGTTTAATAGACTGCTGAAATTGTGTCTGCAACTGGCAAGAAACAAACTCACTATCCATAAGATAGATTAAGAATGGAATTATGAAATTGGGCATTATCATGGATCCCCTCAGTGGAGTAAATATCGCGAAAGATAGCTCCTTTGCCATGCTGCTTGAGGCGCAAGCAAGATCCTGGGATATTTATTACATGGAAATGGATGATCTATTTCTGGTCAACGATACTCCGAGTGCAGCAACACGTAAGGTAACAGTGGAAGATGACGTCTCTAGCCGGTATCAACTCCACCAAGCGGTGATTTTATCACTCCTTGATCTGGATATCATTCTCATGCGCAAAGATCCCCCATTTAATATGGAATACATTTATGTAACTTACTTACTGGAACTAGCGCATCGTCAAGGCACTCTGGTTGTGAATAATCCAGCTTCTCTACGTGATGCCAATGAAAAATTATTTATCAGCTGGTTTCCTCAATGCACAACTCCAACATTGATCGCCAGAAAATCAGAACACATACTTGCATTTCTGGATGAGCATGGAGACATAATACTGAAACCCCTGGATGGCATGGGCGGCATGTCGGTTTTCAGGATCCAGCTTACAGAACAGAATACCAATGTCATTATTGAAACACTCACTGAGAGCGGCACCAAACATGTCATGGCGCAACAATTCATCCCGGAAATTGTCAATGGTGATAAGCGGATCCTCATGATCGACGGAGAACCCATTCCATATGCTCTGTCTCGCATCCCCAAAGAGGGTGAGATACGCGGCAATTTGGCTGCAGGAGGTTCCGCAAAAGGCGTTGAATTAACCGTCAGAGATAGATGGATATGCGAACAATTGTCGCCAACTTTCAAAGAGAAAGGCCTGATGTTTGTCGGTATTGATGTGATTGGTGATTATTTAACCGAAATCAATGTCACCAGCCCAACTTGCATCAGAGAACTTGATACAATATACGATCTCAATATTGCAGGCGACTTAATGGATGCGATTGAACAACAAATTGTCAAAACCGGAAACAACCATTGATCCCCTTGGGAAATACTTATTTTTTGTAGATTTAACAGGAAATTGATGTATTGGCAGCGGCAACGGCTCAGCCACTGACAACACCGGTAGATCGTTTCGGCATGACATTCTGTCTCGCCGTCATGGCTCACGGCATCTTCGTCCTCGGTGTCTCATTTGCGCCTGAAGACATACCAAAACCCCGATTTGAGACGATGGAAATTATTCTCGTCCAGCAACAAAGTGACCCTGCAGAAGATGCGAAAATTCTTGCACAGGCAAATCTCCAGGGTGGCGGCGATTTAGCTGAGCAGGAAAACCCTTCAACGCCTTTACCCGCACCCTTTCCTCAAGAAGATCCTGAAATAGCCGCACCACCTCCCGCAGAATCACAACCCGCTGCGGAGTCTGCGGCAAATACGCCAGAAGTGATTACAGAAGCAGAGCCGGAGTCGGTGGAGGTTACTGAGCAATTAGCTGTCGAAACGACTGAAACAAAAGAAAGACTGCCGGAAAAAACTGAGACAGAGTTGGAAAAAACAAAACCTGTAGAAGAAGTTGCCGATCAACAAAGATCGAAGGAAGAAACACAGGAGAAAGAAATACCGGAAAAACCAGAGATACCACCAACTCCCGGCGCAGCGGCATTTTTGACCAATAGTTTTAAAATAGCATCGCTCAGTGCACAAATAAGACGAAAACTCCAGACTAGGGCCGAGCGTCCAAAAAGAAAATTTATTTCAGCCAGCACCAAAGAGTATAAGTATGCCTCTTACATGGAGGCCTGGCGTTCCAAAGTGGAACGTGTCGGAAATTTAAATTATCCTGATGTCGCTCGAAAAAATAATTTATCAGGTAACCTGATACTTGATGTCGCCCTGAATAAAGACGGTTCGATAAATCAGATCACCGTGCGTAGCTCCTCTGGTCATCAGGTGCTTGATGATGCGGCAATTCATATTGTTGAACTTGCCTCACCTTACTCTCCGTTTCCGGATAATATACGCGATGAAACAGATATTCTGCACATTACCCGAACCTGGCAATTTCTCAATAGCCACAGGCTCAAATGAAAACCATAAACCAAAATCTGTGCTTGTAGTTTCCCTAATAGTTAATGATACTAAGTCCATGGATTCAATGAATCTTACGCATCATTTTCTAATAGCCATGCCCGAACTAAGTGATCCCAATTTCTACCACACGGTAACTTATATCTGCTCGCATAACGAAGAGGGTGCCATGGGGATTGTTATTAACAAACCGTTGGATCTGAAGCTCGGCGAAGTGCTGGAACAAATGGACATCACTTCAGGAGACGAAATAAACGCAGATATCCCTATCTACGATGGTGGACCTGTGCAACCTGACAGAGGTCTTATTTTGCATCAATATGATCAGGAGGACTGGGAGCCATCACTGAAAATAAATGAAAATACAGGCATGACTACATCTCTGGATATTCTTGATGCTATCGCCAATGGTAAAGGATCTAAAAACACTTTCATCGCCCTGGGCTACGCAGGCTGGTCTGCTGGCCAACTCGAAAAAGAAATGCGGGATAATATCTGGTTAAGTGGTCCAGCAGAATCTCACATTATCTTTGATACACCTGTCAAAAAACGCTGGAACTCTGCTGCTAATCTTTTAGGTATCGATATAGATCAATTATCCTCTGATGTCGGACACGCATAGGATAAAGTCGCTTTTGTGTTTTGATTTTGGCAGCAAACGCATTGGTGTCGCTGTCGGACAAACCATTACGCAAACGGCTAATCCTTTGCAAACCGTTATAAATAAAAATAATAGTCCTGACTGGAAGACTATTGAACAGTTGATAGAAACATGGCAACCCGATGCCCTGGTCGTTGGACAGCCATTGAATATGATGAATGAGGTTCAGGAAATGACGATTGCAGCAGAAAAATTTATGCGGCAGTTACATGGGCGCTTCCATCTCCCGGTATATAGTATTGATGAACGTTTATCTTCATTTGAAGCCGCTCAACGCACAGGCAGAATGACTGGTTTAGACCCTGTCGCTGCACAAGCTATTCTCGAAACATGGTTTGCGGAGAACTGTAATCAACCTGGACCATGACAGGATTGCCATAAAAAATTTCAAAATAAAATGTTATGCGTAAAGTAATGTCAGAGATCGAGCAATATATCGATACAATGCATGCTGAGATATGTGCGGCGATACTTGATAATATTTTATCAGAGTTATTGATAATCGGTATTCATACAGGCGGCGTGTGGGTCGCTGAAAGACTACATCAAAAACTGAGACTGCAGCACCCTATAGGCAAACTCAACATCGCTTTTTATCGCGATGATTTCAGTCGCATGGGTATACATCCGCAGGTCTCCCCTTCAAAACTACCTTTTGATGTTGAAAATAAACACCTGTTGCTGGTGGATGACGTACTACATACGGGCAGGACAATACGTGCAGCTCTGAACGAAATATTCGATTATGGTCGACCTGCAAGTGTCCGACTCGCTGTTTTGATCGACCGTGGAGCACATGAACTCCCTATACAAGCAGATTTTGTTGGTCAACGATTGCTTCTAAAGCCGGGAGAAAATGTTAAACTCTGCGCCGTAAAACATCTGGATGGCGATCTATCTGGAGATCTAGCTCTGGAAATAACCGGAACGGAATGACAGGAAATAACATTCAAATCGACTCTCAAGGTCGACTTAAACATTTTCTTACCATTGAAGGTATTAGCCGTTCCCTGATTCTTGAAATTCTTGATTACGCTGAATCATTTATAACTGTCGGGGAACGCGCTGTAAAAAAAGTTCCTTTACTACGCGGCAAAACCATCGCCAATTTATTCTTCGAACCAAGCACACGAACACGAACAACATTTGAACTGGCTGCAAAAAGGCTTTCCGCTGACGTACTAAGTCTGAACATTCTCGGTTCCGCAACCAAAAAAGGGGAAACTCTTGCTGACACGTTACAAACTCTGCAAGCCATGCATTGTGATATATTCATTATTCGTCATGCAAGCAGTGGGGCGGCGCACTTTATTGCCTCTCAAGTAGCTCCCCGAACACGTGTAATTAACGGAGGTGACGGTTGTCACTCTCACCCAACCCAGGCAATGCTGGACATGTTTACCATCCGCAAATATAAACCTGATTTTACCAGGATTAAGGTTGCCATTATCGGTGATGTACTGCATTCAAGAGTCGCACGTTCAGAGATTCATATCTTAAGCACACTTGGTGTCCCGGAAATCAGGGTCATTGGCCCAAAGACTCTAATACCTGATAATATTTCCAGTCTTGGCGTGCATGCCTATTATGATATACATGAAGGTCTGCAAGATGTTGATGTTGTCATGATACTTCGCTTACAAAGAGAACGCATGCGTAGTGCTCTACTACCGAGTGAACATGAATACTTCAAGCGCTACGGGCTGGATGATAAGAAACTGGCTCTCGCCGATAGGAATGCCATTGTCATGCACCCTGGTCCGATTAACAGAGGTGTCGAAATTGATTCAAGCGTTGCTGACAGTGATCGCTCAGTCATATTACAACAAGTTAGTCATGGAATTGCCGTACGCATGGCGATCATGGCCATGACAATGGATAGTCAAGTCACGGTCCCTCGATCAGATGAGACTTAGGTAAGTGCGCCTGAAAATATCCAATGGTCGCATTATTGACCCGGCAAATAATATTGATCAAACGGGAAGTTTGTTTATTGATAAAGGTAAAATTTTAGCCATCGGTCAATCGCCCGCAGGCTTCGAACCACAAAAGGAAATTAATGCCAGTAATAGAATTATCTTTCCGGGACTAATCGATCTTTGCGCACGTCTTCGCGAACCCGGAATGGAAAATAAAGCAACTATTGCTTCGGAAACTGCCGCCGCCGCTGCTTCAGGGATAACCTCTATCTGTTGCCCTCCAGACACCACTCCTGTCATAGATACGCCTGCAGTTGCAGAATTAATTTTTCAGCGTGCATTAAAAAATCAACAATCGAAAGTTTATCCTCTGGGTGCGCTTACACATGGATTAAAAGGCGAAACTCTCGCAGAAATGGATTCGTTGAAAAGTGCCGGATGTATCGGTGTAAGTAATGCTTATGCACCAATTGTTGATACCGAAATACTGAGACGAGCACTGGAATATGCTGTAACTTGTAAAATTACAGTACATCTATATTGCGAAGATTATTATTTGGGAAGTAGAGGTATCGTTCACGAAGGCTCTGTAAGTACAAGACTCGGCCTCCCTGCTATTCCCGAGACAGCAGAGACTATTGCAGTCAGTCGCGCTTTGTTGCTGGTCGAACAAACAGGTGCACGAGTACATTTTTGCAGAATTTCAGCATCCCGAAGTATTGAGTTACTTGCAGAAGGCAAAGCACGCGGTCTTGATATAACCGCCGATGTTGGCATCGCTCATCTGCACCTAACGGATATGGATATAAGCTCATTCAATACAGATTGCTACGTCTTGCCCCCGTTCAGAAATCAACGAGACAAAGAGGCACTACGCGCAGCTGTTAAAAGTGGAATTATCAACGCTATTTGTTCCGATCATCAACCTCATGAAGCAGACGCAAAATCCACGCCCTTTGGTATGGCCGAACCAGGTGCATCAACCATAGAATTACTGCTGCCACTAACCTTACAACTAGTTAGAGATAAATGCCTCACGCTTCAACAAGCAGTCGCAGCCTTGACTTCAGCTCCGGCGGACATTGCAAACATCAATGCAGGCAACCTATCTATCGGCTCACAGGCCGACATTTGTATAGTTGATCCCGAAACATCATGGCTGGTAGAAAAAGAATCACTTCTAAGCTCTGGTAAAAATATACCGTTCACCTCGTGGGAGATGACAGGCAAAGTAACGCATACTGTTATTGATGGAAAAATCATTTATCAGCACTGACATTTTACCGGGAAAATAACAGAGTGAAACATCCTGAATCACGTAATACCTTACATGTGGAACAAGCTGAACTCCTCATTCACGAGGCGTATGCAGGTGATCAGTATCATATGCGCTTATACGCTCCACTGACCGCATCACTTGCCAAACCTGGTAATTTTATTCATCTACAATGCGATAGTGAACTACCCATGCGACGACCCATGTCTATCATGCGTACCAATAAAAACCTGGGTTGGATAGAACTGCTTTACAAGACATGCGGCCATGGTACTGAGCGATTGGCTAAACGTACTGTAGGAGAGATTGTCGATCTGATTGGCCCAATAGGCGTGTCATTCAAACTGGATCGATACGTAAAATATCCTCTATTAATCAGCGGAGGTGTTGGTATACCTCCCATGATTTTTCTTGTGGAACATATGATAAAATCGACTAAAACTATCGAACCGTTTGTTATTATGGGTTCGGAAGTGCCCTTTCCATTTAATATCAGACCATCACGAATTATGCTTGATGGAATACCTGAGGGCGTCATTGCATCAATGTCTTTGCTGGAAGACTGGGGAGTTCCGAACCGATTAACAAGCCTACAGAACTATAGCGGTTGTTATGATGGCTATGTCACTGATCTTGCCAATCACTGGCTTGACTCTCTTGATCAGGAAATGATCAAACAAGTCGAAATATTCAGCTGTGGCCCGACACCAATGCTCAGAGCTGTAAGTGAAATAGCTCGCAAATATGGTTTAGCATGCCAGATATCACTTGAAGAATATATGGCATGTGCCGTTGGTGGCTGTGCGGGATGCACCGTGCCAGTCGAAACAAATCTAGGCCCAACGATGAAACGTGTCTGCGTCGACGGCCCCGTGTTTGAAGCGGCATCAATTTTCCCGCCTATATGAATACCTCCCTTGGTATCTCAAATAGATCCAAACGCAGATGATCACATAACTGGAATTCGGAGCGACGAAGGCGCCATGGATCAGCACGGCAAAAGGGACAAAGAAATATCTCGTGAAATTGGTTCGACTACAGCATCAGTCACCATCATAATCTTTATTACCTGTAAATAACCTGAAACTACTTGCAAGCAAACCTTATAGACTGGGCCAGACTGATTTTTACCCGAAGGTCTGTACTCGTCCCGAAACAGGATGCTCAGCCGAAATTAATCTTGGCTTCGAGATTAGTCCGTGAGTCTGCATTACTCAGTGCCTCTTCAAGATCGATAAAGTCGTCCTTGTAAAGTTTATGAAGCGCCGCATCAAATGTCTGCATGCCCTTTTGTCCACTTTCTTCCATCGCAACTTTTATCTCATCCAAATCACCACGTAGAATCAAATCGGCTATATGCGGTGTATTCACTAAAATTTCAATGGCCGCAACACGCATGCCATCAACACCCTTGACTAACCTTTGTGAAACAACAGAGCGTATATTCAGGGACAAGTCCATAAACAATTGCTGATGTGCCTCTTGAGGAAACATATTGATAACGCGCTCCATCGCCTGATTAGCATTATTCGCATGTAATGTTGACACTGCCAAATGTCCCGTATTGGACAACTCTAAAGCGGCTTCCATGGTCTCACGATCACGAATCTCACCAATCAAAATAACATCAGGCGCCTCACGCAATGAGGCTTTGAGAGCATTTGCATAGGATTTGGTATCGACACCGACTTCACGTTGATTCAGGATCGATTTAATATTGGGATGACTGAACTCGACAGGATCTTCAATGGTTAATATATGCCCTGCCAAATTTTGGTTACGATAATTAATCATTGCAGCAAGTGTGGTTGACTTACCAGAACCAGTCCCGCCAACCATAAGGAGTAACCCCCTTTTGCTCAATATCATCTCTTTCAGTACTTCCGGGAGTCCCAGTTCCTCGACTGTGGGGATCCTGGACGGTATAAGACGAAACACCATGGCAACTTCGCCCCTTTGACGAAAAACATTGACACGAAACCTCGAACCATCCGCAAGCGCGATCGCAAAGTCGCATTCCATAGTATCCTCAAAGATACTCTTCTGCCTCTCATTCATGATGTTGTAAGCAGCTGCTTTGCAGATATCACCGGTTAGAATTGTCTTACCTACCGGGGTTGGTACGCCTTCTAACTTAACCTTTACCTCGGAACCTGTAGTAATAAACAGATCCGAGGCGTTTTTTTCGATCATTAATTTTAGATAAGGAGTGATATCCATATTGAGTACTATCCTCGATTTTGGAAATTATCGCCTAAATTAAAAAATGCACGGAGTCATACACCGGCTACACCACTCAATACATTCCGCCTGACTCTTCTTCTTCTTCCAAACTCAGATGATCCAGGCTATCTTCTTCAGCAGCCTTGGCATCCTTACCCTCCAGTTTGATTTTCAAACGCAATTCATTCATCGAATCTGCATTACGTAGCGCATCTTCCAGCGACACCCGGTCCGCTTCATACAGATCGAACAATGCCTGATCGAATGTAATCATGCCCAGTTCTCTCGACTTGGACATAATCGACTTAATATCATGGACCTCACCTTTCAGGATCAAATCAGAAATAAGTGGCGAATTTAGCAATATTTCGATAGCCGCAGCACGGCCTGTACCATCCACCGTCTTCAGCAGTCTCTGGGCAATCACCGCCTTCAGGTTCAGCGATAGATCCATCAGCAATTGTTGACGTCGTTCTTCCGGGAAAAAGTTAATAATTCTGTCCAGGGCCTGGTTTGCACTGTTGGCATGTAAAGTCGCCATGGCCAGATGCCCCGTCTCGGCAAAGGCGATACCGAATTCCATCGTTTCCCTGTCCCGGACTTCGCCCAGTAAAATAACATCAGGCGCCTGACGCAACGTATTCTTTAGGGCAATTTCCCAATCATCGGTGTCCATCCCCACTTCACGTTGCATGATGATACAACTCTTGTGTGGATGTACATATTCGATAGGATCTTCAATGGTAATGATGTGACCGAAAGAATTCCGATTTCTATAGTCAAGCATGGCTGCCAACGAAGTTGACTTACCAGAACCCGTTCCGCCCACCATGATCACCAAACCGCGTTTGGTCATGACAACATCTTTCAAAACTTCCGGCAACTTTAGTTTATCAATGTCAGGCACCTCGGTTTCAATGGTACGCATAACCAAACCACAAAAACTCTGCTGTACAAATGCATTTGCCCTAAACCGACCTACACCCACAGGCATCACGGCAAAATTACACTCCTTTGTCGCTTCAAACTCCTTTAGCTGCTTGTCATTCATGACGGCGTAGCATAGCGCTTCGGTATTTTCCGGTGTCAACTCCGTCTTTGATACTGGCGTGACCTTGCCATGTATCTTGATGGCTGGAGGAAATCCCACTGTGATAAATAAATCGGAACCCTCTTTCTCAACCATTAACTTGAGAATGTCGCGCATGAATTTTATCGCTTGTTCTCTTTCCACGAGTTCCTCCTTACTGTTTGACTGTCAGTAAAACCGAATCAGCCCGTAATGCTGTCTTTGTTCGCAGCCTTGGACCTGGCTTCCTCTTTAGTCACCACACCCTTCTTGACCAACACGTTCAGATCCTGATCCAGCGTTTTCATCCCGAATGCCTGACCTGTCTGAATTGCCGAATACATCTGTGCAATTTTATTTTCACGAATGAGATTACGAATAGCGGGGGTACCAACCATGATCTCATGAGCAGCGACACGCCCACCTCCTTTTTTCTTGAGCAATGTCTGTGAAATAACCGCCTTTAGTGATTCAGACAGCATGGCACGTATCATGTCTTTCTCTTCAGCCGGAAAAACATCCACAACACGGTCAATCGTCTTGGCAGCAGAACTGGTATGCAAGGTGCCAAATACCAGGTGACCCGTTTCAGCAGCAGACAAAGCCAGGCGTATGGTTTCCAAATCGCGCATTTCGCCTACAAGAATAACATCAGGATCTTCACGCAAGGCGGAGCGCAAGGCTTCATTAAAGCCCATGGTATCCCGGTGCACCTCACGCTGATTGATCAAACACCTTTTTGTGATATGCACGAATTCAATGGGATCTTCAACGGTTAGAATATGACCATATTCATTTTCATTTTTGTGATTAACCATGGCTGCCAATGTTGTCGACTTGCCGGACCCTGTCGGTCCTGTCACCAACACCACACCACGAGGGGTATCTGCCAAATCTTCAAAAATCTTTGGTGCGCCCAATTTTTCCAGCGACAAAATCTCGGATGGAATTGTCCGAAATACGGCACCGGCACCGCGATTCTGGTTAAAGGCGTTAACACGAAATCGTGCAAGACCAGGAATTTCGAAAGAGAAATCGCATTCCCAAAATTCTTCATAATCCTTACGCTGCTTATCGTTCATGATGTCGTAGACCATGTCATGCACTTCAGTGTGATCAAGAACCGGAACGTTAATCTTCCTCATGTCACCATCCACACGAATCATGGGAGGCACCCCGGCGGATAAATGCAAGTCAGAAGAGCCGTTTTTAGCGCCGAATGCGAGAAGTTCACCAATATCCATCAAGATCCTCCGAACAGGAAAGTAGTTACAATATTAATTAAAATTCCGGTCTTATACACACTGCGGCAGTGTCCATTGCTTCAGCCCAAAAGCCCGAAGCAACCATTGTATAGAAATATTACTGGCTCCAACATATTTTTAATCAATAAAAACATGTTTTATTATCATGATACGCTGGAGTGTAATGCTACTTCCTTTTTAAAGTACAAACCACTGTTATCTAATGAAAAGTACCCACAAAGATACTGGGAAAAACGCTTTAGTCAGCACTGAAAGTGAAATATCTGCAGCACTTGCGCAAATCGGACAGAGAATTTCCGCTGCTGAACAACGATTCAATCGTGACCCTGGTTCAGTGCAGCTGCTGGCCGTCAGTAAAACCAGACCAGTAACTGATATACAGACCGCTGTAAATCTGGGACAAAATTATTTTGCCGAAAACTATTTGCAAGAAGCAATGGCAAAAATTAAATTTATACAGAAAACCCGGCTTGAGTGGCATTTTATCGGCGCAATACAATCAAATAAAATCCGTAATATCGCAAAATATTTTCAATGGGTACATTCAATAGATAAGGTCAAGGAGGCGAGAAAATTAAGTGAACTGCGACCTGATCACCTACCTGCTGTAAATGTTTGTCTGCAAATCAACATCAGTGGCGAAACAGGCAAGTCTGGCATTAAACCCCTTGAGTTAAAACAACTTGCTGAAGATTGTGCCTGCTTGCCGAATATTCGTTTAAGAGGGTTGATGGCAATGCCTGCACAAAAGGTGAACTTTGACAAACAACGTATCCCCTTCAGAAAATTGAGTCAACTGTTTGCTGAACTTCAGACTCAATATCCCGAATTGGATACCTTATCCATGGGCACTTCGATAGATTTGGAAGCAGCTATCGCCGAGGGCGCAACGATGGTACGTGTTGGAACGGCCATATTCGGCGCACGAAACTATTTGTAATCAGTAATATCAAGTTGATCATAAATTGCTACACTTTTAGCCGGACATCCAGTTAACACGAGCGCATTAAATGAAAAATTCGAGAATTACTTTTATCGGCTGTGGCAACATGGGTCAGAGTCTTATAGGCGGCTTGATTGCCAATGGTATGCCATTCAATTTAATCACCGGAACCGATATCAACGCTGAACAACGTCAGGCAACAGCAGCACGCTACAATGTTAAAGTTATCAAGGATAATCAAAAAGCCATCACAAGCGCGGATGTCGTGGTGCTCGCGATCAAACCTCAATCCATGCGAGATACCCTGGCACCAATCAAGGCAACATTGTCTCTGGAAAAACCCTTACTCATCTCGATCGCAGCAGGCATCCAATTATCACATCTTGACGAATGGACCGGTAAGGACATGGCAATCGTACGTGCCATGCCAAATACGCCGGCATTAGTTCAGGCAGGCGCAACCGTGATTTGCGCCAATCAGCGTGCTAGTGGAAAGCAGCGTGATCTGGCAGAAAAAATTATGCAATCCGTGGGTTTTACCCTGTGGCTGGAGGACGAAACACTCATGGATATTGTCACCGCACTCTCAGGCGGCGGGCCTGCCTATTACTTTCTAATCATGGAAGCCATGGAAAAAGCGGCAATCCAACTTGGCTTGTCACAAAACCAGGCACGCATACTAACCTTACAAACAGCGTTTGGTGCAGCCAAAATGGCACTGGAGACTTCATACGATGCCAAATCACTAAGGCAACAAGTCACCTCTCCTGGCGGGACCACGGAGCAGGCGTTGAATGTGTTAATAGACGGCGGTATCGAAGAGTTATTTCGTGAAGCACTCGAAGCGGCACAGACAAGATCCTCTGAATTGGCTTCATTACCGGGCGACAAATGATGTCTGGAGGAAATTATCTTGTTAATGCCGGCATCTACCTCATCAATATCCTCTTTGGTCTTTATACACTCGTCGTAATGCTGCGTTTTTTACTGCAGACCATCCGCGCAGATTTCTACAATCCCATCTGTCAACTTCTGGTCAAGATGACAAACCCCACGCTAAAACCCTTGCGCAAATGGATCCCCGGTTACTTCGGTGTCGACTGGTCTGCAATCTTGCTCATGTTTACCTTACAATTGGCAGAGGTATGTCTAATCATATTGCTTGTTAGTGGACAAATTCCGGCAATAATAAGTCTTCCTGTAATCATCATCTCAAGATTACTTGAATTACTTATCCACACATATATCGTTATCATCGTCATACAAGCTATCATCAGTTGGGTACAGCCTGGCAGCTATTCCCCGTTTACAGTCCTGCTCTATCAAATGAGTGAGCCTTTAGTAAAACCCTTGAGACAGCATATTCCTGCTGTGGGAGGCATGGATTGGTCAATCTTTCTTGTTTTGATCTTACTGAACCTTGCGCTCATACTTCTTGTCGCGCCCCTACAGGACCTGGGCAGTGATCTATCAGGATATCCGCGACAGTTCTTCTAAATATCAATTATTTAACACACTTAATAATATTTCATAGTTACGGTACTTACCTGAGCTGCCCCCCAAAACCTTAACCACTCACCGAGTGGTGGTCTCATAAAATGATTCTCGGTCGCCTGAGAGAAATATACGCGCTGTTGCCGGTGCCTGTGATGTGCAATGCTCAAGCGGCGCTTGAAAAGCAACCACCCCACCCCTGCGGGGCACCCCTCCTTGACAAGGAGGGGTGTGAGTTAGCCGACAAAGTTGAGTGACAGTAAAAGCATTTCCCGCACCAAAAGCTCTCCCCCTGCCAAGGGGGAGTACCCCGCAGGGGGGAGGGGGTTGTTAGTGCCTGTGCCTCAGCTTTCCCGAGTTTAGCCATGCACAAGTGGCAAGAAAAGCCGGTGCAGTGAGCGTCTATGCCGTCTATGCAGCCACTACTGCAAGAGTGCCTCAATATTCGTCCTGACCGCATTGAACGATGGATTGCCCGGAATGGTATCAAGCAGGCCCACCGTGTCACGAATACCAAACAGGTAGCGGCCCAGCAAGAGACCGTCACTCTGGTTGGGATCTCCGCCGCTGCCATCCACATCAAGACGACCGCTGGCGAAAGCTCCCGCAATATTCGTCGTGACCGCATTGAACGAGGGACTCCCCGGAATCGTATCAAGCAAGCCCGCCGCATCACGGATACCAAACAGGTAGCGGCCCAGCAAGAGTCCGTCACTCTGGTTGGGATCACCACCGCTGCCATCGACATCAAGACTCACCGCCGCCATCTCCGTCACCGTCACCGTTACGGTGGCCGCCGTGACGGTACGATAGGTGGTGTCGGTACTGGTCACCGTATGCGTGAGTTGCACGGTCTCGTCGTCTGTATCAGCGTCTTCCACTCCCGTCACGGTGATGGTTTTGGCGGTATTCCAGTCGGTGGTGCCAAACATCAGTGAGGTGGGACTCACCGTCACAGCAGAGGCATTGGAATGGGTCACGCTAATCGTCACTGCTTCCGTCGGTGGGGTATTCAGGCGCAGTGTATACATGCCAGACCCGCCACGCTCATGGACTGTCAGCGTGGTGGTACTCACGGTCACGCCTGGGCCGTCGTTATCATTCAAGGTCACAGCGACGGAGTCTATCGTCACGCCACCGGCATAGTCGGCATCTGTGCTTGTCGCCGTATGCGTGAGTTGCACGGTCTCGTGGTCCGCATCTGTGTCTTCAACACCACTCACGGTCACTGTCTGGACACTGTTCCAGTTGTCTGTGGTAAATGTCAGTGAGGTGGCACTGAGGGTCACTGCAGTGGCATCGGGATTGCTCACCATAATCGTCACCGGCACGGTCGGTCGCTTGGTCAACATCAGTGTATAGGTGCCATTGCCAGCTTCGTCGACCGCCAGCGTGGTCGGACTCACGGTCACGCCCGCCGTCTCATCATCATCCACCGTCACCGCCACCGCACTTATCGTCACGGCAGCCCCATTATAGCCGGGGTCGGTACTGGTCGCCGTATGCGTGAGTTGCACGGTCTCGTCGTTCGCATCCGTGTCCTGCGCACCACTCACGGTCACCATCTGGACACTGTTCCAGTTGTCTGTGGTAAAGGTCAGTGAGGTGGCACTGAGGGTCACCGCCGTGTCATCGGGATTGCTCACGCTAATCGTCACCGGTGCCGTCGGCAGGGTAGACAGGCTTAAGCGATACTCGCCGGTCTCACCTTCATTGACCGCCAGCACGTTCGGACTCACGGTCACGCCCGGCGTGTCGTTATCCGTGACACCTACGGTCACGGCGGGCGGGGTCAGCGCGGCATAGAGCGCATCGCTGCTGCGCACCGCATGGGTCAGTTGCACGCTCTCGTGGTTCCTATTCGTGTCCTCAACACCCATTACCGTCACCGTCTGCGGCATATTCCAGTTGTCCGTGGTGAAGTCCAGGCTGGACGGGGTCGCCGGACTCACCGTCGCCACATCGGCATTGAACGTTTGCGGCAGAATGCTCACGGTCGCCGACGGGCGGGTCCCCAGTCGGATGGTATAGGTCACCGTGAGTCCCTCAGTCACGGTCAACGTAGTCGAACTCAGCGTAAAACCCGCCGTATCGTTATCTGTTATGGTGATGGCTGGACCGGGAAACACAACATCGTTGTAAGCTGGGTCGGCGCTGGCGATATCCGAAAAATTCACCGTCACCGTCTCATCATCTGTATTGTCATCCTCAATAGCGGTCACCGTTCGCGTCTGCGGCATGTCCCAGTTGGTGGTGGTAAAGGTCAGAAGCCTTGACGAAAACTGGGTCGAAACACCAAGGTCGCTTCTAAATAAAAGTCCCCGAACCCCCCCTGTCGGTTCGGTCGCCAACCTCACCGTAAACTCGACGGTCTCGCCCTCATTGAGCACCAGCGCGGGCGGACTCACGACGAGACCTGCCGCGTCGTTATCCGTGACACGCACGGTCACGGCGGGCGGGTTCACCGCGGCATAACCCGTATCGCTGCTGCTCAGCGCATGGGTCAGTTGCACGCTTTCGTTGCTCGTATTCGCGTCCTCAGCACCCGTCACGCTCACGGTTTGGGCGGCATTCCAATTGACTGTGGTAAAGGTCAGTGGCGAGGTCACGGTCACCGCAGTATTGTCACTGGTCACGCTAATCGTCACAGCGTGCGTCGGTCGGGTATTCAAGCGCAGCGTATACTCGCCGGTCTCGCCTTCAAAGACCGCCAGCGCGGTCGTACTCACGGTCACGCCTAACGCATCGTTATCCGTGACATTCACGGTCACGGCGGGCGGGTTCACCGCGGCATAGCGCGTATCGCTGCTGCTCAGCGCATGGCTCAGTTGCACACCGCTCTCGCTGGTCCTGTTATTGTCCTCGGCACCCGTCACCGTCACCGTCTGCACCTGATTCCAGTTATTCCTGGTAAAGGTCAGCGATGCGGTTGCGGTGACAGCCGAATTGTTACTACTCACGCTAATCGTGACCGCGTGCGTCGGTGAGGTATTCAAGCGCAGCATATACTCGCCGGTGCCGCCCTCATTGACCGCCAGCGTGGTCGTACTCACAATCACGTTGGCAGCGTTATCCGCGACATTCACGGTCACGGGGGGCGGGGTCAGCGCAGCATAGAACGCATCACCGCCGCTCACCGCATGGGTCAGTTGTACGCTGCGTTCGCTGGTCGCATTCGCGTCCTCAGCACCCGTCACGCTCACGGTTTGGGCGGCATTCCAGTTGACTGTGCTAAAGGTCAGGGTCGCGGGGCTCACGGTCACCGCGGCATTGTCACTGGTCACGCTAATCGTCACTGCCACCGTCGGTCGGCTGCCCAGCACCAGCCCATAGCTGGTGCTGCTGCCTTCGGTCACATTCAGTGCGGTCGGCGACACCCGCACACCCGGTACTGAGCCTACCGGGTCGGACGTCAGGCTATCGCCTCCCGCATTCGGATAACTCGCCATCACGCGCAACCACGCGCCTATCTGTGATTGGTCTGATGCAATGGTGTAGGTGGCGGCATTGTTGGTCCCCGGTGCGGCGGTAAACGACCCCGTCGAGGCGGTCGCTGTCTGCCATTGCCAGGTAATGGTCCCGACATCGGTATTCGGTGAGGCGTCCGCGTCGGTGACCGCGCCCGCTGTCAGCGTGCCGCCTGCTCTGGCATTGCCGGTGATGGGACCGAGCACACCGCCACGGTCAACCCGTAAGATATTGGAGAACAGGGTGTCGTTGAAATCCCCGCCCTGAGTCACCCGCACCCGCAGCCAGTGAGCATGGTCCGCCGCTTGCACCGTGTAGCTCGCCGCCGTGCCATTCGCGCTGATATCTGTTGTGCTGCTACAGTCTTGAGTGGTACAGCGTTGCCATTGATGGGCACGGGTATTGACGGTCAACGTGGGATGGCTCAGCGCACCGGCGGTCAAGATATCGCCGACCCTGGCCGGGGTGTTGGGGGTATTGTCCCGGATGGCACCTAATGACACGGGCACCGTAGCATAAATATAGTCGTCGCTGGCACTCAGTTCACCGATGACCTGTTTGGTGATAGCCCCGGCACTCGCCCCGAGATTGCACAGCAGCGAGCCGACTTGTACGGTTTGTTCGGTGTCGGTCGTGGTCCCCGAGCGCACCCTTAAATCACCGCTGGCGGTACATAAACTGTCCAATAAGACCACCGCGTTGCCGGAGGTCGGTTGGTAATACACCATGCCCGACCCCGGGATTGTCGCCCATGTGGTGAGGTTCGGACGGGACAGGCCGGTCTTCAGGACTATATTGAAAGCGCCTGCTGTGAACAGTATTCCGCTACTCGGGGTCGCCTGCCCGGTGGTGATGACTACAGAGTTCACAAAAGCGTTATCGGTGATGGTGGTAATAATGAACGTTAATTGCAGCCGACCATCGCTGTTGTCGCGGGTGAGTGTCACGCTTGTGATGTCACCACTACGAAACTCTGTCGCATTGGTATGCCCGGCCGGGCCGTTGACGAGATAGTTATTCCAAAAGGTGTGACTCGGACGGATCTCGGTACCCCCGTGGTTGGTGGTGCCACCACCGTAGGCATTGGTACAGGTGTTGCCCGTCCCGGCATTACAGGTGCGCGTCTGGTTCTTGTCGGTGATATTCGCCGTACTCCATTCACCCCAGTCATCGGATTGCGCCCGTGCCGCCGGGCTTGCCCATACCGCCAGCAGGGCAACGGCGGCCATGACTGCTGTCATCCCGCGCCATGCCCCTTGCCAGGTTCCTGGTAGTGGTGCTTGTTGCACAAGCACCAGTGGGGTGGTGTGTTTACGTGGTTTTGTCAGCATTTGATGCTCTCCGTACATGTCCAATATATCCATGTCCAGTATATCGGGTTTTCGCCATACCCGCATTTGTTACCTGCTTGAACACATTCACCACGCTTTCAGTGGCTCGAAGATCGGGGGCAGATCATACCGATATAAATTAACAAACTGATTCCTCATGTTTTAGTCGGGAAAAACCTGGTGAACTTTTGACGTGACGATTGTCTGCTACACTGAACAAGTATACGAATTGTATTTTGTAACGGGGTGGAATACAGCAATGAAGACTGAGCATAGTGAAATAACCAAACCAGCCAGCATAATTTTTATCGCAATGTTGCTTCTGGCGGTTCCGTTGACAACACTGGCAGAACAATCGAAAATTTTTGGGAATTACACAGTGCATTACAGCGCATTCACATCCGACAATTTAACCCCTGCTATCGCTAAACAATACCGTATCCCACGCAGCAGGAAACGTGCACTATTGAACGTTTCTGTTCTCAAAAAAATGGACGATGGTTCAAGTAGACCAAGCAGAGCAATGATTAAGGGAACGACAACGAACCTGAGCCAACAACTTCGGGAACTGGATCCTCGGGAAATATCTGAAAAAGGGGCGATTTATTACATCGCCGAAACACCCGTGGATAACGCGGAAGTACTCAAGTACACACTTGAAGTCACCCCGGAAGGCAAAAATACTCCCTATACGCTCTCATTTCAGGAACAATTTTATACTGAACAGGATTAGTTTATTGTATTTGCAGAGCCTCCCCTGGAAATATCACAGCTCATACTCAATTGTTAGTGGCGCGTGATCTGAAAAACGTTCTTCCTTGTAAATCCCGGCACTGACAATCTTGCCCGATAAGCCTGGCGACACCACCTGATAATCAATTCGCCAGCCTGTATTCCTGGCCCATGCCTGCCCTCTGTTTGACCACCATGTGTACTGATCTTTCTGCTGATTAACCTCGCGAAATGCATCAACCATTCCCACCTTATTGAATAATGTATCCATCCATGCCCGCTCCTCGGGCAGAAAGCCGGAGTTTTTCTCATTACCCTTCCAATTCTTTAAATCAATCTCCTTGTGAGCAATATTCCAGTCACCGCAAATGATGTAGTTTCTTTTTTGTTTACTGCATTTTTGCAAAACAGGCATAAACCGATCCAAAAAATCATATTTAATTGTTTGCCGCTCCTCATTGGAAGACCCGGAAGGCAGATAGAGAGAAACGATACTCAAGGATCCAAAGTCGGCCTGGAGATATCTGCCTTCAGCGTCCGCATGTTGCCAACCCAAACTTGTTTTAACCTTGTCGGGTTTTCGCTTGCTATAAATGGCAACACCGCTGTAACCTTTTTTTTCGGCATCATTAAAAAAACCGAAATAACCACCAGGCGATAGTATCTCATCGGACAATTGATGTGTCTGTGCCCTGGTTTCCTGAATACAAACTACATCAACATTCTGTCTGAGCATCCAGTCAAAAAACTTTTTCTTGTGTGCTGCACGAATACCATTGGCATTTAATGTCATTATTTTCATTTATCAAACTCCGTTATATTTTCAAATTATAAAGCAATATATGATAATCAATTAATGCTGGCTCATTTTGTGTAATTTAGGGGTTTTTCAATGCAGGACTATCAACTTGAATTTATCGAATTTGCTATTGAGTACAAGGTATTGTGCTTTGGCGAGTACACCCTTAAATCAGGCCGTCAAAGTCCTTATTTTTTTAACAGCGGTCTATTCAGCGATGGCTACAGTCTTTCTCGTCTCGGGCATTTTTACGCAAGCGCTATCCAGGCGGCTAATGTTGAATACAATATGTTGTTTGGCCCGGCATACAAGGGTATCCCTTTAGCATCTGCAGTGGCAATGTCACTTGCAGATACTCATGGTATCAATATACCCTGTTGTTTTAATCGAAAGGAGGCAAAAGATCACGGGGAGGGCGGAATAACTTTTGGTGCACCTCTTAAGGGGAATATAATGATCGTTGATGATGTTATCTCAGCCGGAACTTCTATTAATCTCTCGGTTGAAATTATCAAACAGGCAAACGCCACAGCCACAGCTTTTGCTATTGCTTTGGATAGACAGGAAAGGGGTAAAGGAAGTAAAGATAAAACCGGTCTGTCTGCAGTGCAAGAGGTTGAACAACGACATCAAATTAAAGTCGTAAGTATCGTCACACTGGAAAATATAGTCGAATACCTGGAAAAAGATCCGAACATGATCGAGAATCTTGCTAGAATTAGACGCTATCACGAGTTGTATGGTGTTACAGACATCATAAACCGGGATAATTAACTTGAATATCTGAGCGAAAATTAAAGAAATAAACCAGTCCGGGTATTGATAGGTACAGATTATGAGTGTTGCAAAAAAATATATATTCACTGTGATAATCCCGATTATGATAGCTGCTGGTTCGGTAGTGTTATCGAACTCATCCCAGGCACGCATTAAATGCTGGGAAAACAGTGAAGGCATCAGGGAGTGTGGTGAAAAAGTGCCGCCTGAATATGCTCAAAAAGGCCATAAAAAAATTAACAGCCAGGGCATCACCGTAGAGGAATCTGCAAGAGCCAAAACCAGGGAAGAACTGGCAGAAGAAAGACGTCTGGCAGCAATTAAACAGGAAGAAGACGCCAGGCAGGCTGAGATCGAAATGCAAAACAGGATCCTTCTGGACACCTACAGCAACGTCGATGATATTCAGATGACCCGTGACGGAACACTTGCCGCTCTTGAATCCAACATCAAGCTGGCAATCAAACGTAATGAAAAGATACGGCCAAATCTTGATAAGCTCACGAAAGCGGCAGCGGAGGCAGAGCTTGCCGGGAAACAGCCATCAGAAGACCTTCTCAAAGATATTAAGTCACTCAGCAGGCAGATCAAAAACAACGACGAGTATATCGCGGATACACGCCTGGAACAGAGCGCAATCGAGAAAGAATATGCCGAAAAAATTGAACGTTTCTTGCGACTGACAGGTAAAAGTAAGTAACGCGAGATTACGCTATCTGAATAGTGCGTATCTCAATCCCTGCCACTGTTCCTGATAATATTCGGTCGGCTTTTTACTAAATGATGTGCGGACGAATTGGCTCATTTTGCCTTCAGTAAAGACCAGGATCTGATTGGCCGATGCGTCAATTGTGCCAGCAAGCCGGACACCGTCGTTCAATTTAACTTCTCTCAGGATTTGCTTGAATTGAGTTTCCAGTCGCTCAAAAAATTGCACCACACGTTTTCGTAAACGTTCATTTTCGCCGACCAGGGCATCACCGACCAAAACCCGAGTAATGCCAGGATTGCGTTCCGAAAAACCCAGCAACAATTGTACAATTTTTTCGCAACGGTCACTGGCGTCTTTTTCTTGTGTAAGTATGCTGTTGATCATTCCAAACACAGCATCCTCCGAGAAATCAATTAGTGCTTCAAACATCTTCGCCTTACTGGCAAAATGCCTGTACAAGGCCGCTTCTGAAACACCGACAGCCCTGGCCAGACCTGCAGTGGTGATGCGCATTCCCGAATTTACTTCTAGCTGCAAAGCAAAAACCTCGAGTATTTGCTGTTTGCGCTTTTGCCTGTCGTTGTCGTTCATCTTGCTTAATCCACACTCTTCAGCTCTGGCATATATCATGCGCAACGACTGGATTCATCTCCTCAAGGTAAAACGATTCGGCCTGTCAAAATGGCAACTTTAAGTCCGCTGAAGCCGAATGCAATAAATCACGAAATTCAGCTTGAATCCTTTCCAGCGCCGTTGCAGATTCCGCTTCAAACCTGGCGACTAAAAATGGACTGGTATTTGAAGGCCTGACAAGGCCCCAACCATCGTTAAAATCAACGCGTAAACCATCAATATCTGTTATTTCCGCACCTTCAAAACTCATCTTCTTTTGCATAATGTCCATGACCCTGGCATGGTTCTTTTCTGCCAGGGGAATTCTAAGTTCCGGCGTTGATACATCGTCGGGTAACCCGGCAAAAATCTCAGTCGGACTTCCGGAACTGTTTATTAAAATCTCCAACATTCTCGCCCCCGCATACAGTGCATCATCAAAACCAAACCAACGTTCCTTGAAAAAGATATGCCCGCTCATTTCACCTGCGAGAGGCGCATTAACTTCTTTCATCTTCGACTTGATCAGAGAATGACCGGTCTTCCACATTAAGGGTGTACCGCCGCTGGCTTCAATTACTTCCTTTAGATGACGACTACATTTAACATCATAGATAATTGAAGCACCCTGATTTCGGGATAACACGTCCCTGGCAAATAACATCATCTGTCTATCAGACCAGATGATGTTACCGGCACCATCAACAATGCCCAAACGATCGCCATCGCCATCAAATGCAAAGCCCAGATCTGCACCCTGCTCTTTCACCATGTCAATGAGCGTCTGTAGATTCCCGGGCTGACTTGGATCGGGATGATGGTTGGGAAAATTGCCATCAATATCACAAAATAACTCAATAACATCATGACCCAGTTCCCGATAAAGCCGGGGTGCCAAATGACCTGTTACACCATTACCACAATCGACAATAATCCTGAATGCACCTCCCAACGCCACGGAAATATCATCGGTAATCGTCCGCAAATAATCAGCACTGACATCCGCAGTCTCCAGGCTGCCTTGCCCTTCTGCCATATCGTTACCGGTAATACGATTCCGAATGGCAGTGATAGCCTCGCCTGAGAGTGCGTCACCATCAAGCACAATCTTTAAACCATTATATTCAGGGCCATTGTGACTGCCAGTTAACATCACACCACTATTCGTCCCCAAATGAAAAGTTGCAAAATATAATACTGGCGTCGGCACCACGCCAATGTCTATCACGTCGCGCCCGGAAGCTCGTAATCCCTGAATTAATGCATCACCCAGCTCAGGACCGGTTAATCGACCGTCTCTCGCAACGACAATACGCTGTAAACCCCGCTCATGGGCCTCACTGCCTATCGCACGACCGATTTCACGAACAACTGCGGCCGAAAAGTTTTCACTGACCACCCCGCGAATATCGTAGGCACGAAAAATATCGGGTGAAACATCAATTTGTGTTGGTATCAATTGTATTGGTGCGACTCCTTTACTTAGGCTGTACAATATCCGTTTCAGCAATACTATCCTGCCCTGAAATTTCATTACTCATTTTTTCCGGCACGATAACCTTCTCTTGCGGTACATCCGCTTCTGTGGATTGGGTAACGTTATCTTGCCTGGATACTTGCTCGAACTTACCGGCACGAATATCTGATGGATTAAATATGGCTGTTACATCACCTCTATCCATTCCTGGTGATACAGTACCTGAACTGATTTTCTTGTCGGATTCAGGCAAATCCGGAATCAGGTTCTCAAGACCGGGATATGCACCTTCCATGATAGCCTTAACGGCTCCTTCGTAAACAACCTTGGTACCATCGTTCAACCCTTTACCTCCTGAGTTCAGCCTGAAGAACGTCAGTTTCCTGCTGTAAAATGCAAACCCGCCGGCACCTGCCACGAAAACTAGCAGAACTATAACTATCAGTCTCATAACAGAACTTTCTTCTTCTAACCCACGCTTTCCAATCGCACCTGATGCCTCAGCACTTGATAATCCGTCCCAGCTTGCCACATTCCATTTCGACCCCTTGATCTCCACAACTACAGAGCTTCCAGTGCGCAATTTATCATCATCGGACTGGATTAAAGCAAGCTCAGTGTTACCCGACCCCTGTCGTATCTCAATATAAGCATCAGAATTATTTAAATTTGGTATTACAGATTCAATCGCTTCTAAAGCCACGCTCAAATATAATAGGCCGACAAGTTTGTTATTTACATCTGTGACACGACTTGCAAACGCAATGTGCGCCCCGTCATTTCTTATGCTGTGCGCCTCGACATCTACAGGAGCTTCCGATTCTTCCGCTCTCCTCAATAAATCAAGCGAGGCATAACCAAGGGGGGGTAAAGCCTTGCTGTCTACTGCGTACTCACCAGGTAGAAGAAACCTTAATTTCAACGCAGATTCAAAATCTGACTGCATTTCTTCGGCCTTACTCTCAAGGCCTGCTGCATCAACCTCTGCAAATAATTTGATCACCGCCTGATCCTGAGCCAAATCTTCCAGCCGCTCTCTAATCAATGCAATTCGGGCAGCAATCTTGTCCGCCGTTTGTGTTGGAATATCCCCTGATAGTTCCCGATCAGACTCTGCCGATACATTCCGGATAGTGGCACCGCCTGCAAACACAAACAGCAACAAAACCAACGCGCATGCTCCAATCACTTTTATCTTGTGTATTTGGCATCGAATAAAACTATTGTTATCTGTTACCGTAACTGCAACCACTGTTCATCTTCTCATGTATTAACTCTGTTTTCGCCGAATGCTGTACCGAAACTAGACCTGAACACCTGTGTGGCCGAACCCCCCTTCTCCGCGAAGACTCCGATCAAATTCTTCAACAATATCAAACGCTACTTGCAGCACAGGTATAAACACCATCTGTGCGATACGATCACCTGGATTAATCGTAAAAGATTCACGACCACGATTCCAACAAGAGACAAAAACCTGACCTTGATAATCAGAATCGATCAAACCAACCAGGTTACCCAACACAATACCCTGTCTATGTCCCAAACCGGAACGCGGCAACAACACTGCTGCCAGCGCGGTATCCTCAACATGAATGGCAAAACCTGTGGGTATGAGATGTGTTTCTCCGGGGTTGATTTGCAGAGATCCATCCAGACAGGCACTAACGTCCATCCCGGCAGAACCCGCTGTGGCATAATCGGGCAACGGAAATTCTTTACCGAGTCTTCTGTCAATGCACTTGAGTTGAATTTTTCCGACCGATGTGTTTTTCATAATAACGTTCTGCAATCACTCGTATTAATTGTCGCGCAAGTTTTTCTTTGGGCGCAAATTCTAAAATCAAGTGTTCTATAATCCGGTTTTCCTGCGTTTCACAACCGGTCTGCCAAAATACTTCCAACGCATTTTCTTCCACATCAAAACCAAGCCCCTTACCGACCTTATTTGCGGCAATCATATCCAGCTTTTTGTCGCTAAGTTTTAGCTGGGCATTGGTTAATAAATTCTCTGTCTCGGCTGCAAAACCTACGGTAAAAGGTGCTTCAGACAAGCGTGAAACTTCAGTCAGTATATCCGGGTTTCTTTGCAAAAGAAGATTTAGATTATCAGACTGTTTTTTAATCTTCTGCTCGGCAATATCAACACAACGATAATCGACAACCGCAGCAGCAGAGACAAAAATATCGGATTCACCAATATCAGACATCACAGCATCACGCATTTGATCAGCGGTGTCCACGCTGACATATCGAACCTGATACGGCACCTCGATGCTTACCGGCCCGGATACCAAAGTGACATGTGCCCCCGCCTCAGCCGCCGCCCTGGCAACAGCGAAGCCCATTCTCCCTGAACTGTAATTCGTAATGTAGCGCACTGGATCTATTGCTTCGCGAGTGGGTCCTGCCGTCACCACAATCTTTACACCAGCCAATAACCCGGTAGAAAAAAGCTGGCTCATCTCCACTATTAACTGTTCTGGTTCTGGCATACGGCCTGGCCCAACTTCACCACACGCCTGACTGCCTTCGTCCGGCCCCGCTATTATTATTTCTCGTTGTTCTAAAGTTGTTATGTTTGTCTGCGTCGCCGGATTAAACCACATCTGTTGATTCATCGCTGGCGCGACCACGACCGGCACAGTGGTCGCTAAACACAGTGTGCTTAGTAAATCATCCGCCATGCCTTGCCCCAGTCGGGCGATAAAATTTGCACTGGCTGGTGCAATCAGAACAACATCACACCAACGTGCCAACTCAATATGGCTCATGCCTGACTCAGCAGTATAATCCACTAGTTCTGTATATACCTCACGACCTGACAAGGCCTGCATGGTCAGTGGTGTAATGAACTCGCACGCGCCTCGCGTCATTACGACACGTACTTCAGCACCGTGATCCCGTAATCGCCTGACCAATTCCGCGCTCTTGTAGGCGGCAATCCCGCCTGTCACACCCAGAAGTATTCTTTTATCACCTAAATTATCCATCAGATCCTGTTAAATTGGTAAAAGCGATGCGAATTTTACCTGAATCACACCCAAATGCGCATTTTTGCTACAATGGTTTCCGGGGAAATCCCAAACAAGGAAACGATTCTAACAATAATCATTTAGCAAATCGTCATAACAAGGAGGTGTACCATGCCCATATCTGACTGGTCAGAACAAGAAAGGCCCCGTGAAAAATTATTAAGTAAAGGTCCTGCCGCCCTTTCTGATGCGGAATTACTTGCCATCTTCGTGCGCACGGGATCACGGGGGAAAACGGCTATCGACTTGTCGCGAGACTTATTGGCGAGTTGTGATGGACTAATAAGAAACTTGATAGATATTGACAGCAAAACATTCTGCCAAACCAAGGGGCTGGGCCTGGCAAAATACAGCCAAATACAGGCAGCTATCGAGCTTGGCAAACGCTACCTTGAAGAAAATTTGGCCGGCAAGGACATGCTCAACAGCCCGGATGACACAAGAAATTTCCTTCTCGCCCAGTTACGCGCCTATCCTCATGAGGTGTTTGCTTGTCTATTCCTCGACAACAGACATCAAGTCATCAGTTTCGACAAGATGTTTAACGGCACCATAGACGGTGCCAACGTTTATCCTCGCGAGGTGGTTAAACGAGCCTTGGCCAGAAATGCGGCGGCGGTAATCTTCGCCCACAATCATCCTTCAGGAGTGGCGGAGCCCAGCCCTGCGGATAAAAATATCACGCAACGCCTACAGGAAGCTCTGAAACTGGTCAATATCCGTGTTCTTGACCATTTCATCATTGGTGACAATACTGCGATGTCTTTTGCAGAGCAGGGCCTGTTGTAGGAGCAACTCTGATCCAGACTTAATCAGTGCATGTGGTAAATACTTGGATCGGCTAATCAATCCATGTACAATCCGCGCTCTTTTTTACAGGAATTAGCAGAGTCAAAGCCATGTCACGAGTATGCCAGGTAACAGGTAAGCGCCCGATGTCGGGGAATAATGTTTCCCACGCCAACAACCGAACACGCCGTCGTTTTTTACCTAATTTGCACAGCCGTCGTTTCTGGCTTGAGGATGAAAGTCGCTGGGTGAGATTGCGCGTCAGTGGCAAAGGTCTGCGTATCATTGACAAGAAAGGTATCGGAATCGTTCTGGAAGAAATCCGCGCACGCGGCGAAAAAGTATGAGGGAGATAAATCATGGCTGACAAAATCAAACTCGTTTCATCCGCCGGCACAGGCCACTATTACACAACCTTGAAGAATAAACGCACCATGCCTGAGAAGATGGAAATAAAAAAATTTGATCCTGTCATACGCAAGCATGTGATGTACAAAGAAGCCAAAATTAAATAGTTTCGAATCGGAACTTTACAATTATCTACAACAAAACCCGCATTCTTTAATGCGGGTTTTTTATTGTCAGCCCTGAACTCGCCTTCGATTACACCTTGCAACTCCGCTGTTAATCAGAATAATACCTGCGCAATGAACAAGGAAATCCTCATCTCTGTAGAACAGGTCTCGCGCTATTACGGCAAAACTTGCGCGGTTAACGATGTGAGTTTTTCGGTTCACAGAGGAGAGGTACTTGGCCTTTTAGGACCAAACGGTGCGGGCAAAAGTACCACCATGCAAATGATATGTGGCGTGTTATCCCCCAGTTCCGGCAAAATTATTGTTGCGGGTCATGATATGTACGATGCCCCGAAAGCCGCCAAAAAACATATAGGCTTTCTCCCGGAGCAACCGCCTTTGTATCGGGATATGAGCGTTGACGAATATCTTTATTATGCCGGCCGCTTACGCGGCATAGGTAAAGATAAATTAAAACAAGCTGTCGCTTATAGCAAAGAACGTTGCGGCCTTGCAGAAAACGGTAGCCGCCTGATTGGAAACCTGTCAAAAGGCTTCCAGCAACGTGCAGGTATTGCCCAGGCAATTATTCATTCGCCCGCAATAGCAATACTTGACGAACCAACATCAGGACTGGACCCAAATCAGATTCTGGAAATAAGGGAACTCATTAGCGAACTGGGAAATGATCATGGTGTAATTTTATCTACACATATTCTTCCAGAGATCCAAAGCGTCTGCGATCGTGTACTGATTATTAATCAGGGTCACCTGGTATTAGATGAGCATCTGGATAAGCTGCAACAAGATGGTCAGATCGCACCGATAAGGATCGCTTTCCGACAACCGCCGAGCCTGGATATTTTAGCTAATGTCGAAGGCATTGTGGATGTTGAACAGATTGGAGATCATCATTTCAAGATTTTTTGTAAATCAGAAATTACTACACTCAATCGAATTATGAATCTGGCGGTAACATCTGATTGGCAGCTCTATGAGATGATTCCTGCACAAGATTCTCTCGAAGAAACCTTTATTCAGCTGACCCGTGGAGTAGGCCAACCCTCAATGAATATCAAGCCTGATTAAAGATAAATCATTATGAAGTTCATTTGTCATATCGCAACTCACGAATTAAGACGACTTCTCAAATCCCCTCTCGCCTGGATAATGTTCGCGGTCGTACAGTTCTCCCTGGCTATTTTTTTCCTGTTGATTCTTAGTAAGTTTATCGATCCGGCAGCAGCTTCACTATTCGCCAACTATGGCGTAACTGAAATTGTGGTGGTCGGATTATTGCAAATTGCAGGCATCATTCTCTTGCTGATAACGCCATTTATCACCATGCATACCTTTAGTGAAGAACGTCAGACAGGCAGTATAAAACTATTACTATCTTCTCCCGTTTCAATAACCGAGCTTGTCCTGGGTAAATTTCTGGGTGTGATTTGTTATCTATTTTTGTTGTTAATGCTTATTTATTTAATGCCACTTTCATTATTGATGGGGACTGAGCTTGATTTATTACAATTATTGTCAGGGTTCTTGGGTCTGGTGTTACTAACGGGTTCTTTTGCCGCGATTGGGCTATTTGTATCTTCTACGACCAGTCAATCTGCGGTTGCGGCGATTAGCACTTTTGGCGTTCTATTCGTGCTTTGGATCATGAACATGGCTGGAAACACCGGATCTGAAGTTTTCAGAGAAATCCTGAGCTATGCTTCCTTGCTGAATCATTATCATAACTTCCTCGACGGCGTTTTTAATTCTGCTGATGTTATTTATTATCTGTTGGTAACCAGTGTATTCATTATCCTCAGCATCTGGCGACTGGATCACGAACGGCTCAATTAAGTTCAAGACAATCAGACAATGAAAGTCATCATCAACTCACGCTTGCAATCCAAACTCCATAGTTTCATGACAGTGCTTCTGGTTTTGAGTCTGGCAGTCATGCTGGCCTGGTTAAGTGTACGTTACCAGATACAAATGGATTGGACAGAAAGTGGCCGCCATACACTGTCACATGCCAGCCAGGAAGTTCTAAGTCGTATGGCGGCGCCTGTCGAGATTACCGCCTATGCCCGCAAAGACTCAAATCTGCGACAAGCCATTGAAAGAATTGTCGGTCGTTACCAACGACTTAAGTCCAATATGACTCTTCATTTTGTAAACCCCGATACCGTTCCTGATGAAGTTCGTAACGCCGGAATTACTGTCAATGGAGAACTTATGCTTCGTTATCAGGACCGTGTGGAACATGTCAAAACAGGCACTGAAGAAGAATTTACCAACGCGCTTGAACGATTAGCACGTGGCTCCGAGCATTGGCTGGTCTTTTTAGAGGGGCATGGAGAACGCGATCCCTTTGGTCAGGCAAGCCATGATCTTGAATTGTGGACCTCTCAACTCGTTTCAAGAGGCTTTAGGATTCAACCATTGAACCTCGCCAGTATGCAGACCATTCCGGACAATACCAAAATATTGATCATCACCTCACCCACCACTGATTTTCTTCCAGGAGAAATATCACTGGTCGTTGAATATCTTTTACGTGGCGGCAACATTCTCTGGCTTGTCGATCCCGGGAACATGCATGGAATGGAACCACTGGCGGATCAATTAGGTATAGAAATACCTTCGGGGGTAATGATTGATTACGCAGGCAGCCTCATCGGCACCAAAGATCCAACGATTGTTGTCAATACACAAAGTTTGTATCCTGATCATGCTGTCACCAGAGGATTTAACTACACAACTTTCTTCCCAACAATGGTGCCAATCAAAGTAAAGGCTGAAGAAAAATGGAATAAATCCACCTTACTGACCAGCGCGAAACACACCTGGCTGGAAACCGGTGTTCTTGAGGGTGAAGTTGAATACAATGAAGACAGTGATGAGATTGGTCCTCTGGAAATAGCTGTTGGCCTGGAGAGATCGGTAGATAACGAATCCGGCGATACCGATACCACCTCAACCATACAACAAAGGATTATTGTCATTGGCGATGGTGATTTTCTATCCAATGCTTATGTCAATAAGAGCGGCAACCTTGATTTGGGTATGCGACTGATTAATTGGTTAAGCAACGACGATGACTTTATCAGTATCCCGACTAAAATCGTTAATGACGCACACTTTGAACTCTCGCTATTTGCTACAGCAGTTATCGCCTTCGGTTTCTTTCTGATTCTGCCGCTGATTTTCCTTGGTACAGGTCTGACAATCTGGTGGCGCAGGAAAAAACAATAACAACCATGCAACAACGTTTATTTATTAATTTGCTTCTGCTCTGTTGTGTCGTTGGATTAGTAATATTTCTCATTATGGACGATAGCGCTGAAGTTATTGAACAAGACATTACCCTGACAAATATTGACCCCGAAAACATTCATGTTATTCGGATAGAGAGACGCGATCTGGACGACATAATTTTTCAAAAACAGGGTGATCACTGGAACATGCAAAGCCCGTTTAACCTCCCGGCGAATCATTCACGCATGGAATTAATGCTAAAGTTATTACAAGCGCATAGCTATGATCACTTTAGTGCGGCGGATAATGACCTCTCCCCGTTTATGCTGGCTATTCCCGCTATTTCCATCATCCTGAATGATACGCGGATCGCCTTTGGCGATACCAATCCCCTTGAAGAAAAATTACGTTATGTGTTGGTTAAAGATACTGTGCATATTATTAATGACAGTCTCTTTCACCAGTTACAAACATCAGCGACATTTTTTCTTGATTTGAAATTACTTCCGCGTGACGCCAGGGTAAAAGCAATCCAGTTACCCGAACCGGGCATTGAAAACGACGAGGGTGTAAAATTATCAGACACACATTACAAGATCTTGAATGCATGGGATCAGGCAGAATCAATATCCGTTCGAAAGTATGAAGAAATAGCGCCCATCGACACGATCAAACTCGAACTTTCCCGGGGCGAAATAATTGCATTCGTCATTACATCCGACAGGCCAAACCTTATCCTGGCGCGACCGGACAAGGGCATTCAATATCATATCAGCAGTACTGTTGCAGATAGGCTTTTTCCTGCAATACCATCCGGGTGACGCATGCCGGAATTACCTGAGGTGGAGACCACCCGTCTGGGGATCTCACCTCATGTCTCCGGGAAACTCATCATAAATGTGGTTGTCCGCAACAAAAATTTACGTTGGCCGATCACCGCAACACTTAAAAAAGATATATTAAATCAAACCTTTGAAAAAATTGATCGCCGCGGAAAATATTTACTTTATTATACAACTCATGGCTGCATGATTATGCATCTGGGGATGTCAGGCAGTCTGCGCATTGTGGATAAAAAAACCAAACCGGGAAAACATGATCATTTTGATATCTTGTTCGTGTCAGGAAAAATTCTTCGCTTTCACGATCCCCGACGGTTTGGATCGATACTCTGGACCAGAAAGGATCCGTTACAACATAAATTGATAAAACATCTGGGACCGGAACCATTGAGTAAAGATTTCAATGGAGATTTTCTACACCAAAGATCAAAAAAACGAACTCAGGCCATAAAAAATTTTATTATGGATAGTCACAATGTTGTCGGCGTTGGTAATATTTATGCCAGCGAATCCTTGTTTATGGCAGGCATTAATCCTAAACGTAAAGCCGGAAATGTATCACTGGAACGTTATAAACATTTATCCGAAACCATTAAAATAATATTGCAGCGATCAATTAAACAGGGTGGAACGACCTTGCGTGACTTCGTGAATGGTGATGGCAATCCGGGATATTTCCAGCAACAACTGAATGTTTATGCCAGGGCAGGGCTGCCGTGTAAATACTGCCAATCAATCATCAAGGAAACCAAACTCGGACAACGTTCTTCGTTTTATTGTTCTACCTGTCAAAAATAAAGCACACGGAATCACTGTCCGTATGCGTCATGTAACGCAACAAATTTAAATTATTCCAGGAGACACTGAACAAACCAGTCTCTGGCAGCAAAACTGGACGCCTCAAACATTTCGGCATAAGCGCTGAAATGTCCGCCGTTCAGTATGAGCAATTTCTTCGGTTCAAGTGCTTCTTCGTAAGCAGCAAGCGCTAATTCAACCATGGCCAGATGATCGGTACGAGCAACGATCATTAAAAGCGGTGTGGGACTTATGGCTGGAATGTAAACTTTCGGCTCATATTCATGGAGCATTTCCACCGACCGAAGCGTCACTTCGTTTTTCCACGAAGGCGCACACAGTTTCTGTGTCTCCGTAAACCATTCCCATGCATCTGGCGTGGGTAAGGCGCACGGATCAAAAGGCTTGCCTGATGGCGTGACTACAGGAATCATCGCCGGTGGTTTACCCGTATATCTGGCTGCGCGATCTTTAGCAAACATCTCGCGAACCGTCGCCCAGATATCCGCCCGAACCAAACGGCGGGCATTCTCCAGTCCTGTCACCAGAGGTACCTGTGAAACTACACATTTAACGCGCCGGTCAATGGCGGTAATCACCAGCACATGACCTCCGCTGTAACTCGATCCCCAAATACCTGTCCGAGTGTCATCGATCTCCGGCAAAGAACCGACAAAAGTGATTGCATCTCTATAATCACGAATCTGAACCCAGGGATCAATTTCCTGTCTTGGCTCTCCGTCACTGGCCCCGAAGTTACGGTTGTCGTAAACCAGCACACCCAAGCCTGCAGCGGCAAATACCTCTGCGTATTTATCCAGATACATCTCCTTGACCGCCGAATAACCATGCGCCATTACAATCGCTGGAACAGGATCTTTGGCAGCATCGGGCAAATATAGCCAACCGCGCAAGGTAATATTATCTTCTGTTTTGAATTCCACATCCCGCCGGGACATACATATAAACCTCCGCTATTCGGCTTTTAATAATTGCGGATCATCTCTAAATCTGGATCAAGTAATTATATAACGCCACGTTCTCTGGCTTGTTCGGTAAAACACTTTGTTAAAATACGTTCATCATACGAAATTTATTTAAAACCATCTATGGACGCATCGTCCATCACATATGGGAGTCTAAACTAACGCCTTGCCCAGACACACATGGATGACAATCAATTATTTGTTTACATGTGCAAGGTTTGGTATACACGACACGGGATATATAAATTTACATATTCAATCATCAAGGTTAAGAATATCCGGTTATCGAAAAACGCGCCTAATTATGGAAAATGCAGAAACTCTAAAAAGTACAATTGGGAGAGCATTGAGCTTGCATTCGGAAATGCAAGATAACAGAAGATTTGCAACTAAAATACTACGACGAAGTGTTGTGCCATTAATTTGAGAAACGTGCAGACGACAAAACCCGGATCCACCACTACATAATGCCATGGCAGAAAAATAGTTTCTTTTTTTGAACAATATCCTGATACTACATCCCGACAAGCACAAAAGAATAAAAGCAATAATTACCTCATATATTCCCTAATTTGAATGGCACTGATCATGGACAGGAAAGTCTCTTCTAAATCACTTTTTGATCTTGCGCTTGAAAGATATTCTCGGGCTTATGTCGCAAGAAAACTAAATGTTACAGCCAGAACTGTTAGAAACTGGGAAATTCGGGAAGATGGTCCTCCTGAATACAGAGTTCAACAATTTCAGTATTTGCTTTTCAATAATAATTCAAAACCTTCAGACCCTGACTTTACTTTTGTAGACCTCTTTGCAGGAATTGGAGGAATCAGAAAAGGCTTCGAGAGCCATGGAGGTCATTGTGTTTTTACCAGTGAATGGAACAGACATGCAGTAAAAACTTATAGTGAAAACTTTACCATTGATCATCATATAACAGGAGACATTACTCAAGTTTTTGAGAAGGATGTTCCTGATCATGATGTCTTGCTTGCGGGATTTCCATGCCAACCCTTTTCTATAGCGGGCGTTTCGAAGAAGAATGCTCTTGGACATAAACATGGTTTCCTGGATGAAGCTCAAGGGACATTATTTTTTGATGTGGCGCGTATTATTAAAGTCAGGAAACCAAAGGCAATTTTACTCGAGAATGTTAAAAACCTCGGGAGCCATGATAAGGGTAGAACTTTCGCGGTCATAAAAAATACTTTGGAGAAAGAGCTGGGTTATAAAATATTTTATAAGGTTATTGATAGTAAAGGATTTGTTCCACAACATAGAGAACGTATTTATATTGCGGGTTTTCGAGAAGATATGCCTTTTTCATGGGATGCATTTAATAGTAAAGATCCAGCAGGGAAAGTAATGAAGGATATTCTTCATTCGCAGACCGGAGAGGAAGAACCGGAAAAAGATTATACAATTGGTAAAAAAGCAAAAGTCAATGCCAAGTATATTTTGAGTGATAAGCTCTGGAACTATTTATATAACTATGCCGCAAAACATAAAGCCAGGGGAAATGGTTTTGGATATAGCAAAGTTACGAAAAACTGTACTGCCCGTACTTTATCTGCAAGATATTATAAAGATGGTTCAGAGATTCTCGTATCAAGAGGTAAAGGCAACCCAAGAAGATTAACTCCCAGAGAGTGTGCTCGCATTATGGGATATCCGGATGATTTTAAAATCCCGGTTTCAGACACCCAGGCCTACAAACAATTCGGAAATTCTGTTGTCGTTCCTGTCATTGAAGAAATCGCGAGAATTATGAAGCCGCATATCACGGCATTAATTGAAGAGGAAAAATCCAAAGTACACCAGTATGCATTACTACAAGCATGACGGATGTGGTCGACAAACAAACCCGTAGCCGGATAATGTCCGGAATAAAAAGTAAAAATACAAAACCTGAATTAATAATAAGAAAGGAATTGTTTAAAAAAGACTTCCGTTTTAGACTTCACGATAAATCATTACCTGGAAAGCCGGATTTGGTTTTGCCAAAATACGGCGCAGTCATTTTTGTACATGGTTGTTTCTGGCATAGGCATAATTGTCACCTTTTTAAATGGCCATCAAATAGATCTGTATTTTGGAAAAACAAGATCAATAGAAATTCAGAAGTGGATAAACGAAACTATAAACAATTAAAAAAAGAAGGCTGGTATATTTTAACTATCTGGGAATGTGCCCTGAAGGGAAAATCAAAAAAGCCACTTGATGAGGTAATTTCATCAACAATAAATTGGTTAAAATACGGTTTCAGAAACAAACAAATCAGGGGAAGTAAGATATAAGATATGTTCTTTTCCAGGGTGGGCAGAATCCATTTTTGGAATTCCCAATCAATGAAATTAACTCTGGTTCATTGAATATGCTGGCCGGGGGATAGAGGATTCAAGCCTCTACTGGCGGAATCCGAATGCAACAACCTGATGGGTTTTTCATCTGTATAAGCCCAAAAATCCGCCCCTTGACAGAAGCAGTCGAAGCACTACATTGGCTGTCGCTTTAACACGACCAATGACCATCACTAAGTATGCGTTCTTCATTATTTCAAAATTAAACTCTATGTTCAGGCCTAACCAGGGTTTAACTGACACTTTGTCCGCTAAAATAATTGTGAACGTCGATTAAATTCTAAATTCAGATACCAGTTTTTTAGGCACTGCCTGATTCGTCAACCGAACATATTTCGGCATGCCATTCTCATAGGGCGGGTAATCCTCGCCATTTATCAGCGGCGTTAAATAATTCCGACATGCCAACGTAATTCCAAAACCATCTTCACTGATAAAGTCAGTCGGCATCATTTTTTCGACATTGGCGATATCAGACAAATTTGCCCTACCTATCTCCCAGGTATAGGGGTCATCTGAGGTGCGAACGATGGTAGGCATAATTGCATTTTCACCGGCAAGTGCCATTTCCACGGCCGCCTTACCCAAGGCATAGGCCTGTTCAACGTCTGTCCTGGAAGCAATATGCCTGGCCGCACGCTGCAGATAGTCCGCCACTGCCCAGTGATATTTATAACCGTGTGCATCTTTAATCATGTTGGCAACTACTGGTGCCACACCACCTAATTGCGCATGTCCGAACGAATCTCTAGTGCCTTGTTCTGCCAAAAATTTTCCATCCGGCCATTTTGCGCCTTCGGAAACAACCACCGTACAGTAACCATAACTCTCTACGTTGACTTTCACTTTCGCCAGAAATGAATCTTGATCAAAATCGACCTCGGGAAATAAGATAACGATAGGAATGTCATCGTCTTTATCTTTCGCAAGTCCTCCGGCTGCCGCAATCCATCCGGCGTGTCGACCCATCACCTCAATAACGAAAACCTTGGTTGAAGTCTCGGCCATCGACAAAACATCATAGGAGGCTTCACGTGTTGAGATAGCGATATATTTTGCCACTGAACCAAATCCCGGACAGTTGTCCGTAATCGGCAAATCATTATCGACCGTTTTCGGTACATGTATCGCCTGTATCGGGTAACCCATCTTTTCCGAGAGTTGAGAAATTTTATGACAGGTATCGGCAGAATCACCACCACCATTATAAAAAAAATAACTGATATCATGTGCCTTGAAGACTTCAATCAGACGTTCATACTCCGCCTTGTTTTCATCCAGTCCCTTCAATTTGTAGCGGCAGGAACCAAAGACACCAGAAGGCGTATGACGTAGTGCTGCAATCGCAGCTTCAGATTCCTTTCCTGTGTCAATGAGATCCTCAGTCAGCGCACCAATAATGCCATTTCTTCCCGCGTATATATTGGCAATTTTATCTGTATGACTTCGTGCGGTTTCGATCACACCGCAGGCCGTGGCATTAATTACAGCGGTAACACCGCCCGATTGTGCATAAAAGGCATTCATCCGCTGATTCTTTTTCCTCCGATTCATTTGACTATTCACTCCTGATCTTCAATTACCATACTAAAATATTCGTCTATTATTCTTTTGATAGGTTATAAAGACAAACTTATACTTGAATATCGGCATCATGCTAGGTAGAACCTGTCTGGGGAAAACCGGACTTATTTAATTTTGCAGCATTTTAAAGAAAAAAACACTCTCTACATCTATTATGAAACTTAATTGCTACATCCTTATACTATTACTGGTAAGCAGTAATATGGTACAGGCTACCGACTCTGTGGATTTGCCCGATATCGGTGATTCGTCAGGCAGTGTACTCTCTCCTGAATTCGAGCGTCGCCTTGGCAAGGCTTTCATGCGCAGGGCTAGACAATTCGCTTCTATTATCAACGACCCCGAAGTGGAAGGTTATATTGAATCGATCGGCTACCAACTAGCTGCTAATAGTGACAACAATACCCTATCATTTACATTTTTTGTCGTCGATGACCCACGTATCAATGCTTTTGCCGCGCCGGGTGGCATTATCGGCATTAACAGCGGCACCATTCTGAACTCACGAAATGAAAGCGAACTGGCAGCGGTTATGGCTCATGAAATCGCTCACATCACACAAAGACATATGGCCAGACAATTTGAAAGGGCCGGACAACTGAACCTGCCAGGGATGGCAGGATTACTCGGAGCAATATTAATCGGTGTCACAAATCCTGAAGCTGGCGCAGTAGCTTCAAGTATTGTGACGGGTGCCAGTGCTCAAGCCTCAATTAATTTTACCCGTGCAAATGAAGAAGAAGCGGATAGTGTCGGTATACAATTGCTTGCGCGATCCGGTTACGATCCGCAAGGTATGCCGGATTTTTTTGAACGTCTTCAAGAAAAATCAGAATATTATTCGGGCAATACGCCGGAGTTTCTAAGAACCCATCCACTGACAACCTCGCGTATCGCCGAATCAAAAGCCAGAGCCTCAAGATATAAACCCGTCGGCCATACAAATACCGCCAGCTATGAACTGGTTCGCACCAAGATTGAAGTTCTCAGCTATAAAAATAAAAAAGAGGCTGTCGCTGTATTCGAAGACCGTTTAAACAAAACACACGCACACAATAAGAGTTCGATTCGCTACGGCTATGTCCTGGCATTGACCCACTCCGGGGCCTATAACCTGGCACACGAACAACTGCGCCTCTTGTTGGAAAATGACAGCGACAACATCGCTTATATGCTTGCCGCAGCAAATATCGAATCAGAACAAAGAAATTACGAAGCGGCCTTCGGTATTTATCGCAGAGCCCGACAACTTTATCCTGATTACAGACCTATGGTACTAGCCTACGCCAAAACCTTGCTGGACGCACGTCAGCCGAAACAAGCACGTGACTTGTTGTATGACTATCGGCGTCAACAAGAGCCGGGGCCAGCCTTTTATGAATTGCTCTCACAAGCAGAGGCACAAAGTGGATCAGGGGCGAATTCAGCGATAGCCAAGGCGGAATATTTTTACCTGACTGGCAACACCAAACTGGCCATTAACCACTTAATGCATACGAAACGCCAGGGCCAACTTGATTATTACCAGAAGGAAATCATTGCTGCGCGTATAAGCCAATTGGAATACGAACTAAAACTGGAAGAAAATCTCCAAATCTAGAATGAAAAAAAGACCGCCAGGTAACCAATGATAATCACACGCAGAAATTTTATCTCTTCACTGTTATCCAGTGCGGCGATCATGCTTGCCGGAGCAGGTAGTTTATTGAAACCAGTGCTTACTTTCGCTGAATGGAGCATTGATGCATTTTCTGCAGAAACAGAAAAAGACGCATTGGATGCATTTTTTCCAGGACTGAAAATAACTCCTAGTAATGCCATTACCATCGGCGTACATGACCTGATTGAGAATGGTTCAGTGGTTCCTCTCAAGATTAAAACCGACCTGCCCAATGTTGAATCAATTACCATCATGGTTGAAAAAAACCCGAACCCCATGATTGCAAATTTTAATCTGACGCCAGCATGTGCCGGTTTTATCGCGACAAGAATTAAGGTAGGAGAACCTTCAAACATCACTGCGATTGTTAAATCAGACGGCAAACTATTTAGTGCAAAAAAATTCGTGGAAGTGGTGGAAGGAGGTTGCGGCTAGTGGCGACCGGAATAAGGATAAGAACATCAATAAAAGGTGATCTGACAACAGTACAGGCGATTCTGAAACATCCCATGGACACGGGTAATAACCGTGATCCTGAAACTGGCAAGATGATCCCGGCTTTTTTTATCGAGACAGTCAACATATATCATAACGATAAAATAATCATGACCTGTGATTGGAGTCGCGCCGTATCGAAAAACCCATACTTATCATTTGCCTTTTCAGATGCAAAAAAAGGAGATACTCTCCGTATCAGCTGGCTGGATAGCAGGGGAAACACTGAATCAATGGAAACCATGATACAGCAGTAGTAAGATTATCAATGTATTTTTCAACATTTTCCTGGTGATCAATTCGGCTGCATGGGCATAAAACAACGGCGATTCGCAGGATAATTTTCTGAAGAATAAAGACTCATGGGGAAAATAGTGGTGGGTCGTGCGCGATTCGAACGCGCGACCATCGCATTAAAAGTGCGGTGCTCTACCAACTGAGCTAACGACCCATTTTGAAGCTGCGCCTTGAATCAGAACCTAATGAACCTGGACAAGGCGGCGATGATACCGAAGATTCCACAGATGGCAACTCAGTCTGAGTATTTTTCACAATTCACCACAAAATTAATATACGGCATATATGGACATATATATTTCCATTTTAGGACTTGATTTTATCGACACTGCACCCTATTTTCCCCGTTCAACTATTAAGAAATTTATGAGGATCTTTTGTGCCAATTTACGAATACCAATGCAATAACTGCGAACACAAAATGGAGGTAATCCATAAAATTGGTGACGCACCACAAACACGATGCCCTGAATGTAACCAGGACACTCTGCGTAAGCTTGTTTCCGCTGCCGCCTTCAAGTTAACCGGGACCGGCTGGTATGAAACTGATTTTAAGGACAAAAAGCCCGCAAAAAAAGAGAACGTGGACAAAGACAATAAAGCCGAAAAAAGTGAAAATAAAAAAGAAAATAAAGATGGTGACAAGTCTGCCGAATCCGAAACAAAGGCATCTGCGACTGAAGCAAAAGCAAGTGATACCGAAGACACTGGTAAATCAAGCGACAAGGTATGAAACGGAAGAGTAACAGCAAAAAAAAATAAATTACGCCAAAAAATCTGACTGAACCAACATACCGAGTAAATTACATCTATCACACAAATACCTAATCGTGGGATTGCGGATTTGGTCGCAATTGATCGCGCTGTCCTTGTTATTATACTGCTAATCAAATGCTTGATAGAGTCGCCCTGCTTTTCTTTTCCGCCGAAAATTCCAATTCACTGAATTTATTTACAAAAGCAGACTAAAAACCGTAATATGCCCTGCCTTGTGTACGAGCCTTTGATTTAGAAGTAATTCAGTAAATAGACATTAGGAAAATTGTCGGTATGCGTAGTCATTATTGTGGTCAATTAAGTACAGATTTACTCGATCAAAAAATCACCTTGTGCGGTTGGGTACGTCGTCGTCGAGATCATGGTGGTGTGATCTTCATCGATCTGCGTGATCGTGAAGGCGTGGCACAGATTGTATTCGATCCAGATCGTGCAGAATCATTTGCCATTGCCGACACCGTGCGTAATGAATACGTCTTAAAGATCACGGGCAAAGTCCGCAAACGTCCTGAAGGAACCGCTAACCCGGACTTGCCTACCGGCAAGATCGAAGTGCTGGGTTACGAAATGGAAATTCTAAATTCCGCCAAGACACCACCTTTTCAACTGGACGATGACAACGTTCATGATGAAGTGAAACTGAAATATCGTTACGTTGATTTGCGCAGAGATGAAATGCAAAGAAACATGAAACTCCGCGCAGTGATTACCAAAGCCATGCGTTGTTTCCTCGAAAGTAACGACTTTCTGGAGATCGAAACACCAATGTTGACACGTGCAACTCCAGAAGGTGCGAGAGACTATCTGGTTCCGAGTCGTACGCATCCCGGCAATTTTTTTGCTCTGCCACAATCTCCACAACTGTTTAAACAATTGCTGATGATATCTGGCATGGATCGCTATTATCAAGTCGTGCGTTGCTTCCGTGACGAAGATTTACGCGCAGACAGACAACCGGAATTTACCCAGCTTGATATCGAGACTTCTTTCATGGATAAAGAAGACATCATGGCCATCATGGAGAAAATGATGATCTCTTTGTTCAAAGATACACTCGATATCGATCTACCTTCACCAATCCCGTGCATTACGTATGCCGAAGCCATGCATCGTTTCGGTAGTGATCGTCCTGACTTACGTAACCCACTAGAACTGGTCGATGTTTCTGATGTCATGGCTGAAGTTGAATTCAAGGTCTTCTCCGGCCCGGCGAAAATGGAGAATGGCCGTGTCGCGGCATTGAGATTACCCGCAGGCGGCGATCTCTCACGTAAAGATATTGAGAGTTATACAGACTTCGTCGCAAATTACGGTGCCAGGGGTCTTGCCTACATTAAAGTCAACGACATGGCTACAGGCATGAAAGGCTTGCAATCGCCCATATTAAAATTCCTACCAGATAATGTCGTCGCCAAGATTATGCAACGCACACAGGCGGAAAATGGCGATCTTATTTTTTTCGGCGCTGATAAAACCAGGGTGGTAAACGATTCACTCGGCGCGCTACGTAACAAACTGGCACAAGACAGAAAGCTGCATGAAAGTGAATGGCAACCTGTTTGGATCATTGACTTCCCGATGTTCGATTACAACGAAGATGAGGAAAGCTGGGATGCATTGCATCATCCGTTTACCGCACCTTGTGTAACAGACATCAACGAACTTGAAGCTAACCCGAGAAATGTACTGTCACGAGCCTACGATCTGGTCCTGAATGGAATTGAAATCGGCGGTGGATCGATTCGTATCCACAAACCTGACATGCAAAGAGCGGTGTTAAAACTATTAGGGATCGATGCCGAGGAGGCCGAAGATAAATTTGGCTTTCTAATTAATGCGTTGGATTATGGTTGTCCTCCTCACGGCGGTATGGCCCTTGGTCTGGATCGTTTAGTCATGTTAATAGTTGGTGCAACTTCAATTCGTGACGTGATCGCATTTCCAAAAACACAAACCGCAAGTTGCCCATTGACCGACGCGCCAACAGCCGCCTCAGTAAAACAATTACGCGATTTAGGTATCAAACCAGCAAAGCCTGCGGGGCAAAAAGGGCCTTGACCAAACTCTGCGTAAGCGCAAACAAATAAGTAATGACCACAAACACCTCTCCAGCAGAAATTTGCACCGTTAAACACGAAGATATTCCCGCAATAATCGCTGAAGAATATAGCGATGCAGAATGTGATGAACTCAAGTCACGCATCAAACAATTACTGAAGGAACAAAACGCTGTCATGGTCGCGCATTATTACACCGATCCTGATCTACAACGCATGGCGGATGCCACCGTCGGTTACGTATCTGATTCACTCGATATGGCACGTTTCGGCAATGAATCCGAGGCAGACACTCTCGTTGTATGCGGCGTTAAATTCATGGGTGAAACCGCCAAAATATTAAATCCCGAAAAACGTATCTTGATGCCGGACATCAATGCTAACTGTTCATTGGACCTGGGTTGTCCGGTTGAAGAATTCAGTGAATTTTGTGATCAACATCCGAATCGAACCGTCATCGTTTACGCCAATACCAGCGCCGCCGTCAAAGCACGTTCCGATTGGGTGGTCACTTCAGGCAGTGCACTGGATATCATCAATCACCTGCACGCAAAAGGTGAAAAAATCATCTGGGCTCCAGACAAATACCTCGGCCAATACATTCAGGAAAAAACCGGCGCAGATATGTTGTTATGGCGAGGCGCTTGCATTGTTCACGAAGAATTTAAAGCCGTCGAGCTCGCGGAGTTAATGAAGCAACGTCCCGATGCCAAAGTATTAGCGCATCCAGAATCGCCCGCCTCTGTCATCGAACTTGCCGATATCGTCACGTCAACCACCGGTATTATTAAAGCCGCTGTTGAGCTGGATGCGAAAGAATTTATCGTCGCCACTGATAAAGGCATTTTCCACAAAATGCAGGAAGCCGCCCCCGATAAAATATTTATCGAGGCTCCCACCAGCGGCAAAGGCGCGACATGTGTTAGTTGCGCCCACTGCCCCTGGATGGCGATGAACAGTCTGGGAAAATTAGTACAGTGCCTGGAAACTGGCAGCGGAGAAATCCACATTGTTCCCGAACTCGGCAGACGTGCCAAATTACCTATCCAACGTTTATTGGATTTTGCCAAGGCACAGAATCAGCAACCGCTTTTAAGTGGTGATGCATAGTTTAAAATATTTTTTCGTCCTCAATATGGACATTTGAATCACGAAAGATGTTCATAAAGAGGATTTTTCAGAAAATATATATATAGAAAAATAGACTTTTTTATATGTATTTATATAATCATGTATAAATTTCGTCGTTTTTTATATGTATTTATATAATCATGTATAAATTTCGTCGTTTTTTATATGTATTTACATAATCATGTATAAATTTCGTCGTTTTTTATATGTATTTACATAATCATGTACAAATTTCGTCGTTTTTTATATGTATTTACATAATCATGTACAAATTTCGTCGTTTTTTATATGTATCTTTTTCATCCTCAATACGGATACTTAAAATCGTGGTTAAAAAACTTTTCGGAAAATATCTATAGAAAATATAGACTTTTTTATCAAAGAAACCGAATATCCTGATGTCTGTCGAAGCAAAACTACCACCTATGCCGCCGAATATCCGCCTTGACACGGAGGCGATTCTCAAATCTCTGGTTCCAGCGCATAGAGCCTTGGGCGAATTGAAGGGGGCGGCCACCGGTTTGCCTAATCAAGGCATTCTGATCAACACATTGTTCTTGCAGGAAGCGCTGGCCAGTTCCGAAATTGAAAATATTGTGACGACACAAGATGAGGTCTTCAGGGTTGGTTTTGACGACACCGGATCAGTGGAAGCCAAAGAAGTGGCACGCTACCTTGACACCTTGCGACTGGGTTACGATACCTGGCGCACCAATAAGTTCATCAGTGAAAACATGATAATTGATATGTATCGCATGCTCAAACAGCGCAACGACGGTTATCGACAGATCTCCGGCACTGTTTTGCGCAATGAACAAACGGGGGAAGACATCTATTCACCGCCGCAAAATCAACAGGATATAATCGGCTACATGCGCGACCTGGAAATTTTCATCAATAACGACTCCGACGGGCTTGACCGGCTGGTCAAAATGGCCCTCATCCATCATCAGTTTGAGAGCATCCATCCATTTCATGACGGCAATGGTCGCATCGGTCGTATCCTGAATGTGTTGTATCTCACCCATGCCGGCTTATTGAATGCGCCTATACTCTACCTAAGCCGCGCCATAAACCACACCAAACATGATTACTATCGCCTGTTACAAGCCGTCCGTAACGATGGGGCATGGGAAGAATGGATCATATATATGCTCAACGCCGTGGCTAGAACGGCGACTTCCACCTTGCACCTGGTTAGCAAGATCCGCAAAGAGATGGCCACCACCAAACACCGACTTCGTTCGGAGTTGCCGAAGATTTATTCTCAGGATTTGCTTAACAATCTGTTTCGCCATCCCTGCACACGCATTGAATATCTTGATCGCGAATTGAAAAAGAGCCGCCAGACAGCGAGATCCTATCTGAAACAACTGGCAGAACGGGGTTTTGTCGAAGAAATGAAAACCGGTCGCAACAACTATTACGTTAACAGACCTCTGGTAGACTTGTTACTTGATGTCGGCGACAACGATTAATTGTGTTTGCAGACGAAAGCAGTTGCAAATGTTTAAATCCTTTATCAAATTCACACCCGTGAAAACCATGGAAAAAATTTATGGCAGGGCATAGCAAGTGGGCAAATATCCAACACCGCAAAGGCAGACAGGACGCTAAACGCGGTAAGATTTTCACCAGACTAATCCGCGAAATCACTATCGCCGCAAAATTGGGTGGCGGTGATCCGAATGCCAATCCCAGACTACGTACGGCAATTGATAACGCCAAATCACAAAGTCTGCCGAAAGACACGATTGAGAAGGCAGTCAATCGTGGCTCCGGTAATATTGAAGGTGATGATGTTGAAGAAATTCGCTACGAAGGGTATGGGCCTGGCGGTGTCGCCGTGCTTGTCGATACCATGACTGACAACAAAAACCGTACCGTTGCTGAAATCCGCCATGCTTTTTCAAAATACAGCGGTAATTTAGGTACCGATGGCTCTGTTGCGTATCTGTTTTCCAAAACTGGTTTAATATCCTACCCCACAGGTAGTGATGAAGATGCCATTATGGAAGCCGCACTGGAAAATGGCGCAGAAGATGTCATCAGCAATGACGACAGCTCAATTGATGTGCTCACTGAACCCGATAACTTTATGGACGTAAAAGAAGCATTGGTCGCCGCCGGACTTGAACCGGAAAATGCGGAAGTGATCATGCGTGCTTCAAACTCTGCAACATTAAATCTTAAAAATGCACAGACGATGTTAAACCTGCTTAATCTACTGGAAGAACTGGATGACGTGCAACAAGTTTATTCGAATGCGGATATCCCTGATGATGTCATGGCGCAATTAGAGTAAATGACCCGGATTTTAGGTATAGATCCTGGCTCTCGTTTCACAGGATTCGGAGTAATTGATATTGAGGGAAATCATGCTAAACATGTGGTTAATGGCTGCATCCGGATTAAAGGTGAAACCCTGGCTGACAGGTTACTCCAAATATTCACAGAGATTGATGAAGCCATTACGGCCTATGGTCCCGAAGAAGTCGCTATTGAAAAAATATTCATGCACAAGAATGCAGACTCAGCATTAAAGCTCGGCCAGGCTCGGGGCGTTGCTATAGCCGTCTGTGCTACAAGACATCTGGAAGTTTTTGAATACACCGCCAATCAAGTGAAACAAGCGACCGTCGGCAAAGGTCATGCAAAAAAAGAACAGGTACAACATATGATAAAAATTCTGCTTTGCCTGCGAGAAGATCTGCAGGAAGATGCAGCAGATGCTTTAGCGATCGCTCTGTGCCATGGTCATTCCAGAAACACTTTGATGCGCATCCAGGGTGTCAGGCAACAACATAACACGTAAAATATCACAATGAATGTAAAATGATCGGTCGAATTCAAGGCATATTAATCCACAAGCAACCACCGTATTTAATGGTCGATGTACAAGGTATTGCTTATGAAATTGAAGCACCGATGACGACTTTTTATAAACTGCCGGAAACCGGTGTGGAAGTTACTTTATTGACACATCTGGCCATCCGGGATGATGCGCATCTGTTGTTTGGCTTTGCCTCACTTGAAGAACGCACCTTGTTCCGGGTTTTAATCAAGGTCAATGGTGTCGGCGCGAAGATGGCACTGACCATACTTTCCGGAATGGAAGCTGATCTATTTGCACAATGTGTTCGTGACGGTGATACTGACAGTCTGGTCAGACTGCCGGGTGTCGGCAAAAAAACGGCGGAAAGACTCATTATCGAGATGCGTGATCGCTTGCAGGATTGGGATGCAACATCTACGCCTGGCGGCACATCAAGCGATACACCCAATCGACCTGCAAATCAGTCTGACGATGCCGTCAGTGCACTGGTCGCATTGGGATATAAACCGCAAGAAGCCAGTCGTCTTGTCCACACCGTGGCTACCGAAGAAATGAATAGCGAAGCAATCATTCGTGAAGCGCTCAAGGCTTCAGTAACAAAATAAACGTCTGATCTGGCAGCACAGACAGCTCCAGGCACGCACTAAGCGCAGCTGATCACTGGTCATGTTTTGATTTTTATGCGGAGGCATTCAGGCAATATCACCCCGTGATCGTTTACTATTGTCGCTTTGATTATTTTGATAATGTCACTCGGTTTAAATTAAAGAATATTTTCATGCAGGTGTATACGATCTACGGAATATGGTAAATGTCGCAGGAAGATGAAGATATGGAAGCCAGAATCACCGGGATTCCTATAAGCACGGAGAAAAATCGATAATGAGTGAGAATTATAGGCGCGAAAATCAATTGCGCGAGAGCTTGAATAATTTTCTTAAGAGAGAGTTCGAGTTGCCTCAATTAGATTACTACGCTCGTATGGATCTGGGCGGATTTCTCCAGCTCAAATCGATCCTGAGCGATATCAACAATATACTTACCCTGAGGGTTACCCTTGCTTTCGCAAAATGGGTAGCAAAGCATCTATCCTTGGATGAGTCTGCCAGGCAACAAATGATTGCCCAAATCCAGGAGACTAAACCAAGTGCAAACGGGTACGACATTGAAGTATCTGAGCCGGTGAAGCTAATTGCTGAAGTTAAGTGCAACATTCCAATAAATGGCGGAAGAGTTTATGGCTCCGCACAGAAAGATGGCATTGCTAAAGATATTAAGGCACTTATACACGGAAAAACAAAATCATCAATCTCACCGACAGAGTACCTGAAGTTCATGGTATTTCTTGACATGTCAGAGATACGTGATGCCACCTCCCATTTCGTTAAGAACATGAAGGAAGAAAAATCACGAATAGTGTTCCTGGACAAAAACGCTGTGGCTGATGACACAAATAAAGTATATGTGGCTTATGTTAGGTTTTAGGCTTAACAAGGCACGCAACACGGACGGCTTCGCCGCTGGTTTGCCTGGTCGTTCAATGCCGCGTAAGCAGATTCCGGCTTGCGCCAGAATGACAGTAGGGAATATAACTGGCATAGTTTCTCATAAGCCGAACAGGTGATGTCCAGCCTTGTAAATAAATTACCCAATTGGCATATCGGAGCATTAACAGGGAAAATATCACCCGGATGTATTGATGTATTAATATTTACATGACCGCCGAACCTAACCCAAATATCGCACCCACCAGCGATGCTGAAGATGTTGCAGCAGATAATGCTCTACGCCCCAAACGGCTTACAGACTACCTCGGCCAACAATCAGTGCATGAACAAATGGAGATTTTCATTGGTGCAGCCCGAAAGCGGCGGGAATCTCTGGATCACGTCTTAATCTTTGGTCCACCCGGCCTGGGCAAAACCACATTGGCACATATCATTGCCAATGAAATGGGCGTTAATATGCGACAAACCTCTGGCCCTGTACTGGAGCGTCAGGGGGATCTGGCAGCATTACTGACCAATCTTGAACCCCACGATACTTTATTCATTGATGAAATTCACCGCTTAAGCCCGGTGGTCGAAGAGGTGCTGTATCCGGCCATGGAAGATTACCAAATCGATATCATGATCGGCGAAGGACCAGCCGCCCGCACAATCAAACTGGATGTGCCGCCTTTTACATTGGTCGGCGCAACAACTCGCGCAGGTTTATTAACCTCTCCCCTCAGAGATCGTTTCGGCATTGTCCAACGGCTGGAATTCTATAGCACTGATGAGCTATCCAGTATTATTAAACGTTCCGCCAAAATTCTCAAAGTGCCCATAGACGAAGCAGGTGCGAAAAAAATTGCAATACGTTCACGAGGCACACCGCGTATTGCTAACCGATTACTAAGACGTGTACGCGATTACGTTGAAGTCAAAGCCGATGGGAAAATCACGGAAATACTGGCTAACAAGGCATTGGATATGCTGAATGTCGATATCCAGGGTTTTGATGTGATGGATCGTAAGTTATTGCTGGCCATTATTCAGAAATTCGACGGCGGCCCTGTCGGTGTCGGGAGTCTTGCTGCGGCTATCGGGGAAGAACGTGATACTATCGAAGACGTACTTGAACCGTTCTTAATCCAGCAGGGCTTTATGATGCGAACCTCCAGAGGACGTACCGCAACAAAAACCGCTTATCTCCATTTTGGCCTGGATACACCAAAAGTGCTCGAATCAGGTATGGATTTATTCGATGAAAAGTAATACAACCAATGAGTTCAATCTGCAAATACGTGTCTATTATGAAGATACAGACGCCGGTGGTATGGTCTATCACAGTAACTACCTTAACTTTATGGAACGTGCTCGCACCGAATGGTTGCGCCATGTCGGTTTCGATCAAGACATGCTGGCCGAAGAAAAAGAAATTTTATTCGCCGTGCGTAAAGTGAATATTGATTATAACAGACCTGCTTTATTCAACGATTTGCTTAATATCAAGACACGTATTATCGAACCGCGAAAAGTCAGCTTTGTTTTTGAGCAACTCGTTTTCAATCAAGCAGAAAAAATGATATGCAATGCAAAAATTAAAATTGTCTGCATTGACAGTAACACACTGAAACCCAAACCTATCCCTGAAACTATTTTGTCGGAGCTGAAGTAATGTCTGCTGGTACTGATCTAGGTTTTCTGTATTTAATACTTAACGCAAGTTTGCTGGTGCAACTGGTAATGTTGTCGTTGGTTATCACTTCATTTGTTTCATGGACAATGATCTTCAATAAACGGGTTGTGCTCAACGAAGCGAAAAAACAAGCTGATATATTTGAAGGTCAGTTTTGGTCATTTGAAGATCTCTCTCCACTTTATAATCGAATCTCCAACAGTAAAAACCTGTCAACCGGCATGGAAAAGATATTTGAAGCCGGATTCAATGAGTTCAAACGTTTACACAAACAGGAAAATACTCCGGCAGATGCCGTTATCGAGGGCGCACAGCGCTCTATGCGCATTGCCCTGAATAAAGAAATTGACACCCTTGAAACCAATCTTTCTTTTCTGGCAACAGTGGGTTCAACCACCCCCTATATTGGTTTATTCGGCACAGTCTGGGGGATTATGAATAGCTTTCGTGCTTTGGGTAATGTGCAACAGGCCTCTATCTCTTTAGTTGCGCCGGGTATTGCGGAAGCATTGATCGCCACTGCCATGGGTTTATTTGCCGCGATACCTGCTGTCATTGCCTACAACCGTTATTCAAATGATGTTGAAAGATTAATTAACCGTTACGACATATTCACGGATGAGTTTTCTTCCATTCTGCATCGTTATGCGCATAGTTAAAGTTGCTTGTTAATTATGAGATCCCGAATACGTAAACGTCCGATGGCCGATATTAATGTCGTGCCTTACATTGATGTAATGCTGGTACTGCTGGTCATTTTTATGATTACTGCACCATTGCTCAGTCAGGGAGTAAAAATTGACTTGCCTCAAGTTCCCTCCAAGCCATTGGAGATGGATCAAAATAAAGAACCTGTAATTATAAGGGTTGATGTAACAGGCAAATTTTTTATAGACTTCGGCGAAGATCAGGACCAACCGGTTACAACTAAAGAGTTGGCAACACGTGTAAATGCCATTTTAAAATATAAACCCGATACACCAGTACTCGTTGGCGGCGATACGAATGTCCCTTATGGACGTATTGTTGGATTAATGTCTTTGTTGCAAAGTGTCGGCGTCCCCAGTGTCGGGATGATCACTGAACCACCCGAAAATTAATGTCAAATGAAATTGGGTTGGTTCACAAAATTCGGTTCCTGCACGCTATCTTTAATACTGCATGTCGCTCTTGGCACTTTATTAATAGTCAGTTTTGACTTTACATCTAAACCGGAAATTAAACCAAGGAAAGATGTAAACTTTGTTGAAGCTGTTGTAGTTGATAAAAAACAGATTGATCTCGAACTGGCACGAATTAAAAAAGTCGAAGATGAAAAACACCAAAAAGAAAAAAAACGTCTTAATGATCTCGAAAAAAAGGCAACAAAACTGAAGAATATTCGTCTGGCCGAAGAGAAAAAACTGGCCGAAACCAAAAAGAAAAAAGAACAAGAACAGAAACGACGCAAAGTAGAACAAGATAGGCTGGCGACTCTGGAAAAAGAAAAAACAGAACTTGGAAAACAACGAGAACTCGAGGAAAAAAGATTGGCCGAAACCAAAAAGAAAAAAGAACAAGAGCAAGATAAGCTGGCAACTCTGGAAAAAGAAAAAACGGAGCTTAGAAAACAACGAGAACTCGAAGAAAAAAAGATAAAAGAGGCGGAAGAAAAAGCGAAAAAGCTCAAGGCTGCGGAAGAAAAACGACGTCAAGAGGCCGAAGCTGCGAAGAAGAAAAAACTTGAGGAAGAACTTGCCGCTGAATTAGCAGCAGAGGAAGCTGCTGAATTAGCGCGAAAGGATCGAGCACTGATCAATAACATCGCAAGCAATATTAAACGTAGTATAGAAAGTAAATTTAACAAGGTTGGGTTACCCCAGGGCATCGCATGTGTACTACGTGTTCGACTGAATCCAGGAGGAGAAGTGGTTAATGTCAGTATTGCCGAATCCAGCGGTAACGAGATTTTTGATCGACGCGCTGTTAATGCCACCGAGAAAGCCTCGCCGCTGCCCGTTCCCGACGATGTGGCGACATTTGATAGACTGAATTTGCGAGAAAATAACATACTCTTCGAACCAACAAATTAACATCTCACCAATGACTGGAATGACTATTAAAAATTTTTATACTGTATTGATTACTACATGTGCATTATTTTTTATGAATAATGCCGCCGCGATTGATATTACTATCGAACAAGGCATAGAGAATCCTATTCCTGTCGCCATTGTTCCCTTTGGTTGGTCACAGGCGGCTACAGCACCTATCGATCTCGCGGAAATCATCACCGGCGATCTTGAGCGCAGTGCGCGATTTAAGGCCGTGGATTATGCAGATCTGCCACAACACCCAAGTAAATTTCAGGATATAAATTTTAAAGACTGGCGTTTGTTGGGCATGGAAAACCTTGTGATCGGTCGACTGATAGAAACCAGCACAGAGGACTACGAAGTCGAGTTTCGCTTGATAGATGTCTATAAAGAAAAACAGATTGCCGGTTTCAAACTACCCTCAACCAAGAGTCAACTAAGAACAACAGCGCACGAACTCAGCGATATTATTTATGAAAAACTGATTGGTGTACGCGGCGCATTCGCCACTCGCATTGCATACATTACAGTTAATGAAAAAGGCGACGGAAAAAAGAATTATTCCTTACAGATTGCTGATGCTGATGGATATAACCCTCAAGTCTTGCTTGAATCACCCCAACCGTTACTGTCGCCCAGTTGGTCGCCAGATGGTAAGCGTCTGGCTTACGTTTCTTTTGAAGACAAAAATTCTGCTATTTTTATACAAGATATAAAAACCGGAAAACGTGACAAAGTTGCAGCATATAAGGGTATCAATAGCGCACCAGCATGGTCCCCGGATGGTCTTGATTTAGCAATGACTTTATCCAAAGATGGAAATACTGAAATTTACGTGATGCATCTCAGCTCAGGAACCCTGAAACGAATCACTAGAAATAAGGCTATCGACACAGAACCAAGCTGGTCTGACGATGGCAAAAAACTGGCATTCACCTCAGATCGGGGAGGAAGCCCGCAAATTTATGAAGTTGCGATAGAAGGTGATGGCAAACCAAAACGACTAACCTTTGAAGGTACCTACAATGCGCGACCACAATACTCATCCGATGGTGTTTTTTTGACAATGGTAACAGGCGAAAATGGTATTTATCGTATTGCTATTCTTGATTTACGCAACGGATTCTTTGACATACTGACGGAGGCTAGACTGGATGAATCCCCCAGCTTTGCACCCAATGATCATATGATTATTTACGCGACCTCAAATGCTCACGGCACTGTCCTTGCGGCTGTTTCTGCAGATGGACAAATTCATCAACAGCTGGCGTTTCAAGACGGCGAAGTCAGAGAACCTGCATGGGGACCATTTTTATCAAAACGTTAATCTCACTGATGATTATGTAAGAGAATTACAGGTTTGTGTTATGCTATCCACGATTTCGGCGGGTTGTTATAGGGGAAAATGATGAATAATAAATTAATAGCGATTTTACTTTTTGCGACACTTCTTTTTGCCTGTGGATCCACTCCGCAAAAAGCTGATGATGCCGTTGCTGTAGAAGATCAGGGAACTAATCTGGACGAGACAGAAAATGCCCGTACCTTCCCCTCTGAAGGCGATGAACTTTCAGGTATTAGTTCGCTGGATGATCCACGAAGTCTCCTCTCAGCCAGAAACATTTATTTCGAATATGACAGCAGCGATATTAAATTTGAAGATCGTGCGACTGTTGAGGCGCATGCTGGACATCTGGTGGCAAACCCAAATAAAAATATTACATTGGAAGGACATGCTGATGAACGAGGATCCCGTGAATACAACCTGGCTCTGGGTGAAAAACGTGCGCAAACTGTAAAACGTCAGATGACGATCCTGGGAGCATCACCAAGTCAAATTCGCACAATAAGTTACGGTGAAGAGAGGCCTGCTATAAACGGTCATGATGAAAATTCATGGAGTCAAAATAGACGAGTAGAAATTATTCATTGAGAATTATTGTTGTGTTATGCAAAAAATCGTCACGCCTGTTTTTAACGCACAGTGTCCTGCTTGGTGGGCTACTGCTTTCTCCTGATATATTCGCCGAGAAAAAATCCGCACCAGTTACAATACCGATGTCCCCGGAGACAGAACAACGTTTGGCAAATATAGAACGTTTGCTACAAAGCAACGGCCTCCTGGATATATTGCAACAAATGGAATCATTGCAGCAGGAAGTTGCCAAAATTCGTGGCAAAATCGAAGTGAATAATCACGTGCTTGAGCAAATTAAAAATAGACAACGTAATCTGTACGCCGATACTGATCGTCGACTACAACTAATGGAAAATCGATCCGTTGAAGGTCAATCAATAACGATGATGACCACTGGATCTATCGAAAATAAACCGCTACCGGGGACATCAGAAAAAACCGAAACTATCACTGTGCCGAAAATCCAGGCTGATGCGATAGCACTTACCCTAGAGCAAACCGGGTCGCCAATTGAATCACAAACGGATCAGAATGTCGGTGCGGAAACACTGGCAAAAATAGATCCAGTACAAATACAAGCGGAATATCAACAAGCATTTAAATTACTTAAATCATCGCGATATGATCAGGCTGTTAAGGCATTCTCTAAATTCATTAAATCATATCCGGATGATCAGTATTCAGATAATGCCCAGTACTGGATGGCCGAGGCATTGTATGTAAAGCGACAATATGAAAATGCGATTAGAGAATATAACAAACTGGTTTCTAATTACCCTGATAGCCAGAAAGTTCCGCATGGACTATTGAAGATCGGTTATAGCTATCAGGAGCTGGGCAATATTGACACTGCGAAACTCTGGTATATAGATTTAAGACAACGTTTCCCCGGAACAACTGCGTCACGCCTGGCTGAAGACCGTTTAAAAAATATTAATGGCTCCTAAGTATTAATACTTAATCAACACAGTCTCTGACATGGTTCAGTGATTAACTGAAACGCCTCTTTCAAGATGACTTCTTCAAGCAAAAATGCAAATCTAAATGAAAGTTTATCCTTGAAGGTAAACGAAATATTTTTTTCTATTCAGGGGGAAACCAGTCGCACAGGACTCCCAACCATCTTCATCCGATTAACTGGTTGTCCGCTGCGCTGTGTTTATTGCGATACTGAGTATGCTTTTCATAAAGGCACTGAGATAACATTTACCGATATTATGAAAAGTATTTCTGTTTATAAAACCAGACACGTGACCGTCACGGGTGGCGAACCCTTGATGCAAAAAAACTGTCGGTCTCTGTTAACTTTACTTTGTGAATCCGGCTACGCCGTTTCTTTGGAAACCAGCGGCACACTGGGGGTCAGTGATATTGATAGTCGTGTTTCCAGAATTGTAGACCTAAAAACTCCAGCCTCTGGAGAAGTCGAAAAAAATTTATATGGCAATCTCCAATATCTGACCAGTCATGATCAGGTTAAATTCGTTATTCGCGATCGCAATGACTATAAATGGTCAAAAGAAAAATTAAATGAATACAACTTGAACAAACAATGTGAAGTTCTTTTCTCCGGCAGTTATGGCGAATTACAAACGGCGCAATTGGCCGACTGGATACTGCAAGACCAATTGCCCGTCAGACTACAAATACAATTACATAAATTCTTATGGGGCGATGTTCCGGGAAAATAACTCTCTGAAATTACTTGCAAAAACAAAAACTGCCTAAGATGAAAGCAATCATTCTGCTCTCCGGTGGGCTTGACTCCGCTACAACATTGGCCATTGCGAAGGGTAAAGGCTATCAATGTTATTCATTAAGTTTTAATTATGGTCAGAGGCATGCAATAGAACTCACTGCGGCAACAAAGATCGCAGAGACCTTTGGTATTATTGAACACAGAACCATGGATCTGGATCTGGCCCAAATAGGTGGCTCAGCACTGACCGACAATAATATCGATATTCCAGAATCTCCTACGGAAGGTATCCCTATCACCTATGTACCTGCAAGAAACACTATTTTTCTCTCCTATGCTTTGGCCTGGGCTGAAGTTCTACACATCAATGATATTTTTATCGGTGTCAATGCCATTGATTATTCCGGTTATCCAGACTGTCGAGTGGAATATATTAAAGCCTTTGAGCGTATGGCTAATTTGGCTACAAGGTCAAGTGTTGAAGGCACAAAATTTTCAATACACACACCTCTGATCAATCTCAGCAAAGTAGAGATTATTAAGCAGGGCAGTGAGCTGGATGTTGACTATGCCCTAACGATCTCATGTTATCAGGCCGATTGTGATGGCAAAGCCTGCGGCATATGTGATTCCTGTCGTTTTAGAAAAGAAGGATTTAAAACCGCCGGGATTCCCGATCCAACACGCTACAAATAATTACCTCATGCCACTACTAAACTAAGAAGCTGAACATAATGGGCGTGTGATTGTTAAAATTTTGATTAAGGAACGGCCACACATCATCACCGAATACATGAGTCTTCATCTGGACAGGTATGCGAACGTAAACTAGATCCGACAATATTGAAGTATGTTTTATGATTATTTTTTTATCTCGTTAAGTTATTCAGTATCCTGCGGCCTTTGTTTTACCCTGGTCGTAGGCTTACCTCTGGTTTTTGTTTTTTTCTTTGATTTTGTTATAGATTTTCTGACTTTACTTTCTCGCTGAGTCTCCTGCCTGTCGCTTTCCCCTTTTACTCTCGCGATATTAAGTTGCCGTCCTGCGACCCAGGTTTTCTTTAGATCGATAAATACATCTTTCGGCATACCCTCAGGGAGATCAACAAAACTATATCTATCACGTATATCTATACGTCCGATGTTTTCACTATCCAGCCCCGCTTCATTAGCAATTGCACCAACGATATTTTTAGGCTTAACTTCATGATTAAAACCAACTTCAATACGATAGGTTTGCATGCCTGACTCAGGTTTTCCGCCTTTTTCTTTGCTCCTGGATAATCTACGGCTTTCCCTTGAATCATTTCTTCTTAGATCGCTCTTCCTGTCAAATCCATCCTGCCTACGACTTCTTGAAACACAGCCCTTCTGATCTTTTTTACCTACAGGGATCGCCTTTAACAGTAAAGGCTCTTTCCCCTGAACTAACCTTGCCAATGCTGCAGCAATTTCTGTTGCAGGAACATTATGTTCCTTCTCATATTCTTCGACTAAACTTTGATAAAAGCCTAAATCTTCTCTTGCCAAAGCATCTGTAATATTTTGTTTGAAACGGGCAACACGCTTGTCATTGATCATGTCCGTCGATGGTAACTCCATCCTGATAATTTTTTGCCTGGTCGCCTGTTCTATTCTGCGTAACCAATGTCGCTCTCTGGGGGTAACGAATAAAACAGCTTCTCCGGTTCTACCTGCACGACCCGTGCGCCCTATTCTATGTACATAAGCTTCAGTTTCATTCGGAATATCATAATTAACCACATGACTGATTCTGTCGACATCCAGACCACGTGCAGCAACATCTGTGGCAATCAGAATATCTAATTTGCCTGATTTTAATTGTTGAATAGTGCGCTCACGTTGTTTCTGTTGTATGTCACCGTTCAAGGCAAACGCGGCATAACCACGTGCCTGTAATTTTTCCGCCAATTCAGTGGTGGCAATGCGTGTCCGAACAAAAATAATAACACCGTCATATTTCTCTGCTTCCAGAATTCTGGTCAGAGCATCCAATTTATGCGCACCACTCACTATCCAGTAGCGTTGATTGATCGTTTCAACCGTGGATGTTTTAGTTTTGATAGTTACCTGTACCGGATCTTGCAGATATTTTTTTGCAATTCTGACTATCTCATTCGGCATGGTCGCCGAAAATAAGACAATTTGCCTTTTGGCGGGTGATTGCTCAAGCACCCACTCAACGTCATCGATAAAACCCATACGCAACATTTCATCGGCTTCATCAAGTACCAGACAGTCCAACTTATCCAGTTTTAATGTGCCGCGCCGCATGTGGTCTATAACCCGGCCAGGCGTACCGACAATCACATGCGCTCCTCGTTTTAGTGTCCTGAGTTGTATGCTGTAATCCTGACCACCATAAATAGGTAAAACATGAAAACCCTTGATGTGCTTTGCATAAGTTTGGAATGCTTCTGCGACTTGAATGGCCAGTTCTCTGGTCGGAGCTAATACTAACGCCTGCGGCAATTTTTTTCTCAGGTCAATACGTGAGAGTAATGGTAGTGCAAATGCTGCCGTTTTACCTGTTCCGGTTTGAGCTTGACCAACCAGATCTCTTCCTCTCATAACCAGAGGAATAGTTTCAGCCTGAATCGGGGAAGGATTCTCATAACCAATATCTCTGAGCACTTTCATCAATGGTGTGCTCAAGTTCAAGTCGTCAAAACTTACCGAATTTACTTCATTGATCATCAGAATTATTTACCCTGTAACAGCCGCCAAAACTCTCTACGACAGTCTTATGGAAATGAGCACTTATTGTATAACTAAACTACCAGGAAATGTAGGTTTCAATCAGATTGAGTCTTCGCGAGTAAAGCTGTTTATTTTAACCTTTGCTTTACAGTTTGGAGGATAAAATAATGAAAAACCTGACTAGATATCTCTATCTTTTAACGCGGTGTTAGCTCCGGCAATTTGACTATCTTCTATCAGCCCGACGTAATTATGAAATAGAGATCTAATATTCCGAACATAATCAACCGCCTGACCACAATCACATAAACGACGTACTTCTCCTTCTTGGGTATAAGGTGTAGATAAAGCTAACATCGCCTTCTCTACATGACCAAACCAGCGATTACTATCCAGGCCCATTTCATCTGCTAATATCCGTGCATCTTTAACTCTGTTAAAACCAGCATTGTACGAAGCCAGGGTGAACCATGTTTTATCTTCAAGTGGTAACTCCTGTTCGAACTGATCGCGCAAAATCTTCATATATTTTACGCCAGCCGTGATATTGCTTACCGGATCACGTAAATCTTGCACGCCCAGATCATCAGCGGTTGCAGGCATGATTTGCATAAGGCCTTCTGCACCCGCATAAGAAACTGATGCAGGGTCAAACTGACTCTCCTGATATATTTGAGCAACGATTAAACGCCAATCGAAACTATGTTTTTCGGCATTTTTTTTCACCACTTCATCATAAGGTGAAATCTCAATCATCTTCGCAAGAAATTTCGTTTCCTCATTTATATTGCCTGGACGGGACAGATATTTACTGTAAAGAATATTGTATGCACCTTTACGATACTCTTTTTCTATGAAGTCGTTCACTGCATTCAGGAGTTTATTATCGCCGCTCCTTACTGCCCACGATTGGGCGACAGGCTGACTTAGTGTGAAAAGCGGTTTCAATCCAACTTGTCGAATCAATTCCGCTTTCACTTGATGACTGCCCAATATCGTCAAATCATGCATTGCATGTGAAACGCGACATAAAATTTCTTCCATGTTTACACCGTTATCAGTCTCGATGATGTCAAATTTAATGCCTCGTTTCTGTATACTTTGCAGGAGAGTCCGGTACGGACTTTCGGGCGCAAGCGCTATTTTTCTGCCTTCAAGATCCCTGATATCTACCAAACTATCCTCTGACTCGCGGCCGATGATGACAGGAGCAGAATAATCATAAGCGGATGTCATCTTGATATTTTCATCACGCAAACTATTTTCAGGTAATGATGCAGCAATGATGTCTCCATCACCCCTGAGTAACAATTCACGCATCTCCTCATGCGAATTGGCAAGCACAACATCAACGTTCAACTGTTTTGATTCAGCAAATTTTTTAATAAAACCATATTCAAAACCATGCATCTTGCCGTTACTAAAGAAGTAATTGCCTGGGCTTTGGTAAGTAATCATTCGTAGCGTCTTGCGTTCCTGAATCTTTGGCAAATCTCCCAAACGAAGATCCGCAACGGTCATGGATAAATGATTTTTATTCAAATATTCATCCAGACGATTTTGTAATACCTCCGCATCAGCCCGAACTGCCCATGAACGTGGCTCAGCTTCTGATAAATTAAATGCAACATCTAACTGAGGATGTTTGGGCAGATATTCTCTCAGGTAATCACTATCAGCAATCGTCACATCGTACCGCCCGGAAGCGACTCGCGTCATGACATCTTCGAAAGAGGTTGTTTCAGGAATCGCGGCTAGATCCATAGCCGCATTCTCTGGAAGATATTTTTCCAAAATCGACCAGGAAGGTGATGATTTTTTTAGTGCGATCTGACGAATAAATAAATCTTCCAATCGTTTAATCTGTGCCGTATCAGTTCGAACAACAACCTGTTGCAGAGATGTCCCCCACGAATATGTGAACTTTAGTTGGTCCGACATGCCAGAGGCAAGCGACTCTCCCTGCCCTAAAATAATATCGCCGTCACCTCGTATTAGCGCGGAGACAAGCTGCCAATCTTTATCAACGACAATCCACTCGGTAGTTAATTGATTCTCGTGAGCAAATTGCCTGATCAGGCCCCGCTCTTTCCGTGAAATAGACTGAACTAAATTTGAACCATGATACAGCACACGCAATGAACCTTGCTTTGTTAACTCTATGTTCGGAGCTTGTTTAAGTTCAGTCGCAATACCAGAAGAAAAAGGAAAAATAACAAGCGCACAACTAATGACTGTCGACAACAAATTCCGGGCCAACGACAAAACCTTTAACGATCTCATCGCCAGTAAACAAAACATTCATCTAACACTTTCTCATTTACCATCATACAATGACGTGTGCGGGCACCAGTGTACGCTTTATTTATTTAATCATCTATATATTGTACTTTTGTATTTATTAAATACCAATATATTGATTTTGCGGCGCAACATATAAATAAAAACCGACGATTCTTGCTTAGAACGCTAGAGGAACCCTGATTAATTGCTATAAATTCGGCGCAGTTTCTGCAGTCTTTCAGGTGATCCAATGTCGCGCCACTGTCCCCGATAATGGCTTCCTGACACCCGCCCGTAAGATACCGATTGTCGAATCATCGGTGCCAACGGCTTATGACCAGGCACATAGCCCTTGAAAAACTCAGGTTCAAAGACACTGATTCCACTAAATGTCAACATGGGATCACCTTCATTAAGCACCCTATTTTCGCTCAATGAAAAATCTCCTTCAGGATTGTGAACAGGATTGTCCACGAGCACAATATGTGCCAAATGACCCGATAGATTACCGGACAAATCAAGTAATTGCTGAAAAGAGAAATCAGTCCAGATATCCGCATTCACTGTTAAAAAAGGCGACTCCCCCAAAAGTGATAATGCTTTCAGTATCCCACCAGCCGTTTCCAGTGGCTGATCACCTTCTGCTGAATAGCTAATCCGCGCACCAAAGTCTTTTCCATCTCCGAAATAAGTCTCTATTTGTTCGCCAAAGACAGCGTGGTTAACAACAATATCTACAATACCGGCCTGTACAAGATTCTCTACATGATACTGAATCAGGGGTTTGCCATTAACCTCCAGTAGCGGCTTTGGAATTCTGTCAGTAAGTGGTTGCATACGTTCTCCACGTCCCGCTGCAAGGATCATGGCACGCACTATTTATTTTCCCTTATTGCTGAAATCATTGCTGGAGAACCCATAAAGTTGATCTTGAATTAACCCGCTTAGACCCTGCAATTCAGGGTAATCCTGTTTAAGATCGACAATGTATGAGAGTGTCCTGGGAATGTCTGCCAAATAACCTGATTTACCATCACGATGATACAAACGCGCAAATATGCCGCTGGCTTTCAGGTGTCTTTGCACGCCCATCAGATCAAACCAGCGTATCAGCTGATGTTGCTCCAACCCTGAATGATCCCGGGCAAGTTGTTTAAAAAAACTGTTTGCCCAAATTCGAATCTGCTCAGCAGGCCATTCTATATAACAATCTTTTAAGAGGGAAACCAGATCGTAAGTTAATGGACCGCAAACAGCATCCTGAAAATCTAACACACCAGGGTTACAACGAGACATCCCGAAATCACTGGAGGTACATAACATTAAATTACGTGAATGATAATCTCGATGCACGAAGACCTTGGGCTGGGCCAGTGCTTCGCTTGCCAATAATTTAAATACATCACTAAGCAGCCTGTTCATTTCTGTTGTCAACTCCAGACCAATGTGCCTTTCCAACAACCAAACTCTGAACATTTCCATTTCCTGCAATAACAATTTTTCGTCGTAAAGTGGCAAGTCAATTGTGTCTACCTGTCGCTGCATATGCAAAAGCGTCTGTATTGCATCTTGATATAATCGATCTGCGCTTTCTTCTGTCAATTCATTCAAATATTGTTTATCCCCTAAATCACTCAGCAATAAAAACCCACGTTTTATATCCTTTTTGATCACTCTGGGTACATTAATATTGACGGCGAGTAAGCGCTCGGCGATGTTAATAAAAGCAGCGGAATTTTCCCGTGTTGGAGGCGCATTCATAACAACGAATGTTTCATTATTATGTGTAAGCCTAAAGTAACACCGGAAACTTGCATCGCCCGAGACCGGCTCCAGCTGATAATCTTTGCTGCCGAGGATTTTACTTAGCCAATGATGAAGTTGTTGCAGGCGTGTTTTCATAAAATGAAATATTCAAAAGTAGCCAATAACCGTGTGTCGAAGTTCCTTCCCATTTCTGGCATCATCCCTTGAAACCAGGAATGGAATCAAGTCAAGAACAAAGTCAAAAGTCAAATCGATAACAAAAATAAGATCATGTAGATGATGATAATAAATTATTTAGGAATATTGGCGGGTCTAGGGCTTTTGGTTTATGGCGCAGATTGCTTTGTCGAAGGGGCAGCGAATATTGCTCACCATCTGGGAATGCCACCATTGCTGATAGGTCTGACCATCGTCGGCATGGCTACCTCTGCGCCTGAAATCCTGGTTGGAGTGGTCTCGGCTTTGAATGGCAAAACCGAGATCGCGATAGGAAATGCTATCGGCTCTAACATTGCCAATATAGGACTGGTACTGGGTTTTACCGCCGTGCTCATGCCCATTACCATCGCCTCACAAACACTGAAACGTGAATTTTGTATCATGATGTTAGCCATTCTCTTGGCACTTGGATTGATGTGGGATCAGAACCTGAGTCATCTTGATGCCATATTCCTGCTAGTTGGAATTGTCGCTGTAGTAATCTCTGTCATCGTCCTCTCAAAGAAATCAGCACAGACGGATCAGCTGCTGACAGAATTCAAAATTGAAATGTCAGAGAATTTGCATATTGGCAAGTCCGTCCTCCTATTCATCCTGGGCTTGGGTTTATTACTGGGGGGGGCAAACCTGCTGGTGGAGTGCGCCGTCATCGTTGCTAAACATTATGGCCTGAGTGATTTAATTATCGGGCTGACAATCATTGCCATTGGCACCAGCTTACCTGAACTGGCTGCATCCATCACCGCAGTCAAAAAAGATAAAGCTGATATTGCCGTCGGTAACGTGATTGGCTCAAACATGTTTAATATGCTCGCCGTCATTGGCATTCCAGGCGTAATTCAGGCTACGGATTTTGATCTTATCGTATTAACCCGCGACTTTCCGGTCATGGTTGTTTTAACACTGCTGATGGGAAGCATGATTTTTATTCATGGTTCAGGAAAATTTGATCGCAACAAAGGTTGTATATTGTTCCTCGGTTTTATCACATATCAATGTTGGCTGTTTAAAGGTTAGAATGGCACCATGAGTAGCAGGCACAAACATACAGAACAGGAAAGTGAAAAATTACTGGTCCTGGGACGTGCGGTCATTGCTACTGAAACCGAAGCACTGAAACAACTCAATGAGCGCATTGATGAACATTTTGTCCAGGCATGTCTTCATATGCTCAATTGCGAGGGCAGAGTGGTAGTGCTGGGCATGGGCAAATCCGGGCACATCGGCAATAAGATCGCGGCAACACTCGCGAGTACAGGAACGCCTGCATTTTTTATCCATCCAGGTGAAGCAAGTCACGGTGATCTCGGCATGATCAAAGATGATGATGTTGTCATAGTCCTGTCTAATTCTGGTGAGACTGATGAAATAATAACGTTATTACCCATCATTAAACGCCTCGGTATACCGTTAATTACGATGACAGGAAACAGAAATTCCTCTCTGGCAAAATCTGCTTCCGTTAATATTGATGTAAGTGTTGCCAAGGAGGCGTGTCCACTTGGTCTAGCGCCCACTGCCAGCACCACAGCGGCACTGGCTATGGGAGACGCCCTGGCGATTGCATTACTCGAAGCCCGCGGTTTCAATGCTGATGACTTCGCTGTTGCACACCCGGGAGGCATGTTAGGCAGGCGCTTACTGTTGCGTGTAAATGACATTATGCATACCGATGGAGAACTACCCGCCGTTATGGAAACAATACTGCTAAAAGAAGCCTTATATGTAATGACACAGAAAGGGCTTGGTTCAACCGCTGTTATTGACGCGGAAAACCGCGTGCTGGGTATCTTTACCGACGGCGATCTCAGACGCACACTGGACGATAACACTGATATTCATAAAGTAACAATTGCTGAAGTGATGACGCACAATTGCAAAAACATTACTAAGGATTGTCTGGCTGCGGAAGCACTTGCCATTATGGATACTTCCCGTATCAATGCGCTGCCTGTTGTCGACGGAAACAACAAACTCATAGGCCTGTTGAATATGCATGATCTGCTAAGGGCGAAAGTCGTCTAACTATGTTTAAAAACCTGGACAAAAATATTCAGTACAAAGCCAAACAAATAGAACTGGCGATCTTCGATGTTGATGGTGTTCTTACGGATGGCGGTCTAATATTGGGTGAAAACAATAATGAACACAAAGTCTTCCACTGCCGTGATGGTCTCGGTCTCGTCATGCTGCGCGAGTCGGGCTGCCATATTGCAGTCATCTCGGCGCGTTCTTCGAACATTGTGTCTGAACGCATGATGGAACTCGGCATCAAGTATGTGTATCAAGACCAGAATGACAAAGGCAAAGCTCTGGAAAACTTGCTCAAGGAACTGAATATTGGTGCACAAGCAACGGCCTACACCGGCGATGATTTGGTTGATTTGCCGGCGATGCGGCGTGTCGGCCTGGCAATAGCCGTTGCTGACGCCCATCCCCTGGTGGTTAAGAATGCACACTGGATCACCAAAAAAAATGGCGGACGCGGTGCGGCGAGAGAGGTGTGCGAATTAATCATGTACGCGAGGAATACCCTTGATTCGCAAATTCAATATTTTCTCAATGATTGAAACCACTATTTTGCACACACCCATGGTTTTCTGCATATTTGTTTAACTTATGACACCCTCGCGCCTGGTAATCGCCACTGTCCTGGCTTTGCTCATGATTGGTAGCACTTGGTTGCTGAACCAAGTCACAGAAACCGAATCAACCGATATACCGATGTTACGTCATGATCCTGATAATTACATGCATGAATTGACGACCACGACCATGAACCATGACGGCTCACTAAAAAATAAACTTTATGCAGATTACATGGCACATTATCCAGATGGCGATACGACACAACTGCTCAGCCCCAAATTGGAAATATTTCGTATTGCTAAACCACCGACTATTATTACTGCCGAAAAAGGCTGGGTTACAGAAAATAATGAAGTTATTCTGCTTAGCGGCGATACGAGACTGTTGCAATTGGATAACGAAAGCGACAGAGAACTGGAAATTATTACCGGCAATGTTCGTGTTCTGATGGATCAGAAATACGCAGAGACAGATGATCCTGTGACAATATTTAGCAGGGAGGCCACGATAAAATCAACAGGTATGAATATGTACCTTGGCGAGAACAGACTAGAGCTACTGGATAATGTATACACAAAATTTTTACACTGAATATTGCATAATTATCCGCAAGAACCTATTACGATTCCTGAGTCTGTTGTGTGGCCTATTTTTGGCAAGTAGCGGGTGGGCCTTGTCAACAGACAAGGAGCAGCCCATCGAAATAGAGGCTGATAGCGCAGAACTAGATAAAGAAAAAGGGATCACCATCTATCGTGGAAACGTAGTCGCGACTCAGGGCAGCATACGTATGACCGGTGATATCATGACAGTCCATTTTACAGACGACGAACTGGATATTCTAATCATGGAAGGCAAACCAGTAACCTACCGACAATTACCTGATAACAGCGAAATCTACAATGAAGCCGAAGCACTGCGGATGGAATATTATGAACTCGAAAACCTGGTGGTTCTTATTGATAAGGCATCTTTCAAACAAGAAGGTCTGAATTTCAGCGGCAGCAGAATTGAATACGACACAGAACATAGTAAGGTGAAGGCTGGGGGCGGCACCAAACAAAAAAGCGGGACCAGTGATTCCGGCTCTAGTAAAACCAATGGTGGACGAGTAAAAATTATCCTAAAACCAAAGAAAAAGAAATAATTGTTTAATGAGTGTTTTATCGGTTAGACATCTCAGCAAATCCTACCACTCCAGACAAGTCGTTAAAAATGTAAGCCTGACCGTTCATGGCGGTGAAATTGTCGGTTTACTGGGACCAAACGGTGCCGGAAAAACGACCAGCTTCTATATGATTGTTGGTCTTATCCAGTCTGACGGCGGCACAATCCACATCAACAACCGTGAGATAAGTAGCTTGCCGATGGATCAGAGATCCCATCTCGGGCTGGGCTACCTGCCACAAGAAGCATCCATATTCCGTAAATTAACCGTTGAAGAAAACATCATGGCTATCTTGCAAACACGAGTAAACTTGAGCGAAAGCAAGGCAGAGCAACGGCTTGAAAACCTGTTACGAGAATTTCATATTACCCATCTGCGTAACAATGTGGGCACCAGCCTGTCCGGTGGTGAACGCAGACGTGTGGAAATCGCCAGATCTTTAGCAGCAGCTCCCCAATTTTTATTGCTCGACGAACCTTTTGCCGGTATCGACCCAATTTCAGTCAGTGATATTCAGAGAATCACGCGTCATCTGAGTGAACATGGCATTGGCATTCTCATTACTGATCACAATGTACGAGAAACATTATCCAGCTGTGATCGTGCTTATATTGTCAATGATGGGCATGTCATCGTAGAAGGCACTCCTGATAAAATACTTGAAAATGAGCAAGTCAGAAAAGTCTACCTGGGCGATGATTTTATATTGTAGTACGTATGCAACATTGTCCCCTGGATTTTGCCAGGCCAATTCAAATTATTTAGCGACGCGATAACAATACCGCAATTTTTATTTCAATCTTCCTAAAATTTAATTTTTTTAGGTTAAACTTTAGAGTATGAAACCGTCGCTTCAGCTAAAACTCGGCCAAAGCTTGACCATGACACCTCAGCTGCAACAGGCAATCCGCCTGTTGCAGTTATCGAGCATGGAATTACAGACCGAAATTCAAGATGCCCTGGAATCCAACATGATGCTGGAAATGATTGAGGTGCCTTCTGAAGAACAGTCTGCCGCAGAAACTGTAAAAGAAAACATTACGGAATCGACACAAGACCAGAGTCCTGTATCGGAGCTGGAAAATATTCCCGAGGAACTGGCCGTTGATAGTACCTGGGAGGATACCTATGAAAGCAGTGGTAATGTTTACATTAACGTTGATAATTCCCAATTTAATTTCGAAAATAAAAATTATAATGTCGAAACACTTAAAGAACATTTGCTTTGGCAATTAAATCTAATCCACCTTAGCGATACCGATAAAGTCATTGCCACAACTATTATTGATGCGCTGGACGATGATGGTTATTTAAAAAGTGATCTTGATGAACTTCATGCTTCTCTGGTTGATGAAATAAAATCGCAGGATACTGACAAAAAAAATACAGAAGATAGCGGAGTAGAGATTGAACGGGACGAAATAGAAGCTGTGTTACACATGATTCAGGCACTGGAACCCACCGGGGTCGGCGCAAGAAATCCACAAGAGTGTCTGCTGTTGCAACTGCATCAGTGTGACAAAAACACGCCTATGCTGAATTTGGCAATCGAACTTGTTTCCAGGCATCTTGATTTACTTGCCCGCCGAGATTTTAATCAGCTCATGAAAAAGCTCAAACTGAAACGGGAAAAGCTACAGGACATTATTGCCTTGATTCAGACAATGAACCCTCGTCCAGGCGGTCATATCCACGAAGTGCGTACAGAATATATCACCCCTGATATTTACGTGAAAAAGATTAATGGTCGCTGGAGAGTGGAACTCAACCCGGAATTATCTCCAAACCTGAGGGTAAACAGTCGCTATGCTAGTATGATACGCAGGGCAAACAACAGTGAAGATAATATTTGCCTTAAATCCCATTTACAGGAAGCCAGGTGGTTCATCAGAAGCCTGCAAAGCAGGAGTGAAACCTTGTTACGTGTTGCAACATGTATTGTTGAACGACAACGCGCATTTCTTGACTATGGCGCAGAAGCTATGAGACCGATGGTCTTGGGTGATATAGCAGAAGCTCTGGAATTACATGAGTCAACTATCTCTAGAGTAACAACGCGCAAATATATGCATACTCCCCGAGGCATCTTCGAGCTTAAATATTTTTTCTCAAGCCATTTGAGCACAAGCCATGGAGGAGAAGCATCGTCAACAGCAATCAGGGCATTCATTAAAAAGTTAATCATTTCTGAAACACCCACAAAACCACTCAGCGATAGTAAAATTTCCTTGCTATTGTCAGAACAGGGAATAAATGTTGCACGCAGGACGGTGGCAAAATATAGAGAGGCCATGGCAATTCCACCATCTAATGAAAGAAAACGGCTGGCTTGATTCACAATAGTAAGATCACCACAAACCACAGGAGTTAAAAATGCAAATCAATATCACGGGACATCATGTAGACATCACCGACGCTTTGCGTGCTTACGTGGAAGAAAAGTTTGACCGCCTTGAAAGACATTTCGATAACATGACAAACGTGCATGTCATCCTGGAAATAGAAAAAGACAGACGAAAAGCAGAAGCCACGCTCCATGTACGCCGGGGAAATATTTATGCAGCCTCGGAGAATGAAAATATGTATGCAGCCATTGATAGTATGACAGACAAACTTGATCGCCAAATCAAGAAGCACAAAGAAAAATTGACAGACCATCACCGCGGCGAAGGATTGAAAAATAATGAAGCAATTCAAAGGACATAGGTTGAACTTGAAACACTCCAAACAAGCATAAAAATTATGCAAATATCGGAAATGCTTGCTTTTGACAGTATCCTATACAGTCAAACATTGACAAGTAAAAAAGCTACACTGGAAGAATTATCGAGGCTACTGGCGAATACAGATACTTCGCTTGGCTATATTGAAATTTTCGATTGTCTGGTAGCCAGAGAAAAATTGGGCAGTACGGGACTTGGGAATGGCATCGCGATACCTCATGGCAGATTGAAAGGTGGTAAAAAAACGATTGCCGCCTTCGTACAATTACAGCATGGGATTGATTTCGATGCTATAGATAAAATACCTGTCGATCTCTTGTTTGCATTGCTGGTACCGGAAAATTCCACTGAAGAACATCTACACACTCTCTCCCTTCTGGCTAAAATGTTTAGTAACACAGATATGCTTGAAGAGCTAAGATCAACATCTTCCACTAATCAAATATACGAAATACTTACTGGGTGATCACCATGCCGGGCATGACTAGTCAAATCACGGTAAAGGAACTGTTTGACAGTCACGCTGAGAAATACAGCCTGCAATGGGTTTCAGGTAAGCAGGGAGGAGATAATTTAATTTTGCCCGAACAGGTGAAAGACACTCAGACTGCGATGCTCAAAAAAAAGCAAGGTCCTCGCAAAAATAAAACAACAGAAAGTAAATCTTTGGTTGGCTATCTGAATCTGATTCATCCGCATCAGATTCAGATTCTTGGTGCCACTGAACTGAAATACTTTGAAGGCCTCAGGAGTATCTCAAAGCAAGATGCTCTGCGGCAATTATTCACGCCGGATCCCGCCTGTATTATCGTTTCCGGTAACAAGCCCGTGCCTACTTTTCTAAAGAGGAAATGTAACGAGTACAATGTTCCACTTTTCAGCTCTCCGTTTTCGAGTAACAAACTCTCGGAATCTCTACATTATTACCTGAACAATCTATTCGCCGATGTTTTAACGCTACATGGTGTCTATCTGGAGGTCCATGCCATAGGTGTTTTAATCACTGGTCCAAGTGGTGTCGGCAAAAGCGAACTGGCACTGGAACTGATTACTCGAGGGCATCGCCTGGTGGCCGATGACGCTCCGCAGTTCTCCCACCTTGCACCGGATATCATCAATGGCACTTGTCCTGGTGAGCTGCAAGATTTCCTCGAAGTAAGAGGACTTGGCATTATCAACGTTCGCGAACTGTTTGGAGATAGTGCCATCAAAATTAATAAATACCTGAAGCTCATCATTCGATTGGAACCCTTAAGCAAAAAAAGTATTAAGCAGATAGATCGGCTACAAGGTAGTTACACCACGCAAAACATTCTTGATCTGGAAATACCGGAAATTACTTTGCCGGTTGCACCAGGCAGGAACCTTGCTGTTTTGCTGGAATGTGCCGCAAGAAATCATATGTTACGTATCAGCGGTTATAACGCTTCCGAGGCCTTCACAGGAAGACAACAAATCATGATTTCTAAAAGTAAAAATGATGCCAAATAACAAGCAAAGATTAATTATTATTGGCGGAATTTCAGGTGTCGGCAAGACTGTCGCCTTACATACCCTTGAAGATTTCGGATTCTATTGCATTGATAATCTACCTATCTGCCTGCTAAATGAATTTGGACATCAATTGACTGATCCGAAGACCCTCCCTGCGGAAAAAATCGCAGTTGGTATTGATGCCAGAAACCCCGCACACCTGCTTGCCTCTCTGCCAGGTTCAATAGCATTACTTAAAAAGCGACACCTTTCTGTTAAATTAATTTATATAAAAGCAAGTAATGATATTTTAACGAAAAGGTATAGCGAAACAGGACGCAAACACCCACTCTCTTCCGATACAGCTTCGCTTACCAGGGCCATGGATAAAGAACGCAAGGTTATGGAACGGTTTTCTGAAATTGCAGACTTACGCATCGATACCAGCCAGTTATCCATGTATGGACTACGTGATCTAATGCGGCAACAAATCATCGATCATGCGACAGAGACATTATCTCTCCAGTTTGTTTCTTTCGGTTACAAGCATAGTATCCCCGGAGATGCTGATTTCGTTTTTGATTTGCGTTGTCTATCTAATCTCTATTGGAAAGAATATCTTCGCCTGTTTACCGACAAAGATCAGCCCATCATCGACTTTCTGGAAAAACAAGAACCAGTAGCGGAATTCCATGCACAACTAAAAGATTTTATTTCTTGCTGGACACCGCATTTTATAGCCAGCAATCGCAGCTATCTTGGTTTTGCGATGGGCTGTACCGGCGGACAACACCGCTCTGTTTATTTGGCGGAGAAACTGGCGGACTATTTCAGAACACAGGACAAGCAACACATCATTGTCAGTCACAGGGAACTCTAAAAGGTCGATTTATGATGGTAAATTTTATATGAGCGTTGGTGTTTTGATCCTCAGTCATGAAGGTGTTGGTCCGGCATTGCTCGGTACCGCCACGTTGATGCTCGGGCGGTGTACTTTAAAAACCAGTCTGTTGACAGCCTCTCGCGATTGTGACCCGGACAAACTCATGGATGATGCGGTCGAACAGATCAAAAATCTCAACAGCGGCGACGGGGTTTTGGTGTTAACTGATCTATATGGTTCAACGCCTTGTAACATTGCAAATAAACTTGCCCTGGAAAAGCAGGTGGAAGCCGTTTCGGGTTTGAATCTTTCAATGCTAATTCGACTGTTTAACTATCCGCAACTCACACTTGAAGAGCTTTCTCACACAGCAATCAGCGGCGGCAAGGATGGCATAGTAAAGATAGGAGCTAAAGAATAATTATGCCCGCCAGAACTGTGACCATCATCAATAAGCTCGGACTGCACGCACGCGCCGCTGCAAAATTTGTCCAGGTGGCCTCTGGTTTCGCTTGTGAAATAAACATCAAATACGGTAGCCGGGAAATCAGTGGTAAAAGTATTATGGGCGTCATGATGCTAGCGGTTGCAAAGGGCGCGGAAATTGAAATTCTCGCATATGGTAATGATGCAAACCAGGCACTGGATGCATTGGAAAATCTGATTCTGGAGCGTTTCGGAGAAGAAAAATGACGATCACTTTACATGGAATGGGCGTATCAAGAGGGATTGCCATAGGCAAAGTCCATATTGTCAAACGCGATCAACTTGATATTCGTAAATACACCATTAAAGAACACCTCCTGGATGAAGAAATAAAACGTTTTGAAAATGCACTGGCTAATGCCAGACAACAACTCAGAGCCATTCGTGAACACATTCCTGAAACGACCAGCGCCGATATAGAAGCGTTTATCGATATACACCTGTTGATGCTGGAGGATGCCGCCCTGACGGAAGAACCGATACGGTTGATAAAAGAACTTTCGTGTAATGCTGAATGGGCACTTAAACTACAGCGAGATGCGCTGGTTTCTGTATTTGATGAAATGGACGACGCTTATTTACGCACACGAAAAGACGATGTCGATTACGTGATCAACAGTATCCAGCGTGTACTACTCAGGCAAACACCATTACAACATGAAAAACCGGATCAGAGACTGACGGGATATATTATTCTAGCCAATGATTTAACTCCTGCTGATACCGTACTCATGCAACACCATGGCATCGCGGCTTTTGTCACGGAGTCCGGAGGGCCAACGTCACACACTGCTATCCTTGCACGTAGTCTTAGCATTCCAGCGATCATCGGTATACATAACGCCCTGCGGTATATCAAGGACGACGATGAACTTATTGTGGACGGCTCTCGCGGCATTACTCTCCTGGACGCAGACAAACAAGAACTATCCCACTATCGTCGTTTACAAAGAGAAGAAAAACGCTATTTCAGTAAACTTGGCAAACTTAAAAACAAGCCTGCCGTCACCCGTGACGGGATCACTATAAATCTACAGGCAAATATAGAACTGCCGAAAGACTTCGAAACCGTTGTTGAAGTCGGTGCCAGCGGTGTCGGTCTGTATCGCACAGAATTTCTCTACATGAATAGAAGCACGCCTCCTGACGAAGAAGAACATTACGCAACCTACACTAAAGTCATCGACATCCTGAATGGTTTACCACTTACCATTCGCACGCTGGATTTAGGCGCAGATAAACAAGTTGACGGCGGCAGGCAAAATGGTCCTGTAACAACCAATCCGGCATTGGGCTTGAGAGCTGTCAGGTTATGTTTAAGGGAGCCAACTTTATTTCGTCCACAATTGCGTGCCATTATCCGCGCCTCTGTACATGGACCCGTACGTACCATGATTCCCATGCTCTCCAACACCTATGAAATGCAGCAAATTTTACAAATGGTCGAGAACATAAAAAAAGAACTGAGTGGACTCAATATCCCTTATGATCGTGAACTACAAATTGGTGGCATGATCGAGGTTCCTGCTGCTGCCATTTGTGCCGATATTTTCGCCAAACAACTTGATTTTCTTTCCGTTGGTACTAACGATCTGATTCAATACACCATGGCTATTGATCGTGTTAACGATGAGGTCAATTATTTATATGATCCTCTAAATCCATCAGTATTAAAACTGATTCACAATACTATCAAGGCTGGAGAAAAAGAACACATTCCCGTGGCGATGTGCGGGGAGATGGCGGGCGAAACAAAATATACCCGTTTGCTGCTAGGACTCGGTTTACGCGAATTTAGCGTCCACACAACCAGCCTGCTGGAAGTTAAACAAATTATTATTGATAGCAATATCAGCGAACTGGAAACACTGGCAAACAAGACGCTGGAAGCTGGTAATAGTGTTGAGATCGCCAATATCATGCGCGAAGTTGACATATAAAGCTGCAACACTTCCTAAAAACCCAGTGCATCAAGGCTGGTAAATCAACTTTATTAGAGTAAGCACTACTGCCTATTCTGTCTTCTGACTGTTACACTCAATAACGACCGAGCTCACTGGCGCAATAGAACGCAGCCGCATTGCCATCTGGTGCAACGTCTTGATCAGGCATCTAATCGTGGTTTCACCGCCTCGACAATCAATGTGTGTGGAAAAGCAAAATCAGATTCGGATTCTTTAGCCAGGCATGGAGAAAATAGCTCTGGATACCTGGTTTCCCTCGTAGGCCTGCATATCTCGACCTCGGCAAAACCATTCGTTTTCAAAAGCTCCTCAAGGAACGAGAATGTGAGAATAGTGAAGTGCTCACCACGACAGAAAATGAAGTTTTCAAACCTCCCGCCGATGCTGGTTCTCTTGTCCGGAAAGTCCGAGAACCAGTGGGTATCATTCTCGGTGAATTTCTTGATTGCTGAATCACCATTTGGTCCACCTACCCTATACTGGCTCCAGACAACGAAACACTTCCCTGATGTGCATTTCCACGTTGGTAAGGTGCTCAATCATATGATGAGAGTAGAAGCAAACAACTGAACTATCGTGAAACGGTAACGGGTTTCGGAGATCTGCCCACAAATCACATCTTCCCGTGAACATATTGGCATCAACATTCATCCACCCATCAATGTAGTTCTTTTGTCCAGGACCTAAGTGAACCCCTAGATCGCTGTTTCGTGGTGCTCGAAAATACCGGTATATCAGCCCGTTGATTCTCATCAAGGGGCCAGCAACCCGATAAAACAAGCTCTTGGCATTTCGGCTTAGCATATAATGTTTTCTCTGTTTGCTCTGATCCCTAACGAAGGATTAAAGAGACATTTTATCCAATGAATGCTATATATTTTAAAATTAAATGACAAATATATCATCCATCCAGGACTTTAATCATGAATCATCCAAGACAGGCAAACAAACTGCAGGATCGAGTATCGCAGCTGTACGAACTACTCACAAGCGAGTCACGTGATCGCGTTCGCGATTTGTTGGCGGATATGCATGCTTCCGAGATTGCGGATTTTCTGGAAGGCTTACCAAGTAGCCCCCGTAAAATAGTCTGGAGCCTGATTGATCCTAAAAGGGAAGGCGACGTCCTTTCCCACCTCCAGAATGCCGTTCGCAGCGAACATCTTGAGCAAATGCATCCGCAAGAAGTTGCAGAGGCCACCAAAGATCTTGCAACCGATGATGTCACTGACATCATCCAGGATCTGCCGGAAGATGTTCAGGATAGCGTGTTGCGATCCATGGATGAGCAAAACAGATCACGCCTGACCTCGGCACTATCCTACCCGGAAGATACCGCAGGCGGATTGATGAATACCGATGTCATTTCAATACGTGCCAATGTTCCGCTGGATGTTGTCATGCGTTACCTGAGACTTTTGGAAAATATTCCGGAAAAAACAGATAACCTGATGGTCATCGACAGAGAAAACCGGTATTTAGGCACGCTTTCAGTGATCAATATTCTGATCGGGAAGCCGGAATCAAGTGTCGGCGAATTAATGCAGGCAGAAATCGGGATCTCCGCCGATCTATCCGCCAGGGAAGTCGCTAAAGTCTTCGAGCAACGTGATCTCGTTTCCGCTGCAGTCGTTAATAGCAAAAATATATTGCTCGGACGTATTACGGTTGATGACGTCGTTGATGTGATTCAGGAAGAAGCCGAACACACCGTCAGAAGCATGGCCGGCCTGGGCGATGAAAACATGTTTGCACCTATTTTTTCCAGCGCCAAACATAGAGCCGTCTGGCTGGGCATTAATCTGGCAACCGCCTTTCTTGCCGCCTGGGTTATTGGCCGTTTTGAAGACACCATAGAACAACTGGTAGCACTTGCGGTTCTCATGCCTATCGTCGCAGGCATGGGGGGTGTCGCCGGTAGCCAGACCTTAACCATCGCCATTCGTGGCATCGCCATAGGTCAGTTGACTAAAAGTAATGCCGGAGCACTCATGTTAAAAGAAGCGGCGGTGGGGATCCTGAACGGCTTAATATGGGCCTGCGTGGTGTCGGTTATTGTTGTTTTCTGGTTTGATGATATTTCGCTGGGTTTTATCATTGGCGCAGCGATGATTGTCAATTTAATTGTCGCAGCACTTGCAGGTGCAGTGATTCCCCTGGCTTTAAAACGGTATGGGATCGATCCAGCGATTGCCGGAGGTGTTCTGCTGACAACTGTAACCGATATCGTCGGGTTTATGACTTTTCTAGGATTGGCGACACTGTTTTTGGTTGCCTAGTTTGATGTGTGTGGATGTAGTTAAGACAGTCCCTTGATTCGATGGCATCTCGCGCCAGCTCGCTTAGCTACCGTACCCGGACCTTTCTTCAAGTAAAGTAAGCTGTTCGCTTGCTTCTAAACAGTCGGGATAGGTTTCCTTTACTGAAGCATCAAAATCTTTCAATGCATTCTCATGGTTCTTCAAGAACCAGTTCTTGTGGTTATCGAGATATTCCCTCCTTACATCTGGTCGACGAAGATCCAACGGTACTCTTTCAACTCTGGGATCAACACTGTCGAACCCGGAAAACGGCATTGTCAGTCTTTCTCGCGTCATGCTGAGGTACTCTTCGCTGAGTTCAATGCCGGTTCCAGCACGATCCAGCTGCTGGCAGACCCGCAAGGTTGTTCCGCTACCCATAAAAGGGTCCAGCACTACCGATCCTGGATTGCTTGATGCAAGCACCATGCGTTCAATCAAGCCCTCCGGCTTCTGTGTAGGGTGGTTCTGCCGATTGGAGTTGCAATAGTGAACGTGCGAAAACTGCCATACATCACCGGGGTTTGCCCCTCGCATGTTATTTCTCTCTCGGTAGTACTTCTGTGGCACTCGCACATTGTCCAGATTAAAGACGAACTCGCTGGACTTCGTAAACATCAAGATATCGTCATGGCGAGGAGAAAATCCTTTCGTTTTTCCCATGCCTTGAGTGTAGTGCCACACAATCCAACTGTTGAAGTGCATGCCGAGTTCGTCTTCCAATATGTCGTATAGGTAAGAGATGAACCGGAACCCCATAAAGCAGTAGATAGTACCGGAACTTTTCAGGGCTCTGTGCGCTTCAGTCAGCCACTGCTGTGAGAACTTAAGATAATCAAATCTTGTTCTATCATCACCCCCATTTTTATATTTTTTTCCCAAATTGTAAGGCGGATCTGCTATGACGAGGTCAATTGTCGCATCGGGAAAGGTTCGCAATACCTCAAGAGTATCTCCATGAATGATTTGCTGTTCAGTCATTTAGATCATCTTTTTTCACCACTCGGAGCACCTCACATAAACAATGATCCCAGAAACATAACCAGGGCTTGGTTGATGCGCTTGTTATTACGGCATGATGAGACAAACTACTTTCGCTCAAAGACCACCGAACCCGATGTTCGGTGCTGGTTTACACTTTGAACTTTGTAACCCGCCGACAACCAGGACTTTGTCTGCGGATGATTAGAAACTTGGTTGGCCCACCACGCTTGATAGTCATATGCGGACCTAGGGAGTGGTGCACCAATGATTGCTTCGATCTGCTTGAAGCTGAGACTCACAGTTTTGGAGTCGGAGTTAAGTTTCTCACGACGAAGATGGTCTTCAAGTCGCTCATATTTAGAAGCCATAGGTATTTCTCCATGCTACATAACCAGGGATTATAAGACACTTTTCCAACAACATGTTGTATATAACTTATAACACTGGGTAAAGCTATACAATCATTTTAAAATTATTGAAAAACCATGTGGGGCAACTACACGTCCAGAATTACCTTGTGAGCTTTTGAATAATTCTGCCTTTAAATTAACTTAATCGTCCTGCCTTTAAATGCCAAAGTGTTAAAATGATCAAGTGACCAGCATTAACAGGTTCTACCTGGAAATGCTCTATGTGAAACCAACTCTTGCATGAATAGGCTCTTGCAACAAATCGGCAATCAACAACCATGAGCGACAAGGAAATAAAAAACGGATTAAGAAGTATCCAGGTACGCTATGAGAACATGAAGTTTGTCATCGTGCTTGCGGCGATGTTGGCTATCGTTGCAACCGCGTTTCTTCGTGTTGCACCCTTGTTAGGTATCGCCGCTGAATTTTTCACCTTTTTAACGGCCTGCTACTTTTGGTCACGTTATGCTTCAACACCCTGCCCGAAATGTGGGGACGCATTCACAGGGATCCGGGCGAGATCATTGTTTGGTTTTGCGCGTCCCGCCAAATGTCAAAACTGTAATCTTCCTGCTGGCGGTTGGTCTGACGACATAAAGAAACTCAAAAAAAATCATGAGGATTCTACCAACTAAACAATACCCACTGCGGAACGACAATATCATCTTGGATATCATTCGCGCTGCGCTCCATTTCTCCGTCACCATCCACATCTACCAGATAATAAGTCGGTTCAAATAAAGACTCGACTTTAATCCTGTACAGATTGCCGTTGATACGATATTCGGTGATGGTTGCGTCTTTCTGACGAATGATGGTCACTTCCGGCTCAAGCACCTGGCCACTTTCTACAGAAGCAGGGAGATCAGGAGGGGCGGGAACATCTACTGGAACAGACGCCTCTTCTTCCGAGTCAGCAGCAAACACAAAAATAGAACTCAGCAAAAACGCGCCCAGGCCAAAATACACACCAAGTCTTGATAATAATTTTTTCATCTGCTCCTTCCTTTTTTGACAAACCCGTCACAGTCTTATCAACCAACATCAAGTGTAACAAAACCGCCCTGTTAAACCATCTATATCCCGCAAATATTACGCTTAATTCTTCAATATCGTCTAAACAGTGTCGAATAATTGGGTAGATTTTTTTTAATCATTCATAATGCGGGCACACTAAATATCATCTTCCAGAGACAGAACCTCTGCAGAGGCTGTTTCTGATTGTAATCCAAAAATTCAGCGTTATTTTAAAGAGTATGAATAATAAAAAATTCGTTCTGATCGATGGTTCATATTATATGTTCCGCGCCTATCATGGCATGCCCGAGTTAAACAACAATAAAGGCGAGCCGACCGGGGCGATTTATGGTGTCATCAACATGGTGCGCAAGTTGTTTAATGAATACCGGCCCGACTATCTGGCCATCATCTTTGATGCCAAAGGCAAAACTTTTCGTAATGATCTCTATCCCGACTATAAAGCACATCGTCCACCGATGCCGGATGATCTTGTCCGCCAGATAGAACCTATTCACGATATCATCCGTGCACTCGGGATCCCTCTGTTGAAGATTGATGATGTAGAAGCGGACGATGTCATCGGGACGTTGGCAACACAGGCTCGCCAACAAGACTTGAAAACATATATCTCCTCCGGCGACAAGGATCTTGCGCAATTGGTGGATGATCACATTATTCTGGTCAACACCATGAATAATGTGATTCTGGATAAAGAGGGGGTTATCAAGAAATATGGTGTGCCGCCTTCGGGCATCGTTGATTATCTAGCGTTGATGGGCGATAGCGTTGATAACGTTCCAGGGATCCCAAAGGTCGGTCCGAAAACCGCAGTCAAGTGGTTGACGGAATATGGTTCGCTGGAAAATATCGTTAAAAACGCCGAACAGATAAAGGGCAAGATCGGGGAAAACCTGCGTGCTAATTTGGAACAGTTGTATCTTTCCAAAGAGTTGGTGACGCTGAAGCTCGATGTTGATCTGGATTGCAAACCACATGAGTTGGTACAGACACCACCGGACGAAAAGGCACTTGGAGAGGCCTATACCCGCTGGCAGTTTAGAAGCTGGCTTTCTGATCTGGATCAATCGAAAAGCAACAACGACGCTCAGCCGCAAACCGGCGTGCAGGCTGAATCATCACCTGTGATACCAAAACAAAAAACTGACATGGCAGTACAAGAATCTGTTCAGAAAACAGGCATGAGCATTCAAACCATCGATAAACAGGAATATGCAACCATCCTTACATTAAACGATCTGGATTGTTGGTTGGATAAACTTCAACAGTCTGAGCTATTCGCTTTTGATACTGAAACAAACAGTCTCGACTATATGCAGGCGCAACTGATCGGCGTTTCCTTTTCGACAACACCGGGCGAAGCCGCCTACGTCCCTGTTGCACATGATTACAAAGGTGCCCCACAACAGTTATCTCGAGAAAAAGTCCTGGAAAGACTGCGGCCACTACTTGAAGATCCAGATAAAGCCAAGCTGGGGCAAAATTTAAAATATGACAAGCATATCCTGGCTAATTACGGCATCAATCTGACGGGTATTACCCATGATTCAATGTTGCAATCCTACGTGATAGACAGCACCGCCAACCGTCATGACATGGATACTCTGGCGTTAAATTATTTACAACGTAACACCACACACTACGAGGATATTGCAGGAAAAGGCAGTAAACAAATTGTGTTCAATCAGATCCCCATGGAAAAGGCCGCGCCTTATGCTGCGGAGGATGCTGACATTGCATTACAATTGCACCTGAATTTTTGGCCTGAACTACAAAAAAACAAGAAACTACAACATATTTATGAGGCCCTGGAAGTTCCCCTTATTTCGGTGTTATCGCAAGTTGAGCGCAACGGCGTCACAATCAACGCAGACATGCTTGCGCAACAAAGTGTTGAGCTTGAATCTCGCATGAGTGCTCTGGAACAGCAAGCACATGACCTGGCAAAACAAACATTCAATATTGCTTCGCCGAAACAGATACAAAAAATTCTCTATGAAGATATGCAACTGCCCATCCTGGCAAAAACTCCAAAAGGGCAACCGTCTACAGCAGAGTCTATATTGCAGGAATTGGCGCAAGACTATGATCTACCCAGGTTGATTCTGGATCATCGTAGTCTAAGTAAGTTGAAAAACACCTACACGGATAAATTACCGACACAAATCAATGCCGATACCGGTCGGGTACATACTTCTTATCATCAAGCTGTTACAGCAACCGGTCGTTTGTCTTCTTCCGATCCAAATCTGCAAAACATCCCCATCAAAACCGAAGAAGGCCGACGTATCCGGCAAGCCTTTATTGCGCCGCCTGATTATGTGTTTATGGCGGCTGATTATTCGCAAATAGAATTACGCATTATGGCTCATCTTTCCCAAGACAAGGGACTGTTGGAAGCCTTTAGTCTGAACGAGGATGTGCATAAAAAAACGGCGGCTGAAGTTTTTGCGACAACAATTGATGAGGTGAGCAGTGATCAACGACGCACGGCCAAGGCAATTAATTTTGGATTGATCTATGGCATGTCTCCCTTCGGTCTTGCCAAACAACTGGGCATTACACGAAGCGAAGCAAGAGATTATGTTGATCGCTATTTTAGGCATTATCCCGATGTTAAAAATTATATGGAAATAACTCGGCAACAAGCCCGGGAACAAGGCTATGTTGAAACCGTATTCGGCCGCCGTTTATACCTCCCTGAAATTAATGCACGAAACGCCGCACGTCGGCAATACGCCGAAAGAACCGCTATCAACGCCCCCATGCAAGGCACCGCTGCGGACATTATTAAACGTGCAATGATTGATATTCAGTCCTATTTGAATAAAAATGATCCCGACATTAAACTCATCATGCAGGTGCATGATGAATTGGTCTTTGAAATGCCTGAAAACAGAATAGAAAGTATAGCGCCTGAAATCAGAAACATAATGACACGCGCCGCAGAGTTATCCGTTCCACTGTTGGTCGACATAGGTACTGGCAATGATTGGGACACAGCCCACTAAGCAGGTATTATCCCCCAAAATTATTATTCCAGACACACCAACCGAATATAAGACCAAAAGATGTAATCCAGGCGAACTAAAATTACCCAACAGGATATAACGATGCTCTTAATTCCAGCCATTGATATTAAAGACGGCAAGTGTGTGCGCCTGAGACAGGGGCGTATGGATGACGCAACTGTCTATGCAGATAACCCTCTGGATATGGCCAAACGTTGGGTTGATGCTGGAGCAAAACGCTTGCATCTTGTTGATCTGGATGGTGCTCTGGCAGGCAAACCGATGAATACAAAAGTTGTACATGATATCGCTGAAGCCTATCCGGGTATTCCGATTCAGATTGGTGGCGGTATTCGAGACGAGGAAGCCATTCAAACCTATCTGGATATCGGTGTCAGCTACGTTATCATTGGCACCAAGGCCGTGACAGCACCACATTTTGTTTCCGATGTTTGCCTGGAATTTCCCGGACACATTATCGTGGGTCTTGATGCCAAAAACGGGAAAGTTGCCACTGATGGCTGGTCAAAACTATCACATCATGACGTTAATGATATGGCCAAACATTTCCAGGATGATGGAGTGGTATCAATTATATTTACCGATATTGATCGTGACGGCATGATGAATAGTGTCAATACAGAAGCAACCGTTGAGCTCTGCAGCCATATTTCCATTCCTGTAATTGCTTCTGGTGGCATTACAAATCTGGATGATATACGTTCATTATCCGCAGTTGCAGACGAAGGCATTGAAGGCGCTATCACTGGCAGGGCGATCTACGAAGGCACGCTTGATTTTGCTGAAGCGCAAAAACTTGCCGATGAGATCCGTAGCTACAACGAAAAAACCTGAGTAGCATTTTCTGGATAACCTGACAATATGAGCTTGGCCAAGCGAATTATTCCTTGTCTGGATATTGATGGCGGCCGCGTGGTCAAGGGCGTTAGGTTTTTAGGCATAAAAGATGCCGGCGATCCTGTTGAAATTGCACGGCGCTATGACGAACAAGGAGCTGATGAAATAACTTTCCTGGATATAACGGCAAGTAGCGATGATCGGGAAACCATGGTTCATGTTGTTGAACAAGTCGCCAGTCAGGTATTTATCCCGCTAACCGTCGGCGGCGGCATACGCACGATTGAAGACATCCGCCGCATGTTAATCGCGGGAGCTGACAAGGTTAGTATCAATACCGCTGCGATTGAAAATCCTGATTTCATTGGAGAGGCCGCATCGCAATTTGGTTCACAATGTATTGTGGTCGCCATTGATGCGAAGTGTGTTTCTGCGGAAAGCCATACCAAGCGCTGGAGAATATTTACCCATGGAGGTAGATGCGCTACAGGTATAGACGCCATAGAGTGGGCAATCAAGATGGAACAACAGGGCGCTGGCGAGATATTGCTAACCAGCATGGATAGAGACGGTACACGCGATGGTTTTGATCTGGAACTAACCAGAGCGATAAGTAAAACCGCGAAAATTCCCGTTGTTGCATCTGGTGGTGTCGGCAATCTCGAACATTTAGCGGATGGTGTACTTGAAGGTAAAGCAGATGCCGTTTTGGCTGCCAGCATCTTTCACTTCGGAGAATATATGATACAAGAAGCGAAGACTGCCATGAGTAATCGTGGGATTGAGGTACGTGATTAAATGTCTTCCTCGAAAACAGAAGCGTGGCTAGACGCGATAAAGTGGAACAATGACGGCCTGGTTGCAGTAATTGCCCAGGATTTCAAATCGGGCGATGTATTGACTCAGGCTTGGATGAGTCGAGAAACACTGTCCCTGACAGAAACAGAGGGCCAGGCGGTCTATTGGTCACGATCACGAAAAAAAATCTGGCGCAAGGGTGAAAAATCCGGACATCAGCAAATCGTCAAGGAAATTCTTCTTGATTGTGATAATGATACGTTGCTGTTGAAAGTAAAACAGATAGGTGGAATTGCCTGCCACACGGGACGCGCTCATTGCTTTTACCGACGACTTGCAGACGGTCGCTGGATAACAGCAGAACCTGTAGTAAAAGATCCTGAAGATATCTATAACAAATAAAATCTGTAAATAAACCCTCCTCAGCGATACAATTCCCCGAACGCTCCCCTAAATGTCTTAATGATCGTGGACTGTAAATATGACCAGCGATGTACTCGTCAAATTGGCCCAGACCCTGGAAAGCAGAAAAAATACCGCGCCAGACACATCCTATGTCGCAACGCTTTATGCAAAAGGCCTTGATGAAATCCTGAAAAAGATCGGCGAAGAGGCAACCGAAGTCGTGATTGCCGCAAAATCAGAAAAAAAAACCGCTATAATAAACGAGACGGCAGATCTGTGGTTTCACACGCTGGTAATGTTAGTACAACAAGATTTGAGTCCCGATGACGTTTTATCGGAACTTGAACGCAGGCTTGGCTTGTCTGGCCTCGAAGAAAAAGCTGGTCGCCCAAAATAAGTCACAAACAAATACGGAGACATATCATGGGTTTTGGTATAACAGAATTGATCATTGTTCTCGTCATTGTCATTTTACTTTTCGGTACAAAAAAACTACGGGGCATGGGCAGTGATTTGGGCGGGGCACTCAAAAATTTTCGCGGCGCAATGAAAGATATTGAAGAACCTGAACAACCTGAACAACCTGATAACAAGGAACATAAAAACAACAGCGCAATCATTGAAGGTGAAGTAGACAAAACCGCAGAGAAATAGCCAGGTGTTTAAACTTGTCCTGGCCAACCAACCTTCATGTCGCCGAAGGAGGATCCGGGATATTTAAACCCTTCGATAATAGCATATAAACCATTACACCTTTTTATCCTGGACATAAACGATGTTTGACACAGGCTTTTGGGAACTCGTTATAATCGCAGTCATCGCTCTACTTGTCGTAGGTCCCGACAAGCTCCCTGCTTTTGCACAACAGGCAGGAAAATGGATCGGCAAAATTCAGCGCTTAAAAAATAATCTGCAAAGAGAACTGCAACAAGAATTATCCATGGATGAAGATAAAAATTTTAAACAGCAGCTGAGTGACCTTGATGAGTTGATGAAAAACGCACCGGATCAAGATCCCGATTTCAATAGAAAAAAAAAACAGATATCTGAAAAAATATGTCTGTAGACAAGCGAGAAAATGTTAATGATATCGATCAAAAAGATGCACAACCTCTAGTATCTCATCTCATTGAGTTGCGCTCGCGACTTTTAAAAAGCCTATGTGCTATTTTGCTGGTATTTTCCTGTTTATTTTATTTCGCCAACGATATCTATAGCCTGGTTGCCGCTCCTCTACTTGAGCAATTACCTTCCAGTAGTACGATGATCGCAACGGAAGTTGCAGCGCCGTTTCTGGTACCTTTTAAGCTTGTCTTGTTTGCCGCAGTTTTTATTAGCATGCCCTATCTACTCATTCAAATATGGGGATTTGTCGCACCGGGTCTTTATCAACAAGAACAGCGTTTTGTCCGTCCCTTAATTATCAGCAGCATTTTCTTGTTCTATACAGGAATAGCCTTTGCTTACTTTATCGTTTTTCCACTCATCTTCAGTTTTTTTAACGCTGTTACGCCGGAAGGCATTGCAGTAATGACAGATATGAGCAAGTATCTGGATTTTGTACTGAAAATATTTTTTGCCTTTGGTCTGGCTTTCGAAGTCCCTGTGGCAACGACACTTTTGATCTGGAGTGGCTTTACCTCGGCAGAAATACTAAAACAAAACCGAGGCTATGTAATCGTCATCGCTTTTGTAGTTGGAATGCTGTTGACACCGCCCGATGTCGTGTCTCAGATGTTACTGGCACTCCCTATTTGGCTATTATTCGAAGCAGGTCTTTTCTTCAGCTTAAAATTTCCAGTGAATACAGATACCGCTAACCAGAGTGATCAGTAAACAAACCTGAATATTTTTAATATTACCCCCAATCCTGATTTGCGGCAGGTCAAGCAGATCTTCTTCAGTCTCTCGTGTTGCTACATCTTCTTATGTAATTCTATATCGCCTTAAGACTGCTCCCAGGGTAAGCCTGCAAAGCGCCAACCGTTAATTGTATTTCTATGTCGATTATTATCCAAAACACCTTCAAAACCTTCTCCGATGTTATAAATATCTTCAAACCCGTTCTGAATAAGCTTTTCCGCTGCTGCCTGCGAGCGTTTGCCGCTTCTACATATCGTTAGTATGGAAAAAGTTTCGGGGTCTTGATCAGCGTCGGTTCGCCTGATCAGTGCTTCACGAACTTTATTGACAAATTCAACATCGATTTTCCAGTCAGGGGCCTCCTGCCAGGGAATATGCAGAGCATTGAGTGGATGCCCTGCATATTCATATTCCATAGTGGCTCGAACATCCAATAACACTGCTTGTTGATCTCTTTCAAGAATTTCCCATGCTTGTTGCGGAGATATCTCTTTTATTCTGGTTTCTGACACGGTGATTTATACCTGATAATTAATCTTGACCGGAACTTCTTCCACTCTGGCAGGGTAATTCAAAAAATACAAGTTCTTTACTTGTTAAAGATTTATGATGGAATGAGCATAATAATGATTAAAATACAGAATAAATTGCGAGGAGGTCTCCATGACTATGGATGATAATGAGGGTGTGATCTGGATGGACGGAGAATTCGTCCCCTGGCGAGAGGCAAAAGTACATGTCCTTACACATACCCTACACTACGGGATGGGCGTCTTTGAGGGCATACGCGCCTATCATGCCGAGAAGGGCACCGCCGTTTTTCGCTTGCAAGCCCACACAGATCGGCTCTTTGGCTCAGCACATATTCTTAATATGTCGATACCTTTTGATAAGGCGACCGTCAACAAAGCATGCCTTCAAGCAGTTGAAAAAAATAACCTTGATTCAGCGTATATACGACCTATGTGTTTTTACGGATCAGAAGGCATGGGCTTGCGTGCTGATAATCTCGGAGTGCACATGATGGTTGCCGCCTGGTCTTGGGGTTCTTATCTTGGCAGTGAAAACCTGGAAAAAGGGATCCGCATCCGAACCTCTTCTTATACACGTCATCATGTCAATGCAACCATGTGCAAGGCCAAAGCTAATGGGAACTATCTTAACTCCATGCTGGCTTTACAAGAGGCTCTGGACTGTGGTTATGACGAAGCCCTGCTGCTTGATACAGAAGGCTTTGTCGCAGAAGGAAGCGGGGAAAATATCTTCATCGTTCGAGAGGGTGTTCTTTATACACCTGATCTGAGTTCTGCGCTGGAAGGCATCACCAGGAAAACAGTTTTTGCCCTGGCGAAAGAGAAAGGCCTGGAAATACACGAAAAAAGGTTAACTCGAGATGAAGTCTATCTCGCGGAAGAGGCCTTTTTTACCGGCACTGCAGCCGAAATAACTCCGATTCGGGAGATGGATGGGCGTATAATCGGCGCAGGCCATCGCGGACCAATCACGGAAATCATCCAAAAAGACTACTTTGATCTTGTGCACGGGCGTTATGAATACAAACCGGAATGGTTAAGCTACGTACAAGGGGGATCTTCATGACCGAACAACAAACCCCGAAAACACCTAACGACAAAAAAACCTTTGAGGTTAAACGTGCACAACTGCCTTTGCACTGTCCAACCGCCGAAATGAGCCTGTGGAATTCGCATCCTCGCGTTTTTTTATCTATAGAGGACACTGGTCAAGCAACCTGCCCTTACTGCGGCACAATATTTACATTGAAAAATGAATAATCATGCCGACCCACCCCACCAAAAGACGGACGACGAAGAACAAACGGTTTTCGTGATTTGGCGCACTTGGTGATGGTAGATCAAAGCATTAAATCGAATTCATCCATGTGATTGTCATGATATTAATCTTGCCAATAGAAAAAACCGAATACTGAATGTCTTTCCCAAACATTCCCCCCTTGCTTTGTGAAAAATGCACGGGCGGAGACAAAACTATTGTTATATATGAAACCAAGTACTCCAACAATTCATACCTTTAGTTTTACCCCTGAACACGACAGCGAATGTTTAACTAATCGAAAATTACACCTGCCTGCTGTTCAGATGAATAAAGCCAACCACTGCGCTGAATATCTTTATCGCACTAGTTTTCTGCAGCAAAGCCTAAGAAATCTAATACCTCTGGACGCAATAGTATGAAAAAAACATGCCCTCTAAACACCTGAGCATTGTCCAGCTAGTCCCTGCGCTTAATGCTGGCGGCGTTGAACGCGGCACACTGGAGGTCGCAGACGAACTTGTCAAACAAGGGCACCGTTCTATTGTAATCTCTGCCGGTGGCAGACTGGTTGACAGGCTTATCGCTTCGGGCAGCGAACATCTTCAAATCGACATTGGAAAAAAATCTCTTTTATCCCTGAGACATATTGCTTTTCTTCGACAATATTTTCGGGAAGAAAATATTGACATCGTACACCCACGCTCCCGTTTTCCTGCCTGGTTAACCTATCTTGCCTGGAGAAAGATGGATAAATCTTCTCGACCAAGATTTATTACTACAGTCCACGGAGCTTATAGCGTTAATCCCTACAGCAAAGTCATGACCAAAGGTCAAGACATCATCGCCGTCTCAGAATTCATTCTGGATTATATTAAAAATAATTATCCCTCTGCTGATGAAACCAGGATCACCTTGATTCACAGAGGTGTATCAAAAACAGAGTTTCCATTTAACTTTCAACCCCATGATCATTGGTTAAAAACATGGCTTGAAAAATATCCAGCAATATCAAATAAATTCATCTTGACCATGCCTGCTCGTGTCACCCGCTTGAAAGGACACGAAGACTTTCTGGAAATTTTGAACCGTCTTAAGCAACAGAATATTCCGATTCACGGTTTGATCGCAGGCGGGGTTCACCATCGTAAAACAAGATATCTTAATCAGCTAAAGGAAATAGCCCACTCACATGGGCTGGAAAATGACATTACTTTTTTGGGACATAGAAGTGATATTAAAGAGATAATGTCAATCTCAAATATTGTTCTATCCTTGGCCAAAACACCAGAGGCCTTTGGCCGCACGGCTCTTGAGGCTTTGTGTTTGGGGGTTCCCGTTATCGCTTATAATCATGGAGGTGCTGCCGAAATACTGGCGAAGATGTATCCTGAAGGTCTTGTGGAGCCAGACAACACCATCGCTGTCTCCGATAAAGTGATCTCTTTTTACAAACAATCTATACCTGTTTCTGACAAAAACCTCTTTACGCTTGATAAAATGCTTGATAAAACGTTGTCTCTTTACTCCAGAGTGTTATCACAAATATCCATCCCGGGGGATTTTTCCTAATAAAAACGAATTACAAATATCACAACCCGAGGTCGACTGTTTTTATTTTTCTTTTTATTGATACAATCAGTCGGACTGGAGTCCATGAGCTACAATTCAGTGCCGACATTTGCTTTGTTTTATGAGTTGGGTGTAATGAGAAAATTATAAAAATCGGAAATTTTTACTGCAAAATAGTAAGCAATGGCTGGTCACGTATTAAATAACTCAATTGACAGAGCTAGAGATAACTGGTCAGTTGTTTTAATCCTTTCAGCACTTTTCCTGTTCTCGACGAAGGCTTTATTCAATATTCCCTTTGCGATCATGTCGTTTCTTGGCATTTATCGTTTGATTAAAACACCTGCTTTATTGAAGACTCCGGAAATAAGACTAGCCTGTATCATTTTTAGCTGCCTCTGGTTCCCGATGCTGTTGTCACTGATAGATGCTGAAAATTTTTTCCGTTCTTCAAAAACAGTTTTTCCTTACATTCATTTTCTATTTTCCAGTATTTTCATTATTGGCGAATTGAGAAATAACGAAACCCTGAAAAAAACAATTCTTGGCATCTTTATTATTCTGACATTTTTCTGTTTTGATGCAACGCTGCAGTTTTTTACCGGGGAAAATTTATTTGGCTACCCTTACCAACCAGGCATGCTGGGAGGCATGTTTTATCCCCGAAACACTCTCGCACATTTTCTTGCCTTGTTCTCACCTATCTACTTTGATCAGATTCGTCGACATAAGCAAAAACTCTGGGCGTATTCATGCTTGCTGCTCTTCCTTTGTGTTTTGTTTCTTGGCGGAAGACGTTCTGTATGGATTATGCTGCTTAGCAGCGGGTTGTTGTACATACCCTATTTAATTTTTATTTCAAAGACGGTCGAGTGGAAAAATATGTTGATTCTCCCCGCTTTGATAATACTTGTCCTGACGACAGTTGCATTAAGTCATACCCATCTGAAAGACAGGCTTGCCGCTACCTCTGGTTTATTCAGTGGAAATTATGAGGCAATGGACGAGTCCACGTCAAAAAGACTAACCATTTGGGAAACGGGAATCTCAATCGTAAAATCTCACTGGCTCAATGGTATTGGACCCAGAGGTTTCCGTTATATCTACGCAGATTATGCGTCCGCGAATGATCACTTTCTTAAGCAAGGCATTACCCCAACCCAACCCCATCTCCAGGTTCTGGAAGTAGCAGTTGAAACAGGCGTCATCGGGCTTGCTGCTTATTTATTCTTCTGGGTGATCGTTGTTAAGTGTGCGCGTCAGCAATTAATTAGAAAAAACACTTTGGGCATCTGTTGGGTGATCACAGTAATGCTGGCTATTTTACCCTATAATGCGCACCTTGCTTTCTATGGATCTTATTGGTCCTCTGCTTTGTGGTGGGTTATTCCTTTTTTTATCGTCTGCACATCATCAAGATATCCCACCAGAGGGTAATGTTCAGAGCTATTATGCCGATAGCTGATATAAATTCTCAAAATGATGCGTTTAAACCTTATAGGACTCGATAAACTTTCTTTCCACCATGTGTTGGAAAAACCAGACAATCAGGCACTAATTCAATGGCGATGATCGTAATCACCACGCATTGCTATCCTTCCCGTTTCGGCGGAATTGAAAGCCTGTTATATGGCATCAGTACCGCTTTATTTTTACGTGGCCACAAAATTGTCGTTTTTGCAGATAGCCATTTATAAAGCGGAAGAATCGATCTTCGACAACGAACAGGGTTTCGTCGTCAAACGCTATTCTGGTATTAAATTCTTGCGTAGACGTCAGAAGGCCCGGGACATCAACCTGTTTATTCAAAACAACAAACCGCCGGGCATCATTTGCGACTCATGGAAAGCCTTGAGCACCTGAGATCAGAGAGCATGCCGACCGTGCTTTGTCTTGCTCACGGCACTGAACTGCCCGCCCAATATTCTCGTACCAAGGCAAAACGCATTGAAGACTCTCTGGCTAAAGCCACCGCAGTTATTGCCAACTCTCGTTACACGGCAAACCGCACAAAACCTTTTCTTGTAAATCAGACACATTTGCATGTAATCAATCCGGGCATTAATCACCCTACTGTGGCTGACAAAAGTATACTGAACAGAATTGAGGCTTAACTTAACCAGTATAAACTGATCTTAATAAGCGTCGCACGGCTACAAAAACGTAAGGCTCACAACAAGATCGTACAGCTCCTGCCAAAACTATTGTGCCGATATCCAAACCTGCTTTAAATTATCGTAGGAAAAGGATCTGAACGAACGGCACTGCAAGAACTCGTGCAAACGCTAAAGCTTGAACATCAAATCTTGTTCACTGGCCCTATTACCCAGGCTGAAATCAGTGCCTGCCTGAATTATAGTCATCTGTTCCTTATGCCCGGTAATACCGATGGTAACGATATTGAAGGTTAAAGCGGACTGCTTTGTTCAGTAGATGACAAACAAGCTCTTTTTGCATCCGTTTGCCGATTATTGGACGATGAAGATTTGCTGAACCGCATGGGAAAAAATGCACAACAAAGAGCACAGAGCTTACTTTGGACAAATGTGATTGGCGACTATGAAAAATTACTGGGTCTGTAGGGCTGCGCAATTATAATTGCTTACAGGACTCAAATACTGTTTTCGCATAAATCTGACAACACCAGACCGTCACTACGAGCGAAGCGAAGCAATCCAGAAGAGTTACAATCACCGGGAGCATTTACTGCAACAGTGCGTCAATATTAAGCCTGATGTCATTGCACACTATTTACCGATACAAAATTTTGAGAAAATTTTGTCGAGAAGATCATCGGCAACAAAAGTGCCGGTAATTGTCGCCAGGGATTCCTGTGCCATGCGTAGATCTTCCGCCAACAATTCCGGTGCCTTGTTTTTTTCCAGACACTCTTGCCCTTTGAGTAAACATTCCTGCGTCCTGGAAAGAGCATTAAGATGACGAGTTCGTGCCATAAAACCATCTTCATTCGTATCACCTAAGCCCATAATTATTTTTAATCGCTGCACCAACATGTCGACCCCTTCCCCTGTTTTTGCAGACAAAAAAACCTCTTTTTCGGTTGAGTTTTTTTCAAGTAGTTCGTCTTTATTATTAGCCAGATCAACTTTGTTTTTCACCACAATCTTTTTTACATTTTCTGCAAGATTGTCCAATATACGTCGTTCTTCCATTCCTATACTCTGTCCATATTCCAGTAGCAATAATATAACATCGGCTCTACTGGCTGCGTTTAATGCCCGCCTGATACCTTCCTCTTCAACCTCCTCTCCAGTTTCTCTGATCCCGGCAGTATCTAACACATTAAGCGGCACACCTTCGATAAGAATATTTTCTTCGACAATATCTCTTGTTGTCCCTGGCGTTGCGCTAACAATTGCCGTCTCTCTCCTGGCAAGCCTGTTTAACAAACTTGATTTGCCCACGTTCGGACTACCAACGATTGCCAACTGTAACCCTTTGCTCAAAATCGCACCATGGCCAGCCCTGACAAGAATCCTGTCAACATCTTTAAGGCACGCGGATAATTTTTCCTTTATCCGCTCTTCTTTTATGAAATCTATTTCTTCGTCGGGAAAGTCCAATTCGCTTTCGATAACCGTACGTAAACCAATAAGCCTTTGTAACAGATCGTTTACATTTTGTGAGAATTCCCCTTCAAGAGAACGAGCAGCACTTCGAACCGCCTGCGAGGAAGCGCTGTCAATCAATGCTGCCACAGCTTCAGCCTGTATCAGATCAATTTTATTATTCATAAAAGCGCGCTCGGTAAACTCCCCCGGCCGTGCCTGCCTGGCTCCTAACTCAATCACTCTATCAAGCAACATAGACATTACCGCCAATCCCCCGTGACCCTGAAATTCAACAACATCCTCGCCTGTATAGGATGTCGGCTGAGGGTAATAAATCAGGAGGCCGCTATCGATTGTTGAACCGTCTTGCGCAAAAAAAGAGAAGAGACACGCCTGTCTGGCCTTCAACTCCTTGACTCGTGCATCTTTATCAATGAGCCGCTTTGCAATTGTGGTGGCTTTGGCTCCGGAAAGGCGAACTATTCCGACAGCTCCTCGCCCGGATGGCGTTGCGATTGCAGCGATGGTATCACCATGAATTCCCATCGTTTATCTCAGGCACGTCAACTTTGTGACGTTGCTTTGCGATCAATACTCCTGGTAATTACCCATTGTTGCGCAATAGACAGGACGTTATTTACTACCCAATACAGCACCAGGCCCGATGGAAAAAACGCGAAGAAGACCGTAAAAATAATAGGTAATATCGTCATCACTTTTTGTTGTACGGGATCCATCGGCGCCGGATTTAATTTTTGCTGTATCAGCATTGTCACACCCATAAGCAGAGGCAGAACAAAGAACCTGTCAGGTGCCGATAAATCCGTTAACCAAAAAATAAATCCTGTTTGTCTTAATTCGACACTTTCAAGAAGTACCCAATACAGTGCTATAAAAACAGGAATCTGAATAAGAATAGGGAAGCAGCCTCCTAATGGATTTATTTTTTCCTTTTTATAAACATCCATCATTGCCTGATTAAGGCGAGCACGATCTCCCTTGTAACGATCCTTAATTGCCATCAACCGTGGCTGAACCCGACGCATATTGGCCATAGACTTGTAACCTGTTTCGGACAGCTTAAAAAATATCAGTTTTAACATTAACGTAACCAGGACAATCGCCCAACCCCAATTCCCGGTAATCCTGTAGAATTTTTCAAGACACCAAAACAATGGCTTGGCTAAAAACCACAAAAGCCCGAAATCGACTGTCAATTCCAGACTTGGTGCAATTTTTTCCAGTCTGCTCTGAATTTTCGGGCCGATATATAGTTTTTGTTCAAGCACACCAGTTTCGCTTTGTTTTACCGATATTCCCGGAGTAACTGCACCTATAACAAAACTGTCTCCCCTCTTGCGGGTATAATAATTATTTACCTGCTCTCTGCTGGCCGGAATTATTGCGCTGACAAAATAATGTTGCAGCATCGCGGCCCAACCGTCGACGATATCTTCATCCAGGGACTCATCCTCCATGTCCCCAAAAGATATTTTCCTGTATCGTTTTTCCGGGCTTGAAACAGCGGCTCCCGTGTATGTTAAAAGAAGATGGGATTCTCTCCCGGGATCACTTCTTCGAAGTTCGTTATATGCGCTGCCCTCCCATATTTTCTCGCTTTGGTTTTCCACCTCATACCTAATCGCTATGAGGTAGCTATCTCTGGTAAACTCATAGATTTTTTTGACTTTAGTGCCATCGTCAGAGATCCAAATAAGCGGTACAACAAGCTTGTTTTCATGACCCTGCAAAATATAATCATCACTTGGGGATATAAAGGTTTCTTTCCTTGTCAGCCAGGTCTTCTTGTTAATCAGACCTCCCTGGACGACATAAAACAAAGATTGAGTATCATTTAGCAGAAGCGTTGGTTGTTCCGGCTTGTCGAGCGCGACAGGATATTTAAGGAGTTCAACCTTATCGATCCCGCCTCCGATTCGGCCGATACTTATTTGGTATAAATCTGTCTTGACCTTAATTGGCTGTTCGTCGGCCTTATCAACCCCAGGGACATTATTTGTAAGGGAAAGTATTCCGTTTTGCTCTTCTGACAATACCGGTGCCACAGGGACATCGGTATCCTGAGGCCCGTTGGCTGTCTGTTGAGACGTTGGTGCTAAAACACCACCATAGTCTTTTTCCCATTCCTGCCAAAGCATTAACAGCACAAAACCAAGCGCAAGGATTAATATGAAACGCAAATTATCCATCCTATCTGTTCTCAATCTGGAACTGGATCGTAGCCTCCCTTGTGTAGCGGGTGACAACGACAGATACGTGATAGACCCTTGATAGAGCCCTTTAAAGCGCCGTGTTTTACAATTGCTTCTGCTGTATATTCCGAACAGGTTGGCAGATAACGACAACGACAACCCAGGAAGGGACTAAATATATACTGATATGCCCTAATCCCGAAAATTAATATTCTTTGCATCGTGAAATTATTTTCCAGTGCGCACTAATTGATTCCCTTATCTTTTTTTTGTTAATAATGGTTAACTTTTTACGGGTCACGACGACGACATCAATGCCGCTCAAATTTTGTTTATGATGGCGAAAACTTTCTCGTATTACTCTTTTTATGTAATTCCTGCTAACTCCTCGACTCACTTTTTTTTTTGATATAGCAAGCCCCAACCGAGCTTGAGAGAATTTACTCTTACTGGCGAGTACGAAAAAAACATCATCTACCGAGCGACATGAAGATCTGAAAACATTTTGATAATCTCTGGGATTATTAAGCCTGTTTTTTTTCGCAAAACAGCTTATTTTTATGGGCACAACATTTGCCTGACTCAGGCGGAAAGAATCTTGCGTCCCTTGGCTCGACGTGCCTTAATAATGCCACGACCCGCCTTGCTACGCATTCTCTCACGGAAACCATGTTGCCGTTTTCTTTTTAATCTACTGGGCTGGAATGTTCTTTTCATCGCTTGTTTCCGTATGCCTATTAAGCCAATCGTAAGAGGCGCGGTATGGTACGTTTTCCATACCTTCTCTGTCAATTCATCCTGAAATAATAATCTGTACTTGTTTGTGGATAAGTTATGGTATCAGGTATAGACTTCTTTCAGTTTTTCGTTTCTTGCTTCTTTAAAACTTTTTACTAAGGAGTTTACCAACATTGCCTAGCTCGGTGTGGAACTATTGTCTCGAACGACTGGAGGGAGAACTAACGCCACAGCAATTTAACACTTGGGTTCGGCCGCTTCAGACAGAAGAACGAGACAGCACGATTGTACTTTTTGCGCCGAATCGCTTTGTGAGAGACTGGGTACAAGAACAATATTTCGAAAAAATAAACACTATTCTGTCGGAGAAAAATAAATTTAATCATTACTCTCTCTTACTGGAAATTGGGTGTCAAAATAATTCCCGCACGCCCACCACGGCAAAACAAACAAAAACCACGAAAAAAATTCAACATGCAAGCAATCTTAATTCTGATTTTATATTTAAGTCCTTTGTTGAAGGAAATTCAAACCAGCTAGCTAAGGCTGCTTCAATGCAAGTCGCTGAAAACCCGGGAGACTCTTACAACCCTTTATTCATATATGGCGGTGTTGGTTTGGGGAAAACACACCTAATGCACGCCATCGGCAATGAAATCCTACACAAAAACAACAATAGTGATGTCGTTTATTTACATTCTGAACGTTTCGTTGCTGATATGGTACGAGCCTTACAACACAACGCAATTGATAACTTTAAACGCTATTACCGGTCGGTTGATGCTTTATTAATTGACGATATACAGTTTTTTGCTAAAAAGGAACGATCACAAGAAGAATTTTTTCACACATTTAATGCTTTGCTGGAAGGACAACACCAAATCATCCTTACTTGTGATCGATATCCTAAAGAGGTCTCAGGCTTGGAAGAACGACTTAAGTCACGCTTTGGCTGGGGTTTAACAGTCGCAATAGAACCTCCAGAACTGGAAACACGGGTAGCAATTATAAAAAGCAAGGCCGCATCGGCAAGTATAGATATTCCTAATGAAGTATCATTCTTTATCGCCAAGCGTTTCCGTACAAATGTCAGGGAACTCGAAGGGGCTTTAAACAGAGTCATCGCCAGTTCCAACTTGACAAAAAAACCTATTACACTGGAATTAACCAAAGATGTCTTGCGGGATCTACTACAACTACAAGATAAACTAATTACCATTGAAAATATTCAAAAAACAACCGCAGAATATTACAAAATTCGTGTAACAGATCTACTTTCAAAAAGAAGAAATCGTTCGATCACCAGACCAAGACAAATGGCAATGAATTTATCTAAAGAACTGACGAATCATAGTTTGCCAGAAATAGGCAATGCTTTTGGTGGAAGAGACCATACAACCGTTTTACATGCCTGTAGAAAAATTACTGAACTCAGAACAACAGAGGTAAAAATGGATGAAGATTATAATAATTTAAGTAAAATTCTTACAACATGATGTGTATAAGATTGTATGTAATCTATGTTTAAAAAACTTTCCATTGGTGCTTAAAGATATCCACAAAAGGCACACAGATTCTTTACAACAAACAGTAGATTTATTCAGGACTATGTTACACCATATTTAATAAATAACTATTTGATAAATAAATAAATAAATATTTACCCACAGAAATATATCGTGTTAGTAATGATAATAATAAGGTTTATATAATGAATTTTGATATTGGAAGAAATGAGATTTTACCTTCGTTACAAGCTGTTTGTAGTGTTATCGATAGAAGGTCAACCTTACCTGTACTAAATAATTTATTAATTGTTATGGGAAAAGGAAAAATAATTTTTACAGGAACTGATATGGAAGTGGAAATAGTAATGGAAATAAATAATTCTTCCGAGATATCGGGGGAAATTACTGTTCCAGCGAGAAAGCTATTGGATATTTGCAAAACTTTGCCTGATGGAGCTAATTTAAATTTTACTTTTAGAAAAGAGCAGGTTTTAGTTAAGTCGGGGAAAAGTAAATTTACTTTGGTAACATTACCTGCATCAGAATTTCCATCAACAGAGACACTAAATAATAGTAGTACGGTTGTACTTCCCCAAAAAAAGCTCAAAGCACTACTGGAAGACACCATGTTTTCAATGGCGCAACAGGATGTTCGTTATTACTTAAATGGTCTTTTGCTAGAGTTGGATAAAAATAATCTTAGATCTGTTGCTACAGATGGACATAGACTTGCTCTAAAAGAAATTGATGTAAAAACAAGTATTGAGGAAACACGGAAAATTATTATTCCAAGAAAGGGCGCTATGGAGTTGGTTAGACTTTTAGATAGCGATGATAAAAACGTGAGTATTGAGGTAAATCAAAATCACATTCGTGTATACAAAGAAAAATTACAGTTCACAAGCAAACTAATTGATGGAAAATTCCCTGATTATCAAAGAGTTATACCTAAAGAGGGATCCCACCCAGTTAAAATAGAGAGAGAGGCTCTAAAACAGAGCTTGATCAGAGCATCAATACTCTCGAATGAAAAATATAGAGGGATTAGACTTGTTCTTCAGCGTAATTTGTTAAAAGCTTTTGCGCATAACCCTGAACAAGAAGAAGCAGAAGAGGAAATAGATATAAATTATGAAGGTGACGATATTGAGATAGGTTTCAATGTTACATACTTGCTAGATGCACTCTCAGCAGTAAAAACAGAACAAGTGACTCTAAATATATCAGATCCGAATAGTAGCTGCCTAATCCTCCCTGACGACGAATCAGAGTGTAAATACGTAGTCATGCCAATGAGACTTTAGTTGAGGTTAGAATCATTAGCTGTAAGGCAAGTCCGCAACCTTACTGATATTCAAATCACGCCGAACGCAGAAATGAATATTATTTATGGCGAAAACGCTGCGGGCAAAACGGCAATTTTGGAATCCATTTACTTACTCTCGAAAGCAAGATCTTTCAGGACTTCTCATATCAAAGAAGTCATCCAGCATAGACAGCAAAACCTAATGGTTTCTGCAACCCTACATGAAGATGGTGATACCAATAAACCTGTTAATACAGGAATTAGGAAATCTAGTAGTGAGACGGAGATAAAATACAAGGGAGAACGGGTCATGACAGTTTCGCAACAAGCAAGGAATGTCGTTATTCAAACCGTAAACCCAGATGATGTAAGACTGTTGACAGGATCGCCAAAGGATAGAAGAAAATGGATAGATTGGGCACTGTTTCACGTGGAACAAGATTATCTCCAAACGTGGCACAGTTATCACCTCTCACTTAGAAACCGAAATGCTTTACTCAGAAGATCGGCAAAAGATGAAGAGTTCTTCATCTGGGAAAAGACTATGGAGACGGCAGCAAAAAGGCTGGGTGAGATGTGGGAAAATTATCTTGTTTGCTTGCAGCGATATTATCAGGCGATTGCAGGCGAGTACTTTTGCGGCGAAGTTGTCTTTGGTTTAAAACAAGATAAAGTTAAACCTCTTGAGTTTTTGGAATACCTGCAAACGACCAGACGCTCCGACATGAAGATGGGTTTCACACAGCAAGGACCTCACAAAGTTGACTTTGAATTTAAAAGCCAGGATAAACACGTTAATACGGTCTTTTCCAGGGGGCAAATTAAGTTTTTCGTGGCTATGCTCTCCATCGCCCAAGCCAAAGTGTTAAAAGGCGAGAAGGACGTTGTTCCTATCGTTCTGGCGGATGATCTAACCGCTGAACTAGATAAAAAAACAGTAATTACGATTCTGGAACTTTTATGTAAAGACAAAATGCAGCTGTTTATTACAACAACAGAACCAAACAACACTTTAAGGACCGACAAAGGAGGTACTCTGTTTCACGTGAAACATGGGAGGGTAAAAAGATGTTAGAATTGATGGAGAAAATATAGCCCAAAAAACAGGAGTGAAAACCAGAGATAATGAGCGAAAACGAAGATACTTACGACTCCAGTGCGATAAAGGTTCTCAAAGGATTAGATGCAGTACTAAGGCGCCCTGGAATGTATATAGGCGATACAGACGACGGGACGGGCCTCCACCATATGGTGTTTGAAGTGGTAGACAACAGTATTGATGAAGCTTTAGCCGGGTATTGTTCAAATATTAAGGTTACTGTTCACGCGGATGAATCTATTACAGTCTCCGACGATGGTCGAGGTATCCCAGTAGGTGTGCACGAAGAGGAAGGAAAAACAGCGGCGGAAGTAATAATGACTGTCTTACACGCGGGGGGTAAGTTTGATGATAATTCGTATAAAATTTCCGGGGGGCTGCATGGCGTTGGCGTGTCTGTTGTCAACGCGCTTTCAGAGAAATTAGAACTCACTATCCACAGGGAGGGCTACTGCTTTAGCCAGCAATACAGATTAGGAAGACCAACCACGGGTTTAGAAAAAGTCTCGGCATCAAGTAAAACAGGGACAGAAATCCATTTTTTGGCAAGTGCGGAGGTATTCAATCATATTGCATTCCACTACGATATTCTTGCCAAGAGGCTCAGAGAGCTGTCTTTTTTAAATTCGGGCGTTCAAATAGAACTTTATGATGAAAGAACAGGAAAAAAAGATCGTTTTGAATACAGAGGGGGGATCATCGCCTTTGTAAAACATTTGAACCAGAAAAAAACACCGTTGCATGAAACAATCATTGATATTAATACCGAAAAAGAAGGGGTTGGTGTAGAAATTGCCCTACAGTGGAATGATTCTTATCAGGAAAATATTTTTTGTTTTACCAATAATATTCCGCAACGAGATGGTGGCACACATCTTTCAGGCTTGCGCTCAGCATTGACGAGAACATTGAATAACTATATTGAGAAACACGCGGTCATAGCCAAGGGCAAGATGGTAACCGCAGGCGACGACGTTCGAGAGGGTCTGACGGCGGTGCTGTCAATCAAGGTTCCTGATCCTAAATTTTCATCCCAAACGAAGGAAAAACTGGTGTCCAGCGAGGTTAAATCGGTTATTGAGTCGGTGGTTAATGAAAAGCTTCAGGAATTTTTATTGGAGAAACCTGCAGAAGCGCGGGCTATTTGTGACAAGATCATTGAAGCCGCAAGAGCCCGAGAGGCTGCAAAAAAGGCAAGAGAACTCACACGGAGAAAAACAGCTCTGGATATCGCCGGGCTTCCTGGCAAGTTGGCCGATTGTCAGGAAAAAGATCCGGCGAAATCAGAATTGTTTTTAGTAGAGGGAGACTCTGCGGGTGGTTCGGCGAAGCAAGGTCGTGATCGCAAGAATCAGGCGATACTCCCACTGAAGGGTAAGATATTAAACGTGGAAAAGTCTCGTTTTGACAAAATGTTATCTTCCGCAGAGGTCGGTACGCTGATCACCGCGTTGGGTTGTGGTATAGGCCGAGGTGAGTTTGATATTAAAAAACTTCGATATCACAGAATTATTATAATGACTGATGCGGATGTTGATGGCTCGCATATAAGGACGTTACTGTTGACATTTTTTTATAGGCAAATGCCTGAACTCATAGAGGAAGGCTACATATACATTGCGCAACCACCTTTGTACAAGATTAGAAAGGGTAAAAGAGAACGTTACTTGCTGGATGAAGAACTGCGCGAAGAGTACATGATAGAGCTGGCATTAGATGGTGCTGGTCTTATCACGGGCACAGGAGATAGGATACTTGCAGGAGAAGAACTCCAAGCCATCGCGGGGAAATATGTTACCTCGAATAGATCTGAGCAAAAATTGTCTCGTCATTATCATCCAGAAATTATCAAGTCGGTCTTGAAACTTCCTATGCTGACGGCGGAAGCTTGTTTGGATAAAACCACAGTTGAAAAGTGGTTTGCCGATCTGGTGAAAGAAATGCCTGATTTTGATGGACAAAGGCCTGAGGTAGAGATTTTTATATCAGGGGAAGGCAGGGAGTTTGGCGGAAGAATCACTATAAATATCCACGGCTTGGAGTCGATCAATGTACTGTCCCGGGATTTTTTTCTTTCTGTGAACTATCAAAACCTAATGGGGCTTCAAAAAGCACAGGAACTGAAAGAAGGCGCGAGTATGAAGAGAGGAGAACAGTCGCAACCTATAAGTTCGTTACGAGAAGGGTTTGATTGGTTGCTGAAGGAAGTAAACAAAGGCTTACACCTCCAGCGTTACAAAGGCCTAGGGGAAATGAACCCGGAACAGTTACGGGAAACAACCATGGATGCCAATTCCAGAATGTTGCTACAAGTCGCGGTTGAGGATGTCGTCGCTGCGGACGATGTTTTCACGACCCTTATGGGCGATCAAGTGGACCCGCGAAGGGAGTTTATTGAGAGGAACGCACTTTATGTTGAGAATCTTGATGCCTGATTTATTTAGTGATCCAGAAACGGTAGCCTAAACTGCCCGAGCGCACGTGAGCACATCAACTTGGTTGACTCCTGCAAGGCGGAGCGTCCGTGCGAGTTCGTTTACGGTACTGCCAGTGGTGACGACGTCGTCGACGAGTAAGACATGCTTGTAAGATATTCTTTCAGTTGCGGAAAAAGCATTGAGAACATTCTGCTTGCGTTTTTTAACGGGTAAATCCGTCTGCGGGATAGTTGCCCGGTTACGCTTGCAAGCGCCGACATCGACGGCAATGCCTAGCTGTCTGGACAAAGGTCGGGCAAGCTCAACAGACTGGTTATAACCTCTTGAAACCAGTCTGCTGAAGTGTAAGGGGACAGGGATAATGCAATCCGGCTTTGCTGCATCAGAATAGAGGGATAAGTTCGCGAGGAGAGAACCCAAAGAATTAGCAACATCAATACCCTGTTTAAATTTCATGTGTTGTATCAAACGGTTTACCGGGTAGAGATATTGAAATAGTGCATGGACACTTTTTATAGATTCCCATGGTCGGATTAAGCACTCCGCACAGGTTTTTGATGCGCTGCTCGGCCTGGCACACTTGGGACAAGCGTTGGTGTTCATCACCGTATCGTTTAAACATTCCGTACAAGTTACACTACGATTATCGCAGGAGCGGGTGCATAGAAAACAACGATTGCCCGAGAAAAAAGCGAGTTGCTCACAGTCAACTTTAATATCGTGGTTAAGGTTGACAGCAGATTCCTCGCGCATATGATTCCGCAATTGTTCAGATAAAAATAAAGTTTCAGAAAGACGTACTTTAACAGGCAGAAAACCGAACTGGAAACGAACCAGGCTATTTTATATGTCCAGCAATGTTCAAACACTAAACAAAAAAAAAGAAATACGTCATGACTGGCAAGTACAGGAAGTAATGTCTTTAATGCGGCAATCACTGAATGATCTGGTATTTCAGGCACAGTCCATACACAGGAAATATTTTGATGCCAATACCGTTCAGCTCAGCACTTTGTTGAATATAAAACGTGGGGGTTGTCCTGAAGACTGCGCTTATTGTCCGCAAAGCGTTCGCTATCAGACAGAGATCGAAGTAGGGTCAATACTGTCATTGGACGAAGTAAAAAAAGCGGCGAATACTGCGAAGCGGGAAGGGGCGACGCGATTTTGCATGGGCGCAGCGTGGCGTAGTCCAAAAGAAAAAGATTTTAGCCTGGTTCTGAATATGGTTCGAGAAGTTAGAGAGTTGGGCATGGAAACGTGCGTGACCATGGGCATGTTGAATGACGACCAGGCATCCAGGCTGAAGCAGGCAGGTCTGGATTATTACAACCATAACATCGACAGCTCCGAATCTTTTTATGCAACCATTATCAGTACTAGGGACTATAAGGATCGTCTTGAGACGCTGGAAAGGGTTTGTAAGGCAGGCATTAATGTTTGCTCAGGCGGCATAATTGGCATGGGAGAGGCCGTATCAGATCGTGCGGAGATGTTGTGTACATTGGCTAATTTGAAAAAACATCCGGAAAGTGTGCCAATTAACCTGCTGGTAAAATTAAAAGGTACGCCCTTGGCTGCTGTCGATGATTTAGATCCCTTTGATATGGTGCGCATGTTAGCCAGTGCCAGGATTATGATGCCGACTGCTTATGTTCGTTTATCCGCTGGGCGTATGGAAATGAACGACGAACATCAGGCACTTTGTTTTATGGCCGGAGCAAACTCGATCTTCTACGGCGAAGAACTGCTAACGACAAATAATCCTGAATTGAAAAAAGATAGGGCCCTGTTTGAACGTCTGGGTATTAATACATCTTTAGTGAAGTAGGCCGGTAGTGGATTTGTCGGTAAGTGAATTTAGGGGTACGCTGGAGAAAAAGCTGGAAGCGCGAAAAGAAACCCATCTTTTCAGAAAACGGCGGACAATTGATTCCCGACAAGGGGTGGTGATTAAGATTAATGGCCGTCGCCTGATTAATTTTTGTAGTAACGATTATCTGGGCTTATCCAACCATCCGCAGATCGTGTCAGCGTTTAAGGTGGGAGGCGACAAGTTCGGAATCAGCAGCAGCGCATCCTCTATGGTGTCCGGTCGGTATAATTTACATCAGCGACTGGAGGAAAAACTTGCTGAGAAAACAGGGCGTGAAGCTGCTCTGATATTTTCTAGTGGCTACATGGCTAACTTGGCCATTGCGACAAGTTTTGCCGGAAGATCAGATGCTGTTTTTCTGGATCGACTAGCGCATGCTTCGCTTGTTGATGCTGCACGTTTGTCGACCGCTAAACTGCATAGATACAAACACCTCGATTTTGCCGCTTTGAACTTACGCCTGAAAAAATCACCAGCAAAAACAAAGTTAGTGCTTACTGATACCGTGTTCAGCATGGACGGAGATATAGCACCGATAGGAGAAATTGCGGAGGTCTGCAAGCAAAATCACGCAGTGCTGGTGGCTGACGATGCTCATGGTTTTGGTGTGCTTGGGCCAACGGGCGGCGGTTTGCTGGAAGATAAAAACATTCGGCCTGATCAGGTCCCGGTACTCGTCGCGACATTTGGTAAGGCGCTTGGCACCGCTGGTGCTTTCGTTGTGGCGGACAAATTAGTCATTGAAACGCTCGTGCAGTTCGGTAGAAGCCACATATACACGACAGCGCAGCCGCCCGCGCTCACTAGCGCAACACTTGTTGCGCTTGAAGTGCTTGAAAAGGAAGCTTGGCGCAGACAGAAACTATATGAACTAGTGGATCGATTCAAGCAGGGAGCAAAAGCCTCGGGCCTAAATCTACTGCCCTCAGACACAGCAATTCAGCCTTTGCTTATCGGCAGATCAGAAAACGCTTTACGTGTCAGTGAAAATTTACTTGAGGCAGGTTTTTTTGTTTCTGCGATCAGGCCGCCCACGGTACCTGAGGGAACCGCACGATTACGCATTACCATAACGGCCGGACATACTGAAGATCAGATAAATCGTTTGCTAGGATCTTTGGAAAAAGCCTTGTGGTGATCGATAAGACAAAAGTCGCTGCGAGCTTTAGTCGCTCCGCAGAAGGTTATGAAGAACATGCAGTGTTGCAAAGAACTGTTGCGAAACGTCTTCTGGAAAGATTGTCGCTGGTAAATATTCAACCCAGAGTTATTGTAGATGCTGGATCGGGATCTGGTGGCGCGGCCAGACGCTTGACGAAGATATATAGGAATGCACAAATTTTACAACTTGATCTGTCGCATGAAATGTTACACCGCTCCAATTTACTGGAACCCTGGTTTTTTTCGAGACAACAATTTATTTGTGGCGATATCGAAAAATTACCCCTTCGAAAACACTCTGTGGAATTATTTTTCTCAAACCTAATGTTGCAATGGTGCAATGATCTTGATGAGGCCTTCTTCTGCATCAAAAATGCGCTCAGCAAAGGAGGTTTGTTTCTGTTTACAACACTTGGTCCTGATACCCTGAAAGAGTTGCGTTCCAGCTGGGCCGAAGTAGACGACGATGTGCACGTGAGTACCTTTATTGATATGCATGATGTTGGTGACGCCCTGGTTCGTGCCGGTTTTGTTGAACCGGTAATGGATATAGAACATATCACCATGACCTACACAGACTGTTTCTCTCTCATGAAAGACCTGAAATTGTTGGGAGCTAATAATTCAAACGTTGAAAGGTTTCGCGGACTTACCGGGCAAAACAAAATGAAAAAAATGGTGTCCGCCTACGAAAAATTCCGGACTGAGGGGCGTTTGCCACTAAGCTACGAGATCGTTTACGGTCATGCATGGACACCTGTGCAAGATCCCACCCCTGGCCCCCAGGATAATGCAGTCTATTTTCCTGTCTCTTCACTCAAGATGAGGCGCTAACAGCGTGACCGCTTATTTTATTACCGGGACAGATACCGGCGTTGGTAAAACCTGGGCGACGCTGGCTTTGATGCAGGCCTTGCAAAACCATGGAGAAGTTGTCGTTGGGATGAAGCCTGTCGCCAGCGGATGTGAGAAAACAGGGGTAGAGCTATGCAATGAAGACGCCGTGAAAATCTTGTGGCTCTCCAGCAATAACCAATATTTAGATTATAAAATCGTCAATCCCTATGCGTTTGAACCAGCGGTAGCGCCGCATGTTGCGGCCCGATGGGCAGGTGTAAAAATTGATATCGAAAAAATAGTCGATAATTTTAATTTGTTGCATAAAGACGCCGACAGGGTGGTTGTCGAGGGGGTTGGAGGCTGGTGTACACCTTTGAGCGACAAAGAGATGTCGGCGGATTTGGTGCGACGTCTTGATTTGGCAGTGATACTGGTTATCGGTCTACGCTTGGGCTGTATTAATCATGCCTTGTTAACATCTCGTGCAATTCAGAGCGACGGGCTTAAATTACAGGGCTGGATAAGCAGTCAGATTGATCAGGACTATGTTGGCGTTAAAGAAACCATGGACGTTTTACACGCCCGAATTAAAGCCCCTTGTTTGGGAAACCTGCCTTATTTGGAAAAACTTGATCCGAACTTTTTGGCTCGTAACATAAAATCCGGTGCTCTCAGGATGCACAATAATATTAAATAATAGCCTGTCGAACCAGGTGCTTTACCAAGCGTTTCAGCGTGGCGCGATAGAAAAGCAGGAGGATAAAGGCCGAGCGAGAAACGGCACGGTCTGGAATAGTGTTTTGAGCGCAAAGGCATATTACACTGCCTCTATGCATTATCAATTTATTAAAGCAGACATTGTTTTTTCTATCATGTACCCAAGTTTATATTGACTGTAAGTGTTGTCTTTCTACTTTGGATACTGGCAGAACTTGCAAAAAGACGCTGAAATAGGGCATATTGCCGCGTTGGATACAGCAAACGCGGGCACCGCAGCACAAGAGCATAGGAATGGACATTTGGTTAGGGGAGACAAACGGTCTATGATAGAAGGTGATGAATAGTCTCGGGCGGATAATCTGTAAAATCAGGAGCATGATGTACGAGAGGGGATCCTGTAATTTGTTTTTGCTTGTTCTGGTAACGGGCTTTTTATTTAGTGACCGTAGTTGATGTTTATATTTATACGTGAATTCTCCGAAGCAGGCTCTGCCAGGCTTGCACTTTGTTACCCATGCTTTTTGGGTTGCCGGATTTGGTTGTATTGATTCAGAGGCGTGAAATAAAAGAGTGGAAATTTTGATTAATTTTTGTTGGGGAACGTTGCATGTTGATTAAATATATAAAAAATATTGCGATGACAGCGGTTCCGGCGGTGTTGTGGTTGTGGTCATCGCTTGCAAATGCAGACTGGACGCTTAATTTGAGAGAAGGTGTCACTCCGGTCAGTCGAGAAATATATGATTTGCATATGCTCATCCTCTATATCGTCACCGTTATCGGGATTGTGGTGTTTGGTCTCATGGCCTGGTCTATTTTTCACCACAGAAAGTCCAAAGGGGCGGTGGCCGCAAATTTTCACCACAGCACGGCGGCTGAAATTGCCTGGACGATTATTCCAATTCTGATTTTGATCGTAATTGCTGTGCCTGCGACCAGGACGTTGATATTCATGGAGAAAACAGCTGATGCAGATGTCACCTTGAAAGTCACTGGCTATCAATGGAAGTGGAAATACGAGTATATCGAGGATGACTTGAGTTTCTTCAGTTCCCTGGACAAGAAAAGTAACGAAGCTCGTGCAAAAGATTCCGGTATCGATCCTGCCACTGTGGAAAACTACCTGTTAGAAGTGGACAAACCAATCGTTTTGCCAGTGGACACAAAAATCAGGATTTTGACGACGGCGAATGATGTTATCCACGCTTGGTGGCTGCCTGATCTGGGCTGGAAGCGCGATGCTATTCCAGGTTTTGTCAATGATAACTGGGCGATAATTAATGAGGAAGGGATCTATCGTGGTCAATGTGCCGAATTGTGCGGCAAGGACCATGCGTTTATGCCGATTGTTTTGGAGGTTGTTTCGAAAGAGGCCTACCGTACCTGGATAGCTGATACTAAACAGGCGCAGATTGACGAGCTTAATAGCTCAGATAGAGAATGGTCGAAGGATGAGTTGATGACCAGGGGTGAAGAAGTTTATAACGCTGCTTGTGCTGCATGTCATATGGCTGGCGGGGAAGGGATCCCCGGTGCTTTTCCGGCACTTGATGGCAGCGCAATAGCGATAGGTCCAATAGCGGATCATATAGACATCGTTCTCAAGGGCAAACCGGGTACTGCGATGCAGGCTTTTGGTGAACAACTAAGTGATGCTGAGCTTGCGGCAGTCATTACCTATGAGCGTAATGCCTGGAGTAATGCAGTTGGCGATATCGTTCAACCTGCCGACATCAAGGCCGTGCGTTAGGCTGGCGTATGCGTCTGCAAAACTTGGGCTACTGGTGAAACAGAATAAGATTTAGGAGGTTAGGTACATGGGTTACAGCGCTGTCCACGACGACGATCATCACGACCATAAGCCAACGGGTATAGGTCGTTGGTTGTTCTCAACAAATCACAAAGATATTGGCACCATGTATCTGGTGTTTGCCTTGATTATGTTTTTCATTGGCGGCGCCATGGCGATGGTTATCCGCGCTGAACTTTTTCAGCCCGGATTACAATTTGTCAATCCCGATTTTTTTAATCAAATGACCACCATGCATGCCATCATCATGATCTTTGGAGCAGTGATGCCGGCCGGAGTCGGGCTTGCCAACTGGTTAATACCGATGATGATTGGTGCGCCGGATATGGCCATGCCCCGCATGAATAACATGAGTTTCTGGATATTGCCGTTTGCATTCACCATGCTGCTGTCCACTCTGTTCATGGATGGTGGTGCACCTTCCGGCGGTTGGACTATGTACCCGCCGTTGGTCTTGCAATTGGGCGATGGCTTTCCGTTTCTTATTTTTGCCATTCATTTTCTCGGGATCTCATCCATTATGGGGGCGATAAATATTATCGCTACCGTATTTAATATGCGTGCACCGGGCATGACCTTCATGAAATTGCCTCTGTTTGTCTGGACCTGGATTATCACCGCGTTTCTACTGATTGCTGCCATGCCTGTTTTTGCAGGGGCAGTGACGATGTTATTGACAGACAAGTTTTTTGGTACCAGTTTTTTCAATGCTGCCGGCGGCGGCGATCCAGTGTTGTTCCAGCATGTTTTCTGGTTCTTCGGCCATCCTGAAGTCTATATTCTGATCTTGCCCGCTTTCGGGATTGTCTCGCAGATTTTGCCGACTTTTGCACGCAAACCCTTGTTTGGTTATGCCTCGATGGTTTATGCAACAGCCGCTATCGCATTCCTGTCGTTCTTTGTTTGGGCACACCATATGTTTACAGTCGGCATGCCATTAGCTGGTGAACTCTATTTCATGTATGCAACGATGTCGATTGCTGTACCGACCGGTGTAAAAGTATTTAATTGGATAGCCACCATGTGGAAAGGCTCGATGACCTTCGAAACACCAATGTTGTTTTCGCTGGCTTTCATTGTTTTGTTCACCATCGGCGGCTTTACCGGTCTAATGATGGCGGTAACTCCGGTTGATTTTCAATACCACGATACCTACTTTATCGTCGCGCATTTTCATTATGTGCTGGTGCCGGGTGCGGTGTTTGCCTTGATGGCTGCAGCCTATTACTGGTTGCCAAAATGGACGGGACATATGTACAACGAATGTCTGGGTAAATGGCATTTCTGGTTGTCCGCTATTTTTGTTAATGTCTTGTTTTTCCCGCAACATTTTTTGGGCCTGGCGGGTATGCCACGCCGTATTCCAGACTATAACGTTCAGTTCGCTGATTGGAACATGGTGTCCAGTTTGGGAGGGTTCGCCTTTGGTTTATCACAATTGCTGTTTGTTTATATCGTCATTCAGTGTGTTCGCGGCGGTAAGAAAGCTACCGATCAAGTATGGGAAAGTGCACAGGGTCTGGAGTGGACCTTGTCTTCACCGCCACCGTTCCACTCATTCACCGTTCCGCCTCAAGTGACGGAAGAAACGGCTCATTCATAGACTGGAATCGGCTTACGTAAATGGCGATGGAGGAGGATAATCTGACAGCATCAAGGGATGCGGCGAATATAAGGGTAGCCTTATTATTAGGCGTGGTTGCGTTCGGAATTTATCTCGGTTTTCTCTGGTATTACGTCGGATGACCAGCGACTATATTAGTGCCAAACTGACCGTTTTTGCATTAGCGATGTTTGGTTTTGGTTATGCTTTGGTGCCGCTTTACGATGTGCTCTGCGATGTTACGGGGTTGAATGGAAAAACCGGAGAAATTACCAGCGCGGCAGTTAGTGAGCTGATTGTCGATTATGATCGCACGGTCACAGTGCAGTTGGATACGAATGTTAATAGTGCGTTGCCGTGGCGGTTTAAAGCGGTTGATAAAATAGTGACAGTGCATCCAGGGGAAGTTACGGAAGCAGTGTTTGTCGCAGAGAATATTTCTTCGACGGAGGTGGTTGGGCAGGCTGTTCCGAGTGTGACGCCTCCCCGGGCTTCTTTATTTTTTAACAAGTCCGAGTGTTTTTGTTTTACTCGCCAAACACTGGCTGCCCGTGAACGAAAAGAAATGGTAGTACGCTTTGTGGTGGCGGCGGATTTGCCGGCAAAGATTTCGACGCTAACGTTGTCATATACTTTTTTTGTCGCGCCGGAATCAACAAAAGTTGTTTCACAGGTGGCAGAGGTGACCCAGGCAGAAACCAAAACCTAGTTCGTTTGCAAGTATCAGGATTGAATATTCAGGTAATATTGATGGGGAAAAGAAGTCATGTCTGATTCGAGTAGTGCTTACTTTATACCGGAGCCGAGCCGTTGGCCGTTAGTCGGTTCTATGGCTTTATTTTTAACATTCATCGGTGCGGCTGTTATGTTGAATGGCTCAGAGTTTGGTACTTTTATCCTTGGTCTCGGCGCAGCAGCGATTATTTATATGTTTGCAGGTTGGTTCTCAGATGTGATCTCGGAGAGTCTGCATGGCAAATATAATAAGCAGGTGGATATCAGTTTTCGTTGGGGGATGAGCTGGTTTATCTTCTCGGAGGTTATGTTTTTTGCGGCTTTTTTTGGAGCTTTGTTTTATGTGCGGGAGTTGTCATTGCCCTGGTTGTCCGGTGAAGGTGCCAAGCTGGCGACACACATGTTTCTGTGGCCTGACTTTGAGCTGGATTGGCCTATATTGTCGATACCGGATGAAAATGCTTTTGCCAACTCTCTGTTTTATGAGGTGGTCCCCGCATGGGGAGTGCCCGCCCTGAATACCGCTATCTTACTCACCAGTGGTGCGACTGTGACTTTTGCACATTGGGCATTGAAGAAAAATAACAACAAGGCTCTTTGCTGGTGGTTATTTGCGACTGTATTACTTGGTTTCATCTTTGTTTATTTCCAAATGGTCGAATATCATCATGCCTATACCGAGTTAAATTTGAAATTTAGTTCAGGGGTCTACGGATCGACCTTTTATATGTTGACAGGTTTTCATGGATTTCATGTGACCATGGGAGCGGTCATGTTGACTGTAATATTATTTCGTTCGATGAAGGGTCATTTTAACGATCAGAACCATTTCGCGTTTGAGGCGGTTTCCTGGTATTGGCATTTTGTTGATGTCGTTTGGTTGGGTTTGTTTATTTTTGTTTACTGGTTGTAATCTGGAAAATAAACTCAATTGATCAAGTCAAGAGGCGCTACTGATGTAGCGCCTTTTCTGTTTTGGACGACTCGGGTTTGGGTAAGCTGGAATTAACGCTGTTGGGCTGTATCAAGCCCGTAAAATAACCGATGAGCAGCATCAGAAACAGAGCGATAGACAAAGAAACTCTTATTGTGAGAGCCTTAGCAGTTCGATTGGTCTCGTTCCTGTCATTAATCAGAAAAAACATGCCTGATGTAAGGCTGATAATCACCGCAAGTAACAAAAGTACGATAATAATTTTATAAACGAGGATGCCCGACATTGCCTGGTAGTATCTGTCATTGAAGTTATAAGTATACTCTTGATAATGTTTCACTTCATATCGCAATATCACAAAGGGTTTTTGCGTTAAATGCGGATCCTGTTTTGGGTTTTTAACCCAAGTCTTTGGCCGACGTTGGCGGCGTTGCTGGTATTCCCGTCGTTTTTTTTTCTGGGGTTCTGGCAATTAGACAGGGCGGAACAAAAACGTGTATTACACAAAGAATTTGAATTTCGACAAACTGTACAGGTTATAAATTTAAACAAAGAAACAGGGTTCAGGAATAATTTTGAAAAATTGTTTTGGCGTAGGGTTACTATCGAAGGCGAGTTTTCCAGAACACACAGCGTTTTGTTGGATAATCAAGTGCTCGGTGGGCAAGCCGGTTATTTTGTTTATACCCCGTTCAAACTCAAGGGTGACGCATCTTGGGTATTGATAAATCGAGGCTGGGTGCCTGTGGGAGCAAGTCGGAACGATCCTCCTTCCACTGCAACTGTTGAAGAAGGTATGCTAAAGATTGACGGCAGTGTTAAATCACCGCCTGACACAGGCATATTGTTGGCAGAGAATATTGCAGAGCAGCTTGGCGATGGCAGGATCCGGGTGCAGAAACTGGAGTTGGCGGCTATTGAGAAAATATTAAAAATTGAATTATTACCCTATGTGATAAGGCTGGATGCTGAGTCAGTGGGTGGATTTGCGAGGCATTGGAAATCTCCGGGTTTCGGCGAAGAAAAACATTTAGGCTACGCTTTCCAGTGGTTTGCAATGGCAGTTGCAGTATTTATTATTTATTTGATTCTTAATTTTAGACGGGCGGAAAATGTCGGAACAAGCCAGCAAAAAGAAAAGTAACGCGCCATTGGTGATATTGTTGCTACTGTTTTTACTGCCAGTAACCGCTTCGTGGTACCTGGTTTTCTTTACGGATTACGCGCGTGATGGGGAAGGTGCCGAACATGGATCTTTAATTCAACCGGCACGGCAATTGGATGATATCCAGCTAATAAGGGTGAATGAAAGTTCGGAAGAGCTGGTTTCGTTATACGGGGAATGGTCATTGTTGTTTTTCATGGATGGTGCTTGCGAAGAAACGTGCGCAAAGACGCTTTACCGTATTCGGCAGATTAGGTTGGCAACGGGCAAGAACATGCACCGAATACAACGAATTGCCATTATTAGTGAGGGAGAAGAATCTGCATTTACTGATTATTTAAGTGAGAATTTCCCGGGCCAACACTATGCACATAGAAATGATCTCAGCAAGGATTTTATCCGTCAATTTCAAGATCAAAATATTAATGACAGGATGGCTATATTTTTGATTGATCCTCGCGGTTTTTTGATGATGCGTTACTCAAGTGATATTGAACCATCGGGGATCATTCGGGATCTGTCAAGGTTGATTAGAATATCGATTTAAGCTCGGGAAAATGGTTAAAAAAGCATTTATAATGTCCGTGATCAAATTGAGTGTGTATCAAGATAAAGATAGAGAGAGAATTGATTGAATAATCAGACAGTAATTGTCGATCAAGCTCCCAAATGGCGTGAGTACTATGAGTTATGCAAACCCAAGGTGGTGGTGCTGATTGTATTTACCGCCGTGGTCGGCATGCTGCTCGCCGTGCCCGGAATGTTGTTGCCTTTTGACAAGGTATTTTTTGCGACGCTTGGTATCGGCTTGGCTGCGGCTTCGGGCGCAGCGATTAACCAACTGGTTGAGCGTCGTATAGATGCTGTGATGGCGAGAACCATGAACAGGCCTTTACCACAGGGCGATTTGAGCACAGGCAATGCATTTGTATTTGCCTTGATGTTATGCGCTTTTTCCATGGTAATACTAATATCGCAAATAAATGTGTTAACGGCCCTGCTAACATTTATTTCGCTTATTGGATATGCCGTGGTGTACACCATGTTTCTTAAGCCAGCTACGCCGCAAAATATTGTTCTTGGTGGTGCGGCAGGTGCGGCACCACCGTTGCTTGGCTGGACAGCGATGACGGGAGAAGTCAGTTCGGAAGCGTTGTTATTGTTCCTGATAATATTTATTTGGACGCCGCCACATTTTTGGGCCTTGGCTATTCGTCGACGCGAAGAATATGCGAATGTCGGTATTCCCATGTTGCCAGTGACGCATGGTGTTCCTTTTACCAAACTGCAGATCCTTTTGTATACATTGCTTTTACTTGCGGTGAGTCTTTTACCGTTTGTCATTCATATGAGCGGACTGATTTATTTGGCAGGGGCAATAGCGCTTGGGCTAGGCTTTATCTGGCAGGCCTTTGTTTTGTACCGCTCCGACACAGATGATCATGCGATGAAAACTTTCGGTTTCTCTATCTTTTATCTGAGTGTTTTGTTTGGATTTTTATTGCTTGACCACTATGCTCGCATTTTTGTACGGTATTTCTTCCTCTAGTATTTTCTGATGGCCACGGGAAAAATCCTGTTCAGGGTTTTGATTATTATTGTTCCATTTTTGTTAGGCATATTCTTTTTCCTGGCCATTGATCAAGAGGGAAGCATCCCCGAAGGAATCTCTGCAACCGTTTTGCCTGAAGCAAAAGCTCTGCCCGACTTTGTTTTGGAAGATCATCGCGGCGGTAAATTCACAAACGAAACTATGAAAGGACAATGGTCTTTTGTCTTTTTTGGTTTTACGCATTGTCCTGATATTTGTCCTTCAACATTGGCGGTTCTCGATCAGGTTAGCGAGGTTTTGGATAAACAGATTGGCGTCGAATCGCCAAAAATTATTTTTATATCGGTTGATCCAAAACGCGATACTAAAGAATTACTGACTGACTATGTATCTTATTTTAATGTAGATTTCACAGGGGTTACGGGAGAGTTACAAGCATTACAAGGTTTGGCTCAATCGTTGGGAATTGCTTTCGGGATTGAAGGTGATGAGGAAAGCGAGGATTATGAAGTCTTTCACAGCGCAAGAATCATGCTGATAGATCCCGAAGCCAAACTAAAGGCGTTATTTTCGACACCCCACGACGTCGACGTTATCGCGTCAGACTACGAAAAGATTAGTAATCTGTAACCAAAAATAAAAATACAGACCTTTTTGTACCTCAAGGAAGTTCTAATAAGTTATAAATCAGACTCTTGAGTTCGCAACCCTCGCAACAGCGGCTATTTACCCGCAGCCATGACGCTCTGTCCCGATTCGTCGAATTAGGTTGATTTATGAAGGGGTGCCGATTAGGTTAGCGATTTTAACAAAAGCGGATTTCTCGATCTGCCTGATCCTCTCTGCTGAGATACCGTATTCATCTGCAAGTTGATGTAGAGTTTGTTTGTTATCACTTAACCAACGCCTGCTGACAATGTCCCGACTGCGTTTATCCAACTTATCTATGGCCGTACTTAAAGCTTCAAGTTTTAAATCTTCAAGTTGCGTCATTTCCAGTTGTTCTTCCGGTTCCGGGCTTTTATTTTCAAGATAGGTGGCAGGAGAGAATGCAGGCACATCATCATCGGAATCAAAGCCATCGAACGATATATCGTGGTTGCTGAGTCTCTTTTCCATTTCAACGACTTCCTGAGGTTTGACGCCAAGATCATTCGCCACAGAATCTATTTCATCTTTATTTAACCAGGCCAAACGCCATTTAGATGATCGCAGATTAAAAAAGAGTTTTCTTTGCGCTTTAGTCGTGGCAATTTTGACAATTTTCCAATTACGTAAAATGTATTCATGTATTTCGGCGCGAATCCAGTGTACGGCAAAGGAAACGAGGCGGACACCTATGGAAGGATCAAAACGTCTCACGGCTTTCATTAAACCAATACTACCTTCCTGTATAAGATCCGCTTGTGGTAGTCCGTAACCACTGTAGCCCCTTGCAACTTTCACCACAAAACGCAGATGAGACATAACAAGTCGACGCGCAGCCTCAATGTCACCCTGTTCGCTGTAACGCCTCGCCAGGGAGCACTCTTCTTCAGCACTGAGTATCGGAATTTTATTAACACTCTGGAAGTAACTTTCCAGAGATCCGGCATTCAATGCGATTGGTATATTCATAGTATTACTCATGAGTTTTACCATTTTAGCACTTCGTGATTGGCAATCCAATTGAGCTAAAAAGTTTTAAGCTTTTCCCGTCCCCCTCTTGAGCGTTGAGAGTGCTAATGGCATCCAAAAGTTTAAAACTTAACATAAAAAAAGCGATATATTAATAAACTATTGATTTCTATTGATATATTTCTATTGAAATGTTTATTTCAGGTGACGTTGAACAGAAATCCAGGATCCAGAAAGGCCAAGAAAGATGCCGCAGGCAAGCATAACCAGAGTTTCCATGACGGTTAAATTACTCAGGTTGAATCCACTGGCATAGGACTCAGCGAGTTGTTTGACTGGTTGTTTAAGGAATTGCAGGGCAAGGGTCAACAGTGCCCATGATGCGATTGCGCCACTCAAGCCGTACCAGAATCCTGTATACAGGAAAGGTCTTTGGATAAAGTGATTCGTTGCACCAAAAAGTTTGGTGATTTCAATTTCGCTACGATGGTGGTATATCGCCATGCGAATGGTATTACCGACGATGAGTAAAACACCAAAACCGATAAATACTGAAAAAATAACTACTACACGCTGAATGATATCGATGATGCTATAGAGACGTTTAACCCATTGTTGGTCGTATTGTGCAATCTCGATTTCTGGCTGGCTGTATAAAAATTCGAGAATTTGCCGATCTTTTCCTTCGTCAAGGGAACCAATTTTTGGGGAAACAATAATGACCGAAGGCAAGGGGTTCGCATCAAGCAATTCAATGACTTCTGAAAAACCGGATAATTTCTTATATTCATCCAGTGCCTGATCACGACTGATTAACCTGGTCGCTTGTATATTCGGGTCGTCCAGAAGGCGAGTCATAAACTCTTTTGCGGTAGCATCATCAATGTCATGTCTTAGAAATGCGGTGATATGAATCGATCCGCCCCAGCCAGTAGTGATCTGTTGAGCATTTTCCAAAAGCAAATAAAAGCCGCCAGGCAAAGCCAGAGAAATTCCAATGACGGCCGTTGTCAGAATGCTGGTAAGCAGGTTTCGATAATATTCTCCAAGACTATAGACGGAAGCCCGAACGTGTAAAAGACCCCAATATTTGAGTACTGATAAGGGTTTTTTACGAGACTTGGTTATCATGAAAATATCGTTTTATAAGCATTAATCAGGATCAAGCTTATCAGCAGTATTGCCGAAATGAGTTGGAATCCTGCCTTTACGTAACGTGATAATGTGTTTATGCATTTTTTTAACCATGTCTATGTCGTGACTGGCGATTAATACCGTGACGCCTACTTGATTAAACTGCTCAAAAAGTGTCATCGTTTCCAATGAAAGTGCAGGATCAAGATTTCCTGTTGGTTCGTCAGCCAGAAGTAGTAATGGTCGGTGAACAACAGCCCGGGCAATCCCGACACGTTGTTGTTCGCCGCCCGAGAGCGTCATGGGGTTCGTCCTTACTTTTCTTAATAAGCCAACCTTGTCTAAAGCGGCATGCACCCGTTTGCGTATTTCTGTGTGTCCGTGTCCGGCAATCACCAAAGGCAACGCGACGTTATCAAAAATAGTGCGATCATTGAGCAATCGATGATCCTGGAAAACGAGACCTATGTTACGGCGGTAGTAAGGAATTCGCTTATTTCGAACATGTTCAAGATTTTGACCATTGACAATAATTTGTCCGCGACTATGTCTTTCCATTAATGCAATAAGCCTTAAAAGCGAACTTTTCCCGGCTCCTGATCTGCCGGAAATAAAGGTCATTGTACCTCGTTTAATATGTAAATTAATATTTTTCAGAGCCAGGTGTCCGCTCTGATACTGCATATGAACATCACTAAAGTGGATCATTATTGAAACTCAAGTAATGCATCAACAAACATCGTGCTGTTAAAAACATGCAGGTCATCGATTTGTTCGCCGACACCAATGAAGCGTACAGGTATCAACGTCTCAAGGGCCAGGGCGAAGATCACTCCACCTTTTGTTGTGCCATCGAGTTTTGTCAAGACAATCCCGTCAATTCCGATTGCATCGTTAAATAGTTTTGCCTGAGAAATTGCATTTTGGCCAGTTGCAGCGTCTAATACAAGCATGTTCTCAATCTTCGAAGCCTCGTCAAATTTTCTGATTGTGCGGTGAATTTTTTGAAGCTCAATCATAAGATTATCTCGTGTATGCAGCCTACCGGCTGTATCCGCAATGAGTATATCTATATTCTTTGCTCTGGCAGATTGCAGAGCATCAAAAACGACAGCAGCAGAATCTGCGCCTTGATGTTGTGCAACCACCGGGATATTATTCCGCTTTCCCCAGATTTGTAGCTGTTCAATGGCGGCGGCTCGGAAAGTGTCTCCGGCAGCCAGCATGACGCTGTTACCCTGGTTGATAAAATGTTTGGCAAGTTTGCCTGCCGTAGTTGTTTTGCCAGCACCATTAACACCGGTTAAAAGAATAACGAAAGAACCGGATTCGGATTTGTTGTCAAAGGATGATTGCGGATGTTGATGCGCAGGGGCGAGTATGTCTATCATGATTGTTGCAAGAATTTTGCGTAGCTGATCGGGATTATCAAGCGTATTACGTTTTACTGAAGTGTGTAATGCGTCAATAATTTTTGTTGTTGCCTGAATACCCAGATCAGCGAGAAGTAATCGTTCCTCAATATCGTTCAGGAAATCTGCATCGATAATTTTTTTTCCTTGCAAAAGAACACCAGGACTACCGAATAAGTTTGATTGTGTTTTGCTTAAGCTGGATTTCAGCTTGTCATAAAGAGAAACCTGGTCTGTCAAAGATTTCTTTTGTGTCGCTTGCTTTTTAAATCCAAACATCATCCTTTTGCCATTCTACGGTTAAATGCCATGATCCTAGCATTAACCGTGACCGAACTACCAAGGCGAATCAGGTTCTAATCGTGTTTTGAAAATTACATAACAGGTAATTTGGGTATTAAGTTTCAATATCTTTGGTTAACCATCGTGAAAATTGGAGAAATATCAGTGAAGTTATCCCCCGTAAATGGTTTTTTAAAAATTGCATTAAGTCTGTTTTCAGGTCTCGTATTCGCTGACGTACACCAATATCAGATGGACAACGGATTGAAAATTATTGTCAAGGAGGATCATCGTGCACCCGTTGTGGTCTCACAGCTCTGGTATAAAGTCGGATCGAGTTACGAGCATGAGGGCATCACGGGCATTTCTCATGTGCTTGAGCACATGATGTTTAAAGGCACAGAAAAATATCCGGCTGGCGAATTTTCCCGCATTATTTCAGAAAATGGCGGTCGGGAAAATGCGTTTACCGGTACTGACTACACGGCTTATTTTCAGACATTGGAAAGTTCTCGCCTACCCATCAGTATGGAACTGGAAGCGGATCGTATGCGAAACCTTGTTTTCGATGAGAATGAGTTTGCCAGGGAGATTGAGGTAGTGAAGGAAGAGCGTCGCTGGAGGACTGAGGATAGGCCTAAATCATTTGCTTATGAAACCGCCATGTCCACCGCATTTCAGACTGGTCCCTATCGCAATCCTGTCATCGGTTGGATGAATGATCTTGATAACATGACGGTTGCAGATTTGCGCAGATGGTATCAACAATGGTACATACCGAATAATGCAACTCTGGTCGTTTCGGGTGACGTAAATGCAGAAGAAGTGTATCAGTTGGCGAAAAAACACTTCGGACCTTTAGCTGCGGGCAATCCCGTGAAAGTATCCCGGCGACCGGAAGTTGATCAAGAAGGAATTAAACGAATCACTATTAAAAGACCGGCAGAGTTGCCATACATAATAATGTTATACAAAGTTCCGGTATTAAAAACGGCCGTCGATCAGCCGGAGTTGGTTGCTGAATGGGAACCCTATGCACTGGAAGTGTTGGCCGGGATTTTAGGGGGTGGCAATAGCTCGCGTTTCGTAAGTAATCTGGTACGTGGTCAGGAGATCGCCGCTGGTGTGAGTGCTGGCTATAACTTCTCGGCACGATTGGATCATCTCTTTATGATCAGCGGAACACCCTCGAATAAACATACGGTGGCTCAACTGGAAGCAGCAGTTCAGGAAGAGATAGAGATAGTGAAAAATAGTCTGGCCAAAGAGAGCGAAATAGCGAGAATCAAGGCGCAAGTCGTTTCCAATGATGTGTATGAACGTGACTCTGTTTTTTATCAGGCAATGATTATTGGTATGTTCGAAACCGTAGGTCTGTCCTGGCAGCAAGCAGAAAACTATGTTGAATCAATCAAGGCGGTGACTGCGGAGCAAGTACAGGCGGTTGCGAAAAAATATCTACAGGAAGATCTGCTGACCGTCGCAGTGCTTGAGCCTCAACCGTTGGATGACCGAAAGCGCGGCGCAGTGCCAGGAGGATTCGGACATGGACACTAGAATTTTATTCATCGTATTTTTTCTTTCGTCTGTCACTTTTTCGCAATTTGCACTGGCGGCACCCGACATACAAAAGTGGCGATCTGAAACGGGCGCAAATGTTTTTTTCGTTGAAGCGAGGGAAATACCCATCGTCGATATCAAGGTTATTTTTGATGCAGGTAGCGCCCGAGATGGAAAACAAGCGGGTTTGTCCGCACTTACCAACAGTTTATTGAATGAAGGCGCTGATGGACTTACTGCAGATCAAATCAGCCAGGGTTTCGATAATACAGGGGCAAGCTATGGCAACACTGTCGGTTATGACTCCGCTTCTGTCAGCCTTCGCAGTTTAACGGATCCTGCAATGTTGCAACCTGCTCTGGACAACCTTGCGCGCATTTTGGTAAAGCCTGATTTTCCTGAAGAGGCCGTAATACGACAAAAAAATAGAACCCTGGTCGCGTTACGTAATAAACAACAATCTCCAGGTGCACTGGCAAATGATGCTTTTTTTGCCGAAGTATTTAAGGGTCATCCATACGCCATTGCGAGTTCAGGCACCGAAGAGAGCGTCAGTGCACTACAGCGTAGAGATATTGTTGCTTTTTACAAAAAACATTACGTAACGAAGAATACAACTATTGCTATTGTTGGTGATTTAACCAAAGAGCAAGCCCAGAAAATGGTCGAAAATTTACTGAAAGAATTACCTGTCGGTGAAAAGCCAAAATTAATCGCGACAGTCCCCGTTCTGGAAAAAGCGGTAACGGTAAAGATCGACTACCCTTCATCGCAAACACATATTCTCACGGGACAGACGGGTCTAAAGCGAGGAGACGCTGATTATTTTGCTCTGTATGTGGGTAATCACATTCTTGGCGGAGGTGGCATGGTCTCGAGATTGTTTGCCGAGATTCGCGAAAAACGAGGTTTATCCTATGGGGTGAATAGTTATTTTTCACCGATGCGTGAAAACGGAACATTCTCTGCGAGTTTGCAAACACGTGCTGATCAGGCTGGGGAAGCACTTAAAGTATTGCAGGATAATATAGAACGGTTCATGGATATGGGTCCGACTGAAGCAGAGTTGGAAGCTGCAAAGAAAAATATCACAGGCGGTTTTCCATTAAGATTGGCCAGTAACAGCAAGATCGTTAGTTATATTGCGATGATTGGTTTTTATAGCCTGGAAGAAAATTACCTTGATACATTCAATACAAAAGTTAACGCAGTGACTGTGGATCAAATCCAGGATGCGTTTAAACGACGTTTATCTGCGGATAAATTTGTCACGGTGATGGTAGGATCCATATTATTGGAAAAAGACGGGACAAAGGAAAAAAACCAGGCGTCCACTCAGGCAGGAAGCCCGGACTGAAACAACTTGGGAAACTCCGGATCATTGCCGGGAAATGGCGTGGGAGAAAGATTCCGGTCGTCGATACACCCGGATTACGCCCGACACCTGATCGTGTAAGAGAAAATCTGTTCAACTGGTTACAACCCTGTATCGTAGGCGCGGAGTGTCTGGATTTGTTTGCAGGTTCGGGGGCTTTGGGGCTAGAGGCGGTTTCTCGCGGTGCTGCCGGTTCCACATTAATAGAGCAGGACAGGAAAACGGTTGAAAGGTTACGCGAACTACTCAAATCGTTCGATACCGCAGAAGTGATTGTTTATGAAGCGGATGCCTTACAGTGGCTTAAAAGTGCGACCAAACCTTTCGACATTATCTTTCTGGATCCGCCGTTCGGTAAAAACTTGATTGATGAGAGTTTAGCGCTGTTGCTTAAGTTTGGCTGTGTCTCCAGGCAAACATTAATTTATGTTGAAAGTGAAACCGGGTGGCAGACTGAAATAAATATCGAAGTGATTAAACAAGCGAAAGCAGGTCAGGTAAACTATATGCTACTAAAAATAGCGACAGATTGATTCAATGAAAGTAACAGCCATTTATCCCGGCACATTTGATCCAATTACTGACGGACATGTTGATATCGTCACTCGAGCTTCCCGGCTTTTTGACAAGGTATTCTTTGCCATTGCAGACGGTGTGGATAAGCAGACTCTGTTTTCGACGGATGAAAGGTTGGCTTTGGCAAAATCCGTTTTGTCTTCCCTGGGAAATGTTGAAATCTGTAGCTTTGATAAACTGGTGACAGATATCGCTCGTGATCTGGAGGCAAAGGTTATTATCCGCGGGATCAGGGCCGCAGCCGATTTTGATTACGAATTTCAGATGGCGGGCATGAATAGAAGTTTATACTCCAATGCTGAAACAATATTTTTAAGGCCTACCGAACATCTAAGTTTTATCTCATCAACTCTGGTGAGGGAAATTTCGTCTTTGGGCGGAGAAGTAAGTCAATTTGTTGACAAAAATGTTTTGGCTGCGCTTGATAAGAAGTTTCCCAAATAAATTATTATTTAACGAATATGGTTCCCGGGTATTTTACAAGTATTTTCCCCTTGTTCTTTATAGGTCTATTCTGTGTTTCAGCGATCCACATTCAAACAACGCAGGCACAAACACCCCCCGGCATTGCAATCGCCACAGCCCACCCTCTTGCCACCGACGTCGGCGAAGAAACTCTCCGTGCGGGAGGTAATGCCTTTGATGCTGCCGTGGCGATTACGGCAGCACTTGCAGTCGTCGAACCCTATAGTTCCGGTATTGGTGGCGGCGGTTTTTGGTTATTGCATCGTGCAGAGGATGGCAAACAAACGATGATTGATGGGCGAGAAGTTGCGCCAATATCTGCGAACAAGGATATGTATTTGGATAAAAACGGAGATGTTATCAAAGGCGCTTCAATTAATGGGCCTGGAGCTGCGGGCATCCCCGGAGTGCTGGCGGGTCTGGAACATCTAGTAAAAAATTACGGCCGTTTCCCGTTAGAAAAAAGTTTGGCTCCTGCGATTAAGCTTGCCGAAGAAGGTTTCCTTGTTACAGAACGTTACCGGAAGTTGGCTGCGTATCGAGTGGAAGTCATGAGATCGTTTCGATCTACAGCGGATATTTTTCTGGAAAATAATCAAATACCGAGTTTGGGTTATAACATTATCCAAAAAGATCTGGCGAAGACCTTACGGGGCATATCGAAACAGGGGGCAAGATATTTTTACACAGGTAAGCTGGCCAAGAGAATGACGCAGGAGTCCCGGCGCAGCGGCGGGCTATGGACCGATGCGGATCTCGCCGGTTACAAAGTGGTCGAGCGGCAACCCGTAGTCAGTCGATACAGGAATTTACGTGTTATTTCAGCACCGCCTCCTTCATCGGGAGGAATTGTTTTGGCGCAAATCTTCGGCATGCTTGAAAAATTTGATTTGGATACACTGGATCATAACCAGCGCAAACATGTCATTATCGAGGCGATGCGACGCGCCTATCGAGATCGTGCAGCTTATTTGGGCGATCCGGATTTCGTTGATATATCAGGACAAAGATTATTAGACAAGCATTATCTTGATGGACTTGCCGTTACTATCGATTTGGATCATGCGACGCCCAGTTCAGTGTTGGGCGAAATTCCGATCTCTCAACAAACGGGAAGCGATACAACGCATTTTTCAGTGATTGATAAAGAAGGCAATAGAGTTTCAGCCACGCTTAGCATTAATCTGCCTTTCGGTTCAGGCTTCGTAGTCCCCGGGACGGGTGTATTGTTGAATAACGAAATGGATGACTTCTCGGTCAAAGCACAAATTCCGAACGCTTATGGTCTGGTCGGCGATCAGGCAAACGCCATCGCGGCGGGGAAACGTCCGCTTTCAAGCATGTCACCAACGTTTATCGAAACAGACGACAAAATTGGTATTTTGGGCACGCCTGGCGGTAGCCGGATTATCAGTATGGTGTTGCTCGGTATTCTTGATTTTGCCGAGGGTAATTTACCAGATTCCTGGGTGACTGTGCCACGCTATCACCATCAGTATCTTCCTGATGAAGTACAGTTTGAACAAGGAGCACTGACACTTAACCAACAACGCGAACTTAAAAATCGCGGACACGTGTTAAATGAAAAGAATAGAAGTTATGGGAACATGCAGGCTATCTTGTGGGACAAAAAAATAAACAAGTTATTTGCAGCCAGCGATCCTCGAGGAGAGGGCAAGTCAGTTGTTATAACCCAATGATATTTACTTGAGCAGCAAGCAGTGAAAAACTTTCATTGCACTTGATCGGCCCCCGATCTTCGAGCCACTTAAAGCGTGGTGAATGTGTTAAACCGGGTAACAAGGGAAGTGATGGCAAAACCACGTAAACACACCATCATGCTGGCATGATGCCACAAGCAGCAGCACTGCAACATCGGCGCAGACCGCGCCGCCCCTGGCGTCGGCTCAACATTGCCATGCAACAGTGGTTGAGGTTGAGGCATACAGCGCGATTAGGAATTATTTCTTTAGCGAATATGCCGGGAACTTCAGTGTTTTATTCATAATATTCCGCGTATGCGGGTCTGTCACCCTCCCCCAATCAGACCCACTCAGGCGGTCGTGATGCTAAATATCGTGTGGTCACCAGGCCATAGGGGTGAAGTTGTTTAAGGCATCCTGTGGGCGCTGTTCGTTGTGATTAAATCAGCCACTGATGAACAATCTCCCTGGCGGCTTGTCCGGAGGCATGCCTGCTTGCCGCTGCGCCGGACCAGAAGTGCTGTGTGTGTTGGACTCAAACAGCCCGACAATGTTACAGTCACGGGCATGGGGGTCATCTGAATAACTTGCTGGAAAGAATCTGACATATGTTGATAAAATCACGTAAACACACCACCACGCTGGCGCTTGCGCGGCAAGTGCCAGCACCACAGCACCACAGCACCACAGCACCACAGCACCACAGCACCACAGCACCACAGCACCACAGCACCACAGCACCACAGCACCACAACCGAACGCTCAGCATGTGTTGCTGCGGATAGGTTCAGCACCCAAAACAACATGACCCATTCCTCTCCCCGGGGAAGTGCCCCGAACCCACCTAACAAACTCCCCTCATTTACAAGGAGAAGTGCCCCGCAGGGGCGGGGTGGTCGCTTTTGGCGCGGGATGACGGCAGTCATGGCCGCCGTTGCCCTGCTGGCGGGATTGGCAAGCCCGGTGGCACGGGCGCAGACTAATGTATGGGGCGAATGGAGTACGGCGAATATCACCGACAAGAACCAGACGCGCACCTGTAATGCCGGGGCGGGCAACACGTGTACCAATGCCTACGGTGGCGGCACCACCAACCACGGCGGCACCGAGACCCGTCCGAGTCAGACCTTTTGGAATAACTATCTCGTCAACGGCCCGGCCGGGCATACCAATGCGACGGATTACCTTAGTAGTGACATCACAAGCGTGACACTCACCCGCAACAACGGCGATGGTCGGCTGCAATTAACGCTCCTTATAACCACCGCCCAGACGGCCAATTTTCAGGACCCTCCAGTCATCACAACCGGGCAGGCGACTCCGAGTAGCGGAACACTGTTCGTAATACCCCTCGGCGAGATAGTCCTGAGGGCCCGTCCGAACCTTGATTCATGGACCGCTATCCCTGGGCCGGGCATGGTGTATTACCGACCGTCCGCCAACAACGCGGTGGTCCTGGTGGACAGTTTATGTACCGCCAGCGGTGATTTAAGGGTGCGCTCGGGGACCACGACCGACACCGAATACACCGCAGAATCCGGCTCATCGCTGTGCAATATCAGTGCGAATGCCCCGACCAAACAGGCCATCGGTGAACTGAGTGCGACCGACGACTATCTTTATGCTGCGATGCCCGCGACATTGGGTGCCATCCGGGACAATACCCCCAACACTCCGGTCAGGGTCGGTGATGTCTTGACCGCCGGTGCGCTGAGCCATCCCACGTTGACCGTCAATACCCGTGCCCGGCAATGGCAACGCTGTGCCACTCAGGACTGTAGCGGCGCAACAGATATCAGCGCGAATGGCACGGCGGCGAGCTACACGGTGCAAGCGGCGGACCCGGGCAACTGGCTGCGGGTGCGGGTCACCCAGGGCGGGGATTTTAACGACACCCTGTTCTCCAATCGCGTACGGGTTGACCGTCGCGGTGCCATCGGTCCCATCACCGGCACTGCCCGAGTCGGCGGCACGCTGACGGCGGGCGCGGTCACCGACCCGGACGCCTCACCGAATAGCGCTGTCGGGAGCATTACCCATGAATGGCAGACAGCGACCGCCTCGGCGGGGCCGTTTAGCGCCGCACCAGGGAGCAACAATACCGCCACCTACACCATTGCATCAGACCGATCACAGATAGGCGCGTGGTTGCGCGTGATGGCGAGTTATCCGAATGCGGGGGGCGATAGCCTGACGTCCGACCCGGTATCGGTCGCGGGTGTGCGGGTGTCGCCGACCGCGCTGAATGTGACCGAAGGGAGCAGCACCGGCTATGGGCTGGTGCTGGGCAGCCGACCGACGGTGGCGGTGACGATTAGCGTGAGCAGTAACAATGCCGCGGTGACCGTGAGCCCCGCGACCCTGACCTTTAGCACAATCAACTGGAATGCCGCCCAAACCGTGACGGTGACGGGTGCTGAGGACAATAATGCGACCAACGAACGCGGCGTACAACTGACTCATGCGGTGAGCGGCGGTGATGCGTTCTATACCGCGCTGACGCCTCCCCCCGTGACCGTGGATGTCGCGGATAACGATGCCAACGTGATCGTGAGTACGACCACGCTGGCGGTCAATGAGGGCGGCACCGGCGAGTATATGCTGCGCTTGAATACCCTGCCGACGCACGCGGTGACGATTAGCGTGAGCAGTAACAATTCGGCTGTCACCGCAACCGCATCGCTGACCTTTACCAGGAATAACTGGAATCAGGCGCAGACGGTGACGGTGATGGGTGCCGAGGACAATAACAGGACCAGCGAGAGCGGTGTGCAACTGACCCATGCGCTGAGCAGCAGCGATACGCGCTATGCCGTGGTGAACCCGCCCGCCGTGACCGTGAGTGTCACGGATAACGACGCGCCGGGCGTGACCGTGAGTACGACCACGCTGGCGGTCCTTGAAGGCGGGACCGGTGAGTATACGCTGCGCTTGAATACCCGACCGACGCACGCTGTGACGATTAGCGTGACCAGTGACAATGCTGCGGTGACCGCAACCTCGCCACTGACCTTTACCACAGTCAATTGGAATGCCGCCCAAACCGTGACCGTGACGGGTGCTGAGGACGCGAATACGAGCAGCGAAAGCGGTGTGCAACTGAGTCATGCGCTGAGCAGCAGCGATACGGGTTATGCCGCGGTGAACCCGCCCGCCGTGACCGTGCGTGTCACGGATAACGACGCGCCGGGGTACGTCGTGAGTCCGCCCGCGCTGGTGCTCAATGAGGGCGAGACCGTCGAGTTTACGGTGACGTTGGCGACTGAACCGACAGGGTTTGTGCACGTTTTCGGTATAAACAGCAGCGATGCTGGTGCTGCGACCGTGAGTCCGACTGGCCTGTTCTTTGCTCGCGCTATCTGGAACATCCCGCAGACGGTAACGGTGACCGCTGTTGAGGATGACGATGTAGATGATGAGACGGTGGCGCTGAATTTTCCGAATGTCGGCAGCGAAGACCCAGCTTACCGCAGGGTTGAGTTTCCCAGTCTAGCCGTAACCATAACAGATAACGATACGGCGGGTTTTACACTGAGTCCGACTACGTTGACTGTGACTGAGGGGCGCACGGCGAGCTATAACATCCGGCTGGGGACCCGACCGTCGGCGACCGTGAGCGTTCTGCCGCAAACGTTCAATGCCGATGTGGCGACGGTGAGTCCGGCGACCCCGTCCAGCCTGGACTTTACCACGAGCAACTGGAACATGCCGCAGACGGTGACGGTCATGGGTGTTGATGACGCTGATACAAACCACGAGAGCGTGCAACTGACCCATGCGGTGCGCAGCAGCGATGCGCTCTATGCGGCGCTGACCCCGCCCGCCGTGACCGTAGGTGTCACGGATAACGACACGCCGGGCGTGACCGTGAGCCCGAACGTGCTGGCGGTCAATGAGGGGGAGACCGGCGAGTATCGCTTAAGCCTGTCTACCCTGCCGACGGCACCGGTGACGATTGCCGTGAGCAATCCCGATGCCAGTGCGGTGACCCTCAGTGCCACCTCACTGACGTTTACCACAGACAACTGGAACGTCCCACGGACGGTAACGGTGACGGGTGCGCAGGACACGGATGCGAACAACGAGACCGTGCAACTCACGCATACAGCGACCAGTACCGACCCTGGCTACAATGGGGGTACCGTGACGATAAGTGCGGTGGCGGTGACGGTGGATGATGATGAGACGGCGGGCGTGACCGTGAGCCCGACCACGCTGGCGGTCGACGAAGGCGGCAATGGCACCTATACACTGGCGTTGACCAAGCGACCGACCGTGCCGGTGACGCTTAACGTGAGCAATCCCGATGCCACTGCAGTGACCCTCAGTGCCACCTCACTGACGTTTACCACAGACAACTGGAACAGTGTCCAGACAGTGACCGTGAGTGGTGTTGAAGACACAGATGCGGACCACGAGACCGTGCAACTCACGCATACAGCGACAAGCACAGATGCCGACTATGCCGGTGGCGTGACGATAGACTCCGTCGCTGTGACCTTGAATGATAACGACACGCCGGGGGTGACCGTGAGTACCACCACGCTGACAGTCCATGAGCGTGGTGGGACTGGCATGTATACACTGCGCCTGAATACCCCACCGACGGAAGCGGTGACGATTAGCGTGACCCATTCCAATGCCGCTGCTGTGACGGTGAGTCCCACCTCACTGATGTTTGGCACCACCGACTGGAATACCGCCAAAACCATCACCGTGACGGGAGTGGAAGACGCTGATACAGACGACGAGACCGTGCAACTCACGCATACGGTGACCAGTACCGACACCAACTATCGTACCGTCACGGCGGCCACCGTAACGGTGACGGTGACGGAGACAGCGGCGGTGAGTCTTGATGTCGATGGCAGCGGTGGTGATCCCAACCAGAGTGACGGACTCTTGCTGGGCCGCTACCTGTTTGGTATCCGTGATGCGGCGGGCTTGCTTGATACGATTCCGGGGAGTCCCTCGTTCAATGCGGTCACGACGAATATTGCGGGAGCTTTCGCCAGCGGTCGTCTTGATGTGGATGGCAGCGGCGGTGATCCCAACCAGAGTGACGGACTCTTGCTGGGCCGCTACCTGTTTGGTATTCGCGACGCGGTGGGCCTGCTTGATACCATTCCGGGCAATCCCTCGTTCAATGCGGTCAGGACGAATATCGAGGCACTCTTGCAGTAGTGTAGTGGTCTAATAAATCCGTACCAGGTGATAGGTGATGAAATCACATACTCATGGAGGTACGGCTCATGACAAAAGAACGAAAACACTTTACACCTGAGTTTAAACAAGATGCTGCCTTGTCTGGTAGTAGACCAGGACTACAGCATCAAAGAAGCCTGTCCAGTTGAGCAATTAAGCACGCACTATCGTCAAAGTGACGGCGATGATTGTCAGTAGCCAGCAGGGCTTATCGCAACAGTCACCTCGTCATTCCTGCGGAAGCAGGAATCCAGGTGCTGATTGCAACTCGTCTGAATTGCTTCGCTAAAGCTCTCCCCCTGCCAAGGGGGAGGGGGTTGCAGGGGGGAGGGAATGACGACTTACAACATCACCACAAACAATACAGACATTACCGCAACCAGCTTCCAGCATTCCATGTGACCGCCTGAAAGCATCAACCCCTGCCGTCATTGCGAGCAAAGCGAAGCAATCCAGTAAACTTTAAAGATAAGTCAGGATACCTTGAAATATTTGAAGATATGCAAAATGCCATTGCCAGAGAAAAATAAATTAAAGCTGACTCCCGCAAAAAGAAACCTGCCCTGATTGAAAAACACAATCCGGAATGGAACAATTTATATGAAGATATTGTTTAATCTGGATTGCTTCGCTTTGCTCGCAATGACGGTGCAACGTCCCAACCAGGTTGGGTATACGTGACGTATGTCCGGGTCGGGACACGGTGGCTGTATTTAGCCCTGGTCATGGATTTGTATGCCCTGCGTATTGCCTATGAATCCAGAGCTAAACCCAGGGGATTGATGTATCACTCTGACCAGGGAACTCATTACACCAGCCGTGCTTTTCAGCAACTGCTTTGGCGATATCATATCAAGCAGAGTATGAGCCATCGAGGTAACTGTTGGGACAATGCCCCAATGAAACGCTGTTTTAGAAGTTTTAAATCGGCATGGATGCCGAAGACCTTCTATTCATCTTACGCACAAGCTGAACACGACATTATGCAATATATCAAATATCACAATCATCATAAGGAGCATCGCTATATTGTGTATCTAACACCGGTTGACGCTGAGAAACAAATCGCATGAAAACAACCTATCGACTGGTACGGAAATACCGGACCACTTTAGGGTGGTTGTTTTTCAAGCTCCGCGCTTCCTGCACCACTACCCCGTCATTCCCGCGCAAGCGGGAATCTATAAGACGCAAAAAAATACACAACTTCTGCGAGGACATATTTTTCGCGGGAATGACGATGTTCAGTCATTTTATTAAGCGGCTTTTCTTTCCACCCATGTGCACTACTAAACTCAGGAAAGCGTAAGGCAGGCACCAGGCCTTCGTTTTTCTGGATCCCCGCTTTCGCGGGAATGACGATTTTACTGTCACTCAACTTTGCCAGCTAACTCACTCCCCTCCTTGTCAAGGAGGGGTGGGGTGGTTGCTTTTCAAGCTCCGCGCTTCCTGCACCACTACCCCGTCATTCCCGCGCAAGCGGGAATCTATAAGACACAAAAAAATACACAACTTCTGCGAGGACATATTTTTCGCGGGAATGACGATTTTACTGTCACTCAACTTTGTCGGCTAACTCACTCCCCTCCTTGTCAAGGAGGGGTGCCCCGCAGGGGCGGGGTGGTTGAGCATTGCACATCACAGGCACCGGCAACAGCGCGTATATTTTCTCAGGCGAGCGACCTGCGGACGATAATCATTTTATGAGATCACTCCCGGTGAGTGGTTCAGGCTTGTGGGGGCAGGTCACTATAGTTACGACCAGTTGTAAAGAAATTATAAAGTAAATAAAAAAGGAACAATCATCAGGTCAGCAAAGGCGCGATTACCAAACTGACAATAGCCATTACATTAATCAAGATATTCATGGAAGGACCGGAAGTGTCCTTCATCGGATCACCGACGGTGTCGCCGACGACTACCGCCGCGTGAACATCAGAACCTTTACCACCCAAGTTGCCTTTTTCGACGTACTTCTTGGCATTATCCCAGGCACCGCCGGCGTTAGCCATAAAAAGAGCCATCATCACACAGCAGATTAAAGCGCCTCCCAACATCCCTCCCAGAGCTTTCGGACCCAGGCCGAAGCCGACGATGACGGGGGCCAAAACTGCAAGAGCACCGGGCATGATCATTTTTCTTAGCGCAGCGCGGGTGGCAATATCAATACAACGTGCAGTATCCGGTTTGCCATTACCTTCGAGTAAACCGGGGATCTCCCTGAACTGGCGGCGGATTTCCTTGATCATTGCAAAGGCTGCATCACCTACTGCGGTCATGGTTATAGCACTGACCAGGAACGGGAACACTCCACCAAGGAACATTCCGCAGAGTACGACAGGATCATTCAGTCTGAGGATAAACTCGGGATCATTCACCGTGACCTTTTCGATGAAGGCGCTGATTAATGCGAGCGCGGCAAGTGCCGCCGCACCGATGGCAAAGCCCTTGCCAATAGCCGCTGTTGTGTTACCGACTTCATCCAGTGAATCAGTAATTTCGCGAGTGGATTTACCCATTTCGGCCATTTCAGCAATACCTCCCGCGTTATCTGCAATGGGGCCATAAGCGTCAATCGCCATGGTGATGCCGACAGTTGCGAGCATGCCGATGGCAGCAATACCAACGCCATAGAGACCGGCAAAATGGCTGGAGGTGAAAATAATAGTGCAGATGGTAATGACAGGAATAGCGACGGATTGCATACCAGTGGCAAGCCCGGAAATGATGACTGTCGCCGTGCCGGTTTCACCATCTTTGCCAATCTTACGCACGGGTGCGCCGCCTGTGTAGTATTCAGTGACTAATCCAATCACAATACCACCAACTGCGCCGGAGAGTACCGCAACCCAAATATTACTGGAGCCACCCATCTGAGTGATCAGGAAATAGGCGGCAACAATGAAGATAATTGATGAGCCCATAGTGCCTATACGTAAGGCAACTTCCGGACTTTTGGCAGAAAAGATTTTGACGGAATAGATGCCTGTCATTGAACAAATTATTCCAACTGAGGCTAATGCCAAAGGCATGAATGTCAGAGTCTCTTGGCCGGTTGTGGAAAGTTTTGCCACAACATCTGTGCTCATGGTTGCTGCAAGCGCGATAGTCGCAATCATTGCCCCGCAATAAGATTCAAAGATATCCGATCCCATCCCTGCAACATCACCAACGTTATCACCGACATTATCCGCGATTACGCCCGGGTTGCGCGGGTCGTCTTCCGGGATCCCGGCTTCCAGTTTGCCAACCAAATCCGCGCCAACATCCGCACTTTTGGTGAAGATCCCGCCGCCGACACGTGAGAATAATGCAACAGAAGATGCACCCATGGCGAAGCCTTCTATTGCGTGAACGGTATGAGGATCACTTGCGAAGAAATAATACAGAATACCGACACCAAACAAACCCATCGCAGCAACCGTAAGTCCCATGATGGAGCCTCCAAAAAAAGCAACCTGTAGTGCCGCAGCCGCACCTTTGTTATTGGCTGCAACTGCGGTCCTTACGTTTGCATGGGTCGCAGTGTACATACCAAAGTAACCCGCAGTGCCGGAACAGATTGCACCGAGCAAAAAAGCCATCGCGGTGTTTATGCCCAGTTTGGAGCTGGCAATGGCGATAATACAAATGACACAAAAGATAGCTAGACGTGAATACTCACTCTTCATGAAGACCATGGCGCCTAGATGAATTTCGTCGCCAATCTCAACGACCCTGCCTTCGCCAGCGGGTTCTGCCTTGACCTTCAAAAAGACCAGTACGGCACAAATAAGTCCGAAAATGCCCAACCAAACAGGCAAAGTGGTAGCGGACGACATAGATTCCTCCTATCTAAAAACTGATTTATGACTTGTTAAATTATGTTTTTGGCACACAGAGTGCGTTTACCAAGGCTGAAAGTTATACTTGCATCGGCCTGTGTTGTAAAGTCAGCGTACAATATCTGAGGCTTGAGTTGATTTTAGAAACTCGGAAACTTCATAAAGCGGCAGGCCCATGACACCGGAATAACTGCCTTCCAGTCGCACTATAAAAGCCGCTGCTTTTCCCTGGATCGCGTAGCCACCGGCTTTGCCCAAAGGTTCTTCCGTTTCACAATACTTCAGGATCTCGGTTTTGGTTAGTGGACGAAAAACCACATGGTTAGTGTTCAGGCAAACCTGCTCGGTATCCGTGAGCAAAGCGACAGCGGTGTAAACATGATGTGTTCTTCCTGATAATCCCTCAAGCATTTTGATTGCATCTTCTTTGGTTTCGGCCTTGCCCAGAATGATATTGTCGATAACTACGCTGGTGTCTGCGGCAAGTACAGGTAAGCTATTTTTGATAATTGATTTTGCTGCGCGGGCTTTTTCCAAAGCCATTCGATTAACATAGGAACTGGCCAGTTCTTTACCGTCCCAGTTTTCGTCGATTTCGATATGTGCCAGTTCGAAGTCAATGCCGATTTGTTTCAGCAGTTGTTGGCGGCGGGGCGAGGTTGAGGCGAGGTTAATTTTCATTTTCAGGTTTTATATAAAAAGTATGATAGTGTCCAAAAATCCTTATTTCGATTATTATGACTATAATTTCCGAACAATTGTCCACTTTTTTCGGATTTATTCTGTGGTAAATACCAATGCCTGAATTAGGCATTTACTTTTCATGTCAAGGTATTGTTAACCGCATTAAAAATAATTTCTATATTCCCAACCCTGTTTGCCAAGTCAGTGGCAAATGAAGGACGTTCCAAACCGTGCGGCGAACGGCTGGTTCGATGAGTCTCGGCAGTAGCGGAAATATTATTATATACAAGTACGCAAAGGTCAGCGCTATTCTCACCTGTTATACCAGGCAAGTGACAAAAAAATGATTGCAAGAATTAAATCAGGCGAACAACATCTTTTAATCCACAACAGTCCAATGGTTGAATGTAGGGTGTATTTTGTTATATATAACGGACTACTCATTAATGCAGGTCGTTGTTTTAATGAACTATCCGTTGAGCCGATTCAGAATCATCCATCGGTGACCAGAGTTTTTCCAGTTGATAATGTGCTCGTGTTGTTGGGTGCATGATGTGGGCGATAATATCGCCGAGGTCGATCAGAACCCATTCACCGTAATCCTTGCCTTCTGATCCGTAGGAAGGAATCTTTTTCTTTTTTGCTTTTTCAATCAGTTTTTCAGCGATTGATGTGACTTGTTTACTGGAAGAACCACTGGCAATAATCATTAAATCAGCGAAAGAAGATATATTTTCCATGTCGAGGACAATAATATCCGTGGCTTTGTTGTCTTCCAATGTGTCTATTACCAGTTTTTCCAGATGTTCTAATTTCATATTGGTTTTGTATATAGGTGGTGGGTTTTTACAAAGTCCAGTACTTTGTCGGGCAGTAACGAGTCTGAATTCAGGTTATTTCGAATATTATTTCTTATTTGGGTCGAAGAGATATCAAGCATAGGAGTGTCCAGTTCTAAAACAAGCCCTGAGGTTTGTCGATGAAGATCCACTATGGACTGTGTTATAGCGTTATGCATGAAAATTTTCATTTCTTCATCAAGAACCTTGCAGTCGCTGCCTTGTTCATTATTTGCAGGACGATTGGCAATGATGATATGTGTATAATCCAGCAATGTTCGCCACCGATGCCATGTATTTAATGTTTTGAAGCGCTCCATACCGATAAGCATACAAAGTGGTATCTCATTAATTTTTTTCCGAATCCGCTTTAGGGTATTAATCGTATATGAAACTTCATCTTTTTGTAGCTCACAGTCATCGACTTTAAATGGTGCGTTGTCTTCCGTGGCGAGATGTAACATCTCCAGACGTTCCTCGACCGATGCCATAGGCGCGGCTCGATGAGCTGGTATGTTTAAAGGAGTGAAACGAATCTCGGTCAGATCCAACTCCTTAAGGCATGTCATTGCCAGATGCAGGTGTCCATTATGAACTGGATCAAATGTGCCCCCCAGAATACCAATTGGTTGTGTCATTGCTTGAGCATTATGATTTGTGCATTATTAAACAAGGAGCAAAGTCTATTCACGAATATGACCATTACCAATAACAATATATTTTTGTGAGGTTAAACCTTCCAGGGCAACAGGACCGCGAGCATGAAATTTATCGGTGCTAATACCGATTTCAGCACCCAGGCCATATTCAAAGCCATCTGCAAATCGAGTGGAGGCATTAACCATGACTGAAGAAGAATCAACTTCACGCAAGAACCTGTCGGCATTGTTTTGATTTTCGGTAACAATGGTATCCGTGTGATTCGAGCCATATTCTCGAATATGTGCCATGGCTTCGTCCAGTCCGTTAACAATGCGTAATGACATAATGGGTGCCAGGTATTCTGTATGATAATCCGCGTCTGTCGCCAGTTTGGTGTCGGGCAATATTTTAAGTGATTTTTTATCACCTCTTATTTCTACACCAACCTCTTTATACATTGCCCCAAGTTTTTGGAGTACAGGTTCGGCAATACTCTCCGCGATCAACAAACATTCCATGGTGTTACAAGTTCCGTAGCGTTGTGTTTTGGCGTTGTATGCGATTTTTATCGCCTTATCAAGATCGGCATGGTTATCAATATAAACATGACAGATGCCATCCAGATGTTTAATTATCGGTATGCGTGATTCCTTGCCGACATATTCGATCAGATTCTTGCCGCCTCGAGGGACGATGACATCGATATATTCCGGCATTGTCAGTAGTTCGCTGACTGCTGCACGATCTGTTGTTTCGACCACCTGTACGGCATCACCGGGTAGTCCACAAGCGTCTAGTCCCTCTTTTATGCATGCAGCGATGGCAAGATTTGAATTGCTTGCTTCTGATCCGCCACGTAAAACGGTGGCATTACCGGATTTTAGACAAAGCGCCGCTGCATCTGCAGTCACATTAGGGCGCGACTCGTAAATTATACCGACTACGCCCAGAGGTACGCGCATGCGTCCGACTTTTATTCCCGAAGGCATTTCTTCCATCCTCGAAATCTTGCCTATGGGATCCGGCAATTCAGTCACTTGTCGCAGCCCTTCGGCCATACTTTCTATCCTCGCCGGAGTGAGTTCAAGTCGATCAAGCAAGGCAGCGGAAAGACCGTTAGTTTGGCCGTCTACAAGATCCGGTTTATTGGCCTTAAGTAATTTAGCTTGCGATTTAATAATCAAATCAGAAATTTTTAATAAAGTATTGTTCTTGATAGCGGTGTCCGTCTTTGCCATAACGAGAGAGGCTGTCTTGGCACGCTTCCCGGTATCTTGCATGTATTCTTTAATATTCATTTTCCTAAAGTTTTTTATCAAGCTTTAATCATCTGTTAAACAGTGGCATTAATGTCATGTCCTGAAAATTTCAGCAGCAAAACCAATAGCGTGTCCCAGGTATTATGTTTCTCTGCGCTCTTGATGGTTCTTTCCAAAGCATTTGCCTGCTTTAACAATTTATATAACTTTTTCAGGTCGTGTCTTAGAAGTATAGATTTAATCGCCCGTTTACGTTTGTGATCCCAAACCCGATAATCAAAAAGTAACTTGTCTAGTGTATCGCCATTCTCCAGGCGATAGCTCATGGCGCACAGTCGTCGATAATCCCACATCAACGCCCCATAAACAGCGATAGGGTCAATGCCTTCGCTTTTCAGTCCGTTTAACATTCTTACCAGCCGTTTGGCTTCATCGGCGTAGGCACATTCAGCAAGTGAAAACACATCAAAACGTGTGCTGTCTGTGACAGCGGAAAGGACGTCTTTAATCGTGATTTCATCGTTTTTGACCAGTAAACAAAGTTTATCAATTTCCTGATTTGCTGCGAGCATGTTTCCTTCAACACGATCAGCGATCAGTTGTGCCGCCTCCGCAGTAATGTGTTTATCCTGTTTTTGCACACGCTGACGGATCCAGCCGGGGAGTCTGTCTGCTTCTATCGGCCAGACTTGCGTTGTTACCCCAATCTTGTCCAGTGATTTATACCACTTGCTTTTCCGGGTCTGCTTATCCAGGCGATTACTGGTGATGAGTAAAATATTTTCCCCCGCGAGTTGCTCGGCATATTCCGTTAAAATTTTTCCGCCCTCGCGTCCGGGTTTGCTGGAACCCATGCGTAATTCAATGAGCCGCGTACTGGCGAACAGAGACATGTTGGCGTTTTCCTCGATCAACGTATTCCAGTCGAAACCTGCTACCACATCAAGTACCACGCGTTCTCCCACGCCTTGTTCCCGGGCTTTGCCTCTGATGAAATCTGCGGCCTCATTGAGTTGTAGCGGCTCTTCACCACTGATTATGTATATCGGGGAAAGTCCCTTGTGTCTTATTGTGTCGGGTAATTGTTCCACTTTTACCTGCATTACTGAACCGCAGCACTTAGCTGCCTGATCACGGATGCAGCAGCCTGCCTGGCGATACTCATTTTCAGTACTGATTCTTCTTCAATTTTGCCTAAAACAGCGCCTTCATCAAAAGTATAGTCGCGTGTTGCAGTGACAGGTATGGTGTCGGTCATCATTGTGCTACCATTTTTGCCTGCAATTTTGAGCATGGCATTATAGGTGACTTCGTATTCCTCCACCTTGCCTGTGGCAGGGGAAACAGATAAAACCCTTGATCTAAAAGATTCATTACTCACCATGATAATGTAGTCAGCGTCGGTTGCGCCGGGAGCTGTTTTTATGTCAGCGTGCAGTAATTGCCGTTTTATTTCTGCAGCAAGGATGTTGGCGCCTGAAGATTGAATATAGACAGCGGCGTTTTGCAGGGCTTGCAAATTTGTTCCTCTGAGCTGAAAACCACAGGCACCCATCCCCGTCAATAAAAAAGCGAGGATTAACACAAAGAGTCTGTTGTATGGCTTGATTGTTAGTATCATCTGATCTTTCCAATGGAAATTTGTTTATATAATCCTGATGGCCCAGCTTATTATGAAACGACGATATTCACCAGTCGTCCAGGCACAACGATGATCTTTCCGATGTTTTTTTCGCCTATAAATTTTTGCACGTTCTTGTCGGATAGCGCGGTTTCCTCAATTTGTTTCTGATCTGCATCGATAGACACGGTAATTTTAGCGCGTAATTTTCCATTCACCTGCACTATCAGTTCCAACTCATTTTGGATGAGTGCAGAGTCATCAACCTTGGGCCAGGCGGCATCAATTATAGATTCAGCGTGTCCAAATTCACGCCACAAGGCATCGGTGATATGTGGGACAACGGGCGACAGCAACAAAATGGATATTTCCAGGCCTTCTCGCATAATCGCTCGGCCATTTTCCGAGTCATCTTTCGCTTGTGACAGGCTATTGCTTAATTCCATTACAGCGGCAATGGCCGTGTTGAAGGTATAACGGCGACCAATGTCATCATTCACTTTATTAATAGTGCTGTGAATTTTATAGCGAAGTTTTTTCTGATCTTTTGTTAATTCATTTTTATTCAATCTGGAAATACTGGCTGTTTGCAAATGTTCGGCTGAGAGTTTCCAAAGCCTTTTCAGGAAACGATAGGCTCCCTCAACGCCAGTGCCAGACCACTCCAGGTTATGTTCAGGTGGTGCGGCAAACATGGTGTAAAGGCGTACAGTATCGGCACCATAAAGATCGATCAGATTTTGTGGATCGATACCGTTATTCCTGGATTTTGACATCTTTTCGATGCCGCCAATGGTTACGGCTTGACCGTCCGGGGCCAATATCGCGCTAACCGGGTAGCCTGTATCGTCATGTTCAACAACGACATCGGCTGGATTGAACCATTCTGTGGAACCGTCACTATTTTTACGGTAATAAGTTTTCGCGGTGACCATACCTTGCGTTAACAATTTATTGAAAGGCTCATCGTTTTCCACCAAACCTTCATCTCGCATGAGTTTGTTAAAAAAGCGGGCGTAAAGTAAATGTAGGATGGCATGCTCAATACCGCCTATATATTGGTCGACAGGCAACCAGTATTTAGCACGTTCGTCCAACATTGACTCCGTCGCATCCGGACAGCAATAACGGGCGTAATACCAACTGGATTCGAGGAAAGTATCAAAAGTGTCCGTTTCACGTACTTCGTTATTGTCGAGATTGTAAAATTCCGGCATTTTTTTGAGTGGAGAGCCTGAGCCATCAACAACAACATCTTCGGGTAGACGAACGGGAAATTCAGCAACCGTTTTCGTATTGCCTTCGGCATCTTTAGTAACAGGAATTGGACACCCCCAATAGCGTTGGCGGGAAATACCCCAGTCACGCAGGCGATAATTTATTTTTTTTCTTCCTTTCCCCCGTGTTTCAAGCCAATCGGCAATCGCAGTAAATGCGGTTTCCGACTTCATGCCATCGAACTGACCGGAATTAGTCAATATACCGTATCTGGTATCAGGTAATTTTTCCTCTACCTTTTTTTGTGCCTCGATAGACTCCCTGTCTTTGTCTGTTACAGAGTCTTTGGTTTTGTCAGGGTTATCCGCAGAAGGGATGCCATTGTTCAGTGCTTTCTCGAATGCTGATAACTCAAGTGACTTGATGACTCGTTTAATAGGCAGACCATGTTTTTTTGCAAATTCATAGTCACGGGTATCATGCCCAGGTACAGCCATTACTGCGCCTGTGCCGTAGTCCATAAGAACAAAATTGGCCGCATACAACGGTACGGCTTCACCGCTAACCGGGTGAATAACACTGGATCCCAGGGCAAATCCTTTTTTCTCCATAGTTTCTATTTCGGCTTCGGTAACCCCGCCTTTCTTACACTCTTCCGCGAAGGCCGCCAACTCAGGATTGGATTCAGCGGCACTCAAGCTGAGAGGGTGTTCAGCAGCAACAGCAACATAGGTGACACCCATCAAAGTATCAGGACGGGTGGTGTAAATTTCGATCTTGTCTTCGCTGTTTTCAAGCTGAAAATTTATTTGTACACCTTCTGAGCGGCCGATCCAATTACGTTGTTGTGTCAATACGCGTTCCGGCCAACCTGAAAGTTTGTCTAAATCGTCCAGCAACTCTTGTGCATAATCGGTGATTCGGAGAAACCATTGCTCAATATTTCGTTTTTCCACAATAACACCCGAGCGCCAACCTTTGCCGTCAATGACTTGTTCATTCGCCAGTACAGTCTGGTCAAGCGGATCCCAATTGACAGAAGCAGTTTTGCGATAGGCTAAACCCTTATCTATCAAACGAGAAAATAACCATTGTTCCCATTTGTAATAATCAGGATTGCAGGTGGCCAATTCGCGATCCCAATCATAAGCGAAACCCAGGCGTTGCAACTGTGTTTTCATATATTCGATATTTAAACGTGTCCACTCAGCAGGCGGCATACCGCTATTTATCGCTGCATTTTCTGCGGGGAGTCCGAAGGCATCCCATCCCATGGGTTGCATGACATTTTTGCCTAGCATACGCTGATAACGGGAGATGACATCGCCGATGGTGTAATTTCTGACGTGTCCCATATGCAATTTACCGCTGGGGTAGGGAAACATGGACAAGCAGTAAAATTTTTCCTGATCTGGATTTTCTGTCGCTTTAAAAGACTTTTTATCTGCCCAGCTTGATTGAACTTGTGTTTCTATACTTGAGGGATCGTAACGCTCATCCATATGTTGTAAATGGTATTCTTGCCTGTTATTAAAGGCGCAAGGATACAGTAGAGGGACAGGTTCTCACAAGGAGTGCGGCAAACCATTGTGAGCGGAAATTCCTGTGTTTTTGACACTATTTATGACCACCAGGGACGGATGAAAATACAGGAACAATTTTTCACCTGTATAATTATCGCCCCCTACCCGTACTTCTTGATCTCAACGAGACAAGGCCTCCCTGGTATAAGGAGGCCTTGTTCCTGTAATGCAAACAGTTTACTCGTCTTCCAGGGACTCGTCTTCCAGGATCAGATTTCCCGTATTTTTCTCAACAATAGAGGGGCCAACGCCTTTAACCTCGGCGAGAGCGTCTATGGATTTAAAAGGACCATGTTTTTCACGGTAGGCGATGATGGCTTCCGCCCGTTTCTCGCCAACTCCTTTTATTGAAGACATTAATGTTTCTTTATCGGCAGTATTAATATTAACTGTATCAGCGAAGACCAAGATCGGGATAAAGAGACATACAGAAAGGATTAGTTTTTTAAATATTTCCATATCTATTCTCCTAGAATTTATAATTAAGTTTCCTTGTAACTACATTGCCTTGTAGCTGACACATATCCTACTGCAGGCGTGTAATTTTTAAAATACGCCAAATGAGGTATTATCATATACTGACGAGTATTTATTCCTTCATGGATTGAAATTTTTCTTGTTCCATTTAACGCCAATATCTTACGTTAATCTTGTCAGCATCATGAACCATGCAAGCCATATAATCATCATTGATGAGCAAGTTGAGTGCTGACCATGATCGTGTACAGGGTTTGTGTAAAGTTATTTTTGGTTTTTTTACCCCGGGATCGACGGTGACATCAAATGTATCCAAACCATAGGCGATACCGTTACCTGTTGCCTTGATGAATGCCTCTTTGCGTGTCCAGCATGCGTAAAATGCTTTTGCTTTGGACGATGCTGAGTAATGATTGAATTCTGATTGTTCCGCTTTCGAAAAAAAGCGAGAGACTAATGCTTGATGATCCACCTCATGATTTATTTTTTCCACGTCAATACCAATATCACATTTTCGTGATATAGCGATTAGGGCAATATCATTTGAATGGGAAATATTAAAAGAGATATCGACATACCGGGATGGTTCCTCCAGAACGGGCTTTCCATATTCCAGGTATTTAAATTTGAATACAGATGGATCGGCTTCAGTCAGCAAGCCTAAATATTTGCGCAGGCTGCCTTTGGTAATAATGTATTGTTTTTTCTTGCCCTCGATTTTGAGTTTTTCTACACGTTTCAGTTCATCTTCTGCAAGTATCGAATAAAATTCGTCGGTGTTGTCTGATAGTTTTTTTAAATCACAGAGCCATACGTCAATATTTTCCGAAGATAGACTTAATGAGTCAGGTGATGGTTGCCAGAGTTCAGTCATCACAACGAGACTTCATTTTTTTGTTCATCATGGTTCCCTGTGTACACACGCAATGACGATATCAGGTGAATTAAGGTAATTTATTTAAGTATCCGTCTTTTCTTCAGGAGATCTTTATGAGTCTGTTGGAGTTTGGCGCCAATCTTGACGTTACGGTTATGCATAGCGAGGAAGTATCGCTTGGGGATCCTGGCCATGATGGACTCTTCTTTTGCTTTCACGAAGGCGTTACTCTTGCCGGAGCTGCCAGGCAGGAGAGCCTGCTCCCCGAATAACCTGCCACAATCCAGGTTGGCGAGTACGATAACATTGCCTTTCTCATCGACATTGAATACCTCAACTGAGCCTTTGTGGATGACATAGAGATATTTGTTTTTTTGAAATTTTTTGATAATGACATCGCCTGCGGAAAATGTGACGGTTTCGCTCCAGTATTCAAGTCTCTCGAGTTCATGATTGGTAAGGTTCTTGAAAAAAGGTATGGTCATGATTGTTGTTCGGATATTATTGATGCTGAATTCTTCGCCTTTTATCTCTTGTATATCAGGTGTCGCACCACTTTTTTGTTCTTCACTGTCTCGCAGAGCATGTAATACATGTTTTTTTGCAATACGGAAAACCCTGGCTTTATAGAGTACTCTGACGCTGGCATTTCTTTTCCCGGTGCTGCCCGGTAGCAGTGCCTGTTCACCGAAAAAATCTCCAGCTCTTAGTTTTGCGAGAACCACTTCACGAACTGAAGAGGGGGCACTATTATTACGCACAATAACTTCCAGACGACCTTGCAGGAGGATATACATACAATCTGCATCTTCACCTTCACCCACGACCACCTCACGATGCGTATATTTTTCCACCGCATTATCAGGCGCATTGACGATGTCCTCCAACTCATCACTGTCAAGTGATTCGAAGACAGGGATCCTGCTTAACAATGCCGGTGCAAGAGTTACACTGGAGTTCATTACTTATATCTCACTTGAATATGGCCAGGCCAACTCACTGTATTTTATAAATTATTGTTTACTGATCAAGAGTTAATGAGACAAGTGGAAGAAAATTTGCGTGATACATTAATACCGATGAGATATTGGTATGTTCGGTGAGTGTGGTATACATCAGTCTCGTATTTCCACGCCTTGCTCCATTAACCATAAACAAGGGCAGGAGGCAATTGAATGACATATATCGCTTATGCCTTGAATGACAACTTTAATCTTTCCAGACCGTTATCCATGCTGATAACGGGACGATAGGAAAAATCTCGTTTAGCCGCACTGAGATCGTAGTAATGATCACAGGAGAGTTGTGTAGCGATAAAACGAGTCATGACGGGTTCATCATCAAGATTAAGAACCTTATAAAACAATTCCATTAACAACCCAACGATGTAAGCGATTTGTGTTGGTACGGTTTTGGTAACTGATGCAAGATCAAACGTCATTAGTATTCTATTGATTAACTCTGCCATCGGTAGTGGTTCACCATTACTGACAAAGTATGCTTTTCCTGCACAGTTAGCATCATTCACCAAGTCTTCCGCCGCAAGGACGTGTGCCAGGGCTGCATTATCCACATAGGTGGAATCGACCAGGTTTTTTTGTTTGCCGACCAGGCGTAACTTTCCTGTTTTGGCACGTTCGATAATTCTTGGGACCAGATGAGGATCACCAGGTCCCCAAATTAAATGCGGTCGCAAAGCCACGGTTAATAGTGAACTGCAATTTGCTTCAAGGATCATTTGTTCGGCTAAAGCCTTGGTTTTTTGATAAGCCGTCAGGAAGTGTTTAGGGTAAGGAGTTGATTCGTTGATGTTTTTTTCGTCATGCCCGTCAAAAACGACGCTTGGCGAACTTGTATAGACCAACTTTTGTATGTGATGTGTTCGACAGGCTTCAAGAATATTTTCAGTGCCGACGACATTACATTGATAATAATCATCATATTTACCCCAAACACCCGCTTTAGCAGCCACGTGAAACACGATATCACAATCTTGTGCAGCATTTGTGACGGTGGTTTGATCACTAATATCACCACGCATGATATCGACTCCGAGTTCTTTCAAGTCAGGACTATCTGAACGTTGCAAGCTACGGACGGATATGCCTTTATCGAGCAACATGCGGATAATACTGGAGCCGAGAAAACCGCCGCCGCCGGTGACCAAAGCTTTTTTCATGTTATCTGTGTCTTCCTGATTTGTTGTCGGCTTATTTTTTTATGCGCCCAAACGGCAAGTTTTTCCCGACCGATCTTTGCATTATGTCGTATGTCCACGGGGAATGCAGAATGAAATAAAACAGTTTGAATGGAACTGGTTTGTTCAAATTGCGCACCAATGATTAATAACTCCTCTGTCATTAAATTTTTATCATGATTTCCAAATTCCTCTTCCAGTTCAACACAAATCACGGGAATGGTTTCATTATTTCTGAGTACACCCACCAGGGCAGTACGAAACACTTTTTCATGCGTATTAAAAATACCTTCACATGGAATTGTAAACAGGGTTTTATTACCGGTAACAACACGGTGTATCATGCGACCACACAACCACAAACGACCTTGTTCATCCAGATAACCTGTATCTCCCATGCGGTGATAGAAGTCACCATTAACATCATTAATCTTTGCCAATTCAGTTGTTTGTTGGCGAGCATGGTAGGATTTTGTCACTTGCGGCCCTTTAACGGCGATCTCACCAATGATATTGGCTCCAAGTATTAGATCATTTCTCCAGTTTGTGATCGGTTTATCCGTAATGGTAATTATTTTTAGTTCGATATTATCGACGGGACGCCCGACACAAACACCATGACCTTGTTCAGTTGCATAACAGGTTGAGCCGAGGACTTCATTACTGCCAATGGAACTGACCGGCAAAGATTCGGTAGCGCCATAAGGTGTAAAAACTTGCGCATTACCATGCAACATGTCAGTAAAACGTTTCATCACATTTGCCGGAACAGGTGCACCTGCGGACAGGACACGTTTCATATTCGGTAGTTTTTTATGTTGTTGTTCGCCATAACGTCCTACATGATTTAGCAGTGCGGGAGATCCAAACATGGTTGTCGTTTTATACTTCTCAATGGCTGAAAATATTATTTCAGGATCAACCCTGCCGGGTCGGGTGAAATCCATATCAGGAATAATCGAACTCATACCCATTGCCGGTCCAAACAATGCAAACAGGGGAAATGTTGCAAGATCGATCTCGCCTGCTTGAATACCATAAAGTGTTCTTAATGTATTTACCTGTGCGGTGAAATTGGCGTGTGTATAGACAACGCCTTTAGGTGCCCCTGTGCTGCCACTGGTAAACAGGATTGCAGCAACATCATCAGCTTCAATATCGACGAATGCACGTTTACCGGAACTGCTGCCTGACTGTTTAAGCTGTTTCAGGCTGGAGATATTTCGACCATAAAAGATTGCCGACAATACTCCGGGGTTAACAATAATATTTGTCTTGAGTGTTGCGCTTGCCCAACCTAAAACCCTGCGAGCAAAGTGAGCTTTTTTAATGCCGATAAAAACCACCGGTTCGGCTTCGGCAAGGCACTTCCCTAATTGTTTGGCACCGATACCCGGGTCAATCGCAATCATTACCGCACCAACCTTGAACAAGGCGAAAACCAACGCAAAGAAATCCAGTCCCGGTGTTACCATAAGTGCCGTATGTACACCTTTACCGATCCCGATTTCCTGTAAACCTTTGGCGATAATGTCACTTACTTCATCAAGCTGTTGAAAGGTATATTGCCTCCCGCTCTTTTGCTCGGTGACGGCCATCGTATCCGGCTGTTGTTGTGCCAGTTTGGGTAGATACGAGGCAATGTTTGATGGATTCATAGGCCGTTGTTAAGCACAGAATAAATTTTAATAAGCCGGAATTGTAATAATCAGTATAATTTTTATTACCGCTTTCCAGGTACTTATCGAGCAAGTTTAAAATTTATTAACTGTATGACTTAAATTTATGGTAATTATATACTTGTGTGACCCCAATCTAAAATTTCTTGCTATTTAAACAATTTAGGATATAAACTCCCAGCCGCTACCAAGCTAATCGTGAACGATCCTTTGTCGGGTCGCTCATTAATAAAATACCCCTTTGGGGAATACATGGGAACCTGCATATGTTCATGGTTGTTTGGTAGCCGTCCCGGCACCCTTAAATTGGTGCCGTGTTTAACCACTAAAAAGGAAAAGACCATGAAAAAGATATTGTTAATTCTAGTATCAATGCTCTTTGTTTCTGGAGCATTCGCAGACACCTATGTTAATGGATACTATAGAAGTGATGGTACCTACGTAAAGCCGCACTATCGCTCTAGTCCTAATAGCAGTTATAACGATAACTATTCCGTTAAAGGTAATAGGAATCCGCATACTGGGGAGCAGGGAACAAGAAAACGCTCATTAGACGGCAGATACCCATATAGTAGATACAAGCTCTATAGTCGATAGGTTATAAGGAGTAGTATTAGCCCGGTCAAATCGACTTTGATCGGGCTAATACTCTATTATGATAATTTCTTTTGTTTGGAGCTTGGCAAATAATTCTTATCACTAACTACTTTCTGGCCCATTTGATGTTCAAGATCGGTTCTAGCTTTACCCGCAACTCTCCCTCCCGATTTCGCAGCATCTTTGTTTGCATTCAATCCTTGGGCGTTTTTGTTCTTGGCAATTTCTACAGTAGCTGTTTCTCCCAGCATTGTTAAAACAAGCTCTAACGGAGTCATGTGATCCCTTAATGCGTGGCCTTTGCCTAAACGTTTGTGATTCCTATGTTCTTTTGTTTTCAGGTGAAAAGTTTCTTGTGAAATAGCATCAGTCAATAAGGCATATTCCCACCCATCTTTAACGCCTCTCTTTTTCCATTCGCTAGTTAGCTCCTTTCTACTTACTATGGTTTGAACACGAGCCTTAACCCAATCATCGTCATACCCTTTAGCCTTGTAGGAAAGCATCGCGCGTTTGATGGCAATTTCGGGGTTCTGTATTTCCTGTATACGCTCATAGCCAACCTTGGCTAACCACTTCTTAAATGGCTCTGCTTTAGGGGAAGGTATGGACTGAACTATTCTGAAAATGGTTTCTGTATTTGCCGAATCGATCAAACGACTCTTACCATCTGACGCTACCATTTTCAAACGTACGATATTTTCGTATGTTTCAGAAAATCCTTCTTTATTAATAGTTTTACGCTTCAAGTCAGCCCAATATCTTTCAGGTGCATCTGTTCCAACAATCGCCCCAACCACATCCACAATAGAGAAATACCATTCATTATTATGGAATACTTGCCTAATCTCTTTTCCTTTGAATAAAGTTAATTGCCCTTCTCCTTCTTCAATTAATTCCTCTACACCTTCACCTTGCTCTGCAATTTCCTCTTTAGTGACATTCGCAAATCGGTTCAAGGCCTCATTCATCGACATATCTATTTTGACAGGTTTATCGTTACTCATGCTATTAATTCCTGGTAGGTTAGCCTGCCATTAGATTTTGAGAGTAAATCTATCATTCGCTCCCCTTCGTTTAGTTCTCTAGTATTATATCTATACGCAAACTCATTTAAGTAGCGTGCTAAATGTTTCTTGCTTATATGATGGTATATACCGATTAACCCACGTTTGAATAATGACCAAGCCCCTTCAATAGTATTAGTATGCCTGTCAAGCACAATATATTCACCTACGCTATGGTTGACCGTTTGGTGTTTGTAATACGGTTTAAGAGTCTTATAACTTCTAAATTCATCAGCTAATACTCTACTGCCTTGCTTTATATGAATAAGGGCTTGTCCTTCTATGGCTTCTCCAGTAGTTTCAGATAATACAAAGGTTCGCAATTCACCTTGCCTCTTAACCATACCAAGTACAGCAGTTTTAGTCTTTGCACTTCTGCCATGCGTTCCTTTAGTACGTTTGTTATTGCGCTTATTTCCTTCCTTGCCTCCTATATGGGTATCATCTATTTCAACATCTCCAAACAAAGGATTGTTAAACGATCTTGTCTGACTAGCAAAACGCAGTCTCTGCAACATAAACCATGCTGTCTTTTGAGTTACCTTAATGTCTTTTGCCAGTTGAGTTGATGCAATGCCTTTTTTGTGGGATGTGGCTAAATAAATGGCAACAAACCATTTCCTTAATGGAATCTTACTGTCTTCAAATATAGTGCCGACCTTAATACTAAACCGCTTACGGCAACTACCACATTTATGTGTTTTCTTATTCGAGAAATTATATATCTTATCTGCGCCACAGTGCGGGCAATAAGCCCCTTTTAACCACTTTATCGCAGTTAATCTATCAATACATGATTGCTCATTAGGGTAAACCTCTAACATCTCGTAAAGGCTTGTAAAGTTAGATACCATGATAAACATCCCCTCCAAGAATTAATTTCAAGGGGAGATTGTATCATAGCAACTGGGTCACACAAGTATATAATTGCTTAGTTTATTAATTCAGAATCCTTCCACAAAAAATCTTTCAAGACAGGAATAATATCATCACTGGCATCCTCCAATATGTAATGCCCGGCATCTTCAAAGCGATGCAACTCGGCGTTGGGGAAACGTGTTTGCCATTCTTGCAGAAAGTGATGATCGAAAACAAAATCTTTCATGCCCCAGCAGATCAACATGGGTTGATCGGAAAATTGTCCGACTGTTCTATCCACTTTATCGACAGTCGCATAGGCAGTGTTTTTGGCTTTGAGCGGTATATCCAGGACAAACTTTTGAATCGCGCGGCGGTGTGACCAGTTATCGTATGGTGCGAGATAAGCCGCTGCGACTTCCGGCGACATGGGCTTTCGTGTCACACACTGTTTAACCGCACCACGCGCAAAAGCGTTCAGACCTTGATTTAAGATGGTGCCAATGACCGGAATGCGGCTAATTTTAAGTTGCCACGGGACTGTTTTATTTTTAGGTAAATGAAATGCCGAGGTGTTGAAAATCACCAGACGTTTTATTCTCTCCGGATGGCGAGTGGCAAAGGCCATTCCAATCATGCCGCCCCAGTCATGCAATACGAGCGTAATGCCGTCGGTGATATTTAAATGGTCAAGTAAGGACTCAAGATCGCTGACACGCTGGTCCAGCGTGAAATTGTAAGTCTTGTCATCCGGCTTATCAGATAAGCCCATACCGATATGATCCGGGACGATACACCGATAGTTATCTTGCAGGGCAACAACGAGTTTTCGATAATAGAAAGACCAGCCGGGATTACCATGCACCATGACAACGGGTTCGGCACTTGCATCGCCTTCATCGAGGAAATGTAAACGCAAACCCTTGATAGAATGGTAGTGATGATCAAATGAATAATCAGGGAAATTCATCGCCGGGAAACTTGATTGGAGCGAGTGACTACGGAGAATGCTCTACCACTCCCACCCAAGCATCATGCAATTAAGACCACTCCCGATCCCCAGAAAGCCGACGCGATCACCAGGTTTTAGAAACAGGCGTTGTTGCGCAATGGCTGCGGTAAGCGGTACCGATACCGTGCCAATATTGCCGAGATATTTGTAGGTACTGAAATCTTTTGTCGGATCTATGCCCAATTCTTTTAATATCGTTTCCCGATGTCCCTCACCTACTTGATGACAAATCACTTTGTCCACTTGATCCCTGGCCCAACCCATTTTACCCAAAAATGACCCCCATGTTTTGACGCCGAGTTTGGCACCATGTTTCAGTACGGCGACGGAATCCGTCGACATGAACTCTGACAGTGCGTCCGGTAATTTTTGAGTAGGCATCATATTGGCGAGTGGTGGCGGGATCTTTTCACTGGACATGATCTCTTTTACGACACTTGGTAGTGTATCCGGAGCCATGACTTGATCGATGGCGGCAAGTAATTTATCCGGCGAAAACATCAGTTCGCCCAGGGCAACCGGTGATAGAGTGATACCCCAACGACACAGCGCATGATGTTCCGGTGCAGATTGACTCGCGCCCCCCAACAACCTGTGGGTTTGACCGTTATCAAAAGAGCCGTCGGTCAGTAATATGGCCGCTGCACCCGAACCACCCGTGAGGGTTGCCAAAGATTTGCTAAACATTTCCATGGATTTATCATTGAGCATACGTTTGATCATGATTTCGATGATTTCACGCGATGTTTCGCAGGAGACCACCATGCCGGCGCGTATTTGTTTCAACTCTATGCGATTGGCAATATCAATGATGCCGTTCATGATGCCGAGGCAGGCGTTGGAAATATCATAAATATTGGCATCATCCTTGATGCCCAATTGTGCTGCCACGGCGCAAGCCGTCGCGGGTTCAAAGTTTTCACGACAGACACCTGTATAAATAAGCGCCTCTATCTCATCCGCTCTGACATTGGATTGGTCCAACGCTTTGTGTGCCGCCTTCGCCGCTCCATCGGAGAGCGTATGCCCTTCTTCCCACCAGCGCCTTTCGGTGATGCCTGTCAGTGCCTCAAGTTGACCCGGTGCAATATGTAGAGCGTCATACATGGGCATCAGGCGGGATTCGAGATCGTCTGACGTGATCACAACGGGAGGCAGCTCGTAGCCGATAGATTCCATATGTACGCGAGAATACTTCATGGGAATGTCATTCTATGTGATTCGGAGAGTAAAATCTTTCATCTGATAGATAATTCGTCCATCCACGATCAAAAAACCGTCAGCACGGAGTAATTTCCTGTTCTCATCAATTTCGGTAATCACGGCCTGAACTGTAACTTGCTTATCTTCAGGTATAATTTGCCCGCGATAAATCCAATGATGTGTTTCATTGAGCGCCATTACCTCAAACTCACGGTGTTCTGGATTTTCTCGTGTGCCCCATCGTTCTATGGAGACAACTTTCAATAGTTGAATAAATGACTCCAGTCCCAAAGAACCGGGCCAAACCGGATCTTCATGGAAATGCGCTTTAAAAAACCAGGCTTCCGGATCTACCTGGGTAGTGCCTCTGATAAAACCCAGATCCTGTGGTCCACCTTGTGGATCAAACAGGCTAATGTCGTCGATCATACGCATCATGTCGCCCGGATAAGGCGCGGTGTCCGGATATGCAAAAGAGACTCCCCGTTTGCGAGAGACATCATCCGGTTCGAAGAGAGCCACATCTCTGATGCCGACTTGATCGGTCAGAGACTGTTTTGAAAAGAAACCGAAATAGGTATCACCCCTGTATACGATACCGGCAGCACATCGTGTTTCCATATCATAATTTTGAATAATCATGCCGCCGGACTGTGAAACATCGGTGATTTTAATGCGAGTGGTTAAAGTGCCTGTTGTCGGAGTAACAGAAAGTAATTGTGTGCCGTTACCACCCAGATTTCTGAATGACAGATCTATTTCACTGGTTAATGCTGATCCCAAATATGCTGCCAACCAGCCACAGGGTTGTAATGCGATTTCAAGTAACACGGCAAACGGCATGCTTGTTTGTCTGTTTTCCCCAAAATACCAGGCGTCCTCCGGCACATCGTATTCAGCTTCAATAATCCCTCCCGCTTGTAACTTCCACTGTTCACAATCCTTGATTGAAGTAATACGATCAAGGAATTGATACGGTGGGCGCGGCAGGCGTGCAATTTTTCTTTCTGCATCAAACACTCTGTAACGATCACCAAAAGCATCAGAAGGTTTGCCGTTGGCAAAAGCGTAAATTGAATCAAAATCAAAAAGCACTTTTTTCTTGTGGTTTTGCTCGACAATTTTATTTTGCCAGAGCATTTTAATTTTTTGCTCGTTGAGTCCATTTAACTGAACCGACATATTATTTATTTGCACGATAGCCTTGCCATCCGCATACATCAATGCCTCGGCCAGGGCATAGGGTGTTCCGTCGCCGTCCTTGTAACCAATCTCCTTGAGTGTAATTTCGTACTGCACTTTTTTTATTGAATTGATAACTTGTCCGCGACATTTAAGCTGGCTGATTTCCCCGATAACAGGTTCGTGGACAATCTCGTTTTGTTCCCCCACCCAGCCCATGCGTAGTAGATAGATACGTAAAGTATGCAGACAACATTCATACATAAGCGTGCCTGGCATTACCTGATCATCAGGGAAGTGGCAGGTTAGGAACCAGTCATCGGGATGAATATCAGCTTCGCCGGTAATCTGGCCGATACCAAAACGACCTGCTTCAGGATCCAGATTAAGAATACGATGTACCAGCGTCATACGACCACCCGGAAGACCGAGAGGGCGATTTAACGATAAGTTTGAAAAAGCCTCGCCGAAACATTCGCGGAGATTACCTTCACGCAAAGCATCCAATTGTTGATCATTATATGACTCGATACCCATTGGCACAGGTGCTTGCCAATTGTTTGGTAATTTTCCTGTTTGTGGCCGTGTCTCCAGTTCTGTTTGAACAATACCTTTACCTGCCTCCAGTTCCGCCTGTGTGAAAAATCCTGCACAACCTTCAGTCATGGTTAATAGCGATTTTCCATTAACGGTTCCTTCAAAACTAAATCGAAACAGATAAGTGTTATCCTGTTTGAAAAACTGATCGATACGAATGTCGTAGCGAATGACTTCCCCGGGTTTTGGTAGTGAAGCGTGGAAAGTGATTTTCGCGTCCAGTAAACGATAAACGGCGAGCCCTTTAGTAATGTGATCGATGCCCAGATAGCCGGATAGGAATAGATCCGCTTGTCCGGCCTCAACAGCAATGCAGGTTGGAATACATCCACCATCAAGATACCAGCCATTCGGCTGAACATCATGTTCAGTGATAATACGACCTGAAGTCATTGGATCAGAGCCAAGCGAGGCAGGTTCGCCATGGATATCAATGATCCTGTCGACTAACATCAGCGGTTCGTCAGGTAAGCGCACCCGTGTTGGGTGTTGATCGATTTCAGCAAACTTTGGGCCCAATACTTTACCTATTGAACCGACGGCGATTTCCATACATTGATTTCTATCGAACAAACATGCCGCTTTTTTTGTATGAGGCTGTGGTTTAATTTGTCGTCTGGAATCAAGAGGCGTTGACCGTAGTGAAACATCCTGAAGTAAAGTCATTTGCATCTGTATAGCTTGCCCCAGCATCTGAGTGAAGCAACTGGACACGCGCAAAAATGTTTCCTGAGCTTCAGTTTTGGCACTTTCAGTGAGCTGCATTTGTTCGATGACCGGATTTAGAATATGAATATTGTCCGTTTTTGTTGCTTGACCCCCTGTTTTTTCATCTGCCGTAAATTGTTCTTCAGCCTGATCATTCGTTACCTGTTGCGGTAGTGGCGGCATGTTGAAACATTCGGCCCCTATATTCACAGTGACCATCGAATTTTGTTCAATCACTGTATTGGCGATTTCAAAATTAAATAATTCTTCCGGATCGACGTTAATATGTTCAGCAATCAATTGTCCGAGGCAATGAATAACATTTGACACACCATCCTGATTTTTTACACAGAGAGCTTTTGCAACATGTGATTTACCATCGAGTATTTGATCAATCATTCTGCTGCAGCTTGCGCCTGGCCCCATTTCAATAAAGATACGAACACCATCTGCGTAAGCTGACTCAATTACTTTGGTGTAATCGAAAGCCTGAACTGCCTGCCCGACAATAGAATCTGCGGCACTGTTACGTGTGACCTCATAACTTCCTCCCCGGACACCGCTGTAAAACGTAGTATCCTCAGGAGGGTTGGTTTCAAACAGGTGCAGATCTCTATAGGCCTTTTTTACCGGTTCTGCGACTTCACAGTGTACGGTTATGACTCCGTGTACAGGGTGAAAATGACAGCCCAGATTTTTGACTGAGGCGAGGACAGCTTCTTTATCACCGCCGATAACACATTCGTTCGGGGTATTTATAATAAGCAAATAAGCACGAGGTTGATTTTCCAATGCCTGTTTTACTTCATTTGCCGCACGATCCACGACACCGATAATCCAGTCAACAGTTTCCGCGTCGTTTAGTCGCCACGTCTTGCGCACAGCGTCACAGCGACCAGCCAGGGCATCAGTGAAAAGAGTCGTTTTGCGCATGCGATGCATCATTTCATCCCGATTTGTCCATGTGCGTGTGGCAAAAAGTCCGGCGGTTTCCCCAAGGCTGTAGCCGATGATCGCATCAGGTTTAATATTAAACTGTGAGACGACCTCACTAACAAAAAATCCAAGCCAGACTTGTCCAAAAATAACCTCTTCGTGGCTAAGCGAAGTATCTGATTTTTTACTCCAGAATTTACCATCGGCAAATTGTGCTGCCAGTGAATTATTTTCTGAATCCAATTGATCAAGTAACCGTGGCCACCGTTGACTTAATTCACGTCCCATGCCATGAAAATGATTGCCCGAACCCGGGTATAAAAACGCTATTTTCCCCGTTTTACCCAGGGGTGAACTTGCATAATAAATTCCGTTAGAGTTGAGCGATTTATTTTTTTTAATTGCTTCTTTGAGTTTATCCAGTGCGCTTGTGAGATTACCTTGTTTATCAGTAACAATCGCTGCAGAGAATTCTTTGGCCCTGGTGCCTTTATTCTTCAACCACCAGCTCCTGGCAAGTTGATGAATATTTCCTGCATTATCAGCGAGCGCATGCAGTTGTTTCAGTTGTTCCATTAACCTTTCTCTTGATTCAGCATGAAAGGAAAATAATGTCTCGTTTGTCAAATTCACAGATACAGCAGAATCCTGATCAGCTTCTTCAAGGATGGCCGTCATGCAATTACCATCAATACTAAAAGTGTTTACAGCAGCCTGTCTGGGTCCATCGATCTTGTTACGTAACCAATATTGTGATTGAACTTGATCATTCTCCGGCACAATCTTTTGTTTGTGGTAAAGACCGAGACTGGCTTTGGCAAGTGACGCCAGGCCGCTTGCAGCGCCGGTATGGCCAATCCTTGATTTTATATAACCTAAATCACAAGGCTCTTGATCGTTGAACAAGGTATTCAACGCTGATGACTCCATGGCATTTTCTTGTGGTATTGCACTGCCATGTGTTTCAATCAAACCAATCCTGGAGAGATCGGTTTTGGCATCGACGCAAGCCTGACGAAAAGCCCGTTGATACGCGATTGCAGTTGGAATATTTGAATCCACGCCGCCACCGGTCGCGGCAGCGATGCCTTTTATAACAGAATAAATTCGATCACCATCTCGCCTGGCATCCTCATAACGTTTCAATATGAAGGCTGCCGCACCCTCGCCTACCAGAGAACCGTCGGCATAGCCACGAGTTGCGGACTGTCCCAACACCGCACGTACATCACCGGCCAAATCCACAGCCCCGACGATTGCTGTTTCCAGTTCATTTCTTTGCAGAGCGCGTACGCCAGCCTCCAATGCGCGTAATCCCGAGCTTTCTTCCGCAGACAAAGTAAAGCCGGGACCGCCAATTTGGAAGGCACGTGCAATGCGACTGGCAATGATGCTACCGAGGGCACCCATGGTACGGTTAGCATTTAATGCCGGGCCTGCGGCATTACGTAAAGACTGCGTCCAGTCATTGAGTCCTTTGTCATCCAGATTTAGACCAAGCCGCCTGTCCCATATTTTTGCCTGATCTAAAAGTGACCAACGAAAATGAAAATTTGTAGTGTTCAGATCAAGACCAATGCCGATGAAAACACCGACAGCATTACTTTGTGCTTCAGATAATTCTTTAATACCGGCATCTTCAAGTGCATTGGCGGCGACTTCCAACATGAGTAATTGTTGTGGCAACATCTCCCTAAGTTCTGTGGGTGGAATACGATAACGATCCACTGGAATATTAATTTCTTTAAAAAACCAACCTTTGATCCGTTCCGGATTGGCAACGCCCCACCACCTGGCAGGAAATTCAGGATCGATATTCTGTTTGTCCGTAAAAAGTCGTTCTTTAAATGCGGTTAAAGATTTCCAGGGACCAAATTGCGTTTCCATACCCACGATAGCAATGTCGACATTATTGTCACTAACAGATGAAACAGGGTTAAGCACTTTCTTACTGACTGTATCTGCTTGCCATTCTTCCAGTAAAACATGTGCATTAATCCCGCCAAAACCGAAGGCGTTGATTGCAGCACGCCGCGGAGTTTGTTTTGATCTCTTTTCCCAGGGTTGTGCAGCACTCAATATACTGAAAGGGCTGTTTGCAAGATCAATCTTTGTGGATGTTCTTTCAAAATTTGCAGTTGGCGGTAATTGTTGATGTTTCATTGCCAGCAACACCTTGATTAATCCTGAAGAACCCGCTGCGGTTAGCAAATGACCGATGTTACTTTTCACAGAACCAATAACACACTTGACGGGATCTCCATTCATCGCCGTCCCGGACCAAAGTAATTTCAAACTCTGAATCTCTTCTGCATCTCCAATGGGTGTACCGGTACCGTGACATTCTATTAGATCAACATCTTCAGGTTTCCATTCAGCCTGACGGTAGGCATCGTGCATGGCACGTAACTGACCTTCCGCATCTGGCGACATAAGGTTCCCGCCGATATCATTTGATAAGCCGATACCGGCGATGGTTGCGTAGATATGATCATCATCGCGCAAGGCATTTTCCAACCTTTTTAAGACAAGAATACCGGCACCTTCACCCACAACCAGACCATCACCTTTATGATCAAACGGTGCGCAATGTCCTGTTTTGGAAATTGCGCCCAATGCGGAAAACCCCATTTGCGTATAGAGACAATCCGGACGAGATAAGCCGCCGGTGAGCATAGCGTCCGCACGACCCGAGACGAGTTCATCAACGGCATACTTAAGTGCGTATAGTGAAGATGCACAAGCGGCATCAAGCGTGTAACCACCACCACCAAACCCCATGGCCTTCGCCAAAACACCTGCGGGCAAACCTGCAACATAGCGATTCAGGGAATGAATCTTGTGTTTGTTTTGTTTTGGTAGCGGATCAGGATCACCAAGCATTGGTGATTCAAATACCGGACCCAGAAGTTCATCTGTCAGTGATGAAGATGCATCAGTTGGTAAAACAATATTGCCAATGATGATGCCAACACGTTGCTTATCCAGATGCTCATGTTTGGTATCCAGCCAGGCCTCTTGACCGGCATGGAGCAGAACATGAAAAGCGGGATCAAGTTGTTCAAGAATATTCCTGTCAATATCGAGATTATCGGTATTGAGATCGAATGCATCGAGAAAACAGCCACGCACCGAATTCACTTTGTCTACTGCCAGTTCATCAGAATAGGCATCATCTTTACTCAGACACCAACGATCCTTGGGGACTTCACGAGAACAATCGCGACCCATTTGGATATTTTCCCAAAATGCCTCCAGGTGAGGTTTGGTCTTATCCTGGTCTTTTGCACTGGGGAACAGTCCACCAATACCGACAATGGCGATACGTTGCATTAAGCTATCTTGTTAATTATTAAAGTAATTTACCAAAATGTTGGTACGTCCAGTGTGTACCGATCCGAACGGCGACCGATTTGTCGTCTCTTCAGATCATGGAAGTATACCTTGGGAGTATCTCTTGATCGTCTGTTTTCAGGTAAAGATACCAATCTACACGTACTGACCTGCAGATTAAATAATTTTTCACATCATTATTTAAATCAGGATAAATGTTAAAGTTATAGACGAGATTAATCCACTACATTAGGAAAATGATGCAAAGACCACTGCAATTGTCACTGACAATATTTATCAGCTTTATTTTTTACGGATCCGTTTTCGCTGCAGACAAGGTTATCGTAAAAACGGCTAAAGTGGCCGAAGTCGCCATTTACCCTGAACGCTCCGCACCGGCAAAAGTGGTTACCCTGAATGAGAGCGTCATCAGCGCACGAATTGCATCCAGGGTGGATGAAATTTCGGTACGCGTAGGTGATATTGTTGAGAAAGGAGAGAGTTTGGCAAAACTTGATTGCTCCGATTATGAGCTATCTTATCGTGAGTCGGTCAGCAGGTTGGAAGCGCTGCAAACCAAAAGAGACCTGGCAAAACGTCGGCTTCAACGCACGCGTCAATTAACAATCAAGCAATCTGTTGCAGAAGAAATACTGGATGAACGTGAATCCGATTTTGCAGTTTTGGGTTTTGAACTCAAGGGTATTAAAGCTGCAATAAAAATGAAGCAACTGGATCAATCACGTTGTATCGTGACCAGCCCCTTTCGTGCCCTGGTTGTTGAGCGTGCCGGTGCGGCAGGTGAATTTGTGAATGTCGGAACGGCCCTCATCAAAATCATGGATATTGATAACACGGAGATCTCGGCACAGGTGCTAAGTCGTGATTTAAAACAGGTCAGTAATGCCGGTGAACTTTACTTTGAGCATGACGGTATTCGTTATCCAGTGAAACTCCGATCCATTGTTGCGGCCATCAATACTAAAACTCGTGATCGGGAAGTTCGTTTAATTTTTAATGATGCACAAACTATTCCGGGAGCAACGGGAAAATTATATTGGCGTGATGAACGTGCGCATATTCCGGGTGATCTATTGGTGCGTCGTAATGGAGAACTCGGCGTATTCACCATCAAGGGTAGTGTGGCGAAGTTTAATTCCATGCCAACCGCACAGGCCGGCCGTGCGAGTGCCAGTTCCTTGTCGAGAGATGCCCGTATTGTAATTGAAGGACATTACTCGCTAAAAGAATCAATACCGGTTGAAATTGTTAATTAAAAATCGCTAGTTAATCATGAGTTTTCTGCAGCGTTTTCTTGCCAATCACGTATTGGCGAATCTCACTTTTTGTTTAATTCTTGTGATTGGAATCATCTCTTATTTACAGATGCCTCGCGCAAAGGATCCGGAAATAAATTTCAACTGGATCAGTATCATTACTTTTTTCCCTGGAGCCACCGCCGGAGATGTCGAAAAAAGAATCACCGATCCAATTGAAGATGCCTTGCAAACCTCGATCAAGGATATTAAATTTGTTTCAAGCACCAGCCGCGAAGGCATCTCAAATATCCTGGTACGTTTCAATCAAGTCAGTAAAGAGGAATTCAAGAGTCATCTGACGGATCTGCGCCGCGAGGTTCAAAACACCTATTCAAGTGAGCTTCCTGAAGAAGCTGAAGATCCTGTGGTCCATGAAATCACCACTTCAAATGCATTTCCATCCGCCACTATAGTGGTTACCAGTGCAGGTGATGATGAAAATCTTCGACGACAGGTCAGAAATATTAAAAAAGATATTGAGTTGATTAATGGCGTTGATGTGATTAACGAATTGGGACTGGATGATCCTGAACTGCACATTACATTTATTCCCGAGAGACTGGAAGGTCTGGGAATCACTCCTGGAGACTTGTCTGACACCGTGCGTGCATATTTTCGGGATGTCTCTGTAGGCGATATTAAAACCGATGATGGTCAGTGGATCGTCAGAGTCGAGGGAACCAGCACCGATCCCGGCAGTTTGTCAAAGTATCCAGTCACAACAGCACGCGGTATTGTAACGCTGGGTAGTCTGGCGGAATTTACACGTACCACGGAAGAACCCTCGGAGCTTGTCAGGTTTAATGGAGCGCCTGCAGCATTGTTGGCGATTACAAAACAGGCCAATACCAATGTGCTTGATCTGGTGGATGACATCAACGCCTACATTGATGATCGTAATCAATACAGGAATGGTACCGGCGTGGATGTTTTCATGGTTGATGATCAAACCATCAGTACACGTAATGCGCTCGCCTTGATGCAAACCAATGCCATTATCGGTTTGGTTATGGTGCTGGTGGTGACATGGATATTTCTGGGTACGCGAATTGCGGTACTCACAAGTATCGGTATTCCGTTTACATTGGCGGGCACCTTTCTGATCCTGCACATCATGGATATCTCCCTGAACAACATGGTACTGCTGGGCGTGGTCATTGCGCTCGGTATGTTGGTGGATGATGCTGTCGTGGTTGTTGAATCCATTTATCAGCGACTACAACAGGGCATGCAACCCATGTCTGCAGCATTGGCGTCCCTGAAGGAAGTGTTTGCACCGGTGACAACATCGGTGATGACGACAATGGCGGCATTTTTACCCTTGATGTTAATGCCGGGGATTCTTGGTGATTTCATGCGCATCATTCCCATGGTTGTGACATTGGCATTGGCAGTTAGCCTGTTAGAGGCTTACTGGATGCTGCCTGCGCATGTCATTGCTGCAAAAGTTAATTTTACCAAACCCTCAAAGGTGCAAAAGTGTCGAGAAACATTCACTCACTGGATCCGTTACAATTACATCAAGTTATTATTAAAGGCGTTGCGACATCCAGTGATATCCCTTGCAGCCGTGATGCTGGTTTTCAGCCTGGCGGCCTCCGCAGTCTATCTGGGAAAAATACGTTATAACTTTTTTGAAGCCGATGAACTGAGGCTGTTTTATATCAATGTCAAAATGCCGGGCGGCGCGACCTTGCATGACACAAGTGACATGTTGCGTAAAGTCGAGGCGCGTGCACTTAAAGAAATTAAACCGCATGAATTACGATCTTCGGTGACTTATTCCGGGCAACAATTTACAGACACCGCGCCGCTATTTGGTGATACCGTGGGGCAAATCATGATGAGCCTGATGCCGGATGAAAATGGCTCGCGGTCGGTGGCCGAGATTGCCGGGGCGGTGGAAGCGGTTATCCTTGATTTTCAGGGAACAGCCGATACGTCCCTGTTACGCATGAAAGACGGCCCGCCGACATCAAGAGCAATCAACGTAAAAATACGCGGTGATGAAATAACTGAAATTAAATCCGCAGCCATTGCACTGACAAAATATCTCCGGAATCAACCATTATTCAGCAACGTGCTTCTGGATGACCGTCCGGGGAATCCCGAACTGGTACTCAACTATGATGGCGAAGCAATTCAACGCGCCGGTATCAATCCCGCAACGTTGAGCCGTAGCATAAAGGCTTTTGTCGATGGTGAAATTGTGACCGATTTCCAGCATCAGGGAGAAAAAGTCAGGGTGCGCGTGCAAGCCGAACAAGAAGGCTGGCGCGATATTGATAATCTGTTAAGACAAACCATCTCCTTACCGGATGGTCGTTCAATTGCCATGGGAGAATTAGTGCAAGCCGAGCGGGGCACCGGTATCAACAATATCCGGCATTACAATTTCAGAAAAACCATTACGCTTGAAGCGGATATAGACGAAGACAAAATTGACGCCGTGGAAGGCAACGAGATGATCGCGGAAGCATGGAAAAAAATTCAAAAAGATCATCCAACGATAGATTTGGATTTCACCGGCGTGCTGGATGACATCAACACAAGTCTGAATGCGTTAATGGTGCTGTTTGTTTTTGGCGTCGGACTGATGTACATCATATTAGGGACCCAGTTCAGGAGTTACTTCCAGCCACTGATGATACTGATCAGCATTCCGTTGGCTTTTACCGGCGTGGTGATGGGTTTATTGGTCACATCCAATCCACTCAGTTTATATACTTTATACGGCGTGGTCGCGCTTGCCGGTATTTCCGTGAATGCCGCGATCGTCCTTATCTCGGCGGCGAATACACGCCTGGAAAACGGTATGAGCCTGTTACACGCCACGGTCTATGCCGCCAGAAGGCGAGTCATCCCGGTTTTGATTACATCATTAACAACGATTGCCGGTTTGTTCTCACTGGCGACGGGCCTGGCCGGGACCTCATTGATATGGGGGCCGGTGGGCACTGCGATTGTTTGGGGTCTGGCATTCTCAACCGTGCTGACGCTGTTCGTGATCCCGATGCTGTATCGCTTATTTATGAAGTTCAGCAATCGCACAAGAGAATTCAGGCAGGCAGGTTAATTAAACACTTTTTGATGTTTTTTTAAGGAACATGCAAACAAATCTGATTCAGTAGACAAACCCTACTGCTCGCAATGACGAAAAAAGGCGTGTGTGACATGGATTGTGACGGGGTTGAAGATATGCATCCCTGCTTGCGCAGGAATGACGGTGCTGTAGTCACTCCGTCACTCCTGCATTATCCCGGGAACGCCAGGCTCCAGCCTGGCAGATAGAATAAAAACATAACACCATCATCACACCTTACCTTTTTCCGTCATTCCTCACTTCCCCGTTATTCCTCACTTCCCCGTGATTCCTCACTTCCCCGTCATTCCTGCACAAGCAGGAATCCAGGTGCTGATTGCAGTGCATCTGGATTGCTTCGCTTTGCTCGCAACGACGGTCAAGCGACATCGACCTTGTAAAGGCACGACAACAGCCAGGGCGATTGGGCATTCCAAATCAAGTATGCGAGCCAAAGTGGAACATGCTTTCCATGCCATCATTTCTTCCTGCGTTACATAAAATCTCTTGCTGACGTTTGGAAAATAAATAATCACGAGGCAGAGGGCGGCAATAAATTTTGTTGTTGGTGTCACTCGGACGGTGGAGCACTTCAGAGATCAACATTACGCCTCAAGAGCAAGCGTGAAGAACATTCAGCAGCCATTGAACAATTCAGGCGCCGAGACCGGGAGCGGTCGTAAGTTAAAGCGTATTGTCCGCTGCAAGGAAGCTGAAACTATGTCCGGTATTTCCTGAAATTTTCAGCCTGCTCAAAAATTTCCTTGTAAACTTCATCACGATCAATCGGCGGATAGTCATATTTTGCCAGCAGAATAATCAGATCAACTTTTAACTCTGCCTTAATATCGTTTCTTTGACTCCAATCCGTGTATTTCGCTTTATCATCCACCACTTTCTTGACTTCTCTTGCCAGGAGCACAAGGCGATCATCCGGATAGCTGAAATCATATTTTTGCGCAAGTTCCTTGAGAATGTCGTAAAACGCCTTTTCCTCAAAATCAATGCCAAGATCAGAGAAAGATGCCCATTCTTTTTTTATTGCATGATACAACCCGATAATTTCATCGGTAAACTCTTCCAATACTTCGCTGCGAAGTACATCCTGTTCCTTGCGCTCATTGTATCTGGCAACCAATGAATGAAATTTTTCAGAAAAATCCACTCCTTTAACCTTATTGGTCTTTTTGAAATCCTCAATGACTTTTGTAAGCAATTGCTGGAGCAACTTGATCCTGGTATTGGGTAATTTGATTTTCTCAATTTTGGCGAGATAATCCTCGTCAAAAATATCGACTTCGGTTGCCTGCTCATTCCCGAGTTTGAATATTTCCTCTACACCATCACTTTGCAGTGCATCCCTGATCATGTCTCTAACACGGGCGTTCATCTGCGCTGTATCAGGCGCGTTGCCTTTAGTGAGCTTGAATACAATAGTACGCACAGCAATATAAAAATGAATAAGATCACGCATTTGCTGCGTAATCTCCTCGCTACCACAGCAAATATCGAAAGCCGTTTTTAAACATTTTACCAACGACATAAAACGCTCTTCTGTTTGTTGAGTCATTTGCACAAACTCAGCCGCCATATTCAAACATTCAAGCTGTTGCAGAGGTGACCCCGAGAAATAAAGTTGCTTGTCGAATTTATGAAATAATTTCTCAAGCAGATCGATATGGTCTTTGACCACCACAATTGATTGCTCAATGTCCTCGATATTTTGACTATCCATGTTGGAGTAATGCGCCAATGCCAGATTCATCTGGCGTTTAATACCGATATAGTCAACGACCAACCCTTTTTCCTTGTCGGCATATTTGCGGTTGACGCGGGAAATGGTCTGAATCAGATTGTGTCGCTGTACCGGTTTGTCGATATAAATCGTATCCAGAAACGGCACATCAAAACCGGTGAGCCACATATCGACGACAATGGCGATCTTGAAGTTGGATTTTACCTGTTTAAACTGTCGGTCCAACTCCTTACGGTGCTGCTTGTCGCCGAGCATCTTATATAACGCTTCAGGATCATCCTTACTGCGAGTCATGATCATTTTCAGCCGCTGCATGGGCTTGATTTTCCGGCGTTCCTGGTCAGTCAGTTCCACGTCCGGGTCGGCGACTTTTACCTCCGCCCACGCCGGTCGCAAAGCTATCACCGTCTGATAAAACGCATAGGCAATCGGCCGCGAGCTACACACAAACATGGCTTTGCCCTTAACGGTCGCGCCTTCAAGAATACGCCTCTCGTAATGGTCAACAAAATCAGTGGCCAATGCCTGAACACGATCCGGATCGCCCAGAATGGTATTCATCCGTGCCGTGGTTTTTTTACTTTCTTCTATGGCGTAATCACTGGTGCCATCTGCTGCACATTGCTCATAGTAATCTTCAATTTCTTCAAGTTTGCCATTATCCAGCAACACTTTGGCGGCGCGGCCCTCATAGACAATACGCACCGTGATTTCATCTCTTACGGATTCCGTCATGGTATAGGCATCAACCACATCGCCGAATACATCCAGAGTTGCATCAATAGGCGTGCCCGTGAAACCGACATAAATGGCGTTAGGCAAAGAGTCATGTAAATACTTCGCGAAACCATAGCGATGTTGCACACCATCAGAAGTGATTTTAATTTTTTCATCCAGATTGATCTGACTGCGGTGGGCTTCATCAGAAATACAAATCACATTATTGCGATCGGTCAACAGCTCAGTGTCTTCAGTAAATTTATGTATAGTCGTGAGAAATACCCCGCCGCTATCACGACCTTTGAGTTGTGCCCCTAAATCTTCACGGCTGGTCACACTGATAATATTTTCATCGCCGACATAGCTTTTGGCGTTGGTGAATTGAGCCGCAAGCTGATCATCCAGATCCGTGCGATCAGTAATCAACACAATGGTCGGGCTGGCAAACTCAACACTGCGCATCAGCAGGCGCGTCAGGAACAACATTGTGAAACTCTTGCCGCAACCGGTGGCACCAAAATAAGTACCGCCCTTACCATCGCCCTCAGGTTGTCGATGTTGCAGAATATTCCGATACAACTTGTTCGCTGCATAATATTGCGGATGACGACAGAATATTTTCTCCTCCTTTCTGGAAGTGTCCGGAAAATAAATAAAGTTACGGATAATGTCGCGCAACCGGTGCTTGTTAAACATGCCCTCAATCATCGTGAACAGGGAGTCAATACCATCTTTTTCCAAACTTTCATTGCCATCAATTTTGCGCCAGGCATAGAAAAACTCATAGGAAGCAAAGAAAGAACCCGCTTTATTATTGACACCGTCACTGATCACGCAAAACGCATTGTATTTAAACAACTCGGGAATATCGCGTTTATAACGGATCGTCAACTGCACATAAGCATCATGAATCGTCGCGTCTTCGCGAATAGCCGACTTAAACTCAAAAACCACCAATGGCAGACCATTAATAAATAAAATCGCATCGGGGATACGCAGTTCAGAGCCGATGATTTCAAACTGATTCACCAGCTTGTAAATATTGCCATCGCCGCCGTAATCTCCTGACTCATCGGCGACTGTATCCAATGTTGCAGGATCGGGCATGGAAAAAGCTGTCAGTCCCTCATAGTCGAGCAACTGCACATACAGGTCTTTTTGATTGCGGTCTTCACGTCGCAATAAAAAGCCATCCGCCACCATCTTCATGATGGTTTTATTGCTCTGATACAAATCAGGGGCTGGCAGACTCTCCAGCCTGCGGATAATACCGTTTATCTCTGATACGGTAATGCCATCACCGGCGTACCGATTTTTTAGAAACTGCCGCAGATCATCCTTGAGCAGAACATCTGTAGCATCGCGGGAAAGCGTGTTACCTGGTATATGGGGAATATGTTGCTTGAGAAACAGCTCGATAATGGCTTGTTCCAGGGAGGCTTCGGTGAATTTCATACACCTGGTTGACTTAAATTGATTTGTTTTGATCGCAAGATATCAAAAATGCCATAGTTATATTCAACCTCAAATTCATTACATACATTAGGAATCTTAATTTTTGTTGAATCATCACCGACCAGCACTTCATTGCTCACAATGGTTGCTCCCGCAGCACTTGCTGTAGATATTAATAAGGGATCAGCTTTAGCTAAAAAAGCATCAGTTTCTGCTGGATTGTCATATTTATCTTGAACATATGTTGCTATATCACGCATCAATTCACTAACAGTATTTAGTTCACGGACATTTTGGATTAACTTGTATAAATCGTCAGTGCCAGCTTTTATTTCTTCTTTTACTTGTGAGATTGTATATATGTCCTCGTCATTTTCTAACCATTGCCAAAAACTGGATACAATCTTGTCATTATAGTATCTATGGTAGGCTTCAATAAAAATATTTGAATCCAGTAAATATTGCATCATATAGCCTGTATATTTTTGCAATATTCGTTAAAAGTTTTATCTCCCAGACCTGTTAACCTGTAAGCATCACGATAAAGTACCTTGCCTGCCAGCGTGTAGTTAATGACGGTATTCAGAAAATTTTCTCCACCAGCCCTGAACTTAACATTGTTATAAAAATCACCTCCGCTACCCTGATGCTGATTACCCCGTTCATCAGCATTAAACTCTTCCCAGCACTGATTAAAATAGCCCTGATCAATCAAATCCAGGTGTCTGGCTTTAACAAGAATCACAAAACGACTCACTTTAAATTTTTTTGCAATTTCCTCCTCTTTTCCTTGTTGGTACACTGTCCCTAACTGCTCTGCCGGAACCAGAACCTCCGCCGCTATCCTGTTGCATTCCTGTTCCATGCCTTTATTGAAAGTGTCATCCAGGCCACTTTCACCCAAAAAAAGATGTGCCAGTTCGTGAATAATGGTAAAAATCTGCCCTGCTTTGGCATCTTTACCATTAATAAAAACAAGCGGTGCAAATTCATCATACAGAGCGAAGCCCCTAAACTCTTCTGGATTAAGTGGTCTGTGCGTATTGTTACCGACAACACCATTTCTAATCACAATAAACCCTTGTTGGTCCAATGTTGTAATAATCTCCCCCAAAAACTTCTCGTAATGCCTTGTCTCGCTCCTCAGCTTGTCTATTTCCAGTTTTTCCCTGATTAAAGATGCAATACCCTCCAGGGCACAAGTATTTTCTGTTCTCGCACCTGTTAAAACAGGGTCTATTGCTTCTTCTTCTCTTATCTCTTTTAACCAGGCTTGTTTTAATTGTGCATCATGCACAACTGCCAGAAGTTCCGGGCTGGGGGTAGATATTTCCTGATTATTCAGTGTCCTGAAATCGGGTATAGGGAGTTTTTCTTCAGGCGGTTCATCCAGAAACAGATAACCCAAAGGCACATATAATTTTTCCGCTATTTTTTCTACTTGCTTGAGGTTGGGAAATTCATTGCCCGTTTCCCAGGCATCAAGTGTGTCAGCTTTTATCCCCAGTTTTTTTGCGGCAGACTCCATGGGAAGATGATGCCTTTCCCTTGCCCATGTGATCAAATTTTGATTGATTAACTGTGCCATTTCATCCACTACTCACACACCGGAACAAGATAGATTCTTGTTATTTTTTTGTGATCAATTCAACATCACCAGTCCTGATTTTACCTGAAATAAGTTTTGGGAGTAAGGTGCTGCGGGGTTGGGTGAGAGCTTTCAGAGTGTTTTTTTCATCTGAATTGCTCGCTTGCGATTAAATTTTTAATCAGAATGTTTGGAGAATTGCGGGGTGGCTTGCTACTCGGTACGTGGGGGATAGTTTGTTTTTGGATTGGATCGATAATGGTTTGTGTTCGGTGAACTTCACTTAAATAAAACAAAATAAAAAATAATAACGCCAAATAATACATTTGCTGCCACATTCATGTGTTTGTATGATTTCAAAAAACTAACAAAACTATCAAGTTTATCAGTCATTTTGTTTTGGGTGTCTTCAAGTTCTCTTTCATCAATACCAGATTTTTGTTGTATTAATTTTATATTTTCAATACAGCTATCTTTCATTTCATTAGTATTCTCAATCATCAAGGATATATCTCTAAAAGAATATATAGATACAAAAATAATTAATACCAATAAAAACAATAAAATAGAAGCTACATCTGAAAAGCGAGAAATTAAAAAAATATATACACCTATTTGAACAGGCAGATTACTTATTTTGCTTAGAAAGTCTGATAAAAATAATTGATAATTTTTAAGATATTCATCTTTTGAATGATTAAGTCCCTTGGTAAATTCTTCAAATGAGAATTTGTTTTTATACAAACTGTAGTTTCTATTAGCATCTTCAAAAATGATATCTATATTTTTAATTGCATAAGAAAAACGATCCTGTAAAGATTCATTATAAGAAATATCGATAAATGCATCTTTGAAAAAACTTATAAAATCTTCGTTATTATTTATTAAATTTTCAATTTGATTAAAAGTTTCCTGGCTAAAAGCAGTATCATCAAAATGATCAATCTGTTTCCCTGAATAACCGACCTGAAGTTTACCCTTGTCGGCAGATAATAAAATAAATTCCTCATTTAAATCAGCAAAATAATCAGCAATTTTTTGAAATATATTATTATATTTGTACCAAATTCTGATATTTTCTATAAATTGATTTCTGTGATTACCTGTCTTTTCCCAAAATATAGTGTCCTCTATGATCAGAATATTCTTATCAAATGAAGAGTCCCTACAATATACCAGGGCATCTTCTTTAGTTTTACAAATAAGTAATTGTCCTTGCTCGTCTAATTTGATATTAATGCCTTCTTTGGTACTCTCAAAATTTAGCCTAAGTCTAGTTAAATCTTCTTGTTTATCCTCTAAAGATTTCGACGTAATTTCTAATTTGTTCTTAGAAGAATTGTCATCAATATTAAGGATTTTAAGTATTTCGGTAAAATTATTCATCTATCTGTGCATTAATTTCTTGAACAAGAGATGGTGAATTAATTATTAATTTGTCATCTCTGATATCTATCGAATCGCCAATTTTTTCTCTACCAAAAGAGACATTAATACCATCCGTATTGGCGATAATTTTAAAAAATTTCTTAATATTCCCCTTGCTCATTTTGAATTCATTATCTATATCTATATTATTTTCATTACAGTAATTTATTAGATGTGTATCATCTCCAAATACTGATGAACTAAGTGCTGTTAAATCAACTATGTTGTTGATTGCATTATTGGCAAACTCTCCTATCCTTCTTTTTAAATCTTCTCTATTATCAATGCCATCAGGCAAATCAATATTATTGGCAATTTTCATCAATGAATTTGCATCCACACTTTCTGCTTGCTCATCATCAAGACTGATCCAATTATTAAAATATTTTGATATCTCTGTATTGCCTCTTATTAGAGAAACATATCGTTGTTTATTTTCTTCTAACTCAGCATTATTAAAAATATCTAAATTAATTCTCATCCCCATAGCTAGTTTATTTATCTCTAAATGAGTTACCGTATCTACAACATAATAATAATTATCATGCCTTGTAATAAACCCCTCGGTGTTTCTTAGAATAAATACGGCTAAAAACTCATTTTGCACCTTATACTTTACAAATAAAAAATATCCGCCTTTTGCTTGATGTAAATTGATCAGTTGAGTTTCAAGTGTTGTAATTAAATTACTTGAATCAACTAAAAAATCATTAGATGAGATAAAATTTCTAAAGCGAGAGTCAATTTTCAGTTTGGCTCTTTTGGGCATCTTATTTTTAAAGACATCATCCAATTTGTTCATCAATGAATTAATGTTTGGATTTGTATTATCTAGTGTTTGGTCGCTTAAATTAATACTAGGTGAAGAGTTTGTATCTTTAATAATCTCATGTATAACAGCGTTTTGTATTTCTAGACTCATAATCAGATTTCCTATGGCTTAATTCATATTATCCGTTTTTCAAACAATTCTAGATGCTAGCATGGGGTAATATTTTTTCTTTTCTTATTGTCACGATACACAAATTTATATAACAGAATCTCCAATCCTGATTTTACCGCTGATGAGTTTGGGGAGTAAGATATCGCGGAGTTGGGTTAGGGTTTTCTTTTGTTTAGATTGTTTGGAAATTTTTTGAAATATAGGGTAAGTAAATTGCTTGAACTGCTGTAGCAAAGGTTCTTTTACTGGTAGTGTCAGGTAATAACTCTCAAAGCAAGAATTTTGAACTCGTTGTCTACCTGATGATCCAATCATACTTTTTTCGCAGTGCTTTCTAAAACTGTGATACCTAGCAAGGCAAGCAATGTATTCTGTACTTATATTCTGCTTGCCTCGTATGACTATGAATTCAGTAGATCCAAAACCAACAGAACATTTGTTTGATAAAAAATCAACCACTCCTGTTTTTCCATTTTGTAGGCAGGGAGTTATACGAGCTAATAGCACGTCACCATTCTGAAATTTTGAACCTCCTGTAAATGCTTTATTGACAACATCGCTAATTGAATAGCCTGTTTTTGGTAATGCCTTCATATCTACATAGGAAGCTACTTGACCTTTACCAAGTTTAATACTGGGGTTGATTTGTAAAATCGCACTTGTTTTTTTCACCTCCCAACCTTTCGGTATCCAGCCCATTGTTTCGTGGTGTTCAAATTCGTTGGGAAACAGTTTGGTGATTTCAGGTGGCAAGGTTTTTAATGCCGGGTTCAGATTTTTTCTTTTGTTGGCGCGTTTTTGTAGTTTGTCGGGAATGGGGTTACCTGCTTGCAGGGCGTTGTCTATGACGGGATCGAAATTAATAAACCAGCTTTTGAATAGTGCCTGTGCCATCGCCTCCAGGGTTTTATTCATCTGGCGATTGAGTTCTATTTTGTCATCCAGACTGCCCAGGATACGGGCAATGGCTTTTTGTTCGGGGAGTGGGGGGAGGTTAAAATCATATTGCATTATTGCAGACTTATCGCCCCTGGGCATTTTGGTACCTTTAGAGGTTATGTCGGAATAATCAATAAATGTGTTATCCGCCAGCACGTAGTATAAAAACTTTGAGTTGATGTTATCACAAGACTGAAAAACCAAAACATCGTTAGAGCAACCACCATTTCTAGTCGCATAATAGACTTTCCTAAAATAAGTTCTAATATTTGAAAACAAAACATCTTTTGGGTTAATTTTTTTTACTTTTTGCGATGATGGGATTTTGTCTGCTATTGTTACTCCTCCCAGATTAGCTAGCATATTGTCTGTTGAAATGTAATCATCTTGGGTGATATCGCTAGTAAATACTTTTTCATCTCTATAGTTAGCCACATCCCCCAACCGCACCTCCCGCCACCCCTCTGGCAATTTTTCTTGTTTGGTTGAGTTGTTTTTTACTGTGTGTAGGGTGGGTAGTTTTACTTTGTCTTTGTCAATAATTTTGGCAAAGGTTGGGGTTATGGCGTGAGTGTCAACAATATCTACTCTCCAGGGCAGATCTGATTGTTCAAAGTCGCTTTCAAGGTCAAGTAGTATGTTGTGTTCTATTTTTTGCTGCCCTTCTAAAGCTAAATCCAGGTCAGAAGAGTCTTTTGTTTGCCATGTTGCACGACTACCAAATACCCAAACGGTGATGTTGTTTTGCAGGTGTTTGTGCAAAATATTTTGTACAATTTGTAGATGGTCTGGGCGGATGTCAACGACGGCGTTATCATTCATTGCGCACTTTGAGTTGTTGTAAAAGATATTCTGCTTCCTGGTAAAATTCTGGAATAATTTCAAAAACCTTGATGGCTTTTTCTTCATCGTAAGCATGGCTTGTTGTGCCTCGTTGTTTACGGTAGTTTTTCCATTTGCTCCAGTCATTTAAGAGTAAAGATTTTTCGCACGCTTGACGAATGAGGTCTGGAAAAGACAAGGCGTCTATTTCGTTTGGGTTGGCAGACATTATTTCAAGCTGGCGTTTGAGCATTTTGTGAGATAACTCGTAGGTGTATTCAAATCTTTGAATACAGGCATCTCTGATAAATTTGCTTGTATTGTGTTCATATTCATCCAGTGCTTCTTTAAGAGATAATACGGCTTTATTCAGTGATGTTAAATCCAGTGGCATTATGTATTCTCTCTATAACTTAATTGTTTCAAATTTTGTTTAATCTGAATATCCAGGGCTTGTGCTGTGTTCATTTGCTCAAATAGCGTTTGGCTGAGTTTTTGCATTTTATATAATATTGAACTCATTTTTTGATAAATATTTGCCAGTACTTTTGTGCCGTTAACTTTGGTGTATTCATTACTGGCTATAACAAGTCGTGATGAGTGAACAGTATTTTGTTGTGGTCATCGATATGTTTTTTAATAAGAGGTGGACAGGCTATAAAATGATAGGCTTTTATATCAACTCTAAGTCCTGGGTTGCTTTCATCAAAAAGCGTATTTAGGCGATCTATATCCTGCCGCTTTGTGTTTCCATACAATACTAAATCAATATCCGAATGTTCTTTGTAGTCACCGTTTGATCTAGATCCCAAAATACCCACTTTATCAATTTGTTGTTTGTAGGCACTCAGTATTTCAAGAATAATGATTAATTCATTTTTTGATAGCCCATGATTGATACTGTTATTCATTGCTGCATGATTTCATCAAATAATTTATCGTAAAATGCTTCAAATAAAACTAAATAATGTTTTTCTATAAAATTTTCAATCACTTCTTTAAAGACGTTATTATCATAAACATGACTTATTTTGTTACGATCATCCAGGGCTTTCATCCACTCTTCACGGTTAGTGATAATTTTTGCTTCAATTGCTTTTACAATAACTGTTTTAGGCGTGATTTTATCTAATACGACCCCTTCATTTTGCAAATAGTCTTTGAGAGTTTTCCATGCCAGTTCCCAGGTATATTCAAAACGTTGAATAACCCCCTCTTCTTCCAAAGCAGATAATCCTTTCTCGCTTTTTAATTCCAATGCTTCACGCAATAAAGAAAATGCGCGTTTATAATTGTCAAAGCGATACTGCCATCTTGGTTTATCTTTATTCACAGCTTTTCTCTAAATCCCAATTGTGTCAGGTTATGTTTTATTTCATCGTCCAGTTGTTTGGATGTTTGCATTTGTTTATAAAGAGTTTGGCTGAGTGCTGTCATGTTTGCTTCAAATACGCCTTCGTCTTCTGCACTTTCCTTAATGCCGACATAACGTCCGGGGGTGAGGATGTAGTCGTTGTTTTTAATGTCTGCAAGACTTGCTGATTTGCAATATCCCCCAACCTCACCTCACGCCAGCCTTCTGGCGATTTTTGTTGTTGCTTATCTAAATTAGTCATTTTTATCCAGGTGGGCTACAAGATTGTTTGTGCCGCATAAGTGGGACACAAGATTGTTTGTGCCGCATAAGTGGGACACAAGATTATTTGTGCTGCACAAGTGGGCTACAAGATTATCTTCCATCAGCGATATCAATTAATTTTTTAAAAACATATAAATTTGGTCGTCTACCTTCACCTTGCATAGACATTAAAATGTCTTCTTTTACAAATTTATTTAAAAGCCTTTGGGCTGTTGAAACAGGTATTTTGGATTTTTTATAAAATTCAGGAGAAAAAAAGTAACTATTTTTAAAAATAAAATCCAGGGCTGTTATTCCATATGGAGATTTACTTATTTCCGGAATTTTCGCTTTCAGGTCATTGTAAAAATCAACAATTTCTTTTGCTCTTGATAAATTTGCTGTTGCCTGTTCCCTGATTCCTTCAAGAAAGAAACGACACCATTCTTTCCAGTGATTTTTTTTGGATACTGCAAGAAGTAAGTCGTAATAACTATCCCGGTTTTTCTCAAAATAGCGACTAATGTAAAAAGAGGGGCTACCTAAAATTTTCTTATCAGTTAAATAAAGTGGAATTAATAATCTGCCTACGCGCCCATTGCCATCTAAAAAGGGATGGATTGCTTCAAATTCCGCGTGTAATAATGCGATCTTTATTAAATCATCATAATCGTTGTTGTTATGGAGGTATTTATCAAAATTTTGTATCGCTTTGTTGATGTGTGGAGCGTCAATCGGAATAAAACGGCAGTCTCAAGATTATTTCCACCAACCCAAACCGGAATTTTTCTAAATTCTCCCGGCGATTTATTTTTTCCTCTTACGCCTGCCATTAGTTTTTTATGAATTTGTTTTACCAATCTTTGCGCTAAAGGCAATTTGGCAAGCTGCCTGGTGCCTAATTCCAAAGCCTTGCGATAATTCAAAATTTCGGCCAGTTCATTTCTTTTATCCGCAGACAATCCCTTCAATCCCTTCAATCCCTTGCCTTTAAGGGCTTCAAATTCCATAACTTCTGTTAATGTGGATTGTGTGCCTTCTATTCTTGAAGATAGAACCGCTTCTTGTGTAAAGAGAGGGGATAAAAGTATTTGACTGTTTGGCATAGAGGATAAAAATCCGTCATATCTGCCTAATTCTGTTCTGGCTTCACTGACAAGTTGAAGCATTGAATTATCCAGTTTTATTTTGGGTGGGAATTTAGTGTAATGATATTTAACGGCCATTGTTTTATCTGTACCCCAATTGTTTCAGGTTTTTCCTGATGGCGTCATCCAATTGTTCGGCATTATCCATTTGTGCAAATAACTGTTGGCTTAATGCTGTCATTTTTTCTTCAAACACGCCTTCGTCTTCTTCATTTTCCTTAATGCCGACATAACGTCCGGGGGTGAGGATGTGGTCGTTGTTTTTAATGTCTTCAAGACTTGCTGATTTACAATAGCCTGCGATATCCTGATAGTCCGTGCCTTGTTGCCAGTTGTGATAGGTGCCGGTGATCGTGTTGAGATCATCACTTGTGAGTTCTTTGTGGACTCTATCTATCATCGTGCCCATTTCCCGTGCGTCAATAAACAGGGTTTGTCCGCTTCTGTCCTGATGTTTTTGGTGATGTGCAAGTTTGGTGCGTTTGTTTTTTCTGATAAACCATAAACACACAGGAATTTGGACGGTGTAGAAAAGTTGTCCGGGCAGGGCAATCATGCAATCTATTAAATCGTTTTCCATGAGCTTTTGACGAATTGCGCCCTCGGTCTTGGTGGTGCTTGACATGGAGCCATTGGCAAGCACAAAGCCGGCCACGCCTTTTTCCGATAGTTTGGAAACCATGTGCAAAATCCAGCCATAATTGGCGTTGCCGGTAGGCGGCAGTTCATAACCCGAGAAGCGTGGATCATCTGTCAGCTCATCTTTGGCACGCCAATCTTCTTGGTTAAAAGGCGGGTTTGCCATGATGTAGTCGGCTTTAAGATCAGGGTGTTGGTCCTTGAAAAAAGTATCGGCGGGCACAGCACCCAAATTGTTACTGATACCCCGAATGGCCAGATTCATTTTTGCCAATTTATAGGTGGTTGATGTGGCTTCCTGACCGTAAATTGAAATATGTTTCTGATTGCCCTGGTGGCTTTGGACAAATTTTATCGACTGCACAAACATACCGCCCGAGCCACAACAGGGATCATAAATCTTGCCGGAATAAGGCTCTATCATATTGGCGATAAGATCGACAATGCAGTTGGGGGTATAGAATTCGCCGCCTTTTTTACCTTCGCTGGCGGCAAACTTGCCTAAAAAATATTCGTAAACCTTGCCGACAATATCCTGTTTATGATCTTTTGTGGTGTCGATGTTGTTAATCGTATCCACCAAAGCTGATAATTTGCCGGGATCCAGTCCAATGCGGGAAAAATAATTATCAGGTAACACGCCTCGCAATGCCGGGTTGTTTTTCTCGATAGTGTGCAGTGCTGTATCAATTTTAAGAGCGATGTTTTCCTGCTTGGCATTTTTCTTGATATCGTTCCAGCGGGATTCTTCAGGCAGATAAAATATATTTTTCATGGTGTAAAACTCGTCCTTGTCGATATAGGATCCCTGCCCCTCAGCTATCAATTCTTGTCGTCGCTGTTCAAATTTATCGCTGATAAATTTCAGGAAGATCAAACCCAATACAACATGCTTGTATTCGGAAGACTCAATACTGCCACGCAGCTTGTTCGCCGAGTCCCACAGCGTTTCCTCGATTGATTTTTGTTTTTTCGGTGCCGTTGCTTTTTTTGCCATCTTCCACTTGTTCTCTTTCGTTTTGAGTATCTGTTCTTTTATCCACGCATAGCCCTTACTTTTACGGAAGCGCATGAACCGCCCACTTTAGTAACCCGGTAACTGCGTCTCTGCAAGCAGGTGACAGGCTGTTTTTCCGGCGAGCTTGAGATTGCTTGCCACTTTTTTAATGGCAAAAATATCATTATCTGCCATCGTGTATTGAACCTTAATCAAAATTGAGCTTGATTGCGAAGATGACGCAAAAATAAGCAAGTGGCCTTGAATGATCAGAATTTTTGCTGCCCAGAAAAGATTATACAGACAAGTTCTATATTTATGTTTCTGATGCCGGATGAAAATGGCTTGCGTCCAGTGGCCGAGATTGCCGGGGCGGTGGAAAGGTGTCAATTGCCCAAAATGGCTGTTTACTATACAAAACTGAACCGACTGTAGCTTTTCTACCGATAATCATTCTGGATTGATTAACTAACGCTTCATCGTGTTTACCATTTATCTTCCAGAACCATAAACAGGTATTTCCCCAAGGAAACGGCGATCAAGAGAGACTTTCTTTCTCCACAAAACACGCCAAAAAGCCCCCGAGCGGTAGCGGATCCGCTGGATCCCCGCTTTCGCGGGGATGACGTGGGGGTGCGGGGATGACGAGGAGGTGCGGGGATGACGAGGAGGTTCGGGAATGACGTGGGGTGCGGGAATGGCTTAGGGAGCGAGACAGGATCCAGTGCGCAAGTCCCACCACCCCATTCGTCATACCAATCGTCCCACTTCGTCATACCGGCCACCCTCGTCATACCGGTCACTCTCGTCATACCGGCTACCCTCGTCATACCGGCCTTGAGCCGGTATCCAGTTTTCCTGCAATGGAGGAGGTTCGGGAATGACGCGGAGGTGCGGGGATGACGTGGGTGTCGGGAATGGCTTAGGGGGCGAGACAGGATCCAGTGCGCAAGTCCCACCACCCCATTCGTCATACCATTCGTCCCACTTCGTCATACCGGCCACCCTCATCATACTGGCCTTGAGCCGGTATCCAGTTTTCCTGCAATGGAGGAGGTTCGGGAATGACGAGGAGGTGCGGGGATGACGTGGGGTTCGGGAATGGCTTAGGGAGCGAGACAGGATCCAGTGCGCAAGTCCCGCCACCCCATTCGTCATACCAATCGTCCCACTTCGTCATACTGGCCACCCTCATCATACCGGCCACTCTCGTCATACCGGCCTTGAGCCGGTATCCAGTTTTCCTGCAATGGAGGAGGTTCGGGGATGACGTGGGTGTCGGGAATGGCTTAGGGGGCGAGACAGGATCCAGTGCGCAAGTCCCGCCACCCCATTCGTCATACCATTCGTCCCACTTCGTCATACCGGCCACCCTCATCATACTGGCCTTGAGCCGGTATCCAGTTTTCCTGCAATGGAGGAGGTTCGGGAATGACGAGGAGGTGCGGGGATGACGTGGGGTTCGGGAATGGCTTAGGGAGCGAGACAGGATCCAGTGCGCAAGTCCCACCACCCCATTCGTCATACCAATCGTCCCACTTCGTCATACTGGCCACCCTCATCATACCGGCCACTCTCGTCATACCGGCCTTGAGCCGGTATCCAGTTTTCCTGCAATGGAGGAGGTTCGGGGATGACGTGGTGGTCGGGAATGGCTTAGGGAGCGAGACAGGATCCAGTGCGCAATTCCCACCACCCCATTCGTCATACCAATCGTCCCACTTCGTCATACCGGTCACTCTCGTCATACCGGTCACTCTCGTCATACCGGCCTTGAGCCGGTATCCAGTTTTCCTGCAATGGAGGAGGTTCGGGAATGACGCGGAGGTTCGGGGATGACGTGGGTGTCGGGAATGGCTTAGGGGGCGAGACAGGATCCAGTGCGCAAGTCCCACCACCCCATTCGTCATACCAATCGTCCCACTTCGTCATACTGGCCACCCTCGTCATACCGGCCTTGAGCCGGTATCCAGTTTTCCTGCAATGGAGGAGGTTCGGGAATGACGCGGAGGTGCGGGGATGACGTGGGTGTCGGGAATGGCTTAGGGGGCGAGACAGGATCCAGTGCGCAAGTCCCACCACCCCATTCGTCATACCATTCGTCCCACTTCGTCATACCGGCCACCCTCATCATACTGGCCTTGAGCCGGTATCCAGTTTTCCTGCAATGGAGGAGGTTCGGGAATGACGAGGAGGTGCGGGGATGACGTGGGGTTCGGGAATGGCTTAGGGAGCGAGACAGGATCCAGTGCGCAAGTCCCACCACCCCATTCGTCATACCAATCGTCCCACTTCGTCATACCGGCCTTGAGCCGGTATCCAGTTTTTCTGCAATGGAGGAGGTGCGGGGATGACGTGGGTGTCGGGAATGGCTTAGGGGGCGAGACAGGATCCAGTGCGCAAGTCCCACCACCCCATTCGTCATACCAATCGTCCCACTTCGTCATACCGGTCACTCTCGTCATACCGGTCACTCTCGTCATACCGGCCTTGAGCCGGTATCCAGTTTTCCTGCAATGGAGGAGGTTCGGGAATGACGCGGAGGTTCGGGGATGACGTGGGTGTCGGGAATGGCTTAGGGGGCGAGACAGGATCCAGTGCGCAAGTCCCACCACCCCATTCGTCATACCAATCGTCCCACTTCGTCATACCGGCTACCCTCGTCATACCGGCCACTCTCGTCATACCGGCCTTGAGCCGGTATCCAGTTTTCCTGCAATGGCAGAATACCCAAGCTCCTTAAAGGAAACGGCGATCATACGAATCGGTCTTTACGGGTTTGACGTTTCTTTTGGCACTATTCAGAATTAGAGAAATTCAACTGGGCGGGCATCAATAAGGCACCTGAGAGAAAGTGAACAATTTAATGGGTATTATCTTCTTAAACCAGACTTGTTCGCATATTCCCTAAGCCTTTTGGACAATTTGCGGGGTCATTAGTAGTCGCACAATTATCTAATTGGATCCTTCACGGTCTCTGGAAATACGACCCGGAAGCCCACGTCGTCACTGCTGTAATTAGGCGGTGCCTCGCCGGATTGATTCACCTGCCCGCCCTCGGCGGGCAGCCTGAAATTGCCGCCCTTGATTATCAGTGTGTAGGCATTGCCACGTAGTATGGAGGTGCCGGTCCACTCCGCGACATTGCCGGACAATCCAAAGATAGCGTGCAGGCTTTGATCCCTTGAAGCGGTAACCTCCAGCGTTTTCCCCCCGGCGTGGTCGTGATGGCGATCAATGGCCACTTGCGGCCGATAATCATTGCCATAAGGAAATCGAGTAAGCCGGGCACCGGCAAGTGCTTGCCATTCGTTTGCGGTCGGGAGTCTGCCACCGACCCAGCGGGCAAATGCCCAGGCACTCCACCAGGTAATTCGGGTGACCGGGTGCTGCGGTGCCTGTTTTTGTTGTTGCCAGTTTTCCGGCTTATGGGAAATGGATTGCGGCTGTTTGGGATGGTTGTAAAAACCGGCGATAACCAGCGGGTCAAGCAGAAAGCGGGCATACAGTTGCCGAGTCACTTCATATCGCATCACCTGTAGCCGAATGCTACTGTCCTCAATTGGGAATTCTTTCAGGGCCGCTGCCTGGTTGTCTTGCAGATGGCCCAATAAGGCGGGAATTTTCGCTTTTTCGTGTGGCCCGATAGTATATTTACCGGCTGGTATCGGAACAATCCCGGTGTTTCCTCCCCAGGGTAGCGGCTGTTGGCTAACAGGCGTTTGCAGCCCCTCGTAGACGCAGCGAAATCCGGTAAATTGGGAGCGGAAGTCTGCCGGTGCAGAGCGTCTGATAAGGTTAAGCGATTGCAGGCGGGAGGGTCTGTGATAGGCATTGCCGCCCATCAGCACTGGCTGTTCACCAAGTGTTGTCCATTCCAGCAGGCTCGTTCCAATATCTTCAACGCCTTCCGGCGTTGCTGTTTCCGGGTAATTTCCGCAGGCACGGGGAATATTCAGCACGGGGTCTCGATAGCGCCCGCCGGAGGTATTAAAATGATCGCCCCAGGGATACAGTCTTTTTTCCGTGCCTGCGCTGATCGCTTCAAACTCTTCGCTGCTGGGCAGTCGTCCGCCGCTGGCCCGGCAATAGGCCCAGGCATCAAAGAAGCTGAGTCCGCCCGCCGGCGTATCCAGTTGTCCCAGTATTTTATGGTCTTCGGTTTGGCTTTTGTATACCCATTCTTGCGGTTGCCAGCGATGAGCTGGCGGCGGTTGCGTGGCTATCGCCCGCCAGTGGGCAAAGCGGCGAAATTGGCCCTGGCTGACTTCACAGCGATCTACCCGGAGCGTGGGCAGTGAAATGGTTTCCGGACTTCTGGCAAATTGCCGCAACAAGGCCCGCGATCCTTGTAGAAAGCGGGTATGTTCCTGGATCACTTTATCCAGAGGATGGGAGATATTGGCACGCTCAATATTGACTTGTTGTAAGTCCAGGGCAGCAGGCGGCAGGTATACCCACCGCCACCATATAAACGCCAGCAGGAATATAACGCCGATTATCAATACGCCTGGTTTTAGGTATGTGATTTTCTTGCCCCGTGTTGCGGATGTTGTTTATTGCGGTTGTGACCGGTAGCCGAGGTCGATAGTCGGCGCAGCAGCCAGATAAGTCCGGCAAGACCCAGTAGCCAGATAAGCGGGGCACGGCTTTGTGCGATGTCGTGTTTGCTGATGACCGGATTGCTGACGGGAATTTGATTCAGATATAGCTGGTTCGGACCGGCGGACAGGGCGATTTGCCCGTCAATGATAGCGGCGTGAACAAAGCCGAGGCTGATATCTCCCAGCGTGCTGTCAAGTACGGCGATTGGCCGCCAGCCGGGTTCCGGGTGTTGCATTTCCTGCGGATGCAGTAGCAGGGTATAGCCTTTGGGGACATCCAGCCGTTCTCCGCGAAACAAACCGGGATACAGGCGCAGCAGAAAAGAGGCTTGCACCTGACCGGCTTGTTTGAGCGGGTCGAGCCATGCAGTCGGCTGGTGGATTTGAATGCGGGCATCGGGCAAGGGACGATTGTATCTAATCAGTAAACGATTGTTGTGAATGCCGGGGGTAAGACGGATATCCTCCAGTGGCGGATGCACTGACGGGAGACTGCCGACAAACCAATCGGCAAGCCTTGTGACGAGTCGATAGTGCGGTTCGTTTTCCAATTGCTCAAAGTTGTTCGCATAGTAGTGGAGCCATTCGTCGGCATCAGGCAAGACAAGGCTGCGCTGTTCCCGGGCCAGGGCCAGGATTTTCAGCAGATAGCTGAAGACAATCTCGTTGTAGTATTGCATTGGTATTTGTAGCGTTTCCTGCATTTGTGCTGTTGTGATATCAGGCATATACAGGCGCAGGCGCCGCTCCCCCCCGCCAGGGTCGCCAAATAAGGCCTCCAGTCGGCCGGTCGGTGTTCTGGCGGGAGCGTTTGCCCCCGACTGCCCGAGTGGGCGCTGATCTTCCGGCGTTCCCCACGTCACAATATTCCTGGCATCCGGTGGCAACAGGCTGTCGTACTGCAGGTTTTGCAGTTGTTGGGCATCAGCCATCATGGTGCCGGTCAGTATTGACTGATCCAGTTGTGCGCCATCTTCATCCCGGGATCCTTCTTCGCCGACCTGTGAGCCAAATCGATCTTTACCGGGTTGCTTATCCTGACGATCCCGACCGGCAATGTTTGCGTCGATGGGATTATGCAGAGGCGCTGTGCTTTCCCCAACGAAATGCCAGTGCCCGGCACGGATTTGGTGATCTTTGAGGATGGCCATTAACAGGTAGTATTCGTTGACATGGTGAATATCCAGCCTGATTTTGGTGCGCTCATCCGGATTTAAGCTATTGAGATAGCTGTCAAGCGCATTGTTTTCCCGTAATAGTTCACTGCGGTAAATATGGGTGTTGGTGTTAAAAATTCGGATATAGCCATTAAGCAGCTCCAGAACCGGAAACAGGCCGTGGTTGCAGTCATGCGCAATTTCGCAGGAATGATAATCATGCAGGCGGGCAGGCGGGCTGGTTGGCAGATCGTTATATACGATGGTGGAGGAGATCTGTCTTGCCATAATGGAAGTGATATCCGCATTTTGCTCCAGTTCCTGTTGCGCTTTTTGTTCCTGCTGGGCAAGCGTTACGGCAATCAGGATAAGAATTACCGCCACGCCGTTGGCTAAAATGTCAGCGAGCGCAACACTGCCCTGACCGATGACGGGGGATCTTCTTCTGCGTGTGAGTGCGGCCGGCATGGAATCTATTGGCTAATTGATTTCTTTATATGCGCCGGTAAATCCTGCAGGCGTGCCGTGGACAGCAGGTCTTTGCTGGCAATGATCCAGCCTATGCTGATTGTGCGGTCGGGCCAGCGTGTGCGCATACATGTTCGGGCGATGGCCATGGTGTTCACGCCGCCCTCTACAATGGCAAAAATCAATTGTTTTTGATTGTCTTGATAGATATTTTCCACATACTGCATAAACGGGCTGCCAGCTTCACAGATGCGATCTTTATGGACATTTTGATTGGTTTCAATGATGCGCAGTTTGTCTGGATAGGTGATGACGACAAACCCCGCACTACCATCTTGCCATGAGACCTTGTATTGCGCGTTTTCGGTGGAACGGTCCAGCATGGCGCGAATATCCTGTGTGACAATCAGGTTCACCAGGATCAGGATAATGATGAGCAGTGCCAGCGCACTACCGAAGATTTCCACTGTGGGGGCATCCAGTTCATCATTGGCAAGCCGGTTTTGCCGTGTGCTGATTTTCGGCATTGATTTCTAGTTCAAGTCTTCTTCCAGCAGCATCAGATAGCGCTCTTCCCATCGGTACAGCAAGGTCTGCCCGAGTGCCAGCACTACCGAAAGCGACAATGCAATCAGCGTTGTATCAAAAGCGATGCCGAGTGGCGACAAGGCGTCGCCGAGCATTTGGCTGAACTCGGATTCATGGCTTGCCAGCACAGCACTTAAGCCCTCTGTTGCCAACGATATCCCCAGCACCGTACCGATGAATCCAAGAATGGGCATTGCCCAGTTAATATAGCGCGGCATCACATAAAAGCCTTCAAATTTTTGCCAGATTGCGGCCGTAAGCGAGGCGGTTTTCCGGGTCGAATGTCGAACCTTGTCATAGGCGAGATGAATGCCGGAATTGTTGTCTCGTCCAAGTTGAATTTCGCGCAACATAAGTAGCCATTTGCCTGCCAGCAGTACACTACCCCAACAGAACAGGGTCAGCGTGAGAGGCGGAATATACCCGCGCTGGAGGAATTTGGGTGCCAGTGTAGTGAATATTTCAAGCTGGCTGGTATGCAATACAGTCAGAAATAAATCCGCCAGAATCAGTCCGATGCACAGGCCGATGGTAATGGAAGGTCCGCGCAGGGATTCTTCAATCAGATCATTGACCCCGGCATCTGCATTGCCTCCGTGGTTTGCCAGTATCAGCAGTTGTTGTGTTATCGCCAATACCAGACTGAGTAGCAGGGCTAATAAGTGCAATGATAAGTCGGCACGTTCTCCGGCCAGCAGTGACTGCCACAGGTTAAATGATGCAATCACAACCACCAGCATAATAGCCGTCGTGTTTGCGGGTAATACCCAGGCATGAAATTGTCGGTATCGAAGCGCGAGCATACCGGGTACGCCCAACAGGATACCTGCGATTATCCACGCCATTGGGCGATGTAATGCTTGCAGCAGTAGCACGAAGGCAAGTGTTGGCAGTGTGGCACAAATCAACAATGCAGTTTTGGATAGCCATCCGGGTGTGAGTTCAGTTGTTATTTTTTCCATCTTTTCCCTGGGGTTTTACGGTGGTGTTAGCGGGTTCTGGATAGCAGTTGATAATACAATGCCTGTGCATATCGTTTAAACAAATTATAAACGGGGAGTTCCCTGCGATAAAGAGCGGATGTCGGTTTGAATTCGTGTTCTCCAGGCCAGCTTTTCATTACAAGAACTACCGATGGCTCACTGTACCATAAATTTTGTTTTTTCAGTGATGCAGTTTGGTATGTTATCCGACCATGATTAATGTGCCGCCTGGTTTTGACGATAGAATTATTGACAAATATCGCGACAATATGTTGCTTATGACAGGCAGTTGTTTGATATGGATACAGGATAGCTGATGAACCATGATGTAGCACTGGATGCGGAAGGCGTTTGAGCTTGCCCAACAAGCAGAACAATGTAGGGGAGCTTGCATTAGTGTGATTGTTATTCGGGACAATAAAATGATCGGCTACGGTCATAATCGCCGTGTTACCGATAGTGATCTTGAGCTGCTCCCTCAAATTCGAGCCACTACCCGAATTGTGGTCTCATAAAATAATTATCGTCCGCCGCTCGCCTGAGAAAATATACGCGCTGTTGCCAGTGCCTGTGATGTGCAATGCTCAAGCGGCACTTGAAAAGCAACCACCCCGCCCCTGCGGGGCACCCCTCCTTGACAAGGAGGGGAGTGAGTTAGCTGGCAAAGTTGAGTGACAGTAAAAGCATTTCCCGCACCAAAAGCTCTCCCCCTGCCAAGGGGGAGTACTAAAGTGGTCAGGTATTTCCGTACCAGTCGATAGGTTGTTTTCATGCGATTTGTTTCTCAGCGTCAACCGGTGTTAGATACACAATATAGCGATGCTCCTTATGATGATTGTGATATTTGATATATTGCATAATGTCGTGTTCAGCTTGTGCGTAAGATGAATAGAAGGTCTTCGGCATCCATGCCGATTTAAAACTTCTAAAACAGCGTTCCATTGGGGCATTGTCCCAACAGTTACCTCGATGGCTCATACTCTGCTTGATATGATATCGCCAAAGCAGTTGCTGAAAAGCACGGCTGGTGTAATGAGTTCCCTGGTCAGAGTGATACATCAATCCCCTGGGTTTAGCTCTGGATTCATAGGCAATACGCAGGGCATACAAATCCATGACCAGGGCTAAATACAGCCACCGTGTCCCGACCCGGACATACGTCACGTATACCCAACCTGGTTGGGACGTTGCACCGTCATTGCGAGCAAAGCGAAGCAATCCAGATTAAACAATATCTTCATATAAATTGTTCCATTCCGGATTGTGTTTTTCAATCAGGGCAGGTTTCTTTTTGCGGGAGTCAGCTTTAATTTATTTTTCTCTGGCAATGGCATTTTGCATATCTTCAAATATTTCAAGGTATCCTGACTTATCTTTAAAGTTTACTGGATTGCTTCGCTTTGCTCGCAATGACGGCAGGGGTTGATGCTTTCAGGCGGTCACATGGAATGCTGGAAGCTGGTTGCGGTAATGTCTGTATTGTTTGTGGTGATGTTGTAAGTCGTCATTCCCTCCCCCCTGCAACCCCCTCCCCCTTGGCAGGGGGAGAGCTTTAGCGAAGCAATTCAGACGAGTTGCAATCAGCACCTGGATTCCTGCTTCCGCAGGGCATACAAATCCATGACCAGGGCTAAATACAGCCACCGTGTCCCGACCCGGACATACGTCACGTATACCCAACCTGGTTGGGACGTTGCACCGTCATTGCGAGCAAAGCGAAGCAATCCAGATTAAACAATATCTTCATATAAATTGTTCCATTCCGGATTGTGTTTTTCAATCAGGGCAGGTTTCTTTTTGCGGGAGTCAGCTTTAATTTATTTTTCTCTGGCAATGGCATTTTGCATATCTTCAAATATTTCAAGGTATCCTGGCTTATCTTTAAAGTTTACTGGATTGCTTCGCTTTGCTCGCAATGACGGCAGGGGTTGATGCTTTCAGGCGGTCACATGGAATGCTGGAAGCTGGTTGCGGTAATGTCTGTATTGTTTGTGGTGATGTTGTAAGTCGTCATTCCCTCCCCCCTGCAACCCCCTCCCCCTTGGCAGGGGGAGAGCTTTAGCGAAGCAATTCAGACGAGTTGCAATCAGCACCTGGATTCCTGCTTCCGCAGGGCATACAAATCCATGACCAGGGCTAAATACAGCCACCGTGTCCCGACCCGGACATACGTCACGTATACCCAACCTGGTTGGGACGTTGCACCGTGGATTGCGTGACGATCAGCACCGTCATTGCGAGCAAAGCGAAGCAATCCAGATTAAACAATATCTTCATATAAATCGTTCCATTTCGGGTTATGTTTTTCAATCAGGGCAGGTTTCTTTTTGCGGGAGTCAGCTTTAATTTATTTTTCTCTGGCAATGGCATTTTGCATATCTTCAAATATTTCAAGGTATCCTGACTTATCTTTAAAGTTTACTGGATTGCTTCGCTTTGCTCGCAATGACGGCAGGGGTTGATGCTTTCAGGCGGTCACATGGAATGCTGGAAGCTGGTTGCGGTAATGTCTGTATTGTTTGTGGTGATGTTGTAAGTCGTCATTTTTTTCCCGTCATTGCAAGTTCTGTCTCCCCGTTATTGCGAGCTTCCCCTCGTCATTGCGAGTTTCCCCCCGTCATTGCGAGCGAAGCGAAGCAATCCAGATTAAACAATATCTTCATATAAATTGTTCCATTCCGGATTGTGTTTTTCAATCAGGGCAGGTTTCTTTTTGCGGGAGTCAGCTTTAATTTATTTTTCTCTGGCAATGGCATTTTGCATATCTTCAAATATTTCAAGGTATCCTGACTTATCTTTAAAGTTTACTGGATTGCTTCGCTTTGCTCGCAATGACGGCAGGGGTTGATGCTTTCAGGCGGTCTCATGGAATGCTGGAAGCCGGTTGCGGTAATGTCTGTATTGTTTGTGGTGATGTTGTAAGTCGTCATTCCCTCCCCCCTGCAACCCCCTCCCCCTTGGCAGGGGGAGAGCTTTAGCGAAGCAATTCAGACGAGTTGCAATCAGCACCTGGATTCCTGCTTCCGCAGGAATGACGAGGTGACTGTTGCGATAAGCCCTGCTGGCTACTGACAATCATCGCCGTCACTTTGACGATAGTGCGTGCTTAATTGCTCAACTGGACAGGCTTCTTTGATGCTGTAGTCCTGGTCTACTACCAGACAAGGCAGCATCTTGTTTAAACTCAGGTGTAAAGTGTTTTCGTTCTTTTGTCATGAGCCGTACCTCCATGAGTATGTGATTTCATCACCTATCACCTGGTACGGATTTATTAGACCACTACATACCCCGCAGGGGGGAGGGGGTTGTTAGTGCCTGTGCCTCAGCTTTCCCGAGTTTAGCCATGCACAGGTGGCAAGAAAAGCCGGTGCAGTGAGCGTCCATGCTGTCCATGCAGCCACTACTGCAAGAGTGCCTCGATATTCGTCCTGACCGCATTGAACGATGGATTGCCCGGAATGGTATCAAGCAGGCCCACCGCGTCACGAATACCAAACAGGTAGCGACCCAGCAAGAGTCCGTCACTCTGGTTGGGATCACCGCCGCTGCCATCCACGTCAAGACGACCGCTGGCGAAAGCTCCCGCAATATTCGTCGTGACCGCATTGAACGAGGGACTCCCCGGAATCGTATCAAGCAAGCCCGCCGCATCACGGATACCAAACAGGTAGCGGCCCAGCAAGAGTCCGTCACTCTGGTTGGGATCACCACCGCTGCCATCGACATCAAGATTCACCGCCGCTGTCTCCGTCACCGTCACGGTCACGGTGGCCGCCGTGACGGTACGATAGGTGGTGTCGGTACTGGTCACCGTATGCGTGAGTCGCACGGTCTCGTCGTCTGTATCAGCGTCTTCCACTCCCGTCACGGTGATGGTTTTGGCGGTATTCCAGTCGGTGGTGCCAAACATCAGTGAGGTGGGACTCACCGTCACAGCAGCGGCATTGGAATGGGTCACGCTAATCGTCACTGCTTCCGTCGGTGGGGTATTCAGGCGCAGTGTATACATACCGGTCCCACCACGCTCATGGACTGTCAGCGTCGTGGTACTCACGGCCACGCCCGGCGTGTCGTTATCATTCAAGGTCACAGCGACGGAGTCTATCGTCACGCCACTGGCATAGTCGGCATCTGTGCTTGTCGCCGTATGTGTGAGTTGCACGGTCTCGTGGTCCGCATCTGTGTCTTCAACACCACTCACGGTCACTGTCTGGGTACTGTTCCAGTTGTCTGTGGTAAATGTCAGTGAGGTGGCACTGAGGTTCACTGCAGTGGCATCGGGATTGCTCACGGTCAGCGTCACCGGCACGGTCGGTCGCTTGGTCAACGCCAGTGTATAGGTACCACTGCCAGCTTCGTCGACCGCCAGTGTGGTCGGACTCACGCGCACACCCGCAACCACTACCGGGTCGGACGTCAGGCTATCGCCCCCCGCATTCGGATAACTTGCCATCACGCGCAACCACGTGCCTATCTGTGATTGGTCTGATGCAATCGTGTACGTGGCGGTATTGTTGGTCCCCGGTGCGGCGGTAAACGGACCCGCCGAGGCGGTCGCTGTCTGCCATTGCCAGGTAATGGTACCGACATCGGTATTCGGTGAGGCGTCCGGGTCGGTGACCGCGCCCGCCGTCAGCGTGTCGCCTGCTCTGGCATTGCCGGTGATGGGACCGAGCACACCGCCACGGTCAACCCGCAAGATATTGGAGAACCGGGTATCGTTGAAATCCCCGCCCTGGGTTACCTGCACCCGCAGCCAGTGAGCATGGTCCGCCGCTTGCACCGTGTAGGTCGCGCTGGTGCCGTTCGTGCTGATATCTGTTGCGCTGCTACAGTCTTGAGTGGTACAGCGTTGCCATTGATGGGCGCTGATATTGACGGTCAACGTGGGATGGCTCAGCGCACCGGCGGTCAAGATATCATCGACCCTGGCCGGGGTGTTGGGGGTACTGTCCTGGATGGCGCCTAATGTCACGGATGCCGCAGCATAAAGATAGTTGTCGGTGGCACTCAGTTCACCGATGGCTTGTTTGGTGATGGCCAAGGTACTCGCCCTGTAATTGCACAGCGGCGATTCGGCTTGTACGGTTTGTTCGGTGTCGGTGGTTTGTCCCGAGCGCACCCTTAAATCACCGCTGGGGGTACATAAACTGTCTAATAAGACCATCCCGTTGTTGGCGGACGGTCTGTAAAACACGACGCCCAGCCCCGGGATGGGCGTCCATGAGAGGTTCGGACGGGGCTTCAGGACTATATTGATGCCAGCGCGTGTTGCCAAGAGTATTCCACTACTGGGGGTCGCCTGCTCGGTGGTGATGTATTCAGTAGCAATACCGACCAAGCGGTTGGGTACCCCGATATGCCTGAATTGCAGCCGACCATCGTCGTTGCGGGAGAGTGGCACGCCGATGATGTCTATACCGTTTATCTCCGTCGCATCGGTATGCCCGGCCGGGCCGTTGACGAGATAGTTGTCCCAAAAGGTCTGACTCGGACGGGTCTCGGTGCCACCGTCGTTGGTGGTGCCGCCACCGTAGGCATTGGTACACGTGTTGCCCGTCCCGGCATAACAGGTGCGCGTCTGGTTCTTGTCGGTGATATTGGCCGTACTCCAGGCGTCCCAGCCATCTGCGGAATAAATATAGTTGTCGGTGGCACTCAGCTCACCGATGGCCTGTTTGGTGATGGCCGCAGCACTCGCCCCGAGACTGCACAGCGGTGAGCTGGCTTGTACGGTTTGTTCGGTGTCGCTGGTTGGCCCCGAGCGCACTCTTAAATCACCGCTGGCGGTACATAAAGTGTCCACCAGGATCACTCCGCCGTTGGCGGACGGACGGTAAACCACGCCCGGCCCCGGGATGGGCGTCCATGAGAGGTTCGGGCGGGTCTTCAGGACTATATTGTGGGGGGATGCTGTGAACAGTGTTCCGCTACTTGGGGTCGCCTGCCCGGTGGTGATGGTTGCCACCGGATTAACGGCGGTTGTGCCGCTGGAGGTAGTGACCGCAGACAATTGCAACTGACCATTGTCAGTGTTACGGGAGAGTGTCACGCCAGTGATGTCATTACCGTTTATCTGCGTCGCATCGGTATGCCCGACCGGGCCGTTGACGAGATAGTTATTCCAAAAGGTCTGACTCGGACGGGTCTCGGTGCCACCGTGGTTGGTGGTGCCAGCACCGTAGGCATTGGTACAACTGTTGCCCGTTCCGGCATTACAGGTGCGCGTCTGATTCTGGTCGGTGATATTCTCCGCACTCCAGGCGCCCCAATCAGCTGAATAAATATAGTTGTCGGCGTCACTCAGCTCACCGATGGCTTGTTTGGTGATGGCCGAGGCACTCGCCCCGGGATTGCACAGCGACGAGTTGGCTTGTACGGTGCGTCCAGCGTCGGTTTGCCCCGAGCGCACCCTTAAATCACCGCTGGCGGTACATAAAGTGTCTACTAAAACCTCATCGTTGCCGGGGGTCGGTCGGTAAAACACGATACCCAGCCCCGGGATGGCCGTCCATGAGGGGTTCGGACGGGGGGACGCGCCGGACTTGAGGGCTATATTTGCGAACAGTGTTCCGCTACTTGGGGTCGCCTGCCCGGTGGTGATGGGTGCAACCGGATTAACAGCGGTTGTGCCGCTGGGGGTAGTGACCGCAGACAATTGCAGCCGACCATTGTTAGTGTTACGGGAGAGTGTCACGCCGGTGACGTCAGCACCGCTTAGCTCCGTCGCATCGGTATACCCGGCCGGGCCGTTGAGGAGATAGTTATTCCAAAATGTCTGACTCGGACGGGTCTCGGTGTCCCCGTGGGGGGTAGTGCCAGCACCGTAGGCATTGGTACACCTGTTGCTCGTCCCGGCATAACAGGTGCGCGTCTGGTTCTTGTCGGTGATATTGGCGACACTCCATTCGCCCCAATCAACTGAATAAATATAGTTATCGGTGGCACTCAACTCACCAATGGCCTGTTTGGTGATGGCTGCGGCTCTCGCCCCAACATTGCACAGCAGAGAGCCAGCTTGTACGGTGCGTCCGGCATCGGTTGACCCTGAGCGCACCCTTAAATCACCGTTGGCGGTACATAAAGTGTCCACCAGGACCACTCCGCCGTTGGCGTAAACCACGCCCAAGCCCGGGATGGGCGTCCATGTGAGGTTCGGACGGGGCTTCAGGACTATATTGTGGGGGGATGTTGCGAACAGTATTCCGCTACCTGGGGTCTCCTGCTCGGTGGTGATGGGTGCCACCGGATTAACAGCGGTTGTGCCGCTGGAGGTAGTGACCGCAGACAATTCCAGCCGACCATTGTTAGTGTTACGGGAGAGTGTCACGCCGGTGATGTCATTACCGTTTATCTCCGTTGCATCGGTATGCCCGGCCGGGCCGTTGACGAGATAGTTATTCCAAAAGGTCTGACTCGGACGGGTCTCGGTGCCACCGTCGTTGGTGGTGAAGCCACCGTAGGCATCGGTACAGGTGTTGCCCGTCCCGGCATGACAGGTGCGCGTCTGGTTCTTGTCGGTGATATTGGCCGCACTCCAGGCACCCCAGACATCATAAATATAGTTGTCTTCGTCACTCAGCTCACCGATGGCTTGTTTGGTGATGGCTGCAGCACTTGCCCCGACATTGCACAGCGACGAGTTGGCTTGTGCGGTGTGTTCGGTGTCGCTGGTTGGCCCCGAGCGCACCCTTAAATCACCGCTGGCGGTACATAAAGTGTCCACCAGGACCACCGTGTTGTTGGCGGCCGGTCGATAAAACACCACGCCCGGTCCCGGGATGGGCGTCCATGTGAGGTTCGGACGGGGCTTCAGGACTATACTGCGGCTTGCTAAGGGGCCTGTTACGAGGAGTGTTCCGCTACTCGGGGTCGCCTGCTCGGTGGTGATTGAGACAGCCGGATTAATACCGTAGACGGTGCTGCTGCCCCTGACCAGGCTTAATTGCAGTCGACCATTGTTGTTGCGGGAGAGTGACACGCTTATGATGTCTTCACCGTTTGTTTCCGTCGCATCGGCATGCCCGGCCGGGCCGTTGACGAGATAGTTGTCCCAAAAGGTCTGACTCGGACGGGTCTCGGTGCCCCCGTGGTTGGTGGTGCCGCCACCGTAGGCATTGGTACACGTGTTGCCCGTCCCGGCATGACAGGTGCGCGTCTGGTTCTGGTCGGTGATATTGGCCGTACTCCAGGCACCCCAGACATCATAAATATAGTCGTCGGTGGCACTCAGTTCACCGATAACTTGCTTGGTGATAGCTGCGGCACTCGTCCCGATATTGCACAGCGATGAGTTGGCTTGTGCGGTGTGTTCGGTGTCGTTGGTTTGCCCCGAGCGTACCCTTAAATCACCGCTGGCGGTACATAAAGTGTCCAATAAGACTACCCCATTGTTGGCGGACGGTCGATAAAACACCACGCCCGCCCCCGGGATGGGTGTCCATGAGAGGTTCGGACGAGTCTTCAGGGCTATGTTGAAGGAGGGTGTTGCGAACAGTGTTCCGGTACTTGGGGTCGCCTGCCCGGTGGTGATGGTTGCCACCGGATTAACAGCGGTTGTGCCGCTGGAGGTAGTGACCGCAGACAATTGCAACTGACCATTGTCAGTGTTACGGGAGAGTGTCACGCCAGTGATGTCATTACCGTTTATCTCCGTCGCATCAGTATGCCCGGCCGGGCCGTTGACGAGATAGTTATTCCAAAAGGTCTCACTCGGACGGGTCTCGGTTTGCCCGTGGTTGGTGGTGCCGCCACCGTACTCATTGGTACAGGTGTTGCCCGTCCCGGCATTACAGGTGCGCGTCTGGTTCTGGTCGGTGATATTGGCCGTACTCCAGTCGCCCCAGCCATCTGCGGAATAAATATAGTTGTCGGTGGCATTCAGCTCACCGATGGTCTGTTTGGTGATGGCCGAGGCACTCGCTCCGATATTGCACAGCAGAGAACTGGCTTGTGCGGTGTGTTCGGTGTCGGTGGTTTGCCCCGAGCGCACTCTTAAATCACCGCTGGCGGTACATAAAGTGTCCACCAGGATCACCGCGTTGCTGGCGGGCGGGCGATAAAACACCACGCCCGCGCCCGGGATGGTTGTCCACGAGAGGTTCGGACGGGACGCACCGGACTTGAGGGCTATATTTGCGAACAGTGTTCCGCTACTTGGGGTCGCCTGCCCGGTGGTGATGGTTGCCACCGGATTAACAGCGGTTGTGCCGCTGGAGGTAGTGACCGCAGACAATTGCAGCCGACCATTGTTAGTGTTACGGGAGAGTGTCACGCCAGTGATGTCATTACCGTTTATCTCCGTCGCATCGGTATGCCCGGACGGGCCGTTGACGAGATAGTTGTCCCAAAAGGTCTGACTCGGACGGGTCTCGGTGTCCCCGTGGGGGGTAGTGCCGCCACCGTAGGCATTGGTACACGTGTTGCCCATTCCGGCATTACAGGTGCGCGTCTGGTTTTTGTCGGTGATATTGGCCGTACTCCAGGCACCCCAGACATCATAAATATAGTTGTCGGTGGCACTCAGCTCACCGATGGTCTGTTTGGTGATGGCTGCAGCACTTGCCCCGACATTGCACAGCGACGAGTTGGCTTGTGCGGTGTGTTCGGTGTCGTTGGTTTGCCCCGAGCGTACCCTTAAATCACCGCTGGCGGTACATAAAGTGTCCAATAAGACTACCCCATTGTTGGCGGACGGTCGATAAAACACCACGCCCGCCCCCGGGATGGGTGTCCATGAGAGGTTCGGACGAGTCTTCAGGGCTATGTTGAAGGAGGGTGTTGCGAACAGTGTTCCGGTACTTGGGGTCGCCTGCCCGGTGGTGATGGTTGCCACCGGATTAACAGCGGTTGTGCCGCTGGAGGTAGTGACCGCAGACAATTGCAACTGACCATTGTCAGTGTTACGGGAGAGTGTCACGCCAGTGATGTCATTACCGTTTATCTGCGTCGCATCGGTATGCCCGGACGGGCCGTTGACGAGATAGTTATTCCAAAAGGTCTGACTCGGACGGGTCTCGGTGCCTCCGTGGTTGGTGGTGCCGCCACCGTAGGCATTGGTACAACTGTTGCCCGTCCCGGCATTACAGGTGCGCGTCTGGTTCTGGTCGGTGATATTGGCCGCACTCCAGGCGCCCCAGCCATCATAAATATAGTTGTCGGTGGCACTCAGCTCACCGATGGCCTGTTTGGTGATGGCCGAGGCACTCACCCCGCCATTGCACAACAGAGAGCTGGCTTGTACGGTGTGTTCGGTGTCGCTGGTTGGCCCCGAGCGCACCCTTAAATCACCGCTGGCGGTACATAAAGTGTCCAATAAGACTACCCCATTGTTGGCGGACGGTCGATAAAACACCACGCCCGCCCCCGGAATGGGCGTCCATCTGAGGTTCGGACGGGGCTTCAGGGTTATATTGAAGCCGGCGTCTGTTACGAACAGTGTTCCGCTACTCGGGGTCGCCTGTCCGGTTGTGATGACTGGAGGGCGCTGGAACGGGTCATTGCTGAAGTTGAGTCCAATGGCCGCTAATTGCAGCCGACCATTGCTATTGTCGCGGGTGAGTGTCACGCTTGTGATGTCACTACTACGGTCACCAAAACGAAACTCTGTCGCATTGGTATGCCCGGCCGGGCCATTGACGAAATAGTTATTCCAAAAGGTCTCACTCGGACGGATCTCGGTGCCGCCGTGGTTGGTGGTGCCGCCACCGTAGGCATTCATACAAGTATTGCCCGTCCCGGCATTACAGGTGCGCGTCTGGTTCTTGTCGGTGATATTGCCCGTACTCCATTCGCCCCAGTCATCGGTTTGCGCCCGTGCCGCCGGGCTAGACAATGCCGCCAGCAGGGCAACGGCGGCCATGACTGCCGTCATCCCGCGCCAAAAGCTCTCCCCCTGATAAGGGGGAGTACCCCGTAGGAGGGAGGGGGTGGGTCTGGTTAAAGTTTGGATTATGCGCAAGCCGGAGCTTGAGGATCCCGGGGTTCGGCGTTTCCTGTGGTGGCTTTTGTGGATTCCCTTCGGCAAGCTCAGGGAACGTCGGCAAGTGCGGGGAATGACGGGGTTGTAGTGGCGTAAGGAGAGCGGCGCTTGAAAAACAACCACCCCACCCCTAACTAACTCCCCTCCTGTAGTGGTCCAGTATATCCGTACACCTCGATAAGTTTTTTTATGCAATTTATTTCTCAGCTTCAACAGGCGTTAGATAATTAATATAACTATGCCCCCGATAGCCGTTGTAGTGTTTGATGTATTGCATAATATCTTTTTCAGCTTGTTCATAATATGCAATTTATTTCTCAGCTTCAACAGGCGTTAGATAATTAATATAACTATGCCCCCGATAGCCGTTGTAGTGTTTGATGTATTGCATAATATCTTTTTCAGCTTGTTCATAAGATGTATAAAAAGTCTTCGGCATCCATTCAGATTTAAAGCTCCTAAAGCAGCGTTCCATCGGGGCATTATCCCAACAGTTGCCGCGACGACTCATACTCTGCTTAATTTGATAACGCCAAAGCTGTTGTTGAAATGCCTTACTGGTGTAATGGCAACCCTGGTCGGAGTGATACATCACTCCTTTTGGTTTACCCCTGGACTCATAGGCGATACGCAAAGCGTGCATCGTTAATTCTGGGTCCGGGCTTGTGGAACAGGCCCACCCCACAATACGCCGGGCATACAAATCAATGACCAAAGCTAAATATAACCAGCGTGTCCCGGCCCAGACGCAGGTCACATCACCACACCAAACCTGGTTGGGGTGGTAAACTGTGAATTCACGATTCAAGTGGTTCTGTGCCACCTGAGCAGGCTTATCAGCCACCTTATAACGATGTTGCTTTTGTTGTTTGCTCACTAAGCCCGCTTCCTTCATCAGGCTACGTGCCTTGTAACGGCCTACTGACTCGCCTTGCTGTTTCAGCATACCCGATATTGTCCGGCTCCCGGCGGCGCTACGGCTGGCAAAATGAATGGCAACGGCCAAGCACTTCAAGCGTTCCCGTTCGGGCTCCACTTGCTTTGCCGACTGACGCCGATAGTCAACACTGCCACGAGAAACGTCAAAGACACGCAGTAATTCACTTTGACGATAATGCGCTCTTAACTGCTCGACCATCATAACGACCTCATCGAGTCCGACATTAAGAGCGCGGTAGCCTTTTTTAGAATGTCTTTCTCCCGTTCTAGCCGCTGATTATGTGCTTCCAGTTCTTGTATCCGTTGCTGCTCCCCTGTGAGAGCTTTACTCCCAACTGGCGTTTGCCCTTGCCGTTCGTTCGTCAACTGCTCAACCCAACGACGCATCGCTGTAGCTCCTACCCCCACCGCAATACAGGCGTCAGTGATGCTGTAGCCCTGGTCTAATACCAAACTGGATGCTTCCTGTTTGAATTCCGGTGTGAAATGTCTTCGTTTTCGCATTCTTCGTACCTCTCCGATGATAAATAGTATCACCTGGCAACTGGTACGGATTTATTAGACCACTACAAGTACCCCGCAGGGGGGAGGGGGTTGTTAGTGCCTGTGCCTCAGCTTTCCCGAGTTTAGCCATGCACAAGTGGCAAGAAAAGCCTGTGCAGTGAGCGTCTATGCTGTCCATGCAGCCACTACCGCAAGAGTGCCTCGATATTCGTCCTGACCGCATTGAACGAGGGATTGCCCGGAATGGTATCAAGCAAGCCCGCCGTGTCGCGAATACCAAACAGGTAGCGGCCCAGCAAGAGACCGTCACTCTGGTTGGGATCACCGCCGCTGCCATCCACGTCAAGACGACCGCTGGCGAAAGCTCCCGCAATATTCGCCGTGACCGCATTGAACGAGGGACTCCCCGGAATCGTATCAAGCAAGCCCGTCGCATCACGAATACCAAACAGGTAGCGGCCCAGCAAGAGGCCGTCACTCTGGTTAGGATTACCACCGCTGCCATCGACATCAAGACTCACCGCCGCTGTCTCCGTCACCGTCACGGTTACGGTGGCCGCCGTGACGGTACGATAGGTGGTGTCGGTACTGGTCACCGTATGCGTGAGTTGCACGGTCTCGTCGTCTGTATCAGCGTCTTCCACTCCCGTCACGGTGATGGTTTTGGCGGTATTCCAGTCGGTGGTGCCAAACATCAGTGAGGTGGGACTCACCGTCACAGCAGCGGCATTGGAATGGGTCACGCTAATCGTCACTGCCTCCGTCGGTGGGGTATTCAGGCGCAGTGTATACATGCCAGTCCCACCACGCTCATTGACTGTTAGCGTCGTGGTACTCACGGTCACGCCAGGCGTGTCGTTATCATTCAAGGTCACAGCGACGGAGTCTATCGTCACGCCACTGGCATAGTCGGCATCTGTGCTTGTCGCCGTATGCGTGAGTTGCACGGTCTCGTGGTCCGCATCTGTGTCTTCAACACCACTCACGGTCACTGTCTGGACACTGTTCCAGTTGTCTGTGGTAAATGTCAGTGAGGTGGCACTGAGGGTCACTGCAGTGGTATCGGGATTGCTCACGTTAAGCGTCACCGGCACGGTCGGTCGCTTGGTCAACGCCAGTGTATAGGTGCCATTGCCGCCTTCGTCGACCGCCAGCGTGGTCGGGCTCACGGTCACGCCCGCCGTCTCATCATCATCCACCGTCACTGCCACCGCACTTATCGTCACGGCAGCCCCTGCATAGCCAGGGTCGGTACTGGTCGCTGTATGCGTGAGTTGCACGGTCTCGTTGTTCGCATCCGTGTCTTCAACACCACTCACGGTCACCATCTGGACACTGTTCCAGTTGTCTGTGGTAAACGTCAGTGAGGTGGCACTAAGGGTCACCGCACTGGCATCGGGATTGCTCACGGCAATCGTCACCGGCGCCGTCGGCAGGGTAGACAGGCTTAAGCGATACTCGCCGGTCTCCCCCTCATTGACCGCCAGCACGTTCGGACTCACGGTCACGCCCGGCGTGTCGTTATCCGTGACACCCACGGTCACGGCGGGCGGGGTCAGCGCGGCATAGGTCGCATCGCTGCTGCGCACCGCATGGGTCAGTTGCACGCTCTCGTGGTTTGTATCAGCGTCCTCAATAGCCATTACCGTCACCGTCTGCGGCATGTTCCAGTTGCTCGTGGTGAAGTCCAGGCTGGACGGGGTCGCCGGACTCACCGTCGCCACATCGGCATTGAACGTTTGCGGCAGAATGCTCACGGTCGCCGACGGTCGGGTCCCCAGCCGGATGCTATAGGTCGCCGTTAGTCCCTCAGTCACGGTCAACGAGGTCGAACTCAGTGTAAAACCCGCCGTATCGTTATCTGTTATGGTGATGGTTACGGGATGCGTAGCCGGGGATGCACCAAATAATTGTAATCGCAGCCTCACCGTCTCATCATCTGCATCGTCATCCTCAACAGCGGTCACCGTCACCGTCCGCAGCATGTCCCAGTTGGTGGGGGTAAAGAGCAGGTCCCCCGGACTCACGGTCGCAGAATCGTTATTGTCGAGTGATAGCAGAACTCCGCCTGCCGACAGCAGTTGGGTCGTCAACCTCACCGTAAACTCGACGGTCCCGCCCTCATTGAGCACCAGCACGGGCGGACTCACGACGAAACCCACCGCGTCGTTATCCCTGACACGCACGGTCACGGCGGGCGGGTTCACCGCGGCATAACCCGTATCGCTGCTGCTCAGCGCATGGGTCAGTTGCACGCTTTCGCTGGTCGTATTCGCGTCCTCAACAGTCGTCACGCTCACCGTTTGGGATGCATTCCAATTGATTGTGGTAAAAGTCAGTGGTGAGGTTGCGGTCACCGCAGCATTGTCACTGGTCACGCTAATCGTCACAGCGTGCGTCGGTCGGTTATTCAAGCGCAGCGTATACTCGCCGGTCTCGCCTTCCAGGACCGCCAGCGCGGTCGTACTCACGGTCACGTCCGGCGCGGCGTTATCCGTGACATTCACGGTCACGGCGGGCGGGTTCACCGCGGCATAGCGCGTATCGCTGCTGCTCACCGCATGGATCAGTTGTACACCGCTCTCGCTGGTCCTGTTATTGTCCTCGGCACCCATCACCGTCACCGTCTGCGCCTGATTCCAGTTATTCCTGTCAAAGGTCAGCGATGCGGTTGCGGTGACAGCCGAATTGTTACTGCTCACGCTAATCGTCACCGCGTGCGTCGGTGAGGTATTCAAGCGCAGCATATACTCGCCGGTGCCGCCTTCACTGACCGCCAGCGTGGTCGTACTGACGATCACGCTGGCAGCACTATCCGCGACATTCACGGTCACGGCGGGCGGGGTCAGCGCAGTATAGTTCGCATCACCGCCGCTCACCGCATGGGTCAGTTGTACGCCGCGTTCGCTGGTCGCATTCGCGTCCGCAGCACCCGTCACGCTCACGGTTTGGACGGCATTCCAGTTGATTGTGCTAAAGGTCAGGGTCGCGGGGCTCACGGTCACCGCGGCATTGTTACTGCTCACGCTAATCGTCACCGCCACCGTCGGTCGGCTGCCCAGCACCAGCCTATAGCCGGTGCTGCTGCCCTCGGTCACATTCAGCGCGGTCGGCGACACCCGCACACCCGCGACCGATACCGGGTCGGACGTCAGGCTATCGCCCCCCGCATTCGGATAGCTCGCCATCACGCGCAACCACACGCCTAACTGTGATGCGTCTGATGCAATGGTGTAGGTGGCGGTATTATTGGTCCCCGGTGCGGCGCTAAACGGCCCCGCCGAGGCGGTCGCTGTCTGCCATTCATGGGTAATGGTGCCGACATCTGTATTCGGTGAGGCGTCCGCGTCGGTGACCGCGCCCGCTGTCAGCGTGCCGCCTGCTGTAGCAATGCCAGTGATGGGACCGAGCACACCGCGACGGTCAACCTGTACGCTATTGGAGAACCGGGTGTCGTTGAAATCCCCGCCCTGAGTGACCCGCACCCGCAGCCAGTTGCCCGGGTCCGCCGCTTGCACCGTGTAGCTCGCCGCCGTGCCATTCGCGCTGATATCTGTTGCGCCGCTACAGTCCTGAGTGGCACAGCGTTGCCATTGCCGGGCACGGGTATTGACGGTCAACGTGGGATGGCTCAGCGCACCGGCGGTCAAGACATCACCGACCCTGACCGGAGTGTTGGGGGTATTGTCCCGGATGGCACCCAATGTCGCGGGCATCGCAGCATAAAGATAGTCGTCGGTCGCACTCAGTTCACCGATGGCCTGTTTGGTCGGGGCATTCGCACTGATATTGCACAGCGATGAGCCGGATTCTGCGGTGTATTCGGTGTCGGTCGTGGTCCCCGAGCGCACCCTTAAATCACCGCTGGCGGTACATAAACTGTCCACCAGGACCACCGCGTTGTTGGCGGACGGTCGGTAATACACCATGCCCGGCCCAGGGATAGCGGTCCATGAATCAAGGTTCGGACGGGCCCTCAGGACTATCTCGCGGCCAAAGCCTGTTACGAACAGTGTTCCGTTAATCGGGGTCGCCTGCCCGGTTGTGATGACTGGAGGGGTAGGAAAATCGCTCTGGAAGGCGGTGGTTATAAGGAGCGTTAATTGCAGCCGACCATCGCCGTTGTTGCGGGTGAGTGTCACGCTTGTGATGTCACTACTAAGGTAATCCGTCGCATTGGTATGCCCGGCCGGGCCGTTGACGAGATAGTTATTCCAAAAGGTCTGACTCGGACGGGTCTCGGTGCCGCCGTGGTTGGTGGTGCCGCCACCGTAGGCATTGGTACACGTGTTGCCCGCCCCGGCATTACAGGTGCGCGTCTGGTTCTTGTCGGTGATATTGGCGGTACTCCAGGCGCCCCAGCCACCGGTTTGCGCCCGTGCCACCGGGCTAGACAATCCCGCCAGCAGGGCAACGGCGGCCATGACTGCCGTCATCCCGCGCCAAAAGCGACCACCCCGCCCCTGCGGGGCTCCCCTCCTTGTAAAGGAGGGGAGTTTGTTAGGTGGGTTCGGGGCACTTCTCCGGGGAGAGGAATGGGTCATGTTGTTTTGGGTGCTGAACCTATCCGCAGCCACGTGTGTTTTGCATTCGGTCATGGCAATGTTGAATTTGTGCGCGATGGACCAACGGTCTGCACTAGAACGGTCTGCACTAGAACGGTCTGCACTAGAACGGTCTGCACTAGTGATTGTGGTGCGTGGTGCGTGGTGCGTTAAGTCCAGGTCGTTTTGTCAACATATGTCAAGTTTCTCTCTGTCATCATCCAGATTGCGATTCCATCAATGTACCATTACCCTGCGTAGTATTAAATACATAATATCGTGACCCACACCACACATCGCACTTCTTTGTTGTGATTGATTATGTACTGTACCGGTCGTGAACAATTCCGGCCCTTTGTGGGGGGCATATGCTGTTGTATTTGATTTACCCATCCGCCGGTTTTTCGTGCAACCGATTGAGCGCTGCAAACCGGCAGTCTTTGTGAACGTCGAGACCGCCTCTGATTCGGTGCTGTTGACCGGGCAGAATCATCCTGATGATGCCCGCGAAACTGTATGCGGCAACGTGCGCGACACATTCGGTCATGGAACGGTTGACCCGGTGCGCGGTGGCGGCGCGGTCTGCGCCGACAGCGCCTCGTTGGCTGACTTTTTCAGGCGGAGGCGGTGGCAGTTTCCAGCACTCATTTATAGGCAGCGGTGCGGTGGTATGGGTTGTCGTCCGCTTTTGTTTTGCTCGTCTGGTCCCGCTTGTTGGGACTGGCTCAGGATGGCTGATGCCTGCAAACCGGACAGGCCGGATCTTTATTGAGTATTGCAGTGTGCCATTCCATGTGCATGACATCCACGAGTAACAGTCTGCCTTCCAATGTTGCACCAAGATGCATGATAATCTTCATGGTTTCACATGCCTGTATACTGCCGATAATGCCGAGTAGCGGAGAAATGACGCCGTTCGTCATGCAGTTTTGCCCGGTTTCCGCCGCATCACCATACAGGCAACGGTAACAGGGTGAGTTTGGGTGTCGGCTGTTGAAAACACTTACCTGTGCTTCGAAGCGGATCGCCGCGCCCGAGACTAAAGGTGTTTTATGTCTGACACAGGCGGCGTTAATCGCGAATCGTGTCTGGAAATTATCACTGCAATCGACAACCACCGTGGCTGCTTTAACCTGTTCCTCCAGTGCTGCATCGTCGAGCTTGTGATGAATGCCTGTAATATTGATTTCAGGATTAAGCGCAAGCAAATGTTCCCTGGCTGAGTCTACCTTGAGCCGACCGATATCCTTGCTTGCGTGGACTATTTGTCTTTGCAGGTTGGAGATATCAACTGTATCGAAATCGACCAGCACCAGATGACCGACACCGGCGGCGGCCAGATAAATGGATGCGGAAGATCCAAGCCCCCCCAGACCTATAATCAGAACGTGCGCATCTTCCAGTTTTTGCTGACCTGCCGCGTCTATTTCAGGGAGCATCATTTGCCTGCTGTAGCGTAATAATTTATCGTTATCCATCGGTGCTTATTTTCCTGTCCGGCCCGAGGTCACCCGGTCATGCCCGGCTATATCCTGGAATGTTTTAATCTGCTTGAAGCGATGTTTCCTGAATGTTTCCTGAACCCGTGTTTTTTGATCCCGGCCGTGTTCGATAAACAGACTCGCTGCATCGGCGAGCCAGGCACCGGCATGTTCAATAATGATATTAATCGCCTGCATGCCGTCTGATCCTGCAACCAGGGCGAGTCTTGATTCAAATCGTACATCTCCCTGCGTTAAGTGTTTGTCACCCTGTTTTATGTAGGGAGGATTGCTGACAATTAAATCAAGGTTTTGTGGGGGAATGTTCCGGTACCAGTCGCTGTGATAAAACTGGATATTCTTCAGGCAATGTGTTGCAGCATTTTGTTTTGCCGTTGTCAGGGCGTTTTTATTGATATCTGTACCGATGAGATGACAGCGCGGTCGTTCGGAGGCGATAGCGATAGCGACGGCACCACTGCCAGTGCCGAGATCGAGGATGTTCAGTTCTTCGTCCACGGGAATTTTCTGCAGTGCCGTTTCCACCAATAGCTCTGTTTCAGGTCTGGGGATCAGCGTGTCTTCGTTTATGGCCAACTCCAGCGACCAGAATTCTTTCTCACCGGTGAGATGAGCGATGGGGCGACCTTGCAGGCGTTGCTTGAGCAGGGATTGAAACAACATTGTTTTATCATCAGAGACCGTTTTCTCCGGGTGAGAATAAATTTTCGGGCGACTCGTTTGCATAACATGACAAAGTAATATTTCTGCATCCAGTCGCGAACCAGCGGAACAATTTATACTTTGTTCCGCTTTTCGCAATAGTTCGGCGACGGTCACCATCGGTCGGTCAGAAGTTCCCCGGTTTAAACGCCTGTTATTCGGCCAGCGCGGCTAGTTGATCCGCTTGATATTCGCTGATTAAAGGATCAATGATCATATCGATAGCACCTTCAAGGAATTCGTCCAATCGATATAAAGTCAGATTAATACGGTGATCCGTTATCCGTCCCTGAGGAAAGTTATAAGTCCGTATTCTTTCCGAGCGATCACCGCTGCCGACAAGATTTTTGCGTTCTGTCGCTTGTTGTGCAGTTTGTTTTTCCCGTGCTGTTGCGGTCAGTTTCGCCTGTAATAATGACATGGCACGGGCCTTGTTTTTGTGTTGCGAACGTTCATCCTGACATTCAACGACGACACCCGTGGGAAGATGCGTCAGTCGAATGGCGGAATCAGTTTTATTTACGTGTTGACCGCCGGCACCGGAAGCGCGAAATGTGTCTATTCGTAAATCGGCGGCACTGATCTCGGTTTCGCCGACTTCGGCGACTTCCGGCAGAATGGCTACCGTGCATGCCGAAGTATGAATGCGCCCCTGAGATTCTGTTTCCGGCACGCGCTGTACACGATGTGCGCCTGATTCAAATTTCATTCTTGAATAGGCGCCGTCTCCGATAATCCGTATGATCACTTCTTTATAGCCGCTGAGATCACTCAGGGTTTGAGTCATGATTTCAACCTGCCAGTTGCGGAGTTCGGCATAGCGGGTATACATCTTTAATAATGCCGCCGAGAACAAAGCCGCTTCTTCGCCGCCTGTGCCGGCCCTGATTTCAAGGAAGATGTTGCTGTCATCCGCTGGATCTTTGGGAAGTAACAGTATTTGTAATTCATTTTCCAGCACCTCATTTTTTTCTTCAGCGAGTTTGAGTTCTTCGTGCGCGAATTCACGAATTTCTTTATCGCCGTCATGCATCATTTCTTTTGCGGAAGCGATGGTCTCCAGTGTATTTTTATAATGTTCAAAGTTTGTGACGACCGGTTTTATATCGGCATGTTCCCTGGCATATTCGCGAAATTTATTTTGATCATTAATAGTGCCAGGATCGGACAATAACGCTTCCAGTTCCTGCAGGCGCTCGCTCAGGTTATCCAGTTTGTTCAGTAGACTTTGTTTCATGTAATTTAAATTAATCGTTAATACGACAAAAAATAATAAAGTTTAGGGTCAGACGGATTAAAAATCAGAAAAGAAAATTGGGTAGTCCGGGCGGACTATTTTTTCGGATCTTGTGTGGAGTGATCATTATCCAGATCGAAGAGTTCATAAGCGGCAGAGAGCAAATCACTCCTCCCTTCCGCTCCGGCGGCACGTAACCGACTGCTCGGAGAATGAATTAATTTATTGCTCAGGGTGCGGGTGACGTCCTGTAGTATCTGTTCAGGATCTGTCCCTTTTTGCAGTTCTTTTTGTGCCAGTATCAACACTTCTTTCTGTATTGATTGTGCCTGGTCGCGTATCGCACGTATGGTTGCAACCGCATCCAGCGAGTTTAACCAGTCCATGAAATGTGTTACTTGTGCGTCAATAATCTCTTCGGCCTGTAGCGCTGCTTTTTGACGACTGCGTAAATTATCCTGGATGACATTCTTCAGATCGTCAACGGTATATAGATAGACATCATCCAAATCGCCCACTTCCGGCTCAATATCACGCGGAACGGCGATATCAACTACAAACATGGGTCGATGTTTGCGTGCCTTAATGGCACTTTCGAAAGTACCTTTACCTAATATGGGTAACTGGCTCGCCGTGGATGAAATGACGATGTCGGCTTCCGCCAGATGTTTTGGGATATTACCGAGCGTGATGGCATATGCTGAATATTCGCCAGCCAAATGTTGTGAACGTTCAAACGTTCTATTGGCGATGATCATGCGCGAAAGCCCGTTTTCATGAAAATGTTTGGCAGTGAGTCCGATGGTGTCTCCGGCGCCGATTAACAAGGCAGTTTTCCCGGACAGATCACCAAAAATTTGTTGTGCGAGTCTGATTGCGGCAAACACAACAGAAACGGGATGGCTGCCGATGGTTGTTGTGCTTCTTATTTCTTTGGCAACCTTGAATGAGTGCTGGAAAAGTCGACCCAATAATTTACCGATGCTGCCGATCTTGAGTCCCGCCTGGTATGATGACTTTAGCTGTCCCAATACCTGTGGCTCGCCAAGCACCATGGAATCCAGTCCACTGGCAACGCGCAGCATATGCTTAACCGCATGTGCGTCGGGATGCGTGTAGAGAAAAGGAGCCAGTTGCTCCTGTTGCAGACCATGGTAGTTGGACAACCAGTTGATGGGTGCTTTGATGGAGAGGGTATTTATGGTTTTTTCCAGGCTGCAATAAACCTCGGTTCGATTGCATGTTGATAATATGGCCGCTTCATTGACTCCCTGCTGGTGAGTCAGCTCACCCAATGCTTCAGGCATGTCGTCGCTGCCGAAGATGACCTTTTCTCGAAGATCAAGCGGAGCAGTGGTGTGATTTATACCAAAAGCCAGAATAGTCATGTTATAAATATCAAGCGTTTACTAACGTAGCCTCTGTCAATTCTGAGTGATGAAGTTACGGAAAACAAGAGCAAAAGGTCAGATGTCCAAACCATTTCGTCTTGCCGACATCCTTATTTCAGATAGTTTGAGTATTGAATTCGGATTTTCACCCTGAGTTGCCGCCCTTGAAAATAAGGGCATAATGGCAGTGGTGCAAACTGCCTGTCCTGGTTGTGAAGCGGGACGGAGTTGAATGGAACAATTACCCGTAATGCCGAGTCTCTTTAGAATACAGCGGAGATATTATACTTTCAGTTGAAGTCCGGGGTTGGAGAGTCAAGTCAGGTTGGCAAACTTTTCTATGCATAATAGGTTTTACACAATACAAGCTCGTTTCGCAGGCACTGTGTCTTACGGTTTACTGGCTGTTGCGGTATTACTGTTCAGTGCCTGTACCATGACTCCGAATCAGGTTTTTGATCAATTGGAGGAAGTGAACACGGCGTCTGAACAGGTCCCGCAGACGCAGAAAGGTGAGCAGGTAAACGCAAGGGAGATAACGCAGAAGTCAGCACTGGTCCGCCCCGGGATGGAATTGACCGAAGATATTCTCTACAGGATATTGGTGGCCGAGATAGCTGGACAGAGAAATCAGCTTGATATCTCGGTTAGCAATTATCTTGAGCTGGCATATTTAACCCGCGATCCGGAACTTGCTGGAAGAGCGACTCGTGTTGCTGTCTACGCACGCGATGATACTGCTGCGAAAGAGGCGGCCCGGCTATGGATAGAAATTGATCCTGACAATTCTGATGCACATCAGGTTTTGGCGGTAATAGCGGTTAGGCAGGACGAGACGGATAAGGCGTTGGAGCATCTCGGGATTGTACTCAAATCGAGTGGACAGGGAACAAGCCTGAGTCAGCAACTCTGGATGGTCGCGAATCTTCTTGGTCGGGAAAAAGACAGGGTGAACGTTAAGGCGATACTGGAAGAGTTAATCGTCGGCGAGCGGGATAATCCGGATGTTTTATTTGCTTATGCGCAGGTTTTGACCCGATTAGCTGAACTCACCAGAGCGCGTGAAGTCCTTGAGCGAGTATTGTTGTTGATGCCTGAAAATGAAAACGCCGCCATGGCCTATGTGGCGGTATTGAACCGGCAAGGTCATGAAAATGAAGCACTGTTGTGGTTGCAGAATCTATTAAGGGAAGACGAGGATAATTTTAATCTGCGTATTTTTTATGCTCGATTTTTAACTGATCTTGAACGTTTTGGAGATGCGCGAGAACAATTCGAAATACTCACCGCACAGGATCCGAAAAATTCTAATGTGTTGCTCTCTCTGGGTTTGTTATGTTTACAGCAAAACAAACTGGATGATGCTGAAAGTTATTTCATTCGCCTGTCTGAAACACAGGGTCATGCGGATGACGCAGGTTATTATCTGGGAAGGATCGCCGAAGAAAAATCTGATTTTCAGAAAGCTGGAGACTGGTATCAGGGCGTATCAAGTGGCAATAATTATTTTGATGCGCAAATGCGTGTAGGCGTACTGTTGGGAAAGCAGAATAAACTTGAAGAGGCACGTACACATCTGTCCGGTATCAAAACGCGAAATGATCAGGAAATAAATATTTTGGTACAGGTGGAAGCGGAGATGTTGTCCAACGCCAGGCGCTATGAGGATGCGCTGGTGATTTATGATAAAGCGCTACAGGACGAGTATGATGCAGATTTGCTCTATTCCAGAGCGATGCTGGCTGAAAAAATGGATCGTCTGGATATATTGGAGAGAGATCTTCGGGCGATCCTTGCAGAAGATCCCAAAAACGCACGAGCACTAAATGCCCTGGGTTATACACTTGCCGACAGGACGAGTCGTTATGATGAAGCCCATGAATATATCAGGCAGGCGCTGGAAATCAGTCCGAATGATTTTTACATCCTGGACAGTATGGGTTGGGTTTTGTATCGACAAGGTCGTTTGGATGAAGCCATAGAATTTCTGGACAAGGCACTGGCGGCAAGAAATGATCCGGAAATTGCGGCACATCTTGGAGAAGTTCTTTGGGTTAGAGGCGATAAAGAAGCGGCACAAGAGGTGTGGGATACTGCGCTGGAGCAAACACCTGATGATGATAGGTTACGCAAGGTAATCAATCGCCTTAATCCGTGAAAAAAAAGTATTGTTTAATTCTGCTGGTATTTCTTGTCGGCTGTTCTGAAATTGCCTTTCGCCCGCAAAGTGAAAACGATATTGTGCAACAAAATCAGCGTGAGAAGGTGAAGCATTGGAAATTGTATGGCCGACTTTCTGTTACCGGCGAAAAAGAAAACGGCACAGTGACATTTCACTGGACACAGGACGATCAGCACTATCTGATGCGTTTTATCCCACCATTGGGGCAGGGAGCCTATGTGCTGAGAGGAGGAGACGATGGTGTCTATTTGTTCACTCCCCAAAATGAAATATTACATGCGGATGACGCTGCGGGTTTGTTGAGTCAGTCAGTCGGTTGGCATGTTCCCATGAGCGGTTTCAGATACTGGGTTCGGGGCTTGCCTGAGCCAGGGACGCAGATAAGCAATCGGCAATTCGATAAACATGGACGAGTTTCGCAGATGCAACAAGATGACTGGCAAATCAGTATTAAACGTTATACGGATGTAGATGGTGTTGCTCTACCGGACAAGATCTTCATGCACAGTGATCATTGCAAACTAAAGTTAATCATCCAGGCCTGGGATGTGAAGCCATGACTGGTTGTGGCGGGACAAGTCGTCTTTGGCCCGCTCCCGCAAAACTGAATTTAATACTTCATGTCACAGGACAGCGAGATGATGGTTATCATCTGTTACAAACCGTTTTTCAGTTTATTGACTTGAGCGATTCACTGGATTTTGAAATCCGGGACGACGGAATAATTTCCTGTCAGTCGAATTGGGATGAAGTTGTCGAAGCGGATAATTTGATTATCCGTGCAGCGAGAGCCTTGCAGCAAGAAGCGGGTATACGTTCAGGTGCGGATATTGGCCTGGAGAAAAGACTCCCTGCAGGCGCAGGCCTTGGTGGTGGAAGTTCGGATGCAGCAACAACGCTGGTTGCATTGAATCATCTTTGGGGGCTTGAATTCAGTGCCGACAAATTGGCCGCTATTGGCTTGCAACTTGGTGCCGATGTCCCTGTTTTTGTACGTGGTCAGGCGGCATGGGCGGAAGGTGTCGGAGAGCAATTAACGCCGATTGAACTTCAGGAACCCTGGTATCTTGTTGTGAAGCCGGATTGTCGTGTCGTGACGACGGAAGTATTTGATTCTCCTGATTTGACACGCAATACGCCTGCTATCAGAATATGCGACTTTCAGGGGAATGGCGGTCACAACGATTGTGAGTCTGTGGTGAAAGGGTTGTATCAGGAAGTCACGGAAGCACTCGATTGGTTGGGCCAATTTGCAGTAGCCAAAATGACTGGTACAGGAGCCTGTGTTTTCGCTGGCTTTGATAAGCAGCAGCAGGCGGAATCTGTTTATGACAGGTTGCCTTGGGGGTGGGAAGGATTCGTGGCTAAAGGGTTGAATCGTTCACCTCTGCAAACACGTCTTGAACAAGAAAACACGGTGCGGGAAAAACGTTAAGATAACTACTGTTGACTGGGTATGAATGTGAGCGGTAAAAGACTTTTGGGGCGTGGCCAAGCGGTTAAGGCACTGGGTTTTGATCCCAGCATTCCCAGGTTCAAATCCTGGCGCCCCAGCCATTTTTATTGACCACTATTTGAGGTTGTTATGCCATTAACCAATGTGATGGTATTTGCGGGGAATGCTTGTCCCGGACTGGCAGTGGATATCGCCGCGTATTTGAATTTGCCATTGGGCAAGATAAATGTAGGCCGGTTCAGCGATGGTGAAGTCGCGGTTGAGATTGGAGAAAATGTCCGCGGCAGAGACGTTTATATTATACAGTCTGTCTGTTCACCAGCGAATGACAATTTGATGGAGTTAATGGTCATGGCCGACGCGGTGCATCGCGCATCCGCAGCACGTATTACTGCCGTGATTCCTTATATGGGTTATGCACGCCAGGATCGCAGGAGCCGTTCGGCGCGTGTTCCGATAACTGCGAAAGTCGTTGCTAACATGATCGCCTCAGTCAAGGTCGATGGCGTATTAACAGTTGACTTGCATGCCGACCAGATTCAGGGTTTTTTTGATATGCCTCTCGATAATGTTTATGCCTCGCCTGTGTTGCTGGGCGATATCTGGAAACGCAAATACCCTAATCTGGTGGTGGTATCTCCTGATGTTGGCGGAGTGGTTCGTGCACGAGCCCTGGCGAAACGACTGGATGACACTGACTTGGCCATCATTGACAAAAGACGTCCAAACCCTAATGAATCCGAAGTCATGAATATCATTGGTGATGTTGACGGTCGTGAATGCGTTATGGTTGATGATCTGGTGGACACTGCGGGGACCTTGTGTAATGCGGCGAGTGCACTGAAAAAACATGGTGCCAGTAAAGTCGTTGCTTACTGTACACATCCGGTTCTTTCCGGTAATGCGATAAAAAATATCGAGAACTCAGAGCTGGATGAAGTGGTTGTGACGGATACGATTCCCCTAAGAGCGGATGCGGCGATTTGCGATCACATTCGACAACTCAGCGTTGCAACAATGCTGGCGGAAAGTGTCAGGCGTGTGAGCGAAAGTGAGTCACTGAGCAGCATGTTTGTTGATTAATTGGCTGTGCGTTTCTACCCTCTTGAGATCTACGTAGATATTGAATATCACTGATTTCTCTATATACTGCGCTGTCCGCAAAATCCGGATTATTCCGGGTTTTTGCGGTGTGCTGTCGGCTGAGTTCTGCCATTCTAGTAAGCATTTATGTTGTATTTTGGTCGCAAAATATGATTTGTTATTCACTGATAAGGTGCAGGAGCGGTATTAATGGAGTCATTTGAACTAATTGCTGAACCTCGTGAGGATGTGGGTAAAGGTGCGAGCCGCCGCCTGCGTCGTGAAGGTAAAATTCCGGCTGTTGTTTACGGGGCCGCGAAAGCGGCTGCGTCGATCATGATCAGTCATAACGAAATTTTTCATCATCTTGAGAACGAGGCTTTTTATTCTCACGTTCTGACATTGCAGGTGGGTAACGTGAAAGAGAAAGTCGTGCTAAAGGACTTGCAACGTCATCCGTACAGACCGGCGGTGCTGCATATGGATTTACTGCGTGTCAATGAAAATGAGAAATTAACCATGCGTGTACCGTTGCATTTTATCAATGAAATTACTTGTGTTGGTGTCAAAACGGGCGGTGTTATCAGTCATGTGATGAACGAACTGGAAATTAGTTGTTTACCGAAAGATTTACCTGAATATATTGAGGTTGACATGGCCGAGATTAATCTTGGTGAGGGTGCGCATCTTGTCGATCTTGAGATGCCCAAGGGTGTTGAAATTGTCGCTCTGATGCACGGTGGTGATGCCGGTCAGATAATTGCAACTGTCCATTTGCCCAAGGTGGCGAAAGAGGTTGAAGACAGTGTTGCAGAAGCTGATGCAGCAGAAAACCCTGATGAAGGTGCTGATGCAGGCGAGTAGTTCTTCTGTCAGGACACTTTCGTTTTAGGGGCACGCCTTCGTGCCATCAGTATTTAAATTAATCGTGGGCTTGGGTAATCCGGATTTTGAACATTCCAGGACCCGGCACAACGCCGGGTTTTGGTTCCTTGATTCTCTTGCAAAAAAAAATTCCCTTACTTTCAAATCTGAACCCGGATACAGTGCTGAAGTTTGTCGAGTACAAACAACAGAAATGGATTGTTGGCTTTGTAAACCCATGACCTTTATGAACAGGAGTGGGTTCTCAGTTCAGGCGATGGCCAGCTTTTATAAGTTTTCTATCGAGGAAATTCTGATTGTTCATGATGAACTTGATCTCAATGCGGGGGTTGTCCGCCTGAAAAATGGCGGTGGTCACGGTGGTCATAACGGACTCAGGGATATCATTGACCGGATGGGAGATAAATCGTTTGTGCGATTACGCATTGGCATCGGTCATCCCGGCAGTCAGGATAAAGTAACGCCTTATGTACTGGGGAAACCGAGTAAGGAAGATTTGCAATTAATCGAGATTGCGATTCAAGAATCAGTGGATGTTATGCCTTTGATACTGAAGGGTGAGATACAGAAAGCAATGAATGCTTTACATCAGAGAAGTGGCAATAAGGGATAAACCAAAGAATAATATTATGGGTTTCAAATGTGGCATTGTGGGTCTCCCCAATGTAGGTAAATCAACCTTGTTTAATGCGCTGACAAATTCAGGCATCAACGCCGAGAACTATCCTTTTTGTACAATTGATCCAAACATGGGTGTCGTGCCGGTATCTGATCATAGACTGGATCGCCTGGCCGAGATCGTTTCTCCCCAGCGAGTCTTACCGGCAACAATGGAATTTGTTGATATCGCCGGTTTGGTTGCAGGGGCATCAAAAGGGGAAGGTTTGGGCAATAAATTTCTGGCACACATTCGTGAAACACATGCGGTGGCTCAAGTGGTGCGTTGTTTTGATGATGATAATATTATTCATGTTTCCGGCAAAGTGGATCCGTTGGCAGATATTGAAGTTATCAATACCGAGTTATGTTTAGCGGATCTGGAAAGTCTGGTTCGTGCTTTGCAAAAAGTATCCAGGATTGCCAAGGGTGGAGATAAAGTTGCACGTAGACATGAGCTCCTGTTTGAAAAAGTCATGGCTCACGTAGATCAAGGCAATCCGGTACGTTCCATGACCTTGAACGCGCAAGACGTTGAAGATTTATATCCACTGCATTTACTGACACAAAAACCTGTACTCTATATTGCAAATATTGAAGATGAAGGCGTGAACAGTAATCCATGGATTGAAAAACTTGTAGCACTCGCAGCAACAGAAGATGCAGAAGTGATTCCTGTCTGTGCTGCAATAGAATCCGAGATTGCTGAACTGGATGATGGTTCAAGGTTGGAATTCCTGAGGGAGATCGGCCTTGAAGAGCCAGGTCTTAATCGAATCATTCGCACGGGCTACGCGCTCTTGAATCTGCATAATTATTTCACGGCAGGAGAAAAGGAAGTGCGGGCCTGGACCGTGCATAAAGGTGACTCGGCCCCGCGAGCGGCAGCCGCGATTCATACTGATTTTGAAAAAGGTTTTATAAGAGCAGAAGTGATTGCCTATGATGATTTTATTCAGTATCAAGGGGAACAGGGCGCGAAGGATGCCGGGAAGTGGCGGCTGGAAGGCAAGGAATATATTGTGCATGACGGCGATGTGATACATTTCCGTTTCAATGTTTAGGGAATGTCCGAATAACCGATCCTTGCAAGTAATGACAGTCTCAATCGGATTGGAGGTTTCGAGCCCGCCGTTATAGTATTTTCAGCTGATGCTTCGAGCATTGAGTGCCTTTCAAAGCTAATAAATGATCAGCAATAGTATTCATCCAGACAGCAAAAAGTGCCGCTCCTCATTCTTCGTCGCTCTGCTTTTTACTGCCAGTGATGTGAAGCGTTGGACCCGACATCCAGGAGATGCATCACGCCGACGATGCTAAAATCGCTACCGCTTACTGAAGCAAATCCAGGGAAGCTCTGAAACCGACAATAAAGTATTACTTAACATTTGCATCATATGCAAATTTATTGAGGAGTGACGATTACCGGGAAAGCAGACACTTTTGGCTAATTTATTAACAGCACGCTGTACCATTTGAAATGGTTCTAAACAACCATTTTCATGTTAATTTCACAACCAGAGTTGTGCATAAATTTGTGTAGCAGGCATGCATGAGTTGCTTTGCTGTCTCAGCGTACTAACCCTAACTATTTGTTATTAAAATTATTGTTATGATAATTTAGACTCATTCCAGGTATTGGCATGATTTCTGCGGATTCATTAATCGTATCTAAAAATTAAGGAAGAGGTATTAACAATGCGTAAAATATTTAAGGCAACGATGCCTTTAATTACTTTGTCAGCATTAGCGATCACTTTGTCTTCGGTCGTGGGGATTAATCTTGCGGTTGCTCAAGACACGGGAATGACAAATGAAGACTGGTGGCCGGAAAAACTAAATCTTGCACAGTTACGGGTGCATGATCCTGAGTCTAATCCCTATGGAGAAGATTTTAATTATGCCAGGGCTTTTAGTAGTGTTGATTTAAAGACTCTAAAAGCGGATATTGAGAAAACGTTGACGACATCTCAGGATTGGTGGCCTGCAGATTGGGGTCACTATGGCGGTTTGATGATTAGATCGGCGTGGCACGCTGCCGGTACTTATCGCACGATGGACGGTCGTGGCGGTGCCGATGGTGGGCAGACACGTTTCGAACCACAAAACAGTTGGCCGGATAATGCCAACCTTGATAAAGCACGCCGAATATTATGGCCGGTCAAACAAAAATATGGTCGTAATGTTTCCTGGGGCGACCTGATTATTCTTGCAGGTAATGTTGCACTGGAATCAATGGGATTTGAAACTCTTGGTTTTGCCGGTGGACGTGTCGATGAATGGGAAGCTGATATTGTTTATTGGGGAGCTGAAACCAAATGGCTGGAAGCTGATAAACGTTTTGGTAAAGATAGAAAACTGGAAAACCCGCTTGCGGCAGTGCAGATGGGCTTAATCTATGTGAATCCGGAAGGACCAGGTGGTAATAACGACCCGCTCGCTGCTGCTCAACATATGCGTTTATCGTTTGGCCGTATGGCGATGAACGATGAAGAAATTGTCGCTTTAGTTGCTGGTGGGCACACCTTGGGTAAAGCGCATGGTGCCAGGAAAGGTAAATGTGTCGGTGTAGAACCTGCTGCTGCTGCTGTCGAAGAGCAAGGTTTCGGCTGGAAGAATAAGTGTGGTAAGGGTAATGCCGAAGACACTGTGACCAGTGGTCTTGAAGGCGCATGGACCTCAACACCCACTGCCTGGTCTGTGCTTTTTCTTGATAATCTGATGAGATTTGATTGGCAACAAACGAAGAGTCCTGCCGGCGCAACCCAATGGATACCTACGGATGATACAGCGGCAAACCTCGTGCCGGATGCCCACATCGAGGGTAAACGACATGCACCAATCATGTTCACAACAGATATAGCTTTAAAGAAAGATCCTGGTTTTCGTGAAATTACAAAACGTTTTTTAAAGAACCCAAAAGAGTTTGATCTTGCTTTTGCCAAGGCATGGTTCAAATTAACTCATCGAGACATGGGGCCACGCGCACGTTATGTGGGTTCAGAAATACCGAAAGAAGTTTTTATCTGGCAAGATCCGGTTCCGCCTGTCAAGCATAAGTTAATCAGTAATGATGACGCTGAAAAACTGGAAACGGTGATCCTTAAGTCCGGATTAAGCATTCCTGAATTAGTCAGAACAGCATGGGCATCAGCTTCCAGCTTTCGTGGTTCCGATATGCGCGGTGGTGCTAACGGTGCTCGTATTGCTCTGGCGCCACAAAAGGACTGGGAAGCAAACAATCCGGAAGAATTGGCAAAAGTTTTGCAAACCTTAGGCAAGGTTCGGGATGATTTTAATAAATCACTTGCAGGTGGGAAGAAAGTTTCACTTGCTGATGTGATTGTTATCGGTGGTAATGCGGCTGTGGAAGAGGCGGCCAAGAAAGCAGACCATAGTGTTGAGATTGCTTTCACACCAGGTCGTACCGACGCATCACAAAAACAAACCGATGTGAAATCTTTTGCCTGGCTGGAACCAACTGCGGATGCTTTCCGTAACTACTACACAGATAGAAGCTATGGTAATCCAGCAGAAATGCTGGTGGAAAAAGCAGACTTGTTGACGTTGACAGTACCTGAAATGACAGCTCTTGTTGGAGGTATGCGTACACTTAATGCAAACAACGGACAAAGCAATCATGGTGTGTTTACCGATAGACCAGGTACTTTGAGTAATGATTTCTTTTTGAATTTGCTGAATATGTCAACAAAGTGGACGAAGTCATCCGGTGCTGATGGTATTTATGAAGGCAAAGATCGCAAAACAGGAAAACTTAAATGGACAGCTACGCCGGTTGATCTGGTTTTTGGCTCAAATTCCGAATTGCGTGCTGTCGCAGAAGTTTATGCCTTTGATAAATCAGGCAAGAAATTAGTGGATGATTTTGTTGATGCATGGACCAAAGTAATGAACCTTGATCGTTTTGACCTTGCTCAAGCGGATATGGGTATGGTAAAAAAGTAGTCGAGGGTTTTTCGTAACTTTATATAACCGCTACACGGTGGCGTTGTGCAAGCCACCGTTTTATCCGGTAACGGAATCAAGGCTAATAAAGTATCGGTGTCAATCAATTGGCTGATCGCCCACTTTTGATAGCAAACGGATACAGGTATCGAATAGGCTGATTTTAATTAGTCTGTTTAAGCGGATGGTTTGGTAGAATGTTTTGATGAATTCTTCAAAACTACGCAAGCAAATTATGGATACAGCGATTGAATTCAATATATCAGGGTTGAGTTCGGGAACTTCAGGTAATCTTAGTGCGCGAACCTCACAGGGTTATCTAATTACACCTACGGGTGTCCCCTATGAGCAGCTCAATGAAGCAGATGTCGTTGCAATGGATCTACAGGGAAATGTTGTAAAAGGTGATCTGCAACCTTCCAGTGAATGGCATTTCCATCAGGGTATTTATTTGGCTCGTGAGGAAGTGAATGCAATCGTGCATGTGCATTCCGATTATGCAACGGGGCTGGCGTGTACAAGACGGGATATTCCCGCGTTTCACTATATGGTGGCTGTAGCAGGCGGCGATTCAATTCGTTGTGCGGAATACGCGACCTTTGGCACCGAGGCACTGTCACAAAATGCAGTCCAGGCTTTACAGGGAAGAAATGCTTGTTTGCTGGCAAACCACGGCATGATTGCGCTTGGGGAAAATATCGAATCGGCTTATAAACTTGCTGAACAAGTAGAGAGCATAGCCAGGCAATACTGTATCAGTAAACAGCTTGGCGCAGTTGTTTTACTGGATGATGAAGAGATGAAAATTAATCTGGAAAAATTTAAAACCTACGGCAAGCAATAGTCAATACGCACTTTAGTCTATATGAGTTGCGATCAGCACCTGGATCCCTGCTTGCGCAGGAATGACGAAGGCAAGCAGTCGAGGAATGCTACCCACCAAACCAGTTATTTACGCACGGAACGACTGACCACCCGATGAAAAATTCCCCTCCTCTGGAGGGGTGGCAGGCGTAGCCTGACGGGGTGGTATCATGAATGACTGGCTTGGGCGGATCTGCTACCACTTGGAGACTTTTTGGCGTGTTTTGTGGAGAAAGTCTTACTTGTTCGCCGTTTCCTTAATTAATTTTATAAGCCAGCAATTTATCGTTCATCATCATCGGTAACAGGATCATGTTTTTCTCAAGTAGCACTTCATGATCAGCCATTCCCTGTTCTGATTCCATGAGTAACTTCGCATTACCGGCTTTGTTTATTTGCAAAAGTTTTCCGGCCATCCAGTCGGTGACGTAGTAGCCGCCTTGTCCGTCACTCTCAACACCATCCATATTGCCGATAGGGCTGCCACCAAGACTGGTGATAGATTTATCCTGTAGCGACACGGATTTTAAGTGACCGGGGATCTCGGTTCCGAAACCATCAGTCATCACACCCCATGCACCAAGGATCAGGTTATCACCCTCGACAAGTAAACCATTAGGGGACTCAAGATCAGGGTCTTCAAGCCAAATGCTGAATTTATCGTTTTCCAGAAGATGAATACGGTTGGTTGACATGTCGGAAACAAACACTTTAGCATCTTCAGTTGTTGCAACATCGTTAAGGAATTTTGCGTCATCCGCTTTGTAAGTGTTGGAAATAGTGCCGGAAGGAATATCGATAACGACCAAAGTATCAATATCGGAGACGTAGAGCGTGTTGCCATGGATAGCAAGTCCTTTAGGCGCATTTAAACCGATGATCCATTGTCTGTTCAGGACTGTGCCGTCAAGCAGTATTTTTGAGATATACCCATTACCATCTTTATCAACACCTGAGCCGTTTATGTTGGAGACGAACAGGACCTCATCAGGTTCGTGGTAGATGACGGATTCAGGATTGTTTAAACCTGATACCTCCCAGATGAGTTCAAAACCGGAGACATTTTTTGCAGACGTTTTTTCTTCAGATGTGACGGGTTCCACGGCAGTGGAATCTTCAGGTGTTTGATCCGAGCAGGCACTGAAGTGCAGCGCAGTAAGTATTGTCAGGGAATAAAAAAATTTTCGCATAATATTTCTCTTTAATTAAATGGAACCGGAAATGAATGTTTGCTTTAAAGACTAAATAATTCCCGCAGTTTACTCCCAGGGTCCTTTGCAGCCATAAAAGCCTCGCCGACAAGAAAACCATCGACGCCGCTTTTGCGCATGATCCTGACATCTTCAACGGTATGAATTCCACTCTCGGTAATGACGGTGCGATCATGAAAAACATCAGGTAATAAACCAATAGTCGTTTTAATATCGGTTTTAAATGTGTGTAAATTACGATTGTTAATGCCAATTAAAGGAGTGCGCAGCATTAGACCCCGTTCAAGTTCTTCCCTGTCGTGCACTTCGACGAGGATATCCAGTCCAATTTCCTGAGCGGTACCGACCAGCTCTTGCATTTGCATATCGGATAAAGCAGAGACGATGATAAGAATACAGTCAGCACCTAACACTCTGGACTCATAAATCTGATAGGTATCAATCATGAAATCCTTTCGCAGTACCGGTAATTTACAGGCGGCTCGTGCACTTTTCATCGTTGCATCCGAGCCCTGGAAAAAATCCACGTCGGTCAATACGGACAGGCAGCTCGCGCCCGCAGCTGCATAAGATCGAGCGATGGACTCAGGATCGAGGTTTTCGCGGATAATACCCTTGCTCGGTGAGGCTTTTTTTATTTCTGCAATGATCGCCGCCCGACCCGCGCTAATGGATTTGTCAATTGCTGTTCTAAAACCGCGTGTTGGAGGACAATCATCGGCTCTGTGTTTTAATTCCTGTTGCGGCATTGCAGGTTTGCGTGCGTCGATTTCTTCGGCCTTACGCGCCAGAATTTTCTTTAAAATGTCGGGTGCATTCTGAGTCATGGTTTTTTTAATTCTTCAGAAAGATTGAGTCAGTGTCGCCAATTCATCAAGTTTTGATCTGGCTGAGCCATTTTCAATTACACGTCGAGCCGATTTTATACCTGCCGCCAACGAATCATCGATACCTGCGGTATAAATTGCAGCACCTGCATTGAGTAAAACGATGTCTTTAGCCGGACCGGATTGATTATTCAGGACTGAACGCATTATCCCGAGACTATCTCCGACGTTTTCGACGACTAACGTATTGATATCCGCACGTTGTAGATCGAATTGTTCCGGTGCAATCTTATAAGTGTGTATCTCGCCGTCTTTTAATTCAGCAATGTTTGTCGGTGTAGAGATACTGATTTCGTCCATGCCGTCATCTGAATGAACAATCATTACCTGTTTGCTACCAAGTTTTTTTAGAACATTGGCCAATGTATATAACCATTCATGATTGAATACGCCCATGACCTGACGTTTTGTTCCGGCAGGATTTGTTAAAGGACCCAGGACGTTAAACAGAGTACGTACGCCAAGCTCTCGGCGAGCACCGGCGGCATATTTCATCGCGTTGTGATGTATGGGGGCAAACATGAAGCCTATGCCGATTTTCTCAACACATTGCGAAATTTGTTCGGGTGTAAGTTTGAGTTTTACTCCCGCAGCTTGCAGCACATCTGCACTGCCGGATTTGCTGGAGACAGAATGATTGCCGTGTTTTGCGACATGAGCTCCCGCCGCAGCAACGACAAAAGCTGCGGTGGTTGAGATATTAAATGTGTTACATCCATCACCGCCGGTACCACAGGTGTCAATCAGGTTCTCTTGATTGATGTTAACCTTACTGGCAAGTTCTCTCAGGACACGTGCTGCTGCAGTAATTTCGTCAATTGTTTCGCCTTTGCTTCGAAGCCCTACCAGGAAACCTGCAATTTGAGCATCGGTACATTCTCCGGTCATGATATTTTGCATGACGCGACTTATCTCATTTTGACCAAGATCTTTTTTCTCAATGACAATTTGTATTGCGCTTTGAATATCCATGGTTTAAAAGTATCGTCCCCCGAATTATGAAATATCCAGAAAATTCTTTAGTAGTTCATGTCCATAGGAAGTCAGGATTGATTCCGGATGGAATTGTACGCCTGATACAGAATATTCTTTATGTCTTATGCCCATGATTTCGTCGACTCTACCTGTTTCTGTTTGTGTCCAGGCAGTGATGTCGAAACAATCAGGCAAGGTTTGCTGTTCAATTACCAGTGAATGGTAACGAGTCGCAGTGAATGGACTGTCCAGGCCAGCGAATACATCTTTGTTATTGTGGTAAATTTCGGATGTTTTGCCGTGCATGATTTTCTTTGCACGCACAATTCTTCCGCCAAGGGCTTGACCGATGCTTTGATGACCAAGGCAGACTCCAAGTAAAGGTAACTTATCCTTGAAGTGTTTAATCAAATCGAGCGAGATTCCTGCTTCATTGGGAGTGCACGGACCTGGCGAAACAACGATGTGATCGGGAGACAGCGCCTCAATTTCGGTAATGCTTATTTTGTCGTTACGATAGACGAGGATCTTTTCGCCCAATTCACCAAAATATTGCACCAGGTTGTAAGTAAAAGAATCGTAGTTGTCTATCATTAATAACATTTGATTCATCTCTTCTTAATTCGTATTTCAAGTTTTCCCCGGATTAATTCAGACCATTTTCGGCCATGGCGACAGCTCTGAAAATCGCACGTCCCTTGTTCATTGTTTCATTCCATTCATTCTCAGCCACAGAATCTGCGACAACGCCTGCGCCCGCCTGAACGTACAATGTATCATCTTTAATTACTGCCGTGCGTATGGCGATAGCAGTATCCATATTGCCTTTCCAGGAAAGGTAACCAACAGCACCGGCATAAACGCCGCGTTTTACCGGTTCCAGTTCGTCAATAATCTCCATCGCCCTGATTTTAGGCGCACCGGATACCGTACCTGCGGGGAAAGTCGCTCTCAAAACATCAATGGCTGTTTGTCCATTTTTAAGTGTGCCGATGACATTGGAAACGATATGCATGACGTGAGAGTAGCGTTCGACAATCATTTTGTCTGTGACATTAACACTACCTGCCCTGGCAATGCGCCCGATATCGTTACGACCGAGATCGATCAACATCAAATGTTCTGCGAGTTCTTTTGGATCAGCGAGTAATTCTTTCTCCAGCGTCAGATCTTCTTTTGTGTTTGCACCGCGTGAACGAGTTCCTGCTATCGGTCGAACGGTCACTTCGTTATCTTCCAGACGTACCAGAATTTCCGGCGAGGAACCGACGATATGAAAGTTCTTTAGATTCAGATAAAACATATAAGGTGAAGGATTTAAACATCGTAATGCACGATAAAGATCTATCGGTGGAGCACCAAACGGAATCGACAGACGCTGTGAAAGTACGACCTGCATGACATCACCTTCGGCAATGTATTTTTTGATTCGTTCAACGCCTTGCTGAAATTTTTCTCGTGTGAATTCTGAAATAAAATCTTTTTCATTGATGCGGCGAGTGTCGTCATTAGGTGCGTTGGAGAAAGCAACGGTTAATTTCTTAACCAGGATATTGAGTCGTTTTTGTGCCTTCTCATACGAATTATTTTGTTTTGGGTTTGCATGCACAATAATACGTATTCTGCCATTGAGATTATCAAACACGATTAGCTGTTCTGAAACCATTAATAAAATATCGGGGCACTTTAGCGGATCATCCTTCTCACAGTTATCCAGGCGTGTTTCAATATAGCGTACACAGTCGTAGCCGAAGTATCCAACCATGCCACCGGCGAATCTTGGCATGCCATCTATCTCAGGGACACGATACTTCTGACGATATGATTCCACTGCTTGCAATGGATCCTCGATTGTTTCGTCTTTAATAATTTTTCCGTTTTCTTCTATTGATAGTTGATGTCCGGAAATGCGGAGAATGACATCCGAACCCAGGCCGATAATGGAATAACGCCCCCATTTTTCTCCGCCTTGTACGGATTCGAACAAATATGAATAGGGTTCATCGGCCAGTTTTTTATAGATACTCAATGGTGTATCCATATCTGCCAACACTTCTCGTATCAGCGGAATTCGATTGTAATCACTTTCGCCGAGTTGTTTGAATTGTTCGGGTGTCATCTAGGCTGCAGCCTGCAAAATGTTAGGCAACCCTGCCGACGAACCGATCACAAGATCCGGGTTGGTCAGGCGGATATCTTGTCCATTATTATATCCATAGCTGATACACAAAATCTTCAATCCGGCCGCATCTGCGGCATTCACATCTGATGCACTTATACCAAAGTGTTCTGCCGTATTTAGCAGCGGCAACGGCTCAGGTTTTTTCCTTGCTAAAATATCACCGGCAATTGCAATGCCGCAAGCGTCCTGGAGGCCCAATGTCTCCAGAACGATATTTGTGAATTGGTTTTGTTTGTTGGTCACGCAGGCAAGTTTAAAATCATGTTGTATCATGATAGTTCAGGCCTCCCTTGACACTATTGTATAAACGACTGCGTTTGCGGGTATTTTGCCTGTATTCGCTGATGAACAAGGGTAAGGCTTTTTTTAAAACTGATGTATCAGATTCTTTATTCAAATCGTTGGATGCAAAATGCAGGACTTGTTTCATCAACTGTTTAATGCCATTGCCAACCCATTTTCCGGTTTTCATTTCCCTGGCGGCAAGCACTCCCGACCTTTGTAGCATGCCGTATAGACTGTAAGTAAGATTGGGAATACTCTCGACCAAGGTACTGTCCAAATCAAACATGACCATTTCAGGTTGACTTGAAGGCATGGAATACGGGATAGATTAGTTTTTTGAGTTAGCCAGTTCAGTGCGCATAGCATTGATGGTTGTCTGATAATCATCACTGCCAAAGATTGCAGAGCCTGCGACGAAGGTATCAGCACCGGCTTTTGCAATTTCCCGAATGTTATCCAGTTTAACACCACCATCTATTTCAAGACGAATATCGTAAATACTGTTATCGATGATTTGACGCGCCTGTTTCAGTTTATCCAGTACTGACGGTATAAATGATTGTCCCCCGAATCCCGGATTAACGGACATCAGGAGCACCATATCAATTTTGTCGAGCACATGGTTTAGAATATCCAGGGGTGTTGCCGGGTTAAATACGAGGCCGGATTTACAGCCATTGTCGCGGATCAATTGTAAACTTCTATCCACGTGTTCGCTGGCTTCTGGATGCAACGTGATATAGCTGGCACCAGCTTTGGCAAAATCAGGAATGATTCGATCAACTGGTTTGATCATCAGGTGCACATCAAGTGGTGCTTCAATACCATAATCACGTAACGCTTTAACGATTACCGGACCAAAAGTAAGGTTGGGAACATAGTGATTATCCATCACATCAATATGGATAAAATCTGCCCCCGCAGCCAGCACTTTAGCAGTGTCATCGCCCAATCGGGCCATATTTGCTGACAATATTGAGGGAGCAATGATGTAATTGGTCATATTTTGGCGATACTCTTTGAAATAGAGGTCTTTATTAAAGTCGCGACTCTACCCGATCATACCTGTGATCGCCACTCAACTGGCGCATTCAGAACGTCAATCCATTAGACTGGGCTCATGATTCAAACAGGTAATTTCATTATCGTTTCACTGCTGAGTTTTATCTTTATTGGTCAGTTTGCCGCAGCAGACAATCAAGAATTGAGTCGGGAACAGAAAATTGCCGACAACCTGACCCGGATTGCGGATGCAGACGAAATTACCGGCTTACAGGCATTGGGTGGTCGATTTATCGGACTCTACAAAAGTGCAAGTTCCGGCGAAATAAGTAAACCAGGGGAAACCAACGGTGTTGTTATCCTGGTACACGGTATGGGCGCACATCCAGACTGGCCGGATGTGATTTCTCCACTACGAAAACAACTTGCGGAATATGGTTGGTCCACATTTTCAATACAGATGCCAATTCTGTCTCCAGAAGAACCTATTGCCGAATATGGTAATATACTGAAAATTGCAACTAGTCGAATACGATCTGCGGTTGATTATCTTCATGCTTGGGAGATGCGGCCTATTATTTTATTAGGTTATGGCTTTGGTGCTACGCAAGCAGCAAGTTTTTTGGCGAGTGACAATTCTGAAAGTGTAGCTGCGTTCGTATCTGTGAGTATGCTCAGTCAAAAATTCATCAGGCCGGTTCTGGATGTGTATAAATTTATTGGCAAGATAGGCATTCCCATACTTGATATCTATGCGCAGAATGATTTAGATAATAACAGACGAGGAATTGATGATCGTCGTCTGGCGGCAAGTAAGAACAGTCATGTTTTATTTCAACAAATCGAATTCCAACAAGCAGGACATTATTATTTGGGTGTCGAAAATGCGTTGGCGGCACAGATTCACATATGGTTGCAACAAATAATATCTGTCATTACAGAATCCGGCGAGGGTTATGAGAATTAGCTCGAAGTTTATAATCGAAACAACAGACTTGATAAAAAATCCTTTTGACCATAGAGGAGAGGACGATGAATCAAGAAGTTGATGCTGTTCGTGCTGCGGACAAACAGGAATACATCTACCGATTTTTTCAGGTTTCAGATTTTACTGATAACAACAGTATGACAATACAATACAGGTAGTTTTTGAGGAGAGAATTATGGATGGGGTAATAATATTTACGTTTATCTTTCTGGGGCTGGTAATCATTGGCCTTTTTAAAGCCGTCAATGTGGTTGATCAGGGTTACGAGTATACGGTTGAACGTTTTGGAGAATATCGAAGGACGTTACGCCCAGGATTACATTTCATCATACCTTTCTTCGATATGATTGGGGCCAAGATGAATATGATGGAATCGGTGATGGAGGTACCGTCTCAGGAGGTGATTACCAAAGATAATGCCATGGTCAGAGTAGATGGCGTAGTATTTTTCCAAATACTAAATGCAGCGAAGGCGGCTTATGAAGTAAACGATTTAACCCGAGCGATAATGAATCTTAACATGACCAATATTCGTACGGTAATGGGTTCAATGGATCTGGATGAGTTGTTGTCAAAAAGAGATGCTATAAACGCACGGTTGCTCCATGTTGTTGATGAAGCTACAAGTCCCTGGGGAGTGAAAGTCACTCGTATTGAGATTAAGGATATTACACCTCCATCTGATCTGGTTGAATCTATGGCCAGGCAAATGAAAGCGGAGCGAGACAAACGTGCAAACATTCTTGAAGCTGAAGGCTTTAAACAAGCTGAGATTCTCAAAGCAGACGGTGAAAAGAAAGCGGCAATTCTCGAGGCTGAGGGTCGTAAAGAATCGGCTTTTCGAGATGCGGAAGCTAGAGAGAGAGAGGCAGAAGCTGAAGCCAGGGCAACTACTGATGTTTCAAACGCCATTGCCTCAGGCGGTACTCAGGCGATTAACTATTTCGTAGCAACTAAATATGTGGAAGCATTGAAAGAAATTGCGTCGGCACCAAATCAAAAAGTGATATTGATGCCGCTCGAGGCTGGCAACGTGATTGGTGCGCTCGCGGGTATCACCGAAATCGCCAAGGAAACATTTGGTAAATCAAATAATGATGAAGCGCCTGATTGATTATACTTAATAAACTTCGTTATGGAGGGTGAGTTGGATGGAATGGATTGGCAACATAATATTTTGGCATTGGTTGATCCTGGCCGTGGGGCTGATTATTCTGGAAATACTCTTGCCTGGCGCCTATTTTCTATGGATAGGTGTCTCAGCGGCTGTGGTAGGCGGCGCGATGTTTATATTCCCTGATCTCCCCTTTCTGATTCAGATACTGTTTTTTGCTGTGCTATCGTTGATTACTGCGTTGATATATAAAACTAATCGCAGGAATAATCCAGTGGTTACAGATGTGCCGACATTAAATCGACGGGGCGAACATTACATTGGTCGGACGTTTACTTTGACAGAACCTATTGTTAACGGCACGGGGAAGATCAAGGTAGACGATTCAATCTGGAAAATAAGTGGCGAGAATATGCAGGCGGGCGCGGAAGTACGTGTTGTCTCTGTAGAAAGTACGACATTGGTGGTCGAGTCAAGTGTTCGGTAATGATATTTGATGATTTACAGGTGCCGTAGATTGGACGAAAGCACCAGTGAGAAATGTTATTGTTTTTTATTGAATGATTATAGTGAAGCCATCAGAATGAAATCAATAAAAAGATTCATCGGGTTCCATGTTCCAATAATCATGCTTGGTTTGCTTCGGTGATTTAAAGTATTACCGCCTGTAAAATTGGATGGTCATTTTTGTAAGGATAGGGACATAATTTTTTTTCCTCCTGACAAGCCGGTATCGACTACACAATAATTCAGAGGTAAAATTTGTCATGTCTGGAAACACTGATAGCTATTGGGTGGCCAATGTACGTCTTATTCTCAAGCTCTTGCTGATCTGGTTCATTGTCTCTTTCCTGTTCGGCATTATTCTGGTTGAACCTCTCAATATGATCAAAATCGCCGGATTTAAATTGGGCTTTTGGTTTTCCCAACAAGGATCAATTATCAGTTTTGTTGTTCTGATTTTTTATTACATCAAGAAAATGGATCAACTCGATACTAAATATAACGTTCACGATTAATCGGAAGATCCATGGAACTGAGAATTCTAACTTTTCTGATTATCGGCTTTACCCTTGTCGTATATATCGGCATTGCATTTTGGGCCAAAGCCAAAACAACAAGTGATTTTTATATTGCCGGAAAGGGTGTTCATCCTGTCGTTAACGGCATGGCGACTGCCGCAGACTGGATGTCGGCCGCCTCTTTTATATCCATGGCCGGGCTCATTTCATTTATGGGTTATGAAGCAGGCATGTATCTGATGGGATGGACAGGAGGTTACGTTTTGTTGGCGATGTTATTGGCACCTTATTTACGAAAGTTCGGTAAGTTTACTGTGCCTGAATTTATTGGTGAGCGCTATTATTCGCAAACGGCACGTGTTATTGCCGTGATTTGTCTTATTTTTATTTCATTCACTTATGTTGCTGGCCAGATGCGTGGTGTTGGCATCGTCTTCTCCCGTTTCCTGGAGTTACCAATCGAACAAGGTCTGTTTGTGGGTATGGGTATCGTCTTTATCTACTCCGTACTGGGCGGAATGAAAGGCATTACCTATACACAGGTCGCACAATACGTCGTACTTATTTTTGCCTATACGATGCCTGCTGTATTTTTGGCTTTTCAATTTACGGGTAATCCAGTACCACAACTCGCATTGGGAAGTTCAATGTCAGATGGATCGGGTTATTTGTTAAATGCACTTGATCAATCACTGGTTGAATTGGGTTTTGGTTCATACACAGAACCTTTCAATGATAAATCAATGGTTGATGTGTTCGCGATCACACTGGCACTGATGCTTGGTACCGCTGGCCTGCCGCATGTAATTGTCCGTTTTTTTACCGTTCCCAAGGTTTCAGATGCTAGAAAATCTGCTGCTTGGGCTCTGGTGTTTATTGCACTGTTATACACAACAGCCGCCTCGGTTGGTGCGCTTGGTCGTATAAATTTGATCAACTCCATTAATACGCCTGACAAGACCGGCACAGTTTATGAGTCCATGCCCGATTGGTTTCAGACCTGGGAAACCTCAGGTCTTTTGGCCTGGTATGATCATAATGGTGATGGCAAGTTACAGTATGCTGCTGGGTCTGCCTTTGCTGGCAATGGTAAACCTCAATTTAAAGAAGGCGAAGTTGGAAAGCACGGTCAACGCTTAACAAGCAATCCTTCAGAAGGTGTTGTAGCTAATGGCGCGCCTTTTGCTAATGAAATTTATGTTGATCGCGATATCATGGTGTTGGCCAACCCGGAAATCGCTCGCTTACCTGCGTGGGTAATTGCTTTAATTGCTGCTGGTGGAGTAGCTGCTGCTTTATCAACTGCGGCTGGATTATTGCTGGTTATTTCCGCCAGTATTTCTCACGACTTACTTAAGAGTACGTTTTACCTGGCTATCAGCGAAAAAAATGAACTTTGGGCAGGTCGCCTTGCTTCCACTGCAGCGATACTGGTTGCGGGCTATCTCGGTCTGCATCCACCTGCATTTGTTGCGCAAGTCGTTGCCTTCGCTTTTGGCCTGGCCGCCTCATCGTTATTTCCAGTCATTATTATGGGCATATTCAATAAAAGAATGAATAAATGGGGTGCAATCACCGGTATGGTGACGGGTCTCGTTTTTACCGTGGGTTATATAATTTATTTTAAAGGGATATTTATTGAACCGATGGCGGCGAATACACCGGAATACTGGTTGTTTGGTATTTCGCCTGAAGGTATCGGTGCAGTAGGTATGGTGTTAAACATTACCGTTGCCACACTGGTCGCAAAATTTACACCCGCACCGCCATTAGAAGTTCAGCAATTGGTGGACAGTATACGAATCCCGAAGGATGCTCAAGCAGACATCCGCATTAACAATCTTGCTTAGGGTGAGGATTTTTTATCGCCCCCCCCCTATGTAAAGAGGCGAAGCTACATTCCAGGCGGTGTTCTTTATACTATTTTCCTACGAGGACGCTCTTAATTTTTGTTGTTTCAGCAAGCCACGTATTTCCGTGAGCAATATTATGTCTTCAGAAGGTTTTGTCAGAATCTCAGGAGGGTCTTCATCTTTATCTCCGCTAATGGTAATTGCCAGATCTGAAAAGTGGACACCACCTAAAGCAACACCTATCGGTGGCATGATTATATCAGATACTAAAGAATAAATGATTTTGCAAAATATGCCGCTAAAAGCCATGCCAACAGCCACGTCAATAATACTTCCCCTCGTTGCAAAGTCTTTGAATTTTTGTGCCATGCTCATAAATAGCCTCTCCTGTTAATAATTTGGGTTATTAAAGTTTGAGTCTGAAACAGTTTATACTTGTGATCGCTTGTTGTCTCCGGCGCTACTTTCTGCAGTACTCATTCAGGGGTTCTCTAATTGAATCTATAGCCAAGAAAATTCAGGAAAGATGATAGAATGCCATTCTTCAGTAAATCTTTTGAACTTTGTTTATTCTTGATGCCATGAAAAACAAGAAAAATAGATCTGTTAAAATAGTCATTCTTTCTTAATACATATATCAAAATTGGCTATTGTGATCAGGTATAGCCATCGGGCTTTAATGATGCAATAGATTACAATATCCTCGGAGCAGTTTGATCTGATTGCTTATTTAAATTTTGTCATGATTTTTCACGAATTTTCCGGTTTATGTGAGTGAGTTGGCGGGCGTATGACTGTATCCTGAAGATAACGTAAAATTTTGTCACAAGATAATGAACCAAGATATGCGATGAAAATGCTTTAAATAATTGACATTAATATAACAGCGTTACTAAACTAAAATAATCGTGAATTATTATGAATCGAGCCAATTTGGCATGTATGTAAATCCATGAAAATGATTGGATCTTTTCCAGTGTGATCCTATAGTCAACAGGGCATAATCATATGCAGTAAGTGTCAATCAGTCGTTATACTGGCTTGTTTAGAGAGTGAACTGGTTATTCTGTAAGTAGACAAGAAAATAGCGTATAAGGTGTGATGAAGTGGGGGCTGTTTGCTCGTCTCATACCGACAAATTAAGTACGACGGATTTAGCCCTTCCGGGGCTATAGTAAGCAGCTGGATTGAGCAAGCCAAGAAGACGGATTCTTGCCATCGCGTGTTTTGAAGATCAAATTTTGGTTTGATATTGCAACGATTAAAGCATCATTAATATTGTAGGGGGATAATGGTATGGATATTAGTTCTTTGATGAATTCATTACAGACTACATTGGGCGATCAATTACCAAAGATAGCTGGTGCCGTCATTATACTGATTGGTGGTTGGCTATTTGCGGTCATTGTCCGGGCGGTAACGCGCAAGGCTTTGAGTTTGATAAGGCTCAACGAGCGGGTTTACGATAATAATGGAGATAACAGTAAAGGTATCGATCTGGAGAGTGGTCTAGCTTCCGGTACTTTCTGGGTTGCGCTGTTGATTACGGCGATTGCTGTGTTTGATGCGCTGGGACTTGAACTTGTTTCTGCGCCATTGAATACACTGGCTAACCAAATTTTCGAGTACATTCCGCAGCTCGTTGGTGGCGGCGTTTTAATCATCGTATCATGGTTGTTTGCGTCGTTGGCAAAAATGATTGTTAACAAAGCATTGTCTGCCACGACATTAGACGATAAGTTGTCTGAAGAAGCCGGTATGACACCCATGAGTTTGAATCTGGCCAATGCGATATATTGGTTTATCATCTTACTCTTTTTACCGGCGATTCTTGGGACCTTCCAGCTTGGTGGCTTACTGGATCCTGTACAGTCTATGGTCGACAAGATATTGAATATTATCCCCGATATTTTTGCGGCGCTTGTTATTGGTGTGGTCGGTTGGTTTGTCGCTAAAATATTACGTGATATTTCAACGAATCTTTTGTCTGCTGCCGGGATTGATGGTTTGAGTCAAAAGGCTGGATTAAAGGAAGATATTAGCCTATCGCAGCTCACTGGAACGATTATATTTATTTTTATATTTATTCCGGCGTTGATTGCAGCACTGAATACATTACAGATCGAGGCGATTTCAAAACCAGCGACTGATATGTTGGCAATGGTTATGGGCGCAATTCCAAATATGTTTGCTGCGGTTTTGATTATTTTTATCACATACTATGTGGCGAAATTGGCAGCCAATCTAGTGGTTAATCTATTGGAAGGTATGGGCGTGAATAGCGTGCCCACCAAGTTGGGGTTAGGAGATGCTCTTGATGATAATTTCACTGTCTCGGTTTTGGTTGGCAAGCTCATCATATTTTTCGCCACGCTATTTGCCACTGTTGAGGCATCCAACCGACTTGGATTTGGGCAAGTCAGAGATATTGTTTCGACCTTTATCCAGTTTGGTGGCCAGATATTACTGGGATCTGTGATTCTTGCGGTTGGTTTCTGGCTGGCGAATATTGCTTACTTGGGCATCAAAAGGGTCAGTGGTGAAGAAGCAGCTGCGATGGCTGGACTTGCCCGTATCGCTATTCTGACACTGGTAGCGGCGATGGGTTTACGTTCCATGGGCATAGCTGACGACATCGTCAATATGGCCTTTGGCCTAACGTTAGGCGCGGTTGCTGTTACCATTGCGCTGTCTTTTGGTTTGGGGGGCCGCGAGGCTGCAGGCAAACAGATGGAATATTGGCTGAGTAACTTCAGAAAATAATCTGATAGGTTAAGTTAATGCGTAAAGCCTCTGCCTGATTTTGGCAGAGGTTTTTTATTTGTATTTGAAATAGATTGGTTCGGATAACTAACCTGGATTTTCTCCAGAACTTCCAGCGTTATTACAATATTTTTGTAAACTTTTCTTGTTTTATATATTAAAGTTTTAATATACCAGTTTGGTATCGTGCTTCTTGGGTAAGCTGTGTATATTGCATTACACGCCTCTTTCCTGATGCGTTGGGGAAAGTCGTGGATGATGGTGCAGTTTATCCCAACTGAATCCTCCAGGAATTATTTTTACAAGTTGCTTCCACGTTATTGAATAACAGGCAAACGAAGATGAAAAAAATATTTAATATATTATTTCTGCTGGTTTGTCTTTCCTCCCAATTATCCGATGCCAAGGAACGATTACGGTTAGCCACGACGACTAGTACGGATAATTCAGGGTTGCTGTCTGTGTTGCATCCGCCATTTGAAAAAGAACATGATGTTAATGTTGATGTGATCGCGGTCGGCACAGGAAAGGCGTTGCGTCTCGGCAAGAATGGTGATGTTGATGTGGTGATGGTGCATGCACCCGCTGCGGAGATCAATTTTGTTGAAAAAGGTTACGGCATAAAGCGATTACCTGTGATGTATAATGATTTTGTCATTTTGGGTCCACAAAATGATCTTGCTAAACTGGCTCAGGCTTTATCATTAAAAGACGCACTCAATAGAATTATTGATTCTGGACAACATTTCATTTCACGGGGAGATGATTCAGGCACACACAAAAAAGAGATATCACTTTGGCGATCCGCAGTGAAGCATCCACAAGGTGGCTGGTATATGTCTGCCGGGCAAGGTATGGGGGCTGTTATACAGATAGCGAATGACAAGCAGGCCTACACGTTGTCAGATAGAGGAACTTATCTTGCACTTAAAGACAAGATTGGTTTAGTGCCTGTGTTTGAAGGAGATCCCGAATTATTCAACCCTTATCACGTGATTATTGTTAACCCGGCTAAACATCCTCATATAAAAGTTGAATTAGCCCAAAAATATGTTGATTTTCTCGGTGGAGAAGTCGGTCAGAATATTATTAGAGAATTTAAGAAAGCAGGCGAGTTATTATTTAAACCGTACATGACTGAATATATGTTTAAATCAGATTAATGACTCATGCATAAGGTAAAAATAATTTATACAATTATACTTCTGAATTTTATCGTTACACTCCCTGTAGTTGCAAAAGAGAAAAATTTGCGTCTGGCGATTACCACGACTACAGAAAATTCAGGTCTGATGTCTCGGCTGAATCCGGTATTTGAAGAACAATACAATGCTAAATTGAATCTCGTTGTTGTAGGTTCCGGTCAGGCCTTTCGTCTGGGAGAGAACGGCGATGTAGATGTTATTTTGGTTCATGCCCCGGAAGCAGAGAAAAACTTTATTGCAACAGGCGCTGGAGTTCACAGAACTGCCGTGATGTCTAATGAGTTTGTATTACTGGGGCCGACTGATGATCTTTTGCAAATAAAAAATACAAATTCAATTATAGAAGCCTTTACTTTAATAAAAAATCATGACGCATTGTTCGTTTCGAGAGGAGACGAATCCGGCACGCATAAAAAAGAAAAAAAATTATGGCAGTTAGCGAATATTCATGAATTCGGTCATGGCTATCATTCATCAGGCCAGGGCATGAGCGCCACTCTATTATTCAGCAATGAGATAAATGCTTATACGTTAAGTGATCGCGGCACGTTTTTGTCCATGCAAGATAAGTTGGCACTGGATGTCGTCTATGAAGGCGATGCAATTCTTCATAATCCTTATCATGTTATCGCGGTGAACTCTGCTAGATATCCACATGTAAATGCCGAACTTGCCAGGCAATATATAGATTTTATTACTGGTGAAAAAGCGCAGAGATTGATCGGAGAATATAAGATCAACCAGAAACAACTATTTTATCCCATGATGGATATTGTTACTGAGGGGAAAATGGTTTCCCATAAAAAGGTAAAGCGCAGATTCTTTATAGACGCAATCAACAACTCATTCAGTTTGGTATTTAATTTTGATAAAGAATTGTTTTTAGTTGTATGGACTTCATTAGTCATTTCACTTATTTCAGTATTGACCGCGTCGGTGATTGCCATTCCTTTGGGAATACTCGTGGCATTAAAGTTATTTCCCGGACGTGGTTTTTTGATGAGCGTGTTAAATACATTGATGGCGCTACCAACGGTTATTGTTGGCCTGTTGTTATATGGATTGTTAAATCGTCAAGGATTATTGGGAGAATTTGGCTTGTTATACACCCCTGCAGCTATAGTTATGGGCCAATCTATTTTAATTATTCCAATCATATGGAATTTATCAATCTCAGCAGTGAATGGAGCCGATCCAAGATTGAGATCAACATGCTTATTATTAGGTGCTAATTTGTATCAGCAGGGACTGCTTTATATTAATGAAGTCAGGTTTGCTTTGATGGCAGCGGTTGTTGTCGGTTTCGGCAGGGCGATTGGTGAAGTAGGTGTTGCCATGATGTTAGGTGGAAATATTGCTGGCTTCACACGAACCATGACCACCGCGATCGCTCTTGAAACCAGCAAAGGTGAATTTGAATTTGCTCTGGCACTTGGCATGATGCTGTTATTGGTTGCATTTATAGTGAATATTTTTTTACAACAATTCCATGAATTTAAACGATGAATAAACAATATCAATTGAATGACATAAAATTCAGCTATACCAATAAACTGATATTGAATATACAGAAACAACATTTTGAAAAAGGAAAGATAACGACACTGATCGGCGAAAATGGGGCAGGTAAAAGTACGTTGCTGGGGTTATTATCTTTTATATTGCCAGTACAATCGGGTGCAATGGAGTTCTCCGGTAAAAGGGTGAATAAAAATGAATTATTTACACTGAGGAAATCGGTAGGTCTAGTTCAGCAAAATCCTTATTTGATAAAAGGCAGTGTCATTAGGAATATTGGACTCGGATTGAAATTTCGCGGCGCCGATCCTGTTGAAAGAAAGACAAAGGTTAGAAATATGCTGAGATTACTCAGGATAGAAGATCTTGCCGAACGTTCTGTTCAATCATTATCCGGAGGAGAAGCCCAAAAAGTAGCGATAGGTAGAGCACTTGTCCTTGATCCGGAAGTAATATTGTTTGACGAACCATTTACCTATCTTGATCAAGAATTTGTTGAAGAGTTTGAAACTTTGATTACGCAATTGAGAGATGAACATAATAAAACGATCATTTTCACTACACACAATAAATTACAGGCGCGAACATTGTCTGATTATGTATTTCACCTTAAAGATGGGGTGCTGATTGAGATATTATCAGACTGTGTTATATAAGATTGTCATTGACTCAATGGAGTTTATGTAATGCTCCTATCATTGATGAATGTAATAATTGTCATCATCAGCTTATCAATATTCGCATATTCAGGAAAAAGTAATTACAGTTGGTTTGTTGTCATCTGAATTGTGTTAGGCTGCCGCCCTCGTTTTTGCAGGATGATTCAGAATGGATGTGAAAATATTCAAGCGTTTATTAATTGAGAAGAAATCTGTTCTGGTAGAAATGAAAGAGGCGGGTAAGCAATCGGCACAAATCGTTGAACTGGATCAGGCGAGTGTCGGCAGGGTATCTCGCATGGATGCAATGCAAGGACAGGCTATGGCTATTGCTGCAAATCAACGTAGACAGATTGAGTTACAAAAGATTGAAGCGGCGTTAAAAAGGATTGAGTGTAAAGATTACGGTTATTGTCTTGAGTGTGATGGAGAAATTGCAGAACCAAGATTGCACCTGGATCCAGCGTCAGTATTTTGTCTTGAGTGTGCGAGCAACAAAGAAACACATTAAATCTGGCTATGCGCATTGTTGTAGTGCCCATTCAACGTGTTCCCTGACTATCTCGGAAGGGTGAGTGCTCTTTTTATTCAGTGCCCGGATAATTTCTTGTTTATTTGATTCTGATTTATTTAATAAGTTGCCCAGCGCTACGGCGATATTCCTTAACCATGCTTCGTAACCAATGCGCCGAATGGCAGAACCTTGTGTTTTTCTCATGAACTCTTCTTCATTCCAATTAAATAAATCAACGAGTGCGGATGAGTCCAGATTATTTCTGATAGTGAAATCTTTTTCTGTCGTATTAATTGAAAATTTATTCCAGGGACAGACCAACTGGCAATCATCACAACCATAGATCCGATTGCCGATATCTTTTCTGAATTCTTTCGGTGTTGAGTTACGTAATTCAATGGTTAAATAAGAGATACAGCGTCTGGCGTCAACTTTATAGGGTTCGACAATAGCTTGTGTGGGACAAATATCAATACATTTAGTGCATGAGCCACAGTGGTCTGTTACAAACGGTTCATCAATGGGCAAAGGTAAATTGGTATATATCTCTCCCAGGAAAAACCACGAACCTGCTGTAGGATTAATCAGATTAGTATGTTTGCCAATCCAACCCAATCCTGATTTCCGAGCAATGGCTTTTTCCAGTACAGGTGCACTATCGGTGAAGACACGGTAACCAAATTCTACTGTGACTCTTGAGATTTTTTCTGTCAGTTTTTGTAGTCGGCGGCGGATGACTTTGTGATAGTCACGGCCAGTTGCGTATCGTGAGACATAGGCTTGTTGTGGATTATCCAATGTAGTCTCCGGGTCTTCACCATCTTCGGGCATGTAATCCATTCTTACGGAGATGATTCTTATGGTGCCGGGAATGAGTTCGGCTGGTCGAGAGCGTTTACTGCCGTGCCGCTGCATATAACTCATATCACCATGCATGTCTTGATCCAGCCATTTTAATAAATATTTTTCATCTTTGGCGAGGTCGGTATCAGTGATCCCCACTTGTTGGAAGCCAAGTTCAAGTCCCCAGCCTTTAATATTTTTGACCAGCTCAATGTAATCCTCCGTGTTTAAAGACGTATTCATTTACAATCGCAACCCGGTAAAATGCTATATTTTACTTCAGAGAGTATAGTGATGAGTTCACTGATTTAATATACACCGCATGGCAATCAAGATAGTATTAATGATTATGTGGCAATGGCTAAACATAAATGTTTGAATATCTAAATTCATGGTATCGTCGATACTTTACTGATCCACAGGCGGTTTTGTTGGTCGTTTTGTTGGTGTTTGGTTTTGTCATTGTATTTACCATGGGAAAAATGCTAACGCCACTAATAGCGGCAATCATCATTGCCCACTTGCTTGAAGGTCTGGCACGAAAGATCCAGAAGAGGATTACTTCAAGGTCAATATGCGTTTGTATTGTCTTCATCCTGTTTATGGCTTTCCTGGGTTTTTTATTATTTGGTTTATTACCGATCTTATCTAGACAATTAAGTCAATTCCTGCAGGAAGTGCCAGATATGATCAGTAATGGTCAAGAACTCTTGCTTAAGCTTCCACAACAATATCCTGATTTTATTTCCGAAAATACAGTTAGAGAAATGATCATCTCCATTAAAGGTGGTATCGGTGAGTTTGGACAAGATGTGTTATCCGTTTCTCTGGCATCTATTCCCACGATTATCAGTATTCTGGTTTATGTAATCCTTGTCCCTGTAATGATCTTTTTTTTCTTAAAGGATAAGGAAATCATTATCTCATGGTTGACAGGTTTTTTACCGACAGAGAGACAGCTTATCACAGATATCTGGTATGAAATGGACGGACAGATTGGTAATTACATTCGTGGCAAATCAAACGAAATTTTTATTATTTTCCTGGTCTCGTTTATACTTTTTAAATTAATGGATTTGAACTACGCATCCTTGTTAGCGTTGGCAGTGGGCTTGTCTGTTTTGATTCCCTATATCGGTGCCGCTTTTGTTACTTTGCCTGTTGCTTTGGTGGCTTATTTTCAATGGGGTTTAGACGGCCAATTTATGTGGCTGATGATCAGTTATATGATTCTGCAATTTCTGGATGGTAACGTGTTGGTGCCGGTATTATTTTCAGATGCGGTTAATCTTCATCCCGTTGCTATTATTGTAGCGATTCTGGTTTTCGGCGGCTTATGGGGGTTCTGGGGGGTATTTTTTGCGATTCCTTTGGCGACTTTGGTTAAGGTGTTGATTAATATCTGGCCGACTACAGCGGATTATTTGCATGAAAGTACCGCAGAAGGCGGGATTGGAACCTAGTATTCTATTATTCGTCTTTCCTGTCGCCAGTTTTTTTATTTATTATATCTTGTCTATTTCTTCGAGTACTTCTTCGACATGACCGTCCACTTTTACTTTGCGCCATTCTTTTATCAGTATCCCGTCTTCGTCTATCAAAAATGTACTACGTTCTATGCCGACAACTTTTTTTCCATATAGACTTTTTTCTTTGATAACACCGAATTGAGCACATAATTTTTCATCCGGATCAGAAAGTAGTTCGAATGTGAATGCTTGCTCGTTTTTAAATTTTTCGTGCGATTTAATGCTATCTCTAGAGATACCAAAAATGACGGTATTGCGTGCACTGAATTTTCTTTTATTGTTACGGAAATCCTGCCCTTCAATGGTACATCCCGGAGTGTTGTCTTTGGGATAGAAGTAGAGGATGATTTTTTGTCCTCTAAAGTCGGATAACTTCAACGTTTGATTTCCAGTTGCAGCTAATTCTATATCGAGGATTTTTTCGCCAATCTTAACCTTTGTCATAATTTTTAGATAATATCTTTTTATTTATTAGGATTATTTTACAGGTTTTATTATGGCATCAAAATTCAATGATCACGGAAATCATTAAATGCACCAAGACATTGACAGTAACATTGCAATGAGAATGAAAATATCATCGCGTCGCTTTATACTGTCTCATGGTTATTTGGGACATGTCCTGGATATCAATATCGTTTTCTACTGGAAAAAATGTTAGGGTCAGATTTTTTTAAGATAACTTTAAGAGTGATTTTCTCCGAGAGCGGCTAATACGATGTAATTTGACGTTCCATGATAATGGTTTTTAATAAGTTATGTCCCATTGTCCGGTTTCGTTCCTGGCGCTGCAAGGCTTGTCTGTCCAGGTTTCCGGAAAAAATATCGTGAACGGGAGAGGTAGTTATCTGTCGGATTTATTGTCTGTGCTTAGCTATAGTATACTACGTCGGTTTTCGACCAGGAACTCTTTGAAATAGTTGTTGAGTAAGGTGTTTGCGGGCGAAAAGTCAGGTTTAAAGAGGATTGTCTGAATTATAGAGATGAAGGACTTAAATGATGTTTCAAGGTAGTATGGCTGCGGTTGTCACTCCAATGCATAAAGGGAATGATGCGGAGACACCCCTGGATAGAGAGTGTCTAGCTGACCTGGTTGAATTTCATATAGAGAATAAAACAGATGCCATTGTTGCCGTGGGGACTACCGGTGAGTCTGCGACTTTGGATAATGCAGAACACTGTGAAGTGATTCGACAGGTGGTGGAATTCGTCAATGGTCGGATCCCTGTGATTGCCGGTACCGGTGCAAATTCAACAACGGAAGCCATTCATCTCACAAGATGTGCTAAAGATGCGGGTGTTGATGCCTGTTTGCTGGTAACGCCTTATTACAATAAGCCAACACAGGAGGGTTTGTATCTACATTACAAGGTAGTGGCGGAAGCGGTGCATATCCCGCAGATTCTTTACAACGTCCCGGGACGTACGGCATGTGATATGTTGCCAGAGACTGTCGGTAGACTATCGAGGGTCGATAATATTATTGGTGTCAAGGAGGCCAGCGCCGATTTAACCCGGATAGACACGATCAGATCGTTATGCGGAGATGATTTCATGTTGGTCAGTGGTGATGATGCGACGACAAAAGAATTTATACTCATGGGTGGAGATGGTGTAATTTCTGTTACAGCAAATATTGCTCCCAGGGCAATGCATGATATGTGTGAATTAGCTAAAAAAGGAGATCGTGAGGCTGTGACTAAAATTGACCAAACCCTGGCTGGTTTGCATGAATATTTATTTATCGAATCTAGTCCAATTCCTGTCAAGTGGGCATTACACAGGATGGGGCTGATCCGGGCAGGTATTCGACTTCCGCTAACCTGGATGACAGAGAACTCGGAAGCAATACTTACCAATGCCATGAAACAGGCCCAAGTTATTTAAAAATCAGGATAATTTGAATCAAAATAATTTATGTAAAGGGTAATTTAGAGCGTCGAGATTATGTTATCAAAGAAAATATTTTTACTAATCAGTATTTCGGTTGTAATCAATGGATGTGGAGTAATTCCCAGTCTGGAAGAAGTGTTGCCGGACAATAGAACCAAGTATCAAAAGAGCAAGGCGTTGCCTGATTTAGAAGTACCTCCGGATTTAACAAACGAGGCGTTGAATGACCCTATGGCTATTCCGGGTGAAGAAGATGCAACGACATTGTCAGAATTCCAGAGAAGAAAAATTATGCGTGAAGGTGAGCAGTTATCCAATGCAGGAATGACTATGTCTGATGATGCTGATGAGAAATGGTTGTCGGTACAGGGGACGACAGTAACTGTTTGGCCGAAATTACGCGAATTCTGGTTAGCAAAAGGATTTGCTCTTGATCTTGATGATGCCGAGCTTGGTGTTTTAGAAACAAAATTCAAGGATATCTCGGTCGATGAGGTAGTCACACACAGGGAAAAATTCATGATATCTTCCGAGGAAGGTACAACAGAAGGCAATCTCATTTTATTTCTTTCGAGTGAGAGACAGGAAAAAATTTCAGATGGCGAAAATAGTGTTGATTGGGTAGTTAAGGAGATTGGTTCTGAGCAGAAAAAAGATTTGATTGGCCAACTGAATTTGCATTTTCATGGTGTATCATCGGCAGCATCAAATTCGGTGTCATCATCCTCAAGCTCAAGGCAAACAACGAAGGAAAAAAATACTGTAGTACGGGCTGAGATCGTCAATGCAGGCGGGGACAAGGAATTTCTGGCCATTCCCGATGAATTTTCCAGGGCATGGCGAAATCTGGAAGATGTGATTACAAATTCTGGAATGTATATCGATACAAAAAATAAAGAAGAAGGGTTATATAACGTTCTTTATTTTTCTGCTACACAAAAAGAAAATAAGGGTCTATTGCGTAAACTTGCATTCTGGGAAAGTGATGAAGAAGATGGAACGGAATATTCCCTCAGCCTGACGGGTGTCGGCGACAAAACTGAAGTCATTGTTCTGAATGACGAGGATAAGTGGTTAGCAAGTCAAGATGCCAGCCGTATATTGAGTATGCTGCAAACGCATTACAATAGATTGTTCAAGTGAAATTATACGGCAAAAACCACTACTCTGAGAAAAAGTGGTGCATCGTTTGTTAAGATAAGCATGATTACTTATCTTTTTTTTGCATGACGCATTAAGCGTTTGCGCTTTTCGATTTGTCTGTTTGTCAGAATGTTTTTCTTATGTTTATAAGGATTCTTTCCTTGTTTGAACTCAACTAAAACGGGAGTACCGATCAGTTTTAATTGTTTACGCATCTGATTTGCCAGATAGCGTCTATAGGATTCTGGTATACGATCTGTTTGATTGCCATGAACAATAATTCGTACTGGATCATGCCCTCCTATGTGCGCGTAGCGCAGCTTAATGCGTCTACCATGGATCAGGGGTAGTGAATGAGCCTGGATGGCCTTTTGCAATATTTCTGTTATTTGCGCTGTCGCAGGGTCTATTGAAATAGATTTTGAAATTTTTTTGACTGAGACGAATAGTCCGTTAATACCATCTCCGTGCAGTGCCGAAATAAAATGTACACACGCATAATCAATAAACCCCAGTTTGCGCTCCAGTTGTATTTTTATTCTGGATCTTTCCGGAATATCCAAACCATCCCACTTGTTGACGGCGATAATCAGGGCTTTACCACTATTAACAACCAGCCCGAGTAAACTGGCATCCTGTTCGGTAACCGATTCATGTGCATCCAGCACGAGCACAACAATTTGTGTGCTATCAATCGCCTGTAATGATTTAATTACACTAAATTTTTCAATGACATCATTGATCTTCGAACGTCTCCGTATACCTGCTGTATCAATCAATGTGAAAGGTATACCATCGTGCTCAAAGGGAACGGCGATGCTGTCGCGGGTCGTCCCCGGTTGATCGAATGTCAGCATTCGCTCTTCACCAAGGATTCTGTTAATCAATGTAGATTTTCCAACATTAGGCCTACCTAGAATGGTGATGCGTAAGCCTTTCTCTGCAACACTGTCGTCATTTGACTCAATAGGTAGCTGTTGGATAATTTTATCCATTAGATGATTGACACCATCACCACGTTTTGCCGAGATGGCTGCAGTTTCCCTGAAGCCGAAGCGATAAAAATCAGACAAGACAATATTTATATTTAGTCCTTCTGTCTTATTCGCGGATAAAAAGATGTGATTACACATTGGTCGTAGTATTTTAGCCAGATGCTCGTCTTCCGCAGTCGCCCCCCCGCGTCCATCGACCAGCCATATGAGGACATCGGCTTCTGCAATAGCACACAGGGATTGTTCAGAGATTAAGTTGGAAATATTTTCTGAATTTTTATCGTTGCGGCTCAGGCCACCAGTATCAACCAGAATAAATTGCCGCCCTTTATAACTACCGAGTCCATACTGTCGATCGTGCGTTATCCCGGGCCGATCAGCAACAAGCGCATTGCGACTGCGGGTAAGAAAATTGAATAGAGTGGATTTGCCGACGTTGGGACGGCCAACGATGGCAATAACAGACTTCATATCTGATACCTGTATCCTGTTTAATGGTAAGTGTAGGCACTCAGTATTCCATCACTACTGTATGCATAGACGACATCTTCAACAGCAACAGGCGGAGCCAAAATCGCCTTCTTTGAAAACCGTGTGCGAGCAACGAATTGGCCATTGCTCTTGTCCATCCAGTGTAAATAGCCTTCCAGATCACCGACAACAACAAGGTTACCAATGGTGGCAGGAGCTGTTACTTGTCTGGCAAACAAGTTTTCTTGTTTCCATAACGAAGTTCCTGAGCTTCTATCCAGAGCCCAGATATTACTTTGCTCGTCTGTAATATAGATACTCTCTCCATCAGAGGTGAGGCCTGCATAGGAAGATATCTCTCGAGTCCAGGTAATACGCCCATTTTTTAAGGCAACTGAGGCAGTACGTCCCTGAAAAGTTGCCACGTAGATATCATTACCTATGATCAGCGGATCAGAATCAATATCAATCATTCTTTCCAATTGCGATTGGCCAGATGCCAGCGATACGCTGATTTCCCATATTAATTTGCCAGTGAATAGATTGATGGCGGAAATTCGGCCGCCATCAAAACCGGCAATCACAATATCATCCGCGATGACTGGATTACTGGTACCGCGCAAGGTTAATGTAGGCATGACGCGGTCATAGTTCCATAGATGACTACCATTATTTGCATCAAGTCCAAACAATTTCCCGTCAATGGTGCGTACCACAACGATGTCATTAGCTTCTTGTGGCGCAGCCAATATTTCACTGGAGACCTTTGTTTGCCATAATAGCTTTCCGTTTTCGCTTGCGTATGCCAGCACATCGCCTTCATCAGATCCAACCATTGTCAGTTTTTCGCCAGTACCTGGTCCACCAGAAATCGACATATCTGCAGCATTTTTCCAAATAGTGTTACCGGTATTAGCATCGAGACTCGTCAGATTACCTCGGGCATCCGCAACAAATACTCTGCCTGGTGTATGAGCAGGGGTGAGTCTAAGGAATTGTTTGTTTGAGCCCCTGCCTGTATCTTTTGACCACAGTTCTATAATCTCGGTGAGTGTTTCTATTTCAACCAAAGTTGTAGGCTGTTCAGAGTTGTCTTTGTCATTGCCAGTAATTGCACCAAAAAGATTCCTGGTACTGGTACATCCAGAGAATAAAATTAATGTTGAAGCGATGAGAATAAAGCGAGTGGTTGTTTGCATCAGAGTTAATTAATTCCGTCCGATATCATCTAATTTCATTTGTACAAGAGGTTGATTGTCTCGAATGCCTAACGCTTGTGTATAGGCATCCCGAGCAGCCTTTGATTCGCCTTGTTGTGACAAAATATCGCCACGTAGTTCATGATAGTTTGGTGCGAATTTCCCTGTGTCTATTTTTTCAATTAAAGACAATGCAGCATCTTTATTGCCTTCCTCCAGCAGCAAACGCGCAAGACGTAACCTTGCCAGATGTTTGAATTCATCACTATCTGTATTGTCGAATACCCATTGCAGATGGTTTTTCGCAGATTCAACATCATTATTCTCCACGGCTTCGCGTGCCTGCAGTAGTTTTGTGAAGCCCAAATAAGGTGTTGGCTTGTAGTCATCACTTATCTGTTGGGCAATTTTCCCAATCTGTTTTTCTTCATTTTCATCTTCATCAACTATCATGCGTTCATAGAGATCTGATGCTTTTTTTCCTTGCGTTACAAGATGATTTTGCCAACCGCGCCAGCCGAATATCATAATCAGACCAATAGCGATTCCGCCGACGACTGATTTGCCGTTCTCGTTCCACCACTTTTTAAGGTATTCTATTTGTTCTTCATCTGTTCTGTAGTCTGCCAAAATTTACTCCTCAGATGGGGTTTGATAACTCAGCCGCAGATGATAGTGATGCTTTACGCATCATGCAATGGCCTTTCAAATGACTACGAAATGTTTTTTGATAATAATTCGCCGATTTTGCTCCATGACACCGTTTTCTGTTCCGATCCATCTCTCAAGGATTTGAAACCTATATTTTGGTTTTCCAGTTCTTCGTTGCCAAGGATTAGCCCAAAGAGTGCACCGGATTTATCAGCAAGTTTGAACTGTTTTTTAAAACTGCCACCACCAAAATGGGTCATGAGCCGGAGTTCTGGTAGCTGATTACGCAGTGACTCGGCCAGTTTTAAGCCTGCGGAAACGACATCATTTTCAGCAGCAAGGATTAAATAAGCATGTAAGGGCTGTTGCTCTATCTTATTCCCGTTGGTTTTGATCAGCGCCAGCAAACGTTCCAGGCCCAGCGAAAAGCCACAGGCGGGGGCAGGTTTTCCAGCAAAATGTTCAATGAGTCCATTATAACGACCACCCCCACAAACAGTGCCTTGGGCACCGAGTTTATCGGTAACCCATTCGAATACGGTCTGTCCGTAGTAGTCGAGGCCGCGCACGAGCCGGGGGTTGATCTCATATTCAATCCCGGCTTCATCCAGTATATGTTGTAATTGCTCGAAGTGGACTTGAGATTCAGTATCCAAATAATCTTTCATTAGTGGTACAGCGTCAAGCAATTCCTGTAAATCCGGATTTTTGCTATCGAGGATACGTAAAGGATTTGTGTGTAGTTTGCGTTGACTGTCTGCGTCTAATTTTTCTGCATGTTGCGAAAAATAGTCGATTAATATTTCACGATATTTTGCTCTAGCTTGCACTGATCCCAACGAATTCAATTGCAGCCGAATATCTGTAAGTCCCAGTTCGCGCCACAAGCGCGCGCTCAATATAATGAGTTCAGCATCAATATCCGGACCATCAAAGCCAAACGCCTCGACACCAATTTGGTGAAACTGTCTTTGTCTGCCTTTTTGTGGTCTTTCATGTCTGAACATGGCTCCCATGTACCAGAGCTTTTGTGTCTGGTTGTAGAACAGGCCATGCTCAATTCCGGCTCTTATACAACCAGCCGTCCCTTCCGGTCGTAGGGTCAGGCTGTCGCCATTAAGATCTTCGAAACTGTACATTTCCTTCGACACTATGTCTGTCTGTTCGCCAATTGAGCGAGCGAATAATTCAGTCCTTTCAAGAATAGGCAAACGAATTTCCTGATAACCATAGTTATTCAGGATCTGTGAAATTTTTCTTTCAATGAATTGCCAGTGGGCGGACTCTTTTGGCAATAAATCGGGCATGCCACGGATGGCCTGTAATTTCTTGGGCAACGCATTCTCCTGGTAGATACACTATTTTATAATATTATGTGAGTATAATAATCTGGAAATCCATTATACCAGCACGCCGATAAATGTGAGGCATTGCGAATGGAACACAACAGCTATCATTAACCAACGATAAGCAGGCCCCATACTCAAGACCTTATGGAATTGTGAGAAAACTGTTTTGATCTAAATGTAGACTGGTCGAGCCTACCAGGGTGATTATTCAATAAAGAAACGGGCAATACCCGCTTCGGTATATTTGCTGGTATCGAAGATTTTGCCTTTAAAGCTGACAGAAACGCCTCTCGCATTACCAAGTTTGACAGATAAGGGATGGTTCCCCGCCAAATTAATTTTTTCTCCGGGTTTTGCAAGGTCAAAATAGAGTCTTTCTCCCAGTGCGTCATGGACCTCAATCCAGGATTCAGCCGTTAATTCCATTTTTAAGGTTTCTAATCTGGATCTTAATTTAAGTGATTCTTGATCTGTGGTTTCTGGCGATACCAGAGTGTCTGGTGAAGCTGATTCTCCGCCAACTTCAGCGTTCAATTCAGGATCGTAATCAGCGTTTTCGATGTCAGACACGTTTAATATTTCAGGATGTGTAACGATATTATAGCTGTAAGTAAAGCTTGGAGACTCGCCACCTTCGCCGGCTTTTGGTTTGTTTGCATAAGGAGTGGTACTGACAATGTTTGAGCTTTGCCACCAGATAATGATTAGTATCATTAATGTGAATGTAATTAAATAGGTTATGGTCTTTACGGAGGTATCTTTGCTGCTTGCCTGAAGTTTGGGTTTGACATCAGGTAAAATCTCCGGCGGTGCAGCGGCTGAACCTTGGTAAATGTCGATAAGATTATTTGCATCCAGGTTGATAGCACGAGCATAACTTCGAATATATCCCCTGACGTAGGTTGGCGCAGGTAGATTATCGAAATTGGAGGTATCCAGTGCTGCAATAACTTCTTCTTTAAGGTTCAATCTGGACGCGATTTCTTTCTGGGATAACGACATGCTTTCTCTGGTCCTAGTCAGAATCTCTCCAAGGTTTCTGCTATTTTCCAGTTGATCTACGGTCATTATCTTCTATCTTGTTAAGTAAATGGGCTTCTTTGCTGTTCGGAAATGCATTTTTCAATAGTAGTTGATAGCTGGAAAGTGCATTTTTATCGCCAAGTTCTTTTTCGATATTGATACCAAGCCAGAGGCTTTTCGCCGTGTGTGCACTGTTCTCAAGATAGCGCTGTAAATAAGCTCTTGCCGACAGGTAATTAGACATCCCGTATGACAGTTGTGACATTTGCAGTAGAGCAACAGATATCTCGGGATTTTTTTCCAGTGCATTTCTAAAGTGTGACTCAGCAACATCTAGTTTACCTTTGGCCATAGCGCAAGTTCCAGCGTTTGCAAGCGCAATTTCAGGTGTCGGATACAACGGATTCCGAGCAGCTTTCATGAAAGACGCTTCTGCTTCAGCAAAGCGCGAATTCTGGCAAAGAAACTGGCCATAATTATTCAGGGTTGGAGCGTCATTACTGTTTAAACTAAGGGCTTTTCTAAAATACTCATCAGCTTTTACCTCATCACCAAGCTGTTGATATAAAATTGCCAAGGCGTTGTGGGTAGGTGGATAGTTTCTATCTGCAGCCCGAGCCTTTTCAAATTTAGACAAGGCTTTTTCGTACTCCTTTTCCTGCATATAGGCAATTCCAAGTCTGAGATTGGCTTCAGCCGCATCGTTTGTTGTCACCGATGGTTTAATTGCTCCCGAGTCTGTACCAATGACAGTCGCGTGATCGCAGCCAGCCAACCCTGTAATCATCATGATAAGGTAAATGAGAGTAAATTTTCTCATGCATTATATTCCGCCGTATGTTGGCGATATTTTTTTGCGCGAGCCGCCACCTTTCCGACTAATTGACCACAGGCGGCATTTATATCTTCACCGCGAGTTTTGCGGGTAATTGTAAATAAGCCAGCTTTTATCAATATATCTCTGAATTTATTAATAGCATTTGAGTTGGAACATTGGTAATCCGTTCCCGGGAACCAGTTAAATGGGATCAGATTAATTTTTGCGGGGATTCCATTCGTCAGTTTTACAAGCATACGAGCTTCAGCTTCGCTGTCATTGATGCCGTCAAGCATAACATATTCGAATGTAATAGTATCTCCAGCCTGGATTTTTGTATATCTTTTGCAGGCTGCCATTAATTCCGCAAGTGGGTAAGTCTTGTTAATGGGCACCAGTTGATTGCGTAGCTCATCATTGGTCGCATGCAATGAAATAGCGAGACTGACATTACTCGTTTCCGCAAGCTTGTCAATTGCTGGAATCAGACCTGAAGTACTTAACGTGACGCGTTTCCTGGACAGCCCAAATGCGCTATCTTCCGTCATTAGACTCATGGCGCTAACGACATTATCAAAGTTGAGCATGGGTTCCCCCATGCCCATCATCACGATATTACTGATGATGCGATTTTTATGCTCGTAAACTCTGAGTGCTCGATTGGCAACCAATAATTGACCTATAATTTCTCCAGTAGATAAATTGCGATTAAATCCTTGCTTTCCGGTAGAACAAAAGCTGCAGTCCAGTGCACAGCCTACTTGAGAAGAGACACAGAGCGTGCCTCTGTCTTTTTCCGGAATGAAGACGGTTTCCATGCTGTTATCGTCATCAAGTTTGAGCAACCATTTACGTGTACCATCTACAGATACCTGCTGACTGATAATTTTGGGTAATTTGATGTGAGCCACGACCGATAATTTTTCACGGAGTGTTTTACTAAGCGTCGACATTTCCGAGAAATCGGTGATTCCATGCTGATAAATCCACTTAATCACCTGATTTGCACGAAATGGCTTTTCACCCATGCCAGTAAAATAAGCGGACATGGATCGTAAGTCTAAATCAAGCAGGTTCGTTTGTGCGTGCATTCCTCATATTACCGAGTGCGGACACAAATTTCCTCTGGTGTGAAAAAAAACTTTATCTCTTCAGCAGCAGTTTCCGGAGCATCTGAGCCATGTACAGCGTTTTCACCGGCTTGGCTGCCTCTTGCCAGGTCGTAACGAATTGAACCAGTAGCAGCATGCTCTGGATTAGTCGCCCCCATTAATGTGCGATATTTTGTAATAGCGTTTTCCCCTTCCAGGACAGTGATCATGGTTGGTCCCGAGATCATGAATTCGACCAGTTCTGTATAAAATGGACGATCTTTATGAACTGCATAAAAAATTTCCGCTTGTTCCCTGCTTAAATGTTCCATCTTTGCTGCGATAATAGTTAAATTATTCTTCTCAAGCCGGGAATAGATTTCGCCAATATAATTATTGGCAACTGCATCAGGTTTGATTATTGATAGCGTGCGTTCAACGGGCATATTGTAAAATATCCATACTATAAAATTAGGAATTGCTGATTAATTGAGAAGCGGAATTATACGGATCTGGATTTTTGGGTAAAGTGCCTATACTTGGGAATAAAGAGTAAATGTAACGGCTGATTGACTTTTAGCTCAATCCCAGCGGTTATCACGTGTTTGAACAATGCCATCAATAATTTTAACAGGGAAAGTCGGGATATCTTCATAGGCTGGGGGCGTGAGAGCCTTGCCTGTTTTAATGCAAAAGCGTGCGCCATGATGAGGACAAATAATTTGATCGTTATCCAGTAATTGTTCAGGTTCCAAACCACAGGCCAACATCGGAGAATTATCATGGCTGCAGTTGTTTTCTATGGCATGAAATTCGCCCTCAAGATTAAATACGGCGATTTGAACATCTCCTAAATCAACCAGCCGAGCCTGGCCCGAACCAAAATGTTCAACAGGTTCGACATTTATCCAGTCTGACATACCGTTTATCCTGTGGCGGAATTCAAGAAAATAGCGAAGTTAATAAAGTCCGGTTTGTAGTCTGGCAGCTTCCGACATCATGGTTTGATTCCATGGAGGATCAAAAGTCAGATCAACGCTCACCTGAGTGACATTGGGAACATTTAATATTTTGTTACGGACATCTTCCGCCAGGAATTCTCCCATGCCACATCCTGGTGCGGTCAATGTCATGGTGATGTTGACCTGATTTCCTGTTTCAAGAGGACTGACACTACAGTCATAAACGAGTCCCAGTTCGACAATATCAATGGGAATTTCCGGATCGTAACAAGTGTGCAGTTGCGCCCAGATGTGTTCTTCCTCGACACTACCATCTCCCGTCATTTCCTTGTCGACAGTTGATATATTTTGAATTTCCACATCAAATCCCAGGGCATCTGCATCTTTACTGTCAATGCGTGCCAGGTTGCCATTAACATTGACAGTATAGCTCCCGCCCAGTGCTTGCGTGATGTAGACGATGTTGCCTTTTTCAAGTCTAATCGGTGTGCCATCAGGGATTAACGCAGCATCGCAATCTCGTATTATTGCGATCTGTTCATTATGTCGCATACCCAATTCTCCATTTATTCTGTTGTCGCCGGGGACAGGACATCGCCCCGTAACGCTGAATGCAAGGTGTGCCAACAAAGTGTTGCGCACTTAACGCGTGCAGGGTACGCCTTAACGCCCGCCAGAGCTGCCAATTTTCCAAGTGTCTGTATCTCCGTTGCGTCAGAATTATCTTGTTCCATGATTAAATTATGAAAATTCTCGAATAGTTGATCGGCTTCTGCAATGGTTTTTCCCGCCAATGATTCTGTCATTAAAGATGCTGAAGCAACGGAGATGGCACAGCCCGATCCATCAAAGCTGACATGAGTGATAACATCATCTTCTATTGTTAAGTAAAGATTTAATTTATCGCCGCATAACGGGTTGTAGCCTTCAACGATTTGCGTTGGATTTTCGAGTTTCCCAAAATTTCTCGGGCTGCGGTTATGATCAATGATGACTTCCTGATAGAGGTTTTTTAAATCAAAAATCATGCAAAAACCTCTCTGGCTTTTTCCAGGGCCTGGATCAATTTATCAACTTCTTCGAAAGTGTTATAGAAAGCAAAAGAAGCGCGTGCGGTTGCAGGTACGTTAAAATGTGTTATCGCTGGCATGGCACAATGGTGACCTGTACGGATGGCGATACCTTCGTGATCAAGGATAGTACCTATATCGTGCGGATGGATACTATCCATCACAAAGGCCAGGATACTGGTTTTCTGCGTTGCTGTGCCGATCAGACGCAAGCCATGAACTTGCCTGGCTTTTGCCGTTGCGTATTCAAGCAAATCGTGTTCGTGGGCGGCAATTGCATCCGGATTGATTGCATTCACATAGTCAATGGCGGCGCCCAATCCAACAACGCCTGCAATATGTGGCGTCCCCGCTTCAAACTTATAAGGTAGATCGGCATACACAATCTTTTCGAATGATACCATCTTGATCATATCGCCACCGCCTTGCCATGGAGGCATAGCTTCGAGTAACTCTATTTTACCGTACAGAACACCAATGCCTGTTGGCCCGAATAATTTATGTCCAGAAAATACATAAAAATCGCAATTCAGTGTCTGCACATCTACGGTAGTATGTGCAACCGCTTGCGCACCATCAATAATGGTAATCGCGTTATATTCACGCGCACGGTCAATAATGTGTTGAATCGGATTAATGGTGCCCAAGGCATTGGAAATGTGCACCACTGAGACGATCTTTGTTTTGGTATTGAGTAATTTTTCAAATTCCTCAATAATTAATTCACCACGATCATTGATAGGAATAACCTTCAGAATTGCACCTGTTTGTTCACAGAGTAATCGCCATGGCACGATGTTCGAATGGTGTTCCATGGTGGATATAATAATTTCATCACCAGCCTTAAGGTTGGTTCTACCGTGACTTTGTGCAATAAGATTTAATGCTTCCGTGGCGCCACGGACAAAAATAATTTCTTTTTCTGAACTGGCATTAAGAAAATTGCGGACCTTGCCACGGGCAGCTTCGTAGTCTGCAGTTGCTCTTTCACTTAAGCTATGAATACCCCGATGAATATTAGAATTGTCATGTTGATAATATTTACTCAGTGCTGCGATAACTTGAGCGGGTTTTTGTGATGTCGCTGCGTTATCGATATAGACGAGAGGTTTTTCATTAACCTTTTGATGCAAGATCGGAAAATCCTGACGTATCTTTTTAACATCAAGTGACGGTTTGAAATTATCTGCCGTGTTTGTTTCTAACATTTAAACGATTAAATGCTCCTGGAATTTGGGTTTCCAGAATCCAGGTTTGCCTGGACTAAATCTGCATCCGGCAGTTGGCCACCGATACTGAATTCAAGCTGTTCACGAATGGGTGCAAACCTGATGCGCCGGACAATATCATTCGCAAAAGCGGAAGTTAACAAACTTCTGGCAGCCGCTTCATCAAGGCCACGTGAACGAAGGTAGAAAAACATATTCTTGTCGAGTTGACCAATAGTTGCGCTGTGACTACATTTCACATCATTGGCATAAATTTCCAATTCAGGCTTGGTATCGATTTCGGCATGATCAGATAACAACAAATTAGCATTGGATTGCTGTGCAGTTATTTTTTGTGCATCTTTATGTACAATCACTTTGCCATTAAAAACACCTTGAGCATGACCATCCAGTACACCGCGATAATTTTCTTTGCTTTGAGTATAGGGTTTCGGATGATTTACTAAAGTATGGTTATCGATATGCTGGCGACCAGCACCCATGTAAAGTCCGTTTAAAGTAATTTCAGCACCTTCTTCGCCCAACTCCGTGATAATATCATTGCGAACAATTGCGCCGCCTAAAGAAATAGAATGAGATTCGACACGGCTATTTCCATGTTGTTTCAGATGAGTTCCGCCAATATGAAAACTCTCAATGCTTTCTTGTTGAATTTTATAGTGCTCAAGCACTGCACCCTCAGCCGTCTCAATCTCGGTAACGGTATTGGTGAAACTGACAACATCTTTTAATCCATGAAAACTTTCAATGACTTCAGCTTGTGTATGTTTACCCATAACAATTAAATTACGTGGTGCTATCGCCAGGCTTTTTTCAATATCGCCGGAAATAAAATACACGACAACAGGTTCATCAATCGAGGTATTGTCAGGCACATGGATAAACACACCATCATTGAAAAAAGCAGTGTTTAACGCAGCAAAGACATGATTTTCGTTATCAACACACTGATTCAAACTTGTTTCGAGCAATTCGGGCGCGCTACTTAGCATTGCACGCAGACTACCAACAATGACATTATCAGGGAGTGTACCTATATTCGAATGTTCTGCTGAAAAGTGACCATTGACGAATACAATTTCATGGCTGTTTTCTTGAGCGTACAGAATATTTTCAAGTTCGTTCTCATTAATCAAATTATGTTTCGAATTCGCGAGTTCATAACCGGTCTTGGTGATGGTGGATACATCGGTATATTTCCAGTTTTCATGACGACGCGTCGGAAAGCCGGTTTTCCGAAACTGATCGAAAGCGGTCTGCCTACACACAGATAACCAGGGTGGCGAGCCTACATCCTGTTGTGCTGAAAAACTCATATGAAAATTATCCGCTAAATTATTCATTTGCGCCGAACTCATGCTGTATCAGCTCTTTCAAGCATCCAGTCATAGCCTTTCTCTTCAAGTTCGAGGGCCAAATCTTTATTGCCGGATTTAATGATCTTGCCATTTGACAGGACATGAACATAATCAGGCACGATATAATCCAGCAAGCGTTGATAATGGGTCACCAGGATGATTGCGCGATCTTTATTGCGAAATTCATTTACACCCTCGGCAACGATTTTCAGGGCGTCGATATCCAGACCAGAATCGGTTTCATCAAGAATAGCCAATTTGGGTTCAAGCAAAGCCATCTGAAAAATTTCATTGCGTTTTTTTTCACCGCCGGAAAAACCTTCATTTACTCCACGGTTTAAGAGATCTTCTTGCATATTAACGACTTTCATTTTTTCTTTAACCAGTGCCAGAAATTCAAAGGCATCCAACTCAGGTTCTCCATGGTGTTTGCGGATAGCATTCATCGCTGCTTTCAATAAATAAACATTATTTACCCCCGGGATTTCGACAGGATACTGAAAAGCAAGAAAGACACCTTCACGTGCACGAACCTCAGGAGTCATTCCTGTCAGATCTTTATCTTCGTAGATGATTTCTCCGCTATCGACGGTATAACCGTCACGGCCTGCGAGAACATTTGCCAAAGTACTTTTTCCGGAACCATTAGGCCCCATGATGGCATGGATTTCACCGGTCTTTACTTCAAGATCCAGACCTTTGAGAATTTGTTTGTCCTCAACAGACGCTTTTAAATTACTTATCTTTAACATTTCTCAGTGCTCTACTACGTGTGTTCGACCGCCATGGATGGAGAAATCCCGGCAGTGTACCCGAAGAAAGTACTCTTGGATTACAGGCACAATTGTTAGTTAACCGACCGCGCCTTCAAGGGTTACGCCTAATAATTTTTGTGCCTCAACGGCAAACTCCATAGGTAATTCTTTAAAGACTTCTTTGCAGAAACCATTGACGATCATATTGACTGCATCTTCTTCCGAGATGCCGCGTTGCTTGCAATAAAAAAGCTGGTCATCTCCAATTTTCGAGGTCGTCGCTTCGTGTTCCACCGTCGCAGTCGAGTTATTTACTTCGATATAAGGAAAAGTATGCGCACCACATTTGTCGCCCATGAGTAAAGAATCACATTGGGTATAGTTGCGTGCGTTTTCTGCAGCCTTGGTAACGCGTACCAGGCCGCGATAGCAATTCTCGGCAAAGCGTGCAGAAATACCTTTTGAGATAATCGTACTGCTGGTATTTTTCCCAATGTGAATCATCTTGGTGCCGGTATCCGCTTGCTGATAATTATTGGTTACTGCGACTGAATAAAATTCGCCGATGGCATTATCACCACGTAAAATACAACTGGGATATTTCCAGGTAATGGCAGAGCCGGTCTCGACTTGTGTCCAGGATATCCTGGAATTGACACCTCGGCAATCGCCACGCTTGGTGACAAAGTTATAAATTCCGCCGAGACCGTTTTCATCGCCAGGATACCAGTTTTGCACTGTGGAGTATTTAATCTGTGCATTATCCATCGCTACAAGTTCCACGACTGCAGCGTGTAATTGATTTTCGTCGCGCATCGGTGCCGTACAACCTTCCAGATAACTCACATAGCTATCGTCATCTGCAATAATCAAGGTACGTTCAAATTGTCCGGTATTCGAGGCATTAATTCGGAAATAAGTCGATAACTCCATCGGGCAACGTACGCCTTTCGGGATGTAACAAAAAGAACCATCGGTAAAAACAGCAGAATTCAGTGCTGCAAAATAGTTATCCGCTGTCGGTACCACCGTACCCAGATATTTTTTAACCAATTCAGGATGTTCCTTGACCGCTTCTGAAAAAGAACAAAAAATAACACCGGCATCCTTGAGCTTGTCCTTAAAGGTGGTCGCCACAGAAACACTGTCAAAAACCGCATCAACCGCAACGCCCGCCAACATCATTTGTTCGTGCAGAGGGATCCCCAGTTTCTCGTAAGTTTCGAGTATTTTAGGATCGATTTCATCCAGACTCTTCGGCGCATCATCTTTTGATTTGGGGGCGGAATAATAAGAAATAGCTTGATAGTCTATTGCCTCATAATGCACGTGTGCCCATTCAGGCGTTTCCATGGTTAGCCAATGCTGGTACGCTTTAAGTCGCCATTCCAGTAGCCATTCCGGCTCCTCCTTCTTTTTTGAAATCAGGCGAATAACATCTTCATTTAAACCAGGGGCAACGGTATCAGTTTCAATGTCGGTGACGAAGCCATGTTCGTATTCGGCATTGACGAAAGACTGCACTTCAGCGTTCTCGGCAGTAGTTCTTGCAACAGTATCTGTTTGTGAAGTCATCACTTACTCGTTTGCTTCAGCAAGGCTGAAGCTCTCACCGCAGCCACAGGTTTCTCCCGAATTCGGGTTGTTAAATTCAAATTCTTCATTTAGACCAGTGCGTACATAATCCATTTCAGTGCCGATGAGCATTGGCAGGCTAAGTTTATCGACGAAGATTTTCACTCCCCGTGAAGCAAAGATTTCATCCTGTTCGGTCGTATGTTCGGTGGCTTCGACCACATACTGATACCCGGAACAGCCAGTCGTCCTGGTCGCAAGACGCAATCCGATGCTGGCTTCGTTCCTGGCCAGAAAGCTTTTTACATGCTCAGCGGCTTTCTCGGTCAGCGTGATATCTCTTGAAATGATTGTCTTATTCATAAAAAATACTTATCCACCACATCTAGTGCGTTACATTTTGTTGTGTAAAATCTCTGTTCATAACGGCGTCTTGTCTGTTGGCGACTTGCTTCACGTTATTCGTGCGGATAATTTCTCCGAGACTGATACCGTTTAAATATTCAGCCATATTGCGACTCAGACCCATCCATAAATCATGGGCCAAACAACGGACATTGTTCATGCAGTTTTGTCGACCACCACATGAGGTTGTATCAATGGCTTCATCCACGGCATAGATAACATGTGCCGTGGAGATTTCATCGGCACCCTTCGCTAATCGGTAGCCACCACCGGGTCCGCGGATACTTTCGACCAGCCCGTTTTTACGCAGCTTGGCGAATAATTGTTCAAGATAGGTCAAGGAGATGTTTTGTCTTGCTGATATATCTGCCAAACACACAGGGGCATTATCGTTATGTAATGCCAGATCAAGCATGGCGGTAACGGCATAGCGGCCTTTGGTTGTTAGTTTCATCGTTTATCGACCTCGGTGATGCCCGAAAGAGGGCGTGGATTCTCTCTCTTCAGAGTATTTTAGTCAACTATTTAGTTGATAGTTTTAGTCAGGATTTAGAGCTGACATAGGTTTGTTTTTTTAGTGCTTAATAAAGTAAGTGAATACTTACTTTATTAAGAGAGACAAATTTTTTTCTGCAATGTAATAACAACTTGCAGTTCAGGAAGTAGCGATGACGATAAAACTTATCAGCAAGGGGTCCTGGTTGAAGCTGGGAACATCAGTAATTCGGTGTTAAACCACTTATGCGGAGGCAGTGCGGTTACGTCGCCGGGCAAAGGCGATAGATGGCAAGGATTGAAGCATTATTGCAGCAGTAACAATTCACACACCCCGCAACCTGTACAGAAACACCCAGCATCTATGCAAGCCCACATAAAAAACAATGCCCCGCTTTTCGTTATAGCCATCTTGGCCATGCTGGCCGCATTAACAAGCGCAGACACGCGGGCGCAGTTCGGATACTGGAGCGCATGGACACCCAGCACCGACGAGTACGACGATATCCGCAACTACACCCGGAAGAACCAGACCCGCATCTGCATCGCACCGGCAAGCCCCCAAGATGTTTGCATCACGGAAGGGCAACCCGACGCACCCCACGGGACAACCCAGACCCGCCCAAATATAGTTTTTTGGCTGACCTACCTATCAGCAGGCCCGATTCCATTCACGGATAGGGATGAACATCGACCAGTACGCATTCAAGCCCGCAACGGAGAGCAACGGCCGTGACGTTTCTTTAGTGTTGATACACCGCCTGGACGATAACGTGCCAGAGTTACTAATCAGCGGGATACTTTTCCCGCTACCGGATAGATACGATATCCGCCTAAAGCCAGGCACAATAAAACCAACAAGCCCGAACTGACAAGCAACAGCGATCTTAAACAGTGTATACCGGTGGCTTGTTGGTCATGCCCTGAAATCTCCCCAGATGGACCACGGACTTGTGATGAATGGACAAAGGGCTAGAGGTATGCAAAATATTAGTGTGAATAGTCATGTATTTACGTGACTGGATAAATTAATGTGGAACGATCTTGCTGCAAAAGAGCCGCAACCTATTGAACGGCTGGCGTGGTCGTGGCACGGTTACCGTGGCATGCTCATTCCAGGTTCGTGTTAAACTACGGTTGTGCGCAATAAAAACTTCATAAGGTATTGTGCCTGCATTTGCAAGATATCCGAATTTTAGATTTAACCATTGTCAATCGTCATGATAGCCTTTCATGTCCGTTGCCATTGAAATTATTTTGCAGGAAGCCAATTTTGAAAGGATCTAACTTCCTAAACCTTTAGTATATGATGGGAGAGTGAACAATGAGAAGAATTGCATACATATGTCTCGGCTTATCAATCAGCTTTTTTTCGCACGCCGGTGGAAATCCGGATCAGGTGAGTTTCCCTGATGGATACAAAACACAATTTCAAAAATACGACACTCGAAATCGCCAGAATGGAAAGCAGGTTGCCGTGCTTTATGCCAATCAAATTGCAATAAATAGCCTTGGTGAAGGAGCACTTATTGATGGTTCCAGGATTGTTATGGAAATATATAAGACAAAGGAAAATCACGGTGAGCCAGTTGTAGATAGTGATGGAATTTTTCAAAAAGGCAAGTTTGCTGCAATTGCAGTGATGGAAAAACGATCAGATTGGGAAGGTAAGATTAATGCTGGTGAACGTGCCGGTGACTGGGGATTCGCCATCTATCATACGGATGGCAGGCCGAAAGACAATAACCTGAATTGTTCCAGTTGCCATATACCTATGCCTGAACAAGACTATATGTTTTCATTTCCAGAGCTGGTTAAATTTGTAAAGCAATAGGCATGAGGTATTTATTGAAGGCGAAAATGCAATCGACAATCAGATGTTAACAAATTGTTTAATACATTCTCATCCATAGTAATTAAACCGATACTCAATCGCTTTATAAAGTGTATTTTAATATAGCTTTGTGCGTTCTTATTGATTTTAAAACTGCCGCACAACTGAAAACATACTTTTGCCTTGTTGATTAAGCATAAGCATAAGCATTCATTACCCACTATCGGTGACAAAACGATTTAATTGCCTGACTACAGAGGTCTTTAAAACTATTAATACAGTATGTATGAAAAAAATAGACGCTTAAATATTGTTTACATGTGAATCGACATCCTGCATCCGACATATGGCTAAGTGTCTCTAAATTTACTTGGGTTGTGCCATTCATTTCGATGTAAAACTGGAGATAGAACTTTATAAATAGTCATAAAAAGATGGTTTTTCCGTACAGAATGCGATAGCTTACGCCAATTAGCAGTTTTTGTAGCGGTTCCGGGCAGTTACTCGCAGTGTAAAGCAGCAGACATATCCGTGATATTTCGTGACATTATGCATGCTAATACATTGTTTGTTTTATTTAATTTAAAGGGGTAACGAGAATGGCTATAGGTACAGTAAAGTGGTTTAACGATAGCAAAGGTTATGGTTTTATTAAGCCGGAAGATGGGAGTGCTGATGTATTTGTTCATCATAGTTCCATTAATGCTGAAGGCTTTAAATCTCTCTCTGAAGGTCAAAGTGTAAGCTTTGAGATCGAGATGGGTGCTAAAGGACCCAGTGCTACCAATGTGGTCGGACAGTAGGCGGAACCACCGTATATTTTGTAGTTTGTAAAGAAAGCCCCGCTGACGCGGGGCTTTTTCATTTTCATTGGAGAGAATTAAGCAGCTGAATTCCCTCTCATCTCTTTAAAACAGTTTTCATACACAAACGCGAGCCGTCCGTTTCCCTCAAATGGATCAGGTTTCCTGTCGTTGCACATGAAAAGATTCAATTATTGAAAAAATAACAGCTAATTCTCGTCTGTTCAATTAACACCCATACCCCTATTACTCCAGGATGGACAGTGAGGGATTTATTGAGCGTGATTTCCCCACCTCTGCTGTATCTATCCACGTTAATGATGTTAACTGATTACAATCATCGCGCTGGAACAGTCAATGCTGTTAAGCTAAATCAGTATTATCCGAAATCTGTGAAAATACCCGAGATATCCAAAACATCGGAATTGTCGGTGGTCAGATGCTCTATCCTGTTTCCACCTTTATCTCTTGCCAGGTGTAATGCATTATCTGAGATGTTTATAATTTTGTGGATATCTATTTCTTTATCCTGGCCCGGGTTACTTGATGTAATACCGATACTAATAGTAACACTGACCGGTTCATCATCTTCCCCAAAATTGAAGGTTTCTCCTTCAACAACAGACCGCATTCTTTTGGATACATAGAGTGCAGGTTTAATATCTGTTTCGGGTAAAAGACAAATGAATTTATTATCATCGCGTCCCAGTATATCTATTACCCTCAAAGAGTCCTTGATAGTTTCTGCGGTATCTCGCAGGGCCTCATCGCCAAATTGGCGTCCATATTCTTTCTGAATTTTTTCGAAGTCATCAATTTCAATAGTCAGGCAACAAAGAGGTCTGTCATACCGTCTTGCTCTGGCCAATTCAATTTCAAATAATGAATCAAAGTGATTTCTTTTGAAAAGCTGAGTCACGTCATCTGTAATTGACATCAATTGCAGCCTTCGAAAAGTTTCGTACTGCTTCTTTACCACGCGTCTGATAAATAAGTAGACGGCCACAAGAAAAATGACAAAAACAATAAATCCGGTTACAGCAATAACAGCCGGATCTGCAAGTTTCTTGTCGTAGATGATAAGACCGCTACTCACAATAAAGGCGGGCATAAGACAGAAGATGCCGAACTTCTGCAGAATTGAAATCTCAATTTTCGGTTGATTTGATGGTTTCCTACCGTCAGACATCAAAGATCTCGCTATTCTTTAAAGTAACATAGATCCAGCATACACACAGCCGTACGCATGGGAACAAACGGTAATGTCGCCGAGGTATGGCATAATTGTGTTAAATATCTCTCATTCTGGCTTGATGGTAAATATTCTGTAGCCATGGAGCGCAAGTTCATCCGCATGATAAACGTATTTTGTAAATTCTCAATCAGTACCGATACGGCTGCATGAATGATTGTTGTATTCACTTTCCACGAATCCACAATTTCCATGTGCAGTCAATAATAGGTTGCAGTACAGAAATAGCAAGATTCGGCTGGTTGGTTACTAATTGTCGTGTTAGATTCAAGCGTACATCATTTTTAGCGCAAATTCACTGTTATGGATAAGGATTTCATCGAAATTGTTTCCACTAGTCACTGATATTGGGGAATGTTCGTGATTTGTCAAAGCAGAGGGATGGGACGATGGGTGTGACGCATAATTCAGGATTTTCTGGTGCATCGGGGTTACACGATTCCCATGTAATTTTGGAGGCGGTATCCCCTGGAGAAATAAATTGCAACGGTGAAGGGTTGGATATTTTCTACGGTTTCGGTTGCACTCCATTTGGTGAATGTTTAGCTGCGACTTCGGTACGTGGGATCGCTTATCTTTTTTTTGTTGAAGATGGCCAGAGACAACAAGCTGTCAATAGTTTGCGTAATTATTGGCTACAGGCCAGCTTGTTTCCTGATAGTCTGGCGGTTTCGGGTGTCATTCAGGACATCTTCAAATATGACAGTAGTAAACGCCCATTAGTACATGCATTTGTAAAAGGAACTGAATTTCAGCTAAGCGTATGGCGTATGCTGCTGCAAGTTCCGGATGGGCAGTTAGTTTCTTATGGTCAGCTTGCAGATAGCATCGACAAACCAAATGCCTCAAGAGCGGTTGGTTCTGCCGTGGGCAAGAACCCTTTGGCTTATCTTATTCCTTGTCATCGGGTAATTCGTGGTACTGGCGTTATCGGAGGTTATCGTTGGGGACAAGAGCGCAAGCGGCTAATGATTGCTCACGAAAGCCGCCAGCCGATACGATACAACAAATGACTCAAGGCTTAGTGCACCTTTAGCGGTTTTCATCGGCTAGAAATTGATCAAGGTAAATTCAGCAATGTGCGCTGCATAAATAATCTTGCGACTCATTTTAAAAGTGAGCATGAGTTTAGCGCTTATTTGTTCAAGAAGTCCAAAGTACCGCCACGAGTAGAGAAACATCCGAAAGTTCCTCCATTCAGGAACCAGGCCGACAATTCATCCTTACAATTGGGGTGCTTTTTTTGTATTTGAGTTAAACTCGTTTCATCCAAATACCGCTTTGATATCCTCGAATTTTGCTGTAATGGCGTAGACATTAGTATATCCCATTTCCTGTAGTCTGGCTGCGGCGAGTGATGCTCGCCCGCCGCCCGCACAATGTGTGAAAATCAAGGTGTCCGGCTCTGGACACAGACCAGGAACCTTCATTTCAATCAAACCACGGGAGATATTAATTGATGCGGTAAGTTGAGATGCTTCTGAATTTTCTGATTCGCGAACGTCGATGATAACGGCACTATCTGATTTATCATATAACGCCTTTGCGGATACAGCATCAAGACAATTTATTTTTGTTTGTGCTTCGGCTATAAATTCACTTGCAGGTTTGATCATCGTCACATCCTCCTTTTTATCTTGTGGTGAGTATATCTCTTGGTTAAGTTATTCGAAAGTTTCCGTAAGTTTTTAATTCTATAATTTTAGACAACCATTTTAATTTCATTTCATGATGTCATAGTGGAGGACTATATCCATCACCAGAAAGTTTTATTCTCTCTACTGCTCAGTATTGCCAATGCACGTCATTGAAATAATTCATGCAAATTTCTTTTTTAAAGTTAACATAGAACTGACTTCTCTATAGCCAGCGGCAGGTAGATCGTTTTGCTTTGATCGAACAAGGCACAGGGAAAATTTAAACACTATGCCATTTGGTCGCAACTTTAATGGGATTAGGCTGGTGTATAGTGGTACTGTTATTGCCATCTTTAATTTTTTCCTTGATGCGTCATAATCGCTTTTAATGTATTGTGCAGCCGATCAAATCAAACCCTCACATAACAATGATTTCAGAGTTACAAAATGATCGATTTATCCGGGCTTTGTTGCGGCAGCCAGTTGATGTTACACCTGTTTGGATGATGCGACAGGCGGGGCGTTATTTACCTGAATACAGGGAGGTGCGTAAACGCGCCGGCAGTTTTTTAAAGTTATGCAAGACGCCGGAATTAGCCTGTGAGGTGACTTTGCAACCGCTTGCACGTTTTCCGTTGGATGCGGCGATCCTTTTCTCAGATATTTTGACCATTCCCGATGCCATGGGGCTAGGTTTAAATTTGGTCGAGAAAGTTGGGCCTCAGTTTGATAAACCCGTGAGGGCGGCAAGCGATATTAAGGCATTATCAATCCCTGATCCCGAGTCTGATCTGGGCTATGTGATGGACGCCATCAGGCTGATACGTAATGAACTGAATGGTAGTGTGCCCTTGATTGGTTTTGCCGGCAGTCCATGGACATTGGCAACCTATATGGTGGAGGGCGCACCGACTAAGGAATTTGGTCTAGTGAAAGGCTTGATGTATGACGATCCTGAGTCTCTGCATCATTTGTTGAATGTTCTGGCAGATTCAGTTGCTTTATATCTAAACGCACAAATAACAGCAGGAGCCCAGGCAGTAATGGTCTTTGATACGTGGGGTGGAATTTTAACGCCGACCAGTTATCAACAATTTTCCTTGCAATATATGCAGAAGATTCTCAGTCAGCTTGATCGGCAACATGATGGACAAGTTATTCCCGTTATATTGTTTACCAAAGGTGGTGGTGATTGGGTGAAAGCAATTGCAGATACGGGCTGTGATGCGATTGGTGTCGATTGGACAAAAAATCTGGGCGATGTTCGCATTGAAGTCGGTGATCAAGTGGCTTTACAAGGTAACCTTGATCCCTGTGTATTATACGCTTCGCCTGACGTGATTAGACAGGAAGTTGCAGTGGTACTTGAAAGTTTCGGGTACGGGAATGGTCACGTATTTAATCTAGGACATGGCATACATCAGCATATTGATCCGGAGCATGTTGCTGCGTTTATCGGTGCGGTGCACGAACTAAGCAGTCAATATCATAGACTATGAAAGAGAGTCAGTGTAATAATCCTTGAAAGCAACATTTAAAATTATTGCTAAAGGTTTTTGTATGGGCGCGGCTGATGTGGTACCCGGGGTTAGTGGTGGTACGATGGCGTTGATACTCGGGATTTATCCTCGGCTTATTAATGCGATCAAGTCTTTTGATCTGGATTGGGTTAAAGGCATTTTTAAGTTTGATCTTGACATTATTTTGCATCGACCCCATTTTTTATTTTTAATCCCGTTATTCATGGGTATTTTTGTCGCAATCTTGTTTTTTACGCGAATTGTGCCACTACCGATTTTGATCAGAACCGATCCTGAAGCAATCTATGGATTGTTTTTTGGTTTAATTCTGGGATCGGTGCTCGTTCTCATGAAGGAAACGGGTAGCTGGTCATTCAAAGAGTTTCGATTCGTTATTGCAGGTGTTGCATTTGGCCATCTGATTTTTAATATGGTTCCTATGGAGACTCCGGAGGCCAGTTGGTTTATCTTTTTGAGTGGTGCCGTCGCCATCAGTGCCATGATCTTGCCAGGTATTTCCGGTTCGTTTGTCTTATTGATGTTGAAAAAATATGTTTACATTTTCAACGCGATTGGACATTTTAATTTTGTTATTATTATTCCTTTTGTACTAGGAATAATTGCGGGTCTTGTATTATTCAGCCGCGTATTGTCCTGGACATTAAAAAACTGGTATCAGGAAGCACTATCAACAATCATTGGATTGTTGATAGCATCATTATGGATAACATGGCCGCTGCAGGAACGGCTGTATGAAATTGTTGAGGGTAAAGAGAGATTAATTGATACGCAGCCCCACTTTCCACAGCAAATAACCGCTGAAGTCAATATAGCGGCAGGAATGGTCATCTCAGGATTCTTGCTGGTAATAGTTATAAACTACCTTTCTGTCCGTAGAAAAAAGCCTACCTGAAGAAAAATAATCAATGTTGTAGACTTGAGAAGCGTTTTTTTGGGGAAGGGAGTTGTCGGGTGCATCCAACTGAAGCGGTTGTTCATTTACCAGAAGCTGTCCTGATTGTTATGGCCCTGCTGACGATAGCTATGCTGGCATCTGGCATTTGTCATAATTTGCCTGTTCCCTATACTGTTCTCCTGGTGGTTATCGGCATTGTGTTGGGTTCTTTTGCAAGGAACGAGGAATCCATGCATGTGCTACTGGATTTTCAACTAACCCCGGACATTGTTTTATTTTTGTTTCTGCCTGCCCTTATATTTGAATCTGCGTTTAACCTGGATGCCAGGCAATTAGTTAAGGATCTGTTTCCTGTTATGGTTATGGCTGTGCCTGCGTTGCTGATCTCCACAGCTTTCATTGGTATTGGGCTATGGTTTTTTCTGAATGATATGCCTTTAGTTTTAGCACTTTTATTTGGTGCTCTAATCTCTGCGACCGATCCGGTGGCTGTAATTTCACTATTTAAAGAATTGGGCGTGCCCGAAAGATTGACGATCCTTGTAGAAGGGGAGTCATTGTTGAATGATGCAGCTGCCATTGTTGTCTTCAAGATTATTCTTTTGTTTGCACTTAGTGGTGCTGCATTTACCTGGGGTGATGCCGGTAGTGCGGTATTCGATTTTTTTAGAGTCTTTGTCGGTGGTGTCTTGGTAGGTGTCTCAATTGGATTTATGCTCAGTGAAATTTTGCACAAACTGTTTTCCGGTTTAAGCGCACTTATGATCATGACTATTGTTGCCGCCTATTCATGTTTTATCCTTGCCGAATATACTTTACATGTCTCAGGTGTTATGGCGGTCGTTGCGTCTGCTATAACGATGGGTATGTTATGGGTGCCGCGTATCTCCCAAAATGCAATTCATACAGTTAAGGAGATATGGGAAGTCATCGCTTTGGTAAGTAATTCCCTGTTGTTTTTACTGGTTGGATTATCAGTTGATATGGGGAGTCTTATTGCTAGAATGGATGCTATTGGTATCGCTATATTGTTGGTTTTATTCTCACGTGCGGCGACGATATATACCATGGTCCCTGCAACCATTAATTGGTTTGCTTTGCCTCACATCAGTCTTGGTGAACGACACATTATGTGGTGGGGTGGTCTAAAGGGAGGGCTGGCAATTGCTATCGTTTTATCGGTTCCCGAAGATCTTCCAGGTAGAGATCTGATGCTGGATCTAACTTTAGGTGTTGTGATGTTTTCATTATTGGTAAATGCACCGACAATCAAGCTACTGATACAAAAGCTGGGAATAGATAAGTTAACGGATGATGAATTGGTGGAATTGAAGCGGGGTATGCAGCATGCTAGAAAGGAATCCTCTGCATTCATTAACCAATTCTACAAGGCCGGGATCGTCTCAAGAAGTGTTGAGCAACTTATCAAGAAGAATACAGGCGAAGTGTTTGCATCTGATATCCCGGATATTCAAAAAGCCCAAGGGATAAGGCAATTACGTCTTAGTGCACTAAAAGCCGAATCTGATGAATTGAAAAGGTTGCTCGATATAAATCTTATTCAACACTATACCTACCTCGATATAAGAAATAATATTCAGCGTGACAGGGAAAGGATTCTTGCCAATGAAGACTCGGAAGAATCTACTGATGTTAGTGGTAAAACAGGTATTTTTATGTTCATGGAGAATGCTTTATTAAAAAGGATAAGAGAACATGACTGGGCAGCATGGTTGTTACATCGTTATCAAAACACACGTCTGGCACACAGGATACAGCGTGATATTGCTGACATATTAATTTGTATGGCGGTTCTGGAGATGTTTGAGACATATCTGGAAGTGCAGACTGCGGAAAGGGAAAAGATCGCTGAGAAGTATCGTGAGCGTTTACAAAGGAAAAGATTCCGTTTGCGTGATATTGCTGTTGACTTTCCTGATTTTTATACGAGGTTTGAGACTAATTTATTTACGACAGTCGCGCTTACCTCAGCTCGATTGCATGCAGAAGAGGAACTCCATGGTGGTGAGATAGGTACAAAGACGTTGACCCATATCGACAGGATGGTCCATGATGCAATAGCATCATTGCCTCCTATTACTGATGCCGCTCCCAGACTTGAGGCCAGTGATTTGATCGGGACAGTACCCCTATTAAATGGATTACCGAGTGTGGAGATTGATCAACTTTCAGAGTATGCAAAGTCAGTTACATTTTTAGCAGGTGATATTGTCATTGGTGAAGGTGAGCGAGGTGATGCGCTATACATAATTACGCATGGCTTTGTATCTGTGTATAAGGGAGATAAAGAAGTCGCCGTATTAAGTAATGGTGATTTTTTCGGAGAGATGGCCTTGTTGGGAGATCAGGTACGTACAGCAACGGTCAAGGCAAAGATACCTTCTACATTGTTGCGATTAAGAAGACGTGACGTTATGCAACTCGCCAGTGAGGGTTCAGAATTAAAACGCATACTGACCTCCATCAAAAATGAAAGACAGACACAAACTGATTTGCTTGGTATCGTTCCTCTTTTCGGTGGCCTCTCAGTAGAGATTCTGGAATTGATTGTTGAGCAAACTATATCTGTCGGATTTGAACCTGGGGATTTTGTCATGATTGAGGGTGAGAGTGGCAACTCTATGTTTATCATCATTAATGGTGCAGTGTCTGTTTACAGAGACGGGAATCTTTTTGCAGAGCTTAAAGATGGAGATTTTTTTGGTGAAGCGAACTTGTTTTGTGGTCAGATAAACACCGTGACAGTACAAGCGAGGGAGCATACTACACTATTAAAGTTAGGCAGATCAGATATTTTGGAACTTGCTGAAACAACTCACGAACTTAAAAAGAGACTGAAGGATGCCAAAGCTGCGAGAGAAATAGTTATTTAATGGATTTTTTGAAATTGGGATCCGTTCCCCCAAGTCTAGTAGAAGTGATTATTAGCAATAGAAACCCACTGATAATTACCGGATAGTTCCCGAACTTCGCGTAAGGTGTTAATCCTTCAAAAGTTTTGACTTTACTACGTATTACATGAGGAATAAATTGTGGTGATCTTTCAGTGATGATTCCTTTTTCGTCAATGATGGCACTGATGCCTGTGTTAGTGGAACGGAGCATATATCGCCCGGTTTCCAGTGCACGCATTCTTGCCATTTGCAGGTGTTGATGTGGGGCGATGGAGTCACCGAACCAGGCGTCATTACTGATATTAACCAGCATTGTTGCTTCAGGTAATGCCTGAATAATTTCTTCACCAAATACACCTTCATAGCAAATTGATACTCCAATGACTTCATTTGCTGCACGAACAACAGGTTTGAGATTTGGACCTTCACTAAAATCAGACATTGGTATTTTTATAAAATCGAGAAGGGGTCGTAGAAAACTGTCAAAAGGTAAATATTCCCCGAAAGGTACCAGGTGTCGTTTATAATAAGTGTCATTACTGCTGCCAATGACGGTAATACCGTTATACAATTTATTTGAATCATGATCCTGAAAAGGGATCCCCACTAGATAGTCGTGTCCTTCGCGTTTCGCTGTGTTTTCCATTTGTTGAATCACTTCCTGTGCTTGATGATAAAACGCAGGGATAGCTGTTTCCGGCCAGATGACCAATTGTTTATCCCGGGACTGTTCAGAAAGTGATAAGTATAAATCAAGTGTTTTCTGTCTTTGTTCAGGCTGCCATTTGTCCTCCTGCGGGATAGCTCCCTGGATCAGCGTCACGGGAAACTCATCACTTTTTTCTGTCGTCCAGTTAATTTCTCCTAACAGGCTCAAAGCAAACCATGAAATCAACAATAAACTGACGGGGGCGATATTCATTCTTTTTGAAGTTAAGAAAAAAGCGGCTAAAACTGCTGATATCAGTGCTGTAAACCAGCCCACACCATAGACTCCAAAGAGTGGAGCTAATGAGGATATAGGAGTATCAATCTGACTGTAGCCTATATTTAGCCAGGGAAATCCAAATATCCCACAAGAGCGAAACCATTCAGATAATATCCATAGCACTGGCGTGACAATAATGAATTGAAAAATACTTTTGTTGTGGAACAAACGTCGGTAACTATATGCAAATAAAGCCGGGTATAGGGACAGATATGCAACTGATATGAAAGTGATTATATGGGCACCGGCAAGATTAACTCCGCCAAACAAGTTGATACTGATGTGTAACCAGTTAACACCAACACCAAACATACCAATCCCAAAAGCATATCCAAAGAAAACTGAATGCTTAATGGTGCTGTTGAACAAGATATAAAAAAGATATGACGTCGACAGGATAGCGACGACGGAATAATGGTAAGGTGAGAAAGCCAGAGGTAATAGCGCACCTGACAGAAGGCAGCTTATAACTTTTATAAAAAATATTTTTCGCGTATTCGTATACAAATAGTTAATCAGATGGTTCTGCATCAGTATCAGAAAAATATTATCCAATCTGATTCATTAGCATTAAATGGATTCTCCTTTTGTCCGCACGTAGAACTTTAACATTAAAGCCTTCAAGTTCAATACTTTCACCACGTTTTGGGACATAACCAAACGCTTTCAAGGCTAGTCCACCAATAGTATCGTACTCTTCATCATTGAGTACTGTGTGGAAGAATTCATTAAATTTATCAATTGGTGTCAAAGCTTTAACAGTATAACGATTGCGACCATGTAGTTTGATATAATCTTCATTATCAATGTCATGTTCATCTTCGATCTCACCGACAATTTCTTCTATTATATCTTCCATGGTGACAAGCCCGGCGATGCTTGAATACTCATCAACAACAATGGCCATATGGTTGCGATTTGATCGAAATTCTCGTAGTAAAACATTGAGGCGCTTACTCTCCGGGACATAAAAAGTTCTGCGCATAATGTCTTTAATATTAAACACGGTACTTTTATGATCTGAAAAATAGTTCAATAAATCTTTAGCCATAAGAATTCCTGTTATTTCGTCTGTATCACTACCTATAACGGGAAATCTCGAGTGGCCTGATTCGATAACTGTTGCCAGTATATCTTCAGGTTTCGCATCGTTTTTGGCCACGATCATTTGCACGCGTGGAATCATGATATCTCGAACCTGCATTTCAGATACTTGCAATGCACCTTCAATCATGGTCAATGCATCATGATCCAACAGATTTCTGGTTTCTGAATGGCGTAAAAGCTCGATTAGTTCATGCCTGTCTTCAGGTTCATTTGAAAATAAAGAGATAATTTTTTTTAATATATTTAACTGACTTTTGTCAGAATTATTTTTATTCATAATTTTGTATAGATTAAATCGTCCGTGTCTAGCTACTTAAATATGGGTTCCCAATATTCAGTTCTTTCAAGATACTGATTTCGAGATTTTCCATGCGATCAGCATCTCCAGAATCGACATGATCAAAACCATTTAGATGTAATATCCCATGTATAACCATATGTGCCCAATGCGCATGGTTATCCTTGTTCTGTTCTATTGCCTCTCGACCTACAATTGGCGCACAAATAACGATATCGCCAAGTAACTCTTGTGTAATTTCTTTTACCCCTTCATGGGGAAAAGATAGCACATTCGTAGGGCCTGAAGATTTTCTCCATTGTTCGTTAAGCTGCGTCCCTTCTTGCTCATCAACAACACGAATGGTTAATGCGGCATTTTCTTTAAGGTCTTTTAATGCTGTTTCCACCCATTGTCTAAATTTAGACTCATCCGGGATATCAGGCCAGTCCGTCGCATATTGTATGTCAATATCAATGCCTATCATCAGGTTTATTCTGCTCATGTCTTTCATAAGCATCCAGTATTTTGGTGACTAACGAATGTCTGACAACATCTCCGGAATTGAAAAAAGTAAAGCTGATGTTTTCTTCTTCATCGAGAATATCCATTACCTGATGCAAACCTGAATCCTTACCTCGGGGCAGGTCTATTTGAGTGATATCACCAGTAATGACAGCCGTTGATCCAAAACCAATACGGGTAAGAAACATTTTCATTTGTTCAACTGTTGTATTTTGAGCTTCATCCAGGATTACAAAAGAATCATTCAACGTGCGACCACGCATAAAGGCCAGTGGTGCAACCTCGATTACATTTTGTTCAATATATTTGGCAACTTGTTCGAGGCCAAGCATCTCATATAAGGCATCATAGAGAGGGCGTAGATAAGGGTCGACTTTCTGGACAAGATCCCCTGGAAGAAAACCAAGATTTTCACCAGCTTCTACTGCAGGGCGTACCAGTACAATTCGGCGTGCACGATCCTGTTCCAAAGTGGCAATAGCACAGGCAACGGCAAGGTAGGTTTTGCCCGTACCAGCCGGGCCGATACCAAAACTAATATCATTGTCAATAATATTATTTAAATAAAAGCGTTGATTTGGTGTTCTGCCTTTAATAAGGCCACGTTTTGTTTTAATCGTTGTATCTGAATTCCTGTTATTGTTTATTTCTTGATCAACACTTGCATCTTGTAGATGGAGATGTATTTTTTCAGGCGACAGTGTTTCCGTTGCAGTCATTTTATAAAGTGATTGTAAAACATATTCAGCCAGATCAACTGACTTTTGTGTGCCGATGATACGAAAAGCATTTCCTCTGTTGTTTATCTCGATACCTAGTCTTCTTTCGATATGGCGCAGATTTTTATCCAAAGGACCGCAGAGATTGGCCAGCCGCAGATTATCTGCCGGTTCCAGATGAATATTCGTTGATTTAGGATGAAGGGAGTCGAGTGAAGCGTTCAAGCGGTTTTAAATAGTAGATTATTAAAAAATTTGTTCTGATGCAAGACCAGATGGTCGTTGTAACTCAGCGCGTAAGCAATTTGGTAATGCTTCATTTATCAGTACGTCCGAAAACTTGCCGATAAGTGATGTTGGGCCTTTAAAAATAACGGTGCGATTATTTTCTGTTTTACCACGTAATTCGTGAGTATTTCTTTTAGAAACCCCATCAACCAGAATCCGTTGTGTTTTTCCAATCATATTCTTACTAATTTCCATGGCCATAGAATTAATTTTGTTTTGTAAGATACTCAAGCGTCGTTTTTTTGTTTCCTTCGGAACTGCATCGTCGAAAGACGATGCAGGAGTCCCCGGACGTTTGCTATAGATAAAGCTGAACGAATGATCAAAGCCGATCTCTGTGATTAAATTCATGGTAGCTCCAAAGTCATCATCTGTTTCGCCGGGAAAGCCGATAATGAAGTCCGAAGATAAGCTGATATCAGGTCTAATTTTGCGTAATTTTCTTATTTTTGACTTATATTCCAATACCGTGTGACCCCGTTTCATCAGAGATAATACGCGGTCAGATCCACTTTGGACAGGTAAATGAAGATGATTTACCAGTTCAGGGACTTTCGCATAGGCTTCGATCAGTCTATCTGAAAATTCAACAGGATGGGATGTGGTATAGCGAATACGTTCTATGCCTTCAATAGCCGCAACATATTCAATGAGCAGAGCAAGATCGGCAATTTTGCCATCATGCATTTCACTTCGGTAGGCATTGACATTCTGGCCTAACAAGTTAACTTCTCTGACCCCTTGTGCTGCGAGCTCAACAATCTCATTAATCACATCATCAAAGGTTCTATTAATCTCTTCACCACGCGTGTAAGGGACAACACAGAATGTACAGTATTTGCTACACCCTTCCATAATTGAGACAAACGCGGTCGAGTTTTCTGCATGAGCTTCCGGCAAATGATCAAATTTTTCTATTTCAGGAAAGGAAATATCAATGACCGACTTTTTTGTCTTGGTTACATCGTCGAGCATTTGCGGAAGGCGGTGTAAGGTCTGTGGACCAAAGACTATATCGACATAAGGTGCGCGTTCAAAAATAGCACAGCCTTCCTGGCTTGCAACGCAGCCTCCGACGCCAATTACGAGATCGGGATTCTCATTCTTGTATGGTCGCCAACGACCTAATTGGGAAAAAATTTTTTCTTGGGCTTTTTCACGGATTGAGCAAGTATTGAGCAGAATAATATCAGCCTCTTCAGGCTTGTCGGTTCTGGTAGCGTTATGAGATCTGGCAAGCACGTCCAGCATCTTTGCTGAATCGTATTCATTCATCTGACAACCCATAGTCTTGATAAATATCTTACGGCTCATAATATTCTCACGCCCTGTTCGAATCAGTTCAAGTACCCATGAAATCATTTTTATAAAAAGCAAGGGCTGAGCTAAGTTACACTGTCTAACACTACTTTTCCAGCATATTATTTGTTTGATTTACAATTACTTGGAAGGTTTAGGGTTGTTCGGAATACATCACGATAGTGACAGTGATCCGCTACCGGATCCCGACAGGACAATACTATCAGATGATGTATTACCTTAGTTAAGAAGATTTATTCAGTATTGGAGTAGACCAATATTATTATCCCGTTTACAAGGCGAGATATTCATTTTATTTATGAATAAGAAACAATATTGAACAGTAGTTTTAATGTCAGATAGGCAGCTTTGGGTGATCATGGCAAGCAAGAAGAAATCATGGCGAACACATTGTGGTAAAGAACCAAGCGAGGGTTCTGCTACAAGCGTCAAGAATTTTGATGTAGATTCCAGTGCTTATGTCTTAAGTAAAAAATTATCAACAGGGCTAACCATCTCTGCGTTGGCAGAGTCATGTACGAAAATTATTCATCTGACAGTACTGTAACAAACGGTGGCTATGGGTAGACTTGAACTACCGACCCCAGCGTTATGAGTGCTGTGCTCTAACCAGCTGAGCTACATAGCCAAATTGTGAATCCTGTGTTCGTTATTTCAAGCGAGGCGGAGATTTTCCAGTTAGTTTAAATATTTGTCAAGAGGCTATTATCGGGTGCCGAATACCACGATAGTTTTACCCGAGACCGAAATTAGATGATCCTCTTCTATGCTTTTCAGTACGCGCCCAACCATTTCCCTTGAACAGCCGACAATCTTCCCTAGTTCTTGACGCGTTATCTTGATTTGCATACCGTTTGGGTGCGTTATAGCATCAGGTTCTTCACACAGATATAACAATGTCCTTGCGATGCGTCCCTGCACATCTGTAAAGGCGAGGTCGCTGACCTTGCGGCTGGTTTTTCTTAATCTAATTGCAAGTTGAGAGGCTATATTAAACAATACTTGGGGGAAAATACTCTGCAGCGATTTTAGGCGCTCGTAGCTGATCGTCGCTATTGTACATTCTGTTTTAGCACGAACAAATGCACTGCGTCTATATTGAGTATCAAATAACCCACATTCCCCGAAAAAATCTCCAGCATAGAGATAAGCCAGGACAATTTCCTTACCCTGAACATCCTCTACGATGACTGTGACGGAACCTTTGATAATGTAGTGAAGCTCCTCACTTGTATCGCCTGCGTTTATAATGATATCTTTCACCAGGCATTCTTTTTGGCGACAATTGTTAAGAAGGAGCGCCATTGCTTTGTCAACATTCTGCAACTCGTGTTGAGTCATGAATACTTTTCCCAATCTATATTAAATTATGCTACATAAATCCCGCCGTAAAGTACTCCCGGTACAGTAGTGAACTATGTTACTCTTTTTCCAGAAAATCAACCTACTGGAGGGGTAAATGGAAACGCAACTAAAGTGGGCAGGTCATGCGGCATTTATTGGCAGGGCGTCAAGTGGACACAGTGTTGTAATGGATGGTCCAGCAGAAGGTGGTGGACGGAACCTGGGACCACGGCCAATGGAAATGCTCATTCTTGGTATGGGTGCTTGTAGTGCCTATGATGTTGTTTCGATTTTAAAGAAATCACGTCAGAAAATCACCGATTGTGAGATTAAGATTACATCACAACGTGCGGAAAATGATCCAAAAGTTTTTACGGAGATTCATATGCATTTTATTGTTAGTGGCATAGATATTAATGGGAAGCAGGTTGAACGCGCCATAAAGCTTTCAGCTGAAAAGTATTGCTCTGCATCAATAATGCTGGGAACCACTGCTGATATAACGCACGATTTTAAAATCGTTAGCGTTAACTAATAGTGGAGCCAGAGGTATGATTGCCTGTCACTTTGGCCCAATTTTCACCATATTTTTGGTTCATAAATTCAGAAGCCGGACCTGTTGCAATTTCACGCAGCAACATCAGTTTGCTATTGGTATTCGTTTTCTGATAGATATGTTTTAAATGCGTACGCACAGTTGAGAGCGCAAGGTTTAGTGCATTGGCTGCGCTATTTAATTCTGGATATTTAATAAGTTTTATTACGACCCTGATTTCAGCGGGTGTTAGCTTGTACGTTCTTGCCAGTATTTTTTCCAGCGAAATATCTGTGAGATTTTTTTCAGTTTCTTTCGGTTTTCGGGTTATTGCGAATTCAATGGTTGTTTTAAGATCTGACTCTCTGAGTGGTTTATTAATGAACCCTACAGGGTTGACTATCTTCGCCCTGCGCAGGGTTTCACGGTCCGAGTGCGCGGTGACAAAGATGATTGGAACATCCATATGCTTGCTTATTACCAAGGCAGCATCAATCCCGTCTGCGCCTTCATCAAGCTTGATGTCCATTAGTACAAGGTCGGGTTCAACCTCTTCGGCAATAGCAATTGCTTTTTTAGCCGAATATGCCACTCCGGCAACACTGTAACCGAGGCCATTGAGAAAAAGCTGCATGATGGATGCTGTTGTCCGATCATCATCTACGATTAGAACGCTTTGTTTCGGCATTTATTTTTACTTGTCTGCACCAAATTTAACACGAACCCGCATTCTACTATACGAGATCAGACAAATGTAATATACCTACCCCATCTGGAGTAGAGTCCAGTTGGAAATTTCAGGGTATCAGGCTCAAAATATAGCAGTTATATTCTGTTTGGATTTTCCGCACACTGAATATAAAACTTAAAAAGATTTGAATCTTCTTCTGACTGCAGTAGATTATGATTTGTCCTTGCGCAATACGCTTCAAAATCAATTATTGAGTGTGGATCAGTCGATTCGATATAAAGTATCTCACCAGCCCGCATCTTATTCAGAAGTACCTTGGTTTTTAATATAGGCAGGGGACAATTCAGGCCCTTGGCATCTAATGTTTGATCTTGCTTTATGGTCATCGGCCTGTTTGTCATTCATACATAGTCAAGGCTTGTTCAAGTGATTTAACCTAGTGTACTGCGCGATTGGGAATATTGCTGCCTATTTAGAATATTATATGTTATATTATAACATTCCAAATGAGTAGAAGTGGTTATATTTAACATCGATGCAGCAGCATGCGTAAAACAAACGTTATTACTCCTTTTCAAAAAGCAGTTCATGCACATCAGCTATGTGCTGATTCAGCATTATCAGTTGCGGAAGTTGCCTGTAAATTGCGAGGTGTACGACTGACGAAACTGCGTCGCAGGGTACTGGAATTGGTATGGAATAGTCATGAGCCGGTAAAGGCTTACGATTTATTAGACATTCTGCGTCATGAACATACCGGTTCTGCACCACCTACAGTTTATCGGGCACTGGATTTTTTACAGGTACAAGGCATGGTTCACAAGATAGAGTCATTAAACGCCTATATTGGATGTGGTGCATCAGATCGGAATCACACAGGTCAATTTCTATTATGTCGATCCTGCAGGACTGCCGCTGAAATGGACGATATTGACATTCGAAATTTAATTGCTGACAAAGCATCCCGCCTGGGCTTTAAAATTGATAAAGAAATAATTGAGGTTGAGGGAATTTGCTCCCAATGCAGCGACAAAGATTCGGGTGACAAAAGTCGCTGAGCAGTCAGTAATGACCAGAGTATTATTTTACATATTCTTATTCGGATATCAGATACTGCACTATTGTTATGCAGATACACCTGATGTGGAAAATGTGTTTGTCAGTATTCTTCCCCAGAAATATTTTGTCGATAGAATTGGTGGTGGATATGTGAATGTTTCGGTGATGGTTGAGGCTAGTCAGAGTCCCGAGATGTACGAACCGTCTCCTGGACAAATGATGATGCTAAGCGAAGCACAATTATATTTTAAAATAGGCATGCCATTTGAAAAATTATGGTTCGATGTTATTGGAGAATTAAATACAGATTTGAAATTGATTGAATGTTGTGAAGATCTGGTAGATATGGTTACCAAGAATCATCATGCTGTAAACCAGCATATCGGAAAAGTAAACCAGACAGATCCACATGTTTGGACGAGTCCTGCCAATGCGAAAGTAATTGCCTTAAAAATTAAAAATGCGTTAGTGAATGGTCAGCCTCTTTATAAGTCAGAGTTTGAAGATAATTACATTGGGTTGGTTGAAGATTTAAACGCGCTTGATAAGGAAATTAAATCTCGTTTGGGGCAATTAAATAATCGTCACATAATAGTTGCCCATCCTTCATGGGGATATTACGCTGAGGCTTATAACCTAATTCAGATTCCAATCGAGTCGGATGGAAAAGAAATACGCAGCAAATCTTTAGCCAAACTCATTGAGTTTGCGCGGTCAAGAGGTATTAACAGGATATTTACACAAAAACAATTTAACAAGAGTGCTGCAGAAGTTATCGCCAGGGAAATTAATGCGGAGTTATTCGAACTAAATCCACTGGCTGAAGATTATATTGCCAATCTTCGTTATGTCACTGATGTTATTTCAGGCGGTGAAAATTAAATATGGATAATAGCATTATCAATATTGATAACGTCAGTTTCTCATATGGTCACATCCCTGTCGTACGCGATATTAACCTTGCAGTTGGTGAGGGGGAGTTTCTAGGTGTGATTGGTCCGAATGCTGGCGGCAAAAGTACACTGCTTAAGTTAATACTTGGTTTGTTGCAGCCCGATATCGGAGAAATACGCCTGTTTGGAAACAGGCCCGATAAAGGCTGTTCACGTATAGGATATGTATCCCAATATCCTGCATTTCCCAGAGATTTCCCGATTAACGTTCGTGATACGGTACTTATGGGAAGAGTCGGAGAGACGCGTTGGTATGGAGGTTATACCCAGGCGGATAAAGAAATAGCAATCAATACGCTCAAGGCAGTTGAGATCGATGATATCAGCAATCAAACCATTGATTCACTTTCAGGCGGACAGTTACAACGCGTACTGATTGCCAGGGCACTTGCCTCCAGACCGGATATTTTGATCCTTGATGAACCGACTGCAAATATAGATATGCGAGCGGAAGAGGATATTTTTGGATTGTTGAAGCAATACAATGATTACATGACAATTATCGTTGTCTCACATGACATAGGATTTATTTCAGCTTATGTTGATCGGGTAGCGTGCCTGAATGAGACCATGCTTTGTCACACCACGAGCGAAATCAGTGGTAAAACAATTGAAGAATTATATGGCACCCCCGTCAATATGATTCACCATACACACTGATAAAAACAGAATGTCATGACTGAATTATTGTCTGCGATAACAGATTATAGTTTCTTACGACGCGCTTTTATGGCCTGTATATTGGCCAGTATTGGCTGCGGAATTATCGGCACGTATGTCGTGATTAAAAGAGTTGGTTTTCTCGCAGGCGGGATTGCCCACACCGCTTTAGCGGGGATAGGCATCGCCTGTTTTATGGAGAGATCGCCTTTGGTTGGTGCAGTAACCGCCGCGTTGTTCGCGGCCGTATGCATGAGTTTAATCAAGTTACGCTGGAAACAACATGAAGATATTCTCGTCGCGGCTTTTTGGTCGGCAGGAATGGCGATAGGCATTTTGTTTATATCAAGAACACCGGGTTACAGTATTGATCTGATGAGTTTTCTATTTGGAAATATATTACTGGTATCGAAATCAGATTTAATATTAATGGCGATCCTCGATATTATTATTATTGGCATTGTTTTTTTGTTCTATAAACAATTTATGGTGGCAGTTTTTGATGAAGAGTTTGCGCGTCTTCGTGGTATAAATATTGAAATATATCACACGGTTCTGATGTGCATGGTGGCCTTAACCGTCGTTTTGCTAATTCAGATTGTCGGACTTATTTTAGTGATAGCGTTATTGACATTTCCGGCAGCCTGCGCGGCCCAATTTTTCCATTCGATTCTCAAAATGATGTTAGTTGCAATAGCGACATGCATGCTTATGACAACAGGCGGTTTAACAATTGCATATCAGCCCGATTTACCGGCAGGTGCTACAATTATTGCTGTTGCAGGTATATTCTACGCGATTTCTATTGGCTACAGCAGTTTATCAAGGCAACGACAGAAGAGGAGGTCAACCTTAAACTAGTCTCGACGGTTTTGTACGGATGTTGCCAGTTGTGCAATCAGAATTTCCGTGTCTTCCCAACCCAGGCAAGCATCGGTAATACTTTGACCATAAACAGGTTTCTGGCCTTCAACAATATCCTGACGACCAGAGATCAGGTGACTCTCTATCATGACACCAAAGATACGCTTCTCTCCGGCTGCCAGTTGATTGCATACATCCGTACTGACATCCATTTGTCTTGTGTGCTGTTTATTACTGTTGGCATGACTAAAGTCAACCATGATATTCACAGGTAGACCGGCTTTCTCCAATTCTGCAGATACCTTGTTGATATTTTCTGTATCGTAATTCGGTTTTTTTCCGCCACGAAGAATGATGTGGCAGTCTGGATTTCCGGTCGTTGAAAATATCCCTGAGTTACCTTCTTTACGTAAAGACAGGAAATGATGAGGATGCACTGCAGCGCCAATTGCATCAACAGCGACTTTTGTTGTTCCATCCGTGCCGTTCTTGAATCCAACAGGGCAGGATAAACCCGATGCCAGTTCTCGATGAACCTGACTTTCGGTGGTGCGCGCACCAATAGCACCCCAACTGATTAAGTCAGAAACATATTGTGGCGTGATTAAATCAAGGTATTCTGTTCCGGCGGCAACACCTGATTCATTGAGATCACGCAAAAGACCGCGTGCCAATCGCAAACCCCGATTGATCTCAAAACTTCCGTCCAGATCAGGATCATTAATCAGGCCCTTCCAACCGACGGTTGTTCTTGGTTTTTCAAAATAAACACGCATGATTATTAGAAGGTCATCGGAATATTTATCAATCAAGAGTTTTAATCTTGCGGCATATTCCCTGGCTGAATCTATGTCGTGGATAGAACAGGGTCCGGTAATAACAACAAGACGATTATCCTTGCCAGATAAGATACTATGGATTGCTTGTCGTGTATCATGGGTTTTTTTTGCAGCCCGCTCGGTGACGGGCATTTCTTCACAGAGCACAGCAGGTGGTGTCACTGTTTTTATTTCCTTGATTCGAAGGTCGTCTGTTTGATATGTCATCGTCTCTCTTAACCAGGTGGCCATGTCAAGGATCTTCCGGCAAGAATATGCACATGCAAATGAAAGACTGTTTGTCCAGCATCTTCACCGTTGTTAATAACCAGTCGAAATGCTTCTGCAAAACCTTCCTGTTCAGCAATTTTGCTTGCGGTCGTTAACAAGTGTCCTATTAATGCCTCATCTTCTGCAGTAGCCGTGGAGAGCATGGTGATAGTTTTTTTGGGGATCACCAGAATATGTACGGGTGCCTGCGGATTGATGTCGCGAAATGCCAGACATTGCTCATCTTCATAGACGATATCAGCGGGAATTTCACGATCAATTATTTTTCTAAATAGTGTTTCAGACATGCAATTATCCAGTCAAACCTGTAACGAGCCAGTGATTATAAGCACCTTGTTGCAAGTAATAAACATAATAATAAAGTAGTGTAGTCTCGATAATTCAGTTACAACGGCATTATATAAGCGAAACAAAATATATTCAGAAGAGAATGAGAATCTTAAAATGACCAGCCGAATTAGAGAAACAAAAATAACCCATGAAAAAACTTTCTACATGATTATTCTCTCTTTCTTGTTTTCATCAAGCATTCGCTGACTTTGATGTGGGTGCAGAAGAGAATCTCCACCACGTGGATTAAAGGGTTTGAGAAGTTAGAAGAAGACTCGAAGGACAGATAAAGAATTAGCTTGTGGCTATGTTTCCGCACCTTGTTTCTGTTGATGAATCAGGCCAGATGCAGACTGTTCTCAAGGACAATATCAGCCGAACCTTGCTCCTGATTACGGCGATTTGTCCAAGTTGAAATGAATGGCTTTTGCCTGGGTTCTATATAAATCAAGACCGAAATATTTCTTCCCGGGATCTGGTGAAATGCATGCTTAATTTCAATATAAACAGGTAGAATCCTTGTTGGGACAGTGTAATTATCTTGTGGGCTTCCTTGACGAATATGTTCATTGGCATGGAGTGGAGGTCATTTAGGTAAGCGACGCTTTCTTGAATAGAAGCATTAGTATCTTCAGGCAAATAGATAAATGAAGTGTTCCTTTGTGATCGGACACCCTTGATGATGTTAGTTACCTCAGTTTCTGACTTGCTCTTTGAAAATAGAGATTCCAGTTTTTGTAGATTGAGCACAGGAGCGAACGTAATAGATATCGGCAGTGATCGAGAGTTTGATAAATCTATATCGCAGGAATTTGAGAGCACAATACCCTGCAGATGTTTGCGTTTACCTGACTCAAAGTCGATTACCGTAAACTTGTCCCGGATATCTCCTTGTAAGGCTTTTTTTGGTGATTCTTAAAGGTAGTATTGAAAATGTTCAGGAAAATTCTTTCAGTCCGGCTACAAGATCACTTTTTTGTGCAGGTGTCAGGTAGTTAGGGAGATATTGGCCGACGTGGGATAAAATGTTTTCGTCACCAATGCTCAATCGTAAAGATCCCACAGATTTTCGGCGATCATGACCTTCGTTTCAAAATCCAGGTCGGTTTGATGGTTTATTAGGTCGTTAATAAAGTCTCTGGCTATATCGTCCGGCTGAACGTCTGTGTACTTTAAGCCAAGTGAACAATTTGGTCCTGATTCAAAAGTGAAGCCTAAGTCTACTAGTACTGATCTCTGTTGAGACTCGCACTCAAGAGCATTGCTCGCCATTGCTGGAGCGCTAAAAGTGCTTTGAGTAAACACCAACACCACAGAAGCAGTTACACACCTTGCTGTACCAGAACACTCATTCGTCTGTATATCCATACTTGGCCAAAGCTTCTTGTGTGACGGTACCAAAAAATATGTCTGTTACTGCCTCGTGCACAATTACGATGTGTTGTCCTGCGTTTTCCCAAAAGTCCTGTGGAACAGTCACTTGAATCGCGTCTATATCCAATAATAAGCCAAAAATCTTTTCCTGTGAAGGCTGGATTTCTACATTAACACCTGTAGCGATACTGACTATGTTTAGTAGCTCTTTGTGTTGGATTTCTGTACGAAGGCTTGTAACTTCCTCGGCTAAGTTAGAGTTGCCCGGATTGCCGTTAAAGTGAATTTTAGAGAATTGCTTCTCCGGCTTTGAGTCAGCTGCGATTACATTCACATATTTAAGGCTGTATCTTTCGATCTTTTCAATAAATTCAGTAGCATTTAGGTGTTTAAGGCAGTCAATAATTAGAGGCTTGAATTGTTTCCATCCCATGTAGGGACGAGGACTGTAGTGGTCTAATAAATCCGTACCAGGTGATAGGTGATGAAATCACATACTCATGGAGGTACGGCTCATGACAAAAGAACGAAAACACTTTACACCTGAGTTTAAACAAGATGCTGCCTTGTCTGGTAGTAGACCAGGACTACAGCATCAAAGAAGCCTGTCCAGTTGAGCAATTAAGCACGCACTATCGTCAAAGTGACGGCGATGATTGTCAGTAGCCAGCAGGGCTTATCGCAACAGTCACCTCGTCATTCCTGCGGAAGCAGGAATCCAGGTGCTGATTGCAACTCGTCTGAATTGCTTCGCTAAAGCTCTCCCCCTGCCAGGGGGGAGTACCCCGCAGGGGGAGGGGGTTGCAGGGGGGAGGGAATGACGACTTACAACATCACCACAAACAATACAGACATTACCGCAACCAGCTTCCAGCATTCCATGTGACCGCCTGAAAGCATCAACCCCTGCCGTCATTGCGAGCAAAGCGAAGCAATCCAGTAAACTTTAAAGATAAGTCAGGATACCTTGAAATATTTGAAGATATGCAAAATGCCATTGCCAGAGAAAAATAAATTAAAGCTGACTCCCGCAAAAAGAAACCTGCCCTGATTGAAAAACACAATCCGGAATGGAACAATTTATATGAAGATATTGTTTAATCTGGATTGCTTCGCTTTGCTCGCAATGACGGTGCAACGTCCCAACCAGGTTGGGTATACGTGACGTATGTCCGGGTCGGGACACGGTGGCTGTATTTAGCCCTGGTCATAGATTTGTATGCCCTGCGTATTGCCTATGAATCCAGAGCTAAACCCAGGGGATTGATGTATCACTCTGACCAGGGAACTCATTACACCAGCCGTGCTTTTCAGCAACTGCTTTGGCGATATCATATCAAGCAGAGTATGAGCCATCGAGGTAACTGTTGGGACAATGCCCCAATGGAACGCTGTTTTAGAAGTTTTAAATCGGCATGGATGCCGAAGACCTTCTATTCATCTTACGCACAAGCTGAACACGACATTATGCAATATATCAAATATCACAATCATCATAAGGAGCATCGCTATATTGTGTATCTAACACCGGTTGACGCTGAGAAACAAATCGCATGAAAACAACCTATCGACTGGTACGGAAATACCGGACCACTTTAGGACTTACTACGGTAAAAGCGCGAGGGCCTATGTTTAGTTGAGCCTTGTCGCCAACAAATCGCTGTGTGGCAGCATATCTTAGATTTGGATCGATTTTCCTGATTTCAACAGGAAGATTGTTAGCGTTTAAGTTCTCGCTTTTCGGGAATTGATCCCGAATTTGAGGATAGAGCACGCCTGGCAGCAAGTTTTCGGTATGGTCGTTCTTGCAGGAAAAGCGTATTTCAAACAGTGCCTCTACAATAGGGTCGTGCTCTAGTGATTGTTTCTTGAGGCTTCTTGTCATGTGTTGGTTTTCTTTAAGTTTCTCCACTTTGAAGTCAATATAACAGACGATATTGGAAGTGGCACGTATAACTTCTTCTTAAAGAGCTTCGACCAGGCTTAAAACCATGAAAAAGTTTAAGTCAATTGGTGGGCCCGGTAGGACTTGAACCTACGACCAATGGATTATGAGTCCACTGCTCTAACCAACTGAGCTACAGGCCCGAATAACAGGGTTGGCTACAATACTTGCCTACGAATCAAGAAAGGTATCAAGCTGTTCTGACCTTGATGGATGTCTAAGTTTCCTCAATGCTTTAGCTTCAATCTGGCGAATACGTTCACGAGTCACATCAAACTGTTTACCCACCTCTTCCAAAGTATGATCAGTATTCATGTCGATTCCAAAGCGCATACGCAGGACTTTTGATTCTCTCGGCGTTAAGCCTTCCAGCGCTGCTCTTGTTGAACGACGTAGTCCTTCAAATCCGGCGGAGTCACTGGGCGTCAATATATTGGCATCTTCAATAAAGTCACCAAGATGAGAGTCTTCATCATCGCCAATAGGTGTTTCCATAGAAATAGGTTCCTTGGCAATGTGCAGGACTTTACGTACTTTCTCTTCAGGCATCTCCATTTTTTCTGCAAGCTCTTCCGGTGTTGGTTCTCTCCCCATCTCCTGAAGTATCTGTCTGGAAATACGATTAAGTTTATTAATCGTTTCAATCATATGCACAGGTATACGGATGGTCCGTGCCTGATCAGCAATCGAACGCGTGATCGCCTGGCGGATCCACCAGGTTGCGTAAGTAGAAAACTTATAGCCTCTCCTATATTCGAATTTATCAACTGCTTTCATCAAGCCTATATTCCCTTCCTGAATCAGATCGAGAAATAATAGTCCACGATTGGTATATTTCTTTGCAATAGAAATAACCAGACGCAGATTAGCTTCCACCATTTCTTTCTTCGCTCGACGCGCTTGTGCTTCGCCGATAGAAATACTCCGGTTTATTTCTTTCATGTCAGTGATGGTCAAATCACATTCACCAAACAATGCGATTAGTTTCTTCTGAATCTTGATGATCTCATTCTGATTTTCCTTGATTGCATTAGCGTAAGGTTTCTTTGAACGAGCGATATTTTTTACCCAATCGGTATTGATTTCATTGCCGGGGAAAGTATCGATAAATTCTTTGCGCGGCATCTCACAATCCTTGACACATATCTTCAGAATCCCGCGTTCAGATGTCCTTATCACGCTGATGATGTCCTGGACACTTTTGATCAAAATATCAAAGAATTTTGGTGACAGTTTTAATTCCAGAAATTTAGTATTCAGTTCTTCCTGAAGTTCTTTTGTTTTTTTATGGTTTCTGCCATATTTTTTCAGAGCCTTGCCTGTTTTCACATATTGTTTTGCAATATGCTCAATCGTTTCCCGTACCTCTTCAATCGTTAATGCGTAAACTTCAACTTCTTCGTCACCTTCATTTTCATCCTTTTCCGCGTCTGGATTAACTTGCGGTGGAACCCTGCCACTGTCCGGGTAGTAAGAGTGATCCTGAAAACCAACCACTACATCGCTCAGTTTACATTCCTCGTTCTCAATGGCAGCATAGGCCTTTAGAAAGGTATTGATTGTTCCGGGAAATGTACAGAGACCTGTTAAGACTTGAATGATACCTTGTTCTATACGCTTGGCGATTTTTATTTCACCCTCACGGGTCAATAAGTCGACAGTACCCATCTCGCGCATATACATACGCACAGGATCCGTGGTGCGGCCAAACTCATTTTCGACGCTGGCAAGTGCAGCAGCAGCTTCGGCGGCAGCTTCTTCATCCGGACCCTCGGTACTGTCGGTCATGATAATATCCATATCAGGCGGGGACTCGTATACTTTTATCCCCATGTCATTAATCATGTTAATGATATCTTCGATTTGTTCTGGATCGACAATACCATCGGGCAGATGGTCATTAACTTCGGCATAGGTTAAATAGCCCTGTTCTTTTCCCTTGGCAATCAGGACTTTTAGCTGGGATTTTTCGGTTTTTTTTGTGGTGGGTTGCTTCTCTAATTCTTCCATTGTGTCCAGCCAGGCTCGATGAGAACCGCTCATCTCTAGATAATTTACTTGTTGTGTGAACTTCCCAAACGCTCAACTATAGCATAGTTTTTCGGACATGCCAGTATGACCTATTCTTCGGAAGCTGTTACCTGGGAGGGGAACAGTATACGCAGGTCATCCTTATTCTGGATCTTCTGTAATTGTTTTTCCCGTAGCCTCTTTTCGTAATCCAGTTTTATGCCCGCAATGACATCGAGCAACTCATTTTTAACGTCATCTAACTCATCAGTTAAATTATTCTTGATTGATAATTCTTTCAGTCGTTTCTCGTATTTGCTGGTACGCCAATGTTCCAGGATCCCCGCACAGGATATTCCAGGTTGTTGGCGAACCAAAATTAACAATTCCCTTAGAAAGTCTGCGCCTGGTGTCTCAATGCCATCCAAAGTATCTGGTTCAATATCCTTACCCAATTCCGGATTCTGCAAAAGAAAGCTAATTGCTTTCGTGATAAAAGTATCACCCACCATATGGAATGGATTTGTTGATACGACATGTTGTGCTTGTGATTTTGGTATAACAGTCTGTTTTTTGTTAATAAGATTCTTAAGGCTTGCAATATCTACATCCGTCAGTCTTGAAACATCTTTGGTCAAGAGTTCTCTGAAAGCACCAATGGGTAATCTGGCAATCAAAGGGACGATATCAGCAATGAGTTTACTCATACCTTCACGACTATCCAGGTTAGTCTCCTGCTTAAGTTTATCGATCAGATAGTTTGACAAAGGCACATAATTATCCGCATCTTCAAATTTTTCACGTCCATACTTTTGCACATAGGTATCCGGATCGTCACCTTCGGGCATAAACATAAAATGAATCTGGCGTCCTTCTTTCAACAGGGACAAAGCAGTTTCCATGGCACGCCATGCCGCTTTTTGACCTGCACTGTCACCATCAAAACAAAAAATGATCTGTGGGCAGACTCGATAAAGTCTTTCCAGATGATTTTCTGTAACAGCCGTACCCAGAGAAGCAACGACATTCCTTATCCCGTATTGAGCGAGTGCGAGCACATCCATATAACCTTCAACGACATAGATACATTGCATATCTCTAAATTGATGGCGTGCCTGAAACAGACCATATAATTCTCTACCTTTATGAAATATTGGTGTTTCCGGCGAATTCAGGTATTTCGGCAGGCTGTCATCCAGGATCCTGCCACCAAAACCAATTGCCCGGCCACGTTGATCGCGGATCGGGAAAATAATCCGGTCACGAAATCGGTCATAATAACCACCGCTATCTTTTTCCAGTGTCATGCCGATCTGAGAGAGTCGTTGTTTCGCCGCGTCGGAAGTGCCTAGAGCGTTCAGTAAATTGTCCCAGCCAGAAGGTGCAAACCCCAGTTCAAATTTTTTGGTCAATTCGCCGGAGAGACCTCTATTTCCCAGATATTCTACAGCGCGATGAGCTTCCGGAGATTTGCGCAACTGCCGACAGAAATATTGAACCACCAGTTCCATCAACTCGTAAAGTTCAGCATTATCTCTGGTTTTACTAAAATCACCTCGTTCGTGTGGAATTTCCACACCGACACGTGAGGCTAGTTCTTCAACAGCCTCAATAAAATCCAGGCCGTTATAATCCATCAGAAAACTGAGCGCGCTACCATGTGCGCCACAGCCGAAACAATGATAAAACTGTTTGTTCTGGCTAACGGTAAAAGAGGGTGTTTTTTCATCATGAAACGGGCAACAAGCTTTAAAGTCGTTGCCAGCTTTTTTCAGGGGCACAGAACTATCGATGATGTCGACGACATCGACTCGTGTGAGTAGATCGTCAATAAAATGTTGCGGGATGAGGCCAGCCATAATCAGCGATGAGTATACCAATAAATATCGCTAACACCGGACTTGCGATTGGCCGACGGCTCGCTATGAAGTTGCGGAAAATACTTCAAAGTGAGACAGTCGAAGAGACACTTTGCTGTCTGCGATGATGACTGTCCAGTGTCTAGCCAAGCTGTTGTTTGACCAGACTGCTGACTTTGCCCATGTCGGCGCGACCTTGTAATTGTGGTTTCAAAATACCCATCACCTTACCCATGTCTTTTGCAGATTCTGCGTCGGACTGTGTGATGGCATTGGAGATCATCCGGGAAATCTCATCATCTGTCAGTTGTACCGGCATGAATTCCTGTACGATAGACAATTCCATCTTTTCTTTATCGGCCAGATCATCACGCTTGGCTTTTTCAAACTGTTGAATCGAATAACGGTGTTGCTTGACCATTTTATCGAGAGTGGCCAAAACCTGTGCGTCATCAAGTTCGATACGCTCGTCAACCTCTTTTTGTTTGAATGCCGCCGTAATCATACGTAAAACACCCAGGCGTTCCTTATCTCTACTGCGCATGGCAGTTTTTATATTTTCACTAATCCGTTGTTTAATAGCACTCACAAACCGGGAAGGGGACTGGTTGGATGTGGATTTAAATCAAACTGGCTCTAGTAAAGACGAACACGCCTGTCCAGTTCTTTCGAGACCTTCTTCTGGTAGCGCTTTACAGCCGCTGCCGCTTTGCGTTTTCTGACCTGCGTTGGTTTTTCATAAAACTCGCGTTTGTGTACATCCGCTAAAATACCAGCTTTCTCACAAGTACGTTTGAATCGGCGCAATGCAATATCAAAAGGCTCGTTGTCTCTTACTTTTACTGATGGCATATAATTACTGTTCCCAAAATATTACTGTCTCTGGCCAACTGGAAGTGTCCGACCAGACTGGAAAGGGCAGTAATTCTAGTGTCTGGGCGCAAAAATGCAATAATTATTTAGTTATTATCGGTTTACTTATCACCGTTTTCGGGATTTTAATATAGGAAAATGAGAAAACCTCGAATGAAAATATTGGGATTGGAGACATCCTGTGATGAAACAGGCGTTGCACTCTACGATACAAATCAGGGTCTACTTGCTCATACTTTGCACAGCCAAGTGGTGCTGCATGAGGTTTACGGTGGTGTGGTGCCCGAGCTTGCCTCCAGAGATCATGTGCATAGAATCATTCCTCTGATTAGAAAAGTATTATCTGATGCAAATGTCGCAGGTAGTGAATTGGATGGTATTGCCTACACCGCAGGCCCAGGCTTAATTGGTGCATTATTGGTCGGTGTCGCAACCGGACGTAGCCTCGCTTACGGCTGGAACATTCCTGCCGTGGGCGTGCATCATATGGAAGGTCATTTATTAGCACCGATGTTGGAAGAGCACGTCCCCGAATTTCCTTTTATTGCTTTGCTTGTTTCCGGCGGTCACACCATGTTGGTCAAAGTTGAAGGTATTGGTCATTATGAGATTTTAGGTGAATCTCTGGACGATGCCGCAGGAGAGGGATTTGATAAAACTGCGAAGTTATTAGGTCTGGGCTATCCAGGAGGACCTGCATTATCGGCGTTGGCGGACACGGGAAATCCTGAAAAATTTCGATTTCCACGCCCCATGATGGACAGACCCGGATTGGATTTCAGTTTCAGTGGATTAAAAACCTTTGCCGTGAACACCTTTAAAAAAGAAGGTGATGATGAACAAACCAGGGCGGACATCGCCTGTGCTTTTGTCGAGGCAGTGGTGGATACTTTGGCGATGAAATGTAAACGGGCTATTCAAGAAACCGGAATTAAGACATTAGTTGCAGCAGGTGGTGTCAGTGCGAATATACAATTGAGAGAAAGGTTGATTGAGATATGTAGCAAGGAAAATGCGGAAGTGTTTTACCCCAGACTGGAGTTTTGTACCGACAACGGTGCGATGATTGCTTATGCGGGCGCGTTGCGACTGCAAGCGGGAGAGGCCGAGAGTTTGGGATTTAGAGGCAGACCGAGATGGTCTTTGAGTGAGTTGTGAGTTAGGAATGTGTTCCCCGTCATGCCGACGACCATCGACATCCAGTTGCATTATTTTGCAGACGACCATGGCGGATCAGATGGAGCTAAAGAGGTGGGAGAAGGTGATAAATGAAATACCTGTTAACTATATCAATATTAAAATTTGTCTTGTTTGACAGGTCAAGAGACTATCCGTCCAGGTGGCGTCAACCCGGGATGAAGAGTGATTTTAGACTACCAATATTATTTGTTTTGGAGATTCCATTTTTACTGGAAGATCATTTACATCTGTTTGCGGTCGAGAATAAGCACTATACGTAAATTGTTTTTGATGCAATCATTAGAGAATAATTTTTATCAATCTTATTCATTCAAGGGCAGAACTGAATACAGTTTTAACAAATCCCCGGAGGGATTAGCATGAAATCCAGGTTTTTATTGTTAACGTTCATGATGCTCTGTGTTGTGTCAATTGCAGGATGCGGAACGCTGGATAGGCTGGGCAATAAGAACCAGGCGGAACAGCTCTCTCGATCAGTGACATATTATGGTTCTGCATTAAGGTGGGCGCGTTATCGAGAGGCAGTCAGCTATCATGTCACACAAGATGCCGAGTTTGCTGAAGTCGATGTTGAAGATCTTGAGAATTTCGGTGTCACCAGCGTTGAGGTTCTCTCAAAGACAATTATTCCTGGTGCAGAAGAAGGCGGTGTAACTGAAGCGGCTATTGAGATTGAGATTAGCTATTTTCATAAAGAACAGGGGACGATTCGAAAGGTAAGGCTTAATCAAACCTGGTGGTACAACGCAGAAATCAGACGTTGGTCAATTGAAACGGAATTTCCGAAATTTAAATAAATGGATCCATAATTCAGTACTGGGATAAAATGATTTTTGATCAGCGGATTTCCCGGTTACGCTTGCCCGAACCAGATGAAGTTGCACTTGGATTAAGTGCAGATCTACAGAAAAAAATACATTTTGCCATCATGGAAAATGGCGGATCTATCAGCTTTGAACAATACATGCAAATGTCTTTGTATGAACCCGGTCTGGGTTATTACAGTGCCGGCTCAAGTAAATTTGGAGAACAAGGCGACTTTGTGACCGCGCCGGAATTATCTCCTGTCTTTTCTCGTTGTCTTGCAAATCAATGCCGACAAATATTATTGGAGATTACCTCAGGTTGTATCCTTGAGCTTGGTCCCGGCACCGGTGTTATGGCGATAGATATCATGCGGGAACTTGAACGAAAGAATATCTTGCCCGAGGTTTATTACATGTTGGAACCGAGTGCTGACTTACGTCAGAGACAAAAGCAGAAAGTTAAAAGTGAGATCCCTCACCTTAGGGAGCGTATGGTATGGCTTGAGCGTCTTCCTGAAGAAGAAATAGAAGGTATTATTCTGGCGAATGAAGTGGTTGATGCGATGCCGGTAAGGCGTATTGAGATTGATCATGAATTTTTGGAAATCGTTGTTACCTCGGAGTCTGGAGCAGGTGATCAAGTTGGATTCAAATGGAATAAAAAAGCCATTGATCAGACATCCATGAAAGTTGTGCAAAAAATGTTGGCCACATTAAAGCAAACATTGTCAATGCCATATACCCTGGAGATCAATTTTTATATTAAGCCATGGCTCAATTCGTTAGGTGCTGTTCTAAATAAAGGTCTTATACTCATTTCTGATTATGGTTATCCACGAAAAGAACTTTTTCATCCGCAAAGGCGTACCGGGACACTCGCATGTCACTATCGACACCATGTACATGATGATCCATTTTTATATCCAGGTCTGCAGGATATTACTGCGTCGGTGGATTTTACGGCTATCGCGGAAGCCGCTGCTGACGTTGATTTGCATGTCGCCGGATTTACTACACAGGCACATTTTTTAATTGCATGCGGTCTGGATCCGTTTGTCCTGGAGCAGGAAACAGATGATGTTGCCGAAAGAACCCGGATGACACATCAAATCAGTAAATTAACCATGCCGGATGAAATGGGTGAGAAATTCAAATTCATTGGTTTGACAAAATCACTCGATATTCAATTACAAGGGTTTAGTTTTATTGATCAAAGAGCACGACTGTAATTTATGAAAAACAGTGTCTTGAGTAAGTTGACAATTTCATTAGTATTACTTACCGGTGCCTGTAGTTCAGAAACGAGGCCGGACCAGGATCCGGTGGAAAGGCACCTCAGTGTAAAGTCGCTCGCTAAGGGAGATATAGATAATGTGCTGGATATTCATGTACATGAAGCTCGTAAGTTATTGCGCACACTCATGGTCAAGCTCTATAAGAGAAACCCGAATCAGTTAAAAAAATCCCCCTTTAACGATATTGATAAAAATATATCGCGTGTTTTTGACAAGCACCATGATTGGTCATTCAGGCAACTGGATTACAAAGAAAGTGTTGATGCGATAAATATGACGTTTGACGATAACTACCAGGGGGACAGGGTTTTCTTATTTGTAGTCGGGTTGTCTTCCATGCTGATGGCATCTTATGGCGACAAGACAGATTTTTATATATCACACAGAGTTGACGGACAGTCGTTATACAACAGTGCCCGTAATATTGAAATTGCAGTATGGAAATTGAGCAACAGTAAAAATAAATACGGGGAACCATTTCTATATAGTAATTCATTATTAAATGAAGAGGCTTATCTGGGCTATGAGAGATTATTTGGTAAACTGATTGCGATTCAGGACACGATGGCGATCATTATGCAGGGCAAAAACAAGCGACTCATCAAGAAAGTGCTTCAAAAAATGGCAACAGCAGTTTTTTTGCCGATATAAATCACCTGTATCCCGCCGTGAACATGATTGCCTAAAATATCCTGGTCCTGATAATTGGAATTTCTACATCTTCTTCTATTGGGGTTGCTTCAAGGGCTGACAGAATTCTTGCCGGTTTCAAGTTCAGCACATCTGATTTTATTGCCAATTATCACGGATTGGCAGGATCAAGGTTTGGCATTGGATGTAGCGGCGCATTTCGGCACATTAATCGCTGTAGTCGTCTATTTTCGACAAGACATCAATAAAATTATCAGCAATGGCCTCAAGTCAATTCCCTGGCAGGATAATAATATTGATGCCCGACTGTTCTGGTATTTGGGCTTTGCAACGATACCGGTCTCGGCAGTTGGATTTTTAGGTCGTGATTTTATCTCGGAATATTTTCGAGAGCCCTTGATTATCGCTATTACCACGATTTTATTTGGACTCTTGCTTTGGTGGTCAGACGTAAGGGGCAAGCAGGATCGAAATACTGAAACGCTATGTATGAGAGATATAATTTGTATAGGATTAGCGCAGGTATTGGCGCTAATTCCCGGCACTTCAAGATCCGGGATTACGATGACCGCCGGATTGATGCTGGGTCTGAACAGGACGGCTGCAGCGCGTTTCTCATTACTTTTGTCCATTCCCGTGATATTTCTTGCCGGGAGTTACGAAGCATTCACCCTGATCATGAAAGGCAATACAACAGATGTTAACTCATTCATTACAGTGTTTATTTTCTCATGGTTGGTGGCATGGACGACGATTAGCCTGTTTTTAAAGTTTATCGAGAAAACAGGCATGTTGCCTTATGTCATTTACCGCCTCCTGTTAGGAAGCGTGTTGTTTTATTTTTTCTTGTGAGAAATTTAGCTGTTGTGACTATCATCACGAAATGGTTAATTTGTAATATACTTTACAGCTGCGTATCGGCATGAGTATCCGTATACCCGGATCACTTCGTCTACGGCGATATTCCTCTATAAGGCGAAATTAAAAAACTACGCCTCAGTAGTCATAAATTTACCGATAGCATTCAATCTTTCCGTTTTGACTGCATCCGCCATCGCTTTGCCCTCAAGACCTTGTTGTTTGAGAAATTGAGTATCAATGCCGGTTGCTGCATTCAATATATTTTTGAAATAGTCTGCTTGTGGATAGCTTCGATCCTCAAAACCCGTGCGTCCTCTGGCATCGGCCTTGCAGCAAATAAGGAACTGATGAAAACGCTCCGGTCTTCTAAATGCATCCATGGATTCCAGTTTTTTAAGGATAGTTTTGGCGCGCATTTCTTCAATGCGATGACATGTCAGGTGGTACCTTGAGACCTGTATTGCAAGGTCTCTGAATTGACCAGGAGCGCGATAACGTTTACAAAGTGCTTCAATGAGTTTAACGCCCCGTTCTTCGTGGCCATGATGGCCGGGTAGTTCATCTTTTGGTGTTAACCCTTTGCCTACATCATGTACCAGAGCAGCAAATCGAATCTGTGGATCCTTGCTCAGACGAGATGCTTGATTTAACGTCATTAAAGTATGGATACCGGTGTCAATTTCCGGATGATGTGTTTTCGATTGGGGCACGCCAAACAGTCGATCAATTTCCGGGAAAAGAATACTGAGTGCATTACAGGCGCGTAGTGCCAGTATAAAACGTGATGGGTAGGTTTCTCCCATCGCCCGTTCCAGTTCACTCCAGACCCTTTCCGGCACTAATGCCTCAAGCTCACCGGATTCAGAAATCTGCTGCATAAGAACCATGGTCTCAGGTGCAATACGAAAACCAAATCGTGCGGCAAATCGTGCGACTCTAAGCAGACGCAGGGGATCTTCCATGAACGCGGGTGATACATGTCGGAGTATTTTATTTTCAAGGTCTTGTTTGCCGTTAAACGGATCGATCAAATTGCCGACCTTATCCTGGGCCATGGCGTTAATGGTTAAATCACGCCTGCCCAGATCTTCTTCCAGGGTGACATCACTGGATGTGTGGAAAGTAAAGCCCTTGTAACCTTTGCCTGTTTTTCTTTCAGTGCGCGCCAGCGCGTATTCTTCTTTTGTTTCAGGATGTAAAAAGACGGGAAAATTTTCACCAACCGGTTTGAATCCTTGAGCTACCATCTCTTCAGGTGTGCTCTCAAGCACCAGCCAATCGCTGTCTTTGCCTGATTGCCCCAGCAGTTTGTCGCGTACGGCACCGCCCACAAGATAGATTTTCATTGGTCGCCATTATAAATTAATGAGTGTTGGATATCCTGTTTATCTTATGAGTTCGTAGTTGTCAGGAAAGATTAATTGTTACAGGTCGGCGTCGGTCTTTGCTCACTAATACTCGAGTTATAAGGATAGATAGCTTGCATCCTTTGCTTAAGAGGCGTGATTTGTTGGTCTAAACGCCAATCATAAATACTTGCATAGAACAGCACGCGCTTTACGTATGCTCTGGTTTCATTGAAGGGAATTTGTTCAACCCAAATATCAGGTTCTTTACACCCTGTCCTGGGAGACCATCTAATAGATCGTCCAGGTCCCGCATTATATGCTGCGGTCGCCAACAAATAACCACCCTTGAATTTATCCTGCATTTCTTTCATATAAGCAGTGCCTATTGCAATATTTTTTTCAGCGATTACAAGATCATCAGTTGTAAAATTTTTCATGCCGATTTTTTGGGCTGTTAATTTTCCTGTTGCTGGCATGACCTGCATCAGCCCCAATGCCCCCGCTGGTGATTTAACTTTCTCGATAAATGCGCTTTCTGACCGCATTACAGCAAATATCCAGCCGATATCCAGGTCTCTTTTCATGGCATATTCCTGAATTACATCGTGATAGGGGATTGGGAATCTCAACTCCAGATTGTCATACGCATGTGCGGTACCCATAGTAAAGATAGCGCGATCATGCCAGCCCCATTGTGCAGCGATTTCTGCTGCGATTTGCATCTGATAGTTGGTCATGAAACGCAGGGCATGTTGCCACTCACGAGTGGCTTTGTGATTACCGTAGAGTATGAATAATTCGCGTGCTCTGCGCATGCCCGGCAAACGAGATACTTTATTTTTGGATTCAAGGTCTTCCGGCAAAGGATAATGATTCATTTTATATTCTGTGCCGATGCGATCTGCTGCAAGGAAGCCATAGTAGTCACGCTGATCCGCTATAGACGCATAGGATTCGTTCGCCTTTTCTCTATTTCCGATTTTTTCCAGGGCCCTGCCATGCCAATAGATCCAGCGGTATTTGATAGAATCCAGTTCCGGGGGTTCTTTATTTGTCCATTGGTAAAGTTTCTGCCAGTCTTTATTTTTCAGTGCTGTTCGAAGTCGCCAATGAAATATTTCTTCATTATCCGGTGCCTGGACCAGACTATCCAGCAACTCAGTGGCTTTAGGGTGTTTATTTTTTGCTGCGAGGACGGCGATCACAAGATCAACCTCATTTATTTCTGCGGAGCTGAAGCTGTAATTATCTTTCAGGGTTCGCCAGTTATTTAGGGATTGATTGATATTTTGTTTAGCCAGTCGTTTTATTCCATAAAGCAAGATCTCCCGTGCAATTGGGGTATCCGCGTATTGCGGGTTTTTCGTTGCAACAGAGGGTTTCCCATGCATGGCAAGCCATCGCGTTGCCCAGGTTTTGTAGTCTTGATTGAGACTTTTTTTGAGATAATTCACCAGACCCGTATTGCCGGTCTCCATCGTATTTTGGATGCGTTCCCATACCAGCTCGTCAGTCATTAGCTCGCTCTTGTTAAGTCGTGCAAATGCAGCATCACATTCGGGAGGTAAAGATTTTCCTGTTAACCAAAGAGTTCGCGTATCTTCCAGTAGATAAGTGTGATTATTGGTCTTGATGCGGGCCTGTAATTGCTGACAACGTAACTTAAGGTCTTTCCGGGGCGTGTAGTTATCCAGGAATATTTGCCACTTTTCCTGTTTGACAAGTTGCTTTAGCCAGCTTGTTTTTAATGAATCTGTATAAATGAAATCAGGGTATGAGGTAATGAAATTTTTAATTTCTGTGTCGTTAATTTTATGTAGTCGTGGTCGGATGTAGTGATATCTCAGGTAAGGATAGAGTGGATATTCTTCAAGTTTTTCGGAGAGATCTGTAAATGTCTGAATTTTTCCGGCCTTGAGTGCTTTTTGAGCATCCAGATACTGTTGGCGCTGTTCCGTGATCGTTGCTGCGTTTATTTGCTGGGTGAGTGTAAGCTGTAAAGAAATAATGATAAATATCAATAAATGCCGGTGCATGGTTATATTGATAACAGCTGCCGCTGTTTTTGCAAAACTGTTGTTTTGATGAGATATCTTCATGGAAAACAGGCGAAGCAAGGATAATTCTTAACTTATGTCGAGTATTCTATATCAGGATGCCGTTTGCAATATTCAGTCAATGCTGTTGCGGCCTGAGCTGTTTAGGTCCGACGGATCAGCTATGACATAATAGGCCATATGATCAAGGCAAACAAACGACGTTGTTGAATAATGTCGACTGTTTTATTAATTTATTTGGCTTATCCGGTATTGGGTGTAATCGCCGGTTTGGTTGGTGGCTTGTTTGGCATGGGTGGAGGAATATTAATTGTTCCAGCACTGCTATTCCTGTTTATATGGCAAGGTTTACCCGCAGATATTCTCATGCATTTGGCCGTTGCAACATCCTTATTCACCATTATCTTTACTTCAGCCGCTTCAAGCTATACACACCATAATCATCAAGCGATTTTATGGCGACAAGTCTGCATTTTAACGCCGGGAATTATTATCGGTGCAGTCGCCGGTGCAGTCATCGCCGATCACCTGAGCAGTGATATTTTACGCAGAGTGTTTGGTTTGTTTGAAATATGTATTGCCTGTCAGTTGGGGTTATCGGTGAAGCCCACAGCACACAGAACATTACCCGAACGAAAAGGCATGTTGTTTGCCGGTGGTATCATCGGAACATTATCAACCATTCTGGGCATTGCCGGAGGGTCTTTAACGGTACCATTCCTGGTGTGGTGTAACGTGGGTATGCGTAAGGCCGTTGCAAGCTCGGCGGCTTGTGGTTTTCCCATTGCAGTCGCTGGCACACTGGCAATGATATGCACCGGCCTGGATGCCGACCAACTTCCTGAAAACACTATCGGATACGTTTACTGGCCTGCTGCGATACTGATTATTATTCCCGGCATCTTGTTTGCCCCTGTGGGTGCAAAGCTCGCGCATGCAATACCGGTTGATGCCTTAAAGCGACTCTTTGCCATCTTGCTTGTCGGTGTTGGTGTAAGGATGTTGTTTTAAATTCGGGGTGGCCCATGTTTTTGCAGATAAGGTGAGGCGTTTGTCTCCAGGAACATCGCTATAATGCTCACAATGAACAATATTATTTCTTTATTTGGCAAGCCTGCAAAAGGAAAGTCAAAAATGATACAAGCAATCTGGAATGGCGTTGTGCTGGCAGCAAGTGACCGGTGTGAGGTAGTGGATCGGAATTATTATTTTCCACCGGATTCGATAAATGAGGAATATTTTGTCGAGAATTCAGCGCATTCTGTCTGCTTCTGGAAAGGTCGTGCCAGTTATTATGATATCGAGGTAAATGATGATCTGAATCAGAAGGCAGCCTGGTATTATCCTCAGCCAAAGGCCAAAGCAGAGCATATCAAGGATTATGTCGCGTTCTGGAAAGGCGTTGAAATCATCAAATGATTGACTCTATCGCCTTGCCAGGGAGCCGCGCTGCAAGCACCGGTCCTGCGGAGAGTCGGAGACACGGGGTGTAGTTGAGTAACTTGTTATGTATTAGTGTTGCACTGAAGATGAAAATACATTCATTACTATAATTCCGGCAACAATAAGAACCATACCAACGATTGCTGGAAGATCCGGTTTTTGACCAAAAACAGCCAAACCCACCGCTGAAATCAGAACAATGCCAGCGCCTGACCAAATAGCGTAGGCGATGCCAACCGGAATGGTTTTTAGTACCAGTGATAAAAAGTGGAAAGCCGTCCCATAACCGACGACGACAATAATGCCGGGGAATACGTTGGTAAACCCCTCTGATGATTTAAGGGCTATCGTCGCGGCAACTTCAGCGATAATAGCGATAGCCAGATAAAAGTGGCTCATTACGCCTGCCGCTGTGCATAACGCCCAAAGCAGCGGGCAACTTTAGCTGTCCGCTGCCTCTGCCTGTTATGTGCCTGATATTTGTTTTGTGACATAGCTTTTAACCTTATACCAAAAGTATAAACCACCAATTTGAGAATAATCCAGTTCACGGTCATTTAACGCATTTAAGATCAACCGTGGGTCCGGAAATAAAAGCCGGTGCAGTGAGCGTCCATGCTGTCCATGCAGCCACTACTGCAAGAGTGCCTCGATATTCGTCCTGACCGCATTGAACGAGGGATTGCCCGGAATGGTATCAAGCAGGCCTACCGTGTCACGAATACCAAACAGGTAGCGGCCCAGCAAGAGACCGTCACTCTGGTTGGGATCTCCGCCGCTGCCATCCACGTCAAGACGACCGCTGGCGAAAGCCCCCGCAATATTCGCCGTGACCGCATTGAACGAGGGACTCCCCGGAATCGTATCAAGCAAGCCCGCCGCATCACGAATACCAAACAGGTAGCGGCCCAGCAAGAGTCCGTCACTCTGGTTAGGATCACCACCGCTGCCATCCACATCAAGACTCACCGCCGCCATCTCCGTCACCGTCACCGTTACGGTGGCCGCCGTGACGGTACGATAGGTGGTGTCGGTACTGGTCACCGTATGCGTGAGTTGCACGGTCTCGTCGTCTGTATCAGCGTCTTCCACTCCCCTTACGGTGATGGTTTTGGCGGTATTCCAGTCGGTGGTGCCAAACATCAGTGAGGTGGGACTCACCGTCGCAGCAGCGGCATTGGAATGGGTCACGCTAATCGTCACCGCTTCCGTCGGTGGGGTATTCAGGCGCAGCGTATACATGCCAGTCCCGCCACGCTCATGGACTGTCAGCGTCGTGGTACTCACGGATACGCCCGGCGTGTCGTTATCATTCAAGGTCACAGCGACGGAGTCTATCGTCACGCCACCGGCATAGTCGGCATCTGTGCTTGTCGCTGTATGCGTGAGTTGCACGGTCTCGTGGTCCGCATCTGTGTCTTCAACACCACTCACGGTCACTGTCTGGACACTGTTCCAGTTGTCTGTGCTAAACGTCAGTGAGGTGGCACTGAGGGTCACTGCAGTGGTATCGGGATTGCTCACCATAATCGTCACCGGCACGGTCGGTCGCCTGGTCAACGCCAGTGTATAGGTACCACTGCCAGCTTCGTCGACCGCCAGCGTGGTCGGACTCACGCGCACACCCGCGACCACTACCGGGTCGGACGTCAGGCTATCGCCTCCCGCATTCGGATAACTTGCCATCACGCGCAACCACGTGCCTATCTGTGATTGGTCTGATGCAATCGTGTACGTGGCGGTATTGTTGGTCCCCGGTGCGGCGGTAAACGGACCCGCCGAGGCGGTCGCTGTCTGCCATTCATGGGTAATGGTGCCGACATCGGTATTCGGTGAGGCGTCCGCGTCGGTGACCGCGCCCGCTGTCAGCGTGCCGCCTGCTCTGGCAATGCCGGTGATGGGACCAATGGCACCGCGACGGTCAACCTGTACGCTATTGGAGAACAGGGTGTCGTTGAAATCCCCGCCCTGGGTGACACGCACCCGCAGCCAGTTGCCCGGATCCGCCGCTTGCACCGTGTAGGTCGCTGCTGTGCCATTCGCGCTGATATCTGTTGCGCTGCTACAGTCCTGAGTGGTACAGCGTTGCCATTGATGGGCGCTGCTATTGACGGTCAACGTGGGATGGCTCAGCGCACCGGCGGTCAAGATATCATCGACCCTGGCCGGGGTGTTGGGGGTACTGTCCTGGATGGCGCCTAATGTCACAGATGCCGCAGCATAAAGATAGTTGTCGGTGGCGCTCAGTTCACCGATGACTTGCCTGGTGATGGCTGCGGCACTCGCCCCGATATTGCACAGCGGCGAGTTGGCTTGTGCGGTTTGTTCGGTGTCGGTCGTGGTCCCCGAGCGCACCCTTAAATCACCGCTGGCGGTACATGAAGTGTCCAACAAGCGCACGCTGGGGTCGGCGGTGTCCGGTAGGTAAAACAGGACACCCGGCCCCGGGATAACGGTCCATGTGAGGTTGGGACGGGTCAGGTTGGACTTGAGGACTATACTGAAAGAATCTATTGCGAAGAGTGCTCCTCTATTCGGGGTCGCCTGCCCGGTTGTGATGAAGGTTCCACTAGGGAAAGCGTTGCCGAGTAAGGCGATAATGCTCCTTACTTGCAGCCGACCATCGCCGTTGTTGCGGGAGAGGGATACGCTTGTGATGTCACCACTACGGAACTCTGTCGCATTGGTATACCCGACCGGGCCGTTGACGAGATAGTTATTCCAAAAGGTCTCACTCGGACGGGCCTCGGCGCCCCCGTGGTTGGTGGTGCCTCTAGTGTAGAGATTGCCACACGTGTTGCCCGTCCCGGCATTACAGGTGCGCGTCTGGTTCTTGTCGTTGATATTGCCCGCACTCCAGTCGCCCCAGTTATTAGTATAAATATAGTCATCGGTGGCACTCAGTTCAGCGATGGCTTGCTTGGTGATGAGCGAGGCACTCGCCCCGATATTGCACAGCACCGAGCTGGCTTGTACGGTTTGTTCGGTGTCGGTGGTTTGCCCCGAACGCACCCTTAAATCACCGCTGGCGTTACATAAAGTCTCCAATAAGACCATTTCGGTGCCGACGGACGGTCGGTAAATCACCCCGCCATCCCCCGGGATAGGCATCCATGTGAGGTTCGGACGGGACAGACCGGACTTCAGGATTATATCAAGATTTCTGGGGAGCTGTAAGAGTGTGCCGGAGGTCGGGGTCGCCTGCCCGGTGGTGATGAATTGAGATGGGGGATTAATGGAGCCGCTCCCAAAAATAATACTCTGGACTTGTAGTCGACCATCGCTGTTGTTGCGGGCAAGGACCACACCTGTGACGTCAAACCCCTGTAATAACGTTGCATTGGTATACCCGGCCGGGCCGTTGACGATATAGTTCCTCCAGAAAGTCTCACTCGGACGGATCTCGGTGCCGCCGTGGTTGGTGGTGCCGCCCCCGTAGGCATTGGTACAGGTGTTGCCCGCCCCGGCATTACAGGTGCGCGTCTGGTTCTTGTCGGTGATGTTCTCCGCACTCCATGCGCCCCAGCCAGATGATTGCGCCCATGCCGCCGGGCTAGACAATGCCGCCAGCAGCGCAACGGCAACCATGACTGCTGTCATCCCGCGCCAAGCCCCTTGCCAGCTTCCTGGCAACGTGCTTGACCCGACCCCTTGCCCGCCGCCAGGTTCGTCGGTCAACCGCCGTTTCCCCATGATGCCCGCGAAACTGTACGCGACTGCATCGTGTTGGCGTGTGTGCCTGGACTTTAAGCAACCACCCGACCCCTTCGGGGAGGGGGAATGGGTCATGTCGTGTTGTGTACTCAACCTATCCGCAGTAACGTGCGCGACACATTCAGCCATGGAACGGTTGACCCTGTGCGTGGTGGCGGCGCGGTCTGCGCCAGTGTTGCGGTCTAGCGAGGGTGCTGTGGTGCTGTGGTGCTGCCGCTTGCTGAGCAAGCGGCAGCACGGCGGTGGTCTGTTTACGTGATTTTGTTAGCATTTGATGTTCTCCATACATGTCCAGCCAATAATATCCAGCCAGTATAACTAATTGTCGCCATACCCGCATGTGTTATCTGGTTGAACACATTCACAACGCTTTAAGTGGCTCGAAGATCGGGGGCAGGTCAGGAGGGCACTTTTCAGAGTAACCTGAGTTTGAATAGTGGAAAACTGTTGCATGCCTTGCTTCTGTATTTATCAACAGCCCATCCACTAGATATATTTTTGAATGATATTAGCCAGGGTGCTGATGTGAGAAGGGCGGTCATTCAGGGCCGGGATGTAGGAGAAATTTTCGCCGCCCGCCTCAAGAAAAAAGTTCCGGTTTTGCATGTCGATTTCTTCCAGCGTCTCAAGACAATCTGCCGAAAAACCCGGACAGATAACGTCCACGCTTTTGGTTCCGGTTCGGGCTAATTCTTTTAGCGTAATATCAGTATAGGGTTGGAGCCATTCTTTGGGGCCGAAACGTGATTGGAAAGTCAGTATCCACTCTTCTTTTTGCAGGTTTAATTTTTCGGCGACCAATCTGGCGGTTTTGTGACACTCGCAATAATACGGATCACCTGCTTCAAAGTAGGCTTTCGGGATCCCGTGGAATGAGAACAATAATTTCTCGGCACGCCTGGTATTTTGCCAGTGCTCGGTAATACTTTCTGCCAGTGCATCAATATAATCGTCTGCGTCATGGTAATGCGTCACCAGATGTAATTCAGGGATCTCGCGCCAGGTTTTCAAAACCTCGGCAACGGCATCAAAGGTTGAGGCTGTTGTTGACGCAGAGTATTGCGGATAAAGCGGCAGGATAATGAGTTTTCCGGTATTCGCCTGTCGCAGCTTTTCCAGACCGGAACGGATGGATGGATCACCATAGCGCATGGCTAACTCAACATGAATTTTTTCTGTGACATTTTCATCCAGACAGGTCTGAATTGCAGCAGCCTGTTTTTTTGCAATACTCAATAAGGGCGAACCTTCATCGGTCCACACCTTACGATAAGCGGCGGCAGAGCGTTTCGGTCGCGTGCGCAAGATAATGCCATGTAAAACAAACCACCATATGAATTTGGGGACTTCAATAACCCGTGAGTCCGCCAGAAATTCTCCCAGATATCGTCTCAACGCCGAGGGCGTTGGTGCGGCAGGTGTTCCCAAATTGGTGACGAGAACGCCGGTACACCTTGCAGCGTCGTGTTTAAAGTCTTTATTACCGATATAACTTACCATTCCCAACTTATACAGGAGCTTTGGGTGTTTGTAAAAAAACAGCGGATTGTGCAAACATTTTTTGCGAATGATGGATGTAATATACGCGACTTACTTGTATCCAGGAACGATACTGTTGATTTACCTTTTCCTTATGCTGATGGCGGCACCTTTTATGGGCAGCGGGAGATGTTGCCGCCAGGTTCCATGCACTTGACTTCAACATGACGCGGATTGGCACGCTGTACATATTTTTTAAAACTATCAATTGACTGACTCTGTTTCCGTATCAATATGCAGAGCGGTTGTTTGCCTGTAAGTTCAGCATAATGCAGAGCTTGACCAATGCACTCGTAGGGCTTCATGCCATTTCCCCAGTCAAACTCCACGACATGGCTGTTTGTGAAACAGTCTGGTCTGGTACCATCGCCAAGTGTCGGTTCTTGTCCATCGTGAAGTTCACACCAGCGCCTGGCGTAGTCTTTTTCAGAGCGTAGAACAGAGGTGGGTGATTTGTTCGGGATTGTGCTTCTGCCGTCGTTATGGCAATGATAGTCACCGGTTTTACGATTATTATGGCAACCGGAAGCGTCGGTTCGTCCACTGTGCGCATCTGCTATTGATGGCAAAAGAATTATTAGTGTCAATACGATAATAAAAGCGCGAATGTGTTGTTTTTCAGTTTGATGTATATGGGTAATCATTGTACATAAAATTAACCCCCATTTGGGGTAGGGTGTTAATGCTACGTCAATGCATGATATTAGACAATGAACAGAGATAAGTTATTGTTATTATTATATATAAAATACGTCTCTGGATATCATTTGAATATTGGAATGGTGCCGATGTCCGGATAGACCTGCGAATGAATAAGATTGCAGTAAAGAGTTGGACCAGATATGAAGATAGAATGAAATATTGCAGTCAATGTGGTGCTAAAGTCGTCGGAAGAATTCCGGCGGGGTTTATGGAATTGGAAGAAACCATGCTTGAAGAAGCTGGCGCGAGAGTGGCGGTATCGGAGCTATACGGTTTTTAATCTTCCCCACGTTAGTCAGGGTCTATGTGATGTATTGATCACAGCTGCTGGATCTGGATTTTTCCGCAGGGGATGCAAGTTTTGGAGCCAAGATTATTTGCCGGGAATGAAATACCTAGGGACGATATCGCGTTTGCCACTATAAAATATATGTTCGAATTCTTTTTTAAGGATCAACGCGACAAGCAATTTCGTTTACATACAGGCGACATCATCGGACGAGACAACGATAACCACAGCCTCCGGCAGTATAAGATCAGGATTGACAAAATAACTGAAATTGCCACGGGTTCCCTGATTAAGTCAAAAGATTAGTTGCTACTTACACTCAATTACCAAAGATTGGATGCGGGACTTTTTTTCTTTGCACCTTCTTCAGTTAGTCAGTTAGTCAGTTAGGCATGCAAAAAAAAGTACTGGCCGTAAAGGTAAAACCAACTTACTGACGTTTCATTGCATCAAAAAAATCACCGTTGTTTTTGGTGGCTCTCAGTCGCTCCATCAAAAATTCCATTGCTGCCAAATCATCCATCGGATGTAATAATTTACGCAGTATCCATACTTTCTGAAGATCCTCCTCGACGGTTAATAATTCTTCGCGACGGGTCCCTGAGCGATTTATGTTGATTGCTGGATAAATGCGTTTTTCAGCAATACTTCTATCCAGATGCAGTTCCATATTCCCCGTGCCCTTGAATTCCTCGTAGATAACATCATCCATCCGTGAACCAGTATCAACGAGCGCAGTGGCAATAATCGTCAAACTTCCGCCTTCCTCAATATTACGTGCAGCACCGAAGAATCGTTTCGGGCGTTGCAGGGCGTTGGCATCAACACCGCCAGTGAGTACTTTGCCTGAGGCAGGTACCACGGTGTTATAAGCACGTGCGAGACGGGTAATGGAGTCCAGCAGGATGACAACATCCTTTTTGTGTTCAACCAGGCGTTTTGCACGTGCAATGACCATTTCGGCCACCTGAACATGGCGGCTTGCCGGTTCGTCAAAGGTGCTGGAAATGACTTCTGCGGTGGTGGCGTTTCTTTCCATTTCCGTGACTTCTTCAGGACGTTCGTCGATCAGAAGAATAATCATATGGCAGTCAGGATTGTTATGTGCTATGGACTTGGCGATACTTTGCAGCATCATTGTTTTTCCCGCCTTCGGGGGTGAAACGATCAAGCCACGTTGACCTTTGCCGATAGGAGACATCAGGTCAATAATTCTTGCTGTAATATCCTCGGTACTGCCGTTCCCCACCTCCAGCGTTAGTCTGTCATTAGCGAATAAAGGTGTTAGATTTTCGAAAAGTATTTTCCCTTTGGCTTTTTCCGGAGGTTCAAAATTTATTTCGTTAACCTTCAGCAGAGCGAAGTAACGTTCACTATCCTTGGGAGGTCTAATCTTTCCCGCAATATTATCGCCAGTGCGTAGATTAAATCGTCTTATCTGACTGGGCGAGACATAAATGTCATCAGGGCCCGCGAGATAGGAGCTGCCGGCTGACCTGAGGAAACCAAAACCATCCTGCAGAATTTCCAACACACCATCGCCATAGATATCTTCACCTTTTTTGGCGTGTGCCTTGAGTATCTCAAAGATGACGTCTTGCCTACGGGATCTGGCCAGGCCGTCAAGACCGAGTTCCTCTGAAAGGGTGACAAGTTCTGATGCGGGTTGTTGTTTAAGTTCGGTAAGGTTCATTAGGTGTGATCTGATTTCATATTTTGCTGTGGAATTGTGAAAACGTGCCTAAAGCACGTTATGGAATTGTTTTCTAAAACTTAATACTTATGTTGTTTTTGGTGCGCGGCTGCTAAAATCCAGAAAGGTTTTTCGCTGACTGTAAGTGGAAGCTAGCATGCTGCCAGGCCTTCGTCCAGTAAAAATTCAAATCAAATTGTGCTATCAATAAAAGCCGCGAGTTGTGATTTGGAAACCTGCCCCACTTTAGTACCGATGACATCGCCATCCCTAAAAATCATTAAGGTCGGAATTCCTCTGACGACATATTTCTGGGGTGTTTGTTGATTACTGTCAACATCCATTTTTGCGACAATCAGTTTGCCCTGATATTCGTCAGCTATTTCTTCCAGAACAGGGGCAATTGCTTTACAAGGGCCACACCATTCCGCCCAATAATCGACCATTATCGGCATATCCGATTTTAATACTTCTTCTTCGAAGTCAGAATCTGTAACATGTATAATATATTCGCTCATTAACCCGGGTCATCCTTAATAAAGTTGTATTTGTGGAGAGAGTCTTAATTCCAACGAAATTAAGACTTGATTGCAAGTCAAACCAGTAAATTAATTTGAATTTCTTATGAATACACCACATACGACGGATGTCGAATTCAGTCAATTAGGGCTGCATGTTCACCTGCTTCAGTCACTCAATGATAGTGGATTAACGCACTGCACCCCGGTACAAGCGGTGAGTTTACCGATCAGCCTTGCGGGTAAAGATGTTGCTGGCCAGGCACAAACGGGCACAGGTAAAACGGCCGCTTTTTTGCTTACCATCATGCAGTGTTTGTTGACAACACCTGAACGTCCGGGGCGTAAACAACAACCAAGGGCCATTGTAATTTCTCCAACCAGAGAGCTTGCCATTCAAATTCACAAAGACGCTATGGAACTCAATCGTCATACAGGACTCGTCCTGGGACTTGTGTATGGCGGCGTGGATTATGAAAAACAGCGGAATAGCCTCAACGATAAAATAGATATTCTGATTGGCACTCCAGGTCGCTTAATCGACTATCACAAGCAAAATGCATACAGTCTGGGGGGAATTGAGATCGTTGTGCTGGATGAGGCGGATCGCATGTTTGATCTGGGTTTTATCGCTGATATTAGATACATGTTCAGACAAATGCCGGCACCGGAAAACAGGTTGAACATGTTGTTTTCCGCTACCTTGTCACATCGGGTTAATGAACTGGCCTACGAACATATGAACAGTCCCGAGAAAGTGATTATTAACCCCGATCAAGTGACAGCCGAGAATGTCGAACAGACCCTGTACCACATCGCCAATGATGAGAAAATTCCCTTACTTTTGGGATTGATGAAAAGAATCGATCCACAGCGCTCAATTGTTTTTGTAAATACCAAAAAAGCGGCAGAAGAGGTTTGGTCCTATCTTGAAAGCAATGGTTATCATTCTGCGGTCTTGTCCGGCGATGTACCGCAGAACAAACGAACGCGATTATTTAGGGAGTTTACCGATGGTCAGCTTCCCGTATTGGTCGCTACCGATTTGGCGGCAAGAGGTCTGCATGTTCCCGAAGTAAGTCATGTATTCAATTATGATCTGCCGCAGAATGCTGAAGACTATGTGCATCGTATCGGTAGAACTGCACGGGCTGGTGCCAGCGGTGATGCCGTTAGTTTTGCCTGTGAAGAATATGTTTATTCGCTGATGGAAATTGAAGCATACATTGGTTATAAATTACCTGCCGGTGAGATCGTTACTGATTTATTGGTAGAGCCGATACCACCGGTAAGAGTTAAGCGCAAAAAGCATTCTGGAGGTACAGGGAGAAAGCGTAACCGTAATGGTGGCTGTAACAGCTCAAACAGGCGCTGAGTATATAAAGAATATTAAGTTTTGCAGATATTCAAGGAAGCTTTGACTCAATAAATGCAGTAAGAATTTAACAATGGCGTTTTGTGAAAGTTATTTATTTGTTATTCTCATACAGTATTTTCGTTGGTCTCTGGAGGCAAATCACGTTTGGCCAAATTGGTGGAAAAAATGACTAGATTAATAACGTTATTATGCGCCCTGAGTCTGGTGATTTCATGTGGTCAATCGGGCAAGCTCTACCTTCCAGGCGAAGCTCAAACGTCAAACGTGGCTACGTTTTTGCCTGCGACGGACAATTCATCCGAGTCCTGATTTACCTGATTCAGAATGACAGCGTTTGCCTATCATGACGGTCGGCTTTGTGTCGACGGAGTTCCGCTTGCTGAAATTGCAGAACATTTTGGTACGCCATGCTATGTCTATTCGAGATCAGCTGTAGAGGGACAGTGGCGAGCACTTGATTCCGCCCTGGCATCACAAAAACATTTAATCTGCTACGCTGTCAAAGCCAATTCAAATATAGCCGTGCTTAATGTTCTAGCCAGACTCGGCTCCGGGTTTGATATTGTTTCAGTGGGCGAACTTGAACGTGTGCTTAAGGCCGGAGGGGAAGCGGGCAAGATTGTCTTTTCCGGGGTCGGCAAAACAGCCGATGAAATGCGACGTGCACTTGAAGTCGGTATAAAATGTTTTAACGTTGAATCCTTGTCGGAACTGGACCGTTTAAATCAGATTGCCGGGGATTCAGCAAAAGTCGCGCCGGTATCGCTGCGCGTAAACCCGGATATTGATGCCGGCACACATCCGTATATTGCTACGGGCCTGCGAGAAAACAAATTCGGCATTGCCTTTGAAGATGCGCTTGCAGGCTACCAAAAAGCCGATGCAATGACGAATCTCAATGTCGTTGGTATCGATTGTCACATCGGTTCACAAATTACCAGTATGTCGCCTTTCATTGATGCATTTGATCGTTTGCTGAGGTTGGTACAGAAAATTGAAGCAGGCGGTATCATGCTTGAGCATATTGATATTGGCGGTGGTTTGGGTATCCAATATCAGGATGAGACACCGCCTGCAGCGCAGGAATATGCAGATGCGCTGTGTGCAAAACTTGCGGGCACTGAATATGAACTCATTCTTGAACCGGGTCGTAGTATTGTCGGCAATGCTGGTATGTTGTTAATGCGGGTTGAATACATAAAAAAGACACCGGACAAAAATTTCGCGATTGTCGATGCGGCAATGAACGATCTGTTACGACCTTCCTTGTACAGTGCATGGCATGAAATTTTGCCTTTAAAAGAACAACAAAATGTAGCCATGGAACAATTTGATATTGTCGGCCCGGTTTGTGAGACATCAGATTTTCTCGGTAAAAAACGTCATTTAACTTTGACACAGGACGATCTGTTGGCGGTATGTTCAGCAGGGGCGTACGGTTTTACGATGGCATCAAACTACAATTCACGTCCGCGGGTATGTGAAGTGATGGTGGACAGGGACAAGTTCCTTGAAATTAGAAAGAGAGAATCGCTTGATGATTTGATGCATGGAGAATCTCTGCTTCCTGATTAGTGTTCATTATTTTTTGCCTGAGATCCAGGTTTATGATAAACGTACCCGAATATTTTCCAGGATTTATCTTGTTGAATTCACTCATACCTGTTTTTTTATAATCCACTGTTTAAGTTTACTTAGAGGCTTTGCAATCAATGTCCAGGGATAAGGCTGTAAATCATTTACTTTCCACGCTTTACGATCCATACGATTAGCCTTTAAGCGATTACGTATTGATGCATTGCTCATTCCGCCTGTACGCATATGCACCAGCACTTCCGGGATATAAACAGTCTGCACCTGATGTTTAAACAAAAACCGCAGCATGATTTCATAATCTGCCGCAGTGCCCATTTCCAGATTGTATAAGCCATGTTTTTCAAAGACGGAACGCCGAACAAAAAAAGTGGTGTGCGGCGGCATCCATCCATACAGGAATTTTTTTCTGGCATAGGCACCCGCTTTCCAGTAGCGAACCACCTTTTTTATATTCACGGGATCCACAAAAACCAAATCACCGTAACAAGCATCTACCTCGGGATCATTGAATGCATCGACAATTTTGTGCAAAACATTTTCATCATGGTACAAATCATCCGCATGCAGACATCCTATGATGTCACCCGTGGCGAATTTTATTCCCTTGTTCAAGCCGTCGAACAGACCGCGATCAGGTTCGGATATAACACGTGACAAACGCGCTTCATATTTTTTAAGTATATCAAGACTTGTATCTGAGGATCCTCCGTCGATAACGATATGTTCAATAGCCTGAGTTTGAGAATGAACACTTTCGATACAATCAGCCAGGGTATCAGCGGAATTAAAAGTGACCGTCAAGATTGTGATTTCCTGCATCAGAATTGGAAATAAATAAACTGATTGACAGGTCGCAGATAGATGAATACCAATGCAATAACAATTGTAAAGAATATCGATTCTCCAAGTAATAATAATATTGGAGATTTTGACATAACAGGTAGCAGTCTGGTGCTTACAAGAAATGAAACCACTATTCCGATTAACAAAATTGCCGTAAACAAATATGTATTTTCCCTCATTCCTGACCATGTGTATTGTGCAGGAGAGAATAATGTTGCCCACATGGAAAAAGTATCTGCAAGCGACTGTGCTCGAAACGGTATCCAGCCAGGCATGACTATTGGCAATGTTAATAACCGGCCAATGATATTACGTACAATGTTTGAAAAGCGAGTGAAGTAATTCATGCATAGCCTGTAAAAAAATATAAAACATGCATGGAATAAGCCCCAAACAACAAATGTCCAGCTCGCGCCATGCCACAATCCCATTAATGCCCATGTAAAAAATAGTGCTTGTGTTTTTTTCCTGGCCGCAACTTCCGTACCCAGTCCTCCAATAGATCGATTATGCACTGTTGTTCCAGTCAGGGGTAAGTACAGATAGTCTCTTATCCAATATCTGTTAATGATAATTGAGATCGTGTTTTTTTATCATCAATTATTTTTGCAAAATTATGGCGAACGCCTGTTTCACGCATATCATCATAAACTATCGGTAGAATTAGCGATTTAATGGGCATTTTAAATTGCAGGTATTCGAATAAAAGATAATGTTCATGCAAATTTGCATCAGGCTGGGAATAGGTGACAAGATAGCCTGAACTGGATTGATTCATTTTTCCATGCAAAATTAATGGTGCACTTTCATCTCCATCTTTATATTGATTAATTGCATGTAATTGTGAATTGCCTAAATATAGAAACAAATTATTATTGATGGCATTATTCAGGTAGCCATTAATACACGGTTCTTTATCTTCTACACAGTTACAATGTACATGTATGCCATTGATTCTGGAAAATACTGAGACAGTGTCATTCTGAAGTGCGTATTGTTCAAAATCTGTTTTATTATCCGGGATTAAATAAATGAATATCGCAGTGGCTATAAGTAACCCAAGAAATAAAGGGATAGATAATTGCCATGTATAATGATGGTGTCCGGAATAATATTCAGCAAGCATATATTTAAATCAGTTGGATCGATATATCATATAATTTCCCATCACCAGCAGATCCATACGGGTGCGCAGGAAACAATCCAATGCTTCTTGTGGTCGGCATACGACAGGTTCATTTTCATTGAATGAAGTATTCAATAGAACAGGCACGTCCGAGATCGTCTGAAATGTCTGTATAAGTTTATAATATCTGGGGTTGGTTTCCTTATTGACGGTTTGTAAGCGACCGGATCCGTCCAGATGGGTCACGGCGGGGAGTTCCGGGCGTTTTTTCTCCTTGATCTGAAATACCTTCATCATAAACGGCACATCGTCGTCCTCTTCAAACCATTCCGGTACATGCTCCCTTAATATTGAAGGCGCAAACGGGCGGAATGATTCCCGCCGCTTGATTTTCAGATTTAATATGTCTTTCATATCACTGCGCCGCGGGTCGCACAAGATAGATCGATTTCCTAATGCCCGCGGACCCCATTCCATGCGATCCTGAAACCAGCCGATCACCTTGCCTTCAGCAATGGCCTCTGCTGTTTGTTGACACAATACCATTTCATCATCAATACGGTTGATGCTACACGCTTGTTTCTGTAAGGTTTTTCTTTTGTCATCCAATACCTTACTGATTTCATCATCGCTGAACTTCGGTCCCCAGTAGGCGTGGTCCATCTGAAATTCACGGCCTGCTGAGGGATTGAATTTATGCCAGGTGACAAATGCTGCGCCAATGGCGCCGCCTGCGTCACCTGCGGCAGACGGGATATAAACTTTCCTGAAAGGTGTCTTTCGATAGATCTTGCCGTTTGCAACTGAATTCATGGCACAGCCTCCGGACAAGGCTAGATTATCCAGACCATATTGCTTGTGTAGCATATTCAGTAAATGAAAAAACGCCTCTTCGTACATTGCCTGTACAGAGTGCGCGATATCATAATGCCTTTGTGTAAGTGCTTCATCGGGTTTTCTTTTATCGCCAAGCAGCCCGATTAATTCATCAGAAAATATCTCCCCAACCATAGGCGAACCATCACTCCACTTATAAGCAATATTATCTGTGTGATGTTTAAAGTATTCGAGATTGAGTGTATAACGCCCGTCATCATGCAGATATACAATTTCTCGTATCTTTTTCATGTAGGCAGGTTTGCCATACGGTGCCAGCCCCATGACCTTATACTCGTCACCATAATCAGGGAACCCCAGGTACTGTGTTAATGCCTGGTAAAACATACCCAGTGAATGCGGGAAATAAATTCTTTGATCGATCCTAATGTCGGCACCGTCGCCCACTCCCCATGCACCACTGGCAAAATCACCGAATCCATCGACAGAAACAATGACAGCATTATCAAATGGTGAGACATGAAAGGCGGATGACAGATGAGCAAGATGATGTTCAACTGGACAGAGCTTACCGTTAAATTCCTGGTCAGGTAATATATTTTTAAGCTGTTCGATGATGCCCGTCCGTTTCCGTCTGTGTTTGATTTTATCAATAACGAATTTCAAATCGGGTCGTTTAGCCAGCATAAAACCAAGTTTCTTCCATAAACCCGCTTTTGAGTCCTGATTGATGGCAAGCACATCAATGTCATCAAGTTTAAGACCTGTTTCATCCAGACAATAACGGATTGATTCTGTCGGTAGACCTGCCCAATGTTTTATTCGACAAAAGCGTTCCTCCTCAACAGCAACCACGAGTTTACCATCGCGAACGATGCACGCAGATGAATCACCGTGAAAAGCATTGATGCCAATTAATATCATGAATACTATTTATTATTTTCCGGTCTTTATATTTTAATAAGGAAAGTTATGAGAATATGTAAAGTCAGCCCCTGATTCTTTCAGTCCGACATATCACTTTACAATGATGGATATTGATTATTGAAATGGCATGGTTTTGTATAGTTTGAACATTTGTTCACCAATACTTTGCCAATTATATTCTTCCTGCATCCACACTCTGCCTCGCTTACCCATTTTTTCCAGATCTTCAAGTGTGAGACGCTGAATTGATATAGCCAATGTATCTGGATCATTATCTACAAAAAGTCCACATTGCTTTTCTTCCAGCTTCTTCCATGGTGTACCGGTACTTGTAATTACGGGCACACCATGCGCCAGTGATTCTGCGATGACCATACCAAAGTTTTCTGTAAATGAAGGGATAACACAAATATCAGATGATATAAATGCCGTGAGTTTGTCTTCACTATCAAGTTCTCCCTTGAAACATACACTACCGGAGAGTCCCAAATTTCTGACCAGCTCATGCAGGGAATTGCAGTAGTGCGCGTTACCAGTGCCATAGATATCCAGGGAGATATGGTCACTTTCCAATTGTTTTAATGCTTGTAATAGATTTTCTATCCCTTTCTTGGGATGAAGTCTGCCTAAGTATAGCAAACGTAGTCTGCCATCCGGCTGCCATGTTCTTGCAGGCAGTTTTTCCGGAATTTCCACGCCATTTGGGATGATTCTGGTGTCAGAGTTTGTGATTCGCTGCTTACTCGCAATTGCCTCTTGTTCCGAAGTGACATGCAGGATACATTTTTCCGGTGTTATCAGAAAATCACATATCAATTCCCATAATTTCTTGGCGAAAGGTTTCGTCGACCTTTCCCATCTTTGTAATGCGCCACGGGAAGACCAGATAATCGGTTTGTCCAGTATGCGACTAATCAGGAGTGTTGGAATAGTTGGTGAGGAATAAACTGCCGTCAGATGAACCACATCCGCACATCGAATCATTGGCCAAAGTCGCAGCAGCAATCCTGGAGAGAAAGTATTAAAAAACAACCTGCGACAAAAGAACACCTCATATTTTTCGAGGTATATTATCGGGAAATCGTCGGCTGCAATAGTATCATGGCGACTTGGTCCCGCAGTATCTGTGGTTAAAACACGTAGTTTTACATCTGACATTCCCGATAGTACATTGCATAAACCGTAGGTGGAATATACCGTACCACCCCAGTATGTTGCCGGATAGAAGCTCGGCGTTATATGCAATATATTTATCACGGTTAAAAGTTTTTCTGCCAATAAATATCATTTATTATTTTCAGGATTTTCCGTTGCAAAATCCAATGTATAAGGATACCTGGAATTCAGACCCTGATTCTTTCAGTCCAACATTCACCATATTCGTACTGGTAATAAATATTTAATTAACGAACATTGCTTGCTCAACAAGCTTATACATTTCGTTTGCGTCTGTCTCTTTATTTGAATTTATATTGGATTGCAATTTTTTTGCTTTATTGATGGCACCTGGCAAGTCATCGGCTTTCATTGATATCACAGTTTTATTTTTACCAGAGAATGCCTGTGCAAGTTCAATTTGATGATCATCAACATGTTCGTCATGTTTTTTTTGTCTTGGCATTATCACAGGAATCTTTCCCGCCAGTATTGTATGAATTAGAGAACCGGATCCGGCATGCATGATTAGAATATCCGATGTATAAATAGCCCGTTCAAATTCCTCCATATTCATAAACGGTACCCACAGACAATCATCATTGCTTCTTGCGGACGAATGTCCATGCTGGATGACAATAGGCTCAGATAATATATCCTTATGTTCCAGAACGGCATCAATCAGTCTTATGAATGATTTTCTCATGTTACCCACAGTGACAAAGGTACTCATATTATTGGACCGCCATACACGCCTTTCGGGAAGTATTTACTTAATGATTTCCACTGATAGAAGAACTTATCTGTTAAATGATACATAATCCGACCTGTCAACGAAGGACGATTGACTCGAGTAATACACTCAATATAAATAACACGACAATTAAAAAATAAACGGCCGATGATTGTAAAAGCGATGACAGGACTCGCGCCGGTACTTAATAAAATTGAGGGCTTTTCCTTTTTTAATATGCAAAAGGCTTCCCATAAATTATAAAAGAATAACCAGTCTCGTTCACTATGCACGATAAAATAAGTATTTTCCTGCATATCAGACGGTAATCCAATCTTGTCATTAATTACATAAAAATGATCAAGTTTCTCGTATAATTTTTTTAGACAACGAACTTCGGTTAAATGACCGCCGCAAGATGAGACAATACAAACTTTCATTTATTTGGTCTCGTTATATAGCCTGGTTGTCATGGGTGTAGGCCGCGATATAATTCCGCCATTTGCGATGCTATACCGCTCCAGTCATATGAGGCCTGCATCCATTATTCTGCCATTTCCCCCCATCTCTGGCAATTCGTTTTTGATTGATACTGTCAGTGATTCCGGTGAATTATCCACCCAATAACCACACCCTTTTTTTTCAATCTCCTTCCACGGTGTTCCTTTGCTTGCAATTACCGGTACACCATGCGCCAGAGATTCTGCGATGACCATGCCAAAGTTTTCTGTAAATGAGGGAACAACACAAACATCGGATGATATAAATGCAGTTAACCTGTTTTTGCCATCAACATGTCCCTTGAACGATACACTGCCGGAGAGTCCTGAATTTTTCACCAGTACATGCAGAGAACGGCGGCAGGTTGAAATACCAGTGCCGTATATAGTCAAGGAAATCTGATCACTGTCTAATTGTTTTAATGCCAGCAACAGATCCTCTATCCCCTTTATGTGATCAAGTCTGCCTAAATACAGCAAACGCAGTTTGCCGTCCGGATTCCATATTCTCGCAGGCAGTTCTTTCGAAGTTGCCACGCCATTTGGAATAATTCTGATTTCAGCATTTGGTATTCTTTGTTTGCTGGCAACGGCTTCCTGTTGCGAGGTGACATGCAGGATATACTTTTTCGGCGCGATCAGAACATTACATATCAATTCCCATAATTTCCTGGCGAAAGGTTTTGCCGACTTTCTCCATCTTTGTAGCGAGCCACGCGGAGACCAGACTATCGGTTTGTCCAGTATGCGACTAATCAGGAGTGTTGGAATAGTCGGCGAGGAATAAACTGCTGTCAGATGCTCCACATCTGCCCATCGAATCATTGACCAAAGTCGCAGCAACAACCCTGGGGCAAAGGTATTAAAAAATAATCTGCGACAAAAAAATACCCCATATTTTTCGGCATATATCATTGGGAAATTGTCGACCATCACTGCATCACTGCATCACTGCATCACTGCATCACTGCGACTGGGTCCCGCAGCATCTGTTGTTAAAATGCGCAGTTTTATATCTGATATTCTGGACAGTTCGTTACATAAACAGTAGGCGGAATATATAGGGCCACCCCAGCGTGTTGCCGGATAGAAGTTCGGTGTTACGTGCAATATTTTAATCACAGAGTTTGATATAATTCGTGTCTGTATTACGCCGCCGTCAGTCCCATACTTGATATTTATAATTCAATACAGGATTTATTTTGTGATAAATTAAATACCGATTATGTATTTAGCGATGTTGAAATCGTGATCGCCAGGTGCTGGAGGTTCTGAAGCATTAATAATTTAGAGCTATCTTGCAAGATATTATACCTAAATAATTGCTCTATCGTTGTTCCTGGATTTTCTTTCGACCATTTCCCAGAATCAAATACTGCGCCAAAATAGCGAATGGTATAATTCGTAAAAATCCGGCAAGCGCACCGCTCAGGCTCGTTGGAATAAAAACCAGTGGATACAATAGTAAAAGAAAGATTATCCACCCGCCTGCTCCCAGACGCGTAAATATTTCGAATGTCGTGCGTTGTATAATACCCAGCATATAGAATATTAAAAATACTGCGATACCACCTCCGCAAAAGTATGCATAAGCTACCGGTCCCATAGCCACTGATGTAAGAGAACTGCGCGGTGCCTGCAGCACTTCGATATTGAACCATGAACCCACATTTTCCCGTCGCTTACTCGGCCAGATAAAGCGAGGCACAAACGCATTGAGTGGGGCAAGAATAATATCCTTGGCAAAATTCGGCGCGTTATTCGGGAGATCATAACGATCCCTGTACGTAATAGCCTGGGCAGTGAATGTAGTCAAATCATATCTGCCAAGGTTTTTATCCCATAGTGAAATGTCAGTACTGGTAAACGCATGTCCGGAATTATCTACCGTAGCTGCTTCAAAAACGGTCGTGACAATTGACACAGGGCTTTGGTTATCGAATTTGGCGGAGTGATAACGTAGATACCGAAAAGGCTCAACGATTGCGTAGGCCAGTATCACCATTGCCAGACACATGACTATCCAGTGATAGGGAATTTTTCCTGTCATAACATATTGGCTGACGCCCACGATAATTACCGGCATTATTACTTGACTCTTAAAGCCGCTTAAAAAACCCAGAGTGATCATCCAGAGTAAAAATACAATAAAAATCACTTTTATCAACAGGTTGTATTGATATTGCCTTGAGTATACCGCCATTGATAATACCAACATGATGACTGATCCGACATTGTTAATCATTTGCAGATAAGTGCGTATATTAATCGTTTTCTCCAAATTCGAAGTATCCGCACTATAACCAAAAACGCCGAGCTTCATCTGATAGAATATTGCAACTGCAGAAGCTGCTGCAAGAAGGAATACACCAATAAGGTTTATTTTAAATTTTGATTTGATCATTCCGGTTCCGGATAATAATTTTCTTAAACGTCCGGATATTATCAATGCAAAATTACTGCGATATCCTCTCCACATCGCAAATGCAGCAATGCATACAGTTAACATTGCACTATTCAGATGTTCAATTGCATTATCGTGGCTAAATAAAAAACGAGAGTGTAGCCACCACCAGTTTTCCTGATCAGTCATATAGCGGATGTTAGGTACAATATATCGCAGTATGAAATGAAATATCGTGGCCATAACCACCGGCTGAATGAGTATTTGTCGTCTCTCGATACGGGCACTGCGCCATATTTCCCAGCATAGATAAGCCAGTAGTAAAAAATTGAGACAAAGAAACTCCAGTTTACCTTTTGAGATGATATCAAAGCTGATCAATATCGGCAGCGACAATATCGTGCCAATAACAAGAAAATAAAATACAGCGAGATGACGAGGAATCGTGATTGTGGGGTTCATCAATTCGATTAATTTATATTTTTGGTTTCCGGTATGACTTTAATTTTTGGCGATAGATATCCCTGTGCATTACCACAAACAAGTATCCAGTAGTATTACTTGATCTATATAGTGAACTATGGCCATTAACATATATCTCCCTCATGTGCCGTTACATGATCCGATATATTATTTATACAATTCATTCAGTTAATGACTGCCTGTCTTTATATATTTATTTGCCATACTTAAATAATATTTTTTGAAGATATTGATTAATGCATGTTTTTCAGATGTAGAGACTATTTTGTTCGCTAATAATAAAACAATTACCAACCCGATAAGACCAACTGTCATATGACTTTGCCACACTGCATCCTTGTATGCCATCCACAGCATCATGGAGCTTATCAAAATCGTTGTTATCAATAATAAAAACAAGTCGTTTATTTTATAACCATTATTGAATAAATAATTTCTTAGCAAAATCAACGCTAATAATATAATTATCGCATAAGCTATCAATTGACTTAATAAATAACCCATGAGTGCATATGATGGAACAAGATATAATCCAAGGATTAAAAAAATCATGCTCACTGTTGTTACTTGGAGAAATATTATTTTTGATCGCCGTGCGGCGAAATATATTTTTTCAGATAAATTCGCTACAGTGATCAGGCTGGCCACCATAAAACCAATACCTGTATTATATACGACATCTTCGTATTCATGGCCGAACAGGAACAAAATAATAAATGGGATGACACTATACATTAACATTGACATTCCCAGACAGAATAACCAGAGCAATTTAACTTTTAGTAAGGATAATCGTAAGAATGAATGTCTTCCCTTCTCACCTTGCGAATGATGACTTGCAAGATTTGCGACCGTGGCAGCAGTAATATTTGAAGGTAAAAATGTTATTAATGCAGTTAAAGTTGTAATTACACGTAATTGACCCAATGCGTCTATCCCGTTCTGTTGGCTCAAATATGCCATAAGGTAATAACCGACCGGTATAGCAATTAACCCGGATAAATAAAACGGCAAGCCTATATGTAGTATTTCTTTTATGGCTGATATATATTTTTTTAATTTTAAAATTATTTTTCTGTTTTTTAACTCAGACATCACTGCTCTTAGCAATGCAATTGAAATTCCCGTCTGTACCAGAATGGTTACAATGATGACCGAGATTAAACCATCAATGAATAAAGCGGCAATAATCATTAATAACATGATTATTGAGCCTATTGTCATAATAAATGCGTATTTTTTACTGGCATGCAGTCCGGAAAGGCTAAAAAAGCAATACTGTCTTAAAAACTCGAGTAATACCAGCGGCGTCGCCCATAGTATCCAGGAACCTAAATCAGGATCTTTAAATAGAGTTTGTGCAAGCCAGGATGAAGCATACATGGTGACCATTGCGCATGTACAAGCAGTGATCGAAATAATCAATAAACCAACGCCTAACAAATCACCGATAATACCCTGATGTGATTTATCTTCACTTGCTGTAACCACAAGAATTGTACTGGTGACTCCAAGGTGACCCAGTCCATGCATTGTATTGGCGGTCACCTGCACAGCACTAAATATTCCAAGTGCAGTCGGTCCCAGGAATCTTGCTAATAACACCGTCGTAATAAGACCAAGAAAACGTGATATTATCGCCTGGCCACCAAGTGCCAATATTGCTGTTAAATATCGATTATGTATGTTCACTTAATCAATATATTAATTTCAGGAACAACAGGAATATTGTCAATTATAATGTTGAGGCAGTTATTACTTCTATAAAATACAGAAGTTTCTCAGGGATGTCTGTGCATTGCGCATAAACCGTAAAACTCAATTTTCCTGAATCCGTTGTCGCTCACAAAATTCTACGGATTCATAAATATTTGTCAGCCAGTATAGGGAACTCGGTCGCAATAAACAATGTTCTGCGCCTGGACGGTTACTAAATTAGTATCTCCCCATAAACAATAGTTTACATCTTTCCAAAATGACCAAATTAAAGCGCTTATTATCAGTCGCCTATTGTAGCCCGCAGCTATAATGGCTTTTGGTGTTATATTTTCCAGTCTTTGCAAGAATCGCCAAATAGAATAATGACTATCTAACAAGCTGGAGCAATTGGGAAGATTTCCTTGTTCATAGTGACATTGATGCGTGCTGTATTTATCCACAATGTAAATGAAATGTATCGACGATGCTCTTGCTGCCTCTACAGCCAGATGCATTTGTCGTACATAGTGGGCCGGATATCCACCTATCCAGATTATTTTGTCAGCCTGTATCTTGTCCAAAGGAACGCTATTATTATTCATAACTTTACACAGGTGGACACAATTCATGATAGATGTGCAAATATTTATCGGCTATTCTCGCGGGTGAAAAGTTTTCTGCATTACGTAACCCGTTGTGTAATAACTTTTCCCGGTATTCACGATTACTGATTATCGTTTGAATGCCCTTGTGAATATCACTCACATTCGATGGATCCACTATGCAGGCAGCGTCGCCGGCAATACTCTGCATAGGTTCAATATTTGAGGTGATTAGGGGTCGGCCTGCTGCATTCGCTTCAATGATCGGCATGCCGAAACCTTCATAGAGAGAAACGAAAGCTACAATATCTGCGGAGACATAAATTTCGAACACTTCCTGATGAGTAATCTTGATATGGTTTTCATATGCAATCCCTGATTCATCAAGTTTTTGTATGTGCTTTTCACTTAATTTACCTACGATACTTAAGCGGCAGGGTGTCCCTGATAAGGCGTCTATCAAAGCAGACAAATTTTTGTGTGGAGCTGTTCCCATCTGTAATACCACAGGATTTTTTTCATTAAATGTTTTCGGGACAAAATGAAACATACTACTGACACAATTATCAACAATCTGAATATCCTGCCGAATACCCAGATCATTAATCAGACTCTTCCGGGTAAAATCAGATATGGCAGTTACTCTACCTGCATATTTTATCGGCAATATGAACCACAAGTATTTAAAAAGCCATTGCTTAAAACCTCTTAAGTCATTAAGACAGTGGCCGGTATCATGTATGGTTAATACCGTTTTTGTGTGTGGTAAAAGCGGAACAACATAGTGACTGTCGCCTGTCATATGGTAGATATCGGCTTGCATTTTACGCAATCGCCGGATGTCCATGAATAAATGCCAGCGGGAACCGAGTTCATATTCAATAACTTCTGCATTTTTCTCAAATTCCCTTGCCAGAGTATGGAATAGTGTTTCAATACTATGACCAAACTCTCGCTTTTGACGATAAATAAATACGACTTTCATGATGCCCACAATAAAGGTGAAATATTTATTTGGTTTACCTTCAGGCCGAGTTTTGTTGCTTCTCTATGAAGTGATGAAATTTTATTCCGCAACTGCTCGTATTCCTGTATTTTTTCTGTAGAAATTTTAATGTCACTCTGGATTTTTCCTTTATACCTTTTGAGGTGAGAAAATATGTGTAAGCTCCGGGTGGTCATTCTATAAATGTACTCCTGGTCCATTACATCCGTGCATGTCAAAGGTAGAGGATTTATCTTGCCGACATGGTTTTTAATCAAGGTACGTTATCGTCCTGCCGATATTTTTCTCAGCAAAAATGATGGTGGCCAGTGTTTTATTTGTTCAATCATTGAACAAATAAAACATAACAAATACGTAAATCCTCGTCTAAGGCTGAACCAATACAGTGAACTTTTTACGCCGTTTGCTGGTGTTTGCAATGAAACTTTCACGAGCCATCCCTTATTCTGGATACTTCATTTTATTGCATTTTCAGACAGGTTTCAAAATAGGGAATTGTCTTTTTCAATCCTTCTTCCAGCTGAATCACGGGTTCCCAGCCCAATGCTTCCTTTGCCAATGTAATATCCGGTTGACGTTGAGCGGGATCATCACTCGGCAGTGCGCGGTATTCCAGTTTGGAACTTGAACCGGTAAGTTGAATGACATATTCTGCCAGCTGCTTGATTGAAAACTCGACAGGGTTACCGAGATTCATTGGTCCCGTTATGTCATCAGCACTTTCCATCAAGAGAATGAATGCATCAATCAGATCATCGACAAAACAGAACGAGCGTGTTTGTGATCCATCTCCGTATACAGTAATGGGTTTATTTTTCAGGGCCTGCAAAATAAAATTGGATACGACCCGACCGTCATTGGGATGCATGCTCGGGCCATAGGTGTTGAAAATACGTGCAACCTTGATACGCAACTTATGCTGCCGATAATAATCGAGGAAAAGAGTTTCGGCACAACGCTTGCCTTCATCGTAACAGGATCGTATCCCAATCGGATTAACATTCCCCCAGTATGACTCTACTTGTGGATGTACATCCGGATCACCATATACTTCACTTGTGGATGCCTGAAATATTTTTGCATTTAATCTTTTGGCCAAACCCAGCATGTTGATTGCACCATGCACACTGGTCTTTGTCGTTTGTACCGGATCATGTTGGTAATGTACCGGTGAAGCAGGACAGGCCAGATTGTATATTTCATCGACTTCGACAAAAATCGGGAAAGTGACATTAGTGTCTCATTATTTCGAAGTGTGGGTCATCAAGCAGATGCAAAACATTATCTTTTGTACCGGTAAAATAGTTATCGACACAGAGGACATCGTGTCCTCTATCGACAAGTCGTTTACAAAGATGCGAACCGAGAAACCCGGCGCCACCCGTTACCAGGATCCGTTTATTATTGTGCATGATTTTTTCTATTTATGAATGAGTGTTATTTTATAAGATAATACTTTAACAAAATCGGGTCTTTATTTTTTCTAGTCCCGGGCAACATCGGTTAAGTCATGAATTCGACACTGACGATCAAAATATCCATACCTGTGTGCTATCAGGTTTCGTAATAGTGGTTTTTTGTCGTATGCGACTGGATATCTTGTACCGATTCAATTATGTTCACGGGAGATCGAATAAGGTATTTTACTTGAATTTAATCAGAGATTCTCCAAATACCAATGATACAATTTTTGCAGTCCATCCTTCAGTCTTACACGATGTCGCCAACCCAATGTATGCAGTTTGCTGACATCTGACAGTTTATTCATTGTTCCATTCGGCTTGTCCGTATTGAAATACAGCTCGCCATTAAAGCCAATAACTTTTTTAATGTTACATGCAAGCTCTTTAATTGATACGTCTTCACCCGTACCTATATTAATATGGGTATTGCGAATTTCTGTATCTTCGATTTCTGATGCAACGATGTCACTAAAGTCATGATTTTGCATAAGATAGACACAGGCATCAGCCATGTCTTCTGACCAGAGAAATTCTCTTTTTGGTTTGCCTGATCCCCATATTTCCACTTGCACGACCGGATGTGCTCCCTGACCGATAATCCGTAAGCCATAAGACGAAAGCGTATTTAATATATCTTCTTCGCTCGTGTTACCGTTATTCCCTTCTATAGCTCTTTTATGCAGATCACGCCTGATTGTTTTCCAGTCATTATCTTCAAGCGCTTTCCCCAGATGAATTTTTCTGATTAATGCAGGGAAGACGTGTGCGGTTTGCAGATCAAAATTATCATTCGGCCCATATAAATTAGTCGGCATGACGACAATGTAATTTGTATCATATTGCAGATTATAACTTTCACACATTTTCATCCCTGCAATCTTGGCAATGGCATAGGGTTCGTTGGTATATTCAAGCGGGCTGTTTAATAAATATTCTTCGGATATAGGTTGAGGTGCGTCTCCTGGATAAATACAAGTGCTACCGAGAAATAAAAGTTTTTTAACATTATTTTTATAACTTTGGTGAATAACATTGTTTTGAATTGTTAAATTATCATAAATAAATTCAGCTCTATACCTGTTGTTAGCCGCGATACCGCCGACTTTCGCTGCCGCCAGAAAAACATATTCAGGTTTTTCCCGGGCAAGGAATTTTGCAACGGCTTGTTGATCGGTTAGTTCAAGTTCGCTATGTGTTCTGCCGATCAGGTTTGTATAGCCTTTATCTGCCAGATTTTTGACTATGGCACTACCCACCAGCCCGTTATGTCCTGCAATATAAATCCTGGAGTCCGCTTGCATTTTTTGCTGTGTATACAGTGAATTATTCAAAGTAGTTCATGATTTGATAACCACCTTCCTCAAGATAGCGATCTTTCTGTATCAGTTTTAGATCCGATGTCATCATTTCTTCCACTAACATTTGCAAATCATATTCGGGTTGCCAACCGAGCCTGGTTCTCGCTTTTGCTGGATCTCCGATCAATTGTTCGACTTCTGTGGGCCTGAAATATTTTGCATCAACACATACCACTTCAGTACCGACTTCCAGTTGGTAATCAGTATTCGTACATGCTTTTACCAAACCTTTCTCATTGATGCCTGTGCCTGTGAACTCGAGTTCTATCCCACAACAGGCAAAGGCTTTTTTCACGAAATCCCGCACCGAAGTGGTCACGCCCGTTGCAGCAACCCAATCTTCAGCCTGGTCGGCCTGCAGGATCAGCCACATCATCCTTACATAATCTTTGGCATGTCCCCAGTCTCTTTTTGCATCAAGATTCCCCAAAAATAATTTGTCCTGCAGACCCATGGCTATCCTGGAGGCGGCCCGGGTAATTTTTCGAGTCACAAAAGTTTCTCCGCGTATGGGTGACTCATGATTAAACAAAATACCGTTGCAGGCAAAGAGACCATATGCCTCCCGATAATTTACCGTTACCCAGTAGGCATACAACTTCGCCACTGCATAGGGACTGCGCGGATAGAATGGTGTCGTTTCACTTTGAGGGACCTCTTGTACTTTGCCATAAAGCTCCGAGGTACTGGCCTGATAAATTTTTGTTTTTTTCTCAAGGCCCAACAACCTTATGGCTTCCAGAATTCTCAAAGCCCCCATACCGTCTGCATTGGCAACATATTCCGGTGTTTCAAATGAAACCTGAACATGGCTCATCGCCGCTAAATTATAAATTTCATCCGGCTGGACTTCCTGGATGATTCTGGTGATATTCATGCTGTCGACAAGATCACCATAGTGCAAAATGAATTTTTTATTTTCGACGTGAGGATCCTGGTATAAATGATCAATTCTGTCGGTGTTAAGAAGCGAACTGCGACGTTTCAATCCATGCACGATATAGCCTTTTTTTAGCAGAAATTCGGACAGGTATGCGCCATCCTGCCCCGTCACACCGGTAATTAGTGCTGTTTTTTGTTTACTCATGACCTAATCAGAGATCCTTTAGTTAAAATACTGTTATGCCTGTGCCCTGAATTTTATTGAACCTGTTTGCCATACGCTAACTTATCTTATTCTGCCCGCATATGAAGAAAAATCTAATCTTGTCAATCACAGCCTTGCCGTATACCCGTGCATGAAGACTTTACCGAATATCGGCATGAGCAGTTTTATACTCTCACTGGACAGCGACGTTTGCGGGGATCATAATTTTTCCGTTCTTAATTTAGAACCTGAAATAATAAGGAAAAATTCAGTACCTTGCGCACTCAAATTTTGTCCGTGACGCCCGATCACCGAAACACCTTGCTCGCCAGAATATTGCATACTATATTGTAGAGCAGGTTTTGCAGCTTTAAATAATTGCGAAAAAAAGCAGGCGAAGCGGCGAAATAAGATGTATAACTCCCTTTTAATGAATATAGTGCGTTATCGAGTTGCTTCGGTTTTGATGGTGTTCGTGTTGCTCGCGAGTGGCACGGGTTCCGTTGTGTTCGCCGCCAAAATAAAGTTTTATGAATACGCCAACGGTGCGGCGGTAGGTGGTTACGATGTCGTGGCGTATTTTGACTCAGCCGAAGCGGTGCCGGGCGAAAAAGTTTATGCAGCGAATTATGCGGAGCAATTGTGGCTTTTCAAATCAATGGAAAACCGCGAAAAGTTTTTGGCCGAACCGGAGCGTTATTTTCCACAGTATGGCGGTCATTGTGCATATGGTCTTGCCAGTGGCTATTTGGTGCGCGGCGATCCGGAAGCGTGGACAGTGCACAGTGGCAAGCTATACCTTAATTACAGTAAGGGCGTGCGCAAAAATTGGCTTGTCGATGTCGACGGTTTTATCGTTCGTAGCGAAAAAAACTGGCTCGAACTGAACAAGTGATCTAATCCGCCGTTTTTTGACATCATCCGCGAAAGTGTGCGCTTGCGCAGTCGTGCTTGCTCATCGTCTGTTAAGTCAGCACTTTTTTCTTGTATCTATTTTCGCGACAAAATAACAACGTTTTTACATCAAGGTTCGAAGTTATGACATTAAAGATTAATATCTGCAGCAGTTCGAACCAAAACCTTTGGTGACGATACACATCTTTCCTCGGCAAAAGATACATCTTTAACGTAAATCGTATTTCCGTCATCATTAAAACTGGAAGTTCTTGTTATTTGACGTAGCATAGGATTGTAATTTATCGGCACAAAGCCAAACGAACTTATAATTTCATGAGTTTCCGAGTCAGTAACTCCAAATTGATTACAACTTCCGTTCAATTCGACAATTAATGCATTCACATTTTGACTTGCAAACAACTTCATTCCACCATCAAACACAAATTTTTCATAACCCTCTACATCAATTTTAACAAGCGTGTTTTGAGCAGGGGTAAATTCACTGTCCAAAGAAACTACGGGAACTTTCGTGACATTCACATTGTTCAGGTCAGTATTAACTCTGTTCATGCAGTTAAGCGTATTTGTAAATTCCAAAGTTTCACTTTTACCGCCAATGCCACAATTTCCAGCATCCACCAGTTCTTCAATTCTATTAATTTTGATTTGGTCTATTAGGCGTTCAAATGTGTCTGGCAAAGGCTCAAATGATTTCGACTTACATCGCTTAACAGCTGATGCAAGAATCGTGTAAGCGCCAACATTCGCGCCGATATCGTAAAACCCATCTGTACTACGTAGATAATGGAGAAGGAACAGCATGTCTTTCGAACTCCATAAAACCACAGTACAAGTTACCCGTTAGTCCCGTCTCCCCTTTGCGTGTAATAAATTTTGCATTATCGACCCAATCAACCACGAGTCGACTACCTGTGAGTTTTGTGCCAATTTGCCACTTTATAAAGCCAGAAAGAGCGTTGAGCTTACGGCCTTTGCACAAAGGGTGAGCGATAATGAATCGAAATATTGAAAAAAGCCTCATCATTGCTTTTTCTTCCTACCTTAACTGGTTGAATGTAGTGGTCTAATAAATCAGTACCAAGTGATAGGTTGATATTAGTCCTGGAGTATGTCAATCCCTTGACTATCCTTCGCGTCCGAAATCATCCTTGAATCTGACAATATCATCTTCTCCCAGGTAACTTCCTGATTGTACTTCAATGATCTCCAATGGCTGCTCTGTTGCATTTTCAAGCCGATGTTTAATTCCAACCGGGATATAAGCGGATTCATTTTCTCTCAATGAGAATTCATCATCATCCCTGGTTACCGTCGCCGTTCCATTCACAACGACCCAATGTTCAGAGCGGTGATGGTGAAGCTGTAATGATAATTTTTTACCTGGATTCACAGTCAGTTTTTTAACCTGAAAATTTTTACCAAAATCAACCGTTTCATAAGATCCCCAGGGCCGATAAACACGACGATGTGTCAGGCGTTCTTCCCGTTGTGTTTTTTCCAATGTACCAATTATCTGCCTGATTTCCTGTGTTTTATCCTTATTCGCTACCAGTACAGCATCCGCAGTTTCAACCACGACAAGATTGTCACAGCCAAGCACGGCCAACAATCTGTGTTCAGATTTCAACAAACTATTTTTTGTTGTTTCCGGAATTACATCACCGGCAATGACATTTCCATGCTTGTCTTGATTACCCAATTCCCATACAGCGGACCACGCGCCAATATCCGACCAACCGACATCCAATGGCACAACTGCGGACAAAATGTCTTTCTCATTGCTAATTTTCTCCATCACTGCATAGTCTATGGAATCACTGCGGCAAGCAGAAAATGCAGCTTTATCCAGTCGGTAAAATTCATTATCCGTCCGCCCCTTTTCATAGGCATCCAGGCATGTTGAATAAATGTCCGGTTGTAATCGTTTAATTTCGCGATGCCAGACGGATGCCTTCATCATAAATATGCCGCTATTCCAAAGATAATTGCCTGACGTAAAATATTCCTGCGCGAGTTGTTCATCCGGTTTCTCCTTGAATGCCAGGATTTGATTGACATCGTGCCGTGCATCCAGCATTTCACCGCATTGGATGTAACCATAACCGGTTTCAGCATGTAAAGGTTTGATGCCGAAGGTAATCAGATAACCATGTTCAGCCAATCGGTATCCTGTTTCGACAGCATCCATGAAACCGGAGTTATCAGCGATAATATGGTCGGCAGGCATCATCAAGACCACGGCATCTTCAACGGTAGTCAGTAATGATTGCGTAACGACTGTTAATGCGGGAGCAGTGTTCCGACCTTCCGGTTCCAATATGATCGACTGTATTTCATGATTAATTTCTTTCGCTTGATCCGAAACCAGAAATCGGTGTGCTTCATTGCAAACAAGTATGGAAGGTAAGACGGTAACATCACCCTTCATGCTATCAAGTCTGGTCAGGGTTTCCTGTAACATGGATTTTTCGCCGAACAGGTTCAGAAATTGCTTGGGATAATGTGCCCTTGAAATTGGCCACAGTCTTGTCCCACCGCCACCTGCGAGAATCACCGGGCATAGACTCATTTGATTTTGAGTTCCTTCAGTTTTTTCGAATTTATAAAGTTGGATGAATTAATGTTAGACAGACTATCAGTAGTGGACTAACCACGAAAGAGGCAGTCTGTATCAAACACGCTGCCTTCTGCGCACAGTTTGATAAATCCTGTTATTTCGGCCTGGACTAATCCAGGCCAAAGATACTACCAAGTATCTTGATTGGTGGCAGCTCCTGCAGCCACATCCAGGTCTGTTCCGCTTGAGTATAATGTGACGAGTGGTACGGTAGGACATGCTTGCGAAAGATTCGCCCGATTTTGATATTGCAAGTGTCACTTTTATCACACCATCTGTTTTGAGGGGGCTTAGTTCATAAGCAAAATTTCGTACTGATTTTACCGCAACGACGCAGGGAACAGCCCATATCATTTACCTGAAGGGTTTTCCTGAACGATATTGCCAACATTAATAATCTTCCTGAACATAACAGATTCTCCATTTACGCCCAGATCTGTGGTCTTGCACAATTTCATCGGAACAAAACAGCTAATTATTTGTTTCAATTATCACTTAACATGTTTCTCCATATCCACATAAATCAGCGATCACAATGGGTTTTTATTAAACTCAGACTTATGTAACAACATTCAGATCCAGGCATTGAGGGTGGATATAAATTATTTTGATGTATCACAGCTGAAGTCGATTTGCCATAATATGCGGCAATGACTCAAGTGGCACATACACAGAAAAATCAGGCTCCGCGTCACGAAGTTGATGAGGCGTATCAAGCTCACATCCTGCAATATGTTTCACGTACCTTCGCCCTCACTATTCCTCAATTGCCAGTAGAACTCAGGCGTGTGGTGAGCAATGCCTATCTGCTTTGTCGGATTATCGACACAGTTGAGGATGATAATGCAGTCAATTCCGGGCAAACGCTTTATCTGGGGGACATGTTCGTAGAAGTTGTCGTCGGGAATGTCCCTGCAAAAGAGTTTGCAGACGAACTTTATCCTTTGCTTTCGGAGCAAACGATTGCAGAAGAACACGATCTGATTAAAAACACGGAATCTATTATCCGAATCACGCATGGTTTTAATAAAAACCAGCGTAATGCCCTGGAACGTTGTGTGCGTATCATGGCCAAAGGCATGGCGGATTACCAGGACAAGGAAACATTGGATGGTCTGGAAAATCTGGCCGCAATGGATGAATACTGCTACTACGTCGCAGGTGTAGTGGGTGAGATGTTGACGGAGTTATTCTGTGATTATTCAGAAGAAATCAATGCAAACAAAGATGAATTAATGAAGCTGTCCGTTGCTTTCGGGCAGGGTTTGCAGATGACAAATATTCTTAAGGATATCTGGGATGACCGGGCGCGGAGCACCTGCTGGTTGCCGCGTGACATTTTTGAGAAGGAAGGATTCGACCTCAGTGAATTGCATGAAAATAATGAAAGTGAAGAATTCCAACGCGGACTGCAACAACTCATAGGTATTGCCAGGAAATACCTGCATGATGCACTTGCTTATACCTTGATACTGCCTCCAAAGGAAAAGGGTATTCGTAAATTCTGTCTATGGGCACTTGGCATGGCGGTATTATCTCTCGACAAACTCAATAAGCATCGTGATTTCAGTCGAGGTACTGATGTGAAGATTAGCAGGCGAAGTGTGCAAGCCACGGTTATTTCAACCAGCCTGTTGGTCAGTAATAATTGGGCACTAAAAAAACTGTTCAACTATACCAGTCGAAATTTGCCGATAACGGCCATTCGTGAGAGACTCGGGCGGGAGGCAGCAGGATACAAAAAGGTCACCTGAAACAGGGACTTACCATCCGATCAGTATCGCTAAAGGAAATCGTGTTCAGGTAAGACAGTAGCAACGGAATTGATTATCTTTAAATGCTGGATAAAACCAAAAATAAGCAAACACATCGGACTCTGAAAGCGGTCATCAGTGATGCCAGAGATACATTAATCTCGGAGCAACAAACCGACGGGCATTGGGTCTATCCGCTAGAAGCGGATTGCACTATTCCGGCCGAATATATCCTCATGAATCACTTCGTTGATACCATTGATGATGAACTTGAGTCAAGAATATGTGTTTATATTCGTGAACGTCAGGCCGAGCACGGTGGCTGGCCCTTGTTTTATGGCGGAGATTTTGACCTGAGTTGTTCGGTTAAAAGTTATTATGCGCTGAAAATATCAGGCGATGATCCACGTGAAGAACATATGGTAAAGGCACGCAACGCCATACTTCAGCATGGTGGAGCCGCACATGCCAATGTTTTTACTCGTATACTTATGGCTATGTTTGAACAGGTACCCTGGCGTGCGACACCGTTTATTCCTGCTGAAGTCATCCTGCTACCGAAGTGGTTTCCTTTTCATATAGATAAGGTTTCTTACTGGTCGAGAACAGTCATGGTGCCTTTATTTGTGCTTTGCACCTTGAAAGCAAAAGCCGTGAATCCCCGCGCGGTTGATATCAGAGAGTTGTTTGTAACACCTCCGGAAGAAGAACAGAATTATTTCAGAATAACTACATCACTCACCCGTGCATTTTTAATCCTGGATCGTGTGGGTAGCTTATTCGAAAAATTGGTACCAAAATTTGTTCGGAATATCTCCGTGCGTAAATGCGAGAAATGGTTTACTGGCAGGATGAATGAGGAACATGGTATCGGTGGAATATTCCCGGCCATGGTCAATGTCTATGAGTCACTCCTGGTTTTAGGACACAGCAAGGACAGCGTCATTGTTAAACAAGCCAGGCAGGCGATAGATAATCTTCTGATTCATGAAGATGATAAAAGCTACTGTCAACCCTGTGTCTCTCCTGTATGGGATACAGCCCTGGCTTGTCAGACGCTAATAGAGGCTGATGCATCAATTGATGGCGTGAACTCAGACGAAAGTAAGAAAGGTCTCGTCTGGCTAAAGCAAAGACAGCTGAGTGATGAACCGGGTGATTGGCGCATCCTATGCCCTAAACTCAAGGGCGGCGGTTGGGCGTTCCAGTATAGTAATTATTACTATCCGGATCTTGATGATACCGCCATGGTCGCCTGGGCCATGTGCCGAATTGGCGATGAAAGCTATTCACAGGCTATCCACAGAGCCGTCCAATGGCTTGATGGGATGCAATCAAAAAGTGGCGGCTTCGGATCGTTTGAGGTAAATAATACCCAATATTATTTGAATTCAATCCCGTTTGCCGATCATGGAGCACTACTTGACCCGCCCACGGCTGATGTCACCGGTCGTTGTGTCGCATTATTATCACGCTACGATAAAACCAGGTATGCTAAAACTATTGCTCATGCGATTGATTTTCTAAAACAGGAACAGGAAGAAGATGGTTCCTGGTTTGGACGTTGGGGAACCAATTACATTTATGGTACCTGGTCGGTGTTAACTGCACTGGAATTGGCTGAGGAAGATTTGCATCAACCCTATATTCGTCGTGCCGTATCGTGGCTCGAGGAAATACAAGGCAATGACGGTGGCTGGGGTGAAACCAATGAGAGTTATTACCCGCCAAAACACAGACGACCCTGTGCCAGCACTTCATACCAGACAGCATGGGCACTGCTCGCACTGCTCGCTGTCGGTGAAGTTGGTTCAGAGGCTGTTAGACAGGGTGTCCGGTATTTACTGGAAAATCAGAAATCAGATGGACTCTGGTATGATCCCGACTATACATCGCCTGGATTTCCACGTGTTTTTTACCTCAAGTATCACGGCTATACAAAATATTTTCCGCTTTGGGCACTTGCCAGATACAACAATCTAGACAAACCGTCTTGAGCTATATCGGCATTATCAGTGCTCTAAGTTCTGAAGGGCGTTGTCTTTCAGGCAAGTCTGTTGTAAATCAACCTTTCCAGATCAATGAACATACCATCGCTATTATCTGTGGCATGGGTAGAGACAATGTTGATATTGCTGCGCAAAAATTACTTGAAAAAAATGTTACTGCACTGATCAGTTGGGGAACGGCGGGGGCATTAACTGAAAAAGTCCGCTCAGGTGATTTAGTGCTCGCCGATACTATCACAGCCGTAAATGGAGAAAGTTACTCTTTCGATACGGGTTGGCATCAAAGTATCAGGAACAGGCTTTGTAATATTCCCGCCAGAGTGCACTGTGGCATGATCGCGCATACTGAACAAGTACTAAAAACCCCCGCATGCAAAATCGGCCTGCACGCGGTAACACATGCTATCGCTGTTGATATGGAATCTATAGTCATCGCCCGAGTTGCGCATAAAGAAAATTTGCATTTTTTGGCAGTCCGGGCGATTGTTGATGAAGTATCGCAAAGCATCCCTGAAGCAATCGTTAATTGTACAGATATGTTTGGACGCCCTGTTTTGTTTTCACTTCTGAGCGGCGTGATAAAAAAGCCCGATTTGATATGCGATTTAGTCTATTTAGCGAAAGGTATGAAAGCTGCAACCATGACCTTGAACATTGTCGCCAGAAGTCGGTGTCTTTATTGATGTTGCATCTTCAATTATTTAGTTATGCCTGGTAAATTACGTCAACTCTTCGGTCGCATTTTGCCAGGCTGGATTAATATTGTGCAGCGGCACAAGAGTATTGTCATTATCCTGTCTTTTCTCGGTATCCTGATCACGATTGATTACACAATAAATAACCTCGGTATGAATACTGATACCAAGGATATGCTGTCGTCGGAACTTGACTGGCGAAAACTTGATGAAGAGCTATCGTCGGAATTCCCACAACTCAGTAGCAATATTCTGGTCGTTATTGAAGCACCCACGCCTGACCAGGCGATGGATGCTGCTGATCGACTCTATGAAAAGTTGCAACAGGAAACAACACTATTTAGATCTGTTTTCTCTTTTCGGACCCTGCCTTTCTTTAAAAAATCCTCGCTGCTTTTTCTTGAAGAAGACGCATTACAGGATGTCGCTGATCGTCTCGCGGAAATTCAGCCTTTTCTTTCAAGGTTGACTGGAGATCAAAACATTCGTGGTTTATTTACCATGGTCGAGGAAGCCATGCGTGCGCAACTTGATGGGGAAACGGTTGAACTTTCTCCGCTTATTAAACAAATCAATCAGTCACTTGATGCTGTCCAGTCAGAACGGTTTTTTCAATTATCATGGCACAGTCTGATGGCTGGCGCAGCACTCGATAGAGATATTTATCGGGAATTTATTGTGTTGCAACCAGTTCTCGACTACAGCGATCTATTTCCGGCGGAAAATGTCATTGACAGGATTAGAACGCTTGGTGATGAACTTAAGATCAACTCAGAGAATAATCTACGTCTCAGGTTAAGTGGCGGTGTCGTACTTTCTCATGAAGAACTACAAAGCGTCATGCAAGGTACACAACTTTCCGTCATTCTTGCGCTATGTATGGTCACGGTAATTATGATGGTCGGCCTGGACTCATTTTGGTTGGTATTAGCTACCATCATTACCTTGATCAGTGGCTTGATTTTTACAGCAGGTTGGGCGGCACTGACAGTAGGCGAATTGAACCTGATATCGGTCGCCTTCGCAGTACTTTACATCGGGCTGGGGGTCGATTTTGCGATTCATTTTTGCTTACGCTTTCGCGAACATATTTTAAACGGCGAAGATCGTACGGCGGCATTATACGCAACGTCGAAAAGTTGCGGTAGCTCCCTGTTCATATGTGCAGTCACCACTGCTATCGGTTTCTACGCCTTCATGCCCACGAATTATGATGGTATCGCTGAACTTGGGTGGATCTCGGGCAGCGGTATGTTTATCAGCTTTATTGTGACCATGACATTATTGCCGGCACTGCTCGGTCTTTTTCCGGTATCGGCGAAATTTTTATCTGCAGGCAGTCGATATTCAAACCCAGTTAAATTGGATAAACGCTTTCTCGTTTTCCCTGTCACCCACGCCAGGACAGTCAAAATTGTTTCCATCATTATTGCAGTCGCGCTCATTCCAGTTTTACCTGAAATTAAATTTGATCATAACACCCTGAACTTGCAGAACCCCGAGAATGAATCTGTAAAGACATATATGGATCTCCTGGCAGATAGCGAGTCATCTCCATGGACAACTGAAATTCTCGTCAATAATGAAACCGAAGCGCAACAATTGGCATCGCAGTTAAAATCTTTACCTTTGGTGGATGATGTCATCTGGCTTAATAAATTTATTCCCGAAGATCAGGATAATAAATTATTTATTATTGATGATATGAACCTCATTCTCAGTGGCATGAATTTAGACTCATCGCTTCCCGCCCCTGATATTCGAGACAGAATTACGGCTATTGATAGTTTGCGCCTGTTAATGCTCTCAAAACAGAATGAGTTACAGCAAATATCATTTGCAGAAGATCTATTGCATAGACTCGAAACCTTTATGCAACGATTGTCCGAATTGGATAAAGAACAAAAATATAATTTGTTACTAAAGCTGGAACATAGTCTGCTTGATTCCTTGCCCGGTCAGTTGGATTCACTGAACGCCTCACTCGGTGCTGAAACTGTTGATAAAGCGAGTCTTCCATCGGCATTGAGTAGCCGCTGGGTTGGTCGGAGTGGGAAATACTTGCTTGAAATTTCACCGGTGGAAAACTTGCACGATAACGCGGCACTGGAACGGTTCGTCGAACAGGTTAAAGTAACCGCGCCGAATGTGATCGGTTCACCTGTTGTCAGCATCGAGGCAGGCAATGCTGTGATAGCGGCATTCAAGCAGGCACTCCTCACCGCGTTTGGCATGATTACACTGTTACTGTTTATTCTGATGGATAAACGTCGAGATGTATTTTTGATACTGCTTCCGATTTTACTGGCGGCCATGTTAACTGCCGGTATGAGTCTGCTATTCTCCATTCCCATGAACTTTGCAAACATTATTGCCTTACCATTGTTATTGGGTATCGGCGTTGATAGCGGTATACATATTCTGCATCGTTACAGAACCGCCCCGCCAAAAAGCGGGATTATTCTCGCAACAAGTTCTGCGCGTGCAGTATTGGTCAGTGCCTTAACAACAATCGTGAGTATCGGGAATCTTGCATTTTCATCTCATTTGGGGACGGCGAGTATGGGACAACTTTTAACTATCGGGATCAGTATGACCTTATTCTGTACGTTGATTGTTCTACCCAGTCTGTTAGCAACAACAGATTCATCGAATGGATCTGCATGACACAACTCATCACAGGTGCCAATGGTTTTATTGGATCGGCGGTCATGCGACTACTATTGGAAAAGGGTCATGATCTACGTGTTGTTATTCGTCCGGGGAGTGATCGGCGAAACCTTGAGGGTATGCCTGTCGAAGTGGTTGAGGGCGACTTACAAGACAAAACATCTCTCAAGCGAGCAGTCAGTGGTTGCACAGCAGTATTTCATTTAGCCGCTGATTACAGATTATGGATCCCTGATCCGGATAACATGTATCAAACCAATGTTGCCGGTACACGGGATCTAATGTTAGCCAGTGCCGAGGCGGGTGTTAAAAGAATTGTTTATACCAGTAGTGTCGCTGTCCTGGGTTTAAATAAAGATGGCTCTCCTGCTGACGAAGAAATGACTGCGGTTCTTGATAACATGGTTGGTCATTACAAGCGATCCAAATATCTGGCGGAAAAAGAAGTGTCCGCGCTCATTGATGAACAGGGATTACCTGCGGTTATAGTCAACCCATCCACACCACTTGGGCCGCGGGATGTTAAACCCACACCGACAGGGAAAATCATTGTGGATACGCTCAATGATCGAATGCCCGCCTATGTTGATACAGGACTCAACATCGTACATGTGGATGACGTCGCATATGGACATTTGTTGGCATTTGAAAAAGGTAAAATCGGCGAACGCTATATTCTTGGTGGACAGAATATCAGTCTGCAAACTATCCTCGGCATCATTTGTGAACTCACAGATAAAAAACCACCATCGATCAAATTATCTCACAATTTAATTTTACCGGTAGCCTGGTGCATGGAACGTTGGGCGAACATCAGCAAGAAAGAACCCAGAGCCACTGTCGACGGAGTACGAATGTCTAAAAATCTTATGTATTTTTCTTCAGACAAGGCAGTGAAAGAATTAGGTTACCAAACAAGGCCTGTAAAAGAGGCCATTAAAGACGCCATGGAGTGGTTTATCAAAAATGGTTACTGTTCGAAAATAAATCAATCGTTATCTTGAAAATTCTTCTGATTTTTTAGTCTTGCAAGATGTGGTTTTGACCATGGAAGCGAAAACAGGTCACATATCCATGTGAATAATCTTACGATTTTCCGCGATGAATAGTATAATTACCGCGATTTTACGCCACAAATTTTATCAGTCTTGCGTTGGTACGGGAGTAGTTGCATTGAAAAGATTTTACCTTCTTGGTTTTTCAGTCTTGTTTTTAACTATCCAGACAGTTTTTGCAGACATGGATGTCGCTAATAATGCTTTGGCTCGTGGTGACCATGCCGTTGCAGCGGCTGAGTTCAAGAAACTCGCTGAACAAGGGAATGTGAAGGCACAAGCTCATCTTGGTTATATGTATTACGTCGGCGAAGGCGTTGAACAGGATTATGTTCAAGCGGTTAAATGGTACAAGAAAGCGGCGATTCTTGGCGATAGGGATTCTCAATATAACCTTGCCGTAGCTCACGCTTTTGGTGAAGGAACCAGGCAGGACTATAAGGGATCTTTCCATTGGTACCGCCGTGCTGCAGAGCAAAATCATGTTGTCGCCCAATATGCTTTGGGTATCTCCTATACCTACGGCGAAGGCATCTCGCAGGATCCGAAACTTGCGGCCGAATGGATTCAGAAATCAGCAGAGCATGGCTATGAACGCGCCCAGGTTTTACTCGGAAGTCTTTACCATACAGGGAATGGTGTTGAAAAAGATCATGAAAAGGCCGTGTTCTGGTATCGCAAGGCGGCAGACAAAGGTAATCCTGTCGCCCAATATAATCTTGGAACCTTATATCGTGCAGGCAGTGGTGTCGAACAAAATTATAACCAGGCAGTGAGATGGTTTCGTTTGTCCGCAGATCAAGGTTATGTCGCGGCACAAAATGAACTTGCCGGTATAGAAAGAGCAGTCACTGGTGCCAACAGAACTGTTCCCGAGGTGGAAACAACAGATGTCCAGATGAAAACTGAAGCAAGGGAAAGCGTGGAAAACACATCTGCGTCAACCCTTACCCTGGCAAAAATTGAAGTCCCCATCCCGGATGATCCTGCGCCTGTTGACTCCGTCGTGACTGCAGCTGAGATTATCGAATCAACCACACCTGATAAGATTGAGGAGATTACAGAAAGTGAAAAGCCCAAACGCGGTTTTTTCTCCAGATTGTTTGGTAAAGACGAATCGGACGGGAGAAATGATGCAGTAGAAGTTGTTGAGATTGAATCTATCGGGCAAGCGCAGGATGAATCTTCGGAAGTGGTTACCTATGCGGCTGATTCAGTGGAGGGACAAACACTGGAATCACCTGGGGATGGACGCATTGAAGTGGCGGAGACTGAAGCTGTTGTTGCATCCATTACCCCTGATGAGACTGAGGAGATTACAGAAAGTGAAAAGCCCAAACGCGGTTTTTTCTCCAGATTGTTTGGTAAAGACGAATCGGACGGGAGAAATGATGCAGTAGAAGTTGTTGAGATTGAATCTATCGGGCAAGCGCAGGATGAATCTTCGGAAGTGGTTACCTACGCGGCTGATTCAGTGGAGGGACAAACACTGGAATCACCTGGGGATGGACGCATTGAAGTGGCGGAGACTGAAGCTGTTGTTGCATCCATTACCCCTGATGAGACTGAGGAGATTACAGAGAGTGAAAAGCCCAAACGCGGTTTTTTCTCCAGATTGTTTGGTAAAGACGAATCGGACGGGAGAAATGATGCAGTAGAAGTTGTTGAGATTGAATCTATCGGACAAGCGCAGGATGAATCTTCGGAAGTGGTTACCTACGCGGCTGATTCAGTGGAGGGACAAACACTGGAATCACCTGGGGATGGACGCATTGAAGTGGCGGAGGCTGAAGCTGTTGCTGCATCCATTACCCCTGATGAGACTGAGGAGATTACAGAGAGTGAAAAGCCCAAACGCGGTTTTTTCTCCAGATTGTTTGGTAAAGACGAATCGGACGGGAGAAATGATGCAGTAGAAGTTGTTGAGATTGAATCTATCGGACAAGCGCAGGATGAATCTTCGGAAGTGGTTGTCTACACAGCTGATTCAATGCCGACGGGACAAGTGCTGGAGACGCTATCTGAAAGCGATATGGTAGATGAACAGGCCGAGACAGTGGAAGCCGGGATTGCGACACAATTACCGGCGGATATCCCTTTTGAGGAAGGTGTTTCAGAAGCTGCTGATTTGTCGGAACCAGACCTAATTGATAACGATACAAGTACAGCCGGGACGATAATTGAAGAAAAATCGGAAGAAAAAATAAAGAAAAAAGGTTTTTTTTCCAGATTGTTTGGTGGAGACGAACCGGATGAAGAAACCCAAGAAGTTGTTGAGATTGATGCGATTGACGTCCCCGTCGTCGTTGCAAAACTGGAGGCACCTGAAGAAGATGAGACGACACAGGGAGAATCTGAAAGGGCACTTGTGGATACAATTGAAACTACAACCGATCCGGAAAATACGGGCAGCGCATCGGAACTTCGATCGCTTGCGGTGCGGGGAGACCCAAAAGCACAATTTCAACTTGGGTCGCTGTATTATCAGGGTAAAAGTGTAAAAAAAGATTATTCACAGGCCTTTCTCTGGTATCGTCGCGCCGCCCAACAAGGGGAAGCTGATGCACAGTATGGTATTGGTAATATGTATTTGCTGGGAGAAGGCATTAAGCAGGACGATTATCAGGCACGGCTTTGGTTCGAAAAAGCCGCTGACCAGGGCCATGCAGGTGCGTTACATAACCTCCGCAGTCTGCAACGTATTGCGACGGCAGAACCGATAGAAAGGAACGATTACGACATTAGTAATAATCGTTTACCCAAACAAGATGAGGCAGCCATTCAGGAAAAAGAAACGACGGAAAAGAAAGGTTTCTTCGGTAGATTATTCGGCGGGGACGATGATGAAGCTGACGAATCAAGGCTAATTGCCGAGGTAGTTGAAGAAACAGAAACAGACAACGGACAGATGTTAACTGAATCCATGGAGGTTATCCGTGACCGTGATACCGCTGTCAGTGTTTATGAAACAGGGCTGACATACGAATTTGGCGAAGGCGTCGTACAAGACTACGACACCGCCTTTGAGTTTTTCAAAAAATCAGCCGAACAAAATCATGCTCCGGCTCAATATAGACTCGGACTCGCTTATGCTTACGGCCAGAGCACTGAAAAAGATCCTGTCACTGCCGCTGAATGGTACAAAAAATCCGCCGCGCAGGGCTACGCATTGGCACAAAGAGCACTCGGCGCACTGTATATTAATGGTGATGCTGATGGCATTGCGCAAAATAAATCACTGGCTTTAGCCTGGTATGATATTCTCGCCGACTATGGCAATGCCATGGACATATACCGCCGTGACAGTCTAAAAGAGACACTCACGGCGGATGAGATAAGTGAGGCGAATAAATTAAAACAGGAACTTTCGAACTGATATTTTGCACTGCACGAAATAGCCACTCACGAATGAGTAATTTAAGTGAGAATGATGCAGAAAAATACAGTGTAATACGGGAGGTATTAATATTTTTATGCAATATGAAGCATTTCTTCCAGGGATTTATTTTTCATCAATATGAAAATCAAGATTGCATTTGTCGGTGTTATCGCCTTCCTTATTTTCATCTTCTTTTATTTTGGGTTGCATCAGTATGCAAATCTGGAGTCTTTGAAGACACAACAAACAAACATTGCTGAGTACAATGATTCTCATCCTGTACTTGCAGCGTTAATATTTTTCACTGCTTATATTTTTGTTACAGGATTATCGTTACCGGGTGCCGCCATTCTGACATTGGCGGGGGGGGCGGTATTTGGCGTATTAATCGGTACGCTATTGGTTTCTTTTGCGTCAACCATGGGTGCGACACTGGCCTTTCTGGCCTCACGCTTTCTGTTCAGGGAATCATTACAAAAAAGATTTTCTGATCGGTTGCACGTTATCAATCGGGGAATAGAGAAAGAAGGCGCATTTTATTTGTTTACACTACGATTGGTACCCGCCTTCCCCTTTTTTATTGTCAATCTGGTGATGGGTTTAACACCGATGAAAGTGCTGACTTTTTTCTTTATCAGCCAGGCGGGCATGTTGCTCGGCACTATTGTCTATGTGTACGCGGGTACACAACTTGCCCAAATTAATGATCTGAAAGATATCTTTTCTCCCGGATTAATCATATCTTTCACTCTGCTCGGACTGTTTCCTCTAATTGCGAAAAAGACAATTGAATTTATTCAGTCACGACGACAAGTCGAAAATGAAAAAATAGAGAGTGACTCTCCATGCACGTGAACAAGGGTTATAAAAAACCGAAAAAATTCGACCGTAACCTGGTTGTACTGGGCGCAGGTTCGGCCGGTCTTGTAACGTCCTATATTGCCGCAGCGGTAAAAGCCAGAGTCACTTTGATCGAGAAAAACAAGATGGGAGGCGATTGTTTAAATACAGGCTGCGTTCCGTCCAAAGCCCTTATACGATCGGCAAAGTTTTTAGCGCATGCCCGACGTGCGACCGAGTTTGGATTTAAATCTGCTGAAATTGAATTTGATTTTGCAGATGTAATGGAACGCGTTCAGCGTGTAGTTAAAGCTATCGAACCCCACGATTCGGTTGAGCGTTATTCGGAACTTGGTATTGAGTGTATTACCGGCGAAGCAAAAATCACTTCTCCCTGGACGGTTGAAGTTAATGGAAAAACCTTGACGACACGAAGTATTGTTGTTGCAGCCGGGGCACATCCGTTTGTACCCCCCATTTCCGGGATTCAAGATGTGGGTTATTACACCTCCGACACTATATGGGAGTTGAGAGCGTTACCCAGGAGGCTCATCGTTCTTGGCGGCGGTCCCATTGGTAGTGAGTTGGCACAATGTTTTGCCCGTTTCGGCAATCATGTTTCACAAGTTGAAATGTTACCCCGATTATTGATTCGTGAAGATCCCGAGATATCGGATTGTGTGATGCAACGGTTCAAGGAAGAAGGTATTGCCGTTCTGACAGATCACAAAGCAAAGGAATTTCTGGTTGAAAATGGTGAAAAGGTTTTGATTTGTGAACACCAGGGCGAGGATATTCGTATTGCCTTTGATGAGCTGTTGGTTGCTGTAGGCCGCACGGCCAATACCACAGGTTACGGTCTGGAGGATTTAGGCATACCCACAAGCGATAGCGGAACAATTGCGACCAACGAATTTCTACAAACATCATACCCGAACATATTCGCTTGTGGTGATGTCGCAGGGCCTTTTCAGTTCACGCATACTGCGGCGCATCAGGCCTGGTATGCGGCGGTCAATGCACTATTCGGTGATTTTAGGAAATTCAGGGTTGATTACTCCGTTATTCCATGGGCGACATTCACCGATCCTGAAGTTGCTCGTGTGGGTTTAAACGAAATTGAAGCCAGGGAAAGAAACATCCCTTACGAAGTAACCACGTATGGTATAGACGATCTTGATCGTGCTATCGCCGATGAAGAAGCACACGGATTGATAAAGGTCCTGACTGTACCGGGTAAGGATAAAATCCTCGGCGTTACTATTGTTGGAGAACATGCCGGAGATCTTATCGCTGAATATGTCAGCGCCATGAAAAATAAAATCGGACTCAATAAAATATTGAGCACGATTCACATCTACCCCACCCTGGCAGAGGCGAACAAATACGTCGCCGGTAACTGGAAAAAGGCGCACGCGCCACAACGATTACTTGGTTGGGTGGAAAAATTCCATGCCTGGAAAAGAGGCTGACAAATACTATTCTCCATGTAATTAATCCCTTATTTCATCATCATGTAATCCTTCCATGTCTTGATGAATAATCACTTCTGCATTGGGGAATGCCCTGCATATTTTAGTTTCCACTTGACTGGCTATTTCATGTGCTTCTTTAAGTTTTAACTCGCCATCCATTTCCAGATGTAATTGAATAAAAAATCGCCTGCCTGATGAACGTGTTCTCAGTTCGTGTAAATTCAATACTTGCGCATGTTGCAGGGCGATTCTTTTGACTTGTTCCCGCACATTGTCAGGCAATTCCTGATCCATCAGTTGTGCCAGTGATTGCTTGCCAATCTCCCAGGCACTTTTCAGGATAAAGACCGCAATCAATAGCGCGAAAATCGGATCAGCTCTCTGCCAGTCGAAATAAATACTCAAGATTAAGGCAATGATGACACTCAGATTAAGCAATAGATCGCCGACATAGTGTAAGGAATCCGCCGTAATCGCAATGGAACCCGTCTTTTTCACAACGTAATGCTGCAATGTTAGCAATGCGCCTGTGAGCATGATTGACATCAGCATGACGCCTATACCAACGATTTCATTTTCCACCGGTTGCCGGTTATAAAAGCGATTAATCGCTTCAAAAAACAAAAATAAAGATGAGCCTGTAATAAAAGTGGCCTGAGCCAGGCCGGCTATTGCCTCCGCCTTACCATGCCCATAGCGATGATCGTGATCTGCGGGGATCAGGGCGTGTTTGACTGCAAATAGATTGATTGCTGAAGCGATTAAATCCAGGAATGAGTCAATCAGGCTGGAAAGTATCGCAATAGATCCCGTAAATACGTAAGCTATCATCTTGATAGTCATCAGGATAGACGCCACTGCAACTGAGGCATAGGTCGCCCATCGCATTAACTTCCAGCTTTCGTCTTGGGTGGTCACGGACATTAAACTCCAGATTACTGATATTTTACAAAAAATGCGCTGGTGAATGTACTTTTCAAACCTGTATTACCAATGTTGTATTATATTGAAAAACAGAAACACATACTTATTTGAGTGACTTCCAATTAATCGTCGGGTATTAGTCAATGGATAAATTTGATTACGATTTGTTTGTCATCGGTGCCGGTTCCGGCGGTGTACGTGCTGCGCGCACGGCTGCCGATTTTGGTGCCAGAGTGGCCATTGCTGAAGACCGATATTTAGGAGGTACCTGCGTCAACGCAGGGTGTGTGCCGAAGAAACTACTCGTCTATGCCTCGTGTTTTTCTGAAGATTTTGAGAATGCAACAGGCTTCGGCTGGACACCTGGCTCGCCAAACTTCAATTGGCAAGCACTCATTAAGAATAAAAATAATGAGATAGCCAGACTCAATGGTGTTTATGGAAAAATACTGGACAGCGCCGGTGTCGAGTTGATCGAAGGTTACGCAACGCTTGTCGATGCACATACGATTGTTGTAAATGATAAATATTATTCAGCGGAACGTATTCTCATCGCCACTGGTGGCTGGCCGAGCATTCCCGATATTCCGGGGAAAGAATATATCATTTCATCCAATGAAGTTTTTTTTCTGGAAACGCTGCCTGGGAAAATCATTATTGTCGGTGGTGGTTATATCGCCGTCGAGTTTGCCGGAATTTTTAATGGGCTGGGTGTTGATACAACCCTGCTTTATCGAGGGCCATTATTCCTGCGTGGTTTCGATCAGGATGTCCGTAATTTTCTGGCAGAGGAAATGCAGAAAAAAGGGATTACGCTCCGGTTTGAAAATAATATCGAAGCGATAGAAAAAATAGACGGACAATTTCAGGCAACATTAACCGATAAATCAACCCTGCTTGCAGACCGTATTATATATGCCACAGGCAGAAAACCTAAAACAGAAGGGATGGGCCTGGAATCGGTAGGGGTCATCCTTGATAAAAATGCGGCCATTATCGTCAACGATCAATACCAGACAAACATCCCGTCAATCCATGCGTTGGGTGATGTCACTAATCGTGTTAACCTGACGCCTGTGGCATTGGCCGAAGGCATGTTTCTGGCACGCATGCTCTATAGTCACCATGAAAATTTACCTGTAGAGTATGAGAACATTCCTACCTGTGTGTTCAGCCAGCCGAATATCTGCATGGTGGGTCTTACTGAAGAGGCCGCAAGAGATGAATACGGGCAGATTGATATCTACCAGTCATTATTCACATCAATGAAACATACCTTATCCGGTAATGATGAAAAAATATTCATGAAATTAATTGTTGATAAGGAATCAGATGTGGTTATTGGTGTACATATGGTCGGTGCCGAAGCCGGTGAGATAATCCAGGGTATTGCTATCGCCATGAAAGCCGGCGCGAAAAAAGCTGACTTCGATAAAACGATGGGTATCCATCCTACAGTGGCGGAAGAGTTTGTCACCATGAGAGTCCCCGCCAGGCAGGCGATAATTCAATGACAGGTTTAGGTGGATTGAGGTGAATTGAAATGAGTTGGTGGGGAAAATTGATCGGCGGTTATCTAGGCTTTGCACTCGGCGGTCCTATCGGCGCTCTGCTGGGTGCGACATTGGGCCATAACTTCGATAAAGATGCCTCATCAACGCAATCAGTTGGACAACAGAATCGATCTCAGGCCGCTTTTTTTACCGCAACATTTTCAGTGATGGGTCATATTTGCAAAGCTGACGGTCGCATCACACCTGACGAAATCAACACTGCTAAAATGGTGATGTCGCGGATGTCGATGTCAGCTGCGCAAAAAGAGGCGGCTATTGCACTTTTCCATGAAGGCAAGAAAGATAATTTTCCACTCGATGATGTTCTAAAGCAGTTAAAATCCGAGCTTGGTCTGTCAAGGAACATCAAAAGGATGTTTGTGGAAATCCAGTGTTCTGCTGCGTACGCAGATGGTGTTTTACACCCGGCAGAGAAAAATCTTCTGGAAAAAATATGCCGCGTTATCGGCTTTTCAGAATACGAATTGAACAGCATCCTTGCGGCAATTGCAGCCGAAACTCATCATCAGACATCAGGCCGTGGTGACGGCGTGTCCGGAAAAATGCAGATAGACGATGCCTATGCCATCCTGGACATCAGTCCACGTGCCGGTGACAATGAAGTAAAACGCGCTTATCGAAAACTCATGAGTCAACACCATCCGGACAAACTTGTCTCAAAGGGCCTGCCCGAGGAAATGATGAAACTCGCTGCACAAAAAACCCACGAAATTAAATCCGCCCATGAAAGGATAATGGAAGAAAGAACGCGGTAAATCTTGTTTATTTATAACTGAGTGCAAGTGGTTGGTGGTGCCGAAGAGAGGACTCGAACCTCCGACCTACTATTTACGAAACAGTTGCTCTACCAACTGAGCTACTTCGGCGTTTATTCTGAACGTTAACGTTTGCTTTCACTCGACAACAGGTCGTTCATCACAGTTCATGGTGCCAGCGTAACATAAAGCCCTGTCAATCTGCACTGTCTTACACTCAAACACAAAAAACAAGGCTGTCTATCGTTCATTAATCATCACCAGATCAGCGATTTTTCTGGCGCTGGCGGGAGCTTGTAATATTCCTTTCCTGAAATGCCCCGCATTAATATAGACGTTTTCATGGGTATCGAGCTTGCCCACGTACGGTTCGCCGTTGTCTGTTGCAGGTCGTAAACCGGACCAATGTGAAACGAACTTTGCTTTGCTGATCGCGGGCCATAGCGAACCGGCCCAGTTCATCAAATTATCCCGTGCAGTTGCTGTCGTCGCCTGATTAAATCCGACATCCTCCATGGTACTGCCAATCAGCACATGACCATCTGACCTCGGAATTAAATAATAGGCGCCGTCCAAAATCATGGGCACAAGTGTTTGTTTGGGAAACTTCACACAAAGCATTTGACCCAGGACAGGTTTTATTCTTATGTCCGCATTATTTGCACTCAATATTCGTCTGCTCCAGGCGCCGGCGGTGATGATGACGTTGTCGGCATAGACTTTCTCCCGTCCAACCCTCACGAATTCGCATTTTCCCTCTGCTGTTCCCAATGCCGTTATCGGCGAATTCTCAAAAACGGTGACTTTTAGCGCACGCAAACTGGCAAGTAAGGCCCGCAACAGGTATGGAACTCTCACTTGCGCAATATCGGGAAGAAAAATTGACTGTGCAGGAAGTTTCATGCCCACAGGGTAATTTTTGGTATTCTCGGAGAATGTCATTTGATTTCGAGTGGCCCAACGTTTGGTCTGACCGATATCGCCTTGATTGATCATCAGCAACCCGGACTGGTAATACTCCGCATCAATACCCGTCTGTTGCCTTAATTCATTAACAAATTCTGCGTAACAGGATCTACCCTGGTTAGAAAGCGTTAATGAACCTCGCTTCTCGGACCAGGGACGCATGGAAGATAATATCCCACCGGCTGCCATGCTTGCTTCCTTACCTATTTCACTCTTGTCGAACAGGGCCACAGAAAGGCCGCGCATGGCCAGATCCCGAGCCGTGGTCATGCCGATAACACCGCCTCCGACAACGATACAATCCTTCTTATACATGCAGAAATGCCAAATAGTTCACAAAACTCTCCCAGGCGCTTGCCGTTTATCAGGATTAAAATACCATTTATCAGGAAGAAGCGTGGAACATCAGGGGATGTTTGCTATAAAAGCCCCTTATTATAGAATATATCCGGATAGACAGGTGCAAGAAAAATTGAATATCTCCCAGCAGCTCGGTTTTACCCTGATTGAGATAATGACTGCCGTCGTTGTCGGCGGTATCTTGCTGGCTATCGCGCTGCCCAATTTCACGAGAATGGCACAAAGCAATTGTTTGACGGTCAAGGCGAACACGTTTGTTAATAGCCTGCAATTTACGCGTAGTGAAGCAATCAAGCGCAATTCGCCTGTTACACTAAACGCTTCCAACTCGAGTGACAATGCGAACGAATGGGGTAGCGGCTGGAACATTGTGGATAACGCAGTATCTCCTCCCACTCTCAGGGAGGTCAGGCCGGCGTGCGAAAAAACAAGCATTGATGAAACGGGAACGAACAGTACTTCGATGACCTACCGTGCCGATGGTTTCATTGTTGCCGGTGGCACATTTGCAATATGTGATGACCGTACCGGTGAGAAAGGTAAGTTAATCACCATTTCAGCGACTGGAAGACCGAGCATCGCGGGCGGTCATGTGTGTCCATGATTCCACTAATGAATCAGGTAGACCACGTAACAGGTAGGAAACAGGATGTGCGAATGTTGAATGTGATGATATGTAAAAAAAAGCAAGCCGCAGGATTTACATTATTGGAAGTCCTGATCGCCTTGTTGGTTCTGGCGATTGGGGTGCTGGGTGTAGCGGTATTGCAGTTTCAGGCACTCAGATTCAATCATGACGCCTATTTAAGAACTCAACTTAGCGTCCTTGCTGAAGATATCATGGATCAAATACGTCTGAATGACGCCAATGTCAGCAGCTATGTTGGAAATCATACAGTAGCGGTGACTGCGCCGTCAGGGACGTGTAATCCGGCGACCGCTGCGAATGCCACCAATGATCTTCGCTGCTGGAGAACACGGCTGCACGATGTTCTGCCCCCCGGTACCCAGGCGAATATTGCAAACACAGTTGATATGTACACAGTCAGTTTCGTTTGGACGGATAGAGAAAGTCAGGTGCGTACAATCAGCTACACATTTCAGCCGTGACACTGAATCAAGTGATGTATAAATAAATTTTATGTATAGACTCCATCATCGACAATTCGGCTTTTCCCTGATAGAACTCATGACTGCCATGGTGATCAGCTTGTTGTTACTCACTGCGGCAGTGGGCGTGTTTATCTCGAATAACCGCATTTATAGAGAGCAAAATGAAATGGGACAGCTCCAGGAGAATGCCCGTTTCGCCATGTCATTGCTGGTCAAGGATATTCGATCAGCGGCGTTTGTCGGTTGCGCGGATAATATTAACAGGGTAGCAAGCACGATTCCCGGTGCGACGGATCAAGCCCTCACCAGCTTCCGTGTCTCCGCGACCAGTAATTTAATCGAGGGATCGGAAAACGGGGGCAACTGGCAACCGTCATCAAGCACGTCCGCCGTTGCCGACATGATCACCACCACTGATGCTATTCCATCTGACGGCATCACTGTGAGGTATTTCGGAACTCTCGGTACGCGGCTAGCCCTAGACATGGTTAGGAAAGACGTCGCTATTGCCACTGATCCCAACGCTGGTTTGAACGTCCTTGATCATGTGGTTATTGCCGATTGTGGTAGTGCCGATATCTTCCGGATCAGCAGTAGCCTCGGCATTTCTTCTGGCGTTGAGTACTTCCAGCATGCCCCTTCGCACAATACCACTATCGAGCTTAGTAAGCAGTATACGACTATTGCTTCAGTATACCGCCTCGCTAATCGTCGCTATTTTATCCGTAACAGCGCCAGCGGTTCCGGGCCAGCGTTATGGCGAGAGTCAGTTGATGACGGAATGGAGGAGTTGGTTGAAGGTGTGGAATCCATGCAAATCCTCTATGGTGAGGATACAAACAATGATTCCATCGCGGATACCTACGTTAACGCAACCAGCGTGAGCAACTGGTCAAACGTCGTCAGTGTCAAACTCGGATTGCTTGTGCGCACCGTCCAACCCTTCGGTGACAGCGTGGATACAAATACATATAATTTATTGGGCACAGTCATTAATCCCGTTGACGATAAGCGTCGTCGTCGCATTTTTACCTCCACCATTGAGATTAGAAATAGAAAATCCTGAATACCTGTAGCTGGTGAACAATATGAAAATATATTCTGTACAACGAACCACAAAATCCCAGAAGGGTGCGGCATTGATCACGTCTCTTTTTTTCCTGGCGATTTTAACCATACTGGCGATGTCATCCATGGGGACAAACATCCTGGACGAGCGGATGGCGGCGAATACACAGGAAAGAAATCGCGCCTTCCAGACAGCAGAGACCGCGCTGGCGGTGGCACTGAAGAATAAGCGCACATTCAATACCTCCGGGTATACCTCCACTGTTGATGATGTCGGCGACTACGATGCCGATGCGACGTATACCTCGGCCTTTTTGGAGGCAAGAGAGGCGACATCGGTCTTTAGCTCGGGTACCGCTATTCAGGGCGGTAGTCAGACTTATAATTATTTCAATTTAGGCGTGACCGCCACCACGGAATCAGGCGCGAGATCCAGGATAGACGCCGGGGCGTATCATCTGTGATGTTTGATAATCATTATTTTCCTGGCGCAGGCGGTCAATTGAACCTCATGCAGTTACCGAAATTCATTTCCCGGAGATTTTAAATGTATGCTTCACCTAAAAAAATATTTGTGATGACACTAATGGTTTTTTCTTTCCAGGTCTCGGCTGCGGAACCGTTGCGTATACATGACCAGGGTGCGGATGGCGATGATCGTATATTCGTGGTCAATTGTCCGAATGGAGACAGGTCAAGTGTCGTTGTTACGTACACATCAGAACCCACGTTCGGGGTCGCCAGGGTCTGCGCACGCCCCGCTTATGGCGAAGCAAGCTGTCGCAACGGCTTTTGGGATATTGACGAAGCTGCAGCACTAAGTTGCAGAGGCAGGTAACGATAGGGAATGAAAACTCAGTCTTACATTGACAAAAGAATGATTGGATTAAAAGAGATGATTATTATGTTTAAATCACGAAATAAGCGATTCATACCAGGTTGTTTGGCATTCGCGCTGGTGCTTGCATCAGGCCCGGCATATTCTCAAGACACTGAAATATACTTCAATTCCGTGAACTCTGCTGCAATTAAACCGAATGTACTGTTTATCCTCGATTCATCCGGCAGTCTGAACAATACGGCGACCGGTACCGGCAGAAGCCGACTCGCCATATTGAAAGAGGCCATGAACATAATCGTGACTAGTGCTGAAGATATCAATCTCGGTCTCATGCGATTCAACGGCAGAGAAGGCGGTTCCATAATTTTTCCCGTCTCGCCGATTGATAGCGTTGTCTCTGATGTAGTGTCTGAAATAGAGCCGACCTTCACCTACTCACAAATTTTAGGTTCCAATGATGGCGTGCAAAGAACCACGGATAATAGCGTTTCATTATCCGAAGGGATTTTAACCGTCGGCAACATACCTGCGGTTGATCCTACCGGTTCAATTGATGTTCGCGTGAGTGACATTTCAGACTCGGTTTCAGAGGACGTACGGACCACTGACGATACTGAACTCATACTCCTCGCAAACAGCGGCTTTTCCACTGTCGGTGTTCGCTTTAATAGCGTTGATATTCCGCAGGGCGCAACGATAACGTCGGCAACGCTCGAATTAACCAGCCAATCAGACCAGAGTGGCCCTAATGCTGACTTCGACATTATCGGTCATGATGTCGACCAGTCCATTGGTTTTGAACTAGGTTCTAGCGCCGATCTCGCCAGCCGGTCTTTCAGCGCCGGGACTACGGCGGTGGTGGGGTGGAATAATCATGATGATAGTCCTGTTAATGGTACGGATGTCTCTCCCTCCATCGTGTCTATTATTCAGGAAATTATCAACCGACCGGGTTGGTTCCGAGGTAATGCTCTGTCTCTTATCCTGAGATCAAGCAATCAGGAACGACGCTGGCATAGTTTCGCAGAAGATGGCCAAAATAATCCCGACAGATTACCCAGACTCCAGGTCGCTTATACAGCCACACCTGCAGCGGCGATCCCGACTCGGGTCGCTATCCATTTTCCAACGGTGAGAGTGCCACAAGGAGCGACTGTCACCGATGCGCGTTTGATTTTTACCGCCGGAGCAAATGCAGGCGGTCCGGCCTCCTGGAGCATTGATGCCGAAAATATTGATGACTCTCCCGCACTGACTAACAGCACCGGTGATATCGGCGGCAGAACATTAACGGGTAACCCGGTGGCGGTGACGAGTAACCCGGTGAATACGCCTGGTCAGATCCCCGATCCTTTTAATGTGAACGATAATTTTTTCTCTCCCGATTTAAGCAGTGTGATGCAAACGGTCGTCAACCGAAGTGGTTGGTGTGGCAGTAATGGCATGACTTTCGTCATTAGCGGTACGGGCACCCGTCATTTGTATAGTTACGATTCCAGTGCGCAGTTTGCACCCAGACTTCAAGTGAACTATTCCGGAGCGCAGGGTTGTACGAGAGGTACTGAAACAGCCCAGATTGCGTCCGGTTCGGACGATACGGAAGGCTCATACACGATCGGGGGTCTGCTTCAACTTTTTCCTTCTGCCGACGATGTCGGCCTGCGTTTCCAGAATATTGATGTCCCCAGGGGGGCCACCATAATGAATGCAACGCTTTCATTTTCTGCCAGATTGCGTAGTAATTCAACTGCAAATAGTGCCTTCAGCATTAGAGGCGAACTCTCTCCAGATCCGGCTGTCTTTGGCAACATAATTGGTCGTACACTTACCAGTGCTTCCGTCGCATGGAATACAACACGATGGTTGAATAACAGGATATATACCTCCTCCGACCTGGCGGCAATTGTGCAGGAGATAGTCAACCAGAATGGTTGGAACTCCGGGAATTCCATGGTCTTCGCGGTTGACACGACCGCCGGAGTCCAGTTCGCTATTAGTTATGACAATAACTCGTTCCTTGCGCCTCGATTATCGATTACCTATGAAAGTGGTGGTTCAGTTGCTATACCGCGCAAGATTGTCCGTGATCGTGTACTTGAATTGGTCGATGCATTACCGGCATCGGACTTTACCCCGATTACTGAGGTCTTGTATGAAGCGGCACGTTACTGGCGTGGCGAAAGAGTGGAATACGGGCTTGCTCGACGAGACACCTCAACCTTTTTTAATTCACGAACACGCATCAGCCATCCAGGCAGTTACTGTAATGAACCAACCAGTGGAGCGGTTAATTGTAATGGTGCCGATACAGCGGCGCATCCGCCCTATGGAGTGGACGCACCCGCAATGTGTACATCTAATCTGGACAGTAGAGTTTGTTCGAGCAGAAGAATCACGGGAACTCCGAACTACGTTAGTCCCTTTAGTTCAGCTCTGACTTGCGCACAAAACTATCAGGTATTATTGACTGATGGAGATGCCAATTCCAACGATATCGCTTCGCTTATTCCAGCCGAATATCTTGCCGGTACCAACAATACGACTTGTCGTACAAGCAAATCCGATGGTACCGCTGTTACCACCGGAGAACTGTGTGGTATTGATCTGGTTGAGTTTCTTTTTGACGAAGATCAGTCTTCAACGCTGGCGAATGATCAGACGGTGATTACCCATACCGTAGGATTTGATACTACCGCTCCTTCGCTGACCGGTGCAGTACGGTTCCTTAGGGATGTTGCCACCGAGGGGGGGGGGCAATTTTTTGAAGGTACATCAGTTGATAGCCTGGTGACTGTATTTCAATCAATTTTGGCAGATGTGAAAGATGGCGCGACATCAATTGTGTCACCCTCATTGGCAACCAACGCATTTAATCGTTTATTTAGTCGTGATGAAGTGTATTTCGGTTTATTTACACCGGAATTGACTGCGGCATGGGATGGCAACGTCAAAAAATATACCGTTTGTACCGAGGTTAATAGCCTGCCCAATTGTGATTTCGTCACTCGAATTCTGGACGCAAATGGTGTCCAGGCTGTTGATACCCAGGACAGATTTAGAACGACCTCGCAAAGTTTCTGGTCGGATGTTGTGGATGGTATTGAGACGACAAGAGGCGGCACAGGCGGCGAGTTAACTGACTTTAATGATCGCCTTATCTATACTGAAACAACCGCTGCCGGCACGGCACCGGCATCAGGTACCGCGTTGGATGCCAATGGTTTTAACATCACATCGACAAATTGGAACCATGCCACATTAGCTGCAGTGCGCGATCTGGTCTGTCCTGTACCTTCCACTGCGACGGGTTCAGCCTGTGAGGATCGCATGTTGTTTATGCTCGGTAAAGTCATCAGACCAAGGGGTAACGATGTTAACACGACCACACGTTGGACCATCAATGATGTATTGCACAGCAGCCCGGTGACGATAACCTATGGTGGCGCGGATACTTCCACACCTCCTGACGGTATTGTCGACAGTTTTTATGACAAACTGATTTATGGCACGAATGACGGCGGTTTAAGGATGGTTAACGCCACGACCGGTAAAGAGGACTGGATGTTTGTACCTCGGTCGACCATGGCTTTACAGCAAACGATGTGGCGGGATCCCGAAGGTGCGCATACTTACGGCATTGATTCCACACCGGTTGTGATGATTAATGATGTGGATAGTGACGGCGTTGTTGAGCCGGGAGACGGTGATACCGTCCACGCCTATTTCGGTATGCGCCGCGGTGGAAATTTTCTATATGCGCTTGATCTCACTGCGACGGCGATTAGTTCGGCCTCCACTGTAGTTCCGAAGTTTTTGTGGAGAATAGAAGGTGGTGTGACAGGTTCGGATTTTCAGTATCTCGCGGATACTTGGTCCGTGCCTGAACGCAGCAGGATATTAACCAACGATACTGTACAACTGGATGTACTCATATTCGGCGGCGGCTATGATACGGCCCTGGATTCCGGCTTCGGAGTGGACGCGACCAGCGGTAGTGAAAATAACGGCAATATAATTTTCGTTGTGAATCCTGCGGATGGAAGTTTGATCTTTTCGATTGGCGGTTCAAATACGAACGCTACGCTCACGGTACCTGACATGAGATACTCGTTTGCCGCCCGGCCGACGGTTGTGGATACGACAGGGGACGGCGTTGATAATCGTATTTATATTGCGGATACCGGTGGTCAGATATGGCGGGTTGATTTGGCGGCGAACATTAACCCTGCCTTTACAGGAGCATCACGCGCTGGTGAAAGCGTGGTAGCTCGGTTGGCGGATATCGCGACCGAGAGCGGTACTTCTCCAACGCCCGTAACACTCGAAAGTGAGCGTCGTTTTTTTGAAAAACCTGAAGTCGCCGCCGTATCCGACACGATCTTTACAGAGGCGGGTAAATCGCGGTATTTCCTCGTGACTCTGGGGTCCGGAGATAGAGCGAATCCACTCGCCACGACTACACGTGATCGTTTCTATGCATTCAGGGATTTTGAAATTGGAACGATGACTCGTGGCAGCGGTACGAATGCACACATCGCCCAGGGTTATCCACGGATATCAGGCCTCCCACTGGATGAATCTGCGATGATTGATGCTACTTTGGGTGTGTTGGATGGTAACAGTACTGCGGTTGACCAATCTTTTGGATGGTATATTGATTTTACCAGTGATGGTCATACGGGTGAAAAAGTGTTCTCATCTCCGCTCATTGTTTCCGGGAATGTATTTTTTACTACATACGAACCTACTGGCGGGACTTCCAGAGATTTATGTTCCGCCAGTGTCGGTGGTGGGCGTTTGATCGGTGTAAATGTCACCACAGCTGCGGGTTTTGTAACGGATGACGTGGCTGGCCGCACCATCTCGGATACTTTGAGTGGTCTCGCTTCAGCAGTCATTCCGTTCTATTCTCCGGAAGGGATTTACGGTTTGGTAGGTGTTGAAGGCGGCGTATGGCAGGCGCCTCCCAGCACTGATCCCAATTGTACAGGTCCCCTCTGTGACGGGGGTCTGAAATTAGGTGATAATTTCGGTATTCTTACCTATTGGTCAGAAGAATAACGTTGACATGTATCTATATAGAGGCGGATCCTTACCTGGCTGGTTTCTACGCAGGTTTTCGGCATGTTGTGTGCTGCTGCGGTTCGCTGATTACTTCTTTGTGTAATTGATATCCTGACAGGTGGAATATGATGCGTAGGTCTATATTTTCAAATGTAACAAGAGAGTCACATAGCACGGGCTTTACTCTGATTGAGCTTATGCTGGTTGTCGCGATTATCGGGATTCTCGCCGCTATTGCGTTACCGTCATATCAACGATACGTTGATAGGGCAAAACGCACGGAAGGGCAAGCAGCACTTCAGGAAGTGGCGGCGCGACTGGAACGATATTACTCTGATAATAATCGTTTCGCCAAAGCTGCCAACACTATCCCGGCTGAAGCTAACGCGATAACCAAAACGGAAAATGGTTATTACAAGATATCTATTTTAACAGGCGCTCCGTATCAGAGATATACTCTTATTGCAGCACCAACATTTTCAGATCCACTCTGTGGAAGTCTAATGCTTAAAAACACTGGAGCAAAGGGAGTATCTCCTGGAACTCTGGCTGATTGTTGGTAACCCTGATACAAGTTGTAAGTCGTTTAATATTTTAATGTCAAGAACGATTTGTCTGATTATTACATTAACGTGTTTGGTCATATCTCCTTTTAGTCTTGCTTTTGCTGGCGCGAGCCGAATTGATGATACCGACGCGAATACGTCGTCAAACGATACTCTAAAGTTATCGTACCAGGATATTTATCAGCTCATTTACACTGGCAGGGCGAGATTAAGCCAGGTACAGTGGGCACTCGGTTCAGGTAACACCACGCAATTAATCAATGTTATGCATGCGCTTTATGCAATGCGCGGCCACAGTGGTGTCTATAGGATGCTCTACAGGATGTGGCGACTTGCGATGGATGATGATCCCGATATTAACTGGACACTGATTAAACAGGCACCTGTGCGCATTGCATTGGCGAGTACAATCAACAGAATTGATATTCTTGAAAGTAGAGATTTACGGGACTATATTCGTTCATTTAAATACGATGATCTTGACGTTAATCGCGGACAAACCCTGGCGGCGCTTGGGTTGAATGGCGACCCGGTGGATATTCCATATCTGCAGGAAACAGCGGATAGTGATAATGTTTACTTGACCCAGATTGCTGTGGCGGCGCTGGGGTTTATGAGTAATTCAGGGGCCAGGGATGCGTTAACCACACTTGCCAGGAAACATTACAAGACACCAAGAGGTGATTTAATACTGGGTGTTCTGGAAAGAGTTTACAATGTTGTCGCCACCACGGAATCCGGGATCGATATTCAACAAAACAATCACTAGCCCCCGGCCTGGTTGCATTGTTCGCTAATATCCCGCTGCGTTTGTTTAATCTCTTCCTGCCTTTCTTCTTCTCCCATGCGAACAATGTTGCCTTCCGCATCACGTTTGTTCGCTCTCGGCCTTGTGGTGAGTTTCGTCAGGCGTTGATTTAATTGTTGGCATTTCTCTTGCTGTTGAATTGCATCGGCTTTTTCTTTTTCTTTTTCTTTTTTGCCGGTCAATCTTGCTTCTCTTCGTGCGTCCAGAAATTCTATCTGTTCTTGAAGTTTATTTCCGGCGTCCGTCGTGTCGACGGATTGAGTCGGGGTGATCTCTTCAACGGTCTGATTGGAGAGGGGGGGTGATTCCGAGTAGTGTATATTGCCGTCATCGTCCGTCCATTTGTATATCTCGGCAAATGAAACAGAAGAAAAGAAAAGCATAATAAAAACGATTTTGGCAATTAAATCACACATTTTTATTTAATCCGTTGCTGCATTAACGTGTATAATATCCGCATATTGTTCTGCATTATAGTACGTAATTTATTGATTTAAAATATGATTTACTTGAAAATTCGATTTTTCCTTCAAGTCATGGTTTTAACTTAGGAGAGCCTCGTGAACAGAATGGGTTTATTTATCATACCGATAACCATCATTATGTGTGTTAGTGCGCAGCCTGTGGCGGCAGTCAAGATTGTTGAATGTGAGGATGAACAGGGTAATAAGAGCTTTTCTAAAACCTGTCCTCCTGGATACTCAGTGGTAGGCGAAAAGAAAATATCCACAGGAACCGGAGAGGCCAGGCAAGTGGATGCCAGGGATATTACCGCCACTATTTATTTAGTACCCGAGTGCGCCGCTTGTGATGAAGCTAAAGAATTCTTGAATGTATTGGGTGTTAATCTCAACGTGATCAATATCGCGGATGACATAAAATATCAGAATACAGTGAAAGAACTCGCCGGCGAGCTTCGAGTACCTGTCACTGTTATCGGTGATAAAGTCATTCCGGGATATAGTCGCGATAAATTCGAAAGTGCAGTAAAGGCCGCCGGATTGAAGCAGGAGGAAGGCGATACGCCCGCAGATGATGATTCAGGAACCGTTGATAATGAGAGAATTCAAGAAAGAACCAACTCTTGATTCGTATTATTTTCACGACTGCTTACAGAGAAATTTCCGCTTTTCCCTAACATTTTTCAGACTATAGGACTCAATTCTTTTAAGTGCCGGGAATCTATAAGGAGAATGGTCTAAAGTTGTGCCTGTTCAATCCTGGCAAGTTCTTTCGGTAGGGAAAATACGACTTTCTCGATTTTTCCAGGCGCCTCTTCAACTTTCTCTGCACCCCACTCTTGCAATTGGTTAATCACTGCTTCTACCAATACTTCCGGTGCTGATGCGCCTGCTGTCACACCAACACACTTTTTGTTATCTAACCATTCTCTTTTAATTTCAGCAGCACTATCAATCAGATAAGAGGGTACACCGACTTTCTCCGAAATTTCCATTAAACGGGTCGAGTTGGAACTGTTGGTTGAGCCAACCACCAGTATTAAATCGCATGTCTCGCTCAGTTTTTTTACTGCGTCCTGTCGGTTCTGGGTTGCATAGCAAATATCTTCTTTTTGTGGCCCCGTGATATTGGGAAAACGTTCACGCAAAGCATCTATTATTTCCGCCGTATCATCCATGGATAGCGTTGTTTGCGTGACAAACGCAAGATAGTCGGGATTTTTTACTTGCAGATCCCATGCATTTTCCACGGATTCAACCAAATACATTCCGCCCGAATTATTTCTGGATTGATATTGTCCAAGCGTACCTTCGACTTCGGGATGCCCTTCATGGCCGATTAAAATACATTCCCGTTCTTCGTCCTGATAACGACCCACTTCCATATGTACTTTTGTCACCAAAGGACAGATAGCATCATAAACGCGCAGTTTTCTGCGTGCTGCTTCTTCACGCACCAGTTTGGCGACACCATGCGCGCTGAAAATCACGGTCGCATCATCAGGAACTTCGTCCAGCTCCTCAACAAAAACAGCGCCTTTATTTCGCAACTTATCGACAACATATTTGTTATGTACAACTTCATGTCGCACATAAACAGGGGCGCCAAATAGCTCCAGTGCCCTTTCAACGATCTCAATCGCCCGGTCCACTCCGGCACAAAAACCTCTTGGATTAGCCATTACTATTTTCATTAATATTTTCCCGATGCTGGATCCTGTTATGTTTGTTGGGCAAACTACGTCGCTTTTCAGCATGTGTCAATCAGCATATCCCAATCACTTCTGTCGCATTATGTGGTCTCACTGTCAAACCATATTGCATCGATAATCAGCATTATCGCGCCGATAGTAATGGCTGAATCTGCAATATTAAATGTCGGCCACGGATTGAATATTCTCCATGGTAAAAATATTATTGAGATATCAATAAAGTCAATGACGTATCCAAGGTTGATTCGATCCCACAGATTACCGAGTGCACCACCAAGAATCATTGCCAATGCACATGTTATCCATCGTTGATTGGTTTCCAATCGGCACATCCAAATCACAATAAATGTACTGATAACAAGTGTCAGACAAATAAAGAACCATCTCTGCCAACCACCGGAATCACTAAGGAAGCTGAAAGCAGCACCGGTGTTATGCAGAAGTGTCAGGTTAAATCCCGAGATAATCGTGACCGGAACGTGCATTTGCAAATATTGACTCGCCAGATTTTTTGTCCACAGATCAAGAATTATGACAACTGTAGTCAGCCATAACCATTTTATTCCAAAGGGAGGTTTAATCATTGAGAGAAATTATTTCAGGCGTAACGTCTCGACTCGCCTTCTGCATCGACATTCTTGATACAACGATGACATAGTTGCGGATGTTTGTCGGAACTACCTACATCCTCACGATGATGCCAGCAACGTACACATTTTTCATATGTTGAACAAAATACATGCATTTTGATCCCGTCTATCCCTGTTGCAACCGCATTCGCATCATTTTCTGATCCGTTATGTAGAGTGACTGAAGATGTAATAAAAACAAATCTTAATTCATCTTGTATTTTCTTTAACAATGACAATTGTTTTGCATCACAATAGAGTTTCACTTCGGCATTTAATGTAGAACCGATATTCCCGGCGACGCGCAAATTTTCCAACTCTTTACTGACTTTATCTCTGATATTGATTATCTGTCGCCAATAATCATTTCGCTCATATGAAATTTTTTCTGTAGGGAAATTCTCATACCATTCCGCGAGAAAAACAGAGTCTGTTCTTTTACCGGGGAGGTGTTGCCATAGTTCATCAGCAGTAAAACCAAGTACTGGTGCTATCCATCGAACAAATGCTTCAGAGATATGGTACATCGCAGTTTGTGCGGAACGTCTGCCCGGGTTATCAACCTGCATGGTATACATACGATCTTTCGTGATATCCAGATAGAAACCACTCATCTCTTCGGCGCAGAATTTTTGTAATTTCTGAAAGATTTGGTGGAATTCATAGTTGTTGTATGCTGACTGAATGCTTTTTTGCAATAGCATTGCCTGATCAACAACCCATTTATCCAATTCAAGCATTTCATCGTGGACCACACAATCAGTCTCAGGATTAAAGCCATCAAGATTGGATAATAAATAACGCGCTGTATTTCTTATCTTGCGATAAGCGTCCGCCGTGCGTTTAAGGATCTCGTCCGAAATATGCATTTCATTACGATAATCGGTCGCCGCTACCCACAAACGCAGAATATCAGCACCCAAAGAATTCATGATTTTCTGGGGAGCGACAACATTGCCTTTGGACTTGGACATTTTTTTGCCCTGTGCATCTACCGCGAAACCGTGTGTTAACACGCTTTTATAAGGTGCAGTGCCATTGATTGCCGTCGATGTCAGTAAAGATGATTGAAACCACCCACGATGTTGATCTGATCCTTCAAGATATAAATCTGCCGGAAATGTCAGTCGTTCATCTGCTTGCAACACGCTGTCATGAGTAACACCTGAATCAAACCAGACATCCAATGTATCGATTACTTTTTCATAATCAGTCTCGTCGTCACCCAATAATTCCCCGGTGTCCAGTTCAAACCAGACATCAATACCGCCTTGTTCAACGCGAAGTGCGATTTCCTCCAGTAAATGTTCCGACTCAGGGTGTAACTTACCCGTTTGTTTATGCACAAACATAGCGATGGGTACGCCCCATGTTCTTTGACGGGAAATACACCAGTCAGGCCGATCACGCACCATGCCACCAATCCGTTGTTGACCCCAGGCAGGCATCCATTCGACATTTTCGATTTCTTCCAGAGCTTTTTTGCGTAAACCGTTTGCATCCATACTGATGAACCATTGTGGTGTCGTCCTGAAGATTATCGGCGTCTTGTGACGCCAACAATGTGGATAACTGTGTTGAATAGATTCGTGGTGTAGCAATTTTTGTTTTTCTTCAAGGAGCTCAATGACATGAGCATTGGCCTTGAAAACATGTTCACCGGCAAATATTTCAGTGTCAGCCAGAAAGCAACCGTTATTGCCTACAGGATTATTTACCGGCAAATCGTACTGTAATCCAATACTATAATCGTCTTGCCCGTGACCTGGTGCGGTATGTACTGCGCCCGTACCTGCTGCCAGAGTGACGTGCTTGCCAAGAATGATGGGGACTACACGATCATAGAATGGGTGTTGTAATTTGAGACCTTCCAATGCAGTGCCATTGAATGTTGCAATTATCCGATAATTTGCAACGCCGGATCGCAGCATCACAGATACATGTAGTTCCTTCGCTAACAAGAAGCGCTGCGGTCCATTTTTTGTCTGACATTGGACCAGCACATACTCAAAGTCCGGATGTACACTCACCGCTTGATTTGCGGGTAATGTCCACGGTGTTGTCGTCCAGATCAAGATTGATATCTGACCTTCACCATCTTTTTCCATTGCCTTTTGATCAACCAGTGTAAACAGCACGTCGATCGCTGGAGATAGCTTATCTTCATATTCAACTTCTGCCTCTGCCAATGCAGACGCACAATCAATACACCAGTGCACAGGTTTTGAACCTTTGTGCAAATGATTCGCAATAATAATTTTTCCCAGCGCGCGAATAATGTTGGCTTCGGTTTTAGAATCTGCTGTCAGGTAGGGTCGTTGCCAGTCAGCCAAAATGCCCAGGCGTTGAAAATCAACACGCTGTTTTTCAACTTGCCTGGTCGCGTAGTCACGACACGCATTACGAAAGGTACGTGCATCGATTTTATGCCCGACCTTACCAATTTTTTTCTCTACCATTAGTTCTATCGGCAACCCATGACAATCCCATCCGGGAATATAAGGAACATCGTAGTCACTTAAGCCACGTGCTTTGACAATGATGTCTTTCAATATTTTATTAACGGCATGGCCGATATGAATATCGCCATTGGCGTAAGGAGGACCATCATGGAGGATAAAGGTGTTCTTACCTGATCGACGTGCTCGAATCTGTCCATAGAGATCCATTTCCTGCCATTTTTCAAGCATGACAGGTTCGTTATTCGCCAGATTCCCTCGCATTGGAAAATCTGTTTTCGGTAGATTCAGTGTGTGCTTGTATTCAGTCATTTTTTTATTCGGCTTACCGGGTTTTGTGCCATGGAATACAGGTCAGGGAAGTATAGGGATGTACGATGATTATTCAATCGCTACCGAGGCGGCTTTATCAATGTTAACGCCGTTCTTGTCGAAATAATTTCGTGTCTTCTTGATATCAGACTCAATGGCCTTTTTCAGATCATTAATACCCGAATATTTTATCTCTGATCTCAGTTTTTCAAAAAATTCCACGCGAATATATTGGGCATAGATATTCTCATCAAAATCCAGAATATGTGTTTCGAGACGCATGCCTTCACCATCAAACATGGGGCGCGTGCCTATGCTCGTCACTGCGTAATGACTTGACTCGCTATGGTCATTATCAGCAGTAATGTGAACGCATGTGATATAAACCCCTGCCACTGCGCTGTGAAGCCGGTGTAATTCCATATTTGCCGTTGCAAATCCCAGCTCCTTACCCCGTTTATCTCCATGCACCACTCGCCCACTTATTGAATAGGCTCTTCCCAATAATCGGTTGGCCAGATTTAGATCGTCGTTTGCGAGTGCTTGTCTGATTCTTGTACTGCTTATTCTTGTCTCCTGAAACAAACAGGTATTGGTATGCTCTACCTTGTAGCCGAATTCGTCAGCCATTTTTTCTAGTGTTGAACAGTCGCCTTGCCTGTTTCTGCCGAACTTGAAATCGTCACCTATCACCAGGTGTCTAATATCCAGGCCATCGATTAGAATTTTCTCAACAAATTCTCTGGCTGATAAATCAGCCAGTTTCTCGTTAAACCTCAGGCACAGCAGACGATCAATACCCAATCGATACAATTCCTCAACCTTTTCACGAAAGCAGGTTAATCTCGCGGTAACGTTCTCCGGAGAAAAATATTCGTGAGGTTGCGGCTCGAAAATGACAACAACGCTCGGGAGATTATATCTATGTGAAATTTCTGTAAGTTGAGCAATAATCGCCTGATGCCCGAGATGGATGCCATCAAAATTGCCGATGGTCGCAACACATTTTTTATGATGTTGCCTGAGATTGTGCAGACTGCGTATCAGTTCCATGAAAAACGTTAGTCCCTAATTTTGGCTGCGATCCGCATTCAGCGTCATATTCTTTAATCGTAGGCCGCTCAACCATAGTGCCGCAAAATAGCTCGTGCCAGCTGCGGTAATCCATATGGCTAATTGCATTATACGCGTGAACATATCCCATTTAATCCACGAGGAAATGGAGGGGAGCGCATAAAATAACAAGGCACTCATGACTAATGAGGCAAAAATAATTCTACCGATAAATACTCTCCAATCATTTTCGGGCGAGTAAAAACCTCCTTTCCATAGAAAGAAAAAAAGTAGCCCGGCGTTGATGAATGCGGCCAGAGATGTCGCCAAAGCCAACCCCGCATGCGCCAGCGGCCCCACGAAAATGAGATTCATAATGATATTTGCGAACATGGCAAGTACACCGATCTTCACAGGTGTTTTTGTGTCCTGCCTTGAGAAATACCCGCCGACTAATACTTTAATCAAAATAAACCCCGGTAATCCAATCGCGTATGTGAGTAGACTCTTGCCCGACATCTCGACATGAAATGGCGTAAATTCACCATGCTGAAAAATTGTGGCTAACATCGGCTCCGCCAATAACATCAAACCAATAGCCGCCGGGAAACTAATCAAAAATACCCACTTAAGCGCCCAATCCATTATCTGTGAAAAATAACGCATATTCCCCTGCGTATGTTTTTCCGACAAAGTCGGCAAAATCACTACCGCCAATGCAACTCCAAAAACACCTAAAGGAAATTCCATCAGACGATCAGAGTAATACAACCATGAAATACTGCCAGTGACCAAAAATGAGGCCATGAGCATATCCACGATCAAATTAATTTGAGAAATAGAGACAGCGAACAAACTTGGAATCATCAAATTCAATATTTTACCAACGCCCGGATGGCCTTTTTTCAATCGAGGTCGCGGCAGTCGTTGTATACCTAAAAGGAAAGGTATCTGGAAAAGTAATTGTGCAATGCCGGCAATAAAAACACCCCATGCCAGTGCCGTGACAGGTCGTTCCATCAGAGGTGCCAGCCATATGGCACAGGAAATAAGCGAGATATTCAGCAATACCGGAGTCAACGCCGGCACGGCAAAACGCCCGTAGACATTCAGTATTCCACCTGCAAATGCTGTTAATGAAATGAACAGGATATAGGGGAAGGTAATTCGAAGCATGTAAACAGATAAATCAAATTTGTTTTCATTACCCGCAAAACCGGCTGCAAATATCATGATGATTACGGGGGCTGCCATGACACCGATCACGGTGATATAAAAAAGCACCAAAGACAGTTTGCCGCTGGTGTAATCCAATAAATCCCGTACTTCAGCCACGTCACGTTTACTTTTGTATTCGCTTAGCACTGGCACAAAAGCCTGAGAGAAACCACCCTCAGCAAATAATCGTCGTAAGTAATTAGGGATTTTAAAGGCTACAAAAAATGCATCGGAACCTGTCCCTGCACCGAAAATATTGGCAATGCAAACATCGCGCACCAGACCGGATATACGAGACAGGGTTGTCATAAGGCCGACGATAAATGTCGATTTAAGTAAACGTTTTGACAATTTAGGCTGTGACCAAGTTTGAAATAATTAATGTAGTTCAGCTATGTGTTAGCTATCTATTTGTTTATTATGGTATTTGTTACCTGGACCAGAGGATATCATATTCAAGGTGGAGGATTGACAAACAAGGCCAAGATAAGCATAGTTACGCGCCTCGAAAAGACACATTTTTAGACATTCCCCAGAACAAGTCAGGAGTTTAACATTGGCTAACGTTGCCTCAGCAAAAAAACGAATACGTCAGAATGAAGTACGGCGTCAACGCAACGCCAGTCACCGTTCCGTGCTAAGAACCTTCATAAGAAAGGTTGATACAGCAATCGAAAGCAAGGATAAAGCAGCAGCGACCGATGCGTATCAGGCTGCTGTCCCTGTCATAGACAGCATGGCTAATAAAGGTTTAATCCACAAAAATAAAGCGGCTCGCCACAAGAGTCGTCTGCACGCTCGTATACGTGCACTTTGATTTTAGGTATTTCCGGAGAAAATACTTTTTGCAAGCGGGTTATTTTTGAAGTCGGTAATCGTTGGCTGTTCTGTTAACGCTCAAATTAAAACCAGATCGTCACGTTGAATTAACTCTGCTGAATCCACATAGCCCAATAATCTTTCGAATTGATCACTGGGTTGCCCCATGATTTTGCGCGTTTCTGCGGCGGAATAATTAACCAAACCACGCGCTATTTCCTTGCCTTGAGAATTGATACAAGCGACAATTTCACCGCGGTTAAACTCACCTTCGACTGCAACGACACCAACGGCCAATAAACTTTTACCCTGTTGCATCAACGCTTCGGCCGCGCCTTGATCGATCTTCAAACTACCGTTGGGTTTAGATTGTCCTGCCAGCCATTGTTTACGTGCGGTTAACGCTTCCCGGTGACTACTAAGTAAGGTACCGCAAAGTTCACCATGCGCGATTTGCATGAGGATATTGTCGACATGTCCTGAAGCGATAACAGTGCTTGCACCGGACTTTGCGGCTATTGATGCCGCTTTCAATTTTGTCAACATTCCGCCTCGACCAAGTGTGCCGCCTTCACCGGCAAATTTTTCCAAAGTCTCGTCTCCGGCGATACCCTCACTGATGTATTTCGCCTTTGGATGCAGGCGTGGATCCGCTTCATAAAGCCCTGCTTGATCAGTTAGCAAAACCAGCAAGTCGGCATCAACCAGATGTGTCACCAAACCTGCCAGCGTATCGTTGTCACCAAGTCGAAGTTCATCGGTTGAAACCGTATCGTTTTCGTTGATGATCGGGATGACGCCCAACTGCAATAAAGTTCTCAGCGTGCTCCGTGCGTTAAGATAACGTTCGCGATGTGATATTACTTCGTGGGTTAACAATATCTGCGCTGTATGAATCTGATAGTTCTGAAAACAGGACTCCCATGCCTTGATTAACCCCATTTGTCCAACCGCAGCGGCAGCCTGTAATTTATGCATTGCATGAGGTCTGTTTTTCCAACCGAGGCGCGTGATTCCTTCAGCAGTTGCGCCTGAGGAGACAATTACAATTTCGCGGCCCTCCTGCCTTAAGATATCAATCTGTTTACCCCAGTCGTCCAGTGAACCAACACGCAGCCCACATCCGTTGTTGGTAAGCAAAGCACTGCCCAACTTCACCACCCAACGTTTGGTCTGTTTAATTTTTTTTCTTGATTCATTCATCAGGTGTAAGCTTTCCGGGAATTATCCTGCAGTTTCTCCGCAGAATTTTTATCAGTATTTCCCCGGCTATTTAGTCGCTGCTTTTTTTCAACCCACTGATAAATTTCTCGTGCTAACTCACTACATCCCGTCCTTGTGATAGCCGATACAGGAAATACAGGTACGTCTGTTGCCAGTTTTTTCTTCAGTTCAGTACTGAATTTTTGCGCAACCTCGGCAGCCATCAGATCTGTCTTATTCAACACAATCCATTGAGGTCTGTTTTCTAGACCACCACCAAATGAGTTTAATTCACGTTCTATAATCTGGATATCCTTGACAGACTTATCTACATCACCTTCAGTTCCTGCATCTACGATATGTATTAGCAAATGTGTCCTCGATAAATGCTTTAAAAACTGTATACCAAGTCCCGCGCCTTCAGCCGCGCCTTCAATCAACCCGGGGATATCTGCAATGACAAAACTTTGACCAGCAGCGATTTTGACTACGCCCAGATTTGGATACAGGGTTGTAAAAGGATAATCAGCCACTTTGGGTTTTGCATGTGAGACCGACCGGATAAAGGTTGATTTGCCCGCATTTGGTAATCCAAGTAAGCCGACATCTGCCAATACCTGCATCTCCAGAAGTAAGGTGCGTTTTTCGCCCCGTGTGCCTTCTGTTGTCTGTCTGGGAGTTCTGTTGGTACTGCTCTTATAGCGAATGTTGCCCAAGCCGTGCCAACCACCCTGTGCGACTAACAAGGATTTACCGGCGGAAGTCATATCGCCGATAAATTCGCCCGTATCGGCATCCATGACCAAGGTCCCCAGAGGCACTTTGATTGTTAAATCGTCCCCATCTTTACCACGACATTCTCTGCCCATACCCTTCTGACCTTGTTCGGCACGAAATAGTCTTTTATGACGAAAGTCGATTAATGTGTTCAAACCTTCGTCGACGACAAGATAAACACTACCACCATCGCCACCGTCACCACCGTTAGGCCCGCCTTGCGGCACGAATTTCTCGCGACGGAAACTCAGGCAACCATCACCGCCGTCACCTGCTTCAACCTTGATTGATGCCTCGTCTACAAATTTCATGTTCGCTCGCCGACCATACAAACTAAAAACCCCGCACTAAGCGGGGTTTTTAAACAAAACACAATCTCTCCACCACATTACGGCGGCTAGTCACACCGGTTTTGTCCCATCAAAACGCAACCACATTCACAAACATGCGATTTTTTGGTCCCTTTTTGCCAAAAACAACCTTCCCTTCAGCTTTGGCATACAAGGTATGGTCATTCCCTAAACCAACGTTGGTCCCCGCGTGGAATTTCGTGCCACGTTGCCTGACCAGGATATTACCGGCTAACACGGCCTCTCCACCGTATTTCTTCACGCCTAATCGTTTGGATTCGGAATCGCGACCGTTGCGCGTACTACCACCTGCTTTTTTATGTGCCATTTTTTGTTAACTCCACTAAATTGAATTATTTAGTCGTAATGTCCACGATGGATAGCTCCGTATACGCTTGACGATGCCCCATCTGCTTGCGGTGATGCTTACGTCTGTGAAATTTCACGATCTTGGTCTTCGGGCCTCGACCATGAGAGTTTATTTTGGCTGAGACGCTTGCGCCTTCCACATGTGGCGTACCAACATTTGTTTGTTCGCCATCAACCAGCATCAGTATTTCCGAAATCTTGATAGTCTCGCCTATCCCGGCGTCCAGCTTTTCGACTTTGACTCGATCTCCCGCTTGTACTTTATACTGCTTACCACCGGTTTTAATTACTGCAAACATAACGTTTTTTCCAAACAACGCCGGAGTTTGTCTCCGGAGAGTGAGTTTCTAAAGGGCGGAGATTCTAAGGAATTCACCTCTTGTATACAAGTCGAAAGGTGCAATATATCAGTTTAAATACATAATATTTTAAGGTTTTCGTAGCAATCTACACTGTGACTTGGCAGAATTGGGCTGTTCTGTCCAAACCGTTTATTGCAGTAACTTAATTTCTAATTTGTGAAACCATTGAAATCAGCAGTACCAGTCCAGTCTGAAGCCGATATAGGCGCACTAGGTAGCCTTGTGGCTGAGGATATGGACTTGATTGATGCCCTTATCGGGGAATGCCTGCAATCTGATGTCATTTTAATCAACCAGGTAGGTCATCATATAGTCAACAGCGGCGGTAAGCGTCTGAGGCCGACCCTGCTGCTGTTGATTACGCGACATTTCGGCTACTCCGGCTCACAACATATTAATCTTGCAGCTATTCTTGAATTTATTCATACCGCAACGCTGTTACATGATGATGTTGTCGATGCCTCTATACTAAGACGAGGTCAAGAGACAGCCAATCAAAGATGGGGCAACGAGGCCAGTGTGTTGGTGGGTGATTTTCTCTACTCCAGAGCATTCCAGATGATGGTCGATACAAATTCAATGCGTGTCATGGATGTACTTTCAGAGGCGACCAATACCATAGCGGAAGGAGAAGTCCAACAATTACTTAACAGTCACGATCCGGAAACGACCGAAATCAGCTACATTCACGTTGTTCAGAATAAAACAGCAAAATTATTCGAGGCTGCAGGGAAATTAGGTGCAATTATAAGTGAATGTGATGTTGAAGATGAACGGGCGATAGCAAGATATGGCATGCATTTGGGTACCGCATTCCAGCTGATTGACGATGTGCTTGATTATAGCACCTCTAGTGCAGCACTGGGTAAAAATACAGGTGATGATCTTGCGGGGGGGAAGCCGACGTTGCCTGTACTGTTCGCCATGTGGAATAGTCAGGAGCAGGAAGCAAAAATAATCCGCGACGCAATCATTAATGGTAGCCTGGAAAACATTGATACCATCCAGCAAATTATAAATAAGACCGGGGCGATTGAATATACTGCGAAGATTGCCCAGAAAGAGGCCAATCTTGCTATAGAGTCATTAGAGCGATTTACAAGCACTGAATACATGGACGCGATGTACGACCTGGCTAAATTTTCAGTGGAAAGATGCTTCTAGCTGGAGTATCTTCCGGCGATCATCTGTCGGCGTGTAGCGCAGCCTGGTAGCGCATTCGCTTCGGGAGTGAAAGGTCGGAGGTTCGAATCCTCTCACGCCGACCATATTTATTTGAGTGTAGTTGACTGTTCGGAATCAAATACTCTTTAAATTTTTTTCACAAAACTTTTTGACATAAATCAGGTGTATTATTTGCGAGGCAAACCAGTCTTAATCGGTTGCACTCTTTTTAGAATATCCAAACAGCACTCAAGTTTTACTCCAATTATTTTTTGCACTTGGGGTTGTTATGGCTCCAACTATTTTGCGTTATGCAAGGCAAATCGAGATTCCTGATCGAATTCAGACATCCTGTATTTAAGAGGTACGAGGGCACTCCAGGTATATAGCCATTGAGAACCAGGCGTAAAGGCCTTCCGATAGGACTCAAGTGCCAATTGAGCATCACTTTGAAATGAATTCCATTCATGGATATTTCCCGTCAATGACAGAAAATTCGGATTACCAGGTTCTTCTTCTGGTTCTGTTTTTACGATCAAATGAGTTTTTCTCCATCCTTGTATATTGAATGAATCAATATCATTCTTCCACTGCCGGACATGAAGTACATAACTTTTTGGGGTTTTATGTCAGCATGTCCTTGGGATGCCGATATTTCGATAACTGTGATCAGTAAAATTAAGAGAAATAATAAATAGAAATTTCATTAAAGTATTTCTTACAGGAAATGCTTTGATGAAAGATTTTGTAGAATATCTTTCATGATTCTGTTTTGCCAATCATCTCTTCAACGACAGCCCTGTCCGGTTCAATTTCCGGATTTCCGGGCCAAAATCACCCACCAATGAATCGGCATCCAATTATAGACAAGATCCGAGATTAACGAAGGCTCTTAACTTTGAAATTTTTCAAAGTATGCATCCTATTATGTTTAGGATGTGCAATCATTGGAAAATATTATGTTCAATTAACCACTTAACCATTTTGTCACTCCCTGGTGGAATATGATCGTAAGGAAATTCCAGCAGCAAGACTCTTCGTCCTTCAAACAGAGTGAATATTTCGGATCCCAAGCGAACTTCCGCGGCCGCCCCAATGCTTAACTTTACGTTATTTTTGAATAGTGTCGATTTGAATGTTGGATGAACAGTTCTTATGCTGAATTTATCATAGCGACCAGAGTGATATGAAGCGTTACAACCGTATGTGTAACGTATTCTCGACTGACCATTTTACTAATGTTGGTGAATCGGCTAATTTCCTGGGACCATCATCAATATCCGGTAATAAATGGGAGTGAAGAACAATGATGATATTTTCATTTCAATATAATTTTATTGTCAGAACTTGAATACAATGAATATCATTTATGACCATAATAATTGTAATCACCGTATTTCGAATTTTTTCCCGGCGCAACATTATTTAATATAGTGCCGATGATGTGGACATTGAATTCAAGCAACTTCTTGATCCCTTTTTGTGCCAATTGAATCGTAGTCTCATCCGCTTTAACGACGAATACCAGTCCATCAGCCACTTTGGCCAAAATTTGCAGATCGCTTACGGCGATAACTGGAGCACTATCGATAATGATATAATCGTAATGCTTTCTAAGCGTTCCAATAATAAGTTTGAAATGATCCGAAGCAAGTAATTCCAGTGGACTTGGAGGGACAATGCCGGAAGGCAGTATATCCAGATTCCTGGTGTCGGTCTTATGTATACATTCTGATAACTCAGCGGTCATCGCAATAAGCTCGGCCAATCCTTTTGCCTTCTTATCCAGTTCATAGGCTTCAGCAACAACCGGTTTTCTCATGTCCGCCTCAATCAATAAAGTTTTTTTCATTTGTCCAATAGCAGCGGCAAGATTCGATGACACCAGGCTTTTTCCCTCTTTTGGTATTGATGAAGTGATAACGATCACTTTTCTATCGATATTCGATAGCATAATTCCGGTTCTTATTGTACGGATGGATTCTGAAAATCCGGGTTTGAAATTTTTTACAAACGAATGCATGGCGTTGCGTTTGATATCCCGAATCTTTAATTTCGGTAATACTCCAAGGACGGGCAGTCTTAATTGCTTTTCCAGGGTACCGCTGTCTTTGAAGGTATTATCTAAATGATCAATTAATAACACTAATCCCAGACCCAACACTAGAGACATTAAAAAGGCTAATTGAATAATCTTTTCCTTATTGGGTTTATACGGTTCAATTGGAATAACAGCGGTATCAATAATCCGGGCATTTACCGGTTGCAAGTCACTGGTGGCGGTAGTTTCTTTATATCGCGTCAAAAAAACTTCATATAACTGCCTGTTTGTTTCCACTTCACGTTGTAGCGCGACCATCTCATAACTTTTTTTATTGATATCTCTTATCTGTTCCTTTGTCTGATTTACCGCCCGACCCAGATTTAATTCTTCAGCCCTGGCGATCTCATAATCCTTGGTAACACTTTCAGCGATATTATCGATTTGTTTCCGAAGGTCGAATTCTGTAGATTTTAAATCAGCTAATGCTGCTATCATTTTGGGATGTTTCGGTCCGTAACGTTGAGAGAGTGCGGAAACTTTTCTTTGCGCCCCGGAGCGTGCGTTATGTCTGTCGGTAAAATTGATTGCAGGGGAGTTTAATACTGCGGGGAAGGATTCGAGTTGTTCAAGTGAATTGCTCTCCTGAATCTTTTTTACCTGTTGATAGAGTACTTCAGCTCCAGATCGCTTACGTCTTGTCTCAAGTAAACTATCAGTTAATGTATCCAGTTCATTGATAATCAAATTATTACCGTTTTCAATATCAACAACATTCTCTTCTTCTATAAATGTTTGTAACCGTCTTTCAGATTCCTCAAGTTTTTTGCGTAACTGATTTGTCTTGTTAGTAATCCAGCGTGTTGCCTTATGGGTTTTTTCAATATCAGATTCAAGAGAATTACTGATATAGGTTTCTGCCAGTGCATTTGGAACATTTGCTGCCAATTCCGGGTACATGGAATTATAAGTAATCGTGATGATATGCGCGTCTCTTAGAAGTTCAACACGCAAACGCCCCATTAAATCAGAGACAAGACTGTTTTTGCGCGAGTTTTCATCAATGGGTACGGGAGGTGTATCTGTAGGCAGATTCGCAATCCGTTGCTTAAAATTAAAGTCGGCGAGAAAGGATTTCGGTTTGTTATCCGGCAGGTACTCAGGATGATTGCCCAAATTCAGGCTATCGAAAACTTCTTCCGCAAGCACCCTTGATCGGAGGATATGTAATTGCGTTTCATAATATTCCCGATCACCTCCCGGCAAGTCATAAATATTTTCAATTGAAACAACTTTGGTTTTCTCCGGTTCAATTAACAGGGAAACCGTCGCCCGGTAAACAGGCATCAACGAGGATACCCACAGAGAAGCCAATATTGAGATGGTGGCGGCAAATGCAAGAATACTCCACTTATGTTTCAATATGGTGAAGAAAAATTGCCTAAGATCTATTTCTTGTTCATCAAATGTCTCGTCCAAAGACGCTGTTTTCAGGATATTGTTGTTCATGAAACGTATAATGCTAAAAGAAACTCCGCAAGAAACTCCGCTCAACTGTGATAGTGTCACCAGGTTTTACGGCCGTATCAAGCGTTACATTGATCGGTTCTTCTGTTTTGGACTCATCACGAATAACAAATATTTTTTCCTTTGAGGCTCGTTCTTTAAAACCGCCGGCAAGTGATATTGCTTTTCGTATGGTTAATCCAGGTTTATATGCAAAGCCACCGGATTTTTTTACTTCCCCGTTAACATAAAATGGTCGATATTCCATTATATCTACGGAGACTCTAGGATTGATTAAGTAATCGCCTTTTAAACGACTGGTAATTAAATCTTTAACATTTGTCAAAGATAAACCTTGTACTCTTAACTCTCCCAGGAATGGATATGATATTGTTCCTGAATCGCTTACCCTGGTCTGCAGATAAAGATCTTGTTCACCGTAGACCTGAATTCGGATCACATCTCCGGTACCAAGCAGATATTGTTTCAAGTCCGCGACACCGTCGTCAGCGGAAGCTGGTGATAATTCGATAGAACACAAAACAACATATGTTATAAATATAATAATTTTATTTTTGTTCAAACTCTTCTTCCCGAATGTTATTCTTTCCTGGTAGTTCTTGATCTCAGGGATCATCATTCATTATGGCGAGGTGGAGATTATACGTCCAATGAAGAGGCAATAAAAACATTCTGGGCATTTCGCAAGCGGCGACACGTATCCTGGAGGAAATGCAAGAGAGAGTTAAGGGAAAATTATAAGAAATCTTAAATTGGGAGTGCCGGATTGTCATATTCAGCGTGCAATCAAATAAGCCACGCTCATAATCAAATATGTCTGAATTTGAGTCACGTTTTTCGTATCAATAACCCATGCTCGCCCCAGCTGAACGAGGCGTTCCACTTTAGTGCCACGACATTATTCCGGTGCGCTCAGTGAATTCAGAAACCCTTATGCTAATCAAGAAATCCAAATCTTTTTTGTTGTAATATCGCGATTGTCGCATATAGGAAAACAACAAATCCTGTCCCTGACACGAACTGTATCCATTCCGGTGTCGGCTGCATGAATACAGCCATGAATCCAAATATGAACATACAGACGTAAAGAGTAGACACAACAGAGAAACATGATAAATTCAGCGACAATAACTTATGATGCAAATGCGTTTTATCAGGTAAGAACGGACTTTTACCGCTAAGCACCCTGTTGCTCAATACCCATAATGTATCCGCAATCGGTAGCGCCAGTATCAGTGCCATACTAATCGGCGAGATGGGTGTATCAGCATCAAGCTTTTGCGAGAGTACACAGATGGACGATAAGATATAACCCACCACTAAACTACCCGTATCTCCCATAAATACCCTGGCGGGATACGTATTAAAATATAAAAATCCAATGAGGCATCCGCATAATGAAACTGATAGCATTAAATTTAACCACTGTCCCGACATAAATGAGAAATAAGCCAGAAAAAGACAGGCTATTGCACTCAAGCCACCAGCTAAACCATCCAGGCCGTCACATAAATTGATTGCATTCATGACACCAACCATACAAAACACGGTGATAGGGACTGCAAATATTCCTGTTCCTATTGTTCCAATTCCAATTAAATCACCAAATTCTTTTAGCTCCGTGCCACCATAAATCACGAATGCCAATGATGCGGCTATCTCACCAGTAAATTTCAGGGCAGGTCGAATATGCCAGATATCGTCTGCTAAACCGGTTAATATGATAATTACCAAACCGATCAATGCGGCATTGATAATTGAATCAGGAGAGAGAAAAAAATAACAACTGGTCCCAAACGCTATTGCCAGGGCAAGTCCGCCCAGACGTGGTGTGTTATCTCGGTGAATTTTGCGCCCGTCAGGAACATCAACGGCTCCAACCGCGATTGCCAGTCTAATCGATAGCGGCGTTAGTAATAAGGTCAGGATCAGTGCAACAACACCAATGAGTGCAATTTCAGGAATATTCATAATAATGTGGGATTCAATCGTATTATCTGTCCCTGTCCCCAAGTAGTATCGCACACCTTTTCGGGCGTCTCATAATATTCGGTCTGAAGGTGGAACATTTCTGGATAGTTATTGAAAAAATCAGAGGATAAATAATTGCAGGGACTAAATTACTTCTTTCTCCGTCAACATATCAATAACCTTATCAGCGCACTTTTCAATAGAGTCTTGATCCGTATTTAAGACCAGATCAGCATTTTTCGGTTCTTCATGGGGGAAAGAAACTCCCGGCAAGTTACCCGTTTCAAACAATTCACCGGCGGCATAAAGACCACCGGGATCACGTTGCTTGCATACTTCCAGTGGCGGATTGAGATAGACGATAAAGCAATTATCTTTACCGATCACTGCCAGAGCCTGATCGTGCGTTGCTTGATCGGGTGCCACGAAAGCTGCACAACAAATCAAACCTGAATCATTAAGCTGCTTTGCAATGTGAACACTACGCCTTAAATTCTCTGTACGGCCTTTCTTGTCACGTTTTAAATCTTTACTGATGCCGAGTCGCATGGTTTTACCATCAAGAACACTGCTGATCCTGCCCATATCGAAAAGGCGCCGCTCCAGTGTGTGTGCCATAGTGGTTTTGCCTGAACCGGATAAGCCGACAAACAACACAGTGACTGGTTTCTGTCCATAGCGTGCAGCGCGTTCTTCCTTAGTGACGTGGCTTATTGAGTTTCGTTGATACTGTTCGTACCTTGTTATCTTTTTATTTTGTTCATCCTGGTTATCGACAATCATACCGGCGCCGATGGTGACGTTTGTGAGCCGGTCAACAATGATAAACGCACCAGTGCTGCGGCTTATTTTATAATTATCGAAACAAATAGCTTGATCAAGGGTGATCTCGCAACGTCCAATTTCATTTAATTGTAATGCTGGTGCCAACTCCTGGTTCAGAGTGTTCATATCCATTTTGTATTTTAGTGCTGAAATACGACCACTGATATATTTGTTAGTGTGTTTAAAATCATATTGTGTGCCGGGCAGCATCGGAGTATCCGCCATCCAAACAACAGTGGCTGCAAACTTATCCTGCACCGAAGGCGTATTGTCGGCATGTACCAACATATCGCCGCGACTGATGTCGATTTCATCTTCCAGTGTCAATGTAATGGCCATTGGTGTGAAAGCCTGTTCTAATTCTTCATCGTAAGTGACAATAGATTTAATTTTGCTGATTTTACCGGAAGGTAGTGCAGTAACGGTATCACCTTTACGCACTACGCCGGAAGCTAATGTGCCGCAGAAACCGCGGAAGTCAGGATTGGGTCGATTGACATATTGCACGGGGAAACGCATATCCCGATAATTTCGAGCGGTGGCGATTTCCACGTTTTCCAGAATAGTCATCAGAGCATCACCGGTATACCAGGGCATTTTATCACTTTTGTTTACAACATTATCGCCGTTCAAGGCGGAGATCGGAATGAATTTTACTTCGCCTTGTTCGAGTGTTTCGGCAAATTTTTTATAGTCCCGCTTGATTCTATCAAAGACATGTTCGCTAAAATCCACGATGTCCATTTTGTTAATGGCGACAATGACATGTCTTATGCCCAGTAAAGAGCCAATAAGACTATGGCGTCTGGTTTGTACTTGTACTCCGCGTCGGGCATCAACAAGAATGATAGCCAGATCGCAGTTTGATGCGCCGGTCGCCATGTTGCGCGTGTATTGTTCATGACCGGGAGTGTCGGCAATAATGAATTTTCGTTTTGCGGTAGAAAAATAGCGGTAGGCGACATCAATGGTAATGCCTTGTTCTCTTTCTGCTTGTAAACCATCCACCAGCAAAGACAGATCGAATTCCCCGGCGTTAGATCCCGATTTAATACTATCAGCCTTGATCGATTTCAGTTGATCCTCGTAGATCATCCTGGAATCATGCAGCAGGCGACCGATTAGCGTACTTTTACCATCGTCAACGCTGCCACATGTCAGCAGTTTTAATAGCTCTTTTCTCTCGTGTTGTGCGAGATAAGCATGAATATCTGTATTAATTAATTCTGATTGATGTGACATGTATTTATAGATACGCAAATAAATAACTTTAGAAATAACCTTCGCGCTTTTTCTTTTCCATGGAGCCTGATTGATCACTATCGATCAAACGTCCCTGACGCTCAGAAGTTTTAGTAATTAGCATTTCCTGGATAATTTCGGGTAATGTAGTGGCATCAGATTCCACTGCGCCAGTCAGTGGATAACACCCCAGCGTTCTGAAACGCACGGTTTTCATTTCCGGTTTCTGTCCCTGTGCCAAAGGCATGCGGTCATCGTCGACCATAATATCCACACCTTCGAAATTCACGACTGGACGTGGTTTGGCGTAATACAAAGGTACGATGTCGATTTTATGCATATGGATGTACTGCCAAATATCCAGTTCGGTCCAATTTGACAGTGGGAAGACACGAATACTTTCTCCCTTGTTTATTTTGCCATTGAATAAATTCCATAATTCCGGGCGTTGGTTTTTTGGATCCCAGCGATGATTTTTATCTCTGAAGGAGTACACACGTTCCTTGGCTCTGGATTTTTCTTCGTCACGACGGGCGCCGCCGAAGGCCGCATCAAATTGATATTTATCCAGTGCTTGTTTAAGTGCCTGAGTTTTCATGATGTCAGTGTGTTTCTGACTGCCGTGTGTAAATGGGCCGATACCGGCGGCAACACCTTCCTGGTTGATATGAACAATTAAATCCAAACCAAGTTTTTGCATTTGCTGATCACGAAATTCGATCATTTCACGAAATTTCCAGGTGGTATCCACATGCATTAATGGAAAGGGCAATTTCCCCGGATAAAAGGCTTTGAGGGCGAGATGCAGCATGACCGTCGAGTCCTTGCCGATGGAGTAAAGCATCACAGGTTTATCAAACTCCGCAGCAACCTCACGAATGATATAAATGCTTTCGGCTTCGAGCTGTTTGAGGTGTGTTAGGCTGTAGTCGGTCATGCAGGATTAATCTTTCATTACCTCTCATAATGTCCAGCAGTTATCAAAGGGCGCAAAGTATAGTGCAACCGCTTTGCTAACCCAAGTGTTAGAAAACCTTTGACCCAGAACATTACATTATTGTGAAGGAGTTCGTTGGCCTATATGCAAGAAGGGATCTGAGATTTTGCAGGATGATTTTTGTCTTTCTCTCCGCGTTGCGTTTCTGTCAGAGCAGGTTCAGGCGCAGTTTGGAGTACACACACCACGCGACAACCCACTGTCGAGATCATCTCCGACCAGTATATGGGTAGTCTTTGGTAAATTGTAAGAATGCACCATATTAGTGCGCTTCATTCACTCCGTTTGCGCTGTCCTACAAATTAGTCATCAATGCGTATATATTAAATTCCGTACGGTTAATAGTCTTTTCAGAAGAGTATGTTGGCTTAGTTAAGTATTTGAAATAGCGATAATAATTTTTTGTTTTCAGGTGAATTACAATACTGAAAAAATCCACATGCACTGACTTACGGGAGTTTAAAGACGGGTAGCGTTGCAAGGTTTAATTATTGGCATGTTAAATGCTTCCCGGAATTTAACACCTAATCACCATTGGCTTGATGAACAAAAATAAACGAGGCGATTTAAAACCGTTTTAGAGGCGAGTCGGAAACGGCGCTGACGAGGAGAAAGTAAAGTAATGTCTAAAGAAAATGTGATGGAGCTTATCAAAGACGAAGAAGCCGTATTTGTCGACCTGCGATTTACCGATACAAAAGGTAAGGAACAGCATGTCACCGTCCCTGCATCCACGGTTAACGATGATTTCCTTGATGATGGAAAAATGTTTGATGGTTCGTCCATTTCCGGTTGGAAAGGAATCAACGAGTCTGACATGGTTTTGATGCCTGACACAGAGACAGCCGTTATTGACCCGTTTTTTGATGATTCAACAATCAGCATACGTTGCGATGTTTTGGAACCTTCGACGATGCAGGGTTACGAACGTGATCCTCGTTCCCTGGCCAAACGTGCGGAAGCTTATCTGCAATCCACCGGGATTGCCGATACGGCATATTTCGGTCCAGAACCCGAATTTTTTATTTTCGATGATGTGCGTTGGTCAGATAATGTGAACAGAGCCTCCTATGAAATTGATTCAGACGAGGGTTGCTGGAACAGTGACACTGTTGCTGAAGACAAGAATATTGGACATCGTCCAGGGATTAAAGGCGGCTATTTTCCTGTACCACCGGTTGATTCACAACAAAACATTCGTTCTGCCATGTGCTTGATTTTGGAAAAAATGGGTGTGTCTGTTGAAGTGCATCATCATGAAGTCGCAACTGCGGGTCAGGCCGAAATAGGAACACGGTTCAATACATTGTTAAAACGTGCTGATCAAAACATGATCCTCAAATATGTTGTACACAATGTTGCGCACGCTTACGGCAAGACGGCGACGTTTATGCCCAAGCCCCTGGTCGGTGATAACGGTAACGGTATGCATGTTCATCAATCATTGGAGAAAGATGGTGAGAACCTGTTTGCCGGTGATCAATACTGTGGTTTGTCAGAAACCGCCTTGCATTATGTCGGTGGTATTTTTAAACATGCACGTGCCATCAATGCCTTTACCAATGCCAGTACGAATAGTTACAAACGTTTGGTTCCTGGTTTTGAAGCACCGGTGATGCTGGCTTACTCGGCACGTAATCGTTCTGCATCTTGCCGTATCCCCTGGATTGCAAGTCCGAGGGGCCGTAGAATTGAAATCCGTTTTCCGGATTCATGCGGTAACCCTTACTTCGCCTTTGCTGCACTAATGATGGCGGGTCTTGATGGTATTCAGAACAAGCTCGATCCGGGACAACCGATGGAACAGGATCTCTATGACCTGACAAGAGAAGAAGAAAAGGAGATCCCAACCGTAGCTTCCTCTCTTGACATTGCACTTGAAGCATTGGATGGTGATCGAGAGTTTCTGACAGCCGGAGGCGTGTTTTCAGACAACATGATTGATGGGTACATCGAACTAAAGATGGATGAAGTTAATCGTCTACGTATGGCGACGCATCCAGTTGAGTTCGACCAGTACTACAGTTTGTAGGATAGCATCCGATTTGGCTGTTAACCAAGTCCCTTTATCGGGGGAAGTGGGTCGTGGATCCTTGGCACCAGAGAGGACAGGGGTCCGGGAGTGGCGGTATGGAACTCGCCAGTATTCTTCCACTCAAACTGCTGCGACGACAACCTATGCGGACTATGCGTGAATCATGCAACTTTTATTGTTATCTATTGCACTGACATTCGTGACCCCGGCTTCAGCTGAGGTTTATCGGAGCCTGGATGAAGATGGAAATGTTGTTTTCACTGATAAGCCGTCGCCCTCTGCCGAGGAACTTGATATAGACAGCGTGCAAACGATCAGCCCACCTGCGGTTAGAAATTTTGAATATACCTCTCCCAGGAAGCCGGAGAAAAATAAATACACCAAGTTAGAGATTTCGAGTCCCGCAAACGATCAAGTGTTTACTGACGGTTCGGGTAACGTCACTGTCAGCGTTCTGATTACGCCTGAATTAAACATCTCTCCAGGGGATCGTCTTGTTTTGTATATAGATGGGAAGAAACATGCTGATTCGGTCTCGACATCGTTTAGTTTTACCAATATGGATAGAGGCACGCATACGGTTAAAGTTGATGTCGTTGACAGGGGAGGTAAATCCCTGAAAAGTTCTGCACCCGTTTCATTTACCGTTAAGCGTTTTTCGATTTTGCATCCAAACCGTCCTGCACCGCGTGCAAACTGACGCGGATACAATTTTTTCTCAACCACCTGATCCCGGATTTACCTCTTGCCATCATTAGTATGGTGAGATGTGGATAAAATGTTCGCTCCAGGCGGATTATCATCCATATTTTTAAGGCTAGACATGTATTTTTCCAATGTGCTGATTAAATTCGATTTAATCGCACTAATTTGGTGCATAACTGTGCTAGATTATTGAACCATGACTTTGATTGCAGAAACAGCGACGCGTATTTATGACAATTTAGCGACGGCGGTTTTAGTATTTGATGATCAGTTAAAACTCACCTGTGTTAATGCCGCAGGTGAAAACCTGCTGCATATTAGTAATCGTCAGGTGCAAGGTCAAACGTCCTCCGAAATTCTGGTGGAATCACGTATCTTTGATGCAGTCTTGCATAAAACCAGAGAGACGCATATTCCATTTACTGAAAGAGGCATGGTATTGCATCTTCCTCATAAAGAAGAAATCACGGTGGATTGTTGTGTGACCGCTGTTGTGGAAAAAGATATCTGCGTTGAACTCATTGTTGAATTAACGGATGCGCGAGCTTTGCAGCGCGTGATGCAAGACGAGAGTCTGTATGTATTACATGATGCTTCACGAGAAGCGATCCGCGGTATGGCTCATGAAATCAGAAATCCGCTGGGAGGTATTCGTGGCGCCGCGCAGTTATTACAAGGGGAGTTGAAAAATAAAGATTTGATTGAGTACACAAGCATTATTATCAAGGAAGCAGATCGTCTGAGAAATTTTGTTGATCGCATGTTGGCGAGCGATCAAAAACTTGACTGTGTCCCATTGAATGTTCACGAAGTGATTGAGTATGCGTGTAGTTTACTTAAAGTTGAGCTTGAAACATGTTCTGATTTTGTACGAGATTACGATCCAAGTCTGCCGTCCATCGTGGGTGATCGTGAACAGTTGATACAGGTATTCCTGAATGTCATACGCAATGCGTTACAGGCGACAGCGTGTCAGAGCCGCATATGTTTGAAGACTCGTGTCGTACGCCAATTCACAATTCGTCAAGTCACACATCGTATGATTGTTCAGGTTGGTATCATTGACGATGGCCCGGGTATTCCCGCAGGAATAGAAAAGAATATTTTTTACCCCATGATAACCGGTCGTTCGGAGGGAACGGGGCTTGGTTTATCCATCGCTCAGTCATTGGTAAACCTGCATGGTGGTGTTATCAATTATGAAAGAAAGGACGATAAAACAATATTTAGCATTTATTTACCAATGAGCGCGGACTAATGGAGAATTCAAGAAATGTTTGGATCGTTGATGACGACAAGTCGATCAGATGGGTACTTGAAAAAGCCTTTAACAAAGCAGGTTTCTCGCCGCGTTGCTTTGAGGATCCGACGCAGAGTTTAGCTGAACTTGATGATGAGCAACCTGATATCATCATCTCCGATATCAGAATGCAGAAGATGGATGGAATCTCGTTACTGGAAAAATTAAAGCAATGTATCCCTGATATCCCCGTCATCATCATGACTGCATACCCTGATCTCGAACTGGCAGTATCGGCTTTTCGTGAAGGTGCTTTTGAATATCTTTCCAAACCGTTTGACGTTGATGAAGTTGTCGATCTGGCGGAACGTGTGTTGCAAGAGAAACAGCAAGGGTTAACTGCATCGGAAAGCATGAGTGCAAACGATGTTTCCGGCATTATAGGTTCTTCTGCGGCTATGCAGGAAGTATTCAGGGCGATAGCGAGATTATCCAGTTCCGATTTATCCGTGCTGATTACAGGCGAATCAGGAACAGGAAAAGAATTGGTCGCCAAAGCACTGCATTTACATAGTCCACGTGCAGAACGATCTTTCATTGCACTTAATACGGCGGCGATTCCACGGGAGTTACTCGAGTCTGAATTATTTGGACACGAAAAAGGAGCTTTCACCGGCGCGTCTGGAAGACGAACAGGTCGTTTTGAGCAGGCGGATACAGGCACCTTATTCCTGGATGAGATTGGTGATATGCCTGCGGATTTACAAACACGTCTATTACGTGTGCTCGCTGATGGAGAATTTTATCGTGTGGGTGGCCACACCCTGATAAAAGTTGATGTAAGAATTATTGCAGCGACGCATCAGGATATTGAAAGACGCGTTAAAGAAGGTTTATTTCGCGAGGATTTACTGCATCGTTTGAATGTAATACGTGTTCATGTTCCGCCTTTAAGAGAAAGGCCGGAAGATATTGTTGAATTACTTAATCATTTCCTCAAGCTCGCGGCAACAGAATTAAAAATCGAAACAAAAAGACTTGTGCCGGAAACGGAAAAATTTCTATTGGATTCTGTATGGACGGGAAATGTTAGACAGTTACAAAACTTTTGTCGTTGGATCACGGTGATGGCGCCCGGTAGAGATATTCACATTAATGATTTGCCACCGGAGTTACGTAAAAGTACAGGCTCTGCAAACTCAGCTACGGACTGGGAAGCGGGTTTGCTTGGTTGGGCCAATGCAAATCTTAAAAACGGAGAAACTAATTTATTAGGTGAGGCCTTGCCAAGGTTTGAACGGATTATGATCGAGGCGGCCCTGCAAAAAACCCGGGGGAAACGCCAGGAAGCTGCAAAGTTACTGGGTTGGGGAAGAAACACATTGACGCGGAAGATAAACGAACTCAATTTGTAAACATCAGTAACTTTAATTACAGGTAGCGGTTACAAATAAGTAAACAGGATATTTTTAATTTTCCTTGCGACTTGTTGGGTTGCGTTGTTTTTGCCGCAAACGCACCTCGTAAAGCCTGGGCCAATTTTTACCGGTGATCAATAGGTGGTTTTTCTTTGTATCGTAAGCGATACCGTTAAGGACATCGGTTCCGGCGTTGCGATCTTGCGGTGCCAGCAGGCCTGTGAAATCAATCTCTCCGGTAACCCTTCCGTTCGTCGGGTCAATACGCACTATGTGATCATCACCCCAGATGTTCGCAAAAATTTCGCCGTTGATATATTCCAGCTCGTTCAATCGACCAACTGGTGCATCTCCCGCCATCACTTTGATCGTTCGCTCTACTTCAAAGGTGACAGGATTGAGAAATCGAATTCGATTGGTGCCATCGCTTAAAATTAACCAGCGACCGTCTGTAGCCAGACCCCAGCCTTCACCGTCGTAAGTGAATTCGCCTTCTAATCGGAAACTTTCAAGATCATAAATAAAACCTTTTTGATTTTTCCAGGTGAGTTGAAACAGTTTGTTATTCAGAACAGTTAATCCTTCTGCAAAATATTGTTTTGGCACCTCCATTCGTTTCAGCACACGTCCCGTTTCCAGCTCGACTTTTCTCAGGCTGGATTGTCCGTTGAGGCCGGTGCTTTCAAATAATTCTTTGCCGGTAAATAGCAATCCCTGGGTAAATGCATCTGGATCATGAGGGTAGATGTTAACCACATCATAGGTATAGACGGGGATCCCGGTATTTACGTCTTCCGCAAGCCGGTCCTTGCCATTACCGGTGAGCGGTAAAGCCGCGATACTGATGATGCCTATCACACCTGGTAGTGTAGGGAATGTTCGATTTCTCATGTTTCTGAAAGTTTGCTCGCCCAAGGCCGAACAGTAGCTCGTCCACTACAATGACCTGTTGGATCGTACGTTTTTACTTTTTGTTAATTGTCATTTTTTGTAGTGTTCTGTCTCGTCTAACAAAGTGATGAAACAAAGCCGCCGAAATGTGACCCAATATCAGCAGCCAAACAAGCCATGCCCCCAGTATATTTTTATGTACGAAGTCTATCGGTTTTTCAAATTCCTTGAAGGTAATACCAAGTCCATGATCAACCAAAGACGTGAACAACTGTGTATCCTCAAATTTTGGTATGTCGAACATGAAAAAATATTCAGTGTTCACTCCAGTACCTACATACCCGGTAATGGGCATGATGATCATGATGGCATAGAGCACATAATGACCTGCACGTGCAGCCAGGTGCTCCAACCTTGTCCCTGGCTCCAAATCCGGCGAACGGTTGACAATACGCCAGATAATTCGAAGTGCTACAACAACCGCTATGGTCACCCCAATGGAAAGGTGGAGCTGAAGCGCGGTCCAGTTTTCAGGCGTTTTTTCCTCCGTAAACCACTGTCGATAATAGACACTTGCATAAGAGCCCAGCAATAGTGCCGCCGTTAGCCAATGCAGACACTTGGCAACTGAACCATAGTCGTCGTCGGTGTTTTTAATGCGCATTAAAATACTCCTAAATCGGTGAGCGCCATAACGCGTGCGTCATACCTGTCAGGTTTGTGACTAAACACCGATGAGACAACTCAATCTTCTTCTTGTTCACTTAATAAGGTTGCCTGTTTCTATTTCAATGTTGTAAACCTGATTCATAGTCGTATCTATTAATCATGTTAGATCAGCAAAATTATTAATGACTGTAAGATTTATCTTCATTGAATAAGAGTCCTGCATAAACACACAATGCCAATTTCAGGTGCGTCGCAGGCACCACCTGGAAATTTTTGTCAGGGGCAGTTGGTGCGCTTCAGGTTGTCTTTGTGTTTGTCGCACCATTCACTTACGACTTTGGCACACGCTAACATGTCGCTTGGCGGAAAATGACGAACATTCTGACCATATCGTATTTGATTAGGGTGGACGGAGGCCCCAGAATGGAGTTTCAATAAAGTACCAACTGTGCCATTTGCAGTATTTTCGATGACCACTTTACTTCTTATCCCTGAGGCTTTGCGATTAGCCACGTTGGTGGGATAGGGATATTTTTTAAACACACAACTCGCAACCTCGTCAAGGAGGTTACTTAATCCGTGCCCGAATGACTTTAATTCTTTCTGGCTGTAGCCCGTTTCTTCAAGAAGCACTTTCAAACTTATTTCACAAGATACGCAACTTAAATACAAAATGGTTCTATTTGCCTCTTTCTTTTCCGGGGAGTTTTTAAAAAGCAGCTCTGCTGACTCAATCAGTCTGTTTGAAAAATCCATACTGTATTCCATGATGTTCCTTATTGAAGCCTATAACAGTTTATTCTACGGACGCTTTCGTATATTTCTGGCAGTAAATTCTATTTGTCCGGGGGAATTGTATTTAATAAATCACTCTTTGTCTGCATGCAGCACAATTCAATAAGCGGCCATAAGGTGTTAATTTTTGAAAATTATAAAAAAGGACCTGTAATCTCAAAAGTGATGCCATCTTCAGGTCGGCCGGTTGTGCCTCGTTGAGAACTGAAATAGAGTCTCGATCCATCCGGGGTAAAAGCGGGGCCTGTGATCTCTGAGTGATCATGATCTACAAGTTGCAGTAAAGGTTTTGTTTCACCAGTTCTGGTAATGACAATGATCTGTAAATCTCCGCCATCTTCGGCGACGAGTAATTCCCCCGAGGCATTCGAGGTAATGTTATCAACCCCGGTCAATACAGGAGAGATGTGCAGTGCCGCGTTATAGATAATACTGAGGTAATTATTCTTGATGTCATGGGCGTGGATGCGATCATCACCTTTCGTGGTGAAGAAGATATTGCCTTGATGAAACCAGATCCCTTCGCCACCATTAAAATGGGTACTTTGTTTGACCTGTTTGCGAGTTGGCTTATCTTTTGCCTGAGGATCCGGGATTAAATGCCAGCGAAGTTTTCCTTCATGTCCGTTGATGACTTCAGCGACTTCAAGGATCCCATCATCCAGATCAGGGTAACCAGTAGCATCAATTGAGTTTGACGTATAACGATATAAACATCCCCTGGGTTTATCTTCAGTGAGATAAAGTTGCATGGTGTTGGTATCGACAGCAACAGCCTCGTGCGTGAAGCTGCCCAAAGCCGGGCGTGGAACGGGATCCTTCTTACCGTAAGGATCACACTCCCATACCTGTCCTCTTTTAATCTCTTCGCAGGATAACCAGGTTCCCCACGGAGTATGTCCGCCGGCACAATTACGACTGGTATTACTGAGTATGGGGTATGCATTGACAAGTTTGCCGTTTTTATTGAAGCACAGCGAACCCACGCCACCTGCACCTTTATCAAGCTCACTATTGGAGACATAGATCCAGCCACCGTCATCCGTGGCAAACGTATGACCGCCATCGGGAGCGGGATGCCAGTCATGGCCGAAATAATTTTGTCCTGAACGGGCGACGATGCGCGAGGAAAATCCTCTTGGTAAACGCACGCCATTCTCATCAGCCGGTGATAAATCACTGATAACGTTCAATGATTGCTGTGCAGGGTGGAATGTTTCTGAGTATACAGATTTGGGAAATAACAGACTATTGCTGACAAACGTACCTAGCCCCATGAAACCATATTGCAACAGTCTCCGACGCTTACAACTGAACGTTTGTCGCTTACTTGTCATGCCAATGGCATTATTTTCTTAACCATTCAGCAGCTTGTTTCGCGTAGTAGCTCAGTATTGCATCCGCCCCCGCACGTTTGCAGGCGACTAATGTTTCCATCACGGTGGTACGTTCATCGAGCCAGGCATTCATGGAAGCCGTCTTGAGCATCGCATATTCCCCGCTGACTTGATAAACAAAAGTGGGGCACCGGAAGCTGTTTTTGACGCGACTAACGATATCGAGACAGGGCAAGCCCGGTTTTACCATGATGATATCTGCACCCTCAGCTACATCGAGCGCAACCTCGCGTAATGCTTCATCGCTGTTTGCAGGATCCATCTGATAGGTTTGTTTATCACTGTTACCGAGATGCGTTGATGAGCCGACGGCATCCCTGAAAGGTCCGTAAAAAGCGGAAGCATACTTTGCAGAGTAAGCAAGAATACGTGTGTTCGTGTGTCCTGATGTTTCCAGTTTTTTACGAATCGCCGCGACCCGTCCATCCATCATGTCGGAGGGCGCGACAATATCCGCACCGGCATCTGCATGTGACAGCGCCTGTTTCGTCAAGGCCTCGATCGTTGCATCATTGATGACGTAATTTTGATCATCGATCAAGCCGTCCTGTCCATGCGTGGTAAAAGGATCCAATGCAACATCGGTGATCACGCCAAGTTCGGGAATGTTGTCTTTCAGTGCTTTAACGGCTTTTTGCACCAGGCCATCGGGGTTCCAGGCTTCTGCTGCATCTATAGATTTTTTCCCGGCGGCGATGGCGGGGAATAGCGCAATCGCCGGGATCTCCAATTTTGCCAACTGTTCCGCTTCTTTTAATAATTCATCAACGCTGATACGTTCAATTCCCGGCATGGATCCAACCGGTTCACGTGCAGCTTTTCCCTCGATGATGAATATGGGGTAGATCAGGTCATCAACACACAAGTGATTTTCCCGCATCAACCGGCGCGTAGCTTCATCACGACGCATGCGACGCAGTCGAGTTGCTGGATAAGCTGAAGTATTTTTATATCCTGCCATGATTTTTCTTACTGATTCGCCTATTTTATCGTCCCTGTAAAACATTTTTCCAACTGACTTGTCTGGACTGCACTTGTCCGGATTGTTGACGGTCTGATCTTATCCTATTGCTTGCTATGTATGTAGTGTGTCTGGATGACCTGTGAACCTGCACAATGATGCAATGGTCAACGTATCGCCAAAGTTTACGCCCGGGGCATGTCTGCGGTTTAAGTTTTTTTACAATTTCGTTAGGATGAGCTGTGGAACAACTATTACAAAATAATGAAGCACTGTTTCGTCTGGGTGCGTTTGCAGTGGTTTTGTTACTGATGTTTCTGTGGCAAGCATCCAACCCGAGAAGAATTCCTTCCCTGGGCTGGAACAGGCGCCTGAGTAACCTGGCTTTGGTGGGTCTTGATGTGGTTCTGGCGCGTTACCTGGTGCCTATCAGTACCGCGACCGTGGCCGAAATCGCGTTGTCACGTGGTTGGGGTTTATTTAATATTGTCGATGCAGGGTATTGGTCGGCTTTTATCTTGTCCATATTACTTATGGATTTGGTGGTTTACGGCCAGCATGTCATCTCCCATCGTATCCCTGTACTCTGGCGCATCCACAGGGTGCATCATACCGATCTGGATTTGGATGTCACAACAGCGTTACGCTTTCATCCCTTCGAGATTATCCTGTCGACGTTCCTGAAATTTTTCTTTATCGCCTTGTTCGGCGCGCCGGTTGCCGCTGTCATCGTATTTGAGATTATTTTGAATATATCGTCCATGTTTAATCATGGCAATGTACGGATCCCGTTCAGCATTGATCGCTGGCTACGTTGGGTTATCGTGACCCCTGATATGCATCGTGTGCATCATTCGGTGGATAAAATAGAAACGGATAGTAATTATGGGTTTAATATCCCGTGGTGGGATTACATCTTTCGTACTTATAGACCACAGCCGTTGGCCGGACATACAAAAATGAAAATAGGCCTGAATGAATTTCAGGGCGATAAAGTGGTATTCTTGCATTACTTACTGGTGCAGCCGTTTGTTTGTGTAGACAGGCTTTCCAGTACAGTGGCAATCCCGGAAGAGAATTAATTAAGGTTAAAGACTATAAAAATGAGATTCGCGTTATGAGTGTAAAATCAGCAGTGTTGGAACGATATTCCGAAGGTGCCGATGAGCGACAGGAAAGTTTGTGTTGCCCGGTCGATTATGATGCCTCCTTGTTAAAGTTATTACCTCAGGAAATTATAGACAAGGATTATGGTTGCGGAGACCCGTCACGTTATGTTCAGGAAGGTGACATTGTTCTGGATCTGGGTAGCGGTAGTGGCAAAATTTGCTATATGGCTGCACAGCTTGTCGGTGATACTGGCAAAGTCATCGGCGTTGATATGAACGATGATATGTTGAGCCTGGCACGTAAATACCAGGCTGAGATGGCAAACAAGTTGGGTGGTGATCGTGTTGAGTTTCGCAAAGGACATATACAGGATCTGGCATTGGATCTGGCGGCGATGGATGCGTGGCTGGCGGAAAATCCGGTGACGGATGTTGCTGGCGCCCATCAATTGGAAGTTTGGCAAACAACCAGGCGTGGCGAGAAACCTTTAATCGCGGATAATTCGGTTGATCTGATTATTTCAAACTGCGTCTTGAATCTGGTCGGTGACCGACAGAAACAACAACTGGTAGATGAGATTTTTCGTGTACTAAAACCGGGCGGCCGTATCGCCATTTCAGATATCGTCAGTGATGAACCGATCCCCGAACATTTGAAAGCTGATGATGATTTATGGAGCGGTTGTGTTTCAGGTGCTTTTGGAGAAGAAGAAATATTAAATGCTTTTCATGATGTCGGTTTTCTCTCGGTGGGTCTGGATAAATGGGATGCACAACCCTGGCGGGTCATTGAAGGTATAGAATTCAGATCAGTCACGGTCACGGCGACTAAAGGTAGTGGTGATGAATGTCTGGATAAAGGTCATGCCGTCATCTATAAAGGTCCGTTCAAAACGGTTTATGATGACGAAGGACATGAATATCATCGTGGTGCGAGAATGGCAGTGTGTGAACGGACATTTCGTTACTTGACTGAAGGCCCGCAGCAGGCTGATTTTATCGGTATTCCGCCCGCAAGAGAACAAAAAACGGTGACATGGTGTGCACCGCCGGGAACCAGGCGGCCGACAAGTGCAAGTAAAGGCGGGATACATAAACAGAGCGGCGCGACAGGCTGCTGCTAATTACGAAACGAGACGATAAACATGACCGCGAAAATTATGGATGGTAAAGAAATCTCGCAGGCGGTGCGTGACGAGTGGCGCTTGCGAGCGGATAAATTGAAAGAGAATGGTGTTGTGCCCGGTTTAGCGGTCATTATTGTCGGCGATAATCCGGCATCTCGTGTTTATGTACGCAACAAGATTAAGGCATGTCACACAGTGGGTCTCCATTCAGAATCTATAGAACTGCCGGAAGACATTGCAGAAGCATCGCTCCTGCAAAAAATAGAAGAACTGAATCAGAATAACAAGATCCACGGTATCCTTGTCCAATTGCCTTTACCCGCACATATTGATGAAAAGAAAGTGTTAATCGCCATTCATCCCGAGAAAGATGTTGATGGTTTTCACTATTACAATCTTGGTGCATTGCTCACGGGCAACATGACATTCCCGTCCTGTACGCCTTATGGCGTGATGTGTATGTTGGAGCATATGGATATACCGTTGGAGGGTAAAGAGGCCGTCGTGGTCGGGAGAAGTAATATCGTCGGTAAACCGATGGCGATCATGCTGCTTGAGAAAAATGCCACAGTCACAATTTGTACCTCAAGAACCCGGGATCTGAAAAGCCATACTTTGAGTGCTGATATCCTGGTGGTGGCGACCGGCCGCCCGGAAATGGTCACGGGCGACATGGTCAAGGAGGGCGCTACCGTGATTGATGTCGGTATCAACCGTACTGAGGATGGTCGTCTTGTCGGTGATGTCGAATTCGAAAGTGCCAGTGCCAGGGCGGGATACATCACACCGGTGCCTGGCGGTGTTGGTCCAATGACAATCGCCATGCTCGTTGCCAACACGATATTGTCTGCGGAAAAATCGGCGGGTTCGTAGTACTCTCCCGGAGATCTGAATTCCACAGGCCTAAGTTCTAAATTCATGTCTGACCCAGAGTACTGTGGTCAGTAATACCAGTGCACCGGCCTGGTGAGATGCCGCCAGTGCTACCGGTACAACAGAGATCAATGTTGAGATACCGAGTGTTACTTGTAATAAAACCGCCGCCAATAGACAGTGCAGTGCCGTACGGGTGCGTCCGGGGAGATCCAGTTTCAGGGTTTTCAACCAGAAACCAAGCACAGAGAAAAAAATTACGGTCGCGAACAGACGATGTGTGAATTGTATGGTCACGACATTCTCAAAGAAATTCTTGATCCAGGGATCGAAGGCGAATAAATCTTTCGGTATGAAGGCACCGCCCATCAAGGGAAAAGTATTGTAGATCAAACCGGCATCAGTCCCGGCCACAAAACCGCCCGACATAATCGCCATCATCAGTAATAAGATCAGCGTTGAAAGAAAGTGCTTATAGGCATGTATTGATGTCGGCTTGAAGTCATGCGCTTTCGGGAAGCATAAGTCCAGCACCGTCCAGAGTATCCAGCCGTACAGAAGAAAGGCGAGAGTCAAATGTGCAGTTAAACGATATTGACTAACGTCCGGTTGATCGGATAAACCGCTTTGCACCATAAACCAACCGAGAAATCCCTGTAGCCCACCGAGGACGAACATGATGATTAACGTCGGTATCAGTTGTCTGTCCAGCTTTTTCTTCAGCAAAAAAAACATAAACGGTACCAGGAAGACGATACCGATCATTCGGCCCCAGGCGCGGTGTATGAATTCCAGCCAGAAGATAGATTTGAAGCCCGTTAGATCCATATCAGGATTTTTAATCCTGAATTCCGGGTATTGTTGATACTTCTCAAAGGTCTCCCGCCAGGCCGACTCAGTCGTCGGCGGCAGCAAACCCGTCAGGGGTTTCCATTCAACCATTGATAAGCCGGAATTTGTGAGTCGCGTGACACCGCCGATGATGACCATCACAAAGATCATGAGGGCGCAGACAAACAGCCAAAGTGCCACAGCACGTGAGCTGATGTCAGTGTGATTGTCGCCCGAAATATCGGTGTCTTTTGCGGTCATTATTGAGTTAAATCGAGATGACAAATTAGTCGCGCAGGTATCTTTCTTCGTTCTGGTTGGAGAGCGAGAGTATACCGGCAACCGCCCTTGAGAACCCACCCGAAATAAGCAAAAATTGTGCCTATATTCTGAGACGCAGTATTGGCAAGCCTATGCGACATACCTCTGAAAATCGTTGTCAAAATCAGTGTCATTTTGATTTTTAAAATGCTATAAATTGAGCCTGAAAATATGCTCCCAAGAGCCAGGGAAAAAAGCTTTTTATCGGGTATTTTCAGCCTAATTTTCCTATAGATAACAAGCGCTTCGGAGCTGATTTTAAGTATTTAAATTTAAGTTGTTGCTTTGTTTTTAAAACCACTATATATTGTATCTCATCTGGAAAGCAGACCACTATATCTTGTATATTTTGCTGTGACGAAAAATAAAAAATTAGAGCAAAAATAGTGTCAATAATCGGTTATTTGAGAGATTCATAGAGGAAGCATTTTTGATGAATACAGTACCAGCTGAAATCGTCCGAACCATCGCCGCAGAAGTCCCTTTTCAGCCTGCCTCTATAGACATCTGGGAGCAGAAATATCGGCTCGTGAAAAAGGACGGAACAGCCGTAGACAAGTCGATAGATGACACCTATGCACGTGTTGCCGGAGTGCTCGCCGATGTTGAGGAAACAGAGGAGAAAAAAGAGACCTGGTACAGGGAATTTATTTGGGCATTGCGCCGCGGTGTTATTCCCGCCGGTCGCATTATTTCCAACGCCGGTGCCACCCAATACAAGCCCGCAACCTCAACCATCAATTGTACCGTCTCGGGGGTTGTCGAAGATTCCATGGACGACATTTTGGCTAAAAACCACGAGGCGGGTTTGACCTTGAAGGCAGGTTGCGGGATTGGTTATGAGTTTTCAACATTGCGGCCTAAAGGTGGTTACGTCTCCGGTGCCGGTGCGTATACTTCCGGTCCGCTGTCCTTCATGGATATCTTTGACAAGATGTGTTTCACCGTCTCATCGGCAGGAGGTCGTCGCGGTGCGCAGATGGCGACTTTTGATGTCGGTCACCCGGATGTGATGGAATTCATCCGTGCCAAACGTGAAGCTGGTCGCCTGCGTCAATTTAATCTTTCCCTGCTGATTACCGACGAATTTATGACAGCGGTTAAAAATGATGATGCCTGGAAGTTGGCTTTTCCTGTCGGTGAAAAAGAAAGAGCGACAACAGATCTGAACGATCCGGAGAAAGTGATATGGCGCGAATGGCCGAGCCACGTCGGCTATATTGTCAATGATGCAGGATTGGTGGCGTGTAAGGTCTACAAGACCATCCGTGCGCGATGTCTCTGGGATACCATCATGGTGTCTACCTACGACTTTGCTGAACCGGGTTTTATCCTGATTGACAAGGTCAACGAAATGAATAACAACTGGTTCTGTGAAGATATCCGCGCCACCAATCCATGTGGCGAACAACCTTTGCCACCTTACGGTTCCTGCTTGCTTGGATCGGTCAATCTCACTCGTTTCGTGATTGAACCCTTTACTGATCGTGCACGCTTCGATTGGGAAGATTTTCGTAAGGCAGTCAAAGTCTTTACGCGCATGCTGGACAACGTGGTCGAGATTAACGGCTTGCCTCTGGCGGGCCAGCGTCATGAAATAATACGCAAGCGTCGCCATGGTATGGGTTTTCTTGGTTTAGGTTCAACGTTGACGTTGCTAAAAAAGAAATACGGCGGCGAAGAATCTATCGCCTTCACGGAAAGGGTCAGTCGTGAACTGGCGGTGGCCGGTTGGGAAGCAGCACTGGAACTCGCCAAAGAGAAAGGTCCGGCACCTGTCATGGATGAAGAATTCACCGTCACTGGTGAAATGTTACGTCGCCGCCCGGTCATGAAAGACGATGGCTTCAAGATTGGTGATAAAGTGAAAGGCAAGGTTCTGCATGCCAAATACAGTCATTACATGCAGTGCATTGCTGAGGTCGCGCCTGAGTTGGTAAAGGAACTGGAGGAAGTGGGCGCTCGCTTCACGCATCATAATTCCATCGCGCCGACCGGTACCATCTCGCTGTCATTGGCGAATAATGCCAGTAACGGTATAGAGCCCAGCTTCGCGCATCATTATTCGCGTAACGTCATTCGTGAAAACAGGAAGACCAAAGACAAGGTCGATGTCTTCTCTTATGAACTACTGGCCTATCGCGATTTGGTGAATCCTGATGCCATGCCGAACGCTGAAGACGGGGAAAACGCCTTGCCGGATTACTTTATTGCAGCAGACGATGTGACACCGGCCCAACATGTCGATATTCAGGCGGCGTCACAGAAGTGGATCGATTCGTCGATTTCAAAGACGGCGAACGTTCCGACGAATTTTGCCTTTGATGCATTCAAGGATATTTACGAATACGCCTATGACCAGGGTTTAAAAGGCTGTACGACTTTCAGGTTTAATCCGGAGGCTTTTCAGGGCGTACTGGTGAAAGAAGACGATCTGGAAAAAACGAGATATAAATTTACACTCGACAATGGTGAAACGGTCGAATTAAAAGGTAATGAAGAAGTGGACTACGATGGTGAGATACATACCGCCGCGAATCTTTTTGATGCACTGAAGGAGGGTTTCTACGGCAAGTTCTGATGGTGAGGGCTGTGAGTGGATACAAGTCAGGTATGGTGACGAAAATTACGCATGATATTGTCGGATTTGAAGTTGTTAAGGAAGGCGCAGAGACAGGCGATACGCAGGCGGCTGAAGCGGAAATCGCGGCACAAACCAATGTTGTGCAGATGCATGAAAAAGTTGAACGCCCGGAAATGCTCCTGGGGTCGACGTACAAGATCAGCACACCCTTGTCCGATCACGCCTTGTATGTAACGGTGAATGACATCGTGCTCAATTCCGGTACAGAGCATGAATTGCGTCGTCCATTTGAAATGTTTATCAATTCAAAGAACATGGATCACTTCCAATGGATTGTGGCACTGACAAGAATTATATCAGCGGTGTTCAGAAAAGGCGGCGACATTGCGTTTCTGGTTGAAGAATTGCGCTCCGTGTTTGATCCCAGCGGTGGTTATTTCAAAAAAGGCGGCAAGTTCATGCCTTCACTGGTGGCAGAGATTGGAGATGTGCTTGAAAGTCATTTACGCATGATTGGATTATTAAAAGACGAAGGTCTGGATGAGCATCAGCAACAACTGATTGATGAAAAACGTGCGGAATATGAAAGTACGTTGCAAGATGCGGAAGCGAAGTCTCCGCAAAATTTCCCGGACGGCGCCAGCTTATGCATGAAGTGCAGCACCAGGGCGATGGTCTTGATGGATGGGTGCATGACCTGCCTTAACTGCGGCGAGTCCAAATGCAGCTAACATCCTCATGCGTCTTTTCGCCAAGACGTTGAGTTGTCGCATTTCCCGGATGTTTGCTCCCTGCGTTGCACCACCGCCTGCGTCCGTGCCCGGAGTGCGCGGCTCATTATATGACTGTAGATTTTGTTTTGTGGCGTGATACTCTGGATGGGTTATAAAACAATTTTAGAGCGGGCGGCAATATGTATCTTTAACGCAGTGCGTTATTTTTTTGTGCGACTACTTTTGGGCATCTTTGGACCGGTTTTCTGCACGAGTCCGGTGTTTGCGCAAAGCCCGGGCTTTACATTTAGCACCAGCGAATTGACGGTGACGGAAGGGAGTACCGCGATGCTCACCGTCCGACTGAATACCCAGCCGACCGCCAATGTGAGCATGTTTCTGAGAACTAACGATTCCGATGCCGTGAGCCTGCAGCCCCTTCCAGCGCCTCCGAGCATAGTCACGAAACTGGTGTTTACCACGATGAACTGGAACCAGCTGCAGACCTTCACGGTGGTCGCGGAACAGGATGATGATGAGTCCTACGAGAACGTGAATCTGAGAGTGTCTACGTTCAGTAGTGACTTGAACTATAATCAAAATCTTCGTAACTTTGCCACGGTGACCGTGCGAGACGACGATGCGATGCCCGGCATGGTGTTCAGTTCCACCGCCCTGACCATGAGTGAAGGGAATGCCGCGATGTTCACCGTTCGGCTGAATACCCAACCGACCGCCCCTGTCGATATTGCGGTCTCCAGTCCCGATGAGACTGCCGTCACCGTGAGTCCGGCCCGTCTGGGCTTCACCGACGACGACTGGAATACGCTGCAGACCGTGACGGTGAGTGCGGTAGAGGACAGTGATACGGACAGCGAGCGGTTAAGCCTGGGATTGGCACCGTCGAGCGGGGACCAGGACTACAATGGAACCACGTCTACTGTGGCTGTCACCGTGGCCGATAATGATGCCCCTGGCGTGACGTTCAGCACCACCGCCTTGACGATTGATGAAGGCAGTACCGCAACGTTCACCGCCCGACTGAATACCCGACAGGCCGACACCTCGGCAATAGGGATTGAATCACATGTGACCTTGACCATGGAAAGTGATGATACGGAAGCCGTCACCGTGAGTCCGGCTCTAAGGTTCACCCGCAGCAACTGGGACATGCCGCAGACCCTGACGGTGCGTGCGATAGAGGACAGTGATATGAGCTTCGAAACCGTGGGCCTGAGAGTCAGGCTGGCTGGTGCCGACCGAGACTATAGAAGGTCTCCTTCGCTTACTGACAACAGAGACATCACGGTCACTGTGCGAGACGACGATGCGACACCCGGTGTGACGTTCAGCAGCACGGCGTTGACCGTGACTGAGGGCGATACAGTGGATTTTACCGTCCGCTTGAATACCCGACCGACTCACAATGTGTCCTTTTTTCTGAGAACTAACGACGCCAGTATCGTGGGTCTGGTGGTCCCGCCCAGAAGCAGCGCTAATCCCGAAGATAGCATGTCACTGACGTTTACCGCGATGAACTGGAGCACGCTGCGGACCCTGAGAGTGCGGGCGGAAGCGGATGCCGATGCGAACAATGAGCGAGTGGGTCTGAGGTATCAGACAGGAAGTACGGACTCAAACTATGCCAGGTTGTTAACTGGCGCTGCAGACGTGACCGTCACCGTCGCAGATGATGATAGACCACCGGGTGTGACGGTGACGCCGACCATGTTGGACATCAACGAAGGCGGCATGGGCACCTACACCATGGTCCTGGATAACCCGCCGAATGCCGCTGTGACGATTGCGGTGAGCAGTGCTGATACCGATGCGGTCACTGCGACCACGACGCTGACCTTCACCACCACCGACTGGAACACGGCCAGGACCGTGACGGTGAGCGGTGTTGAAGATGCTGATACAGAAAACCAGCAAGTCAGCCTGACGCATACGGTCAGCAGCGGCGATACACGCTATGCTGCGCTGACACCGGCCGCCGTGGTTGTGACCGTGACAGATAATGATTTTACTCTTGATGTTGATGGCAGCGGCGGTACTGCGAATCAGAGTGACGCTCTGATGATAGGCCGCTACCTGTTCGGTATTCGTGACCCTGTGGGCCTGCTTGACACGATTCCGGGGAGTCCATCGTTCAACAACGTAACGACGAGTATTGCAAGCGGTGTGACCAGCGGTCGTCTTGATGTTGATGGCAGCGGCGGTACTGCGAATCAGGGTGATGGTCTGATGATAGGCCGCTATCTGTTTGGTATTCGTGATGAGGTGGGCTTGCTTGATACTATCCCGGGTAACCCATCGTTCAGTGACGTAACGACGAATATCGAGGCGCTTTTGCGGTAAGCGGCCGGGGTATTGCGATGCTTGTGTTGCAGTAAAGGAAAGCGGAGATCGGGCGATACGATGGTGGAGATGGAGATTGCGTTTCGGTTGCAGCACTTCATTTGCATTCATTCAATTTGTCCGCATTACTATATGGCGTCTTTCACTCCACTGCCTGTATTAATCATTTGAAATCGGCATGATGGAATGTAATATCCGACTATCCTGCATGGCAATCGCGATAGCGTCTCGTGGATCATATCGAATGATTTAAAACGTATTGCTTGCAACAGTCACCGGTTGCGATTGATCCTGTCCGTGCTGTATGTACAACCAGGAATCATTAAAAAAACCGGAATTATAAATATTCGGGAAAAATTTAAAGAATGATTACTTATGCCTACTGGTTCGCGGTGATTGCGTTGATTTCCGTGGCGGTTTTTTTTGTTGGGTTGCGGATGGGTGCATGGAAGGCGACATTTGTGATTTCCACCATGCTTTGGATCATTGGTTGGGGTGCTTATTATTTCCATTTCCAACAAATGTTTGTCAAAAAATGGGGTGGTGTAATGTCGGTATCCGTCCCGGATGGACAGAGGCACATTCATGCAACCTGGAAAGATGAGAATCTATGGATAGAAAATTACGATCCCGAAACCAATATCTGTCATTTCAGCGAATATTCCAGAGGCAATCTGTTGCAGGGTGATGTGCAAATAAAAAACTGTAATCCCTTGTTGTTAAAATAATGGATCAGGGTTATTAAATTTGTCCGGTGATGAGAAGTTCACCTGTATTGTTCATGGTATTTTTGCCGGTTTAAGCGGTTGTTCAGGTGTGCCTCAAGTACCGGTCGTCGAATACAGCACCCGTACCCTGGAGAATCATATCCGGAAAACATTTGGATGATGCCGATGATACAGGCGAAAAATTGTTGCTAATGCCCGCAGTGTTTTGGACACGGCATATCTTATGGTGGTGCTGATCCATCAGGTTTTGACTGTAGTGGATTGGTTGAGTACTCGCATCTGCACGCCGGTATCGGTGTTCCAGGAACATCTGTTACACAATTATGAGGCGACACAACCTGTGTCTAAATCTGAACTGAAACCGGGAGCCGCGATTTTCTTTAACCTTGATCGGAACAGGAATCACATGCCGGTATATACGTTGGGGAAGGCAGATTTATTCATGCGCCCTCTACAGGTGGCCTGTTTATTTTTTATCACGGTTATTGATCACATCAGATATAGATGGAAGAGATACTGCAAGAGTCCGGTGTTTGGTATTTAATATAAAAAGGGAACCTGTATTCGGTTGCTGCGTGTTACTGTACAGAGCGGTTGTAAAACACACTTCGTCAGGAAAAAGGAATATGAAAACCATACTCTCGATTGTCATTGTTTTCCTTGTTGTTATTCTATTCGCAACCGGGTATTGGTATTGGGGGAAAATACAGGATAGGGTGGTCGCCTATAATGACAGTATGATTACCTTGCTTGATTACGAAGAAAATCTGCACGAAGCGGTTGTAAACCATCTGAATCAATATTACGCGGGAGAAGCCGTTGATATTGAGAAAATGCGTGAAGCACTGAATACATTTGATGCAGCACATCGTGATATCATCACTGGAACCGGTCAGATCACTGTTCCTGATTACGAAACATGTGATGCGTTCCATACTGCATTTGTTAATTTCCTGGACAACGGTATCGGTGTTATTGCGGCATACGATGCCATCGTCGATCATATAGCATCACATAATTCAGTCCCGGAAACGGATGTAAAAGAAATTGAAGTGACACTCAACAATTTATTGAAAAAGGATGAAAAATTATTTACTGATATTACAGACGCTCAAATTTTGATGGCAAAAGAATTCAAATTTGATCTGGAATAGGTATGTCAATCGTGAAGTTTATTTTTCCGCACATGCAAAACATATGTCCGCGCAGGGTAATGCTTTTATCCGTTCTTCCACAATTTCAGCACCACAGACGGCACAGAAACCGTAGGTGCCGTCTTCCATTCTTCTCATGGTGTTTTTGATATTCTTGATTGTCGCATTGATTTTGCTTGCAGACGGGTGCAGGACTTCGTCATTTGCGGATGCAGTCGCTTGCTCGACAGAATCGGTATTCACTGGAGATTCCTGATGGCGAATATCTTCCTCAATTCTGTTGAGTTGGGAAGTGAGTTCGTCCAGCATTTCTGCAAGTTCTTTCCGTATTGTATCTTTATCAGTCATCATGGTTCCCTGGTGTAGATTGATGATATCCGACTAAAGTTTACTCGATTCTTGAATGACTTACAGGGTATCCTGACACCACAGGATTGAAAATGTTATGAACATCACATTTCAGGGATTAAAAGGTATTCGAAAATAATATGACTGATCAACTACATCAGATCAATATCGCTTATATAGACAAGGAAGATCGCTTGTTGATGCGCAGCACTACTCAAAATGGTGATGAATACAGGGTTTGGTTTACACGTCGTTATGCCGGTTTGTTGATGGATATTCTTGATAAAAGTATCAACGAGTTCGGGGGCATGACGACATTGAGTTCAAGGCTGCAAACAAGCGATATGATCAAGGGCGGCGCTTTGGAAAAGTCATTTGAGGAGAGTGCGAAAAATTATCCGCTGGGGGAAAAAGGTATATTGGGCTTTGGTATTACAACAAACATGACCGAAGACAAGATTTTGAATTTACAATTATTACCGGAGAATGGGCAAGGCATTACATTGAATCTAAATGATGCCTTGCTCTACATCTTCCATAATCTGCTGTCTCAGGGTCTTGTCGTGGCCAACTGGAATATGCAACAGCTTCGGGAGCCTGAAGGCTCTGGCAATATTCACTAGCCGCAGTGAATAAAAATACTCGGGCTTGTTTGTTTTATCCCTGACCTACATGAACTGAGTTGATCAATTCAACGGCATAACCATCGGGATCTTTCACAAAAGCGATTTCAACAGTACCGCCCTTGACAGGTCCCGGTGCACGCATGATTTCGCCTCCCGCGTTTTTTATTTCCTCGCAAGTTGCATGGATATCATCGGCACTGATGGCAATATGTCCGTAAGCATTGCCAAGTTCATATTCGCCGGTATCCCAGTTGTGTGTGAGTTCCAGTACAGCCCCTTCGGATTCATCTTCGTAACCGACAAATGCCAGAGTATATCGGTATTCACTATTATCCGATTTACGTAGAAGTTTCATACCGAGGACATTAGTGTAGAAATTAATCGAGCGATTCAGATCACCTACACGAAGCATGGTATGCAGAAGTCGTTTTTTCATAATATCCTCCAAGTGTTTTTGGTCGCGTGACTAAACCCTGAATATGTACTCTTTATTCTGTTCACGATCAATGTCGGGTGGGTAATTTTTATATTTGTCAGCGTAGTATTGTTGCATGTAATCGCCCGCTGATGCACGATTATAAGTCGCGTAATACAGACGTCTCGTTTTATCACTCATATTGGGATCTGACGAATGTGGCGTGTAACAATCAAAGATTATTATATCTCCCGGTTTGGTAGGGCAGTGAACAAATTTCATGTCTTGCATGTTTTCTTTAGTGAGTGGTTCCCATTCCTTGTAGAGACCGTCATGCCTGTGTCCCGCGACAATCTGCAGATTGAATTTTCATCCGGGTTGATTCCACTTTGTTCATGACAAACCCATTGTTTTCCGGATTCTTCAGGCAGTGCAGCCAACTCAACCGTCCATCGCTCTATCTTCGCCATGTCTGCGGCATTGAAAGCGCTGCGGACAACGACAAAACCATCCCGCTCATAATCTTTGAGATTCTGTTCCGTGAGTATCGGTGTTTGTAGCATGGTTGTTGTCTTTTGATTTATTGACGGTTTAACGAACGAAATTTATATCACGACTCATATCAGGAAAGAATTGATTTATTTCAGGTTTTGCGGGATGGATACTTATACAGGCCGTTCACTGCATGGAGAGCGGTAAGATCCACTTTCTTTTACGCTTTCACCTTGCCTGGGTGTTGGCTGAGGATGAGTGGATATCCAGAATTGTAATGGAGTGAGGGTTTATTTAAATGCCCTTGATTCTGGCACTTGACTCGATATCATTACAATGATGCCGGACGAAATCGATTAATCCCTCCCTGTTCATGCCCACATCATTCAACATATCTTCTCTTGATCCGTGCTGGATCAGGCGATCCGGCAAACCATAATTAACGATTGCTTGCGTCAAGCCGTGACCGACAAGTATCTGATTTACGGCTTCTCCGGCACCGCCTTCGACAACATTCTCTTCTACCGTGACTAACAGTTCATGACCGGCAGCCATTTTCAGTATCATTTCCTCGTCTATTGGTTTGACGAAACGCATATTTACAACGGTGGCATCCAGTTCTTCCGCTGCCCGCAAGGAAAATTCCAGAGTCACACCAAAAGAAAGGATAGCAACCTTTCCCCCCTGTCTTTTAAGTTCCGCCTTGCCAATGGGTAAAGCCGTCATTTTTTTCGCCACTTTTACACCCGTGCCTCCACCTCTTGGATAACGTACTGCGGCAGGCCCATCAATCTGGATGCCGGTATAAAGCATTTGACGACATTCATTTTCATCTGCGGGGGTCATGATGACCATATTCGGTAGACAACGCATGAAAGAAATATCGTAACAACCATTGTGTGTTGGACCATCTGCTCCAACCGGACCGGCACGATCTATCGCAAATAACACCGGTAGATCCTGTACGACGACATCGTGGATCAATTGATCATAGGCACGCTGCAGAAATGTGGAATAGATCGCAACAACAGGTTTCAAACCATTACAGGCCATACCGGCGGCGAGGGTAACACTGTGTTGTTCTGCGATGCCTACATCAAAATAATGATCGGGAAATCTTTTTTCATATTCAACCAGGCCGGAGCCCTCACGCATGGCAGGTGTAATGGCAACAACGCGCTCATCCATCTCGCTCATGTCGCAAATCCAGTCACCAAAAATTTGGCTGTAAGTCGGTGTTGATGGTTTTGCGGATGGCGTAATACCTTTCGCGAGATCAAATGCCGTGACACCATGATATTTAATCGGTTCGGCTTCCGCTCTGGCATAACCTTTGCCCTTTCGAGTGATGACATGTAGAAATTGCGGGCCTTGCAGTTGTTTTATATTTTTCAGGGTCGAAAGCAATGCAGGTAAATCATGACCGTCAACGGGACCGATATAGTTAAAGCCGAATTCTTCAAAGAGAATGCCGGGTGTTAACAAACCTTTTACATGTTCTTCCGCATAACGTGCAATATCCAGTGCATTGGGAACTTTTGAGAGGACTTTTTTACTTCCATCCTTGACGGTTTTATAGAGCTTTCCCGAAATAATCCGGGCGAATCGATTCGACAATGCGCCGACATTGGGCGAAATAGCCATGTTGTTGTCATTCAGAATAACCAGTAGATCAGTGCCCAGATCGCCCGCATTATTCAACGCCTCAAACGCCATACCCGCCGTCAGTCCACCATCGCCGATGATTGCGACTGATTTCCTCCCGCTACCCGTTTGTCTGGCAGCAATGGCCATACCCAGTGCGGCACTAATGGAGGTGCTTGAATGGCCTACGCCGAAGGCATCATGTTCGCTTTCTGTTCGTTTTGGAAAAGGCGACAGTCCCCCCCATTGACGAATGGTGTGCATCCTGTCTTTTCGACCCGTTAATATTTTATGGGGGTACGCTTGATGACCGACATCCCACACCAGATTGTCATCGGGGGTATTGTAGAGGTAGTGGAGTGCGACCGTGAGTTCGATTGCGCCCAGGCCTGCGGCGAAGTGGCCTCCACTTTGGCTGACCGAATAAAGCAGGAAATCACGTAATTCGCCTGCTAATGCTTCCAAATCTGATTCCGGCAATCTACGCAGATCAGCCGGGCTATTGATGTTATCTAATAATGGTGTGTTTATCGTCATACCTGATCATTGGCCTATTGCCTGATTCTATTATTTTATCGAGCCCAATCCAAACTTACATTCACCTGGCGTCCCGCATTATTTAGTTGTCCTATTTACCTTGCAACAACATTAAACCGCATTACAAAAATTAAGCGTAATAAAAATTACATTTTGGCAAGAATTACCGCCCTAAATTTTTTAAAGTCTTCATTTTGCAAGCCATTTAAGGCAGAATGCGGCATCCCCAGAAAGAATAATAACCGGAGTTGAACATGGCCGTCCCACTCATACAGCAGTATCGAATTGCGAAGTATATTATCGGCCGAAAACTTCGCCGTACAGGGAAGTACCCGTTGGTATTAATGCTCGAACCTTTGTTCAGGTGCAATCTCGCTTGTGCCGGATGTGGCAAAATTGATTATCCGGAAGAAATACTGGACAAGCGTTTGAGCTATGATGAGTGCATGGAAGCCATTGATGAGTGTGGTGCCCCAATAGTTTCAATCGCTGGTGGCGAGCCTCTGATTCACAAAGACATGGCCCGGATTGTGCGCGGCTTTGTTGACAGAAAAAAATTCGTATACCTGTGTACCAATGCATTGTTATTGGAGAAACGCATGGAAGATTATTCTCCGTCGCCTTACCTGACTTTTTCGATTCACCTGGATGGCGATGAAATGCGGCATGATAACTCTGTTTGTCGTAAGGGTGTCTTCAAAAAATGTATTGCAGTCATAAAGCAAGCCCGTGCCAGGGGTTTCCGCGTAACGATCAATTGCACGCTATTTCAGGGTGAGACCGCCGGTGAAATAGCGGAATTCATGAACATGGTAATGGCGCTTGGTGTTGAAGGCGTTACAATTTCTCCAGGCTACAGCTATCAACACGCACCTGATCAAGAGTCGTTTCTGAAAAATCAGGAGACCAGGCAACTGTTCCGCGATTTATTCAAGCTCGGGAAGAATTTGAAATGGCGCTTCAATCAATCTCCACTCTATCTTGATTTTCTTGCGGGCAATCAAAGTTATCAGTGCACACCCTGGGCTAATCCAACAAGAAATGTCTTTGGCTGGCAAAAAGCCTGTTATCTATTGGTCGACGAAGGCTATACCACATCATTTAAAGGTATGTTGGCGGAAACCGTATGGGATAATTACGGTAAAGGACGCAACCCTAAATGCGCCAACTGCATGGTACACTGCGGCTTTGAAGGATCCGCGATTGACGATACCTTTAGACATCCGCTGAAAGCATTGAAAGTTGCCATTCAAGGCCCCGAGACAGATGGGCCGATGGCACCGGAATTGCCCGTCTTGTACAAAGATCAACCTGTAATCGCCACTGAAAATATTGTTCACATGCGACCGACAGCATCCTGCAGCTCGCAAAAAGAAGTCGCCTAGAGATTTGCAGTTAATGGTGGTGGGCGCAGCCTGATGGAATGGCTCCTGTGGACTCTGCCGGGCTTATTCATTTGGAGCCTGGTTTTGTGCTTGCCCTGGCACCCATGGAGCACGTGTGAATTTCTCGAAGCCGTGGCAGATGATTGCCGGAAGCTTGATCTGTCCCAAATTACCGTATTGATCCCTGCAAGAAATGAAGCGGAAGTTATCGCCGAAACGCTGGTCGCTTTAAAATTACAGGATGAATCCCTGAAAATTGTTTTAATCGACGATCAATCAGACGATGACGCTTCAGGGATCGTGCGCAAAACAGGTCTCGGTAATCTCAAAATCATTGCAGGCCAGCCCTTGCCTGATGGATGGAGTGGGAAATTATGGACCCTGGAACAGGGACTTCGTGGAAACAACGACAATACAGTTCCTGACACATTGCACCGGATGCAATCTGAACTTAATATCAAGACACATATTTTGTATTCCCAAAGCCACATGTAAACACAAGGAGTTATTCTATGGTCCTGTGCGACGATAAGTATCATGGATACGGCCTCTCGGTTCTGTTAGCGCGATTGCTGGTCTTCTCGATGTTTCTCATTTTCAGTTCTTCGGCGACAACCGGAGAAATGATAGAAGATACATCCGGTGCAGTGCAGAATGAGGCCGTTGAAATCATTGAGCAATTGCATATAGGTTTATTGGAAGTAATGCAGGCGGGAGATTCGCTGAGTTTCGCCGAGCGTTACGCAAAACTGGAACCTGTCGTCACTGCAAGCTTTGACACACCCGCTATAGTCAAGGTTATTCTGGGTCGTTACTGGAAAGATTTAACGCAAGCGCAACAAGAAACTTTTATCGACCTTTTTAATCAGCAAAGTATCGCCACCTATGCATCAAGGTTTAATGGTTTTAGTGGTGAGATATTTGAAGTAAAGACTGTGGCACCACTGAAAAAAGGCAGATTTCTGGTGCGTAGCGAAATTCAGGGTACAGATGGCAGTGCGGTCAGCCTTGATTACCTGATGCATGGAAACGCTGGTAAATGGTACATTATCAGCGTTATCGCTGATGGCGTGAATGATTTATCATTGAAACGTGCTGAGTATTCGGCCATCATTAAGAAAAATGGCTATGAAGAACTGGTCAGAGATATCGAGAAAAAAGTTGCGGAAATGATAGAGTAGGAAGAGAGCTTGAGAGTGCACAGGCATGAAGTATGGGGCATCGTGGAATTTTCGATTATAATCGGTCACTGAGGAAGTTTTGGATAATCTCAAGTAGTCAAAACAGGATCATGAATATCAGATTTTTACATATAATTATTGCACTTTGTGTTGTTGTTGTCGGGTCGGGTTGTGCGTCGACGCAGAGCAAGGGATCTGCGGGCAACAACGATATATTGGAACCGGTTAACAGAGTTTCATTTAACTTCAACGAGGTTATGGATCGGCACATGATGAAACCAATTGTGGAACCTTACGCCAAGTATGTGCCCGAAATTTACAGGTCAGGCATCACGAATTTCTTTGATAACCTGACCTACCCCAATGTCATCCTTAATTCTCTTCTACAGGGGAAGTTCGTCCAGGGCTTATCTGATGTAATGCGTTTCATTGTCAATTCTACCGTTGGGTTTGCGGGTTTGAATGATATAGCAACGTCGATGGGGCTGGAAAAACATGATGAAGATTTTGGACAAACCTTGGCTGTATGGGGTGTAGGCAAGGGTTCTTACCTGTACTTGCCTTTCGTTGGTCCGAATACGCTTCGCAATGCCCCGGATATTGCAACAAGCAGCTTGTTGAATCCGCTCAACTATATTACTGGTGCCGTACTATTCCCGGTTTCCGTTCTTAATATCGTCAATACCAGAGCAAATTTGCTGGAAGCAACGAATATCCGTGATGAGGCTGCCATTGAGCCTTACTCTTTCACGCGTGAAGCCTATCTGCAGCAGCGTGAAAATCTGATATATGACGGTAATCCACCCACAGAGAGTTATGACGATATCTTTGGTGATGAAGATTATGATGATTCTGATGGCGATTTTCTAAGTATCGAATAGACTTTGTCTGAGTCAATTTTCAACCGATACTCATGTTGCGGATCCTGTTAATTGGTTTTATTAAATTCTCCGGTAGTATTTTTACTCGTACAGCAAGTCAGGTCAGGTATCTTCCGCCAGGATTTCAATCCGGTGTCTGACAGCAGGATTATCGGTTGTTTGCCGTAAATTTGGTCAGCGACCAATCTTAGTTGTTGAAATCACGTCCAGCTTTATGGTCTCCAAAGGATTCAGCTTTTTTGCGACGTGGCTTTTCGGATAATTCGGTGGTAGAGCCCTCAGCTCAATGGAGAGCAAATCTATCATCGTCAGTAGATGAATAAACAGGATTCCAAACTTATTATTTATATTTCATTCAGTTTCCGCGCTTTTTATCATGTGTCCAGTTTATCAGTTATAATTTTCTTGCAGAAATACAAGTTACCGGAACTTCTTAAACCAGAATAAGAAGATCATGAGATGAGCGAAGAAATCTTAATCAACGTTACCCCTCAAGAAACCCGTGTTGCGGTAGTGGAAGACGGTGTTCTACGAGAAATTTACATCGAAAGATCCCGGAAATCGGGCTTGGTCGGAAATATATTCAAAGGTAAAGTCTCTCGTGTATTGCCAGGTATGCAAGCCGCTTTTATTGACATCGGACTCGAACGAACCGGTTTTTTACACATTTCAGATATTACAACTGCGAGCGATACATCCGCAACAACTGATGATGACTCAATACAACAACCCGCTGTCGAGTCGTTATTGTGCGAAGGACAGGAAATTATGGTTCAGGTAGTCAGAGATCCTCTGGGTACCAAAGGTGCCCGTCTGACAACCAAACTTTCAATTTCGTTGAGGTATCTTGTATTTATTCCAGAACAACGACATGTAGGGATATCTCAACGCATTGAGGATGGAGCGGAGCGTGAACGCCTACGCGAAATTGTATCAAGTTATAAATCGAGAAATCCAGATATCGTTGCAGGTAATAATTCGATCACCACATCGCCAAATACCGGGAAAGATCAGACATGGTCAGGGAAGGGAGGATTCATCGTCAGAACAGCCGCAGAAGGAATTTCCGAGAAAGATATATTTCATGATATAGACTTCTCACATAAATTATGGGACTCCGTCCTTGCTCGTGCGGGAGAAACTTATCCCCCCGGCGTTGTCCATGAAGATCTGCCTCTGGTCATGCGTACCATGAGAGACCTGATTAACGCAGATATTCAGGGAATTTGTATTGACTCAAAAGAGACCTTCGAAAAGGTAATGAAATTTTCCGAGCAATTTATTCCGGAATTTTTGAGCCGGATTGAGTATTACACCGGTGAGCATCCTATTCTCGATCTTTATTCAATTGAAGATGAAATTCAGAAAGCACTCGAAAAAAAGGTACAACTAAAATCTGGTGGCTATCTGATCATTGATCAAACGGAAGCAATGACAACGATAGATGTCAATACAGGTGCCTTTGTTGGTAGAGGAAATCTTGAGGAAACAATCTATAAAACAAATCTTGAAGCTGTACAAATGATTACCAGACAATTACGTTTACGTAATCTCGGTGGAATTATCATTATTGATTTTATAGATATGCAAGATGCAGAATACAGCCGACAAATAATGCGCACGCTGGATAAGAATCTGGGTAGGGACAATACAAGAACAGCCATGAGCGAACTCACTTCACTTGGTTTGGTGCAGATCACACGAAAACGAACCAGGGAGAGTCTTGAACATACGCTGTGTGAGCCTTGTCCAACTTGTAAGGGAAGAAGTTTTATTAAAACATCCGAGACAGTTTGTTATGAAATATTTCGTGAAATTATGCGTGAAGTCAGACAATTTGAGGCCAATAAATTACTTGTAGTGGCATCTCAAGAAATTGTAGATATGTTGCTGGATGAAGAATCAAGCAGTGTGACAGAACTGGAGGAATTTATAGGTAGGCCCATTTCATTACAGGTGGAATCTCTTTACATTCAAGATCAGTACGACATTGTCTTGCTTTGATTCGTCCGTAATGCTTAAAAAACTCATTAGTCGACTCTATCAATTTACACTGTATGCATTTGCATTTGTTGTTATGGCATCTGCAATTATTATTACCGTTGTTCGTTTGGCACTCCCTGGAATTGATGGCTATCGTCAGCAGACGCAGGATTGGCTCAGTGAGTATATGAACTACCCTGTGGTGATATCAAATATCGATGCTGATTGGGATAGCTGGAATCCCAATATACAGTTACATCAAATCAGTATCTTTGACCCTGTCTCAAATGAACAAATTCTGGATGTCGATTCGGTACTCATAAGCATTAATCTTGTCAAAAGTCTGGTCAGAAATGAAATTACGCCGGAAGCAATTACTGTTTCTGATTTGGAGCTTGCATTAACACGTCGACATGATGGCTCTATCACTGTCGCAAAAGACTCATCCGCCGATATCAAGGATGCGCACATGAGTAACGATGTTCTGGCCAAGTGGTTTCTTGCACAGAAAAACATGTTGATAAAAAAAGCACAAATCAGATTGTTCGGTATGGTGCAAAATGACAATCCGTTATTACTCTCCAATGCGTCGCTGCAGATAAAAAACAATGACTACCGCACCCAAATTGAAGGAACGGCAATATTGCCTGAATTTTACGGACATATGATAAATTTTGCTCTGGATGTTCACGGCAATGTTTTGACACCGGAATGGGCTGGCAAAGTATATGTTCAAGGCAGGGATATCAATATTTTACCGCTGTTTGCAGAAGTGGAGACACTTGATGCTGAAAAATATGAAGGCAAAGGTGATATAAAACTGTGGGGTACCTGGAATAAAGCCATACTTCGGCAGGTAAAAGGTCAGGTTAATCTCAAAGAGGTAAAGTTCGAAAATAATGATGCAGGAGTTTATATCAATAATCTTGCAGGTGATTTTTACGCAATTAGAAGAGTTGACACAGGCATTGAATTCATGCTCGATATTGAAAAACTGGTCACTCCCAATGGTGTATGGCCGGAGACGGCAGTTTCTTTTAAAAAAATTTACGATCACGAATCTGATAAATACAGATATATTGCAAATGCCAGCTATCTCAAGCTTGATGACGTTGATACTTTTCTCAAAGTCTTTCCGGATTTGTCGGATAAATTTTTACCGATAAAAGATATTGAATTCACCGGTAATCTGCAGAATAGTCTGATTCAGTATGATCCGACACTTCAGCCTTCTGAAAATTTATATATTGAGTCCGGGTTTTCACAACTGGGATCTCAATCCAGTAACCATTCGCTTAAGATTGAAGGATTAAGTGGATATATAGAGGGCACCCAACGTCAGGGAAAGTTACGCCTTGCATCCAGTGTCGTTGAGGTTGAACTCAATGATGTTTTTGCTCGCCCATTGATATTTCATGAATTGGACACGCAATTAAACTGGCAATTCAAGAATCACAATCTACTTGTAAGCACACATCTATTAGATACTCATACTCAGGATTTCAATCTACAGTTAAAGGGTGATCTGACATTTTATCATGACGGAAAACCGCCTTTTGTTGATATGTTACTTGGTCTGTCAAACGTGCAGATCGACGAAGCCGCCAGTTATCTTCCCGTCAATATACCGGAAAATTTTACGCACTGGCTAGGCAAGTCACTTGTCAGCGGGGAAATTCCATCTGCAGAATTTATTTTCAGGGGATCTATACATGATTATCCATTCAGGAATAATGAAGGCGTTTTTCAGGGCTTTATTGAGATAGAGGAGGCCATTCTGGATTACGATCCAGAATGGCCTGATATCGATCAACTTAATGCAAAATTGGTTGTCAACGGCGATACATTAAATATCGAGGTTAACTCTGGAAATATTTACGATGCTGAAATTATCAAGGGATCTGTTGTCGTCGCGAATCTTGCCTCAAGTAATCCGGAAAAATCAATTGTCATTAACGGGCATATTAACGGTGAACTGGAAGATGTGATGCTGTTCATAGGAAACAGTCCTTTACATAAAAATGCATCACTAAAAGATTTGCCTTCTCTAAACATTATCGGGAGCATGGGTCTTGATCTCAATTTGGATATTCCACTGTCCTCAGAAACAATATCTGTCAGTGGTTCTATCGACTTACAGGATGCCTTGCTGGATGCCGAAGATATGGGCATGGAACTGGCGGATATCAACGGCACAATAGATTTTACTCAAGACTCGATTTTTGCAGCAGGAATAAACGCGCATTATTTCAACCATCCTGTTCATATCACTCTCGAAAGCGACCATGACTCACCTCTGAAGAGTACACTAAGCGGCAGCGCGGATAATCGGTTAATTAGTGCTCAACTGGTACGTAGTCTACCTTCTCTTAAGTCAATTCAAAAAGAGATTGAACGACGTATTACAGGAAAATGTTTGTGGCAAGCATCAATAATAAGTCCCGATTCGGGTGGCGGACTAATGTCCGGTAAAAAATTACACATTACTTCAAGCCTTGAAGGACTTTCGGTTGATCTGCCCGCACCATTTGCAAAAGTCACTCCGCGCATGCCTCTTGAGTTATCAATAGATTTTCCAGAAGAAAACAAACAGAAAATTAATATTCAATATGCAAATATTCTTGATGGACTAATTGACATTAGTCATATTAACGGTGAAAAATCCATCACCACCTCGCTGGTTTTTGGTGACCAGGATTTGGGTGACAAGACTGTTCACGGTGGCAGAGATAACCAATTTTCAATCACGGGAGAGATTGACCATCTGATCGCCAGTGAATGGCTGAATCTGATTTCATCCAATTTAGATAAAAATGGGTTGGAGGACATGGATAAATCAGTTTATATGGATCTTCAAGTGGGTTCCCTGCAATTATTCAATCAAACCTTTTCTGAAGTGAATTTAAAACTCGACAACAAAAATCTGGATTACCATTTGAATATAGATGCCGAAGATATCAGGGGGGACATAAAAATTGGGGGTCTGGATTACAACACGCCAGTCGATATAAATATCCAAAGGCTTAGTCTTGCCAGAAATGAATCAGAAGATAACAACGAAAAAAATGAGATAACGCCCGATGTAATACCGCCACTTAGTATTGTAATATCAGATCTGAAGTATGACGATATTGATTTTGGAGAAATGAGTCTTTCCACTTCCAGGACTAATAATGGTCTTTCCGTCGATAACATGAGTTTTAACAAATCTGACATGACAATTAATGGAAGTGGTGTATGGGAGACTATCGGGAACGAACAACATTCAGATTTTAGTTTTACACTCAATGCCGCATCAATGAAAACCATGTTGGAAACATTTAATTATGATGTTACGACAATTGAAAAGGGTAAAATAGATCTTGCGCTTGATGCCGAATGGCAAGGCGCGCCGATGGAATTCTCGCTCAGTGGTATCAAGGCGAATCTACATATGAATATCGGAAAAGGCCGATTCACGGATATCGACCCATCGGCCGGGAGGCTTTTTGGCCTATTGAGCCTGCAAACTTTGCCAAGAAGACTTGCGCTGGATTTTTCCGACCTGTTTGGTAAAGGTCTTGCCTTTGATGACATTGAGGGCCACTTCGATATCGATAATGGCAATGCTCACACTAATAATCTGTTAATGTCAGGTCCTTCGGTAAATATTGGGATTTCCGGCAGGACAGGCCTTGCCAATCAGGACTATGACCAAATTGCAACAATTACACCAAAAATGTCTAATAGTTTGCCCGTGGCCAGCGCCTTGTTTGGACCTGTCGGTGTGGGTGTGGGTGCGGTGATGTATCTGGCTAGCGAAATTTTTCATTTTTTGCCAGGAAAAATTGACACCATACTACGCAAACAATATACCATCACGGGGTCATGGGATGACCCACAAATAACAAAGATAGAACGACAAGAAAAAAAATAATCAGGGTCAGGATTTCCGCGGATATGCAGAAATTAAAGAATGATGACCTTTTTAAACATGCGATACTCAATAAACAGTGCAACGGACAATCGTCTATAGCATTCTATAAATTATTTGATACCGGTTTGTATAAATCATGCGTTGGAAACCTGATGTCACTGTTGCAGCTATTGCAGAACGTGATCAGAACTTTCTTTTGGTTGAGAAAAGCATAGACGACCGTCTGGTCTTTAATCAGCCTGCAGATCATCTCGACAGGAATGAAAGTCTCGTTGATGCTGTAAAAAGGGAAGTTTTGGAAGAGACTGCATGGGAATTTGCACCTCAATCTGTTGTTGGTATCTATCTCTATCCAAACCAACACAGTGATGTCACCTGTCTGCGCGTCTGTTTTTCCGGTAATTGCGATCACCATCATCCTGAACAAGTGCTTGATGATGGCATTATTCAAGCTGTTTGGTTAAGTAAGGAAGATATACATCAAAATATAAAAAAAATGCGCAGCCCGATGGTATTGCAATGTATAAATGATTATCTTGCAGGGAAAACTTTCCCATTGAATCTGCTTTACCATCATTTACCTGATGCAACTCTATCCATAAATACATAAATCGGAACCATGCCTGGAGGAAAGGTTATCGTTGGTTTATCCGGTGGCGTTGATTCGTCGGTCACCGCTCTGCTTCTTAAAGAGCAAGGGTATACGGTAGAAGGTCTGTTTATGAAGAATTGGAAAGAACAGTTACCCGACGGTGGATGTATATGGGAAGCTGACGTTGAAGATGCAATGCAAGTCTCTGAGCAGCTTGAGATACCTGTCAACACGGTAGATCTTGCCCATGACTATTGGGAGAAGGTATTTAGTGGTTTTCTGCAGGAATATAAAAGTGGTCGCACCCCCAATCCGGATATTCTGTGCAATCAGGAAATTAAATTTAGCGCGTTTTTGACGCATGCAATCGACTTGGGTGCTGAAAAGATTGCGACCGGACATTACGCTCGTATCAAGGAAGAGAATGGTTACTATCAATTAAGGAAGGGACTGGATAGTAATAAAGACCAAAGTTATTTTTTATGTCGCCTTAATCAAGAGCAATTGAAATCAAGTTTGCTCCCCATCGGAGATTTTGAAAAGCGCGAGGTTAGAGAGTTCGCCAGGAAGGCGGGATTCAAAACGCACAACAAAAAGGATAGCACAGGTATCTGTTTTATCGGCGAACGTCCTTTCAGAGAGTTTTTGTCACATTATATTCCTGAACAATCTGGCGACATACAAACGCCGGACGGTAAGGTGATCGGACAGCACAATGGTGTTTTTTACTATACACTGGGACAACGCCAGGGGCTTGGTATCGGTGGTGTTCAGGGTGCGATTGACTCTCCCTGGTATATCTACAGAAAAGACATCAAGAATAATATTCTTTTTGCCGTCCAGGGACACGATCACGAACTCTTGTATAGCCAGGTATTAACCGTCTGCAATATCAATTGGGTTAGCGGCCTGGTACCCGGGATGCCTTTCAAGTGTACCGCCAAAACGCGTTACCGTCAGGCAAATCAGGTTTGCACAATCATACACGCCGAGAATGGCGATTATTCTGTCACTTTTGAAAATGCGCAGCGTGCAGTCACACCTGGTCAGTTTGTGGTGTTTTATGATGAAGATATTTGCTTGGGAGGTGGTATCATTGACACTACCTGCTAACATTCAACAAATGTGTATATTTCCTCCCAAATGTTTCTATTTAACGCTTATTTCGCCTATTTTCACTATACTGAACTGAATTTCTATACTTTCATTCCCCGCAGCGCAGGTATTTCTTGTATAATTCTCGGCCCACATTTAGCAGTGCGTTGTTATGCAGAAGCCAGGCGTACAATAGTGGAATTGTGATTCTCGGGTACGGCTAAATTGATCGAAAAAATAAATTAAATCATTCAGGTTGAGGAGATAGGAAAAAGTGCTTGGTGCTTATCGTAAACATATAGATGAAAGATCTGTACAAGGAGTGGTGCCACAACCTTTGGATGCAGAACAAACATCCGCGTTAGTGGAATTGTTAAAGTCTCCTCCTGTCGGCGAAGAAGAATTTATTCTCGATCTCATCACCCACCGTGTACCCGCAGGTGTTGATCAGGCCGCTTATGTCAAAGCAGCGTTCTTGTCTGCTGTTAGCAAGGGTGAAGCGGAATCTCCATTGATTGATAAGGTAAAAGCAATCGAATTATTGGGTACGATGCTTGGGGGTTACAACATCGCACCAATGATTGATGCATTGGATGATGAAAAATTGGCAGCCACTGCGGTTGCAGGTTTGTCACACACATTGTTGATGTTTGATGCATTTTATGATGTTAGGGAAAAAATGGATGCAGGTAATACCTGCGCCAAACAAGTTATGGAATCCTGGGCGAATGCCGAGTGGTTTACCGGCAAACCGGAACTGGCTGAAAAAATTACTGTTACAGTATTCAAGGTCACCGGAGAAACCAATACTGACGATCTTTCACCGGCCCCTGATGCATGGTCACGTCCTGACATTCCGTTACATGCACAAGCCATGCTGAAAATGGAACGTGAAGGTATTGCGCCGGATGAACCGGGCACTATCGGCCCGATCAAGCAAATACAAGCATTAAAGTTAAAGGGATACCCGCTCGTATATGTCGGTGATGTTGTGGGCACCGGTTCTTCGCGTAAATCAGCGACTAATTCGGTTTTGTGGCATATGGGGGAAGATATTCCGTTTGTGCCAAACAAGCGCACCGGAGGCTTTTGTCTCGGTGGCAAGATTGCCCCGATTTTTTTCAATACCATGGAAGATTCAGGTGCACTGCCAATAGAGTGTGATGTATCCAGTCTGAAAATGGGAGATGTCATTGATATCTATCCCCATGAGGGTGTGATTAAACACCATGACTCAGGGGACACCCTCTGCGAATTTTCCCTAAATACGGATGTTTTGCTGGATGAAGTTCAAGCTGGCGGCCGTATTCCATTAATTATCGGGCGCGGTCTGACTTCTCGTGCGCGTGAAGTGCTGTCGATGGAAGAAACTGATGTGTTTCGCAAACCCGTCCCTGCAAAAGATACGAGTAAAGGGTTCACTTTAGCCCAGAAAATGGTGGGTAAGGCCTGTGGTGTTCAAGGTATTCGTCCCGGGACTTATTGTGAACCGAAGATGACAACAGTGGGTTCGCAAGATACAACCGGACCAATGACACGCGATGAACTCAAGGATCTTGCCTGCCTTGGATTCTCTGCTGATTTAACCCTGCAGTCTTTCTGTCATACAGCAGCTTATCCAAAACCCATTGATGAAATAACCCATCACACCTTGCCGGACTTCATAATGACGCGTGGTGGCGTTTCCCTGCGTCCGGGCGATGGCATTATTCATTCATGGTTAAACCGTATGCTACTGCCTGATACTGTCGGTACCGGTGGTGATTCACATACACGCTTCCCGATTGGCATTTCATTTCCGGCGGGATCAGGTTTGGTTGCGTTTGCTGCGGCAACCGGTGTCATGCCGCTGGATATGCCTGAATCGGTTTTGGTGCGTTTTAAAGGCGAATTGCAAGCGGGTGTTACCTTACGCGACTTAGTGAATGCGATTCCATTAAAAGCGATTGAGCTGGGTTTACTCACTGTTGCCAAAAAAGGCAAGATTAATGTATTTTCCGGGCGCATACTTGAAATTGAAGGTCTGCCGGATCTGAAAATTGAGCAGGCATTTGAATTGTCTGATGCCTCTGCAGAACGTTCTGCAGCCGGCTGTACCATCAAGCTGGATAAAGCCCCCATTATTGAATATCTCAATTCCAATATCACGATGCTGCGCTGGATGATCACCAACAATTATGGAGATGCCCGTACGCTTGAACGCCGTGCGCTGGCCATGGAAGCATGGATTAGGGATCCGCAATTAATGGCAGCGGATGCAAATGCTGAATATGCAGAAATCATCGAGATTGATATTTCCGAAATCAAGGAACCGATTCTTGCCTGCCCGAACGATCCGGATGACGTTAAGACCCTGGCTGACGTTGCCGGTACTAAAGTGGATGAAGTTTTTCTTGGTTCCTGCATGACCAACATTGGTCACTTTCGTGCTGCCGGCAAGTTACTTGAACAGTATGGGGAAAAGATACCGACCAGGTTATGGGTCGCGCCGCCTACCAAAATGGATGAGAAGCAGCTTAAAGATGAAGGTTATTACGATATTTATGACGCAGTCGGCGTACGCACTGAAATGCCGGGTTGTTCCTTGTGTATGGGTAATCAGGCACGTGTTGAAGCCGAGTCTACAGTAGTCTCAACTTCAACACGTAACTTTCCGAATCGTCTGGGTGATGGTGCCAACGTCTATTTATCATCAGCAGAGATTGCTGCCGTGGTTGCAATCCTGGGAAAAATTCCAAACCACGAAGAATATATGCAATTCGCCAACAGGATTGATCCGATGGCTGATGATATTTACCGCTATCTAAATTTTAATGAGGTCGAAAATTATCAAGAAGCCGCTTCCAAAGCAGCGGGCAAACTTGCTGAAATCCCGGTAAAATTGATATAGTAAACCGGGGGAACTTTAAGGTTACAATGGTTTCGATGACACTTTTTCAGGCACAGGGAGATAATCAATGCTTGCGTTAATAATGTCTGGCTTTCTATACACGATATCGAATGACGTTCTAAACAACTCGGTCATTTGATTTTCCATTAACTCTGATGGAACACTGACTCATCTTGAGGGTTCACCTTTTTTAACTGAGGGACAAGGACAAGATTTAGCCACTCCCCGGTCTCAGGGAATAGTGAGGGGTAATGAGCATTTCGTGGTGGCAGGGAATTTAGGTAGTAGCGATATAGCCGTTTTTCAAAGACAATCTAGCGGTAAACTCGAATTAATAGAGACTGTAAAATCTAGTGGTTTAAGGCCTGTCAGCCTGGATATCCTGGGTAGTAGACTTTTTGTATTGAGCCAGGGGAATCATGAAAATGCCGATATTGCAGCCAATATTTCTATCCTGGATTTAAATCCCCGGAGTTTCGGAAATATCTTGTATAGCCGGGATTTTCAATCCAAAGACGAATTTGTAGCAGATATACAGGTATCCCCTGATGGCAAACTGCTAAGTGTTTCTTCAGCCTTAAATCGTGACCGTATGAGTGGTTTTTCTCTCTTCCGCACCTATAAAATCGTGGGTGACGTTTTGGAGGAGATTAATAACAGTCCTTTCACCACAGAAATCGCCAGGCAAGGCTTCGGCTTTAGTTGGTTTTCTGATAGTCAGAGGGTAGTTACAAGCAATCCCGGCAGACCTTCCCAAACACTTCTTATGTCCGTGGATGCCAATGATGGATCGCGAGTTTTATCATCTGTTAGTGGGGATTTCTCGTTCTGTTGGACGACAGTATTGGATGATCAATTTATTCACGCCTCCGGGAGTGGCCGTATTTTTACGTTTTCTGTAAATAATAATCTTGAAAAACTCCAAACAATCTCTGCCAGGACGGCATCTTCTGAAAGAAGAGCCAATATCCGCGATATGGCATTATCACCGAATAAGCAATTCCTTTATGCTGTAGATACAGCGCATCAAAAAATACCGGGATATAGGGTATTGCCTGACGGTACATTGGAGGATCTGAATATTACCAACTTGAACATCACCTCGCACCCTTTCGGAATGCTGACTTTAAAATAAACCGAACCTGGTCGTTACAGATCATGGCAGTCTCAAACAGAAAATTAGTACTCACTCTGGCTATCCCTTGCCCAGGCGGCTATTTTTGTGAGCAAACAGGAATATGCGGGATTTTGGATTCGATTTTTGGCAATGTTCATTGATGTCTGTGGTGATATGCAGCACCGCGTTGCCTGTTTCGTTATTCTTTAGCGTACGGGGAGGAATATGGTCGATGATATTTACCGATGTCTAAATTTTAATGAGGTCGAAAATTATCAGGAAGCCGCTTCCAGGGCAGCGGGCAAACTCGCGGAAATCCCCGTGAAAGTGGCATGAAAAGACAAATAACCAGAGACGGTGAATTGCACTTTTAGCGTGAGCTGCCAATGGTTATTTAACAATTTTTTTCAATGTAATTTTTATACTTTAATTCCTCTGCTTTACGTTCTTCGTCTGCATAAACTTTCGGGTTTGCCGGATCGTCTGTCTTTTTGTATAAATAACGTGAATCTTTATATATCTGATACCTTTCTTTTTTTTGTTCGCAAATTTCTCTTTGCTTATCCTCTTTCTCCTTCTTGCTTTTTTTTAATACATCTTTCTCCGCATGTTCATCCTCATAAACATTCAGTAATTTCTGTTGTTTTTCAAGTCTTTTTTCAACCAACGGATCCGATGTATGTGATTGCTTTTTGATTTTATCGGCATCAATTGACGCTGGTCTATCGCCATAAACCACTTTGCCATTTTCATCGACCCATTTATACATCTCTGCGTTTGCGCTGCATACGCAAAACAGAAGCAGGATTGCAACCGCAACATTGTCAAGTTTTCGATCAACGCCTTTAAGCAAGTTGTTTCTCCTGATTATCGTGTCAAAATTTAATTAATACTTATCTGAATTCCGCATTTTATAGTAGACTCCGTTGCTGGATTAAGTCCATGTAATATCCGTCAAGGATGATGGCAAACCCTATTAAAACATATTTCCATTGTAATTTTGGATTCCGGGAGAGTTAAATTTGGCTGTTGAAATCGATATTCCATCCGCAGGTGCAAAGATAACGATTGGCAAAGGTAAATTAAATGTACCTGATAATCCCGTAATCCCGTTCATTGAAGGTGATGGCATCGGTCCTGATATCTGGGCGGCGACGGTGCGAGTGCTTGATGCCGCCGTAGCTAAATCTTCACACGGGCAACGCAAGATTCATTGGGCGGAAGTCTATGCGGGGGAAAAAGCCAACCAACTGTGTGGTAGCTGGTTACCGGATGAAACTCTGGATACTTGTAGACAATACCTGATTGCAATTAAAGGTCCGCTGACTACACCGATTGGCGGCGGTATTCGCTCTCTTAATGTTGCGCTCAGACAAATCCTCGATCTATATGTCTGTCTCAGGCCGGTACGCTGGTATACCGATGTGCCTTCACCAATTAAACATCCTGAACTGGTTGATATGGTGATATTCAGGGAAAACACCGAGGATATCTATGCCGGCATCGAGTTTGAAAGTGGTTCCGATGAGAACACCCGTTTTATGGAACTGTTTAAAGAGGCGTTTCCAAACCATTATCAAAGAATGCGTTTCCCCGAGTCATCCGGAATCGGTATCAAAACGATATCAAAAGATGGTACCGAAAGACTGGTCAAGGCCGCGATCAGATATGCCATCGCCAATAATAGAAAAAGCGTTACTCTGGTGCATAAGGGCAATATTATGAAATTTACCGAAGGTGCATTCAGAAACTGGGGTTATCAGCTTGCTGAAGCGGATTTTTCCGAACATACGTATACCTGGGAACAATGGGAACGAACTCAGGCTGAACATGGACTGGATGCCGCCGATAAAGAACAAAAAGATGCCCTGGATTCGGGGAAAATTCTGATCAAGGATGCCATTGCCGATATCACCTTGCAGCAGGTACTGACAAGACCCAGGGATTTTGATGTCATTGCAACCATGAATCTGAATGGTGATTATCTTTCAGATGCGCTGGCCGCACAGGTAGGGGGTATTGGTATTGCGCCTGGTGGCAATATTAACTATGAAACAGGACATGCGATATTCGAGGCCACTCACGGCACGGCACCAAAATATGCAAATCTTGATAAAGTGAATCCCGGTTCCCTGATTCTATCGGGTGAAATGATGCTACGTTATCTGGGCTGGACTGATGCAGCTGATCTTGTCGTTAGCGCGATGGACACAACCATTGGTCAAGGAACTGTCACTTATGACTTTGCCAGAATGATGGATGATGCGACTGAAGTTAAATCCAGTGAGTTTGCTGATGCAATGATTTCCAACATGTAATGTGAGATTCTTCCACAGTGGCACAAATGCCGGATAAAAAGCTGATCGCTCAATCCTCACAGATCATCTATGATGGTTTCGTCCACTACAACAACGCATTTCATCGCATCACGCGCCGCGCCAGAACCCGCTTCGAGAAACGTGACTGGCAAGGTCATCAACAGGACATCGTCGAACGCGTGGACCTGTATGAAAAGTCAGTCAGGCGTATAGTCCTCGCATTACGACGTTTGTTGGGCGAACGTATTAATGATTATGAATTATGGCATGCTATCCGCTTTTATTTTGATCGGCGTCTGGAAGAAGTGCCCGATGCGGGGTTTATCAAAACCTTCTTTAATTCAGTCACCAGAAGGATATTTGGCACCGTGGGCGTAGACCCGCAACTTGAATTTTTTACTGCCGATCTTGCTGCTGATATTGAATTACTAAAATCCCTTAATCTAAAACGCTATCCATTCTGGGGTTCGACAGAAAAAATTTTTACGGCGATACTCAATGACTTTTCTTTCAGAGTCCCCTATGTCGAATCAATTAATAAAAGCGTTAATCAATTTATAGAATCAAAATTCAGCAGACAGAATGAATATTTAAGACTTGAATTCATAGACTCATTTTTTTATCAAGCAGCGCGGGCTTACCTGATTGGTAGAATAATCACGCCTGACGGCATATCGCCGATAGTGATTGCCTTTAAAAATACAGATAAAGGCATTGATATTGATGCAGTACTCACTTCAGATGAAGAAGTCAGTATCGTCTTCAGTTATACCCGTTCCTATTATTTTGCCGATCCAAACTCAGTGATAGGCGCGGTATATTTTATTCATTCGATATTACCCAAAAAGCCGCTTGACGAACTCTACACAGTTTTGGGCAGACTCAGGCAGGGCAAGACAGAAAGACACAGAATCTTTACCGAACATCTGCAATCAACCTCGGATAAATTCATCCATGCCGAAGGAGACAAGGGACTGGTCATGATAGTCTTCACATTACCCTCATATGATCTGGTTTTCAAAATAATCAGGGACAGATTCGGTTATCCCAAAACAATTACCCGTAGTGAAGTCATTAATAAATACAAACTCGTCTCCAAGCATGATCGTGCAGGACGATTGATTGATACACAGGAATTTATGAATCTTGAGTTTCCGGTTGATCGCTTTGCAAAAAAATTACTTGATGATCTGTTAGCCGAAGCGGCGGATTCCGTCAAAATAGTCGGCAACAATTTACGCATTAAACACACCTACATAGAACGCCGCGTGCGACCACTGAATCTATATCTTAATGAAGTTGACCGCGACAAGGCGGAGCAAGCCATTCTCGATTACGGCCAGGCGATTAAAGACCTCGCGCAAACCAATATATTCCCCGGAGATCTAGTATTAAAAAATTTCGGCGTCACACGTCATCGGCGTATCTTGTTCTATGACTACGACGAAGTGAGCCTGGTGACCGAGTGTCATTTCCGGGATATCCCCGAGGCAAGGGATGGGATTGATGAATTACGCCCGGAATCATGGTACTACGTCGGTGAAAACGATATGTTCCCCGAAGAATTTATCAAGTTTCTCTCCATGAATAATGAACTGCGGTCGCTTTTCCTGGTTGTTCACGGTGAACTATTAACCGCCGAATACTGGAGGACGATAAAAGCACGCCATCAGTCCGGTGAAGTCTCTCTGGTGATCCCCTACAGTCGGCCCAAAATGCCACTGAGCGATCAAAAACATACCTGATAAAACTCGTTTGATCTTGATGCCTGGTCCCGAATATTTGCTATCGAATTATCTGCCGCAAGCGATTTGGAAATAGCCATGACAGTACTTTACAGTGATAGCAAAATCCCATTACACTGGACATTATGAGAGAATCCTGTGCGCACCGGGTCAACCGTTCCATGACCGAATGTGTCGCGCACGTTGCCGCAGACAGGTTGCGTACACAACACGGCATTCTGCCGCGCCGGCACTGTGGCATCGCCTGCGGCGTTGACGGCGACAGGCGCAACACGATGCAGTCGCATACAGTTTCGCGGGCATCATCAGGATGATTCTGCCCGGTCAACAGCACCGAATCAGAGGCGTTCTCGACATTCACGAAGACTGCCGGTTTGCAGCGCTCAATCGGTTGCACGAAAAACCGGCGGATGGGTGAATCAAATACAACAGCATATGCCCCCCACAAAGGGCCGGAATTGTTCACGACCGGTACAGTACATAATCAATCACAACAAAGAAGTGCGATGTGTGGTGTGGGTCACGATATTATTTATTTAATACTGCGCGGGGTAATGGTACATTGATGGAATCGCAATCTGGATGATGACAGAGAGAAACTTGACATATGTTGACAAAACGACCTGGACTTAACGCACCACGCACCACGCACCACGCACCACAATCACTTTGCTCCATCGCGCACAAATTCAACATTGCCATGACCGAATGCAAAACACACGTGGCTGCGGATAGGTTCAGCACCCAAAACAACATGACCCATTCCTCTCCCCGGAGAAGTGCCCCGAACCCGCCTAACAAACTCCCCTCCTTTACAAGGAGTGCCCCGCAGGGGCGGGGTGGTCGCTTTTGGCGCGGGATGACAACAGTCATGGCCGCCGTTGCCCTGCTGGCGGCATTGGCAAGCCCGGCGGCACGGGCGCAATCCGATGGCTGGGGCGAATGGAGTACGGCGAATATCACCGACAAGAACCAGACGCGCACCTGTAATGCCGGGACGGGCAACACCTGTACCAATGCCTACGGTGGTGGCACCACCAACCACGGGGGTACCGAGATCCGTCCGAGTCACACCTTTTGGAATAACTATCTCGTCAACGGCCCGGCCGGGCATACCAATGCGACGGATTACCTTAGTAGTGACATCACAAGCGTGACACTCACCCGCAACAACGGCGATGGTCGGCTGCAATTAACGCTCCTTATAACCACCGCCGATGGGTACGCTTTTTCTCCCTCTCTAGTCATCACAACCGGGCAGGCAACCCCGAGTAGCGGAACACTGTTCGTAGTAACCGGCGGCGAGATAGTCCTGAGGGCCCGTCCGAACCTTGATTCATGGACCGCTATCCCGGGGTCGGGCATGGTGTATTACCGACCGTCCGCCAACAACGCGGTGGTCCTGGTGGACAGTTTATGTACCGCCAGCGGTGATTTAAGGGTGCGCTCGGGGACCACGACCGACACCGAATACACCGCAGAATCCGGCTCATCGCTGTGCAATATCAGTGCGAATGCCCCGACCAAACAGGCCATCGGTGAACTGAGTGCCACCGACGACTATCTTTATGCTGCGATGCCCGCGACATTGGGTGCCATCCAGGACAATACCCCCAACACCCTGGCCAATGTCGGCGATGTCTTGACCGCCGGCGCGGTCAGCCATCCCACGTTGACCGTCAATGCCCGTGCTTGGCAATGGCAACGCTGTGCCACTCAAGACTGTAGCAGTGCAACAGCTATCAGCCAGAATGGCACAGCAGCGAGCTACACGGTGCAAGCGGCGGACCCGGGTAACTGGCTGCGGGTGCAGGTGACCCAGGGCGGGGATTTCAACGACACCCTGTTCTCCAATCGCGTACAGGTCAGCCGTCGCGGTGCCATCGGTCCCATCACTGGCACAGCCACAACAGGCGGCACGCTGACGGCGGGCGCGGTCACCGACCCGGACGCCTCACCGAATACCGATGTCGGCACCATTACCCATGAATGGCAGACAGCGACCGCCTCGACGGGTCCGTTTACCGCCGCACCGGGGACCAATAATACCTCCACCTACACCATTGCATCAGACCAATCACAGATAGGCGCGTGGTTGCGCGTGATGGCGAGTTATCCGAATGCGGGGGGCGATAGCCTGACGTCCGACCCGGTACAGGTAGTGGTTGTGCGGGTGTCGCCGACCGCGCTGAATGTCACCGAGGGCAGCAGCACCGGCTATAGGCTGGTGCTGGGCAGCCGACCGACGGCGGCGGTGACGATTAGCGTGACCAGTAACAATGCCGCAGTGACCGTGAGCCCCGCGACCCTGACCTTTAGCACAATCAACTGGAATGCCGCCCAAACCGTGACGGTGACGGGTGCTGCGGACGCGAATGCGACCAGCGAACGCGGCGTACAACTGACCCATGCGGTGAGCGGCGGTGATGCGTTCTATGCTGCGCTGACGCCGCCCGCCGTGACCGTGAATGTCGCGGATAACGACGCTGGCGTGACCGTGAGTACGGCCACGCTGGCGGTCAATGAAGGCGAGACCAACGAGTATACGCTGCGCTTGAATACCTCACCGACGCACGCGGTCACGATTAGCGTGAGCAGTAACAATTCGGCTGTCACCGCAACCGCATCGCTGACCTTTACCAGGAATAACTGGAATCAGGCGCAGACGGTGACGGTGATGGGTGCCGAGGACAATAACAGGACCAGCGAGAGCGGTGTGCAACTGAGCCATGCGCTGAGCAGCAGCGATACGCGCTATGCCGCGGTGAACCCGTCCGCCGTGATCGTGAATGTCACGGATAACGACGCGCCGGGCGTGACCGTGAGTACGACCACGCTGGCGGTCTTGGAAGGCGAGACCGGCGAGTATACGCTGCGCTTGAATAACCGACCGACGCACGCTGTGACGATTGCCGTGACCAGTGACAATGCCGCGGTGACCGCAACCTCGCAACTGACTTTTACCACAGTCAATTGGAATGCCGCCCAAACCGTGACCGTGACGGGTGCTGAGGACGCGAATACGACCAACGAAAGCGTGCAACTGAGTCATGCGCTGAGCAGCAGCGATACGGGTTATGCCGGGGTGAACCCGCCCGCCGTGACCGTGCGTGTCACGGATAACGACGCGCCGGGGTACGTCGTGAGTCCGCCCGTGCTGGTGCTCAATGAGGGTGGGACTGGAGAGTTTACGGTGAGGTTGGCGACCCGACCGATCAGCCTTTTTGGTGATGCTGAAGTAGTAGTTCGTTCGACAAACGGCGCCGGTGTTGCGACCGTGAGTCCGATCAGCCTGACCTTTGCCACCCCCAAATGGAACATCCCGCAGACGGTAACGGTGACGGGTGTTGAGGATGACAATGCAGATGATGAGACGGTGACGGTGAATTTTTCGGATATCGCCAGCGCCGACCCAGCTTACAACGGGGTTGGTTTTCCCGGTCCAACCATCACCATAACAGATAACGATACGGCGGGTTTTACGCTGAGTTCGACTACGTTGACCGTGACTGAGGGACTCACGGTGACCTATACCATCCGACTGGGGACCCGCCCGTCGGCGACCGTGAGCATTCTGCCGCAAACCTTCAATGCCGATGTCGCGACGGTGAGTCCGGCGACCCCGTCCAGCCTGGACTTCACCACGGACAACTGGAATATGCCGCAGACGGTGACGGTCATGGGTGTTGAGGACGCTGATACGAACCACGAGAGCGTGCAACTGACCCATGCGGTGCGCAGCAGCGATGCGCTCTATGCCGCGCTGACCCCGCCCGCCGTGACCGTAGGTGTCACGGATAACGACACGCCGGGCGTGACCGTGAGTCCGAACGTGCTGGCGGTCAATGAAGGTGAGACCGGCGAGTATCGCTTAAGCCTGTCTACCCTGCCGACGGCACCGGTGACGATTAGCGTGAGCAATCCCGATGACACGGCGGTGACCCTCAGTGCCACCTCACTGACGTTTACCACAGACAACTGGAACAGTGTCCAGATGGTGACCGTGAGTGGTGCGCAGGACACGGATGCGAACGACGAGACCGTGCAACTCACGCATACGGCGACCAGTACCGACCCCGGCTATAATGGGGCTGCCGTGACGATAAGTGCGGTGGCGGTGACGGTGGATGATGATGAGACGGCGGGCGTGACCGTGAGTCCGACCACGCTGGCGGTCGACGAAGCTGGCAATGGCACCTATACACTGATGTTGACCAAGCGACCGACCGTGCCGGTGACGATTATGGTGAGCAATCCCGATGCCACTGCAGTGACCCTCAGTGCCACCTCACTGACATTTACCACAGACAACTGGAACAGTGTCCAGACAGTGACCGTGAGTGGTGTTGAAGACACAGATGCGGACCACGAGACCGTGCAACTCACGCATACGGCGACAAGCACAGATGCCGACTATGCCGGTGGCGTGACGATAGACTCCGTCGCTGTGACCTTGAATGATAACGACGGCCCAGGCGTGACCGTGAGTACCACCACGCTGACAGTCCATGAGCGTGGCGGGTCTGGCATGTATACACTGCGCCTGAATACCCCACCGACGGAAGCAGTGACGATTAGCGTGACCCATTCCAATGCTGCGGCTGTGACGGTGAGTCCCACCTCACTGATGTTTAGCACCACCGACTGGAATACCGCCAAAACCATCACCGTGACGGGAGTGGAAGACGCTGATACAGACGACGAGACCGTGCAACTCACGCATACGGTGACCAGTACCGACACCAACTATCGTACCGTCACGGCGGCCACCGTAACCGTGACGGTGACGGAGACAGCAGCGGTGAGTCTTGATGTGGATGGCAGCGGTGGTGATCCTAACCAGAGTGACGGACTCTTGCTGGGCCGCTACCTGTTTGGTATTCGTGATGCGGCGGGCTTGCTTGATACGATTCCGGGGAGTCCCTCGTTCAATGCGGTCACGACGAATATTGCGGGAGCTTTCGCCAGCGGTCGTCTTGACGTGGATGGCAGCGGCGGAGATCCCAACCAGAGTGACGGACTCTTGCTGGGCCGCTACCTGTTTGGTATTCGCGACACGGTGGGCCTGCTCGATACCATTCCGGGCAATCCCTCGTTCAATGCGGTCAGGACGAATATCGAGGCACTCTTGCAGTAGTGTAGTGGTCTAATAAATCCGTACCAGGTGATAGGTGATGAAATCACATACTCATGGAGGTACGGCTCATGACAAAAGAACGAAAACACTTTACACCTGAGTTTAAACAAGATGCTGCCTTGTCTGGTAGTAGACCAGGACTACAGCATCAAAGAAGCCTGTCCAGTTGAGCAATTAAGCACGCACTATCGTCAAAGTGACGGCGATGATTGTCAGTAGCCAGCAGGGCTTATCGCAACAGTCACCTCGTCATTCCTGCGGAAGCAGGAATCCAGGTGCTGATTGCAACTCGTCTGAATTGCTTCGCTAAAGCTCTCCCCCTGCCAAGGGGGAGGGGGTTGCAGGGGGGAGGGAATGACGACTTACAACATCACCACAAACAATACAGACATTACCGCAACCAGCTTCCAGCATTCCATGTGACCGCCTGAAAGCATCAACCCCTGCCGTCATTGCGAGCAAAGCGAAGCAATCCAGTAAACTTTAAAGATAAGCCAGGATACCTTGAAATATTTGAAGATATGCAAAATGCCATTGCCAGAGAAAAATAAATTAAAGCTGACTCCCGCAAAAAGAAACCTGCCCTGATTGAAAAACACAATCCGGAATGGAACAATTTATATGAAGATATTGTTTAATCTGGATTGCTTCGCTTTGCTCGCAATGACGGTGCAACGTCCCAACCAGGTTGGGTATACGTGACGTATGTCCGGGTCGGGACACGGTGGCTGTATTTAGCCCTGGTCATGGATTTGTATGCCCTGCGTATTGCCTATGAATCCAGAGCTAAACCCAGGGGATTGATGTATCACTCTGACCAGGGAACTCATTACACCAGCCGTGCTTTTCAGCAACTGCTTTGGCGATATCATATCAAGCAGAGTATGAGCCATCGAGGTAACTGTTGGGACAATGCCCCAATGAAACGCTGTTTTAGAAGTTTTAAATCGGCATGGATGCCGAAGACCTTCTATTCATCTTACGCACAAGCTGAACACGACATTATGCAATATATCAAATATCACAATCATCATAAGGAGCATCGCTATATTGTGTATCTAACACCGGTTGACGCTGAGAAACAAATCGCATGAAAACAACCTATCGACTGGTACGGAAATACCGGACCACTTTAGGGTGGTTGTTTTTCAAGCTCCGCGCTTCCTGCACCACTACCCCGTCATTCCCGCGCAAGCGGGAATCTATAAGACGCAAAAAAATACACAACTTCTGCGAGGACATATTTTTCGCGGGAATGACGATGTTCAGTCATTTTATTAAGCGGCTTTTCTTTCCACCCATGTGCACTACTAAACTCAGGAAAGCGTAAGGCAGGCACCAGGCCTTCGTTTTTCTGGATCCCCGCTTTCGCGGGAATGACGATTTTACTGTCACTCAACTTTGCCAGCTAACTCACTCCCCTCCTTGTCAAGGAGGGGTGCCCCGCAGGGGTGGGGTGGTTGAGCATTGCACATCACAGGCACCGGTAACAGCGCGTATATTTTCTCAGGCGAGCGACCGGCGGACGATAATTATTTTATGAGACCACAATTCGGGTAGTGGCTCGAATTTGAGGGAGCAGTTCAAGATCACTATCGGTAACACGGCGATTATGACCGTAGCCGATCATTTTATTGTCCCGAATAACAAAATCACACTAATGCAAGCTCCCCTACATTGTTCTGCTTGTTGGGCAAGCTCAAACGCCTTCCGCATCGTGTATTGCTGCCCCTTTGAATGTATCTGCTGATGAGTTTGATTATTTGAAACAGCCCCTGGTAAATGTTGATTAAACCGATCTCAGGTTATTTACGCACTGTTATTAATACTGGTAATAACAAGTATCAAAGATGCCTCGCCTGGAATGATACATAACCATCCTTTATAGTTGGCCTATGGAATACTTGATTGAACTCTTCGATAGAAGATATGAGCATTTTTGCGTAGTTAGAGATTTTTTAGGTTCGATTTTAAGATATGGAAAAGTAATGCCTGAAGAGCGAGATAAGTTCATGGTTGGAATAAGAGGAATGATATTGACCTTTGATAAAGAGATTGCGGAATATGTTGAGAAAACTCTATTGCCTCTTGCAGTAGAGTTAGAATGCTTGGCATCTGAACTTGAAGGCGTACCAGTAGGCGAAAAAACAAGTAAAAATGTCCGTAGGAAAGAAGAAATAAAAAAAGAACTTCATCAGCATTTAAAAGATATCGAAGAACGCTTTGCACCATATCTGCAATTGGAACATTAAGCCGTTTAACAAATTGCCCTCTTCTTTTACACGCTCACCCCTCAAAGGGAAACGATACGCAACGCATCGTTTCTAATACCTGGTGGTTATTAGACCTTGAAACAGACTGAAATCAGTCTATGTGATGCAAGCAAAGGTTGCTGTCTGTAGCCATCCCGCCACTCTTGCCTTTCCCCGTCATACCTGCCTTTTTCCTCGTCATTGCGAGCGCAGCGAAGCAATCCAGTGAGTTTTGCAAGGCCATCGCTATACTGATTATCTAACACCGGTTGACGCTGAGAAACAAATCGCATGAAAAAATCTATCGACGGGTACGAAAATACTGGACCACTACACTTTGCGCCAATGTGGCATAAGAAGCTGATAGAGAGGCGGGTTTTTATGGAAAATGTCGCCGCTGCTCCCGTGAAAGCGGGAACGGGAATGACGAAAGGGTTATCCGCTGTGATTTATTACTTTTTCGACGGCATTGGCAACAACCGGCATATTCAAAGCCGAGTTTTTCTCGCGATACCTTTCCATTCCGGTTTTCAATTGCGAAAAAATGCCAACCAATAAAGTGGAATACACAATAATGAAACTGGCAAATGTGCCGATTATCAACGCCGTCAGCGGCGTGGAAAGCCCGGCAATCGCCTTCGCCTTCTCGGCATCAAATGCTGCGCCAAACAACATCGGCATGTAACAATAAATATGTCCTAACAAAAGTACCAATAGCACAGGAGGAATAAACGCCGCCGCAAATACAATCCACGGTTGCATTGGGCGGAGACCCTTGACAACACCAAGCAACTTCGAATTAAAATCCTTGGCATATTGTCTCTGAACGCTTTGCGATTCAACATCGCTCTCCAATAGCGCAATGATGACATCATAAAAAGTCCCAGGATAGCCACGCCGCTTTTCCGCTTGCTTCGTAGCGGGATCTAAATCTGGCCTTTTTTCGCTGGTCATGACTTCTCCGGCAGGGCTTTGACCTGTTCCTTATAATATTCCCGTATTTCGGATTCGCGGATGGGAACGTGAAACCCATTGCCTCTCGTCTTGTCCCAGGGCGTATCCCGCTCGTGCGTCAACGCCGATAAAACCGCACCGGACAGTTTGGAATATGCCCTGAAAACTTCATCAATCATTCCTTCTTCCTGCTCGGAAAAATCCGCAGAGTATGGAGCTTGCGGCGATTGCTCCTGCAACGCCTGCTGTTTGACGACAATACCATGAGGACGAAAGGTAAAATATACTTCTGGAACTACAGGACCAAACTTCCACGCTTCAACTCGGTCGCATATCAGCGGCTCATCATAAAAACCCCAGTGCCAACCATGCGCCAAATAAACAAACTTCACTAACTGCATGATGGTGATAGTTTTGTTTTGCTCCTGCGACAAATCCACAAAGCGGTTTGCTACCGCGAGGGAGTTGTGCCCTTTCTGAACACCCTCAAAGCGGTTCTCCACCGCAAGCTCATCCATCATTGCTAACCCCCAAAAGATACCAGAAGTGATATTAGCGTAATTCGCCGTAAAACCGACACTATAAATTCCGCATTTTGCTGTAACCTGTAACGATACGCAACGCATCGTTTGTAATACCTGGTGGTTACTACAATCCCACGTCATCCCCGCGAAAGCGGGGATCCATTTGTGGAGAAAATCTCACTTGATTGTCGTTTGCCTCAGGAAAACACTTGTTGCCTAAACCGATCCCGGCTTAATTATTTCCCATCAAACTGCGCCTCTTCAGTAGATCCCACCAATGCAGTGACCGAAGACGCCCCGCCCTGAATCACCGTAGTGACATCATCAAAGTAACCGGCACCCACTTCCTGCTGATGACTTGCAAAGGTATAGCCATCCTGTGCCGCTGCAAATTCAGGCTCCTGCACTTGTTCAACATAGGCGGTCATGCCGCGCTCCATGTAATCGCGTGTCAGATTAAACATGTTGTACCACATGTTATGAATACCGGCCAAAGTGATGAACTGATACTTGTAACCCATGGCCCCCAACTCTTTTTGAAATTTTGCGATAGTTGCATCATCCAGGTTTTTCTTCCAGTTGAAAGAGGGTGAGCAGTTATACGCCAACAACTGCTGCGGATGTTCCTTGCGGATAGCTTCAGCGAATTTTTTTGCTTCATCAAGATCCGGCACTGCGGTTTCACACCATAACAAATCTGCATAGGGCGCATAGGCGATACCACGCGCAATTGCCTGGTCAATACCTGCATTCGTTGTGTAGAAACCTTCCGGAGTACGTTCGCCGGTCACAAAAGGCGCATCGCGTTCATCAATATCGGCTGTCAAAAGATTGGCGGCATTGGCATCTGTACGGGCAAGCACGATGCTTGGAACGCCCATGGTATCGGCAGCGAAACGCGCCGAGATCAATTTCTGAATGGCTTCTTGTGTAGGGACCAGAACTTTCCCGCCCATATGACCACATTTTTTCACGGAAGCCAGTTGGTCTTCAAAATGAACGCCGGCGGCACCCGCTTCAATCATGTTTTTCATCAATTCAAATGCATTCAATACGCCGCCGAAACCGGCTTCGGCATCAGCAACAATCGGTACAAAATAATCAATATCATTATTACCTTTGGCCCACTGGATTTCATCGGCACGACGAAAAGTATTGTTGATACGCTTCACCATTGTGGGGACGGAGTTGTAAGCATAAAGAGATTGATCCGGGTACATGGTTTCCGACGTATTGCCATCAGCAGCAACCTGCCAGCCGGATAAATAGATAGCCTTGATGCCACCTTTAACCTGTTGCATGGCCTGACCCGCAGTAATCGCACCCATACAGTTCACATAACCATTTTCTTCGTTAATGAGACTCCAGAGTTTATCCGCGCCACGCTTCGCCAATGTATATTCCTCGGTAACAGATCCGCCTAGACGTACTACGTCTTCAGCACTGTAATCACGTTTCACATTCGTCCATCGCGGGTTTTCCACCCAATCTTTTTCCAACTGTTTAATCCGTGCTTCTCTCGACATCTATTCCCCCTCACTCACAAAAATAAATCACATATTTTAATTTTCCAGCCGATAATCATCGCATAAATACCCTACTCCTGCCAGGGAAACACAATCGCTGTCGATAACAATATTGCGGCATGATAATCGTTACGATGGAGCCTGGATTTGCGCCCTAACTAATTGATTTAATTTTGAAAATCAAAAAATCTATCACATGATACAGTGCATGCAATACACATTTGGGATGACGGTCTAAATCAATGTGGCGTCCCGGAATTTGCGCAGTATAATCAGGCTTGGGCAGAAAAAAATAACGGGAAATTCATGACAAACAAGATTGAGCATCAACAAGATGGTGATTTAGCGGTACAAGAGGCAAGACCCAGGCTCAAGGTTCCTTCTCTGTACAAGGTCATCCTCAACAATGATGACTACACGCCAATGGATTTTGTAATAAAAATTCTTGAGTTATTTTTCAGCATGAATGCCGAGACTGCTACACGCATCATGTTGGATGTACACACTAACGGCAAGGGTATGTGCGGTTTTTTTAGTAAGGAAATTGCTGAAACAAAAGTGGCTCAGGTGAATAACTATTCACGAGAAAATCAACATCCACTTCTCTGTACCATGGAAAAAGAATAGGGAGAAAGCGTCATGTTGGATAAAGAACTTGAAGTCACTTTAAATAAAGTTTTTAACGAAGCACGTGAACAACGTCATGAATACGTCACCGTCGAACATTTGTTACTTGCCCTGCTTGATAACAATTCCGCTGTGCGAGTACTCAAGGCGTGTGGTGCCAATCTGAATGTACTGCATGCTGAATTAAGTGAATTCATTCAGGAAAACTCGCCTTTTCTGCCCAACGATGACGAGCACGATACACAGCCCACACTGGGGTTTCAACGGGTATTGCAACGTGCTGTTTTTCATGTTCAATCATCCGGCAGAAAAGAGGTTAAAGGTGCAAATGTGCTGGTCGCAATTTTTGGAGAAAGAGAATCGCATGCAGCTTTCTTTCTCAACCAACAGGATATCAGCCGACTGGATGTAGTGAATTATATCTCGCACGGGATTGCGAAAATATCTGAAGATGAAGGAGAGAATGAATCCGGTTCAGTAGAGGAAGACTTTTCCAGAGATGACTCTGGCACTTCACCTCTGGATCTCTATGCGGTGAACCTGAATCGACAAGCGGAACAAGGAAAAATTGATCCACTGATTGGGCGACAACATGAAGTTGAGAGAACTATTCAAATCTTGTGTCGCAGGAGAAAAAACAATCCGCTATATGTCGGTGAAGCGGGTGTTGGCAAGACGGCCATTGCTGAAGGTATGGCCAAAATGATTGTCGACGGAACCGTCCCGGAAGTGCTCGAAAATAATGTTATATATTCTCTGGATCTGGGTGCGTTACTTGCGGGGACAAAATATCGTGGCGATTTTGAGAAGCGCCTCAAGAGCATTATTTTACAACTTAAAAAGATTGAAGGCGCGGTATTATTCATTGATGAAATACACAGCATCATCGGTGCAGGTGCCGCTTCCGGAGGTGTGATGGATGCATCGAACATTATCAAACCGGTTTTGGCTTCAGGGGAAATCAAGTGTATCGGTTCGACGACTTATCAGGAATATAGAGGTGTTTTTGAAAAAGATCGTGCCTTGGCAAGACGTTTTCAAAAAATTGATGTGACGGAGCCGACGATTAATGAGGCGGTCAAGATTCTTGAAGGTTTGAAAGCACGATTTGAAGAACACCATCATATAAAATACACACACCAATCATTAAGATCGGTCGTGGAACTCACTGATCGTTATATCACTGATCGTCATCTTCCGGATAAAGCCATTGATATCATTGATGAAGCCGGAGCATCACAACAACTGTTGCCTGCTTCACGTCGAAAAAAATCCATCGGTGTCACAGACATTGAAAATATTATTGCCAGGATTGCAAGAATCCCCGCGAAAAGTGTTTCTGCATCGGATAAAGATGTTATGAGAAATCTTGAACGTAATCTGAAGATGGTTGTTTTTGGACAGGATGAAGCAATTACAACTTTAAGTAGCGCTATTAAAATGTCGCGATCAGGTTTAGGGGAAATACAACAGCCCGTCGGATCATTCCTTTTTGCAGGTCCTACAGGCGTGGGTAAAACCGAAATCACCAGGCAACTCGCCGGGATTATGGGCATTCAATTGATTCGTTTTGATATGTCTGAATACATGGAACGCCATACAATTTCACGTTTGATCGGTGCTCCCCCGGGGTACGTTGGGTTTGATCAAGGTGGTTTATTAACTGAAGAAATAAGTAAACACCCGCATTCGGTTCTTTTGTTGGATGAAATCGAAAAAGCGCACCCGGATGTATTTAACTTGCTCCTGCAAATCATGGATCACGGCACACTCACAGATACCAACGGGCGTAAAACCGATTTCAGGAATGTGATTATTGTGATGACGACCAATGCCGGTGCCGAGCGTATCAGTCGTGCTTCAGTCGGTTTTACTCATCAGGATCATAGTAGTGACTCGACGGAGGTCATCAAGAAGAGCTTCAGTCCCGAATTCAGGAATCGTCTGAGTGCCATTATTCAGTTCAACCCATTAGATGCAAAAACCATTGCTAATGTCGTTGACAAGTTTATTGTTGAATTGGAAACACAGCTTGATAGTAAAAAAGTCTCCATCAGTATCAATGGCTCAGCTCGAGAGTGGTTAGGTCGACATGGCTATGATAAATGTATGGGTGCAAGACCTATGGCGCGGTTAATTCAGGAAGAAATCAAAAAGCCACTCGCCGAGGAAATACTGTTTGGTAAACTCGATTCGGGCGGAAACGTGCTTGTCAGCGTCAAGGATGACCGGCTATCAATTGAAGTAATGGAAAAGGAAACCGTGACAACCACTTAAAACTGAATAGTTCCTGGATGGAGGTTTGTGCGTAACGTAACACGCTATCTCCATAAACCGCTGCACTCGGGGGCTTCGTCAACCGCCTCTGCCCTGTTCCTTATTTTCAGGTAATTCTATAGTGAAAATCACCCCATCATACTGTACGTCATCAAGATCGAGCACGTCTTTGATATCCAGTAATCCGATTGCAATGGCTTCAGATAAACGTCCATGCACAGTTAAATTTTTCAAATCACGTTGACTGACTATTGGTTCAACATGATGACCTTGCCGGTACTGGATAGATTGTTATCTAAATTGGGTCATCCAGCGGATAATTTTCTATTTCATGAATAAACTTTTTGCCGTAACGTGATAATTTTTGTTTGCCAACGCCTGTAATTTTGCTCATATCATTTTCAGTGGTCGGACGTTTCTCCAACATTTCCTTTAGTGTGGCATCATGAAAAATAATATAGGGCGGCATGCCTGCTTCTTGCGCCAACGATAATCTGAGTGCACGTAATGCTTCCCACAATGGAAGATCCTGCGGTCGCACAGTATGTTTCCTGTTTGTGCCTTGTTCCCTCTTTTTATCTAATGTCTGTTTTTCCTGTTTTTGTACTTTGCGTAGTTCCAGGGACTTTTCGCCTCGCAGCAGGGGACGGCATTTCTCTGTCAGGCGCAGGGCGCCATGACGTTCCATATTAATTTCCAGGAAACCCATGGCAATCAGTTGACGCATAATCACTCGCCATTCGGTCATGGAAAATTCCTGACCTATGCCGAACGTACTGATCCGGTCATGACCGTTTCTCCGGATACGATCATCTGTTTTGCCTGATAAAACATCGACAATATAGTTCACTCCAAAACGTTGCCCGGTACGATAAATACAGGACAAGGCCATTTGGGCTGATTTTGTCGCATCCCACTTTGCCGGCGGATTCAGGCAGTTGTCGCAGTTACCGCAGGACTCGGTTGAGAACTCGCCGAAATAATCCAGCAAGGCATAACGACGACAGCTTACCAGCTCGCACAGCCCGAGCATGGCTTCCAGTTTATGATGCTCTACACGTTTGTGAATTTCATCCGCACTGGAATCCTGACTGAACTGTCGCAGCGTGATAACATCCTGCAAGCCATAAGCCATCCACGTATTCGCTGCCTGACCATCCCGTCCGGCACGCCCCGTCTCCTGATAATAGGCTTCAATGCTTTTGGGTAGATTGAGGTGTGCGACAAAACGTACATCGGGTTTATCAATACCCATGCCGAAGGCAATCGTGGCAACAATGATCACACTCTCCTCATGTAAGAAACGATGTTGGTTTTGCAGTCGTATTTCGGCAGGCAAACCGGCATGATACGGTAGTACCGTCCGGCCCTGCTCTGCCAGCCATTCCGCAGTACTTTCCACTTTTTTACGCGACAAACAATACACTATGCCAGCATCCCGGGGATGATGCTCCTGTATAAATTTCCATAATTGCTGTTTTGGATTATTACCATCAGTAATCGAATAATGGATATTGGGACGATCAAAACTGTCTATAAAGACACTGGCATTCTGCAATTGCAGTTGCAAAATAATTTCATCGCGTGTGCGTTGATCAGCTGTCGCCGTTAAAGCGATCCGCGGAACAGAGGGAAAACGTGAATGTAAGAGTCGTAATTGTTGATATTCAGGACGAAAATCATGTCCCCATTGAGAAACACAATGCGCTTCATCAATGGCAAAAAGAGCCAGCCTGGATTGATCCAGTAACTGCAGCATTCTATCCGTCAATAAACGTTCCGGGGCGACGTAAAGTATATCCAGTTGATTGTTTGATAATCGTTGTTCTATGATCCGCGCTTCATGGAGGTCGAGACTGGAATTCAGGTAAGCGGCCTTAACGCCCAGTTCTTTAAGGGCATTAACCTGATCCTGCATTAAGGCTATTAATGGCGACACGATAATCCCTGTACCTTCGCAAACCAATGATGGTATTTGGTAGCACAGTGATTTGCCGCCGCCCGTAGGCATCAATACCAGGGCATCTTTGCCTTGCAATATCTGTTCGATTATTTTGTCCTGTGAGGGACGAAACTCTGCAAAACCGAAAGTTGATTTTAAAATTTCCCTGGCGTGATTCAGCAAATGAAATTATTCCTTGATCAAATTTTTCCTGTTACCTGTCCCTGTTTACACCAATGTCCTGACCAATATTTTTGCATTGCGTTGGTAATTGTAAAATTCCTGTTTGGAAACAGGCAAATCATCAACATCAGCTTGTATAAATCCACGCTCAAGAAACCAGTGAGCTGTCTGGGTCGTTAGAACAAAAAGTTTTTCAACACCTTGATTAATCGCCAGTCCTTCCATGTACAGGAAGAGTTCTTCCCCTTTACCGGATTTTTGATAATTTTCATCTACCGCAAGACATGCCAACTCTGCATGTTTATTACCTTGTGCTACATGCATTGCCGCGCAGGCGATGACTGCAGCATCCCGCATCAGAACAGTATAATCATCAATATCAACCTCTATTTTCTCTCGTGATCGACGGATCAAGACACCTTCTTGTTCCAGCGGCTGAATTAATTTCAGAATGCCACCAAGATCATTTATCGTCGCCGGACGTATTTGATCGAATGATGCAACACTTAATAGTGTCCCTATACCATCCCGACTGAATAATTCCAGTAGTACACTGCCATCCTGATTTTGCTGTAGAAAATGGACACGTTTAACGCCTCCATTACAGGCACGGATCCCATGAGACAATTTTAGACGGGTGGATTCATCTATAGTCGAGTTATCAAGAATGGTTTCCGCTTCCAGTTGTGTCAGTTGATGAATCTCCTCACCATTTTCATCTTTTAGCCCTGTCTGCGGCACAAGATACAGCAGTTTATCCGCATTCATGCCAATCGCAGTTGCCATTGCAACCTCAGTGGCACGTAAGTTGAATATTTCACCTGTCGGGGAATAACCAATCGGGGAGACTAAAACAATTTCGTTGTTATCGAGCTTACGCGTTATTGTTTCAGTATCGACACGACGGACCTTTCCGGTAAAACATAAATCCACTCCATTAATCACACCCATGGGCCTGGCGGTAATAAAATTACCGGAAGTGATTTTCACCTGTGTATCCTCCATGGGTGAGTTCGGCAGGCACATGGAAAACAGTGCCTCAATCTGGATCCTGATAGTGCCGACGGCTTCTTTAACGTGAGCAATGGAGGCCTTATCCGTTAATCGCAATCCACGTACAATTCTGGACTCTATATTTCTTTTTGTTTGCAGTTTTTCTATCTGCTGTCGCGCACCAAACACAATGACCAGGCGAATCCCCAGGGTATTCAGTAATGCAATATCAGATACAAGATGAGGAAATTCCTCGCCGTTAATTAAATCACCATCAAATTGCAAAACAAAAGTTTTGCCGCGATGAGCATGAATATAAGGCGCAGCGGAACGAAACCACTTAACAAATTCAGCAGTATTATTAGTATTGTCTAATGTCATTAATTAAGCTTGTAGTGAGAATAAACTTGGGAGCTCTAAATAATTAGAACAAGCTACGCTTTTTCATAAATCTGGTTGCTCTCTCGTAGAGATTACTCAAGAGATATTTATAATATGTTAAATACTAGGCTTGTTTCAAAATAGCTTCAATAGTTTCTTTTGCTTCTAACGGTGAAGAGGACAGTTCAGTGATGGTTGCAAAGATATTCCTATAAATATTAATCTTTGAAGATGGTATTCCATCCAGCATATCCTTTCCAGGTGGTTGGAAATTATTAAGTTGCTTCTCTAGTAAATTTAGTTCGTTATCATTTCCATTACAGTTATTTTTAATAAAGTCTTTTTTTCTGAAACTGGCAACCTCAGATAATTTTTTTTCAACTAATCGTTCAGCTACATTTGTATCCAGATATCCGGAATTTGCCAACTTATATGTTTCCTTGATACTACCCAGGAAGACATGGTATTTTTTTTGTTCGTTACGTTTTTTTGATGATATCCGGCATTGCAGTTCTATTTCACGACATGTTGTTTTAAGATGATTTTCGAGATTGCGAAGATGTGTATTTGGTTCAAAATAATCACGTCTTCCATTCGGAATGATACGTTCATCAAGAATGTGGATTTCGCCTACACACCAACGATTAAAACGATTTTCTGTGAATAGATGATCGAATATAGTTTCGTTGCCAATCTGGATGTTTCCAACTCTGGCCCGTAGACAACGAACTCCAGATTTCTTTGGCAAAGCACCCAAATATGAAGCATGAGCAATCCACCCGATTGCGGCACACTCTTGTTCGGCTAATGCAGGTATCTTGATTTTTTTAAATTCCAGAAAATGGTCTATTTGCTCTGGTTTCAATTGCACACCATTCTGATGTAGTCTGGTAATCGGCACTTCACTTCCATTCAGATAAACATTCAGTTCTAATGGATGCTGATTTTTACCAAACATCTTCAATATATGTGATGCGTAAGGAAAGTCGGCGGTAAATGGAACAGGGCACACATCACCAATATACTCATGTACAGCAGTCGTGTTCAAGATTAAAGTAGCTGCCTGCCTGGAAATACCGCTAATGTGGACTTCAAAAAAATTGTCAGGATAACTATTTGCATTGGGTTTAGTAATAGTTACACATTTAGAGATTATTTCTTTTAATGATAATTTTCTATCAATCCCGTTTTTCAGTTCATAGTTATCCCAGATAATTTGAGTAACAGGAGATTTTTTATTTTGACGAGTTAAAAATGTCACTGATTTTGCAAAAGCCAAGCCTGAAAGTCTTCCTATTCCTCGAAAACCTCTATCATGGGTCGGTTTTTTTTGGCTGAGTGATACCGGAACTAATTGTTGCTTTGCTTGTGTGTGAGACAATCCCACACCATTATCATGTATGGTTACACTCATATTTTTAATATCAGTTACGATATCTACTCTTGCATTTTTCCGATCAGTCAATTTTGTAATTGAGTCGGCAGCGTTTTGAATATACTCGCGATAAATTGTTAGGGGATTTGTATATGTACCGCAGGTAATCAGACTTAATATATCCGCTCCAATAATTGCTTCCGCATCGTTATGAGTATTATGTTTCTTTGTCATACCAATTATTTATCCTTGATTATTTATATTGATTTGGCAAGGATGTCTTTGTTTTGCAAGTTATCATTTGACTGTATTGCCACCTCTTTTCCATCATACAGTCCTGCATCTTCGACAAATTCTTCTGCCGAAGGCAGCACAGGGTCCGGATTAAATTTATGAGCTAAAGTCAAGATTTTTTGTGTATTGATAGTTTTGTCATTTTCAGTCCCCAGTACATGGAAAGAAATAATTTTGCGAACCAGAGGATCAACGTTACGTGAACCAGCAAGCTCTGTGAAATACTGCACCTTTGTCATTCCTGATTTAGCAGGTGAATGGATTAAATGGTTTATTAATTCATTCTGTTGATTTTGTGACATCTTTTTGCGGAGCATTTCATATTCTTCTCGTACATTCTTGCCGTCGCCTGATTCGTAATGTACTCGATGGAAAATAAATCCATGAGGATATGTCAACAGCCGTTTAAATGCTTCCTCATTCTTACCGAAGGCATGATTGAAAAATTGAGGATTACCACTCACTACACCTTTGGTAGCTTGCAGCATGATCTGGAAAGAACGCAAATAATAGCCGTTCCATTTTTTGCCTATATGTGAACGATCTTTCAGTGTGACGGGTTGATAGCGCATGGGAAATGACCAGATATGGACACCCAATTCCTCATTGAGATCGATATTCAATTTCATACGCTGGTAAAGGTCTTCGGGTGCATCCATAAAATTATAAAGCATATAATTTGATAAACTGGTAATGCCATTATCAGCCGCTATTCGTACAGCTATCTCATACACTTTACGGACACCCCAATGATCAAATGCAATGCGCAATGGGCTGATACAGGTTTTAGCCATTTCTTTTAAGTACATGGGTGATTTGGCTAAAATTCTTGCATCCACGCCTTGATTAAAATCAAGTCTACGTTTGAATTTTTTACCATCACGCTTAAGTGATGCACCTGCCTCAAATCCAAGATCACATATCTCGGCAATTAATTCTTTATACCTGACGGAAGCAGTGGCATTATTGTCCATCAGGATTAAATCTTTTTTCTCTCCGTGACGTTTTGCTATGCCATTGACCAGTTCATACAGTGGCGGCATTTCTTTTTGTGCGCCTTCCAGTTTCGGTACACCGCAGAAATGACATTTACGAATACACCCCCTGGAAGCATAGCCAAAATAGGCATCATGGACTGGATAGGTATAATCAATATCATCAAGAATATCGTAATCAGGCACACGTCGTTCAATAGCCGTGCCCAGGATATCATCGGCACCAAAGTCACCGTCTTCAATAGATAACTGTAATGATTGTGCGGGTGGACTATCAAGCAATCCTGGAATAAATCGTACACCCGCCCATTGTGGTTCTTTAATAAATTCTTCGTGCATAAGAGAAGCGGCAATACCACCGACAAATACCCTTTCTGCCTGGCTCCCTGCTGCTTGTATGGCAAAATCTATCGCCTTGCATGTACGCTGCCATTCAAAACTGAACAAAGTCGTCACATACACCCGATCCCATGCCTGAAAGAATACGGAAGTATCCTCACCTTTAACAAAACGCACACTATCGCCTCGGTCTTTATGATACGAAGCCAACTTCATCAAACCTAGTGGCGGGTATTTATTGGGGTAGTTTGGCTCTATGAGGAGAACATTGTTTTTAGTCATATTAGTCAATGTCTTCTGTTAACTTTTCAATTCTCTTTGTTGCTTTTTTCAACTTACCAACAACGTGCTTAAAGGCGTCGAAATCATTTTTCTCCAGTTTTCCCACTTCTTCACCCGAGATATCTTCAAGATACTTTATTGCTTCTTTTACACTTTCTTCAACTTTGGAGATTTTGGCACGGTCGTATGCTTCAACAAGATCGATTGTTCCCTCTTCATACTTCTTGAGCACTTTAGATTTTTTAAAAATAACCGGAAGGGCTTTTCTTAACTCCAGAGCAGTAAAATTATTCTTGTCCTCGTCTTCTTCATCCTGTTCTTTGTTTGGTTCAAATGCTTTTATATCATCCAACGTTCTTTGCAGACCACCTTCTTCTTTTATTTTTTTATATGCTTCTTTGTTGCGAACCAGGACATCGTAATAGCTAAAATGTGACCGTTCATTATCACCGTTCTGTTTCATCAACGCTATAACATTGATTCTGGTAGTAATGGTGGCTTTGGATTCACCAAACAATTCCGCAATCTTATCTACGCTGCTCCCTCCTTCTTTCCTTACATAAGAAAAATTAGCCTTTTCATAGGCAGACCATTGGGTTTTCCCCTTAACATGAATTTGGCTGAGAAAAGCATCTTGTAGTTCCTCTTCCAAAGAGTGGATAATTTTGCAGTGAATCAATTCCCATTCGCCTGCAACTTCTTTGTCACAGAACTTGCGGTACACCGCCAGGCGGGAATTGCCTTCAATAACCTCTTTTGTATCCCAACGAACAAGAATTGGTTCCATGAGACCGCCATGTCGTTTTATTTCCGGTTCCAGGTTCGTGACACTGGGTTCTTCCAGGAGCTTCTCGTAGATAAGCTCTTGTTGCTCATCTTCAGTCATGCTCTGAAAGTTCTGCACCCCATAGGTACAGGCATATACTCTTGGGTTATCTTTAAAAAATTTGAGTTGCCCTATTTCTTTATAATCTTCGTTATATGCAATAGTTTCGCCTAATATTTTCATCTCTGTTGCCATATTCTTTTTCCTTAATCTACATCAGTTGGTCGAAGTATTTGTTGTAGTGCGTTATGTAAGTCACCAGCAAATGAATTATTAAATGTGCTATCAGATATATCGCCTTGAGTGAGTTGGGCGGCTTGATATTTGGTGTTTAGCAGCAGGTCTACCCACTCATCAATTGTTCCCCTGGCAATGAAATTATGTACAAAACAATCTTCAGTTTGAGAAATACGATGAATACGATCTTGTGCCTGTAGATAATCATCCAAACTAAACCCACGATCATAAAATACGGCATGATTGGCAACGGTTAAAGTCAAACCTTCTTTGGCTGCCCCGGGGGTTGCGATCAATATACGCGAGTGATTGTCGGTTTTAAACTTCCTGATTGATTCGTTACGGTCAAGGATTGACATGGCACCATGCACCGGTTGGGGATTGTATTCTGATAATTTCCGGCATAGCCATGTAATATTGTCAATGAAACTGGTCCATATAATGACTTTGTTAGCTTGCATATTTATTTCATCAAATAAAACATGCAATTTTGAAAATTTGCCAGGGTCTTCATTACAGGTATCATCCACTAATCCGGGATTAGATGCACATTGTACAAGACGTAATAGCCGTTTAAGTATAGATTCGGCATCATCAAAAACCGTACCATCTATTCCCTCAAATTCATAAGCCATTTCATCCCGATATTGTGCATATATTTTTGCTTGTATAGGTGCCAGGTCAACATAATGAGTTAATATTGTTTTATCAGGAAGTTCAATACCCGCAGTGTTTTTCGTTTCACGTATTGAGAAATGCTTGATCCTGTTCATGACATCCATTAGTTCATTGCCGTATTCTGCTACCGAATTTGCGTTATCTGGTAAATCTAACTTTGCCTTGAACTGCTCATATGATTCATTTAAGGAATCACCACCATCAAGAAACCGAATTTGTGACCATATATCATAAGGACGGTTTGCTACGGGTGTTCCTGTCATAATGATACGCCGCGTGAATTTCTCTGCCATGGATAGAAAACTCTGGGTCAGCTTTGATTCCGGATTCTTTATTTTCTGGCTTTCATCCAGAACGGCACCGACTCGACAAGTGCCAAGAAAACTGCTGATAAGCTCAAAATTAGTTGATATGACCTCATAATTCATGATGTAAACCAGTACTGGCGAATTGAGAGCAATGCTATTATCCCGGCGGTTTCCCGACAGTACCCTGGGGGTGACGTATGTATGGAAAGATATTTCGTCAAGCCAATTTTGGACTAATGACTTTTTAGTAACGATAAATACCGTGTCAACGACATTTTTGCTTAACCAGTGCAGTAGTAAATCAACAGCAATTTTTGTCTTCCCCAGGCCTTGTTCGTGAAATATGGCAGCGTAGGGCATGGACCTGGTGGCTCTGACGGCATCAAGTTGGTAGGGGTAAGCGTCATGACGGGCAGTTAAACGGGGTGGTTTTCTTAAGTTAAAAGCCACCTGTATATTCCAGTTTTATCAAAATCAAGACACCAAAAATCGAGCGTATCAAATACCATAAGTCTGGTTTGTTGAATATTTTTACTCATATGTTTAAACCTTAACAAGGTTTTTGCACGATCAACATGATATCCTGTTACCGCTAAAACAAAGATACCCTTTTCTTTTTGCTCCAGGTAATCAAGAAAAGCATTTATCTGAGCGTCAGTATGGTTTCTGTCAAGGTCAACCCCCGTCTTGGCCTCGGCGATAATAAATAAATTACCTGATTTATCACCACCATATATATCAGGACGGAATCTATTAATAACAGGCGGTATGGGGTCACCGACACATTCTTGCACATCATTGACCAGGGAAATTCCCGGGTATCTCGCCTCCAATGCTTTTGTCGTCTGTATTACTAAATTGTAATGCTCATTACTTTGAGACATTTTCAGTCTGATATATCTTTAATTAGATTCTGTAACTGTTCACTCAGATCTTCCATTGCGCGGATTTGTTCTTCAGCAGTATCATGTTCTTTATGCTTTAGTGCCCGTACGTCGGAGTGAGGTATATCATTAATATGTCGTGATAGTGCCTCTATTAGCTGATACATTGATGCGGTTTTTAGGGTCGCGTTGTTTTTTGTGCTGTTATTTTCTTCATCTCGGTCAAGTTGTTTTATAGCGTCTTTGATTGAGTTTAACCCACCCTTTAAGAATATTTCTGTAGCTTGTTTATTTTTCAGAACTCTGGGTAGATTTCGTACATCAGCCAAATGATAGATTTTGCCATCGCGGATCCATTCTCCAAAATCTTCCATCACCAGACCTGCTGCAAATATAGCTTCTTTAATCTCTGGCTTTTGTAGCTCAACAAACCCACTATATCTATCAATATGAAACGCCGTATCATCCACTTTGTCCCGGTAGTACTCATCCATGTCACTGAAGGCATGAATCTGGCGTTCTATATCTTTCTTTTTACCACCGCATAGTGCAATTATTTCATCGTAATTCATCACTTTATCGTGGTAGTAGAGGTCATGAAGATACCTCGCCTTCTCATAAGCAGGCCATTGTCGGGCACCCACAATATGCGCAGTCATGCGTATTTTTTCAATATCTTTTTGTTGTGCATTCTCCAGTACAGTAGCTTTAATCTTTGTCCAGGTTTTTTCTTCAGTGTTTTTATTAAGTTCTTTATAAATAGCAAGCCGGGTATTTCCATCAATGCATATAAATTCGTCTTCTTTTCGGAAAACAGTGATGGGCGTCACGATGCCCTTGTTTGCCTGGATAGAGCTTTTAAGACTGGTATAAGAAGAGGAAGAGCCATTTTCTGTGGCAGAATGCAAGGCAAAAGCAATACGTTCGGCGTCCAGTTTACCTCCATATTTTTCCAGGGCCATTTTTATTCTTGGGTTGTCCGGGTCGTAAGAAATTGTCTTAATGTCCAGCATTTCAGTTTGTTCCATCGTTTTATTCTCCATAACTGTTTTGAGGGTTACTGCTTGTAGTCAAGATCGTATACAAAAATGATCCACCATCCTGGTCAGGATATCCAGCATTGGCGGGATTCTGTCCAATGATAAATATTCATTAGCCTTATGAGCTTGTTCAATATCACCCGGACCAGGCACCACCGTATCCATACCCATTGCATTAAAATAAGGTCCTTCGGTGCCAAAGGCAACCGTTCCTGATTCACGGCCGGATGATTTTTCAGCGACCTGAATCACTTCCGAATTTATATCAGTTTGGAATCCTGGTATACCGTCGAATATGGAATGATATTCAACACCTAAACCGGAACCGCCGATGGTCTCGGAAATCAGGTTTCTGAGTTCCCTTCTTGTTTCTTCCAGTTCCATTAGATTAACGACGGCACCGTTACTCTGGTCCCACTGTGGATCAGTGCTGCTCACCAAAGGTGTCGCTACCAATTGTGAGAAACTTTCAAGCATCTCAGGGATTTTTTTGTTCATTTAGTCGCTCATATCAGGACTGTATGACTGTTGTCAGACGGCGAAAGATTTTATAATGTGCCGCGTTCCATTGCACCCTTTTATAGTCTAACTAATGCAGCCCATTTTATTCCGGAAATAATATGAAAAAGCCTTTGAATCGTTACAGTTCGCGTATTACGCAACCCAAGTCGCAAGGTGCCTCACAGGCCATGCTTTATGGCACTGGAATGACACGTGAAGATATGGACAAGCCGCAAGTCGGCATATCAAGTATTTGGTATGAGGGGAATACCTGCAATATGCACTTGTTATCTCTCGCTGAAAAAATTAAAGAAGGGGTTGTCAAGGCTGGCCTGGTGGGTATGCGGTTTAATACCGTCGGCGTCAGCGATGGTATTTCCATGGGGACAGATGGGATGAGTTATTCTTTACAGTCACGCGACTTGATTGCTGACTCTATCGAAACTGTCATGGGTGCACAATGGTATGATGCTAATGTATCCATACCGGGTTGCGATAAAAATATGCCTGGTTGTGTTATCGCCATGGGACGGTTGAATCGTCCTGCACTCATGGTTTACGGCGGCACAATCAAACCGGGTTATCGCGGTGAACAAAAGCTCGACGTCATATCCGCCTTTCAGAGTTATGGTGAATTCATTGCTGGCAGTATTAATGAAGAAACACGTCAGGAGATTGTCAGTAAATCCTGCCCGGGTGCGGGTGCATGTGGCGGTATGTACACTGCCAATACCATGGCATCCGCTATTGAAGTCATGGGTATGTCGTTGCCTTATAGTTCTTCCATCCCCGCCGTTGATCCCGACAAGTTGCAGGAATGTTTAAGCGTCGGCGAAGCTGTCAGGAATTTGTTGGAAAAAGATATTAAGCCACGCGATATCATGACGCGTGAAGCATTTGAAAATGCCATGGTTCTAATTACGGTACTTGGAGGCTCGACGAATGCGGTGTTACATCTGATCGCGATGGCACGTTCGGTTGATGTTGCACTCACTATTGATGATTTTCAGACCGTCAGTGATCGCACACCATTCCTCGCCGATTTGAAGCCCAGCGGCCAATATGTAATGGAAGATTTGCATCTTGTCGGCGGGACTCCCGCTGTCATGAAATTTTTATTGGAAAACGACATGATAAACGGCGATTGTTTGACTGTAACCGGTAAAACGATGGCGGAAAATCTTGCAGATTTACCGGGTCTGAAACAGGGCCAGGACGTGATACATGCGTTGGCTGAACCTATCAAAGAAACAGGGCATATAAGAATCCTCAAAGGTAATCTTGCGCCTGGTGGTAGTGTTGCCAAGATTACCGGCAAAGAAGGCACGGAGTTTACTGGTCCGGCAAAGGTTTATGATTCTGAAGAGGACATGATCAAATCTCTTGAAGACAAAGAGATTAATAAGGGTGATGTTGTGGTGATTCGTTATGAAGGCCCCAAAGGTGGTCCTGGAATGCCTGAGATGTTAACACCGACATCCGCTATCATGGGCGCGGGTTTGGGTTCCGATGTTGCCATGATCACAGATGGTCGTTTTTCGGGTGGCTCGCATGGTTTCATTATCGGCCATGTCGTGCCGGAGGCACAGGAAGGTGGTCCGATTGCATTGGTCAGAACAGGCGATGTTATTACAATTGATGGTAGATCAAATATGCTTAATGTAGATATCTCTGATGCAGAGATGGTGCGCAGAAAAGAGTCATGGGTTATGCCTCCATACAAAGCGTCAAAAGGAGCACTTTATAAATATATCAAGAATGTAAAATCCGCCTCGGATGGTTGTGTGACTGATGAGTAATTGTCGGCGACTATAAAGGTTCTTGTGCAGGAAGCTATAACCAGCCGTTTATGTGGAAGTTTATTGGCGCAAATTTATCAGGAACCGACGATTTATGCAAAGGCACAGGGCCGTCATATGATGGAGCAGATGAGCAGTTAGGAGTTCACATGAACGTGGCAAGGGATATCTAAATGACTGGTTCATCGAAGTGGTGTAACGCTGACTAACGATTACAAATACTTTGCATTATTTGCACAAATCGTTGCATATCATCTTCACTGATTTCGCCCATACATGAAATACGGAACAAGGATTTCGTTAATTCGCCCTGTCCGGCATAGATGACGAAACCTTCTCGCTTCAATGCATCATGCAATGTTGCGTAATCAATATTTTCAGGGAGATGGAACGCATTTAAAACACAGGAAGAATCTTCCACTTTCATTAAGGCGTTAATGCCTGATTTCCCCAGACCATCACGGACGATGTTTAATCGGTTCCAGTAATTCTGTTTGCGTTGTTGTTGACCGCCTGTATCTTGCAGTTCTTGCAACGCTTCGGCCAGGGCATAAAAAGTTTGTATTGATTGTGTGAATGGTGTGCTGTTTTTATCTTGCTGTTGCAGATAGTCTGCGAGATTTAAATACAAGGTTCGTGCCGGCGTGCCCTGCATTTGTTGGAAAGCATCTCTTCTGCTGATGACAAAGGAAGTGCCGGGGACAGCATGTAAACATTTGTTGGCAGTTGCTGCGCATGCGGTGAGGTTCCATGCTTCAAAGTCAATATCTTCAGCACCGAAACTGCTGACGCCGTCTAATAGGACAGGTACATTGTATTGTTTGCACACTTCAGCAATGGCAGCCACATCATTTAGTCGGCCGGTTGTTGTTTCGTGGTGTACGACAGCGACATGACTGATCTCTTCATGATATCGCAATTCATCTTCAAGCGTTTTTAAGTCTATCTTATCAGCCCATTCGTAATGTAGCGTCATATGATTGATACGATGAATTTTGGCAATCTTTGTCAGACGTTCGCCGTAGACGCCGTTTTCAATGATTAATACTTTACCGTGATCAGGGATCAGGCTACTCATCATGGCTTCCATTGCGGCTGTACCTGAACCGCTCATGAGTATGGCGGTCCAGTTTTGCTTGTCCAATGAGTAGATATTCAGCAGCTCATTCCTGACGGTATTTTGCAGTTCGGTAAATTCAGTTTCTCGATGACAGATATCCGGGCGCAACATGGCTTCGCGCACACGTTTACTGACTACAACAGGCCCGGGGTTTAAAAGTATTTGTGTCATTATTCTAAAAATTCGTGCCTATGTGTTGCATTAATCGTCGCAGTACTTCTACAGGTGTGATATCCGGGCGTGGCAGTTCCTTGATGGTGCCGGTCGAGATTTTCAGGTGCGCAAACTTCGACCCTGCATTTTTCTGATTGTTGAATAAAGCATCAAGAAGTGCAATATCATTGCCTTCGTAACATTCGGTATAGCCGCAGGCAGCGGCGATATCCGCAAAACGAACGTTACTTGTGACGGTGGCTTGTGCACCTGTTGAATCATGAGCTTCGTTATCCAGTACAATATGCGTCAAGTTACTGTCACCATAACTACCGAGTGTGGCAAAGTTACCCATGCGCATTAACGCGGCACCATCGCCTTCTACCACAATCACATGCAGATCAGGGCGAGCTAATGCTATACCCAGACCCAGTGAAGAAGCACAACCCATAGAGCCGACCATGTAGAATTGGTTTGGACGATCAGCAATGGCGAATAATTCTCTGCCGGTGAAGCCGGTCGTGGCAACGACGACCGTCCTGGATTCCGGTGTGTGTGAAATAATATTTTTCAGTGCGTCACCTCTTGCAACGACGGTCTGTTCGGACTTGTTAAATTGTCTGCGTATGGTTTTATTTTTTTTAACCGCAACGATTTGTTTTTTCTTCAATTTACGGTCTGCGATAGTGCCTTTTTGCATAATGAAACCATAAGGGCGTTGTTCTTTTTCCATATGTTCGCTGGCGCGTTGCAGGGCGGGAGTGATATCTGTTTCTTTTTTGGGAAAGGTTTCCCAGCGGATACGCATACTGTCCAACATTTCACCGGTTATCTGGCCCATCAGCTCGTGTTGTGGTTCATCGCTTAGTTCCGGTGTTCCACGATGTGTCACAATAATGATCATGGGGATACGGAATACATAACTTAGGGAGGTGATCGGACTGACAGCATTGCCTAGCCCCGAGTTCTGCATCATGGCGATAGAACGTTCTCCGCCAATAGCAGCACCGGCGGCCGTGGCGATGGCGTCACCTTCATTCGCCGCCGACACATAGTGCAACGTATCATCGTTAATTACATAATTAATAAAAGGCGTGAGGAAGGAACACGGCACACCGGTATAGCGCAAAAAACCCAATTTACGAGCAGCTTTAATAAAAGCTTCAGCCTGTATCACCTGATAAACCTATAATTTGGTGAAATCACCGGCACGATCAATATCCGCCAGCGCATTTATATCAATCCAATGACCGTTTATGTATTGAATTTTGATAGGGTGCTTCTGTTTGATCAGCTGATTAAGAAGATCGGCGAGAGACATTCGTTGGAAGTTTTCGTGTGTTTTTAATTCAGCAATGGCTGCCTCTAGCCACTGTTTTCCCTGACCACGCACGCGCAACATTCCCATCCATCGACCGGTTGGTGTTGCTGATGAAGACTTTTTTGTTTCAGAAACATGGTTCAAATATACATCTTGTTTGAATATGGTTCTGTCTTCTTCCTGCGAGCAGTAGGCGTAATCGGGTGAACCGCTGTAATTTTCGTTCTCAACATTGGAATCAATGACAGCAACAATCTCGCCATCATTTTCGAGCAAATCTCGCAGGATGTAACTGCGAAACAGTAAATCACCATAGGTGATGATCATATCCTCATGAAATTCATTGACTACTTGAGAGAGTGAAACCAATTCCCCCGTTGTTGCGTAATCTTTATTGATATACATTGCCATACCGCTGGAATCAATCGCTTCAGGTTTGTAACCTGCTACCAATATTACTTTGTTGATGTGCTGATTTTTAAATTCATCAAGTAGGTGACGTAAAACCGTTTTACCACCGATTGACAGCATTATTTTAGGCTTGTCTTCAGTCAGTTCGCCGAGTGCCAGGCCGCGACTGGCGGCCAGGACAATGGCTTTGGTTGCCGTGCTTTTGGGGTGTAAATATCGTTCTTGTGCCTGGCTGAGTTCGGCTGCACCCTGTAGCAGGAACAGTTTTTTGACGGGGGCGATATTATCTTCAACATTGGCGACCGATTCATCCACGTAAATTGCAGCACTGGTTTTTTCCATGGCCGCTACAGATGCACGGATCATGTGATTCGCCCAGATGATTAGACTGACATTCGCTTTTCTGAAGACATCCGTCGATGTGCCGTAATAGGTTGTTGGGATAATGACCAGAGGAGATCTATTCGCCCATTCATCGGCGAACTCCAGAATTTCATCCGCCCGTGATAATTTACTATGTATCAGTATCCCATCCGCACCTGCTTTGTGATAAGCCTCGGCGCGTTTAAGCGCTTCCCTGATCCCCCAGCCGGCGATTAACGCTTCAACCCTGGCAACAATACAAAAATCATCATCATTCTGACTATCTTTCCCGGCTTTGATTTTGCCGCTAAATTCATCTACATCAGCCAGAGGCTGATGTTCTCCATCAATAAAACTATTTGTTTTTGGAAATTGTTTATCTTCTATGCAGACGCCCGCGATGCTACGCTGTTCAAGTTTCTTGACCAGCCGACGCATATTATTAAAATTGCCATAGCCAGTGTCTCCATCAAGCAAGATGGGAATGTTCGCGGCATCCGACATGAATTCCAGCATGTCAACGATCTGTGTCCAGCTTGCTTCATTACTGTCACGTACACCAAATTGAGCGGACATCGACAAGCCACTCCCCCAAATTCCCTTAAAGCCGGCTTTTTCGACGATTTGAGCAGAAATACCGTTATGTGCTTCCATGATGAACTCAGGTTCATCGGATTCAAGTAGAGCACGGAACTTTGTACTTTTGCTCAGCGAATCATTTGTTTTCTCTAAATTATGAGTTTTCACTTAATTTTTTGGCATGTTTGCAAGTTTTGGTAATACTGACTTTCTTGCCCTGTTGATATCTTCAGGAAAATCTATTTCCAACCAGGGCAAACCCGTAATATCCTCGAATGAATATCGATCAGGTTCTGCCAATAATAAATCTCGTATCACTTCTTCATAAGGTGTTTCATCTTCTCCTCTACTGATATATTCACGTGCTTTCAAGTTAAGTTGTCTCGCAGTTTGACAGGTAAACTTAAACAAGCCGACTGATTCACCTTGAAATTCAAACACAAGATTTTTATCAATATTCTTTCTGAATTCGATTAGTATATTATTACTCACACATAATTTAACGGGTTCTTCGCCCGGTTCGAAATTCTGATCAAGTAGAAAAATATTCTCTTTATCCGAGTTGATCAGCCTGGCAATAATATTGTGGTCATAGAGCACATCCGCATCCATCAAAATGAATTCCTGCTTTAGCTCTAAAGTCTCTAATCCGATTAACATACTCAAAATGCTACCTTTGGTGAAATCTGGATTAAAACAAAGTTCAACCGAACTCACGCCGATGTCTGACAACGACAACATTGATTGGATCATATCGGCTTTAAACCCTGTGACTATAACGATATCATCCATGCCATGGTAATTGAGAATCTCAAGATGTCTTTGCAGTAGACTTTTCCCATCAAACTCAAGTAAGCATTTAGGTCTGTTTTTGGAATGGTTTCCCAGACGTTGACCCATTCCGGCTGCGAGGATTATCGTTTTCATATTCCCGGTAGTCGTGGATATTGTTGTTCTATAAAGACAAGCGAATAGTACTTGATGATGCTGTATTAAGTATAGTGGGTGCTATCATGTATATGATCTTTACAGTATTGTTAACTAGAATAAAACTGATGTTAATACAGGCAATTTGATCATGCTGACCGAGATACCGAAAAAACTGGGGAAGTACGAAATCATCAGGGAACTGGGTCGGGGTAGCATGGGTGTGGTTTATAAGGGCCATGACCCTTTTACAGATCATCGCGTTGCTCTAAAAGTGGCCAATATACATTCATTAAAGAAGAAAGCTACCGAACGTTACAAGAAGATTTTTTTTAATGAGGCGCATACAGCAGGAAAATTAAAACATCCTAATATTATAGAAATTCTGGATGCGGGTGCTGAAGATGATGTTTGTTATATCGTTATGGAGTTGGTCGAAGGAGGACATACTCTAAAACTTCACTGTAAGCCTGACAATCTTTTACCTTACGAGCAGGTGATTGAGATCATATTTAAATGTGCCAAGGCACTGGATTATGCACACCGAATTGGTGTTGTTCACAGAGATGTCAAGCCTACCAATATTCTTCTGACGAAAAACATGGATGTCAAGTTTTGCGATTTCAGTATTGCACATCTAATGACTGGAGAAGCTGAAACGACTATGCCAACCGGTTTCGTTGGTTCTCCTCGTTATATGTCTCCTGAGCAGGCGCAAGAAGACTTGATTACAAACCAAACCGATTTGTTTTCATTAGGTATCGTTATGTACGAATTACTTACCGGGAATCATCCTTTTGCTGCGGATGGTTTCTCACGTTTAATTTACAAGATTATCAATGAACAACCACCGCCACTGAAAGATTATCGTAAAGATGTCCCTGCTATTTTAGAAAAAATTATTCATCATGTTCTGCAAAAGAATCCTGAAAAGCGTTACAAAATGGGTTTGAATCTGGCAGCGGATTTGAGTTTGGCTTTTGATTATCTGGATATTCCGCAAGAAGATATTAATGAAAAAGAAAGATTTCTTCAGGTTCAGTCTCTGGACTTTTTCCAGGGGTTTTCAGAAGCGGAGATCTGGGAAATCATTCGTGTTTGTGTGTGGCAAGAATATGCGGCCGGACAGGAAATTGTTGTGCAGGGAGATATTGATGAAGCACTTTATGTAGTTATTGCAGGGGTTGTTAATGTTTATCGAGAAGCCAATCTGATTGGTAGCGTGGAATCAGGCGATTGCTTTGGAGAGATGAGTTATCGTTCGAAAACAAAACGTACAGCAATGATTCGGGCGAATAATGCTGTTCGACTCCTGAAAATAAACAGTACAGCAGTGGATCAATTATCTGTGGGTTGTCAACTGCGCTTCAACAAGATCTTTTTTGGAACGCTGGTAAGAAGACTTTCTTTTACCGGCAGAAAGGTTTTAGACGAAAATTAATCTTTTTGTGAGATATTGTTTTTAGCGATATAACGGGATATCAATCTATTTGTTGACGGGTCATGACTGGATGTATTTATATTGCCATCCATCTCTTCCAAAATATTTTTTGCAAGATTTTTTCCCAGTTCAACACCCCATTGATCAAATGGATTGATGTTCCATAGTTGGCTCTGTACGAAACATCTATGTTCATACAAACATAGTAATGTTCCCAAAGTGGTCGGTGATAGTTCATCGAGAACAATGGTTGTACTTGGATGATTGCCAGGAATATTTTTATATGCTGATTCTGTACTTGCCATAGCGCCACTCATTAATGCCTCACTCTGTGCCAGACAATTCGCGACCAATTCCTTATGATGCTTTTTGTTCCCTAAAGTGCTCATGAGGCTGACAATGAAATCAACAGGAGTCATATGTGTTCCTTGATGCAGACACTGAAAGCAGGAATGCTGTGAGTTGGAACCAATGCCGCCCCACACAATCGGGGCGGTGTTGTATTCAATTTTTTTGCCATCGTTATCAATATGTTTGCCATTGCTTTCCATGATCAATTGGCCGACATATGCAGGTAGCATATTAAGGGAATGATCATAGGGAAATATCGCAAGTGTCTCTGTATGAAAAAAATTGGCATACCAAATATCAATCAATCCCAGAATAACAGGCAGGTTATTTTCCAGTGATTGCTCACGAAAATGTTGATCCATTGCAGAGGCACCTTTGAGAAAATCATGAAAATTTCTCATACCGATTTTGATAGCAATAGGTAGGCCGATGGCTGACCAAACTGAATAGCGCCCGCCTATCCATTCCCAGATGTGAAAAATATTTTCATCTTTTACACCGAATGTAATCGCTTTATCGTGATTGGCAGTGACAGCCAATATGTGTTTATCCGGGGCGGTACAACCGTTCTCCTTTAGCCACTTGGTCGCAGTTGTCGCGTTAAGGAGTGTTTCTCGTGTAGTAAAGGATTTTGATGAGATGATAAATAAAGTTGTTTCGGGAGCTGATTTTTCAAGTGCTGAATTGATATCACTGAAATCGACATTGGAGACGAAGTGAATGACGATATCTGAAACAGAGAAATCAGTAAGCGCAGTCGTCACCAATCCGGGACCGATATCCGATCCACCGACGCCGATGTTGATAACTGTTTCAATTGATTTGCCGCTATACCCCTTGATCCCCCCATTGTGTAGCTGTTCAATAAATTCTTGTATACGTTTTAACTCGTTGTGTACCAATTCGGTGATGTTTTCACCGTTGGCATAATAAGGTTCATTTACGGACGTGCGTAGTGCCATGTGCATAGCCGCAATATTCTCGGTCTGATTGATTGTTGCACCACTGAATAGTTGCTGAATGGCACCTGTTAAATTTGAATTTTGTGCCATTGACATTAGCAGTTTGACGGTTTCCTGCGTTATAAGATGTTTTGAATAATCGACATAAAGCCCGTTGAATTCGTATGATAACGTTTCAGCCCGTTCCTGCTTTTGTTTGAACATTTCTTTTAGACTAGTCCCGAAAATTTTTTTCTGGTGTTCGATAAGAGCTTGCCAGCAGGGTTCTGTCAAATGTCCGGGTTTTTTATATGCACTCATTAAAGATAATGTATATCAATTTGGTTAAACTACAGCCGAATAAGTCCAACGTAAATCGCAATTATTGATTGTCAAGTGTGTACGCTGGATTGATGCACGTTGCGGCCGGGATGCTAACACGAAAAATTCCACATATTCCCGAGGGTCTGCAAATTGTCAATAGATTGGGTTTCTATTGGATCAGGTGATTTTCAACCTGCGATATAACTTTCCAGCTGGTCAATAATAAATTCTTTCTCGGCGAGAATCTTTTTTACAACATCCATGACTGATAACATGCCAATAGGCTGTCCATTCTCTTTCACAGGAAGATGTCGAACATGATGTTCGGACATAATTCTCATGCAGTCTTCAATGGATTGGTCTGCAGTAACCGACAAAACCTCCAAAGTCATAATATCCCTGACAGGCGTATCACGCGATGATCTGGTCTCAAGGATAACTTTTCTGGTGTAATCACGTTCTGAAATAATGCCTGCCAACCGGTTATCATCCATGACGAGTAAGGCACCGACCTTAACATCTGTCATTAACTTGATTGCGTCGTATACCGTGATATCTGGAGTGACGGAATACATTTCGTAACTTTTATCGCTTAAAAGTTCGCGTGCAGAAATCGTCATGAATTTATCCTATATAATTTCGTTTACTTCACCAAGTCATAAAAAGTTGCGTACAGGGGTCACGAATATATAACCCGTTTAGTATAGTCAGCTTATGCTAAAGATTCCAAGACAAATTTGCCAACCATACTGTATAATGTGCAGACTGGATGGTGGCGTGAAACATGATGTTTCTCTGTCCCCAAAGCCGGGTTTGTGGCAGTATCGCCGAGCATCCCTGACTGGATATCTTTCGTCAGGAATGCAATATTTGAACTAAAATTCTTAACCTGGATATTAAACCTCCTGACTAATTGAAAAAATGCGTGGTAGCGAGATGAACCTTCCTGAAAAATTGGGCAAATACGATGTTTTGTCGGAAATAGACCGGGGCAGTATGGGCATAGTATACCTCGGCCATGATCCATATGTTGATCGTGGTGTTGCCATCAAGGTTGCGCATGCCGAAGATCTCAAGGATGTAGAATCCGGCGAACGATACAAAAAAATGTTTTTCAACGAAGCTCATACTGCCGGCTGCTTGAATCATCCTAATATTGTCGGAATTTATGATGCGGGTGCTGAAGATGATATTTGCTACATCGTTATGGAATTGGTCAGAAATGGTGAGACACTTAAACCCTATTGCAGGCCCGACAATCTTTTACCCGTGGAAAAAGTTGTAGAGATGATCTTCAAGTGCGCCAAAGCTCTGGACTATGCGCATAAACAGGGTGTTGTTCATCGTGATATAAAACCGTCAAATATTCTGGTTGAAGAGGATCTGGACGTGATGATCGCGGATTTCAGTATTGCGCAGATGAACAAGGTCGATGATGCAGCAACGCAACAAGTCGGGTTGATGGGATCTCCCAAATACATGTCTCCGGAACAGCTGAAGGAAGAAGAGATAACACATCACACGGATCTGTTTTCATTGGGGATCGTGATGTATGAGATGTTAACCGGAAAACATCCTTTCTCTGCCGAGAATTTTTCTGGATTGGTCACTAAAATACTCAATGAAGATCCACCCGCATTAAAAGATTTACGGCATGATTTGCCGGATGCACTGATAGAAATATTTGCAAAAGCAACAGAAAAAACAATCAAGGCACGCTATCAAACCGGTTTGGAATTTGCTGTTGCCCTGAGTAATGCATTTGAAACGCTTGAGGGACCGGAAGAGGATATTGCAGAGCAGGAGAAGTTTAATGCAATCAAGCGCCTTGAATTCTTTGAGAGTTTTCCCGATTCGGAAATATGGGAAATTATCCGGGCGAGTAATTGGCAGGATTATGCTGCCGGGGATGATATCATTGTCGAAGGGGAACTGGATGATTGTTTTTATGTTATCGTCGAAGGCGAAGTCGGAGTGGTAAAAGACGGCAAGTCCATAAGTGTTCTGGGTGCTGGAGACTGTTTTGGTGAGATGGGTTATTTTACAGAAGCAAAAAGAACGGCGACCATCAGGGCGTTTACCGAGACCACACTACTCAAAATAAACTCAACGGTTATGTCCCAGGCATCACTTGAATGCCAGGCACGTTTCTTGAAAGTATTCCTTAGAACATTAATTTACAGATTGTCGGCGACGATGGATATGGCTACACAGGATTAGTTTATGATTCTTGTGTGCTAACACAGCTATACACGTGTGATACGCCTTGCAAGCGGCGGGTGTTTAGAGAGGGGGATTGGTTCTGGTGTCTGCAAATTCAAGGTTCGGCTCGGTGGACAATTCCTGTCGCTTGGGGCTTTCTATTTCATTTTTTATTACTTCGATAATCTCGACTCCAGCCTATAGTGTAAGTTTTGAGGCTGGAGAGTTAACCGGCAGCGTCGATACCACCCTGACCTACGGCTCAAGTTTCAGAGTTAATAATCAAGATAGAGCGATTATCGGTTCTATTCCCGACCCCGCTGATGTCGGGCTTACAGGTATAGATGCCTCCGTAACAGGCACCTCCTTTTCAGAGAATGCAGACAACGGCAATCAAAACTATAATAAAGGCATCATCAGTAGTACAGGGAAATTCACCACTGAGGTCTCACTCAATTACAGGAACTTTGGCTTTTTTTCGCGCTTTAACGGTTTCAGGGATTATAAAAGCAAGGATGCAGGTGAGCGAACAGCATTATCAGACAAAGCGGATAGACTGGTTACCGAGAACCTTAATTTGCAAGACCTGTATGTCTGGAGAAATTTTAATATTGGGGCTATGCCTGCGAGTATTCGCATCGGTGAACAAGTGTTAAGTTGGGGCGAAAGTACGTTTATACAAAATGGCATTAACATCATTAATCCTTTTGATGTAAGTAAACTACGTACCCCGGGTTCACAAATTAAAGATGCTTTAGTACCGGTCGGGATAGTGAATTTCTCTATCTCTCCCACGGATAATTTATCTTTTGATGCTTATTACCAATACGATTGGGAACGAACCATAATCGAGCCTGTTGGTTCCTATTTCTCAACCAATGACTTTGTTGGTGATGGTGGGGATAAAATATTTCTTGGTTTTGGTGCCGTCTCCGATAGAGGTACAAATGTACAGGCAGCAGTTGGTGGCGCCAGGACGTTTGGCGTGTTAAACAGTCTTATGGCTGCATCTGGTTTACGCTTCTCTGCGTTCGATAGGGATTTTCTGGCTGTTAAACGTATTGCTGATGACAGACCGGAGAATGGTGGTGAGTTTGGTTTTGCATTGAAATATTATTCGGAAAAATTGAATGATACCGAGTTTGGATTCCACTTCATTAATCATCACAGCAGAACACCGATAATCAGCGCGAGGACGGGGTCGCCGGTTGGGGTGACTGCGGCGACCGCAGTTGCAGCTTTTGGTGTCCCGATGCAAATTGCCGCGTATGCACAGACGGCAAATTATTTCATCGAATATCCTGAAGATATCCAACGCATGGGGTTAAGTTTTAATACTCAGGTTAAAGGTATTGCTTTTCAGGGTGAATACACCCTGGTACACGACGCACCTTTGCAAGTCGACGACATCGAACTCATGTTTGCAGCACTTTGTCCCATTAACGGACAAATTGGTGGCGGTGCAGGGCGCAACCAGGTTGATCCCGGTTGCGCCAATACCGGAACCGGACAGATTATCCGTGGCTTTATTGAGCGAGATGTCAGTCAGTTTCAGGTTACAGCGACCAAGGTTATTGGTTCAATTCCTGGTGCAAATCAGGCGATATTGATTGGTGAAGTCGGTATGACCCACGTTCACGACATGCCGAGCAAGACAGACTTACGTTTAAATGCTCCCGGAACCTTTGTGAGTGGTAACGCGAGTCAAGGTGACGCAGGTGGACTTCACGCAGGCAGAGCCGCAGAAGATGCGGATCACTTTGCCGATGCTACATCATGGGGGGTTCGTATGGCTGGACGTTTGACGTATAACAATCTTGTCGGATCCTTAAATATTTCTCCCAGGTTCGCTTTGTCTCAAGATGTTAGCGGAATAACGCCGGGACCCGGAGGAAATTTTCTTGCAGGACGCAGAGCAATTACTTTAGGCGTGACCACGGATTATCAAAATGTATGGCGAACTGATCTCAGTTACACAAGCTTTCAGGGTGCAGGTCGATATAATCTGTTAAATGACCGTGATTTTGTGGCTTTCAGCATGAGTTATTTTTTCTAGGTTGGAAGATCTGAACCGTGAATAAAAAGATAAATATAGTGCTTGTCAATGTCCCAACCAGTGTTTTGGTCGGTCTCATGATGATCTCGGTCGCAATGTCTGCAATTGCAGAGATGAGCACAGACGAAATTGCCCGCCTTGGTGTTGATTTGACTCCGTTGGGTGGAGAAAAGGCCGCGAATGCAGCGGGGACTATTCCTGCCTGGGATGGTGGTCTAGCACAAGCACCTTCTGGTTATGTAGCAGGAGGATATTACATTGATCCTTATTCTGATGATGCCATTAAGATCACAATTACTTCAAAAAATATGACTGCTCATGCGAATCACTTGACGGAAAGCCATAAGGCGTTGTTAAAAACTTATCCTGATAGCTTCAAGATGAATATTTATCCAACCCACCGTTCAGCCGCAGTACCACAATATGTTTATGATGCAACTAAAAAAATTGCAGGTGTCGCCAAACTCACGGTCGATGGTAATGGTGTAGATAATGCGGTCGTGGGGATCCCCTTTCCAATCCCTTCGAGCGGTCTGGAAGCCATCTGGAATCATATGCTCAGATTTCGGGCAAGTGTTGCCGAACGTGATATCGCGCAGGCAGCTCCAACCCGTGGCGGGAATTACACGCTAGTGAAATTTTCTGATCAATTTAACCTCCAATACAGTCAAGAAGGCATGACGGTTGCGGAACTGAACAATATTATTCTTCATTTCAAGCAAGAGATTAAAGCGCCTGCCAGATTGGCGGGAGGCATTCTTCTGATCCATGAGACCCTGAATCAGAATGCCGAAAATCGTAAAGCGTGGCTGTATAACCCGGGTCAACGCCGTGTCAGACGTGCACCGAATGTCGCCTTTGATAATCCAGGCACAGCGACTGACGGTATGCGCACCAACGATCAGTTTGATATGTTCAACGGGAGTCCCGAACGTTATCGCTGGACTTTAGTCGGTAAAAAAGAGATCCATGTTCCATACAACAACTACAAATTACAGGATCCTTCGGTTAAGTATTCAGATATCCTGCAGCCGTTGCATATAAATCCTGCATTGCTCCGTTATGAGTTACACAGAGTCTGGGTAGTTGATGCAATATTGAAAGAAGACGCAAGACACCTGTACAAAAGACGCACCTTTTATATTGACGAAGATTCCTGGCAAATTCTGGTGGTGGATCAATATGATAACCGGGATCAGTTATGGAGAGTTTCAGAAGGCTTTGCGATTAATTATTACAACGTACCCAGTTTGTGGACGACGCTGGAGGTACATACTGATCTACAGGCCGGGCGTTATATCGCCATTGGTTTAACCAATGAGAGCAAGCCGTATAACTTTAATGTAGATCTTTCCACGAGTGATTTTACACCTGCAGCATTAAGAAGAGATGGAACAAGATAAATTGTAATATTCAGCATTGATTATGAGTTTGTGCACTGGTCATAAACCAAAAACACTTGATGTTCTCATTTGCACAACCGAAAAATGTATTATTTTTAAAAATAAGGGATATTGGTTGATACGCATGCGAAATCTATCCGTCATGCTCTCTCGTTCTGCCTGGCATATATGTTTTATATTTTCAGTATTCATGATTTCTTCATTATTCACCGGTGTTCAGGCTAATGGTGATTCAATCATGGCTAAATTGGTCGGCGAATCAATGTTGCTTGATGGTGTTTCCAAAGATGGTTTAATGGCGGCGGTGGGAGAACGAGGGCATGTGCTTCTATCTACAGATGGGGAGCAATGGCGGCAAGTCCTTGTGCCGACAAGAACGACACTCACAGCTGTGTATTTTCACGACAAGATGAATGGTTGGATTGTCGGCCATGACGCAGTGATCTTGCGTACCACGGATGGCGGCAACGTTTGGCAAAAAGTAAATGCCGATCCGGAAGGACAAATTCCCTTGTTTGATGTCTGGTTTGGGAATGGAAAACAGGGAATCGCCATCGGCGCCTACGGTCTTTACCTTATCTCTGGAGATGGCGGTGTAACCTGGGATAAGAGTGAACTGAATATTAGTGTGGATAAATCCATATATGATTTGGATAGAGAACATCCTGTAGCTGAAGATGATGACGATTTTCAAGATTCTTATGACCTGCATCTAAATAGTATTGCTGTAGCAAGTAACGGTCGAGCATATATTGCTGCAGAGTCGGGTAAAGTATATCGATCAGATGATTTTGGGGATCATTGGATACCTTTGGCAATACCTTATATCGGCTCATTCTTCGGTATATTACCTGTAACAGGAGATATCATTCTGGTTTTTGGTTTACGCGGTCATCTATTCCGGTCGGAAGATGCGGGTGAACATTGGCAAAAAATTCAAACACCGACACGTGCAATGCTGACAAACGGTATTGCAGTGACGGCAAATGAAATCTATATCACCGGATTGGGTGGAACAATCCTGAAAAGTAATGATACGGGTAAAAGTTTCACATTAATCGAGCAGGATGCCCGTAACGGATTTACCGCAATCATTCAAGGTCATGATGGTAATTTAATCACGCTGGGAGAGAAAGGTATCGGATTGATACAGTAGACAAGATATCCAGTGACTAATTCCAAAACAATAAACACCTTCGCAAAGATAATAAAAACCCTGGAAACCATTCTGTTTTCAAACCGCCCGTGGGTGATTGGTCTGTTTGTACTGCTTACGTTATTTATGATGTCTTCAGCAATGCAACTGAAAATAGATACCGGATTTTCGAAACTATTGCCGTTACAGCATGAGTACATGCAAACATTCACAAAATATAGTGAAGAATTTGGAAGTGCCAACAGGATACTTGTCGCATTAATTGCAAAAGACGGTGACATATTCACTCCCGAGTTTTTTGATGCGCTGGAGCAGTCAACAGATGATATTTTCTTTATCAAGGGTGTTGATCGTACGCGGGTAACCTCAATCTTTACGCCCAATGTCAGGTTTACAGAGGTTGTAGAAGGTGGTATCACCGGCGGTAATGTTATTCCCGACGATTTCCGAAATACGTCGGCGGATTTCGCCAGGGTCAAGGAGAACATTATCAAGGCCGGCATTGTCGGCAGGCTGGTTGCTCATGATTTTTCGGGTGCGCTGATCAGTGCACAACTGTTTGAGTTTGATCCTGACACCGGTGAACGGCTCGATTATATCGATGTCGCCAGACAACTCGAGGAAAATATAAGGCAAAAACGCAACAGTGTAACTGTTGATATCGACTATCACATCATTGGTTTTGCAAAATTGATTGGTGATATTACAGAGGGAATGCAACGAGTCGTTCTTTTTTTTGTCATCGCTTTTTTTATTGCATCATTGCTTGTTTATATATATTCGCAATCCCTGAAACTCACCATCATCCCTCTCATATGTTCACTGCTTGCCGTGATTTGGCAACTGGGGATATTACCCTTGCTCGGTTTCGGGATAGATCCAATGTCGATATTGGTGCCGTTTTTAATTTTCGCTATCGGCCTCAGTCATGCTCTGCAAATGCTCGGCTCTTTTCGAACAGAAATTTTTCGTGGCAACAACAGCATTGATTCAGCAAAGGTCAGTTTCAGGCGGTTGGTCGTCCCCGGTTTCATCGCATTGCTCAGTGATACGATGGGCTTTATTGCCATTTTCCTGATTGATATTGCAATCATTCAGGAAATAGCGATCACGGCGAGTTTAGGTGTGGCCATGATTATTTTAACCAATCTTTTCCTGTTGCCGGTATTACTCTCTTACATAAAACTGTCTGAAAAATATAAACATAAACTTGAGTATCGCGCAGACAAGCTGTCACCTGTATGGGAAAAACTGGCATATACATCTGCACGTGGATGGGCGGGAAAGATGATGATTATTGCCATTGTCTTACTTGGTTTTGGACTCTGGAAAGGGAGTGGTGTCAGAATCGGTGATTTACATCAAGGAGTGGCCGAGCTGCATAGTGACGCCCAATATAATATAGATACTGGTGTCATTGCCGGGAAATTCTCCATTGGAGTAGATCTTATTTCAGTGATTGTTGAGACCGTTTCGGAAGGATGTATCAATTACGAAGTAATGGACACAATAGATCGTTTTGAGTGGGCGATGAGGAATGTCGATGGTGTGCAGTCTGTCATGGGCTTGCCGGACGTTGCCAAGCGCGTCAATGCAGGCTGGAATGAAGGCAATTTAAAATGGCGGGTGTTACCGAGGAATCAATCTGCATTGGTTCAGTCTGTCTCTCATGTGCCGCTGTCCTCCGGTTTATTAAACAATGATTGCAGCGTTATGCCGGTCCTGATATTTACCAGGGATCACAAAGCTGAAACTATTTCGAATATTGTCGATAATATCAAGTCGTTCCGTAAAGAATTTGATACAGACTCAATAAAATTTAAATTAGCCGCCGGGAATGTCGGTGTAATGGCAGCTACCAATGAGGAAGTTGACGCCGCGCAATTTCCGATTTTAATCTATATATTTTCCGCTGTTATCATCTTGTGCATGCTGCTCTTCCGCTCTGTCGCGGGCACTTTGTGTGTCGTCATTCCATTGGTACTGGTCTCATTACTTACTTATGCCTTGATGTCGATTCTGGAGATCGGTCTGAAGGTCAATACATTACCTGTTGTCGCATTAGGGGTGGGCGTGGGTGTTGATTACGGGATCTATATCTATAGTCGATTGGATAGTTTGCTTAAAGCAGGAATGTCACTCAAGGATGCTTATACAGAAACATTACAAACCACTGGCACAGCCGTTATATTTACCGGGATCACATTGGCTATCGGTGTGGTCACATGGATTTTCTCGCCACTTAAATTTCAGGCGGATATGGGAATATTGCTGACATTTATGTTTCTGGTGAATATGTTGGGCGCTATCCTGTTACTACCTGCACTCGCGAATTATCTTGTTAAGTCTGATAAAAAATAATTATGCTGTGCTTCACAGAGATTTAATTTTCAAAGCTTGCCATGAATGACTGGTTCGTTTACATGGTTCGTTGTGCCGACGATAGTCTCTATACAGGTATCACAAGAGACGTGGAAAGACGCATGGAAGAACATAACGGCGATGGCGGTTTAGGTGCGAAATATACAAAAGCCAGACGTCCCGTTGTTTTGTTCTATCAGGAGAAATATGAATCACGTTCCGCAGCGACAAAACGTGAATGTGAAATCAAGCGCTTCAGTCGTAAAGAAAAACTGATACTTGCAGGCAGGGACGGGGATTAAATTACAAGGCAGACCGGGGAACAATCTTTCTATTCTCCGGTGTGTCAACTTCTTGCTGTAACACAAGCGCGGAAAAATTATTATTTGTCTGCACTCGGCGGAAGTTAAGGAGATCCCTCGCTCTGCATCGACTGCACCCACCGCCGACCCGGACGCAACTGCAATTCCAGTTACAAGGGCTGTATATTGAAGAGCAATGGGAAGGCAAGGAAGTCATGGACATGTTGCTCAAACTTTTCGAAACGTAATATCATGCTTGTGCCAATCGTGATTTCTACAGGCGTGATTTCGACAGGCGTGATTCCGACCGGTTTGGCTGTAGACTCACAAGATCCGGATCATCGATTGAGGAAATTGATAATTACGGATTTCAATCTCGGTCACCATACACCTGTCGGCATTATTTTCCTTGTAGATCATGAAAAGATACATGGTGCCCTGAGCAGGATTCGAACCTGCGACCTTCCCCTTAGGAGGGGGACGCTCTATCCAGCTGAGCTACCAGGGCCTGGATAACGATAGATGGGCGATTATGGCAGAAGCCGGACAGAAAATTAATCATTTATCGGTTTAACCATGTACATGGGCGGTGGTCTATAAAATATATTCTTACGTTGCGGTCAATCAAAAGAAATCCACTTTGATTGGGATATTATAAATTATCCAGGTGTTTCAAAATTAAATAAGATAAACTTGTCCTGACGGCACCAAAAATATAAGGACATCTTTCGACCGGGACAAACATCATGCACGACACTTTGCCTCTGTTAAACAACACTACTTTCCCCGCGATAAGCCGACGCAAGACGGAGATATTGCAAATCAATATCGGACTGCGTTGTAATCAACAGTGTGTGCATTGCCATGTAAACTCAAGTCCCAAACGTACTGAAAAGATGGATGAAGAGACAATTGCCGCCGTTTATGATTATATAAAAAACAGTGATGTGTATACATTGGATATCACGGGCGGTGCACCGGAATTGCATCCGCAGTTTCGTGAACTTGTCGTCAACGCCAGGGCCTGGGGTGTTAACGTCATTGATCGTTGTAATTTAACCATATTAAATGAACCCGGTCATGAAGATCTGGCTGAATTCCTGGCGGAGCAGCAAGTGGATATTGTTGCATCACTCCCTTGTTATCAGAAAGACAATGTCGACAAACAGCGTGGTAAAGGCGTGTTTGATCGCAGTATTCAGGGCTTACAACAATTAAATAGTCTGGGTTATGGCAAAGCGGGATCGAACCTGAAATTAAACCTTGTTTACAATCCTCAAGGCCCGGATTTACCTCCGGCGCAGGAGGCGCTCGAAGCGTCTTACAAGAAAATATTACATCGTGACTATGGCATAGAATTCAATCAACTGTTTGCTTTGTGCAACATGCCGATCAACCGTTTCGGTAGTACGCTTGTTTCCAAAGGAACGTTTGCAGACTACATGTCTTTGCTCAAGCAATCACATAACGATACGAACCTGGATAATGTAATGTGCCGGAACATGATCAGTGTAGATTGGCAGGGTTTTGTTTACGATTGCGATTTTAATCAAATGTTGGGATTAAAATTGATGGATGCAGGCAAACAATTACATATTTCTGATTTAAAGAAAAAGCGATTGGATGGTAATGCCATCACGGTGTTTGATCATTGTTATGGCTGTACCGCCGGGCAAGGCAGCAGTTGTGGTGGTGCCCTGAATTGAAACATTAAAGTCAATGACACAATACACAATTATTATACCGACATTCAATGAAGAGGCCGAGATCGAGGCTTGCCTGGGACAATTACAGGATCTCAGGGCACAAGGTGCCGAAGTGATTGTGGTTGACGGCGGGAGTTCTGACAAGACGACCCGGTTAGTTGCCGGGCACTGCGATCAATTGATATTGTCCCGACGAGGTCGTGCCGTGCAAATGAATGCAGGTGCGCGGCAGGCCGGAGGCGAAATACTTTTTTTCCTGCACGTCGATAGTCGGCTTCCGGAGAAGTTTTCACAGATGATCTTTGCCATTGAGTCCAATATTTTATTTTGGGGACGCTTTGATGTGCAGTTGACAGGCAAGCATTGGTCTTTCAGGCTGATTGAATCAATGATGAACTTACGTTCACGCCTGACAGGTATTGCGACAGGAGATCAAGTCATTTTTATGTCGAAAACGTTATATCACGATGTAAATGGTTTTCCTGAAATAGAGTTGATGGAAGATATTGCGATGAGCCGGAAATTAAAAAAAATCCGCTCACCATTGTGCATGAAACAGAAAGTCTTGACCTCAAGCAGACGTTGGGAAAAAAACGGCATCATCAATACCATATTAAAAATGTGGTGGTTGAGATTCTCTTATTTTATCGGTGTTGAACCTGTGAGACTTGCCAGACAATATGACTAAAAGCGCCTTGCTGGTTTTTACGCGAGTGCCGATTCCTGGCAAGACAAAAACCAGACTCATTCCTCTTTTGGGCATGCAGGGGGCGGCGGAATTTCATCAAACTGTTTTGCAATCAACACTGACGGAAGCCAAGGCATCCAATTTTGATAATGTTGAAATCTGGTGTGCGTTGAAGAGCGATCATGCATTTTTAAAACAATGCGAAACAGATTATCACTGTATGACGAAAACACAGCGGGGAAATGACCTGGGAGAAAGAATGCACCATGCTACAGATATTGCACTGATGGAAAACGCATTCGTTGTGTTGATTGGTAGTGATTGTCCTGCATTAACAACAGATACGTTAAACAAATCCCATGAATATTTAACTAATGGTAAAGATGCTGTTCTGGGTCCATCAACAGATGGCGGTTATTACTTGATTGGAATGAAAAAGTCGAATCCTGAAATTTTTCAGGGCATTGTCTGGGGTAAATGTGATGTTGCCGGGAAAACACGTCGGAATTTCATCCGACTCGGTCTTGATTATACTGAATTGGAGAAACTCCCCGATATTGATACGCCGGATGATTATCAGAAATATGTTGCCTGTTCTTGAGTGATTACTTTTCAAATACGCCATTTTAGATTGTACCCCCCGGCCTTTTTGTTTAGCCTTTACGTCCCCTGATTTCAGTGAATGTATGGAGAGGTGGCCGAGTGGTTGAAGGCGCACGCCTGGAAAGTGTGTATACGGTAATCCCGTATCGAGGGTTCGAATCCCTCTCTCTCCGCCATTAAACAAAAAACCGGTTTTTTGGAACCGGTTTTTTTATGCCTGAACTCCGTTATTCCAGAGTCTTCCTGCCACTACAGTTATGCCTACACCCCCGAATATTTTTCAAAGAATAACTTGAGCTTTTCCAGCACCATCGTCTTTTTCCTGGCGCGTGTATTATCTTTATCGAACATGGAAACGGGGGGTAAAATGTCGGAAAACGCGGTTCCTGTGGATTTTAACTCACCGTCCCGAAAGGCGTTGGCAATGAATTTTCTTGCTTCGTCCGGCTTCAGATTTTCCTCTGCAATGATTTTTTCAAGCTCTTGCGCTTTGCTTTGATCGGCGAACTCCCGCCAATCACGGTCAACATCACTATCAACGTTGAGCGTTTCGATAAATAATTGAATTAACTCTTTCTTGCTACGCAACTCAATGCTGGCATTCATCGCCTTGTCGATAGTGATGCGAATCTCCTTGTCCCGCATCTGCGACTGATGATACCGGGCGACCAGTTGCAGAATATAATCAATATCGACGGTCACCTGCTTCACCAGCTCTAATTCAAACTCTATATCGTCATTGATATTTTCCTTATCGGCATCGCCGTGCCTGCGATGCTTATCGTATAAATCCAGATAAGCACTCTGATATTCCTGAAAATCACGTTCGGACAGTATCTCTTTGTCGGCAAACTCATCAAATGATGTCAGAATGTTTCGCAGTCGTAGAATTGCCCCCCACAATTTAATGAAATCCTTTTCTTCCTGTTCGCCTTTAATAGATACAGGTAGCGAGTAGCGATCTTGAAGCTCGGTAATTAAATCGACATATCCTTGTTGCGGCTCGTCATCCTTTTCCCAACCGTGATGATACTCATCAAACGATTTGAGCAGGACAATACCGCCCGCATCGTTATTACCAAACATGGCCAGGGCGTCATTGGTCGCCTGTTCAAGATCACGGAAACAAATGATATTTCCAAATGTTTTCACGGAATTCAAGATACGATTGGTACGCGAAAAAGCCTGAAGCAAACCATGATTGCGCAAGTTTTTATCCACCCATAACGTATTTAGGGTGGTGGCATCAAAACCGGTCAGAAACATATTGACCACAATCAATAAATCAATGTCTCTATTTTTCATCCGTTGAGAAATATCTTTATAGTAATTCTCAAACTTATCGCTATCGGTACTGTAACTGGTACCAAAGCAGTCATTGTAATCCGTGATTGCGCCATCTAAAAAATCACGTGAAGACTGGTCTAATCCGCCCGTATCAAAATCCTCATCGGGCAAAGTACCTTCTTCATTTTGTTCTTCGTTTGCACTAAAGCTAAAAATAGTGGCAATTTTTAATCCTGAATTCCGCTGCTTAAATGTATGATAATAATGCTTTGCCATTGCAATTGAGCTAACGGCAAAGATGGAATTAAAACCTTTTAAACGTACTTTATTTCTAATCTCCGCCACTTTTTTGTTCGCGTCATGTTCTGTATTTTTTGCAACATCGGCGACATTAACCAGCTGATCAAAGATGTAAGAATCGCCATCACGCTTTGTCTTTTGCGCAAAATGCTCAAGGATATAATCAGTGATTTCTGCGATACGCCGAAGGTTATTTAAGGCTTCTTCCGTATCAATCCCGGTAACTTTTTTATCCTTGCCATCCTCTTTCATCCTTATCGTATTGATGTAATCAACCCTGAACGGCAACACGTTTTCATCATGGATGGCATCCACGATGGTATAAGCGTGGAGTTTTTCACCAAAGGCTTGCGCTGTTGTTCGCAGATGTGTTTTACCGCCGGAAGAGGCATTGGCGGCAAAGATAGGTGTACCGGTAAAGCCAAAGATATGATATTTCCTGAAAGCCCTGGTAATCGCCTTGTGCATATCCCCGAATTGCGAGCGATGGCATTCGTCAAAGATGAGTACGACGTGTTTATTAAACACGCCATGCCTCCGATTTGAAGCAATGAATTTCGATAGCTTCTGAATGGTTGTAATGATGATTCTGGCATTCGGATCCGCAAGCTGTCTTGTCAAAATAGCCGTGCTGGTATTGGAGTTAGCCGAGCCTTTTTGAAACTTGTCATATTCCTTCATGGTTTGATAATCAAGGTCTTTTCGATCAACCACAAAGAGCACTTTATCTATCCCTTCAAGCTGGCTGGCAAGCTGGGCGGTTTTAAAGCTGGTCAGCGTTTTGCCGCTCCCCGTTGCATGCCAAATATAGCCACCCGCACCCACAGTGCCGAGCTTCTTATGATTGGTAGCCATGGCCATGCGGTTGATAATACGTTCCGCCGCCGCAATCTGGTACGGACGCATAACCAGTAAAAGTTTGTCAGAGGTAAAAACGCAATATTTTGTCAATACTGCAAGCAATGAATGCCTGGAGAAGAACGTCTTACTAAAGTCTACAAGATCAGAAATGCGTTTGTTTTCGGCATCCGTCCACCAACAGGTAAATTCAAAGCTGTTGCTTGTCTTCTTGCGTGATTTTCTGCCTTGTTGCTCTTTTAAATGAGCGCTGCGGGTCGTGTTGGAGTAATACTTGGTGTGCGTGCCATTAGAGATCACAAACAACTGCACATATTCAAACAAGCCGCTATCCGCCCAAAAGCTGTCCCGCTGGTATCGGTTGATTTGATTGAAGGCTTCACGAATCGCCACACCGCGCCGTTTTAGCTCCACATGCACCATCGGCAAGCCATTCACAAGTATGGTTACATCATAACGGTTCTTGCGTTTTCCTTCGGCTTCATACTGATTGATGACCTGTACGCTATTATTGTGGATATTATTCTTATCCAGAATACGGATATTTTTTATAGTGCGGTTATCACGGATTAAATTAAAAATATCATTCTCTTGAATTTTATCGGTTTTTTCAGCAATACCTTCCGTTTTATTCACCAAGTATTGATCGAGTATTTGTCGCCACTCTTTATCCGAGAACGTGATGTTATTTAACTTCTCAAGCTGGCTACGCAGGTTTAGCAACAAATCATCATTTTGCTTAATATTCAGATATTTATAGCCGTTGGCTTCAAGTAGCCGAATAAACTCTTGCTCTAACTCATCTTCCGATTGATATTCGTCCGCAATACGGCACTCGGGAATATATTCCGCCACAACCGTACTGTTGGGGTTTTCTGCGATGGTGTTGTAGGTGCTCATGTTATTTTCTTTTAATAAAAAATCCTCTTATGTAAAGAAAACCGTTTTTCTTTACATAAAGAACAAGTTAAGGTAAGGTTTAAAGACATATAATCTGTCTCGCTGTTGTCCGGTAATTTCCTCTAAAATCTCTTTTTTAATCAGTGAGTCAATCATAGTATTGGCGGTAGGATGAGTGATTTCCAGCGTTTTCTCCAGCATTGCCGCATTGAAAACCGGTTGGCGGTAAAGTAATTTCATAACTTTACGAGCGAGAGAAACGCGTTTACCAAGGCTTGCTATCTCTTCATCCACTTTGCTTTGTAATGCCAGAATTTGACTGAATACATCCCGCCCTTTAATCGCAGTTTGCTCTAAACCACTGAGAAAAAAACAGATCCAGTGAATCAAATCGTTACTCATACGCACGCGAGTCAAGGCATCGTAGTAGCTGGAACGGTTACGCTCGAAAAAATCCGACATATAGAGCGAAGGTTTGGCAAGCACACCGTGGGAGATTAGATACAACGGAATCAGCAAGCGACCGACTCGACCATTACCGTCCAAAAACGGGTGGATGGTCTCAAACTGGTAATGGCTGATCGCGATACGAATCAAATGGGGCACGGTAATTTCCTCGTTATGCCAAAATTTTTCCAGGTCTCCCATTAACTCCGGAACACTATCATGATGCGGTGGAATAAATGCGGCATCGCTCAAATTAGACCCGCCAATCCAGTTTTGACTACTGCGAAACTCGCCCGGTTGTTTATGCTCACCACGCACCCCCTGCATCAAGGTGGCGTGCGCTTGTTTAATCAAACGGTTGGACAAAGGCAAATCTTCCAGAGAACTGACAGCGGCATTGGTTGCTGCAATGTAGTTTTGTACCTCATGCCAGTCATCGCGTTTTTCCGGGGGAATTTGTTCCTCTGCCATCAACACCTCATCAATGCCCGTTTGTGTACCCTCAATCTTGCTGGAGGCTTGCGCCTCTTTGACCACATGCATCCAAATAAACAAATCAATATTGGGCACGATCAGAGAAAAGGCATTTAACTCACCGAGGGCATGATTGGCACGTTCCAACAAACTATTGATGGTTGGGTCTTCCCATCGCCAGCCATGATTAACCGGAACAGGTTCAAAACTTTTGTATTGGTAACGCCGTTGCCAGCGTCCGGCTTTGAAAGTCTCAAACTTCATACAGCCTCCCCAAAAGTCGGCAACTGGTTGCAGTAATGTTCATAATTTCCTTCCTTTGGCAGGGTACTTGCGTTGTCCGCATTAAAAATCCCCGCCTCTGGTGGTCTTTTAGAAAAGCAATCACACCCTCCATAGCGCATTCGCGTAGTGCAGTGTTACAGGGAAACGATTTATAGTTTTTTGTTACTCGCATGATACCACCCCGTCATTGCGGGTTTCCCCTCGTCATTGCGAGTTTCCCCCGTCATTGCGGGTTTCCCCCCGTCATTGCGGGCTTCCCCTCCGTCATTGCGAGCGAAGCGAAGCAATCCAGATGGCGGCTCAAGGGCGCAGGCCGAAGCTTGCGGATCCCCCGTCATTGCGAGTTTCCTCCGTCATTGCGAGTTTCCCCCGTCATTGCGAGTTTCCCCTCGTCATTGCGAGTTTCCCCCGTCATTGCGGGTTTCCCCCCGTCATTGCGGGCTTCCCCTCCGTCATTGCGAGCGAAGCGAAGCAATCCAGATGGCGGCTCAAGGGCGCAGGCCGAAGCTTGCGGATCCCCCGTCATTGCGAGTTTCCTCCGTCATTGCGAGTTTCCCCCGTCATTGCGAGTTTCCCCCGTCATTGCGAGTTTCCCCCGTCATTGCGAGTTTCCCCCCGTCATTGCGGGTTTCCCCCGTCATTGCGAGTTTCCTGCCGTCATTGCGAGCTTCCTGCCGTCATTGCGGGTTTCCCCCGTCATTGCGAGTTTCCCCCCGTCATTGCGAGTTTCCTCCCGTCATTGCGAGTTTCCCCTCGTCATTGCGAGTTTCCCCCCGTCATTGCGAGTTTCCTCCCGTCATTGCGAGCGAAGCGAAGCAATCCAGATTAAACAATATCTTCATATAAATCGTTCCATTTCGGGTTATGTTTTTCAATCAGGGCAAGTTTTTTTTGCGGGAGCCAGCTTTAATCTGTTTTTCTCTGGCAATGGCATTTTGCATATCTTCAAATATCTCAAGGTATCCTGGCTTATCTTTAAAGTTCACTGGATTGCTTCGCTTTGCTCGCAATGACAGCAGGGGGTAATGCTTTCAAGCGGTCTCATGGATTGCCGGAAGCCGGTTGCGGTAATGTCTGTGTTGTTTGTGGTGATGTTGTAAGTCGTCATTTTTTCCTGTCATTGCAAGTTCTGTCTCCCCGTTATTGCGAGCTTCCCCTCGTCATTGCGAGTTTCCCCCCGTCATTGCGAGCGAAGCGAAGCAATCCAGATTAAACAATATCTTCATATAAATCGTTCCATTTCGGGTTATGTTTTTCAATCAGGGCAAGTTTCTTTTTGCGGGAGCCAGCTTTAATCTGTTTTTCTCTGGCAATGGCATTTTGCATATCTTCAAATATTTCAAGGTATCCTGGCTTATCTTTAAAGTTCACTGGATTGCTTCGCTTTGCTCGCAATGACAGCAGGGGGTAATGCTTTCAAGCGGTCTCATGGAATGCTGGAAGCCGGTTGCGGTAATGTCTGTATTGTTTGTGGTGATGTTGTAAGTCGTCATTTTTTTCCCGTCATTGCAAGTTCTGTCTCCCCGTTATTGCGAGCTTCCCCTCGTCATTGCGAGTTTCCCCCCGTCATTGCGAGCGAAGCGAAGCAATCCAGATTAAACAATATCTTCATATAAATCGTTCCATTTCGGGTTATGTTTTTCAATCGGGGCAAGTTTCTTTTTGCGGGAGTCAGCTTTAATCTGTTTTTCTCTGGCAATGGCATTTTGCATATCTTCAAATATCTCAAGGTATCCTGGCTCATCTTGAAACCTCACTGGATTGCTTCGCTTTGCTCGCAATGACAGCAGGGGGTAATGCTTTCAAGCGGTCTCATGGAATGCTGGAAGCCGGTTGCGGTAATGTTCGTATTGTTTGTGGTGATGTTGTAAGTCGTCATTTTTTTCCCGTCATTGCAAGTTCTGTCTCCCCGTTATTGCGAGCTTTCCCTCGTCATTGCGAGTTTCCCCCCGTCATTGCGAGCGAAGCGAAGCAATCCAGATTAAACAATATCTTCATATAAATCGTTCCATTTCGGGTTATGTTTTTCAATCGGGGCAAGTTTTTTTGCGGGAGCCAGCTTTAATTTGTTTTTCTCTGGCAATGGCATTTTGCATATCTTCAAATATCTCAAGGTATCCTGGCTCATCTTGAAACCTCACTGGATTGCTTCGCTTTGCTCGCAATGACAGCAGGGGGTAATGCTTTCAAGCGGTCTCATGGATTGCTTCGCTTCGCTCGCAATGACAGCAGGGGGCGATGCTTTCAATCGGTCTCACTGGATTGCTTCGCTTTGCTCGCAATGACAGCAGGGGGTAATGCTGTCCAACACCTCATCGATCGACGTAAATTCTTCCACTCAGACAGCCTCCTTAAAGCTCAGAAGCTGATTACGGTAATGCTCATATTGTTGGCGTCTTGCTTTAATTTCAGCGGGCAGGCCGCTGGATATATCATTCACCAGTGCATCAAATTTATCGAGGATGGCGACGATTTCTTGTTGGACTGGAAGGGGTGGAATGGGGATTTTAAAATTTGAATATTTGGAAATCCAATGACGGGCATGACTCGATGGCTTGTATCGAATGTTTTTCATTGCGTAATAAACATATTTGAAGTTCACCCCTTCTTTTGGCGTTATCATCTTCATCGCAGAGCTTTTAACTTTGAAATTAAAATCTACCCAATGAAAAGAAGTGGTGAAGTCATCAAAAATAATAACAGGTTCGTCTCCACTTGCTTTGTAAATGCCATCGGTTTCATTCGTATAACCGAGAATGAAACTGTCGCCTGCTGTTAAAACAGGTATAGAAAAGCTATCTTTATATTTGGTGGAATTTACAATATACTTTGTTGGTTGAGTGTAATCTAAGCATGTTTTTACAGGAGCATACTCCACCCCATCCGGACAATGCTTTTTGATTAAATCATTAAGCGGGTGATTAGTTAAACTTTGCCCATCAAAATTTAGAAGTTTATCGCGGTAATGGGTGTATTGTTTTTGGCGTGCCTCCAGCTCCGCCTCCAGCTCCGCCTCCAGCTCCGCCTCCAGCTTGGTGAAGCTATCCAGAATATCAACAATTTCTTGTTGGACTGGAAGGGGTGGAATGGGGATTAGGATTTTTGCAAAACTTTTTTTTGATATATTAAACCGCGTCACTCCATTAGCTGTTTGTATGATTTGCTTGCGTATTGATAAATCTCTGAAAAGATATTTCAATAATTCTGGCAAGAATATCTGTTTATCAGTGAATCTAAAGCCAAAGCAAAAACTATTGAGATAAATAGGCTCATCAATTTTTTGAGTTAAAACAGATGACATACCACACTCTTCAGCATTTTCTGAGGAACCTGTAAATAAGACATCGCCAATACAAACTTCATTTTGTTTTTCACCTTCAGAAATTTTAACCAAATCTAGCTTACTTATATTAATAGCAATATTTGAAAAAATATTTTTATAAGATATGTATTTAGCATTGCCTTGGCTAAAGTCTGTTCTAGATTTACCGCTGAGTCCGCCATAAAGGAATCCTACCTCTCCAATCTCTTTAAACTCCACACCATCCGGACAATGCTCTTTGATCAACTCATCCATTCTGCTCATATGTGATCGCCCTTACTCATTACAAAACAGAATCTTGGATGATCCGATTCACTATATCGTTTTTGCCGGGCGCTGTTTCCAGGTCAAACTTGCTTTTTTTGACAAAGGTTCTTAGTTTTTTAATATCTTCATACAGGGTTTTATCCGTGATGGTATTTTTCACCCGGCTTAAGGCAAACCTGGGCACGCCAATAAAAGAAAGCTTCACCGATGGTTCATCTTTAACCCCGTAAAAGGCATAAGAAGGCAGCAACTTATTTTCGTCGTTGCTGATGTTTTGATAAATGGCCATGCCCCAGGGGATATAATTTTTTAATCGGGAGAAGATATATCCCGAGCATTCATTCAGTTCCAGTGATTGTGCCCGGGCGATTTGTGGAATCGTTTCTCCGTTAATCCAGCCCAATAATATCCCTGCTACCAAACGGGGATCAAATATCCCCGTTTGGCGTCCCAGGCTGATTTTAAGTTCCGGAATACGGTGAATGGCATTAATAATGACCGCTAATTTTCGTTGATTATTATCACGCAGGCATGCAGACAGTAGTGGTCTGTTTTCTTGAGTTATCCCAATGATTGTGGCCAGGCTAATATCTGTAATCCCCAGCGTATCAGCCAGCTTTAGTTGGCTCACTTGTTTATTCTTGATTGAGTCAATATATTGCTGACTGAAATCAACCAGTTTTTTGTGTGTTTCCAAGAGATCGTCAGCTTGTTTAAAATACAATGAATTGGTCAGCATATTCACAATATCTTGCCTTTTCACGGCGTCCGGGTTGCATTGGTGGCTGATATTCATTAAGTGATTCAGATAATGCAGGAAGTTTTGGGCGGTTGGGTTGTCTTTGATAAATTGATAATCAATCTCCTGATTTTCGTCCAACGCATCAAAAAAATTTTTCAGGGAGGAAACGGTATCTTCAATATCCTGTGAAATAAAGGATTCCAATCGTTCTTTGGTTTTTTTATCGCTGCCTTTCCAGCCCAGGACAATATGCCCTTCCGTATCTTTGTATGCCCGTCCGGCACGGCCTGCAATGTTCCAGAATTCACTGTGGCTGAGCGCTTTGCTATTGTTACCTCCGCCCAGGGTAAGCGTTTCAAAAATCACTGTTTTGATAGGGAAGTTCATCCCTTGTGCCAGTGTGGTGGTGGCAACAAGAACCTTGATGGCGTCATTCGAAACCAGGTTTTCTATGGCTTCTTTCACCAGGGGAGGGAGCTGACTATGATGGAAGGCAATACCTTTATCTAGCAAAGCCAAAAGATTATGGCCATCCCCTAGCTCTTGTTTAATTAGTTCTTGAGCATAATCAAGTTTTTGCTTGTCGGGTGGAAAATTAAACTTTTCAGATAATGCTTGTGCCAGTTTTTCGGCGCTTCCAATGCCTCTATGTAAAATAAGTATACATCCTTGTTGTTTTGCATATTTTTCAACCAGGATGGCATTGCGGACCGTATCGTTTATTGCATCTTCGTTGAGTGCTTGCTGTACGGTTTGCGGATTGATTGATAGGTCAATGCTGATATCTTCTTGAATGATTGAGTTCCTTGCGGAGGGAAGATAGTTGATTTTGCTTACCGTCTGGCTGCGATGCAAGCTGTGATACGCCACATATTGTTTGGTAGGCGTCCATTCCACACTCCTCGCAACAGAAGAATCACTGCTTAACCATTTCGCCAGTTCTTCCTTGTTTTTGATAAAGGGTGTCAGTAACAGGTAGGATAATTGTTCATCGTCCTGTTTTAGACTGGCAAGCAGAAACTCCCAAACGCTGCCACGGGTTGTATCACTGATATTATGCGCTTCATCAATAACCACCAGGCGTAGCCTGTCAAGCAGGTTTTGCTCCCGGTTTTTCAGCAAAAAATTCAGTTTTTCCGGGGTTGAGACAAGAATATCCGGTTGCTCGCCAATGAGTTCTTCCTCTAAATCATCAAAATGATTATAGGGCAATAATTGCTCTACCTTTAAATCAGAAAAACTGTTTTTTAGACGCCTTAAGGTTTGATTGACCAGGGCGTTGGTGGGTGCAATATAAACGCACAGGCAATTGTTCTGATACAATGATCTTGTATAAAGTATTTTTAACTCGGCAAGTAATGTCTTCCCGGTGCTTGTTGGCATGCTCATCACTGTGCTTTGACGGGATGCAAGAATATCGCTTAAAACAGCCTTTTGAGAGGGGAATAGAGAGAGGTGAAATGTACCCCGCTCTAATTGTTGTGTAATAAAATCCTTAAAAAACGGGACGCGATTCGCTACAGTCCAAACCGAGATTTCATAATGCTTGTGCAAAACAAAACGCAGTAAACTGCAAATCAGTTCCCATGTGCGGTTGCCTGTTTCTGCAAACACCCTGGTTGCATTGCTCATACCATGGTTAATGCTTGCCTCGATGTTTGAGCCGTTACCCTCTAATAAATAATGTTGTAGTGTTTCACACAGGCCAACGACATTACTCAATGCGATGATTTGGTATAACTGTTGTTCAGAATGGATGTTTTCAGCTTTCTGTAGACTTGCAAATTCTTGTTTTAGTTTTTCCAGATTGGCTTTTCTTTGATTGAGTTCATGATTTGAACGAACAGGAAAGCTGAATTGAATGATAAACTCCAGTGTGCGTTCTAAAAAACCATCCGGGCTTGATAAGGTGTTATCTTGTGTTAACAAGGTTTGTTTTTCCGCCAATACGGCATAGGCACTTAAATAAAAATAATTCTCCCAGCTTTTTTTTGATTCAAAGAGAATGGTGGCCAGCTCGTATATTTTAATGGCAATTGTTTCAGTCTCTATCCCGTTGGCTTGTATTTCACTTTCAATAGAGGGATTATTTTTGATGTATATAAACAAGGCGTTTAATGCAAAGAATCTGGTGGTAATATCACTGATGTCGTGGGTCTGGTCGATGGTTTGATCAAAGTAGTTGTTCAGTTTGGTTTTCTCTTGCTCTGATAAAATACTCAGCAAGGCGGAAATTTCTTCCCCTTCGGGTAACAAGATGTTTTTAAGTTGCTCAATCATTGTTGTAAAAGCTTTTTACAAAGGCATCGATATCTCGATTGAATGCCCAGACAATGCCGATGGTTTCTACGTTTTTAGTCTCTAATTCCGAGAAGTTTTGAAAATCCGCAAGTGTTTTTCTTTGCAGGATTTCCGCATGATCACGGATCAGGAAAGGAAAGATAATCAGCCGTTTGATCAATATGCCGGGCGAATCTTTTGCGCCGATTAAATCCAGCAGAAATTTTATATATTTCTCAAACTGACTTTGAGGATTGCGCAAAGCCTCGCTCATTGAGCATATTTCTTTTAAAAGCCTGTTGTTGGTAAAATCCAGGACCTTTTCAATATCCTTTTTCAGGTCGTTAGCGGATCGACAAGGGATGTTTGCATCTTGTGATGCCTTGACTTCTGCGACAACGAATTTCAAATCTTGTTTTTCCTGAACACCTGTCACATCAATCCCCGTACTGTGTCGGTCGGCATCTACAGTGGATTTGTTTAATTTTTTATTTGTCCGATCAAAGAAGATACATTGAAATTCTTTTGCTAATAAAAACTCCGCCATAAATTCAGTGACCGTGGACCGCCTGACATCAAAAGCTGGAATAAGGTGATTTTTTGGGGTGGATAATCTTTGGTAATCCGCTATCAATTGTTTCTTATCAAGGCTACTCGCTCCATATATTTCTAGTAATTCAGCAAAGTTTTGTGCCCGGTGATTGATTTTTTCTGCTATGTAGCTATTCAGCTCTTCCCGGTTTTCCACATAGGAATAAAGCCTGGTTTCAATGCTGCCAAAACATTCTTCTTGTTGTAACTGGAACTGACTCATCATCTTTGTCCCTTAAAGTTTTTCATCCAAATCCGCCACGATGGTTTCAATCTGTGTTCATCCGTGGTTAATCCTCCAAATCCGCCACAATCGCATCAATCTGCGTGCGTAGTTCGGTTTGACGAGTGACAATAGTTTCAATCTCGGCATTGAGTTCGGTGATGTTGATGACTTCGCGAGTGTCTTCCGGTGCAACATAGGTGCCGACGCTGATGTTATAGTCTTTGTCGGCAATCTCTTGATGATCAACAAGGCGAGAGAAATATTCCTCTGTTGCGCGACTGGAATAACAATTGAGAATCTTTTGTATGTGCGCTTCGCCGAGCTTGTTCTTTGCCGAACCGCGTACAAATTCTTTTGTCGCGTTAATGAATAAAACCCTGGAGTCAGGTTTGCTTTTTTTCATCACCAGGATGCAGGTGGCAATGGTAGTGCCAAAAAACAGGTCGGCGGGTAGCTGAATCACCGCATCCACATAGTTATTTTCCACCAGATACTTTCTGATTTTTTGCTCCGCCCCGCCGCGATACATCACGCCGGGGAATGAAACGATGGCTGCCGTTCCGCTTGTGGCCAGCCAGGAAAGCGCGTGCATGACAAACGCCAGATCTGCCTTGGATTTTGGGGCGAGCACACCGGCGGGGGTAAAGCGGTTATCGTTAATCAGTAGCGGATTGGTGTCCCCGTCCCATTTGATGGAATAGGGCGGATTGGAAACAATGGCTTCAAAAGGTTCGTCATCCATGTGATGCGGGTCGGCCAGGGTATCGCCGTGTGCGATATCAAATTTCTCATAGTTGATATCGTGCAGAAACATATTGATGCGGCACAGGTTGTAGGTCGTGATATTGATTTCCTGACCGAAGAAACCGTTACGAATATTTTCCTTGCCCAACACCTTGGCAAACTTCAGCAGCAATGAACCTGAACCACAGGCGGGATCATAGACCTTGTTGACTTCCTTTTTGCCAACGACAGTAATGCGTGCCAACAGATCGGAAACCTCTTGTGGCGTAAAGAACTCCCCGCCGGACTTACCGGCATTGGCGGCATACATGGTCATCAGGTATTCATAGGCATCACCGAACAGGTCGATAGAATTATCGTCATAATTTCCGATAGGCAGATCACCGATGGCATTGAGCAATCTCACCAGTTTTTCATTACGTTTGACAACCGTTGCGCCGAGCTTGTTATTGTTGACGTCCAGATCATCAAACAATCCCTTCATATCTCGTTCGCTGGCCGTGCCTTGCGCGGATGCCTCAATATTTTTGAAAATGTTCTCCAGGGTTTCATTGAGGTCGGTATCGCTTGCCGCCTGGCGGCGTACATTTTCAAATAATTCACCGGGGGGAATGAAAAAGCCTTTTTCTTCGAGGATAGAGTCGCGACCGAGTTCTGCTTCGTTATCGCTCAACGAGGTGTAGTTAAAGTCGGCGTTTCCGGTTTCCTTTTCTTTTTTATTGACATACGAGCTTAAGTTTTCCGAGATGAAGCGATAAAACAGCATTCCCAGCACGTATTGCTTGAAGTCCCAGCCGTCAACGCTACCGCGCATGTCATTGGCAATCCGCCAGATGGTGGCGTGTAATGCGGCGCGTTCTTGTTCTTTTGTTGTATCAATCATTGTTTGTTCTCTCTTTTAGAAGCGCCGCCGGTGCCCTGGCGGTGAATTCTGCATCGTCGGTGATGTCGCACGGCGCCGCATCAAGCATCAGGGTTGAAGGTACTGGAAACGCGGGCAAGTTCCAAATGGTTTCATTGTAGTGCTCTGGTAAAAGTGGATATTCTTTTTGGGCGGTCATGTCAAGATACTGTTTTTCATATTGCACAAGACTCTGATAACCCGGACAGTAATACAATCTGTTGCTGTTGTAGAACATTAAGCTATCGTCTCTCACCACTTGTTCAGCCTGTTGTGCATTGGCAAACTGATAATGAACAGTACATTCAGCTTGCACACTCTGAAAGAATCGTTCAACCACCGGGTTATCCGGGTTCCTTTTTTTGTAAATGAATAATAGATTCCTCCTGAAAATGGTGTTTACTTTCATTGAATCACTACAATGTCACCCCTGGCGTTGTGAAGCCCTTGCTGTAGATGTGTCTACACTGGTAACAGGATGTAAAGACGAAGGTTAGCTTTCAAGTTCCGTCAGGATTTTTTCCGCTGTACGGCAACTTTTTTTTGCGTCGTGAATGCTCATATTGTGTTGGGGTTCATAATCGGCTGTTTGCCGTAGTTTTTTCAGGACATCAAGATTGTTACCGATTATTGACTTCTTTTTATCCTGGTAGTGTTGAATAACATCACGATGAATACTACCACTGTTATTTGTAATGCCTGCCGCATCTCTGGCAGTTAGAAACGCTCCGTAATAGGCTCGATTGACCACATTCCTGTACTGCATTTCTTGATCTGAGTTCTGGAGCATTTGCAAAGCATATTCGACCATTTTTTTTGGCTCGATTGACATTCGTCACCCTACAGAAAGCACAACGCGACCAGAGAGCATGTCCGCCTCTGGCTCAAAAAACGATGAATACAAGTTATCTTCCAATGTGTCGAGTTGATCCATATCTTCAATTTGAGTATGGATGGTGACATATAGCTTTTCCCAATGCTCCTCGATGTCGTGATAGAACTCCAACTCTAAAGAATCAGCCCCTTCAACCTGCAAGGCTTGATCTGAAAACTTTACTAAAAATGTAAGCAGATCACTGTTATGTCGAAGATAGCCTGCAACCCTAGACATATCTTTCACATCATAGCGATGCAAAGCAGACAAATCAGCCCTAACGGTTTCATTCTGACGATATTGATTTTTTGTACCAGCAGAATGAAAAAAAACCCTGTCGGTAGATATCAGAGTGTCAAAATGCGTATCAATTACAGGGTTAGTAACAGAGGAAAGTGCAGCAAGAACAACAAAAGTTGTGTGCTTCAAGGCACTGCCGGGAGAAAAGCCGTCACTACATTCTACATTCCCGGAAACATTCATATTTTTCAGATAGTCGGGCGCAACCGTTGCTGCAATATGTTGCGTATCTGAATCTATATATGTTTGAAGCGGCATTGTTTGCATGGTATTTAGTTCTTTAACCCTATGGCTTCTGACATATCACCGTTCAACAAATTCAGTAGCACCTGTTTATTCAGATCATGTGCGACTTCCATCGCGCTCTCCAGGTATCCAACTTGTTGACCGTTAGCACTTAACAAATCTTTATCACATACATTAGAGCCATCAGGTTTTCTAATTTTTACAAGATGGCTAATAACTGTTTCATGTGCAACCTGATCATTTGGCTTATGCGAATTGAGGTTTAGATTGTTCAATACCTGCATATGCTCATGATCTGAAAACCACCCTTGATGAATATGCCAAACATCAGGGTTCTTTTGAGCAATATGCAGAGTTAAAAAATCTGCTGATTCGATATTAAAAACTTCACTCACTCGATACTGATCAGGTGCTCCGTTATAGACAAACTTGTCAACACATTGAAGCACTATTTCAACAACCAAATTTTCGTTAAGGTCAAACTTATCCAAAGCAGCAGCTAAAAAGACTAGTGCCCTGGTTTTTACTTCTTGCCAGTTTGTATACTCACTGCATGTCACAATAATCCTGTTAACCTCAACCCTGAGGGACCACTCCATGCGCTTAGCGTCTTGCTCAGATCGTTTCGCACAAAACACGCCTGCTGGCTTAGGGTCATGCATTCTCGTATTTTGTGGATCAACCATTATCTGCACGGCATTTTGGACTTGAAAATGAGGTAGTTCAGAAGACAGTTCATCCTTCAAATCCAAAAGCTTTGTCAGAGTTTTGTTATCCAGTTCTTTTTCAAACAGGATAACAAACGCTATTTCATCAATAGCGTTTTTTTCTCTAATAGGTGTTGTTGCACTCATCAAATAGTCTGTCCTATTCTTTGTGCTGCATTGGTATGCTAAACGGCTCGCAATTGTACAGCCATCGTGTGTCAGAATCTATTATTCATTACTCTTGTCATTAAGGCACTGTTGGATTTATCAATGCCTGTCATCAACACAAGGTATAGAAGAAATTAACCGCCACCCTACCCTATAGAGGATTTCAGGTCATTGCCGTGAGTGATTTTGATTGCATCCACTCCCTGTACTCACGTGCATAGCTCACGTTGCTTCCCCGTAGCTCGGATGGATAGCGCATAGTCAGGAGGGTTGATGCGGAGGGTCAGAACGAACTTGTTGCTTGCCAAAGCCCGCGTGTGAGGGTTAGTTTGTCAGTCCCGTTCATTTCACGGCGTCTGCTTGATTCTCCGGGCGAGCTTGATCGAAGGCGTTTAACTTTAAACATTCTGTTTCAATTTCCGCCAGCCTGGGATAATTTTTCAGGGAAATATCATAGCGATGGGCGTTATATAACTGGGGGATCAGGCAGATATCGGCGATGCTCACGGCGTCACCGAGACAATAGGCGCCCGTTTCGTTTTGTAGCAGGGCTTCCAGGGCATCGAGACCCTTGATGATCCAGTGTTGATACCATGTATTCTTTGTATCGTTGTCGGCCTTGCATTCTTCGGTCAGATAATTAAGCACGCGTAAATTATTTAACGGGTGAATATCAGACACGATGATTTGTGCAAGCTGCCGGGCGAACGCCCTTTTCTCCGGGGTTTCGGGCAGTAATGTCACGCCATGGTATTTTTCTTCGAGATATTCCATTATGGCCATTGATTGTCCCAGACGTATAGTTTCGTCCATGAGTGTCGGCACCAGCGCCTGGGGGTTAATCGTTCGATAGTTTTGGGTGTGTTGCTCGCCGCCCTCTCTTACCAGGTGAATCGGTATGATGTCATAATCGAGCTTCTTCAAATTAAGTGCGATACGCACGCGGTAAGCTGCGGAAGAGCGCCAGTAACTATAGAGTTTTATCATGCTGATGATCTTTATAAACCGGTTTAGTTTTAATTCCTGAAATTCGTGAACGCGTCAGCGAGGTATCCGGTATTTTGTGACCTTCTGATCAATCTTGCCGAAGATCGTCTTGCCTTGCCGATCAAACATCTCGATTTCGATCCTGTCGCCGTATTGCATAAAGGGGGTTGATGGTTTGCCGTCCGCAATGGTTTCCAGGCAACGGACTTCGGCCAGACATGATGAACCATCCCGACTGCCTGCATTGGCGACTGTCCCCGATCCAATGACTGTTCCCGCCGTCAATGAACGTGATTTTGCAGCATGGGCAATCAATTGTGAAAAACCGAATACCATATCCACACCGGCATTGGGTGAACCGATTTTATTTCCGTTCAGGGTCGAATGCAGAGGTAAATGCAGTTTGTCCCCGTCCCAGGCATCACCCGGTTCATCCGGTGTGACGGCGACGGGAGTAAAGGCAGTCCAGGGTTTGGATTGATAGAACCCAAACTGTTTTGCCAATTCAGCGGGAATAAGATTACGCAGAGAAACATCATTGACCAGGGTGATCAGTTTGATATGTTTTCCAGCGTTCTCGGTGGTAACGCCTGCCGGCACATCATCAGTAATGACAGCGACTTCTGACTCAAAATCGATACCCCAGGTTGCATCTTCAACAAGTATGTCGTCGCACGGGCCGATGAATGCATCCGATGCGCCCATGTACATTAACGGATCGTGCCAGAATGAGTCAGGTAACTCCGCCCCACGCGCCTTGCGTACCAGCTCGACATGTGTCACGTAAGCACTGCCATCGGCCCAATGGTAAGCACGAGGCAATGGTGCCGCCGATTTTGCGGGATCAAAATCAAGGGCATCGTTCAGTCCATTATTTTGCAATTGTGCGAAGACTTCCCTCAACCTCGGTTCTGTTTCCGCCCAGTTCTCCAGGGCGACCTGCAAGGTCGCTGCAATATGCGGTACCGTGACGGCCCTGGTCATATCACAATTAACCACGATTAACGTGCCGTCACGTCCGCCACTTTTCAAGCTACCGAGTTTCACTATTTCATCTCCCGCCAAAATCAGGTCTGAATGACTAATTTTGAAATTAGTTACATTTGCAACTATACTGATTTTATGATTTGTATCAAGTCTATGTCTGGATAGCCTGATGAATGAAACGAAATCTATCGTGAATTATGCGCAGCAAAAATAAAACCGGGATGGATGATTTGGCTTACCTGAGCGGATTCGGCAATGAGCATTCCTCGGAATCGTTGGCTGGCGCGTTGCCCGTAGGTCGGTTTTCTCCACAGAAATGTCCTTACGGTCTTTATGCCGAAAAATTCAGTACCACCGCCTTTACCGCTCCCAGGGCGTGCAATAGACGTAACTGGTTTTACAGGATCCGACCTTCCGTTGTTCAGGGTCATTATTATCGTATTGATAACGGCCTGATTCGAAGCGGTCCGGTCAACGAGATTGAGACGCCACCTGATCAATTGCGTTGGGATCCATTGCCACTACCCGAGAAAACGACTGATTTCGTTGATGGTCTGGTAACGATGGCAACCAATGGCAATCTCCATATGCAGACGGGTATGGCGGTACACATGTATCTGGCCAATCAATCCATGTCGGAACGTTTTTTTTATAACGCTGATGGTGAGTTATTGATCGTGCCGCAAGAGGGACGATTGGTCATGCATACGGAGTGCGGTGTTCTTGCAGTCAAGCCGGGTGAAATATGTCTGATGCCGAGAGGTCTTAAATTCCGTGTTGTGTTACCTGATGGTCCGGCACGCGGTTATGTTGCAGAAAATTATGGTGCGGCATTTATCTTGCCTGAACGCGGCCCGGTTGGTTCTGATGGTTATGCCAACCAGCGTGATTTTATGGCACCGGTTGCAAGCCATGATGATCGTGAAGGTGATTTTCAATTGATCTGCAAGTTTGCAGGAAATTTATTCGCTTGCGACATGTCACATTCGCCGCTGGATGTTGTTGCGTGGGTGGGCAATTCCATTCCCTATAAATACGATTTGCTACGTTTTAACACCATGGGCACGGTCAGTTATGATCATCCGGATCCTTCCATCTATACTGTACTGACTTCACCATCGGATACTCCAGGCGTTGCCAATATGGACTTTGTCATCTTTCCTGAACGTTGGATGGTTGCTGAAAATACCTTTCGTCCCCCCTGGTACCACAGAAACATTATGAGTGAGTTTATGGGGCTTGTTTATGGTCAGTATGATGCAAAGCCACAGGGCTTTTCGCCCGGTGCTTGCAGTTTGCATAATTGCATGACGCCACACGGTCCTGATACTGAATCATTTGCAACCGCACTGGAAACAGAATTGAAACCACAGCGTTATGAAAATGTTTTGGCCTTTATGTTTGAATCGCGTTATATCATGCAGCCGACTGATTACGCGCTACGCATGCCACAAAGGCAACAGGCATACACTGCGTGTTGGCAGGGAATAAAAAAACATTTTTCCGGCCGCGATGATTCCGAATGATCATGAAAAATGGCCTGTATTCCCGGCTAACAGAATATAAAGATTCCAGATAAATCACTTTATTCCAATATACCGGAACCCTGACTTATCCGATGCCTGATGCAAAAAAAAATATCAAGCCACTAAACCTGAAGAAATTTCTCCCTTACCGGTTATCAACTGTAACGAACAAGATTAGTTATGCCTTTTCAAAACTATATTCCGACAAATTCGGCCTGACTGTAAATGAATGGCGAATAGTGGCCGTGTTGGGTCAATTCCCCGGATTATCCGCAGATGCGATCTGTAAAACAATCGAGATGGACAAGGTGACGGTCAGCAGATCTGTAACAAAATTATTAAACAAAAAATATATTGACAGGGATTTTGCTGAGAAAGACAGACGCCATTCGATTTTGAAATTATCAAGAACCGGCTGCAAGGTTTATGCTCGCATTGTTCCTATCGCCCGCGAATTTGAAAAGCAACTTGTGCAAACGCTCTCACGAAGTGATCTGGAAAATCTGGAAGCACTGTTGGATAAACTTAATCACAATATTCCGCATATTAAATTATGAACACCCCTCTGTGGCAGCCCGATGCACAGCAGCTCGCTTCCAGTAACTTAAGCCTGTTCATCAATGAATTAAATCATCGTCATGGTTTGCAACTCAAGAACTATGAAGATGTATACCAATGGTCTATCAATGAACTGGAATCCTTCTGGGAAGGGGTTTGGGATATCTGCGGCGTCATCGGCAAGCGTGGTGAACAGACGTTGGTCAACGCCGAAGAAATGTCGGAGGCACGGTTTTTCCCCGATGCCACGCTGAACTTCGCCGAAAATTTATTACGTCGTCGGGACAATAACGATGCCTTGATCTTTCGGGCGGAAGATCAGGTTCGCAGGCGACTTTCCACACAAGCACTATACGATGAAGTATCTTGCCTGGCTCAGGCTCTGCGTGCGCAGGGCATTGTTCCCGGTGATCGTATTGCAGCTATCATGCCCAATATGCCCGAGACCATCACGATGATGTTGGCCGGAGCCTCGATCGGCGCAATCTGGTCCGCCTGCTCTCCGGATTTTGGTGAACAGGGGTTGTTGGATCGCTTCGGACAAATCAAACCCAGGCTACTGATTGCCTGCGATGGATATATTTATAACGGTAAATATATCAATATCTTGCCCAAATTAGGCAAGGTATCCAATAAATTAGATGGTCTGCAACATGCCATCATCGTGCCTTATTTTGCAAAAAACACGACAGAAATTGCAGACATATCCGGGATTAAACGATCTATTTTATACAAAGATTTTGTTTCGTCATACCAACCCGGGGAGATTGAATTTACTCAACTTCCGTTTAACCATCCTCTTTATATTTTATTTTCCAGCGGCACGACAGGTGCGCCTAAATGTATTGTGCATACAGCCGGGGGAACGCTGATCCAGCATTTAAAAGAACATAAGTTGCATTCTGATATTAAGCCGAATGATCGTGTATTCTATTTTACAACCTGTGCCTGGATGATGTGGAACTGGCTGGTTTCCTGTTTGGCGTCCGAGGCCGCATTATTACTCTATGATGGTTCGCCACTCTACTCCGATGGCAATATTCTGTTTGCTTATGCCGATACTGAAGATATGACTCATTTCGGTACATCAGCGAAGTTTATCGATGTACTGAAGAAGAAAATTCACCCGGGAGACGGCCATGATTTAAGTGCTTTACGTTTCATTGCTGTAACCGGCTCACCATTGGCCGCAGAAAGTTTTGACTTTATCCATGAAAAGATCAAGGCGAATGTATACATCGCCTCTATTTCCGGCGGCACGGATATTATTTCCTGTTTTGTGCTGGGCAACCCTGTCAGTCCGGTATGGCGTGGTGAAATACCTTGTTGTGGTTTGGGTATGGCCGTGGAAGTGTGGAATGACAGGGGGATATCAGTAGTCCAGGAAAAAGGTGAGCTGGTTTGTACCAGGCCTTTTCCTTCCATGCCTTCAGGCTTCTGGAATGATGCAGAAAATAAAAAATATCATGCCGCCTATTTTGATGTTTGGCCTGGTATATGGGTGCATGGCGATTTTGCCGAAATAACAGAAAATAAGGGCATCATTATTCACGGACGCAGCGATGCAACCCTGAATCCGGGCGGGGTTCGAATCGGTACTGCGGAAATTTACAGACAGGTTGAACAAATCGAGGAGGTTACAGAGAGTATTGCTATCGGACAAACATGGAATAAAGATATCCGAATTATATTATTCGTTATACTTAAAGAAAATATCATTCTAAATGAACATTTGATAAAAAAAATAAAGCAGCAGGTGTTGCACGGTGCAAGTCCACGTCATGTGCCCGGGAAGATAATACAGGTCAGTGATATCCCTCGTACTAAATCGGGCAAGATAACAGAGTTAGCGGTAAGAGCGGTGATTGAAGGACACCGGATCAAAAATAAAACATCTCTGGCCAATCCGGAAGCATTGGAACAATACAAAAATCTGCCGGAACTACGTCAGAAAGACTAATACCTGAAAGATATTGATTGCGTGGCGTTTTTCGTGGAACGCCTTGTCAGGAACTCAATTAATTTGATAACAGCCGAATCAATGCCGTCCTGTTATGTGTATCGGTTTTTTTATAAATATGGGAAAGGTGATGTTCAACTGTTTTTATACTGATAGATAATTTTTCAGCAATCTGTGCGGATGTTAAACCGCGACTGACTTGATGTACGGTTTCTCGTTCTCTTTGTGTCAAGGTAAAATCGTTGAGTCGGGCTTCGGAAACAAGATTCGAATCCTCGTTCAGGAAAATTAATATAATCAATGGGCGTTGTACATCAGCATCCAACAGGTCGACTCTGATCCTGGAATCAGGATTCATTCCTGTGAAGATATTGATATGATCAAATCCACCATGTACACCGTCATCCTTTTTCAGGAGATATTTAATATAATCCTGTATCTCTTCAGACAGGTATGTTTTGACAGAAGTGTTATTCCGCTCTATCGGTGCAGTGTTATTTTGATTAATACCCAATTGGTTGCCTGCGTTCCCCGCGAAATCAATACAACGAAAATCTTCATCAAGTACAAGATAGTGCTCTATCGAAGCCTGCTCCATAAGGTTCCGAATGATTGAACGTGAACGAGACCAATTATTAATAACTTGTCCAAGTCTCAGGCCGGTGGCGATTTGGGAAGAAAACAGCCTGGCTTTTAAATAATCTTCTGTTGTGTAATATGAGGTGCTTTTGGGTCGTTGGAAGCCGAATAAACCTAACATCCCCTGTTGGTCGCCGACACCGAAGATGATACTGCTATGCAGGTTCTGGGGCCTGAGAAAATCCTGATAATACTCTGTATTGATGTAGTCGTATTCATTATCTATGGCTTCGTTGGTTGAAATAATTAAAGGTCGTCTTGAGTTTGCAAGATTTATCAGTCCATTAAAACAGGGATCGAAGCGATTATAATAATCCTGATACCGACTGATATATACGGGATCAAGATTGTATCCATGGCCACTCCGGAGCGGATTATTGTTTAAATCATCGCCCATGGAATAAAAAACAGCACTACTTGAATTGAATAACGCACTGACCCTGTCAAATAGTATATTCGGAAACCGTCTTTCAGTAGCGCATTCGCCGACCAAACCGGAAATGTTGAGTATTTCTTCAATGTTTTTGTTAGACAAGTGAGTCAATGCATCTACCTTCGGTGATTTGCTGTTTTTTATTATTTAGCGGACAAAAATGACTCTAGTACATCAATTAACTTCCTGTTTTCATGCTCCAGACCAATCGAGACGCGCAAGCATTGCGGCAATCCATAAGCCGCTACAGGACGTACGATAATGCCATGTTTGCGTAGATGGGCATCCACTGCTTGTGATTGTACAGAATCGGTGAAATGTACCAATAAAAAATTACCCAAACCGGGTGTTGTTTTTAAACCCGGTCGCTGTAGTTCTTTTTTTAGCCATGCCATCCATTTGGTATTGTGTTGTCGTGCTTTATGCGTGTGTTGTGTATCGTACAGTGCAGCGACCGCCGCTGCCTGGGCAGGTCTGGAAATATTAAATACACCCTTTATGCGATTCAGTGTATCAACAATTTTCGGGTCACACACAGCCCAACCGATACGTAACGCGGCAAGACCGTAGATCTTTGAGAAAGTATGCAGTACCACACAGTTGCCGTTGCGATGATTCACTAATTCATGGCAAGGACTATAATCAGTTTGTTCAACATATTCGCTGTAAGCCGCATCAATAACCAATAAAACATGCTTGGGAAGATTCTCGTGTAGACGATGGATTGTTTTCTCCGGCAAATAAGTTCCCGTCGGATTATTCGGGTTGGCAAGAAAAACGATTCTGGTTCTATCCGTGACTTTAGATAAAATTATATCTACATCCGCAGTTAATTCCTTTTCCGATACGGCGATTGGTGTAGCACCATTGGCCTGTGCAGCAATACGATAGGCGATAAATGCGTGTTCTGTGAAGACAATCTCATCACCCGGTCCGGAATAAGCCCTGGCCAATAGATCAATCAGCTGTTCCGAACCGTTGGCACAAATAATCTGTTCAGAATGTAAGTGATAAAAATTCGCCAGCGCTGCACGTAAATCAGTTGCACCGCCATCCGGGTAACGGGCCAATTCAGCAGCGCTATCCTTGAAAGCGCTCACCGCTTTGGGACTGGCTCCCAGGGGGGACTCATTTGAGGAAAGTTTGGCAGGGTTGGCAATACCCGGAATACTGTCTTCCCCGGCGACATACGATATGGTTTCTAAAATGTGCGGATGTGGTTTTGGAGCGGACATTTTGGAGACATCATCAGGCGATAGAAATTTACAATATTAAATTAGTTGCAATTATAACTAATTTAATATTGTAGAGATAGCAGGATAGTAAAATTTACCAAATACCCGATGCAGTAATGGAACTATGGTAAATAGTTATATTATTTTTCCACGTTACATAAAGTTACACAAAAAACCGTAATTGTTTTTATGAGTAACGGAATTTCAGGATGATAAAGTAATAAACTTAATCCAGCGGCAAGATCGTGGTGGATTTGTGTTGTTGCAAAACAATGCTGGTATTGGCTGACTTGACTGATTTTAGATTCAATAACTCTTTCATTAAAAAGATTTCAAGTTGCTCGACATTTTTAATAATAATTTTAAGCAGAAAATCATGGTTACCACTGACAGATGAACATTCCAGTATGTTGCTGGAATCAGCGACGAATTGAGTGAACTCATTGATATTCTCCGGGTGGTGTGTCTCAAGTGAGATATGGATATAGGCGACGACATCAAGTCCCAATTTCTTTGGATGCAGTATCGCGGTGTAATGGTCAATCAGCCCGTCTTTTTCCAGTTTTTTTATCCGTCGCCAGCAGGGTGCGGCAGAGAGGTTGGCCTGACCGGCCAGTTGTTGATTGGTGGCGTGGCCGTTCCTTTGCAAGAGGGTGAGCAGTAAACGATCAACTTTATCAATTGTACGCAAATTTATTTTTTATTTATGTTATAAATTAGAATATTATTTCTATAATCTAGCTTATATTATAGAAATAAGCAAAGATTTTGATCTAAAAATAAAATATTATTTTTCGTTCATTAATAGAACGAAGATATCAGCTCATGACAAAGTCATCCTCCTATATCGCCCATGTCCAGGATGCAAACGGCGTGATTAATTACACTTCTGAGGAAAACCGGATTTGGCGCGATCTGATTCAGAAACAACTTCAACATATCCCGGAATATTGTTGCAAGGAGTATCTACAGGTTGTTGAACAAACCCGGTTTCCGCTCACGTATATCCCCCAATGCAGTGATCTGTCCGAGCGTATTTATCCACAGACCCAATGGCGATTGATACCCGTTCCGGCGCTAATAGATTTTGGTCGTTTCTTCGAGATGTTAAGTCAACGTGAATTTCCGGCAGCGGCCTTTATTCGACGACGTGAAGAGTTTGAATATCTCCAGGAACCGGATATTTTTCATGAGTTATTCGGTCACGCCCCCATGTTGCTCAATCCACATATTGCCCGTTTGACTCATGCCATAGGTCAGGCGGGATTGATCGCCGAACCTGAGGAGTATTCATTTTTGGCAAGATTAAACTGGTTCACGATGGAATTCGGTTTAATCAACACAGATGCGGGCATTAAAGCCTATGGTGCCGGATTATGTTCTTCCATCAGCGAAATACAGTATTCCATTAACAGTGAAATACCTGAACGCAAGACATTTGATGTTATCGACCTGTTACGCACACCGTATCGTATTGATATCCATCAACCCATTTATTATGTCATTGATAGTCTGGAACAATTATCAGCGTTGGCCGAAGAGGATTTGCTGGCTCTTGTTAGAGAGGCCAGGGAATCGGGTTTGCATGAGCCCGTATATGCAACTGATTAATCTTATTATTTAACAGGGGAGAATTATGCAGGACGATACTTCAGTCTGTGCGCTCTCGGAGGGGCGATGCAAGCCGTGCGATGGTGCAGGTCGAGCCTTGACTATTGATGAAGCAACAGGCTATATGGGAAAGATTCACCCGGATTGGGCATTGTCAGAGGATGGTATATGTATTTCTCGTCGGTTCAAATTCAAGGGCTACGCGAAAGCTGTCGGTTTCGCCAACGCTGTAGGCTGGATAGCAATTCAGCAGGGGCATCATCCAGACATTGCCTTTGGTTGGGGTTACTGCAAAGTATCCTTTACCACGCACGAGCTTAATGGTTTATCTGAAAATGATTTTATTTGTGCCGCAAAAGTCGACCTGTTGGTCATGGAGAATTAAAAAAACGGTGATCAAGTGAGGCTTTCCCCATAAAACACGCCCCAAAGCCGCCGCTATCCAGCCATATTGTTTTTGCTGTCAATGTCCATGCTTAAATCGTTCAATTTCCCTGTTTTTCCGCGCCTGCGCGGGCATAACAGTTTGATGGATTTCCGCTTTCGCGGGCATGACGAGGGGAAAGCGGGAGCGGCAATAGATTTGTAAGAAACGCCGCTATTCCAATTCGCGCAACAATTCTTCGGCTCTTTGCTGGTTTGTGTCGCCGCGTTTTTCCATGGCACCTTGCAGAAAAAGCGCGATGACGCTTTCTTTGCCATGTTCCATTATGGCTATTTCCAGTGCTGTTTGACCGGCATTATTGCGGATATGCAAATTCGCCCCTGCTTTGACAAGGGCAAGTGCAATTTCGGTGTGACCTCCTCGACCTCCTTCTGCCGCAAGATGCAAAGGCGTCCAGCCAGCCGAGCCATGTGCCGCAAGATGCAAAGGCGTCCAGCCATTTATATTTTTTGCGTGAATATCCACCCCTGCTTTGACAAGGGTAAGTGCAATTTCGGTGTGACCTTCCCTTGCCGCATAAAGCAAAGGCGTCCAGCCATCTTTAGTTTTTGCGTGAATATCCGCCCCTGCTCTAATAAGGGCAAGTGCAGTTTCGGTTGGAATGGACAAGGTCCATAGCGCAAAATGCAAAGGCGTCCAGCCATTTTTATCTTCTTTTGCGTTAATATCCGCCCCTGCTCTAATAAGGGCAAGTGCAGTTTTGGTGTGACCTCCTAATGCCGCAAGATGCAAAGGCGTTTCGCCATTTTTATCTTTTGCGTTAATATCCGCCCCTGCTTTGACAAGGGTAAGTGCAGTTTTGGTGTGACCTTCCCTTGCCGCATAATGCAAAGGCAGTAAATCGCTGTCAGCAAAACCACATCCGCCGATGACGGTGGTAAAAACAATCACGCACAAGGTACGCAAAAAGTTGTTAATCATTATTCTTTTATCTCCAAACAAACGCCGCGATATTATCATGAAATTAGTTGTGGATTTCCGCCTGCGCGGGCATGACGAGGGGAAAGCGGGAGCGGCAATAGATTTGTAAGAAACGCCGCTATTCCAATTCGCGCAACAATTCTTCGGCTCTTTGCTGGTTTGTGTCGTCGCGTTTTTCCATGGCACCTTGCAGAAAAAGCGCGATGACGCTTTCTTTGCCATGTTCTATTATGGCTATTTCCAGTGCTGTTTGACCGGCATTATTGCGGATATGCAAATTCGCCCCTGCTTTGACAAGGGCAAGTGCAATTTCGGTGTGACCTTCCCATGCCGCATAATGCAAAGGCGTCCCGCCATCTTTAGTTTTTGCGTTAATATCCGCCCCTGCTTTGACAAGGGCAAGTGCAGTTTCGGTGTGACCGCTTAATGCCGCAAAATGCAAAGGCGTCCTGCCATCATGCAAAGGCGTCCAGCCATCTTTATCTTCTTTTGCGTTAATATCCGCCCCTGCTTTGACAAGGGCAAGTGCAATTTCGGTGTGACCTTCCCATGCCGCATAATGCAAAGGCGTCCCGCCATCTTTAGTTTTTGCGTTAATATCCGCCCCTGCTTTGACAAGGGCAAGTGCAATTTCGGTGTGACCTTGCCATGCCGCATAATGCAAAGGCGTCCAGCCATCTTTAGTTTTTGCGTTAATATCCGCCCCTGCTTTGACAAGGGCAAGTGCAGTTTCGGTGTCACCTCCTCTTGCCGCAAAATGCAAAGGCGTCGTGCCATATTTATTTTTTGCGTTAATATCCGCCCCGTCGTCAATCAATCGTTTCACTTCGGCAATATCGCCATTCTCCGCCGCCTGATGTAAAGGCGGTAAATCGCTGTCAGCAAAAGCATTTCCGCCGATGACGGTGGTAAAAACAATCACGCACAAGGTACGCAAAAAGTTGTTAATCATTATTCTTTTATCTCCAAACAAACGCCGCGATATTATCATGAAATTAGTTGTGGATTTCCGCCTGCGCGGGCATGACGAGGGGAAAGCGGGAGCGGCAATAGATTTGTAAGAAACGCCGCTATTCCAATTCGCGCAACAATTCTTCGGCTCTTTGCTGGTTTGTGTCGCCGCGTTTTTCCATGGCACCTTGCAGAAAAAGCGCGATGACGCTTTCTTTGCCATGTTTTATTATGGCCATTTCCAGTGCTGTTTGACCGGCATTATTGCGGATATGCAAATTCGCCCCTGCTTTGACAAGGGCAAGTGCAGTTTCGGTGTGACCTCTTTCTGCCGCATCATGCAAAGGCGTTTCGCCATTTGTATCTTTTGCGTTAATATCCGCCCCTGCTTTGATAAGGGCAAGTGCAGTTCCGGTTTGACCGTCCCTTACCGCACCATGCAAAGGCGTACTGCCAATTATATTTTTTGCGTTAATATCCGCCCCTGCTTTGATAAGGGCAAGTGCAATTTCGGTGTGACCTCTCCATGCCGCAGAATGCAGAGGCGTATTGCCAAATTGATCTTTTGCGTTAATATCCGCCCCTGCTTTAATGAGGGCAAGTGCAATTTCGGTGTGACCGAATCCGTATGCTGCCGCATAAAGCAAAGGCGTCGCGCCAAATGTATCTTTTGCGTTAATATCCGCCCCTGCTTTGACAAGGGCAAGTGCAGTTTCGGTGTGAACTATGAATGCCGCACCATGCAAAGGCGTACTGCCAATTATATTTTTTGCGTTAATATCCGCCCCTGCTTTGACAAGGGCAAGTGCAGTTTCGGTGTCACCTCCTACTGCCGCATAATGCAAAGGCGTTTCGCCATTTTTATCTTTTGCGTGAATATCCGCCCCGTCGTCAATCAATCGTTTCACTTCGGCAATATCGCCATTCTCCGCCGCCTGATGTAAAGGCGGTAAATCGCTGTCAGCAAAAGCATTTCCGCCGATGACGGTGGTAAAAACAATCACGCACAAGGTACGCAAAAAGTTGTTAATCATTATTCTTTTATCTCCAAACAAACGCCGCGATATTATCATGAAATTAGTTGTGGATTTCCGCCTGTGCGGGCATGACGAGGGGAAAGCGGGAGCGGCAATAGATTTGTAAGAAACGCCGCTATTCCAATTCGCGCAACAATTCTTCGGCTCTTTGCTGGTTTGTGTCGCCGCGTTTTTCCATGGCACCTTGCAGAAAAAGCGCGATGACGCTTTCTTTGCCATGTTTTATTATGGCCATTTCCAGTGCTGTTTGACCGGCATTATTGCGGATATGCAAATTCGCCCCTGCTTTGACAAGGGCAAGTGCAGTTTCGGTGTGACCTCTTAATGCCGCAAGATGCAAAGGCGTCCAGCCATTTTTATCTTTTGCGTGAATATCCGCCCCTGCTTTGACAAAGGCAAGTGCAGTTTCGGTTTGACCTGAAACTGCCGCAATATGCAAAGGCGTCCCGCCATTTTTATCTTTTGCGTTAATATCCGCTCCTGTTTTAACAAGGGCAAGTGCAGTTTCGGTTTGACCTCTTCCTGCCGCAGCATGCAAAGGCGTCCAGCCAACTTTATCTTTTGCGTGAATATCCGCCCCTGCTTTGACAAGGGCAAGTGCAGTTTCGGTTTTACCTCTTGCCGCCGCATAATGCAAAGGCCTCTCGCCATCTTTCTTTTTTGCGTTAATATCCGCCCCTGCTTTGACAAGGGCAAGTGCAGTTTCGGTTTTACCTAGCCTTGCCGCATAAAGCAAAGGCGTCCCGCCATCTATATTTTTTGCGTTAATATCCGCCCCTGCCTTAATAAGGGCAAGTGCAGTTTCGGTTTGACCGTTTAATGCCGCAACATGCAAAGGCCTCTCGCCATCTTTCTTTTTTGCGTTAATATCCGCCCCTGCTTTGACAAGGGCAAGTGCAGTTTCGGTTTTACCTAGCCTTGCCGCATAAAGCAAAGGCGTCCCGCCATAGTTATTTTTTGCGTTAATATCCGCCCCTGCTTTGACAAGGGCAAGTGCAGTTTCGGTGTGACCTACTGTCGCCGCATGAAGCAAAGGCGTCGCGCCAATTTTATCTTTTGCGTGAATATCCGCCCCTGCTTTAATAAGGGCAAGTGCAGTTTCGGTGTGACCTAATCCTGCCGCATAAAGCAAAGGCGTCATGCCATTATTTTTTGCGTTAATATCCGCCCCGTCGTCAATCAATCGTTTCACTTCGGCAATATCGCCATTCTCCGCCGCCTGATGTAAAGGCGGTAAATCGCTGTCAGCAAAAGCATTTCCGCCGATGACGGTGGTAAAAACAATCACGCACAAGGTACGCAAAAAGTTGTTAATCATTATTCTTTTATCTCCAAACAAAAGCCGCGATATTATCATGAATTAGTTGTGGATTTCCGCTTTCGCGGGCATGACAGTTTGATGGTTCTCCGCTTTTGCCGCATGCCCGTGGATTACTTGCGCTCGTCTTGCGCCTCGGGGCTTCGGTAAATCATGACAATATAGGCGTAACACGGCGCAAAAAGCCGGGAAACATCGGCGCGGTTGTAACCGCTTCCGCCGTGATTTCCATCCCTTCCCCTTTTTGTGTTTGAAACGGGCTTTGATTCGTTACCAAGGAGGCAAAGTCAGCCGTTGTTGCCTTCAGCTTGCCGGAAAGTGAAATTTGTCCTGTATCTCTATCTTCTTGACAAGATATGGCAGAATTTTTTCGCTACGAGAGCGATATATATCACTAATAAAAAATTCTGCACCCGCGTGTTTTAAATCGTCAATATATAGTTCGCCTTCCCGGGTTGTGGCGTTTTCTTCCTTTTCTTCACAGTAGGTATTAAAATCGGACTTTGCATCCTCTAATTTCTTCTGAGTAATCCATTTCGTCAGCATTATCTGTGCCGTTATGCTTACTGCGAAGAAACTATAATTCTCATAGCCTTCGTGGATGTCTGCCATTCCCAGATCGTTTTCCCATTGTTCACGCATTTCTTCTCCGTTGTCGTCGGGGCGGATATATTTGCGGTAATGCTCCGGCATTTTCTGCCGCGCCACAAGGAGAAATGCCAACAATATCGGATAAAACATATTGCCTTCCAGCGTATAAAGCACCAACACAACTCGTGCGATCAACTGCTCCAGATCCCGCAGGGAATAGTTATATATTTTTGCGAGTAGCGTCAGTGCGCCGCGTAATTTGTCGAGATCATATTTACATCCCCGGTGTTTCTTTCTGTCCTCCAGAAATTTGTCCACCCCCAGGGCAGACAGTCGTGCATCAATAAAAGCCTTCGTATCCGGCGGTTTTATTGTAAAGTCAAACTCGATAAAGCGGCGCAGGTAAGTATCGGCGTCAAAATTCGCGCCATAAAGCCCCTGGATGGAATGGCATAGTTGCTCGCGGTTAGTGGCGAGGACGAACACCACCCCGGGCACTTCAAACAAATGCTTGATGCGCTCCAAAACCTTGACGGCGTAATCAGGGCGGCAACGGTCCAGTTCATCCACAAAAATGACGATATGCTTGTTCGTTTGGGCTTCGGCAAACTCCCCCAGCGCGTTTTTGAATTCGGCCAGTTTGCTGTGGTGGGTAAATAAATTTTCCGCCGCTTGTTCGGTAACTTCCGCCAGCCCGTCGCCGACAAACTTGCGCACAACATCGCCGAGAAACATAGGCATAAGTGCTTTTGCACTGTCCATTAAATTCCCCTGATTTTCTTCCGGCAGTTGTTCGGTGATTTTTTCCACAAACGGTACTAACGGATCTGCCGCAAAGTCGGTTTCCCATGCGTTAAAATAAAGGGCGGGCATTCTCTTTTTGTTGAGATATGTCGCCCACATTTTGATAAAGACGGTTTTACCCGCGCCCCAGGGAGCGTCAAGCGCCATCACCGTTGGCGATGGGACATTTTCTATCATCGGCGTCAGGTCCAGAATCTCTTGCTCGCGGTGGAGCAAATCGTTCGCAAAGGGGGCATCGCTGTTTTCACCGAATGCGGGTTGCGTGGTTTTGAGTTTCATTGTTGTGTCTCCGATTTTGTGCCGATGATACCTGACGGATGCTGTTATTGTCGCGCTTTTGATAAGTGCGTCCGCTTTGCGGGCTTTAAGTGTGGGATCCCCCCCCGCGCCTACGCGGAAACGATGGTAAACGCAAAGATATGCCTATGCCCAATTACGCCAAAGATGTAGTGGTCTAATAAATCCGTACCAGGGAATCAAGACTTTCATTTTCGATAGAAATCGGTCTTTACGGGTTTGACCTTGCTTTTGGCACCAGGCAAAAGCAGGTACATGCAACCGGGCTGGCAGAAACAGGACGCCTGATAGAAAGTGAACTACTTAACGGGGTTGGTCTCCTGCATCAGACTTGTGCGTATGTTCCCTAAAGAAACCTGATTCTCTTGTGTAGTTTGCGGTCGGCATCCGTGCGCTAATCATGACCATGTCAATATACCGCGAATACTAGGAGGCTTCTTGCAGTACACCTCGCTGTACTTGATCGCGTTCAATGGATTTAAACAGTGCTTCAAAATTGCCTTCACCAAAGCCTTCATCTTTCTTGCGCTGAATAAATTCAAAGAAAACCGGCCCGACCAGGGTATCGGAAAATATTTGCAGCAGGAGACGGGGATCGTCATTTGCAGTCGAACCGTCAAGTAGAATGCCCCTGGATTGCAGCTCATGTAATGGTTCGCCGTGTTCCGGCAAACGTTCATCCAACATATCGTAATAGGTGTCCGGGGGAGGTGTCATAAACTTCATGCCTTTTTCTTTCAGCTTATCCCAGCAGGAAAATAAATCATCACAGATCAACGCAATGTGTTGTATCCCTTCACCATTGTATGCAAGCAGAAATTCCTCGATCTGCCCGCCACCTTTGGAGCCTTCTTCATTCAGTGGTATGCGGATCCGATTGTCCGGTGCGGTCATCGCTCTGGAGGTTAATCCGGTGTATTCCCCTTTAATGTCAAAATAGCGGATCTCGCGAAAGTTAAAGAGCTTTTCATAAAAATTCGCCCAATATTCCATACGACCCCGGTACACATTGTGTGTAAGGTGATCAATATAGTCGAAGCCACAGCCTTCGGGATGTCTGTCAACGTCATCCAGATACACAAAATCAATATCATAAATTGATGCGTCTTTGCCGTAACGGTCAATCAAGTACAAAGGCGCACCGCCGATGCCCTTGATCGCCGGCAGGCGTAATTCCATCGGACCGGTATGGATATCAATCGGTTGGGCACCTGCTTCGATGGCTCGGTTATAGGCATATTGCGCATCCTCAACCCGGAAGGCCATACCGCAGGCACAAGGGCCGTGTTCTTCGGCGAAATAGGCGGTCGTGCCGACAGTCTCTTTATTCAGGATAAAATTAATATCGCCCTGTCGATAGAGTTCTACATTTTTTGAACGGTGTTTCGCTATCAGGCTGAAACCCATCATTTCAAACACGGGCTCCAAAACGCCGGGTTTGGGGGATGCGAATTCCACAAACTCAAAGCCATCAAGGCCCATTGGATTTTCATATTGTTCACCCATGTTATTTTGCTCCCATGGTATCGATTTAACTGTAAAATCAGAAATTCAGCCAGTGACTCTGGTTTCATGAAAAGTAGATAGTTGCTTTAACAACCAATATAGTTGCGCTAACAACTAATGTCAATTGATATATGTAAGGAAAAGATATTGAAAAAACATAAGCCCTTGATACTGGAAAAATTTTTACCGTATCGAATATCATTTTTATCCAATACGGTAAGCGGCGCGGTCGCCAGGACTTATCAGTATAAATTCGGTCTGAGTGTGCCGGAGTGGCGTATTGTTTGCATTCTGGCTGAATACCCCGGTGTTACGGCGGATGATATATGTAAACGCACTCAAATAGAAAAATCCGTGGTAAGCCGGGCGGTGAGTCGGTTATTCAGGCAGCGTGTATTAAAACGGGAAATAGATAAGGAAGATAAACGTCGTTTCCGCCTGTTTTTATCGGATAAAGGGTTTTCGGTTTACGAGAAAGTGATTCCTGTTGCCATTGATTATGAAGAAAGATTAATTTCAAAACTAACGCAAAAGGAACGCCAGTCTCTGGACAGTATTTTAAAAAAATTACAAAAAGAGGCAGATGAATTGTCCCTCAAGTGATATCTTTTTATTTGATACCATTTTTAAAACGGCGGGCAACCACAAGAAAAAACCATCAGCGGGTTTAGTGAGGATTCAGTAATGGGTAGTACAGAGTGAGTCATGCAGACGGGTTTATTGCGCTTGATTTTATAAGGCGGGATGAAGCGACCATGTTGCAAGAGTCAAGGGCATTTTATGAGTTGATGTCGCGACGGAGGACGATACGTGATTTCTCGGATCTGCCGATACCAAACGAGGTGCTTGAACATGCAATCATGGCTGCGGGGACCGCGCCGAGTGGAGCGAATATGCAGCCATGGGAGTTTGTTGTCGTTCAGGATGCCGATGTAAAGAAGCGCATACGCATGGCGGCCGAAGTTGAAGAGCGGAAGTTTTATGAACATCGGGCAAGTGCTGAATGGTTGCAGGCACTCATGCCATTTGGTACGGATGCCGATAAACCGTTTTTGGAGAAAGCGCCTGCGCTGATTGTGATCTTTTTGAAAAAATTCACCTATGACGAGTTTGGAACGAAACGTAAAAATTATTACACGTCGGAATCTGTTGGTATTGCGACCGGCATATTAATCACAGCCTTGCACAAAGCAGGTTTGGCAACGCTGACCCATACACCGAGTCCGATGAAGTTTCTCAATCAGATCCTGGAGCGCACGGATAACGCAAGGCCTTTTCTTTTACTGGTATGCGGTTACCCTGCCGGTGATGTCAAGGTTCCGGATATACATCGCAATTCCCTTGAACAGATTGCGACCTTCATATAATCATCAGTCTTTTGAAATATTCGATCCGACATCCAGGTTTGCGAAGTACACTGACCCTGTTTATGTATCGATTTAAAATCCGGTGCAGAACCACATTCACATATCCGAAAGAGAATTCATGCTGTCGATTGAAATAACAACACTGTTTTTAATAACAACGATATTATTGGCTTTTGCCCCGGGTCCTGACAACATATTTGTATTAACGTTGTCGGCAATGCATGGGTTTAAGGCGGGTATGTGTGTCATTCTGGGCCTGTGTACCGGGATTGTTGTGCATACTTCAGTGGTCGCATTTGGTATTGCCGTGATTTTTAGCACGTCTGTTGTTGCATTCAATATTTTAAAAATGGTTGGTGCGATGTATTTATTCTATCTGGCCTGGCAAGCGTTCAGGGCAGGCGCGAAAAATATTGATGGTATTGAGCCTGTAGAGATAAGTTGGAAGGTGCTTTATTTGCGCGGTGTCATCATGAATGTTACCAATCCAAAAGTGGCGATTTTCTTTTTGGCGTTTTTACCCCAGTTTATTGATTCTTCAAAAGCGGTAATATTACAAACATACCAACTGGGTTGTTTGGCCATTCTTGCCACTATTTTTGTTTTTTCCATATTTGCATGGACGGCAGGTTATTTGCGTCAGTGGTTTAAGGCTTCGTCGAAAGCGCAAATTATTATCAATCGTGTAGCCGGGACAATTTTCGCGGGTTTGGCTCTTAAATTGGTCGTCAGCGAGCGTTAGGCATTGGTTTAGATCGATGTGGTTGCGGAATCAAGTATAAAACGAACCGGAGACAGACTGAAAAAACAGGTCGAATTCCCCGTTTTTTTACCTTCCATTGAGTAAAAATAGGGAATTCCCCCTATTTCATTGTCTACCATTTGGGAACTACCATCAGGAAGGCTCTAGGGGGGGTACACCGAAATGATAATAAAAAATATTTTTTTCCGTCTGAATTCAGGTCTTTTATGTAAAATCAGCAGCGTTGCCTTGCTTGCAGTGATTATCGCTTTGGATAATCCTTCGCTCGTTGAATCGGCGCTTGCCGAGTCTGTACTTGAAGAAATTACGGTGACTGCAACACGGCGCGAATCCAGTGCGTTGGACACGGGTGTCAGTCTGTCGGCAATCACAGAAGAAAGTCTCGAACGGGATGGTTATGACAGTTTCGGCGATTTCGCCACTTCTGTCGCCGGTCTGTCTTTCGGCCAACGTGGTCCAGGTCAGTCGGTCGTTGTCTTGCGCGGCATCAATTCCAGCAGTAATCAATTTAATACCGACGAGCCTGAAGCCAAGGCTTCGGTCGGGGTCTATTTCGATGATACCCCTGTTTCATTAGGAGGGTATAACCCCGATCCACGTTTGTTTGACATCAACCGAATTGAGGTTTTAAGAGGTCCGCAGGGCACCTTGTTTGGTGCCGGTTCCATGTCGGGCACCATTCGCTATATTACCAACGCGCCCGATCCTTCAGGTTTTTCCAGCAAGTTGAAAGCAGGTTCTTCGCTGACTGACAGTGGTGGTCACAATTATGAGCTAAATGGTATGTTTAATGTGCCTTTGGGTGACATTGCAGCTGTCAGAGCGGTTGCGTTTCGCCGTGACATTGATGGTTTCATTGATAACGCCGGGCGCAGCGTGAACACTGCAAATCCGTTTGCTCCCGTTAATTTGAGAAATGTGAACACCGATGAGACGAATGGTGGCCGTATTCAATTTTTGCTGGAACCTGCAGATGGGCTGTCTTTAACGGCGCGTGCCTACTACCAGAAGACTGACACAGGTGGCTATCCGACCACCGATACCGCTAATCCCGCCCGAGGTGTTTTTCCTCCTCCCGGTACCGGTGGTAATAACCGGGCGGATGCGACTCTGGGTCCGTTGATGCAGGACAGGGGGGTAAGGGAACCGTCAACAGATGAGTTTAAACTGTTCAGTTTTGATTTTGATTATGACCTGGGTTTTGCTGAGTTGACATCCGTCACTTCATATATGGAGCGTGATCTCGATCAGAATTTTGAGCAATCAGACTTTGTCGCGGCTGTTTTACCTCCTGTTACCAACCCTGGTCTTGTTGGACCATTAACCAATACCACTGAAACAGAAAACATAGTTCAGGAAGTACGTTTAGTCTCGAATACGGATAGTGCCTTGCAATGGATACTCGGCTTTTTCTACAGCCAGCAAGACAAGGTGTACAAACAAGATTCACCCCAGCCGACCGGTTCCAATGTCCCGACCGGTAATGTTTTCCAGTCCGCACAAACATTTGATGAAAGACAATATGCTGTCTTCGGGGAAACGTCCTACGAGGTTAACGACCAGTTCAAGGGTATCGTCGGTTTACGTTACTATGACTACAAACAGGATATGGTTTTTGATTCAATCGGTGGTGTGTTTAGTGGTGGTGTAGATACAAACAGAACAATAGAGGAAGACGGTATTAATCCTAAATTTTCTGTGGAATGGAGACCGATTGACGACACCCTGGTATATGCCACGGCGGCTAAAGGTTTTCGTTTGGGCGGTACTAATGATCCTGTACCGGCACTTCCGGGTTGTACCGGCTTACCGGATAATCCAAATATTGAATCTGACTCACTCTGGAATTATGAGCTTGGATACAAGAAGGACGCGGATCGTTTTAATTTCAGTGGTGCCGCATATTTAATCGACTGGAAAGATGCGCCGATCTCTGATTCCTTACCGTGCGGTTTTGGTACTACGCGGAACGGGCCGGATATTCAATCAATCGGTATAGAAGCGGAAACAACGGTTGCCGTAACGGACGATTTTTTCGTCAATGCCAACGCCACTTACAACAAGTCGGAATTCACGGAAAGGTTTACTGATTCCACAATCCCGGGATTTTTGGTCATGGACGGAACCGAGACACCCCTGGTGCCGAAGGTTGCCTTTAATTTTGGAGCGACCTATTACTTTCCTGTGTCAGCGTATGAAGCCTACGTGGGAGCAAACTATTCCTTTCAAGGCAAGCGTTTCAATCGTGCCAATTTGAACAGACGTGAGGAACTGGATTCCTATGGAATATTTAATCTCAAGGCCGGCATTGATGCGGACAATTGGCAAGTGAGCGTATTTATTGACAACGTGACGAATGAACATGAAGTTCTTTTCAAGGATACCGTTTTTCTGTTTCATAACAGGGACACCATTAATCGTCCCAGAACGATTGGTACAAGTCTTACCTACCAATTTTGACAATCAATACAATCGTGAGACTGTACTGTAAATAAATCGACGAAGGGGTGGAAACGGAATCTTCCGTCCCCTGCGTTTTCCCCGAAATAACTCATTGGCAACAGGCAATTCAGCAGAGGCGCTTGCCTTGATGTGTTCTGTAAAGAGATAAAAATTTTTCAATACTTTTAAAGTTATGCAAAAGAAATTGATTATTAATAATACCGATATCAATTATTATGAAACCGGTCATGGGCGACCTGTTATATTTATTCCAGGTTGGTTGTATACAACAGAATTATTTAAACGAAATTTACCGGCTATCGGTAAAAGCTACAGAGCAGTCAGTTATGATCCGCGCAGCCATGGAGACTCGGGTATTACCGGGCATGGTAATAATTACGGCCAGCATGGTCGTGATCTTTTTGAATTAATTGAACAGACAGGTTTGCAAGATGTAATTCTGGTTGGTTGGTCATTGGGTGCCACGGTAGCGTATAGTTACATGCAACAATTTGGTACTGAAAACGTGGCCGCTTTTGTAAGCGTGGATGAATCACCGGCAATAATCAGGAATAATGATCAGGATTGGGGTGAAGGTACAATTACGGAAATATGCAGTCTGGTGGAAATGATATCTACAGACGGTCATATGGATTTTTTTCAGGACTATCTTAAGCAAGGTTTTACTGGAAATTTTGATGAAGATTTTTCTGAATTGTGTAGTGATTTCGCCAGCAGGGTATCGGCGAATGCTGCAGCGTTATTACTTGCTGATGCTGCATTAAGAGATTACAGAGAACTTGCGCGGCAAATTGACAGGCAGATCCCACTGTTACATATTTTACGTGAAGATTGGCAGGAACCTGCCTTGCGCTGGATAAAAATGAATCAACCAAATGCAAAAACCGGAGTGCTCGGCGGACATCTCCAGCTATATGAACATGCCGAATTGTTTAATGAATTATTGTTGTCTTTTCTTGATGAAATTAGCCGGGAGAATACGAAAGATGCTGTTTGATAACACATTAAAAAGTATTTTAGAGAAAATTAAACACGATTGTTCCAACACTGTTTTTTTATCTGTTCATAATCTTCCGAGTTAATATTTATGGTTGAGTGGCAGCCGGATAGTTGGCGTAATAAAACAGTATCGCAGATTCCTGATTATCCCGATCAGGAACATTTAAGGCAGGTCGAAAATGAAATTGCCTTATTTCCTCCATTAATTTTTGCCGGTGAGGCGCGTAATCTTAAACGGCAATTGAAGGCGGTGTGTGAAGGTCGGGCTTTTCTTCTGCAAGGCGGGGATTGTGCGGAAAGTTTCGCTGAATATCATGCAGACAATATTCGTGACACTTTTAAGGTTATTTTGCAAATGGCGGTTGTTTTAACCTTCGCCGGTAATTCTCCCGTAGTGAAAGTGGGTCGTTTGGCAGGACAGTTTGCCAAACCGAGAAGTCATCCTTTCGAGGAAATAGGCGGTGTTAAACTCAACTCCTATTACGGTGATATTATTAATAGCATCGACTTTGATGAAACCGCCAGGATACCTGATCCACAAAGGCAATTGACAGCTTACGGTCAGGCTGCGGCGACACTGAACTTATTACGCGCATTTGCCCAGGGGGGATATGCCAATCTTGAATCCATACACAAATGGAATCTGGATTTTATTTCGCAAGCGGGTGTCAATCAGGAATACAAAAAATTAATTACCCGGATTACACAATGTCTCGATTTTATGAAGGCTTGTGGCATTGATGCCGATAATACTCATCAATTGCAGGCAACAGATTTTTTTACTTCGCATGAAGCCTTATTGCTTGGTTATGAAGAGGCGATGACCCGTATCGATTCCACAATAGGCGGTTGGTACGATACCTCTGCCCATTTCCTGTGGTGTGGGGAAAGAACACGCGATCCTGATGGTGCTCATATAGAGTTTTTAAGCGGGATTTTAAACCCCGTCGCCTGTAAAATCGGCCCGACTATCACCGACGACGAACTCTTGAGTTTAATCGACAAACTTAATCCATTAAATGAACCGGGCCGTCTTACCCTGATTACGAGATTCGGTGCTGATCATGTTGTGGATACAATGCCTGAATTGATTCGTAAAATAAAGATGGAAGGTAAAAATGTTATATGGTCCTGTGATCCAATGCATGCCAACACGATTAAAACATCCAATGGTATTAAAACAAGACCCTTTGAGAAAATCCTGAAAGAATTGCAGCAGGTTTTTGCATGCCATCATTCGGAAGGTAGTCATTGTGGTGGTGTTCATCTCGAATTAACCGGAAAGAATGTGACCGAATGTACCGGGGGCAATCAGGCCATTTCAGAAGATGAACTTCGGGATCGTTATCATACACATTGTGATCCGCGCCTGAATGCTGATCAATCGATTGAGTTGGCGTTTGAATTAGCGGGTTATATACATGAGACCAGGCGCGGTTTCTAGTTTGTTAGATTTATTCAGGAACCCTTGATTAAGTTCGGCGGAAAAAACATGGTGAACAGAATATATAATCCAGGAATTTACCTATTCAGTTGTTTTCTTGTATCCATGTGTATTTTGGGTGATGTGAAAGCAGCCGATATTGAGCAGATTCAGCGGGAAGGTGAGAAGAAATTAGTCGAGGCGGAACAGTCTCAGAAAAGAATCGACGAAATCGTCGAAGGCGCACAGGAACGTTTGATCCGGTACCGTGCCCTGTTAAAACAGACAGAAGGTCTGAAAACTTACAATAAACAACTATCAACCCAGATTAAAAGTCAGGAAAACCTGATCAATCGTTTTGATGATTCGATTAACCAGGTTTCCTTAATTGAACGGCAGATGTCGCCTTTACTCACAAGGATGGCTGATAGTCTGGAACAGTTCGTGGAACTGGACCTGCCTTTTCATACGACAGAGCGTCAAGAACGCATGGCTTTTATTAACGAGAATCTGGCGGCGGCCGATATCGACATTGCAGAGAAGTTTCGCCAGGTGATTGAAGCCTATCAAATCGAAAATGAATACGGTCGCAAGATTGATTCTTACCAGGACATTGTGGAAATTAACGGTGTCGAGCAAGAAGTGGATATACTGCGCATAGGCCGGATTGCCATGGTCTGTCAAACCAAAGACACCAGGATTTCTGCCCGATGGAATAATGATGCCAGGGTCTGGGAAGTGTTGGACAACGCCACTTATCGTAATCCCGTTCGCAAGGGGATCAAGATGTCCAGGAAACAGGCATCAATTGATATCTTAACCTTGCCTATCATCGCCCCCGTGCCGGCTATCACTGTGGAGGCGGCAAAATGAGACGGACTATTTTAAAAATAAGCCTTCCACTATTTATTCTGGCTGGCATCCTGGCACCCGGTTTACAGGCTGAAGAAGAGAAGTTGTCAATGGAGCAGTTACTCAATCAGGTCAAGGAAGGCCGAGCGAAAGACGCTGCCGACAATAAGCGACGTGAAAAAGATTTTCTCAATGAAAAAGCCCAACAGGTTGAGCGGATACGCCAGGCCATGGCCGAGGTGGAACGGCTGGAGACCATGAGCGCCGAACTTGAAGAAAAGTTTAATGCTAACGAGCTTTTGGTTGAAGAAAAACGTCAGCAACGTGACCAGCGTTTGGGTTCCTTAAAAGAACTATTTGGTCATCTAACAGGAGCGGCGGGGGATATGCGCAGTCGTTTTCGTAACTCTGTGACCACCAGCCAGTTCCCCGACAGAGAAGCGTTCTTAAGTGTACTTATCAAGAAGATGAATTCCGATACGGACTTGCCGACTCTGGAAGAGATCGAACAGATATGGTACGAGCTGCATCGTGAGATGACCGAATCGGGTCGTGTTGTTAAATACACAAGCAAAGTTGGTACCGATTTGGAACGGGAAGTGGTACGAGTCGGGTTGTTTAACCTGTTATCGAATGGAGACTACCTGGCCTATGATGCCGATACCCGAAATGTATCAGTTCTGCCGAGACAACCTGTTGGATTATTTTCCGGTGCCGAGTCTCTACAAGCCGCTGCAACCGGTGTGGTAGCGGTTGGGATTGATCCCACAGGTGCAGCCGGAGGAGGCTTTTTAAAGGCCATTATCAATACTCCAACACTGGAAGAACGTTGGCACCAGGGTCGCCAGGTAGGTTATATCATCAGCGGTATCGGCGTTTTTGCCCTGTTGGTTGCTCTGTGGCGTTTATTAATGCTCGGTTTTATATCAGCCAAAATACGCGCTCAATTAAAGAGCAAAGAAATCAAGACCGATAATCCTTTGGGTCGCATCCTAAAGGCGGCCGAAGATAACCAGGGGGCAGGTACCGAGAGTTTGGAATTGCATTTAGATGAAGCCATCTTGAAGGAAAGTCCGAAAATCAACTCTGGTTTATCCTTGCTGAAGATTATCGCCATGGTGGCGCCGCTGTTAGGTTTATTAGGCACGGTAACCGGTATGATTATCGTTTTCCAGGCGATCACCATTTACGGTGCGGGCGATCCCAAAGCGATGGCCGGTGGTATTTCCAGTGCATTGGTGACGACTGTGTTAGGTTTGGTGGTTGCGATCCCGACATTGCTGCTGCATACCGTGTTAAGTGGTAGAGCGAAGAAACTCCTGCACATACTGGAAGAGCAAAGCGCCGGAATAGTTGCTGAACGGTCCGGGCGATAATCGTCGGCTATAAAGGAGGGGAGACCGGTGCCTTTATATTTACTTGATGCCCTGGAAGCGGTGAATAACTTTTTCAATTCCGGCGGGCCGGTGTTGTATTTGATTGCAGTATTAACGTTCATCATGTGGACCTTGATGCTGGAGCGCAGTTGGTATTACCTGGTTGCCTATCGTCGAGATGCGAAACAGGTGATAGCTGATTGGGAAGCGCGTACGGAGCGCAAGTCCTGGTATGCCCATGCCATACGTGACAAGCTCATTTCCGAAGTTCGTATCAAGATTGATCACAACCTGTCCATGATAAAGATATTGATCGCGCTTTGTCCCCTGTTCGGGTTACTCGGGACAGTGACAGGCATGATTGAAGTTTTTACGGTTTTGTCGATTACCGGTGGCGGTGATGCAAAATCCATGGCCGGCGGTGTTTCCCGTGCGACTATCCCGACCATGGCCGGTATGGTCGCGGCCTTATCCGGTGTATTTGCCAATATTTATATTACCCAAAAAGCAAATCGTGAACGCCAACTTATAGAAGAACATCTAACTGTGGATAATTAATGATGAGAAGACGAAACTATAGTTTAGCCGCTGGCAGTGAAGATGAAGGCGCCGTTGATTTAACACCCATGCTGGATGTGGTGTTTATCATGTTGATTTTCTTTATTGTCACCGCCACCTTTATTAAAGAAGCCGGTGTCGAAGTCAATCGACCGGATGCCAGTACCGCAGATCAAAAAGATAACACGACGGTACTGGTGGCGATTAATGCCGATAACAGCATCTGGATTGACAAGCGGCGAATTGATGTGCGTTCGGTACGTGCCAACATTGAACGCCTGCATGCGGAAAACCCGGAAGGCGGTGTCGTCATCCAGGCGGATGAATTGGCCTCAGTCAAAACCTTCACGGAAGTATTGGATGCTGCACGCTCGGTGGTACCCCACGAAAAAGTCTCACTGGCGACCGAGAAGGGCAATTAGGTGTGTTGTGTATCAGGCGTAAGGGAACAATGCGGTGAGAGAGGCGTTACGTATTTTATGGGTGATGCCGCAAGCGGCCATGGTTACTTTGTTGCTGTTAATCCTGATGGTGAGCTTGATAGAATTCGCCGATCAGGGTCTGGATAACAGAAAGCGCATTAAACTGCCGGACATTCATATGCCGGAAGTCGAAATTGACGTTCACCGTCTTATTGACAAACCGGAGAAACCTGAAGTTGATGAGACACCTCCACCGGAAATTCCCGAGCAAGACTTTGATCAAATCGACGGCAATGCTGAAGTGGGATATATAGCGATTGGCAAGATTCAGGCAAAGCTGGATCTCGATATAGGTGCCGGTTTGCAGGCCACAGATGGTGAATATCTACCCATCGTTAAAGTCGCCCCAATATACCCTCGACGTGCATTGAGTAGAGGTGTCGAAGGTTACGTTATTGTCGAATACACCGTGACCAGGCAGGGTACTGTGAAAGCTCCCCGCGTGGTGGAAGCCGAGCCCGAAGGCACCTTTGACAAGGCTGCGATCAAATCCGCATTACGATACAAATACAAACCACGCGTGGTGGATGGAGAACCGACTGAAGTACATGGTGTACGCACAAAGATAACTTTCCAATTAGAGAAATAGGCGATGCTGACAAGGGATCCGCTCAAGCGGTCATTAACAATTCATTCCCTGTTTCTTGTTGGGTTGATGATGCTGTTGTTATTTGTTTCAGTGGCAAGCCATGCCCGCAAAAAAGACGCAACCGAAACCTCGGGTGCCATTGATGCGGCGACTTTTGAAGTATTGACGAAGGCACAGGAGTTGACCGAACAAGAGCGGTTTGATCTGGCAGTTCAGGAGTTGGACAAACTCAAAAACAACGACAAAATGAACAGCTATGCGAAAAGCCAGATGTGGAACTTTTATGCTTTTATTTACGCCAGCCAGGAAAAGTATAAACACGCTATAGACGCTTACAAAAATCTCCTGGCCGAGCCGGATGCACCGGATGGGCTGAAACTCACTGCGAAGTACACCATGGCGCAACTCTACTTCCAGATAGAGGACTATGCCTCGGTCATCAGTTTTATGGAAGAGTGGCTAAAGGAAATCCCTGAACCAACGGCAACCGCGCATATCATGCTGGCACAGGCCTACTATCAAGGCAAACAGTATGATCCTTCATTGCATAACCTGTTAAAAGCGATAGAAATAACAAAGGCGGAAGGAAAGAAGGTTGATGAAAACTGGTTACGGATGAAAGCAGGCATCTATTACGAAAAACAGGAGTTGAAAAACACGCTGGCTGCGTATAGGGAGTTAAACCGGTTTTACCCCAAAGTCAGTTATCTCAAGCAAATCGCGGGACTTTATGGTGAAACGGGAGATGAGCGAAAACGTTTAACAACTTTTGATGCACTGTACCTGCAAGGGGCCTTGACGTCGGAACCCGATGTTTTGAATCTGGCCTATATGTATCTGGGTCAAGAGACCCCCTACAAGGCGGGTAAAATCATGGAAACCAACATGGACAAAGGTATCATTAAATCGACCTCAAGGAACGTGGAAACGTTGGCCAATGCCTGGGCGCAGGCGAATGAGCACAAGAAGGCGATTCCCGCGCTTGAAAAAGCGGCGAGTCAATCCGACAAGGGGCTCCTTTATGCACGTCTGGCGGGTGTACATTTTGATGCCGGAGATTTCACACGCGCAGCAGAGGCGGCCAGAAAGGCCGATCAAAAGGGTGGGCTTAAACGAATAGACAGTAACCGGATGTTAATGGGCATGTCGTACTTTAATATCAAGCAGTTTGAAAATGCCTTGCAGGCATTCCGCCGGGCCAAACAATCGAAAAAAAGTTTCTCTGATGCCAGAAAATGGGAGCAATACACCTTAAGAGAACTGGAACGTTTACGTGCATTGGAAGAAAGCGAATTCTCACTGGTGGAAAAGACCCAGGAGGCATTGGAAGCGGATGAGAATAATATCGAGGCGATTGGCGGTAAACTGCTTGACGATAACACGGGTGGAACCCGGAAGGACATCAGGCACGAATAACATAAATTTGTGAAAGTCCGGATCTGTACCCGCCCTCCACCTGGAACTGTTTGCATCTTTGCGAACAGGAAGAGCGATTGTTTTGCAACACGCAATGACCCTGTGATCCCATGATCCATCAGAACTATCAAGTAACTGCAAATGGAAGTTGCAACAATGATAGGCGTAACCGCTTGACCTGCCCCCGATCTTCGCGCCACTGCAAGCGTGGTGAATGTGTGAAACCGGGTAACAAGGGAAGTGATGGCGAAAACCCATTGTACTGTACGGGACATGGAGAGAGCATCAGAGGCCGACAAAACCACGTAAACACCCCATCACGCTGGCATTACGCCCACCGCAACACCGGCGCAGACCGCGCCGCCACCGCGCACCGGGTCAACCGTTCCATGACCGAATGTGTCGCGCACGTTGCCGCAGACAGTTTGAGTACATAACACGGCATTCTGCATCGTCTGCCGCGCCAGCACTGTGGCATCGCCTGCGGCGTTGACGGCGACAGGCGCAACACGATGCAGTCGCGTACAGTTTCGCGGGCAACATCAGGATGATTCTGCCCGGTCAACAGCACCGAAGCAGAGGCGTTCTCGACACTCACGAAGACTGACGGTTTGCAGCACTCAATCGGTTGCACGAAAAACCGGCGGATGGGTAAATCAAATACAACAGCATACGCCCCCCACAAAGGACCGGGATTGTTCACGACCGGTACAGTACATAATCAATCACAACAAAGAAGTGCGATGTGTAGTGTGGGTCACGATATTATATATTTAATACTGCGCGTGGTAATGGTACATTGATGGAATCGCAATCTGGATGATGACAGAGAGAACTTGACATATGTTGACAAAACGACTTAAACTTAACGCACCACGCACCACAATCACTAGCCTAGCTAACGCAGACCGCTGCTGCTTCACGCAGCGCAACCACTCCATAACCGAACGCGCAGCATGTGTTGCTGCGGATAGGTTCAGCACCCAAAACAACATGACCCATTCCTCTCCCCGGAGAAGTGCCCCGAACCCGCCTAACAAACTCCCCTCCTTTACAAGGAGGGGAGCCCCGCAGGGGCGGGGTGGTCGCTTTTGGCGCGGGATGACAACAGTCATGGGCGCCGTTGCCCTGCTGGCGGGATTGTCTAGTCCGGTGGCACGGGCGCAATCTGATGGCTGGGGCGAATGGAGTACGGGCAATATCACCGACAAGAACCAGACGCGCACCTGTAATGCCGGGGCGGGCAACACCTGTACCAATTTATACAGTGCTGGCACCACCAACCACGGCGGCACCGAGACCCGTCCGAGTGAGACCTTTTGGGAGAACTATCTCGTCAACGGCCCGGCCGGGCATACCAATGCGACGCTGTTCCGTGGTAATGACCTCAAACGCGTGACACTCACCCGCGACAACGATGGTCGGCTGGACGTTGCGATGGTCAATAATTTCACCGCCGGCGGTGATACATACATCTCAACCAGCCGGGCGACCCCAAGCACTGGCCTCCTCTTAGCGGTCGCCGGAGTTCCTATAACCCTGAAGACCGGCCTGTCCCGTCCGAACCTTACATGGACCGCTATCCCGGGGCCGGGCATCGTGTTTTACCGACCGACCTCCGGCAACGCGGTGGTACTGGTGGACACTTTATGTACCGCCAGCGGTGATTTAAGGGTGCGCTCGGGGCAAACCACCGGCAGCGAACGCACCGTACAAGCCAGCTCGCTGCTGTGCAATATCGGGGCGAGCGGGACTATCACCAAACAGGCCATCGGTGCGCTGAGTGCCACCGACGACTATATTTATGATGTCTGGAGCGCCTGGAGTACGGGCAATATCACCGACAAGAACCAGACGCGCACCTGTAATGCCGGGGCGGGCAACACCTGTACCAATGCCTACGGGGGCGGCACCACCAACCACGGCGGCACCGAGACCCGTCCGAGTGAGACCTTTTGGGAGAACTATCTCGTCAACGGCCCGGCCGGGTATACCAATGCGACTGTGAGGGAAGCAGACGGTCAAGACATCACAGGCGTGACACTCGTCCGCGAGAACGATGGTCGGTTGCAACTCACGGCATTCAATACGCCCGGCAGCGTGTTTCCCAGAAGTTCCCACATCACAACCGGGCAGGCGACCCCAAGCAGCGGTGCACTCTTCTCCGGTATAAGCCTGAAGTCCAGCCTGTCCCGTCCGAACCTCACCACATGGACCGCTATCCCGGGGCCGGGCGTCTTGTTTTACCGACCGTCCGCCAACAACGCGGCGGTCCTGGTGGACAGCTTATGTACCGCCAGCGGTGATTTAAGGGTGCGCTCGGGGACCACGTCCGACACCGAACGCACCGTACAAGCCAGCTCGTTGCTATGCAATCTCGGGGCGAGTGCCTCGGCTATCACCAAACAGGCCATCGGTGCGCTGAGTGCCAGCGACGACTATATTCATGATGGCTGGGGCGAATGGAGTACGGGCAATATCACCGACAAGAACCAGACACGCACCTGTAATGCCAGGGCGGGCAACACCTGTACCAATGCCTACGGTGGCGGCACCACCAACCACGGCGGCACCGAGACCCGTCCGAGTCACACCTTTTGGAATAACTATCTCCTCAACGGCCCGGCCGGGCATACCAATGCGACGGAGTTCTCCGGCGGTCGAGACATCACAGGCGTGACACTCGTCCGCGGGAACGATGGTCGGTTGCAACTCACGGTAGTCAATAGCCCCGGTAGAGTAGATTTTGTAAATACAAATAATCACATCACAACCGGGCAGGCGACTCCGAGTAGCGGAAGACTCTTCAACCTTATAGACCTGAAATCCGGCCTGTCCCGTCCGAACCTCACCACATGGGCGACAATCCTTGGGCCGGGCATGGTGTATTATCGACCGTCCGCCAACAATGCGGTGGTCCTGGTGGACAGCTTATGTACCGCCAGCGGTGATTTAAGGGTGCGCTCGGGGACCACGACCGACACCGAACAAACCGCACAATCCGGCTCGCCGCTGTGCAATCTCGGGGCGAGTGCCTCGGCTATCACCAGGCAAGCCATCGGTGCGCTGAGTGCCACCGACAACTATCTTTATGCTGCGATGCCCGCGACATTGAGTGCCATCCAGGGCAATACCTCCAACACCTCGGCCAATGTCGACGATGTCTTGACCGCCGGCGCGGTCAGCCATCCCACGTTGACCGTCAATACCCGTGCCCGGCAATGGCAACGCTGTCCCACTCAAGACTGTAACAGCGCAACGGCTATCAGCCCGGGCGGCACCGCTGCGACCTACACGGTGCAAGCGGCGGACCGGGGTAACTGGCTGCGGGTGCGGGTGACTCAGGGCGGGGATTTCAACGACACCCTGTTCTCCAATATCTTACAGGTCAGCCGTCGCGGTGCCATAGGTCTCATCACCGGCACTGCCAGGGTTGGCAGCACGCTGACGGCGGGCGCGGTCACCGACGCGGACGCCTCACCGAATACCGATGTCGGGACCATTACCTGGCAATGGCAGACAGCGACCGCCTCGGCGGGACCGTTTACCGCCGCACCGGGGACGAACAATACCGCCACGTACACCATTGCATCAGACCAATCACAAATAGGTGTGTGGTTGCGCGTGATGGCGAGTTATCCGAATGCGGGAGGCGGTAGCCTGACGTCTGACCCGGTAGGCCCGGTCGCGGGTGTGCGCGTGTCGCCGACCGCGCTGAATGTGACCGAGGGGAACAGCACCGGCTATAGGCTGGTGCTGGGCAGCCGACCGACGGTGGCGGTGACGATTAGCGTGACCAGTAACAATGCCGCGGTGACCGTGAGCCCCGCGACCCTGACCTTTAGCACAATCAACTGGAATGCCGCCCAAACCGTGACGGTGACGGGTGCTGCGGACGCGAATGCGACCAACGAACGCGGCGTACAACTGACCCATACGGTGAGCGGCGGTGATGCGAACTATGCTGCGCTGACGCCGCCCCCCGTGACCGTGAATGTCGCGGATAACGCTGCCAACGTGATTGTGAGCACGACCACGCTGGCGGTCAATGAAGGCGAGACCAACGAGTATACACTGCGCTTGAATACCCTGCCGACGCACGCGGTCACGATTAGCGTGAGCAGTAATAATCCGGCGGTGACCGCAACCGCATCGCTGACCTTTACCAGGAATAACTGGAATCAGGCGCAGACGGTGACGGTGATGGGTGCCGAGGACGCGAATACGACCAGCGAAAGCGGTGTGCGACTGAGCCATGCGGTGAGCAGCAGCGATACGCGCTATGCCGCGGTGAACCCGCCCGCCGTGACCGTGAGTGTCACGGATAACGACGCGCCGGGCGTGACCGTGAGTACGACCACGCTGGCGGTCCTTGAAGGCGAGACCGGCGAGTATACGCTGCGCTTGAATAACCAACCGAGCCACGCGGTGACGATTAGCGTGACCAGTGACAATACTGCGGTGACCGTGACCTCGCCACTGACCTTTACCACAGTCAATTGGAATGCCGTCCAAACCGTGACCGTGACGGGTGCTGAGGACACGAATACGACCAGCGAAAGCGTGCAACTGAGTCATGCGCTGAGCAGCGCTGATACGGGCTATGCCGGGGTGACGCCGCCCGCCGTGACCGTGCGTGTCACGGATAACGACGCGCAGAGTGCGGTCGTGAGTCCGCCCGCGCTGGTGGTCAATGAGGGCGGGACCGGCGAGTTTACGTTGAGGTTGGCGACCGAACCGCAGGCTTCGTTCCAACGAATTAGAATACTAGGCGAAAATAGCGATGCTGCCGATGCTACGACGGTGAGTCCGGCGCGACTGTTCTTTAACCCCACCAACTGGGACACGTTGCGGACGATCACGGTGACGGCTGTTGAGGATGACGATGCAGATGATGAGACCGTGAAGCTATTAGTTGGGGAGAACGGGATTACGAGACAGCCCTTAGTCATCACCATAACAGATAACGATACGTTGGGTTTTACGCTGAGTTCGACCTCGTTGACCGTGACTGAGGGGCGCACGGCGACCTATACCATCCGGCTGGGTAGCCGACCATCGGCGACCGTGAGCATTCTGCCGCAAACCTTCAATGCCGATGTCGCGACGGTGAGTCCGGCGACCCCGTCCAGCCTGGACTTTACCACGGACAACTGGAATATGCCGCAGACGGTGACGGTCATGGGTGTTGAGGACACGAATAGGAACCACGAGAGCGTGCAACTGACCCATGCGGTGCGCAGCAGCGATGAGACCTATGCGGCGCTGACCCCTCCGTCCGTGACCGTGGGTGTCACGGATAACGATGCGCCGGGCGTGACCGTGAGTACGACCACGCTGGCGGTCAATGAAGGTGAGACCGGCGAGTATCGCTTAAGCCTGTCTACCCTGCCGACGGCACCGGTGACGATTGCCGTGAGCAATCCCGATGACACGGCGGTGACACTCAGTGCCACCTCACTGACCTTTACCACAGACAACTGGAACGTGCCACGGACGGTAACGGTGACGGGTGCGCAGGACACGGATGCGAACGACGAGACCGTGCAACTCACGCATACAGCGACCAGTACCGACCCTGGCTACAATGGGGGTACCGTGACGATAAGTGCGGTGGCGGTGACGGTGGATGATGATGAGACGGCGGGCGTGACCGTGAGCCCGACCACGCTGGCGGTCGGTGAAGCTGGCAGTGGCGAGTATACGCTGCGGTTGAATACCCCACCGGCCAGCGATGTCACGATTAACGTGACCAATCCCGATGCCAGTGCGGTGACCCTCAGTGCCACCTCACTGACGTTTACTACAGACAACTGGAACAGTGTCCAGACAGTGACCGTGAGTGGTGTTGAAGACACAGATGCGGACCACGAGACCGTGCAACTCACACATACGGCGGCCAGTACAGACCCTGGCTACAATGGGGCTGCCGTGACGATAGACTCCGTCGCTGTGACCTTGAATGATAACGACGGCCCAGGCGTGACCGTGAGTACCACCACGCTGACAGTCCATGAGCGTGGTGGGACTGGCATGTATACACTGCGCCTGAATACCCCACCGACGGAAGCAGTGACGATTAGCGTGACCCATTCCAATGCCGCTGCTGCGACGGTGAGTCCCACCTCACTGATGTTTAGCGCCACCGACTGGAATACCGCCAAAACCATCACCGTGACGGGAGTGGAAGACGCTGATACAGACGACGAGACCGTGCAACTCACGCATACGGTGACCAGTACCGACACCACCTATCGTACCGTCACGGCGGCCACCGTAACGGTGACGGTGACGGAGATAGCGGCGGTGAGTCTTGATGTGGATGGCAGCGGTGGTGATCCTAACCAGAGTGACGGACTCTTGCTGGGCCGCTACCTGTTTGGTATTCGTGATGCGGCGGGCTTGCTTGATACGATTCCGGGGAGTCCCTCGTTCAATGCGGTCACGACGAATATTGCGGGAGCTTTCGCCAGCGGTCGTCTTGACGTGGATGGCAGCGGCGGTGATCCCAACCAGAGTGACGGACTCTTGCTGGGCCGCTACCTGTTTGGTATTCGCGACACGGTGGGCCTGCTCGATACCATTCCGGGCAATCCATCGTTCAATGAGGTCAGGACGAATATCGAGGCACTCTTGCGGTAGTGGCTGCATGGACAGCATAGACGCTCACTGCACAGGCTTTTCTTGCCACTTGTGCATGGCTAAACTCGGGAAAGCTGAGGCACAGGCACTAACAACCCCCTCCCCCCTGCGGGGTACTCCCCCTTGGCAGGGTGAGAGCTTTTAGGGCGGGAAATGCTTTTACTGTCACTCAACTTTGTCGGCTAACTCACTTGTAGTGGTCTAATAAATCCGTACCAGGTGATAGGTGATGAAATCACATACTCATGGAGGTACGGCTCATGACAAAAGAACGAAAACACTTTACACCTGAGTTTAAACAAGATGCTGCCTTGTCTGGTAGTAGACCAGGACTACAGCATCAAAGAAGCCTGTCCAGTTGAGCAATTAAGCACGCACTATCGTCAAAGTGACGGCGATGATTGTCAGTAGCCAGCAGGGCTTATCGCAACAGTCACCTCGTCATTCCTGCGGAAGCAGGAATCCAGGTGCTGATTGCAACTCGTCTGAATTGCTTCGCTAAAGCTCTCCCCCTGCCAGGGGGGAGGGGGTTGCAGGGGGGAGGGAATGACGACTTACAACATCACCACAAACAATACAGACATTACCGCAACCAGCTTCCAGCATTCCATGTGACCGCCTGAAAGCATCAACCCCTGCCGTCATTGCGAGCAAAGCGAAGCAATCCAGTAAACTTTAAAGATAAGCCAGGATACCTTCGTCATTGCGAGCAAAGCGAAGCAATCCAGTAAACTTTAAAGATAAGTCAGGATACCTTGAAATATTTGAAGATATGCAAAATGCCATTGCCAGAGAAAAATAAATTAAAGCTGACTCCCGCAAAAAGAAACCTGCCCTGATTGAAAAACATAACCCGAAATGGAACAATTTATATGAAGATATTGTTTAATCTGGATTGCTTCGCTTCGCTCGCAATGACGGTGCAACGTCCCAACCAGGTTGGGTATACGTGACGTATGTCCGGGTCGGGACACGGTGTGTAGTGGTCTAATAAATCCGTACCAGGTGATAGGTGATGAAATCACATACTCATGGAGGTACGGCTCATGACAAAAGAACGAAAACACTTTACACCTGAGTTTAAACAAGATGCTGCCTTGTCTGGTAGTAGACCAGGACTACAGCATCAAAGAAGCCTGTCCAGTTGAGCAATTAAGCACGCACTATCGTCAAAGTGACGGCGATGATTGTCAGTAGCCAGCAGGGCTTATCGCAACAGTCACCTCGTCATTCCTGCGGAAGCAGGAATCCAGGTGCTGATTGCAACTCGTCTGAATTGCTTCGCTAAAGCTCTCCCCCTGCCAAGGGGGAGGGGGTTGCAGGGGGGAGGGAATGACGACTTACAACATCACCACAAACAATACAGACATTACCGCAACCAGCTTCCAGCATTCCATGTGACCGCCTGAAAGCATCAACCCCTGCCGTCATTGCGAGCAAAGCGAAGCAATCCAGTAAACTTTAAAGATAAGTCAGGATACCTTGAAATATTTGAAGATATGCAAAATGCCATTGCCAGAGAAAAATAAATTAAAGCTGACTCCCGCAAAAAGAAACCTGCCCTGATTGAAAAACACAATCCGGAATGGAACAATTTATATGAAGATATTGTTTAATCTGGATTGCTTCGCTTTGCTCGCAATGACGGTGCAACGTCCCAACCAGGTTGGGTATACGTGACGTATGTCCGGGTCGGGACACGGTGTGTAGTGGTCTAATAAATCCGTACCAGGTGATAGGTGATGAAATCACATACTCATGGAGGTACGGCTCATGACAAAAGAACGAAAACACTTTACACCTGAGTTTAAACAAGATGCTGCCTTGTCTGGTAGTAGACCAGGACTACAGCATCAAAGAAGCCTGTCCAGTTGAGCAATTAAGCACGCACTATCGTCAAAGTGACGGCGATGATTGTCAGTAGCCAGCAGGGCTTATCGCAACAGTCACCTCGTCATTCCTGCGGAAGCAGGAATCCAGGTGCTGATTGCAACTCGTCTGAATTGCTTCGCTAAAGCTCTCCCCCTGCCAAGGGGGAGTACCCCGCAGGGGGAGGGGGTTGCAGGGGGGAGGGAATGACGACTTACAACATCACCACAAACAATACAGACATTACCGCAACCAGCTTCCAGCATTCCATGTGACCGCCTGAAAGCATCAACCCCTGCCGTCATTGCGAGCAAAGCGAAGCAATCCAGTAAACTTTAAAGATAAGCCAGGATACCTTGAAATATTTGAAGATATGCAAAATGCCATTGCCAGAGAAAAATAAATTAAAGCTGACTCCCGCAAAAAGAAACCTGCCCTGATTGAAAAACACAATCCGGAATGGAACAATTTATATGAAGATATTGTTTAATCTGGATTGCTTCGCTTTGCTCGCAATGACGGGGGGAAACTCGCAATGACGAGGGGAAGTCGCAATGACGGGGAGACAGAACTTGCAATGACGGGAAAAAAATGACGACTTACAACATCACCACAAACAATCGTCACATTACGCAACCAGCTTCCAGCATTCCATGAGACCGCCTGTGCATGTACCCCTGCCGTCTATTGCGAGCAAAGCGAAGCAATCCAGTAAACTCAGGTTAAAGTTCTTAAGTCAGGCCGTACCTTGAGTATTTGAATTTCATGCAAAATGCCATTGCCAGAGAAAGACAGATTAAACCTGAGTTTCCCGACGGCAGGGGTTGATGCTTTCAGGCGGTCACATGGAATGCTGGAAGCTGGTTGCGGTAATGTCTGTATTGTTTGGACATACGAAACTTACCCAAGTTTCCCCCTGGTTGGGAGTTGACCGTCATTGCGAGCAAAGCGAAGCAATCCAGATTAAACAATATCTTCATATAAATTGTTCCATTCCGGATTGTGTTTTTCAATCAGGGCTTCGTTTCTTTTTGCGGGAGTCAGCTTTAATTTATTTTTCTCTGGCAATGGCATTTTGCATATCTTCAAATATTTCAAGGTATCCTGGCTTATCTTTAAAGTTTACTGGATTGCTTCGCTTTGCTCGCAATGACGGCAGGGGTTGATGCTTTCAGGCGGTCACATGGAATGCTGGAAGCTGGTTGCGGTAATGTCTGTATTGTTTGTGGTGATGTTGTAAGTCGTCATTCCCTCCCCCCTGCAAGCGAAGCCCTCCCCTTTGGCAGGGGGAGAGCTTTAGCGAAGCAATTTGACGAGTTGCAATCAGCACCTGAGAAAAATAAATACGAGCTGACTGTCCCGCAAAAAGAAACCTGCTGGCTCCTGACAATCATCGCCGTCATTGACGAAGTGCGTGCTTAATTGTTTAATCTGGACAGGCTTTCTTTGATGCAATGACGGTGTACGTCCAGGTTACTATACCAGACGTATCGGGTCGGGACACGGTAAAGTGTTTAATCGTTCCATGAGCCGTACCTCCATGATAGGTGATGAAATCACATATCATGGGTACGGATTCATGACAAAAGAACGAAAACACGTTCACCTGAGTTTAAACAAGATGCGGACCTTACGTCTGGTAGTACCCAACCTACAGCATTGGGAGTTGCCCGTCATTGAGCAAGCGAAGCAACGCATATCTTCATATAAAGTTGACGTTATGTTTTTCAATGATTGTCAGTTTCTTTTTGCAGGAGTCAGCTTTATCGCAACAGTCACCTCGCATTTGCATATCGGAAGCATTTCAAGGTATCCTGCTTATCTTTAAAGTTCGTCTGGATTGCTTCGCTTTGCTCGCAATGACGGGTTGATGCTTTCAGGCGGTCACATGGAATGCTGGAAGCTGGTTGCGGTAATGTCTGTATTGTTTGTGGTGATGTTGTAAGTCGTCATTCCCGCAACAAGCTTCCCAGCATTGCCATGCTGACCGCCTCGTCAAAGCGAGTCAACCCCTGCCGTCATTGCGAGCAAAGCGAAGCAATCCAGATTAAACAATATTTCAGATAAGCCATTCCGGATACCTTGAAATATTTGAAATCATGCAAAATTCTTTTTGCCAGAGAAGCTTTAATTAAAGCTTTCTCTGGCAAATGGCATTTTGCCTGATCTTCAAATAACACAAGGAATCCTGAACTTATATGAAATATTGTTTAACTGGATTGCTTCGCTTTGCTCGCAATGACGGCAGGGGTTGATGCTTTCAGGCGGTCACATGGAATGCTGGAAGCTGGTTGCGGTAATGTCTGTATTGTTTGTGGTGATGTTGTAAGTCGTCATTTTTTTCCCGTCATTGCACAGTTCTGACCCCAGTTATTCCGAGTCGACCCCCTGAAAGCATCAACCCCTGCCGTCATTGCGAGCAAAGCGAAGCAATCCAGTAAACTTTAAAGATAAGTTCCATACCTTGAAATATTTGAAATATGCAAAATGCCATTGCCAGAGAAAAACAGATTAAAGCTGACTCCCGCAAAAAGAATTTTGCCCTGATCTGAAAAACATAACCCAATGGTAACTGGCTTATATGAAGATAGTTTAATCTGGATTGCTTCGCTTTGCTCGCAATGACGGCAGGGGTTGATGCTTTCAGGCGGTCACATGGAATGCTGGAAGCTGGTTGCGGTAATGTCTGTATTGTTTGTGGTGATGTTGTAAGTCGTCATTCCCTCCCCCCTGCAACCCCCTCCCTCATGGAGGTACTTGGCAGGGGGAGAGCTTTAGCGAAGCAATTCAGACGAGTTGCAATCAGCACCTGGATTCCTGCTTCCGCAGGAATGACGAGGTGACTGTTGCGATAAGCCCTGCTGGCTACTGACAATCATCGCCACGTCACTTTGACGATAGTGCGTGCTTAATTGCTCAACTGGACAGGCTTCTTTGATGCTGTAGTCCTGGTCTACTACCAGACAAGGCAGCATCTTGTTTAAACTCAGGTGTAAAGTGTTTTCGTTCAACATTGTCATGAGCCGTACCTACATGACATGTGACCATCACAGCTTCCAGCACCTGTACCGGATTTATTAAACACAACCCGTGCCGACCCGGACAGCGAAGTCACGTATACCCAGGACGTTACCGTCATTATTTGAAGCGAAGCAATCCAGATTAAACAATATCTTCATATAAATTGTTCCATGACGGGTTATGTTTTTCAATCAGGGCAGGTTTCTTTTTGCGGGAGTCAGCTTTAATTTATTTTTCTCTGGCAATGGCATTTTGCATATCTTCAAATATTTCAAGGTATCCTGACTTATCTTTAAAGTTTACTGGATTGCTTCGCTTTGCTCGCAATGACGGCAGGGGTTGATGCTTTCAGGCGGTCACATGGAATGCTGGAAGCTGGTTGCGGAATGTCTGTATTGTTTGGGAAAAAAATGACGACTTACAACATCACCACAAACAATACTTCCCGCAACCATTCCAGCATTCCATGTGACCGCCTGAAAGCATCAACCCCTGCCGTCATTGCGAGCAAAGCGAAGCAATCCAGTAAACTTTAAAGATAAGTCAGGATACCTTGAAATATTTGAAGATATGCAAAATGCCATTGCCAGAGAAAAATAAATTAAAGCTGACTCCCGCAAAAAGAAACCTGCCCTGATTGAAAAACACAATCCGGAATGGAACAATTTATATGAAGATATTGTTTAATCTGGATTGCTTCGCTTTGCTCGCAATGACGGTGCTGATCGTCACGCAATCCACGGTGCAACGTCCCAACCAGGTTGGGTATACGTGACGTATGTCCGGGTCGGGACACGGTGGCTGTATTTAGCCCTGGTCATGGATTTGTATGCCCTGCGGAAGCAGGAATCCAGGTGCTGATTGCAACTCGTCTGAATTGCTTCGCTAAAGCTCTCCCCCTGCCAAGGGGGAGGGGGTTGCAGGGGGGAGGGAATGACGACTTACAACATCACCACAAACAATACAGACATTACCGCAACCAGCTTCCAGCATTCCATGTGACCGCCTGAAAGCATCAACCCCTGCCGTCATTGCGAGCAAAGCGAAGCAATCCAGTGAGGTTTCAAGATGAGCCATGGCTTTGTATACATTGTATTTAATCAAAGAAACGGCACGCTTTACACGGGTGTGACCAGTAATCTTGTCAAGCGTATCCATGAGCACAAAACAAAGGCGAATAGCCAAAGTTTTACGGCAAAATATAATGTTAGTAAGTTGGGATACTTTGAAATATTTGAAGATATGCAAAATGCCATTGCCAGAGAAAAATAAATTAAAGCTGACTCCCGCAAAAAGAAACTTGCCCTGATTGAAAAACATAACCCGAAATGGAACAATTTATATGAAGATATTGTTTAATCTGGATTGCTTCGCTTTGCTCGCAATGACGGTGCAACGTCCCAACCAGGTTGGGTATACGTGACGTATGTCCGGGTCGGGACACGGTGGCTGTATTTAGCCCTGGTCATGGATTTGTATGCCCTGCGTATTGCCTATGAATCCAGAGCTAAACCCGGGGGATTGATGTATCACTCTGACCAGGGAACTCATTACACCAGCCGTGCTTTTCAGCAACTGCTTTGGCGATATCATATCAAGCAGAGTATGAGCCATCGAGGTAACTGTTGGGACAATGCCCCAATGAAACGCTGTTTTAGAAGTTTTAAATCGGCATGGATGCCGAAGACCTTCTATTCATCTTACGCACAAGCTGAACACGACATTATGCAATATATCAAATATCACAATCATCATAAGGAGCATCGCTATATTGTGTATCTAACACCGGTTGACGCTGAGAAACAAATCGCATGAAAACAACCTATCGACTGGTACGGAAATACCTGACCACTTTAGAGTGGCTGTTTTTCAAGTTCCGCGCTTCCTGCACCACTACCCCGTCATTCCCGCGCAAGCGGGAATCTATAAGACGCAAAAAAATACACAACTTCTGCGAGGACATATTTTTCGCGGGAATGACGATTTTACTGTCACTCAACTTTGTCGGCTAACTCACTCCCCTCCTTGTCAAGGAGGGGTGCCCCGCAGGGGCGGGGTGGTTGAGCATTGCACATCACAGGCACCGGCAACAGCGCGTATATTTTCTCAGGCGAGCGACTGGCGGACGATAATCATTTTATGAGACCACCACTCGGTGAGTGGTCCAGGTTTGGGGGGCAGGTCACGCTGATGAACCAGGGGCTGCATGCGAGAACATGCAAGACATGGATGACTTATTTAGATCAATAGAAGTGGACAATAATAATTTGGATACAAAAAATATATGCGGACAAGCATTACTCAGTGAGAACAAAATGAGAAAGGAAATATTTAAGTGCCAACACAGGCAAGATACGCTTGTTCGACATCGGTGGCCTGAAATATTTCCAGGCATCTTTCAATGGTTCCGGAAAACTGAATTTTTCCCTCGTGCAGAATCGCAATACGATCACATAATGCTTCAATATCCGCCAGCATGTGGGTACTGAAGAAAACTGTTTTGCCGCCCCGCTTTAATTCAATCAAATATTGTTTTAGGCAGGCTCGTGCTTTTGGATCCAGACCGCTCATGGGTTCATCAAGCACCAGCAATTTTTTTTCACTCATCAGGCAAGCCGCCAGCCCCAGTTTTTGCGCCATGCCTTTTGAAAAATTCCTGACCGGTTTTGATAATGCCGAGGTATCCAAATCAAGTATTTTAAACAGGTCTGCCACTTTTTCATGACTGTATTCGATGCCGTGTAACTTTGTTATGTACACTAAAAAATTTTTACCGGTGAGATAATAGGGCGGGACAAATCGTTCCGGCAGGAACACCAGTGGCTCTCTGGATTTCTTTTGCGTGTGAGGCGTGCCGAATATTTCAATTTTTCCGGAAGTCACATTACAAAAATCAAGCAGGCACTTAATCAAGGTTGTTTTTCCTGCGCCATTAACACCTATCAATCCGGCAAATTCTCCTGCACCGATGGTTAAATCAATGGCCTCCAGAACCTGGTTTCCGGCAAAGGATTTACAGAGCTTTTCAATATGAATTGCTGAATCAATCATGACAGCCTGGTTTATATTTCATGGTCCCGGTTTGTACCTGATGATAAAACCCGTTAAAAAACAAGTGTGATACATAATAAAGCCCGCAGTTGCGGGCTTTATTATTAGGCAAATACGAGTCCAATAGATTTTAATAGACGAACACCTGTCCGCAATCCTGGAAGTCGTCGAAAGTGTCATAGATATCTGTAGTTGCACCGTTTCCGGCGGCATTTCCCGCCCCGGTTGCCGCCGCAGTGGTAGTACAGTCAGTGAGGTTTGATATAAAACTTGCCGTGTCAAAAGCTGTTCCGCCACCTGTAGTGCTTGCGGGAACCGTCAAACGCAGGACGCCGGTATTGGGCGAACCGTCATCCACCTTGACATCCAGTTCCCTGGCAATTTTTACCGGCACATTGATCCCCATATGCAGGTTCAATCGAATTGAGTTAGTGCCGGAATAGCCTGCATTTCGAGTCAATATCAGGGGACCGTTAAATGCGTTTACCGGGCTGACCCGACTTGAGATATACGCCGCCTCATTAGCGGGTGCCGTTGTCGCGGGGGTATAACCACCCCCCAGAAACTGGGCTTTGGCCAATTGTGAAAATACTGCTGCTGCTTCCTGAACCGTGTTATCAAGACGCCCATTGCCATTGCCGCCCAGCATCACAGTGTTATCTCCTATACCTTGTGCCGCTGCTGTTGCGTCCCAGTCCCCCGGTACCTGGCGATAGCGATCAATAAAGCCGAAATAAGCTGCCTGTATGCCTGAATTCTGGTCCGCAAGATTTCTGACCCTCGCACTGTTAATCAACTCCTGGCCTTTTAAAATACCACCAAGTAAAAGACCGATAATAACCAGCACGATGGCGATTTCGACTAATGTGAAACCCGATTGTTTTCTAATATTCATACCTGATGTTCCTTTATCCCTTGATTATCATTAATTGATTATTGCTGAAGTTTACCCGGCAATTTACTTGGCAGGTAAATTTAAGCAAAATACATACCAGTTACATAAACTTGACGTTTTTTAAAGATATTTAATCTATCCCGGATTCCGATTAAAGTATCATATGATGATGACGCGGTAGAAGTGTCGAAATTTCAACGTTGGAACAGATCCAATGCTTTATTTTCCGCTCGCTGTTTTTGTTCTGTCTCAAGTCTTTTCAGCCGATTTTGCAGCAACTGCAGCTCATGCGTATCCTTGATGACACCGCTATCCAGAAGGCCGCCGATCAATATTTTTGCGCCTTCAATTTCCCCCATATCTTCAAGCACATATATTTCCAATTGTTTGACCCAGGGCGGTATGTTTTCAGTCGTGACCAACCGGGTGACTGCACGTGCCAATTTTAGTGCCAGCGGGTAATCGTTGAGTTGGTGCCTGGCAACATATATTGCGTGGAACATGGACGGCCAACGCCGGTTTGGATCATCCGGGAATTGCTCATGAATAAACGCCAACATTTTCCGCTTTCTTTCATCATCCGTGACTTCAGTATAAATTCGACTGGCGGAAAATAACGGGTATTGACCTTCGGGATCCAATCCCAGTATTGTTTCCAGCCAGCTGATGACGCGATCATAATCCAAATCTTTAAATGGCACGCTAATCCCGGGTTGATTATCAAACGCCTGCAGCCGGAGCATGAAAATCCTTGCAATCGCAATGGCGTCTCCCAGACCAAATAATTGTGCTTCTGTTTGCGCAGGTGGTTCGGGCAGCATCCTGACATTTGTTGTTGACAGTGAACGTGAATCTGACCAATAGAGCTGGCAAATAAATGCGATAACCAGTATGGATGTAATGTGTACAGGAACATCTTTTACCGGACGTTCCTTCATTTTGTTAATCCAGCCATTGAAAACTCATGTGTAATAATCAACCGGGTAATAGTGTGACGCTAGAAATTTTTTCTATATAAGTCAAAACATGCTGCAGAAAATAACAGGGAAATATATATTACAGTCTGTCCTGCGATAAATATAACCTCGTCGCCACCACCTCCACCATAAGCCAACCATTCTGTTTTACTGAACTGATCAAGCGCGGGAAGTATAAACGCAATGGCATCAATCACCATGGTAATTATTTCGTGGGAAAGACTTGTGGATTCCAGGATCTGGCTGCTGCCGATTAATTGAATGGTGCTGATTGTCCTTGCCAGTAAATAAAACGCCATAACGGCGGCAAACGCACTGGTAATATTCTTGAATGTAACCAGACATAACAGGGACAATGCGGCAAGAATCCATAGCTCGCAGATTAATGACAGACACCATAATAATAATTGGGCAAGATTACTGATCAATACCAGCGGCATACTCACGATAATGGCGATAACCACGGCAAGTACATAAAAACCGGCCAGCTTTCCTGCAAGATACGTGTATCTGTCAACGGGCAAGGAAATAAACAACTCAAGGATTTTGTCATTAAATTCTCTTATGGTGCTGGTAATAACAAAGGTGCATAGAATGAACACGGCAAAAAACCTGAGCATCATTCCCGTCACCGCACCTTGAACCTGAGTCGTTTCTGTCACTGCCAGCTCACCGAGAAATAGTGTAAAGCCGAATAAACTCACGACCCCGATGATGACCAGGATGAAGAGACGGTTCTTTACGCTCTCCAGCAATGTAAATCCGGCAATGGTTAAAATAGCTCGTGGCGTCATTATCTATATCTGATACCCGCTATAAAGAAGGGAGTGGTTATTTCTGTTTATCTTCTCCGGGGATTATACTATAACGCAATCAAACTTACGGTACTTCACTCTTCAGGACATTATGATAACCATTCCCGGTATACCCGGAGTGAGACAGGAACAAACCATTCTGGTAATCATGTTGGAGAATCTCCACTTTGCAACATGGTATTCGTTCGGGAGTCATTTTTCACAATCATTATTGCTCGTCCACTTTGGCATGTTTCTCATCTGGCAGCCCATTTTAAAAGCGGATAAAGAATTATCTTTGGGGAAAGGTTTTATATTTATTGGATTTACGCTGGTCCTGATATACTGGATTAACTGGGTATTTATAGCCATCTGGTTGATATTACTGATCGGATTTGTGGGTGGACGTGTTACAACCGCACATCATGAACGTAATATTTACATGTTAGTGATGATATTTCTGATTTTTGAGTTATTAATTTCCCTTGTTCCACAAATGGTGGGGTTTAAACCAAACAAAACCATTTTAGCTGTTTTCCAGATTGGATTGCCTGTTTTGCCGCTGGCATTATTGATAATGCCGATCACACAAACAAAAAAAACCAATGAGTCGGTAGACATATTCCTTGCCACGATCTTTTCTTTTATGGTGATCGTTATTGCACTTGGCAGCATGGAGTTGACGCATCATAATAATGTTGAATACACCACCTCCCTGATTGCCACGTTAATACTTGTTGGTTTTATCCTGATGGGTATCAGTTGGCTATTATCTCCCCAGATCGGTTTTAGCGGTCTCCTGCAACTCTGGACAAAGTCCTTGCTGAACATTGGCACGCCTTTTGAAGAATGGCTTGCCAGGCTGTCAAAACAAAAAACAGAACAAAAATCCGCACGAGATTTTTTGAATACGGCAATGACGGAATTGGTGTCGCTGCCGTGGGTGGCGGGTGCCCGGTGGATTGAAGGTGCGACACACAGGAACTATGGCGAGAGAAGCAAACACGAAATTCACTTGAATATCAGCGATGAGACAATCACTTTATTCACCCATGTTCCGACAACAGGCGTGATGTCCCTGCATTGTAACTTACTGGTTCAGTTAATTGATACATTCTATATCGCCAAGAAACAGGAACAGGAACTGGAACAGAAAGCGCACTTGCACGCGATCTATGAAACAGGTGGAAGAGTCACGCATGATATAAAAAATCTACTGCAGTCATTAAAGACCATGACAACACTGCTTGATACCACTTCTGACGACACAAGAGAGAAGTCCTTTTACCTGTTAAAGAAACAATTACCCCACGTAAGCCAGCGACTTCAGCTTGCACTGAATAAATTACAGGCACCTGAACAGGAAACCACTCATAAAATTCCGGCGACGAAATGGTGGGAGAGCTTATCGACACGTCTGCAGGAATTAAATATAGGATATATCAATAATATAACGCAAGATGTTTTGGTTCCCGAGGAATTATTCAACAGTGTCGTCGAAAACCTTTTGGAAAATGCGATTCATAAAAGACAGATCGATACAGAAATTATTATCACTGTCAGCTTTATCACGAATGCAAACTCAATTGTACTTCGTGTATCTGATACCGGACATGCCGTTGCCAGGGATATCGAACATACGATACTGAAAGAGCATGTCGCATCGGACAACGGACATGGAATAGGACTCTATCAAGCAGCCAGACAGGCTGAAACCTTTAATTATGGTTTGGAACTTGAAAAGAATTGTGACGGCAATGTTATTTTCGAACTTTCTTCAAAACTCGCAGCGGAAACCTAGGGCAAAATACCGGATCTGACAGCCATGGTTCTCAATACATGCGGCGATATCCAGAGTAACATGTCATCAAACTCGTTATTCACTTCCAAACTATAATCCCTGTCTACAAAATTGGCATCATTATCAAGGTTTTCCTCTTCGTCTGATAACGGTAACGATACTGCATTATTCGAAAAGTTCTTTCCATGCGAAACAATAATTGCAGGAATATTCATTGCCACATTTGCACCGCCAACGCTATCCCGCACAGTAATATCACCATCTGAACAAAGCGAAAAAGATACATTCAGTGTAGCGGCGCAGTTGGGTGTACCTGTGGTGTCATCAGTCGTATCTGCAAACTCTCCATCAACACGATATGTGAATTCATTACCCCACGCATCAGATTTCTGTACACCTAAAGTAACCCAGGGCAAATTTCCCTGATTAACCAGGCATGCCCCTGTAGTATTATTTACATCTGCTTCACCATCATTCGTTATCGTATTAACACATGTAGTACCGACAAGAGCACAATCCGGACATGGCAAGCGATTATTCTGCAATACAAATCCATGGATGGCTGCTTCAATTTCATCCAGTTGTATCTGCGTATTTTCCCTTTCTTTCTGCTCAACGCGGGTAGCTAACGGAACCAAAAAGCTTCCCAACAACAGGGCTAAAATAAAAAGCACCACAGTCATTTCTATCAGGGTGAAACCTTGTGAATATTTTGGTTTCATTTCATTATTCAGGGTGATGTATCAATAATACGTATTTGATCGTTAAATATACCTGTTATGTCGCCAGTCTGAAATGTATCATCACCTGGAGTATTATTTTCATTTTCATAATAGTTACCGATATTTCCTGATGTCCGGTCCTGGGTTGCCAGAGCACTTCCCGCACTGATGATTAATGCACGTTTATTATTGGCAGGTGCACCACCACCGGCTAATGTTAAACAATCTGTACCCACCGTACATGTAGCACCTCCACCGGAAGAATAGGCGATATAAATCAAACGATGCCAATTATTCACGAAAAACCAGTCCGGCAAATCGCCTTGTTCACCAGCATCCCTAACATCACCATCACCATTCAAATCAATCGCAACGGCGTCAAGATGGTAATCCATGCCGGTCAATTCAATCATGCCGCTATCAACATTAATTAATTCGGCTTCACCAACCTGTGCCCCGGTATCCTGTACAGTAATCCTGAGTTGACCACGAATTGTGCCATTGATTGATAGCCTGCGGGTTCTTGGAAGCGATGATGATGTTGGCGAAGCAGGTGTTAATGATGGCATGGCACCATTATTAGTGGAATCATCTGTATATGCCAAAGTATAGGTTCTGTTAACTCCTGGAAGCAATACTGGCCATATATCATTTATAGTGGTGCTACAATTAAAGGAAAAACGATTAACCCATGTACACATGGCATTTCCGGCATTTACAATTAATGGAGAAGCATCAAAAGCATTATTTTGGCTGGTACATGACGAGTTGCGCAAACAGTCGTCTAAAGGCGCCATACCTGACATAGTGAATACACCACCAGTGAGTGCATTCCATGTTGCTGTAAATGCAGCGTTGTTGTCATACACCTGTTGGGGGATGGACAATGGCAAATGCCCTTCACGTGTAGAGGCTGTCCATAAATAATTTGATGATTCTGGATTTGCAAAAGGGGATAACCATGGAAATGCATTATTATTGCCGGTTTGATAATTTAATAATGTCTGTTTTACCTCACCAAGTACACGTTTTTCAACCGCCTGCATTAATTCCTGACGGGTGATGAATACCAGTCGATCATTAAAGGTATGATTATCATTAGCGTCGTATTCACCATCTTGCCTGATAGAATCTCCCAGGGTAGTTATGTAGCTTATATCCCGATCGTTGTTATCTCCTTCAAGATAATGTGTGATTTCATTCGCAATAGCAGTCTCGGAGGGATCTCTATCCTGACCGTCTACCGGGCTGCCAGGTGAAATAATCACTGCGACGATATCACCAACGCCATTGACCGATAATTCAGCACTGGTCGGCGATTCACTGTTTAGAGGGATGGTTTTATAACTACCAAAACGAAAATTTGCCGATAGGGCATACCAAAGTCGCTGACCACTGGCATCTCTCAGTTCTTCCAGCCTGAGTGTCTTATTGGGTAATCTTCCTATCGTCGTGCCTCCACCAAGTGAGCAATTGGCACTGGCACTGCCGTCATTATCAAGATCAGGACATGGTAAATATCCAGGCCCATCAACGACACCACTCGTATCACGATCCGGAAAAGTGATTGCATAACCAATCAATGCATTCCTCGCGGCACTTAAAGCTATCCTCGTTTGTTCATCCTGCCGGGTTTTGGCAAGACTGGTATTTAATTTTATAACGAGAAAATAGGAAGAACCAATGATGAGGAGAAGTACAAATATCAGCAAGACTGAACCTGCCTGAGATTTTGGGAAAACATGACGGTCTTTCCGGAGAGCCTTGTTTCCGTGATAGTTTTTAATAGTCATATCCATACTGTTTATATGCCGGTTACAAACAAACAGGATTAATTACTTGATATTTCCACCTCATCATCATCTACAATATCAAGCAGAAGTCTGTCGTTTGGTTGATAGGTCTGACCCACTTTGAGATCAAACTGTAAATCGACTTCGGGAACAGTGATGGATACTTTTTCAGCGTTGATATCTTTACGATTGATTCGATAATATTCAGATGCAGGATCTCCTTCGTGGCTATTACTGTCATTTAGCCAGACCGTACTCTTGTTACCTTTTCTGTAGACAATACCGTTAAGTGTTATGCCTTCAATATCCCGAGTTTCAGTTTTCTCTTCCACAACAAGTTCAGTCTCTGCATCAGTTTCCGGTGCAGCATAACGCAGGAGCTGTAGTTTTTTTCTTTCTTCCGGCGTCGTAAATAATCTTCCGAAATCATCGGATGTAGCTTGAACGGTGGATATGCCCGCAAACATAAAGCCGGGGAATAATATTATTCTTGCAGTAAATTCAAGTAAGGTTTTATTCATGACAATTTAATTTCAGTTCCGTCGGACATTTTAATATTCAACCATTCCAGTTCACAATTCGCTTTTATATTGATTGCGTCATGATTTTCATCAAGTATATCGCCGGGGCGGTCAAATCTGCATTCCGTTATCGTGAATATTCCTTTTACATGCTTGTTCAAATCTTTTATCAAGCGTGGTAAATCACCTTCGTGCAACATACCTGTATTTAGTGTCATGGTGCTGCTATAAAGTGCAAATTTTCCCAGGTTGACATTAAATCCCGGGGAATATTTCTGTTGTGGAGAAATTGAATATGTCAGTCCCGCCAATTTAAGGCGCTCACTGGACGCCCGTAATGCCTCGATCCAGTTGAGCCGATGTTCCCGTCCGGCGATACCCTGTTTATATAAGGTTATAAATTCAGGGTAATACTGCCTGATGATTCGTTCGTCTTCATCAACTGCAAGGTATTTCTGACTGATGGAGCTAAATCTTGCCTTGTCCCTTGCGTATCGGCTTTGCATATCTTCCCTAAACGCCCAACTGCCGTAAATCAAGCATGCGCTTATCAATAGAACGAGTGCAAACGTTATGCCATGAAATCTGATTACCGGCCATTCCAGATCGTCACGCTTCATCTCTCAGTCCCAGTACAACCCTTATTGAAAAATCTGGTTTGCCGCCGCCGCCATCTTTTACCGACCCCTGTAAGCTCGCTGCTGAATTGATATCCATGGGCACAGTGACAACACTGACATCATGTACAGCATCCTGTTGTCTCAGTGTCTCGGCAAATTCATCAATCGTTTCAAGTGCTTTCCTGTAGTTGCCGTCAAAATTTTCCAGATATGCGTTAAGTAGCGCTATCTGGTAATAGATATAACCTGTTTTTGTATCGTTGATATTACTAAATCCTGAAACATTCTGAACTCCTTCCTGTACAGCCCTTTCGCTTGTTCCTCCACCCAACTTATGGTTTGGATTGATGTTTGCAGCCCATTGTATTTGACGAATGTGCACCTCGGAAAAGATATCCAGACCCTTGCTGACAAGTTTAAACATCTCAACCGGATCAGCTTTATACTTTTGCAATGTGTTTTTTGCGTCAACAATGACTTTAAGATCCGCAGGATCGATAGTTAGCCCGCTGATTCTTTCCTGCGCAACTTCATATCTGGCATTATAAAAATCCGCTTTGCCCGCATCGGAACGCTGTTTCTGTTTCAACGTAAAACCTTCAAGGACGTTCAACCCACCCCAGACAATACCTGCAAACATCAATAGAAAACTTGATACTCGCAGATATTTATTTATCTGTAGCATCCGGAAATATCGCATTTCTTTAGCTACTGCATAATAGTTTTTGCTCTTGTTTTTCAAGAGCTGATAAATTAAATATTTATCGCAGAAAGGAGTTCTTGCATGATCGACAAAACCACATCTTTCGCCCAGAACATTAATATCGAGCATATGATAACGGGTTGTTGATGAGTTGATGTGTGTCTCATTAAGCTCTCCCAGTAACTTTTTATTGGCAAAGAAATAAATATCCAGAGGCTCGCCTTCATCAGCCAAATAGGTGCTTTCAATGTAGCGTGTGACCTTTATCAGTTCCTCTGTGATAATCGGGGCATAAGGTTCCGTGCCGTAACGGGGTATCCTCACCATGCGACTGAATTTGAGGGATTTATCCCGAAAAAAGGACTGGCGCAGACCGCTAATACTTTGCAGACTCAGTACAAGTGAATTATTTGACATCTCCGGAACGATGTTTTTGTTCTCCTGCAATAACCACGGTACTGATATAACACCGGCAACAGGAACTTTATGTTCTTCCATTATCTCCAGCCAGGTACGAATTACATCAGGACTTGTTATCGCCGAGATTACGATATTGTCGTCACGCCTGCCTGATTCTTCTCTGCTCTGTACATCGGCATAAAGGTATGGCGTTCCCCTGAAAACACGATCTTGTTTTCTCGAAATAAGCGCCCGTCGATCTGCACCGAAAGTATGGGGAATCGTTTCCATGCGATATTCTTCCGCAGATGTATCCAACAGGACATGGACAGGATCATTGTCAACTTCAGTCAGGTAACGCCGAAAAAAATCAAACCCTTGTTGAGAGAAGTCGAATAAATAGGAACTGCCGAGATTATTATTGACCCAATGGTAAACGGCCAGTTTATCTGAACTGACAAATAGTGCTTTCCTCCTGGAGGATCTAAATTTTGATTGTGGCAATGAGATCATAAACAGGACCTAATACGGAAAACATGACCCATGCGATCATTGCCCCAAGAAGGACAGTCATTCCTGGCTCGATCATTGACTGTAAACGCTCAATCGATTCTCTTACATCACGGGTATAAAAATATTTTACGTTCAGTAGTGCATCTTCCAGTGCACCGGTACTTTCACCCACGCGTATCATTCTCAAAACCAGGGGTGGAAATAATTTGGCAGATGAAAAACTACTGCTTAATGTTGCACCATCGGAAATTCTCACCCCTACCTGGCGCATTGTTTCTTTCATGAATTTATTGCCGACAATCTGCTCACTTGTCTTGATACAATCAAGAACCGTAATGCCTGATGCATACATTATGGCGAAAAAGCCCGTTAACCGGGCCAGTATTATTTTATTGAGAATAGGCCCTGCAATGGGGATCTTCAGTTTACAGGCATCTATCCTGTAGCGAATTTTCGGATTGGTTTTAACGCCGATATATAATCCGACTGCAATAATTACTGGAACTCCGCCGATCAGATGCCAATAGTTAACAAATAAATTCGATACGAAAATCAGTACTTTTGTGTGAACAGGAGGCTCCGATCCCATATTCCGGATAAAGACCAATAATTCCGGCACCAGATAAATCATCAGAAAAAATATAACGCTGATAACGACCAGGCCGACAAATAGTGGATACGTGAGTAATTTTTTTGTCATCGCCGCTTGCTCATCCTGCCACTTGATACTTTCCCCTAATTCATAAAATATTTTGCCGATTTCACCTGATTGCTCTCCTGCCCGGACCAGGCCGGTGAACACTTCAGAAAAAACATTGGGATAGGCGGCCATGGCCCCGGATAAGTTTTGACCACCTTCAATCGCCTCAAACATCGCTGATAATATCTCGCGAAGTCTTGGATTTTCACTGCTGTCTCTGAGATCTTGCAGACTCTCAAGAATGGGCACGCCTGCCTTTGACGTTTGTTCCAGGTGGAAACAGAAAGTAATTAGCTCTCTTCTCTTGACACCGCTAATGTCGGCCTTCGGCCCTGTTGCTCCCAGATCCCTGAAATTAATCAGATCAAGATCCATCTTCTGCAAGCGCATTTCCAGATCCGCAAGATTGGATGCGTGCATCTTGCCAATATTAACTCTACCGGTTTCGTCAACTGCCTTGTATCGAAAAATATTCATAAAGGCGTCAAGATTGTTTTAGCCTTAGCGTGAGATCGACAACTCTTGTCACTTCTTCAAGACTGGAAGAACCATCAAGAATAAGAGCAGTCCCCACCTCGACCAATGTTTTGAAGCCTTTGGACAAAGCCAACCGTAATAGCTCGCTTTGACTGCCTTTTCTGGCAAGCACTTCATCCATATCGCTATCAAATGCCAAAATTTCAATTAATGCCAATCTGCCTTTATAACCCATGCCTTCACAATCAGGACATCCTTTCGCTCGATAAATTGATTGCTGTTTGTCTATTGCTTTTAAACCAAGCAGGTTTCTTTCAAGCGTGCTCATGGAGAAAGATTCACGACATCGCAAACACAATTTCCTCGCCAAACGCTGGGCGATGACTCCGACCAAATTCCCCGATAGAACGTCCGGTCTAACACCTATATCCAATAATCTGGGGATGGCTCCTATGGCTGAATTTGTATGTAGCGTTGAAAAAACCTGATGTCCGGTCATTGCGGCACGTAACGCCATACTCGCTGTATCCTCATCACGAATTTCCCCCACCAAAATTATATCCGGATCCTGACGCATTAATGATCGGATACCGTTGGCAAAATCCAGTCTTGCTGTTTCGCTGATCGATGTTTGCCGGATCAAATTCGTCGGATATTCCACTGGATCCTCCAGTGTCATGATATTGACAGATTCGGTATTCAGATAGTTTAATATTGAATAAAGCGTTGTTGTTTTACCACTGCCTGTGGGACCCGTCACCAGGGTGATTCCCTCCGGCCTCGCCACCATTAACCTTAGAGACTCCATCCTGTCGTTATCGATACCTAATTTATCCAGACTTACAATACCTTTCTGTCTATCGAGAATGCGTAACACGATATTTTCACCGTGTACGGTAGGTAATGTTGAGACGCGGAAATCAACCGGTTTGCCCGAGAAAGTCAATGAAATACGACCATCTTGAGGTGCGCGCACTTCCGCAATATCCATCCCCGCCATTACTTTCACTCGCACCGCAATCGCCGACCAGTAACTCTTGTGGATGCTGCGAATTTGCCTCAAGACACCATCTATTCGGTAACGAAATCTGAGGAATCCTTCTTCAGGTTCAAAATGAATATCGGAGGCACCACGCTTTACAGCATCTGTCAGCAGTGCATTAACAAGACGCACAACGGGCTGGCTATATTCATCACTTGCAGTATCCAGACTCTGGTAATCGATCTCGCCTGTTTCTATCTCATTTAAAATACCATCGACGGACAATTCAAATCCGTAAAACAAATCCATGGCTTTTTCAATCTCTGCCTCACCGGCGAGTAATGGAATGACTTCAATACCTTGTCCGACATGAGTGGCGATTTTATCAAGCAACACAACATTAAATGTATCCGCCATTGCAACGGTAAGTGAATTCGTACCACGCTCGAAAGTTAATGGCAGGACTTGTAATTGACGTGCTATATGTTTCGGAATCAGGGCGATGGCATCACTGTCCGGAATGGCTCGTTCCAGATTGATACTTTCCTGGCCGATGGCACCACCAATGACATCACGAATAATTGACTCTGTTGCGAATCCAAGGCGAACCAGAATTTTACCCAGTGGTTCCTTACTCTTTTTTTGCTCGGTAATTGCAATTTCGACCTGGTCAGATGTCGTAACACCCTGTTTGACCAGTGCCTCACCCAATAGAGCCGCCCTTCTATGTACGTCTATCACTACTGTAGATCCGCCAAACCGGATAATTCCTTGATACGCGACGCGATAACTGTTCTGTCAAAACTGTTGGTAGCAAAACTTTCGGTGAAATTGTCTGTAAGTTCCAGAGCAGTATTATAGTAATCAATGGCCGACTTCTGTTGATCAACATGCTCAAGACTCACAGCCAGATTAAAAGCATAATCAGGATTTGAAGATTCAATGCTATAAGCACTAAAAAATGATTGTTGAGCTTCAGGCCAACGTTTTTGCGCAGCATAAAGTTGTCCCAGCGAATAATAAAAAAAAGAGTTTTCAGGCTCTCTCTGAATGAATGTCTTTAAAATACTTTCGTTCTTTACCTGATCTTCATCACGGTTAAAATTGATCAATGCAGCTTCGGCGATACTGTCTTCGGGATATAATCTTAATACTTCCAGATAATTTGTGTAGGCTTGGCGAACGTGACCTTTGCGACTTGCTATTGCAGCAAGTCCCAGCAAGGCATCACGATTCTCGGGTAGATTTTCCAGGACAATACGATATTTTTTTTCGGCGGCATCATAATTACCCGCAAGATATTCCTGGTAGGCTTGATTAATCAACACACTACTTCTATCCATTGTAGTACTGCGACTGATCCTGATTAATTCTGGCTCAGGACTTATTCTGTCCGGTAATGTTAATGCAGCTTTATCAACAATCTCCGCGACAGAAATATTTTCATCATTTTCCGCCCGGATATGAGTTTTCTCCCGTGTTAATGCTAAATGATCGGCAGAATTTTTATTGACTGTTTCATCTGCCGATTCTGACTGTTCTTTCTCGACAACTGTGTCATTTATTCTCTCAATGACATTTGTAATTTCTCCTGTAAACAAACTACTGTCGATTTCAGTACTTGACGCGGGCACATCCGGCATTGCGATGATTGGGATAGGTTGGGGCTGCGCTTCGACATCTTTCGCGGCCAGGGGAGATTTTATTGAACGATGAGTCGGTACCGTGTAATCAAAGACGAGAAATAGTAGAGATACTGTGATGACACAACATGAAAACAGCAAGGCACTCCATCGCAATACCTGATTATCCTGATTTGCGGAAGTCGCGGTAAACACGGTTTGCGCGGCGACCGGCGTTGGACTGCCCGCACCGATATCTCTTGCCAACTGTTTGGCGGAAACCGTTGTGCTGAAATATTCGTAACTATCACTGCCCGAGTCCAATGTTTCTGCAACACGCATTTGTACGGTCTGGACTGTGTCATCGGTGGGAGCGTCCGGTGTAAGTTCCAGCATACCTGTTTGATCCACATCCACCGTAATTTCCGGATCTGTTTCCTCTTTGACTCTGGATTCTGCATCGTCAGCGACAGAGTCATTTTCTTCTACCGATTCTTCCATTGGTGAACCGCCGTCTTCGAGAAGCAATTCATCATCCCCCAGCGGCTCAAGCGATAAACCCTCAATCGGCGCGTTAGCTTTAACATCCTGATTATCCTGAATTTCCTCGGACTGAACAGTCTTGTTGGTTTGCGGTTTTATATCTTCCTCTAGCTGTAACGCAAGATCATCCGACAAGGCTTCCTTTAAACGCCTGGCTGCTGCCCTTTTATCCTGTTCCGCCTTTTTCAAAGCGTCCATTAACAGGCTCATTATCTGGGTTCCAATCTTGTTTCCCGGGCCGGGAATGCCCGAGAGTTATCAAGATACTGTTGATAATCCGCTAAATCACCGGTCAGAGACGGGTTCTTTATCAACACCGGTCGTAGAAATATCACCAGTTCCCTCTTTGCGTACTCGGCAGACCTGGATCTGAAAAGATTACCGAAAAAAGAGATATCTTTTACGCCCGGCAATCCTGCATCATTGTCTCTGGAATCATCTGTCATTAAACCGCCAAGTACGCCGATTTGTCCATTGTTTAATCTCAGCATCGACTCCATCTCTCTTACGGTAATTACCGGAACAAGATTTGGTAAATTTGCCGGAATATCCGGATGAGGATCGCGCACAGAACTGACTAAACGTGTAATTGTTGGTCTTACATTCAAGGTAATGATGCCACTGGAATCTATCTGCGGTGTAACAGTCATCGCAATGCCTAAAGGAACCGTCTTTGCGTCTGTGTTTACTGAACGAATTGGGCTGCCACCGAGAACACTGGATGGTGTGAGTTCGGCTTCAATCTCAAAATACACAAAATTCTCCACGACTTTGAGCAGTGCCGTCTGATTATTCAGTGTCATTATCTGCGGGCTGGACAATACTTTGGCTTCCCCGTACTCATCCAACAATCTCACAGTTCCTGTCAAACCTTGATCTCCAATCGCATCTGGATCTGTTGCAGTGATCGTAAATGAACTTAATAAATTTGACGTAAGCGGCGTACCTGCCAATGTGTTTGATATAAAACTTATACCCGCTCCCGACTTGTTCAGAAGTGACCAGTCAATGCCTGCCTGGTACCTGTCATTTAAGGTCACTTCCACAATGGTTGCTTGTATCAGTACCTGGCGTTTAGCATTATTGACCACGTTATCAATAAACTCCTGTACCTTTGTATGCTGTAATCCTGTTGCCCTGACTGCAACAATACCGGCTTCAGGATTCGGGATAACAGTATTTGTGATAGGGAGAGCACCGCCCGAAACACTCTTGGAGCCTTCTCCCAGAATTGCCGAGATACCTGCTACAAGGTTTGCCCAGAAATGATGGGTAGAGGTGCTGCTTACATCTGTCGTGGAATTATTACCGCCACCGCTACCGCCCCCGGTATCTCCGCCGCTGGTTGATGCAATCTGGGTTGCAATGATGTTAGAGCTTTCCATGTCTCGGGACATGTTGACGTAGTCAACCGTGTAGGTTCTTAAAAAAGGCTCATCCTGCTGAACATAAAGCGTATCGGCTTCCAACTCATATCTTAAATCCACTTGTCGTGCGAGCCGGTCAAGTATTTGCGGCAAGGATTGATCTATGGCATTAATCGTCACCACGCCCTCGATTTTTGGATCAATATCAACATTGATCCGGGCGTCTCTCGCCAGTGCAAATAACAATTCTTTAACAGGAACCTCATTCACGACAACCGTGTATTTTTCAAGTTTGACCGTAGGCGCAGGTACAGGCAGAACAGGTGCTTGTGTTACCAGTTCGGGGATCTCTCCACTCACTTGTTCTTGCGCGTCTATATGGCCTTCCGAAGGGACAAATGGTTTGGGTTCGATTTCTGAACAGGCACCCAGAAATAGAAGTATTGCCAAACCACCGATCAACAAGGATTTATTCATGCTCAAAAGATGCTGCCCGGCACCCTCGTGCAGTGGGGATAGGAAAGACCTACGGGCGGCGTTAATTATGTACTTATCCATAGCTTATTATCCATAGCTTATTATCCATAGCTTATTATCCATAAATTTAGCTGTCCACGGTCACAGTTGAAAGGATCAGCCCTTCAAGTCATGACTTGTGTAATTACAGTTATTACTATAAATACCCGATATTCAGTGAATTTTTGCTGTATCACTTTCGTTCGGCTATTTATCGGCATATGTGATACCGCCACTGCCTGTTTTAAAACATGCGAGCCCCCCTGATCAATCAGATCCATGACAATAGTCCTGGAAGTTGTGAGTCATGGTGTGTTTTCATTCTCATACAACAAGTGGCGAATTTCCTCTGAACTCTCTCAATCGATAATCAATTTTTCAATTCCGGGATTGTTCCCATCTCAATTTGTTCGGGATCAATTTAATGGGTGCCAATACATCCCCACCAGTCACATTTGGGGACTGACTGAATACGTTTGCTGTCCCGGATTTCAACAGTATTGCACCATCCTGGGGTAAATAAATGGTCTCGCCCTCCTGTTCTTGCACAAGACTTTTTGCGACGACTGCTTCGTCTGTTGGCGTTGAATCCGCCAGATCTTGAATCGACGTCCAGGACATCGCCTCCATTTTCGTATCAAATGATTCTTGCATGGCGTGTATTCCCTGAACGATCTTCTCCGGGAAGGTTATTGTACCAAGCAATACAGCGGGGATCAGCACAGCCATGGATATTGAAACCGGCGTTAAAAAATTTCTGTTCCTGTTAAATTCACTGTCGCGTGCAGCAATTTTTACGTGACGTGATGTCACTTTATGCGTATTTTCGGCATAAGCTGCAAGCAAGGCTTTATCCGCGAGGATATTAATCCGCCTGAGCAGGCCTTCTGAGTATTTAGAAAAAACACCGACCGCAGACGGCGTAAAAACATCTCCCGCACGATAACCACAAGTTCGCATCCGCGAGTTTAAATAATCCCTGATATCGTCTTTGTTGAAAGGGGATAATTGAAAGCTGTAGGTAATGCGTTCTTTTAGCTGTCGGATCTCTCGTGTCGCAATCTTCTCGTCAAGTTCCGGTTGCCCGAATAACACAATTTGCAACAACTTGTTTTGGGTAGTTTCCAGATTACTCAGTAGTCGTATTTCTTCCAGTGTCGCAGTCGGCATTCCCTGAGCTTCTTCGACAAACACGACAACCTGTCTATTATCGGCATGCCTTGCCAATAAATATTTCTGCAACTCGTTCATCACCTTCAGACGGTTGTCGGTTTCAGTGACACTCAGTTGCAGTTCAAAGGCGATTGCATGCAGGATATTTTCAGGAGACAAACCGGGGTTGGCGAGGTAAACAATTTCAACATTATCGGGTAACTCAACTTCGAGCATCCTGCATAGCATGGTTTTCCCGACACCGACTTCCCCCACGACCTTAATGATTCCTTCTCCTTGAGTGATCGCATAAATCAGCGCTTCAAGTACCGCACCTCTGTTTCCACCAGGGAAAAACAGACCGGTATCCGGGGTAATCTTGAAGGGTGCCTGTTGCAGACCAAAATAATCGTGATACATGAGTTATGTTGTGTCCTCTTCAATACCCAATCGCAGCATCCTGCTGTAAAGTGTGGTGCGATTGACGCCGAGCAATCGCGCCGCTTTACTCAGGTTGTCTCCGCTTAGCTTCATTGCACCCAGAATGAATTTTTTCTCACGCTTATTCAGCATCTCATCCAGTTGAAAAGATCCTCCCGACAATATTTTTTCGATACGCACAGACTCATCGTCTGTATCTTCAGAAGTCTTGAGTACAATATTCGTTTCCAGTTCGGCCTGTAATTGCTCGACATTAACTTTTTTACCCGGGTGTTTTGCGCCCAGTCGAATAACAATATTACGTAATTCCCTGACATTTCCCGGAAATGAATAGTCCACCAGCATATTCTTGGCATCAGATGTCAGGGAGAACAATGCAGCACCGGTGGAGTAGAGTCGGCGAAAATGATCCAATAAAAGCAAGCAGTCCCTTTTTCTTTCACGCAATGGCGGAACATGTACTGTAAGAACGCTGATTCGATGATATAAATCCTGTCGAAATTCCCCTGCACGAACAGCCTCTTTCAGGTCTCTGTTGGTTGCCGCAATTATTCTGGCTTTGGAAATTCGTTCACTGGTTTCACCTAAACGATAAAACTCGCCGTTCTCCAATACCCTTAACAGTTTTGACTGAAGATTCAGCGGTAATTCGCCGATCTCATCCAGAAATAAACTACCTTCCCCGGCATTTTCAAAAAAACCCATCCGATTTTCCGTCGCCCCTGTAAAAGCGCCTTTCCGGTTGCCGAATAATTGTGCTTCCAATAATTCCGCAGTGAACGCCGCGCAATTTATGGTTAGAAAGGGCGCTTCAGATCGTTTACTTTTATCATGCGTATATTGCGCGACAAGTTCCTTGCCGCTACCTGATTCCCCCTCAATGAGTACCGGGAATGGTGTGTCGGCAAACTGATCAATCAACTGGTGTAATATCGTTATCGCAGGACTCTCACCCAACAAACCACTTTCTTTTTGGCTATGCTCATCCTGGGCCGATTCCGCATCGAGCATCATCATCTGATGATTCAGTCTTGCCTGTAATAATTTCACATCGCAGGGTTTGGGCACAAAGTCGACGGCCCCAAGCGTCAGTGCATGCTGAATATTGGCTTTTTCACTTTGACCTGAAAGTACCAGAATCTTGATATTGTAATTGAAGGCCAATAATTCATCGATCAAGGTAAAGCCTTCGTCAGGCAAGTGTTGTGCGGGAGGCAGTCCAAGATCAATCAATGCCAGAGAAGGCACTTCGGTCATTTTTTGCAATTTCGACTTCGCTTGAGCACGACTTTCAGCGAAAATGATCTGATACTCTTTGTCAAGTGCAAGCGCCAGAGATTCGACAATAAGTGGATCGTCGTCAACAAGAAGCAACGCAGGTTTCCCCACTCCGATCTGTTCTGGATTCACACGACTTGCTTTTGCCAAGACAGCTTTCCTTTGCGAGATGTGAGAATGTCCGAAGATACAGTCTTCTCACCTTCCGGGCAAGACTGCATCTTCAGATCAATACATCATTAACAGATCCTTGGGACTGTTTATGATCAATCTTGTTCAGCTTCAGATTATTCCAGATGGTCTCCACTGCGGTTGATTGATTCATGGTGTAAAAATGAATTCCCGGAGCGCCATTCAGCAGCAACTGTTCACACAGCGCCGTGGTCACATCAATACCGAAGTCATGAATTGCATTCCGATCATCCCCGAATTCCTGCAAACGTTTCAATATCCAGCGCGGAATCTCGGCACCACAGGCATCAGAGAACCGACATAACTGTGTACATGTCATAATCGGCATCACGCCCGGCACGATTGGAATGTCGATTCCCAGTTTTTCACAACTGTCGATATAACGATAATATGCATCAGCGTTATAAAAATATTGGGTAATCGCGGCATTTGCGCCCGCATCGACCTTGCGTTTAAAATTCTCGATATCTTTTTGTGCGCCTGGAGCCTGAGGATGGAACTCCGGGTAGGCCGCGACTTCGATATGAAAATGATCGCCGGTTTCCTTGCGGATAAATTCCACCAACTCACTGGCATAACGCAGAGATCCGGTAGCCATGGAACCGGATGGTAAATCGCCGCGTAAGGCCACGATTTTACGAATGCCCGCTTCCCTGTAAGACTTAAGCACACTCCGGATCTCTTCAATGGTACTACCGATGCAGGAAATATGCGGCACTCCATCAATTCCGGTCTTGTTGAAAATATCCATCACCGTTTCAAAAGTGCGCTCGCGTGTACTGCCGCCTGCACCAAAAGTCACTGAAAAGAAATCAGGCTTGAGTTTGGACAACCGTTCCTGTGTCGTCTGCAACCTGTCTACCGCATCGGGTGTTTTCGGAGGAAAAAATTCAAGGCTGAATTTCCTCGATAGTTTTTTCTGCGATTCCATTACGTAAAACCCTTGAGCAATGTATTTATGTGAAACGTGAAGTGACGAAATATTTTTTCGCGCTTCGCTGCCAACGCTTCACCGTTTTTTAATATCTGTAATGTTCGGGCTTATATGGTCCCTCTACAGTCACGTTAATGTAATCAGCTTGTGCCTTTGTCAGTAAAGTCAATTTAGCTCCGATGCGATCCAGATGTAATCTGGCGACTTTCTCATCAAGATGTTTTGGTAATACGTGGACATCCTTGCCGTACTTGTCAGCATGCGTGAAAAGCTCTATTTGTGCCAATACCTGATTGGTGAAAGAATTCGACATAACAAAACTGGGATGGCCTGTTGCACAACCCAGGTTCACCAAACGACCTTTAGCCAACAAAATGATACGTTTACCATCAGGAAAAATTACATGATCAACCTGTGGCTTGATCTCCTCCCATTTATATTTTTCCAAACCGGCAACATCAATTTCATTATCAAAATGCCCGATGTTGCAAACAATCGCCTGATCTTTCATTTTTGCCATATGAGCATGTTGAATCACGCCGAAGTTACCTGTGGTTGTAACAAAGATATCGATCTGATCACAAACTTCATCCATACGTACCACGCGATAACCTTCCATCGCCGCCTGTAACGCACAAATTGGATCGATTTCCGTGACCCATACCGTCGCACCCAAACCACGCAGCGATTGTGCACAACCCTTGCCAACATCGCCATAACCCAAAACCAGCGCAACCTTACCGGCAATCATGACATCGGTGGCACGCTTAATCCCGTCAACCAGGGATTCACGACAACCATATAAATTATCAAACTTGGACTTGGTGACTGAGTCGTTTACATTTATCGCAGGAAAAGGTAACTCGCCTTTTTTCACCATCTGATACAGCCGTTGCACACCTGTTGTGGTTTCCTCAGTCACGCCCTGAATATTCGCCAGTGTGCGTGAGTAAAAATCGCCGTCTTTAGCCAATTTCTTTTTAATTGCTGCAAACAAAAAAGTTTCTTCTTCAGAACCCGGGTTATCCAACACACTGATATCACTTTCAGCTTTACTGCCGAGGATCAACAACATGGTCGCATCACCGCCATCATCCAGAATCATATTCGGCGTTTCACCATCACCCCAAAGCATGATGCGATGTGTGTAATCCCAGTACTCTTCCAATGTTTCACCTTTCACGGCAAACACGGGAATATTTTGATCGGCGATGGCCGCAGCTGCATGGTCCTGCGTGGAAAAAATATTACAGGAAGCCCAACGTACTTCAGCGCCCAGCGATATTAATGTCTCAATCAACACAGCCGTTTGAATAGTCATATGCAAAGATCCGGCAATACGCGCACCTTTTAAAGGTTGGGCATCAGCAAATTCTTCACGAATCGACACCAGGCCCGGCATCTCGGTCTCGGCAATACGGATTTCTTTATGACCCCAGTCGGCCAAAGACATATCAGCAACAAAACAATCAGAAAATACTTCGGAAGCGGCTACGCTCATCTGGTTTTCCTCCAAATCAAGCGAGCACCGTTTGCAAAGAGTATCTCCCAAGCCTGGCGGAGTGGGATTCCGTCGCAGTGCTCCTCGGGGGACAGTTTTAATTAACTACTTGAGCACCAAAGGTTCCTCAATAACCGTGGATTATAGCGCGGTGACCCCTGGAATCAAGTGTCAGCGTCTGAGATATTTATTGTAGAAATCAGCACGGGTGGGAGCGGAATAAGTTTGCCGGTTTAACAAACCTCTTTGCTCAAGGTCATCAATTTTTTCTTTCAACGCCTGTAACCTTTTTATTCGCTCCGCAGGGGACGCCTTGAGTTGAGACTCAACAGTCTCGGTTAATTGGTCGGTAATCATTAATTGGTCGGCAATCATGTTAGAAGAACCTTTTGTTGTGCAAAAAGTGCTGGAAATTATTGCGGTTGATATAGTCAGTCAAGAAATCACTATACCCTCTTATTAACTCTCGTAATTCCATGTTTTCAGAATGGGAATTATATACTTGAAGACACATGATCAGTGATCACTTCTTTTGCAGCTTGAACGGAGTATGTAGTTCTTTTTCTGTAGGTTTTTTATTCTGGTAAAGTGATTTTTCCGGTGGTCTAGCAAATAGAACTTCTTTTACAACCTCTTTAAATTCTTTTTCTGTGGTCATGGTAGGTTCCTGGGCTTAATTTGATTTTCAAGCGGTAAAAAGGGAGGTGTTACGCTCCCTTTTTAATAGCTTTTTCAAAATCTTTCTTTTGCTGTGCAAACTGGTCTTGTACGCTTGCAAATTGGGCTTGCATGTTCTTGTTGGTGGTTTCTATCTTCCTATCCAAACTATCCATTCTCCCATCCAAACTATCCATTTTCTCCTCCAAGCTATCCATTTTATCGTGAATAGGCTCCATAGCCTCTTGGAAAACACCGCGCAACGCTTCTGCAAGCAGACTAACACTACCATTTAACTTTTTCTTAACCGCCATAAATTTCTCCCTTGCTCTTCTTTCTATCTACAAAATTATCTATATACTGGTGCAATTATTCACCAAATGTCACCTGATTTTCAAGTAATAATTTCCTGGTCTCTATCTTTTTCTTTAGGTACTCCATTGGTCTATTGCCCTTTGTCCGGTTGCAATTCCCACAGAGTAGCTGGTAGTTTTCGTACACATCCTGCCAAGCCCACCAAATACTTTCCCACCAATACCAGGTTCAATCATATTGCCGACAATTGCCCCACCTACAACCGATAATACATCTCTGTATTGGTAACCAATCCTTCTTGGCGTGGGTGCGACAATAATCGCTTCCCGCCTATGTACGCTTTTTACATTGTGTTCTATATTTTACTTCTTAACCTTATACTACCCACAGATTCTGCTGCAGATCCTGTTTTGATAAGACATACAACGGGATAAGCATATACCCTACATGCAAAGTGTCAAATGCGCGTTCTGGATACCGGCTCAAGGCCGGTATGACGAACAGAGGATGATTAGCTCAACGTGGACTTCAGAGCGTCGACCTTATCCACCCTCTCCCACGGAAGATCAACATCCGTTCGTCCAAAATGACCATATGCCGCAGTAGCCCTGTAAATCGGTCGCAACAGATCCAGCATACTGATAATACCCTTTGGACGCAGGTCAAAATGTTCTCTGATTGCAGTGACCAATGCAGATTCATCAACGGTGCCGGTGCCGAAAGTCTCGACACTAATCGAAGTCGGTTCCGCCACACCAATGGCATAAGACACTTGTACTTCACATTTAGAAGCAAAACCGGCTGCAACAATATTCTTTGCCACATAACGTGCCGCATATGCCGCAGAACGATCCACTTTGGAAGGATCCTTACCAGAAAACGCACCGCCACCATGACGTGCCATACCACCGTAAGTATCAACAATAATCTTACGCCCGGTTAAGCCGCAATCACCAACAGGACCGCCGACCACAAAACGCCCGGTGGGATTAATATGGTAAAGCGTATTCGCGCTTAACCATTTCTCAGGTAACACAGGTTTGATGACTTCTTCCATCACCGCTTCGCGTAAATCCTCTAAAGAAACATCCGGATCATGTTGTGTAGAAAGCACCACTGCTTCAATGCCGACAGGTTCGTCATTTTCATAGCGCAGCGTCACCTGACTCTTGGCGTCCGGGCGTAACCAGGCGATCCTGCCGGATTTTCTGACTTCGGCCTGTTTACGTACCAACTGATGTGCATAGTCAATCGCGGCCGGCATCAGTGCTTTGGTTTCATTACAAGCAAAACCGAACATCAAACCCTGATCCCCCGCGCCCTGTTCTTTCTCATTGTCTGCATCAACACCCATGGCAATATCCGGGGACTGTTTATCCAGCGCGACAAGTACAGCAACAGTATCGGCATCGTAACCGATATCGGAGCTGGTATAGCCAATCTCACGTATTGTATTTCTGACAATCTCGGGAAAATCGATTGTGGCGGCCGTGGTGATTTCGCCGGAAATCACAGCCATGCCGGTATTAACCATTGTTTCACAGGCGATCCGTGATTTTGGATCCTGTGCGAACATCGCATCCACGATTGCGTCGGAAACCTGATCCGCGACTTTATCCGGATGACCTTCCGAGACGGACTCCGATGTAAATAAATAGTCTTTTGCCATATGTTTAACCCTGTGCTCAAGAAGTGTACGATTTAGTCTCGTGTAACCGGAAACAGCGGCGCAGTCTAACCGATTCCGATTCGCTTGACGATGTTATACTCGGTGTGTTTAATGAATAAGCTATCCAGCAAGTAATCACTTTAAAAATAGAGGATACCCGACAATTATGGTGCTCACTGAAACACCTGTCTGTGATTTTGGACAAGATGCTGTTGCTTTCAGCCTGCCTGGAACTGACGGTAAACTTTGGACGCTTGATAATTGTCGTGGCGAGAAAGGCACATTAGTGATGTTCATCTGTAATCATTGTCCTTATGTTAAAGCGATTCAGACCTGTCTGGTGCAAGATACCCGCGATCTATTGCAGTTTGGTGTGAAAAGTGTCGCCATCATGTCCAATGATACCGATGATTATCCCGAAGATTCTTTCGACAATATGCAAAAGATCGCAGAACAATGCCACTACCCCTTCCCTTATCTTCTGGATGAAACTCAGGAGATCGCCAGAGCCTATGGCGCCGTCTGTACACCGGATTTTTTCGGTTATAACAGCGATCTGGAACTACAGTATCGCGGTCGATTCAATGCCAGCCGCACGACCGCCATTCACGATGCAAGACGGGATCTCTTTGAAGCCATGGAGCTTATCGCCGAAACAGGCGCAGGCCCGGGCGAACAAATCACCGGCATGGGCTGCTCCATTAAATGGAAAGTAGCCTAACGCATATCCAGGCCACAACGTGGCTGAATTCATCACTTGGTAAGCGGCGAGCATGATATGACCGTCGATGAACGATGAGTCACCGATCACTTGGGATCATCGCTCAGCGATGGCAGCATAATCCGGAACGATATTCCCATCGGTGGAAAAAGACTGCACCCTGATTTTAATTGTAAGGCGGCAGCTTTTTCCGGTCCGCCAAATTCTCGTGGACAGTTTTTTGAGTGTTCGGATGGTTTTGCCCCGGTATTGATTCATACCATCGTCAATACGCGGCGATACAGCGGTAATGCCGCCTCATAAAGTAGTCACGTATCTGGGTGGTTTGGGCCTTTTTCCTGTCCGGTGAGTGAATTGGCGCATTCATTACATGGGCACTCTGACTTCGGTCTGATGATGTGGTAGCATCAAGTGCTTATGAATAATTGTTCCATGTATTGACCATGAAAAAAATTGTTTTCCTTGTGCTATCACTGACTCTGGTTTCCACACATATCCATGCTGCCGCGCCACACGGTCCACAATCAATTGAAGTCAACGTGAGTGTTGGCACGGAAGATGGCCGGATGAAGTTTGTCCCTGATACACTGACTTTTGAACGTGGCAAGTATTACAAACTGGTGATTTCCAATCCTGGTTTGGATGAACACTATTTCACCTCTTATGCTTTTGCGACGCATGTATTCTCGCGCAAAGTTGAGGTTTTGGATAAAGCGGGCAACATCATGGCGGAAATTCACGGTGCAATTCACGACATGGAACTGAAACCTGGTGCTCGTGTGGAGTGGTTTTTCTTTCCGATGACCAGGGCCAAAGGCTTGAAATTTTTCTGCCGCAAAGCAGGCCACGAAGCAGCGGGTATGCTTGGCAGTATTAATATCATTGGTGATTTGTAGCTATTCTGTAGCGTTGGTTTAATGCTACTTGAGATGGAGTTTGAGACAAGTGATCGAGGTTAACAAATACTTCGATGGGAATATGGTCTCCGTCGCATTTCGAACTGAAACGCAGCCTGCAACGGTAGGTGTCATGCAAGCCGGGGAATATGACTTCAGCACGACGCTGAAGGAGACCATGACGGTCATCAGCGGTGCACTCTTTGTCAAATTTCCCGGCAGTAAGGACTGGCGGACTTATACTGCTGGCGAACAATTTACTGTTGAAGCAAAGCAGGATTTTCTGGTTAAGGTTGCGATGGAATCCGCCTGGTTCTGTACCTACGGCGAAGCACCAAAAAAGCAAGCACCCGCAGCGGACATTGGCAACAACAGGAAAATCATCACACATAATCAACGCCGACATGACAGATATCACGTAGGTCACTATCCTGTTGCGGTGCAGAAGCATGACGGCACTGTACTAAAGGCGGTTTTACGTGATATCTCTTACCGAGGATTTCAAATAGCCTGCACCGGATTAACAGCGCGTATGCTTTCTCGGGATACAGGTCTACTGGCGGAGCATGAAAGCCAGCTGGTAGCACTTTCTGTAAACATAGAGGAAGGAGAAAAGATTGTCGCCGATTGCAGCCTGGTGTACGTGGCCAAAAATGATGATGTCTCGGGGACGGAATCCTACGCTGTCGGTTTGCAGGTCATTGACTTCAAGGGCAACAGTCTTGACATCATCAAGCGATTGGTTAAAACGCGAAACGCACGGGGACACGCCGATTAAGTCCCGGTGGTCGCAGGTTTTTTCGATGCCCCCATCTGTTACATTAAGTATTAGACTTACAAACACGATGGACAACACAAACTTTCAAGCGGATTTATTGCCCGTGACGGTGAGGGATAACGACCTGGGTGCGGTCGACGGCCAGCCCTGCGTCATTGACTTTTATTGATGCCGACTGGAATACGGCCCGGACGGTGACGGTGAACGGCGTTGAGGACGATGATGCGAACAACGAGAGCGTGCAACTCACGCATACATTGAGCAGCAGCGATATGCGTTACATTGCTATGATGCCGGACGCCGTTTTTTGTGATTGTTTCGGAAGTTGATTCTTGATGTGGATGGCAGTGGTGGTGCGCACCAGAGTGATGGACTCATGATCTGCCACCACCTATTCGGCATCCGTGACACTGCGGCCGGCGGGGATCACAGCCCTGTATCGGCGACTGTTGCGTGTCCATCCAGGCGCAGGTGATCTGCAACACCGCATGATGGAGAGGCTTGGCGAAACACTTTATCTGGCGCAGCGGCTGCTCAAAACGAGGTCTCCGAAATAACCCTTAAACAAGCCTTTTGAGGATGCCGGGACATACTGTAATTGCCAAATACTTCACGGTTGTTGAACAAGATATTGATTGTCTGTATCATCGGGCAGGGTTGCAAGTGCTGTTGAGGACGATGGTCAAACAATGAAAGCCCTGACCTTGCCTTGTGTGGGCCTCGTATGGACGGTTAATGATGATGTTCATCCGTTATGCTGCATCGTGGTAAACGAAAATGGCAGTATGTTTGGCAACCCCCGAATTAAGTACTGATAGTTGGCTTGCCGGGTAGTGCGTCTCGGGTGCCATCTATCTTGATAAAACTTGGGTTTTTTGCTCCGGACAAAAAATTAATGGACATTAACATTGCAGGATAGATAAGGAGGAGTGAGGATAGGTTTATCATGGTTCGGCGGCGTTGCCGTTGGCCTTTCCGGACTGACCGATTCTCGAACAAAATCAATGAAACTGAATTTAATAAAATTATCAAGAATTGTTCTGATTCTTCCGCTTTTATTCAGTGCTGTGGCGCAGGCGCAGACAGCAGCGGGCGTGATGGTGAGTGATGCCACACTGAGTGTTATGGAAGGCAGTACCGTCAACTACACGCTGCGATTGGCCAGCCAGCCGGCGAATGTCGTGACGATTTCGGTGATGAGTAACGACCCTGGAGCGGCGTCGGTGAGTCCAGCGACGCTGACCTTTTCCACGACCGACTGGGAGACGCTCAAGCCGGTGATGGTGAGGGGTGAGCAGGATGCTGATGCGGACGACGAGAGTTGATGTGCTGATCACGCATATGGCGGATAGCGCGGATGCTAACTATGATGATACTGCGGTGACGATAGAACCCGTGGCGGTGACGGTGGATGATGACGAGACGGCGAGCGTGATGGTGAGTACTGCCACACTGGATGTTATGGAAGGCAGTACCGGCACCTATACGCTGGTGCTGGAGGCCCCACCGACGGTGGCAATGACGATTTCGGTGATGAGTGACGACGAGGCTGAGGCGACGGTGGATTCACCGACACTGACCTTTGACATGGACAACTGGAGCGTGGCTCAGACTGTGACGGTGACGGGTGCGCAGGATGCTGATGCGGACGACGAGACTGTCTCTCTGATGCACACGTTTAGCGGCGGCGGACCTGCCTATGCCGATGTGACGATAGAACCCGTGGCGGTGACGGTGGATGATGACGAGACGGCGAGCGTGATGGTGAGTACTGCCACACTGGATGTTATGGAAGGCAGTACCGGCACCTATACGCTGGTGCTGGAGGCCCCACCGACGGTGGCAATGACGATTTCGGTGATGAGTGACGACGAGGCTGAGGCGACGGTGGATTCACCGACACTGACCTTTGACATGGACAACTGGAGCGTGGCTCAGACTGTGACGGTGACGGGTGCGCAGGATGCTGATGCGGACGACGAGACTGTCTCTCTGATGCACACGTTTAGCGGCGGCGGACCTGCCTATGCCGATGTGACGATAGAACCCGTGGCGGTGACGGTGGATGATGACGAGACGGCGAGCGTGATGGTGAGTACTGCCACACTGGATGTTATGGAAGGCAGTACCGGCACCTATACGCTGGTGCTGGAGGCCCCACCGACGGTGGCAATGACGATTTCGGTGATGAGTGACGACGAGGCTGAGGCGACGGTGGATTCACCGACACTGACCTTTGACATGGACAACTGGAGCGTGGCTCAGACTGTGACGGTGACGGGTGCGCAGGATGCTGATGCGGACGACGAGACTGTCTCTCTGATGCACACGTTTAGCGGCGGCGGACCTGCCTATGCCGATGTGACGATAGAACCCGTGGCGGTGACGGTGGATGATGACGAGACGGCGAGCGTGATGGTGAGTACTGCCACACTGGATGTTATGGAAGGCAGTACCGGCACCTATACGCTGGTGCTGGAGGCCCCACCGACGGTGGCAATGACGATTTCGGTGATGAGTGACGACGAGGCTGAGGCGACGGTGGATTCACCGACACTGACCTTTGACATGGACAACTGGAGCGTGGCTCAGACTGTGACGGTGACGGGTGCGCAGGATGCTGATGCGGACGACGAGACTGTCTCTCTGATGCACACGTTTAGCGGCGGCGGACCTGCCTATGCCGATGTGACGATAGAACCCGTGGCGGTGACGGTGGATGATGACGAGACGGCGAGCGTGATGGTGAGTACTGCCACACTGGATGTTATGGAAGGCAGTACCGGCACCTATACGCTGGTGCTGGAGGCCCCACCGACGGTGGCAATGACGATTTCGGTGATGAGTGACGACGAGGCTGAAGCGGCGACGGTGGATTCACCGACACTGACCTTTGACCATGGACAACTGGAGCGTGGCTCAGACTGTGACGGTGACGGGTGCGCAGGATGCTGATGCGGACGACGAGACTGTCTCTCTGATGCACACGTTTAGCGGCGGCGGACCTGCCTATGCAGGCCTGATGTGACGATAGAACCCGTGGCGGTGACGGTGACTGATAACGAGACGGCGAGCGTGATGGTGAGTGAGACCGACACTGATGTTCGATGGAAGGCACGACCACCACCTATACGCTGGTGCTGGAGGCCCCACCGACGGTGGCAATGACGATTTCGGTGATGAGTGACGACGCTGAAGCGGCGTCGGTGAGTCCAGCGACACTGATTTTTACCAGTGCTAACTGGGGCACGGCTCAGCCGGTGACGGTGACGGGTGAGCAGGATGATGATGCGGACAACGAGACTGTCTCTCTGACGCACACGTCGACCGGCGGCGGTCCTGCCTATGCAGGTCCTCCTGCGGTGACGATAGCCCCCGTGAATGTGACGGTGACTGATAACGAGACGGCGCGCGTGATGGTGAGTGAGACCGACCTGATGTTCGATGAGGGCACGACCAACACCACCTATACGCTGGTGCTGGAGGCCGCACCGACGGCGGATATGACGATTTCGGTGATGAGTGACGACGCTGAAGCGGCGTCGGTGAGTCCAGCGACACTGATTTTTACCAGTGCTAACTGGGGCACGGCTCAGCCGGTGACGGTGACGGGTGAGCAGGATGATGATGCGGACAACGAGACTGTCTCTCTGATGCACACGTCGACCGGCGGCGGTCCTGCCTATGCAGGTCCTCCTGCGGTGACGATAGCCCCCGTGAATGTGACGGTGACTGATAACGAGACGGCGCGCGTGATGGTGAGTACTGCCACACTGATGTTATGGAAGGCAGACCGGCACCTATACGCTGGTGCTGGAGGCCCCACCGACGGTGGCAATGACGATTTCGGTGATGAGTGACGACGAGGCTGAAGCGGCGACGGTGGATCCACCGACACTGATTTTTACCAGGACTAACTGGAGCGTGGCTCAGACTGTGACGGTGACGGGTGAGCAGGATGCTGATGCGGACGACGAGACTGTCTCTCTGACGCACACGTCGAGCGGCGGCGGACCTGCCTATGCAGGCCTGATGTGACGATAGAACCCGTGGCGGTGACGGTGACTGATAACGAGACGGCGCGCGTGATGGTGAGTGAGACCGACCTGATGTTCGATGAGGGCACGACCAACGGCACCTATACGCTGGTGCTGGAGGCCCCACCGACGGCGGATATGACGATTTCGGTGATGAGTGACGACGACGCTGAGGCGACGGTGGAGTCCAGCGACACTGATTTTTACCAGTGCTAACTGGGGCACGGCTCAGCCGGTGACGGTGACGGGTGAGCAGGATGATGATGCGGACAACGAGACTGTCTCTCTGACGCACACGTTAGACCGGCGGCGGTCCTGCCTATGCAGGTCCTCCTGCGGTGACGATAGAACCCGTGGCGGTGACGGTGGATGATGACGAGACGGCGAGCGTGATGGTGAGTACTGCCACACTGGATGTTATGGAAGGCAGTACCGGCACCTATACGCTGGTGCTGGAGGCCCCACCGACGGTGGCAATGACGATTTCGGTGATGAGTGACGACGAGGCTGAGGCGACGGTGGATTCACCGACACTGACCTTTGACATGGACAACTGGGGCACGGCTCAGACGGTGACGGTGACGGGTGAGCAGGATGATGATGCGGACGACGAGACTGTCTCTCTGACGCACACGTCGACCGGCGGCGGTCCTGCCTATGCAGGTCCTCCTGCGGTGACGATAGCCCCCGTGAATGTGACGGTGACTGATAACGAGACGGCGCGCGTGATGGTGAGTGAGACCGACCTGATGTTCGATGGAGGGCACGACCAACGGCACCTATACGCTGGTGCTGGAGGCCGCACCGACGGCGGATATGACGATTTCGGTGATGAGTGACGACGCTGAAGCGGCGTCGGTGAGTCCAGCGACACTGATTTTTACCAGTGCTAACTGGGGCACGGCTCAGCCGGTGACGGTGACGGGTGAGCAGGATGATGATGCGGACAACGAGACTGTCTCTCTGACGCACACGTCGACCGGCGGCGGTCCTGCCTATGCAGGTCCTCCTGCGGTGACGATAGCCCCCGTGAATGTGACGGTGACTGATAACGAGACGGCGCGCGTGATGGTGAGTGAGACCGACCTGATGTTCGATGAGGGCACGACCAACACCACCTATACGCTGGTGCTGGAGGCCGCACCGACGGCGGATATGACGATTTCGGTGATGAGTGACGACGCTGAAGCGGCGTCGGTGAGTCCAGCGACACTGATTTTTACCAGTGCTAACTGGGGCACGGCTCAGCCGGTGACGGTGACGGGTGAGCAGGATGATGATGCGGACAACGAGACTGTCTCTCTGACGCACACGTCGACCGGCGGCGGTCCTGCCTATGCAGGTCCTCCTGCGGTGACGATAGCCCCCGTGAATGTGACGGTGACTGATAACGAGACGGCGCGCGTGATGGTGAGTGAGACCACCTGGATGTTCGATGGAGGGCACGACCAACACCACCTATACGCTGGTGCTGGAGGCCGCACCGACGGCGGATATGACGATTTCGGTGATGAGTGACGACGCTGAAGCGGCGTCGGTGAGTCCAGCGACACTGATTTTTACCAGTGCTAACTGGGGCACGGCTCAGCCGGTGACGGTGACGGGTGAGCAGGATGATGATGCGGACAACGAGACTGTCTCTCTGACGCACACGTCGACCGGCGGCGGTCCTGCCTATGCAGGTCCTCCTGCGGTGACGATAGCCCCCGTGAATGTGACGGTGACTGATAACGAGACGGCGCGCGTGATGGTGAGTGAGACCGACCTGATGTTCGATGAGGGCACGACCAACACCACCTATACGCTGGTGCTGGAGGCCGCACCGACGGCGGATATGACGATTTCGGTGATGAGTGACGACGCTGAAGCGGCGTCGGTGAGTCCAGCGACACTGATTTTTACCAGTGCTAACTGGGGCACGGCTCAGCCGGTGACGGTGACGGGTGAGCAGGATGATGATGCGGACAACGAGACTGTCTCTCTGACGCACACGTCGACCGGCGGCGGTCCTGCCTATGCAGGTCCTCCTGCGGTGACGATAGCCCCCGTGAATGTGACGGTGACTGATAACGAGACGGCGCGCGTGATGGTGAGTGAGACCGACCTGATGTTCGATGAGGGCACGACCAACACCACCTATACGCTGGTGCTGGAGGCCGCACCGACGGCGGATATGACGATTTCGGTGATGAGTAGCGACGCTGGAGCGGCGTCGGTGAGTCCAGCGACACTGATTTTTACCAGTGCTAACTGGGGCACGGCTCAGCCGGTGACGGTGACGGGTGAGCAGGATGATGATGCGGACAACGAGACTGTCTCTCTGACGCACACGTCGACCGGCGGCGGTCCTGCCTATGCAGGTCCTCCTGCGGTGACGATAGCCCCCGTGAATGTGACGGTGACTGATAACGAGACGGCGCGCGTGACGGTGAGTCAAACCGCGCTGACGTTCGATGAGGGCACGACCAACACCACCTATACGCTGGTGCTGGATGTCCCACCGACGGCGGATATGACGATTTCGGTGATGAGTAGCGACGCTGGAGCGGCGTCGGTGAGTCCATCGACACTGACCTTTGACATGGACGACTGGGCGACGCCCAAGACGGTGACGGTGACGGGTGAGCAGGATGATGATGCGGACAACGAGACTGTCTCTCTGACGCACACGTCGACCGGCGGCGGTCCTGCCTATGCAGGTCCTCCTGCGGTGACGATAGCCCCCGTGAATGTGACGGTGGATGATGACGAGACGGCGAGCGTGACGGTGAGTCAAACCACACTGATGTTCGATGGAGGGCACGACCAACACCACCTATACGCTGGTGCTGGATGTCCCACCGACGGCGGATATGACGATTTCGGTGATGAGTGACGACGCTGAGCGGCGTCGGTGAGTCCATCGACACTGACCTTTGACATGGACGACTGGGCGACGGCTCAAGACGGTGACGGTGATGGGTGCGGAGGATGATGATGCGGACAACGAGACTGTCTCTCTGACGCACACGTTTAACGGCGGCGGACCTGCCTATGTGGGTGTGACGATAGAACCCGTGGCGGTGACGGTGGATGATGACGAGACGGCGAGCGTGATGGTGAGTGCTACCACACTGGATGTTATGGAAGGCAGTACCGGCACCTATACGCTGGTGCTGGAGGCCCCACCGACGGTGGCATATGACGATTTCGGTGATGAGTGACGACGAGGCTGAGGCGTCGGTGATTCACCGACACTGACCTTTGACATGGACAACTGGAACACGGCTCAGACGGTGACGGTGACGGGTGAGCAGGATGATGATGCGGACAACGAGACTGTCTCTCTGACGCACACGTCGACCGGCGGCGGTCCTGCCTATGCAGGTCCTCCTGCGGTGACGATAGCCCCCGTGAATGTGACGGTGACTGATAACGAGACGGCGCGCGTGACGGTGAGTCAAACCGCGCTGACGTTCGATGAGGGCACGACCAACACCACCTATACGCTGGTGCTGGATGTCCCACCGACGGCGGATATGACGATTTCGGTGATGAGTAGCGACGCTGGAGCGGCGTCGGTGAGTCCAGCGACACTGAGCTTTACCACGACCGACTGGGAGACGCCCAAGACGGTGATGGTGACGGGTGAGCAGGATGCTGATGCGGACAACGAGACTGTCTCTCTGACGCACACGTCGACCGGCGGCGGTCCTGCCTATGCAGGTCCTCCTGCGGTGACGATAGCCCCCGTGAATGTGATGGTGGATGATGACGAGGAAGCGGACGTGACGGTGATGGGTCAGTTCCCACTGGCGGTTGGCGAAGGTGCGACCGCCACCTATACGCTGGAGTTAACCAGCCAGCCGAGGTATGACGTGGTGATTTCGGTGATGAGTAGCGACGCTGGAGCGGCGAGGGTGAGTCCAGCGATGCTGACCTTTACCATGGACGACTGGGATACGCCCAAGATGTTTACAGTGATGGCTGTTGATGATGATGACGCGAATAACGAGCGCGTGGTGCTCACGCATACGGCGAGCAGTACGGATATGGCCTACAGTAGTGAAGGTGGTCGTGTGACGATAGACACTGTCACCGTGAATGTGACTGATAACGACATGGCGGGGGTGACGGTGAGTGAAACCGCGCTGAGGCTCGGCGAAGGAGAGATGGGTAACTATATGCTGATGTTGAATACCCGACCGAATGTTGATGTGACGATTATGGTGGCGGCGACTGGCGACACGGATGCGGCGACGGTCAACCCGACAACACTGACCTTTACCAGTCTTGACTGGAACACGGGTAAGACGGTGACGGTGACGGGTGTTGATGACGGTGACGCGAACGAGGAGACCGTCACCCTGACGCATACGGCGGAGAGCGGAGGGACTGCCTATGATGGTGTGCCGATAGCTGGTGTGATTGTGACGGTGACTGATAATGAGAGGGTGGGTGTGGCTGTGAGTAAGGCCAGACTGGACTTGAATGAAGGAGGGACCGACACCTATACGCTGATGTTGACCAGCCAGCCGAGGAATGACGTGGTGATTACGGTGGCGAGTGGCGACGCGGATGCGGTGTCGGTGGATCCAATGATGCTGACCTTTGACATGGCCGACTGGAACACGGGTAAGACGGTGACGGTGATGGGTGCGCAGGATGATGACGCGAACAACGAAGTCGATGTGGAGATCACGCATACGGCGAGCAGCACGGATGCGGATTATAATGGTAATGCGGTGACGATAGCCCCCGTGAATGTGAATGTGGATGATGACGAGGAGGCGGGCGTGACGGTGACTCCTGCCATACTAAGCGTGAATGAAGGAGAGACCGTCACCTATAGGCTGGCGTTGACCAGCCAGCCAGCGAATGTCGTGACGATTTCGGTGACGAGTAACGACCCTGGAGCGGCGTCGGTGAGTCCAGCGACGCTGACCTTTTCCACGACCGACTGGGAGACGCTCAAGACGGTGATGGTGACGGGCGAGCAGGATGATGACGCGAACAACGAAGTCAATGTGCAGCTCACGCATACGGCGGAGAGCACGGATGCAACCTATAATGGTCGTGCGGTGACGATAGGTCCCGTGGCGGTGACGGTGGATGATGACGAGATGGTGAGAGTGGCTGTGAGTCGGACCGAGTTGACGATCGCCGAAGGTGCTACCGCCGAGTATACCCTGAGGTTGGCTACCCAGCCGAGGTTGGCTGTGACGATTGCGGTGATGACTGACGACGAGGGTGCGGCGACAGTTAACCCTGCGTCACTGATTTTTACCCCAGCCGACTGGAACGTGGCCAAGGCTGTGACGGTGAATGGTGTTGATGACAATGATGTGAGCAACGAGAGCGTGAATCTCACGCATATGGCGGAGAGCGCGAGTATTGACTATAACGGTGTGAGGATAGATGCCGTGGCGGTGACGGTGACTGATAACGACAGGGCGGGCGTGATTGTGAGTCAAACCGCGCTGACGCTCGGCGAAGGTGCGACCGGCACCTATACGCTGATGTTGAGAAGCGAGCCGACGCATGACGTGACGATTGCGTTGACCAATCCGGACATGGATGCGGTGGCAGTCGATGCCACGTCACTGACCTTTACCACTCTTAACTGGAACATGGCCCGGACGGTGATGGTGACGGGTGAGCAGGACGCTGATGCGAACAACGAGCGCGTGCGACTCACGCATACGGCGACCAGCATGGATACGGCCTATAATGGTAATGCGGTGACGATAGCCCCCGTGAATGTGAATGTAGATGATGACGAGGATGCGGACGTGACGGTAGTGGGTCAATTCCCACTGGCGGTTAGCGAAGGAGCGACCGCCACCTATAAGCTGGAATTGACCAGCCCGCCGACGGTGGATGTGACGGTTGCGGTGATGAGCAGCACTGCCGCTGCGACAGTCAACTCCACGCCCCCGTTGCCGCTGATTTTTACCAGTGCTAACTGGAACACGGCTCAGACCGTGATGGTGATGGGTGCGGAAGATGCTGATGCGAACAACGAGACCGCCACTCTGACGCATACGCTGTCCGGCGGTGGTCCTGCCTATGTGGGTGTGATGATACAGAATATCACCGTGAATGTGACTGATAACGAGGCAGTGGGCGTGACAGTGAGTCCTGCCACACTGGAAGTTGCCGAAGGCGCTACCGTCAACTATACGATGGTACTGAATACCCGACCGAGTACTGAGGTGGCGATTGCGGTAGTGGTGCCGACGGGTGCCGGTGTAACGGTGAGTCCAACAACCCCGCTGACCTTTACCACGAGCAACTGGAACACGGCCCGGACGGTGATGGTGACAGGTGTTGCGGATGCTGACGCGAACAACGAGAGCGTACAACTCACGCATACCGTAACGACTACAGACAACGACTATCGTACAGTGACGCCGCTGCCTGTGTCGGTGACAGTGAATGATGACGAGACGGCGGGCGTGATTGTGAGTCAAACCGCGCTGACGCTCGGCGAAGGAGTGACCGGCATTTATACGCTGATGTTGAGCAGCGAGCCGACGCATGACGTGACGATTGCGTTGACCAATCCGGACATGGGTGCGGTGGCAGTCGATACCACGTCACTGACCTTTACCACTCTTAACTGGAACATGGCCCGGACGGTGATGGTGACGGGTGAGCAAGACACTGATGCGAACAACGAGCGCGTGCGCCTCACGCATACGGCGACCAGCATGGATACGGCCTACAATGGTAATGCGGTGACGATAGATGCTGTTGATGTGACAGTGAATGATAACGAGACAGTGGGTGTGGCCGTGAGTGCTGTCACGTTGGAAGTTGCTGAAGGTGGTACCGGCAACTATACACTGGCGCTGGATAGTCGGCCAGGTGCTGCTGTGACGATTGTGGTGAGGAGTGGAGACGAGGCAGCGGTGACGGTCAGCCCCGGTTCACTGACCTTTACCACAGTCGACTGGGCGACGCCCAAGACGGTGACGGTGACGGGTGAGCAAGATGCTGATGCGAGCGATGACACTGGCGTGCAGCTCAGTCACACCGTAACCAGTATAGATCTCGCCTATAATGCAGTGAAGCCAGCCGCTGTGGCAGTGACGGTGAATGATGACGAGATGGCGGGTGTGACCGTGAGTGCTGTCACACTGGACGTAAACGAAGGAGAGACCGGCATCTATACAATGATGTTGAATAGTCGTCCGAGTGCTGCTGTGACGATTGCGGTGAGGAGTGGGGATTCTGATGCGGTGATGACGACCACACCGTTGACCTTCAACAGAGACAACTGGAACGTGGCCCAGACGGTGACGGTGAGAGGTGTGGAGGACATGGATGCGAACAACGAAACCGGCGTGGAACTCACGCATGCGGCGACCAGCATGGATACGGCCTATAGTGGTGTGCCGATAGCCGCTGTGGCGGTGACGGTGGATGATGACGAGGAAGCGGGCGTGACCGTGAGTCAAACCGCGCTGACAGTTTCGGAAGGCGGTAACGCTCACTATACGCTGGCACTGACTGACCAGACCGACGTGCTGACGTGATGATTACGGTGAGGAGTGCCGATACTGATGCTGTGTCAGTCAATCCAACAACGCCGCTGACCTTTACCACGAGCAACTGGAACACGGCCCAGGTCGTGATGGTGACGGGAGTTGAAGATGCTGATGCAAGCAACGAGAGCGAGCAGATTACTCATACTGTGACGAGTACAGACACCGGCTATAACGGAGTGACGCCGATGGCTGTGACAGTGAATGTGAATGATAACGAAGCGGTGGGTGTGACGGTAAGTCAAACCACACTGGCAGTTACCGAAGGCGGTACCGGCACCTACATGTTGGCACTGAATACCCAACCGAGTACTGATGTGTCGATTGCGGTAGTGGTGCCGACGGGTGCCGGTGTAACGGTGAGTCCAACAACGCCGCTGACCTTTACCATGGCCAACTGGAACGTGGCCCGGGCAGTGATGGTGACAGGTGAGCAGGATATGGACGCGAACAACGAGAGCGTACAACTCACGCATACCGTAACGACTACAGACAACGACTATCGTACAGTGACGCCGCTGCCTGTGTCGGTGACAGTGAATGATGACGAGACGGCGGGCGTGATTGTGAGTCAAACCGCGCTGACGCTCGGCGAAGGTGCGACCGGCACCTATATGCTGATGTTGAGCAGCGAGCCGACGCATGACGTGACGATTGCGTTGACCAATCCGGACATGGGTGCGGTGGCAGTCGATACCACGTTACTGACCTTTACCACTCTTAACTGGAACATGGCCCGGACGGTGATGGTGACGGGTGAGCAAGACACTGATGCGAACAACGAGCGCGTGCGCCTCACGCATGCGGCGACCAGTACGGATACGGCCTATAGTGGTGTAACGATAGGCGCTGTTGATGTGACGGTGAATGATGACGATACGGCGGATGTGACGGTGAGTGCTATCGCACTGGACGTAAACGAAGGTGGTACCGCCACCTATACACTGGCACTGACTACCCGACCGAGTGCTGATGTAATGATTACGGTGATGAGTGACGATAGAGAAGCAGTGACGGCGACCACATCGTTGACCTTCACCATGGACAACTGGAACGTGGCCAAAGCGGTGACGGTGAGAGGTGTTGAGGACGCTGATGCGAACGATGAAACCGCCGTGCGACTCACGCATGCGGCGACCAGTACGGATGCGGCCTACAATGGTAGTGTGGTGTCGATAGCCGCGGTGGCGGTGACGGTGGATGATAACGATACAGCGGGCGTGACCGTGAGCACGCCCGGGCTGACGGTCGGCGAGGGCAGTACCGGCACCTATATGGTGGCACTGAATACCCGACCGAGTGCTGACGTGATGATTACGGTGGAGAGTGGCAACACTGCTGCTGCGACGGTCAGTCCTGCGTCACTGACTTTTACCATGGATGACTGGAACACAGGCAAGACCGTGACGGTGAGCGGTATTGAAGACGCTGATGCGACCGACGCAACTGTGCAACTCACGCATGCGGCGACCAGCGTGGATACGGCCTACAATGGTAATGCGGTGACGATAGCTGCGGTGGCCGTCACCGTGGATGATAACGAGGAAGCGGGCGTGACCGTGAGTACTACCAGACTAGAGGTTGCTGAAGGTGGTACCGGCACCTACACACTGGCACTGAATACCCGACCGAGTGCTGAGGTGAAGATTACGGTGATGAGTGCCGATAGAGAAGCAGTGACGGCGACCACGTCGTTGACCTTCACCGTGGCCAACTGGAACGTGGCCAGGATGGTGACGGTGAGAGGTGTTGAGGACGCTGATGCGAACGATGAAACCGGCGTGCTGCTCAGTCATGCGGTGACGAGTACGGACTCGACCTATAATGGCGCGGTGTTATCTGCGGTGGCTGTGACCGTGGACGATGACGAGGCGGCGGGAGTGAGCGTGGTTAGTACCGCGTTGATGGTTAGTGAGGGTGGTATCGGCACCTATACACTGGAACTGAATACCCGACCGAGTGCTGATGTACTGATTGCGGTGGTGGTGCCGCCGGGTGCTGGTGCGACGGTGAATCCAACGCCGCTGACCTTCACCATGGACAACTGGAACACGACGCAGACGGTGACGGTGACGGGTGTTGAAGATGCTGATGCGAACAACGCAAGCGTGGAACTCACGCATACCGTGACGAGTACAGACCCTGGCTATCGTGCAGTGATACCGGCGGCAGTGTCGGTGACGGTGAATGATAACGAGGCAGTGGGAGTGAGCGTGAGTAGCAGCACACTAAAGGTTGCTGAAGGCGGTACCGGCATCTATACACTGGAACTGAATACCCGGCCGAGTGCTGAGGTGATGATTACGGTGATGAGTGCCGATAGAGAAGCAGTGACGGCGACCACGCCGTTGACCTTCACCGTGGACAACTGGAACAGCGCTCAGACAGTGATGGTGAGGGGTGTTGCGGATGCCGATGCGAACAACGAAAGCGTACAGCTTAGTCATACCGTGACGAGTACAGACGCTGGCTATAATGCAGTGATGCCGCTCGCCGTGATTGTGACGGTGGATGATGACGAGACGGCAGGCGTGACGGTGACGCCGACTGAACTGAGAGTCGGCGAGGGCAGTACCGGCACCTATATGGTGGTACTGACTACCCGACCGAGTGCTGATGTGATGATTACGGTGGCGAGTGATGACATGGGTGCGGCGACATTCAGCCCGGCGTCACTGACCTTTGGCGCAAGCGACTGGAACACGGCCAAGACGGTGATGGTGACGGGTGAGCAGGATGCTGATGCGAACGACGAGAATGTACAACTCACACATACGGTGAGCAGCAGCGACAGGCACTATAGTTCGCTGACGCCGTCTGCTGTGGCGCTCTCCGTGATTGATGACGAGACGGCGGGCGTGAACGTGATGCCGACTGAACTGACGGTTGGCGAGGGCAGTACCGTCGGCTACACGCTGGTACTGGATACCCCGCCGACGGACGCGGTGACGGTGGTGGTGACGAGTGCTGACCCGGGTGCGGTGGAAGTCAGCCCCACGGAACTGACCTTTACCACAGCCGACTTTAACATGCTCAAGACGGTGCTGGTGACGGGTGTTCGGGACACTGATACGAACAGCGAGCGGGTTAGAATCACGCATACGGTGAGCAGCAACGATACGCGCTATGCGAGGGTGACACCGGACGCCGTGGTTGTGACTGTTTCGGAGGTCGATCTTGATGTGGATGGCAGCGGCGGCGCTGCGAATCAGAGTGATGGTCTGATGATAGGCCGGTACCTGTTTGGTATTCGTGACACTGTGGGCTTGGTTGATACTATCCCGGGGAGTCCATCGTTTGATGCGGTAACGGCGAATCTTGCGCGGGCTGTGGCCAGTGGTCGTCTTGATGTGGATGGCAGCGGCGGCGCTGCGAATCAGAGTGATGGTCTGATGATAGGCCGGTACCTGTTTGGTATTCGTGACGAGGTGGGTTTGCTTGATACTATCCCGGGCAATCCATCGTTCAGTGCGGTGAGGACGAATATCGAGGCACTCTTGCGGTAAACGAGTGAATGGCAGTGGCAACATCTTCCTGTCTGGAGGTGCGTTGGACTTTTAGGGAACTGTTTCCTCTGTCGCCTTGTGAAGAAAGCCCTGCGTGAGTTTCCGTCTGGTCGGGTAGGAAAGACTTTGTTTTGGCTGAGGCTCACTTTCCAGCACACACTGACAGCGAATGCTGATGCGATAACTTTCTCTGTTGCCGGAATGGAGACGATGTTGCCCTATGCTGACGACCTGCTTCAAGATTGATAGATTACCATTGGCGGTAATGGGTGTCTGTCCATTACTGATAGTCTCAGCGACGACGTTGCAAGCCATGGTCATGGGCGGTGTTTTTTGTGTGTTGCTGATAACGAGCAGTCTGTGTTTATCAGTGATGCGACGTTTAGTGCCACACAAGTTGCAATTGCCTGTTGTCCTGTTGCTGACAGCCTTTCTCGTTAACCTGCTTGAACTGCTTTTAAGCGCCTTTTATTATGAATGGCGTCTGCTGCTGGGTATCTATATTCCACTTTTAGCCATGAATTGTCTGCTTATGGCGAATACCATGGAGAACGGTCTGCACCACGGCTTGAAAAATGCGTTGCTGACCGGTTTAAGTATCTGCTGTGTTTTAGTGATGACAGGTTTTATCAGGGAAGTCATGTCGGGCAGATTATTTGCTGCAACCGGATTGGATATATTCGTCACGGTGCCCGGTGCTTTTTTCGCACTGGGTCTTGTGGTGGCACTGATACAGTTTATGCATATTAAAAACGGGGAAGACTGCGTTTAACTATTTTGAATAAAGACAAACGCACTGAAATATTCCGGCGATTAAAGGCGCAAAATCCGCAGCCAGGCACTGAACTGAATTACGCCAATCCATTTGAGTTACTCGTTGCAGTTATTTTATCCGCCCAGGCGACTGATGTCGGCGTGAATAAAGCGACTGCGCAATTGTTTTCTGTCGCCAATACTCCGGCAAAAATTGCTGCATTGGGTGTCGCAGGCTTAAAGCGATACATCCGGACCATCGGCTTATACAACACCAAGGCCGCACACATCATTAAGACATGTAAATTATTACTTGCCGAACACAACGGTCGAGTGCCTGATGACAGAACTTCTCTGGAAAAGTTACCGGGCGTTGGTCGCAAAACGGCCAATGTAGTTTTAAATACAGCATTTGGTCGACCGACAATAGCGGTAGACACGCACATATTCCGTGTCGCCAATCGCACCGGTATTGCATCGGGGAAAAATGTTCGCGTGCTTGAAGACAAGTTAATAAAATACGTGCCCGATGAATACAAACAAGACGCACACCATTGGTTGATTCTGCATGGACGCTATACCTGCCTTGCACGAAAACCGAAGTGTGGGGACTGTATCATCCATGACCTGTGTGAGTATCAACAAAAGACATGCTAGAAGACTGTTTTGATTCAGGAACGTGATTCAGCGAGAAAGTACTTTCTTGAAGTTTGGGCGCGGTACAAGCATCAGACATCAGCAGAACCGCCACCACCAGAGTCGCTGGAGTCGCTGGTACTGGATGTCATATTGCAGCATCCGGAATACCATGGGATCCTGGAACAGGATGAAGAAGCGATAGCCGCAATGGAGTTTCCGTCGGCAGCGGGCGTGAGCAATCCGTTCCTGCACATGGGCATGCATATCGCGATTCTGGAGCAAGTCGGTTCCAACCGGCCGGCGGGGATCACAGCCCTGTATCGGCGACTACTGCGTGTCTATCCAGGCGTAGATGATCTGCAACACCGCATGATGGAGAGGCTTGGCGAAACACTTTATCTGGCGCAGCGGAACAACAGCCTGCCGGATGAAGCGCAATATCTGCGACAGGTGGAGCGGCTGCTCAAAACGAGGTCTCCGATACCTGTTTGGTATTCGTGACAATGTGGGCTTGGTTGATACTATCCCGGGGAGTCCATCGTTCAGCGCGGTAACGGCGAATCTTGCGCGGGCTGTGGCCAGTGGTCGTCTTGATGTGGATGGCAGCGGCGGCGATGCGAATCAGAGTGATGGTCTGATGATAGGCCGGTACCTGTTTGGTATTCGTGACGAGGTGGGTTTGCTTGATACTATCCCGGGCAATCCATCGTTCAGTGCGGTGAGGACGAATATCGAGGCACTCTTGCGGTAGTGGCTGCATAGACAGAATAGACGCTCACTGCACAGGCTTTTTTTTCCCGTCCATGTGCATGACTAAACTCGGGAAAGCGCAGGGCAGGCACCAACCTGCCGTTTTTCTGGATCCCCGCTTTCGCGGGAATGACGATTTTACTGTTACTCAACTTTACCACCTAACTCATTCCCCTCCCCGGAGGGGTGGTCGCTTTTTAAGCGCCGCTTGATGTGGCTGTGAGTGCGGTTGCGCCGATTGAGCATTGCACATAACAGGCACTGGCAACAGCGCGTATATTTTCTCAGGCGACCGACCGGCGGACGATAATCATTTTATGAGATCACAACTCGGGTAGTGGTTCAGGTTTGGGGGGGCAGGTCACAACATTGCCCAATCGGTTAACAATAAAATCTTGACACTGTTGTGTCTTTAGGTTGCCTGTTGGTGTGGTTGCTAGTGCGCCGGAGGTCGGTGTCGTCGAAGACAGAAAGAGGCAGAGTTAAAAACAAAACAAAAAAAGCAAGCAACCTAAAGAAAAAAAATTATTGATAAATATGACGGCGATGACTCACGGCCAGAACCAGCACAATTAACTGTTCATCTTGTACCTGACAGACAGCACCGCACGGTAATCCCCAATACGATAACGCCATAAACCTTGTAACTCATGTTTTAATGATTTACCAAAACGTTTTGGATCGTCATCCACGCATAATGCGTTCACGGAAGTAATGAAGGATCGTTTGCCGGGTATCAGGCTTGAGTTTACGGAGTTCGCGGCGGGCGTTGTCGTTCCATTCAACTGTCCAGGTCAAGTCCTTGTTCCAAGTCATCCTGACTCCAGCGTTTATCGGTCTTCTCCAGACGGTCAACGGCCAGATAAGCATCTTCCAAATCATCCATATACTGGAGAATGGCTTCTGTGGCGTAACACGTTTTAGTGCGGCCCGTGCGTTTGGCCAGCGTGGTTAAACGCTTCTCAATCTTGGTCGGTAGGCGAATGGCTAACATCAGAAAATCCTCAAAATAATGAATTGCTATACGTGTATAGCATAATCTCTTTATGCCTGGAATGTGATACTCGGTAATCCTTTATAGTCGGCCCATGGGCTATGCGCTTGTCCCGCGCCACCGACAGTGCCGGAAAGCCATGCGTCACTAAGCAACTATTGTTTGATAAATTTCAGGGTCAGGCGATCACTTTCACCGATTGCCGTATATTTGGCTCTGTCTTTGTCTTTTTCACGATAGCTGGGGGGTAGGGACCAGACGCCTTCAGGATAATCCTTGCTGTCCTTTGGATTGGCGTTAATGTCAGAGCTCTTCACCAATTCAAATCCTTTGGATTCGATCAACTTGATTAAATAGGATTTCGGTATATAGCCTTTTTCGGCGCTTACCCCGGGATCGCTTCCATCATGAGCGCGATGCTGAACCACGCCTAAAATACCACCCGGTTTCAGAACACGATGGAACGCTGGATAAATTTCTTCAATGCCGCCAAATCTGATCCAGTTGTGTGAATTTCTGAAGGTCATGACGATATCCAACGAGTTGTCGGCGATATCAGCCAGATAACCATTATTATCGAACACGACGGTTTTTACTTTGCCATACGTATCGGGATCAGCACGCATCTTGTCCATAAAATCGATATGAAGATTTCCCAGATATTTTGTCGGGTGATTTTCACCAAAACCGGCAACGGTTAATTCACCCGAGTCCTTCATTAGGGGAGCAAGAATTTCGGTATACCATCCTCGACCCGGCAGTATTTCCAGTGCTTTCATATCTGGAGTCAAACCGAAGGTCATTAGTGTTTCTTTTGGATGACGATAAATATCTCTCGCAACGTTTGCAGGGTCGCGGTGCGATCCTTGCATGACTTTATCAAGCGCATCAGAGATATTTTCTGCCCGGACAGTCGTTGAGAACATGAGTGCAGCAAGTACAGTTAGGGCAGTATCGAATTGTTTTATATTATTTCTCATTGATATTCTCTTGATTATTCGTTCCGGTATTTTTGTATTTCGATGTAAATAAAAGACGCAGTCCAGGCAATTAAAATCAGACCTGTCAGTGACTCTGGACCAGTCAGGAATCGAAGAGTTCCTGTCGGGATCATGTCACCAAAACCAGGTGTAGTATAGGTAATAAATGAATAATAAACACAATACACAAGGTTCTGGATTGATTTACCGGAATCGAATGCAGTTAGTGATCCTGCAACAGGGAAATGCAGCAGGCAATAATACCCGAATGCAAAAATCCATATTTCCGTGATATGAGCCATCAATGCGCCAAATATGCCGACGACCGGACGATAACGATGTTTAATACAGAGTATTGGCACTAGTTTGGACAGTCGATACAGTATTTCACGGTGAATCATGACCGCCATGGCGACTGGAATCGAATTGACTGTGTAATGAGATGAGTATGGTTTAATTCCAATGTGATTTAAAAAAAGAAGACTTGAAAAATTTCAGACTTAATCAGGATTTTTCAGAAAGATGAATCCGGATTTTTCAGAAACTCTATTTCCTCAGGAGTCGATTGGCGGCCGAGTATTGCATTCCGATGCGGATAACGACCAAAGCGATCAATAATCGCTTTATGCTTTAATTCAAAATCCAGATTTGTTTCCATTCCAGGAGCCTTGAACAAGGTGAGTGCGATTTCATGGGATCCCCTGATTTCGCTATGCATCAACGGCATATATAAAAATGCTCTTTGTCCTGGTTCCAGTTCTTGATCTGCCTTGACATGAATAGCATCTTGTACAAGTACCAGGGCATGATCATCGTATGCAAATGCAAGTGGAGAATTACGATGGATATTACGAGAGAATTGATCTAAAACGATAATTTCAGCCAGGCGACCGAGCGGAGTTGTTCGCCACGAAGATAATTTTCCCTGAATAGCGAGATGATGCGTGGCCTCAAATCGATCCGCTATTTGTTGATCAAACTCAGCGTCTTTTACCCACCAGAATTTTGTTTCAATTTCTGCAAACCAGAATTTAATCACTGCATCAGGTTCAACAACGAGATCATTCATACTTTAAGATCAAGCGAGACGGAATTTATACAATAACGCAAACCTGTAGGCTGTGGACCATCTTCAAATACATGTCCCAGATGTGCATCACAGGCACTACACATCACCTCCTCCCGACGCATGGCGAGACTTGTATCAATTTCGGTTTTGATCGCATTTTCGTCCAATGGCTGGAAATAACTCGGCCAACCGGTCCCTGAATCGAATTTTGTGTCGGAACTAAACAAGGGATTCCCACAGCATGAACAAACATAAGTGCCTTTATCCTTGCAGCTATTATATTTTCCGGTAAAGGGGCGCTCAGTCCCTTTTTGTCTGCAAATCGCCACTTGTTCAGGTGTTAACTCCTGTTGCCACTTTTCTTCTGTTTTGATAATGCGTTTTATGCTCATAATTTTCACCTGATTCAAGTCTTGTGGTTAACCGCTTGCGACGACGCTCGTTCATACCGGCGCATGCGTCAGTATGACGATAATTCCCTTTATTTTGCATATTCCGCCAGCACCAGAGAATAATATTTATTATCCGGCTCATAGTGTTTACGAATATTCAGGCCGCTTATTCCGACTAATTCTTCGAGACTGGCAACAGTAAATTTGTGACTCACTTCAGTGAGAATACTATCGCCCTGATGGAAAGTGATTTCTTCATCAATCTTCTGCAAATGCACGACATGATCACAATTACTGACAACATGCATTTCAATCCGATTATGTGCCGAATTAAATTCGGCTTCATGTTGAAAATTCGCAGGATTGAAATCCGCCCCGAGTTCGCGGTTGAGTACGTTTAATACATTGAGGTTAAATGCCGCAGTCGCGCCCTTTTTATCGTTATAGGCTGCATCCAGCACATGGCTGTCTTTTATTCGATCTGCACCAAGTAGAAGAAAGTCACCGGGTCTCATGGAGGTTTTTATATCATTGATAAAATTTCGTGCCTGTCCCGGATAGAAATTACCGATGGTTCCGCCCAGAAAAACAAAAAGTCGGGTGCCCCGTGCCTTTGGCAAATGCTCCAGTCCGGCATGATAATCACCTACAAGCGGATTCACATCAAGCCAACTATAATCCGCTTGTAATTGTTCCGAAACGCTTTGCAGCATCGGTTCACAGACATCCAGGGGGGCATACGAACAGGTGTGGTCGGTTTCTTCACAGGCATCAAACAACTGTCTTGTTTTCTGCGCGTTACCACTGCCCAGTTCCATAATTTCATCGGGTTTTGCCTGGGTGATAATTTCTTTACCATGACGTAGCAAGAGCTTCTCTTCCGTATGCGTCGGATAATATTCAGGTGTATCACAGACCTGTTCAAATAACTGTGAACCTCGTTCGTCGTAGAAGTATTTAGGCGGTAGGCTGCGCGGTAATGATAGCAATCCAACACGGACATCTTCTTCGATATCAGGTACTTTGCGAGCAGGTTTTACCGGGGAGCATGGATTATTCATGAATAGCCACGGTTTTTGATTTTAAATGTTGTTTATTTTGCATAAGAATTTATCGATCCCCCGCTTTTGATTTAGAGTTAATATTGCGTCCACTATTGCTGCAAATAGTGACGAGATATACAGGTCCAGTAAGTATAGAATGAAATTATATAATGAATAAAGAAATTAGAAAGAGTATCGAGCAAGGTTGCACTATTGTGACGCCTACCAGGCGTCTGCGGCGGGCATTGCAGCAGCAGCATATCGCGGTGCAACTGGCGGCGCGAATCGAAGTCTGGGAAACACCGGATATTTTGCCCTGGGCCAACTGGATCATGCGCTTATGGGACGATTTTTCAGCACAACAGGCAGCGCCACCCACATTGCTTAATACGCAACAGCAACAATGGGTTTGGCAACAGGTCGTCTCTGAATCCAGCCATGCAAAAGCCCTGTTACAACCTTCAGCGGCGGCGGTACAAGCCCATGATGCGCTGAAAAATGCCAGGCAATGGCAAATAGAAATATTCACTGATGATCTCTGGTTGAATAAAGATGCCTATGCCTTCCGCTCATGGGTACAAGACTATGTACGACGTTGCGAGAAAAATAAATGGCTGGATGCAACGAGCCTGGAAGCAGCCTTGTCAAGTATACCCCGGGAATGCGTGCAGCAATATGCCGCAAAATTATGTTTAGTTGGTTTTGATGAGCTAACACCTGCACAACAATCATTATTACAAGTTCTGGAAAAAGTCGGCGGCGAGATCAAACACATCCAGGAACAACATGATGCTGATCCAGGGGGGGGGGTTGTCAGAACCTCATATTTGGATACACGCCACGAACTCAGAGCTATTGCACACTGGGTGAGAAATCATTTGGAAATCAATCGTGACGCATCTATAGGCGTTATTGTTCCGGAACTGGAAAAACTGCGCAGCGACGTGGAAAATATTTTTGATGATGTGCTCACACCTGGCAATTTATTGTCAGACGACATACAGACACAGAATCAGCGTCCCTATAATCTGTCTTTGGGAAAACCGCTTACCGAATATCCCGTTATCGAAGCCACCTTCAGCATATTGGGTTTGAAAAAGATGAACATCGATCTGCAAGATGCAGGCTCTTTATTGCGGTCACCTTTTATCAAGGGTGCAGAAACAGAAATGATGGCGCGTGCGCAACTTGATATGCAGTTGAGAGAACAAGGCGATCCGGCCACTTCTCTTCTTGCCCTGCGACAGCGAACGGAAAAAAGTCAACACTGTCCAGAACTTGTTGCCACATTAAAAGACTGGCACAGAGTATATCAATCATTATCAAAGAAGCAGAACTGCGGTGCATGGACAGAATCTTTTATCTCATTGCTCAATAGTCTTGGCTGGCCGGGAGAGCGTCGGTTACAGGACGATGAATATCAAACCGTCGAAGCCTGGCATGATCTACTCGACCGGTTCGCCTCACTGGAACTGGTTGCAGGCGATCTGACTTACGACGGTGCACTTGCATTATTACAACGCCTGGCACGAGAACAAACTTATCAAGTCGAGACCCATGAAGTCCCGGTCCAGGTCATGGGTCTATTGGAAGCCGCCGGTATGCAGTTTGATTATCTCTGGATCATGGGCTTGCATGAAGAAAACTGGCCACCTGCAGCAAATGCGAATCCTTACCTGCCGATTCAATTACAAAGACAGCAAAAAATGCCGCATGCCTCTGCCGAGCGGGAACTGGAATATGCACGCAGAATAACATCGAGACTGGCAGTTTCGGCAAACAAGGTTATCTTCAGCACACCTTTAAGTGAAGCGGGCAGAGAGCTGCGACCGAGTCCCTTATTAAAAAAATATCCATTGCAATCGATCAATGAAGCAGTCGAAATAAATTACCCCGCCGCCATTTTTGATTCCGGCAGGATTGAATATTTGCACGATGAGAGAGCACCGAAAGTAAATGTTGCGCAGGCTGGTGGCGGTACGGGCTTATTCAAGGATCAAGCTGCTTGTCCATTTCGTGCCTTTGCCAAACACCGACTCGGCGCGAAATCATTAGTCGAGCCGGACATCGGTTTAAGTTCGATGGAACGCGGTTTGTTGGTGCATGAATGTCTGCAACGCTTTTGGGAAACAGTCAGTACGCATAAAGAACTGGAAGCATTCACCGATGATGAATTGGCATTACATATCAATCAGTGTGTCGTCAAGGTCATCAAACGTTTCTCGGCACAACGTCCATTTACCGCCACCAAACGTTTTATGTTGATCGAAACAAGCCGCTTACAGACGATGATGCACGAATGGTTGTCGATAGAAAAACAGCGCCAGGCTTTTACCGTGGTTGAGAGAGAACAGAAACATTCTTGTAACATTGAAGGCTTAAATATTCAAATACGACCGGATCGTATTGATCAACTTGCCGATGGTCGCCTGATCGTGATTGATTATAAAACCGGCAAGGTCGCGATAGCCGGTTGGATGGACGAACGTCCGGATGATCCACAACTACCTCTCTATGCGATTATCGAGGGAATGAATATCGCTGCCGTGGTCTTCGGACAAGTCAAACGCGGTGAAATGAAGTTTGTCGGTCTGGCGGGTGATACCGGCGAAGACATCAATGAAGAGAATGCAGGCGTTGAGTTAATCCCCAACGTAAAAACACTCTCGGGATCCAGGGTCGGGCAGCAGTTTTCTGATTGGCAGTCATTGTTAATGTACTGGGAACGGAATCTGCAAGCATTGGCGAATAATTTCCTCCAGGGTGACGCACGCGTTGATCCGCATAACGAGACCAGCTGTAGATATTGCGATCTGGGTAGCTTGTGTCGCATTAATGAAATAGAACAATCAGCCACTGCACCCCCGGCCAATAAACGCGCATAATGATCATGAATAATGTTACCGACAACGAACAACGCCGCGCCGCGCTGGATCCCGAACGGTCTTTTATTGTACGTGCCCCTGCAGGTTCGGGTAAAACCGAATTACTTATCCGTCGTTTCCTGAAATTACTCTCGGGTGTTGAATTTCCTGAAGAAATCGTCGCCATTACTTTTACACGCAAGGCCGCAGCGGAGATGCGTGGACGCATTATTACTGCAATTGAAGCAGCCCGTTCCGGTGCTATACCGGAGGACGATTATCAAAAAGAAACTTGCAAACTGGCAACAGAAGTTCTCAAACGGGATGCAGCGCGACAATGGAATTTGCAGGATAATCCCGGGCGCTTGCGTATTCAGACGATTGATTCACTATGTGCAGGTATCACTCGTCAAATGCCCATGCTCTCACAGCTCGGCGCACAGCCGGAGATATTGGACGATGCCGATGAACTCTACCTGCAAGCTGCTGAGCGCAGCATTCTTTTGCTTGAAGATGGTGAAGAGTGGTCGGATCCCATCGCCGAATTATTGCAACATCTGGATAATGATCTCCCCAAACTGAAAAGATTATTGGCCGACATGTTACGCCGTCGGGATCAATGGTTGCGTCATGTTATCGAGGGTAACATCAGCCGCGCAAGTATTGATCTCGCTTTTGAAAATATTGTCACAGCGACATTAAAGAGTGTGCGTGACATGCTTCAGGATGAGCGTGAACTCATCGACCTATTGCACTACGCTGCGATCAACCTGATTGCAGAAGGCAGCGAATCACCGATCACACATTGTGCAGATCTTGATGTATTGCCGGAAGACAATCCTGCCGCTTTATTGCAATGGCATGGCATCGTGGAATTTTTACTCACACAGAAAAACGAATGGCGTAAAACCGTCAATAAAAAGAATGGCTTCCCCGCCAGTGATAGCAAGGCAGATAAAAAATTTGAAAAAGAATACGCCAAAAATATCAAGGGCCGTTACCAGGCACTGGTGGAAACCTATGCAAAAAATGACAGTCTCCTGGATATTCTCACAGGAATACGCTACTTGCCTGACGTTCAGGTATCAGGAGAAGAAGGCGAACACAGTACATGGTTGCATGATACACATTGGAATATTCTGCAAGCGTTACCGACCTTAATGGTGATCGCCGAAGCACAATTACGACTGTTATTCGCCGAGCGTGGCAAGATTGATTTCACCGGGATCCAGCTCTCGGCATTACAATCTTTAAGAGATGATGGACAGCCCACCGATCTCGCCTTGCAACTCGACTATAAAATACAACATATCCTCATCGATGAGTTTCAGGATGTCTCCGTCAGTCAGTATGACTTGTTGGAGAAACTTACTGAAGGCTGGAGCATGAACGACGGCCGCTCATTATTTCTGGTTGGAGATCCAATGCAGTCCATCTACCGTTTCCGCGAAGCGGAGGTCGGCAAGTTCCTAAGCACATTTACCAATCAAAACGTCGGTCAGGTGCCACTGGAATCCTTGACGCTCGGCGTCAACTTCCGTTCGCAACAAGGCATCGTCACCTGGGTGAATGATGCCTTTGAAAAAATTTTCCCGCAGCAGGCAGACACGACTAACGGCGCCGTGAATTATTCACCGGTTCAGGCGGCGGATAACTCAGGCGCGGGACAGGTGGTGGTACATCCACTCTTGCAATATGGCCGGACGGCAGCCCACGACACCCATCAAGAAGAAGCCGGACAGATCGTACACACCATCAGACAAGTGCAGCAAGAAACCGGACAACAGGATTTGCATAAAACCATTGCTATCCTGGTACGCAGCCGACCACAACTTGATGCCATTATCACCCGTTTAAAGCAAGCCGAAATCCGTTTTCAAGCAGTTGACATAGAGCGTTTAAGTCACCGTGCCGCGATTCAGGATTGTCTGGCCCTGACGCGGGCATTAATCCACCCGGCGGATCGTGTTGCCTGGTTATCCATACTACGTGCACCCTGGTGCGGCCTGACCCTGGCCGATCTGAATACCCTTGTCGGCAAGCAACAGGCGATACCTATCTGGTCATGTATGCATGATGAACTAAGAATGCAGAAACTCAGTGACGATGGTCAGAAACGACTGTTAAAACTAAGAACCATCCTCGACAAAGCCATGCAGAACCGCAGACGCAAATCCTTGCGGCGCATGGTGGAAATGGTCTGGATCGAATGTGGCGGCCCGGCGACTCTGGAGGATGCCAGTGATCTGGAAAATGTACAAACCTGTTTCGATGTCTTACAGAGGGAAGAAGCAAGCGGTGATCTAAAAACACTCTCCAGACTGGAACAGGCCGTCGAAGGACTTTACGCGGCGGCGGATGTACAGGTTACACAGGATAATACAGATGAAATCGTCGTACAGATCATGACCATCCACAAAGCCAAGGGTCTGGAGTTTGATATCGTCATTCTGCCGGGGCTGGGTCGAGGCCGTAAAGCAGAAGACAGGCGATTATTACTTTGGCAGGAACAACAACGCACAGATGGTGGCAACGATTTATTACTGGCACCGATCCAGGCAACCGGTGTCGATGATGATAAATTATATCGCTATCTGGAAATGCTGGAACAAGCCAGGCTCAAAAATGAACAGGGTCGCTTGTTGTATGTTGCTGCGACACGCGCAAGGGAACAACTACATCTATTCGGCGCGACCAAATTCTCAAAAGAAAAAAATGAAATATCACTACCACAGAAAAACTCCCTTTTAGCAAAACTCTGGCCCATCGTGGAAGAAAATTATCAATGGGTAACGTCATCAGAACATGGAGAAATCGCCGTCGGTTCAACACCAACTACCGGAGCAGGCAATCGTATGCGCCGACATATCGCCACCTGGAAAAGACCCGAGCCACCACACAATGTGGAATGGCAACAAAGCAGAGCGATCGACATGGAAACCACAGACAAGAACATGGAATTCATGTGGGCCACAAAAACCATCCGCTATGTAGGCACTGTCGTACATCGTTGTATACAACTCATGTGTGAAGATCAAAGTAATCACAATAACACCTGGGATGAAGCGACAATACAGGGCAAACGCGGGTGGTTCACACAGGCACTGAAACGGCAAGGCATCGGCGAAGAAGAAATTAACGCGGCAAGTCAGCAAGTCGAGGCAGCGTTAATCAATATGATCAAGGATGAACGCGGACAATGGATACTCGACAAGACACATCAACAACAAAAGAACGAATACACCCTGAGCGGGATATATGCAGGCGAAGTAATCAGCATCAGTATTGATCGCACTTTTGTGGATAAAGACGGCACGCGATGGATCATAGATTACAAAATCAGTCGCCATGAAGGAACAGATGTAGAGGCCTTTCTCGATCAACAGCAGGAACGCTATAAAGAACAACTCGAAAAATATGCAATGTTAATGCCCGCCCCCGCAAACGGGACAGTAAAGCTGGGACTGTATTTTCCATTGTTACAAGGTTGGCGGGAGTGGTCGCCTGGATAAAGTTTTGCGCGAGATCACATAATCGTTTAGTCCTTATGCCGGTGCATGAGAACTTACAGAGCAGAGGAAAAACAAACCCGTAAGGATAAGCACTCACAAGCACTGGATACTGCTTTTATCAAACCGGTTTTGCCTGAGTCACAAATTCTTTCATCAAACCATGAAAGCTACTGTTGGCGGCAATTTTATCGTGCGGAATTAAGGCGTAGTGCCATGATTTTCCATCATTCTCTGCATGCTCAGTGGCGTATTGGCACCAACGCACCGCCGTCGCCTGCTTTGCTGAAACGGTGTCACTCTGCATCTCCGAAGCCATTTTCGGTTCGCATATATATTTGGCATCTGCGGTTTCAACGACAAAATCCGGTTCGTATGCAACGCCGTTTTTATACTCAATCCTGAAGAAACCCGGCGCTGGTTTCATCCACTTGATAACGTCTGTATCGTCCTCTAATACATGGGCGAATCTTAGCTCACCGTTAACCGAATCAAACTTTTGCAGCAGATAACAACATTTTGTAAAACCGCCGAAGATGATCTTTTTTACATCACTCTTAATTTTCGGAATCGACCTGAAATCCTGGGGAGTGGTGCCTTCCTGCATGGTGCAATTAAATGGTTTCAGGATTGTAAACCCCCGACTCACATTGACCTGATAATCCGTAGGCGTTTCCCAATAATGCTGCATAAGCCGGGTAGTAATAAAGTCGGTGATTTTACTCTGGTAATGTACCAGAACATTCTCAACATCCTTCTTGTCTGATAAACAGGACTCCAAGTGAGCGACCACTTGCCCGGCGAGTTTATAGAGCAAATCAGCGTGTTCGTCATAATCAACCAGATCGTGATCGATTAAGCCGCGAATAATGTAATCCTCAAGTCTTTGTTCTTTATCGTAGCCGCCATCCGCTGATAGCAGACTACTTTTGTTTGTCCGCAATTGATGGATCAAAATCTCCTGGCTTACCGGCGGGAAGTTTAAGCCTTCCAGGCCATTGAGATCAAAGTCATGAAATCCATAGGTCACATCTTGTGACGGGACAAGGACAATATTCGGAATATCAATCGTCATTTCGGCAAGGCACCTGGTAACAGTTTCGACAACCCCTTTGACAACAGCACCGGCTTTGTCAGGCTCCAATTCCAAAGTACCCTGGTCAGGCTTGATGATCTCTGCAACCTCCTCGATGATCCGTGTTTGAATTTCAGGAGTGGACAGCTCGCTTGAGCTTTTCAAGTACTCATAACTTTTGGCAACTTCCATGACCACCTCAGCCACTTTTCGGTGTTGGGAGTTTTCGATAATAGTTGGCGTTTCCTGCTGGTAATTATCATCATCTCCGGACACGGAAGAACCGGTCAAAGCCATTGCGGCCACAGATGGGACGGTAATGGCTTGAGATTTTTCAAATGGCACATCGCCGCCGTCCCCAATCTCGATTTTCTGCTTGATAATCGAGTTGGGATCGTTGGCGCGATCCACGATATCCTGGAATCGGTCATGGGCAATGATGGTCAGGCGATCAATCGTTTCCACGCCGGTTTTGCGGCCATAGGGCAAACGCAAGCCACGACCAATCGTTTGCTCCGTCAGAATTTCAGATGCAGAAGCACGCAGCGGCACAATGGTGTAAAGGTTGGTCACGTCCCAGCCTTCTTTCAGTTTGTTGACGTGAATAACGATCTCGGTAGGTTCGTTCGGATCTTCAACAGAGATCAAGCGTTGGATATTTTCATCCTCTTCCGCGCCGGACTGCCTGGAATGAACCTCGGCAACCTTGTCTTGATAGCAACCTTCAAAAAAGTCATTAGACTCCAGCAATTCACGCAACCGGCGCGCATGTTCGGTATCTTTCGCCACCACCAGCATAAACGGTTTGACGATCTGCTCGTCGTATTGACGGGCATAGACATCAAGCTCGACTTTTACATGCTCATGGTGGTGGATACCATCTTCCAATTTAATGTGTTCAAGTTGCTCTGACGTGTAGTGCTCAGGCTTGAAGTCTTTTCGCGTGGCAACCGCCGGATCTTTCACATAGCCATCTGCCATAGCCTCGGATAATGAATAGGCATAAATCGTATTTTTGAAATCAACCGATCTTGAACCGGTTGTTTTGGGTGTAGCAGTCAACTCTATACCCAGCACAGGCTTTAATTCGTTAATCGCATTTGCCCCCGCCGTTGCGCGATAGCGGTGTGCCTCATCCATCAGCATAACCAGGTCAGGCAGGCTGGACAGATATTCAAAATAGCTTTCCCCAATGGTTTCCTGCAGGCGTTTGATCCGTGGTTTTTTTGATTTTGCCGCACCTTCTTTATTCTCGGTCGCATTAATCTTCGAGATATTGAAAATATTAATAAACGGCGTATCGCTATCCTCGAACAAGCGGCCCTGACCACGGAAATTATTCTCATCAAAACGCACCCCTTTGCCGCTGTCATAATCTTCACCGGTAATGATAACGGGTGGGTTGGTGCTAAACTCCTGAATCCCGCGGAAGACGTATTTAGGACTTTGAAGTGTGAAATCCTCTCTTAGCTTCTCATAGATCGTCAGGTTCGGTGCCAGCACAAAGAAATGACGACTACGACCGGTAAGATACAGATAGCTGATAAACGCACCCATCAAACGGGTTTTGCCGACACCGGTAGCCAGCGCAAAACAGATGGATGGAAAACCGCGTTCAAAGTCCTGCACTGAAGGAAACATACCCTTGATGACTTCCAGGTCATGGGCCAGATCCGGGGCCTTTGATAGCGCAATCTCGTCTAATACCCGCGCCAGAATATCAAGCGATTCATCCTGCGGACGGCGAAGCGAGAGGCGGGCGGATATTTGTTTTTTTATATTATTCACCTAAAATAATTCCTGCTGATGAGTTTTGGGTGGATAAGAAATACCAATCATGAAATTGGCAAGTGGCGCCCAAAGCCTTCTTAATAATCGCTTCAAGAATTGTATAAACAAAGGCATCAATCAAATTAAGTAAAATTTTGCGACGGTAATACATGGCTAATTTTTGCCCTCTTCAAACAATTCTGTTTGTTCATTACTCCGTTGCGCCTGCGGGAGATTGGCGACATTCAGGCTGTAATCGTCCTTGCCCCATTCGCATTTTTGTAAAACCGATAACGGTATTTTCTTTACAGTCAGATTGTCAAAGTCCGCTTTGCTATTAAACGCCTTGCAACAGATCAACAGCGTGCGGTTGGGCCCGACATCTTCGCTGATTGCCCGCAACTGTTCGTGGGTGAGCGCCTCGGTCGTGATATAAATGAAATCGGTTTCGGTGGAATGGCCGTGCATCCAGTAATGGTTTTCATCCGGCGCATAGGTAAAGCCCATATGCTTACACATGGCCTCGGCAAGCATTTCGGGATTGTAATCCTTGCTGATCACCCAGTTGCCCCACTTGTCTTTTTCCAGCATGGACGGGGCAAGACGGTAATAGCGGAAACCGCCGCCGCCTTTCCAGTTGATCGCTTTGGAAATGCCGCCTTGATCGGTGCCGTCAATCACTTTTTGTAAGCGGGGCACAATGTGAGTATCGCAATGCTCACCCAATTCCACCATAATCCATTTGCGTCCCATTTTATGGGCTACTGTACCTGTGGTGCCAGAACCGGCAAAACTATCAAGTACAATATCACCGGGTTGCGTTGAAACAGATAGAATTTTTTCTATCAATTTTTCTGGTTTTGGAGTATCAAAAGCTTTGCTTCCAAAGATTTCTTTTATTTCTTTTGTTGCTTCGGTATTGCTCCCTATATCCATCCAAATGCTTCTTATTTTGATTGTCTTCTTACCTATCTCATCAAAATAAGTGACTTCATAGGGCTTCCACTCTCCGTTTCGTTTTTCCCAATGGATATGATTAGCATCAAGATTTTCAGGTTTTTTCCTCCAACGACCATCTGCTCCATCCGGAGCTTTAGGATAAAAATCATTTCCTTCAGGATCTTTTATTGAGTAATGCAGACTTGGTCGATCTTCACGATATGCAGAAGTACCCCATTTTTCCAATTTCATGATTTTAGCAGGTCTATTGCTTATCATACGCGAGAAGTCTTCAACCTTATGATCTTCTAATTCATTTATTATCCCCCAATTATTTTTCTTAAAAACAAGAATGTTTTCATGTTCAATAGCAAAATATTCAGCATCCTGACCTCCACCAGCTTTCTTGCGCCATATTATGTTTGCAACAAAATTAGCTCTTCCAAATATCTGATCCATCAAAACTTTTAAATAAGCATGTTCATTGTCATCAATTTGAACGAATATTACACCATACTCACTCAGAAGATTGTGGAGGATTTCAAGGCGGTCGCGCATCATTCCTAACCAAATAGAGTGCTCCAGCCCATCATCATAATGCTCAAAGGCATTTCCTGTATTGTAAGGCGGGTCAATATAAATACATTTCATCTTGCCGGTATATTCAGCCTCCAGCGCCTTCAACGCCAGCAGGTTATCGCCAAATATCAGCTTGTTATCGAAGATATCATTTTCAGTAATGCGTTCCCTGGCATGGCAGGATTTTTCCGGGTCTTCCAGCAGGATACGCGGCTCCAGTTGGGGACGCTCGTCTTTCCCAATCCAGGTTAATTCCAGCCGTTGCTTGTTACGATTCATTGATTACATACTTGATTCAGGAGATAAAGGTTTGGCTTAATGAAACCCATCCAGCACATGCTTGCCGATCACCCGCCGACTTTATGTGCGGCTAACGGATCAAATCCGCATGGTTCAATCAGCCATTGGTTGAGTGCCCGCCGGTGGCCGAAGAACAACTGATTATTTTTTGCGTTCTTTGGCATTAGATAATCGCTTGTTTAATAATTTTGTTAATCATCTCATTTTTTGCCTGATTTTCTTCAAAGACGAAATTTTCACGTTTTAGATGATCTTTCAAATTTGATAGGTTGCTATACAATCTGTCGTCTGTAATCAAACTTTTTACCTTACTTAGAGCAAACCTGGGAACGCCAATATAAGAAAGTTTGACAGACCGTTCATCTTTAACGCCATAAAAGGCATAAGATGGCAATAATTCATTTTTGTCATGGCTAATCTTCTGATAAATCGCCATCCCCCATGGGATGTAATTTTTTAGCCTTGAAAAGATATAGCCTGAACATTTATTGACTCCAAGACCGTGTGTGTCAGCTATTTCTGAAATGGATTGACCATTGATCCAATCCAGTAAGATACCTGCTATTAATTCTGCATTAAATCTCCCTTCTTCACGCCCAAGATTGATTTTCAATTCAGGGATACAGTTGATAGCGTCTATTATAACGGTTAAACCGTCCTGATTATTTTCTTCAATACATTGTGCAAGTGATGGTCCTGTATCCCGTGTAATTCCGATAATCGTAGCTAAACTAATGTCGGTAATGCCAAGTGTATCAGCCAGCTTTAATTGACTCGGTTCTTTCTCTTGAATTAAAGCAATATACTGATTGCTAAAATTCACCACTTTTTCTTGTGTCTCTAAAAATCCTTCATCAAATTCATTTTGCTTAAAATACAGCGAGTTCGCTAATATATTAACAATATCTTGTCTGCTTACTTTATCTAATTGGTATTGATGACTGATATTCATTAAATGATTGAGATAGTGCAAAAAATTTTGCGCAACCGGTTTATCTTTAATAAATTGATAATCAATCGTTGTGTCACCGTCTATTGCATCAAAAAAAGCCTTTAATGAGGAAATAGCCTTCTCAATATCTTGTGAAATAAAAGATTCCAGTTCTCTTTTGGTGGCCGGGTTGCTATCCTTCCAGCCTAATATAATATGCCCTTCGGTATCTTTATATGCCCTTCCAGCCCGCCCTGCAATATTCCAGAAATCACCATGAGTTAATTTTTTACTATTAGCTCCGCCACCAAGCGTTAGCGTTTCAAAAATAATCGTCTTAATAGGGAAGTTCATGCCTTGTGCCAAGGTCGTTGTAGCAACAATCACTTTAATCAAATCGTTAGTAACCAAATCTTCTATTGTCTCTTTGACCATTGGTGACAATTGAGCATGATGAAAGGCTATACCTTTATCCAGCAAATCAAGCAGTGAATGGTTATCTCCCAGCTCCAAGCGAATCACTTCTTTGGCATAGGTGATCTTTTCTTGATGATCATTGCTATTGAAGTTAAATTTTTTTGCCAGGGCTTGTGCTAGTTTCTCAGCACGATTAGCCCCATTGTGCAAAATCAGAATACAGCCTTTTTGCTTGCTATACTTTTCAATCAAAACGGTATTGCGGACAATATCATTGATTGAATCTTGAGATATTTCTGCCTTTAGTTCCTTAAGGTTAATGCCTAAATCTATCGAAACCTCTTCTTTTATGATGGAATTTCTGGCACTGGGTAAATAGTTGATGTTGCTATTTTCTTTCTTGCTGTCTAGGGAGTGATACGCCACATATTGCCTGGTCGGTGTCCATTCCGTGCTTTTGGCAGTACTGTTATCACTACTCAGCCACTGTGCAAGTTCATCTTTGTTTTGGATAAAAGGTGTAAGCAAGAGATAAGATATCTGACTATCCTGTTGTTTCAGGTTTGCCAGCAAAAACTCCCAAATACTGCCCCGATTTTCATTACTGATATTATGCGCCTCATCAATGATGACAAGGCGAAGTTTATCGAGAATATTCGCCTCATCATTCTTCAATAAAAAATTCAACTTCTCCGGTGTGGAAACAATAATGTCAGGTTGATCACCAATGATATCTTTTTCCAGGTGATCAAAATGGTTGTAGGGAAGTAATTGCTTGATTGCCAAGGTTGGAAAGTCACGACCAAGGCGTTTAATCGTTTGATTGATCAACGCATTGGTCGGCACGACATAAGCACACAGGCAATCATTGCTATGTAGTATTTGTGTATACAGTATCTTCAACTCGGCGAGTAATGTTTTTCCAGAGCTGGTTGGCATACTAATAACCGTGCTTTGATATGATGCTAGAATATCTTGTAAGGCTATCTTTTGTGAAGGAAACAAGGACAGTAAAAATGACTCTTGTTCAAGTTGTTGATTGACAAATTCTTTAAAAAGGGGAGCACGACTAGCAACTGCCCAAATAGAGTTTTCATAGTGTTTTTGTAAAACAAGGCGCAACAAACTGCAAATAAGCTCCCACTCATTGTTGCCTATCTCGGCAAAAACCTTAATCGCATTAGATACTTCACTATTAATACTTGTTGGAATGTTACGTCCTTCTCCCGCAAATAGGTAAGATTGCAATTTTTCTCCTATACTGATCAGGTTACTCAATGCAATAATTTCATATAACTGTCCTTGATTGGTAATGCTGTCCGAGTCTTGAATATCAGCAAAGCCCTGTTTTAATACATCAAGATTGTTTTTTCTGTCTTGCAAATCTCGTTTTAATCTAACCGGAAAATTAAAATCAGTAAAAAACCTTAGTGTCTGAGATAAAAGATCACCACTATCACTGTTTTCAGGTCGGGTTGTGCCAATGATCAAAGTGGCTTTATCAGCTAAAACGGCATAGGAACTTAGATAAAAATAAAATTTCCAATTCTTCTCTTCTGCATAAGCAACAGCCACCAATTCATAAATTTTGCAAGCAAGTTTTTCTAAATCTATGTCTGCTGTTTTTAATTTTTCTTCGATAGATGGATTATTTTTAATGTAAATAAAGAGAGCGTTTAACGCAAAGAACTTGATTTTCACATCGTCCAAATCATCAATGGGATCAAATGGAACATCAAAATATTGATGCAACTTTATCTTTTCCTGTTTAGACAAAACATCAAGCAAAGCGGAAATTTCTTGTCCTTCAGTAGATAAAATTTCTTTTAATTGCTCAAGCATTGTTGTAAATGCTACTTGCAAATTGATCAATATCCTTATTGATGGCCCAGATAATACCTATTATTTCAGCACCTTTTGTATCTAATTCTGAGAAGTTTTGATAATCGTTCAAGTTTTTGTTCTCTAAAATTGGGGAATGATTACGAATAAGGAAAGGGAAAATGATAATCCTTTGAATAAGTTGCTCGGAGGCGTCTTTTTTTGCAATTAAATCAAGTAAAAACGTAACATACTTTTTTGTAATCTGTGCTTCAGGGTCACGGGCAATTTCAAACATCGCAAATATTTCACGATAAAGACGATCATTTTTGAAATCCATGGCTTTATCAATGTCTTCTTGCAAAGACCGGGCTGAGGCACATGGAATAGACTGGTCTCCAGACGCTTTCACCTCTGCCATAACAAACTTTAAGTGCTCTTCTTTTTCTTGAATACCAACAACATCAACACCTGTGGTGTGGCGATCAGTATCAATAATTGATTTTTTGATTTTCTTATTGATCTTTTCAAAAAAAATACATTGAAACTCTTTTTCAAGTAAAAACTCCGCCATAAACTCGGTCACGGTAGACCGCTTAATATCAAACGCAGGCACTTGATGATTTTGAGGAGTGGAAAGCGCGGAATATTGTCCTAGTAACTTTTTCTTATCAAGTCCCGCTCCTCCATACGTATCTAACAAGTCAGCAAAATCTGATCTTTGTTGTTGAACTTTATTTTTAATATAAGAATTTAACTCTGATTCTTTCCCCGTGTAAGAATACAGTTTTGCTTTAATAGAACCGATTTCTTGTTCTTGCTCTAATTTGAATGCACTCATTACTTACCCTGCCACATCCCATATTTGTTGATGGTCAGGTAATCCTGATACCATCCAGTGATGAATTTGAGTCCCAATAATTGGCCGACTTTATGCAGACTGAGTTCTTCACTATGCCAGGCGGTCAGTACGGTATTGACAAAGAGATCGCCAAATTGAGTCTTTACCTCCTTTGAGCGATTTCGTGGTATGGGAACCGGATTGTTTCTTAATTTATCCTGATAAGATTGATATTCCGCTTTCAGCGTTTGTTCAAACTGTTCATACTGTGGCTGTGTGATTTTTCCGATTTGTCTAAGCCTGACCAGGCAAGCATAGGGACTCACCTCAAATTCTTTCGCAATGTTTTTTATATCCTGTATATCCTCCGGTGTGCTCGCTACGCTATCCCGGAATTGATTTTCCGGCATCAATACATTGCCAGCAAACTGATCACACCAGGTTTCTTCTTCACTATCGTTTTCCTGCCAACTGTCAATTGATATATTGCCCTTCAGCAGGTGCCCCAGTTCGTGCATCAAGGTAAAGGATTGTGCCTTTTTGGCGTCCGAATCATTAACGATGATGATCGGTAATCGATCATGCGGCAGACAAAGGCCGCGGAAGGTTTTTTTATCCATGTGCGACCAGCCTTTGTATTTACTGGTCAGGAAGATGAAAATACTCTTTTGTTCCAGCCTTCGTTTGAGATCAGAAAATTCCTCCGGCTGTTTCAAATCCAGCCATTGCCGTACTGCAACAGCGGCCTCTTGAGGTTGCATCCTGTTAACATTGAAGTCAGGCGCAATAAAAGGAATGATCGGATCATCCAGGTCGTCTCTTAGTTCGATAAGTAAATCGCGGTAACGCTCTACCCGGGCAATCAGCTTGCGAACTTTGTGCCCCTGTTCAGGTTCCTGAAAAGCTTGTGTGTCATGCAGTCTGCGAAAGCCGGGGGTTTGTTCGTAGTGATATTCTTCGGGTAGCGTTTCGCGGATAAACACCCACCTTGGAACCTCGTATAATTCTGCTAACTTATCCAGTTGCTTGTAGGTTGGCAGTTTCTCGCCGTTTTCGATTTGCTCAATTGAGCGAACCTCAGACTTTACACCATCTATGGATAACCCGATCTGCTCACGGCATTGCCTGAGTATATCCGGGTTCAGTGGCAGTTCTTTGCTGATTTGACCCATGGCGCGAATTGTAGAACAAGTTCCGGCAGAGGGTAAGGGTCTGGCTTAATGAAACCCATCCGGCACATTCTTGCCGATCACCCGCCGACTCTAATGTGTGGCTAACGGATCAAATCCGCGTTTTTAATATGTCCAATCAGCCATTGGTTGAGTGCCCGCCGGTGGCCGAAGGGAGGTGGCTTTGGCTGTTGTTGAGACATTCTGGCTCAAGGCGATCAAGTTTTCTTAACTTACCGCCTAATTCATCCACCGATTGCAGATATTTCATGAGACTCTGAAAATCAAATTTTATTTCTTCTGTTTTTTCTTGCTCTCCCTGAATTTTCCAAAATGTTTTTCTCATTGCCTTATCCTCGATTTTTTTTAGGCTTTCCATTGTTGAGTGAGCAAGCTTGTTACGAATTTCTTGAAGCAGTTGAATTTGTTTTTTTAAATCTTTGTGTGATTTATCCTTGTTAAGATACTGGGACTGAAAAACAAGGGATTTTGCTTGAAAACTTACATCTTTTTTCGCACTGGAAGAAAGCCTCAATTTATCACCGAAAATTGCCTCAACATCTATGGCCTTATTAATCATCAGGCTTCTTGCATAGACATTCAGGTTATTTTTGCGTAATTCGTCTTTTTGCGGTTCAGACAGGCTGTTTTTATTCTGAACTACCTCGATTTTATATCGAGTTTGAATTTTATTATCATTTTTGAGCTTATCTTCCAGGTCCTGTTTCCCTTCATCACCATAACCATAGTTCGCATCATGAGCAAATCTACTATTGATAAAGCAAGTCATCTCTTTATGGTTGAATGTGTTGTCTATTTGTCCAAAAATTCCTAATATTTTACTATTTATAATTCTATAATTATCATCTTCGCTAATGCCCTCCAAATGCAGATCAAGCAAGATATATCGGATGGCAGATAAATCTTTATCTGATAACCTTTCAAGATCATCTTTTTCTCCCGTTGTCCAGGTGACTCTTAAGTTTTCACGCAGTAAATCAAGGCGGAGTTTATTCGCAGAATGACCCCAATCTTCCAAATCAGGATTTTCACTGAAATCGTCATCAATCATTAAAATGTCATATAACATCGCCTTATGCTCCCTTGAATGTCAATTTAATAACGGCACCTTGTGAAAACCCTTCCGGCAAATCCTCTTCTTGCCAATCCCCATGTGAAATACCACCTTCATGGGCAATCATCACCTGCTCTGTCAGATGCAAGCCTATCCCCATGCTGCTTTCATCCGTTCTGCCACTGATAAATGGACCTAAAGCGGCTTCAAAGTTGATGTTAAACCCTTTGCCATTGTCAGCAACGACGATATGCACAAATTCATTATCACGATACGCATTAAGCATGATTTTTTTGCGTTCAACCTTGTAATACTCAAGCCAGTAAATGGCATTATCAAAAAGATTGGTCAATATTCCCAGGATCAAGCCTTTTTTACCCATGATGTGTAAGTCAGGGGCTATTCGTTTCGAACATTCAATCTTATGATAGTCAAGGCGATACTGTGAATTAAACAGAGCTTGTCGTATGAGGGCATCAACAGATAAGGAAGCGTTTCTTTTATCCAGCTTAATGGTATCTCTGTAAGCATCAATGCTATTCTTAAGGTGCAAAAATACTTTCTCTATTTGTTGGAAATCTTTTGCCTGGATTGTTTTTCCTAAATGATCAATGATTTTATCAATTTCATGCACAATAAAAGTCAGATTCAACCCGGTATTTGATGCGGTGAGAAATATATCTTTTAACTGTGTGAATTCTTTTGAAAACTCAAACAGTCTGGATTGTATGCCTTTTTTTTCCGTATCACTGATTTCTAATCGACTGACTTGTGACGTAATTTCCTTAATTTTTGTGTCTATGTCAGCTTTATCGTATTCTTTCCCAAATAAAGGCGCCATGTTGGCGCGGTCAATTTTCCGACAGTGCAAAACCATTTCCATGCAAAAATCCAATTGACGTTGCAGGCATGAAAAAGCATCGTTGTGGATAAAACCTTCCCTATTCGTCTTTTCAATTAAATCCTTACTGCCTTCTCTAACCAGTTCGATACTCGCCAATAATTGGTTGTACCCGATATTATCGCCAAGGCGTTTGGCTCTTTTTCTATCCAAATCAAGAATGTCGTTATCTTTACCTCCTTCACCATAGTTATAAATCCTCAAACCATTGCGATAGACGCGAATACCGCCGTTATCTTTCAGGTAGTTTTTGATATCCCTTGAGTAAGGATTTTTAAATAATCTGGCGAATTTTTCGTCAAAAATATAACCTTGAAACATCACCTCGCCTATTGCTGCATAATTGTCTGGATCCGTTGGTTTTTTTTGTAAATTTATTATTAAATCTTTAACTTCAGCATCTTCTAACGACAATTTACGGTCAGGTATTTTATTGCTATCAGGAGAAAAAAATTCATAGTGAAAATCTTTAATTTCATTTTGATCAAAAGTAATGCTGTAGCGAAAAAGCCCATGTTCAAGAATCTGTTTGGTATCCAATAGTGTTTCATCTTCAAACAAACCGGTTTTTTTAATGAAGCTAATTTTAAAGTTATCCTGTATTGAATGCTGAAAGGGGGGTAATAGTTTTATTAAGTCCGCGTTTAAGGATTTAATATCCTTGTCTTTAAAATTTTCTTTTAAGTCTCTTATCGTAAGTTCCGTGCCTGTTTCGCCGTCAGTAAAAACCGATGGATTTTCTCTGCTTAAAATACTGATTGGAGGCAATTCATTTAGTTTTGTTGTATTTTCAAGCCGATTCCAGTCAATCTCAAAAATAACCTCAGGGTCTTGCGCTGTTTTTGAGATAACCTGTATTTTGTTTCCAAGCTTGTGCGCGCCTAACCTGCCCACTCCCTTTTCACCAATGGGTAAACGCTGATATTTAGCGGTTTTATTGTTGTGATGATTGTTTTGAGATTTTTGACTATTACCTACTACGAGCCAGCCTGTACAAACATCTTTTTCATTCATTCCGTGGCCGTTGTCCCTGATAATAATTGTTTCCTCTCCAATAGTTAGAGAAACCGCATCCGCATCAGCATCGTAAGCATTTTTTATCAACTCTGAAATTGCAATTTTTTTATCATGGATCAATTCTTCTCCAAGAAACTTGATGAGTTTTGGAGAAAACTCGAAAGGGTAGTCATTATTAATTGAATTCATTTTGTTAGAACCAAAATATACTCTTCGTGATATGCAATCGTTTTATTCCTGGAATTCAGGGAAGTAAATTTTCCGGTCACTTTATCCCTGTAAGGGGCAATCATTTTATTGGTGTTGGCATTGCGTTTGATGACTTGATCCTTTTTGAAGCCGATTGAAAGCAGTTGTTCACAGGCAACCTGCGCATTGAGGACAGGTACCTGCTTGAGCCTGGTATTGCCCACCACAATACACGCCTTTTTTCCTTCTTTTAGCATGTGATACATCACCTCAAAAGATCGGTTCATTCTTGAGAAATAAGTATCAACTTTATTCGCGATTCCTGCGTCTTTTTGTCTCAACTGGCAAACAATTTCTTCTCCTATACTGCTGTTACAAATTTGATTATTTTTTATTCGAAGAGAGCTGCCAATAAACCTGCTTTTGAATGACCTGAAATCCTGCAAATATTTTTCCCAGCCTTTATATTTCTTTTGACCAAACCACAAGAAAGTTAATTCATGTAAATCTGCATATTCGTAAGAAGTCACATAAGGCGGTGAAGTCACAATAAGATCAACTTTGTTATACCTTTCAAGTTGGGTTTTAGCTTTCAGTTTAATGATATCCTGGAGATAGATTTTACTATCAAATTTTAGCCGCTTGTGATGTTTTAGATGCTGATATAGTAAATCATTTTTTCTTATCATCTTTTTTAGATGTCGAGTAAAAACGCCGATTACACCCACCGGCGACTTTTGCTTGTCTATGGTTGGTTTAATGCTTTTCATTAACCACCTTGAGCTGTTTTTCAGGCAGTGAGAAAAAGCGCAGAGAAAAAACCTTTGGATATCGGAGTCGCTTTCTTCCAGAATGGATTGATAAATGTGACTTAGCGTTGAATAATTTTCTTCCGAAAACCAGTACTGAATACGCTGATGGGTAACATTATAATCATTTTGCACGGGTGCCCCGGACGCGATACGCTTATTTAGCCGAGCGCTGGCTTTGTTCAATTTTTCAGGAACAATTGCTGTGTTTTTTACTTTTGAAATCAACTTTGCCACCGGGCTTATATCAAACCCCATGCCTCTCCTGCCGAGCAGTTTTGATTCCAGCAAAGTCGTTCCACATCCACCGAATGTGTCACACACCAAATCGCCTTCTCTACTTTCGTTCTCTATTAGTTTGCGTGCTAGAGGACCGATGAATTTTGCCGGATAACGGTGGTAGTGATGAGAATAGGGTTCATATTTTTTTGCTCCGTCTGCTTTTTTTGCAAATGACCAGTTTTCATCAAACTCAAGAGCGGCAAAATCTTTTTTTATTGAAGTTGACAATTCCACCCCCACCCTGGTCCCTTGTATCATTCCGCCAGTGTCTGAGTATATCCCGGTTCCAGTGGCAGTTCTTTGCTTATTTGCCCCATGGCGCGAATTGTAAAGCAAATTCCAGCGGGGGATAAGGAGATTGGCTTAAGGCAACCCATCCGGCACATTCTTTGTCAGTATCCTGTCCGGGTTCCTGCTGCTCGTGGGTGGTTTTCAGGGGACCATCCATCTTCAGGATCGTCAATCTTGTTACGTGTATGACTTGTTAAATTCCTCTTGTGTTGTCTAAGCTGTATCTATATGATAATTGTTCTCATTAACATTTAGATAACAGAGGACTGAAATGAGATCTTTGGTTTTTATATTATTCATCGGCTTTTCAAGTTGGGTTGCTGCTGAAAGGCCGGTATACGAGGTGTCCATTCAGGATCACCGTTTTCTGCCTGACACCGTTGAGATACCGGCGGGTACCAGGATTAAACTATTGGTTAAGAATCTGGATCCTACACCTGAAGAGTTTGAAAGCCATGAGCTAAACCGGGAAAAAATTATACCCGGTAACAGTGAGGCGAAAATATTTCTCGGTCCTCTTGACCCTGGTGAGTACAGCTTTTTCGGTGAATTCAATGAAGCCACCGCCCAGGGCAAAATTATTGTCAAGTGAAGGCTATGTCAGCATGCTAGGTTCAGCCGTTATCGTATTTCGTGAAGTGCTTGAGGCGGCGCTGGTGATCACCATTTTGCTTGCAGCCACACGCGGGCTTATCGGGCGTAATCGTTGGATCGGTGGTGGGGTTGTAGTGGGTATTATCGGCGCGATCATCGTTGCTTTGTTTGCCGGTAGTATTGCCGATGCTTTTGAGGGTATTGGTCAGGAGTTATTTAATGCGGGCGCACTTTTTTGTGCTGTACTCATGTTGGCCTGGCATAACATCTGGATGTCCAGTCATGCACGCGAATTGGCGGCCAACCTCAAACGTGTTGGTAAGGATGTGTTCGCCGGTGACTTACCGTTTTATTTTCTTTCCGCTGCAGCGGGTCTTGCCGTCTTGCGTGAAGGTTCGGAAATTGTTTTGTTTCTTTATGGTATTTCTGCCGGTGGCGGGAGCGCGATGCAAATGATGATGGGTAGTGCTCTCGGTCTCGCAGGCGGAATGGTTGTCGGTTTTTTACTTTACACAGGTTTGTTACGGATACCCACTGCGCTGATGTTTAGTGTAACCGGTTGGTTAATTCTCCTGCTTGCTGCCGGTATGGCGGCGACTGCCTCGGGTTATCTAAGTCAAGCAGGCTTATTGCCGAGTTTGAAGCCTTTGTGGGACACGTCTGAATTTTTATCAGAGCGCTCCGTCTTCGGACAATTATTACATATCGTGATTGGTTACCAGGCACGCCCGACGATGATAGATATGTATTTTTATTTTGGAACGTTGATACTGATAGGCGGCGGGATGTACCTGGTAGGCAGAAAGAGAAACGGATTGTCTGTCAGCAGCGCTCGGACAGTGACAAGCAGCAGTGAGTGAATTTGCATTACTCGTTAGAGGTTTCTGTTAATGGGATTTTTCCGGCAGGATGTTGCGCCACTGAAGCGCTTTCTGTTAATTGAATTACTCCCCGCTAAAAGGGGCCGACGGAAATAACTACAGAGCTGTTCTGACGATGTTTTCTCAAAACAGATTCAACCCGGCGGCGGTTCATATTCACTTGTGACGCCCTCAATGGTGTTTTGGATGTGTTGTAGTCGATTGATGACATCATCTATTTCCAGTAGTTCCTGTCTTTCTTCCGGAACCAGGGGCAGCACTTCAGACAATCGATAGCCGACCCAGGCTGCATTTTCGTACAGTGCATGTTCTGATTGATATGATAATTCAAACTTTTGAGCTATTCGGCGTAACAAATCAGACAACAATTGATACTGTCCCGGAAGTTCTTCATCGTCGTCGTCTTCAATTAATCGCACATCGCCTTCGGCGAAGTGGTTGGCCCGCTCTCTTTTCTCCAGCAAACGAAATCTTTCATGCCCTTCCACAACAATCTCCAGTAAACCATCTTCACGTTTATCCCAATCTATAATTTTGGCTGTGGTGCCGATTTCACAACACTTGGTAGAACTGGCGATTTCATGGTCGAAACTAATCAGGCATATTCCAAAGTTTTTTTCATTACGTAAACATTCACTCACCAAATCCAGATAACGTGGCTCAAATATTTTTAACGGCAGTACACCGCCGGGAAAGAGTACCGTGTTCAGGGGAAATAAGGGAATTGTCATCATCGTCTATAAATTCTCGATTAACTTTTGGTGTAGCCCTGAGAAACTTCCATTACTCATAACGAGGATATTATCGCCTGCCTTTGCAAGTTTGGCGACCGCGATGACAATATCATCGACGCTGTGCATGATTCTGGCTTTGTCGCCCAGAGATGCCACTGCCTTAGATATGTCCCAGTCCATATTTTCCGCTGCATATAAGTGAACCTGATCAGCTTCCATAAATGCCTCCGCCAATGTTGCTTTATGTATCCCTTGCTTCATGGTGTTTGAACGGGGTTCCATAATAGCAATAATACGCTGGCTTTTAACTTTCTGCCGTAGTGCCTTCAAGGTTGCCTGAATTGCCGTTGGATGATGCGCAAAATCATCATACACAGTGATTTGATTCACTTCAGCCAGGCGTTCCAAACGACGCTTGACATTCCTCAGCGTTTGCAATGCTTGACAGGCTTGTGCGGGTTCAACCCCGACATGATTTGCAGCGGCGATAGCAGCAAGTGCATTTTCCGCATTAAATTGACCGATAAGTTCCCAGCTGATTTTGCCTGCGATCCTGGCATGATGAAGCACGTTAAACTGACTAAAATCATCTGACAAGGGATCCAGGCCCCAATCCGGAACCTTATTGTCGATATGCGCTCCAAAATATTGGAGCGCCGACCAACACCCCATACCGAGAACCCGTGATACTTGTGTGTCCCCCTGTTTCGCGATAATCAAGCCATTTTCAGGAACAATCCTGATCATATGATGGAATTCACGTCTGATAGATGCAATATCGGCGAAGATATCTGCATGATCATACTCGATATTATTTATCACCAGGGTATTTGGGTGATAATGAATGAACTTGGAGCGTTTATCAAAGAATGCGGTGTCATATTCATCCGCCTCAATGACGAAATAATCGCTCTCTCCCAATCTGGCGGATACACCAAAATTTTGAGGTACCCCACCAACAAGGAACCCGGGTTTCAGACCTGCGGACTCCAGTATCCAACATAGCATTCCCGTGGTGGTGGTTTTGCCATGCGTCCCCGAAACTGCCAGTACATGATTCGATTTAAGTAAGTGCTCACTTACCCATTGAGGTCCTGATATATAAGGTAGATTATGATTAAGGATAAACTCGACCACCGGATTACCACGACTCATCACATTACCGATAATCACGAGATCAGGGGTGGGCTGAAGATGTGTCGGCGCATAACCATTCATCAACTGGATGCCTTGTTCCTCTAATTGGGTACTCATCGGCGGATAAACATTGCTGTCAGATCCACTGACTTCATGACCCAGGGCTTTGGCAAGCAGCGCGATTCCGCCCATGAAGGTACCGCAGATACCTAAAATATGGATCCTCATCCGGGGTTTGTTTCCGGGAATACCATGGCAACCAATAATGAACTCATGCAGACGTAGAGAATCGCGATAATGATACCCACTCCCATTGATGTTGAAATTGCATGCCGTACGATGTGTGCCAGAATAGCAATATTCCAGATCACCATCACCAGAAATAACGAAATAATAATTTGTTGTGTCAGGCCTTCGTGGTGATTCTGGACGCCGCCGTAAACCAGTGGAAATACGAGAATTCCCAAAATCACACCCGTGCCGAACAATGCCGTCATGGCCTGGCCCAAACGCTCAATGTGATGATGCTGCTTGAGAATTAACGATGTCACCAGCAGCAGAAATCCCACGTCAAGCAAGCTTACCAGCAAGGCATCGGTAAAGGGTCTGGTTTGCACGGTAAGTAATACATCAGTGAGCGTGTACAAGATCAGACACAAAGTTAGAAGGACGCTGGATTCAGGTAAATCCTGCGGACCCTTCCGTAGCAGGCAGATATCAAGAAATGCTTTCGCCAGCGTACCTAAATCAGCAAACATAATCATCTGCCAAATAATTTTTTTTGACTGGTAATTTCAAAAACTCTTTATCTAGGGCAATTCAGTCGTGAATTGTACGTATGGTTTTCGCGTCATTTTCGGTATCTCTTCGGCGTAGCCGTACCAGAACAAGCCGACAACCGTTTCCAGTTCGGGATTAATCCACAAAAGATCATAAAAACGTTTGTCGCGAATGACTTTGCCCGTCGACCATTTAACACCAATGTCTTGATTCCATAGTGTTAACAGCAGATTTTGTATTACACAACAACAGGCCGCATAGTCTTCCTGGTTTCCAATCGGATCATCTGATTTGGCACTGGTCATCACAAACCAACCAGGCATCTTTCTCCACCGTCTTGCTTTTGCATCAGCCGCATCGCCGCCTTGATCCTCTCTGGTAATATCTGCGTTGAGTTCAATCACGGCATTTATCGTTTCCTTACCCAGTAGATAAAAATGCCATGGTTCAGTTTGATGATGGTTTGGTGCCCATTTTGCGAGATCGATGGCTTCTTTAAGTTTGTCCAGCGGTTGCGGATCTTCTTTAAATTGATGAATCGTACGACGCCCGGAGATCAATTCAGTGAGACTTGAGCTGTTTATTTCTTCTGACATAAGTTTTACCTGATAAAAAATGACTTATCTCATTCATATTTTATTATTTGCAATACATAGCCTGCAGTCGGATCATATTCTTTTTTTTTATCGTTGACTCAATTATTGATTATCCACGCAATAGATGCAGCCAGCGGACATGATATGAAACTTGTCTGTAAAAAATACTTGACTTAACTATTGACTGAAAGCTCATTATCAATATCCAGACACATCTCATCGCGTAATCCGCATGATCACGGAAATGGCCGTACTCCCTGAATTTCAATGATAAAATGGCTACTCACAGGCGTAAATTTTTTTGATTGACCATGGAAAAGTCATGACTTCTCCAGGAAAATCCATTATCTGCACTGCCGTTCTTGCCGAAAATGCGCTGGCGGAGGCAAATAAAAAATCATGAAAAACAAGGAATTACTGGAACTTGATAAGGCACATGTCTGGCATCCTTATAGCGCAATGCCGACGACTGGTTCAGGTTTCCCCGTCTATTCCGTGGTGTCTGCCGACGGCGTACGATTGAGATTAACAGATGGTAGAGAACTGGTGGACGGTATGTCTTCCTGGTGGTGTGCAATTCATGGCTATAACCACCCGGAAATGAATCGTGCGCTTGAAATACAATTACAAAAGATGTCCCACGTAATGTTTGGTGGACTGACACACCGGCCGGCGGTCGAACTTGCTACCCAACTGGTTGCGCTTACACCTGAGTTATTACAGTCGGTTTTTTTTTCTGATTCCGGTTCTGTCTCTGTTGAGGTGGCCATGAAAATGGCTATTCAATATTGGGTTGCAAAAGGAGACACCCGCAAGAAATACTTTTTAACCATTCGCAATGGTTATCACGGTGATACCTTCGGTGCCATGTCTGTGTCTGATCCTGTGACCGGAATGCATTCAATATTTCGGGGATCTTTGACGCAACATTATTTTGTTGATTCCCCGGTCTGTGGTTTTGGTCAGCCCTGTACTGACGAAGATATCGCAGCATTTGAAAAAATACTCAGCGTTGAAAAAAATAATCTGGCGGCGGTTATTATGGAACCGATTGTTCAAGGTGCGGGAGGGATGCGTTTTTATTCCGCCGAATACTTAAAACGTGTACGCGAGCTTTGTCATCATTATGATGTGCTGTTGATCCTTGATGAAATTGCTACCGGGTTTGGTCGTACCGGTAAATTATTTGCCTGCGAACACGCAAGTATTACGCCGGACATCATGTGTGTTGGCAAGGCGTTGACGGGCGGATACATGAGTTTGGCAGCGACACTCACAACCACAGACGTAAGTGCAACGATTAGCCTGGGCGATCCCGGCGTATTCATGCACGGTCCGACATTTATGGCAAATCCTCTCGCATGTACTGCGGCTTTAACCAGTCTCAAAATATTGTTGGCTTCTGCATGGCAATCTGAAGTTTCACGCATTGAGCGGCAACTTGCCTCGGGACTTGAGCCTTGCCGGGCTATCAATGGAGTGAAAGAGGTTCGTGTCCTGGGTGCTATTGGTGTGGTGGAACTCGATCATCCTGTCGATATGAGCGTTGTTCAACCGTTATTCGTTGATGCCGGCGTTTGGATCAGGCCATTTGGCAAGCTGGTTTACCTGATGCCGCCGTTTATTATTGATGATAAAGATTTGGCAAAATTAACCACGGCCGTGGTCAACATGGTTTCGATACTGTCTTCTTGATTGCAGTTCAAACGTTCCGCTTTCATACCTAATCCCAAACAGGGATGACTAATGCAATTCGGCGTTGGACTGGGTCTCGATCAGCTGATCAAATGTTTTTACAAGTTCCAGCAGATTGCCTGTGGACGGATCATCTTCATTCAGGCACTCCTGTGCGTAAATGAAGATATTACTTTGAGCGGGTAGTCGCTCGGCTTCTTCCAGGGTGGATTTCATCTGCGGCAGAAAAATCCATTGCAACCATTGTTCAAACGCCAGGGTATCCATACAGAAAGGTCGTTTACTCGCCAAAGCATGATTGCTCGGCCTGATTTCATCCCATTTGCCACTTGTTCTCAGGTTTGCTTCCATCTCAAGCAAGATGTCCGCGATGCGACTCTGAATACTATGCATTGCTGCGATTATACTTTTCTGTTGATTCGATTCAATAGTGCAAATTCTATCTGATACCCCAAAGGATGCCCCTCTTGAAGTGGCATTTCAGATCAGAATGACTGTTTCGGTCTCAAGATGATATTGGATAAACATCCTTTTTCTGTGCCTGTGAGGTAGTGTAGGTTTGGTCTTTTAGTTTACAATGCCCCGCTTTTTTGGCGCAAAAGAATCTGTGTTTGTTCCGGTGCTGTACAATGGCGTATTGCCTTCCGGCAATACGGTTGGCCGGAATATGTTTTTCAAGACACAGAACAATTCACCAAATAATATAACTGACCCAGAGTAGTGATGAAATATGACTGACTTATCCAAATATAGAAATATAGGTATTTTTGCCCATGTAGACGCCGGTAAAACCACCACCACAGAACGTATTTTAAAGCTGACCGGTAAAATTCATAAAACCGGTGAGGTTCATGATGGAGAGGCTACCACCGATTTCATGGAACAAGAACGGGAGCGCGGTATTACCATTCAGTCGGCAGCGACCAGTTGTGAGTGGAACGGTCATCGCATGAATATTATCGATACTCCAGGGCACATTGATTTCACGATCGAAGTGTACCGCTCGTTAAAAGTACTTGATGGCGGTATCGGCGTGTTTTGTGGTTCAGGTGGTGTGGAGCCGCAATCTGAAACCAACTGGCGGTATGCTAACGATTCCAGGGTGTCTCGTATCATCTTTGTCAATAAACTTGATCGTACCGGTGCTGATTTCTTTCGTGTGGTTAAGCAAATTGAAGACGTGCTTGGCGCAAATCCACTTGTTATGGTTTTACCCATCGGGATTGAAGAAAAATTCACAGGGGTTGTCGAACTGCTGACACGTAAGGCATGGGTTTGGGAAGGTGCTGGTGATGCAGATAGCTATAAAATCGAGGAACCGCCTGCCGATATGGCGGATGCCATTGAAGAATGGCGCGAGAAATTGGTCGAAACGGCCATTGAACAGGATGATGAGATCATGGGACGATATCTTGATGGCGAAGAACCAGGCATTGATGAACTTAAAGCGTGTATCCGTAAAGGAACTATCTCGCTCGATTTCTTCCCCACTTACTGTGGTTCCGCTTTTAAAGATAAAGGCATACAGTTGATTCTTGATGCGGTTGCAGATTATCTGCCGGATCCCACCGAAGTTGAGCCACAGCCGGAAATTGATCTGGAAGGTAGTGAAACCGGCGGTTTTGCAATTGTGGATCCGGACAAGCCATTACGTGCGTTGGCATTCAAGATTATGGATGACCGTTTTGGATCACTCACCTTTATCCGTATTTACTCGGGTAAATTGGATAAAGGTAAAAATGTACTCAATACTTTTACGGGGAAAACCGAACGTATTGGTCGTTTGGTTGAAATGCATGCTGATGATCGTATTGAGCTTGATAGTGCCCAGGCCGGTGATATTGTTGCCATCGTTGGTATGAAAAATGTACAGACAGGACATACCTTATGTGATCCTGATGTGCCTGCAACGCTGGAACCAATGGTCTTTCCCGATCCGGTTATCTCGATTGCCGCAACACCGAATGATAAAAGCGCATCCGAAAAACTGGGTGTCGCCCTGGGTAAAATGATCAAGGAAGATCCTTCTTTTCGGGTTGAAACAGATGTAGACAGCGGTGAAATTATCCTTAAGGGTATGGGCGAATTGCACCTTGATATCAAGGTGGACATTCTGAAGCGAATCCACGGTATTGATGTCACTGTCGGCAAGCCCCAGGTAGCCTATCGTGAAACCGTCACCAAAACAGTTGAAGATAGCTATACCCACAAAAAACAATCCGGTGGTGCCGGTCAATACGGCAAGATTGATTACATTATCGAACCTGGTGAATTGGGCAGTGGTTATGTCTTTGAATCAAGGGTGACGGGAGGTAACGTGCCGCGCGAGTTCTGGCCGGCAATTGAGGCGGGGTTTGCAAAGAATATGGCCAATGGTGTGTTAGCCGGTTTTCCATGTCTCGATTTTAAGGTTACGTTGATGGATGGGGCTTTCCATGCGGTTGACTCTTCAGCGATTGCGTTTGAATTGGCCGCAAATGGTGCATACAGGCAAACCATGCCCAAAGCAGGCCCACAACTGATGGAACCTGTCATGAAAGTGGATGTATTCACCCCTGATGATCATGTCGGTGACGTGATTGGCGACCTGAATCGTCGGCGCGGCATGATTAAATCTCAGGATGCCGGACAAACCGGTGTACGTATCAAGGCAGAGTGTCCGCTAAGCGAGATGTTTGGTTATATTGGTACACTGCGTACATTAACATCGGGTCGTGGACAGTTCTCCATGGAATTTCTGCATTACATGCCCTGTCCCAGGAATGTTGCCGAAGAAGTCATTGCGGAAACAAGGGCAAGAGAAGAAGCAAAAGCCAAATAAGTCCGCTTTGGTTTTTTATAAAAATGGTCGAGTCCCTATATGGATATGGGCGGAATTTCTGCGTAATTAATTTGGGGCAAATACAAAAATACGCATCTCAATCATGGTCCTGTCCCGTGAGTTGTAATTACTTATGAATGACACAGACTGGATGCAACATGCTTTCGAACTGGCAAAAAAAGCTGAAGTTCAGGATGAAGTTCCGGTCGGAGCCATTATCGTTTTCGAGGAACACATTATCGGTAAAGGCTGGAATCAGTCTGTTTCGACCAATGATCCTACGGCGCATGCAGAAATTATGGCTTTACGTCAAGCATCCACACATCTGAAAAATTATCGCTTACCGGATACAACACTCTATGTCACGCTTGAACCTTGCGCCATGTGTGCCGGAGCGATTATTCATGCGCGTGTATCCAGGCTTGTATTTGCAGTGGAAGATCCCAAAACAGGTGCTTGTGGTAGTGTGTTTAATTTATTCCAGATCGATAAATTGAACCGTAAAGTGGAAATAGGGGCAGCTGTGATGCGAGATGAATGTCGCGCTTTAATACAATCGTTCTTCAAAGAGAAGCGGGCCAAATAAAGGTGACGGATACAGCCGTGAATCGAGCGGAGCAACTTGCGGAGATATTGATTAAGACATCAAGTAAATTGGTTACTGCTGAATCCTGTACCGGTGGTGGTCTTGCTGAAATCCTGACACGTGTTCCGGACAGCTCTGCCTGGTTTGAACGAGGGTTTATTAGTTATTCAAATATATCAAAACAGGAAATGTTATCTGTTCCACTTGCAACTCTGGAACAATTTGGTGCTGTCAGTGAAGAGACTGCGGTAGCCATGGCAAAAGGTGCAGTGGAAAACAGTCATGCGGATTATGCTGTTGCCATTACCGGAATCGCCGGTCCTGGCGGCGGTTCGGAAGCGAAACCCATCGGCACAGTATGTTTCGCCTGGTGGAGTAAAAATAAAAGTGTAAGTACGACAAACATTTGTTTTGTTGGAGATCGTCGTCAGATCAGACAACAGGCCTGTATTTTAGCGATACAGAGATTGACTGATTTACTAAAAAAAACTTCTGCATGGTGAGTCAGTCCTTGTTAGGGCAGCCAGTCGGGTCGGTTTTCCCACACGGGTGTGACTGATTTCGGCATGGGTGCTAATTGTCCGAGCTTGTTCCAGGTATTATCATATCCGTGAAAATCAGATCCTGCGGAACCGGTTAATTGAAAGTGTTCGGCGTAAGCAGACGTGGTTTTTATTTCATCGGCGTTTGAGCTTCCGGTCACAACTTCGATCCCTTCTCCACCTGCTTCCCTAAAGGCAAGGAGAAATTTTCCGAGTTGGTTTGCTGTGACTTTATAGCGCATTGGATGTGCAAGGACTGCTACACCACCGGACTGTTTAATGAGTCCGAGACCTGTTTCCATTTCTATCCATTCCGTTTTAACAAACCCGGGTTTGTTACGAACAAGATATTTTTTAAACGCTTCTTTGGTGTCTTTGACGAAACCTTGCTGAATCAGGACACGGGCGAAGTGACTGCGTGTAATGGTATGGATACCTGCAAGTTCTTTGGCTTCATGATAGGTGTTTGTTACGCCATGTTTATCCAGTTTCTTGCCTATTTCTATCGCACGTTGTTCCCTCAATTCGTTTGTATTCTTCAATGCTTCTTTTAACGCAGCATTATCCGGATCAATATTGAGGCCGACAATATGAAAATTCCTGTTCATCCATGATATGGATAGTTCAACACCCGCCAGCAATCTGATGTTCTGTCTGTGTGCTTCAGCTTCAGCCCCGGGTATGCCGGTGGTTGTGTCGTGGTCGGTAATGGCTATTACATCAATCCCACTTTCTTTGGCTTTTATGATCAACGCTTCCGGTGAAAGCTCTCCATCAGATGCTGTTGTATGTGTGTGCAGATCATAAACAAGGCTCATGCTATCTTGTTAATCCCTGAAATTTGTATACTGCAAGGGAATGCCCACGTTGGCATCTTTAAGAAGCGCCATTATTTGCTGTAAATCATCACGCTTTTTCCCCGTGACGCGAACCTGTTCTCCCTGGATGGTACTTTGGACTTTAATTTTTGACTCCTTGATTAATTTTGTCACTGTTCTCGTTAATTCCTTGTCCAGACCCTGTTTAACAATAATGATTTGTCTTGCTTCATTATTTGATTCCCTGATTTCCCCCTTATCCAGGCAGCCAGTGTCAATTTTTCTCTTGGCCAGTTTATTCCTGAATATGTCGTATATCTGATCTATCTGAAATTCAGAGGGTGCGATCAGGGTTATTTCTGCCCCCTTATGCTCGACGCGTGATTTACTGCCTTTAAAATCAAAACGGGTGGAAACTTCGCGATTAGCCTGGTCAATGGCATTTGACAGTTCGTGGACATCGACTTCTGAGACAACGTCAAATGAAGGCATTGTGGATTCCTGGAAAGCTATTGGAGGTCATATTATAACAATAATTTAATATAGTTTTTTTATTTCATCACCATCGTCATTGCGAGCGCAGCGCAGCAATCCGGAAGTCGTTGTAATAAGCACGACTGGTTACTGACAATCATCGTTGCGAGCAAAGTGTAGTGGTCTAATAAATCCATACCAGGTGATAGGTGCTAACATCATTTAATTATGGAGATACAGACCAGGGATAAAAAAACGAAGACACTTTGAATCAGAATGTAAACAAGAGGCTGCCTGTCTGGTATTAGGCCAAAACTACAGCGTCAAAGAAGCCTGTGAGGCCAAGGGGAAACCTAAGGGCGTGATGTTCCATTCTGACCAGGGCTGTCATTACACCAGTAAGGCATTTCAGCAACAGCTTTGGCTGTTATCACATCAAGCAGAGTATGAGCCGTCGAGGTAATTTTTGGGACAATGCACTGATGGAGCACTGCTTGAGAAGCTTTAAATCGGAATGGATGCCGAAGACGTTTTATTCATCCTGTGAACAAGCTGAAAACGACATTATGCAGTACATCAGACATTACAACTATCATCGGGGGCATAATTACATTGGTTATCCAGCGCTGGTTGACGCTGAGAAACAACTGGCCTAAAAAACTGTCAACTGGTACGGAAATACTGGATGACATTGCGTACCCAAAAAGCGACGACGAAGCCGACGACGAACTTCAACGAGACCTCCGGCAACTATTCAAATCAATCCGTGAACGGGGAACGAAAATGGCATGTTAGTACATCCCCCACATTCAATTCACTTTTGGCCTGGACGCCGCGACCATTCTGACTCGGTTAGCCCGACCCTGGATAAGTCTCTAGCGAACTGCTCCACAGCACGTTGTGCGTGAGCTACCTTCAGTTCATCGATCCACTCGTAGTGTTGTCCAAACGTATCAAGAAAGATCAACTGCTTTGCCAGCACCTGCTTCGTCTTCACATCTGGTTTAAACTTCGCTGAACAGCATAGATAGGATTTCGGCTTATAGTGAAGTTTAACAAATTTGCCACTCTTTTGTTTTACTATGTGCGAAAAAGGCTTATCAGAATCTTCCTCAACCTTCGACAATTCAACGAATAGAAATTCCGTGCACGACTCCAATCTAACGCTGTCACAGACTGGTTGAATACAGAGCAAGTATTTGCAATCTTCTTCACGATGAACAACTACGCCAAGCTTGAGAGCTTTGGGTTTTGACTCATTATCATAGAAAGTCCGGCTCGCCATAAGATGACTAAAACGGTGATTCGCATCGTCATTACCTGATTTAAGCAGGATTTTCGCTGCCTTTCTGATATTCTTCTTTCCATTCAGTTTTGGAATATCTTCGAATTCTTCGCTCGCGACATTGAAACCTTGAGTACAAATACTTTCAGCTCTGGTGAGTTTATACTGATCATCGTGGTTTAATAAAGCATCCAGATGACTTCCCGGCTTCCAAACATTCCGACACCAGTCACGCCTCAAGGCTTCGGAAATTAATGGAGCAGGTAACACATCCTGCAGTACCGATTCTATCTCAGAAATAAAAAGCGGAGTAATGTGTTCAGAAGCATCTTCTGCTGGCAACCCCATGGCTAGATGCGTGAGAAACGCCGGGTCAAGATCATTATTAAACCTGGACAATACCTTACGGCTATTTTTTTTGATCTCTGCCAGTCCAAGCAATGTTGCAGCCTGGAGAAGACCGTCAGCCAGCTTTGCGAACTGCTTGACAGCAACGTCAGCAAGTTCCTTCTCTTCTACAACATGGTCCACATACTCATTCGACCTATTTCCGGTCTTGCCCAAAACAGAAACGCGACTGTTTGCGGTTTTGAACGCCAACTTACCTTCCTCCTGTATGGGTTCTATTTCGTCGCCGAGACCATCGTTCACCTTCTTAAATAACCGGTTCGCAACTGCCAAAAGGTTTACCTCTTGCGTGTAAACCAAAATAAGTCGTAGCTGTTCAGGCACTGCGCGAACAGCCTGATTAATGAGTTCAGCAATCAACTCAAGGGCACGATCTCCTCCATCGCTGTACATATCCCAATCAACGATGGCAATGTCCGCAGCCAGGCACAACGGGAAAATATCGGACCCCCGTGACATCTTCGCATCTTTATTTGGTTGGTACAGCGAGCAAATAATCTGCTTCTTGGCAAAACTATTTACAATATCGTGGGGAGAATACTCTTTCTCCTCTTCGTCAATCGTTGCTGCACGCGTACTTTTTGCATTGTTGGAAGCCGATTCCGTAACCTTTTTTCGAGCTTTCGGGGGCTGTACCTCCTTTGTCCCGGGTACAGATCCACTGCTACGCTCATATATTCGATCATCAATAAAAACGACAGTCTGCAAGTATTCTTTCGCTGCATACTCCGAATATGCTTGTACGGTTTCAGGAATTTTCGTCATGCTCTGGCCACTTTAATGTCATAGTTACACCCTGTTTTTTATCGTTTGGTGCCACTTCGATATCCATGCCTTCTTTTTGAAGAGCTTTCCGGGAAATAAATAGCCCAAGCCCACGACCGCCCGGTTTCCTGGTAAAACCCTGATCGAATATCGCCTCGTAATCGCGTTTATGCACTGCCGGACCATTATTTGATATCAAGAATGCATCATCTAGCGCATCAAGTGTTATCGATTTTTCTTTCTCTATATCTTTCAGCCAGAAAATGGCGTTATCCAATATATTTACAAAAACTGGATAAACCGTTGAAGGAAACCCAACGACCTCTGTATTCAAGAAAGAATCCGTCGTCTCCAGGTCTATGTGATGCCTTTTTAGCCGAACCTCGAATAACGTTCGGACATAGTAATTAATTTCCTTCCCCTTGATTCGTATTTTCTTTCTATACAACCTTCTCTGTAGCGGCGTGAACAGATTTAGGTGGCCATCAAGATGTTCAAAATTGTTCCTGATCTCCTGATACAGACTGGCGAGATCGTTATTTGAGTCCGCCCACGGACGGAGTTCTCGTAACGACCGCCGCACACCCTTGATGGCAGCGTCAAATTCGTGATTGATAACGGCAACTGCCAACCCAAGTTGCACAAGTTCTGCGTCCGCATCAGATTGTTCACGAAGTTCCTGCAGATCTTGATCCATGGCTTCAACGATGTCTGTCTCAGTAATTTCCAGACCTTGCTCAAGGTTGGTCGAAACAGCCGTTAGCATATCGCGCACTTTGCTGAGTGTTTCGGTGTTTTTTTTCCCAACGGACTCAATCCTTCCTTCAAAATTTTCGCGGATATCCTCTATATCGCGCTCGGACAAACCCGCCAAGTCCTTATGGGCGAACTCCACTTCCACATCCGATATCGTTTCCTGAAATTCCCGGATAGCATCACGTGCGAATTTCAAGGAAGCGGAACGTGTATCGTTGGCCGAGTGACGAAGTTCTCCCGCCTCTTGAGAAACAAGCTTGCGCTTATCCTCTGCCTGTTGCTTTATCAACTCGCCAAGGCGTTTCCGTTGATCGACAGATAGTTTCGCTTCCCTGGCAACAGTACCCAAAGTCAAAGCAATCTCACGAGCGAAAGGATCAAATGTTTCTTTTTCCAACCGTTCCACCTCTGCCAGGTACGCATTCCAATCGCGCTGGAGGTTGCGGGAAAGACCAACACCGCGAGGCTTCGTCAGACGATAACTTTCCTGAATGTCAGACAGCTTGCGATTGGCTTCCTTCTCCGCGTCCAGAAGGGCTGTTGATGCATCATCTGGATTGGTCATCTTCGCAGCGGTATCCATAAGTCGTTTAATATTTTCCCTAAGTGCCAAAAGTTCCGTATCAGGCAAATCAGCGTCGACCCTCTCGAAGAAGCTTGCCAACGATGCTGCAATATTTTTCCGTTTCGCGGAGACTTGCTTTTCACGTCGTCTTCGAGCAAGTTCCAACCGCTCCAGTTCAGCACGTTGACCACTGTAGAACTCGGAGTAATCCCCACTCCCCCTGAAAAAATCGGCTGCGAGTTGCACAAACAAATTTTCCAGGATGTCTTTTAATTGACGATAAGCCTTGTCTTGTCGAAAACCCTCTCGCCCGGCCTTTTCTTTTAGATATCCGTTATGCTCTCTCGTGAGCTTCACCGCACCAAAGACTCTTCTATAAGAGAAGAAATAGTAGGCCGCACCCTTGTTACGCCTTAGCTCAATGTTCAACCAGTCCACGTCCGAATTCCCGTATGGAAGAATTCTTATTTGATCTCGATAAACATACAGCCCACCAATGGTATTCAGCTTATCGGTTATTCGCTTCCATTCATCAGGCGGGAGCTGACTCTCACGCTGCACCCCAGCGACATATCCGAATTCAATTTCGAATGGGCCACACCTGGTCGCCTGCCCACCCCCATCACTCCAGGGAACCACATGATCTGAAATTTTCTCATCGTAGATTCTCACCGCACCACGGAACTGACCGAATTCGTCAATCAGGCCGCTTATGCGGTGATCAGCACTCTCCAACTCTTCGTGCGTAAAGAATTCACCCGCCCCGATGAGATCATCACTGTATGCGTCTGTCCGCCAGTATCGAAATGCGGTTTCCAATGGCGGTGGTGGAGTTTCTCCGAATACCGAGTTGGAGAACCCCAGGAGGAACTTCGAAAATTCCCTGGAGTCCTGCTGACGCTCTCGTTCAATCTCGTGGGCAATGCCTGCATCCGCCGGAAAGATGCAGAAGTGAGTACCGCACCCGTTCTTCCGTAAGCTTGGTTTATCGAGAAATTCATCCAGGCTTTGCGGGTCGAGTCGAATATCGTCAATGTCATCAAGTATCTGCTGGAAAACATCTTTACCGTGTTTTTTGACCAGCTTCTCGATATTTGATCGAGCGTCTGCGAGAAGCTCATTGACATCCTCTGTGTTCGGATGCTTGCCTTCGGGGACTTGCTTGATCGGGATGTCAATCTCACTCAGATTAACGCCTGGAATCTCGAACAACCCCCAGTGTATGAAACACATTAACAGTTCGTGGCGTTGCCCGGCGCGTTCAGCGCGTGTCAAGACAAGCACCTGACGGCCCAGAAGCGCTATTGCCAGCCGTCCAATTCCTTTTTCTCCCATAATTGCGCGTTCGGGCTTGTTTGCCGGACGGTAGGCTTCAACCTTTTGCCCATGAGGGGCATATTTGCTTTCGGTCCCGAGAACAAGCCAACGTTGCTCAAATTCCTCCGGTGTCATGCCAACGCCGTTGTCGCGAATTACAAGTAGATTATCCGATTGAAAGTAGTCAACTTCGGCATAATCTGCGTAGGCATCATACGCATTCTTGAACAGTTCGCTAATCGCTGTGGAAACGTTGGCGATCTGCTGTCGCCCCAGCATATCTACCGTCCTGGCTCTGGTTTTGAACGTTGCCATACTTCAATCCATATAACGCGCGTAATGCTCAGAGAGATGAAGCCCGATGGCTTCCGCCAACAAGACCGGCACAGCGTTACCGATTTGGCGTGCTTGAGAGTTCATCGGTCCAGAGAACGTGAAGTCGTCTGGAAAAGTTTGCAGAGCAGCAGCCTCCCTGACACTGATAGCCCGATGTTGTTCCGGATGCCCATATCGACCGTTCGAGAGACTGATACACCTCGTCGTCAAGCCGGTGGCCGGTGTATCCCATTTCATTCGTCCATACACGTCGGTATGTCCGGTATACCCGGCCTTCGCGTGACAGGATAGTTGCAACTTCTTCGGCCAGTCTGCCCTGGATCCCTCCGCCGGTGTTGCTTTAATTCGTTTCAGATTGAGTGGCGAGAGACTTGCGGCCCGATGATTGGGTACGGTGAAGTGAGTTTCCCCGGCAGAGATGGTCGGCAGATGATCTATCCACTCGCGAACAGTGCTGTATGGAACACCGACGGCTGGATCATGTGTCGAGTCTGGCAGATTAATCGGCGCATGCCTGGACGCGAGTAGCACTAGTCGGCGGCGGCGCTGCGGTACTCCGTATTTCTGCGAATCAACTATGTCGAAAGTAGTATGGTACTCCAATTCCTCAAGACGTTTTTTGAAGCGAGTAAGTGTACTGTTGCCGACAACGCGCTGTATGCCGGGCACATTCTCGATAAATACGTAATCGGGTAGATAACATTCAACCAATTTCCCGAAATTCGACAGTAAGGATCTCCTGCCATCTCTCCTACTATCAGGCTTAATTGTATTCTGTTTGGTAAAAGGCTGGCAGGGAGCACATCCGCAGAACAGTGTTCCACCTGCTTTGCTATCAAGAATCAGATCATTGAGTCGAGATGTGTCGAAATGCGTAATATCGGACTTGCTGAAAAACACATCGGGAAAATTTTCCCTGAACGTACCTGCAGCATCCTCGTCAAAATCCAGTGCGAATACTGGATTGAGTCCGGCATTCTGAAAGCCCCGGCTTGTTCCACCGCATCCAGAAAAGAAATCGTATACATCCAAGCTCATCGGATACCTCAAGGAATGGTCATGCAGCACTCAATACCAATCACTTTTTTGCGTTCCTATCAAATGGAATTGAAGTGGCCAAGTATTTTCGTACCAGTTGATAGTTTTTTTACGCGATTTGCTTCTCAGCGTCAACTGGTGTTGGATAATTAATGTAACTATGCCCCTATGATAATTATAATGTCTTCGGCATCCATTCCGATTTAGCTAGAGCAGTGCTCCATCGGTGCGTTGTTCCAACAATTGCCTCGACGGTTCATACGCTGCTTGATGTAATAACACCAAAGCTGTTGCTGAAATACCTTACTGGTGTAATGATAGTCCTGGTCAGAATGAACCATCACACCCCTGGATTTCCCCATGGATTCACAGGCTTCTTCGATACTGTAGCCCTGTTCTAATACCGGACAGGTAGCCTCTTGTTTAAATTCTGGTTCAAAGTGTCTTCGTTTTTTTATCATTGTCTGTACCTCCATAATTAAGTGATGTTGGCATCTATTATCCGGCACAGATTTATTAGACCACTATGGACATCTCTCCAGAGGAGGGGAGTCAGGGCATTCATTTCCGGGCGGCAAGTGCAAGTTTGAATCGAGGTGTCATTTTTTCGATAAAGTTATCTTCCTCGCGGACCAGAAACAGGGCGGCAATATTCTCCTTGAGTGCCAATGCAAAACCTTGTTCAGCGCCAAGTACAAGAAACGCCGTGGCCATTGCATCCGCCGTCATGGTTGAAGGATGCAATACCGTGACAGATGCAAGTTTATGTGTGACTGGTTTACCGGTAGATGGGTTAATGGTGTGTGAATAGCGTATACCGTCTTTTTCAAAATAATTACGGTAATCACCTGATGTCGCCATCCCTGTATCGTTCAGAGTTACAATGGTTTTAACGATTCGTTGACTGTCCAGAGGCCTTTCAATACCAATCCGCCACAATTTATTCTCGGGATTATTGCCTTTGGTTTTTATTTCGCCGCCAATTTCAACCATGTAATGATGTAACATTAGCTCATCAAGATAACCGGCAATGAGATCGACGGCAAAACCTTTTGCGATAGCGGAAAGATCAATATACAACTCTGGAATATCCTTTCTGATTGCGCAGGTTTCGGTAGCCAGATGTATATTGTGAGAACCGACTTTTTTCAATGCCTCATTGATTGCCATTGCATCAGGAATGAGCATCGGTTGTTTGTCCGGACCGAAGCCCCAGAGATTGACGACAGGGCCTATGGTAATATCAAAAGAATGATTGCTTAATTGATTAATCAACAGGGATTCTTTTATCACTGAGTAAAGTTCGGCGGGAATTTCTGTCCAATCCCGTGATTTTGATCGATTAAAACGGGAGAGAGCGGAGGTTTCCAGATAGGTAGACATCTGGTTATTCACTTTATCAAGGAGAAGATCAATTTGTTCCGCAACAACGGTTCTATCCAGTTTTGCTTCTGGAGAATTTACCTTAACGGTATAAGTCGTCCCCATGGTAAGCCCGGAGAATACAAGTAATTGTTGATTCTTGTCTTCTGTGGCTTGTTCACACCCAGTCAGGTTTGCAGCGATAAGGCAGAGGACGATGCGTCTTGAAACAGATCGAACCAATCTTGTCATTAATCTGCAGTCCATGTTGAAACCAATCGGTCGATACAACTATACAAGGGCATCAAGGATTCCATTATCTTTTATCAATGTATGTTGGTGGGCGGTATAGGGAAATAATCGCATATGATTACAATTTGGCGCAAAATTCCGATCATACAGTTGCAGAAAATCTGCTCCTGTGTTCGCGTAAATTCAGAAATTCCACTGCCGACTCCTTTTTATTTTGCTGACTTGTCACGTAGTCTCACAGCATGTATTAAATAAAAAAGCTCCATTGACTGTTATAGTATAAGCGCAGTATAACAATACTGCATATCCATAATATGCACCGCCTCTGCGCGTCACGGAAAGCGGGTATCAAGGAATGCCGACGCAGAAGTTTTCATCTCGAATCGGAATCAGTGTAAATTCATGTTGATGTGCAAGCGTATAAAATCTGAAGCGATCAAGAGTCAAAAAAACCGCAGAAATTTTCTGTTACTGTCACTCATATACACATTGGTTTATTCCGGGTGTGGTGACAGGAAAACGGTTCTCGATACAATTCGTGAGTCGGGTGAATTACGGTTTGTTACTGTGGAAAGTCCGCTGACATATTTTAAAGGTTCTGATGCAACACCCGAAGGGCTGGAATATGACCTGGCCAGCATGTATGCGCAAAGTCTTGACCTGAAATTGAACTTGATTGTCGTCGGTAATGAACATGAGATGGTTGCACTTATCAAAAATAACAAGGCGCACCTCGGATCATCCGCATCAGCGTTAGCGGATTATCCTGGTAACAAGATGCAATATGGCTATGCATATCTCATGGCAAGGAAACAACTTGTTTATAATCACAAGAACGCAAGACCAGGGTCAGTTGTATATCTCGAAGAAGATGAGATCGTTATTACAGAAGCACAGTCATATCAGTCCTTGTTAAAGGTATTGAGTTTCTATCATCCGAATCTTGCATGGCGTGTCCTTGAAAACAGGAGTATGACTGAGATACTCAGGCTGGTAAATGCAAACAAAATCCCGATAGCGATAGCAGATTCCAACTGGGTTGAGATGTATCGTAATTTGTATCCGGATATCAGGGCTGCCTTCGATATAACAGGCGAATTACCTGTTGCGTGGATGTATCGACGCAATTCGGATAGTTCTCTCGACAAGTCGATTGGAAATTATTTTGAGCGTATTCGTAAAGATGGAACACTCGCGAAGTTAATCAATCGCTATTACATGCAAACAGAATCATTTGATTATGTAGATACGCGCACATTTATAAATAAAATTGATAGCAGGTTACCGAAATTCAGGGAACTGTTTATCAAGGCAGCCGGAGAAACGGAACTGGACTGGTTGTTACTTGCAGCGCTGGGCTACCAGGAATCGCATTGGGATCCCAATGCGAAATCACCGACGGGTGTGCGCGGACTCATGATGTTAACCACCGATACAGCGAAATTATCAGGTGTTAACGACAGGCTTGATCCGGAACAAAGTATCATGGGTGGTGCACGTTACTTGATTAAAATGATGAATAGCATTCCGGAAAGGATTCAGGGAGAAGATAAAATATGGTTTGCACTTGCTGCATATAATATTGGTTTCGGGCATTTGGAAGATGCCAGAAAATTAACGCAGTCTCAGGGAAGTAATCCTGACGTATGGTTGGAGGTGAGCGAACGGTTACCTTTGCTGGCAGATAAAAGCTGGTATGAAAAAACGACGCATGGCTATGCCAGAGGCCACGAACCTGTAAAATTTGTACAAAATATTCGTCGTTATTACAGCATTCTGAAATGGAAAAATGCTGAAATTGAAAAACAGTCTCAACAAAACGGTAATCGAAATAGTGGCGTAGTACCGTCGATTAATTCCGCAGCATACTAATGGTTAAAGCAATCTTGTGTTGAGTGACAGGTTTGACTCTTGCGCCCGGAATATCCGCACTTTGCGTTACCAACCTGAGCAATATTCGGATACTACATGCGGTGAGCACCTTGTTCTTTCGTGCGCAGCATTGATTACGGACATTATGCGGGACATAAGCTATTTTGCCCGAATTTAATCGGCGATCACTTAAAGTTATTGTTGCTATTCAGGGGTTATCAGGCCGCCACTTATTTGCGAGTATTTTAGCTTTACCGATTTGGGAAGCAGTCAATTTATTGCCAATTTTATGCAAGACTTCTTTTAACTGAAGGTTTTGTGATTCATTTGCCAGCGTCATCCACGCATACGCTTTTATATAATCTTTTGTAATGCCGATACCTTTTGCATAGTGCATTGCAGTTGCACATTGGGCCTTGATATAGCCTTGTTTTGCCGCTTTCCTGAACCAATCGCAAGCGATTTTTTCATCTCGTTTCGTCCCCAGTCCCTGACTAAATATCCGCCCCAGGCGATATTGAGCTTGTGCACAATCCTGTGCAGATGCCTTCTGCAACCATTTAATCGCCTTGACATAATCCTGTTCGATACCAAGTCCATTCAAGTACAAGAGTCCAAGGTTAAACTGTGCTTTCACATAGCCTTGTTGTGCTGATTTTTTATACCATTCACAGGCCTGTGTTTCATCCTGTTCAATTCCATGCCCGTTTGCATACATCAATCCCAGGTTAAACTGTGCTTTATCGTATTCGTTAAGGGCAGCTTCCCGATACCACTCGAATGCCTGTCTTGTGTTCTCTTTCGTTCCCTGGCCATGCATACACATCAGGCCGGCATTGAGTTGTGCTTTTGCGTGACCCTGCCTGGCGGCACGGCTGTACCATTTAAACGCTTCTACATGGTTTTTATCAATGCCGTGACCATGCGCATACATATATGCCAGATTATATCTGGCGCCTGCGTGGCCGATGGTTGCAGATTTTAAATACCATATGAAAGCTTTTGCGTAGTCCTTCTCTATGCCCATGCCCGATTGATAACACCAGGCCAGATTTGCTTGTGCGGCGGCGTTATTTTGGTTTGCAGCCGAAGAAAACCAGTGAAACGCCTGTGCATTATCCTGCATGACGCCTTTGCCACTGATGAACAATTGACCCAATCTATTTTGTGCTGTTGCTGAACCGCCTGCAGCAGATCGCTGATACCAATAGACCGCCTGATCAAGATTAACAGCTACGCCGAACCCGTTCTCATATAAATCTGCAAGCTGGATCTGCGCCTCGGGATCGCCTGAATGTGCGTCGGCAACAAGTTGTGACATATGTGCAGGCATTATTATTTACTCATTATTTTCCGAATGATATCTATCCTGAACAATTTTAGTCCTGTAAAAAACAAACCTTATTTAACCATATTCATGGCCTGTTTTTCATTATCAAGCAAACCGTTTTACCGTTGTTTATCCGTGGCTGATAGAATCAGCCTCATGAATGAAAAAAAAGCGATTGATTCTTACCAGGATCTCGGACCGGACCAGATCCTGAATGCAATTGAGAGTACAGGTGTACAGTGCGACGGATGCATCTTTGCCTTGAACAGTTATGAGAACAGGGTTTATCAGGTGGGTATTACTGACTCAGAACCCGTCATTGCGAAATTTTATCGACCCGCACGGTGGTCAGATGCAGCAATCAAGGAGGAACAATCATTCACAATTCAGCTGGCGGATCATGAAATTCCAGTCGTTGCTCCGCTGATTGATGACCAGCAAGAGACACTGCATCGATACGAAAACTTTCGTTTTTCTCTCTACCCCAGAAAAGGGGGACGCCCACCGGAACTGGATAACAGTGAGCATCTGCAACAATTAGGTCGATTTATGGCGCGAATCCACAACGTTGGCGCCGCACAACCTTACCTGCGAAGAACAATACTGGATCCGGAAAATCTTGGATCTAAATCGATTACTTATGTACTTGAAAATGGTTTTATTCCCGTGGGTCTGGAGACAGCTTATTCAACGTTGACTGAAGATATAATGAAGAAAATCTATCAATGTTACGAACGTGCAGGTGATTGCGAGATAATCAGGTTACATGGAGATTGTCATCATGGGAACATCCTTTGGCGAGATAATCTGCCGATTATTCTCGATTTCGATGATGCCGGCATGGGGCCGGCGATTCAGGATTTATGGATGTTTTTATCAGGTGATCGTGAATATATGACGGCAAGGCTGGCAGATTTATTGCAAGGTTATTCAGAATTTCGCGATTTTAATGTCAGGGAATTTAATTTGATTGAAGCACTCAGATCACTTAGATTGATGCATCATTCAGCATGGTTAGCCCGGCGTTGGAGTGATCCCGCTTTTCCGATAGCATTTCCATATTTCAATACTCAACAATACTGGGAAGCTCATATACTGACCCTACGTGAGCAAGTGGCTTTAATGGATGAACCACCACTACGCCGGGATAGATATTGAGCAAGCTCAGGTAAAAAATGTCCAAACAAAAAATAGTCAGGAACAGGCGGTGAGTGAAAAGCCGATATTCGTTTATAATTGGCGATATATTCTGGAGGTTGCCGGTGAGCATAAGCGGGAAATTGTTTATGCAAATATAATTGCCATTTTTGCAACACTCTGTAGCGTGCCTTTGCCGCTTTTAATGCCGTTACTGGTTGATGAAGTCTTGTTGAATCAACCGGCGACTGTTGTGACAACGATCAACGCATACACTCCGGAATCATGGCATGAACCGACAACCTATATTGTAGCCATTCTTGTTCTTACCTTGTGTTTGCGCTTGTCCGCCCTGGTGTTAAATGTATGGCAGTCCAGACAATTCACCATCATTGCCAAAGATGTTATTTTCAGAATTCGTTATGCCTTACTGCTCCATCTGGAGAAAATCTCGATGTCTGAATATGAGACATTGGGCTCCGGAACAGTGGCTTCATATTTAGTCACGGATCTGCAAACCCTTGATGACTTTGTGGGGACGACTGTCGGTCGTTTACTGTTAGCTGTCCTGACGGTTTTCGGTGTTGCGATCATACTGCTTTGGATACATTGGCAGATGGCTTTGTTGATTCTATTTGTTAATCCAATAGTGATTTATTTCACCATGATTCTGGGCAAGCGTGTTAAGGGATTGAAGAAAGAGGAAAACTCTGCATTTGCTGTTTTTCAGCAAAGCCTTGTCGAAACGCTGGATTCAATACATCAGATACGAGCCAGTAATCGTGAACGTCATTACATCACACGTATTATCGATCAGGCTCGTATCGTCAAGCAGCATGGTGCTTTATTTGCCTGGAAAAGTAATGCAGCAAATCGTCTGAGTTTTGTAGTCTTTTTGTTTGGTTTTGATTTGTTCCGTGCCGTTGCCATGATGATGGTGGTTTTCTCAGGCCTCAGTATCGGGCAGATGTTCGCTGTTTTTGGTTATCTCTGGTTCATGATGGCACCGGTACAGGAGATCCTTAACATTCAATATGCCTGGTACAATGCAAAAGCCGCTTTGGAAAGAATTAACGCGCTGCCGCAACTGCAACAGGAACCTGAATATCATCATGTGAAAAATCCGTTCCGGGACAAACATACAGTCGGCATCAGAATTGAGGACATTCATTTTGCCTACGGAAATAGTGATGCAGATGTTTTGAACGGAATTAACCTGGAGATAGAACCAGGCGAGACAGTCGCCCTGGTGGGTGCCAGCGGCGGCGGAAAGTCAACATTGGTGCAGGTACTGATTGGTCTATACGCGACCAGAGAAGGCGTGATTTATTATGATGGTATTCCGGTTTCAGATATTGGTCTTGATATCATTCGCGAGAATGTAGCAACGGTGTTGCAACGCCCGGCATTATTCAACGATTCCATCAGAACGAACTTAACGATGGGGCGTGAACTGGATAATGCTCGTTTATGGCAGTCTCTTGAGATAGCACAATTGAAAGATACAGTGGAGAAAATGCAGGATGGTCTGGATACTATTGTCGGCAAACAGGGTGTTCGCCTGTCCGGCGGACAAAGGCAACGGTTGGCTATTGCACGGATGGTGCTGAGCGAACCAAAGATTGTGATCCTGGATGAAGCGACATCTGCACTTGATGCGGAAACGGAATATCGGGTGCACACTGCGCTGGGCGATTTTCTTAAGGGGAGAACCACGCTAATCATTGCACATCGCTTGAGTGCCATTAAACAGGCTGGACATGTCTATGTGTTTGAAGCAGGGGCTATTAGTGAACAAGGCAGTCATCAAGAGCTACTTTCTCAAGATGGTCTTTATTCAAAGTTGTACGGTGTCAGACAATCGGCAGGTTAAGAGATGAAAAGTGAAATGTATCCGGCGGATACATTATCATACATAAAGCCATACATCACCTGGGATCCCATATCGCCCAAAGCGAGTGCTTGCGCGATACCGATAACTGTTTTTCCTGCACAGAATCCGTGTGCCCTGAATAAAATATACCCGGAAAGACACCAAGCAGGAAAACCGCAGATATTTTTTATCTATCACGATGAGTGCGCTCTGCATTGATTAACACCAATAGTAGAAACAATGTTTTCTATCACTACAGCGGACATCATCGTGATGTAATTCAATAAATCAATTTTAAACCCATGACTATATTGATCTTGCATGACACTTCCAGGCACCGGTAAGCCGCACAGGTCTGATTGTTTGAAGGGAACAAGTAGCGTAGAGCGGATCGATTCGGCATCTGCTCCAGGCAGCGCTTCTATATGTTCTGTTTGCAGGCTGTCACAGAGGGGTTTATTGTGGTGAAATAATTCAGTGAATATGAATGGTAATCTTGAATTAGCTTCAATAAAACGAATATTGGAATAACTCTTTTTGCGAGCGGGCGCCTGGAAGATAAAAAATAAAAATCGATGCGCCTGATAATGATGCTTGAAACCCAAGGCCAGGAGGCTACTGAGTTCTTCAAATGAATCTATTTTTATCAACTGTAAGGATTAGTCATGTATCGCATTTGCAAGCACCCGTTGGCGTGATATGTCTTGTTCCGCTCTCTTCAGGCTTTCATTTAACCCGGAATTCTCGTGACGTAATTGTGCAACCTGATATTCAATGAGAGAAGCAACATTTCCAGCAATATCATGCGGGATCTTGAGTTCGGAAAGTATGTCTGCGTATGTCACAAAGAAATCAGGATGATCACGGAGGTATGCGATAATATCTCCAGGCGCATCAGGAAGATCTTTGATCAGTGTCATGTCTGTATCCAAAAATCAGCGTTCATCGCCAAAAAAGCCTTTAGTCAGGGATAAAGTGACTCACCCTCAACAAGGTATAATTCCAGACTATTTTTAATCGCATTGATAACACCATGGGAAGTGATTGTTGCCCCACTTATATGGTCAAACGCGCCTGATTCACTCTTGATGGTCCATGCCTCGACAGGTGTAATATCGAACGACTGGTTGGCAAAATTATCGAGCCACCTGGTTTTGTCCTGATGAATATTACCTCCCAGGCCTTCTGTTTCCTGGTGGGTTAATACTTGCACACCATGAATTATGCCGCCTTCAAGGATACCGACCGATAGTCGGATCGCGCCGTTATAGCCTTTGGCGAGAACGGGCATGAATATGACTCCGACGGGTTCTCCTGATTTTCTTGCTCGGTATACATGGGTTGTTAATTCATTACCTGAATCATCCGTGTAGTTAAGTACCTTGAGATCATTATAAATATCGTTATCAAAATCCGCACTCATGACCGCGCCAAGTATCTTTAATTTTTGCATTTCCATGTTATCGGAAACACGTTCCCTGGTTAGCTGATGTGCCGAAGACAAAACGACGGCGCAAAGACATGCCAGAAGAATAAAGGGCAATGCCTGTTTGATGGAAGTTTTCATGTTGCCGTTTCGCCGAAAACTTCAGGTCGTGTGACACTGTCTATAAACGGAACAGTAGCGTTCATTATCAACACGGCAAAAGCTATGCCATCAGGATAACTTCCCCATGTTCTGATGATGTAAGTGAGTATTCCAATTCCCGCAGCGTAAACAATTATTCCACGAGGTGTGGCTGATGCGGTCACCGGATCCGTGGCTATAAAAAAAGCGGCGAGTAATGTTCCGCCGGTGAACAAAATGAATATCGGGGAAGTGTATCTATCGGCATCATAGCCATGAAAAACAAGACCAAGTAAAAATAATGTCAATATCATTACCAGAGGAATTTGCCACTTAATGATGCCCTTGATAGTTAACCAAACTCCGCCGACCAGAAAGGCGAGACCGATCCACTCCCAACCCCTGCCGCCCATCACTCCGAACAGAGGGTTACTGGAAGATTCAGAAAGCATATTCATGCCGCTGATTTGTGATTTGGTAAACGCTAATGCAGTGGCACCGCTCAGGCCATCCATATCTGCATCAGGCAAGCCGGGGAACACGATTTCAAGACTTCCGACGATATCACTAACATCTGTTAATACCGGCCAATAAGTGAATTCGACCGGGAAGCAGATTAACACAAAGATATAACCCGCCATGGCGGGGTTGAAGATATTATAGCCGAGTCCGCCATAGAGATGTTTGGCGACTACAATGGCGAAGCAGATCCCTGACAGCGTCACCCACCAGGGTGCGAAAGGTGTAATGGTTAAGGCAAACAACAGGCCGGTAATGATGGCACTGCCATCATGGATGAAATCTTGCAGCGGGCACCGTCTAATCATCAACATGATAGCTTCAAAAGCAAGTGCAAAAAAAACGGCGAGCAAGCAGTGAATAATGATGCCCCATCCCAGGATCCATGCAGACACAATGATCCCGGGGACCAGTGCAAATATCACCTGTTGCATGATTTTATCGATTGAATTTTGTGAGTGAATATGAGGCGGATTTATATTCCGGATCTTATCCATGGAATTAATTTCTTTTATCACGTTTCTGTTTGATGCGCTTAACTGCGCCCTGAATATATGCTTGCTTGTCCGTCAGATCATCATTTTCCGGATCACATGGTTCTTGAACCGGGGCGGTTGCCCTGTTTTTACTAAAACGATCATCGACATGATTCAGGCGTTCGTTACGCGCCTCGAATCGAGAGCGGGCATGAGCATATTCAGCCTGTTTTTTTTCATGAACGGCGATGTCCTTCTTTGCTTGTCTGTAATATTTCACCAAAGGAATATTGCTGGGACAAACATAGGCGCAACAACCACATTCGATACAATCAAATAAATGTAACTTTCTTGTTTGCTGAATATTTTTTGCACGTGAATACCTAAATAATTCCTGAGGCAACAATTTGGCGGGGCACACGGCGACACATTGTCCGCAACCGATGCAGGGCCTTGCCTTGCCATGATTAAATTCTCTGGTAACGAGTATACTGTTGGTGATTTTAATCACTGGCATGGAAGTATCGTGTATATGTTTGCCCATCATCGGGCCGCCCATAATGACTATCTCATCGTCGCGTTGTTGATAACCAACCTGTTCGAGACAATGTCTGACAGGCGTCCCTAAAAGCACCTGCAAATTACGTGGCTCCCGGACATTTCCGGACACTGTTACGTAGCGGGAAACTAAAGGTTCTCCACGCGTAACCGTCCGAAAAGCGGCGACAGCCGTCCCGACATTATGCATGACGATGCCGATGTGAATGGGTAACCCCCCGCTGGGGACTTCTTTTCCTGTGAGTACCTTGATCAGTTGTTTCTCACCGCCGGCCGGGTATTTGATCGGTACTTTCACCAGATCGATGTCATCATCAATTAATGCATTCAGGGCATCAAAGGCTGCGAGCATGTCTTCTTCAACTGCGATAACACAGTGTTTTGCCTGAATCGCGTGTCGCAGCATGCGTGTGCCGGAAACGATATAATTGGCTTTTTCGCGAATGATTCGATCATCACAACTGATATAGGGTTCGCATTCGGCGCCATTGATGATCAAGGTATTAACCGTATTATCTGTCCCCTCGAACAGTTTTACATGTGCCGGAAAACCCGCGCCGCCCATACCAACGATACCGGCCTCACGTAACAAGAGTTGCAAGTGTTTGGGATCGACGGACATATAATCCGTCACGGGCTGAATATCGAACCAGGTGTCATCGCCATCCGGTTCGATGATGATGCAGGGTGTTTGTTGTGAATAATCTTGTGTAGATGGACAAGTGCCGATAGTCATTATTTTTCCGGATGTCGTGGCATGTACAGGAACACTGATATAACCATCGGCTGCGGCTATTTTTTGTCCTTTGAGAACCTTATCCCCTTTTTTAACCAGGGCTATTGCGGGCTTACCGATATGTTGTAGCAATGGCAGAATAATTCTGTCAGGGAGTGGGGTGATTAATGATTGCTTATCGCTAGTCAGTTCTTTACAGGTTTCAAGCTCCAGTCCTCCGGGAAATGTGTGCAGTTCCCGCACGGGTCTGTTGCCGGATTTATTATCCACTTATCTAGCCTGTAACCATCTGCATGCTGATGCAATTCATTGGACAGGGCGCAATACAAAGTTCACAACCGGTGCATTCCTCAGCGAGCACAGTATGCATCAGTTTAGCGGCACCGAGTATGGCATCCGCGGGACAGGCCCGGATACATTTAACACAACCGATGCAAAGTGATTCATCTATCAGCGCAACGAATTTATTTTTTTCGAAACCGTTTTCGGGATTAAGTGCCCTGGCCGGGCGATCAAGTATTTTCGCCAACATTTTTATGCCGACTTCACCGCCGGGCGGGCACTGATTAAAATCGGCCTGGTCACGAACGATGGCTTCAGCGTATGGGCGGCAACCTGGATAGTGACATTGACCACATTGAGTTTGAGGCAAGACAGAGAGAACTGCTTCAGTCTTGATTTTTTCCGCTGCTGTCATCGACTCAGAAAATCTGTAGATAAATAATCCGGCAATCGTGGCCAGGAAAACGATGAATAGCATACTCATCATTTATTGCGCGAGTCCTGCGAGGCCCAGCAAGGCCATTGAGATCAATCCCAGTGTAATAAGCGTAATCGGTGAACCTTTGAAGGGTGCCGGTATATCAGCCATCTCCACACGTGTGTTGATGGCGGTCAGCAAGGCGAGCATGAGTGTGAAACCAATGGCGGTACCAAGACCGAAAACAAATGAATGAAACAAATGATAATCGTGTTGCCGGTTTAAAAGCAGCGTGCCGAGCACTGTTGCATTCACACCTGCGAGCGGCAGCAATACATCCATTCGATGTTTGAACACTGGATTCGACCACGTGCCCAGACCACAGGCAGTCGTAATGATCAGCAATACAAAGACCAGAGTTTGCAGATGTTGTAATTGCAGTGGAACCAATATGAACTGTGTTGTTGCAGAAGCAATGACAGTTGTTACCGGTAACAAAATCAGCATGACGACCGAGAGTCCGCAGGCTGCATCATGTCTTCGAGCCGATGCAAAAGACGGGTCAACCCCTATCATGTGACCGACAACGATGTTGTTGACCAGCGCAGAACCAATCAGAACAAGAAAAATGTTTTCCATGTAAAAATCTAGACTCGATCTGACACTCCCGATCTGTTGAATGCAAGATTCGATAGACGATTGCCAACGACCCTGACTGCCACAGACAGGTCAACTTAAAGAGGAGAGCGTCAGGTGAGCACGATAACAGAAAAGATCATGAAACCCAAACCAGGTGTCGGCATCGTCATGCCTGTGCAAAGCCTGTGCAATGAGCGGTCTGTCTATTGACCCACTATTGCAAAAGTGCCTCGATATTCGTCCTTACATCGTTGAACGAGGGATTGCCCGGGATAGTATCAAGCAAGCCCGCCGTATCACGAATACCAAACAGATAGCGGCCTATCATCAGCCCGTCAATCTGATTCGCAGCACCGCCGCTGCCATCGACATCAAGACGACCGCCGGCCACCCCCCTTGCAATATTCGCACTGATCTCACTAAACGAGGGACTCCCCGGGATAGTGTCAAGCAAGCTCGCCATATCACGAATACCAAACAAGTAGCGACCAATCATAAGCCCGTCAATCTGATTCGCGGTCCCACCGCTGCCATCCACATCAAGATTGAACTCTGTGACCGTCACAGACACAGCCGCCGCTGTCACGGCACGATAGGCGACGTCCATACTCGTCACGGTATGACTCAGTTGCACGCGCTCATCGTTCTCATCAGCGTCCCGTACACCCATCACCGTCACCGTTTGGGCACTGTTCCAGTTGTCCTCGGTAAAGGTCAGTGTCGCCGTCGACGTCACCGTTACCGCATCTGTATCAGGATTGCTCACCGCAATCGTCACAGCCATACTCGGCTGGCTGGTCAACACCAGCATATAGGTGCCGGACCCGCCTTCTCCCACCGTCAACCTGCCCGGTGTCACCGTCACACCCTCAGTATCATCATCATTCACCGTCACAGACACCGCCGCCGCCGTCACGGCACCATAAGCGGCATCTGTACTCGTCACGGCATGACTGAGCGACACACCGCTGGCGTCATTCGTATCAGCATCATCAACACCCATCACCGTCACCGTCTGCACCTGGTTCCAGGTATTCATGTCGAAGCTCAGGGTCGCAGGACTGACGGTCACCGCAGCATGGTCACTGGTCACGCTAATCGTGACCGCAAGCGTCGGTTGCGTATTCAACCTCAGCGTATACTCGTTGGTGCCGCCCTCATTGACCGCCAGCGTGGCCGTACTCACGGTCACCGCCGCCGTGTCGTTATCCGTGACACTCACGGTCACGGCGCGCGGGGTCACGGCGGCATAAAGCGTATCGCTGCTGCTCACCGCATGACTCAGTTGCACACCGCTTTCGCTGGTCGCATTCGCGTCCTCAATAGCTGTCACGGTCACCGCCTGCGGCTGGTTCCAGTTAGCTCTGTCGAAGGTCAGGGTCGCAGGACTCACGGTTGCCGCGGCATTGTTACTGGTCACCGCAATCATGACATCATGCGTCGGTTGGGTCGCCAACCTCAGCGTATACTCGCCAGTGCCGCCCTCATCGACCACCAGCGTGGCCGTACTCACGACCACACCCGGTGCGTCGTTATCCGTGACATTCACGGTCACGGCGGGCGATGTCACGCCGGCATAAAGCGTATCGTTGCTGCTGACCGTATGAGTTAGTTGCACACCGCTTTCGCTGTCTGTATCAGCGTCTTCAGCACCCGTCACGGTTACCGTCTGCGCCTGATTCCAGTTACTCGTGGTAAAGCTCAGCGACGCGGTCGCGGTCACTGCGGCATTGTCACTGGTGACGCTAATCGTCACAGCGTCGGTCGGTTGGCTGCCCAGCGCCAGGTTATAGCTGGTGGTGGTGCCCCCTTCGGTGACATTCAGCGCGGTCTGCGACACCCGCACACCCGCGACCGCTACCGCGCCGGACGTCAGGCTATCGCCTCCCGCATTCGGATAACTCGCCATCACGCGCAACCAACTGCCTATTTGTGATTGGTCTGATGCAATGGTGTACGTGGCGGTATTGTTGGTCCCCGGTGCGGCGGTAAACGGTCCCGCCGAGGCGGTCGCTGTCTGCCATTGATATGTAATGGTCCCGACATCGGTATTCGGTGAGGCGTCCGGGTCGGTGACCGACCCCGCCGTCAGTGTGACGCCGACTCGGGCAGTACCGGTGAGTGTGCCGATGGCACCGCGACGGTCAGCCCGCACGATATTGGAGAACAGGGTGTCGTTGAAATCCCCGCTCTGGGTGACCCGCACCCGCAGCCAGTTGCCCTGGTCCGCCGCTTGTACCGTGTAGGTCGCCGCCGTGCCGCCCGGGCTGATAGCTGTTGCACTGCTACAGTTTTGAGTGGTGCAGCGTTGCCATTGATGGGCGCTGATATTGACGGTCAACGTGGGATGAGTCAGCGCACCGGCGGTCAAGATATCATCGACCCTGGCCGGGGTGTTGGGGGTACTGTCCTGGATGGCACCTAATGTCACGGATGCCGCAGCATAAATATAGTTGTCGGTGGCACTCAGTTCACCGATGACTTGCCTGGTGATGGCTGCGGCACTCGCTCCGATATTGCACAGCGGCGAGTTGGCTTGTGCGGTTTGTTCGGTGTTGGTCGTGGTCCCCGAGCGTACCCTTAAATCACCGCTGGCGTTACATAAAGTGTCCAATAAGCGCACCCTGTTGCTGCCGGATGGTCGGTAAAACACGATTCCCGGTCCCGGGATAGCGGTCCATGAGAGGTTCGGACGGGTCAGGCCGGACTTCAGGCTTATATTTTCGAGGAGTCTGCCGGTGCTCGGGGTTGCCTGGTCAGTAGTGATGTATAGAGGTAAGGGCGTAAAGAGTTCTCGGCGAAGAAGAATACGCTGGACTTGTAGCCGACCATCGCTGCTATTGCGGGAAAGGTCTACGCGTCCAATGTCCCTTCCGTTTCTTGCCGTCGCATTGGTATGCCCGGCCGGGCCGTTGACGAGATAGTTATTCCAGAAGGTCTCACTCGGGCGGGCCTCGGTTTGCCCGTGGTTGGTGGTGTCGGTGTCGTAGGCATTGGCACAATGGCTGCCCGCCCCGGCATTACAGGTGCGTGTCTGGTTCTTGTCGGTGATATTGCCCGCACTCCAGGCGCCCCAGCCGTCGTTGTAGTTTACATCAGGAAGTGCCGCAGCCACAGACTGCTTGGTGAGGTCGTAAGGGGTGGATTGACACAGGGTACGCAGACCTGGCCGGGAAGAATATACTATGTCGAATGTTTCGTTTGAGAACGTACGAACTGATGCGATGCCAGCCCTACAATGAATCGTCACTCAAGTCAAGTTTCTTCCACTTGTAACCGCCCGTCCCGGTCCTGGAATAGTGGTGAAGCCCCCGGTAAACGGGTTGTGCCAGTCGTTGTCGCCTGCATTCCAGGCGGCGAGGAAGCTGGCGAAGGTCGGGAACGCCCTGCTTATGGCGGTTCGGTAATTGACCGCGCTGTTGCCGGACCCTACATGCCGGTCATACGACGCCTCCAGCGTGGTCGGGCTGATAATCGCCGACATGTCTAGCGGCCTCCACCCGCCGGTCGGATGCCCGGACTCCGGGTATAGGACCGGATTGGTGCCGTCCGGGCAGGGGGTGTTTGGGCCGGGAGTGCCGACGACGTTGACACTGCACCTCCGCCGGGTCGTCACGGTCTCATTATTGATTGACCCGGTGTAGGTGTACGATGCCGTGTCCGGATTTCCTTTTGTGTACATCGGGGCGTTGAAATCAGGATGTAGTAGTGATGTGCCGATATTGCCTGCGTTGTATGTATTGACCACCGCTTGCGGGGTATGGCAGCGGGCATCGTTTTGCACTGTTGTTCTCGTCGGGCGGAGCAGGCTGTCAGCGCCGCCTCGCTCAATATAGGACTGCGGGCTGCTGTTGTTTCTGCGGCAGCGGGCGGTGAATGCTTGCCCGTCCGCGTCATAGACGGTGACCGTGACGTCCAGTCTCGGATTGCGCACTTGGCGGGCGATGGGAAAAGGACCACTGGCACCAGAAAAAATGTCAGGTCGCATATCAATCCCGCAAGTCTCGCTTACGATATCGTCAGTAATCCTGCCATTTGTGCTGCAATTGCTGGGGGACCGAGTAAATTCCCAGTTGTCGCCCCCAGGGGTATTAATATTTTGATTCCCGCTGGCATTACCACTATGATCGTCGTGGATATTGTTACTCTTTATGAACCACGGCACGACGACTACATTGTTGCCGACTTGGGTGTTGTTGTTCCCGTTCAGGTAGGCAAAATTGGAGATGCCGTCACCATCTGCGGAGCGGCTTGTGAGACCGCCGCCCAGATTATACGTGTGGCCGCTACCGCCTGTATCCGGGATGATATAATCGCTGAAGGGCACCCCCGCCACCCGAAAACTGTCCGCAAGCGGAGCCGTCGCCAGTGCCGCCGGGCTTACCCATGCCGTCATTAGGGCGACGGCGGCTATCATCCCGCGCCAGGCCCCCGACCGTTCGGCGGTCGGCCGCAGTTGCCTCGTCATACCCGTGAGCGTGTACGTTTTTGCCTCTTGATGCAGGCGGTGCTGTGGAGTATTGCGCGGGTCGCCGTCAACGCAGCGGGTGTTGCTTCTGTTGCGGTCCGTCAACACTTCGCTTAAGCGGCGGTTCCAGCACGCTACCTTGCCGTGGATCTGCGGACGGCATCCATGCGTCAGACGATGCAGAACCTTATGTCGGGCACTCCCTCCATCCACGGTCACGCATGCGGTGCGTTCGGTCATGGACCAGTTATGCCGGGGGCTGGTGGCGCAGCGGTCTGCGTGAGTATTGCGGTGGTGGCACCACTTCCACGTGTTATGTTTAAGTGGTGCGTGGTGCGTGGTGCGTTAAGTCTAAGTCGTTTTGTCAACATATGTCAAGTTCTCTCTAGTCAGTCATCCAGATTGCTATGCTGTCAATTGTACCATTATCCGCGCAGTATTAAATACATCATATCGTGAACCACACCACAGATCGCACTGTTTGTTGTGATTGATCACACACTGTACAGGTGGTGAATAATCCCGGCTCTTTGTGGGCATATGCCGTTGTATTTGATTCGCCCATCCGCCGGTTTTTGGTTCAACCGATTGAGCGCTGCAAACCGTCAGTCTTCGTGAACCTTGAGAACGCCTCTGCTTCGGTACTGTTGACCGGTAGGCCCACCCAACCTTGCGCACGGTGCGCTTTCCGGCGACTGTTACCGCTGTGCTCAGGGGTGGCGGTCAAACCCTGTGTCTCCCGGAATGACAGCACACGCAGACGCTGTGCCGCCATTGCATTGTGCATCCCCGCTTGTATCGCTTAACGCCCGAGACGATAAACACTCTTCAGCCGATCACCCGGGTGCCGAGATTGCACTCGTCTTTATCCCGCAATAAGCGCAATGTGTCGCTGAACTGAACCCGCCAGGCCTCTGCAAAGCCTGTGCAATGAGCGGTCTGTCTATTGCCCCACTATCGCAAGCGTGCGCCGATATTCGTTGTGACCGCACTGAACGAGGGATTGCCCGGGATAGTCGTGAGCAAGCCCCCGTATCACGAATACGAAAGCTGTCAGACCAAGTCGCGATCTTTACACTTTTAAGTTTACTTTACTCTCATCCCGGGCATCGCGCCTTTATCGGGACTCAAAATGAATAAATCGTCGCCTCCGGGGCCTGCCGCGAGCAGCATGCCTTCAGAAAGGCCGAAACGCATTTTGCGCGGTGCCAGATTTGCCACTATTACAGTATGTCTGCCTTCAAGGTCCCCGGGGCTATAGGCTGATTTGATTCCGGCGAACACATTGCGTGTTTCGCCGCCGATATCCAGGGTTAATTGCAGTAATTTGTCCGCACCCGCAACATGTTCCGCCTTGACAATTTTGGCAATACGCAAGTCGATTTTTGTAAAGTCATCCATCGAGATAAGGTCGGCGACGGGAGCCTCATGCAAGGGACCTGGTGCGGCGGTGGATGTATTATCAGCGTTCTTTTCTGTTGCTGTCATGTCTGCCTTGCTGTCATCTATCATCGCGTCGATTTTTTTCCTGTCCACTCTGGTCATCAGTGGTTGGTATGGGTTAATTTTATGGCCGGGTTTAAGTCCGGAAAATTTATTTTCCCAGGTGAGTTCGGGAATGTTTAAAAATGTTTCCGCCTCACGTGCAACTGATGGCAGGATCGGGGCAAGGAGCATGGTCAGACACTTGAAGCAACCAAGTGTTTGCGAGCAAACGGCTTGCAGGAGACGCATTTCTTTCTGCTTCACCAGTTCCCATGGTTGGCAAGTGTTAATCGTTGTATTTGTAGCATGAGCAAGCCCTATAATTTCGCGTAAAGCGCTTGAATACTCTTTGTTGGAATATGCTTCCGCTATTGTGGGGATGCCCCGGTTAAAAAGCTGTTGCAGACCACCGTATTCATTTGCGCAAAAGCGGAGTTCTTCATCAGATTCGCTTTCGGGATCCCGGGGTTTTTCTTCGTAACCAATTTGAACTATATCCTGGAATTTTTCGGTGTAATTAATTTCACCCTGGAAGTGTTTGGTGAGAAAGCCGGACACACGACTTGCAATGTTTACATATTGACCTATCAAGTCACTGTCCACACGCGCCTTGAAATCATCAAAATCGAGATTAATATCATCAATGCCATCGCCCAGTTTTGCTGCAAAGTAATATCGCAGGTACTCAGGATTAAGATGTTGCAGATAAGTCCGTGCCTTGATAAACGTGCCTCTGGATTTCGACATTTTTTCGCCGTTGATCGTGAGAAAACCGTGCGCATTGACCGTGCTCGGTGTACGTAAGCCACTGCCTTTGAGCATGGCGGGCCAGAAAAGTGCGTGGAAATAAATGATGTCCTTGCCGATAAAATGGTGCATTTCAACGTTACTGTCGGCTTTGATAAACTCGTTAAAATCCAGATTTTTTTGTTCGCACAAAGACTTCATGCCGGCCAGGTAACCAATCGGTGCATCCAGCCAGACATAAAAATACTTGCCAGGCGCATCGGGAATTTCAAAACCGAAATAGGGCGCATCCCTGGAGATGTCCCAATCTTGTAAACCTGTTGCAAACCATTCATCCAGTTTATGCATAACTTCTTGTTGCAAATGGTTTGCACGTGTCCAGTCATACAACATATCCTTGAAGTCGGATAGCTTGAAAAAATAGTGTTCGGATGCTTTCTCAATCGGCGTGGTACCTGAAACAGCAGAGACCGGATTGAGCAGTTCCGTCGCGCTGTACGTGGCACCGCAAACCTCGCAGTTATCGCCATATTGATCTTCCGCCCCGCATTTTGGACAGGTGCCACGAATGAATCGATCCGGCAGAAACATTTCTTTTTCGGGATCGTAAGCCTGTTTAATGTTGCGCTTGCTGATATGTCCTGCATCACGCAGTCGCGCATAAATCATGCAGACCAGTTCCCGATTTTCATCAGAATGGGTACTGTGAAAATGGTCGAATGCAATTGCAAAATCGGCGAAATCGGCTTGATGTTCCTGACTGATTTTTTCTATGAGTGTTTCGGGGGGGATGTCTTCTTCCTGTGCACGTAGCATGATCGGCGTGCCGTGGGCATCATCCGCACAGATGTAGTAGCATTGATGCCCCTGCATTCTCCGGAATCGTACCCAGATGTCCGTCTGAATGTACTCTACCAGGTGACCGATATGGATCGGACCATTGGCGTAGGGCAGGGCGCTGGTAACGAATAATGTTTTCTGTGTGTCAGTCATGACAATGTTGGATACCTTGTGAGATAAATCTTGTAGCACAAATCCATTTATGGAAAACAGCAGAGTAAGTTACCATTATTGCGGTTTAGGGTGAAGCTGAAGGCGCGAAAAGGTAGAATCACCACCCGCAAAAGTAATTGACGGACAATATCACGATAACCGGATCACCTGGATAATGACTGAAATCACACGAGAAAGCACTGAAACACAACTTAAAAGTTATATAGAGCCATGCATGGGACAAGACCTGGTCTCGGCAGGCGTGATCAAGTCCATGCAGATAACGGATGCTGATGTTAATTTGATACTGTCACTGGGTTTTCCCGCCGATGGTTATCATGAAATACTGAAGCAGGTACTGGCGGAAGAATTGGGCAGGATATCAGGCATCGGTAAAGTTGCCATAGAGATTGAAACCGCAATCGCCGCACACGCAGTGCAGAAAGGCGTACAAACATTGGCCAATGTTAAGAATACTATTGCGATTGCCTCCGGTAAGGGCGGCGTTGGGAAATCAACCACATCAATCAATTTGGCGCTGGCATTGCAGGTGGAGGGCGCCAGGGTCGGTATTCTGGATGCCGATATTTACGGACCGAGCCAACCGAGAATGTTGGGTCTGAGCGGCAAACCGGATTCTACAGATGGCAAAACCGTTGAACCCAAGGTGTCTTACGGGATTCAATCCATGTCGATCGGTTATTTGATCGATGAGGACACGCCGATGATTTGGCGCGGACCGATGGTGACCGGTGCGTTAGAGCAGTTGTTAAGCGATACCAATTGGCATGATCTGGATTATTTGATTATTGATCTACCGCCGGGGACGGGTGACATACAACTAACGCTGTGCCAGAAGATCCCGGTGAGTGCCGCCGTCATTGTGACAACGCCGCAAGATATTGCTTTGCTGGATGCCCGCAGAGCACTCAAAATGTTTGAGAAAGTGGATGTCCCTGTCCTGGGGATCATTGAAAATATGAGCACACACATATGCAGCGAATGCGGACATGAAGAACACATTTTTGGCGCAGGCGGCGGCGCCCATATGTCGAAACAATACGATGTGGATATGCTGGGTTCTTTGCCTTTGGATATCAGGATCCGCGAAGGGCTGGACGTCGGTAAACCGACGGTCGCGATTGAGCCTGATTCGGATATCGCGTTACTCTACCGCGAGATTGCAAGAAAAGCATCGGCAAGACTTTCAATGATGACAAAAGACTATTCGGGAAAATTTCCCAAAATTGTGGTTGAAAATAATTAGGGGTTGCCAATGCCGAGCTGGAGCTAGGCGTTCCCGAAACAGGAACATGCAAACAGGAATAAAGATGTGACAATTAAAGCAGACACATGGATACGCCGTATGGCGGAGACTGAAGACATGATCGAGCCATTTGAAGCAGGGCAGATCAAGGAGGATGAGTCGGGTAGAATCGTTTCTTATGGTACTTCCAGCTATGGTTACGATGTTCGTTGTGCCACGGAATTCAGGGTTTTTACCAATCTTAATTCAGCGGTTGTGGATCCCAAGAATTTTGATCCGACAAGTTTTGTCGATGTAGACTCGGATGTATGTATCATTCCGCCGAATTCATTTGCTCTGGCCAGAACCATTGAATATTTCCGAATACCGAGGAATGTGCTGACGATTTGTTTGGGTAAATCAACTTATGCACGTTGCGGTATCATCGTCAACGTCACCCCGCTGGAACCGGAATGGGAGGGTCATGTGACCCTGGAATTTTCCAATACAACGACATTACCGGCAAAGATATATGCCAATGAAGGCGTTGCACAGATGATCTTTTTTGAATCCAGTGAAGTCTGTGAAACCTCGTATAAAGATCGTGCGGGCAAGTATCAGGGGCAAATTGGAGTGACACTTCCAAAAACCTAGAGATACTGATGAGCACATTACCATCAAGATATTGAAAAATGGATCGAAACGCGCTCAGCTTCGGCGGGCATGGGTGCAGCATGTGCTATCGAGCCGGGAAATAATTTTCAACCACCCGGTATCCCTGTTGAAGTTGTTGAACATGGTCAGAGAACTGATGGTCAATGTGAAAGCATATAATGTATGCCTGCAGGCGTTAATGATCTGCCGGAATCAGCAAGACCAACGGGAAAAATTCATGATCTGCTAAATGTTAATGCTCAAGCAAGATAATTGGTTCGTCAGCACTCTGCGAACCACGCATGACACTGAACATGGATTCCCTGTATCCGAAGTATTAAAGACAAAACTCATCAAAAATAAAGTTTTTGCATTGATGGAGCGTTCTGACGTTCATTCTTCAATATTGGGTCATGGCTGTCTTGCTATGTTCGCCGGTGTCAGTCATCAGAGCATCCCCTGCTTGCGTGATTGATAAACGCTTGCCCTCTTCCATGGCTTCAGCTAATTCCCCGGGCCGCAAATTCTTCTCGATTTTTTTCATTGCCTCACTTGCTCTGGAGTCATCGGCCGCTGCATAGAACCAGCTATATGCTTTCGTGTTGCTTTGTTCCACGCCTGAACCATTGGCATACATCATCCCCAAATAATATTGAGCTTTTATATATCCCTGTTCTCCTGCATGAAGAAACCATGTAAGCGCTTCCGTAAAATCACTTTCAGTTTCGGCTTCGCTCATAAGCGACTTGGCCAACTGATATTGCGCTTTCGCATAACCTTGTTTTGCAGACTTCAAAATCCACGCACGGGACTGCTCAATATCTTTTTCAACGCCCAAACTATTTAAATAAAGATGTCCCAAATAGTATTGCGCCCGCGAATAGCCCTGTTGTGCCGCATCATGCAACAACTTTCCGGCTTCCTGATAATTTTGAGGAACCCCATGACCCTTGACATACATCAAGGCCAGGTTATATAGCGCCTTGTCGTAACCGTGTTCGGCTGCCTTTCTGTACCATTCCACTGCTTCAATGTCATTCCTTTCCACCCCGTTGCCTTCAGCGTATAGCGCTCCAAGATTCAATTGTGCCTTGACGTTACCTTCATCTGCAGCTTTTTTATACCATTTGAATGCTTCTTGAATATCCTGTTCGACACCGTAGCCATGCGCATGGATGTAACCAAGGTTGTACCATGCATGCACATGCCCGAATCGAGCGGCTTTTCGATAACCTTGAACCGCCTTCTGATAGTCTTGTTCGACACCAAGGCCATTGTGGTAACACCACGCAAGATTTGCCAGGCCATCTGCACTATTTTGTTCGGCTGCCTTGTTTAGCCAGTAAACCGCTTGTTCATAATTTTTTTCAACGCCATGACCATGTAGATATTTTTCACCGATACTTGACTGAGCACCGGCAAATCCCTGTTTGGCCGCCTGTAAAAACCAGCGTGCGGCCAGACCAAGATCCTGTTCCTCTCCCGGACCCTCATCATAAATACCGGCAAGCGTTAATTGCGCGGTGAGATCGCCATTTTTAGCTTCGGTAATTAATTGTGAAATATTTATTTTTTTCTCAACCATATCTATATCTCTTGTGTTATTCAGGGCTTTGGTCAAACCGACTAAACCGGGTTAATCCATTGTTTCGGTAATTTTTTAGCAGAATCAGCTTCTATTTCTGTGTCATATTACTCGCATACTCCAAATTAAAGAATAACCGACTTAATCTACATATTGTTTCGCCTCATGCAGCATGAGTTTATTAATGTAGCACTGCAAACGAAGTCTGGTTTATGCGACAATGCGCCGCTTTTAAAATCACGGGTGGATAATACATTGATCGTTACAGCGAATCTCACCATGCAATTCGGATCCAAACCTTTATTTGAGAATGTTTCAGTCAAATTTGGTAAAGGCCATCGTTATGGATTGATTGGTGCCAATGGCTGTGGCAAATCAACCCTGATGAAAGTTTTTGGTGGTGAGCAAGAACCCGGTTCGGGTAATTTCTCTACCGCCCCCAATGCACGCATTGGTCAATTGCGGCAGGATCAATTTGCATTTGAGGAATATACGATTCTGGATACCGTCATCATGGGTCATGCTGAGCTTTGGGTCGTCAAGGAAGAGCGCGAACGTATTTATGCGCTGGAAAACATGAGCGAGGATGAAGGCATGAGAGTCGCTGAGCTGGAGGCTGAATTTGGGGAAATGGACGGCTATAGCGCTGAATCCCGCGCTGGAGAAATTCTGCTCGGTGTTGGTATTCCTGTTGAACAACATGCAGGTCTGATGAATGCAATCGCACCTGGTTGGAAACTGCGTGTTTTGTTGGCGCAAGCACTCTTTTCTGATCCCGATATTTTGTTATTGGACGAGCCGACCAATAACCTGGATATCAATACCATCCGATGGTTGGAAAATATCATTAACGAACGCAAAAGCACCATGATAATTATTTCCCATGATCGCCATTTTTTGAACAGTGTTTGTACACATATCGCGGATATTGATTATGGCGAAGTCAAGGTTTACCCCGGCAATTATGATGATTACATGATTGCATCGACCCAGGTAAGAGAGAGGATGTTATTGAGTAATGCCAAAAAGAAAGCGGAAATAGCGGAGTTGCAAACCTTCGTGAGCCGGTTTTCGGCCAACGCATCAAAGGCAAAGCAGGCGACATCGCGTGCCAGAAGGATAGAGAAAATTGAATTGGAAGATATCAAGCCTTCCAGTCGTGTGAGTCCCTTTATTCGATTTGAGCAGAACAAAAAGCTATATCGTCTGGCGTTGGAAGTGGAAGGGCTGGGTAAAAGTTTTGATCAGGTTCCTCTTTTCAGCGATCTGGATTTGCATATTGAAGTCGGTGAACGTGTCGCGATTATCGGTCCAAATGGTATTGGTAAAACAACATTACTGAATTGTTTAATGGGTGAAACGCAAGCTGACAGTGGCCAGATTAAATGGTCTGAAAATGCCGCCATTGGATATTTCGCTCAGGAACATGGTAGTGAATTTGAAAAAGATATGAGCTTGTTCGATTGGATGCAACAATGGGGAAAACCAACTGATGATGAACAGGTCATTCGCGGCATACTGGGTCGTTTACTATTTTCCGGTGACGAGGGCAAAAAGTCTGTCAAGGTAATTTCCGGTGGAGAGGAAGCCCGTTTGCTGTTCGGCAAACTCATGCTGCAAACCCCAAACATTTTGCTAATGGATGAGCCCACGAATCATTTGGATATGGAGTCTATTGAAGCCCTTAATCTTGCCCTGGATAATTATGCAGGTACATCAATTTTTGTCAGTCATGATCGCGAGTTTGTGTCATCTTTAGCCACACGTATTATTGAATTAACAGTTGCAGGCGTGGTTAATTTCAGCGGTGGTTATGATGCATATCTGCATAGCCAGGGAATCGAATTAAATAAACAAGAAGCTGTGCAGTAAAATATTATTCGGGCGTTGGCTCTCACGTCATGCCTCCATTTCTATCCAGCACCTGTGTTTGTCGGGTTTATACTTAACATATTTTTCTGATAGTTTTTCGGTCGAGCGACTTTTTCTTTGGGCCTGGTGTTGTCCCTGCCAGGATCTGCAAGCGTCTTGAAGTCAGGCAAGCCAGAGAGTTTATCGACAAACACATCAGCGACCCTGCCCACCTGGACGGCAAGGATTCTCAAGATACAGTTTTAGTTAAATGCCCATCCCGCGAAAGGTTCTATTTCGTCGCGGTTTACAATAATCAGTTGATACTTGTCGGGATTCAATGAATGGTTTGCCGTGGTATCGACCGATAACTGTTGTAGTAAATAGCCGATCAATGCGCGTCTGATTTTAATTTCAATCAAATCATTTTCAGCACCGTAATCAATTAACAGGCTGTTCCGATTTGCATCGTCCAGGTTCGGGTGTGGGGTCAATTGCAGGTTAAGGATTTCCACCCAATCGTCATCGTATTGAGCACTGGATTCAGCAGGCTCATCCTGACAGTGCGCATTTTCAAATCGTGACAGGACAAAATCCCTGAAATCAAAAGTGTTTTCGTTGTAGGCACGGACGTGCCAACGAAAGCCTGTATTGACTAACGCATGTGGTTCTATCACTCTATTGTTATGCGTGCTGTTTTTTGAAAGTGAATGGTAACTAACCTGTAGTTTCTTACGGTTGTGTATGGCGCGTGTGATCTGTGCGAGCACGGCCTTATCCGGTAATCGATTCGGCAGAGACAGGCCATCGACAGGAATACCAAAGACATCACTATCCAGATCCGGGGCGGCGTTGACAGTAAGATTAGTCTCGATCATGGGCAGGACGGTCGCTGGAGACAGATCTGCAAAAACTTCGTTGAAAATGGGTGTGGGTACAAATCCGAACACACTGTGTTTGTAGTGCAGGTTATCAGGGGCAATGTCACTATAGAATTTTAGATCTTTCGTGGCCGCTGCGTCCGATAATCCAAATGTTTTGGCAAGCTTACTGCGGGTGACGACACCCGTGTAATAGGCCATTAATTCAATATATTGTAACCGTTGACGATTCGCCCGTTTTATTTCGTTTAGCATGTTATTTGTCAGTACCCTATGTGCAAAGTATCAAGCCCATAATCACTATACTAAATCTCGCGAGGTCTATATATAATTTATGACATAGTATAAAATATTAATATCAATAAATTATATTGACATAATTAAATATATTGTCTATAGTTTCAATCAAGTCAGCCATTCCGAAGAATGGCAAGCAAACCCAAGTACAAACTTTTAGCGTATGAATGGAGAATGAAGATGGCTATAGCAGCGGTGAAAGACAGCAAAAAACAAGCACTATCAGTGGCACTGGGTCAGATTGAAAAGCAGTTTGGCAAAGGTGCTGTTATGCGTATGGGCGATATCGGTGTGACACATGATATTGAGGCGGTATCCTCCGGTTCTCTCGGCCTGGATATTGCGTTAGGTGTCGGTGGATTTCCTCGGGGTCGGGTTATAGAAATTTATGGACCGGAGTCCTCAGGGAAAACCACGTTGTCATTACATGTCGCTGCCGAAATTCAAAAGCTCGGCGGCTCGGCGGCGTTTGTTGATGCCGAGCATGCCCTGGATCCGGTGTATGCAGGCAAGCTGGGTGTACAGATTGATGATTTACTGGTCTCGCAGCCGGATACGGGTGAACAAGCGTTGGAAATTACCGATATGCTGGTACGCTCGGGCGCAGTCGATGTGATCATCATAGATTCTGTGGCGGCCCTGACACCGAAAGCTGAAATTGAGGGTGACATGGGTGCGAGCCACATGGGTTTGCAGGCACGACTGATGTCGCAGGCACTGCGTAAATTAACAGCAAATATTAAACGCTCGAATACCATGGTGATCTTCATTAATCAGATCCGTATGAAGATCGGCGTTATGTTCGGTAACCCGGAAACGACGACGGGTGGTAATGCACTTAAATTTTATGCATCGGTGCGACTGGATATTAGACGTATTGGTGCACTCAAGAAAGGTGATGAAATCATTGGTAATGAAACACGCGTAAAAGTGGTTAAAAATAAAGTCTCTCCTCCTTTCAAGGAAACGATTTTCGATATTCTTTATGGCGAAGGTATCTCCAGAGAGGGTGAAATTATCGCGCTTGGTGTGCAACATGAACTGATTGAGAAAGCCGGTGCCTGGTATAGCTATAAAGGTGAGCGCATTGGCCAGGGTAAGGACAATGCCAGGCTCTTTCTAAAGGAGAATCCCGCTATTGCCGATGAGATCGAGACGGGTATTCGTAAGCGCGTGATGCCTGATGTTGATGTTGCGATTTCGGGTGCCGACGAGAAGGCGGCAGTGCCGGAGGAGGCAGAAGTTTGAGCCAGGAGATTGCAGTGATTCGCGATCAGGCGATGCGCTTGCTGTCAACGCGGGAGCATGGCTTCAGTGAGCTGCAACGTAAGCTGAATAAAAAATATAATCGCCATGATGAAGTTCTGGCAGTTATCAAACAGCTTCAGGTTGAAGATTGGCAGAGTGATGATCGTTTTACTGAGGCCTATGTTCGCAGTCGTCAGCAACGAGGGTTTGGACCGGTTCGGATTCGACAAGAACTCCGTCAAAGAAGTATTGGTGATGAACGGATTTCCTCACATCTTCGGGCAAATGACGTGCAATGGGATGAACGAGCGCGTCAGGCCCGCGAAAAAAAATATGGTGAACTTGTCCCCAAAAGTTATTCGGAGAAAATGAAACAATCCCGATTTTTGCAATATCTCGGTTTTACCAACGAGCAGATCAAACAAGCATTTGGAACGGTCGAAGATTAAAAAATAATAATGAAAAAAAGTAGTGCCGAGATACGCCAGGCCTTTCTCGATTATTTCCATGAGAGAGACCATGAAATCGTGGTGAGTAGCCCCTTGGTCCCGGAAAATGATCCGACCTTGTTATTTACCAATGCCGGAATGGTGCAATTCAAGGATGTTTTCCTTGGTCTGGACAAACGTCCATACACCAGGGCGGTGAGTGCGCAACGTTGCGTTCGTGCGGGAGGCAAACATAACGATCTTGAAAATGTTGGATACACAGCACGTCATCATACTTTTTTTGAGATGTTGGGAAACTTCAGTTTTGGTGATTATTTCAAGCGTGAAGCTATTACCTATGCCTGGGATTTTTTGACCAGAGAGTTAAGCATTTCGGAGTCGAAACTTTGGATAACCGTTTTTGAAAATGATGATGAGGCTGCGGATATTTGGTTGCATGAGATAGGCATTGCAAAAGATCGATTGAGTCGTTGTGGTGAAAAAGATAACTTCTGGCAGATGGGGGATACAGGTCCCTGCGGACCTTGCACGGAAATATTTTTTGATCATGGCGAGAATATTCCCGGCGGACCTCCTGGCAGTCCCGACCAGGAGGGTGATCGCTATGTCGAGATCTGGAATCTTGTTTTTACTCAATACAATCGTGATGCCCAGGGGAAATTAAATCCGCTACCGTCACCTTCGGTTGATACCGGTATGGGTCTGGAACGTATTACTGCTGTGGTTCAAGATAAACATAATAATTATGATATTGATCTTTTTGAACCACTGATAGCATCTATCAAAGACCTGTTTAGAAGTACAGGGGGAGTTGGTCGCCTAAATGTTCGCACCTGTTCACGCGGCGATTCAGTTAAAGATTTTGATGAAGAGGCATTAAAGGCTATGGAAGTTGCGGCGCGAGCGATTGCGGATCATATTCGTTCCTGTGCGTTTCTAGTTGCAGACGGTGTGTTACCGTCCAACGAGGGTCGTGGTTATGTATTGCGTCGAATCATTCGACGTGCTGTCAGACATGGAAGCAAATTTTTCTCCACAGAACCGTTCTTTTATGAACTGGTACGACCTTTGAGCGAATTAATGGGCGATGCTTACCCGGAACTGAACGAGAATTGTGAACATATCAGCCAGGTGCTTCTGCAAGAGGAGGAACGATTCGCCGAGACTCTGGAACAGGGGTTAAGATACTGTGAACGGGTCATGGATGGTGTGCAGGGTTCCATGATTGCGGGAGAAGACGTATTTAAACTCTATGATACCTACGGGTTTCCTGCTGATCTAACGGCAGACATGGGACGCGAACGTGGTTTAACGGTGGATTATGATGGCTTTGAAAAAGCCATGGAACAACAACGAGCTCGTGCGCGTGCCGCCGGTAAATTCGATGCTGATATGTCCGCACTACCGGAGATAGATTTACAAACAGAGTTCAATGGCTATGACATTCTGTCGCGGGAATCGATCCATGCAGCAACTGTGAGTGCTTTATATCGTGACGGCAAATCAGTTGAGCTATTGAAGGCTGGAGAGTCAGGCGGTGTGATACTCGACACAACACCTTTTTATGCCGAGTCAGGCGGTCAGGTGGGTGATACAGGAAGGTTGTCCACTGCTGATGCTCTGTTTGATGTCAGCGATACACAGAAACGGGGAACAGCCTTCGTACACCTGGGAGCCTTGCAAGTCGGAACATTAAAAGTCGGACAATCAGTGCACTGTAGTATTGATCAAGGTCGGCGCATAAATATTATGCGTAATCACTCGGCAACGCATTTAATACACGCTGCGTTGAGAAAAGTACTGGGTAAGAATGTGACCCAGAAAGGTTCTCTCGTCAGTGCAGAAAGGCTGCGTTTTGATTTTTCACATAATGAGTCAGTGAGCAAAAAGCAATGTGTTCAGATTGAGGCATTAGTGAATCAACACATCCTTGAAAACCAGACAACAGAAGTCAATATCATGTCGCTTGAGCATGCTAAAAAATCCGGTGCCATGTCACTTTTTGGTGAGAAATATGGCGCATCAGTTCGGGTGCTTAAAATAGGTGGGGAATTCTCGATAGAGTTATGTGGAGGCACACACGTGAGTCGTGCCGGAGATATCGGCTTGATGAAGATTATTTCCGAGTCGGGTGTGGCGGCAGGTGTCCGCCGAATCGAGGCAGTCACCGGTGAAGGTTCGCTCGATTGGGTTAATGAGAGTGAACAAAAGTTAAATGACATGACGCGATTACTGAAAGCAGATCGTGCGTCTGTTGTGTCACGTCTGGAACAACAACTTGAAGAAACACGCGACCTTGAAAAAACGCTGCTGGAGTTGCAGGCAAAACAGGCGATTAATATGGGTCGTGATATGGCGGCAGAGGCGGAGGACATCAGAGGTATTAAAGTTCTTGCCAGAAGGATGGGAAGTGTGGATTTGAATATGCTCAGAAACACGGTAGATCAACTCAAGAATAAGTTAGGCACAGCGGTCCTGGTTTTAGCGTCCACACAGGGTGATAAGGTGAGTTTGATAGCGGGTGTAACCAAAGATACTACTGGCAGTATAAAGGCCGGAGAGTTGGTTAATTTTGTCGCACAGAAAGTTGGAGGAAAAGGCGGAGGGCGTCCGGATCTGGCACAGGCCGGGGGCAATAATCCGGCCGAACTTGACTCGGCACTCGCGAGTGTTTCAGATTGGGTGCGAGACAAGCTCGAAACGCAGGACTGATTCAAACAAGACTATGGGTTAAGACAAAAGTATTTTGATTTTCAAGGATGATCCAAAGAGACAGGATTCCCCGATCCTGCCATTTCCGCTAGAATCCCTGCCTCTCCAAATACCTCACAATCTACCCCATATGAGGTATACTTCAAGACGGTTAGGGAAGATATGGCGTTATTAGTACAAAAATTTGGTGGAACCTCAGTGGGCGGTGTTGGACGCATACAGGCTGTGGCCGAGAAGGTCGTGGCAGCGCGGTCTGATGGACATGATGTGGTGGTAGTGGTTTCTGCCATGAGCGGTGAAACAAACCGGTTGCTTGGTTTGGCGCATGAAATATCAGGACAGCCAAGCCTGCGAGAAATGGATGTGTTGCTGTCCACCGGTGAGCAGGTGACTATCGCATTGTTGAGTATGGCACTTGAGGCGCGGAATTGCCGGGCGCGATCTTTTACCGGTGCCCAGGTTCGTATACGTACTGACAGTGTGCACAATAAAGCAAAAATTATTGATATTGATACCGTTAGAGTGAAAAGAACTCTTGAGGCGGGAGAGGTTGTTGTTATCGCGGGCTTTCAAGGCGTTGATGAGTATGGAAGTATAACCACTCTCGGTAGAGGAGGATCTGATATCACCGCCGTGGCTATGGCTACAGCACTGCAAGCGGATGAATGTCATATTTTTACAGACGTAGATGGTGTTTACACGGCTGATCCCCGCGTTGAACCGGAAGCCCGGCGACTGCATTTCATCACCTATGAAGAGATGCTGGAGATGGCGAGTTTAGGTTCCAAAGTGTTGCAGATACGTTCCGTTGAATTTGCCAGAAAGTATAATGTGGGACTTCGGGTGTTATCCTCGTTTGAGGAGGGAGAAGGAACGCTGATTGCAGCAGAGGACGAAAATATGGAACAAGCACTTATTTCAGGTATTGCACATAATAGGGATGAAGCAAAGTTAACGGTCGTCGGCGTGCCGGACCAACCCGGGATTGCGTATCGCATTCTTGGTCCGATCGCAGACGCCAATATCGAAGTCGATATGATTGTGCAAAACGTTGGTATTGATAACACGACTGATTTTACTTTTACCGTGAATCGGAATGATTATCAAAAGGCACTGGATATTCTGAAGAAGATAGCCGGGGGACTGGATGCCGCTGATGTGATCGGTGATGCCAATATTGTAAAAATTTCCGTAGTGGGTGTGGGCATGCGCTCACATGCGGGGATTGCCAGCAGGGCGTTCCATGCCCTTTCCAGGGAGGGCATCAATATCAGAATGATATCCACTTCCGAAATAAAAGTATCTGTTGTTGTCGATGAGAAGTATCTGGAATTGGGGGTAAGAACTCTGCATTCAGAATTTAATCTGGGAGGTAGTGCCGATTTTGAGTCGGGCGGTATTGATCAGGATTTAGCCATAGAGATAGACTAGAATCATGTAAGTCCAATAAGGAAGTTTGAGGAGATAAAGTAATGTTGATATTAACACGCAGGGTAGGCGAATCATTAATGATTGGTGATGAGGTCACAGTCACTGTTCTCGGCATAAGGGGTAATCAGGTCCGCATTGGTGTCAACGCGCCCAAGGAAGTCGGTGTTCATCGTGAAGAAATTTATGATCGGATCCAGAACGAGCAGGACGATGGAGAGCGAGACGATGATTGATATAACTTTACACGCCGTTCGATAGATAATTTTTATTTACTGTCATACGAGTGGTGGGTATGCTTGCCTGCCATCTTGATTATTCAGTAGTGGCCTTGGGTTAATAATGATTTTACGGAGAGGTGGCCGAGCGGCTGAAGGCGCTCCCCTGCTAAGGGAGTATACGGTTTATCCCGTATCGAGGGTTCGAATCCCTCTCTCTCCGCCATGTGACCGGATATGACTGATACAAATAATTTATCCGCCGTACAAAAAAGCCATTGCGCCCGTAGCTCAGCTGGATAGAGTACCTGGCTACGAACCAGGGGGTCGGAGGTTCGAATCCTTCCGGGCGCGCCAATTTAAAAATGAGTTAAAAGTCTTTTATGTATCAACCCACCAGTTGCACTGGGAACTTGGACCCGTGATATAATGCGTTATCGGACAAAATGTAGTGGGTTTATGGATGTAACTCTTGATATACGTTACAAGGATAAGAAGTTAGAACAACTGGCTGAAAATGGAAGAATAATAGTTGAGAGTGAGAAAACTGATTCATCTGGTTTGTAAACCTGACAAATCACTTCAGCGGACGGCTAACGCCGCTGCTGAGTTTGGTCGTTATGTGCAATGTAACCGCAGCACTTGAAAAAGCGCAAAGAAACTCAATATGCTGTGTCTGAATACGTCAATTTACACAATTATGTTGTATTTTGGCTCATCCTTAACTCTAATTATTTGGTGAACAGATATGGTAAAGCAAGATCAGATTAACAAAGTATGGGAAAACGCTAAATCAATTCCGGGAAAAGATTCAGGGCAGTTTCGACAAGACCCATACGGAAATGTAATGAATAAATCTTCATATGGGAAAACTTCCAGGCAAGGTTGGGAAGTGGATCATATTAAACCAGTCGCAAAAGGCGGTTCAGATGCTACAAGAAACCTTCAGGCCTTGAATACTAATGTCAACCGCACAAAGGGCGACAGTCTTCAAAAAAGAAGCCGCCACAATCAAAGATAGTCGCATATAACAATGGCATCAGCGGTCATTTTGGCCGCTAGATGCTTGCGTTATGCGTATTCGCCTTAGATCAAACCTAACGCATTGGTATTATTGTCAATTCTCTACGCCCACACACTAAATTCCTGAATAATCTTGTGCGCGTGTGTATTCGTGTGTATACTTTATGTGCAAGTTTTGGGAGGATTGATGACTTCAAGTGAATTGAGAAAAACGCTGGAGTCACAAGGCTGCCGGTTCTTGAGACAGGGTAAAGGCTCTCATGAGGTATGGATAAACAGGGGTGGAAAAAAGATTTCCGTTCCACATCCAAAAAAGAAATTGGGAAAGGGGCTTGTTACAAAACTACTGAAATGGGCGGAAGAGTAATCTCTCCGCTCCTCAGTGATAAAAGTTAATTATATGTGAGGCACAAAATGTTATTTAAAATTGGTATGGAAAAGCCGGAAGACAAGGATACAGCATACGGTATTGTTATTCCCGCTCTGTGCAATAATAAATACTCAGCCTTTTCTGCATCTGATGAGTTTGACGATATTGTATTAAACGCGAAGGATGCTGCATTTACAGTAATGGAAGAAATGGCTGTTAATGGAGACTTTGATCTGTCCACAATAGCGGCATTAAATAAGGAGGATTATACCAATCATCCTGACTATGAAGATTTTACTGAATGGGCATTTATTGATATTGAAGTTGATACTGCATTGGGGAAGCAAAAGAGGATTAATGTCAGCATGTCGGATTTACTGATTGCTCATATAGATCAAATGGTAAAAAGAGGCGGTAAGTATAAAGATCGTAGTGACTTTTTAAGCCAGGCGGCTCTCTGTCAGTTATCAGACTCAAGACCATAAATAAAACTTTATCCAGGCTCTACCTGGAACTCACACAAAAATACGCCTAACAAGTGCATCCAGGTGACGCCTGCGGCGCACCTGATTTAGGCATTAGCCGCCTTGATATACTAAAAATAGTATGTAGCTCATATATGAACATCGTCGGGCTGCCCGGCAATTGGGTTCAATTCCGAAAGATATCCTGAAAAGATACGAAAAATGGAAGGATAATGAAAGATTACAAATTAGCCAGGAAACGAATGGATGTCCCGGTAGGAGAATCTGTACGCATCATTCGCGAATTACAAGAGATGAGCCAAAATGATTTGGCGGAAATTTCCGGTATTCCTCAATCCACAATTTCAGCCATGGAAAATGGTCGAGTGAATCCTGGTGTTGAAAGAGCAAAGCAATTAGCCCGAGTTCTGAAATGTCATCCTGCGGTGCTGGTGTTCCCTGTCCGGGATGTCAAACATGAGAACGCAGCATAACAAGACTCTCCAGGCAACCGTTTGCAGCAGCGCTTGAGAGCAAACGCCAGATCCCTCAGGAGAAAATATTATGTACAAAGTTAACGATGAAAATTTGTCAGAATGGGCTGTAGGTATTGATTGGTTCAAAACGTTTCTATCCAGGGATGCAAAAACATTCGTTGGAATATTTGCAAATCAGAATATCGTATGCAAACTCAGAGATGAACGAACCTTAAAGGTTGTTCATGAAGAATTCGGCACTGGAATCCAACAATAAATTCCGGCGTATGCCTGCGGCACTGCTGAATTTGGCGTTAATTTCCACTTTCAAGAAATAATATTTTACAGAATTGCCATGTCCGCTTCTGGCCGATGGCTGATACACATTAAGGATTCTGAATATCAAAAGTGGAAAGTGTGAAGGTGCTTCATTCGGAGGTTTAATTACGTCGAACACACTAAAATTACCTGTTGGGGATCGCATTCGATTGGTTGAGGACATCCGGGACAGCATCGTTGCAGATCAGTCAGCATTGGATTTTACCATCGCGTCGAAAGCGGCTAATTTCAAATTGTGTTAAATTACATAAATAATTGTTAAATTATATAAATAGGGAATAAAGAAACAAATGGCGACAAAGAAACGAGATTTAGTACAAGTCAAGAATCCTCGAACTGAAAGATATATAAAAATTGATCGATCCGTTGGGCAGATAGTTTCACATAAGAAAAGTTCAGGCCCTTATAAAGATGTTCCGATCGCCCGCAAAAAAAGCCGGTAAATAATAGCGGATGATCATCTACAGTCCATCGGATGGAGATGCGTACACAACCGCTGTAGAAAGTGCACCAAGACACTGTTTCCTCATGACACGCCTTGGCAATCCTGTCTCAGAACCAGTTAAAAGTATTAGCGCAGCAGTTAAAAAATGCTGTGAAAGCGCAGAATACGACGTGATAGATGCAAGCGTTCAGGTGACTGGAAGAGATTTTCTGGTAAAAATTTGGAAAATGATCGCATCTGCACCTTTGTCAGTTGGAGTCGTACACGAATCTATACCAGCTAAAACGCAAGCCAATATTTTCTATGAACTCGGTGTTGCTCAGGCAATGGGGAAAGAAACTGTCATAGTTAAAAGCCCTAAGGCTGAAATCCCATCGGATTTTATTCGAACTGAATACATCACATTTGATTCAAAATTTTCTGGAAATTTTTCTAAATATTTAAAAGGCTTAAGTGATCAAGCTGAGCACTATGAAACAGTTGCCGAACAGTTGGATAGAGACCCGGTACTGGCCCTGGACTATTTGAAAAGAGCATATCTGATATCTGGCGATGAGAACTTGAAAGAAAAGGCTAAAATTGTTGTGAAAGAGGCTAAGCTAGATAACCGAGCAAGCAACAGTGTTGAACTTCTTTCAGCCGCCTTCTAACAAACGCATGCAGTCGGATCGCCAAACCGCTACGCGCTTTGTTAGCCGCTGATGCGGGGCGTTATGATTTTTGTCAAGAATTCAATTACTTACGATCTGGCAGCATAATATGACTTGAAAAGTCTATAAAAAGGTCTATATTCAGCTCATATTATAGTTCTAATTGAGATTAAGAGACATGAGCACAGTATCCAGAGTAATGGCAAGTATGTCTGCCAGTATTACTGACTTCAAAGCCAATCCAAATGCTGTTATTGAACGGTCAAAAGGAGAAGCCATTGCTGTTTTAAAAAGTAATGCGCCATGTTTTTACGCAGTTCCTCCTGAGCTTTTTGAATCTATGTTTGAGGCCATGGAAGACCTTGCTCTACTCACGCAAGCCAATTCTCGCATGAATGATGGCAAAGAGCTCATAGAAGTAAGTCTGGATGATTTATAGGTTAAAGTTTCATCCAAACGCACTGGATGAATGGAATAACCTTTCTGCTACTGATCAGAAATACTTCAAGAAAAAGCTGGCCCAAAGACTGGAGCATCCTCATATACCTGGGTCCAGACTGTCAGGTGGATATGATCTGTATAAGATTAAAAGGATGCGGCCTCCTCTTCGACTGACTTATCATGTAAATGATGATGAGTTAATCGTTACAGCATTAAGCGTGGGCAAACGGGACGGGGATTTTTACAAGGAGATGATGAAACGCTATAAAAATAAAAAATCATAACAAGCGTATGCAGATCGACCTGCAAAAGGCTGCATCTTTTGTCGGTGGTTGATGCGTGGCGTTATGCCTCATTTTCTGGAACTTAAAAGTGTCAAATTTAAATTTCGTCGCAATAGATTTTGAGACCGCTAACAATAATAGAAATAGTGCTTGTTCTGTCGCATTGGTTCGCGTCGAGTCAGGTCAAATTGTTGATAGTATTCATAGATTAATTCAACCTCCAGAGCTTTATTTTCAGTTCACTTATATTCATGGAATTACTGCTGAAAAGGTTTCGTCACAGCCTTTTTTCTCGGACGTATGGAATTCTGTCTTGTATTTGACTGAGAACATGAATTATTTTTTTGCCCATAATGCTCCTTTTGACAAGTCTGTTTTACATGCCTGCTGTAGTTATGACGGTATAAGACCTCCCCAAATACCATTTCAATGTACCGTTAATTTAGCAAGGAGAAAGTTAAATTTATCTTCCAATAAATTGCCTGATGTTTGTAATCATTTAGGTATTTCTCTTAACCACCATGATGCGTTATCTGATGCTACAGCTTGTGCAAAAATTGCTATAGCTTTATCTTGATTCAAGGTATACAAGTCACTGCGCCCGGACACAAGCAAATAGATTTTTGGTGTAAATTGAAGTCAATTTTTTATTATCAATTATCCTGTTATCGCCACACTGTTCGTGGTTGTGGCGGGTAAGCTCAAACGTTGGCAAGCGGCTAATTTCAAATTGTGTTAAATTATATAAATGGCGACAAAGAAACGAGATTTAGTACAAATTAAGAATCCTCGGTTATGTGTCACTAAATCTAACAGGTTCTATACATTATGAAAGAAGTGGAAGTTGATGAAGAAGCAATACTGTTTAGAGTCAATAGTAGGTGTTACCGTGAAAATATGAGCGAGCATGACATGTATGAAGCTACTCGCGGTACATGGAAAGTAGGTAGCGGAAGAGAAAAGGCTAAATATGCTCACATGGTGTACAAGGGAGAAATCAAGGCTGTCTTTGCTATAAATTCCTGGCACGTGGCAGGCACTACCATATACGCGGTCAGACCGGACTCAGACACGTGTGTACCTGGTCGCTGGGAGTTCCAGGGTAGTAAGGCTCCTGAAAGTATTCGCAATAAATACGTTGGAAATTGTGTGTCACGTTACTTTGAGAGAGGAAACGCTAACCCAATAACTTACGTAAACTGCCAAGTCCAGACACATAACAAAAAAATCCAGGTGACGCCTGCGGCGCACTTGATTCGGGCGTTAATGTCCACTTTCAAGAAATAATATTTTACAGAATTGCCATGTCCGCTTCTGGCCGATGGCTGACACACATTCAGGATTCTGAATATCAAAAGTGGAAGGTGTGAAGGGTACTTCATTGGTGATGTGTAAATATTAAATTGTTGTGGACTGTGTGTGCCAAAGTATGAAGCGTTGCAGGATGTTGAATTAACAGGGCGAATAAAAGACTAAAAGTTAATGCTGTTAGACATAATCAATATTGGCAATCCGATACTCAGGCAAGTCGCAACAGAGCTTGATGTTAAAAAAATAACTTCAGATGAAGTGCAGACGTTTATTGATGATCTTGTTGCAACAATGCGCTCTGCCAATGGTGCCGGTCTGGCTGCTACACAGGTTGCTGTCCCCTGGCGCATCTTTGCGGTTGAAGTCAGGGATAATCCCCGCTATCCCTACAAGCCCAATATTCCGTTAACAATTTTAATAAATCCGGAAATAGAGTTTTTAACCGAAGAACGGTTTGAGAATTATGAGGGTTGTTTATCTGTTCCGAATTTGCGAGGGGTTGTTGAGCGTTGTGCTGAAATTAATATTAAAGGTTTTGACAGGACCGGAAAACCACTGGCAATATTGGCGAAGGGTATAACCGCAGGAACCTTTCAACATGAGTTTGATCATCTGGATGGTTTGCTTTTTCTGGATAAGGTGAAAGATACCCGGTCTTTGTGTACGTGGGATGAATTTAAACAACATTATGAAAATAATTTTCGCAAGCAAGTGGAAAAAGTTGTTGCAAAATATGGCGGTTGATTCGCCCGCACCCAGCTTCGATCCAGCTTCAGGATATTCCCCCGGACTGCGCCCTTGACCAATCAGGAATGAAAGCCAATATTTTAATATCGGCTGGTATGGACGGGTTGAATAAGCTGTTATGCCAGAAAGTCGCCTGGTATCTTGGATGTTCTGACGGTAGATCAATCACGTTACACGGGATACGAAAGCGCTGATTGTTCTGTTCAAAATTGAAAATACACTTTTCCAATTCGATTAATTTCGTGCTGATTTCAGAATCAGAAGCAAACAAGGCCGTTATTTCGTCTGAAAAATCTTTTGGATCCTGATAATACATTGCGGACAATAAGCGTATTGCACCTTGCAGACGTTCAGTTGGATCCTGTGTCTTTTTTACCATGTGCCTGAATTCAGTCGTCATGTTTTCCGGGGATTTTTTGGTAATTAGAGTGATAATCTGACCCGGATGAGTATCATTATCCGATGTGGTATCGGGACACATTCCCGCGGTTGGTCTGCCATCACGCAGGCGCATGGATTGTTGTCTGATCCGACATTGCCAATACAAAAAATCGTAACTTGTGACTGTCTGTTCAATTTTCATTTTAAAAATTCTGTGTAAAACTTTAAAGGGCAAGATAATGCGTGAATATAATGCAACGCAGTGACAGGGAAGGTGACAAGCCCAAGATTTCTGCACCATTTTCAAAGTTAGGGTTTCTGGTTTAAGCAACTTTTTGTTGTCTGTTTTCTTGCTCCCAGCGTTCCCTGAATAGCTGTGGTGTTAAACCTTTCAGCGACCCATGGGGACGGTAGGTATTATACGCTTCCACCCATTGATGAATTATCATGGTAGCTTCACGGAGCGACCGGAATTGCCATTTGTTCAGGCAATCATCCCTGAAGATACCGTTGTAACTTTCGTTATAGCCGTTCTGCCAGGGACTACCGGGTTCAATGAAATGCGCCCGCACACCTGATTCAGATAAGAGTCCCCGCACTACCCTGGCCAGAAATTCGCTGCCGTTGTCGCTGCGTATAAACTCCGGCTGACCATGCAAGGCAAATAACCGCCGTAATTCCTGTTTCACATCACCCGAGGTAAACGAACAACGTGGAGCAACGGCATACGATTCCCGGGTAAATTCATCCACCACGGTCAGGATTTTCACCCGCCTACCACATTCAGTCGCATCCATGACAAAATCATAAGCCCACACATGACTGGGATACTTTGCCTGTAGTAACGGCGCATCTGTTCCCAAATACCGCTTTTTACGCTGCTTCCTGCGTACCTGCAGCCCTTCACGTTGACGGATTAACCGCACCCGCTCCCGACCAATCTGCGCCCCATCCAACTTCATCCGCTCATGAACCTTCCGATACCCCCAGCGAGCCTGATGCTCCGAGAGTTCAATGACTCGCTGCTCCTTGTCACACAGCGACCTTGACCGTTTCAGACTCCGCTTCGTGTTCCGGTTCAGTCTCAACACCTTACATACCCGACGTTCACTCACCCGGTAAGCTTCCCACAGATATTCAGTCGCATGAGCCTTGTCAGATGGGGCTACCATTTTTTTGCATTCACATCCTGCAACATCCGGATATCAAGAGCCTGTTCTGCCACCATCTTCTTCAACTCGCTGTTTTCCTTCTCCAAGCCCTTCAGACGTCTGGCTTGTGAGATATCCATCCCCCCATACTTGTTACGCCAGCGATAAAAACTCTGCTCCGTAATATTGTGTTTGCGGCACACATCACGAGTATTCCTTGACTGCTCCGCTTCATGCAGAATCCGAATAATCTGTTCTTCAGTAAATCGTTTCTTCATTGGTTACTCCTTCGTGTTGGAGAAACCCTAACATAATCTCTGGTGCAATTATCGCAGGGCGATCCATGATATTTGATATATTGCATAATGTCGTGTTCAGCTTGTGCGTAAGATGAATAGAAGGTCTTCGGCATCCATGCCGATTTAAAACTTCTAAAACAGCGTTTCATTGGGGCATTGTCCCAACAGTTACCTCGATGGCTCATACTCTGCTTGATATGATATCGCCAAAGCAGTTGCTGAAAAGCACGGCTGGTGTAATGAGTTCCCTGGTCAGAGTGATACATCAATCCCCTGGGTTTAGCTCTGGATTCATAGGCAATACGCAGGGCATACAAATCCATGACCAGGGCTAAATACAGCCACCGTGTCCCGACCCGGACATACGTCACGTATACCCAACCTGGTTGGGACGTTGCACCGTCATTGCGAGCAAAGCGAAGCAATCCAGATTAAACAATATCTTCATATAAATTGTTCCATTCCGGATTGTGTTTTTCAATCAGGGCAGGTTTCTTTTTGCGGGAGTCAGCTTTAATTTATTTTTCTCTGGCAATGGCATTTTGCATATCTTCAAATATTTCAAGGTATCCTGACTTATCTTTAAAGTTTACTGGATTGCTTCGCTTTGCTCGCAATGACGGCAGGGGTTGATGCTTTCAGGCGGTCACATGGAATGCTGGAAGCTGGTTGCGGTAATGTCTGTATTGTTTGTGGTGATGTTGTAAGTCGTCATTTTTTTCCCGTCATTGCAAGTTCTGTCTCCCCGTTATTGCGAGCTTCCCCTCGTCATTGCGAGCAAAGCGAAGCAATCCAGATTAAACAATATCTTCATATAAATTGTTCCATTCCGGATTGTGTTTTTCAATCAGGGCAGGTTTCTTTTTGCGGGAGTCAGCTTTAATTTATTTTTCTCTGGCAATGGCATTTTGCATATCTTCAAATATTTCAAGGTATCCTGACTTATCTTTAAAGTTTACTGGATTGCTTCGCTTTGCTCGCAATGACGGCAGGGGTTGATGCTTTCAGGCGGTCACATGGAATGCTGGAAGCTGGTTGCGGTAATGTCTGTATTGTTTGTGGTGATGTTGTAAGTCGTCATTTTTTTCCCGTCATTGCAAGTTCTGTCTCCCCGTTATTGCGAGCTTCCCCTCGTCATTGCGAGTTTCCCCCCGTCATTGCGAGCAAAGCGAAGCAATCCAGATTAAACAATATCTTCATATAAATCGTTCCATTTCGGGTTATGTTTTTCAATCAGGGCAAGTTTCTTTTTGCGGGAGTCAGCTTTAATTTATTTTTCTCTGGCAATGGCATTTTGCATATCTTCAAATATTTCAAGGTATCCTGACTTATCTTTAAAGTTCACTGGATTGCTTCGCTTTGCTCGCAATGACAGCAGGGGGTAATGCTTTCAAGCGGTCTCATGGAATGCTGGAAGCTGGTTGCGGTAATGTCTGTATTGTTTGTGGTGATGTTGTAAGTCGTCATTTTTTTCCCGTCATTGCAAGTTCTGTCTCCCCGTTATTGCGAGCTTCCCCTCGTCATTGCGAGTTTCCCCCCGTCATTGCGAGCGAAGCGAAGCAATCCAGATTAAACAATATCTTCATATAAATCGTTCCATTTCGGGTTATGTTTTTCAATCAGGGCAGGTTTCTTTTTGCGGGAGTCAGCTTTAATTTATTTTTCTCTGGCAATGGCATTTTGCAGATCTTCAAATATTTCAAGGTATCCTGACTTATCTTTAAAGTTTACTGGATTGCTTCGCTTTGCTCGCAATGACGAAGGTATCCTGACTTATCTTTAAAGTTTACTGGATTGCTTCGCTTTGCTCGCAATGACGGCAGGGGTTGATGCTTTCAGGCGGTCACATGGAATGCTGGAAGCTGGTTGCGGTAATGTCTGTATTGTTTGTGGTGATGTTGTAAGTCGTCATTTTTTTCCCGTCATTGCAAGTTCTGTCTCCCCGTTATTGCGAGCTTCCCCTCGTCATTGCGAGTTTCCCCCCGTCATTGCGAGCGAAGCGAAGCAATCCAGATTAAACAATATCTTCATATAAATCGTTCCATTTCGGGTTATGTTTTTCAATCAGGGCAGGTTTCTTTTTGCGGGAGTCAGCTTTAATTTATTTTTCTCTGGCAATGGCATTTTGCAGATCTTCAAATATTTCAAGGTATCCTGACTTATCTTTAAAGTTTACTGGATTGCTTCGCTTTGCTCGCAATGACGAAGGTATCCTGACTTATCTTTAAAGTTTACTGGATTGCTTCGCTTTGCTCGCAATGACGGCAGGGGTTGATGCTTTCAGGCGGTCACATGGAATGCTGGAAGCTGGTTGCGGTAATGTCTGTATTGTTTGTGGTGATGTTGTAAGTCGTCATTTTTTTCCCGTCATTGCAAGTTCTGTCTCCCCGTTATTGCGAGCTTCCCCTCGTCATTGCGAGTTTCCCCCCGTCATTGCGAGCAAAGCGAAGCAATCCAGATTAAACAATATCTTCATATAAATCGTTCCATTTCGGGTTATGTTTTTCAATCAGGGCAAGTTTCTTTTTGCGGGAGTCAGCTTTAATTTATTTTTCTCTGGCAATGGCATTTTGCATATCTTCAAATACTTCAAGGTATCCTGACTTATCTTTAAAGTTTACTGGATTGCTTCGCTTTGCTCGCAATGACAGCAGGGGGTAATGCTTTCAAGCGGTCTCATGGAATGCTGGAAGCTGGTTGCGGTAATGTCTGTATTGTTTGTGGTGATGTTGTAAGTCGTCATTTTTTTCCCGTCATTGCAAGTTCTGTCTCCCCGTTATTGCGAGCTTCCCCTCGTCATTGCGAGTTTCCCCCCGTCATTGCGAGCAAAGCGAAGCAATCCAGATTAAACAATATCTTCATATAAATTGTTCCATTCCGGATTGTGTTTTTCAATCAGGGCAGGTTTCTTTTTGCGGGAGTCAGCTTTAATTTATTTTTCTCTGGCAATGGCATATTTGCATATCTTCAAATATTTCAAGGTATCCTGACTTATCTTTAAAGTTTACTGGATTGCTTCGCTTTGCTCGCAATGACGAAGGTATCCTGGCTTATCTTTAAAGTTCACTGGATTGCTTCGCTTTGCTCGCAATGACAGCAGGGGGTAATGCTTTCAAGCGGTCTCATGGAATGCTGGAAGCTGGTTGCGGTAATGTCTGTATTGTTTGTGGTGATGTTGTAAGTCGTCATTTTTTTCCCGTCATTGCAAGTTCTGTCTCCCCGTCATTGCGAGTTTCCCCCCGTCATTGCGAGCAAAGCGAAGCAATCCAGATTAAACAATATCTTCATATAAATTGTTCCATTCCGGATTGTGTTTTTCAATCAGGGCAGGTTTCTTTTTGCGGGAGTCAGCTTTAATTTATTTTTCTCTGGCAATGGCATATTTGCATATCTTCAAATATTTCAAGGTATCCTGACTTATCTTTAAAGTTTACTGGATTGCTTCGCTTTGCTCGCAATGACGAAGGTATCCTGGCTTATCTTTAAAGTTCACTGGATTGCTTCGCTTTGCTCGCAATGACGAAGGTATCCTGGCTTATCTTTAAAGTTTACTGGATTGCTTCGCTTTGCTCGCAATGACGGCAGGGGTTGATGCTTTCAGGCGGTCACATGGAATGCTGGAAGCTGGTTGCGGTAATGTCTGTATTGTTTGTGGTGATGTTGTAAGTCGTCATTCCCTCCCCCCTGCAACCCCCTCCCCCTTGGCAGGGGGAGAGCTTTAGCGAAGCAATTCAGACGAGTTGCAATCAGCACCTGGATTCCTGCTTCCGCAGGAATGACGAGGTGACTGTTGCGATAAGCCCTGCTGGCTACTGACAATCATCGCCGTCACTTTGACGATAGTGCGTGCTTAATTGCTCAACTGGACAGGCTTCTTTGATGCTGTAGTCCTGGTCTACTACCAGACAAGGCAGCATCTTGTTTAAACTCAGGTGTAAAGTGTTTTCGTTCTTTTGTCATGAGCCGTACCTCCATGAGTATGTGATTTCATCACCTATCACCTGGTACGGATTTATTAGACCACTACAAGTGAGTTAGCCGACAAAGTTGAGTGACAGTAAAAGCATTTCCCGCCCTAAAAGCTCTCCCCCTGCCAAGGGGGAGTACCCCGCAGGGGGAGGGGGTTGTTAGTGCCTGTGCCTCAGCTTTCCCGAGTTTAGCCATGCACAAGTGGCAAGAAAAGCCTGTGCAGTGACCTGCCTGTCTATGCTGTCCATGCAGTCACTACCGCAAGAGTGCCTCGATATTCGTCCTGACCGCATTGAACGATGGATTGCCCGGAATGGTATCAAGCAGGCCTACCGTGTCACGAATACCAAACAGGTAGCGGCCCAGCAAGAGTCCGTCACTCTGGTTGGGATCTCCGCCGCTGCCATCCACGTCAAGACGACCGCTGGCGAAAGCTCCCGCAATATTCGCCGTGACCGCATTGAACGAGGGACTCCCCGGAATCGTATCAAGCAAGCCCGCCGCATCACGAATACCAAACAGGTAGCGGCCCAGCAAGAGTCCGTCACTCTGGTTAGGATCACCACCGCTGCCATCCACATCAAGACTCACCGCCGCCATCTCCGTCACCGTCACGGTCACGGTGGCCGCCGTGACGGTACGATAGGTGGTGTCGGTACTGGTCACCGTATGCGTGAGTTGCACGGTCTCGTCGTCTGTATCAGCGTCTTCCACTCCCCTTACGGTGATGGTTTTGGCGGTATTCCAGTCGGTGGTGCCAAACATCAGTGAGGTGGGACTCACCGTCGCAGCAGCGGCATTGGAATGGGTCACGCTAATCGTCACCGCTTCCGTCGGTGGGGTATTCAGGCGCAGCGTATACATGCCAGTCCCGCCACGCTCATGGACTGTCAGCGTCGTGGTACTCACGGATACGCCCGGCGTGTCGTTATCATTCAAGGTCACAGCGACGGAGTCTATCGTCACGCCACCGGCATAGTCGGCATCTGTGCTTGTCGCTGTATGCGTGAGTTGCACGGTCTCGTGGTCCGCATCTGTGTCTTCAACACCACTCACGGTCACTGTCTGGACACTGTTCCAGTTGTCTGTGCTAAACGTCAGTGAGGTGGCACTGAGGGTCACTGCAGTGGTATCGGGATTGCTCACCATAATCGTCACCGGCACGGTCGGTCGCCTGGTCAACGCCAGTGTATAGGTACCACTGCCAGCTTCGTCGACCGCCAGCGTGGTCGGACTCACGCGCACACCCGCGACCACTACCGGGTCGGACGTCAGGCTATCGCCTCCCGCATTCGGATAACTCGCCATCACGCGCAACCACGTGCCTATCTGTGATTGGTCTGATGCAATCGTGTACGTGGCGGTATTATTGGTCCCCGGTGCGGCGGTAAACGGACCCGCCGAGGCGGTCGCTGTCTGCCATTGCCAGGTAATGGTGCCGACATCGGTATTCGGTGAGGCGTCCGCGTCGGTGACCGCGCCCGCCGTCAGCGTGCCGCCTGCTCTGGCATTGCCGGTGATGGGACCGAGCACACCGCGACGGTCAACCTGTACGCTATTGGAGAACCGGGTGTCGTTGAAATCCCCGCCCTGGGTCACCTGCACCCGCAGCCAGTGAGCATGGTCCGCCGCTTGCACCGTGTAGGTCGCTGCTGTGCCATTCGCGCTGATATCTGTTGCGTTGCTACAGTTTTGAGTGGTACAGCGTTGCCATTGATGAGCGCTGATATTGACGGTCAACGTGGGATGGCTCAGCGCACCGGCGGTCAAGATATCATCGACCCTGGCCGGGGTGTTGGGGGTACTGTCCTGGATGGCACCCAATGTCACGGATGCCGCAGCATAAAGATAGTTGTCGGTGGCACTCAGTTCACCGATGACTTGCCTGGTGATGGCTGCGGCACTCGCTCCGATATTGCACAGCGGCGAGTTGGCTTGTGCGGTTTGTTCGGTGTCGGTCGTGGTTCCCGAGCGCACTCTTAAATCACCGCTGGCGTTACATGAACTGTCCAATAAGCGCACCCTGTTGCTGCCGGATGGTCGGTAAAACACGATTCCCGGTCCCGGGATAGCGGTCCATGTAAGGTTCGGACGGGACAGGTTGGACTTCAGGACTATATTGGAAGTGCCTACTGTGAACAGTATTCCGCTATTCGGGGTCGCCTGCCCGGTTGTGATGACTGGAGGAGGGTTACCAAAATTGGAAGTGCCGCCAGTGGTATCAATGCCCGTTAATTGCAGCCGACCATCGCTGTTATTGCGGGTGAGTCCCACGCTTGTGATGTCATCACTACCGTAGTTTGTCGCATTGGTATGCCCGGCCGGGCCGTTGAGGATATAGTTATTCCAAAAGGTCTCACTCGGACGGGTCTCGGTGCCCCCGTGGTTGGTGGTGCCGCTAGTGTAGGCATTGTCACACGTGTTGCCCGTCCCGGCATTACAGGTGCGTGTCTGGTTCTTGTCGGTGATATTGCCCGTACTCCATGCGCTCCAGACATCATAAAGATAGTTGTCGGTCGCACTCAGTGCACCGATGGCCTGTTTGGTGATAGCCGAGGCACTCGCCCCGATATTGCACAGCGACGAGCCGGACTGTACGGTTTGTTCGGTGTCGCTGGTTTGCCCCGAGCGCACCCTTAAATCACCGCTGGCGGTACATAAGCTGTCCACCAGGACCACCGCGTTGTTGGCGGACGGTCGGTAATACACCATGCCCGCCCCCGGGATAGCGGTCCATGAGAGGTTCGGACGGGACAGGCCGGACTTCAGGACTACGTTTGTGCTTCCGGTGACCGTGAAGAGGGTGCCAGTGCCTGGAGTATCCTGCCTGGTTGAGATGAAGTTTCCAGCCGCGGAATTGGTGCCGAAGGAGGTGGTAATATCAAATATTTGCAGCCGACCATCGCTGTTATTGCGGGAGAATCTCACGCTTACGAGGTCTCTAATACCGAAGTTTGTCGCATTGGTATACCCGGCCGGGCCGTTGAGGAGATAGTTGCGCCAGAAAGTCTCACTCGGACGGGTCTCGGTGCCGCCGTGGTTGGTGGTGCCGCCCCCGTAGGCATTGGTACAGGTGTTGCCCGTCCCGGCATTACAGGTGCGCGTCTGGTTCTTGTCGGTGATGTTCTCCGCACTCCATGCGCCCCAGCCAGATGATTGCGCCCATGCCGCCGGGCTAGACAATGCCGCCAGCAGGGCAACGGCGCCCATGACTGTTGTCATCCCGCGCCAAGCCCCTTGCCAGCTTCCTGGCAACGTGCTTGACCCGACTCCTTGCCCGCCGCCAGGTTCGGCGGTCAACCGCCGTTTCCCCATGATGCCCGCGAAACTGTACGCGACTGCATCGTGTTGGCGTGTGTGCCTGGACTTTAAGCAACCACCCGACCCCTTCGGGGAGGGAGTATGGGTCATGTCGTGTTGTGTACTCAACCTATCCGCAGTAACGTGCGCGACACATTCAGCCATGGAACGGTTGACCCTGTGCGTGGTGGCGGCGCGGTCTGCGCCAGTGTTGCGGTCTAGCGAGGGTGCTGTGGTGGTGTGGTGCTGTGGTGTTTTGGTGCTGTGGTGTTTTGGTGCTGTGGTGTTTTGGTGCTGTGGTGTTTTGGTGCTGTGGTGCTGTGGTGCTGTGGTGCTGTGGTGCTGTGGTGCTGTGGTGCTGTGGTGCTGTGGTGCTGCCGCTTGCTGAGCAAGCGGCAGCACGGTGGTGGTGTGTTTACGTGATTTTGTTAGCATTTGATGTTCTCCATACATGTCCAGTCAGTATAATTAATTTTCGCCATATCCGCATGTATTATCTGGTTGAACACATTTACAACGCTTTAAGTGGTTCGAAGGTCGGGGGCAGGTCACCTGTGCTTAGGTTTCCTGAGTTTAGTAGTGCACATGGGTGGAAAGAAAAGCCGCTTAATAAAATGACTGAACATCGTCATTCCCGCGAAAGCCTGTCCTCGCAGAATGAGTGTGCCCCGCATGACATAGTGAGATATTAATGTTCTATTAGACAATCATATAAATTTAGTTTATTTAATGAATTTATGTACTATAATTAATTCAACTGAATAATTAGAGAGTTGTAAATTAAATGTCATATGAATTTCCAAACCCTTTTAAACCAGGCGCCGGGCATCCGCCACCTTATTTAGCGGGAAGAGAAGAAGAAACCGAAGATTTCCTAAAGTTATTGGAACAATCAACCATATTGGACAATATGGTATTAACCGGTTTGCGTGGGACAGGAAAAACGGTTTTGTTAGAGAGTTTCAAACCTGCTGCTCAAACCGGGGGATGGCTATGGGCAGGTACTGACCTGTCAGAATCAGCCAGTATAGATGAAAGTAATTTTGTTAAAAGATTACTTGCAGATATGGCACTTGTTACCAGAAATACAGTGATTGCTCGGGAATCTGTCCAAAATATTGGATTTACTGCCGAGACGGAAACCGGGGAACGGAGGCTTGATTATAGCTTACTGGAACAAATATACAAAAATACAGCGGGTTTAGAAGCAGATAAATTAAAAGCTATTTTAGAGTTTGCATGGGAACACTTGCAACATTCAGGTGTTAAAGGGGTCGTTTTTGCGTATGACGAAGCCCAAAATTTAACTGACCATGCTGTGAAAGATCAGTATCCATTATCAATGCTATTGGATGTTTTTCAGTCAATACAGCGTAAAGGGATACCTTTTATATTGGTGCTGGCCGGGCTATCAACGTTATTCCCAAAATTGGTTAAAGCCAGAACCTACTCGGAGAGAATGTTTCATATTGTGGAGTTAGGACAGCTTTCTGATAAAGCCAGTAAGGATGCTATTTTAAAACCGATAGAAAATACAAAGTGTCCAGTTACATTGCAGGATGATGCTGTAGAAACGATTGTTAAGTTGTCTGGTGGTTATCCTTATTTTATCCAGTTTATTTGTAAAGAAGTTTTTGATGTTTTTACCAATATGGAAAAGCCTTCAGTTCCTGTCAATGAAATCTTGCGAAAACTGGATTCTGATTTTTTCATGGGAAGATGGTCCAGGGTAACTGATCGCCAACGAGATCTGTTAATACTCATTGCAAAACTGGAAAACAGTCATTCTGAATTTACAGTCAGGGATATTGTTGATATTTCGACAAGATCAGATGCTAAACCTTTTAGCAGTAGCGGAGTGAATCAAATGTTAAATTCTCTCTCCGGACATGGCCTGGTGTTTAAAAATAGACATGGTAAATATTCATTTGCAGTTCCATTGATGAGACAGTTTATTTTAAGGGAAATTGGTGAATCTCCTGTTGTTATATAGAGATTATGACAACTGTTCAAATTGAACCGGCAACTTGAATCCGCGTTTTATTACTCTAAAGTGTGTTGAAAAGTTTCCGAAAAAAGCCCCCGCACAAGCGAGGCTTTTCCCAAAGCAAAGCGGTGGAAGATTTTCAGGATTGTTACTGACCAGTTGCCTTTGCAGTTAATTTATCCATTTCCCTGCCGGCAACTTTTGCGGGCAGTGGTATATAACCATCTTTAACCACAACTTTTTGACCTGCTTTGGAAAGCACCATTTTTATAAATTCATTTTCCATCAAACCAAGTGGTTTATTAGGGTGTTTATTTACATAGACATACAGGAAACGTCCCAGCGGGTAGTTTCCTGATGATGCAGTTTCCGGTGTCGCTGCAATGAATTCACCACCATCTTTTTTGGCTAACGCGACTGCTTTTACGCCCGAAGTTTTGTAACCGATACCGGAGTATCCCAGGCCGTTAATTGACCTGGTGATGCTTTGGACCACCGATGCGGATCCAGGTTGTTCGTTGACGTTATTTTTGTAATCCCCCTTGCACAGCGCTTTTTTCTTGAAGTAGCCATAGGTGCCGGAAACAGAATTACGACCGTAAAGCTGGATTGGCCGGTTTGTCCATTCACCGGTTAAACCGACTTGTCCCCAGGTAGTGATGTCATTTTCACCGCCACATTTACGAGTGGCGGAAAATATCGCATCAACCTGGGCGATGTTCAGGCCTTTAACAGGGTTGTCTTTATTGACATAAATGGCCAGGGCATCAATCGCGACGGCAATGGGCGTTGGTTTATAACCATGTCTGGATTCAAAGCTGGCAATTTCCCTATTCTTCATCTTGCGGCTCATTGGTCCGAAATTTGATGTGCTTTCTGTCAGCGCCGGCGGTGCAGTCGATGAACCGGCCGCCTGAATTTGAACATTAACATTCGGATACAGACGCTTGAATTTTTCCGCCCACAGGGTCATCAGGTTAGCCAATGTATCTGAGCCAACGCTGTTAATGTTACCGGATACGCCGCTGGTTTTATTGTAATCTGCCAGCATCGGATCGACATTCACAGCCAGGGTCTGACCGGATACGCCTACGGATGCAGCGACAACGGTTGCATATAACCCGCTTTTCAACATTTCAGCTTCCTCTTGAAAAAAGATTGAACAGTTAATTCGTCTCTTAAGGTGATTATGGTTATGGGAAATGACACTCGGGTGAAAGGATTATGACAATTATGTTACAGCGTAAATATCAACTACCGGCGATAAATATTTAATCAGTAATTCCCCAATCACGGGTGAGTGGATTAATTGGTTGCGGCAACCGTACAGTTTGGCTTTTCTTTTGTCACAATACTGTTTGTCGGAAAATCACAACGAAAGTTCGAGCCTTCATTTAGCCTGCTCTCTATGTGCAGCGAACCATTATGATTGGATAAAACATGCTTGACAATCGCGAGGCCCAGTCCGGTGCCTGCCTGTTCTTTTGATCGTCCCAGATCGGTACGGTAAAAACGTTCGGTGAGTCTGGGAATATGTTCTGGCTGGATACCTGGTCCACTGTCAATAACTTCCAGATGTGCCCCTTTTTTATCCCGAAACCAGCGTATACGAATGGGTGATTTGTCCGGCGTATATCGCACCGAATTGAATATCAGATTGGAAAAGGCACTGTAAAAATCCTGTTGATTACCCTTAAGCCATAATGATTGATCTGTTTCCAGAGAGATTAAATGTTGCCGTTCTCCATCCAGTGTCAAGGCTTCCCGATAGATGTTTTCCAGTAGTTCCGGCACTGCAATATCTTCCTTGTGTTCGTTTTGTGGTTGACTTTCCAGTGTCGAGAGAAGTAATAGATCTTCTATCAGACGTTGCATGCGCGATGCTTGATGACGCATTTGTTTGATACGTGGTAACCATTCTTCAGGGCATTGTTCCCGGGTATCATCAAAACTTTCGAGATAACCTGATATTACGGTTAACGGTGTACGCAATTCGTGTGAGGCATTTGCAATAAAATCTTTACGCATTTGATTGATCTGTTGCACTACGGTGATGTCGCGAACGAATAACAGTTTCTGTGTTTCGCCGTAGGAGCTGATGCGATACTCAAGGTTCAGGTTTGGGGTAACGGGTGATGCCATCCGCAAACCTTTACCCAGCTCTTCTTCATCTTTGCTATTGAGATAATGTTGCAAGCGGGGATGCCTGACAAGGTTCGCAATTCTCACACCACCGTCTTGCGGCCACTTGATTCCCATGTACTCAAAGGCTTTGTCATTGGCCCATTCTATTTGACCATCTTTGCCAAGGATAATGGCAGCATCAGGGATTGCCGCTGTGGCATTTTGAAATTGTTTTAGATATCCGGACAGCTTTTTTTTTCGTTGATTGTTGCGTTTACGCAGATAATCAACTTCTCGACAAATATCATCAACAATACCTGTTTGAGCAGGGGGAATATGTTCCTTTCTTTTTCTTAACCAAAGCAAGAGTTCCCTGAATATACGATATTGCCAGATGAAGAAAGAGAAAAATCCCGCGATGAATACGATGGTATACTGACCGGTAATTATTGCGCAGAACAAACATGTCATGAAAAAAAATAAAAATCTCCGGATGTCAGCGTTCATTTGTGTATGACACTAATGTGTTGAAAAGCGATAGCCCACGCTGCGGACGGTTTGAATATAACGGTCATACTGAAAGGGCTCCAGTATTTTACGTAAACGCCGAATATGTACATCAACAGTGCGTTCTTCCACATAAACATTTTCACCCCACACTTGATCCAGTAATTGAGAACGGCTGTATACCCGTTCAGGGTGTGTAATGAAAAAATGTATTAACCTGAATTCAGTGGGACTGAGTTCAATTTCTTCATTATCTGCCGTCACACGATAGGTTTCGGGATCGAGTACCAAACCTTCAACCGAGATGTGTGTAGTTTCACCGGACGGCGTACTGCGACGGAGCACTGTTCTTATCCTTGCCAGCAGTTCCCTGGTGGAAAAGGGTTTGCTGATGTAGTCATCGGCACCTGTTTCAAGACCGCGAATCATATCATCCTCGCCACCTCTGGCAGTGAGCATGATGACGGGCAAATTCCGTGTGTTCGAGAGACTCCTTAAACGGCGGGCATAATCAATTCCACTGACACCGGGAAGCATCCAGTCCAATAAAACCAGGTCGGGATTATCTGACTCTATGCAGGCCTGAGCTGTCCTGACATCGCCTGCCTCAATGCAGGTATAGCCTGCTTTCATCAAGGTATAGCCCAACATCTCACGAATCGCCTCTTCGTCATCGACGATGAGAATTCTTTCTTTTTCAGCCGCCATTTTCGTAATGTAATGGGATACGAACGTTAAGTAATGGATTTGTTACAGGGTCATTACGACAAAAAGCCCGAAATGTAATTACCGACACCACATTTGTATATTAAACCAGATTATGCGGAATCGTAATGATTTATTAACTTGTTTTTAATGGTTTCGTCACATTAAATTCATCTAACTGCAACAGGCAGGCCGTACCTTAAGTGGCACTGAACAGGGTGTTCGCCATTGAAGACCAAAAGGAACCTGACGAAAAAGATTTTAATTCCATAGGAGAAGAAACGGTGTTAATTAAAACACGTCTTGCAAGAAACCTGGGTGGTGTGATTTTGATTGGGATAAGTTCTGTGATGACTACACCGGCATATGCAACAAGTGATGCAATGTTGGACTTGTTAAGGATTTTGCTGGACAAGGGCAGTCTTGCACAGGATGAGTATGAGCTTTTGGTCAATACCGCCAAAGCTGATACTGAAAAGACGGATGACAAACTAAATAAATTTACGGCTGAGCTTGAAAAGAAAACTGCAAATCTGCCAAAGATCAAAAGCGGGGGGAAACTTGAATTAAAAGATACAGACGGTAACCAATTTCGTATTGGGGGTCGTTTACATGCCGATATGACTTTTGGTGGCAGTGATGTTAATTTTGAAGGAAGTGAAGGTGGTTCACCTGTGACAGAATTTCGTCGAGCACGTATGTACTTAGGCGGTGTATTCGAGCATGACTGGAAATTCAGGTTGCAGTACGATTTTGCTGATGATCAAAGCGGCGGTACAGCAAACACTAACGGTATAAAAGATGCCTACATTGCCTATACGGGTTTTAAGCCGGTGGAAATTACACTGGGACATCATAAAATGCCGTTAAGTATGGAAGAACTGACCAGTTCAAAATACATGACATTTATCGAGCGTTCGCAACTGGTGAACGGCATTGTCGCTGATACGGGCGGTGCCCGTCAGTACGGATTGTCTGCAAAAAGTTATTTCAGAAATATGTTTACCGCTGCAGGTGGTATATATGCGGGTTCCGCGAATGAGGATGACGCGGAGAATGCGTTTGGTTTTACCGGCCGCCTGACATTTTCCCCCATTCATGAAAAAAATGGAATGATGCATTTGGGTCTTGGTTTTAATCACCACAGAGATCATGATCGCGGTATCAATATTGACGCTGAACCGGAAATTCACCCGGGCGCCGATATCCTTGAGACTGAACGCGGCGGCTGGTCACAGGCTGACACATTCGTTGCTGAGGCAGCAGGTATTTATGGCCCCGCATCACTACAGCTTGAATATGCGTCGGCCAAACTGAAAGATGGTCCTGTCGATGTTGCAGATGCTGATACTGATGCCTGGTATATCTATGTCAGTTACTATCTAACTGGCGAATCTCGTAACTACAACTGGAAGAGTGGTGCGTATAAACAAGCCAGGGTTAAAAATCCGTTGACCGAAGGTGGCACAGGTGCCTGGGAAGTCGCGTTACGTTACACCAGTGGCGAATACGACAATGTTGACGGCTTGGCTGCGGATCCATCCACGGCTGATATTCTTACTGCCGGTGTGAACTGGTATCCAGTCAATAGCATACGTTTCTCGGGAAACTACGTAAAAGTGCTTGATGCGAGTCTTGATGCGGATGTAGAGTTGGCAGGAGATCTAAAACCCGGATCAACAGCGGATGATGCGTCATACTTCATCCTGCGGGCGCAATGGTACTTCCAGGGGTAGAGTTTTATCGCGGGAATTTCCTGCACGATGCAGAATTTGACCGCCAAAAGACATGCACCAAAGACATAATTGAAAGTGAGAGATAACCATAATGCCATTGGTTAATATATCAATATTAAAAGGTAAATCACCCGCGTACATTAAAGCCGTCGCCGATGGAATTAATTCCGCCGTTATCGAAACCATGGCTTTTCCAGACGATGATCGTTATCAGATCATCCATGAACTTGAACCGCACTGTTTGCAATTACAGGAGCGGACAGGAGATCGTGTGATGATGCATTTGACGATGAGAAGCGGGCGATCAAATAAATCGAAACAGGCTTTTTATGCCAGAGTCGTTGCAAACCTTGCCACCGATCCGGGTATTGATCCGGCCAATGTGTTCATCACCATTGTTGAAAACCACGATATTGACTGGTCTTTCCGTGATGGTGTTGCACAGTTCGTGGTTTAAATTCGAGGTTCAGGTTTTCTCATTCGGTGCTTATTATTGGCGGTCTTTTAGGTTGTTGGACATTCCCCAAAATTATAAAAATCAAAAAACTAATGACGTTTAGCCTTCTTCCGTTCCATGTTTTACGCTTACTATCGTCGCCGTGAAGTATTTACCAATTTTTTATGATTTATCTGCGCGTCCTTGTCTTGTGGTCGGGGCCGGTGACATTGCGGCGCGTAAGGTTCGACAATTAAGAAAATCGCGGGCAAGCGTTATCGTGATTGCCCCCGAGATCTGTGGTGAACTCAAAAATCTTGTCGATAGTAATGCACTCCAACATATTGCCAGACGGTTTTCAGAAAAAGATCTCGATGACAAAGTATTGGTGATCGCAGCGACTAATGATCAGCAAGTAAACAAGCAAGTTTCAGAATTGGCACGAGCGAAAAATATTCCCGTAAATGTTGTTGATAATCCTGCATTATGCAGTTTTATTATGCCCTCTGTTATTGATCGTGATCCGGTACACATCGCAATATCGACGGGTGGCGCATCTCCTGTCCTTGCGCGTTTACTTCGAGCAAGACTGGAAACGTTAATCCCGGCATCCTATGGCAGATTGGCGCAACTGATGGGCAAGTTTCGCAAGCAAGTTCGGCAACGTTATCCGAATATGCAGGAGCGACGTAGATTTTGGGAAAACATCCTGCAAAACCCTGTGGCTGAAATGATTTACGCCGGACAGGATGAACCGGCACTGGCGGCATTGGAAAAAATTTTACTTGAAGAGGATACTGTTGTTGATACAACAGGAGAAGTTTATCTGGTCGGTGCCGGTCCGGGCGATCCTGATTTATTGACCTTCCGCGCATTAAGGCTCATGCAACAGGCTGAAGTTATCCTCTATGACAGATTAGTTGCGCCGGAGATTGTTGACTTGTGCCGTAAAGATGCAGAACGTATTTATGTCGGTAAGAAACGTGATCAGCACACACTACCACAAACAGGGATCAATCAATTGTTGGTTGATTTGGCGCAGCAGGGAAAGCGTGTTTTAAGACTCAAGGGAGGAGATCCTTTTATCTTTGGTCGCGGTGGCGAAGAGATCGAATTACTTTCCGCAGAAAATATCCCTTTCCAGGTTGTCCCCGGTATTACCGCTGCTGCGGGTTGTGCAAGCTATGCCGGTATTCCGTTAACACACAGAGACCATGCGCATACTTGTGTGTTTATCACAGGTCACCTCAAAGATGGTCGTGTGGATTTGAACTGGGACGCTCTGATACAGCCCAGACAAACGATCGCGGTGTACATGGGTGTAGTGGGTATTGAAGTTCTCTGTCGCGAATTAATTGAGCGTGGCATGCCTGCAAGCATGCCGGCGGCTCTGGTTCAACAAGGCACAACACACAAACAAAAAGTCTATATCGGAGATCTGATTACCCTGCCTGAAACGCTGAAACAGTATGATATCCAGCCACCGACAATGATTATCATCGGTGAAGTGGTTAAATGTCACGAAAATTTATCCTGGTTTGAGCCGTAAAAAACAACTACACATCATGACTAAACAATTCAGCGCGGTTGATCATGTACTTCCGCCTGATCTCAAGATCCTCCAGGAAATACAATTTTCCGGATAATGAATAATTTCTCTGGAGCCGTACAAACATCCGGTTCCATTCTCTATCTTCAACTCATAAACATGGAACCCGTCTCTGGTCTTACCCCAATTCAATGTGTCACCCACCCCTAAAACAGTGCCATACAAAAAGAATTTCCCGCATCAAAAGCTCACCCCCTGCCAAGGGGTGGGGGCATATGAGTAAATCATCTGAATATCGTCATTCCCGCGAAAGCGGGGATCCAGAAAAACGAAGGTCTGGTGCCTGCCTTACGCTTTCCTGAGTTTAGTAGTGCACATGGGTGTAAAGAAAAGCCGCTTAATAAAATGACTGAACATCGTCATTCCCGCGAAACGCCTGTCCTCGCGGAAGTTGTGTATTTTTTTGGTGTCTTGTAGATCCCCGCTTGCGCGGGAATGACGAGGTGGTGGTGCAGGGAAGACCGGGTGGTGGTAATGTCTGCAAAGCCTGTGCAGTGAGTTGCCTGTCTATTCATTGTCTGTTCACCACGTTTGTTGCCGCTTCCAGTGCTGCAATACGTTCATTCAGAGTAGGATGAGTCATAAATAATTTTTTTAATCCACTACCGACCCCACCGGATATTCCAAAAGAAGAAAATTCACCGGGTAAATCTTGAGGATCATTTACAGTTTGTAAGCGTTTAAGGGCGGCAATCATTTTATGACTGCCGGCAAGCTCAGCACCCCCGGCATCTGCATGAAACTCACGCCAGCGTGAGAACCATCTCACAATCATACTGGCGAGAATTGATAGCACCAATTGCGCGAAAATTGAGGAAATGTAGTAACCGGGACCCATGCCATTTCTTGTCTTGAAAATGATGCGATCAACAAAAAATCCGATGACACGTGACAGAAAAACGACAAAAGTATTCACCACACCCTGCATTAGGCCCATGGTAATCATATCGCCGTTACTCACGTGACTGACCTCATGAGCGAGTACGGCTTCGACTTCATCTCTGGTCATATTGACGAGCAGCCCTGTACTAACGGCAACCAGCGCATTGTTACGGTTCATTCCTGTTGCAAAGGCGTTCGGTTGAGGCGATTCAAATATCCCGACTTCAGGCATGCCGATACGGGCTTTTTCCGCCTGCTGCTTGACGGTATCAAGCAGCCATTGTTCATCGTTATTCCGGGGTTCTTCTATCACGTGAACGCCCATGCTTTTTTTCGCAGACCATTTGGAGATAGCGAGTGATATAAAAGAACCGCTAAAACCGATGACGGCGGACATGACCAGTAAGGCATTGAGGTTGAGGTCAACACCATTACTATCCAGTATTCCCTCAATGCCAAGCAGTTGGAATGTAATACTAAGCAACACCAGAACTGCGGCATTGGTTGCCAGAAATAGACCTAGTCGCATCATTGATACAAATCCTCCGGGTAGGGGGTGTTATTGTGTTTGAGTCAATATGGGGTTAAGCAGGCTCACATTCAAGCTCAGTCATGATTTTACTCTGGACTCATTCCACGCAAGCCTGAGCCATAGTGTATTCTGTTTATTCGACATCACCAAAAGCCAGGTATTTGGATATGCAGACGTTAAAATTTGGACCACACTAAACCGTGAATGAGAACGCATCCATTCCCAGGGGATTTCTGAAAAACCCGATACACCTTCTCGCTTTGGGGTTTGGTGCCGGCTGTGCGCCGAAAATGCCGGGAACAATCGGCACACTCGTCGGCATGTTATTTTATTTACCGATGGTTTTTTATTTATCCCGGCCTGTTTATATCATTGTCACCATTGCATTATTTTTGTTGGGTATTTGGATATGCGAAGTGACAGAAAAAAATTTAGGCAAACATGATCACGGCGGGATCGTCTGGGATGAAATCGTTGGTTTTCTAGTCACAATGATTGCAGTTCCTCCAGATTGGCGATTTGTGTTATCGGGTTTTCTGTTATTTCGTTTGTTTGACATATGCAAGCCCTGGCCGATTGGCTGGCTGGAGAGTAAGTTCCCAGGCGGTTTGGGGATCATGGTGGATGACGTATTAGCCGGGATTTATGCACTAATAATACTTCAAATAATCGTTTATTTATTATAGTGTTACGTCTGACTTGAATATACTTTGGTTAAGAATGCGCCCAGTCAGGAAACTTGATATGTCAGTATTTTTGGTCGGTACCTTATTGGCGGCACCGGTCGTCTATGCCGATATCTACAAATACACGGACAAACACGGTCGTGTTACCCTGACCGATGCCCCGAAAAACAGTGAATACGTCAGGCTGGTCAAAACATGGAAAGGTTGGGTGCCCTTAAAATCAGGCTCAATTAGATATGGAGATTTTGAGCAAAACAGAAAAAAGCATACGAGTACAATCAACGCGATAGCTCGTCGGTACGAGTTACCGAAGTCATTGCTTCATGCAGTGATTACCGCAGAGTCAGCCTATGATTCCAATGCTGTCTCCACAGCAGGCGCGGTGGGTTTAATGCAACTCATGCCGGTAACAGCAAAACGATATGGCGTTAACGACAGGCGCGATCCATACCAAAATGTCAATGGTGGTTCGCAATATCTTCGCGATTTACTGGTGCTGTTCAATAACAACCTGAAATTAGTGCTTGCAGCATACAATGCCGGTGAAGGGACTGTTAAAAAATACAATAACGCTATACCGCCTTATAAAGAAACCCGGAATTACGTGAAAAAAGTAATTGAGTATTACAACGAATACAAACAATCAATGGGTTGATTCAGGTTCCTTAACAAGTTCGCTATATAGTTATAAGATCAATAGCTTCCGTTATTTAATTAATATGAAGAATTTAAGGGTATGTCTGTAGATAAAAAACAATTCGAGGAAATCATTAAGCAACTCATACCCATCAGTGATCTTTCCCCCAAGGGTCAAAACGATGCCGTCGAGATGGCAGAGATCCTCGAATTCAAAAAGAAGAAGGCCGTATTCAAGGAAGGTGTGCGGGATAATTATTCTTACTATCTTCTTGATGGGGAACTGGATCTCCTGACTAAAAAACAGGTTCAGAGCAAAATCACCAGTGCCAGCAACAGTGCCAGATACGCAATTGCCCAATTGCAACCGCGGCAATATACCGCCATGACAACCACTCCGGCAGTGATCTTGAGGTTGGATAGAAGTGCGCTGGACAGGTTGATGGTGCACGAAAGTAATCAGAACACGGAGACGCAAGACACGAATGATGAAATGGGTGTCCGCGAGATAGAAGATGACGAAGACAGTGACTGGATGACGACAATGTTGCAGTCGGATCTGTTCGCCAAGCTGCCAATGGCGAACATTCAGCAGCTGTTTGCGTATCTTGAACCTGTCTCACTTGAAGCGGGTGCCAGCGTGATAAAACAGGGTGAACTCGGTGATAATTATTACATTATTTCAGAAGGTCGTTGTCAGGTATCAAGAGTTCCTAAAGAAGGGGAAGAGCCGGTTAAATTAGCAGAGTTGTCGGTAGGGGACAGTTTCGGGGAAGAAGCGTTGCTGACTGATGCTGACAGGAATGCCACTGTGACCATGTTGTCTGACGGTGTGTTGATGGAATTAAACAAGGATAGTTTTGTAGAGTTAATTAAAAAACCTGCTTTAAGCACAGTATCTTTTGCAGAAGCCGAAAAAATCTCCAGTGAAGGTGGTAACTGGATTGATGTGCGGTTTGCCAAAGAGTACGAAGCCTCACATATTGAATCCAGTACCAATATTCCGCTTAACACACTGCGTGCGCGCATGGATAAATTCGAGTCTGACAAGCACTACATCATTTGTTGTGATACCGGTGGGCGGAGTTCTACCGCAGCGTTTCTACTGACACAAGCCGGTCTTCGCGTGTCCTATCTTCAGGGGGGACTTAATTCAAACTCTGGTGCAGCACAAATAAAATCGGAAGGCATGCCGCCGGATGTTGTGCCATCGGCCGCCGTTCAGACCGAAGTTGTTGAAGAAGTCAAAAAGGCCAGTCCTGCCGAGACAGGTGTTGTTGACAGAAGAGCTGATTCTGCAGTGAGGGCATCGGTACTGGAGGCAGATTTGGCCGTGAAGGAAATGGATATCGAGGCGTCCAGGAAAGTACTTGCAGAAAATAAACAGGCGGACGAAAAACAAAAGGCAAAATACGAGGCGGAAAGAAAAAAGCTGGAGCAGGAAAGACAGGCAATAGCGGAACAGAAAAAACTCGTGGAACAGGAAGTCGAGAAGAAACGCAGGGAAGAGGAAGAGAAGATTGAAGCGATTAGAAAAAATGCTGAATTAAAGATGCAGGAGGAAAAGAAAAAGCTGGAAGCAATCTACTCGAAAAATACCGAAGAGATGAAGAATCTTCAGGAAATGAAAGCCAAAGCAGAGGCAGAACTCGCAAAACAGGTGGATAAATCAAAACGCGAATTGGCTGAAGCCAGAAGTTTGCAAGGCAGTGTTTCAGCGCAAAAAAAGAAGTTTGAAGAAGACGCGGAAAAGCAGCGCATAAAACTTGAATCAGCGGCGGAAAAACAGCGTGCAAAACAGGCCGAATTGGAAAAAAGTATAAAGGCCAGAGCCAAGGCTTTATTGGAAGAGGAAAAACGCAAACTTGCAGATCAATTTGCGCAGAATAATGAAGCATTGGAACAGGCACAAAAAGAAAAGTCCGTTGCAGAAGCCGGGCGTATTGCGGCAAAAGAAGCCGCCGCAGAGATAATCGCGGAACACAAGGCGAAATTTGAACAGGAAAAAGCTAATCTTAAAGCTCAGTTAGAGGTGGAAAGAGCAAAGATTGAAAAAGAATCAAGACAAATCAGGGCTAAATTAAATGAAGCTCGCAGTGCCAAGAATGCAGCGGAAGCTGCCAGTAAAAAGGCAAAAGAAGAAGCCGGTAAATTACAAGCCAGGCAGGCTGAAAAGATGGCTAAAGAGGGCAAGCAAGACAAATCTTTGGCACAGGAAATGCGACTCGCGGAAGCAAAGCTCGCCGAAGCAAAGCTCGCCGAAGCAAAGCTCGCCGAAGCAAAAAAAATGCTTGATGATGCAATGCGAACTGAAAAAATTACAGTGGCCGAAAAGGAAGGTATTGATGAAAATCTCGTGAAACAAAAGAGTGGAACAGAAAAACTGGATCAGCAAATGCAGTCAGAACTGGACGAATGGAGAGACAATAATGTCGGGAGTGATAAACAATCTTCGGGAAGAGTTTTTCATGCAGACCATGTTAAACGGATCAAGGAAAAAGCGGAAGCAGCGAGAAGAAAGACGCAACAGGCTGCTGATAGCCTGTTATCGGATGTCACGTCCCGGATGAAGTAGTGGGAGCCCGCAACAAACCGGGATAACAATTTCAAGGGATCCCCGGTCGGGTTTGAGCGAGGTCGCTTGCGCTTAAACGTGTTCGTGATCTCCAGTGATGTATCAAACAAGCGATAATTAATAAATTTAATCTTGTTCAGGAGATAAAAATTATGAGTGATGGAATGGTTATGCGTGTGGGCGAAGCATTGGTTGCAGGAGGACCTCCAGGAACTGCTGCAGAACCGGAAGTTATTATCGGAGAACTTGATGGACCGTTTGGTACCGCATTCGCGAATTTGGTCGGCGACCAGGTAAAGGGACATACACGCGTACTGGCAATATTGAATACTGATATCATGGTCAGGCCGGCGACACTGATGGTCAGTAAAGTAACTGTCAAGGATGAGCGCTACACTAACATCCTCATGGGAACTGTGCAGGGCGCGATTGCAAATGGTGTCCTTGACGCTGTTAGAAATGGTGATATTCCCAAACAGAAAGCGAATGAATTGGGAATCATAGTTTCAGTCTGGTTGAACCCTTCTGTGGCAACAGATGATAATCTGGATCATCAAATATTATTTGATATACATCGTCAGGCCACCGCAACAGCGATTCATAAAGCAATGAATAATGAGCCTGACATTGATTGGTTATTGGAAAAGCAGGACGAGATTGTCCACAAGTATTTTCAGATGGGTCTGGATGGAAAAATATAGCATCCTGATAACCGGTTGCCGTGTCACTACCAACTTGACTTAAATCACATCTCCATGCACCAACGTGGCGATTATCCCGGTACTGACCTGCCCCCCCAAACCTGAACCACTACAGTCCTCGCAACGGCGGGTTGGTGCCTGCCCTGCGCTTTCCCGAGTTTAGCCATGCACATGGGTGGCAAGAAAAGCCGGTGCAGTGAGCGTCCATGCTGTCCATGCAGCCACTACTGCAAGAGTGCCTCGATATTCGTCCTGACCGCATTGAACGAGGGATTGCCCGGAATGGTATCAAGCAGGCCCACCGCGTCGCGAATACCAAACAGATAGCGACCCAGCAAGAGTCCGTCACTCTGGTTGGGATCACCGCCGCTGCCATCCACATCAAGACGACCGCTGGCGAAAGCTCCCGCAATATTCGTCGTGACCGCATTGAACGAGGGACTCCCCGGAATCGTATCAAGCAAGCCCGCCGCATCACGAATACCAAACAGGTAGCGGCCCAGCAAGAGTCCGTCACTCTGGTTGGGATCACCACCGCTGCCATCGACATCAAGATTCACCGCCGCTGTCTCCGTCACCGTCACGGTCACGGTGGCCGCCGTGACGGTACGATAGGTGGTGTCGGTACTGGTCACCGTATGCGTGAGTTGCACGGTCTCGTCGTCTGTATCAGCGTCTTCCACTCCCGTCACGGTGATGGTTTTGGCGGTATTCCAGTCGGTGGCGCTAAACATCAGTGAGGTGGGACTCACCGTCGCAGCAGCGGCATTGGAATGGGTCACGCTAATCGTCACTGCTTCCGTCGGTGGGGTATTCAGGCGCAGTGTATACATGCCAGTCCCGCCACGCTCATGGACTGTCAGTGTCGTGGTACTCACGGTCACGCCCGGCGTGTCGTTATCATTCAAGGTCACAGCGACGGGGTCTATCGTCACGCCACCGGCATAGTCGGCATCTGTGCTTGTCGCTGTATGCGTGAGTTGCACGGTCTCGTGGTCCGCATCTGTGTCTTCAACACCACTCACGGTCACTGTCTGGACACTGTTCCAGTTGTCTGTGCTAAACGTCAGTGAGGTGGCACTGAGGGTCACCGCAGTGGCATCGGGATTGCTCACCATAATCGTCACCGGCACGGTCGGTCGCCTGGTCAACGCCAGTGTATAGGTGCCATTGCCAGCTTCGTCGACCGCCAGCGTGGTCGGACTCACGCGCACACCCGCAACCACTACCGGGTCGGACGTCAGGCTATCGCCTCCCGCATTCGGATAACTCGCCATCACGCGCAACCACGTGCCTATCTGTGATTGGTCTGATGCAATCGTGTACGTGGCGGTATTATTCGTCCCCGGTGCGGCGGTAAACGGACCCGCCGAGGCGGTTGCTGTCTGCCATTCATGGGTAATCGTACCGACATCGGTATTTGGTGAGGCGTCCGCGTCGGTGACCGCGCCCGCCGTCAGCGTGCCGCCTGCTCTGGCATTGCCGGTGATGGGACCGAGCACACCGCGACGGTCAACCTGTACGCTATTGGAGAACAGGGTGTCGTTGAAATCCCCGCCCTGGGTCACCTGCACCCGCAGCCAGTGAGCATGGTCCGCCGCTTGCACCGTGTAGGTCGCTGCTGTGCCATTCTGGCTGATATCTGTTGCGTTGCTACAGTCTTGAGTGGTACAGCGTTGCCATTGATGGGCGCTGATATTGACGGTCAACGTGGGATGGCTCAGCGCACCGGCGGTCAAGATATCATCGACCCTGGCCGGGGTGTTGGGGGTACTGTCCTGTATGGCGCCTAATGACACGAGCGTCGCATCATGAATATAGTTGTCGGTGGCACTCAGCGCACCGATGGCCTGTTTGGTGATAGTCCCGCTCGCCCCGATATTGCACAGCAGCGAGCTGGCTTGTACGGTGCGTTCGCTGCCGGTGGTTTGCCCCGAGCGCACCCTTAAATCACCGCTGGCGGTACATAAAGTGTCCACCAGTACCACCGCGTTGCCGGAGGTCGGTCGGTAAAACACGATGCCCGGCCCCGGGATAGCGGTCCATGTAAGGTTCGGACGGGACAGGCCGGTCTTCAGGGTTATAGGAACTCCGGCGACCGCTAAGAGGAGGCCAGTGCTTGGGGTCGCCCGGCTGGTTGAGATGTATGTATCACCGCCGGCGGTGAAATTATTGACCATCGCAACGTCCAGCCGACCATCGTTGTCGCGGGTGAGTGTCACGCGTTTGAGGTCATTACCACGGAACAGCGTCGCATTGGTATGCCCGGCCGGGCCGTTGAGGATATAGTTATTCCAAAAGGTCTCACTCGGACGGGTCTCGGTGCCGCCGTGGTTGGTGGTGCCGCCGCCGTAGGCATTGGTACAGGTGTTGCCCGTCCCGGCATAACAGGTGCGCGTCTGGTTCTTGTCGGTGATATTGGCGGTACTCCAGGTGCCCCAGCCATCTGCGGAATAAATATAGTTGTCGGCGGCACTCAGCTCACCGATGACCTGTTTGGTCGGGGCACTCGCCCCGATATTGCACAGCGGCGAGCTGGCTTGTACGGTTTGTTCGGTGTCGGTCGTGGTCCCCGAGCGGACCCTTAAATCACCGCTGGCGGTACATAAACTGTCCACCAGGAACACCGCGTTGCCGGAGGACGGTCGGTAAATTACCATGCCCTCCCCCGGGATGGTCACCCATGTGCTGAGGTTCGGACGGGTCAGGCCGGACTTCAGGCTTATAGTAACTTTGTAGAGTCTGCCGCTACTCGGGGTCGCTTGGTTAGTGGTGATGTATTCAGATTGGAACGCAATGAGATTGAAACGCTGGATTTGTAGTCGACCATCGTCGTTGTTGCGGGAGAGTGTCACGTCTGTGATGTCACCGCCTCCTGTAAACTCCGTCGCATTGGTATACCCGGCCGGGCCGTTGAGGAGATAGTTGCGCCAGAAAGTCTCACTCGGACGGGTCTCGGTGCCGCCGTGGTTGGTGGTGCCGCCCCCGTAGGCATTGGTACAGGTGTTGCCCGTCCCGGCATTACAGGTGCGCGTCTGGTTCTTGTCGGTGATGTTCTCCGCACTCCATGCGCCCCAGCCAGATGATTGCGCCCATGCCGCCGGGCTAGACAATGCCGCCAGCAGGGCAACGGCGCCCATGACTGTTGTCATCCCGCGCCAAGCCCCTTGCCAGCTTCCTGGCAACGTGCTTGACCCGACCCCTTGCCCGCCGCCAGGTTCGTCGGTCAACCGCCGTTTTCCCATGATGCCCGCGAAACTGTACGCGACTGCATCGTGTTGGCGTGTGTGCCTGGACTTTAAGCAACCACCCGACCCCTTCGGGGAGGGGGAATGGGTCATGTCGTGTTGTGTACTCAACCTATCCGCAGTAACGTGCGCGACACATTCAGCCATGGAACGGTTGACCCTGTGCGTGGCGGCGGCGCGGTCTGCGCCAGTGTTGCGGTCTAGCGAGGGTGCTGTGGTGCTGTGGTGCTGTGGTGCTGTGGTGCTGTGGTGCTGTGGTGCTGTGGTGCTGTGGTGCTGTGGTGCTGTGGTGCTGTGGTGCTGTGGTGCTGTGGTGCTGTGGTGCTGTGGTGCTGTGGTGCTGTGGTGCTGTGGTGCTGTGGTGCTGTGGTGCTGTGGTGCTGTGGTGCTGTGGTGCTGTGGTGCTGTGGTGCTGTGGTGCTGTGGTGCTGTGGTGCTGTGGTGCTGTGGTGCTGTGGTGCTGTGGTGCTGTGGTGCTGCCGCTTGCTGAGCAAGCGGCAGCACGGCGGTGGTCTGTTTACGTGATTTTGTTAGCATTTGATGTTCTCCATACATGTCCAGTCAATATAACTAATTTTCGCCATACCCGCATGTATTATCTGGTTGAACACATTTACAACGCTTTAAGTGGTTCGAAGGTCGGGGGCAGGTCACCTGTGCTTAGGTTTCCCGAGTTTAGTAGTGCACATGGGTGGAAAGAAAAGCCGCTTAATAAAATGACTGAACATCGTCATTCCCGCGAAAAATATGTCCTCGCAGAAGTTGTGTATTTTTTTGCGTCTTTATAGATTCCCGCTTGCGCGGGAATGACGGGGTAGTGGTGCAGGAAGCGCGGAGCTTGAAAAACAGCCACCCCGCCCCTGCGGGGCACCCCTCCTTGACAAGGATGGGAGTGAGTTAGCTGGCAAAGTTGAGTGACAGTAAAAGCATTTCCCGCCCTAAAAGCTCTCCCCCTGCCAAGGGGTAGTGTAGTGGTCTAATAAATCCGTACCAGGTGATAGGTGATGAAATCACATACTCATGGAGGTACGGCTCATGACAAAAGAACGAAAACACTTTACACCTGAGTTTAAACAAGATGCTGCCTTGTCTGGTAGTAGACCAGGACTACAGCATCAAAGAAGCCTGTCCAGTTGAGCAATTAAGCACGCACTATCGTCAAAGTGACGGCGATGATTGTCAGTAGCCAGCAGGGCTTATCGCAACAGTCACCTCGTCATTCCTGCGGAAGCAGGAATCCAGGTGCTGATTGCAACTCGTCTGAATTGCTTCGCTAAAGCTCTCCCCCTGCCAAGGGGGAGTACCCCGCAGGGGGAGGGGGTTGCAGGGGGAGGGAATGACGACTTACAACATCACCACAAACAATACAGACATTACCGCAACCAGCTTCCAGCATTCCATGTGACCGCCTGAAAGCATCAACCCCTGCCGTCATTGCGAGCAAAGCGAAGCAATCCAGTAAACTTTAAAGATAAGCCAGGATACCTTGAAATATTTGAAGATATGCAAAATGCCATTGCCAGAGAAAAACAGATTAAAGCTGACTCCCGCAAAAAGAAACCTGCCCTGATTGAAAAACATAACCCGAAATGGAACGATTTATATGAAGATATTGTTTAATCTGGATTGCTTCGCTTCGCTCGCAATGACGGGGGGAAACTCGCAATGACGAGGGGAAGCTCGCAATGACGGGGAGACAGAACTTGCAATGACGGGAAAAAATGACGACTTACACCATCACCACAAACAATACAGACATTACCGCAACCAGCTTCCAGCATTCCATGTGACCGCCTGAAAGCATCAACCCCTGCCGTCATTGCGAGCAAAGCGAAGCAATCCAGTAAACTTTAAAGATAAGCCAGGATACCTTGAAATATTTGAAGATATGCAAAATGCCATTGCCAGAGAAAAATAAATTAAAGCTGACTCCCGCAAAAAGAAACCTGCCCTGATTGAAAAACACAATCCGGAATGGAACAATTTATATGAAGATATTGTTTAATCTGGATTGCTTCGCTTTGCTCGCAATGACGGTGCAACGTCCCAACCAGGTTGGGTATACGTGACGTATGTCCGGGTCGGGACACGGTGGCTGTATTTAGCCCTGGTCATGGATTTGTATGCCCTGCGTATTGCCTATGAATCCAGAGCTAAACCCAGGGGATTGATGTATCACTCTGACCAGGGAACTCATTACACCAGCCGTGCTTTTCAGCAACTGCTTTGGCGATATCATATCAAGCAGAGTATGAGCCATCGAGGTAACTGTTGGGACAATGCCCCAATGAAACGCTGTTTTAGAAGTTTTAAATCGGCATGGATGCCGAAGACCTTCTATTCATCTTACGCACAAGCTGAACACGACATTATGCAATATATCAAATATCACAATCATCATAAGGAGCATCGCTATATTGTGTATCTAACACCGGTTGACGCTGAGAAACAAATCGCATGAAAACAACCTATCGACTGGTACGGAAATACCTGACCACTTTAGAGTACCCCGCAGGGGGGAGGGGGTTGTTAGTGCCTGTGCCCTGCGCTTTCCCGAGTTTAGCCATGCACATGGGTGGCAAGAAAAGCCGGTGCAGTGAGCGTCCATGCTGTCCATGCAGCCACTACTGCAAGAGTGCCTCGATATTCGTCCTTACCGCATTGAACGATGGATTGCCCGGAATGGTATCAAGCAGGCCCACCGCATCACGAATACCAAACAGGTAGCGACCCAGCAAGAGTCCGTCACTCTGGTTGGGATCACCGCCGCTGCCATCCACATCAAGACGACCGCTGGCGAAAGCCCCCGCAATATTCGCCGTGACCGCACTGGCCGAGGGACTCCCGGGAATCGTATCAAGCAAGCCCGCCGCATCACGAATACCAAACAGGTAGCGGCCCAGCAAGAGTCCGTCACTCTGGTTGGGATCACCACCGCTGCCATCCACATCAAGACTTACCGCCGCTATCTCCGTCACCGTCACGGTTACGGTGGCCGCCGTGACGGTACGATAGGTGGTGTCGGTACTGGTCACCGTATGCGTGAGTTGCACGGTCTCGTCGTCTGTATCAGCGTCTTCCACTCCCGTCACGGTGATGGTTTTGGCGGTATTCCAGTCGGTGGTGCCAAACATCAGTGAGGTGGGACTCACCGTCACAGCCGCAGCATTGGAATGGGTCACGCTAATCGTCACTGCCTCCGTCGGTGGGGTATTCAGGCGCAGTGTATACATGCCAGTCCCACCACGCTCATGGACTGTCAGCGTCGTGGTACTCACGGATACGCCCGGCGTGTCGTTATCATTCAAGGTCACAGCGACGGAGTCTATCGTCACGCCACCGGCATAGTCGGCATCTGTGCTTGTCGCCGTATGTGTGAGTTGCACGGTCTCGTGGTCCGCATCTGTGTCTTCAACACCACTCACGGTCACTGTCTGGGTACTGTTCCAGTTGTCTGTGGTAAATGTCAGTGAGGTGGCACTGAGGTTCACTGCAGTGGCATCGGGATTGCTCACCATAATCGTCACCGGCACGGTCGGTCGCTTGGTCAACGCCAGTGTATAGGTACCACTGCCAGCTTCGTCGACCGCCAGTGTGGTCGGACTCACGCGCACAACCGCAACCACTACCGGGTCGGACGTCAGGCTATCGCCTCCCGCATTCGGATAACTCGCCATCACGCGCAACCACGTGCCTATCTGTGATTGGTCTGATGCAATCGTGTACGTGGCGGTATTATTGGTCCCCGGTGCGGCGGTAAACGGACCCGCCGAGGCGGTCGCTGTCTGCCATTCATGGGTAATGGTGCCGACATCGGTATTCGGTGAGGCGTCCGCGTCGGTGACCGCGCCCGCCGTCAGCGTGTCGCCTGCTCTGGCATTGCCGGTGATGGGACCGAGCACACCGCCACGGTCAACCCGCAAGATATTGGAGAACCGGGTATCGTTGAAATCCCCGCCCTGGGTTACCTGCACCCGCAGCCAGTGAGCATGGTCCGCCGCTTGCACCGTGTAGGTCGCTGCTGTGCCATTCGCGCTGATATCTGTTGCGTTGCTACAGTTTTGAGTGGTACAGCGTTGCCATTGATGGGCGCTGATATTGACGGTCAACGTGGGATGGCTCAGCGCACCGGCGGTCAAGATATCATCGACCCTGGCCGGGGTGTTGGGGGTACTGTCCTGGATGGCACCCAATGTCACGGATGCCGCAGCATAAAGATAGTTGTCGGTGGCACTCAGTTCACCGATGACTTGCCTGGTGATGGCTGCGGCACTCGCTCCGATATTGCACAGCGGCGAGTTGGCTTGTGCGGTTTGTTCGGTGTTGGTCGTGGTCCCCGAGCGCACCCTTAAATCACCGCTGGCGGTACATGAACTGTCCAATAAGCGCACCCTGTTGCTGCCGGATGGTCGGTAAAACACGATTCCCGGTCCCGGGATAGCGGTCCATGTAAGGTTCGGACGGGACAGGCCGGACTTCAGGCGTATACTCTCGAAGAGTGTGCCGGAGTTCGGGGTCGCCTGAATGATTGAAATGTTGAGAGTCGTAGCAAGCGAGGTGTTATTGATTATCGAGACTCGCAGTGCACCTGATCCATCGTTGGTATAGGGGAAGTATGCCACGCTTGTGACGTCCTCACCATTTCTCTCCGTTGCATTGGTATGCCCTGCCGGGCCGTTGACGAGATAGTTCGTCCAAAAAGTCCCACTCGCACGGCTCTCGGTGCCGCCGTGGTTGGTGGTGCCGCCACCACTGTAGGCATTCATACACGTGTTGCCCGTCCCGGCATAACAGGTGCGTGTCTGGTTCTTGTCGGTGATATTGCCCGTACTCCATGCGCCCCAGCCATCTGCGGAATAAATATAGTTGTCGGCGGCACTCAGCTCACCGATGGCTTGCCTGGTGATAGCTGTGGCACCAGCTCCAATATTGCACAGCAGCGAGCTGGATTGTACGGTGCGTTCGGTGTCGGACGTGGTCCCCGAGCGGACCCTTAAATCACCGGTGGCGGTACATGAAGTGTCCACCAAGACCACCGCGTTGCCGGAGGACGGTCGGTAAGACACGACGCCCGAGCCAGGGATGGGTGTCCATGTGAGGTTCGGACGGGACAGGCCGGACTTCAGGGTTATATTACCTCCGGCGACGCTTAAGAGGGTGCCAGTGCCTGGAGTATCCTGCCTGGTTGAGATGAAGGCAGGATTGCTGTTAAAGGTAGGGGTTATCCTTGTTCCGGATGTGGTGATAACAGAAATACTGCGTAATCTCAGCCGACCATCGTCGTTGTTGCGGGAGAAGGTCACGCCTGTGATTTCAGTAGTACCGTAGTTTGTCGCATTGGTATACCCGGCCGGGCCGTTGACGAGATAGTTCTCCCAAAAGGTCTGACTCGGACGGGCTTCGGTGCCGCCGTGGTTGGTGGTGCCGCCCCCGTAGGCATTGGTACAGGTGTTGCCCGCCCCGGCATTACAGGTGCGCGTCTGGTTCTTGTCGGTGATATTCGCCGTACTCCATTCGCCCCAGCCACCGGATTGCGCCCATGCCGCCGGGCTAGACAATGCCGCCAGCAGGGCAACGGCAGCCATGACTGTTGTCATCACGCGCCATGCCCCTTGCCAGCTTCCTGGCAACGTGCTTGACCCGACCCCTTGCCCGCCGCCAGGTTCGGCGGTCAACCGCCGTTTTCCCATGATGCCCGCGAAACTGTACGCGACTGCATCGTGTTGGCGTGTGTGCCTGGACTTTAAGCAACCACCCGACCCCTTCGGGGAGGGAGTATGGGTCATGTCGTGTTGTGTACTCAACCTATCCGCAGTAACGTGCGCGACACATTCAGCCATGGAACGGTTGACCCTGTGCGTGGTGGCGGCGCGGTCTGCGCCAGTGTTGCGGTCTAGCGAGGGTGCTGTGGTGCTGTGGTGCTGTGGTGCTGTGGTGCTGTGGTGCTGTGGTGCTGTGGTGCTGTGGTGCTGTGGTGCTGTGGTGCTGCCGCTTGCTGAGCAAGCGGCAGCACGGTGTCGGTGTGTTTACATGATTTTATCAACATATGTCAGATCCTCTCCCGCAAGTTATTCAGATTGCCCACGCGCCCCTCTGACTCGGCACTGTAACATTATCACGTTGTATGCCTCAACCACTGTTCCATGGCAATCTGGCGCCGGTGTTGCAGTGCCGCTGCTTATGGCGTAATGCCAGCGTGTTGGTGTGTTTACGTGGTTTTGTCAGCATCTGATTTTCTCTCCATGTCCAGTATAGTGCAACGGGTTTTTGCCATCACTTCCCTTGACTTACCCGGTGTAATAAATTCACCACGCTTCAAATGGCTCGAAGATCGGGGGCAGGTCATCTAAATTGTTTATGCATAGTTTGAACTCCCTCACATATTTCACCCCCATCGCTGTTGGATATACCTCATCTTAGGGTGTACACTCGTCCGACTATGTTTAAATTAATTGAGCCTTGCTGTTTAGTGAAATTCTTCAGGACTGTGTTTAGCCACTCCTGCTGTAAAGCCTCTCCAAGAGTGTTGGCAGTGCCAGGGTTTTTACGAACCCTGTCGGCGTGTTTGCCAAAAAGCGGTCAAGAGGGCCGCAAAAGTGGAGATAGTATGGTCGTTAACCCTTTTCCAGGCCGATATTTCCGCCAACTTTTATTTTTGCTCTCTCTGGGCTGGTTTTTCACCGCCCCGGTGTTTGCGCAAACTGCAGGTTTGACGGTGACCCCGACTATGCTGACAGTTAACGAAGGTGGCACCAATACTTACACCATTATGCTGAATACCGCACCAACCAGGAGTGTCGCCGTTCGTGTGGATAGTAACGATGAGGGCGCTGCGGTGGAGGATGTATCTACCTCCGGTATCCTTCATTTCTTGCCTGAGAACTGGAACAGTCCCCAGACGGTGACCGTGAACGGTGTTGAGGACAGTGATACGAACAACGAGACGGTGACCCTGACTCATATATGGAATAGCCAAGACCCCGAATATAGCACCGGGCACCTGCAGCCTAACAACCCCGTGACGGTGACGGTGACGGATAACGATGTCGTACTGTCCAGTACCTCCACACTGACGGTTGTCGAAGGTGCCACCAATAGCTATACGCTGGCATTGGCCAGTGCGCCGAGTTCTGGTGTGACGATTACGGTGATGAGTGAGAATATGGCGGTGGCGACGGTGAGTCCGGCACAACTGACTTTTACCACTGGCGATTGGAATACACCGAAGACGGTGACGGTGACGGGTGTTCAAGATGTTGATGCCCGTGCCGGGAGTGTGAACCTGCGTCATACAGTGAGCAGCGCGGACGGTAACTATAACGATGCACCGGTAGATTCCGTGAGCGTCAGCGTGACGGATGATGAGACGGCGGGTGTGACGGTGAACGTGAGCACGCTGACGGTGACCGAAGGTGGCACAGGCACCTATACGCTGGTCTTGAGCAGCAAACCGGTTGCCAATCTTATTGCCGTTGAGATATCAAGCGGTGATACTGGATCTGTAACTGTTGATCCAGCACGGCCACTCTTTACCGATAGCAACTGGAATAAGCCTCAGACGGTGACGGTGAGCGGGGTTAAGAGTACCCGCGGTAATGCGGTGACCCTGAGTCATGCGACGAGCAGCGTGGATGCCGACTATAATGGCGCTACCTCAACGACGGTAATGGTGAATGTAGCGCCGCCAGGCGTGACTGTGAGTGAGGCCACGTTGATGGTCAATGAAGGAGAGACCGTCACCTATATGCTGATGTTGGATACCCAGCCGGCGGCGGACGTGATGATTACGGTGGCGAGTGGCGACATGGATGCGGCGTCGGTCAGCCCGACAACACTGACCTTTACTACGGCCGACTGGAACACGGGTAAGACGTTTACAGTGACGGGTGAGGAGGATGATGACGCGAACAACGAAGTCAATGTGCAGCTCACGCATACGGCGAGCAGCACGGATGCGGCCTACAATGGTAATGCGGTGACGATAGCTGGTGTCACCGTTAATGTGGATGATAACGACACGGCGGGCGTGGCGGTGACGCCTACCATGCTAAACGTGAATGAAGGTGCGACCGGCACCTATACGCTAATGTTGACCAGCCAGCCGAGGAATGACGTGGTGATTACGGTGGCGAGTGGCGACGCGGATGCGGCGTCGGTCAACCCGGGAACACTAACCTTTACCGATGCTAACTGGAACGTGGCCCGGATGGTGACGGTGACGGGTGAGGAGGATGATGACGCGAACAACGAAGTCAGTGTGCGGCTCACGCATACGGCGGAGAGTTCGGATGCGGCCTACAATGGTAATACTGTGACGATAGCCGAGGTCGCCGTTAATGTGGATGATAACGACATGGCGGGCGTGACTGTGAGTGAGGCCACGTTGATGGTCAATGAAGGAGGGATCGGCACCTATACACTGATGTTGACCAGCCAGCCGAGGAATAACGTGACGGTTGCGGTGGGGAGTGGCGACATGGGAGCGGCGTCGGTCAGCCCGACAACACTGACCTTTACTACGGCCGACTGGAACACGGGTAAGACGTTTACAGTGACGGGTGAGGAGGATGATGACGCGAACAACGAAGTCAATGTGCAGCTCACGCATACGGCGAGCAGCACGGATGCGGCCTATAATGGTAATGCGGTGGCGATAGCCTCTGTGGCGGTGACGGTGGATGATAACGAGACGGCGGGCGTGACGGTGAGTGAGACCGAGCTGACGTTTAATGAGGGCACGAACAACAACACCTATACGCTGGTGTTGGATACCCTGCCGACGGCGGCAATGACGATTACGGTGGAGAGTAACGACGCTGAAGCGGCATCGGTGAGTCCAATGATGCTGACCTTTGACATGGACGACTGGAACACGGCCAAGACGTTTACGGTGACGGGTGAGCAGGATGCTGACGCGAACAACGAGACCGTCTCTCTGACGCACACGTTTAGCGGCGGCGGTCCTGCCTATGCAGCAGATGCTGTTCCTGCGGTGTCGATAAACGCTGTGACTGTGACGGTGAATGATGACGAGACGGCGGGCGTGACGGTGAGTGAGACCTCGTTGACGTTTAATGAGGGCACGAACAACAACACCTACTCGCTGGTGTTGGATACCCAGCCGACGGTGGCAATGACGATTACGGTGATGACTGACGACGCTGAAGCGGCGTCGGTAAGTCCATCGACACTGACCTTCGACATGGGCGACTGGAACACGGCCAAGACAGTGACGGTGATGGGTGAGCAGGATGCTGATGCGAACAACGAGACTGTCTCTCTGACGCATACGTTTAGCGGCGGCGGACCTGCCTATGCGAGTGTGACGATAGACGCTGTCACCGTGAATGTGGATGATGACGAGGAAGCGGACGTGACGGTAGTGGGTCAGTTCCCACTGGCGGTTGGCGAAGGAGCGACCGCCACCTATACGCTGGAATTGACCAGCCCGCCGACGGTGGATGTGACGGTTGCGGTGAGCAGCACTACCGCTGCGACAGTCAGCTCCACGCCCGCGTTGCCGCTGATTTTTACCAGTGCTAACTGGAACACGGCCCGGACTGTGACAGTGATGGGTGCGGAAGATGCTGATGCGGACGACGCGGTCGCCACACTGATGCATACGCTGACCGGCGGTGGTCCTGCCTATGCGAGTGTGACGATAGCCGATATCACCGTGAATGTGACTGATAACGAGATGGCGAGAGTGACGGTGAGTGAGTCCGTGTTGAGGTTCAATGAAGGTGCGACCGAGACCTATACGCTGGAGTTGACCAGCCCGCCGACGGCGGCAATGACGATTTCGGTGATGACTGACGACGAGAATGCGGCGTCGGTGAGTCCAGCGACACTGACCTTTACCATGGACGACTGGAACACGGCCAAGATGTTTACGGTGACGGGTGAGGAAGATGCTGACGCGAACACCGAGAGCGTCACCCTGACGCACACGTTTAGCGGCGGTGGTCCCGCCTATGCAGGTCCTCCTGCCGTGACGATAGACGCTGTCACCGTGACGGTGAATGATGACGACAGGGCGGGCGTGACTTTGAATGCGTCCACGCTGGAAGTCAGTGAGGGCGGTAGCGGCGGCTATACGCTGATGCTGGACACTCGGCCGATGACGGATGTGACGATTATGGTGGTGGCGACTGGCGACACGGGAGCGGCGACGGTCAGCCCGACATCACTGACCTTTACCAATGTCGACTGGAACACGGCCAAGACGGTGACGGTGATGGGTGTTGAGGATAGTAATGCGACCGACGGAAACGTCAGCCTGGCGCATACAGTGGATAATAGCAGCGATGTGCTCTATCGACCGTTGATGCTGACTACTGTGGCCGTTACCGTGAGGGATAACGACACGCCGGGTGTGAGCGTGAGTCCCACCAGGCTGGAGGTCGCCGAAGGTGCTAACGTCGAGTATATGCTGATGCTGAATACCCAACCGGCGCATGCCGTGATGATTACGGTGGGGAGTGGTGACATGGGTGCGGTGTCGGTCAGCCCGACAACACTGACCTTTAGCACGAGCGACTGGAACACGGGTAAGACGTTTACAGTGACGGGAGAGCAGGATGCTGACGCGGACAACGAAGTTGATGTGCAGCTCACGCATACGGCGAGCAGCACGGATAATACCTATAATGGTAATGCGGTGGCGATAGCCGATGTCAGCGTGACTGTGGATGATAACGAGACGGCGGGCGTGACGGTGAGTGAGACCGAGCTGATGTTCAATGAGGGCACGAACAACAACACCTATTCGCTGGTGTTGGATACCCGGCCGACGGTGGCAATGACGATTACGGTGATGAGTGACGACGCTGAAGCGGCGTCGGTGAGTCCATCGACACTGAGCTTTACCATGGACGACTGGGATACGCCCAAGACGTTTACGGTGACGGGTGTTGAGGATGCTGATGCGAACAACGAGACTGTCTCCCTGACGCACACGTTTAGCGGCGGTGGTCCTGCCTATGCAGATGCCACTCCTGCGGTGATGATAGCCCCCGTGACTGTGAATGTGGATGATGACGAGACGGCGGATGTGACGGTGATGGGTCAGTTCCCACTGGCGGTTGGCGAAGGAGCGACCGCCACCTATACGCTGGAATTGACCAGCCCGCCGACGGCGGCGGTGACGGTTGCGGTGAGCAGCACTACCGCTGCGACAGTCAGCTCCACGCCCGCGTTGCCGCTGATTTTTACCAGTGCTAACTGGGACACCGCCCGGACTGTGACAGTGATGGGTGCGGAAGATGCTGATGCGGACGACGCGGTCGCCACACTGACGCATACGCTGACCGGCGGTGGTCCTGCCTATGCGAGTGTGACGATAGCCGATATCACCGTGAATGTGAATGATGACGAGGAGGCGGACGTGACGGTAGTGGGTCAGTTCCCACTGGCGGTTGGCGAAGGAGCGACCGCCACCTATACGCTGGAATTGACCAGCCCGCCGACGGCGGCGGTGACGGTTGCGGTGAGCAGCACTACCGCTGCGACAGTCAGCTCCACGCCCGCGTTGCCGCTGATTTTTACCAGTGCTAACTGGGACACGGCCCGGACTGTGACAGTGATGGGTGCGGAGGATGCTGATGCGGACGACGCGGTCGCCACTCTGACGCATACGCTGACCGGCGGTGGTCCTGCCTATGCGAGTGTGACGATAGCCGATATCACCGTGAATGTGGATGATGACGAGGAAGCGGACGTGACGGTAGTGGGTCAGTTCCCACTGGCGGTTGGCGAAGGAGCGACCGCCACCTATACGCTGGTGTTGACCACCCCGCCGACGGCGGCAATGACGATTTCGGTGATGACTGACGACGAGGATGCGGCGTCGGTGAGTCCAGCGACACTGACCTTTACCATGGACGACTGGAACACGGCCAAGATGTTTACGGTGACGGGTGAGCAGGATGCTGATGCGAACACCGAGAGCGTCACCCTGACGCATACGTTTAGCGGCGGTGGTCCTGCCTATGCAGGTCCTCCTGCCGTGACGATAGACGCTGTCACCGTGACGGTGAATGATGACGAGACGGCGGGCGTGATTGTGACTCCTACCATGCTGGACGTTGCCGAAGGTGCGATTATCACCTATACACTGGTGTTGACCAGCGCGCCGACGACGGCGGATGACGTGTCGATTATGGTGGGGAGTGGCGACATGGGTGCGGTGTCGGTCAACCCGAGAACACTGACCTTTACCGATGCCGACTGGAACATGGCCAAGACGGTGACGGTGATGGGTGTTGAGGATGCTGATGCGAACGACGAGAGCGGCGTCACTCTGACGCAAACGTTGAGCGGCGGCGGTGTTGCCTATACTGGTGTGAGGATAGACGAGGTCACCGTTAATGTGGATGATAACGACACGGCGGGTGTGACGGTGACGCCTACCATGCTAAACGTGAATGAAGGTGCGACCGTCACCTATATGCTGGCGTTGACCAGCCTGCCGACGAATAACGTGTCGATTACGGTGGGGAGTGGCGATGCGGGTGCGGCGTCGGTCAACCCGAGAACACTGACCTTTACCGATGCTAACTGGAACGTGGCCCGGACGGTGATGGTGACGGGTGAGGAGGATGATGACGCGAACAACGAAGTCAGTGTGAGGCTCACGCATACGGCGGAGAGCACGGATGCGGCCTACAATGGTAATACTGTGACGATAGCCGAGGTCACCGTTAATGTGGATGATAACGACACGGCGGGCGTGGCTGTGAGTCAAACCGCGCTGACGCTCGGCGAAGGTGAGACTGGCAACTATACACTGATGTTGACTAGCCAGCCGAGGGAGGACGTGAGGATTACGTTGGACAATGACGGCACGGGTGCGGTGTCGGTCAGCCCGGCATTACTGACCTTTACCAATGTTAACTGGAACAGTGCCCAGACGTTGACAGTGATGGCTGTTGAGGATGATGACGCGAACAACGAGCGCGTGAATCTCACGCATACGGCGGCCAGCGCGGATGCGGCCTATAATGGTGGTGCTGTGACGATAGACGCTGTGGCGGTGACAGTGACCGATAACGAGACGGCGGGCGTGACTGTGAGTCGCACTACGCTGGAGGTCAGTGAAGGTGGTGTCGGCGACTATAGACTGGTGTTGAATGCTCGACCGGCGTTGGCTGTGACGATTACGGTGGAGAGTGACGACATGGGTGCTGCGACAGTCACTCCTGCGACTCTGACCTTTGACACAACCGACTGGAACACGGCCAAGACGGTGACGGTGAGTGGTGTTGAGGACGCTGATATGAACAATGAGAGCGTGCGACTGAATCATACAGTGAGCAGCAGCGATACGCTCTATAATACAGTGACGCCGCTCCCCGTGGCCGTCACCGTGAGGGATAACGAGACGATGGGTGTGACCGTGAGTTCTACCACGCTGGCGGTCAGTGAGGGCGGTACCGGCGGCTATACACTGGCTTTGAATACCGCACCGGCGTCGGCGGTGACGATTACGGTGGCGAGTGGCGATCCTGGTGCTGTGACTGCGACTGCGTCACTGACCTTTACCGCAAGCGACTGGAACAGGCCAAAGAGGGTGACGGTGACGGGTGTTGAAGATAATGATGCGAACAACGAAAACAATGTGCAACTCACGCATACGGTGAGCAGTACCGATACCAACTATAATACAGTGATGCCGCTCCCCGTGGCCGTCACCGTGAGGGATAACGATATGGCGGGCGTGACCGTGAGTCCGACTGATCTGGTGGTCAGTGAGGGCGGTACCGGCGGCTATAGGCTGGTACTGACCAGCCGACCGACGTTGGCTGTGACGATTATGGTGGAGAGTAACGACATGGGTGCTGCGACAGTCAGTCCCGGGTCACTGACTTTTACCGATGCCGATTGGAACACGGCCAAGAGGGTGACGGTGACGGGTGTTGAGGATGCTGATACGGACAGCGAGCGCGTGCGACTGAATCATACGGTGAGCAGCAGCGATACGCTTTATAGCACAGTGATGCCAGCCGCTGTGGCTGTGGCCGTGAACGATAACGAGGCGGTGGGTGTAAGTGTGAGTTCCACGACACTGGACGTGAACGAGGGCAGTACCATTCACTATACACTGGTACTGAATACCCGACCGAGTGATCATGTGACGATTGCGGTGGCGACTGGCGACGCGGAAGCGGTGACAGCGACCACGTCGTTGACCTTCACCGATGCCGACTGGAACACGGCCAAGAGGGTGACGGTGACGGGTGTTGACGATGATGATGCGAACAACGAAAACAATGTGCAACTCACGCATACGGTGAGCAGTGGCGATACGAACTATAATGCTTTTACGCCGCCCGCTGTAGCGGTGACGGTGAATGATGACGAGATGGTGGGTGTGACTGTGAGTCAAACTGCGCTGACGCTCGGTGAAAGAGAGACCGGCAACTATACGCTGATGTTGACCAGCCAGCCGACGGATGACGTGGCGATTGCGGTGGAGAGTGACGATACGGGTGCGGCGACGGTCAGCCCCGCATTACTGACCTTTACCAATGTTAACTGGAACAGTGCCCAGATGATGACAGTGACGGGTATTGAGGACGTTGATTTGGACAATGAGAGCGTCAGGCTAACGCATACGGTGAGCAGCAGTGATACAGGCTATGCTGCGGTGACACCAGATGCCGTGCTTGTGACTGTCACGGAGTTGGCGATTAGTCTTGATGTGGATAATAGCGGCGGTGCGCCTAACCAGGGTGACGGGCTTATGATAGGCCGCTACCTGTTCGGTATTCGTGATATGGTGGGCTTGCTTGATACTATCCCGGGGAGTCCATCGTTCAGTGTGGTCACGGCGAATATTGCAAGGGCTGTCGCCAGCGGTCGTCTTGATGTGGATGGCAGCGGCGGTGCTGCGAATCAAGGTGATGGTCTGATGATAGGTCGTTATCTGTTTGGTATTCGTGACACTGTGGGCTTGCTTGATACTATCCCGGGCAATCCATCGTTCAACGATGTAAGGACGAATATCGAGGCACTTTTGCAATAGTGGGTCAATAGACAGACCGCTCATTGCACAGGCTTTGCAGAGGCCTGGCGGTATTAGTTCAGCAACACATTGCGCTTATTGCGGGGATAAAGGCACGTGCAATCTCGGTAGCTGTTGATTGCCAATGCCCCGATAGACGTAGAAGTACCGGATAGGGCCTCGTACACCTACTGATCATCCCCCAATCTTGTATACCGTTATCCCTGGGCGTGATGTTGTAATTCAAATTGTACAGGCGATAGCATGGTTATTGGAACGATGCCTGCGTTGTCGATTATAAAAGACTTCTATGTAATCAAAAATATCTTGTCGTGCTTTCCCTTGTGTTGTAAATGCGTCGTTTAATGCGTTCTGTTTTCAATGAATGAAAGAGGCTTTCAGCGACCGCATTGTCATAACAGTTTCCTCTGCGACTCATGCTGGATAGCAGTCCGTGCTGTTGCATAAATCGCTGACAGTCATCACTGGTGTATTGAATGCCCTGGTCAGAATGTACAATGACTTCTTGTTTAGGGTGTCGTCTCCATACCGGCATTAATTAAGGCATTCAGTACAATGTCTTTTTCAAGTCTGGCGGACATTGACCAGCCCATGACCTGTCTGGAGAATAAATCCACGACCACGGCAAGATATAAGCAGCCTTCATAAGTACGGATACAGGTGATATCTGTGAGCCAACACTGGTCAGGATCTGCGGTAAATACTTGTTGTAAACGATTAGGCGCTCCCCATTCACGTAAATCCGCATGAATACGTGGACTGCCATACACACAACCACTTTCCAGCCAGCTTTGTTTAATTAAACCCGGCAGGCGTTCGTTGTCTTTTTCTCGCTGACATCCTGCTTCCTGCGGCCAGCGGTAAAACCACTGCGATTGACCTTCAATACCCGGCACATCATGCGTATCGGATAACGATTGAGGCGTGACTTTATATATGACTCGCCTTGACGATAGTGTAGCCTTGTTCAAGCACTCACTTCACTGCTGCGCGTTTAAATTCTTCGGTGTATTTTACTTGCTGACTCATTTGCTTCTCCCAATTTGGTTGCTTGGTTTAGCCTAACGCTATTGGTCTACTAAATCGGGGGATGATCAGACCGGTGAAAAATCAGCCCAACGCGAGCAGAGCCAACCGTACTGAAAAATGTTGCATGAGAAACTCTCTGCCATTGTCTTACCGTTATCGCCCTACCGCTATCAGGGGCACGACTCTATTACACCTGACCGGGACTCACAACAAACTATAAACGCCTGGAACTATACACCGCCCAGTGCGGGCGGTAAGTGCCGAGAAAAATAACTTCCGGCTATTCTGTCTATTCAGGCACTACCGCAGGAGTGCCCTGATATTCGCCGTTACCTCACTGAACGATGGATTGCCCGGAATATTTTGAAGCAAGCCCACCTCTCTACGCATACCAAACAGGTAGCGGGCTATCATGAGACCATCAGCCTGGTCAGGAGCACCGCCGCTGTTATCCACATCAAGACGCCCGCTGGCGACCGCCCTCTCAATATTCGCCGTTACCTCACTGAACGATGGATTGCCCGGAACATTTTGAAGCAAGCCCACCTCGCTACGCATACCAAACAGGTAGCGGGCTATAATGAGACCGTCAGCCTGGTCAGGAGCAGGAGCACCGCCGCTGTTATCCACATTAAGACTAATCGGCAACTCCGTGACAGTCACAAGCACGGCGTCTGGCGTCACCCTGGCATAACTTGCATCGTTGCTGCTCATCGTATGCGTTAGGTTGACGCTCTCATTGTCCATATCAGCGTCCTCAAGACTCGTCACGGTCACGGTCTGAACCGTATTCCAGTCGTCTGTGTCAAAGGTCAGGGTCGTAGGACTCACCGTTGCCTCAGTCGCATCAGCAACCGCCACCGTAATCGTCACCGCCGCTGTCGGCTGGTTGGTCAACATCAGCGTATAGGTGCCACTGTCAGCTTCGCTGACCGCCAGCGTGGTAGAACTCACGCTCACGCCCGCCGTCTCGTCATCATTCACCGTTACAGCCACAGCGTCTATCGTCACAGTATTATAGGCAGTATCTGAGCTTGTCGCCGTATGCGTCAGGGTGACGCTCTCGTTGTTCGCATCAGCGTCCTCAACACCCGTCACAGTCACGGTCTGAGCCGTGTTCCAGTCGCCCATGGTAAAGGTCAGTGTCGCTGGACTCACCGTCGCAGCACCGGCATCGTCGGTTTGCGGGGTAACTGTCACTCCAGCCGACGGCTGGGTATTCAGCCTGATGGTATAGGCTATCGTAGCCCCCTCATTGACCGCCAGCGTGGTAGAACTCACGCTCACACCCACCGCCTCGTTATCATCCACCACCGTCACCGCCACAGGGCTTATCGTCACAGTATTATAGGCAGCATCTGAGCTTGTCGCCGTATGCGTTAGGTTGAAGCTCTCATTGTCCACATCAGCGTCCTCAACACTCGTCACAGTCACGGTCTGAGCCGCGCCCCAGTCGCCTGTGGCAGAAAAGATCAGGGTCGCAGGACTCACCGTCGCCTCAGTCGCATCGGCACCCGCCACCGTAATCGTCACCGGTGCTGTCGGTTGGGTATCCAGGCACAGCGTATACTCGCCGGTATCGCCCTCATTGAACGTCAGCGTGGTAGGAAGCACCGACACGCCCGCCGTGTCGTTATCCGTGACACTTACGGTCACGGTCACGGGGGACGGCATCAGCGCAGTATAGTCTGCATTACCGCTGCTCACCGCATGGGTCAGTTGCACGGTCTCGCTCGTTGAATTCGCATCCTCAACACCTATCACGGTCACAGTTTGGGCTATATTCCAATTGACTGTGGTAAATGTCAGTGATGTGGAACCAAGCGTCACCGCATCGTCATTGTCACTGGTCACGGCAATCGTCACCGCCGTCGTCGGCTGGTCGGTCAACATCAGCGTATAGGTGCCACTGTCAGCTTCGCTGACCGCCAGCGTGGTAGAACTCACGCTCACACCCACCGCCTCGTTATCATCCACCACCGTCACCGCCACAGGGCTTATCGTCACAGTATTATAGGCAGCATCTGAGCTTGTCGCCGTATGCGTTAGGTTGAAGCTCTCATTGTCCACATCAGCGTCCTCAACACTCGTCACAGTCACGGTCTGAGCCGCGCCCCAGTCGCCTGTGGCAGAAAAGATCAGGGTCGCAGGACTCACCGTCGCCTCAGTCGCATCGGCACCCGCCACCGTAATCGTCACCGGTGCTGTCGGTTGGGTATCCAGGCACAGCGTATACTCGCCGGTATCGCCCTCATTGAACGTCAGCGTGGTAGGAAGCACCGACACGCCCGCCGTGTCGTTATCCGTGACACTTACGGTCACGGTCACGGGGGACGGCATCAGCGCAGTATAGTCTGCATTACCGCTGCTCACCGCATGGGTCAGTTGCACGGTCTCGTTCGTTGAATTCGCATCCTCAACACCTGTCACGGTCACAGTTTGGGCTATATTCCAATTGACTGTGGTAAATGTCAGTGATGTGGAACCAAGCGTCACCGCATCGTCATTGTCACTGGTCACGGCAATCGTCACCGCCGTCGTCGGCTGGTCGGTCAACATCAGCGTATAGGTGCCACTGTCAGCTTCGCTGACCGCCAGCGTGGTAGAACTCACGCTCACACCCACCGCCTCGTTATCATCCACCACCGTCACCGCCACAGGGCTTATCGTCACAGTATTATAGGCAGCATCTGAGCTTGTCGCCGTATGCGTTAGGTTGAAGCTCTCATTGTCCACATCAGCGTCCTCAACACTCGTCACAGTCACGGTCTGAGCCGCGCCCCAGTCGCCTGTGGCAGAAAAGATCAGGGTCGCAGGACTCACCGTCGCCTCAGTCGCATCGGCACCCGCCACCGTAATCGTCACCGGTGCTGTCGGTTGGGTATCCAGGCACAGCGTATACTCGCCGGTATCGCCCTCATTGAACGTCAGCGTGGTAGGAAGCACCGACACGCCCGCCGTGTCGTCATCATTCACCGTTACAGCCACAGCGTCTATCGTCACAGTATTATAGGCAGTATCTGAGCTTGTCGCCGTATGCATCAGGGTGACGCTCTCGTTGTTCGCATCAGCGTCCTCAACACCCGTCACAGTCACGGTCTGAGCCGTGTTCCAGTCGCCCATGGTAAAGGTCAGTGTCGCTGGACTCACCGTCGCAGCACCGGCATCGTCGGTTTGCGGGGTAACTGTCACTCCATCCGACGGCTGGGTATTCAGCCTGATGGTATAGGTCGCCGTAGCCCCCTCATTGACCGTCAGCGCGGTCGTACTAAGCGTAACACCCCTCATATCATCCTTCATATCACTTATATCAAACACGTTTACGGTTACGTCTGCATTGACAGACGGAGACAGGCGGTAGTTTGGGTCATCGCTACGCGTACTAAATCTCAGGCCCACCGTCTCATTGTCTGTATCGTCATCCAAAATAGTAACCACCAACACCGTCTGTGGTATGTTCCAGTTGGCCTCGGTAAAGCTCAAATAGCATTTTCCAAGCTGACAAAAGTCAGCAGTCCCAGGGTGCTTGACAGGGTGGCCAGTGAACCAAAAGTCGCCGTCGGCCCAATAGCCGTCAGACACCGTCGCAGCACCAGCATCGTCGGTGTGCCAAATAACTGTCACTCCAGCCGACGGCTGGGTATTCAGCCTGATGGTATAGGCTATCGTAGCCCCCTCATTGACCGCCAGCGTAGTGTCACTCACCGACACGCCCGCCGTGTCGTTATCCGTGACACTTACGGTCACGGGGGACGGCATCAGCGCAGCATAGTCCGCATTACCGCTGCTCACCGCATGGGTCAGTTGCACGGTCTCGCTCGTTGAATTCGCATCCTCAACACCTATCACGGTCACAGTTTGGGCTATATTCCAATTGACTGTGGTAAATGTCAGCGATGTGGAACCAAGCGTCACCGCATCGTCATTGTCACTGGTCACGGCAATCGTCACCGCCGTCGTCGGCAGGCTGTCCAGCACCATGGTGTAGCTGGTGCTGTCCCCTTCGGGCACATTCAGCACGGTCGGCGACACCAGCACAGCCGCTACCGGATCAGTCGTTACCGGGCCTACCGGATCGGACATCAGGCTATCGCCCCCTGCATTCGGATAACTCGCTATCACGCGCAACCAACTGCCTGCCTGTGAATCTGATGCAATCGTGTAAGTGTTGGCATTGTTGGTCCCCGGTGCGGCGGTAAACGGACCCGTCAAGGCGGGCGACGTCTGCCATTCATAGGTAATCGTACCGACATCGGTATTCGGCGAGGCGTCCGCGTCGGTGACCGCTCCCGCTGTCAGGGTGCCGCCGACTTTGGCATTGCCGGTGATGGTACCGAGCATACCGCGACGGTCAACCCGTACGATATTGGAAAACAGAGTGCCCAGAGTGCCGTTGGACTCCCCGCCGTAGGCGACTCGCAACCGCAGCCAGTGATCACGGTCCGCTGTTTGCACCGTGTAGGTTGCAGCGGTGTCATGCGAACTGATGATATCTGTTGCGCTGCTACAGTTTTCATCTGCACAGCGTTGCCATTGACGGGCACTGGTAATGACGGTCAACCTGGGATGGCTCACTTCGCCAGCGGTCAAGACATCGTCGACTCTGACCGGGGTGTTAGGGGTATTGTCCTGGATGGCGCCCAATGTAGCGCGATGTATATCAGTCTGCGCCCGTGCCGCCGGGCTTGCCAGTGCCGCTAGCAGGGCAACGGCGGTCATGAATGTTATCATCCCGCGCCAGGCCGCTGTCCAAGCTCTTGACCAGGCACTGGCCCCGTCGGCAAGTTCGGCGGTCGACCGCAGTTTCCCCGCGATGCCCGCGAAAGTGTACGCTTGTGTATAGTGATGGAGGATGTGCAGTGGGGTGTTGCGCTTGTCGCCGTCAACGTAGCGGGCGATGCCACGGTGCTTGCGCGTCAGACGATGCAGAATGCCGTGTTGTGTACACAACACGTCTGCAGCAACGTGTGCTACACATTCGGTCATGGCAATGATTAAGCCTGTGCCTGGAGGCGCGGTCTGCGCCGGTGTTGCGGTGGTGTGCCGCTTGTTGCGTGACGTCAGCGTGTGTTTGTGGGTGAGTCTATGTGATTTTGTCAACATCTGTCAGATTTTCTCCCGTAAGTTATCTGGATTTTCTCCCATGCCCATCTTGCCCGTGACCGTTTCCAGTTCCCGCTTCGGAAAGTTTAGAGGATCGAGATTCACACGTTATATCAATACTTTTTGTCACCGTCAAGGCAGTGGTGCTGAATGTCAAGACCGGGCTTTGCGCAAACACCAAGCCGGTGAAAAACCAGCCCAACGCGACAGAGCCAACCGTACTGAAAAATGTTTCATAAGACACTCTCTGTCACCATCCTACCGCTATCAGCGACACTGTTCTATTACATCTGACCAGCGCTCACAACAAACTATAAACGCCTGGAACTATACACGCCCGGTGCGGGCGGCAACAGCTTACTGTTTAAAGGTTAACTACGTTTGCAGGGGCTTCTCCGTCTCTACGCCTTGCTTTGGTGTGCAGTGGAAATGCGGCTGCTGCCCTTTCTCAGTCCACTTATCCACATGCAATGGAACGCCGCCGCCTGTCGCCATGTGGGGTGGACTGTCAATTACGCACATTTTCGACATACAGTTGCTTTGCCCGGAATGATTCAGGGAATTTTAAACTTTGTCGTCAGGGCTTGGGCCGAATTGATTTCCCGCAAGTGATTTAGCCCAAGTATGATTTAGCTTAAGCACTGGTAATCTTCATCTCGCACATCTATACTCCGGCGGCAGGTTTTAAACGTTCGTGGGGGCGTATTGGCTTCGACGCGGGTAGCGAAACCCCAAGTGCATGTCGAGGTGTGGTTTCCTCGTAAAACTGATTACAACACTTATAGTTGCCAACAACGACAACTACGCACTAGCTGCTTAATAACCAGTATAGTGCCCTCGGCCTGGAGTGTGCTTATACGCTTAGATAACCGGGGTCGACTCATATAAGATCGCGATGAAGCATGTTCGGTGTGGATTCGTTAAAACTTATCCGGACTCGCCCTGTGTTTTCCCTGTCTGTCGGGTAATGCAGGGTCAAATGAATAGATAGAATAAACATGTAGAGCTGAAGGCAGAGTGCTTGCGGACGCGGGTTCGACTCCCGCCGCCTCCACCAATTCAAGGTTTTACAGGGTGTTAAAACGCCCTGATAAGCCGCGAAAAACCTAGAAAAACTCACTATTTAAGCCCCTATAGCGTCCTAAGCCATCTTGTAACATCTGACATTTAATGTAACATCCAATGTAACACCCAGCCTCAAACTTAACATTGGTGTTACAATGGCGCGAACAACACGACCCCTAACGAACACAGAAGTAAAACAGGCTAAGCCCAGAGAAAAGGAGTATAACCTTGCAGATGGCTCAGGATTAGCTCTAAGAGTAAAGCCTAGCGGCTCTCGCTTCTGGGTATTCAACTACTTAAAACCATTTACAAAGAGACGAGCTAACATCGGATTTGGCTCATACCCTGCTGTTTCGTTAAAACAAGCTAGAGACGAGCGAGAAAAAGCCCACTCACTACTCTCTTGAAAACCATTTAACCTGCCCACATTAAAGGCTTGTCACCAAAACAGCAGCCTAGCAAAGCCAGAAGGTACTTTAGTCCCTCTTTTACATAATCATCGCCGTTATAGTAATATTTGCGCTTACCTATCAATAGTGAGCTAGCGAAGATGGATTATTTACTAGAGAACACCCTTAAACATATCACCGAAGGCGACGACACTAACGACTGGTCGATCCAGTAGTGCGATGAAAAAGGCGAAGAAATTGGCCGACCTTTTAAGCCTTGGAAATGGACAAGCGTATTTAGCGCCTCTCGAGTAACCTACCACAACAGCTTAGATGTAATGTCAACTAACGGCCTTAAGTATGACGATGATTTCATGGGAGAAGATGAAGTAGAAAGCAGCACTAGCGCGTGGATATTGGCGAGCCTTTTTTCTGGATTTTGTCGTGATGGTGAAAACTTGGAGAACGATGTTAGCTTTAGAATATTCGGTACAAATAGAAATATAAATGTTTTTGGCCTTCGGATACATCCTCTAAAAGACAAGGATAAAAAAGAAGAATGCCATATCGCCGCCAGTGCTAGCTATGAAACCGAAACTAATTTTAGAAACGATAAAACGCCAGATTGGATAGAAATAAACTTGTTTACCTCTATCGATAGGTTTAACGACCTAAAGGAGCTAATCGAAAGTGACCGCATACTCACCCATTTAATTGTTTGATAAAAGATCAAAAACTACGGCCTTAACAACGGGTACACTTACTGCATTTCCCATTTGCTTGTACACCGCCTTATCATCCTCAAGCAGCTTATAGGTTTCGGGGAAACCTTGAAGCCTCGCACACTCTCTAGGTGTTATTCTCCTTGGAATATTATTTTGAACTACACCTAATCGGTTACAGTCAGAAGAGGTTAATGTTATAGAAATCCCATCAGGATCTAAAAACTTGAAAACTTCAAATGACATATTGCCACAAACGGGATTATACTTCTCTTCAACCAATCTCAAACATCCTTTTCTTAAAAGGCTTTTTGTTACTAATTTAAAATTAGCCGAATGGTAAAAAGTTTTAATTTGAGCTTCGGTTAAGCTTTTTCCATCTTGATGCGTTCCAAATATTTTTTTTCTTCTGTTTGCAATTAACAAGTTCATGAATTCAACTTCTTCAGGGCTGCATTCTCCTTTTACACCTAATTCCCATGAGTGAAGGGACTTCCCCCCTCTATAATCAATAAGTCTATAGCCATGTAGCTGCTCAAAATTTTTCCCGACTACTTTGGACAGCTTGGAAGTATAATCGCTAGTGCACAAATATTTTTCATCAGGATTATCTTCTAATATATCCGACACTGCTTTAGTATCCGACACTGCTTTAGGTTTAGCATAATCGTGTTGGAATAGCTCATGCTGAATAGCGCCTTGCTTGAGTTTATATTTGTGGGTATCAGCTGCCCCAAGGTCTGAATTCAGACTTATATTAATAGCCTCACTCAGGGTTCCAACGATATAAATTCGTACCCTATTTTGCGGGACATCATAATTACTGGAGTTTAACAACAGATAATCAATGCTATAACCTAGCGACTTCAGAGCTTTTATTATTGTTTCAAAGGTGCGCCCTTTATCATGAGTAGTTAAGCCCCTAACATTTTCCAGTAGAAAATATTTGGGTTTTTTCTCTTTTAAAATTCTTTCTACGTCAAAGAAAAGTGTACCCCTAGTATCAGTAAAGCCTTTTCTCTTTCCCGCATATGAAAATGCTTGGCATGGAAACCCCGCCAACATTACATCAAAATCAGGGATTTCAGATTCTGAAACTTTCGTTATATCGCACAGAGGGTTTTCATTGAAATTAATCTCATATGATTCTGAAGCTTTTTTATCAATCTCAGAACTGAAAACACATTTTGTTTTAATGGCTAGTTCTGATGCAGCTTGCTCGAAGCCCAATCTAATTCCGCCAGTACCAGCGAATAAATCAACAAATTTAAGCATTAACTTGTTTTATCCAATTACATAAAATAGAAAATTCATCACTAGAATAGGCAATCGTACACTCACTATTCTCACAAATTGTAGATAATGCAGATTGCCTGTGAAAGTTGCCTGCGCCATCTAAGATATAGGCAATATGGTGACCATTTTCATTCATTAATCTCATTCTATCAGCTGCTTGACCGGACTTCCTTTCAATAGTGCTATTAGTCGTGACTTGAAAACTAATCTCTATACCCACGAACTTCCCATCCTTCTCAACTACTACGTCAAATGGCATACCAGAAACTTTTTCATACCCAGCTAAGGTTACTGTACCGTTTGATGTGACAGAATAATTATCACCTAATTCTTCAGTTAGAAAGCTAACTACTTCTTTTTGGGCTAATTGTCCTAGTGAGTTAGCGGTGGCTCCTCCAGTTATTCTGCTTACTAAGATATACCGCTGCTTAACATATAGGTGAAGCGCCTTATTCTTTCCAAGTAAGGAGCCTATTTCACAGTTCGAAAGAGCAGTTTCTGAACTAGCCTGAGAAGAGGCTCCATGCAGCAGCAACATAATAATATCTTCATGAAGGTCACTAAATTCAGCTATTTCCTCAATTAGCCCTTCGCCATCAGTTTTAAGCTTTTTATTACCTAAGTCCTTGATAGGTAAGCATTTAAATGCGTAAGAGCACCTTTCACCTTCCCATGTAAAATCTATCGATCTTTTCCCTTGGACCTCAGGAAATATATCTACAAAAGAGCGGCCTAATCTTTGTAAAGGCTCTCCACCATAATCAGCTAACACACATAAATGTTTAATAAACAAATTAATTGGAAATTGTGACGCCTTTAATACGTCAATAATTTGAAATGGTGTGTTTTTTGCAATTGATAGAATATTAAGAAAATCATCTTGAGTTTCTAAGAGCTTCGGAATAATGCTAACCTTAGCCTCCTTTTCAAGGAGGCTTTCTGGCCACCGTAAAATTGCATTTTTTTCTAGATCATCAACACTTCTTTTAAAATTCATTAATATACTCTTTCTTTGTAAAGGGGCTGGGTTAAGGCCCTAACCACAAGCTGACAAAAGCGAAACCTTTGACATGCTTGAACCCTAGATGTAAACCACCCCATCCAATAAGTACACTTACTACTTTAAGGCTTATATTGATTGGCACGATTTAAAAGCTCTCTATTTTATATAAGTTATTTTAAGGCTAAGATCCGATACCTTTTCTGACGCCGTATTGTATTACAATTAATCAACAAAACTCGAGAAACATGAAGCTTAAAATGCCAAAATTATCACCGTTTAACCGCCTTCCTCCTAGACCTGAGTATATAAAGAAAGTTATAGGGGCTTTGTCAGCAAACCCTGATATGCGGTCGATTGATATACAGCAAAAAGCGAGATTAACCAAAACTCAGGTTCTATGCACTCTAGAGCAACTAGTTCAAGAAAAGAGAGTCGTCATAACAGGCCAAAGTCCACGAGTTTATACACTTAACCCCTCACTTACGTTAACAGACAAGTAATACTGATCCACTTAAGTACCGTGATTTACTTTTTACAGCCGCTTAGCTTTATGATTTCGTAAGCAGTTATTTCTTGGGCGAGTCAAATTTAAATGCCAATTGACAACATCGGCATAGAAGTTGATGACGCCTTAGACATAACAGAGGTAATCGAGATTTAGGGGGTGACATACCCCCAAAGTAACACTGGAAGTAACAATACAAAAAACTGAATCTAACTTAATCACTACAGATCAAGTAGTTATGATTCTAGTTTAGTTCCGCCGCCCATGTCAAGGTCAACCATTCTCGGTGGACCTTTTTTCTTGCGCACTTCTGTGTGTTCCCGGGCTTCCCTCTTCTGATCGTCTCGGAACACGGCGCAATCAATCGTGGAGGTGGCACGCAAGCACGCGCAAGCAATCGTCTGCCTGCTGTCGGCACTGCGCCTGCATGGACTGACTACACAGTCGCCATTCAAGGTCTGGCTGGCAATGCCCAACAAGTCCCCGCAGCAAAGATGGACTATCCCCCCCCCCACTGCGCATCGTGCGCTGCTCTAGTTAAGGTGTCTTTAAATCAGCGTATCTTCAATAATCTTTGCTTTTCGAGTTTCCAGTCCTTGTCTTTTTCCGTCGCACGTTTGTCATGGGCTTTTTTACCCTGGGCGAGTCCAATTTCGAGTTTGACCAGGCCACGTTTCCAGTAAAGTGCTGTGGGGATCAGAGTATACCCCTTGCGTTCTACGGCGCCGATGAGCCTGCTTAATTCGGTTCGATGTAGTAAACATTTTCTGTTGCGTATTGGATCGGGTTTGATGTGGGTAGAGGCTGTCGGCAGGGCGGTTATATGTGCGCCAAAAAGAAATGCTTCACCATTTTGCAGCAGGATGTAACTTTCATTGATCTGCACACGGCCGGCGCGAATACTTTTTACTTCCCAGCCTTCCAGTGCCAGTCCTGCTTCGTATTGATCGGTGATGAAGTAGTTATGCCTGGCTTTCTTGTTAAGCGAGATGGTGCTGCTTCTGGATTTTTCTTTTTTGGCTTTTGCCACTTTAAAATTCCGCCCTGATTCCACGCGGGGATTGTATACCTTCCCGTTGATCTTGTCCTTTTGTGCCGCTTTTCCATAAACGTGATCCTAACCTTGAGAGAAAGTGTAAATTCACGCAGAATGAGCCTGAACTATTTGGCGGAATAATATTAATGCAGACAAAACAACACTCAGTCCACGGTCGATGGTCTTCGCGCTGGACTTTTATTCTGGCGGCGACGGGTTCCGCCGTCGGTTTGGGCAATATTTGGCGGTTTCCCTATATTGCAGGTGAACACGGCGGCGGCGCATTCGTGTTGATGTATATCGGTTGCGTTTTATTAGTCGGTATCCCGATCATGATGTCTGAAATACTGCTCGGCCGACGCGGTCGCCAAAGTCCTGTTAATACCATGGCAGGATTGGCCAGGGATGCGGGCTTGAATTCCGCATGGCGTTATCTCGGATGGATGGGCGTGGTTGCGGGTTTTTTAATCCTGTCTTTTTATAGCGTGGTAGCTAGCTGGACTCTGGAATATGTCTTGCAAGCGGGTTCAGGTAATTTTTTGACGGCGACCGATAATGAGATAAGTGATATTTTCGACTCACTACTGAGTAATCCAGGTCAGTTGTTGGCGATGCATAGTTTGTTTATGGTTTTGACTGTTGTAGTGGTTGCGATGGGTGTGAAGAGTGGTTTGGAGCGTGCAGTTAAATTTTTAATGCCGACACTTTTTATTTTACTGTTGATTATGGTCTGCTATGCCATGTCTACAGATGGTTTTCGGGAAGGTCTGACTTATTTATTTTATCCGGATTGGAGCGGGTTATCCGGCGCGGGCTTTCTGCAGGCATTAGGTCAGGCATTCTTCAGTCTGAGTTTGGGCATGGGCGCGATTATGGTTTACGGCGCTTATCTGCCCGATGATGCCTCAATTGCACACACGTCAGTCAGTATTGCCCTGGTCGATATGCTCGTGGCTATCATGGCCGGACTCGCGATATTTCCACTGGTTTTTACTTACGGTTTGGATTCAGGCCAGGGTCCGGGTTTGATATTTGTGACGTTGCCGATTGCCTTTGGTCAGATGCCTTATGGCCAATATTTTGGGACCGGTTTCTTTGTCTTATTGATGTTCGCTGCCTGGACTTCGTCGATTTCACTACTTGAACCTGCGGTTGCGTGGCTGGTTGAGAATCGTGGTATCGCTCGATCCTGGTCTGCGGTGATCACTGGATTTATGGCGTGGTTCCTGGGCATCGGTTCAGTTCTGTCCTTTAATCTTTGGCAAGATTATCGCTTGTTTGGTAAAACCTATTTTGATTTGGTTGAATATGCGACGTCCAATGTGATGTTGCCTTTAGGCGGATTATTAATCGCTTTCTTTACCGGTTGGTTAATGTCTCGAAAGGCGGTGGTCGAGGAACTCGGTTTGGGCGAGGGCTTGACTTTCAGGTGTTGGTTTTTCGCCGTACGTTTTGTTGCGCCGCTCGGGGTTGCCATTATTCTTTTGCATGCCATCGGCTTCATCTAGCACAAGAACCCTTGATTTAGGTCGTGAACGCGAAATTCTCGTGCCCGGAATGTATTGTCGATTGGCGACTGCACGCTGGTTGATGTCTTGTCCCGATATACCGGCTTGCAAGGGATATCGTCTTAACCCGCTGATTACGAATATTTTGCATACACCAACCTGGCTCAGACTCAATTGGCAATCTCTTTATAAAATTATCAGAGATTAATAAATAAACAAATTTATGACTGAAATCATTAAAACGACTGTTGTGCCTTATACGCCGGAAGAGATGTATATCCTGGTGAATGACATTGAATCCTATCCGATTTTTTTACCCTGGTGTACTGCGGCGAGAATATTATCTCGGCAGGAGAAAAGGTTGATAGCAACACTTTCATTTGCGTTGGGGAAATTTAGGCAGTCATTTACGACGGAGAATATCATGCAGGACGGAACTCGAATTGAAATGCGATTAATGGAAGGGCCGTTCAGATATCTGAGTGGTGACTGGAAGTTTAGCCCGGAAGACGAAAAATCCTGTCAGATCCAGTTACATATGAATTTTGAATTTAAAAATAAAATTATTAAGCATACGCTTGGAAAAGCCTTCCATAAGGTGATGGACTCATTGGTTGAATCTTTCGTGCAAAGGGCACAGCACATCTATGGCAATCGGTAATGTACCAATCATGGCCATTGAAGTTGCCTATGCTTCACCTGTGCGAGGCTGGTTGATTCCACTCAATGTCGAGGCGGGGACGAGCATTGCACGGGCGATAATGAGTTCAGGGATCCTGGAACAATGTCCCGAAATTGATCTGGAGATCAACAAGGTTGGAATATTCGGTAATATCGCCGAACTTGATACTTTACTCAGGGTGGGGGATCGTGTCGAAATCTATCGTCCCCTGGTGCTTGATCCAAAAGCGGCCAGGCGTCTACGTGCAGATCAAGCAAACGGGGATAGGTGATAAAGGCTGATTATTTTTGCGCGGGCCGTATTGGAGAAATCTCTTTGCCGATATCGTCGATGGTTGCAATTACTGTAGATCCAGTCACTCGGAGTGAAAGGAATGTTTAGGGAGTGATAATATTTTAAATCAGAAGTCCCCTGGATGAGCGACCGGCAAGCGACGCATTAAAGGCAGGAATTCCGTACTTTCAGGTAGTGGTAGCAGAGCATCATCAGGTTGTTCCTCCACTTCTTTTGCCGATTCCCCCGGTCTTTTTTCGGTTTCATCATTTTTGTTTTTACCAGGTTCCTTGTCAGTCTCATTAGCTGTTTTCTTCTTTCTATCGGATCCAAAAAGATTGCTAAGAAAACCTCTTTTCTTTCTTTCTTCGGGAACAACAAAGCTTGAAGCACCGCCTTTCTCTCTTGCTATCTTTCCATAGCCTGGTGAGATATCACCTTCAAGATGTGTCAACTTATCGTCTTCGAAAAATAATGAGATATGACGTTGGGCACGCTCGCCATCTCCGGGTTCAATACTGTAAACGTATTCCCAACGATTGCTATGGAAAGGATCGATTAACAGCGGTGTCCCCATGATAAAATTCACTTTTGATTTGGGCATCCCGGGCTCCAGTTTGTCCAGCATGGACTGTTCAATAAAATTGCCTTGTTGGACGTTTACACGATAGACCAGCGGTAATTTCCAGGTGCCGTCTGCGTGTTTCGCGCAACCGGGAAGCATGTTGCAGATGAAGAGTGAAAAAGCAATAAGTAGTGTGATATTGTTCAATTTCATTATGGAAATTCCAGATGTAAAATCAGCCCTCAGCACCCGCCACGAGTCCCTTAAACGGAAGATTGTATCGTAATGTAAAGCATAAGGACACGTTGAACGACAGCGGCCGGTAGTTCCAGTATAATTGCAATGATCCTGCACGCTAACAAACGAGAGAGTTTATCAAAAGTTCAGGGAGATTGTTTTGGAGACACAAGATTTAAGAAAAGTCGGGCTTAAGGCAACTTTGCCGAGGCTGCGGATTCTGCAGATAATGGAGGAGTCCGATCAGAAACATTTAAGCGCTGAAGATATTTACAAGGCCTTGTTGGAATTGAATGAAGATGCGGGTTTGGCCACCGTTTACCGTGTATTAGCCCAGTTTGAAACAGCGGGACTTGTTATCCGCCACAATTTTGACTCGGGTCATTCGGTGTTTGAACTGAATTCCGGAGGGCATCATGACCATATGGTCTGTTTGAAGACCGGCAAGGTCATTGAGTTCAGGAATGAGGAAATAGAGCGTCTACAAAAGGAAATTGCTGAAAAGCATGGTTATAAATTGGAAGAACATAGTCTGGTTCTCTATGTGTCTCCTGTGGAATAATTGAGTCCCGTGGAAGGCTCTGTTAGTTTTTCAGCATCTCTTTTGCGTGTGCAAGTGTTTGTTGCGTAATTTTTACACCACCCAGCATTCTCGCGATTTCGTCAATCCTGTCTTCCTGATTAAGCTCGTTGACACGGGTTAATGTTGTTCCCGCACGTGTTTCCTTGGCGACTTGTAGATGCTGATCTCCCTGCGATGCAACTTGCGCCAGATGTGTGACACAAAAAACCTGTCGCTTGGTGGATAAACGATGTAATAACGTTCCGACAATCTCGGCTACGCCGCCGCCGATACCACTATCCACCTCATCAAAGACCAGGGTGGGGATCCCTTTGTCCCCGCTTCCTGTCACTTGAATTGCCAGACTGATTCTGGATAGTTCACCACCAGAGGCGACTTTGTTTAGCGCCTGTAGTGCCTGGCCGGGATTTAGCGAAACCAGGTATTCAATTTTATCCATGCCATTTTGTAATGGCGTATCTTTTTCAATCTTGTTCACCTCGATTGAGAATTCACCTTCGGGCATACCGAGTTCGTTGAGTTGCCTGGATATATTCTTACTCAATGTTTTTGCGGCGTGCCGACGACACTGACTTAATTCGGCAGCGGCCTGGTGATATCTTTTTATGGATGATGTCTGTAGTGCGAGCAATTTCTTGAAATGCGCCTCGCTATTTTCAAACTTGTGTAGCTCTTTTCGTAGTGAGACAAGATAGTCGGCCAGGATTTCCGGTTGGATCCTGTGTTTACGTGCGATGTCGTGAAATGCGCCAAGCTGCTCTTCGACGGCTTTGAGTCGCACTGGATCAAATTCAAGTTTGTCCAGGTAGCGGCGCAGCTCATCACTGGCTTCGCCGATCTGGATTGCCGCATCGTGTAGTAGTGTAATCGTGGAACACAGGGATGGATCAAATTTCTGAATATCTTGCAGTTCTTTTAGGCCAAGACCGAGTTGACTCTGTGTAGAGTGCTCATTATCGGAAAGTTGTTCCAATGTCTGTCGGCAGGCTTCCGACAGGCGATTAATATTCGCCAGGCGACCATATTCTTTATCAATTTCACTGAATTTTGATTCATCTGGATTGAGCATTTCAAGTTCCTGAATCTGATATTGAAGTAAAGAAATTTGTGCATCATGGTCGCGCTCCGCTCCGCTCAGCGCCTGCAATTCAAGTTCGTTGGTATGCCACACTTTCCAGGCGTCCCTTACTTCATTTAACTGTTCAAGGTGATTACCGAACTCATCCAGTAGATTTCTTTGTACGTCTGCCTTGAGCAGGGACTGATGCGCGTGCTGTCCATGGATGTCGACCATGGATTCGCCCAGTGTACGTAAAAACTGTGCCGACACGGAACTACCATTAACATAGGCGCGGGAACGACCATCGGTATTAATTACGCGGCGCAAGATCAACTCGTCCTCACAGACGATGTCCTGTTCCGCCAGTATAAAGGCGATGTCACCTTCATTTTCGATATCAAAAATTACGGTAATTTCAGTTCGTTCGCATCCGGTACGGACAATGCCGCTGTCAGAGCGGCCGCCTAACACCAGCCCCAACGCACCGACCATAATAGATTTACCAGCGCCTGTTTCACCGGTAAAAACTGTCATACCGGCAGCGAAAGGAATATCCAATTCTTCAATGACGGCGAAGTCTTTGATATGGAGATGTTTCAGCAAACTTCAGTGCCCCATCGCAATTTCGCTCGGAGGATACTGAAATGATCATGGTCTTCGGGGTGAATCAGTATAATTTTCTTATCTTTTTTTCGTACTCGAACACGGTCTCCGGATACAAGTTCGAATTCAACATTGCCATCGCAAGTCAGGCGAGCCTGATCGATCCTACGTGTGCCAACGACAATTTCAATTTTGCTGTCTCCAGCAATCACGATCGGTCGATTGGTCAGCGCATGTGGGCAAATCGGAACAAGTGCCAAAGCGTCCAGCGATGGATGTAAAATAGGACCACCGCCGGAGAGAGCATAGGCGGTTGAACCGGTTGGGGATGTAATGATAAGGCCATCTGAACGCTGTCTATGGACAAAACAATTATCTACGTGAGTTTCGAATTCCACCAGTCTTGCAACATTCCATTTTTGTAAAACAACATCATTGAAGGCACTGCCCGTCAGAAGGGATTGCCCATCTCTAAGTACTTCAACATGCAATAGGAAACGCTTATCTTCCAGGAAGGTTCCGGCAAAAATACGGTTTAAATGTGTCTCTATTGCGTCGGCGGGGATATCAGCCAGAAAGCCCAGGCGACCTTTGTTGATACCCAGCAAGGGGATCCCGTGTAGATGAGCGAGATGGGCGGCTTTGAGCATGGTGCCATCGCCACCAATAGCAATGGCAAGATCGCAATTCGCATCAAACTCGCGATCATTCATGTAAGGCAATCCTGATTGCTCGGCTAAAGCTGCGCTGGACTTATCAAGGATGAAATCTTTTTTGTTGGATTGCAGACAAACAATGAGCCTATTAAGTGTTTCTTCAACATTTTTGGCGTTGGAATTCGTAATCAAGGCGATACGTTTGAACATACTCACGACCATTAATTCGGGGTGTTAGGTGGACAAACTTATCATGATGACAGGTAACCGCCAAACGTTGATTTTGCACTCTTATCGTCAGAGTGCTAGATTTCGGACAACATTCATGTTCGGGCTTAACAGGTTGACAGGGCAGAGTATCGGTATTTTGAGCGTGAGCAGCCGGTTCACGACTTATATCCAGGGTTCCAGGACTATAATGATGTGCAAGAAATCAGGTAAGTGATCAGAAAATTGGTATTGTTATGACTAATCGCCCGTCCCCTCCAGAATTGTCAGAACGTAGTCTGTTTCTGTTCAAGTCGTTAGTCGATCATTTTATTTTTGATGGTCAGCCTGTTGGTTCCCGTACGTTGGCCCGAGATCTTGGTCTGGATATCAGTGCCGCAACCATACGTAATGTGATGTCTGATCTGGTGGAACTGGGTTTATTGCATTCGCCTCATACTTCAGCCGGTCGTGTTCCGACCGCTAGAGGCTATCGCCTTTTTGTTGATAGTTTGCTGCACATGGGTGATTTTGATACTGCAGACTTCAAGCATATGGTTGAGGAAATGCAGTCGACCACAAACTCGCAAAACTTGATGCAAAGGACCTCTTTAATGTTATCCGATATTACCCATTTGGCGAGTGTGGTAATGCTACCTCGCCCTCGCCTGGAGCACAGCAAATTGAATCAGGTGGAGTTTGTATCACTTTCTGATAATCGCATCCTTGTCATTTTTGTTATGAGTGATGATGAAGTCCAAAACAGGATTATTCATACCGTACGAACATATAGTCCGTCAGAATTGGAGCAGGCGGCCAATTATCTGAATAAGATGTTTTCCGGTAAAGATTTGAGCGATGTTCGCGAAGATATGTTATCTGAACTCGAAAGTATGAAAAAAAGTGTCAATAAACTGATGCAGAAAGCCATAGAGATGGCGCAGCAAGCCATTGATTTGCATCCAAAGGATGATTATGTGCTCGCAGGTGAAACTAACCTCATGGGGGTATCGGGCTGGGACGATATGGAAAAGCTGAAGCGTTTATTCGATACCTTCAAACAGAAACGGGATATTTTGCATCTACTGGAACAGTCGATTAATGCCAAAGGTGTCCAGCTATTCATTGGCGAAGAATCAGGATATGAGGTACTTGATGATTGCAGTATCGTTACTTCGCCCTACGAGTCGGAAGGTCAAATATTGGGTGTGCTTGGGGTGATCGGACCCACACGCATGAATTATGAACGCGTCATACCGATTGTCGATTTAGCCGCAAAAATTCTGGGTTCGGCCTTGAATTCCAGAGAAGCAACCCCACCTAAGTCGACCAGATAGTACATCATTAAATTATCAGGTGGTTACCGAAATATTACAGGGCTACCTGTGATTTTTTTATCGGGGATCTAAAGATTCCTGTTCAATGAACCGTCTTGAGGAGTGTCATGACAGGCAAGCAGAAGAAAGAAGTTGATCCAGAACAAGTTGATGCGGAAGAAGCGCTATTGAAAGACGTGGCTTCGACGGAAGCGTCTGTAGCAGTTGAAGAGCAATTAGGTGATGAGGATTCGGACGTATTGATTTCGAATGAGGCGGTGGATATGTCTGTGGAATCAGAGACTGAAGATATGACGGACGCGGGTGAAGGTGTCACCATCGCATCGCTATCGAAACAGATGGAGGTACTAAAGAAAGCTGTGACAGATAGCATGGATAGGGCGATCCGCGCACAGGCGGAATTGGATAACGTGCGCAAGCGTAGCAGTCGGGATGTTGAGAATGCCTATAAATATGCGCTGGAGAAATTTATTAACGAACTCCTTCCGGTATTGGATAGCATGGAGTTGGGTATACATGCCGCAGAAAGTGCCGAGGATGTCGGCAGTTTACGTGAGGGCATGCAATTGACTTTGAAGATGTTTAGTACTTTGTTGGAGAAATCGGGAGTCAGTCAGGCGGCACCCCAAAAAGGGGACAAATTTAATCCGGATCTGCATGAAGCTGTCACTATGCAGGAATCTGATGCTGCTGAGTCAGGTACTGTTATTGAGATGATGCAGAAGGGCTATGAGCTGAATGGACGTTTGATTCGGCCAGCGATGGTAGTTGTTGCGAAATAGAAATAATTGTTTCGGCACTCTTGAAAAATTAAGTCGATAGACGCACGTAGGCTTACTTAACAATTAATTAAAATTTTTTTGGAGAATATTTTGATGAGTAAAATAATCGGTATCGACCTCGGCACAACAAATTCCTGTGTCGCAGTATTGGAAGGTGGTAAACCCAAGGTCGTGGAAAATAGTGAAGGTGGCAGAACAACACCATCAGTCGTTGCCTATGTTGATGGCGGCGAGGTTTTGGTTGGACAATCCGCCAAGCGTCAATCGGTTACCAATCCCAATAATACTTTATTCGCGGTCAAGCGCCTTATCGGTCGTCGTTTCGAAGACGATGTGGTACAGAAAGATATCGATATGGTGCCCTACAAAATAGTCAAGGCTGATAATGGTGATGCCTGGGTTGAGGTGAATGGCAAAAAAATGGCAGCGCCGGAAATCTCAGCACGCGTTTTGATGAAGATGAAGAAGACGGCGGAAGAGTATCTCGGTGAAGATGTCAAAGAAGCTGTGGTTACTGTCCCTGCCTACTTCAACGATTCACAGCGTCAGGCAACCAAAGATGCAGGCAAGATAGCCGGCCTTGATGTGAAGCGCATTATTAATGAACCGACCGCTGCTGCACTGGCGTACGGCATGGATAAGAAAGGGGGCGATGCCAAGATTGCGGTTTACGATTTGGGCGGCGGTACCTTTGACGTTTCTATTATTGAGATAGCCGAGGTTGATGGTGAGCACCAGTTTGAGGTGTTATCGACCAATGGTGATACTTTCCTCGGCGGAGAAGATTTTGATTTACGCATTATTGATTATCTCTGTGATGAACATAAAAAGGAGCATGGTGTTGATCTACATAATGATCCATTGGCTCTGCAACGATTGAAAGAAGCCGCAGAAAAAGCAAAGATTGAGTTATCTGCAAGCCAGCAAACAGATATGAATCTACCTTATATCACAGCAGACTCAACGGGTCCGAAGCATCTTAATATCAAAATGACACGAGCTAAACTGGAGTCATTGGTTGAAGATTTGGTTAACCGCACCATCGATCCTTGTCGCATCGCTTTGCAAGATGCAGGTTTGACGGTTGCGGATATCAACGATGTAATTTTGGTCGGTGGACAGACCCGCATGCCGAAGGTTCAGGAGAAGGTACAGGAATTTTTCGGCAAGGAACCACGTAAAGATGTCAATCCTGATGAGGCTGTAGCATGTGGTGCTGCAATTCAGGCAGGTGTATTGGGCGGCGATGTGAAAGATGTGTTGTTGCTGGATGTCACGCCGTTGTCTTTGGGTATTGAAACGATGGGCAGTGTAATGACCAAGCTAATCGACAAGAATACGACAATTCCGACTAATGCCAGTCAGACCTTCTCTACCGCAGAGGATAACCAAACGGCGGTGACTGTGCATGTTTTGCAGGGTGAGCGTGAAATGGCATCCGGTAATAAATCTTTAGGTCGATTCGATCTATCGGATATTCCACCGGCACCGCGTGGTGTTCCACAAATTGAGGTCAGCTTTGACATTGATGCTAACGGTATACTGAATGTCTCCGCCAAGGATAAGGCGACGGGTAAGGAACAGTCTATTGTCATCAAGGCATCAAGTGGTCTCTCGGATGAAGAAGTTGATAAGATGATCAAAGATGCTGAAGCACATGCTGAAGAAGACCGTTTGGCCAGGGACCTGGTTGAATCTCGCAATCTGGCCGAGAATATGATCCACTCTTCGAAAAAATCTCTCGCAGAGTTGAGTGACAAGGTTGAAGATCAGGAAAAGGCTGATATAGAGGCCGCGATTGCCGATGTTGAAGAAGTATTGAAAGGTGATAGTAAGGAAGCGATTGACGAGAAAACCACGAAGTTGACAGAGGTTACCGGAAAATTGGCTGGGCGTGTTTATCAGCAAAATGCCGAGCAGGAACAGACTGAAGCTGGTACGAAACCGCAAGATGATGTAGTTGATGCCGAGTTTGAGGAAGTCAAGGACGACGGTAAGTAAGTGCCCATAAGTAATGCCTCTGAATACGAGGGTTTACTTTAAGGTTAAGCATGGTATCGCCGACAAGAGATGATTTTTCTTTCGGGCTTGTTTGAGTGGTCAATAGTCAAAAATATGGCATATCGATATTTAATGCAATTTAAGATATGAACGTAAGGTAAAATGGCAAAACGAGATTATTATGAGGTGTTGGGCGTATCTAAAAACGTCACGGATGCTGAATTAAAGAAAGCATACCGACGGTTGGCGATGAAGTATCATCCTGATCGGAATGAAGGTGACGATTTCGCTGAAGCAAAATTCAAGGAAGTGAAAGAAGCTCACGATGTTTTATCTGATGAGCGTAAACGAGCAAGCTATGATCAATTTGGGCATGCTGGCGTACAGAAAGATGGAGGCGCAGGCGGCGTAGGTGATATTTTTGACAGCGTTTTCGGTGATATCTTCGGTGGTGGTTCACGAGGTGGTAGCCAAAGCGTTTATCGTGGTGCTGATTTGCGTTATGACATGGAGTTAAGTCTGGAAGATGCCGTCTCCGGGACAACCGTTAAAATCAGGATACCAAAACTTGTAGAATGTAAAGGGTGCAGCGGATCAGGTGCAAAGAAGGGCAGTAGTCCCATAACCTGTTCTACCTGCGCTGGTCAGGGTCAGGTAAGGATGCAGCAGGGTTTTTTTTCATTGCAGCAAACCTGCCCTCAATGTCGAGGTCAAGGCAAGATAATTGCGGATCCTTGTACCACTTGTCGTGGGCAAGGCAGAGTGAAAGATACCAAAACGATTTCGGTAAAGGTGCCTGCCGGGGTGGATAATGGAGATCGAATTCGGTTGTCGAATGAAGGCGAAGCAGGTGAACAAGGGGCGCCACCTGGTGATTTGTATGTTCATATCAGTGTTAGGGAACATGCTATCTTCACGAGGAATGATACTGATCTTTATTGTGATGTCCCGGTCAGTTTTACCTCTGCCGCGATTGGCGGGGAACTTGAAGTTCCCACCCTGGATGGTCGCATTAAACTAAAGATTCCTGCTGGAACCCAAAGTGGAAAATTATTCCGTCTGCACGGTAAAGGTGTCAGGTCTGTTCGTAATTCTTCAAAGGGAGATTTGTTGTGTCGGGCGACTGTGGAGACCCCGGTCAATCTTACGAAAAAGCAGAAAGATATTCTTGGGGATCTTGAACGAACAATGGGCGAAGGTGGAACAAGACATAGTCCACGGGCTTCATCGTGGTTGAATGGAGTCAAGAAGTTTTTTGATGGAATGACGAATTAATAATAACGAATTAAAGCAATACTCATGGCGGTTAAAATCGGGGTTTGTGGCGCGGCAGGCAAGATGGGCAAGACCATTCTGCAGGTTTGTCATGAGACAGATAATACTGAAATAACGGCAGCCATTGAATGTAGGAACTCTTCAATGATCGGTATTGATGCTGGAGAGCAAGCAGGCATTGGCAGGATAGGTGTCGTGATTACAGATGACGCTGCCACGGTTGCAGATCAGTTCGACGTGCTTATTGATTTTACCATTGCAACATCCTTGACGGAGAACCTGGAGAAATGTCGTGTCGCCGGAAAATGTATGGTGATAGGCACCACAGGCTTTGATGACAATCAAAAAGAAATGATCAAAAAAGCCGCAAGGGATATTCCTGTCGTTTGCACGCCAAACATGAGTGTCGGAGTCAATCTATGTTTAAAGTTATTGGAGACGGCAGTACAGGTGATTGGCGAAGATTCAGATATCGAAATTATCGAAGCGCATCACAAGCATAAAAAAGATGCCCCTTCGGGGACGGCATTAAGGATGGGTGAAGTTATCGCTGATGCACTCGGTCGTGATTTGCAAGACTGTGCTGTTTACGGTCGCGAAGGCCTCACTGGCGAGCGTGATAGTAAAATAATAGGTTTTGAAACGATTCGTGCCGGGGATATCGTCGGCGAGCATACTGTGATGTTCGCATCAGCGGGAGAACGTGTCGAGATTACTCACAAGGCAACTTCCAGAAGAACCTTTGCCATCGGTGCTATCAGAGCGGCGCAGTGGCTAGTGGATAAGGATAATGGACTTTTTGATATGCAAGATGTCCTGGGTTTCTAACATGTCGTTCCCTATCAGGGATATCTGATTAAATCCAGGCGTAGTAGCCTGCCTTCAGAACGTTTGTGTGATCCACACCTCGTACAGACAAGTGCGATCAGGGACGGCGGGTCGGTCGCCACCCTGGATCTTTTCCCCGGAAAAATACAGCAAGTGATCGACTTTTCGGTTTCTTGTTTTGTCGCGGAACCAAAGAGGCGTGTGTTTTATTTATAAATCATGGTTGGTTGTTATATATTATCAAATCACCAGGGCTAGAATGTAGAGCCACAGTCACCAGCGGTCGCAACCAGGGTGTCTGTGGCCAATGCCAGTTCAATCGCATGGCCCACTGATTTTTTCATCACCGCTTTCTGATTGTCCTCATTAACCAACCCGTTGGCTACAAATGCAGCGTATATTTTAGAAGCTGCCATGTAGATTGTTGCTTTATCCACTATTTCGCTTCTGCGAAGCTGAATGCGTGTTTCTTCTGACATATCACGGTGGCCCATGCTTTACCTCCTAATTGTTAGGTATATATTTTTTCTGACACTCGGCACATTTGATGGAAAATATTAGGAAAAATACAGGAAAAATACAAGAAAAATATGATAACCCTATGCATAAGATAGCAATAGTTATGGTTAATAATTTGTGAGTAAACTGCCAGGCATCGCTTGTAATCCTGGGTATCTTAATGACTTTAATTTTTGGTCCGGACGTGAATCAAAAATACAGAAATCATCTTCTAATGGTAAATTCTGTACTATATATTTTATTCATTGGAACTCTTGTATTTTCTCCAAAATCTGTTCCTCGCCTTAACATGGACAACACAGTAAGTACTCAAGTAGAATTCGTCATATCTGAATTGCTGGGAGTAACCTCGTCGGGTTGCTCCTTTTTACTGTGTCCGGAGGAAATTTTTGAATCACACGGCGTTGTTGGCATTAGAAGATGGCAGCCTGTTTTTTGGTAAATCTATCGGTATTGACGGACAAACTGTCGGCGAAGTCGTTTTTAATACTGCAATTACCGGCTATCAAGAAATTCTGACGGATCCTTCCTATTGCCAGCAGATTGTCGCCTTAACTCAAGCACATATTGGAAATGTTGGTATTAATGCTGAAGATGAAGAATCCGGCGAAATTTTTGCCAGTGGTTTGGTGATCCGTGATTTATCTTTGCAAGCGAGTAACTGGCGTTCTGAAGAATCACTTGATGTTTATCTAAAACGTAAAAAAGTGGTCGCGATAGCCGGTATTGATACACGTCGATTAACACGACTTTTACGCAAGAAGGGCGCACAGAATGGCTGTATCGTTACCGGGAGTTTTGATGCGCTGGAAGATGGCAAAATGGCAATCAGTGCAGCAAGGGAATTTTCCGGGTTGCTGGGTATCGATTTAGCAAAAATTGTTTCGACCCGGGAATGCTATGAATGGACGCAAGGGATCTGGTCGCTGGGTGACGGGATACCTGATTCGTCATCTGAAAACAAGGCAATGAAGGTTGTTGCTTACGATTTTGGTGTGAAACGTAATATATTGAGGATACTGGCCGAATCCGGTTGTCATTTGATAGTGGTGTCGGCTCAGACTTCAGCAAGTGAAGTGTTGGCAATGAAGCCCGACGGGATCTTTCTTTCCAACGGCCCGGGTGATCCTGAACCTTGTGATTATGCGATTGCTGCGATTAGTGAAATTGTGGCAAGTAAGTTACCCGTATTCGGAATTTGTCTTGGTCATCAGTTATTGTCTTTAGCGATGGGCGCGAAAACAGTCAAAATGAAATTCGGTCATCATGGCGCGAATCATCCGGTGCAGTGTCTGAAGAGTAAACGGGTGATGATCTCCAGCCAAAATCATGGTTTTGCTGTGGACGAAGCCAGCTTGCCGGAGACATTACGTATGACACATCGTTCCTTGTTTGACGGTTCATTGCAGGGTATACACCACAAGGAATTTCCGGCGTTTGGTTTCCAGGGACATCCAGAGGCGAGTCCCGGGCCACATGATGTCCGGCCTTTATTTGAGCACTTTATCGATTTAGTGAGTGCCAATAAATAACTCCCATGCCAAAACGTACGGATATAAAAGGTATTCTCATTGTTGGTGCCGGTCCGATCATTATCGGTCAGGCATGTGAGTTTGATTATTCCGGAGCACAGGCTTGTAAGGCTCTGAGAGAAGAGGGTTATCGAGTCATTCTGGTGAACTCTAATCCGGCGACGATTATGACCGATCCCGGGATGGCTGATGCAACGTATATCGAACCTGTGCATTGGCAAGTCGTTGAAAAAATTATCGAGAAAGAACGCCCGGACGCAATCCTGCCAACTATGGGTGGGCAGACGGCATTGAATTGTGCTCTGGATTTGAATCGTAAAGGCGTGTTGGAAAAATACGATATTGAATTAATTGGTGCGTCTGTGGATGCCATTGACAAGGCGGAAGATCGGCAGTTATTTAAAGATGCGATGACCAGGATTGGTCTGTCTACACCGAAATCACTGGTGGTTCATGATATGGATCAGGCGAAAGTTGCCCAAAAGGAAATCGGCTATCCCATGGTCATTCGTCCCTCATTTACACTCGGTGGTACAGGCGGCGGTATTGTCTATAACCATGAAGAATTTCTGAAGATTTGTGAGTATGGACTTGATGCATCACCGACATCGGAAATTCTGCTTGAGCAGTCTGTACTCGGCTGGAAAGAATTTGAAATGGAGGTGGTGCGGGATCGTAAAGATAACTGCATTATTATTTGTTCCATAGAAAATCTTGATCCTATGGGTGTGCATACAGGTGATTCCATCACCATCGCGCCAGCACAAACCTTGACAGACAAGGAGTATCAGATCATGCGTGATGCTTCAATTGCAGTATTGCGTGAAATTGGAGTTGAGACGGGTGGATCGAATGTACAGTTCGCCGTGAATCCGGATAATGGTGCCTTGATCGTTATCGAAATGAACCCACGTGTTTCGCGCTCATCCGCACTGGCATCCAAAGCGACAGGTTTCCCGATAGCCAGAGTCGCTGCAAAGCTCGCTGTTGGTTATACCCTGGATGAACTGGACAATGAAATTACCGGAGGTGCGACACCGGCATCGTTTGAGCCGACCATAGATTATGTTGTTACCAAGATCCCTAGATTCACCTTCGAGAAATTTCCAAAAGCAGATGATCGGCTGACAACACAGATGAAATCCGTCGGCGAAGTTATGGCTATTGGCCGAACGTTGCAAGAATCATTGCAAAAAGCCCTGCGCGGACTGGAAACAGATTTTGATGGCTTAAATTCTCCTTTGATTGGTGATGATGAAGATGCACTTGAACGTGTGCAAAGAGAAATGCGTACTCCCAGAGGAGAACGGTTGCTGTATGTAGCGGAGGCCTTCCGCCAGGGTATGTCGATTGGTGAAGTTCATCAGTGCTGCAAGATTGATGTTTGGTTTTTGGCACAGATACATGATCTCGTTGCAGAAGAAAAAATATTAATGAAGCAGGGAGATAAAGCGTTGGATGCGGACAGATTACGCGCACTTAAAGGTAAAGGTTTCTCTGATAGTCGTATCGCAACGCTGCTGGGTTTGGAAGAACATGAAATTCGAAAGCGCAGGCATGAAAACAATATTCGTCCCGTGTTTAAACGTGTTGATTCTTGCGCCGCAGAATTTGCGGCGACTACAGCCTATATGTATTCAACCTATGCAGAAGAGTGCGAGGCCGAACCGACGGACCGCCAGAAAATTATAGTGCTGGGCAGTGGGCCAAATCGTATCGGACAAGGCATTGAGTTTGACTATTGTTGTGTGCAGGCGGCGCTGGCCATGCGCGAAGCAGGCTACGAAACGATCATGATCAATTGTAATCCGGAAACTGTTTCAACTGATTACGATATTTCCGATCGCTTGTATTTCGAGCCATTAACGCTGGAAGATGTTCTGGAAATTATCGAGCTTGAGAAACCATATGGCGTTATTGTCCAATATGGTGGCCAAACACCCCTGAAATTGGCCCGCGAACTGGAAATCGCAGGTGCACGTATCATAGGGACTTCGCCTGAGTCCATAGATTTGGCTGAAGATCGAGAGAGATTTCAGAAATTATTAATGGAGTTGAATTTAAAACAACCACCGAATCGTATCGCCAGAGAAACCGCACAAGCCGTTAAACTGGCGGAAGAAATTGGTTATCCGTTGGTTGTTAGACCTTCATATGTTTTGGGCGGACGTGCCATGGAAATTGTTTATAATGAACAGGATCTGTGCACTTATATGTCTACCGCAGTTTCAGTTTCGAATGCATCCCCCGTGTTGCTGGACAGGTTTTTAGACGACGCTATCGAGATCGAGGTTGATGCCGTTTGTGATGGCAAAGAGGTTTTCATTGGAGGCATCATGGAGCATATTGAACGGGCTGGCGTACATTCCGGTGATTCAGCATGTTCTTTGCCACCACATAGTCTAGGAGAAGAGATTCAAACACAGCTTGAAGAACAAGTGTGTGCGATGGCGAAAGGATTGAATGTTATTGGTTTGATGAATGTACAATTCGCTATTCAAGGTGATGATATTTATGTTCTTGAGGTAAACCCCAGAGCTTCAAGAACGGTGCCCTTCGTATCCAAGGCAAGGGGTATTTCACTGGCAAGAATTGCCGTGAACTGTATGGCCGGAAAAAGTCTTGCGGAGCAGGATATCACCGAAGCCGGTAAAGCTGATTATTTCTGTGTCAAAGAGTCTGTATTTCCGTTCATTAAATTTCCGGGCGTTGACTCGTTGCTGGGACCCGAAATGAAATCTACCGGTGAAGTCATGGGTGTGGGTAGAACGTTTGGAGAAGCTTTTGCCAAAGGACAGTTGGCTGCTGGTGAGGTGATCCCCAAGTCGGGTCTGGTTTTTATCAGTGTGCGTAATGAAGACAAAGATAATGCAGTGATTGCTGCGAAAGAGCTGGTCGGGCTGGGTTTTACCCTTTGCGCCACACATGGTACTGCGAGAACTATCAGGGGATCTGGCTTCAAGTGCGAAAGCGTCAACAAAGTAAGAGAAGGCCAGCCACATGTCGTGGATATGTTGAAAAATGAGCAGATAGATATGATCATCAATACAACAGAAGACAAAAAGGCGATTGCGGATTCTTATTCGATTCGTCGTACTGCTTTACAACATAAGGTCTTCTATACTACGACTATGGCTGGTGCTTTGGCGACGATTTCGGCCTTAAAGAGTAGTGGCTTAGAACGGGTTTATCGATTACAGACTTTGCACAAGGAAACAGGAAGTTCCGATGAGGTTTGAGCGAAGTAGTTCGTGTTCAAAGGAGTATTCTGCAAGCACATGACCTGCCAGAAGTTCCGGGGGGAATAAAGAAATCAGCATGAGAAAAATATTGATAGAGAGAGAAGGGATATGAGTAAACAACCGATTACCGCAAAAGGTGCGGAGGCGTTGCGTCGGCAACTGAAAGAATTAAAAACAGTCGATCGTCCACGGATTACTGCGGCGATAGCTGAAGCGCGTGCCCATGGCGATTTGAGTGAAAATGCTGAATACCATGCTGCCAGAGAACAGCAGAGCTTTTTGGAGGGTCGCATAAGTATGATAGAAGCAGCCCTGGCTGATGCCCAGATTATCGACGTATCAACACTTGATGTTAAGGGGCAGGCCGTTTTTGGTGCGACTGTTGATTTGGTAAATGTGAAAAATAATCAGGAGGTCACTTACCAGATCGTCGGTGAGATAGAAGCTGATATCGAAAAATCGCTTATCTCGGTGACATCACCCATCGCCAGGGCGTTAATTGGTAAAAAAGTTGATGATGTTGTTGAGGTGAACGCCCCTAGCGGCATTATTGAATACGAAATTCTGGAAGTACGTTACGAATGATTTGAGCGGCTTGCGAAATGGTCAAAAGCACCAGTAAAAATAACTGGTTGGCTCGTCAGCAAAAAGATCCTTACGTTAAACAGGCACAAGAATCTCACTATCGATCACGTGCTGTTTATAAACTCATTGAAATTGATGAGAGAGATCGTTTGTTCAGACAGGGTCAGAAAGTGATAGATTTGGGCGCGGCGCCGGGAAGTTGGTCTCAATACGTTGGCGAGAAAATCGGTAGTGTAGGTCAATTGATAGCCGTCGATGTTCTGCCGATAGCGCCTGTCAATAACATGTTGGTTATAGAGGGTGATTTTACTGAGCGGTCAGTTTACGACAAATGCTTGCAGGTGATGAATAATACCAGGGCGGATCTTGTAATTTCGGATATGTCCCCCAACCTATCAGGTATTAAGATAGCGGATCAGTCACGTAGTCTGGCTCTGGCGGAGTTGAGTTTTGACTTGGCTAAAGATGTTTTGAAGACCGGCGGTGATATGTTGGTCAAACTTTTCGAGGGAGCGGGAACGGACAAGTATCGGTATGATTTGAAACGGTATTTTGAGAAAATTGTTATCAGAAAGCCAAATGCTTCACGCAATGATTCCGGTGAATTTTATGTTTTAGCAAAGACCTTTAGGTTATAGTCCGTGACTTGACCGGAGGTTCCCCCAGAGTTGCATTATTGAAGACTAACTTAGTAAAGAGGTTTTATTTTGAACGAGACAGCAAGAACTTTATTAATGATGATCGTCATCACTCTGGTATTGATGATGGTGTTTAACAAATTCGCAACACCTGTTGTCAGTGAAATCTCTTATTCAGATTTTCTCAGCGAAGTAAAAAATGGCGCCGTCAAAAAAGTCCAAATGCAGGGGCATGTGATAAATGGTAATCGTGTCGACGGCTCGCGTTTCGAGACATATGTCCCTGAGACTGATAATAAAGCGCTAATCGGTACTTTGTTGGAACACAATATCGAAATTGAGGGGGCATCGCCGGAGAATTCTTTGTGGGTGCATGCACTGATTACCTGGATGCCTTTTATCTTGATTTTTGGGATTTGGTTTTATTTTATGCGCCAGCAAATGGGTGGTGGCGGTGGCCGCGGGGCTCTGTCGTTCGGGAAAAGCAAAGCACGCTTACTTGAAGAGGGTCAAGTCAAAATTACATTTAACGATGTTGCCGGCGTGGAAGAAGCCAAGGAAGAAGTTGGGGAACTGGTTGAGTTCTTGCGTGATCCCGGGAAATTCCAGAAACTTGGCGGTAAGATACCTTCGGGCGTTTTGATGGTGGGTTCGCCAGGGACGGGTAAGACATTATTAGCCAAGGCAATAGCAGGTGAAGCGGGTGTACCATTTTTCACCATTTCCGGTTCTGACTTTGTTGAAATGTTTGTCGGTGTTGGTGCATCTCGTGTACGTGATATGTTCGAGCAAGCGAAGAAACATGCTCCTTGTATTATATTTATTGATGAAATCGATGCTGTTGGTCGTCATCGTGGTGCAGGCTTGGGTGGTGGACATGATGAGCGCGAGCAGACATTAAATCAGTTGTTGGTCGAGATGGATGGTTTCGAGGGCAATGAAGGTGTTATTGTTATCGCAGCGACCAACAGACCGGACGTACTGGATCCCGCATTATTGCGACCGGGACGATTTGACCGACAGGTAGTTGTTTCGTTACCTGATATTCGTGGCCGGGAGCAGATTCTGAAAGTGCATATTCGCAAGGTCGCGATCTCCGATGATGTAAAGCCGAGTCTGATTGCCAGGGGAACACCAGGTTTTTCGGGGGCGGATCTTGCCAATCTCGTCAATGAAGCAGCCTTGTTTGCGGCGAGAGGCAATAAAAAACTGGTTGAAATGGAAGATCTGGAAAAAGCCAAAGACAAAATCATGATGGGTGCTGAACGCCGTTCTATGGTCATGAGTGAGGACGAGAAAAGAAATACGGCTTACCATGAAGCAGGGCACGCTATTGTCGGTCGTTTGGTACCTTCTCATGATCCTGTTTACAAGGTGACAATTATTCCCAGAGGCAGGGCCTTGGGCGTGACAATGTTTTTACCTGAGCAGGATAGTTACAGTCAAAATAAAGAACAGCTTGAGAGCATGATCTCATCCCTGTTTGGCGGCCGTATCGCTGAAGAACTGACCTTGGGAAAAGAGGGCGTGACGATTGGCGCAAGTAATGATATCGAGAGAGCAACACAGATTGCCAGAAACATGGTCACTAAATGGGGACTGTCTGATCGTCTGGGGCCGCTGACCTATAGCGAAGATGATGGGGAGGTATTTCTGGGTCGTTCCATGACCAAGCACAAAGAAGTCTCTGATGAAACCGCACATGTTATTGACGAAGAAATCAGGGTGTTTATTGATAGAAATTATGTACGGGCAGAAAAAATTTTAAAGGAAAATATGGACAAGTTGCACGTAATGGCCGATGCCCTGATGAAGTATGAGACCATTGATGCTAGTCAGATTGACGATATCATGGCAGACCGGAAACCCAGAACTCCCGAGGGTTGGGATGATGATCAGGACGGCGGTAGCGGAGTGATAGAAAAGGGTGCCGATGATGTAAAGAAAGATATACCTGATGGCGAGCCGCCGGCAAGACCTGCCTGATAGTTAGAGGTTAGTTTCATTAGTACAGCCACACGAAAATATTTTGGTACTGACGGTATTCGCGGCAAAGTAGGGCAACCTCCTGTCACCCCTGATTTTGTCATGAAGTTGGGTTGGGCTGCGGGTAAAGTGTTGGCAAAAAACGGCACTGGACCAGTGCTTATCGGTAAAGATACTCGTATTTCAGGATATATGTTTGAATCCGCACTGGAAGCTGGTTTGTCTGCGGCCAGTGTTGATGTTTGTTTACTTGGTCCAATGCCTACGCCCGGCATTGCTTATCTAACACGCAATGCCAGGGCTCAGGCGGGTATTGTCATCAGTGCATCGCATAATTCATTCCACGATAATGGAATTAAATTCTTTTCAAGTGAAGGGAGTAAATTACCTGATCGTATCGAATTGGAAATCGAGGCAGAACTTGAAAAACCCATGGTGGTTAGCAATCCAGATCGTTTAGGCAAGGCCAGACGTATTGAAGATGCATCCCGTCGGTATATAGAATTTTGCAAATTCAGAGTAAATAACAATCTTGAACTTAAAGGTCTGCGGATTGTTGTTGATTGTGCCCACGGCGCAACTTATCACATTGCACCTTATGTGTTTGAAGAACTGGGCGCTGAAGTGATTGCAATCGGTAATAAGCCGGATGGATTCAATATCAATGTTGATTATGGTGCGACAAAGCCGGAATTGTTACAGAAAAAAATAATTGAGGCTAAGGCTAATGTCGGCATAGCATTGGATGGTGACGGTGATCGTTTGATGATGGTTGATCAAAATGGAGAAGTGGTTGACGGTGATGAGATACTTTTTGTCATTGCTCAAGGCCGACGGAGGATGTTAGGCAATGGTATTATTGGTACGGTGATGAGTAATCTGGGACTTGAGATCGCTATTAAAAATATGGATATGAATTTTTACCGTGCACAAGTCGGTGATCGTTACGTGCTGGATATGTTACACAAAAATGAGCTTAAACTGGGTGGCGAAAGTTCAGGTCATATTATTAATCTTGAAATGACCACGACAGGTGACGGCATTATCTCGGCATTACAAGTACTGGATATTATGGTCGCTTCAGGAAAATCATTGGCAGATATCAAATCAGGTATGGAAAAATATCCGCAGGCGATGATAAACGTGAAGACCGAGCAAAATATTAATTTATCAGAAATGCAAAATTTACAAGCCGCCATGAAAATCGCCGAGTCTGAATTAGGGGAAAGAGGAAGAGTTGTATTGAGACCTTCAGGTACCGAACCCTTGATTCGGGTAATGGTGGAGGGCGAAATAGAAACTCAGGTCAATGCAATCGCCGAAAGTTTGGCGGACGAAGTTCGATCAAGTATGGGTAATCAGGTATAAAAGTTTAGGGACTGTTCACCTTTAGGGCGCATCACAACTTATAGCGGCAAAGCGGATCTATTTCCTTTGGTTTTATCATTCATCTTCTCCAAGTTGCTTCATGCTGTCTAATCTTGAGATATTGCTTCAGATGACACAGAACTTAAAGGAGTATCTACTACCGTTTTCTTTCGAGAGGGAGATTTATGTTTAAGTACCCGTTTGATACGCTTCCGTTCTTTTTTGCCTTCTTCACTTTCCCATACTTCCCGTCTGATTGAATCTATAATGACTTCAGAGATTTCTTCCGGCGTCACATTCACATCTGTGTTGATTTTTCGAACCAGTGTACGCACTGCCCTGGCAATATCTTCCGTACCCAAGATAGCCCCAATGACATAGTGGCTGATAGCTTGTTTTCTATCGTAGTAGTCTTCTATCAGGTTTTTGGAAACAGACTGTTTGCAAAGTAAAAATAGTAACTCTAAATCGGATTGCTTGCGGGTAGTGAGTTCCAGGAAGTTAAATTCTGCAACTAAATCATTATCGATCTGTCCATCCACAATGACACGATGGATCTGCCAGTTAATACCGTTGGTGAGAATCGCCCACTTTACACCTTCTTTTGCAGCATAGCTGATCAGCTGTTTAAGATGATTATCCCCCAAATTCATCCCGATGGCTTTGGCTTCAATCAGGTAATCAATCTTGTTCCCCGTCTTAACAGCTAAATCAACATAGGTGCCTTTGATAGCAAACTCGCGGGTAATGTCGGTGTAACGATCCATTCCAAACACCCGCTCCAGAATATCTGCGATGATCGCAACTGTATCCGCTTCGTTAATATCTCTATCACGACACGTTGCTAATACTTTCTGGAATTTGGGTACTTCTGCTTTGAGACGATTTATAATCTTTGCAGGAATCCTGGCCATCTGTTTCTCTGCCCTATTTGCTAAATTTCAGGAGACTGTTCACCTTTAGGGCATATCATAACACCCCTTACAAATTAAGGATAGTTGACCGGATAGCGATGTTCTTTCTGAAAATCCATGGTTCCCTCTCTTCAACTTTCTTTCTCATTTTTTAAATCCAATCTTTACTCACAACCCCTATCCGGTGTAATACAGCATGACAACTCTGACATAAAATCATCACATTATCCGATGCGTTGTTTGTATGGTTCCAGTCTATTGTAGTGTCTATGAAGCCCGTCAGAACTTCATTAAGCAATGGGTTTTTATCTTTTCTCCGGTTTTAAACCTGAGATCTTAAAAAAATTCTCTTGCGTATTCTGCCATATCCTAATGTTTTTTTTCGGCAATCTCACTCATGGCAGTAAGTGGATTATTTGTCATGGCATCACACATTTATTTCTGTTGATCTACTGTGGGTCTCATGTCCCAGCTTATCCATCGCTGTAACATTAGCATGCGAACGATTACAGCAAAAAGGAGAATGTCAGACCAGTACAATGGCAGAAAAGATAATTGAACCTGAACAGGGCTTCGGAATCAGTCGGGCACAGTTAATGTCTGCAAGGCCTGTGCAAGTAATGGGTTATGTACACGATATAGTTTCCACCTGTCTGTTTGTTTACCCGCTACTGCAAGATTGCTCTAATATTAGTCGTTACCGCACTAAACGATGGATTACCCGGGATAGTATCGAGCAAGCCTGTAGCGTCACGAATACCAAACAGGTAGCGGCCTATTATGAGGCCATCACTCTGATTAGGAACACCGCCGCTACCATCCACATCAAGACGACCGCTAGCTACAGCCTTGACAATATTAGCCGTTACCTCATTGAACGATGGGTTACCCGGGATAGTATCAAGCAGACCCGCGGTGTTGCGAATACCGAACAGGTAGCGGCCAATCAAGAGTCCATCACTCTGATTCGCAACACCACCGCTACCATCAACATCCAGCGTCGCCCGGTTGCTCACAGGGTCAGTGGGGTTAGAAAATACCGTGCGTGACGTGCCTCCATCTTCCTCGTATCTTGTTTCCAGCCGGATGGTGCCGCCAAGGTCCGCGTCTACTAATGTATAAGAGGCATTCATCTGATCGGTAATCGGTCGAAAACTCCCCGGTGCACCAGTGATATCGCCTCGTTGCCACTGGTATACCAAGCTGTTTACGCCATTTGCATCGGTGACATTGGCTGTCAGGGTCTGTCCCACTGTCGCGGTACCGGAGATGGTGACATTGCCGGGGCTTGCCGTATATGCGGTAGTAAAAATAAACCGGGCAACAAAGGCCCCCGTCTGGCGATTCACTCCATTGTTGAAATCGGTATCATTGGCCGCTGTGGTGAGTCTGGTAATAGGTGTCGCCGGATTTGTCGCGGCGCCACTAAAGCTAAAGTCGTCACCTTCTTCGGTACCCGCATCATATACTCTTAAATCAACGGTTCTATTGACAAATTCCCCCATATTATTTCTAAGGTTTAATTTGTTAATCCCAACAAACCAATCATGACTGGGTGCTAACATTGAAACGAAAGTGACAAACGGACAATCCTCACTCACATAAAAATCAATGGTTGTCTGGCCAGTATTGCCAATACCGTTGCCGACATACGATATGGCTTCAGTCATCGCATCGATTTCGCTTTTTAGGGTACCGGTAGCTCCGGTTTCAGCCATAGCTTCTATGCCTGGGCTGGCCAGGTTACCGGTTTGCCAGAAAACCCGACCGCTACTATGAACTGCCCCGATTAAACTGGAAAAATGCGGCCCTGGGGGAAAATTAGTGGGGTGAGTCGTCTCGGTCCAATTGGCCTGAAAGGTAACCCTGTAACGGATACCGGGGCCTTGTGCAGGCGGGCAAACTTTTGTGTCGCTGGTCGGCCCAGATGTGGCCGAGATGATATTTCCCTCATCTCCCAGCCGTTGCACCGCCGGTATAGTGTCGCTCGAATCGGTGGCGTCGTTGATTCTACTGCTGGCAGTGGAGGTAAAATTGTTGGCGTCGTCGGAATGCCATTGATAGGTGATGGTGCCCGCATCGGTTGCGGTACTGGCCGTCAGGGTGCTGCCTGCTCTGGTATCGTTGGTGATGGCACCGATCACACCGCGATGATCGACCCGTACGCTATTGGAGAATATATTGTCGTTGAAATCCCCGCCCTGAATCACCTGCACCCGCAGCCAGTTGCCCTGGTCCGCCGCTTGCACCGTGTAGGTCGCCGCCGTGCCGTTCGAGCTGATGGCCGTTGCGCCGCTACAGTCTTGAGTGGTACAGCGTTGCCATTGCCAGGCGTGAGTATTGACGGTCAAGCTTGGATGACTCAGCGCGCCGACGGTCAAGACATCGCCGACATTGGCCGGGGTGTTGGGGGTACTGTCCTGAATGGCGCCTAATGTCACGGGCGTCGCATCATGAATGTAGTTATCGGTGGCACTCAGTTCATTGATGGCCTGCTTGGTGATAAGCGCGGTACTGGTCCCGGTATTGCACAGCGACGAGATGGATTGTGCGGTTTGTTGGGTGTCGACAGTTTGCCCCCAGCGCACCCTTGAATCACCGTTGCTGTCACATAAACTGTCCGAGAAAGAGTCCAGAAGATGGTCATCCGTCTGTGCCGCCGGGTTTGTCAACGCCGCCATAGCGGCAAGGGCTGCCATGGCAACTCTCATCCCGCTCCCGCTTCGGCAAGATCGAATGTTGAACTTATGCCTAGTGTAGGGGCGGCCTTCGGTAGTGTCGCGTTTGTGTATTTTCGTCAGCATATGTAAATTCTCTCCCGTAAACAATCCAAACCGCGTGTCCATGCTCCAGCTTATCCATTACCGTAACATTAGCATGCGAACGATTACAGCAAAAAGGAGAATGCCAAACGAGTATAATTGCAGAAAAGATAATTAAACCTGAACTGGGTTTCGGAATTAGCCAAGCACAGGTAATGTCTCCAAAGCCTGTGCAGTAATGAGCTATTCATGTGATAGTTTCGGGCCTGCATGTCCATTACCTACTACTGCAAGAGCACTCCAATATTAGTGGTTACGTTAGCGAACGATGGATTACCCGACATAGTATCAAGCAAGCCAGTCTGGTCACGAATACCAAACAGGTAGCGGGCAATTTATGAGTCCATCACCCTGATTGGTAGCACCGCCGCCAGCATTCACATCAAGATCGACGGCCGATGTCTAGTCACCCGTCAACTCAACGTTACATCCGGTTTCTCGTTAGCAAACACCAAGGTGGTAAAAAACCAACCGAGAGATACTGGAAGCAGGAGGTGTAGAACGGAGAAACGAGTAATCGCCTTAATTTAGCATCAGTGCATTCTGCACTGATAAAACATTGTTCGTCATAATCATTTACTGTTATATCACTTCCGTTTCCGCCGGTCGTCGGCAACAGCAACGGGAAAAAGTTTGTGCACTCAACTCAATCTGACGGCTGGTTACTGATAAGCGAGTAACTTTCAGATAAATCCGTAACTTTTATATTGTTATTATGGTTAGTGATACTTATTCTTTCTCCGGTTTCAAATCTGAGACCTTAAAAAAACTCTCTTGCATATCCTGCCATATCCTAAGGTTTTTTTCGGCAATTTCATTCATGGCGGTAAGTGGATTATTTGTCATGGCATCACGCATTTGTTTCTGTTGATCCACGAATAATGTCAGGCTTTTCTGGATGAAATCGCCCGCAATACTCTGCAAGGAATCATCGTAGAAGCGGATAATTTGCGATAAAGCTGATGTTGAAAAGAATGGTTCGCTACCATGCTCTTGCTCTGAAATGATTTGTAGCAATATGCCTCGAGTCAGATCTTCTCCTGTCCTAACATCCTTGACACAGAAATCAACATTATCAATCACCAGTTGTTTGACATTCTCAAGTGTAATGTATTTGCTAAGCTCTGTATCGTACAAACGACGATTAGGATATTTCTTGATGATACGTGTGTCTGTATTACTCATATTCGCCGACCAGTTATTATTAAACTTGTTTATTGAAGCAATCGTAATCTTGTTGCAGATAATATCCTGAAACAGGTTGAATAATTACATTACGCCTGGTTTGCCATTTTCCACTTAACTCTAAAACCATTCCTGTCTCTCCACTGCCAATGCAACACCCTGACCACCACCGATACACAGTGTGGCTAAACCTTTCCTGGCATTACTACGTTTCATTTCATGCAGAAGGGTGACGAGTACACGGCAACCAGAAGCACCAATGGGGTGACCCAGAGCAATAGCACCGCCGTTGACATTTACTTTGGATGGATCCCAACCGATACCTCGATTGACTGAAATCGCTTGAGCGGCAAACGCTTCGTTGGCTTCTATTAGATCGACCTCTTCATGCGTCCAGCCAGCTTTTTCCAGACATTTTTGTGATGCTGGAATTGGTCCGGTCCCCATAATGGCAGCGCTGACGCCGGCGCTTGAGTAAGCTGCAATAGTAACCATTGGTTTGATATTCAATTCTTTTGCTTTGTTTTGCGACATGATCACCACCGCAGCCGCGCCATCATTCAAACCCGAGGCATTGGCGGCAGTGACAGTCCCTTCTTTGTCGAAAGCAGGACGTATCGATCCCAGAGTTTCTACAGTAACACCAGCGCGAGGGAATTCATCTTTATTAAAAATGGTTGAGTCACCTTTACGTTGAGGGATGGTGACGGGAATAATTTCGTCATCAAATTTACCTGCTGCTTGGGCGGCTTCAGTTTTTTGCTGGCTCGCTGCAGCGAATTCATCCTGCTCTTGACGAGAAATATCAAATTCTCTGGCAATATTCTCCGCTGTAATACCCATGTGACAATCGTTGAATGCACACCAGAGTCCATCAACGATCATGGAGTCTTGTAATTTCCAATCACCCATTTTTTGACCACTGCGGGATCCAGGCAGGACATGTGGTGACAGGCTCATATTTTCCTGGCCGCCGGCAACAATGATGTCTGCGTCGCCACACATAATCGCTTGAGTGGCTAAATGAACTGCTTTCAGACCACTGCCACAGACTTTATTGATGGTCATGCTTGGAGTGGTTTCAGGTATTCCCGCTGAGATGGCGGCCTGTCTTGCTGGATTTTGTCCGGTACCAGCTGTTAATACGTGACCGAGAATAACTTCATCCACTTGTTCAGGTTTAAGTCCAGCTTGTTCCAGTACGCCGGAGATAACGGTAGCACCTAGTGTGTAGGCGGGTACAGTCGACAATGATCCGCCAAGCGTGCCGATTGCAGTTCGACCTGCGGCGGCAATAACCACTTTCACTGACATGATTCTCTTTCCTCAAATTGTAATGCAGCACTTTGCGTTAATAGAACGATGAGTTTCGTATCGAGTTACTAATGCTTCGGTGCACACTTATGGTAGGCAATGGCACGTCCGAATTTACTCGTATCTCATCCAAGCCTGGTTCGAAACCGCGATTAAATCAGGAGATCAATTTACGCGCTTAAGCGCATTCATTCAACTTATCTGTGTTTATGCGCCGTTTTTCATCCTATTTGCCAGTAATATAATGCAGCCGGACGTGGGCTAACATCAGGGTGTCGTTTCCATTCGGGGAAAAATCTTCACCAAAGCAGGTGTGCCAGTTCTCTTCATGTACAGGAGGAAACTCGCCTGACGGAAAAACTACTGTAATTTCCCGCAGCCTGATTTCCGCAATATGAGAAATTAAAACGACTTGGTTATGTTAAGCCAGGGTTCTATTCTCGGTTTAAGTCGGCATCGTTATGCTTGGGCGCAGGAGTTATTTGTCGTAGTGGTGGGTTGGCAGTATCAAGACTAAATGTGGAGTGAGCGATTATCCACATTAAGCGCAGCCTCATGTATGGCTTCTGAAAGAGAGGGATGTCCATGAATAGTCCGGGCAATATCCTCGCTACTGGCATCAAATTCCATGGCTAGTACTGCTTCGGAGATGAGTTCTGAGGCACTGGGTCCGAGTATGTGAACGCCGAGGATTCTATCGGTCTTGCTATCAGTCAATATTTTGACCAGGCCAGTCGATTCGCCTGCAGCTCTTGCGCGACTATTGGCGGCAAAAGGAAATGTCCCAATGTTATAATCCGCCCCACGCTCCCGCAACGTTTGTTCTGTCATTCCGACCCAGGCGATTTCAGGCCATGTGTAAATGACCCATGGAATCGTATCGTGATTGATATGGCCGGGGTGCCCGGCGATTTTTTCAGCAACCGCTACACCCTCCTCCGACGCTTTGTGGGCAAGCATAGGCCCCCGAACAACATCACCGATGGCATAAACACCTGGCAAGTTCGTTTGGCAGTTTTCATCAACCCTGATAAAGCCTCTCGCATCAAGCTCTAATCCAGCGGTTTCAGCACCAAGACCTTCTGTATTAGGTGTGCGACCGACTGCGACAATTAATTTATCGACGCTTATTTGCTGTTTTTCGCCTTCAGCATCTTCATAAATGACAATGACTTCCTGGTTGTTTGAGCCTGTACCAGTGACCCTTGCGCCGAGTCTGATATCTAATCCTTGTTTGCCGAGAATTTTATGGGCTTCACCAGAGAGTTGAGCATCAACGGGTTCGAGAAATGAGTTCAGTGCTTCAAGAATAATTACTTCAGAACCTAATCGACTCCATACACTGCCTAATTCAAGACCAATGACTCCCGCACCAATGATGCCCAATCTTCTAGGTGTTTCATCAAACGCAAGTGCGCCAGTGGAGTCCACGATTTTATCATTATCGACTTTTGCAGGTGGGATTGTTGTAGGTACAGATCCTGTTGCAATAATAACGTGCTTGGCTGAAGCAACGATTGTCTGTATTTCTTCTCCGTTTGCCGGGGGTGATATTTCGATTTGGTAGTGCCCGGATTCATTTTGAGATGTGATACGCCCATGACCATGTAACAAGTCGATATTATTCTTTTTCAGTAAACCATTAATCCCTTGTGTCAGTGTCTGCACTATCTTGTCTTTTCGTGCGATCATTTTGGCCACATTTACGTTGGCGCCGGAAACATTAATACCATGAGCCTCGGCGTTATGCTTAATATATGAAAAATGGTGCGAAGACTCCAACAGCGCCTTGGACGGAATACATCCGACATTAAGACAGGTACCTCCCAATGCCGGGCTGCCGTCTTTTCCACTCCAACTTTCTACACAGGCAGTGGAAAGTCCTAACTGAGCGCAGCGAACGGCGGCGAGATAGCCTCCAGGTCCAGCACCAATCACGATAACGTTATAATCTTTCATTTACTTGTTTGTGTACCATCGGTTTGTATCTATTGTCCTATATTTGCAGTAGCAGTCTTGTAGGGTCTTCTATTTGTTCTTTAATGGACACCATGAATTGCACAGCCTCACGTCCATCAATAATTCGATGGTCGTAAGACAATGCCAAATACATCATCGGCCTGATCATAACTTGCCCGTCCTCTGCAACCGGACGCTCCTGGATTTTATGCATGCCAAGAATGGCACTTTGAGGCGGATTAATGATGGGCGTTGAAAGTAGTGAGCCGAAGACTCCGCCGTTGGTAAGGGTAAAAGTACCGCCCGTCAGTTCTTCAATGGTGAGTTTTCTTTCCCCCGCTTTTTTCGCCAATTCTGTAATCCTGGATTCTATCCCGGCAAATGAAAGTGTATCCGCATCTCTCAACACCGGGACAACCAGTCCGCGTTTTGAGCTAACCGCGATGCCGATATCAAAATATCCCCGATAAATAATATCTTCTCCATCGACCGAGGCATTGATGACAGGGAATTTCTTTAACGCCTCAACAGCAGCCTTGGTAAAAAAAGACATGAAACCTAGTTTACTTTCATGGGTTTCTTCAAATTCTTTTTTATAACGTTGACGTAAATCCATGACCGCTTGCATATTAACTTCATTGAATGTCGTCAGCAGTGCATTGTTATGTTGTGCAGAAAGTAATCGTTCTGCAGCCCGTTTGCGTAGTCGAGTCATGGCGACGCGTTCTTCAGGACGTTGTTCCGCACTCATTTTTTTGACTGGCGGTGCTGTTCCTGTTTTTGATGGCTCTTTTGCTGCAACAGTTTTTGACTCAGCAGTTGATTTAACCGATGTATTGTCACTAATTGCATCAGCCAAATGATCCAGCACATCTTCTTTTGTAATTCTGTTCGGATCTTTGTGGATATCGATATCCGATGTTTCCAGATCGTTTTCGGCTAATAAATTTCTGACCGCAGGACTTAGTTTCGGTGCTGCTTCTTCAATTGTTGTGAAGACTGGCTGTTTTATGGTTGCAGGCCGGGGCGTAGCGTCAGATCCGGATTCCAGGAGTGTTTGTTGTTGCGGTGCGGCCTCTGCAGTTGCAGTCATCGGTGTAGTCTCTTCGGTCGGTGCTTTTTTCTCTGCATCAATGATGGCAATAATTTCATCGCTTTCAACGCTATCGCCATCCTGTTTGAGTATTTCGATCAAAACACCCTCATTTGGAGCAGCAACTTCCAGCGTGACTTTGTCTGTCTCAATATCAATCAAGTTATCACCGAGCTTGACGAAATCACCCACTTTTTTGTGCCAGCTAAGCAAGTTTGCCTCGGCAACAGATTCAGCAAGAACAGGGACCTTTATTTTAACAGTCACATTTTTCTCCTTGATTTATGATATTTCAAATTATACACCTGCAAACAGGCGAGGCTGATCAAACAGGTGTACTGTCGCGCTTGTGTGTGACTTGAATTTTATCTAATTGTAGCGCATCAGCCACTAACTGTTTTTGTTGTTCGAGGTGTTTAGACATGTAACCTACGGCAGGAGATGCTGAATAAAAGCGTCCTGCATAACCTAGCGTGTGCTGATCACCGATGCACCCGATTAATGTACCGCGTGATTGCAGATAAAACCAACTGCCCTGATTTTTAGGTTCTTCCTGAACCCAAACGATTTCTTTAAGATTCGGGTAACCATCAATGATATGTATGACCTCGTTTTTCGGAAAGGGAAATAATTGTTCTATGCGAGCGATGGCAATATCCTCTATCTGCCTGTTTCGGCGTTCTTCGAGCAAATCGTAATACACCTTGCCTGCGCAAAATAGCAGGCGGGTAACCATCTCAGGATTTATATCATCTATCTCACCAATAACCGTCCGGAATTTACCATGTGTCAATTCCTGCATGGGCGATGCAGAAAGAGGTCGGCGCAATAAACTTTTCGGGGTCATTACAATCAGCGGTTTTCTGTAAGGTCGCAATATTTGACGTCTTATCATATGGAACATTTGTGCAGCGGTACTGGGAATACAGACTTGCATATTTTCTGCAGCACAGAGTTGGAGATAACGTTCTGGTCTTGCTGAAGAATGTTCAGGTCCCTGTCCATCATAGCCATGCGGCAGAAAAACAACGAGGCCACAATACCGTCCCCATTTGGCCTCACAAGAGCTGATAAATTGATCGAAGACCACTTGCGCACCATTGGCAAAATCACCGAATTGAGCCTCCCAGATGACTAATGCGTTAGGCTCCGCGCAACTGTAACCATAATCGAATGCCAGCACGGCTTCTTCTGAAAGTGTCGAATTAATCACTAAAAAGTCAGCCTGACTCTCATCAAGATGCTGAAGCGGTAACCAGGTTTCTCCGTCTTCCTGATTATGGATGACCGCATGGCGATGGAAAAAAGTTCCTCTACAACTATCCTGCCCCGAAATTCTTACCGGATGTCCTGCTTTGAGCAGACTTGCATAGGCCAAGTTTTCAGCAAACCCCCAGTCTATCGGAAGTTCACCGTTCCCCATTTTAATCCTGTTATCAATTATCTTTTCGACACTTCTATGCAATTTAAAATGTTCAGGGATGCTGGTAATTCTTTTGGTCAGTTGTTTGATAGTATCGCCATCAAGCGAAGTAACAACTGGCGCATTCCAGGTAGTGCCTATGTAAGGTGAATAATCGATATGAAATTTGGTATCGATATTACTTGCGTGTTTACCGGATACTCTTTTATTGGTATCAAGAGAAGCGATGTAGTTATTAACGATTTGATCAATTTCCTCATCAGTAATGTGCTTTTCATTGATAAGTCGCTCTGTGTAGATGTGTCTTACTCCCGGGTGTTGAGCGATACGTTGATACATGATCGGTTGCGTCGCTGCAGGCTCGTCCGTTTCACTATGACCATGTTTACGGAAACAGATCATGTCGATAATGACATCTCTGTTGAATTTCATTCTGAAATCCAGAGCCTGCTGTGCGGCAAATGTTACAGCTTCAGGATCGTCACCATTGACATGAAAAATGGGAGCCTGCACCATTTTTGCGACATCAGTGCAATAGAGCGTTGATCTGGAATCAAGTGGATCGCTGGTGGTGAATCCGATTTGATTATTAATGATGATGTGGATAGTACCGCCTGTCGAGTAGCCACGAGTTTGTGACAGATTAAAAGTTTCCATGACCACGCCCTGACCTGCGAATGCAGCATCACCATGGATCAGGACAGGCAGCACCTTATTTCTGGTGTGGTCCCTTCTTCTTTCCTGACGTGCTCGAACAGAACCTTCTACAACAGGCGCCACAATTTCAAGATGTGATGGGTTGAATGCCAGTGTCAGGTGGATAGTACCTCCGGGTGTTTCAATATCTGAAGAGTAGCCAAGATGATACTTAACATCCCCTGAACCTGAATTTTGAATATTCTTGCCCTCAAACTCGTCAAACAACTCTGCGGGATTCTTGCCGATAGTGTTAACCAAAACATTCAGGCGTCCTCGATGCGCCATGCCGATGGCCATTTCTTTGGTACCGGCACTACCACTCGACTGAACCAGGATATCTAAAAGGGGAGCAAGACTCTCACCGCCTTCCAGCGAGAAGCGTTTTTGACCGACATATTTAGTATTCAGATATTCTTCAAGAGTATTGGCTGCAACGATGCGCTTGAGAATACGGATCTTTTGCTCTCTATTGTAATTTGGTATGGCACGACAGGATTCGAGACGTTGTTGTATCCAACGTTTTATTTCAGTCTCGTTGATGTGCATATATTCCACACCGATAGAGCGGCAATATGTGGTCTGGATAATCTCGATGATCTCTTGCAGTGGGATCTCATCCTCGGCATGCAGCGAACCCGTGTTAAAGGCGGCGGTCATGTCCGCTTTGTCCAGGCCATGATAGGTGGGTTCCAGTTCCGGGACATCGGGTCTTTTGTATTGCCTGAGCGGATCTAGATCGGCCTGGCGATGACCGCGAAAACGATAGGCGTTAATCAGTTGGAGAACGGCCACTTGTTTTTGATGGGAAGGTGAATCTGAAGCCACACGGGTAGTTGGTGACTGTCCTTTCAGTTTTGCTGCTTGATAGTAGGTCTGTTGGATGGGTGAATGGGGCGTATCCGGTTGGTCATTCGAATCTGATGGAACCAGAGTATCAAAATAAAGTCGCCAGTCTCCACTGACATTTTTTACATCTTCGAGATAGGCCTCGTAGAGCTCTTCTATGTACCAGGCGTTGCCGCTATATAACACGGAAGATATCAACTTATTCATACAGAAGGTTGCCTTCGGGATACCCGTTTTGCCATTAATTATTGGCGTGTTTTTATGTAAATTTATCGAAAACCAAACAAGCCTGAATGATAAATTATAACGCTCTGCACCTCAAACGTAAGGATGCGGGAATATTTTAAAATTATCTTTATAAAAAATGGACAAGTTCTTAAGAAACAAGGTTTTTATCAGATTTGCATGTTCATTCTTGCTAATTAGCGTAGGATCCGCTGTTGCTGAAATGCCGCACTGAGGGGTATGCTTGCCCGAAGTTTGGAGTTAAAAAACAATAATCACTACATAGTGGTTTTAGGGGGTGTTTATGTCTCACACAGTAACGATAATCGATAACAGGACCGGCAAGCAAATTGAGTGCCCGGTCCACGAAGGTACATATGGTGATCCTGTTATCGACACCAGTGCGTTGAATAAGGAACTCGGCATGTTCACCATTGATCCTGGTTATAGCATTACTGCCTCCTGTCGAAGCGCAATTACCTATCTCGATGGAGAAAATGGTGTCTTGTTACATCGCGGTTACCCCATTGATCAATTAGCAGAGAAAAGTACTTATCTGGAAGTATGTTATTTGTTGCTTTACGGGGAACTGCCGACAGTCACGGAGTTTGATAGCTTTTGCAGCGAATTGAATAAACGTAGTATGGTACATGAACATTTGGAGAAATTTTATTCAGGCTACCTTTACGATGCGCATCCAATGTCTATGCTGATAGGTATCACAGGCGCATTATCCTCCTACTACCATGAGGCTATGGATCTGGAAGATCCAGAAGATCGTGATCTGACGGCCAAACGTATCATTGCCAAGATGCCGATTATGGCATCGCATTGTTACAAACACTCAGTGGGACACCCGTTCGTTTATTCACGAGATGATTTGGGTTATGTTGAAAATTTTCTGAACATGATGTTTTCTGTGCCAATGCGTGATTATGAGCCATCTCCCGTGGCCGTCAGGGCGCTTGATTTGATGATGATTTTGCATGCTGATCACGAACAAAATGCATCAACCTCAACAGTACGTTTAGCCGGTAGTGCTGAAACCAACCCATTTGCCTGTATCAGCGCAGGTATTGTGACTTTATGGGGGCGTGCTCATGGCGGCGCAAACGAGGCGGTGCTGAATATGTTGGGAGAGATTGCCGATCCCAAGAACATTCCGCAGTTTATCGCACGTGCAAAAGACAAAAAAGATTCTTTCCGCTTGATGGGTTTTGGACATCGTGTCTACAAAAACTTTGACCCAAGGGCAACCATTATCCGCAAGGCTTGCCATGATTTGCTTGAAGCTATTGATACCATGGATCAACCTTTGTTTGAGATTGCCATGGAACTGGAGGAAATTGCGCTCAAGGATGATTATTTTATTGAGCGCAAACTTTACCCTAATGTTGATTTCTACAGTGGTATTATTCTCAAGGCATTGGGCATTCCGGCAAGCATGTATACTGTAATGTTCGCTTTGTCTCGTTCAGCGGGTTGGATATCACAGTGGATGGAGATGATGGAAGATCCGGATTTCAGGATTGGACGTCCACGCCAGCTTTATATAGGTTCAGAACAACGGGATTATGTTCCGATAGAAAAGCGCTAGGTTTTTTATCAATGTAAATTGGATACTACTTTAACTATTTAGAAGGAAAACAGCACAGATGAAAGCTCCAGTTCGAGTGGCGGTGACGGGTGCAGCAGGTCAGATCTGTTATTCGCTGCTTTTCAGAATTGTATCCGGCGAAATGCTGGGTAAAGACCAACCTGTTATTTTGCAATTATTGGAAATTACTCCTGCCTTAAAAGCACTGGAAGGCGTGGTTATGGAAATTGATGACTGCGCTTTTCCATTGGCAATGGGTTTTGTTTTGACTGATGATGTCAATGTCGCATTTAAGGATGCGAATTACGCTCTGTTAGTCGGCGCGAAACCGCGTGGTGTTGGCATGGAACGCAGTGATTTACTTGAAGCCAATGGCGGTATTTTCAAGGTACAGGGTAAGGCATTGAATGATAATGCCAGTCGCGATGTAAAAGTCGTGGCTGTCGGTAATCCTGCGAATACCAACGCCAATACAGCGATGATTAATGCGCCAGATCTTAATCCTGAGAATTTCACTGCCTTAACACGTCTGGATCATAATCGTGCCCTGGTACAATTAGCGGCGCAAACAGATTCCGCTGTCAGCGATATTAAGAAAATGATTATCTGGGGTAATCATTCAACTACACAATATCCAGATCTGAGTCATGCAACGGTTGCAGGTAAATCTGCACATGATCTAGTGGATAGAGACTGGTATGAGAACACTTATATTCCAGGAGTCGCCAAGCGCGGTGCTGAGATTATTGATGCTCGCGGCGCATCCAGTGCAGCCTCCGCAGCCAACGGCGCTATTGATCATGTTCATGACTGGGTATTGGGAACACCGGACGATGATTGGGTCAGTATGGCAATTCCAAGTGACGGTAGTTATGGCATACCGGAAGGTTTGATGTACTCGTTTCCCGTAACGTGTAAGAACGGCAGGTATTCAATTGTTCAAGGTTTAGAGATTGATGCTTTCAGTCGGGAGAGGATGGAGATAACGCAAAAGGAATTAGAGGAGGAGAGAGACGCAGTCGCCAGGATTTAACATTGAACGAAAATAACACTGAACAAGAGTAATGCAATGATTGAAATGACACTGAAACTTGCTGAGGCCATCGGTAAGGCCGCATTAGCAAAAGCAAATGAAATGGGTAGACCGATGAGTGTCTCTGTCGTTGATGAGTCGGGTAGACTGGTTTACTTTAGTCGTTCTGATAACGCTGGTTTTTTTACTTTTGATACATCAAAAGCAAAGGCAACGGTGGCTGCCTCATTTAAAAGATCTACTCTGGAAATAACCGAAAATAAAGATACCAACCCATTGCTTTGGTATTCACTGCCGAGTGTGATGCCCACACAAGCATTACCTAGCCCCGGCGGGGTGCCGGTAGTGAAAGACGGTCGTGTCATTGGTGCGTTGGGTCTGGGTGGCGGTCTACCCGATGAAGATCATGAATGTGCCCTTGCGGGGGCGGCGGTTGTTTCGACATGATACTTAATGTGATGAGTCATCTCTGCCTAATACGTTAGGTGTTTACCGAAGCTGTATATAATCCAGTTATATTCATCCCGTACGGCGGTTGTATGCACTAATGGCATTTCCTGAAAAATGGACTTAGGGCCTGCGGTCTGCGATATTTGCGAAGGTCGGATTAGCGGTTGTCGGCGTTCTTTCTTCGAAATACTGGATTCTGATTCGCCGTCAATAATCGAGCGAGAATGTTGCTGATTTATTGTTCGTTTAAAATTCCCAAAAGATTTCAGACACAACGATCATCTTCCGCCCAGTTCGTTTGTAACCACTCTCACTATCGGTTCGAAGCCGCTACCGGCTAGTGTTGATGCGAATGCCTTGTTTCCGAGCAGACGAATTAGTTGCTTTGTACCGGAAGTAAACTGAATCGACCGGGTAAGTTTTTCGAAAGGTATATCTGTTGCTATATCAAGCGTTGGAGATCATGGAAAGCAGTTATTGAAAATGCTCCACAAATAAGCACTTAAATAAATAGCAAATGTTTGCGGGACTGAACGGGTACTATTGCGTATGGTATGTTTCGATTACGAAAATTTTAAACACAATCCATTTTATTCAGATTTAGTCAGGGTTCCCTTGATTGTATTATGTGGTTCGCCATTGAAATCTTTCCAGTAAAATACAACCCTTCTCATTGAAACTTATATTTTCTTTTTCCAGCAAGATGCGTTGGTAATCATCATAGCCGTCCAGCCCTCTTGGGCTGATTCTGCCTTTCGCGTTAATAACGCGATGCCAGGGGACATCACTGGTATTTTTTAGCCTGGCAAGTGCATAGCCGACCTGCCTTGCATGATGTGGATAGCCGAGCAATGTTGCAATCTGTCCATAAGTTGCGACGCGACCTTCTGGAATAAGACGAACCATTGCATAGATTTTTTTGTGCGTGATAGTCATGGGTTAAATTATTTCAGGATATGTTGTGTAACCATTATATATGTAATTATTTTCAGGGAATGACGATTGACTTTCATTGAGTAATTTTTCCTATTAGAATGCAGCCATGCGTTTTTTTCGTCATCGTAAGAACCTGAGAACTTTTCTATACTTGATCTGTCTGGCTGTTGTTCTGCGTTCTTTCATCGCGCCGGGTTATATGCTTAGTATCGGAGCTAATGGTGATCCGGGCTTGGCTTTTTGTGGTGGTCCGGTGAACATGTATCAGACGGGTGATTTACATGATCATCATAATGAGGATGTTGGTACGGCGGAGAGTCATATTTCAATATCTTGTAGTTTTTGGTCTACCAGTAGTGTTATGGTGTTTAACTCTGCATTGGAAGTAGAGCTGGTTATTGTTGCCGACGACCAGAAACAAATTTTCTATCAATCAAGCAATCTTCATAAATTTATTATCAACTCCCACGTTATACGTGGTCCTCCCGCTCCTCCTTCCGTTAGCTGAGTTAAAACTATAACCTGTATGACTCTTTAGCGAGTGAGTCATCATATGTACTGCTCGTGCGCCTGTGTACATGCTCTCTTATTCGGTTAATTATTGAAGGATATTTAAAATTTATGAATACTGTAAAATTTATTTACATCAGTGTTACTTACGCATTGATTTTTTATACGCAACTCATATTTGCTGATCATGCCAGTAGCAATTTTGAAACAGGCACCGGGAGCGCCATCATAACAACATCAGGTGCAACCCTGCCTAAGGGAAGAACCGTTATTGGTATCAGTGTTCAGTCATTTGAGCTTGATGATATCTCCGATGAAGTACTGGAAGCTGCTGGGGCGGCAGATAAGGATGTCCATAGTGTTGATAGTTTTTTCAGTGCTGCTGTCAATCTTGCATCTGGTTTGACAGATGATCTGACGATTGGTCTATCTATACCTTATGTTGATCGTGCTAACGTTCGTGAGGCACATCATGATATGGGTGCAGGTGAAGCTGAACTGGCAGGTAATTCTAGTGGTCCAGGCGATCTGACTTTATTTGGGCAATATCGATTCCATCAGAATGAAACACAAGATGTTGCGCTCCTTATGGGGATTCATACGCCGACAGGTGAAACTGACGTTAGAGAAATCGAGGGTGGTTTCTTCGAAACTGAACAACAACCAGGTTCCGGATCGTGGGATCCTTTTTGGGGATTATCATATAATCGTGGTTGGGGTAATATCGGCTTGTCTGGCAATGTGCTATATACCTTCGTTACTGAAGGATCGCAAGATACCGATTTGGGCGACATCTTTAATTACAATATTGCGTTGGCATATCGTACAACAAGCTCTAAAGGTGGGCATGAGCACAGTCAACATGCGCACCAGGAAGATATTATTGACTATATTGATTTAGTGGTTGAATTGAATGGTGATAGCAGACAGCGTGTAAATGTCGGTGGTGTGCCAGAAACACACAGCGGGGGCAATACACTCTACTTGTCTCCAGGTTTGCGAATTGGTTTGGGCCACAGCGTATCACTGTTCACATCTATCGGTATACCGATTGTAAATGATTTGCATGGTTTGCAAAGTGAACCTGACTACCGTGTAATTGGTGGTTTCAGCATTACATTCTAGTTAATCTGACTAGATACTTGATTCAGCAGGGATGCTGAACAAGACTTCATCTTCAAGTCGCAATGCTGTTAATTCACCGTTCCAGAGATAACCTGTGTCAATGGGGTAAACGTTGTATGGCTTAAAGTCTTTAATGGTTCCCAAATGTACGGTTGACCAGTGGCCGAATATAATTTTGTTATGCCTTGTTTTTCTATTTTCAATTGTGAACCAGGGATATAGAAGATCTCCTTGCGATCCAGGTGCTCCTTTCTCTGAAAATTCCAACGCACCTTTATTATTTATATAACGCATGCGTGTAAAGCAATTCACGATAAATCTGATGCGAGCATTGCCGGTTAAATTCTCATCCCAAATGCCAGGATTATTGCCATACATCACATCAAGGAATGCAAGGTAATTATCACTGTTTAATATATTACTGACTTCTGAAGACAGTTCTAACGCTCGTTCGATTGACCATTGGGGAGGTAAACCTGCGTGTATGATTGAAAAATTTAATTCTTTGTCATGGTGCATGAGTGGTTGTTGTCGTACCCAGTCGATTAGTCTTTGCTTTTCCGGCGAGTTAATAATCGCCGCTAATGTATCACTTTGATTCGGTTCTGCGAGCCCTTCGGCGATAACCAGAAGATGAAAATCATGATTGCCGAGGACTGTGACGGCAGACTCACCTAAATTCATGATAAAATTCAGGGTTTCCAGAGACTCAGATCCACGGTTAACCAGATCGCCGACGAACCACAGACGATCATTGCCTGTGTCAAAATTAATTTTATCGAGTAGTCGGATGAGTCCGTTGAAACACCCTTGAATATCGCCGATTGCGTAGGTTGACATTGTTTAGTGCAACGCGTGAAGTATGGAAAAACTGAAGGAGGAAATTGACTCAATGCCGACATCGCTAATGAGGCAATAATCGCCTTGCATATATCCTGCAGGCGCTTCAATGATTGCAGCACCAGTATAGCAAAATGTTTCGCTTGTCTTTAAATGCGGCTGTTCACCAACGATGCCTGTAAACTTTATTTTCTGATCGGATCGGTTTTTGATGTCATCCGTTTCTACGGAGGCATCCAAGTTGTGTTGAATTTGCACAGGTTGATTTGACCTCAATTGAAATAGGCATGCAAGTGCTTGAATTTAATTTTCTTTGCGGTTTTATTTTCTATCCAGACGTCTGTAACTGATGGCTTCGCTCACATGCGTGGAATGTATTGATTTAACGGCTGCTAAATCGGCAATGGTACGGGCGACTTTTTGAATACGGTGTCTGGCGCGGGCGGATAAGTCCAGACGCTCAATAGCCGTGTCGAGTAGTCTTGTACCTGCCTCGTCAATCTCACAGTAACTATTTATCTCTTTGTTGGTGAGTTTGGCATTTGCCTTTCCTGATCGATTTAATTGTAGTTCGTAAGCTTTGGCGACGCGCTGTTGGATCGTGTGACTATCTTCAGTATTCGCACTGTAGTTTTGATGGAACACTTCTTTGGCGACTTTCGCCACTTCAATATGTATATCAATCCTGTCGAGTAGTGGACCTGAAATCTTTTGTCGGTAGCGATGGATTTTATCTTCAGTACAGTGACAGCGGCCGCTTGTATCACCCAGATAACCGCAAGGGCAAGGATTCATGGCTGCAATGAGCTGAAATTGTGCCGGAAATTCAGCCTGATTCGCTGCTCGTGATATCACGATGCGTCCTGATTCCAGAGGTTCTCTTAATACTTCTAAAACACGACGATCAAATTCCGGTAATTCGTCAAGAAATAACACGCCATGATGTGCCAATGATATTTCTCCGGGTCGCGGCTGACTGCCGCCACCAACCAGGGCAACACCGGAGGCTGTATGATGCGGATGTCTGATAGGGCGTTGTTTCCATTTCTTTGGATCGAATCCTTGACTGCTGACGGAAGTCACTGTTGCTGATTCTAGTGCCTGTTTTTCTGTCATCGGCGGTAATATGCCGGGTAGTCTTTCCGCCAACATGGTTTTACCGGTCCCGGGAGGGCCGATCATTATCAGATTATGACCACCTGCAGCCGCAATCTCTAAAGCGCGCTTTGCATGATTTTGGGCGCGGACATCAGAAAAATTAAATTCACAAGAGATATTATTCACTGCGGGTTTACTGATGTGTAAAGGGATTTGTTCGCTGCCGCTGACGTGTGAGCAAACATCCATCAGATGTATTGCTGGATGTATGTTTATATTGGAAACAAGTGCTGATTCATCTGCATTATGGATGGGTAATATCACCGCACGTTCCTGTTGTGAACACGCATGAGCAAAAGGCAGCATACCTTTTACCGCCCGCAGCTCCCCGGTTAAAGCTAACTCACCAGCAAATTCGTAGTGTTCCAGATTTTCACTGGGTATTTGCCTTGACGCTGCAAGAATACCCAAGGCAATGGCCAGATCAAAGCGTGCGCCTTCTTTGGGTAAGTCGGCGGGTGCAAGGTTGATAGTGATCCGGCCCAGGGGAAATTCGAAATGATTATTGAGTATGGCACTCCGAACCCTGTCCTTGCTTTCTTTAACGGCAGTTTCAGGTAATCCGACAATGGAAAGACTGGGTAGACCGCGCGTGATATGAACTTCTATGGTCACCAGAGGTGATTGAATGCCGACTTGTGCACGACTGTAGGTAATTGCAATACTCATCGTCCTGAATAACCCTGTCTGTTGCAGACTAGAAATTCCTTTATCTAACTAAACTGGATCAAATCAATGAAAATCCTTTATATTTAAGTATATTTTAACCATACGACCTATGGCCAAGTTTACTGGCTTGTTCCAACCTATCAACTTTTTTCTCCAACTCCTCAGCCAGGGCGCGTGTGCGGGAAAGCAGTTCCGATTGGATATCAAATTCTTCTCTTGAGACGAGATCCAGGCTAGAGAACGTGGCCTGTAGTGTGGATTTAAGATTTCTTTCAATATCTTCCTGAATCTTTTCAATGTCGGATGGAAGTGTGTTCAGTACCTGTTTCACTATGTCTTCTAACTTAAATTCGTTTTTCATGATTGTTCTGATTTGCGCGTGAAAATGATTTTGTACTGCGAACAACACCATTGTAGCAAAACCACCTGAATCTTATACCTGATATTTATCGTATACCAATTTGCATACTCCACGAGTTAAATTTAGTGCGATGTATCAAAAACATGCCCTTGTTTGGTGCGACATCGCTGATTTAGCGCATCGTTTATCATTATGCATTTTACTCAATAGTTAAGCTACACAACTGTTATCCATAAATATATTAGGTATTGGTACAGTATTTGCTGCACCAACAGTAAGCAATTTTCAGGATCTGCAAAACTATTAATTTTTACATTAATCTAGCTGGGAGAATATCGCAGTGGGACGGGTTTATATTGCATGTAATCACTGGCCAATGACTATTACTGCGTCAGTGGCGATGGCGGGAGGCTCAGCTACGTCAGCCTGGTGTGTGATCGAGGAAAATGGAGACTAAATATCTCGTTCCTGGTTCTTGTTTGCCGTGAGGAAAGGGGATGCAATTTTTGGGAGTCAGATTCAACATTGGGGAAAGTGCGCTACGGTGTTCTTCTTTGCTCGAATTTCGTTAAAGCAAAATTCAAGATGCACTGAAATGAATAAATTGCTAGCCTCTTCAGTACACTAAATTGAGCGCATATTTATCTGGAGAATGATGTAAATGAAATTATTAATTGCAGTCATAAAACCCTATAAGTTGGATGATGTGAGAGATGCTTTGTCTGAAGTTGGCGTGAAAGGTCTCACCGTGACGGAAGTGAAAGGCTTTGGTCGGCAAAAAGGTCATACCGAACTTTATCGTGGTGCAGAATACATTGTTGATTTCTTACCGAAAACGAAATTAGAAATCGCGCTGGATGATGAACGGGTCGATGTTGCGATTGAAGCAATAACCAGGGCGGCCGGGACTGGTAAGATCGGAGATGGCAAGATATTTGTGCAAAATCTTGAGCAGGCGATACGTATTCGTACGGGGGAAAGCGGTTCGGAAGCACTTTAAAAAATTAGATTTTATTTTTGCAAGGAAGAAGGAGAGTTTGAGGATGACAACCTTGAAGCGTGAATCAAGAAAAGGTAGGCGTGTGGTCGATGGTTTGATGCTTTTGTTAACTAATTTTGGCGACTTTGTTGATGATTGAAAATCTGAATGCAGGTGATACTGCCTGGATGTTAACTTCAACGGTTCTGGTTTTGTTTATGACCCTGCCAGGGTTGGCACTTTTCTATTCCGGATTGGTACGGGCCAAGAATGTATTGTCTGTTTTGATGCAATGTTTCGCTATCGCTTGCGTAGTATCCATTCTGTGGATGTTGTTTGTCTATGGCTTGGCTTTTGGTGATGGTGGTTCTCTGAACAAGATTATTGGTAGTGGTAAGATTTTGATGGATGGCATCGGTCTGGAGAGTATGAGCGGCTCCATACCTGAAACCGTATTTTTTATGTTTCAAATGACTTTTGCAGTCATTACACCAGCACTGATCATTGGCGGTTATGCTGAGAGGATGCGTTTTTCAGCCACACTATGGTTTAGTGCATTGTGGCTAATCCTGGTTTATGCGCCGGTATGCCATTGGGTCTGGGGCGGTGGTTGGCTTACTGAGCCTGGATTTATGGATTTTGCTGGTGGTGCAGTGGTACATATTAATGCGGGCGTCGCCGCACTTGTTGCGGTATTGGTTATTGGTAACCGAAAGGGTTTTCCACAAGTGACGATGGCTCCGCATAACATGACATTGGTTGTCATAGGGGCGTCTATGCTTTGGGTGGGTTGGTTTGGTTTTAATGCGGGTAGTGCGTTAACAGCAGGTGCGGGCGCGGGTATGACAATGACTGTCACACATATCTCTGCTGCTACTGGATCTCTGGCCTGGATGGTATGCGAATGGATCAGATATGGTAAACCCGGCGTATTGGGTATTGTCACTGGGATGGTCGCTGGTTTGGGGACAATTACGCCAGCATCCGGTTACGTCGGTCCTTTAGGCGGCTTGGTTATTGGTCTGTTTGCTGGCGTGGTGTGTTATTTCGTAACACAATACATTAAGCATGTTTTGGTGATCGATGATTCTCTTGATGTTTTTTCGGTGTATGGTGCAGGTGGTATTGCAGGGATATTGCTGACCGCTGTGTTCGCTGCTAAATCAATGGGTGGAATGGGTCTTGAAACTTCAATTGGGTCACAGTTTGTTACGCAAATGATCGGTGTCGTGGCAGTGATCGTTTGGTGCGGCGCCGTTACTTGTGTCATACTGAAGTTTCTTGACGCTGTAATCGGTCTGAGAGTGGGTGAAGACGAAGAAACGGAGGGTTTGGATCTCGCGTTGCATAATGAGCGTGGGTATACGTTTTAATCAGAAACAATCTCTTTTTAGGTTTCCATGAACAAAGGGACGTATTGTTCTTGTGAGTCTTCTTTTGCGTGCCTCAGTCTGTGGTTCTAACGATCATTCAAGAATGTTTCTCTGATGTGTATTTAGTTCCTTTAATCGTTTAGAATCGGACCCTTGCATTCTGCTTAATCAGCGAAGAGTTGTTTTTTCGCCGTAAGTAATACGTTAAAGTTAAAGGGTATAAAGATCCATGAGTGAGTTGATTGATAAGACATTATTAAGATCATTTGTTCCAGCTAGCGCACTGAATTCTGAGAATTTTCAAGAACTTGCGAGCAAGACCTTTGTCGAGGAGATTGCTGCTGGTCGAACAATTTATAAGCAAGGCGACACCGATAAGAAAACCGTCTATTTGGTTGATGGTGAGGTAGTACTAACTAATGGTGCTGGCAAGGAAACTTCTGTCGTGCCAAACACACAAGCTGGGAAGCATCCATTAGCGAATTTCCAACCACGGAGACACACTGCTGTTGCCAAAACCACGTGCAAAATTATACGAATAGATAGTGATCTCCTGGATATCCTGATGACCTGGGATCAAATGTCCGGTATTGAGGTCGATGAGATTCAGGATGACGATGATGATGACGGTGGCGATGACTGGATGACGAGGATCTTGCAGTCAAAGGCCTTTTTACAGGTACCTCCTGGAAACATCCAGGCAATGTTTATGCGAATTCAGGAGGTCCCTGTCAAGTCTGGTGATGTCATCATCAAACAGGGTGATGACGGTGATTTTTATTACATAATCAAAAACGGCAAATTTAAGGTCACCAGAACATCGAAAACCGGTTCTGAATTAACACTTGCCACCATCAAGGATGGTGATGCTTTTGGAGAAGAAGCACTGTTGTCGGATGCAAAACGGAACGCCAATATTATAGCAGTTACGGATGGTATTTTGATGCGCCTGTCAAAGGAAGATTTTAATGAGCTGTTAAAAGAACCGATGTTAACTTGGGTTACCAAGCAGGAAGGTGATGAGATGGCGAAGAATGGCGCAGTTTGGCTGGATGTACGACTTGATAGTGAACATAAAAATAGGGGAATTGAAGGAAGCATCAATATCCCCTTGATTATGTTGCGAATGAAAGCTGCGACACTCTCTGAAGATAAAAAATATATTCTCTATTGCGATACCGGCAGACGCAGTTCAGCAGCGGCGTTCTTGTTGAGTGAACGTGGGCTGGATGCGGTCTGTCTTAAGGGCGGTTTGATGGGTGCTGGCGAAGACTGACGTAATTTTTTTCACTCATCAAAAAAGTGCCTGTGGTGCCCTGGATGACAATATCCATAGAGTTGCCACTTGATAATTATTGCGTGATAGGTAACCCTATCGCGCATACCAAGTCTCCTCAAATCCATACTGCATTCGCCGAACAAACACGGCAAGCCGTCTCCTATCAAGCCATTTTGGTTGAGAAGAGCAAGTTTCAAGAAACAATTCAAGAGTTTCAAGGGCAGGGCGTCAAGGGTCTAAATGTCACTGTGCCATTCAAGGTCGAAGCCTGGGAGGCAACTGATCATCGAAGTAGTAAAGCTGAGCGTGCAAGGGCGGTAAATACCATCAGTTTTGATGATGGAAAAATAATTGGTGACAATACGGATGGTATTGGCCTGGTTCGTGATTTGACCGGTAATCACAATGTTTCAATCAAATACAAGAATATTTTGATACTTGGCGCGGGTGGTGCTGTCAGAGGGATTATTGATCCGTTATTTGATGAAGAACCTGGCAGAGTAGTTATTGCTAATCGTACTATTAGTCGTGCAAAGAACCTTGCAGATGCTTTTTCAGATCGTGGTAGTATCGCGGCTTGTGGATTTACCGAGCTTATAGGAAGCAGTTTCGATATTATTATTAACGGTACTTCGGCCAGTTTACAAGGTGATGCTCTACAGCTGCCTGAAAGACTCATTGATATAAATGGGTGTTGCTACGACATGATGTATTCGATGAGTGATACACCTTTTATCTCATGGGCCAGGGGTCAAGGTATAGATAAAACATTCGATGGCTTGGGTATGCTTGTTGAGCAAGCTGCGGAGTCATTCTTTATCTGGCGTGGAGTCAGACCGGAAACAGGTTCAGTCATTGAACTGGTGAGGAAGTGTGTGACCGACAATTAGCTGGCATGCAGCAGAAGGTTACGCCTGGTTACAATCCACGACTGCTACAGACCGTTTAATCTATCCATAATATCGGGTAACCATGTCACCAGTTTCGGAAATAGAATTAGCAAGATTAGAGTTAAAATCTGTATAATTACGAATGGTATTATTCCGCAGTAAACATCCTTAATACTTACTTCCGGCGGTGCAACAGCCTTTAGATAGAATAATGAAAACCCGAATGGTGGTGTCAGGAAGGATGTTTGTAGATTGAGAGCTATTAATACCGCCAACCAGAGTAAATCTATTCCTAGCAGATTTGCAACAGGCGCAATGATGGGAACAACGATAAAACAGATTTGAAGAAAATCCAAAAAGAAGCCCAAAATAAAGATTACAAACATACTGATGAACATAAACCCCCAGACTCCGCCAGGAATATTTGTCATTATTTCATGTATCAGAGTGTCGCCTCCCATACCACGAAATACCAGACCAAAAGTGATGGCGCCAATTAAAATCATAAATACCATACTGGTTAGTCGTACGGTAAGTTCCATGGTGGCTTTTAAATTAGTAATGGTTAGTTGTTTGTGTACAGCAGAGAGTCCCATGGCGCCAAGTGCGCCGATTGCTGCCGATTCTGTTGGTGAGGCGACTCCGGCAAAGATAGAGCCGAGAACGCTCATAACCAATATGAAAGGAGGTAATAAAGTAAATATAACCTTTCTAAATAAATTCTCGCTTCGATCATTTTTTAATGCGGGGGCAATGGTCGGTTTTATCCAGGCAACACAGAGGATGTATAGTAGGAAAAGTGTTACGAGTATTGTTCCTGGGATGACGGTGCCAACAAAAAGCCGTCCTACCGGGACACCCATTACGTCGCCAAGTAAGATTAAAATGATGCTGGGCGGTATGATCTGTCCCAACGTACCTGATGCAGCGATGGTACCGGTAGCAAGTGCGGGGGAATATTGACGCTTAAGCATGGTCGGTAGCGCGATGATGCCCATAGTCACGACAGTAGCACCAGCAATTCCGGTTGTCGCAGCCAGTAAGGCTCCGACCATGACTACCGATACAGCTAAACCGCCACGCATTTTCCCGAATAACAGTCCCATGGTCTCCAATAAATCTTCGGCCAAGCCTGATTTGTCCAGCGTGATTCCCATGTAGATGAATAAAGGCACAGCAAGCAAGGTGAAATTAGTCATCGTTCCCCAGATTTGCAGGGGAAGTAGATTGAAGAAATCCAGATTCAGGAAAATACTGCCGAACAAAAATGCAACGGCACCTAGAGTAAATGCAACCGGATAACCGAACAGCAGCATGATTATGAGTGTGCCAAGCATCGCAATAATGGGGGCGGTCATGCGTTTCTACCTAATAACGATCTGGAGATTTTTAATAATGTTTGAGAGCCCCTGTAGCAAAAGAAGCATAAATCCCAAAGGGATGCTGGTTTTGATAATCCAGCGATAGGGTAGACCTCCCGGATCTGGTGAGCTTTCCAGAATGTAGTAGGATTGATAAACAAAAGGACAGGCCGTTGCGATGATTAAAATACAAAAAGGTAGTAACAGAAAAAGGCCGCCAAACAAGTTAATCAATGCCCTGTGTCTGTCATCCATGAATTTGCTTCTATAAAAGAGGTCAAGCCTGACATGATCATCATGTTTGAACGTGTATGCGGCTCCGATGAGAAATATGAGAGAAAATAGATGCCATTCCATTTCCTGTAGCACAATAGAACCGCTGTGGAAAAAATAGCGCATGGCAACGTCGTAACTCACCAGTAAAACCATCGCCAAAACAAGCCAAGAGATCAGTTTGCCTGTAAGGTCACTGAATTGTTCCAATTTGACTGAAAATTTATCCAGTAAATGGAAGACGTCATTCTTATTCATGCCTGGGTGAGATAGGTTCCTAAATTGCAACTGTATTATTATTTGGAATAGAGATTAAAGGCTATCTTAAAGCACTATTTTAAAGATTTTGTACAAGCCAAAATTTTTAAAAACCTGGCAATTGCTACTTGGAACTGCAGGTAAGCAAGCATTTTTATACACAAGCCATTCAAAACCGGACTTATTACGAGATTTATCAATAGCAGATACTATTCATAAAGAACTATATGAAAGTATAAGTAATTGACATAACAAAGAATAAAATTAAATTTTTATGTTGTATCCAGGCAAATGTGTAAAAGTTAAGCACATAAAGCACCTGCGTCTTAATTAAAAAACCTATCCACAACGTTTTCCACAGATGAAGCTATCGGCTTTGCTTATAGTAAGTGTTTGCTATTTGAATAAATTTGTCAATTGCCAGGGTTTCGGCACGTGTGTCAGGGACAATTCCCAGATTGATTATCTGTTCCTCCCCAAGCGTGCCTCTCAAACAATTTTTCAATGTCTTTCGTCTTTGAGAGAATGCTTGCTTCACGATATGTGCAAAACTGGGATAGTCCAGGATTCTATCTAAAATCTCTGTGTGGCTTTTCAGTTTGATGATTGCTGACATAACTTTGGGTGGTGGTGAGAAAGCACTTGGATCGACGGTAAATAATTTTTCGGTAAGACAATGTACCTGAATCATTACGGAAAGGCGCCCATAATCTCCACTGCCAGGGGATGCGCACATGCGATCGACGACCTCTTCCTGAAGCATGAATAGCATGTTATCTATGCAATGCCTATGTCCCAGCAAATGAAATATTAGTGGCGTTGATATGTTGTAGGGCAGATTTCCAACAATGTACAGGTGCTGTTCTCCTATCTCCCTAAAATTATAGGTCAGGGCATCCTGGCAGTGGACAACGATTTTATTATTAGCGGCGTATCGGTTAGACAGGTCTCGTGCCAGTTCCCGGTCAAGTTCAATGACATGTAACTGATCGACACGCTCAAGTAGAGGAGCCGTCAGCGCACCTCTACCTGGTCCAATTTCAATAATTATTTGATCTCGCCCTGGATTAATGGCGGTAACAATACGATGAATAATATTTTGATCATGGAGAAAATGCTGACCGAATCTTTTTTTTGCTCGGTAATCTGCCATTCATCTATTTTGGCTATTTAGAGTTTAGTGGCGATGTTGAGCCTGGTAATGATCTACAGAGGGGATTGATCGTCATCTTAATAGCGCACTTTACCGCCTCCATTAAACTTGATGGAGATGCTTTCCCGGTTCCAGCAAAATGAAGTGCTGTGCCATGGTCAACCGAAGTCCTGATAATCGGTAAGCCTAATGTAATATTAACTGTTTCTCCAAATCCCAGGGACTTCAAAACAGGTAGCCCTTGATCGTGATACATCGTGACAATGATATCGAAATCAGCAATCATTTCAGGAGTGAAGGCGGTATCTGCGGGATGTGGTCCGGTTAAATCCAGGCCCTGCTCTTTTAATGCATTGATGGTGGGGATGATAATATCATTTTCCTCGTTGCCTAAATGACCCATTTCACCGGCGTGGGGGTTGAGACCACAAACCAGAATGCGAGGATGACTGATGGAAAATTTATCTCGCAGATCTTTATCGACCACCTTTAATACCTGTGTCAGGTTTTCTTTCGTAATACAGTGACTTACTTTTGATAAAGGCAAGTGCGTTGTGACCAGTGCGACTTTTAATGAATTATTGGCGAGCATCATGACCGGGACGGCCTGTTCACAGAGATTAGCTAAAAATTCTGTATGTCCGCTGAAGGCGTGACCAGCATCATTAATGATTGATTTTTGAATTGGGGTCGTGACCATGGCATCAAATCTTTTATCGAGACACCCCAAGCAGGCTGTTTTAAGAAGAGTCAGGACGTACTCAGCGTTATCGGGATCAAGTTTCCCCGCAATAACAGGTGCTTCAGTTTCAACAGGAATTATTCTCAGGTTTTTGCCGACATGTTTTTGTTTCCTGGTTCTGTCAAATTTAATTAATGAAATGGAGAGTCCCAGTGTGGCAGCTCGATTTTGCAGCAAGTGTGGATCACCTATGGCGACAATATCAGCATTAATATTATTTTGGGCAAACTGAACAGTGATGTCGGGACCGATACCTGCAGGTTCACCAGTACAAATGATAATACGAGGTATTTCAGTGTTAGCCATCACCCAATCGGTACTCGACATAAGTTTCGTCACGTAAATGTCTTAACCAGTTTTGATGTGCTTCTTCTGACTTTCTCCTGCGGATTGTTTCAGATACTTTTGTTCGCCTGGCGTTTGTTGTGTCATCATACTCTCTACGCTCAATGACCTGAAGTAGATGCCAACCGAAACGTGTGGCAAAAGGCTCGCTAATTTCACCAGGCTTGAGTTCATCCATGACAATTTCAAATTTTGGTTCCAATTCTCCCGGGCTTTTCCAGCCAAGGTTACCTCCCAGAGCTGCACTACCAGTGTCGTCAGAATGTGCTTTGGCGAGATCCTCAAAATGATCTCCGCCCAGAAGACGTGTTCTTAGCTGTTCTAATCTGAGCCTGGCATCATCATCTGTAGTTAACTCACTAAGTTTAATCAGGATATGGCGGGCATTTGTTTGCGTAATCATATATTTGTCACTACTTCGTATATCAGCAACTTTGACAATATGAAAGCCGCTGGGACTTTGGATCAGATCGCTAATGTCCCCCTTCTCCATAGTTGGAACCTGTGTGCTAAACAATGTCGGTATTTCGCTTTGTTTACGCCAACCGAGACTGCCACCTTCAAGTGCTCTTTGTCCGTCCGAGACAGTTGTGGCCAGTGTCACAAAATTTTGTCCCGCTTCCAGATCCTCGCGTACCTTTGCAGCAATCAGTCTTGCCTGTTTCTCTTCTTCGGGAGTTGGGGCCTCTTCCGGCAGGGAAATAAGTATATGTTGCAGGAGATATTCTGTTTCTGAAGTACCTTGTAATTCCTCATTTAATAGAGCGTTATCAATTTCCTTGCTGGTGACTGAAATTCGGTTATCAACCTGACTCTGGCGTAACCGAGAGATGATTATTTCCTTACGTATATCTTCTCTAAACTGTTCGTAGTTAAGGCCGTCCTCCTCCAGCATCTCCTTGAATCCACTTAAACTGACATTGTTTTCCGCTGCGATATTACTGATGGTTCTGTTTAATGTCTCATCATCAACACGTATACCGGTATTTTTCGCTCGTTGGAGCTGAATCTTGACCAGGATCATGCGTTCAAGCACCTGATTTTCCAGAACGCTTGAAGAAGGAATTTGCATATTTTGCTCTCTCATTCTGGCAACCATGGAGCGTAACTCAGTGTCCAGTTCACTCTGCATGACAACGTCGTTCTCAACAACGGCAACGATACGATCCAACGGCACATCTGCAAGCGGGACAATTGTTTGTAACGCAAGAAAGCTGGCTAACAGCAGGTGGAAATAGAATTTCAACTTATAAATCGCTCTCGTAACCGGGAATTCCCTGTTTTAGGAAGTCTGCTGTTTTACGACCGATACCGGAGAGACCTTTGAGTTCAACTTGCAAAAATACACCTGTATCAAATCTTCCGTTTATGTCAGTCAAGAATCTTCGGGCAACCGCTCGAAAGCTCCAGCAACATCTGTCATATTCAACACCACCAAAAATTTCCAATGATTTTTTCTCTGGTATAGCATGGTTCCACCTGCCGATCAGCCCCCAGTTCTGCTTGATTGGCCAACGAAATGAAATATCACTTTGTTCTATGTCTGTCAGGTTTAGGGTCCGACCGGAAAGGTTAGATGAAGTTCTACGAATACGGTAGCCAAAATTAACCACCTTCTTTGTCGCCGGTTTATACTGAATTTGCGCGAGTAATTTTTCTGTTTTGCCTGTATTGGGATTCCATTGCAGATCACCTCTGAAACGCCAGTGGTCAAGGAGTCCTGTACCAATTTCTGCAATGATTGGAGATATATTATCATCACGTATTGAATTGCCAGGTAGAATCACCTTCCTGTCACTCAGATAATAAATTTGCCCGAAACGCAGGTAACTTGCCTCTCTCCCGGTAGCCTGATCTATCAGGCGTGATGTTATTGCTAATGTGAATTGATTGGCATCGCCAAGGCGGTCATTACCACTAAAACGATTAACCCTGAATAATGAATCAAAAGAAAAATCATACAAGCCAGTGTCAAAAACCGGTAAATTATTTTGTCCTTCTTGTGGAACGTAAAGGTAAAAAACTCCTGGCTCCAATGTTTGCAGAGATTTTTTTCCAAAAAGTGAAAAATCACGCTCAAGGGAAACGCCACTGTCAATGCTTATTATGGGCAGTATTCGGTTGGGACCAGACTCAAAAGTGTCCGTATTGCGTAAGGAATATTGTGTGTATCGTAAACTGACTTTTGGCGTCGCGAATGTGGATGCTGTTTTATATGAGTAACTTATAGAAGGTGTTAAATCCAGTCTTGAACCGGTAACATCTTCGCTACGGTCAAAATATGTAAACGCAGAGGCAAGCGAATAATTAAATTTATTGTTGCCTTCGGGAGTGAATACATTGAAATTGATTTGCGGTAATCGCTTATATGGACTACCGGCAGCAGTGATTGTTCGATCAACTGATTGATAATTTTGTAATGCTACACTGGCATTCCACCAACTTCCGTAATACGAAATATCTGCGCGTTGCTCAAGGAAACGTGTGCTGGTGATGTCAAGTGATGTGCCGAAATCCTCAAAGTATTCTTTGTCGGAGGCTCGATTATAATTGAGCGAAAAATTACCACCACGACCAAAACCCAGACGATGTTTTAAACCAAGCAAATTTCTGTTTTTGTTACCAAATTTATTATCACCAGGGAGGTATTCCACTTTTAGTTCACTCTGACTGTTTTTTGACAGATGGCGAAGTTTACCTGCCAACATAACGCCGCTATCGGTGAGTATTCGGGGGGTCAGTGTAGCATCCATGTGTGGAGCTATATTCCAATAGAATGGTGTTCGTATTTCCAATCCATTTCTGTTCGAACTCCCCATGCCGGGTGTTAAAAATCCGGTTTTCCTTTTATCGTTTAGGGAGAAAGACACATAAGGACTATAGAAAACCGGTACATTCTTAATTTTAAGCACGACGTTCCTGGCGCTGCCCCATTCTTCGGAATGGTTCAGTTTAAGTTCTCCGGTAGATAGTTGCCAGAACTTATGCGCTGGATCACAAGTACTGTAGTCAGCATTTTTTAGCCTGGACTCAATGTCGAATATCATATCAATGTTGCTGCTTTTTCCACGACCGCGATTATCCTTGATGGTATATCTTACACTTTCGAATGCGCCGATGTCGGTATCGAAATTGAGATGTGCCTTGTCGGCTTCCAGATAGATGGATTCATCCCAATATTGCACATTGCCCTCCAGGTTGGAAGTATTATCAAGTTGGTTAAAATCAGCATAGTCTGAGCGGCTCTGTTGTTCCTCGCGTGTTATTTCAACGGTTCCTTTCAGCGTCGAAAAACCTTCTGTTTCCAGATCTGCGCTTTCTGCGGTTACATGTACATCTCCGGGGACCAGATCGGTTTCAACGATCGGTCGCAAAGGTATATCCAGGGAATCAGTGCATAAAGGTCGATTATATCCCGTAGTATCTGCTGAGACAGTGCCTGGTAGAAAAGATATAAGTACCGACAGAATAGGCCCCACGAGAAATTTAATGAATACTTTTTTCACCGTTATGTATGATTTCTCAACGCCTAAAAGGCGTCTTCCCTAAAACATGGACGTGCCAAAATAATGCACATGAGTAATTTTGTAACTTTTTGATTATAGTGTGATCTTGAAACTCGTGATAGCTTCAATATATGAGATTTCCGGATATTCTTAAATGCTACACCACGCAAAATATGTAATAAGGTTTATTAATATTAAAATGTATCTCATTAATTTCAAAGGGTATCGATGCTCATTAATGTAGATATAAAACTTCGATGACAGGAATTTAGTACTGTCGCGTTATTTCCCAAAGCTCACACGTGGTTCTCCGGCATTGATTACTGGAGATGAATGATGAAGAAAGCGGCAAAATCCAGGTCACGTCGGCGGCATAACAAGTGATGATGACTGTCGACCAATGAGTGCGATCATTGCACCGTCATTGCGAGCTTCCCCCCGTCATTGCGAGCGAAGCGAAGCAATCCAGATTAAACAATATCTTCATATAAATTGTTCCATTCCGGATTGTGTTTTTCAATCAGGGCAGGTTTCTTTTTGCGGGAGTCAGCTTTAATTTATTTTTCTCTGGCAATGGCATTTTGCATATCTTCAAATATTTCAAGGTATCCTGGCTTATCTTTAAAGTTTACTGGATTGCTTCGCTTTGCTCGCAATGACGGCAGGGGGCGATGTTTTCAATCGGTCTCATGGATTGCTTCGCTTCGCTCGCAATGACAGCAGGGCGGTCTCATGGATTGCTTCGCTTTGCTCGCAATGACGGCAGGGCGGTCTCATGGATTGCTTCGCTTTGCTCGCAATGACGGCAGGGGTTGATGCTTTCAGGCGGTCACATGGAATGCTGGAAGCTGGTTGCGGTAATGTCTGTATTGTTTGTGGTGATGTTGTAAGTCGTCATTTTTTTCCCGTCATTGCAAGTTCTGTCTCCCCGTTATTGCGAGCTTCCCCCCGTCATTGCGAGTTTCCCCCCGTCATTACGAGCTTCCCCCCGTCATTGCGAGTTTCCCCCCGTCATTGCGAGCTTCCCCCCGTCATTGCGAGCGAAGCGAAGCAATCCAGATTAAACAATATCTTCATATAAATTGTTCCATTCCGGATTGTGTTTTTCAATCAGGGCAGGTTTCTTTTTGCGGGAGTCAGCTTTAATCTGTTTTTCTCTGGCAATGGCATTTTGCATATCTTCAAATATTTCAAGGTATCCTGGCTTATCTTTAAAGTTTACTGGATTGCTTCGCTTCGCTCGCAATGACAGCAGGGCGGTCTCATGGATTGCTTCGCTTTGCTCGCAATGACGGCAGGGGTTGATGCTTTCAGGCGGTCACATGGAATGCTGGAAGCTGGTTGCGGTAATGTCTGTATTGTTTGTGGTGATGTTGTAAGTCGTCATTCCCTCCCCCCTGCAACCCCTCCCCCTGCGGGGTACTCCCCCCCTGGCAGGGGGAGAGCTTTAGCGAAGCAATTCAGACGAGTTGCAATCAGCACCTGGATTCCTGCTTCCGCAGGAATGACGAGGTGACTGTTGCGATAAGCCCTGCTGGCTACTGACAATCATCGCCGTCACTTTGACGATAATGTGCTCTTAACTGCTCGACCATCATAACGACCTCATCGAGTCCGACATTAAGAGCGCGGTAGCCTTTTTTAGAATGTCTTTCTCCCGTTCTAGCCGCTGATTATGTGCTTCCAGTTCTTGTATCCGTTGCTGCTCCCCTGTGAGAGCTTTACTCCCAACTGGCGTTTGCCCTTGCCGTTCGTTCGTCAACTGCTCAACCCAACGACGCATCGCTGTAGCTCCTACCCCCACCGCAATACAGGCGTCAGTGATGCTGTAGCCCTGGTCTAATACCAAACTGGATGCTTCCTGTTTGAATTCCGGTGTGAAATGTCTTCGTTTTTGCATTCTTCGTACCTCTCCGATGATAAATAGTATCACCTGGCAACTGGTACGGATTTATTAGACCACTACAACATGCTTGTGGGTCAGCTCTTCCTGACTGATGAAGTCTACTGATCCTGCAAGGTCGCTAACGGGTGAATCTTTTTGTTTGCCAATGACGGACACAGTGTCTAAATGAGGTTCCCTGGCGTAGGCACCGAAGTTAAAAAGTGGGAGAATCATTAGTGTAGCTACACTAAATGCGATATGTTTCTTCATAAGTTATGGCTCTGGCAGTATAAATATATTTACGCAAAGCAAATTGCGTCGCGCACCAAGTTGATGCGGCTTATGAAAGCAGCAATCCGGTGTTTGTGAAATTTACGGTTCCTGGCTGAGACGAGAGATATCTACAAGACACTATTAACTGTGTCTTTGGTTTCTTACACTTCACCACCTCCAGCATGAGGGCCTATTTCACTTGATTAAGTTCACAGCTATCAAGTTCTGAACCTGTATAGGTTTCAATTCGGTTTCTGCCATTATTCTTGGCTTGGTAGAGTGCGCGGTCTGCATATTCTAGAAATGCAGAAGTGATTTCTTCGGTATTCCCTCTATGTTGATCTGACTTAAGGGTATTGATACCGATCGATATCGTGACAGTAATATTTCCATTTTGGGAAGTGGTGAATGTCTTTTTTTCAACCGTTTTCCTGATCCGTTCTGCTATTTCAGTCGCTTTTTCCCTGTTTTTATATGAAAGCAGTACGACGAATTCCTCACCACCGTAGCGTGCAACCACATCTGTACTACGTAGCAGTTCACGTATAATTTTTGCAACTCCCTTGAGGATATTATCTCCGGTACGATGCCCATAACTATCGTTGATATTTTTAAAATGATCGATATCAATGAACAGGCAACTAATGTCTACATTTTTACGGATCACAGCCGTCACTTCCTCGATTACGCGTTGGTCAAAAAATCTTCTGTTATTTATTCCGGTCAAAGGATCTATCAGACCGAGGTATTGAAGATGTTCTCTGGTAATGCTTATTTCCAGGCTGACAGAAATGATAGCAGCCAAATGCTGCAGGAAATCTGTCGCAACGTTCTCATTGGAGCTATTACTGACAAGTTTGCCAATGTTATAACTTCCGATAAGCTGATTGGATCTACTTAATGGAAGTAGCCAGATATCTTCAGGATTATTAATTTTTTTGGAGAAGAGCAGGTTATGATCGTCATCATCATACAATCCTAAAACCGGAAACAATTGTTGATGGTGTATATTTTTCAGGGCATCACCGGAAGTTATGAAAATTAATTCCGGGTGCTCGGATAATTTAAATTTGGAAAGTTCAAGCAGGCGCTGGATCTCATACTCCGGGTCAACCAATGTAAGGGTGACGGTGTCCCATCCAAATTTATCACAGCCATTGTTAAGCAATATATATATCAGTTTCCCCAATGATTTTGCATTCATGAGTTCAAGCTCAAATTCCTGGAATTTTTTCAGTGTTGTTTCGTTACGTGCAGCTTCTTTAAGCAGTGCCTCGAATCTACTCTGCAATTCCTGAGTTGCCTCTTCAATACCCATAATGAATTATGGTTTTTTCAAGCGTGACCATGTGAGTAAGGTAAATGCAAATTAAACCGGATTACAGGCGCGAAAAGGTATAAAACATCGTCGAAGTCGAAGCCGGCAAATCCGGCGTAGGCTTTTTCCCCGGTTTCTTTTTTAGCTTGATCAGTTCTTTCTGCAAGGATTCCAGCAAAAATGACTCCGACTGTTGCACTGATCCCCATGACTATTATCCATATCCCGGGCTTCATATTCCAGAAAGCGGTTTCCCTTAGACCAATGCTAATACCGAGAAAAAACAATGCGGTGACAAATACATCCGAGAAGTAATCATATTGATGTCCCTTTTGGCTAGTCCTGTCGCTGATGCGTGCCAGTTCACCATCTGCGCGATCCAAAAATGCAGACAGTATCCATAGAAAACCGCCATGGAAATTTGATTCTGCTGTGCCGATGGCAAACAGGACGCAGGCGACTGTGCCGGTAATTAATCTCACCGTCGTTATATGCTTGGGTGTAACGGGAGTATTGACAAGCGGCAGAACACACATGCGTGCCATTCCATGCGTCCACGAATCACCGACCATGGTTAAATACTACTATGATTCATGAAAACTTGTTAACTCGATTGAGAATTTTTCAATAATCCGTTTGATACGTGGGTGAATGAGTGCCTTGTATTCTGCTTCAAATTCATAATCTTTGGCAGCCGAGTCAATACCATCATTTTCAATGTTTCATGGGGGACATTGGCCTTTGCGTTGCAGGACCATGTGATACCCAGCTTGCCGATCTCTCTAGCCAGGGCTTCAACATGTGCAATATTGTCAGTCAGCGTGTCATCATCCAGGATAAATCCCGATAAACAGCCTGCCAGTACGCTGATGCCCAACATGACGGCGATCGCCAGTTCGTTATCCAGTGCGAGGTAAATAAGCAGTAATGTTCCGGCAAAGGCCCACACTGCAACCGCCATTGCCTGCACGGTCTTGTCGACCAACACCGAAGCGCTGGCACTAACACCACTGCTTCCCCATAGTGTGATCAATCTGGCTTTAGCAATTTCTCCACCAATAGTTGCAACGGGTAAAAGAGTATTGATGGCTCGACCAATCCAGAGTGCCTTAAAAGTATTGCTGTAAACTTTGGTGTATGCTGCTTCGGAAATAGCATACGCCAGGAAATGGTTGCAGCAATCAGGCAAGGGAACCAGACAATGGGCAGGAGGAGTAATTCCCGGCCAGAAGTGGCCAACAGATCAAAAATATCACCAATGCCCTGCCATAGAATTAAAACAACGAAGATCAACAGCCCCGATATAAGGCCGACAAGTGGAAGTGTGTGCATAACGTTGTTCGGGAAATTTATCTGGAAAGCATCATAACACCGAAGAACGTGATTATGATTGAAACACGATATGATATGACGTTCCAGTTATGAAAATGGTGCAGCGTTTCGTGCCTGTTACGGAGAAGAATCAGGAAAAGTGAATCAGGAAACAACACTCACCGCCGCCGATCCATCAACCGTCCCGGAACGGCTCTTCCCCCTGGTAAGACACCTGTCTCACCGATTGACGCCGCTGTTTCTGAAAACATCAGTCACTCCAAATCAGATCACAATAGGCTCCTTACTCTCGGGCCTGGCCTGTGCGGTCTGTTTTCTTCAGGGTGGTTGGGTTGCAGGAATTGCTGGAGGATTGCTGTTAGTCGCCAGCTATACCCTTGATAATTGTGATGGTGAGGTGGTCAGGATAAAAAATATGTCATCCGGGTTTGGCGCAAAACTGGATGACTTGTCAGACTGGATAGTTGATACCGGTTTTTTTGCCGGTCCGGGTTACGGTACAGCACAAGCCAGCGGTCAGCAATTTTGGTTTTGGCCGGGACTGGCAGCAGCAGCGGGGGCATTTATTGATTATATTGTTGATTTGCGACACGAGGCTAAAAAGATCAATGATCCCGATGCGATGAGTCGTGCAGGACAGGTTGCAGCACCCAAACAACCCGAAGATGTTCTGGATTGGGTAATCTATATATTTCACAAGCTTGCCCGAGCCGATTTTTGCATGATTGTACTTGTTCTGGCCCTGTTTAATGTTACCTGGATTTTGCTGCCTTTCGCAGCAATTGGCGCGCAGGTATACTGGGTAGTGGACTTGTTTGAACGAGGCAGAGGTTATCGTACTTGGTCGGCTCGCCTGGTTATAGGTAGAGCTTGGATAAATTCCTGCAATAAACTGTTCTCAACACTAAATTAGCCAGTTAAACTTTGGGGTTGCAAAAACTGGATAAGACAGAGGGTTTTATGGATTATGCATAAACAGGCATTGGTCGTACTCTGTGCATTGTTTTTTTCGTACACAGCCGCTTATGCGGAAGAACAACATGTCGAAGAACTTCGCGTGCAATTAGCCGAGATCCAGAGCAAACTGAAAACGTTACAGAAATCAAACGGAGATCTTCGGAAAACTCTGGTCAGTCACGAAAACGAAATCGACGGCTGGCGCATGGTGCTTGATAGTATTGAAGCTGAGATTGCAACTTTAGCCAGTGATGAGTAGGAAGGGTTTTGCAGATAGGATAATTATGATTATGCTTAAAAGTACATCAATACTATTACTATTTACTTCATCGATATTCCTCACAACAGCGGTTTATGCGGAAGAACAGAATTTCGAAACGCTTCGGGCTCAAGTGGCTGAGGCTCATACTCAGATAAAAGTTTTACAGAAAGAAAATAAAGACCTTGGGGAAAGACTTGCAATTAGAGAAATGGAAATTGCGGCTTATGAGGAAAAACTCAAAAAGATTGAAAGCGATATTAATATCTTGAAAGAAAGTGGTTGACTTTTACTTTACGTAATTCCAGTGATGACAAAACCCGTTGCACTATACTGGATATGGAGGGAGCATCAGATGCCGACAACATCACGTAAATACACCATCACGCTGGCATTACGCCATAAGCAGCGGCACCGCAACACCGACGCCAGATTGCCATGAAACAGTGGTTGAGGTTGAGGCAGTCGGCACGATACTATTACATTGCCGAGCGAGAGGCATGCGTGGGCAATCTGAATAACTTGCTGGAAAGAATCTGACATATGTTGATAAAATCACGTAAACACACCACCACGCTGGCGCTTGCGCGGCAAGTGCCAGCACCACAGCACCACAGCACCACAGCACCACAGCACCACAGCACCACAGCACCACAGCACCACAATCACTAGTGCAGACCGTTGGTCCATCGCGCACAAATTCAACATTGCCATGACCGAATGCAAAACACACGTGGCTGCGGATAGGTTCAGCACCCAAAACAACATGACCCATTCCTCTCCCCGGAGGAGTGCCGCGAACCCACCTAACAAACTCCCCTCCTTGTCAAGGATGGGTGCCCCGCAGGGGCGGGGTGGTCGCTTTTGGCGCGGGATGACGGCAGTCATGGGCGCCGTTGCCCTGCTGGCGGTATTGGCAAGCCCGGCGGCACGGGCGCAAACCGATGGCTGGGGCGAATGGAGTACGGCGAATATCACCGACAAGAACCAGACGCGCACCTGTAATGCCGGGGCGGGCAACACGTGTACCAATGCCTACGGTGGCGGCACCACCAACCACGGCGGCACCGAGACCCGTCCGAGTCAGACCTTTTGGAATAACTATCTCGTCAACGGCCCGGCCGGGCATACCAATGCGACGGATTACTTTGATGCGGACATCACGAGCGTGCAACTCACCCGCAACAACGGCGATGGTTGGCTGCAATTAACGCGCATTTTCACCGCCGTCGGCATGCACCTTTTTAACACTGCAGTCATCACAACCGGGCAGGCGACCCCGATTAACGGAACACTGTTCGTAACAGGCTTTGGCCGCGGGATAGTCCTGAGGGTCCGTCCGAACCTCACATGGACGGCCATCCCGGGGCCGGGCATGGTGTATTACCGACCGTCCGCCAACAACGCGGTGGTCCTGGTGGACAGTTTATGTACCGCCAGCGGTGATTTAAGGGTGCGCTCGGGGACCACGACCGACACCGAATACACCGCAGAATCCGGCTCATCGCTGTGCAATATCAGTGCGAATGCCCCGACCAAACAGGCCATCGGTGAACTGAGTGCGACCGACGACTATCTTTATGCTGCGATGCCCGCGACATTGGGTGCCATCCGGGACAATACCCCCAACACTCCGGTCAGGGTCGGTGATGTCTTGACCGCCGGTGCGCTGAGCCATCCCACGTTGACCGTCAATACCCGTGCCCGGCAATGGCAACGCTGTGCCACTCAGGACTGTAGCGGCGCAACAGATATCAGCGCGAATGGCACGGCGGCGAGCTACACGGTGCAAGCGGCGGACCCGGGCAACTGGCTGCGGGTGCGGGTCACCCAGGGCGGGGATTTTAACGACACCCTGTTCTCCAATCGCGTACGGGTTGACCGTCGCGGTGCCATCGGTCCCATCACTGGCACAGCCACAACAGGCGGCACGCTGACGGCGGGCGCGGTCACCGACCCGGACGCCTCACCGAATACCGATGTCGGGACCATTACCCATGAATGGCAGACAGCGACCGCCTCGGCGGGACCGTTTACCGCCGCACCGGGGACCAACAATACCGCCACCTACACCATTGCATCAGACCGATCACAGATAGGCGCGTGGTTGCGCGTGATGGCGAGTTATCCGAATGCGGGGGGCGATAGCCTGACGTCCGACCCGGTATCGGTCGCGGGTGTGCGGGTGTCGCCGACCGCGCTGAATGTGACCGAAGGCAGCAGCACCGGCTATGGGCTGGTGCTGGGCAGCCGACCGACGGTGGCGGTGACGATTAGCGTGAGCAGTAACAATGCCGCGGTGACCGTGAGCCCCGCGACCCTGACCTTTAGCACAATCAACTGGAATGCCGCCCAAACCGTGACGGTGACGGGTGCTGAGGACAATAATGCGACCAACGAACGCGGCGTACAACTGACTCATGCGGTGAGCGGCGGTGATGCGTTCTATACCGCGCTGACGCCTCCCCCCGTGACCGTGGATGTCGCGGATAACGATGCCAACGTGATCGTGAGTACGACCACGCTGGCGGTCAATGAGGGCGGCACCGGCGAGTATATGCTGCGCTTGAATACCCTGCCGACGCACGCGGTGACGATTAGCGTGAGCAGTAACAATTCGGCTGTCACCGCAACCGCATCGCTGACCTTTACCAGGAATAACTGGAATCAGGCGCAGACGGTGACGGTGATGGGTGCCGAGGACAATAACAGGACCAGCGAGAGCGGTGTGCAACTGACCCATGCGCTGAGCAGCAGCGATACGCGCTATGCCGTGGTGAACCCGCCCGCCGTGACCGTGAGTGTCACGGATAACGACGCGCCGGGCGTGACCGTGAGTACGACCACGCTGGCGGTCCTTGAAGGCGGGACCGGTGAGTATACGCTGCGCTTGAATACCCGACCGACGCACGCTGTGACGATTAGCGTGACCAGTGACAATGCTGCGGTGACCGCAACCTCGCCACTGACCTTTACCACAGTCAATTGGAATGCCGCCCAAACCGTGACCGTGACGGGTGCTGAGGACGCGAATACGAGCAGCGAAAGCGGTGTGCAACTGAGTCATGCGCTGAGCAGCAGCGATACGGGTTATGCCGCGGTGAACCCGCCCGCCGTGACCGTGCGTGTCACGGATAACGACGCGCCGGGGTACGTCGTGAGTCCGCCCGCGCTGGTGCTCAATGAGGGCGAGACCGTCGAGTTTACGGTGACGTTGGCGACTGAACCGACAGGGTTTGTGCAAGTTTTCGGTATAAACAGCAGCGATGCTGGTGCTGCGACCGTGAGTCCGACTGGCCTGTTCTTTGCTCGCGCTATCTGGAACATCCCGCAGACGGTAACGGTGACCGCTGTTGAGGATGACGATGTAGATGATGAGACGGTGGCGCTGAATTTTCCGAATGTCGGCGGCGAAGACCCAGCTTACCGCAGGGTTGAGTTTCCCAGTCTAGCCGTAACCATAACAGATAACGATACGGCGGGTTTTACACTGAGTCCGACCACGTTGACTGTGACTGAGGGGCGCACGGCGAGCTATAACATCCGGCTGGGGACCCGACCGTCGGCGACCGTGAGCGTTCTGCCGCAAACGTTCAATGCCGATGTGGCGACGGTGAGTCCGGCGACCCCGTCCAGCCTGGACTTTACCACGAGCAACTGGAACATGCCGCAGACGGTGACGGTCATGGGTGTTGATGACGCTGATACAAACCACGAGAGCGTGCAACTGACCCATGCGGTGCGCAGCAGCGATGCGCTCTATGCGGCGCTGACCCCGCCCGCCGTGACCGTGGGTGTCACGGATAACGACACGCCGGGCGTGACCGTGAGCCCGAACGTGCTGGCGGTCAATGAGGGGGAGACCGGCGAGTATCGCTTAAGCCTGTCTACCCTGCCGACGGCACCGGTGACGATTGCCGTGAGCAATCCCGATGCCAGTGCGGTGACCCTCAGTGCCACCTCACTGACGTTTACCACAGACAACTGGAACGTCCCACGGACGGTAACGGTGACGGCTGAGCAGGACACGGATGCGAACAACGAGACCGTGCAACTCACGCATACAGCGACCAGTACCGACCCTGGCTACAATGGGGGTACCGTGACGATAAGTGCGGTGGCGGTGACGGTGGATGATGATGAGACGGCGGGCGTGACCGTGAGCCCGACCACGCTGGCGGTCGACGAAGGCGGCAATGGCACCTATACACTGGCGTTGACCAAGCGACCGACCGTGCCGGTGACGATTATGGTGAGCAATCCCGATACCACTGCGGTGACCCTCAGTGCCACCTCACTGACATTTACCACAGACAACTGGAACAGTGTCCAGACAGTGACCGTGAGTGGTGTTGAAGACATAGATGCGAACCACGAGACCGTGCAACTCACGCATACGGCGACAAGCACAGATGCCGACTATGCCAGTGGCGTGACGATAGACTCCGTGGCTGTGACCTTGAATGATAACGACGGCCCAGGCGTGACCGTGAGTACCACGACGCTGACAGTCCATGAGCGTGGTGGGACTGGCATGTATACGCTGCGCCTGAATACCCCACCGACGGAGGCAGTGACGATTAGCGTGACCCATTCCAATGCTGCGGCTGCGACGGTGAGTCCCACCTCACTGATGTTTAGCGCCACCGACTGGAATACCGCCAAAACCATCACCGTGACGGGAGTGGAAGACGCTGATACAGACGACGAGACCGTGCGACTCACGCATACGGTGACCAGTACCGACACCACCTATCGTACCGTCACGGCGGCCACCGTAACCGTGACGGTGACGGAGATGGCGGCGGTGAGTCTTGATGTGGATGGCAGCGGTGGTGATCCTAACCAGAGTGACGGACTCTTGCTGGGCCGCTACCTGTTTGGTATTCGTGATGCGGCGGGCCTGCTTGATACGATTCCGGGGAGTCCCTCGTTCAATGCGGTCACGACGAATATTGCGGGAGCTTTCGCCAGCGGTCGTCTTGACGTGGATGGCAGCGGCGGTGATCCCAACCAGAGTGACGGACTCTTGCTGGGTCGCTACCTGTTTGGTATTCGTGATGAGGTGGGCCTGCTTGATACCATTCCGGGCAATCCATCGTTCAACGATATAAGGACGAATATCGAGGCACTTTTGCGATAGTGGCTGCATGGACGCTCACTGCACCGGCTTTTCTTGCCACTTGTGCATGGCTAAACTCGGGAAAGCTGAGGCACAGGCACTAACAACCCCCTCCCCCCTGCGGGGTACTCCCCCTTGGCAGGGGCAGAGCTTTTAGGGCGGGAAATGCTTTTACTGTCACTCAACTTTGCCAGCTACTTAACTCCCCTCCTTGCATTCTGCATCGTCTGCCGCGCCAGCACTGTGGCATCGCCTGCGGCGTTGACGGCGACAGGCGCAACACGATGCAGTCGCATACACTTTCGCGGGCATCATCAGGATGATTCTACCCGGTCAACAGTCCCGAATCAGAGGCGGTCTCGACGTTCACAAAGACTGACGGTTTGCAGCGCTCAATCGGTTGCACGAAAAACCGGCGGATGGGTAAATCAAATACAACAGCATACGCCTCACAAAGAGCCGGGATTATTCACGATCGGTACAGTACATAATCAATCACAACAAAGAAGTGCGATGTGTGGTGTGGGTCACGGTATTATGTATTTAATACTGCGCGGGGTAATGGTACATTGGTGGAATCGCAATCTGGATGATGACAGAGAGAACTTGACATATGTTGACAAAACGACCTGGACTTAACGCACCACGCACCACGCACCACGCACCACAATCACTTTGCTCCAACGCGCACAAATTCAACATTGCCATGACCGAATGCAAAACACACGTGGCTGCGGATAGGTTCAGCACCCAAAACAACATGACCCATTCCTCTCCCCGGAGAAGTGCCCCGAACCCACCTAACAAACTCCCCTCCTTTACAAGGAGGGGTGTCCCGCAGGGGCGGGGTGGTCGCTTTTGGCGCGGGATGACAGCAGTCATGGCCGCCGTTGCCCTGCTGGCGGCATTGTCTAGCCCGGCGGCACGGGCGCAAACCGATGGCTGGGGCGAATGGAGTACCGCCAATATCACCGACAAGAACCAGACGCGCACCTGTAATGCCGGGGCGGGCAACACGTGTACCAATTTATACAGTGCTGGCACCACCAACCACGGCGGCACCGAGATCCGTCCGAGTCTGACCTTTTGGAATAACTATCTCCTCAACGGCCCGGCCGGGTATACCAATGCGACGCAGAGATTAGGCGGTGGAGACATCACACGCGTAAACCTCTCCCGCAATAGCAGTGATGGTCGACTACGATTCCAGCGTATTTATATTGCCCTTAATACCGGCCTCAGCTTCTTTGGGATAGCGAATACTCACATCACAACCGGGCAGGCGACCCCGAATAGTGGAATACTCTTCGTAACATCCGGCAACACCATCATCAATATAACCCTGAAGTCCGGCCTGTCCCGTCCGAACCTCACCACATGGGCGACAATCCCGGGGCCGGGCAGGGTGTTTTACCAACCGTCCGGCAGCAACAGGGTGGTCTTATTGGACAGTTTATGTACCGCCAGCGGTGATTTAAGGGTGCGCTCGGGGCAAACCAGCGACACCGAACAAACCGTACAAGCCAGTTCGGTGCTGTGCAATATCGGGGCGAGTGCCCCCACCAGGCAAGCCATCGGTGCGTTGAGTGCGACCGACAACTATATTTATGCGATGCCCGCGACATTGGGTGCTATCCAGGACAGTACCCCCAACACTCCGGTCAGGGTCGACGATATCTTGACTGCCGGTGCGCTGAGCCATCCCACGTTGACCGTCAATATCAGCGCCCATCAATGGCAACGCTGTACCACTCAAGACTGTAGCAGCACAACAGATATCAGCGCGAATGGCACGGCGGCGAGCTACACGGTGCAAGCGGCGGACCATGCTCACTGGCTGCGGGTGCGGGTCACCCAGGGCGGGGATTTCAACGACACCCTGTTCTCCAATAGCGTACAGGTTGACCGTCGCGGTGTGCTCGGTCCCATCACCGGCAATGCCAGAGCAGGCGGCACGCTGACAGCGGGCGCGGTCACCGACGCGGACGCCTCACCGAATACCGATGTCGGCACCATTACCCATGAATGGCAGACAGCGACCGCCTCGGCGGGTCCGTTTAGCGCCGCACCGGGGACCAATAATACCGCCACGTACACGATTGCATCAGACCAATCACAGATAGGCACGTGGTTGCGCGTGATGGCGAGTTATCCGAATGCGGGAGGCGATAGCCTGACGTCCGACCCGGTAGGCCCGGTACCGGGTGTGCGCGTGTCGCCGACCGCGCTGAATGTCACCGAGGGCAGCAGCACTGGCTATGGGCTGGTGCTGGGCAGCCGACCGACGGTGGCGGTGACGATTAGCGTGAGCAGTAACAATGCCGCGGTGACCGTGAGCCCCGCGACCCTGACCTTTAGCACAATCAACTGGAATGCCGTCCAAACCGTGATGGTGACGGGTGTTGCGGACGCGAATGCGACCAGCGAACGCGGTGTGCAACTGACCCATGCGGTGACCAGCGGTGATGCGTTCTATGCCGCGCTGACGCCGCCCGCCGTGACCGTGAATGTCGCGGATAACGACGCTGGCGTGATCGTCAGTACGACCACGCTGGCGGTCAATGAAGGCGAGACCAACGAGTATATGCTGCGCTTGAATACCCTGCCGACGCACGCGGTGACGATTAGCGTGAGCAGTAACAATTCCGCGGTGACCGCAACCGCATCGCTGACCTTTACCAGGAATAACTGGAATCAGGTGCAGACGGTGACGGTGACAGGTGCCGAGGACAATAACAGGACCAGCGAGAGCGGTGTGCAACTGAGCCATGCGCTGAGCAGCAGCGATACGCGCTATGCCGGGGTGAACTCGCCCCCTGTGACCGTGAATGTCACGGATAACGACGCGCCGGGCATGACCGTGAGTGCGACCGCGCTGGCGGTCCTGGAAGGCGAGACCGGCGAGTATATGCTGCGCTTGAATACCCTGCCAACGCACGCGGTCACGATTGCCGTGAGCAGTAACAATGCCGCGGTGACCGCAACCTCGCCACTGACCTTTACCACAATCAATTGGAATGTCCCCCAAACGGTGAGCGTGACGGCTGCTGAGGACGCGAATACGACCAGCGAAAGCGTGCAACTGACCCATGCGCTGAGCAGCAGCGATACGGGTTATGCCGCGGTGACGCCGCCCGCCGTGACCGTGCGTGTCACGGATAACGACGCGCAGGGTGCGGTCGTGAGTCCGCCCGCGCTGGTGCTCAATGAGGGGGGGAGCGGCGAGTTTACGGTGAGGTTTGCGACCGAACTGTCGCGTACGACCAACTTTTTCATAAGAGGTGCTTCGACCGTGAGTCCGAATATCTTGGCCTTTACCACCGCCAACTGGAATATCCCGCGGAGGGTCACGGTGACGGCTGTTGAGGATGACGATACAGATGATGAGACGGTGATGCTGTCATTCTTTTCGGATAACGGGTCTCAGCTTACGCCGCAGCCCGTAGTCATCACCATAACAGATAACGATATGGTGGGTGTTACACTGAGTTCGACCGCGTTGACTGTGACTGAGGGGCGCACGGCGAGCTATACCATCAGGCTGAATACCCCGCCATCGGCGACCGTGAGCATTCTCCCGCAAACGTTCAATGCCGATGTCGCGACGGTGAGTCCGGCGACCCCGTCCAGCCTGGACTTTACCACGAGCAACTGGAATATGCCGCAGACGGTGACGGTCATGGGTGTTGAGGACACGAATAGGAACCACGAGAGCGTGCAACTGACCCATGCGGTGCGCAGCAGCGATGCGACCTATGCCGCGCTGACCCCGGACACCGTGACCGTGAATGTCACGGATAACGACACGCCGGGCGTGACCGTGAGTCCGAACGTGCTGGCGGTCAATGAAGGTGAGACCGGCGAGTATCGCTTAAGCCTGTCTACCCTGCCGACGGCACCGGTGACGATTGCCGTGAGCAATCCCGATGCCAGTGCGGTGACCCTCAGTGCCACCTCACTGACGTTTACCACAGACAACTGGAACGTCCCGCGGACGGTAACGGTGACGGCTGAGCAGGACACGGATGCGAACGACGAGACCGTGCAACTCACGCATACAGCGACCAGTACCGACCCTGGCTACAATGGGGGTACCGTGACGATAAGTGCGGTGGCAGTGACGGTGGATGATGATGAGACGGCGGGCGTGACCGTGAGTCCGACCACGCTGGCGGTCGACGAAGCTGGCAATGGCACCTATACACTGGCGTTGACCAAGCGACCGACCGTGCCGGTGACGATTATGGTGAGCAATCCCGATGCCACTGCAGTGACCCTCAGTGCCACCTCACTGACCTTTACCACAGACAACTGGAACAGTGTCCAGACAGTGACCGTGAGTGGTGTTGAAGACATAGATGCGGACCACGAGACCGTGCAACTCACGCATACAGCGACAAGCACAGATGCCGACTATGCCAGTGGCGTGACGATAGATCCCGTCGCTGTGACCTTGAATGATAACGACGGCCCAGGCGTGACCGTGAGTACCACCACGCTGACAGTCCATGAGCGTGGCGGGACTGGCATGTATACACTGCGCCTGAATACCCCACCGACGGAAGCAGTGACGATTAGCGTGACCCATTCCAATGCCGCTGCTGCGACGGTGAGTCCCACCTCACTGATGTTTAGCGCCACCGACTGGAATACCGCCAAAACCATCACCGTGACGGGAGTGGAAGACGCTGATACAGACGACGAGACCGTGCAACTCACGCATACGGTGACCAGTACCGACACCAACTATCGTACCGTCACGGCGGCCACCGTGACCGTGACGGTGACGGAGACAGCGGCGGTGAGTCTTGATGTGGATGGCAGCGGTGGTGATCCCAACCAGAGTGACGGCCTCTTGCTGGGCCGCTACCTGTTTGGTATTCGTGATGCGGCGGGCTTGCTTGATACGATTCCGGGGAGTCCCTCGTTCAATGCGGTCACGACGAATATTGCGGGAGCTTTCGCCAGCGGTCGTCTTGATGTGGATGGCAGCGGCGGTGATCCCAATCAGAGTGACGGACTCTTGCTGGGCCGCTACCTGTTTGGTATTCGTGATGAGGTGGGCTTGCTTGATACCATTCCGGGCAATCCATCGTTCAATGCGGTCAGGACGAATATCGAGGCACTCTTGCGGTAGTGTAGTGGTTCAGGTTTGGGGGGACAGGTCAAGGATATTGAAAAAGACTAAACTCCTTTCCCGGAGGGATAGAGAAGACGATTGATTACCGTTTCTTCGTTGTTGGTAATTAATTGTTGTAACGGAAATTGGTTTTGTGGAGGATGGCCTTTTGTACCACCGCAGGGAAGACCTCCGATAATAAGGGTAACCATTTGTAATGCGCAGGTATTGTTAATACTTTGCGGCGTTGTTCTGTTGCTTTAACTATTTTTTGTGCACAATCGTTCAAATCCAGGCCGCCGCCATTTTGCTTCGCGCTTTGTGCGCTTTCGCCGCCGATTCTGTTTTCGTTAATGTGCGTGCCGTCTATCCAACTTGGGCGCACCGATAAAAAATGTATACCCGGTTCTTCCATCGCCAGCGATGAGAAAAAACCTTCCAATGCGTGTTTGCCCGCCGAATACACTGAGTGAAGCGGTATCGCTGTCTTGCCTTGCACTGAGGATATGTTTACAACTATCCCGCGGCTGGCACGCAAATGCGGCAATGCGCTATGCGCACAATACGCCGCTCCCCAAAATACCGTGTCCATCACCGGGCGAAAAGCCGTTATGTCCGCGCAATCGGCGGCCTTGCTTTTCATGCTTAAACCGGCATTGTTTATCAAACAATCCACACCACCAAAGTGAGCCACCGTTGACTCCATCCATTTTTTGCATTCGCCCGCTTCGCGCACATCGCCCGCAGTAACCAATGGCTCACTGTTTGCACCGGCTACGTCCGCGCATTCTTCGGCGACGGCATGCAAACGAGCCTCATCGCGTGCGAAAAGCGAAAGTTTGGTGCCTTCTTTTGCAAACAATAATGACAATGCACGTCCCAAACCCGATGAGGCGCCAGTGATGGCGATGATCTTGTTTTTCATTGTTCAGCGACGGGAATATCCATGTACCAATGTTCAAAATCCAACGGGCGAAGTTTTCCCGGATTCATTATGCCTTGCGGATCTGTCTGCGCTTTCACGCCGCCGAGAATGGCGACGCCCATCGGCGATATGTCTTCCTCCAGCCATGGGGCATGATCAGTGCCGACGGCGTGGTGGTGAGAGAGAGTGCCGCCGTTTTGTAAAAATGAATCCTGTACCGCTTTTTTTATCGCAAAATAATGTGCGAGGTTATCGCCGTTTTCATCGTGTTTGAAAGCAAAACTAAAATATAAACTTGCGCCGTCGCGGTAGGAGTGACTCAAGTGGCAGCCGCACCAGCCGCTTACTCCGCGTGATTCAAAAGCCTGTTCCAATGCCTGCAGCGCACGCACCCACAAATTTTTGGCGTTATCCCATGTTGTGGCCGTTTCACTGACATCGGCGTAGACACCATAGTCCCACAAATAATCGCGTATGTGAGGGAAATCAAACTTAATGCGTGCAAAACTTTCGCCCGGCCCACTTCCCGCAAAAACGCCGCCGTGTTTGCGGAATATTCTGTCCGCCGCACGAAACTTTCGGCGGCATTCATCCGTGTCGCCTTCAAACGCCGTTATCATCATGCAGCACTTCGCAAAGTCAACGCCGCGCACCTTGCCTAAATAACTTTTTGCCAAAGACGCAAGCATTTGCTTTAACGCGCCACCTTGCACGCCGTCGCGGAAGGCAAACGATAACCCGGTGCGGTTGTAGTCGCTCAAGCGCGATATCAAGGGGTGTTCGTCGCGCTGTACACATTCGCGGACCGCTTCCAAACCCGACGCAAAATCCGGGAAAAAATAGCCGTAGAAATTTTTATGTTCCGGTTTGCAGCGTATTTTGATAGTTGCTTCGGTAATAACTCCAAACGCGCCTTCGCTGCCGATTACGATCTCTTTCATACTTGCTGCTGCTGTGCGCGGATGCGGGCGCACCTGCCACTCTCCAGCGGGCGTTTGCACTTTTACTCCCGCTATCAGGTTTTCTATGCATCCGTATTCGTCGCTCTGCATTCCCGCAGAACGAGTTGCTATCCAGCCGCCAAGCGTGGAATGCAGAAACGAATCCGGAAAATGTCCGAAAGTCCAGCCGCACGCGTTGAGTTGTTCTTCCAAAACGCCGCCGAGCGCACCTGCCTGCATAACCGCTGTCTGTGCCGTTTCGTTTACGGAAAGCAGGCGGTTCATTTTTGTCATATCCAGGGAGATAACCGTGCGTTTGCGTGAGTCATACGGAGTCAGGCAACCGGCAATGTTTGAGCCGCCGCCGAACGGGATCAACACAACATCGTTAGTTTGCGCCGCCGCGACTAATTTGATGACTTCTTCGTTGCTTTGCGGATATGCGACCGCATCGGGTGCGCAAGGCGGTTTGCCCTGGCGTGCGTGCCACAAATCACGGAAACTTTTACCTGCGCAATGCAGGAGGCGCTGAGTTTTATCGTCATGCAGTTTGATTCCGTGTTTGGTTGCCGCTTCGGCAAAACTTGCATTGATATTTGACGGCGGCAGTTTAACTTCGTCTTCATGCGGCGGCGGTGAAAGTTTGCGCGGGGTTGCCGACATATTCATCTGCCCGACAATGTAGGGCCAGAGATGTGGTTTGGAATCAAAATCGGGCGCTTCACCTTCCGCACCCCAGCCCCACCACTTCATCGGTTTTTGCAGGTTATCGATCATTGCTTTTAGAAGTTACCGGTACCACCGAGAAGCCGTACAGATTCGGAGAGGTCGTTGGTCATCATGCGGCTGGCTTGTTTGTCGTCATGGTAGTCTGCGGGCATCAACGGCTTGCCGAAACGCACGCGGACACGGCCCGGGCGCGGAAACACCGTGCCTTTCGGCAAACAGCGAAAGGTACCACTGATATGCGCAGGTGCCACGGGCAAATTCAAGCCCAGGGCAAGCACCGCCGCACCGCGCTTCATTGGTGCCATCGTACCGTCTTGTGAGCGCGTACCTTCAGGGTAGATTATCAGGTTGCGCCCGCTTTTTAAGTGCGGTTTACAGCCGGCGAACATCGCACGCAACGAACCGTGCGATGCGCGACGGTCAATGGGAATTAAAAACATAAACTTGTCATACCTGAAACGATTCAATGAATTGTTGGAGAAAAAATAATCGCGTGCGGCTATCATCGCGTAATCGTTATAGTCGCCGCCGCAGGCGGTCATTAGCGCAGGCGTGTCCATATGACTGCTGTGATTCGCGCAAATCAGAAACGGCGGCGGCGGTAGCAGTTCTCTGCCGTGCGTTGTTAGCGGGCAATAGACAGTGAAAAGCACGCGGCAAAAGGTTTCAAATGCCACGTGCGTACAACAGTAGTGCCACGGCAGCGCACCGGTTTTCTGCACGCCATCGGTAGTGGCATTGTCCGGTGAATACATAAATTTCCTAGCGCCCGAAGGTAGCGTGCGCTTGTGTGAATTCATCGCTGATCACGGCGCCGATCAGTGATATTTCCAAAGCCAGAACGCACGCGCAAACAATCTCGGCGAACTTCGCTGCCGAACCTTCGCCTGAACAACCGAGCAGTTCCAGGTTCGCACGCTGATGTGGCAGGCGCGTGGCACCGCCGACGGTACCTACAGTTGCTGAGGGCATTTGTAGCGACACCAGCATGTCGCCATTGTCGTCTATTTCGTATTCGGAAATGCAGTTGCAATTCTCGGCGACGCAGGCGATATCCTGACCAGTCGCCAGATACACCGCCGCCAGGGCGTTGGCAGCGTGGGCATTCAAGCCCAACACGCCGCCCAGGTAACTGGATACGCTCATGATCTTGCGGTAACTAATCATCTTGTGTGAATCGGTGTGCAGAATACGTTTGATGTCACGGTTGCGTAAACGGCATTCGGCGATGACATGATGTCCACGCCCGCTGACAAGGTTTTGCCATGAGGAATTTTTGTCGCCGCTGTAGTTGCTTTCTATCAGGAATGATATCGGTTTAGTGTAGTTTGCCTTGATATATTCGCAGGCGGCATGCGTGCATATGGTCACCATATTTTGCCCCGCAGCGTCGCTGGTGGAAAATACAAAATTAAGAATCATGTTTTTGTGAATGGGAATGTGTTCCACGCATAGCAGTTTGGCGTGGTTGCTGCGGCTCTCGGCGACAGCGCGAATGTGCGGCATTTGCGCTTTCGTCCATTTGCTAAAAGCCAGAGCCTCGGCGGCGTCGTCCAGAATGAAAGCCGGGCTACGGTTTAGACGTTGCCCCAGGTGGTGGGTAACCACGCCACCGCTTAAGTGCGTTAGATACAGCCCGCGCGTCATTGAAAGTGCAAGCGTGCCTTCCACCGTGCACAATGGAACATAGTATGTGCCTTCGGCGTTGTCGCCCTTAATCGTTAAAGGTCCCGCAACAGCGAGCGGCATGGCGATATTGCCGATTTGGTTTTCTATCAGCCCCTTCAGATATTCTGGCGGTGTCGTCGGATCGTTTTCGGGATATGCGGTGCGCTCGGAAAGCCAGCGCCGTCGCGTGAGGACATCATCGGCAGAATGCCCGTTGCCCTTTGGCGGCAGCAGTTTCATCGCTGCGCAAGTTGCCGCGCTACCGCACGTTTTTGTAGGTGAAAAAATAACATTGTCGCAATAACCAAAATATCGTCGTAATAACCAGCAATCTTGTCGGCGAGGGACGGTATCACAACCGCCTTTGGAAGTATATCCTCAACACCTTCCCGGAGAGGGCACATTCCATTCCAAAACTGAATGGTGATATCTGGCAATCACTCACGGGTTCTGTAGTAGGGGAACCAGAATTAATTTTAAACTCCACTTTGGGGAAGCGCGTCATTCACGTGTTATTTTGTATTTTAATATCTATTAGTCCATAATTAGAGAAAACTTTTCATCTTATTCAGGTAAACTACTGAAAATTATAGTTACTTAAAAATTACTTATGTTGACCGAGGCGATTAAGCAAAATATTACTTCTCTCAGTTCGTCTGAGCTGGAGTCATTATGCGATGAATATTTGGACAAGTACGGCGAGTACTCAGAAGAAAAATTTATTGACGAGCTCTACCGCCACAAGCGCATCACTCTAAGAGAATACAAAAATGTGGTTGCGCATGAAATGATTGAGTTCACTTCAGTAATAGACGTGGGTGTGGGCAACAGAGATGTTTTTCAACAAACTGCTGATGAAACGGGACGAGATGGCTCGGCAGGTGTTACAGAGGGCAAAGCCAGGATTCCTGCAGATCTCAAGGGTAATGATGATGATCATTTCACAGTTACCGGATCCATAGATGAAGGCGCTATGGGCAAGATTCTATTGGCACAGGATAATAAGCTGAATCGTAAAGTCGCCTACAAGAAGATTCATGCTCATGTCGCCGAAATTCCAAGTTATCTAGGCAGATTTTATCGGGAGGCCCAGGTTACCGCGCAGTTACAACATCCTAATATCGTTCCGGTTTACGGTATGGACACGGATAACGGTTCCATTGGTTATGCCATGAAGCTGATTGACGGGGTAACCCTTAAAGATCATATCCGTGAAACACAGGAACAATATGTAAAGAACGGTAAACCGGATGAATACCATACACTGCATGCGAGACTTGAACACTTCTTAAAGGTTTGTGATGCGATGCATTATGCACACCGTAAGGGCGTAATCCATCGAGATTTAAAGCCGCTCAATATCATGATCGGTTCCAACAACGAAGTGTATGTTATGGACTGGGGTATCGCGAAAACGTTTGACGTTGACAAAAGCATGTCTGACGACAAGACCACAGGTATCAGACATGAAGAAATTGATGAGTCTGACAAAACCCAGCGAGGGCAGGTGATGGGAAGTCCCGCATATATGTCTCCAGAGCAGGCAGGTGGTGATCCTGAAGCTCTCACCCATCGCAGTGATCTCTATTCTTTAGGTCTGATTTTGCATGAATTGGTCACATTCCATCGCGCTATCAACGGTAAAGATACGGACGAAATCATGCTGAAAGCGAAACGCGGGATCATTGATAAGCCGCCGACGTATAGCAAACAGGAAGATGCGCAAGAACAATTATTGGCCATTGTCAGGAAGTCCACGGAATATTTGCCTGAAGATCGTTATTTTTCAGTTTCTGATTTTGCCGATGATATTCGTCGTTTTATGCACGGAGAAGCAATCAAGGCCCGCCCGGAATCGACAAGGCAAAAGATTATGCGTTGGGTTACACATCATCGAAAGGCGGCGGTTAACGTGATGTTTTATTCAGTACTCGGGATATGTGCATTGACTGCGGCAGTTCTTTTTCAGCAAGTGCAAACGATACGAGAAGCGCAAAGTGATGATACATTAACGAAGAGGTTTGTTTTGTTGGTCGAGAAAAGGTCGCAACACATCGACAAACAGTTCACGAAATACGAATCAATACTGGAAAGTTTATCAGTCGGTGCAGGAAATCTGTTAAACCAGGGGACGATAGATAAGGAACCTTACTATACGGACTCAACAATTGCTGATGTCGGCAAGGGACCGCCTGATTTCAAGTTTTCGGAAGTGTATGGTTTTCCTGTCAGCGTTGACTACCATGCCTATGTATTGGCACCAGGCGTTAACGAGCGAAGAGTTAAGCCAATATTGCAAAGATTGAACCCGATGCGTTATTCATTTAAGTCGCTGATATCAAAAAGTCACAATGCCAAAGTTGAGAATGATGACAGGATGGTACGTGAAGTAATAGTGAACCAGGGGTTGCCATTGGCCTGGGCATATGTTGGTCTGGAAGAAGGTATTTTGGCCGAATATCCCGGTAAGACAGGTTATCCCGAGAATTTCGACCCAAGGCAAAGGCCATGGTACAGAGAGACTCTTGATAAAACCGGAATAAATTGGCTTTCTCCTCATGTTGATGTAGGTGGTCAAGGGATTTTATTACCTTGTACGAATCCAATCTTTGACAATGATGGGAAATTTATTGGTATTGTCGGTGTGAAAATCGCGCTCGAATATGTTAGACAAAAATTGATGCCGATATTTGGTGGAGTACAGGGGCTTGATGAAACATATTTGTTAAATGACAAAGCTGAAATTATCATCACAGCGTCAGAAAAATCACAGTCTTATGCCCCTGGAACACTGATTAATTCTATTGACGTGCTTCAGGTGTTTCCGAATGAGTACGTAGCCAATAGAATTAGCAGAGGGTACTCCGGGCATTATTTTTATATTGAACGGGGCCGTGAGAAGATTATTGCATATCAAAGGCTGGATTCAAATGGTTGGTATTATGTCGCCAAGGCCGATGTTGAGGAATTATTGGACACGAATGAATCGCGGTAATTATGCTGGCTGCTCCTTCGCGTAAGAGATAAACGATGTTTGTTGATTTATCTGCCTGTTTATGGATCCGGAATCATCACAACACGGAGCTGGAAGATTTGAATACTGATTCAGGAGAATCAGTCGAATTTTTTTGAGGGCCATTTGACCAAAGTCCGAAAATATCATCTGACCGGAGTTTGACTGATGCCTTTAGTAAGTCTCTCTTCGGTATGATCCAGGGGTTTTGTTTTCCGGGTTAAGTCTAATGATTCAGTGAGTGATTAATATCCAGGTAATACAGCGTGCATTAGTTGTCTTTAATGAGCTTTCATCCTGATACCGTTAATGTCAGAATTATGCCATGGTAGGGTTGTAACATTAACCAATGAAAAAAAATCAATTAACTGGCACTAATCTGCTGCAGAATCCTCAATTTAATAAGGGCACTGCTTTTACACAAGAGGAGCGCGTTAAATATAAATTAAGAGGTTTATTACCCAAGGTAATCAATACTCTTGAGGAGCAACAGGTAAGAGTACTCAAAAGTATACGTAGCAAGGCAAACGATATGGAAAAATACATTTTTCTTGCCGCTTTACAAGCACGTAACGAGACTCTCTACTACAGGATGGTGATTGATAATATCGAGGAATTGATGCCAATTATTTATACACCGACTGTTGGTCAGGCTTGTATTGAATTTGGGGATATTTATCGGGAAGCGCGTGGTTGTTATATCTGTTCAGATGATAGAGGTCAGGTTAAGGAAATACTGAATTGCTGGACCGAGGAAGATGTATGCCTGATTGTTGTTACAGATGGTGAACGGATATTGGGGTTGGGTGATTTAGGTGCCCATGGTATGGGCATACCAATCGGGAAACTTGTTTTGTATTCTGCATGTGCCGGGATTGCACCGCATCAATGTTTGCCAGTGATGCTGGATGTGGGCACAAATAATGAAAATTTACTGAATGATCCGTTATATCTAGGCATTAAGAAAAATCGAACTGCCGGTGATGATTATCTATCTCTTGTTGATGAATTCATTACCGAAGTTCAAAAGAAATATCCGGATGTTTTGATCCAATTTGAAGATTTTTTGACGCCAAATGCCTATAATTTACTCAATACTTATCGGAACAAAGTGTTATGTTTCAACGATGATATTCAAGGCACGGCATCTGTTGTTTTGGCCGGGGTCTATGCTTCAACACGTATTTCAAAACTTTTGTTTGAAGATGTTCGAGTCATGTTTCTTGGTGCTGGATCCGCAACAACAGGAATTGCTGATCTTATTTATGCCGCACTCCTTGAAGCAGGCTTGAATAAAGCGGAAGCAAGAAAGCGTCTTTGGTTTAGTGATTCAAAAGGATTGATTGTAAAAAGCAGAGAAAATTTATTACCTCACATTTTGCCTTATGCTCATGAAAGTGAAGCGATGGGCTTTCAAGATGCAATTCAAAAAATAAAACCGCATATATTAATCGGAGCAACTGGCTGTTCTGGTACGTTCACCTGCGAAATAATTAAAAGTATGTCTGCAATAAACGCCAGGCCTGCAATATTTGCATTGTCTAATCCAACATCTCGTGCTGAATGTACCGCTGAGCAGGCGTATACATGGAGTAAAGGCAAAGCTATTTTTGCCAGTGGGAGTCCATTCCCTGCATTTGAATATGAAGGAGTTAAATTTGAACCTGGACAGGGTAATAATGCATATGTATTTCCAGGAATTGGTTTAGGAGCATTAGCGTGTAATGCCAAATTAATGACTAATGAAACATTCCTGATCGCTGCAAAAACGCTGTCTGAGTTGGTTACCGATGATGATTTAAATAATGGAACCATATATCCTCCCTTAACAAGTATTCGTGAAGTCTCTCTTGAAATTGCTGTTGCAGTGGCTGAGAAATCTTATGCGGATGGAAATGCCAGGCTTAATCAGCCAGATGATTTAAGAAAGACAATCAGGGATTCAATGTATGATCCTTACTACTAAATTATCACTCAGCCAAAACAGAAGTGGATTATGAATATTGTTAGTGAACATATACATTTTACTGAGATTATTTGTGAAACTCTCAGTATGTCAAGAGTTGTGCTCGTCGACTTACTTCCACATTCTTGTAGCACGTAAAATTGATAAGGCTAGTGAGGTTGATGAAAATTGCAAAGGTACTGTATCTCTGATAACTATTTTTATTCAGAAAATATGGAAAAGGGGTTAGCGAGTGGGACGGGTCTGGATCAGACTGCGTTATTGATGCCAGTTGGAAGTGAAATCAACGAGTACGCAGAAATTAGTTGCCCAGGTTTGGAGTCAGAGATAGTTATTTGATCTGAATACGAGAGCGAGAGGTGTTCAAACTTGTTATTGATTTGCAGTACTTATGTGGAGCTAACTCGGGACTCGAATGCTTTAGCGTGTTCTGCAGCACATCTGCCAACGACATTGATACGATCTTCGCCTGCGCGAACTGTGTAATCGATATGATCGATGTATAACTCCGGATCGAGTATTAGCTTGCAATTGATCATGGCTTCCAGGTCCTTAATATCCAGCTCGCGCACGACCATGTCTGTAGAATTAGCAATTGAACTGCTATTGCTGGAAAGTTGTGTCGATAGCTGATCCTGTTATTTTCATTCGCAATTATTGTGTAGAGCGAAGGAGTGGAAAGTTTGTTGTCATGGTTTTTCTGCTGGAATCCGATGCTGTTTGTTTACGGTTAAAAAATACCGGACCGGAATCAGGTTATTTAGTGGTGCATTGATTATAGATTACCCAGACATTCAGGACTCAATGGCATGCCGAAACAAGCCAGGCATGTATTGTAGTTTTTTGTTAAAGTTATCATTCGCTTATTTAGCAGGCGGTTCATGATAGCGGAAAAAATGATTTAGTTTTATCCGGAGGTAGTCTAGCCTAAGAAGAATAATGGCTAAGCAGCAAAGAATAGCACTGATTACAGGTGCCGCTCGTCGTATCGGTGCCGAAATCGCTAAAACTTTACATCAAGCGGGTTATGGCATTATTTTGCATTATCACCAATCTGAAAAGGATGCCGCAAACCTTACCAAGGCGTTGAATAGGCTGCGATCCGATTCAGCCTGGATGATTGAGGCGGATTTCCAATCAATGTATGATGTTAATAGTTTAATTAAACAAACATTTGATGTTTCCAATCGCCTGGATGTGCTGGTTAATAACGCTTCAGATTTTTATCCTACCCCCATGGGCAGCGCGACCGAGCGGCAATGGAATGACCTAATGCAATGTAATTTAAAAGTCCCTTTTTTTTTAAGTCAGGCAGCTAAACCAGGACTGGATAAAACCAGGGGGTGTATTGTGAATATCGTGGACGTCTATGCAAAAGATGCGCTCATACATTTCCCGATCTACAGTATCAGCAAGTCTGGCTTACTTGGTTTAACGCAGTCCCTGGCAAAGGAAATGGCACCCAAGATTAGAGTGAATGGTGTGTCCCCAGGTGTTATTTTATGGCCGGAGAACGGTATAGATAATAAGCGCGATGAAATGATCAAACATATTCCCTTACAGAAACAGGGTTCTCCTCGGGATATTGCCAATGTTGTACTATTTCTCGTGCGAGACGCGCATTATATTACAGGTGAAGTGATTACTGTTGACGGAGGGAAAAGTTTGATTTGACAGGGTAATCGTTAAAAAACAGCAGTAAATATTCAACATCAGCGAAGAATTTCAGAACTTCACCCCTCGTTCAATGGTGACGCCTACATCTTCAGCATGTCTTATAGCACCTTTTTTGTTCAGAGATAGTTGCAACCAGGGGATATTAAATTCAGCCATAATAAGCTCGGCTATTTTTTCTGCGAGAGTTTCAATCAGTTGGAATTCGCTTTTTTCAACAAAACCTATTATGGATTTGGAAATTGATTTATAGTCAAGAGCATCGTCAATATGATCACTCGCAGTCGCTTTTTTTACATCAGTCGCCATTTCAATATCAAGAAAAACGGTTTGCCTGGTATTACGCTCCCAGTCAAAGACTCCTATAATGGTTTCGACCTGTAAATTGCGAAGGAAAATGGTATCCATGAGAAACTATATAATTAAGCGGCTTAATTTGATTATTGTGCCTGGTTCCCGGCAACTTACAAGTAACATTCCTGTTGTGTCGCCAGGAAACTCTCAATTTTTATTGGAGAATATTGGGGCGTTCGGCCATACATGGAGCTATCAGTCTTCGTAATTTATTAGGAGTGATGCTCGACTATTGTTTTAAAAACAATATTTATTTTTCGCATAAGCATTAAGCGAGTCGGATCGTTTGATTTATATTGTTTTTTTTGTCAAAAAGCAGATACACTGTGCGACGATGCGTTGATTATAAATTATACCGGTTTTTGTTAGAAATACTTTATCAAGTTTTAACCTGTTAATTACCTCGTAAGAATTTGTAACACTTACTTAAATTCAATATAAACTGAGGATATTATGGTGATAGGAACCGTTATTTAGCAAATCCAATGGTTTTTGATGGCAGCTAGGGCGTTTTTGTTCATTTTTTGCTGTTGCCGGGAGGGATCACCGTGCGTTGGCTGAAGGTCAGTAAGTAACCTTCAACGCGGAAGATGAATCTATGAGGATTATAGGCACAGAACTTAACAGTCTAATCGACTTTGTTTGTGTTTTTGTGTTTTTGGTTGGTCTCACTGGAATTCGTGAGGCTTGCCTTTATATAACGAAAGAATGGGAGCTTCAAAGTGAAGAAACTATTTGTTGGTAGTTTGCCGCCCAATACCACAGAAGAGTCTCTGAAAGCACTGTTTTCAGAATTTGGGACAGTACGCTCTATAAATCTGATAAAAGACTTGTTTTCGGGTGATTGCAAAGGTTTTGCTTTTCTCGAAATGGAAGGTCACGAAGCGCGTGCCGCCATTGCAGGTCTTGATGGTAAGCCGTTTGATGGCAATTTTATCAGGGTCAAGTTCGAGGAACCACGTAAAGGCCAGAGGGGAAAACGTCGCTGAGAAAGACTTAAGATCATATGCATATTTACACCTCGCAAAGTGAAAACTTGGCGGGATATTTTTTTAGAAGCAGAATCTACTGATTGGTAGCGGTCTATGTAGCGGTCTATATTGAATACATTTTGCATATTCCTGATCGAATCCTTGTATTGATTCAGCAATGTAAGTTCCACCCAGCCACAAGCAATTTTTACCCTTAGAGTTTCTTACGGCATTGCTTTAGGTGAGTCTTCGCGATAAAGGCTGGTCACCGAAAACAGTTCCGTATGAAAAAAATGCCTCACGTCCTTGAATATTTGCATGAGACAACGAACAAAACTTTCAGATGTAGATTGTTTTAAGGGAATTATATACTTGAATGCGTAAGCTATTTGCGTATCTAAGTATACAATTCCCAAATTTTTACTGGAGTTAGGTGATGTTTAAAAACTATTTGAATATTTTATTTGGTTTGGTTTGTTTGGTTTTGTCTGGGGGGTTGTCGGCATTGGAAGATGATGTGCTGTTTCTTGCTGGGAATGAGTTTAACTTTCCTTCAAGTGCTAATTGCGAAAAGGTTTGTGTCACTCCTTTAAGACAACCAAAAATAGCTAGGCCGGGGGATGAAAATATTTGTTTTACACGTCCAAGTATTAATAGTCCGAATTTTATGATTAAAAGATATCTTGAGAAATGTTGTTTGAGCGTTAAAACAGTTTGTCACTAAAATTTTAAATTTATTGTTATGTAGGTAGATTTAAAAAAAAGAAAAGTAAATATTATGTCTACACAACATTTTTTTATTCCACCCGGTATGGCAAATTACTTGTTGGTGATTTTGTTGATCTAATTGAATGTTATGTAAAACGATACTACAAAAAGAGGGGAATTATATCCTCAGCAGTTGCCCCGGATAATTCCACTCATATACAGAAGCAATGCTATCTATCCCTGCATAACATTGCAGGCGGATTAGTCGTATTGAGTCAGTTCCAGCCGGTGCCTGGGCGACTGCTGTCTTACCCATACCAGCTTCGCCTTTTGACTGGATCTAGTCAAGGTAAGGCTACAGTTAAATATTTTTTTATAACTGTCGGAGTGGAATAGGTTTGGAAATCGCAATCTGCAATAAAAACAAGGGCTTTTATTTAAGTAATATTCCATGCAGTTAATGCAAGCAACTTTGGCAATTTTTTGTTGCCACATCCTCACCGGGACAGCTTCTGTTTGTACACGTTACCTGGTGAGTGTGCTGGAACCGGTTGAAATCGCCTGCCTGCGTTATTTTCTTGGTGGTTTGGCAATGTTGCCATTATTTTTTTTATTTCGCAGCCGAAATTTAAACAAGGTTTTGTTGCTTAAGATTACAGGTCTGGGCATATTGTTCTTTGCGTTGTTTCCCTTTCTCTTTTCCTGGTCTTTTGTCCATACCACTGCGTCCCGTGGTTCCCTGGTTATAGCAACGATGCCGATTTGGGCAATGTTAATAAGCAAGGCTATCGGTCATGAGAGGGTAAATAGCTTATCGTTAGTTGCGATAGGCATAACATTGTTGGGACTGACGATTGCCCTGTCGGACAAATTATTTATTTCTTCCGGGCAAACGATCCTGTTCAAGGGAGAACTGATCATGTTACTAACCGCGTTAACAGGAGCGGTCTATGCAATATTGTCACGGGATGTCTTAAGGGAGGTTTCTGCGAGTATGATGACACCGTTGGCGATGTTGGCGGGATGTTTGAGTCTTTTGCCTTTTACTATTTATCAGGAGACTAGTGTGCACGTGATGGCATTATCATCTCTACAGTTTTGGCTAATGGTGTATCTGGGGATTGTCGGGGGTGGTGTTGCCTTCTTTCTTTTTAATTGGGCACTTACAAAAAGTACAGCAACCTATACGACGTTATTTGTGGCATTAAATCCAATAACTGCCATATTTTTAGGGAATATTTTTCTGAACGAAATTATCACGGCTAATTTTATTATTGGCGTGCTGGTTGTTTTTTCCGGGTTGGGGTTGGCAGTGAAATCGCAAATTAATGATCACCTTGTTTCGTGCAGATAAATAAAAGTTCTCTTTGCCATTATCGCCCGATTCTTGTCTTGTCAGTGTGGTTGATTATGAATTTTGGAGAATGGCGGAATATAATTGTACGATTGTCCCGTCGACGAGTGTTGTTTATGTTCACAATGTTCAGGGAAGTGGCGTTTGTTGATGAAATCAAGGGTCAGCAGTTTCTTTCCGAGACATATAGACCGATCAGTTTTTGGAAGATTCTTGCTGTATTGAACCAGGGGTGTCGGTATCATGATCACCTTGCAATCACGATACCGATGGGCAGATCATCCCGGTTCGCATCCAAATATAATTTATTTGGAGTTACCATGTAACGGTCGTTTAGATAAATTATGGAAGTATTTTGGCTATGGAAACAGAAAATCACATGACCTCAACATGCCAGTGGTCATTAGTGGTACAAAGGGTGACTGACAAGAGTGTCAAGGTTTGGGTCGGTACTCTTTTCCCCACTTTAAAAATGCCTGAAAAAGCCAGAGTGATACTCACATTGCCTGATGGCAGTACCCGTATTCGTCGAATTGGGAAGAGTGATTGGTGTCGCCCTTTCCGTAAAATGGAACAGCGTTTTTATACCGTGACAGAATTCAAAAATCTTGGTCACAGTGAGCACTATGAATTAAGTTTTGACCGGCAAATGATGTTGAATATAATGAAGATTTTAACGTTGATACAAAAAAGGGAAGGCTTGGATCGGCTTATCCAACGTATAGAACAAAAGAACATTTTATGACCATTAGCTTCTCAAGGAATCGAAATGACAGGATTAAATTATCGGTACAAGCCTGGCGTATAAGAGAAAGAGGCGGACCTGAATATCTGCCTGTCAAGGATTTCAGGAATGCATTTGAGACCACGCTAAATTAATGCAGTATTGCGGGATATATTGAACAGTGGTTGAAGTATAAATTGCTTGAGAGAGGCTTTTGGATTACGGACTGGCATGATCTATTGCTTTGCAGCTTCCCTGATTGCTGAGTAGATGATTTTTTAGCTGAGTTGCTCGTTGGCAAGAGCTTACGTTTCCCGCTTGTCTGCCGTTGTCTATTTTTTGTTTTCAATCGCGCTTGTTTTCTGAAGTAGTAATGGTGAAAGTACTGGCCAGACATTTGCCAGTATTTTCTCCTGGACCATTGCTGTTGGGTGAATGCCATCGGCTTGAAAATACTTCTCTTCTTCGGCAAATCCATCAAGTAGGAAAGGCAAAAAGGCTATTTCATTGTTGTTTGCGGCAAGTTCCAGTTTTTGTTTGAATTCTTCGGTGTATTTTTTTCCGTAGTTCGGAGGAAGCTGCATTCCCAGCAAAGCCACCTCTCCGTGTTGTTTGCATTGAGCGATCATTTTATTCAGATTATCCAGCATATTGTCGAGTGACATACCCCGTAATCCGTCATTCGCTCCCAGTTCAATGATGCAGAGGAGTGGTTTGTGTTTATCCAGTAATTCCGGCAGACGAGCCAATGCCCCCGCAGTTGTTTCTCCGCTGATGGAAGCATTGATGATATGCCATGGTTGATTCTCAATTTGTTCTCGCTCCAGCTTCATTTGTAATAAATTGACCCAACCTTGTTCTAATTCGATACCATAAGAGGTGCTTAGACTGTCACCCATGATAAGTATGATATTTGCATTTGCAGTAGGTGATATTATGAAGATAACGAGCGATGAAATAAAAATGCGGGATAAAATAAAAATGCGGGATAAAATCATTTCAAATTCTCAAATAGTTATCTGTCATCAGGTTAATAAGGTTGTTAAGTCTACGGAAGGTTCAATTTCCATTCTCGAAAATATTGACCTTGATATAAACGCTGGCGAGACTATTGCTGTCATCGGTCAATCCGGTTCCGGGAAAACGACTTTGCTCAGTTTGCTCGCTGGCCTTGATGTTTCGACTTCCGGCAGTATTCAATTGTTCCAGCAGTCCATAGAGTCCCTTGATGAAGATACACGCGCAGAACTGCGAAATCAGTATATCGGTTTTATCTTCCAGGCTTTTCATCTATTGCCAGGTTTTACTGCTCTTGAGAATGTAATGTTACCATTGGAAATTAATGACAGGGCTGATGCGGAAAAGGTTGCCAAACAGTTATTGGCGCGTGTTGGTATGGAACATCGTTTGAGCCATTACCCCGCGACTCTGTCGGGTGGTGAACAGCAACGTGTGGCGATTGCTCGTGCTTTCGTAACCAATCCGCCGTTGCTTCTGGCAGACGAGCCGACTGGTAATCTGGACACTGAGACAGGACAACGGGTGATCGACCTGTTATTTGAACTTAATCGGGAGCATGACACAACTTTAATTCTGGTCACACATGATGAATCTCTAACTAAACGCTGTGATCGTTGTTTTAGGCTGACGCAAGGGAAAATCGAACAGATTTAGTCATGTTTTCCTTTTATAGACGATTTATTAAGAGACAATGGCGCCTGGCAGCGATTCGATTATTTTGTATTACCATCGCAATTGCTTGTGCTGTGACTTTTAGTATTACCTTGTTGGTTGATCGATTGGAAAAACTGTTTGTTAACCAGTCAAGGGAAGTATTAGCTGCTGATTTGGTGCTTGATTCCACCACCGGGTTACGAGCGGAACAATTAGCTGTTATTAATGAAATCTCATCGAGAGAATCTCTCTCCCAGGCTGTTACCTTACGTTTCCCCACTATGGCGAATGCCAATGATGAATTCATCTTGAGCAGTATTAAGGCTGTCACTGATAAATATCCTTTACGTGGCGAATTGCTAGTTAGCAATACTTTATATGGTGCAGCTATCCCGATGCCTCATGGCCCCGCGACTGGAGAGGTTTGGGTGGAGGATCGCATATTAAATGAGTTGGGTTTATCTCCAGGCGAAACTGTGACGGTTGGTGAACGTGCATTTAAAATTGCGCGTGTAGTGATCCACGAACCTGATAGAGGCAATAGTTTCTATAGTTTTACACCACGTATTCTGATGCATTGGGATGATGTCGCTTCAACTAAAATCATACAGCCAGGCAGTCGCTTACGGTACCATTATTTATTTGCTGGCGAGACACGCGCATTAGAAGAACTGAAAAAAAAACTGGCACCCACCCTGCAACCCAATCAGAAGTTTGAGACCATTGAAGATACTAATGAAGCGATGGCCAATACACTGCAACGTGCATACCGTTTCTTGCATGTTACGGCGCTGATTGCGGTTTTATTGGGATCTGTGGGTGCTGCTTTGGCCAGTTATCAATACGCCAGTGAAATGACCTGTCAATATGCTGTATTGCGTTGTCTTGGTCTATGTGGCAAGCGATTATATGGTGCAATCCTGTTTCCATTTTGTTTATTCAGTTTGGTTGCAATATTGATCGGTCTGGCCATTGGCAGTGTAGGGCATTATTCTGTTCTCAATAGTCTGGGTAGTCTTATTCCCTCCAATTTACCGCCGCCTGGTATTGAACCTTTTCTGCTGAGTGGCATTACCGCACTTATTGTTGTGATTAGTTTTGCCTGGCCGTTTTTGAGTCATTTGTTAAAGATCCCCCCCAAACTCTTGTTGAATCGCGCTGAAGTACAGAAACAGCCAATTATTTTTACTGTGACGTCAATGGCCATCGGTTTAGCCATGATAATTTATCTTGGCATACGGGATATTTTCATCAGTTTTTATGTTATTGCAATATTATATGTGTTTATTCTTATAGTTTATGGTTTAACACAATTACTTATTCATTGGATTATCAGGCGAGGTAAAATACAAACTGTTTCCATCCGACTGGGTGCGCGTATGCTGGGTGCCAACCGACGTATGACGAGCTTGCAAATTATTGCGATCTCAATTACTTTCTTTTCTCTCGCCTTGATTCAAACTTTGCGTGATGATTTGCTATCTTCCTGGCAGTCCAAGGTGCCGGAGAATGCCCCCAATTTCTTTGCCATTAATCTGTTTGCAGAAGATCGGGTGAATTTTCTCGCGGAACTACAGCAAAATAATATCTCACATAGTCCACTGTATCCCATCGTGCGTGGACGTTTAACCGCTATCAACGGTGAGCCAGTACGTGAATATGCCGGTAAGGAAAAAGTAACGAGGGACGAATCCATAAAGCGTGATTTATCTTTATCCTGGGGACTGGAACTACCGCCGGATAATAAAATTATTTCAGGACAGTGGCACAATCCTGATACCCCGCCGGATAAAATAACTGTGTCAGTAGAAGAAGGTGTAGCGGAAAATCTGAAAATTAGTCTCGGAGATATAATCGAATTTACTGTAGAAACTTATAAATTGGAAGCCGAAGTGACGAGCTTGCGTTCGGTGGAGTGGGAGTCGTTTACGCCTAATTTTTATATGATATTTTATCCAGGGGCGTTGGATGGTTTGCCGGTAACTTATTTGGCGAGTATACACCTGAAACAATCGCAAAGAACTTTACTGCCAGATTTTATTCAACGTTATCCAAATGCGACATTTTTTGATGTTAATTTTATGTTGACGAAAGTCCGCAACATTATGCAACAAATCAGTGCAGCAGTTAAGACCATACTTTATTTCTCACTATTCGCGAGTATTATCGTCTTTATAGCCATTGAAATTATTTTGCGTCGTTATCGCAGTTATAGTGTGGCGATATATAAATCTGTGGGGACCAGGAGCGAACTTATACAGAAAATATTTCGTTCTCAATTTATTTTTATTGGTTTGATTTCGGGTGCAATTGCGTACACCATGAATTTATTAATTGGATTTATAATATCGGTTTATTTTATTGAAAGTGATTTTTTCTTTAACATAAAAACGGCGATCCTGTGTCTTTTCATTGTGCCACTACTGGTACTCATCGTTGGACATTTTTCTATTCAACGTATTCACCAGACACCGGCAAAGCGATTATTAACCGAAGAATAATTTATCCCTGTTACCTTATTGAACAATAGGACTATCAGGATAATTTATGTTACCAGATGTAAAAAAGAGTTTAAATGAGGCACGTTCACTCGCAGAACAGGGCAGACATGGCAAGGCACGTTCTCGTTTGCTTGAATTATTAAAAGAGGACCCAAATAATCAGGTGGCTTTGTTAATGTTGGGAGGTTCTTATTTTATTGAGGAAAAATATTCAGAAGCCGGGATAGTATTTGAACGATTAATCCTGATAGTTCCGGGTGAAGGGAAATATTCAATTGCTTTACTCAATACTTTGTGGAAATTAGGTCGAATCGAAGAAGCATTGGAGGAAATCAAACGATTTGTGTCGGTTGCTGATAGTGATGAAGAAAGAGAGATATTCGATCAATATATGCAGATCACGGATTTAATAGCCTTTGATGTTGAATAAAAAGGAATTACCATGCTGGGCGCGATAAAAATCTTTTTTGAGAATAATATTGCAACAGAAGAAAGCAGTGATCTTGAACACCAATTGAAACTGGCCACTGCCGCTCTGCTGATAGAAATGATACAGCAAGATGATAAGATATTTCCCGAAGAAATCGAGGCTGCCAAAAAGGCGTTAAGAAAAAAATTTGACCTTTCAAATGAAGAGAGTCAAGCATTGTTTAGATTGGCTGAAGCAGAAGCTGCTGAAGCAGTCGATTATCATCAATTCACCCGTCTTATCGCCAGGCAATTCACGCAAGCGCAAAAAATAAAAGTCATTGAGTTACTATGGTCAGTTGCCTATGCGGATTTACATCTGGATCCACACGAAGAACATATGATACGTAAGATTGCTGATTTAATTTATGTTTCTCATAAAGACTTTATACAAACTAAACATAAGATACAGAATGCCATAATTAAGGAATCCCCGATTAAGTCATGAACTTGACTCTTGCGCTAAAATATTCGTGTTTGTGCGTTGTTAATCTTCATAATAGCCATAGCGATTACATGCGTATGACACTTTGCTCCAGACCTGCTATTTGTATCTGTTAGTAAGCAATTATTGCTTTTATGATGAGAATGCCGATATACCTTGAGTATGTTTATCTCTTGCCCCTGATGTTGTTACTCCGGACAGGAAATCAATGAGGGAACGAGTGACGGAACTTGAGTTTTTTGACGACAATACTGATTTTCCCGCAGGCATACTTTACGGAAAAGTTGCGCTTGCCTGGAGAATGAAAATGACAAGGAAAGTTGTGAATGTTAAAAAGTTAAATAACCTGGATATCCGTATTTATGAAAGTAGACGGACAAACTTACGAGAAGTTGTGAAAAACTTTTGAGATACGTGCGTACTTCCATGATAACACGACAGATTTGGCAAGGGTAAAAAAAGGCTTCTTGTCAAACAGTGGTTTCTGTTCCCCGTTCTTTGAGATGATATTGTCTTCGCGGGGTGCAATATATGCGTCATTTTTGTACGACGTTACATACGACAAGGGAAAGTACGATAGAAAACTTCATGATAAAGATAAACAGTGTAACTAAAATGCGGATATTCAATTCATATGCTCTTGTATTGATGGTTTGCCGCTAAATTTATTTTGTAAGTGATGCACTGTAATATGCACATATTATTGATTGGCATGTACATGCTTCAGGATTAGGATTCAGTGAGGCCGGTAATTTTATTAGTAACGAATTCCGGAATAACTATCAGTTTAATTTTTTTTCTGAAGTGGATGAATGTATAGAAGAAGAACTTAAAAAGAATGGTGATCAATTACTGGTTAAAAATCTGAATGATAAAGTAACAGAATAAGGATATATCGTTCAGGCAACCTTATTGACGATGGATGGTGTAGTTCATGAGATAAGTAGAGTTTTCGACCGTAGTGAAGCACAGATTTATGTCCCGAATGAATTTATACCGGGTCAGATAGCCAAATATCCAAATTCATTATTTGGTGCGAGCATTAATCCCAACAGAGAAAATAGTGTTGAATTACTGGAGAAAGTGAATCGACAAGGTGCGATTTTGATCAAATAGATTCCCAATATCATGCATATTAATCCATCTGACGAAAGATTTATTTCATTTTATAAGCGTATGGCGGAATTGAAAATGCCATTATTAACACACACTGGAGTGGAAGAATCATTTGTCAATGCCAGGGATTATTTTGCTGTTCCAGGTTACTTGAATTACCTCTGAAATATGGAATGACGTTGATTGCCGCTCATATTGCGACGATAGGGAAGTTTGGTGTTCAGGATAATTTTGAGAGAATATTTCCAATGTTTGTCGAATTTCAAAATTTATATACTGATATATCCAGTCTGACTTAATTTAATAAGCGAGGATATTTGGCAAAGGCTATTGAATATCCCGGGCTTATTGAAAGAATGATCTATGGTATGGATTTTCCTTGCAGTCTTTTCCTTTAGTGTCACCCTGGTATCGATCATATTGGAATTAAAAATGTTTGGCGTGTGAGTAGTGACAAGAATAAGTGGGATTGTGACATCATGTTGAAGCGGGTTCTTGGTGTACCATGGTCAGCTTTTGTTTGAAATCCTGGGTTACTTAAATATACGCCTTGAATAAACTGTAGAATCGAAATTATCTTTTGCCGTAATTCAGGTTGATGATATTACCCTGAGGCATATCCGATTAAGTATGAGGAAAGTAGCCAATATTCAGAAATGTTCGTAATTTATGCTCATGCAAATTTAAGGGTTTAGGTAAGGAGTGTACGTAACGGCGAACTGTTGCAGAAATTGACGATGCAAAGTCGAGTCTGGACTTAATCGGAGTTCTTTTAATTTCCTGCGCAGTGTCTCTGCCAGCTCACACTGCTGATGAAGATCAGGATACCACTTATTCTCAATAAGGATCACTGGTATATTTTCAAGAAAACTCCAGACGATGCAGCGCATCATTTGTGTAGCATCTTGTGCAGTTGTTCCACAATTAATTGGGCCTCTGCGATTTGATTACTATTACTTCAGGTCATATCTTTGTTTGGGTGACGAGTTGACACTATATTGTCATGATGAAATAAATAAGTTCTCGACAAGCGGTGGCATTCTTCAGAGAAAAGGTTCAGTATAATTATGCTGAATCACAGTCTCACATGCCGGGTAATAGTGGCAATAATAGAATGGCAGGAATTTGGTAAGCTTAAGGTACATCAATGAAAAAAATGATTCTAATTGTAATGGCGGTTTTTTCACTGGCAATTACTGCTATTTATTACCCCTGGCAGCAGACAAAGCAGAATGAATTCGTGACGGATAATGACGCTACCAGTCAGCTCGATGATTTTCTGAAACCTCACGGAGATAATGATAATACAGAGCTGACTATAAAATATCCGGTAACAGGAGCACCTGAAGTGGTTGTTGACACTAACTCGGATACAAAACTAATGCCTGAACCTGAGCAGTTTTCCATGGAAAAGAACATTGTCCCGCGTGTATCTGTTAAAGCTACTGAGGAGCAATTACCCAAATTAGATGAAAGTGATGATGCTATTTCAGCAGCAATCGGTCAATTGGCTGATGTAACTGAATTATTTTTGTTCGAGTCTTTTGTACGACATTTTGTCGTGACGATTGATAATATGACCAATCAGAAATTACCTCAGCGCTACATTTTTAATCAGCGCGTACCAGAAAAATTTTTAGTCATGGTACAAGAAGATAAGGTACTACTGGATAGTAAAAATTTTAATCGCTATACAAATTTTGTGAGTTTGACGGAGCGTATTGATAGCGGAAGACTGGTCGCTTTCTACGTCAAATTTTATCCTTTGTTTCAGGAAGCCTATGAAGAACTCGGTTATCCAGATCGGTATTTCAATGACCGTTTTATTCAGGTGATCGATCATTTATTGGTTGCTCCCGAAATTAAAGAACAGATTTATCTAATTAGACCGAAGGTGTTCTACCAATTTGAAGATCCGGAACTGGAGGCACTTTCTGTCGGACAAAAGATTCTAGTGAGGATCGGCATCGACAATGCGCAGCGTATTAAATCAAAATTGAGAGAATTACGCGCAACTCTGACCACACTTCCGGCTCAGTAGACTGCTTCATATTTTCTGACTATTTTTTAATTTTATCCTGCCAGTTTGTTGTTGTTTTAGAAAAAAATACAATTTACCATGCTCGAGTTGCCATCTTGATACTAAAAGATATTTATCAAAGAGTTCATGGCTGGAGATGGTAATTGAAGAAGTGCTTGGCGATAAAAATGTAGCTTCCAGTTATGATTTATTGTTGCGAAATCAATTTACGAATCAAAAGAAACAAAGTTACCCAGTCAGGCATTCTGATTAGTCTGCGTCCGGAAAGAAATAATCAGACTTTAAGTCTCCAGGGATCAGATTGCTTCCCAGATTAATAGTTTATTATTTGCAGGCATGGCAATATTTTCCAACAGATTGATCCCGGCATCATTCGCCAGTGAAACCACAGATCCCAGATCACGAATAGCGCTTAAAGGGTTTTGTTTCTTCAACCATATATCAAAGCGGGCATTACTATCACTGGTGGAAGTTCCTCTAACATTGAATGGGCCATAGCAACAAAATTTTGCACCAGGTCGCATATATTGACCCAATGATTGAATCAAAATCTGAACACTTTCCCAACTCATTATGTGTAGGGTATTTGCCGTGAATACTGCCTCGATATCTGTGACAGGCCAGGGCTGATGATTAACCTCAAGCTCTATAGGTGTTTTTATATTTTGCAGATTGGTTTCTTCGATCCATGAATTAATACCCGCTAAATGGATAGCCTGATCAGATGGTTGCCAGCAAACATGAGGTAAATGTGTGGCGAAATGTACCGCATGTTGCCCTGTGCCGCTGCCAACTTCCAGTATTTCACAGGGGTGTTTAAAAACACGTTTAAGAACAGAAAGAATGGGATCTTTATTGTTTTCACAAGATTGTGAGAAAGGTTTGTTCATTTTTTATATTTGATTTTTACGATGTTACCATGGAAATATTAACTTACCAGATTAAACACCATTGATATCTATTAAAAATATATCCGGTAGAAGTAAGTTGAAGTTACGATGAAGGTATCCTTGATTAACCATATCCAGGAGTTGTCTCGTGAAGAATGGAACAGGGTAACGGGCATTGAATATCCTTTTATTCGTTATGAATTTCTTCATGCGCTTGAGAATAGTGCATGTGTTAGTGATAAAACAGGCTGGGTACCACAACACTGTCTAGTGTATGAAGGGACTGAATTAATTGCACTGATGCCCATGTATAGAAAATCACATTCGTATGGTGAATACGTTTTTGATTTTGAATGGGCTAATGCATACCATCAGCATGGTTTATCTTATTATCCCAAATGGTTAACTGCGATTCCCTTCACGCCTTGTGAAGGTGAAAGACTTTTTGTCAAGGCAGGTATCGATAAACAGGCTGTCATAAAAGTAATTTTGGATTTTCTTGATGAAAAATCACGAGAAAACAAGATTTCCACATGGCATTGTTTATATCCGACCTTTACGGAGTCAGAGCTGTTTAGATCCGAGAATTTAGTCATTAGAGAAGGTGTTCAATTCAGATGGGAAAATAAGGGTTACAGGGATTTTAAAGACTATCTTGATACGTTTAATTCAAAAAAACGCAAAAATCTGTTACGTGAAAGACGTTTTGTCAATGATCAGAATATCATTTTGTATCAAATACAAGGTAAAGAGTTAACAGAACAACATTTGAGTGTATTTTTTCAGTTTTATCAGATGACCTATGTAAAGCGCGGTAATCCACCATATTTAAATCTTCAGTTTTTCAGGGAGATTGCTGAAACAATGTCCGAACAATTGTTATTAATATTGGCGGTGAAAGACAACACCTTTGTCGGTGCTGCATTTAGTTTGGTGACCGGGTTGAGTTATTATGGTCGCTACTGGGGATGTTATGAGGAATATCACAGTTTACATTTCGAAGCATGTTATTATCAGGGGCTGGAATATTGCATTAATAATCAACTACAACGATTTGATTCCGGAGCGCAAGGTGAGCATAAAATTGCCAGAGGGTTTGAGCCGGTGAAAACCTATTCTGCACATTGGATATGTGAATCTGAATTTGTTACTGCAATCAGGGATTATACGGAGAGAGAAGCCAGGATCATGGAGAACTATCGAAGTAATGCGGCACGACTATTACCTTTCAAAAATAATGGATAGAGAACAATTTTCAACGCAAGATATTTCTCCGATGAAAATAACGAAAAAACAGACAGGAACAACCGGAATGGAGGCAACAAAAGTCGTATACATCAGGAAAGATAAACCCGGAGATTCCGCCATCGCTGCAAAGTCTCTCAAGTAGGCGCAACGCGCCGCTAACGAATACAACGAGGAAGTAAGCCTTATGAATTAAGTGGCATCAGTCCAATTCGGATAGATCCCGGTTATCATAACTTTCCATATTTTTTCGTAGCCGTTGTTCTTCTTTCAGTTCTTCAATTCCACGCCTCGCAGTGTATCGTGACATTTGGATGACATCCTCCGTTTCCATAACATCAGCAAAAGAGTCTAATTCCAAATCGCTGTTCTCAATATCCAAATTTGATTCTGAATCTGTTAAACCATCATTTAAACGAGGGTTGTTCATATACAGTACCTCTCTTGAGGGGCTAACATACTCCATAAAACTGCACGAAGGAGTTAAAAAATACTTTAACCTTAAATAATTACTGTCCGTTAATTCATACTTCCAGCGAGCGGAATATACTCCTGAATTAAATCGTTGCCAAGAAATATAAATCTTTTATATCTTAATAAGATATGAAGTTTATCGTAGTATATTTATATGTAATTATTCAGTAGTGGTAGATATAGATAACCCGTCAAGGTGGCTTTTTATCTATCATCAGGCATTCCTGTAAACTGTTGCGGCTTTAGTGTGCTCAAAATCTAATCGTCGAATAATGAGAGGATATGTTAGAAGTAACAAACAATGTCGGTGAATAATTATATCCCTGGTCAACGTTGGATAAGCGATGCTGAATCCCGCATGGGCTTAGGCATCGTTTTATCCTCAGAAAACAGAACTGTTAAAATTTCATTTCCCGCAACGGGAGAAGTTCGTTTGTATGCAAAACAGGCGGCACCTCTTACCAGAATTATTTTTAATGTAGGAGATGAAGTTGTTACCGGGGATGGTGTAACAATTATTGTTAATACAATTATGGACAAGGGAGGACTGATTATTTATCAGGGAAACAACGCGCAGGGAGAGCAGTTAACCATTAGTGAAGATAATCTGGCCAATACATTACAATTAAACCGACCGGCAGAACGTTTATTTAACGGTCAAACTGATTCTAACAAATGGTTTCAGGCAAGATTTGAGACAATCAACCAGCTAAATAGATTGGCACACAATGATCTTTACGGCTTGACTGGCAGTCGCACCAGTTTAATTCCTCATCAATTATATATTGCCAACGAAGTTGCGCATCGTCATGCGCCCCGTGTTTTACTGGCCGATGAAGTTGGTTTGGGCAAGACCATTGAAGCCGGAATAATTATCCGCCATCAAATACTAACTGAACGTTCCCAACGTATCTTGATTGTTGTTCCGGAAAGTCTGGTGCATCAATGGTTAGTGGAGATGCTGCGTAAATTTAATCTGGCCTTCAGTATTTTTGATGCAGACAGGTGTCATGCTCTCGAAGAAAGTGGTGATGAGATTAATATTTTTCAAACCGAACAGTTGGTTATTTGCAGTATCAGCTTTCTGGGCGAACATGAAAAATATTATCAACAGTCCTTGCTTGGCGAATGGGATTTATTAGTCGTTGATGAAGTGCATCATTTGTACTGGTCAGTCGATGATGTGAGCACAGAATATGAAATAATAGAAAAACTTTCGCATTCAACCAGAGGTATTTTGTTGCTCACCGCCACCCCCGAGCAATTGGGAAAAGAGAGTCATTATGCACGGTTGCGATTGCTGGACCCAAATCGTTTTCCGGATTTCGAATCATTTGTGGAAGAGGAAAAGAATTACCAACCCATTGCTCAGGCAGTGGAAGAATTATTTTCTGATGCTGAATTATCAAGAAAGACACAAGACTTACTGAGTAAAATATCAGCTGATACGTGTACCAGGTTACTGGACATTATTGACAAGACGAAATTTTCTTCACAGGAAAATATCCAGGCAAGAAATAAAGTTATCGATCAATTGCTGGATTATCACGGTACCGGGCGTGTTTTATTTAGAAATACACGTAACACCATCCAGGGTTTTCCAGACAGAGAACTGTTTGCATATCCACTGCCTGCATCTCGGGAATATCCTGCAATCCACACCAGGTCGGCAAACAAACTCACAGAAGGAGAAATTGAATTATTACTTTGTCCCGAGATCATTTACCAACAAGATGGTCATGCAAATTGGGTGAAAATCGATCCGAGAATAAGCTGGTTGGTTGATAAACTTAAGCTGTTAAGGGAAGAAAAAGTATTGGTGATTTGCGCACATGCCAGTAGCGCAATTGCTATTGGCAAGTTTTTACGCAAGCAGGCAGGGCTGCACATCGCAGTTTTTCATGAAGGATTAGGTTTAGTTGAACGCGACCGTATTGCGGCTTATTTTGCCGATAATGAAGATGCAGGATGTCAGGTACTGATATGTTCAGAGATTGGTAGTGAAGGCAGAAACTTTCAGTTTGCACATCATTTAATACTTTTTGACTTGCCACTAAACCCGGATTTATTGCAGCAGAGAATTGGACGACTGGATCGCATAGGGCAGAGAGAAACAATCAAGATTCATGTGCCCTATATTGAAAATACCTCGCAGGCCGTTATGTTCAACTGGTACCAACAAGGACTTGAGGCATTTGCAGCGACTTGTTCGGCAGGCCATGCTGTTTTCAAGGAAGTGGAAAGTGAGTTAAAACAGAATTTAATTACAAACAAAACGAGCAATGAACTGATAACTAAAACATGCGAATTGCGCCTGAAATTCAACGCAGCAATGCATAAAGGACGGGATAGGTTGCTGGAACACGGTTCTTGTCGTCCCACTGTTTCCGAGACGCTGAAAAATAAAGCCATCATGGATGATGTCAATAACACATTACCTGAATATATGGAGCTTATTTTTGATTGTTTCGGTATAAATTCCGAGTTTCATGGTGAATCAAGTTATATATTAAATCCGGGAGAAAGTATGCTTTCGGCATTTCCCGGACTGACAGAAGAGGGAATGACGATTACTTATTCGAGAGAGATGGCGTTGCTACGCGAAGATATGCAATATCTTTCATGGGAACATCCACTGGTGATTTTTGCTATGGATATGGTCATGAGCAGCGAATTGGGTAATGCCACGGTCTGTACTTTAAAACAGGAGGGGATCAATCCGGGAACATTATTGATGGAGGCACTGTTTGTTTTGCAAGCGATTGATAAACCGGGCATGCAATCCAGTCGATTTTTACCACCAACAACAATCAGAACCATGCTGGATGAGCAAGGTAATCGTTTGGATATTGAGAGTGGTACCATTAATCAAAATCAAGAAAAGGTTCCATCTGAAATTATCAAGGAAATAATCAGTATGAAAGCTGATGTAATCAGAATCCTGCTGGAGAAGTCCAGATATATTGCCGATGAACAAGTGCCAAAACTAAAACGACAGGCAGTGGCAAGAGCCGACGGAATCTTGCGAGCAGAAGTTGACAGGCTGTTGTACATGAGAAAAGTAAATCCCAATGTTCGTCTTGAAGAAATAGAATATTATAAGCATCATCTGCACGTCACGTCTGAACTTATTAGCTCGGCATCGATGCGACTTGATGCATTGCGCATCATTATTGTAGTCTAGGTAAAAACTTAACTTGTTCTCTTGTTTCGACCTTGAGTTTTCTTTGCTGGCAGAGTAAACCAGTCTTCCTTGGTGATTTCATGATAGTGATCTGCTTCATCCTTGAGTAATTGTGATGTTGTTTTCAGTACTGCGGCAATCTCCACGCGAACACCTTCGGATTTAAGGTGGCGAACCAGTTCAATATAGTCAGAATCGCCGGACATAATAATAATGGTATCCACTTTATTGGCGAGTTGAATGGCATTAATGGAAAGTGGAATATCAGCACTTTTATGACAGGGTCTGACTGAGCCATGATAAAAATTGTGCAGGCGTTCCTGCAGTTTCGATGAAATATTTTTCCCCTCTCTGAAATAAACCAGACGACTCAAGCCTCTGTTAACCAATAACCTCGGAACAATTGCATCCAGATTAAGCATGGTATTGGTATTATCCGATTCGGAATGGATGCTGCGTTCAATATTGTTGCCATCAATCAAGATGGCAACTGTCTGGGAAATCATAATGTTTTCCGGATGTGAAATAACTTCTATTGTATCTTTCATACATAATTCTCAAAAATAGATTTAATCATCTTGTTTGTATTGGCAGACTTGCTTCCTGAATAGAGTAATTATACAGCTCATTCCTGATGACGTTGTCGTGAATTATGTGATGGCAATTCCCTGAATTTTCAGATTAGAATGGAATATAATGAGTAGACGACTGATTATCCTTATTCTCTTTGCGCTTGTGCTTGTCTGGAATTTCGTCCTGTTCCCCTCGAAAATTGAATTTTCCGACCGTACAAGGATATTACAAGGGCTGTCTTTTGCTAACCCGTATAAGGAAGCAATTGCTCACTACTGGAAAGCTGAAGGTCAATTGCCTGCCCATGATAAATGGCAGTCTCAAACATTGATTGCAAATGAAATGTTGGATAAATCCCTGGTTAAATCAATTATCGTGAGCGAAAAAACACCGGGTTCGATCAGTATTTATTACACCACGCGCAATGATCCGAATGTGCTTGTAGACATTGAAGGAAAGAAAATTGTACTGACACCATCCGTTGAGACTGGAGAGATAAAATGGAAATGTATGGGTACGTTGGCAAAGGATTTACTCCCTATTGCTTGTCAATGAGCGCCACCCGCAAAGACCACGGTTCGATGAGCCATGCTCGTCTTCTGACTGAATATAAAACGATAAAGAAAATATGGAATATTGACTGTCTTCTTGATCCTATTATCATCCCGTTTTCGCTGGCATTGAAACTCATGGAAAGTTTGTTTCCCGTAAAGTGTGCAAGTCCGGGAACGGAAGTCAGACTGGAGGGTATTGCCAAAACTGAAAAATATTTGCTTACAGTTAGAGCGTGGTGATTGGTTGACGATGGATGATGGAAAAATCATTTGTCAGGAAAATTATCTGACGCAGTGCCAATATAAAAATGAACCGAAAAATTAACCTGAATAAAAGAGACCCGGAAAGAATCTATAGTTTGGGGGGAGGAGGGAATAGAATCAGTTCCGGGTCTGCGGTCACAAATATATTTCAACCAAACAATAGATTGTTATTCTAGCGACTCTAGCGAGAAAGGTATGTGAAGTAGTCCACAGATATGTTCAAGTTCTGGATGACTAATGTGATAAAGATCACAGTTATTGGATCTATATCGCGAATACCTCTTGAGTATGTCCTGAGTATCTCGCATTTTGTATATTCATACACCAAATCATGGATACCGGCATGACATGATCGCTAAACCGCTTGCAGTGTTGCTTAAAGAAAGCTGTATCGACGTCACTACCACCATCAATAGGTGTGGTTATTGGCTGGCAGTGGTACAGTTCATGATGTAGTCTTGCATGACTGCTTGGCGTTTCTGTATTATCCGGTTGTAGTGCCAATGAATTTCATTTTTGCATGTCACGGATTATAAAAGGCCACGTAAGTACATTAGCACCGAATAAAATCAAACAAGAGACAATAGCAAGTCATGCAAAATACTCACCCCATCAATAATGCCAATGGACGATTTTCAGTCCGCTTGCCTCGGCGATACACTCGGTCCTTCCTGTTACTCCTGGCATCTCCAGGCTGGTTTTTCACCACTCCGGCGTTGGCGCAGATATCAATAAGCGTCAGCCCTACCGAACTGACTATTCAGGAAGGTAGCACCGCCACCTATGACATCACCTTGGGGGGGGATAGTAGTTTTGGTAGATCTTTGGTTGTTACTCCGCAGATTGTTACTCCTCCGCAAAGTGATAAGGTGACAACGAATCCGATGCAACTGTCATTTGCCAAAACTATTGGTAATGATATAACGCAAACGGTGACGGTGACCGCTGCTGAGGATGCTGATGGGAACCATGAGAGCATAGTGATAGGATTTACTGGAATTGTTGATGATCATGGTGATCCGCTGATGTCGAACGCCAGTCAGAACGTAACCGTAACTGTGGTGGATGATGAGGCACAGGCTGGTGTGGCGTTCAGCTCCAGTACGCTGACTGTTCATGAAGGTACCACTGGTACCTATACGGTCAGGCTCAATACCCGGCCGACACAGAATGTCACTATTGCCGTGACCAGTGACAACCAGGCCATCGCGACGGTAAGCCCGCCGAGCCTGACGTTTACCAATGAGAACTGGGTCACTGCCCCTGCCCGGACGGTGACGATGAGGGGTGTTCAGGATAGCGATGAGGATGACGAGACCGTGAGCCTGAACCATGTGGTAACCAGCACAGATCCCAACTACAATAGTCTCACACTAACCGCCTTGCGTGCGACCGTGACGGATGATGACAAGCAGCCGCGTGTGACGGTGACACCGACCACGTTGAACATCAACGAAGGTGGCACAGGCTTCTATACCATGGCCCTGAGTACTCAGCCAAGTGAGACGGTGAGGATTGATGTGTCAGGCCCCAGCTTCGGTCAGCCCGGTAGACTTGCGTTGACGATCATTGATACCACACTGCGGTTCACCACAAGCAACTGGAGAACGCTCCAGACGGTGACGGTGAGAGGTATTGAGGACGCTAATGCGGTCAACGAGGTCGGCGTGTCAGTGACCCATGTTGTGAGAGGCGATGCGGTCTATGCTGCGCTGACCCCTCCGTCCGTGACCGTGAATGTCACGGATAACGACACGGCGGGCGTGACCGTGAGTCTGAATACGCTGGCGGTCAATGAGGGTGAGACCGGCGAGTATGGTTTAAGCCTGTCTACCCTGCCGACGGCGCCGGTGACGATTAGCGTGAGCAATCCCGATGCCAGTGCGGTGACCCTTAGTGCCACCTCACTGACCTTTACCACAGACAACTGGAACAGTGTCCAGACGGTGACGGTGAGTGGTGTTGAGGACACTGATGTGAACGACGAGACCGTGCAACTCACGCATACAGCGACCAGTACCGACCCTGGCTACAATGGGGGTACCGTGACGATCAGTGCGGTGGCGGTGACGGTGGATGATGATGACACGGCGGGCGTGACCGTGAGCCCGAACACGCTGGCGGTCGGTGAAGCCGGCAGTGGCGAGTATACGCTACGGTTGAATACCCCACCGGCCAACGATGTCACGATTAACGTGAGCAATCCCGATGCCAGTGCGGTGACCCTCAGTGCCACCTCACTGACCTTTACCACAGACAACTGGAACAGTGTCCAGATGGTGACCGTGAGTGGTGTTGAAGACACGGATGCGAACGACGAAACCGTGCAACTCACGCATACGGCGACCAGTACCGACCCTGACTACAATGGGGGTGCCGTGACGATAAGTGCGGTGGCAGTGACGGTGGATGATGATGAGACGGCGGGCGTGACCGTGAGCCCGACCACGCTGGCGGTCGACGAAGGCGGCAATGGCACCTATACACTGGCGTTGACCAAGCGACCGACCGTGCCGGTGACGCTTAACGTGAGCAATCCCGATACCACTGCAGTGACCCTCAGTGCCACCTCACTGACATTTACCACAGACAACTGGAACAGTGTCCAGACAGTGACCGTGAGTGGTGTTGAAGACACAGATGCGGACCACGAGACCGTGCAACTCACGCATACGGCGACAAGCACAGATGCCGACTATGCCAGTGGCGTGACGATAGACTCCGTCGCTGTGACCTTGAATGATAACGACACGCCTGGCGTGACCGTGAGTACCACGACGCTAACAGTCAATGAGCGTGGTGGGACTGGCATGTATACACTGCGCCTGAATACCCCACCGACGGAGGCAGTGACGATTAGCGTGACCCATTCCAATGCCGCTGCTGTGACGGTGAGTCCCACCTCACTGATGTTTGGCACCACCGACTGGAATACCGCCAAAACCATCACCGTGACGGGAGTGGAAGACGCTGATACAGACGACGAGACCGTGCAACTCACGCATACGGTGACCAGTACCGACACCACCTATCGTACCGTCACGGCGGCCACCGTAACCGTGACGGTGACGGAGACAGCGGCGGTGAGTCTTGATGTGGATGGCAGCGGTGGTAATCCTAACCAGAGTGACGGCCTCTTGCTGGGCCGCTACCTGTTTGGTATTCGTGATGCGACGGGCTTGCTTGATACGATTCCGGGGAGTCCCTCGTTCAATGCGGTCACGGCGAATATTGCGGGAGCTTTCGCCAGCGGTCGTCTTGACGTGGATGGCAGCGGCGGTGATCCCAACCAGAGTGACGGACTCTTGCTGGGTCGCTACCTGTTTGGTATTCGCGACACGGTGGGCCTGCTTGATACCATTCCGGGCAATCCGTCGTTCAATGCGGTCAGGACGAATATCGAGGCACTCTTGCGGTAGTGGCTGCATGGACAGAATAGCCGGAAATTGTTTTGCATGGGTGGTCGGCTCATTCTCTCCCGTAACCGTGACTGTTACGGATGACGAGACGGTCCGCCCGCTGCATTCGTTGCGACTACCGTCGCCGGATGTGGCTTAAGTCATTAGCTGGTCAGGTCAGCGGACGATAATAGCAACCTGAATGGGCCTAATTGGGGGATGGTGACAGTTTAGCGGGTGTATGGAGTAGACTCATAACAGTCCAACCCGATCCTGGCGTAATTTCTTTTTCGGCAGTAAATATCTGCAAACGTTTACGTTGATCAAGCGCAAATAACGGGATTAATTGTTCTACCCGGTTGCTGATATAGGCTGCATAGTCATATTCATCACTGAGTTGTGTACTTTTGATTTCCGCACCCTGACGCAAAAGTGACGCAATCTGGCCATAGGTGATCTCTTTGCTAAATAATTGATAACCACGATTTCTTGCCGAGTGTGTGTGTTTCTCTGCGATGATTTGTTCTCTATTTGTTTTTAACTCAAATATATTTTGCATACCAAATTCTGACTTAAAGCGAAGACTGGCGAGCGTATTCTGATTTGCATTCCCGGTCACTGCCAGCATCTTGCCGATGCCGGCAAGATTAAGATTACGATCAGCGTGTTCTGATGCCGGGTTGCCAAAATAAGTATTCAGCCCCCCCATTCTTGCCTGGCTGGTATTTTCCCAGTTGCTGTCCGAGAGGATAACATGCAAGCCTGACTCCTGAAGTGCCTTACCGATGGCACGAGCAACGTTGCCGGAGCCGACTATGAGTAATCCAGTGGGTGGTGGTTCTCTAACGCCCAACCAATGCGCAAGGTGTTTGGCAGTCGCGCTTTGCAAAACCACTGTGCCAATAATGATGAAAAAGGTAAGAGGAACCAGAAAAGTTGCGTCTGCATAGCCTGCCGCTTCAAGACGAATGGCAAATACTGAAGCAACCGCCGCTGCGACAATTCCTCTTGGGCTGATCCATGAAAGTAGTAGTTTTTCTGTGGTTTTTAAATCGGATCTGAATGTGGATATCCAGACAGCCAGGGGTCTTGTCACTAACATCATCAGTGCAAGTATCCCGAAGGCATACCAACCGATTTCCCTGAATTGATTAAATTCAACACGCGCTGCGAGAATAATAAATAAACCTGAAATCAGTAAAAGACTCAGGTTTTCCTTGAAATCGAGGATGTCATCAATATCCGTATTTTTTAAATTTGCCAGCACCATGCCCATGACCGTTACTGCAAGTAACCCGGATTCGTGCGCTAAATTATCTGCGCCTGCATAGACGGCAAAGACCAGTGTCAAGGAAAATACATTGCGCAGGTATTCAGGCACCAGATTTCGGCGCAGTATAAAGCCAAGGAAAAACGCAGCGGCAGTGCCGAATACTGTGCCAACCAGTATGATACGTCCAAACACCAGGGAAACAGTTGCCAACGCATGACCTGATTGACTGGAGATAATGAAATCAAATACAAGCACAGCCAGCAACGCACCGAGTGGATCGATAACAATGCCTTCCCAGCGCAGTATATTCGCGATTTTTGCATTTGGTCTGACAGTACGCAGCATGGGCATGATGACGGTTGGCCCGGTCACGACCACGACTGCGCCGAACAATAATGATAATTCATAAGGGAAATCAATCAGGATATGCGTGGTTAACGCTGTGATCAGCCAGGTGATCAGCGCACCGACGGTAATCAGATTGCGAACAACAGAACCCAGACCTTTTATTTCATCCAGTTTCAGTGTCAAACTGCCTTCAAAAAGAATCACGGCAACTGAAAGCGACACCATGGGAAACAATAAGTCACCAAATAGTTCGTCCGGTTTTAATAAACCGGTGACAGGCCCGACAATCATGCCGGCGAGGAGTAGAAATAATATTGCGGGTAGGCGTGCCCACCATGCCAGCCATTGGCATGCGATCCCCAGTACGCCTATTCCGGCCAGTGAAATGAGAATGTAGCTATTCAAAGTGTGTCCCTAAAAATAATTCTGATTACTCGAAAAACAGTGTGTTAGCCTGCCTGTTATTTCTGCAGGCAAGGCAGGACGACCATGCGTATTAGGCTTCCCGTTCTCGTTGCGCACGGTCTTCACAATTACCATTATCATATTTGCCACTCAGATATTGCAGGTGAATGAACCATCTCATGAACCAACATACTTCTTGTCATGACATCTGTCTGTTCTGATAGTCGATCATTCATGAATATTGTACCGTTACGATCATACCAGGCGAGGATATTACACGATTTTCCACCGCAAATATTTTCATGAAAATAACTTTCAGGTTTATATTCGACGACGGGAGGCTGAGCCGGTGCCGGGTAACTGGATAGTGTCATTGCCCAGCCGAGTAGTACTTCAAATAGCTGTGCAGTTGCCATATTGTTGCTACCGCATGTTCGCCGGAATGAGTATTAATCAAGCCGCTGCAAAACTAAAGTGGCGTTAGTTCCACCGAAACCAAAGCTATTGGACATGACAGTGTTGAGGCTGGCATGGTCTTCTCTTTTTGTGATAATACGCATGTTAGAGGCATATTCATCAATATTACGTACATTCGCAGAAGCACTGATAAAATCATTTTCCATCATTAAAATTGAATAAATTGTTTCATTTGCACCTGCTGCACCAAGACCATGACCCGTTAATGATTTTGTGCTGCTGAGCCTGGGAGCATCTTCGCCGAAGACTTTTTTTATAGCCATAAGCTCAGCGATATCACCGGCGAGTGTGCCAGTGGCATGGGTATTGATATAATCAATAGGCGCATTAACTGTTACAATTGCCTCTTGCATGCAACGTGCGGCACCTTCGCCGGAAGGTTTAACCATATCAATACCATCTGAAGTAGCAGCATAACCTGTAATCTCGGCATGGATGTGTGCATTTCTCTGCAATGCATGTTCCAGTTCTTCAAGAACCAGCACGCCGCCGCCGCCGGAGATAACAAAACCATCTCTATTTGTGTCATAGGGGCGTGATGCAACTTCCGGTGCGTCGTTGTACGACGAAGAAAGTGCCCCCATTCTGTCAAATAGCAGGGTATTGCTCCAGTGCACTTCATCAGCGCCACCGGCAAAAATAATATCTTGTTTTCCTGCCTGTATGATTTCATAGGCATTACCAATGCAATGTGTACTGGTTGCACATGCCGAGCTAATGGAATAATTAACCCCCTTGATTTTATAGGCAACAGCAAGACAGGCACTGGTTGTACTTGCCATAATTCGAGGGACCATCATCGGTCCTACCTTGTTTGCTCCTCTCGCACGCATCAAATCCACGGATGCAACCATATTTTTGTTTGAACCACCGCCTGAACCGGAAATGACTCCGACTCTTGGGCTCGAAATTTGATCTTCGGTCAGACCTGAGTCTTCTATCGCTTCTTGCATCGCCAAAAAAGCAAATGCAGCAGCATCGCCCATAAAGCGTTTCAGTTTTCTATCAATCAATTCGTCAGTGTTGAGTCGAATTGGACCATGGACGTGAGAGCGAAATCCAAGCTCAGCATATTCTTTACAGTACTCAATGCCGGATTTACCGGTTTTCAGGGACTCAGTAACTTCTGTTTTGTTATTTCCAATACTGGATACAATACCAAGTCCGGTAATTACAACACGCTTCATTAAAATTTTCCTTCCTAAAAACCTTCTGTTGATTTAAACAAACCCACACGCAGATTTTTGGCATGGTAAATTTCTTTACCATTAATAGCCATTGTTCCGTTGGCGACACCCATCACCAGTTTTCTAACAGCGAGTCTTTTAACGTTGACAGTGTAAGTAACCATGCCGCCAGTCGGTAGTACCTGGCCGGAAAATTTTACCTGGTCAGCACCTAGTGCACGACCTTTCCCCGGGGCGCCTGTCCAACCCATATAAAATCCCAGTAATTGCCACATAGCGTCAAGTCCGAGACAACCAGGCATTACAGGATCAGTATAAAAATGACAATCAAAAAACCAGAGATCTGGTGTGATGTCTAGCTCAGCGACAACCAATCCTTTATCAAATTCTCCTCCCTCATTATTGATAGTTGTGATCCGATCAAACATGAGCATCGGTGGTGCTGGCAATTGCGCATTACCCTTTCCAAACAACTCACCTTTTCCTGATTTAATCAGATCCTCGTAGGTGTATTCATTTTTTCTAATCATAGTGGCTGCCAGTATCGCATGTAAAATATATCTAAAAAACTATTTATCAATAATGTGTTTGATCGGATTAGTCTGATCATGCTGCATCTATAATTAAGAGAGGTCTGATGTATTAAGGATTCTGGTTCTGTATTTCGTTTTTGCAGCGTATTTGCGCTTTTAGAGCGATGGCTCCTCTGACCTTACTCAATTGCGCCTAACGACCGAGTTCACCTGCATTTTAGAGCGTAGCGGAAAAATGTCAGGTGCTCTTTTGATTTAGCCTACACATCCCAACAAAGAGAATCATCCTTCCTATTCATACAGTTCGCGAAGGGATGCGGACGACAATGTTTTGCAAAAAATCATGGTAGATGCATTATCAAATCTGAATACTGAGAAGCAAATCGCATGAAAAAAACCTATCGACTGGTACGGAAATACCGAACCACTACAGCACTGCTCTCTGGCACCTGCCGTTTATTCACTGGCGTGCTGCTCCTTTGGCAGATAGCGATATTCCATTAACCTATCTCTGCATATTGTAAGTTCTTCTGGTGAGAATAACTCATGCCATTTAGTGTTTTCTATAATTAGGGCTTCAACTGTTAAATCAAGACGGTCAAGGTCCCATAGTGCAGTATAACCAGCAGAGATTTTTGGCGAGTGAATCAAACGACGTGCAGTTTCCAGGCCATGTAATTCAAGGAGCATCTTTAGAAATATTGATGCCCGATAGCCAGTCTCTGATAGTGCTCTTTGATAAATTTCCATCATCGCATTATCAAAGTCCTCAATTAAAGTTGAGTTGGTCATGTACACTCCTTAGTGAAATCTAATGTCCTGCATCAGCTGCCCGCTTGTAGCGTAGCCGAAGGCGAAGCGGAAAGTGGGTCGGCTGCATGCAGTTGTTATGTGACAATTGCATATTATTTTAAACACTCACCTTTTGTTGGTTTATTTTCCAATCTAGATGCTATTCGAATTAATCCATCATCGTCCAGAAGTTGGAGTTCTCCGGTAGTTGGTACCACTCGATATTTATCCCCGAAGCTACTTGCAATGTGATTGTAGACTCCGTCTGATGCCTCTGTGAGTTCGTATACTCCAGATGAGCCGTCACCTAAACGTATAACGAACCTCTACCTCGCCGCTATCTAATGCCACGATTTCCATAATTTGATTGAATTGCGGCATATTCGGAACAGACTTGTCACACCAGCGCCCAATTGTTATTTCCGCGCAGGATGTTCCCGGGAGCACAGCAAGCATAAAAATTGCCCCGAGAATTGTTTCATAATTTTTCTTCATTGTGCATTTGCCTTGCTATGTGTTTACCTAAGATACTGCTGCTTGAAATTTGGTGAACGTTTTACTATCTAGTGGATGCAAGCAACTTCCTTCCGTCCTTAAATTTTGCAATAAAAGTAACTTCTTTCTTCTTGCCACCCAGAAGGAGACCTGCCAACAAACCGACTGGACCTAAAATAAGTGCACCAGCGGCACCCCAACCAACAGTGCCGCCGAGTGTTTTCACGTTTTCTTCGGTCGCAACCTCTACTTTTTCTAACTCATTAATCTTGGAATTTTTTCTCCAAAAAAGCTGTGTTTCTTTTTCAGTATCAATGAACCAGAACCATTATGAAATATAACAACTAATCATGATACTGATTATGCCGCTATTACATTTATAAAGGTTACCGCTACAAGTCCTGCTTAAGGTTCTATTGACACTGATCTTCCTAAGGTTAGACTCCCCTCAGCATGCGAAACATTAAGATATTTGAATGTCTGTAAAAAATAATCCGGTGAAAAGAAGAGATAGTGTCACGGTTAAGGTCGGTTCTGTCATGATCGGTGGCGGTGCGCCTGTTGTGGTACAGTCCATGACCAACACAGATACCGGGGATGCCGAGTCAACGGCGAAGCAAGTCCAGCAACTTGCAGCTGCAGGTTCGGAACTCGTGCGAATAACAGTAGATACTGAGAAATCGGCCAGCCAGGTGGCTTTAATCAGGGAGAAATTGGATGCCATGGGTTGTTATGTGCCTTTGGTGGGTGATTTTCATTACAATGGTCATGCTTTGCTGGAAAAATATCCCGATTGTGCGGAAGCCCTGGCAAAATATCGGATTAATCCGGGCAATGTGGGCTTTGGCAAGAAAAAAGAAGATCAATTTGCGATAATGATCGAAAAGGCTATTCAGTATAAAAAGCCTGTTCGTATTGGTGTGAACTGGGGCAGCCTGGATCAACAACTACTCACCCACATGATGGATGATAATGCCAAGTTGGCTGTGCCTCGTGATGTAGATGAGGTGATGCAGGAGTCCTTGATTGTCTCTGCTCTCAGAAGTGCAGAAAGAGCTGAGAAGATCGGATTAGCTCGGGATCAGATTGTTCTTTCATGTAAGGTTAGTGGCGTACAAAAATTAATTTCTGTCTATCGTGATCTTGGTGCCCGCTGTGATTATGCAATCCACTTGGGTCTTACTGAGGCAGGTATGGGAACGAAGGGAATTGTCGCTTCAACGGCGGGTATGTCGGTACTGCTGCAAGAAGGCATAGGTGATACGATTCGCGTGTCGTTGACACCGGAACCGGGCGGAGATAGAACCAACGAGGTAATCGTCGCCCAGGAAATGTTACAGACCATGGGTTTGCGATCATTTACACCGTTGGTCACTGCTTGCCCGGGTTGTGGTAGAACCACCAGTACAGTATTCCAGGAGCTTGCCAACACTATTCAGGCTTACGTTCGTAGTCAGATCCCCATGTGGCGGGAGAGATATGTGGGCGTTGAGGACATGACTCTGGCAGTGATGGGTTGTGTGGTAAATGGTCCTGGCGAGAGCAAGCATGCTGATATTGGCATTAGCTTGCCGGGAACCGGAGAAACACCCGTCGCTCCGGTATTTATCGACGGGAAGAAGGCGATGACGCTCAGAGGTGATAATATTGCTGAAGAGTTTCGAGTAATCGTGGACGAATATGTTGAAGGTCGTTACTTTAAGAGGTAACATCCCGCAGACGGTGGTGGCCGAAAGGAATCTTGTTGGTTAAGTTGCGAAGCTGCTGCCTCTGCCGAAAAAATGTCCGTACTCTGAGTTGTCGACCTTCACAACAGCTGGCTGTTGGGTGTGGCTGATGCCTTGAATCTGTGCCAGTCTTACTTGGTATGGCGTGCTGGTTGCGAACATTTTGAATGTAAGCTGCCCACGGTCAGCTTTACCCCGAAGTTGCCTGCAGTGGTGGCACAGTTTGCTCAAGTGAACAGTCAGGGATTTTGTTGAAGATGTATGTTAAGTGAGATTTAGATGCAAGATATTAATTTTATCTTTGATAGTTGAAATAGGGAGTCGAGAAATGATAAAAAGATTACATATACCATTCGTGCTACTTTTAGTGTTTTCAGTGGGTGGTGTAATGGATAGTCGTAGAGCGTTTGCTGATGAATACACATACTGGAGTGCTGGTTCCGGGCAGATATGGAACAGTGGTTTTGGGGAATGCTGGACTGGTGCTACGGGAAGAACTGATCCTTCATGCGGTGATGACCACATGATGGAGGAAGAACCAACACCGGTAATGGCAGCGGCTCCTAACCTGGACGTTGATGGCGATGGTGTGCCAAATAGTGAAGATATTTGTTCGACTACTCCGGTTGGGAATACAGTGGATGTTTATGGTTGTACAATTAAAATTGAACATAGTCCTGTTTTGTCCTTACGAGGCGTACATTTTGCCAGTGACAGTTCCGTTTTGACGAGTGAGGCCAGGTCTATGCTGGATAGTGCATTGAGAAAGATTAGATACAGTTCAGGTTTGCAGATAGATGTGGTGGGTCATACCGATAGCCGGTTATCTGATTCGTACAATCAGGCTTTATCGGAACGTCGTGCTCGGGCTGTTGTTGATTACCTGATTTCAAGAGGAATTCCAGCATCGAGTTTGAATGCTCGAGGCATGGGTGAAAGGAGTCCGGTGGCGTCTAACGATACAAGAGAAGGTCGTGCCAGAAACAGAAGGGTGGAAATCAGTTTCAGATAATACCGTAACAGGAAGTGTTGTACCCGGGGAGTACAGGAAAATCTTCTTGCAACCTTTTCCGGGTGCGTGCGACTGACAGGATTGTGGCAAGCATGACAATGCAGGGGAGTTTGCCTGGGATGTACGGAAGCAAATTGCCTCTGCGTTGCGTGCCGTTCCAGGAATTCCAGAACTGGAGTTTTTCGACGGTGCTTTAGGGGATGTGAGCATTAAAGGCGCCAAAGGGGTTTTGAGTGTTTCGGACGATGGCGACGCAGTATTATTCGGGCAAGCATGTGCCCGTGAGAATTTAATGGATCGTCTTGTCACTGGGTGGTGGTGCTGAGTGGTTGTCATGCTATCACTCGCTGGAATGCCCAAGATGCTTGCTATGGTCGATCTTCAGACATGGAGGATATCTTCCATGTCGTGGTTGTGGGTACTCGGGAGTCATTTCCAACGATTGCAAAAAGCAACAAAATTTTGATGTGGACCAAAAAACTATCCCCTTGGCCGATTTGCATGGTCAATTTGGTCCAGGCCTGCCTGGAAAAATCACTGGTAACAAGACTGTTGTCAGCCATCCTTATAGTCGTATGTAATACCCATACTCAAGCAATGAGATTGACTCCAAAGTAATTAATTGAATTAACCTGAAAGGTGAAGAAGGCCGATGTCGGAAATTAAAGTGTACCCGGTTCCTGAATCCACTGGAAAGAATGCCCATATCAGTAACGCGCAATATCTGGAAATGTACCAGAGGTCAATTGAGCACCCTGATGAATTTTGGGCGGAACAGGCTGATAAATTTATAAGCTGGTTCAGGCGACAGGATGAGGTTCAATCCTGCGATTTTGGTACTGATGTTGATATTAAATGGTTTGCAGGCAGTAAACTGAATGTTTCCTGCAACTGTCTTGACAGGCATCTGGAAACACGAGGAGATCAAGTCGCAATTATTTGGGAAGGTGATGATCCTGAAGCAGATCGTCAAATTACCTACAGGGAATTACACGAGGAAGTTTGTCGTTTTGCCAACGTACTGAAGGTACGCGGCGTGAAAAAAGGTGATCGGGTGTGTTTATATATGCCCATGATTCCGGAAGCCTCGGTCGCGATGTTGGCTTGTACCCGTATAGGTGCAGTTCATTCCGTCGTCTTTGGTGGATTTTCTCCTGATGCACTCCGTGATCGTATTAATGACTCCGATTGTCAGATTGTAATTACCAGTGACTATGGTTTGCGCGGTAAGAAACAAATTCCATTGAAGGCCAATGCTGATAAAGGCCTGGCTGGTTGCCCAAATGTGAAGACATGTATTGTCGTCAAACGTACGGGTGGAGATATTGACTGGAATGATGACAGAGATGTTTGGTATCACGAAGCCATGGCGTCAGTGTCAGGGGACTGTCCACCGGAAGAGATGGATGCAGAAGATCCTTTATTTATTCTTTATACCTCGGGGTCAACAGGCAAACCGAAAGGTGTATTGCATACTACGGGCGGTTACCTGTTATACGTAGCCATGACACATAAGTATGTGTTTGATTATCAGGAAGGTGAAATCTACTGGTGTACTGCAGATGTCGGTTGGGTCACCGGTCACTCTTATATTGTTTACGGACCACTTGCCAATGGGGCTACGTCATTGATGTTTGAAGGATTGCCAAATTTCCCTGATGCCAGTCGTTGCTGGCAAGTGGTGGATAAATGGAAAGTAAACTCATTTTACACGGCACCTACAGCTATTCGAATGTTGATGGGACAAGGTGATGAGTTTGTAGAAAAGACAGATCGTTCCAGTCTACGAGTTTTGGGTTCTGTCGGTGAGCCGATCAATCCGGAAGCCTGGGACTGGTATTACAATGTTGTCGGTAATGGTAAATGTCCTGTCGTTGATACCTGGTGGCAAACAGAAACCGGGGGACATATGATTACGCCACTACCTGGAGCGACCTCCCTGAAACCAGGCTCTGCAACCCGCCCTTTTTTTGGCGTCGAGCCTGCGATTGTCGATGAGCAAGGTAAAGAATTGGCAGGTGCCGCCTCAGGTAATTTAGTTATCAAGCGTTCGTGGCCGGGTCAAATGCGTACCATTTATGGTGATCACCAACGATTCATCGACACGTATTTCAAAATGTACCCAGGTGCTTATTTTACAGGTGATGGCGCAAGACGTGACGAAGATGGCTATTACTGGATCACTGGCCGAGTAGACGATGTGATTAATGTGTCTGGACATCGTATGGGCACTGCAGAAGTTGAAAGCGCATTAGTGCTCCATGCAGCAGTCGCAGAGGCCGCTGTTGTTGGGTATCACCATGACATTAAAGGACAGGGTATTTATGCTTATGTAACGTTAATGTCCGGGATTGAGGAAAGCGAGGAGTTGCGTAAAGAACTGGTTATTCACGTCCGTGAAGAGATAGGTCCCATTGCTTCTCCTGATTTATTACAGTGGGCTCCCGGCCTTCCAAAGACGCGTTCGGGAAAAATCATGCGCAGGATTTTACGCAAAGTTGCAGAAAATGAGATAGAGGCATTGGGCGACACAAGTACGCTGGCGGATCCTTCTGTGGTTGAGCAGCTAATTGAAAGCCGTATGAATAAATAAAACAAGGGTAATTCAGGAGAAGTTTGTGAATCTAGACAGGGTTGATGCCGGAAGAAACCCGCCGGAAGAGATTAATGCGATCATTGAGATTCCATTGAATGGTGAGCCGGTCAAATATGAATTGGACAAGGACTCCGGCGCCATGTTTGTGGATCGTTTTTTGAATACCTCAATGCGCTACCCTTGCAACTATGGCTATATACCCAGAACATTAGCGGAAGATGATGATCCCGTTGATGTTATCGTGGCCACACCAATACCCTTAATTCATGGATCTGTCATGCGTTGCCGCCCCATTGGTTTGTTGGAGATGACTGATGAAGCCGGGAGTGATGGCAAGATTATGGCAGTACCGATTGACTCAGTATCCAGATTTCATGGTTCGATTCACTCTTACCAGGATGTACAGCCTGCATTGCTTAATCTGATAACACATTTCTTTGAGCACTATAAAGACCTGGAGCCGAATAAATGGGTTAAGATTGGAGGATGGTGTGATGCGCAGGCAGCAAAAGACGAAATAATTGCTTCGCTAAAACGGTTTCAAAACAGTCCGGAAAAGCGATTATTTTGAAGGGATTTTACAACCAGTTAGGGCATATTATTAGTCCCACGCCGTATAATGCATTATAGCCACGTTAAACACTGAAATATTGCAGCGCACCATTTTTAATGGTAGCATATTTACTCAACAATTCATTTGAGCCTTATACCATTGCGTACAAGCACCCGCAGGCGATAACAGAAATATTTTCGAGAATTTAGTGTATGAATGACAAAACACAATTTCCTTTCTGGAATACAGACTGGATGAATAGTGGTGGTCGGAGCAATCAACAAGACTGGTTTCAGAATCAAAAGCAGTATATGGATGCGTGGTCTTCATTTCAGCAGTTTATGTCAGACTCCTCTTCAGGGATCAACCCGATGTCTCAAGCCATGAATAGCTGGTGGAATGACGCTTCTCCTTCCGTATCAGGCCAGACTCAGGACTTTTACAGCAAGATAATGCAGCAGGGAAAGCTGTTGTACTTTATGGGAGAGCAGTTCAACAATTTTTTTGAGAGCCTAAAGGAATCGAGCGGCGAGCCGAATGATTGGCAGAAAGTCTTGAACGATATTTTCGAGGCTATGAATTCTGCTCTGAAAGAAGCAAATGTCAGTATGCAAGGTTTATTTGCAGTTCCGCCCTTTATAAAGGATAGCTTTGATAATGAACATTTGGAAATTGCAGGGCTGACATCTTTCATAGACAAACTGCTGGCTATGCCTGGTTTTGGTCCGCATCGTAAAACGCAAGAACAGATGCAAGATGGCATTAAACTGTTCAAGGAATATCAGCAAGTTGCCAGTGAATATAACACACAAATGAATAAAGTCGGTGTTGAGGCTCTGGAGTCCATGCGTCTCAGAATCCTGCAAATGTCTGAGCAAGGAGAAACAATCAATAGTTTACGCGAAGTCTATGATCTATGGGTTGATTGCAATGAAAAGGCCTATGCTGAACTCGTTTACACAGATGAATACTCAGAGCTATATGGTCGTCTGACCAATGCCTCACTTGCCGTAAAACAACATAACGGCAAAGTGATGGATATGATTCTGGCAAAACTTAATATACCCACACGTATAGACATGAATACAGTCTCGAAACGTATTCAGGCTATGCAACGTAATCAGTCGAAATCTGCAACAAAGATAACCTCTCTGGAAAACGAAATTCAGGCATTACGCCGATTGCTGGAAGGTAAGAAGCAATCCTCATTATCAACGCAATCGAAACCAACGGTTACCAAAAAGAAAGCCAGGAAAAAGTCAGCCAAAAAGACAGCAAAGAAGCGGACGCCTGCTAAGGTAACAAAAAAAATATCAAGGAAAACGGCAAAAAAGACGGCAAAGAAGACAACTAAAAAGACAACAAAGAAGAGAGCAAAAAAGACAACTAAAAAATCCTCTTCCAAAAAAACGATTGTCATCGATATCTAGATTTTAAATATTTACGAGTACCAGGGCGTAAAACATGATTCCTTTTCAAATGAGATATGGTGAAATTATTCAGGAAATATCAGACTTCAACGGCAAGTTGGCAAAGGGTCTGAATACCTTAGGCAAAATTGGCGAACTTGAAGATGGTATTTCACCGAGAGATGTCGTTTACGAAGAAGACAAAATGACACTCTATCATTACCGACCACGAGTCGAAAAACAAAACCCCATCCCGGTATTGATCATCTATGCCCTGGTCAATCGACCGTATATGGCCGACCTGCAAAAGGATCGCTCAATGATCCGGGGCATGCTGGATGCAGGTTTAGATGTCTACCTGATTGATTGGGGCTATCCGGATGCAAGTGACAGTTATCTAGTACTTGAAGACTATATTAACGGTTATATTGATCGTTGTGTTGATGTGGTGTGTGACAGAAATGATCTGTACCAGATAAATCTTTTTGGAATTTGTCAGGGTGGAGTATTTAGCCTTTGTTACACGGCATTGCATCAGGAAAAAATTAAAAACCTGACCACCGTGGTTACTCCGGTTGATTTTCACACTAAAAATGATCTGTTAGGCAAAATGATACGTCACGTCGATGTCGATTTACTTGTCGACACCGAAGGTAATATTTCCGGTGATGATATGAACGCAGTTTATCTATCCATGAAGCCGTTTCAGATGATGGGGCAGAAATATGTCGATGTAGTGAACATTCTCGATGATACCGAAAAATTACGTAATTTCATGCGTATGGAAAAATGGATTTTCGACAGTCCTGATCAAGCAGGAGAAACTTTGAGAGAATTTGCCAAACAATTTTATCAGGAAAATGGATTGGTTAAAGGCAGCGTTAAAATCGGCGATGATACGGTGGACCTGGAAAATATCACCGTTCCGATACTCAACATCTATGCGACAGCCGATCACCTGGTGCCACCCGATTCATCAAAAGCACTTGCCGGCTGCGTATCAAGCAAAGACTATACAGAGCTTGAATTTCCAGGTGGGCATATCGGTATTTTTGTGAGTGGTAAAGCACAACAAATGATTCCACCCGCAGTGGGAAAATGGCTGGATAAGAGAGGGTGATTGTCAGGTCGTGGTCAGTTAATCGACTCGTTATATTCGCGTTTCCTTGGTTTCATTTTTCAGCCAGTGAATCGCTGTCTGTTCGTCTTGCTCAATTGCCATTTCGACTGCTTTTTTTGCACTTTCCAACAGGTGCTTGGACTGTTTGCGTAGGTTAAAGGATTCGGTGATTTTTTGTTGGATTTCGGCTTGTTTGGCTTCAGGGAGAAGGGGCATAGGCAAGTTCAAAATGTCATCGTCAATTATGACTGGATATGATGTTCCAGTATTTGGTTTAAGTGACCATGCCAAGAGGGGTTTTGAATGAAGAAAAGCAAGAAGTGTTTCTTTGTTAATACGCCCATTTTCTCGAAGCACGGTAAATGCCCCGCTCCCTATATATCCACTTTCTTCAACAATAGTTATTGCCCCTCTGTATGTCCTGACTTTTGACACGATTACGTCATTCTTCTTCAAGGATCTTTTTGCATTGGCCGGCAATTCCTCGCCAATAACTTCATTTGCTGAAATTTCACCATTTGAAACATTGACGCTACCAATTTCGACATACTGATAGGTCCTTTTATCATCAATCTTAAAAGTGCTCTTGTTTTGCGTGAATTCTTCGCCAATAGTTGAATAACCACCAGAGTACTGCTTAATTGCTTGCTCGATTTCTTCATATTTCGGCTGAAAATATTCCGCATCAAAACGTTCTGCCTGTTCAGTATCAGAATAATTTTTGATAAAGGTGAGTTGGTGCCTGGGTTGCCAGTCGTTTAGCCCTAGCTCGGTGAGAAGGGCGGTTTGAGCTTGTTGGTAACTATATTCTGATTCACTGAGAGTAGAAAAAGAAAAATTGACTATGTTTTCAATAAAACTATTAAATTCTATAGAAAACCTTGGAACTCTGATTTCTTTAAATTTAGCCAAGCTAAAATTAGCTTGATTGCCTTGCATAGAGAATTTTTCTATTTCAGATTTTCCGTGAGATGTATTTAAATAAACAGCAAGAGTTTCAGAATTAATTAGATTTGCATCTGGTCGTATCTTGAACAAGTGTGCTTCATAAACATAGGGGTAATCTTTAGCAACTAAAGCTGATTTACCAACTAGTTTTGGATTTCCATTTGTTCGGCAAATTAAAAGATCTCCTTTATTTAGAGAGTATAAATCAAAATCATCGTCAGAGAATTTTTCGCTGCCTCTGGTGGTTTTAATAAAAACCTCTTTACGCAAGGCTTTAATTTCATCTACTGAAAACAGGGCAAGATGATAATTACTGTCTTTGAGTATTGTTTGAATGATGTTCGGTTGTGTCATTTATTCTCCATTTTGTTTTCTTTTGGCTGCACAGTGGTTGGTTTGCTTCAAGACCATAATTCAATATCGGATAGCTAATACGATTTCCGCATAACGACCAGGCAGCGTAGCGTAGTTTGCGTCCGAACAACACCTTGTTCGACTTCAACAAAGCCAGGTTTTTTAATCGGGAAAACATATCTTTACGTGAATTCAATTGATAACACATGGATTATACTGGCTGGGGGTAGAGGATTCGAACCTCTACTGGCGGAGTCAGAGTCCGCAGTCCTACCATTAGACGAACCCCCATGTAACTGCCGTATTATATAATTAACTAAAAATATTTGTGTAACTCATGGAGGAACTTGTAACTGAATGGATCGAGGTGGAAACGTCGCCAGAAGGGCGGCATTCAGAGAAGAAAAGTCAGTGCAACAGAATCAATCCGCGCAATTTTTACCGGCAGTTCCCGGTGGTGGATGACGAAAAAAAGAGGATGAACTTTTTTCGGTGATACGTAACTTTTAACGTTTTGAGAATTGCGGGCGCTTACGTGCTTTATGCAGGCCAACCTTCTTACGCTCAACCTCACGCGAATCACGGGTGACAAAGCCCGCCTGGCGAAGTGGCTTACGTAGTGTTTCATCATATCTGATCAAGGCTCTGGTGATTCCGTGACGGATTGCATCGGCCTGTCCCGTAATGCCGCCACCCTTGACAGTGATATTGAGGTCCATTTTACCAAGTAGTTCGACTGTTTCCAGCGGCTGACGGATGATCATACGACCTGTCTCACGCCCAAAATATCCTTCCAGCGTTTTGTTGTTTATAGTGATGTCGCCACCACCAGTTCTCATGAAGACGCGTGCCGTTGAACTCTTGCGACGACCGGTACTGTAGTAGGTATCTGTAGCCATTTCCTAGATTTCCAGTATTTTTGGTTGTTGAGCAGAATGCCTGTGTTCCGTCCCCGCATAAACCTTGAGTTTGCGATACATGTCTCTACCAAGAGGCCCTCTTGGGAGCATGCCTTTAACTGCCTTCTCGATGATCATCTCCGGTTTCTTGTCAAGCAACTTGTCAAACGTGATGGATTTCAAACCACCCGGAAAGCCGGTGTGACGATGATATAATTTGTCCGTGCTTTTATTGCCGGTCACCTTCACTTCTTCGGCATTAATCACGACGATATAATCACCCGTATCCATATGCGGTGTGTATTCCGGTTTGTGTTTGCCGCGCAAACGTCTGGCAATCCCGGTTGCGAGTCGGCCCAGGGTTTTGCCGCTGGCATCCACAACGTACCAATCCTGTCTGATGTCAGAGGGTTTTGCTGTATAGGTCTTCATCGATCTACCGTGTATAATAATAACAACACATTACTCAAGAATGTACCTTAAAAGAAATGGTCACCGGGAAAGGGCGGAATGGTACGGATTGACCACTGGGCTGTCAATACAATATGCTGGCCTTCCATGCCGGGTTATCTATGGCAATTTTAGCCATTTTCTCGCCCAAAGACAGCGATGTATCCTGAACAAATGCAGGACACAACCATAAATTCCCCTGGTCAAATGGCATAATGGTTCAATATGAGCGAGCGAAATTATAGCGTTTTGGATGGTTTCATTAGTACCGTTGATGGGTATCTGGGGGCATTCATAAGCCAGCCTCAACAGATATTACGCGCTTACCCGGCTGATCGGGTTGAGCATTCGGTGTTGTCAGAAGGTGAAAGGCGGCTATCGGAGAGTTTGATGCGGGTTAACCATGCCGGTGAAGTTTCGGCCCAGGCGTTATATAAGGCTCAAGCAATTACCGCTCGTGATAGTCAGGTGCGAGAAGCGATGGAAAGATCCGCAGAAGAGGAGATGGATCATCTGGTCTGGTGCGAGGAACGCTTGCGTGAGTTGGGTGGACGTACCAGTTATCTGGAGCCTGTCTGGTTTTTTGGTTCTTTTACTATCGGTTCTTTGGCTGGTTTCATTGGAGATAGGTGGAATCTCGGTTTTGTTGTTGAAACCGAAAATCAGGTAGTGACTCATTTGGATGGGCATTTACAAGAGATATCAGAGAGAGATTTGAAAAGCCGAGCTGTACTGGAGCAGATGCGGGAAGATGAAGTACACCATGCAAGTGTAGCTAATCATGCAGGTGCCGCAGAATTACCCACACCAGTCAAAAAGATAATGCAGCTATGTTCAAAAGTGATGACGAAGACGGCTTACTGGATTTAGGGTGTCGTCAGAGTAATGCCTGGAGCATATAGAAGAAAATAATCGATAGTATGGCGCCTGCGGGCAGTGTAATTATCCACGACATAAAGATCGATCCAATCATACGCATGTTCAATGCTGATATTCCCCGAGCCAGACCGACACCGAGTACCGCGCCCACCAGCGTGTGTGTCGTTGATATGGGAATACCTGTTCCCGATGCCAGTACCACAGTGGTTGATGCGGCCAATTCACCACAAAAACCGCGGCTTGGTGTTAATTCGGTGATACTGTTGCCTATCGTCGCGATGACCTTATGGCCATACATTGCCAAACCGAGCACAATGCCTGTTGCACCAAGGAGCAAGACCCAGATGGGAAGGGGTGATTTCTGACTGATTATGCCGCCACTATTCACGATACTCACCACAGCAGCAACAGGACCTATGGCATTTGCGACGTCATTGGAGCCATGTGCGAAAGCCATTGCACATGCTGTAAAGATCATGAGAATGCCAAATATTTTTTCGACACTTTGAAAATGAAAGGCTGCTTCACCTTCAGTCTGTTTTTTGATGCGGCTGATTAATATTTTACCGATGACAGCGGAGATTAGCCCAACGATTAGAGCATACGCATAACAATCCAGTTTCGATAGCTCAATACCTATGTGTTTTAGACCTTTAAAGAAGGTGACCAGAGAGAGCATGAAACCGGTTAAAAATATATAGAAAGGCACATAACGTTGTGCGTATTTGAATGGATCCGCTGTACCCAGAATGAGTTTCTGTACGCTGCGAAATAATAAGTAGGACAGGGTTCCAGCGAGTATGGGCGAGACCACCCAACTAATGATAATGGTGTGAACCTTGGCCCATTTGACGGCTTCCACACCGACAACAACAGTCGCAAAGCCGACAATAGCGCCGACAATGGAATGTGTTGTTGATACCGGTAGGCCATAACGTGAAGCAATTAACAACCATGTTCCTGCCGCCAGCAATGAAGCCAGCATTCCATAGACCAATATTTCAGGGTTATCGGATAAGAGGGAAGCATCAATGATGCCTTTTCTGATGGTGGAAGTGACTTCGCCACCCGCCAGATAGGCACCTGAAAACTCAAAGATAGCGGCAACAAAAATAGCTGATTTTATTGTCAGTGCCCTTGAACCGACAGATGTGGCCATCGCATTAGCGACATCATTGGCCCCAATGCCCCAGGCCATAAATAAACCGAAGACACCGGCAAGCATCAAGAGAACTGTTGCATGTTCCATGGGTTAATATGTCTCTGACGTGTAAGTTTAAAGAGGGTTGGTTTTTGAAGAATTATTTAGCAAGTATTAATTGCAGGTGATTGCCGGCACTTTGCGATGCATCGGCCAGATCACCAATCCATTCGATTATTTTGTAAATAAACATAACATCGATCGGTGGCAGGCCACTTTCAAGTGCATGGAGTGAGGCACGTAGTTTGACCTGAATAACATCGGTTTCACGTTCTATGGTGTGTAGTTCAGTAATCATTTTTTTAACACGCGTTGCTTCGTCACCCTGGAAACCGGTGACTACCAATTCGTCCAGTTCATTAACTGCGATCTGAGCCTGTTTTGCGGCATCAATGCAGCGATGCAGGAATGCCATAAAGTCACCCGCAAGTGTAACCGGGATGGAGATCTTGCGTCCCAGTGTCAGTCCTGAAATGTCTTTCGCTTTATTCGCAATCGTATCCTGCATTTCCAGGACTTCGAGAATATCTCTACGATCCATAGGCATGAACAGACTTGTCGGCAGGTTCATACGCAGATTATTTTTGGTGTCATCGGCTTCACCTTCAAGTGCAGCCAGTTTTTCCTGAATCTTTGCAGCTTCGTCCCAATCGTTTTTAAAAACAGCTTCAAAATAAGGCACGAGTTGCTCTGCGCAAGCGATTACGGTGGCGATGTGTTTCTGTAACGGCGAAACAGGAGATCTGCCGAAGATGCGTGAGAAATAACTGGATTTTGCCATGAGACGCAGAGTATGTACTTTTAAAAAAATGAATACTATTCAGTCATTGAAAAATAATGCAACAACTCCATCTATGCGTACAGGTTAATTGCAACAGATTAGGAGGTTAAAGATGACATTTGTAAGACAATGATTTGCATGGCACGTTGCCCGAATCCACTTGTTTTGTATGAGATGTTGAAAATTAGCATTTTGGACACAGGCTACTCGTGCACGATTAATTGGGTTCAGGATTAATCGGCGATATTCCTCGATATGAACTTTTTCAGGGATAGATTTCCTAAGCTTGTCGGGAACCTGAGTTATCTGCGAATTATCCGGGAGATTTGAATGAATAGAAGAACAGCGAGCTTGGTACCAGGTAATCTGTTAATACTTGTATTGAGTCTAATTGGCTCGTTGGTACAGGCAGCTTGGCCTGATAGCGTAGATGGCAAGGCTCTACCCAGTTTGGCCCCCATGTTGGAGCGAGTAACGCCAGCCGTTGTCAACATCGCAACAGAGGGTAAGGTACAGGTAAGGCAAAATCCTCTTTTTGCAGATCCATTTTTTCGTCGATTTTTCGGAGTGCCGGATCAACTCCAGGAAAGAAAAACGCAAAGTCTGGGTTCGGGTGTGATTGTCGATGCCAAACGTGGATTAGTACTGACAAATAATCATGTGATTGCCAATGCTGTGCAAATCACTGTGACGATGCAGGATGGCAGACAACTGGATGCAAAACTGGTGGGCACCGATCCCGAGACCGATGTTGCCGTCATTAAAATTTCCCCGGAGGATTTAGTGGATATCAAACCGGCAGATTCTGATGCCTTACGAGTGGGAGATTTTGTTGCTGCCATAGGCAATCCATTTGGAATCGGTCAGACAGTCTCTTCAGGTATTATTGGCGGATTGAATCGTAGCGGCCTGGGGATAGAAGAGTATGAAAATTTTATTCAAACCGATGCGGCGATCAACCCTGGAAACTCCGGTGGTGCACTGGTGGATCTGCGTGGTGAATTGGTGGGTATCAATACGGCGATTTATTCGCAAACTGGCGGGAATATCGGAATCGGTTTTGCCATTCCCATTAATCTGGCGATGCAGATTATGGAACAACTCCTTGATAATGGTAAGGTGCAGCGCGGCTTCCTGGGAATTTCCATGCAGGATTTGACACCGACCTTGATTGAAGCATTCGGTTTAAAGCAAAACAATGGTGCGGTGATTACCAGCGTTGATGAGGACTCGCCTGCCTGGCATGCCGGGCTTCAACCTGGTGACATACTCATCAAAATAAATGATCAGGATATTAAAAATGCAAGTGAAGTGCGAAATCGCTTTGGATTGTTGATTGTCGGTGATCAGGTGGAATTTGATATTTTACGAGGTGGAAAACGCAAAACAATCACAACTACGGTGACTGTAGCGGAAGAAGATAACAGTTCACCATCCCCCGCCGCAGTTAACACGCGACTGGAAGGTGTAACCATTAATGAAATCGGCAACGATCACCCCTATTACGGACAAGTTGGAGGTATTTATGTAGTTAATGTAAGAAGAGGCAGTTTGGCATGGCGAAGTGGATTAAGGCGGGGTGATGTTATTACATCGGTCAATCGTCAATTCGTTAAAAATATTCCGACTTTTCTCGAACTCGTGAATGGAAAAAATGAGTCACTGTTGTTAAGAATTCTACGAGGAAATGCCGCTGCGTTTATCGTGATTAAATAATTTTAGTTCACGGCGGCTATCAATTCCGGTTGGTCAAGATCTGGTAGATGTTGCTCAGAGCAATCGGATGTAAGAATTTTTTCCAGGAGATCCACATCGACATAACTTGCACCGAATGCATTATTTGCAGTGGCGATAAAATGTTCTGCTGGATCACCAAGCTGATTGATGACAAGTGAAGCACCGGTGAAGTCTTCATTGACGGTCAACGGATGAGTGGTGATTACGGTTTTTATTCCGGCAGCCAATGCGGCACGGTTCCCATTGCTGCTGTCTTCTATGGCGATACAGTTTTGGGGTTTTAATCCGAGATTCGCCAAAGCAAATTGGTAAACTGCCGGAGACGGTTTTTTGTCAGCAATCAAATCGCAACTGACCAAAGTTTCAAAATATGACAGAGCATTCTCACCAAGCGCACTTTTCAAAACGACCTCAACATTGCTTATGGAAGTACAAGTGGCGATCGCCATGCTGATACCTTTTTGTCTGGCTTCATTTATTAATTTTCCAACGCCGTTACGCAATCCAATGCGATCAGCGGTTAGCTTCTCACGGTAAATTTCTGATTTGCGTTGATGAACTCTTAACGTGAAGTCCCGTAAATTTTCATTACCCGGAATTTTGAAATTATGTGATTCCAGATATTTAAAAATACGTTCCTTGCCCCCGGAAACAGATAACAGTTCCATGTATTCGGGGACGGACCACCGGAAAGGAATTCTGAACTCGTTGAAGGCTTCGTTGAAAGCCTGCCGGTGTATTTCTTCCGTGGCGACGAGTGTGCCATCCATGTCGAAAATTATTGCTTTTAATGTACGCATTGTAATGGTAAGAAAGTCTTATAAATAACTTTCAATTTTTATGGCTAATACTTGATCAATATAGGAAAAAAATGGTGTTTCAGCGCGATACTAGGACATTTTTTCCTGATCGTCCACCTTATATAAGTGATATCTCAGGGGTATTTTCGAATTCAAGCATGTCACTCATTCGCCTATATAACGGATTTTTTCAGTTATCATCGGGTATTTTATGCTTAACGACTTAATTTCCAGCCAACGTTTATCGTCACCCAAAGGTAAATTTAATGAATGAACATACCATTATCGCAGGATTAACCAGCCTGGTTGCTGTATTTTTGGTGATGTGGATTTTTGCCAGGATAAAACAGTACCAACAATCCACAGCTATCATCAACTTGAAGATCAAGCTGGCAACTGAGCAGGAGCGTAATCAAAGTAAATCAAAGCAAAATGCAGAGCTGCAGGAAAAAATCAAACAGCAAGAATCACAATATCAGCTCCAGTTGGAGATTACAGAAGCTGACAAAACACAAATAGCTGAATTACGTACCTTGCTTGATGAAGAAAGGAAATCAACTCGGGAGAAAATAGCTTTACTGGAAAATGCCGAGAAAAATATGACGACGGCTTTCGAAAATCTGGGCAGCAGAATTTTGGAAGAAAAAAGTAAAAAGTTTACTGAGCAAAACAGGAAGAATATGAGCGAAACGCTCCACCCTTTGCGAGAGCAACTTGGTGATTTCAAGAAAAGAATTGAAGATGTTTATGATAAAGAGACCAGAGACAGAACAAATTTATTCAATGAGATCACCAATCTGAAATCTTTAAATCAAAAAATGAGTAATGATGCCATCAACCTGACCAGGGCTCTAAAAGGTGAAAGCAAAACACGGGGAAATTGGGGCGAGGTAATCTTGCAAAGAGTACTTGAAGATTCCGGTTTGAGAAATGGTCATGAATATGAAGCACAGAAAAGTTCTCGTGATGAACAAGGTAAGCTTTTTCAGCCAGATGTTGTCGTTCATTTGCCCGACAATAAAGACGTTATAATCGACTCGAAGGTCTCACTGAATGCTTATGAGAAATATTGCTCTTCGGAAAGTAATGAAGAAAGGAAGCAAGCGCTGACCGAACATCTAAAATCAATTCGTAAACATAGTAATGATTTAAAAAGCAAGAATTATGATGAATTGGTTAACGTAAATTCACTTGATATAGTGTTAATGTTTATACCAATTGAGCCGGCATTGATGTTGGCTACCGAGATGGATGAGAATCTATTCAGTGACGTTTTTAAATTGGGTATCATTTTAGTCAGTCCATCCACCTTGAATATGAACTTGCAGATTATTCATAATATGTGGCGTAATGAGTACCAAAACAAGAATGCCATGGACATTGCCAGGAAAGCAGGTGATATGTATGACAAGTTTGTCGGGTTTGTGGAAGAACTGGAAAAAGTCGGTAAGGGACTGCATAGCGCACAATCCGCCTATGAGACCGCATATAAACGTTTGGCCGGCGGCAGGGGGAATCTCGTCGGCAGAGCGGAAGACATTCGTCATTTAGGATTGAAGACAAACAAGCAATTAAATAAAGCACTTGTTGATGCGCAGCATGATGATGCCGCAATACCTGGAAGAAGTGATACTTCAGAATAATTTTAATTTTCTTTTCCAGAGATCCCCTGGAAAATCTTCTATTTGCAAAATAATTCAGAACCCTGGCGGGTGATGCAGCAGTAAGTTGAAATTGTACGGGATCTCACCATAATGAAAATGAATTATTTCGCAGTGTTACTGTCATTAGGTGAGAAAAATAATATAGAGAGGAACCATGACGGCAAAACAGTCGATACAACGACTCAAAGACATCATTACGCAACAGATTATTGGTCAGGAAATTCTGGTAGAGCGATTGCTCATTGCATTGTTGGTTGATGGGCATATATTGGTTGAAGGTGCGCCGGGGCTGGCTAAAACCCGCGCTATCAAGGTATTGGGTGACATAATTGAATGCGATTTCCATCGTGTTCAATTTACACCTGATCTTTTGCCTGCGGATTTAACAGGGACTGAAATCTACCGACCACAGGATGGATCATTCAAGTTTCAGGAGGGTCCTGTATTTCATAATTTGATACTCGCCGATGAGATAAATCGCGCACCGGCGAAGGTTCAATCGGCTTTACTGGAGGCGATGGCCGAACGACAAATTACTGTCGGTAAGCAAACCTATCAATTGCCTGAATTATTTCTGGTCATGGCAACTCAAAATCCGATTGAGCAAGAGGGAACATACCCACTGCCCGAAGCGCAACTGGATAGATTTTTAATGCATGTTCAAATTACCTATCCAGAGGCCAAAGCGGAACAATTGATTTTACATTTAGCGAGGGATGAAGCGCATGTTGGTTATGCAGGTTATTCCGACATCAACTCCGTGAGTCAGGCGGAATTATTTGCCGCACGTGAGGAAGTTTTAAATATCTATATGGCGGAAAATATAGAACTCTATTTGTTGCAATTGGTGTTGGCGACAAGAAATGCTGCGGCATATGGTGATGATATCGCACATTGGATTCAATATGGCGGAAGTCCAAGAGCAACAATTACACTTGATCGTTGTTCACGTGCACACGCATGGCTTGCAGGACGGGATTTTGTCGGTCCGGAAGATGTGCAGGCGGTGGCGAAAGATGTGTTACGTCACCGCATTATTTTGCATTATGAAGCTGAGGCTGAAGGTGTGACACCGGATATCGCAATTACTGAGCTAATTAAACGTATTGCTGTGCCCTAGTTTAAATTTTAGTCCAACAGTAGCACCATGTCGTTAATGTCCACATTACCCACTAACAATGCAGTACATGTCACTGTGCCTGCGTTATTGAATCTTCGTGCGGAAGGAAAAAAACTTTTCCTGATGCCTGGACGAATTAGCGCGAGACAGAGTGGCGATTATCTTTCTTCCTTTAAAGGCAGGGGCATGGAGTTTGACGAATCCAGACCTTATCAACCAGGGGATGATGTGCGTCATTTGGACTGGCGTGTAACTGCACGTACCGGCAAGGCACATAGCAAAATGTTTCGAGAGGAGCAGGAGCGGCCGGTATTTCTTTGGGTTGATCAACGTGTACCCATGCAATTTGCCACACAGGGTAAATTCAAGTCAGTGATTGCCGCCGAGATTGCCGGTTTGTTGGCATGGAGTGCGACTTACAATAGAGATCGTATCGGTGGCATTATTTTTTCCGAGCAAGTTCATCATGAACTCAAACCAAAACGTGGAAATTCGGCAGTATTGAGATTGATCAACCAATTAGCTCTGCCGCAAACTGATGTGGAGATTGTGGCGCCGGAAAAGGCTCGGCAAGCAGGATTGCGTGCCATGTTTCGTTTACGTCGTTTGGCAAAACCGGGTAGCCTGATCTTTTTAATGAGTGATTTCAGGCATTTCGATGCTATCGCGGAATCACAATTAATTCAGTTAGGCAGGCATAGCGATGTGGTAATAGTATTGGTTTATGATCCACTGGAATCTGCTTTGCCTCCGGCAGGACAATATCAATTGAGCAATGGTCAACAGGAGGTGCTCTTGAATACTTATGATCGTCAGCGTGTTGATAACTACAAGAAAAAATTTATGGCGCATCAAATGCGACTGCGTGATATATCGCGCCAGTGCCGGATGCCTTTTCTTGAATGCCTAACAACAGATAAACCGATTGAAATATTACAACGTGGGTTAGGGTCAAAGATAAAACAGACCAAAAGATGAGGTTATGAATCCTGCACAACCACAACTTCCTTTACGCGATATTCATTTGCCCGATCCTGTCACCTGGTGGCCGCCTGCGATTGGCTGGTGGTGTTTGCTCGTATTGATTATCCTGTTATTGATTGCCGGAATTAAGCTATTTCGGTATAGAAATAAAATTAAACGTTCCCCGGTCGATATGGCAAAACAGTCCCTGCAATCCATTCGGAATGAATACATGCAAGGTGGTGACACACAATATCTGGTGCGTGAGATATCCGCGTTGATGAGACGACTGTGTATCAGTATTTTCCCCAGACAGGAAACAGCGAGTTTGGTCGGGGATGACTGGTTATTGTTTCTCGATCAGTCCATGGGTAATTCCGGGGGCAATTCGGTGGATCATTTTATAAAACATTCAGTCAAGCATCATGCAAACGAATCACAAGCTGCATCTGAACAATTATTTACTGCAGGGGTTGGTCGGGTATTAAGTGAGGGACCCTATAGCAGACAAACGGAAGTGGATGTAGAACAGTTGCTGTCACTTTGTGAAACATGGGTCTTGCAAGTTGCAAAAAAACCGGGTTCGGGAAAGTTGAGAGATAGCGAAAAGTGATCAATTTCGTATGGCCCTGGGTCATTGTTTTACTACCACTGCCCTGGTTTTTTCGCAGATTCTTGTCGCCGGTATCTCGTGTTGGGGAGGCCGCGTTACATATGCCGTTTCTCGGCGATTTTGCCGATGCAACGACGACGGTCCATGAACAAAGGTCGGCAGCACGTTGGCTGCTCCTTTTGGCAGTCATCGCCTGGTCGTTTTTAATTTTGGCAGCCATGCGACCGCAATGGTTGGGAGAGCTCATTGAAATCCCCGTGAGTGGACGCGATCTGATGCTGGCGATTGATCTGTCAGGAAGTATGCAGGAAAAAGATTTCAAGTTAGGTAACCGCAATGTTGACAGATTGACTGCAACAAAATCAATTGCAGGAAGTTTTATCGAAAGACGCATCGGTGATCGCCTGGGACTTATTCTATTCGGTGAACGCGCCTATCTTCAGGTACCGTTGACATTTGATCGCAAAACGGTAACAGAATTGCTGAATGAATCAGTGGTTGGTCTTGCGGGAAAGAAAACTGCGATTGGTGATGCCATTGGACTGGCCGTCAAACGCTTACGCGAAGAGGATGAAAATAGTCGCATATTAATCTTGCTCACTGATGGCGCCAATACCGCCGGTGAAGTTAAACCATTGAGTGCAGCGGATTTGGCAGCCGGAGAAGGCGTGAAAATTTACACTATCGGTATAGGTGCAGATGAATTGATCGTTAACAGCTTTTTCGGTAGCCGTCGTGTCAATCCTTCTGCCGATCTTGATGAAGTTACCTTGCAAGGCATCGCTGAAAAAACAGGCGGACAATATTTTCGCGCCAGAGATACCAAAGAGCTGGAAGAGATATATGATTTGCTTGACGAACTGGAGCCTGTTGAAAAAGAGTCGCAACAATATCGCCCACGTACGGCACTTTATTTCTGGCCATTATCAGTCTCGTTGTGTATCGCCTTGTTTATATTTACAGTCAAAGTCAGCAATTGGACGTGGAGGCGTTGACGATTAATGTTTGAAGACATCATGCAGAACTTTCATTTTTTACGGCCGGTCTGGTTATATATGCTAGTCCCGTTAATGATCCTGCTTGCCTATATGGTCAAACACAAATTAGTTGGTGGGAGTTGGGATGCAGTATGCGACCGAAATTTGTTACCTTACATTCTTGTCGGAAAACCTGGAGGTAAGCAATATGGCACTGTGTTATTGGTTGCGTTAAGTGGGTTCCTTGCGATACTGGCATTGGCAGGGCCGGCGTGGCAGCAGATCCCTCAACCGGTTTACAGAGAGCAGTCAGCGTTGGTAATCGCGCTGGATTTATCTCGTTCAATGGATGCAGGTGATATTAAACCCAGTCGGCTTGTGCGTGCCCGGTTCAAGGTAGCGGATATTCTGGAACAACGAAAAACCGGTCAGACAGCATTACTTGTCTACGCAAATGATACTTATGTTGTAACGCCTTTAACCAGTGACACGAAAACAATCAGTTCTCAAATAACTGCATTGACGACAGACATTATGCCTGCTCAGGGGAATGATACAGTTGCGGTATTGGAGAAAGCCACTGAACTTTTAAAACAGGCGGGTCTGACATCAGGGGATGTGCTACTCATCACTGACGAGATAGATTATGCACGTAGTCAACATGCTGCAACAAAACTGGTGGAACAAGGTTATCGACTATCTGTTCTGGGGGTTGGCACAGAAAAAGGCGAGCCGATTCCATTATCCGGCGGTGGGTTCCTGAAGGATAAACATGGTGCAATCGTGATCCCTGCTTATGATGCTCTCGGATCTCGTCAACTTGTCGGTCAGGGTCGGGGTATTTATCAGGAATTGACGCTGGATGATTCGGATATACGTAAAATTATCGAAGCCATGGATGGAACTATTGCAGCAGATGATCCAGTGGAATCACAGTTTCAATCAGATGTATGGCATGAACAAGGTCCCTGGTTATTGCTCTTGCTGATTCCTTTGGCAGCGATCTCATTTCGTCGGGGTATTGTTGCTGTCGTTGTCGTAATGCTGCTACCGATGTCAGAGTCTGCATACGCATTTGATTGGCAAGATTTGTGGTTGCGAGCAGATCAGCAAGCAGCGCGTGATCTTGAGCAGGGAGATATCGCCGGTGCAGTGGAGAAGTTTTCAGATCCGGCATGGAAAGCCGCCGCACAATATCAGGCAGGTGATTTTTCTGCCGCCGCTGAAACATTGACCAGGGAAACACTGGATAGTATTGAAGATGCCGATAATCTCTATAACAAGGGCAACGCTCTGGCACTAGCAGGAAAATATGAAGAGGCCATCAGTGCTTATAATCAATCGTTAGAACTTATGCCGGAAAATGCAGATGCTGAGCACAATCGAAAATTGGTTGAAAAAGAATTGGAGCAACAGCAACAACAGGAGCAACAGCAACAGGGCGAGCAAGATCAGGAGGACAACAAGGATCAAGATGATTCCCAGTCCATGCAAGAGCGGAATAACGAGGATCAGCAAGGCGAGGAACAGGATCGGAAGCAACAGGGTTCAGATCAGAATCAATATGAACAGGAACAAGATCAGCAGAGTCAAGCACAACAAGATCAGAATGTTGAGAAAAATGAACAGCAACGGCAAGAGTCGCAACAACAGAAGTCAGGGGAAGAAAGTCAGGAGCAATCAGAACAAACCGCTGCTGAGCCAGGGTTGGATGAAAAATTACAGGCAATTGAACAGTGGTTGCGCAGAATTCCTGATGATCCGACCGGTTTGCTCAGGCGTAAATTTCGCTACCAGTATCAACAACGTGACGCGGACCAGGCGCAAGAGAATCAATCATGGTGAGGAAAACCTTGTTTAGTTTAAAGACGGTGATTTCCGCAATATTTTTATTGTTGCCGACCCTGGTCTTTGCCACGATAAATGTCAGCGTCGATCGGCACTCCATTATGGCTGATGAATCGTTTCAAATTAAATTTGAGAGTAATGAGTCTTTCGGCAAGCCGGACTTCAGTCCCCTGAGTAAAGATTTCGAGGTTTTATCCACAAGGCAAAGCAATAATACCGCATTTACCAATGGCCAAATCGAAACCAGGACAAGCTGGATTTTGGATGTAATAGCCAAAGGGCATGGAAAGTTTGTTATTCCTGCTATCAATTTTGGCCAAAAGAAAAGTCACGCAGTGACTGTCGAAATATTAAAACCCGACAACAAGCAATATAAAGACACGCATGAAGGCATATTTTTTGAAATCGAGATAGACTCGGATAAACCCTATGTTCAAGAGCAAGTGATGCTTGTGGTACGGTTATTTCTCGGTATCCAGATTAATGGAAGTTTATCGGAACCGAATATTAAAGGTGCTGATGCGGTCATACAAAAGTTGGGAGATGATAAAAATTTTGAAACACATCGTGGCAATAAACGCTATAGCGTTTACGAACGTCGTTATGCAATCTTCCCGCAAGCAAGCGGCGATATGCAGATAGAGCCAATGGTTTTTAAGGGACAAGCAGGAACGAATTCACGTTTTTTTGATAATTTCCTGGGTAACTCAGGCAAGACAATTGTAAAGCGTAGTGATCCCATCACATTGGCGGTGCAGACGATCCCAACGGATTATCGGGGTGACCATTGGTTGCCTGCGCAGAATGTACAGTTGACACAGACGTGGCCGAATCTATCAGCCAATCAATCACAAGACCCATCCTCAGGGACACAGCCGACATTTCATGTCGGTGAGCCGGTGACTCGTAACGTTATTTTACAAGCCCGGGGACTGACTGCCAGCCAACTGCCTGAGTTGAAAACCGAATTAAGTGGTGACTTTAAACAATATCCTGATCAAGCTGTATTGCAGGATCAGGTAACAGAGCATGGGATAGTAGGCACCAGAACGGAAAAGATGGCGATTATCCCGGAAACCACTGGCGAATTTACCTTACCTGAAATCGTGGTTTCATGGTGGGATACAAAAACAGATCGACAAGTCCTTGCGCGGTTACCAAAGATGTCTATCAATGTGTTACCAGCAGCAAACTCTGCAGTGACGGCTCTGGCTCCTGATATTTCAGTTGATGATAAACAATTGTCAGGACTCGGAAAGATTGCGTCAGAAAATACCTCAACAAACAATAATACTGCCACTACCAACAGAGAACCATGGTTCGAATTAAGCATTATCTTCGGATTAGGTTGGCTATTAACAGTGCTTTCCTGGACGTGGTTTCATCTTGGGAAACAGCGAGTCGAGGATAAAGGTGCAACAGAACGGTCTGATCGAAAAGTCATGGCTCAACTAAAGCATGTTTGTGCAGACAATGATCCCGTTGCAGCCAAAGATGCCATACTGGATTGGTCCGGAAATATCTGGCCCGATAATCCTGCTACGAATTTGGGGGAAGTCAGTAAGCGTTGTGATGGGAAACTGGGTATGGAGATTGCGGCTGTCAATCGTCTCCTATATAGCGAAGAGGCATTGCAATGGGATGGTGAAAAATTATGGGATGCCATTAGAGTATATCAGTACCAGCCACCATCGATAGAAAAGGAAAACGACTCAAATCTGGAACCATTATTTCGGTTGTAATTTTTTGCCTCCTGGAAAACATTCTGATTGCTATTGTTAGAGATTGGAGTGGTGGCGGTGTTGTATTCGCTTCTTACAGTACATGTTTTGTGTCAGAACCGTTTTTAGCATGGATGATGAATGATATTCATCCAGCCTAAATCGAACGCAAAAAAGTATTTGGTAAAATTTTATCCTGATTAAAAAATATGTTGCCACCCATTCAAGTGCATAACCAGCGAGGTTTGTGGTGCCGAACATAAACCTGTCTATCAATTACAGAGACCTCATTCAACCACGGTCGATAGTTGAATCTAGTGCCATGATTCCGAACTGAACATTACTACTAACTAAAACAGTCAGTTACGGTTAATTGGTCTTTATCCAGTTTTAATACTGGTACAATATTTTTCATTATCACTGAAATTTAACCATCATTTTGTTAGCATGTGCTGTTCATTCGAACCAGATGTTGAAAAATGCAGAAAGCCAGACACCGTATACAATTTCCGAAAACTGATGTAAACAATCTAAGTCAATCGGAAACATATCTCTATGTCATTGAAAAAAATGGTAATAAAATAAAAATACGATTTCATGATTATGACAAGATTTATAATATTCCCGGTCTTTATGAACAATTATTTTATGATCGTCTGAAATGTACTTCGCCTGTAAAAGTGACTGACATACTTAAAAAAGCTGTCGATCAGTCAAACGAGGATTTCTCCAGTTTAAGAGTCCTGGATCTTGGTGCCGGTAATGGAATAGTCGGGGAAGAACTAAAAAGGTACGGCGTGTCAAGATTGGTTGGGGTCGATATAATTCCTGAAGCCAAACACGCAATGGAAAGAGATAGGCCCCAGTACTATGATGCTTATTATATTACCGATTTTTGTAATATAGACTCTGATACCCATGATGAATTTGACGGATGGTCATTGGACTGCCTTCTTACTGTAGCGGCTTTAGGCTTTGGTGATATTCCACCAAAGGCATTTATGAATGCATTCAACATCATCAACCAAAGAGGCTGGATTGCATTCAATATAAAGGAGTCATTTCTGGATGAAAAAGACCAAAGTGGTTTTTCCAGAATGATACGTGATCTTATTCTTTCAAAATATCTTGATATATATCACCTGGAACGATATCGACACCGTTTTTCCATTGATGGAGAGCCGCTCTATTATTTTGCGATGGCAGCCAAGAAAAATGCAGATATACCAATGAAGGTTTTGGAAAAATATTTGGATGACGAATAATACTCTGAGTGTATTTTGAGGTGTCAACTGTTTAATCATACCTGGAAAAAGCGATCTGCGCAGGCTTGATTTCTTCAGCAATGTCGGCATATATTTCGAGTCATCTTAATTTTGCGTTTGATGCAAAGTGTTTTATTCTGGTTATAGAGTCAAAGAACCATAAAATGCCTGAAAATTTGCTTTCAACCTTCGCTTAAATATTCCTCTACGCCCACGAATCTAAAATCTTTTTCGTTGGCGACAAGAATACTGTCTCCCTCGATCCAGTCACCTAATACGGTTCTTGTTGCGTTTTTTCCATTCAGTTCGAATTCATGAATCGCTTGCCGATGGGTGTGCCCATGTATCAAACGTAGAGTATCGTACTTCATCATTACTTTTTCGACCGTGGGTTGATAAACATCTTTCAAGTAACCGGAACTGTTTTCTGCTGATTTTTTAGCCTCATTTCTGACGTTATGCCAGATTTTCATGCGTAAGTTATACGGCAAGCACATGAAAAATTTTCTTGCAACCACATTATTGACCACTCGGCGAAAAACCTGATATTTGACGTCTTCAGTACACAGCGTATCGCCGTGCATTAATAGAATTCTTTCTCCATTAAGTGTGATCAGTGTTTCGTCATTTAATAAGTGACCACCGGTTTTTTCACCGAACTGTCGACTTATCAAATAATCGCGATTGCCTCGCATAATATAAAATATATGACCCGATCTGGAGTAGTTTGCCAATTCGCTGATAATCTCTTTGTGTGGCTGCGTAACGTCATCATCTCCAATCCATGTCTCAAATAAATCCCCCAGAATGTAGAGTGATTCAACTTTTTTCGCCGGGCCACGCAACAACCGTTTAAATAATTCAAGTTTCTGAGGTCTTTCTGCACAGAGATGGAGATCTGAAATAAACAGAGCCGTCATGAGTGGTGATCCTATTCTGTCATGACTTCAGCATGCGTAATGATGATTGCCTCTTCCGGTACATCCTGGTGTCCGCCTTTGGAAGTTGTGGAGACTTCTTCTATTTTCTCGACGGTTTCAATACCCTCAACCACTTCGCCAAAGACACAATATCCCCAACCTTCATCTGTTTCCGCGCTGAAATCCAGAAATGCATTATCATTGGTGTTAATAAAAAATTGAGCGCTGGCTGAATGAGGATCTGGTCTTCTCGCCATCGCAACCGACCCCTGTAGGTTGTTTAATCCATTATTCGCTTCATTCTTAATGCAGGTATTGGTGGGTTTTTCATTCATATCGGCATCCATACCGCCAGTCTGAATCATGAAGTCGTTGATGACACGATGAAAAATCGTGCCATCATAGTGACCACTTCTTACATAGGTCACAAAATTTTCAACCGTCAGTGGTGCTTTTTCTTCGTTCAAAGCCAGGATGATATCGCCATAGCTGGTGTTCAGTCGGACTTTCATTATTTTCTCCCGTTAATATTGATGAAACTCTAAGCCATGAATTTCGCTCTTGCGTCCAAAAATCCGTACTCTGCGTTGTCAAACTTCACCATAGTTGGTTTGTTACGTGCGGTTGGCACTTTGTACCCAATTTACCAGCTTGCATGGAGCGGCACCTCAGTTCACTGGTTTGTAGAGTGGTGTTAATTACGAATATTTTAACACAAGCTGTTTCATCTGGAGTTAATCAGAGATCCCCTGATTTTAGAGTTTCCTTCTTGGTGACCGGGTCAGTGTATGATAAAGAGCGTCATCTCGCAGCTATAATTTATGTGGATGAAGCCAGATTCATGGTTATCACTTAGGGGAACGGGACTGATTGCGGGAAGAACGATATTTCGTTAGCGTGTGCGTTCCCTCTGTAGTGTGAGATACTGATTTGATGTTAAAGATATTTAATACCTTGACGGCTGAAAAACAGGAATTCAAGCCGATCGAACCAGGAAAAGTTCGCATGTACGTATGTGGTATGACAGTTTATGACTACTGCCACGTAGGACATGCTCGTGTCATGGTTGTTTTTGATATGGTCGCACGTTACATGTGCTCGATAGGTCTGGAAGTTAATTATGTAAGAAACATTACAGATATTGATGACAAGATCATCAAGCGTGCCAACGAAAATGGTGAAGATATTTCCAGATTGACCGGACGTTTCATTGATGCCATGAATGAGGATGCCAAAGCCTTGAAGATAAAGTCACCTGATGTAGAACCAAAAGCCACAGAACATATTTCACAAATCATCAGTATGATTGAAATCTTGATAAAAAATAAATATGCCTACGTTGCGGATAATGGTGAAGTTTTTTACGATGTCAGTGCCTTCGGCGGTTACGGTAAGCTATCAGGTAAAGTAATCGGCGATTTGAGAGCCGGGGAGCGTGTACAGGTTCAGGAAGCAAAAGATGATCCTCTGGACTTTGTACTCTGGAAGGCCAGCAAACCGAATGAGCCCAGTTGGGATTCTCCATGGTGTCCAGGTCGACCGGGCTGGCATATTGAATGTTCTGCAATGTCTACACATTGTCTCGGTGATCATTTCGATATTCATGGTGGTGGCCAGGATTTGCAGTTCCCGCATCACGAAAATGAAATTGCCCAGTCAGAGGGCGCAACAGGCAAGACCTTCGTCAACGTATGGATGCATAACGGATTTGTTCGAGTTGACGATGAAAAAATGTCGAAGTCACTAAACAACTTTTTTACCGTGCGCGAAGTTCTGAAACAATATAAACCTGAAGAAATTCGATTTTTTATTCTCTCAAGTCACTATCGTAGCCCATTACATTACTCACTGGATAACCTGGATGAAGCCAGAGCCTCGCTGAAGAGCTTGTATACCTCGTTACGTGCGATAAAGACTAATGATAAGATTAATGAGGATTATCTGGTACGATTCAATGAGGTTATGGATGATGACTTCAATACCCCGAAGTCGATTGCCTTATTACACGAGTTGGCACGTAAAATTAATCGAAACAGGGAGAATAATTTACCTGGAGCCCAGGTTTTGGCATCAACACTCAAGACACTCTCGGATACTTTAGGCTTATTGCAGGAATCGCCTGAAGACTTTTTGCAGCATGGCGCAGCAGGCGGTAGTTCATCAAGCCTGACAGATAATGAAATACAGTCATTGATAAGTCAGCGTGAGCAAGCTAGAACAAATAAGAATTTTACAGAATCTGATCGCATTCGAAATTTGTTGGCAAATGAAGGTATATCTTTGGAAGACTCCGTAGAAGGAACATTTTGGCAAAGATATTGAGTCGTAAATGTTCCCGCAAAGCATGATATCCATCCAATTGACGCAAACTTGGTCGGCGCGTATTATCGACGCTCCTGTTAGTCGGCGGGAAATGGGTAATGTGTCGGGGCATAGCGCAGCCTGGTAGCGCATCTGCTTTGGGAGCAGAGGGTCGGGAGTTCGAATCTCTCTGCCCCGACCAGTTTGAGGTGTAATCCGGAGCATGTTGTCACATGCGCCTGTAGCTCATTTGGATAGAGCATCGGCCTTCTAAGCCGAGGGTAGCAGGTTCGAGTCCTGCCAGGCGTGCCAAATTAGTACTGTAATGGTGACTGTAGCTCAGTTGGTAGAGCCCCGGGTTGTGATCCCGGTGGTCGTGGGTTCGAGCCCCATCAGTCACCCCATTTTTTGTCTGTTCAGACACGGGCCGTTAGCTCAGCTGGTAGAGCAGGGGACTCTTAATCCCAAGGTCATAGGTTCGAACCCTATACGGCCCACCAATCAAAGGTTTAATTATTTTTCCTCATTGTTTCGGATATATCCAATCATCATTACTGTTGTTATTTATGGTGTACATAGCGTGAACACTATGTGAGCTAAGTTTGTCTACTAACTTAAGGAATCTTTGTTTAAGTTGTATAATCGATTCCTGTGCCGACAATATACATGCTCTATGCTGTCAATCCTGGCAATGGCTGGCTTGTTTGCAAGGCGCGTTGATTGCGGATATTATTTGATCATAAGCTGTTTCGCTCATTCAATAGAGACTTTCTGGAACGACGGTGGTGAAATATTTTGTGAAAACCTTACCAAAATTTCTGGCTGTTTGTGTCGTCGTACTTTGCACTATGCGGGTGGGTGCTGTGACCGATGAAAATGACATCCATGAGATCCGAAGATTAGGAATGCCAGAGATATTCAGTCTTGATGAATCCCTGTCGGTATCTCAGGTTCTCGCTGAAAATGAGGGCGAGTCGGATTCTGCTATGAAATCCGACGAAGATGTCTTAGTCATTCCTGACGAAAATGAAGATAAAACCGAAGAGAGAAATTGCGTTACTGTTTGTGATAACTGGGGTCGGGATTGCATTATCAACCCTGTAACAGGACAACGGAAATGTCGCCGGATGTGTAAATCATTCGGACAAGAGTGTATCTAGGAGTTCACCAGCACAGTTTCATTTTTCCCTAAACGGTTGTTTGCCGACTGTAGTCGTTTTAATTTTTCTTACAAAGCCTTTTTCGAGTCTAATGCTCGTCTTGTATCATTATGAAAAACAATTGGTTATCCGAACGACTGGTATCTCTGTGAATGCCTTGTTTAGGGGTTACAAAGCGTAGTTCGAGCCTTATAATGATTGTCCTTTGCGAGAGTGGCGGAATTGGTAGACGCGCTGGTTTTAGGTACCAGTATCGTAAGATGTGAGAGTTCGAGTCTCTCCTTTCGCACCATTAAATTCATAATCGTTTGTTTACAGACCAGTTTAATTTATCTCGGGCTCGTTTGGGTCAGGGGAATTTAGAGGAACGGAAATGCAAGTATCAGTTGAATCTATCGGATCTTTGGAAAGACGTTTAAAAGTGGAAGTGCCGGAAGAAAAGATTGCTACGGAAGTACAGAAAAGATTGACGTCGATAGTAAGGACAAAGCGAATCAAGGGTTTTCGCCAGGGCAAGGTGCCTTTTAAGGTGGTTGCAAAACAATATGGATCGAAGGTTCGTCAGGAAGTTGTCGGCGAAGTTTTGCAAAACAGTCTGTTCGAGGCGATTACGCAAGAAAAGTTACAGCCTGCCGGTAGGCCCGAACTGGAAGATTTTGATGCTAATCAAACGGAGGGTCTGGTATTCACGGCAAAAATGGAAGTGATGCCTGAAATAAAGCTATCCCCTATAGAAGATATCACTATAGAAAAATCTGTATGCAAGGTTGCAGACGATGATGTCGATAAGATGATAGAGGTGTTGCGTAAACAACACCATAAACTTAAAGCCGTAGAACGAGAAGCCACTGATGGTGATGCCGTTATAATTGATTTTATCGGTCGAATTGACGGAGAGGAATTTCCAGGTGGTAGTGCAAAAGATATTGAGCTTGAATTGGGTGCCAAAAGATTTATCACAGGTTTTGAAGAGGGCTTGTTGGGTGCCAAAGCGGGAGATAACAGAATCCTTAAGCTCAAGTTCCCTGAGGAATATACCAATGTAGATCTTGTCGGTAAAGATGTTGAGTTTGACGTGGATGTTAAATTTGTTAATGAGTCTGTCCTGCCCGAGATGAATAGCGAATTTTTCTCGATTATGGGTCTAACTGATGGCAGTTTGGAAGAGTTTAGAACAGAAGTACGTAGAAATATGGTGCGTGAATCTGAATATAAATCACGCATCAAGGTGAAAGAATCGGTTATGCAGCAACTCTACGAAGCGAACAAGATTGATTTACCTCCAACGCTGGTCGCCAATGAAATTATGCGTTTGCATGCACAATCCAAATCAAAATCTTCGCAGCAGGGTGCCCGGGAAAATGCCATCTCGGAAAGCGATTCCTCTATGTATAGAGCTCAGGCTGAGAAGAGAGTTACTTTGCAATTATTGGTTGCTGATATAGTAAAGGAAAATGGAATTAAGGTTAGTCCGTCACAGGTTCGAACCATGATTGAAAAAGTGGCGGAAAGCTATGAAGACACTTCAGAGGTGATAAATTGGTATCACTCCGATAAGAATCGGCTGGCAGAAGTGGAAGCTCTGGCTCTTGAAGAGGAAGTGATTGCCTGGATTGTAGATAAAGCCAGGGTTAATGAAACAGAATTGGCGTTTGACGCACTAATGAATTAAAGGCAGACTAAATCCGTCTACAATTGCTGCAAAGGAGCATAGATAAAAATTGTTATGAACAACAGTGAGATACAGTCTCTAAATCTTGTCCCTATGGTAGTTGAACAGACTCCAAGGGGGGAGCGTTCCTATGATATTTACTCTCGTCTCCTTAAGGAAAGAGTGGTTTTTCTGGTAGGGCCAGTTGAGGATCATGTAGCAAATTTGATTATTGCCCAATTCTTGTTCCTGGAATCGGAGAATCCTGACAAGGATATCCATCTCTATATCAATTCTCCCGGCGGTTCTGTCTCCGCTGGTTTGGGTATTTACGATACCATGCAGTTTATCAAACCCGATATCAGTACTATGTGCGTAGGACAGGCTGCGAGTATGGGTTCTTTGTTACTCGCAGGCGGCACCAGGGGCAAGCGTTATTGTTTACCACATTCCAGAGTAATGATTCATCAGCCTTTGGGTGGTTTTCAAGGTCAGGCCTCGGATTTTGATATACACGCACGCGAAATTTTGCAAGCGAGAGAAAAGCTTAATATGATTCTTGCCAATCATACCGGGCAGACAATAGAGACAATTCAACAGGATACCGAACGAGATAATTTCAAGAGTGCTGAAGAAGCAAAGGAGTATGGTTTGATTGATCAGGTCTTGTTCGAGAGAAAAGTGCTTGTTGAGGAAGAGTCTGCCTAAAAAATTGTGTAGAATGCGCGGATTTAAGAATCACTCTATAGTGAAGTTTGTAATTGACTGAAATAGAGGTATTTTCATGAGTGACGACAAACAGAGTAGCAATAACGACAGTGATCGTCTCCTGTATTGCTCATTTTGTGGTAAAAGCCAGCATGAGGTTCGTAAGCTCATTGCGGGACCATCGGTTTTTATCTGTGATGAGTGTGTGGATCTTTGTAATGACATCATCCGCGAAGAAATTCAGGAAAAGCCGATTGCGGGTGGTGGCGCAGCGTTACCAACGCCTCACGATATCAATGCTATCCTGAATGAGTATGTCATCGGTCAGGTACAGGCAAAGAAAATTCTATCGGTTGCAGTATATAATCACTACAAGAGATTGGAACAGGAAGCTGTCAGGAAATCTGATATTGAGCTCGCCAAAAGTAATGTCTTACTGATTGGTCCTACAGGCAGTGGTAAGACCCTGCTTGCTGAAACATTAGCCCGACTGCTGGACGTTCCTTTTACCATTGCTGATGCAACAACGCTGACCGAGGCGGGTTATGTTGGTGAAGATGTTGAGAACATTATTCAGAAGTTGTTACAGAAGTGTGATTACGATGTCGATAAAGCTCAAAACGGTATCGTCTATATTGATGAAATCGATAAGATTTCACGTAAATCCGATAATCCTTCCATTACCCGCGACGTCTCCGGGGAAGGAGTGCAGCAGGCATTATTGAAACTTATCGAAGGTACGGTGGCTTCTGTGCCGCCCCAAGGTGGACGTAAGCATCCACAGCAGGAATTTCTGCAAGTAAATACAGCTAATATACTATTTATTTGTGGCGGCGCATTTTTTGGCCTTGATAAAATCATTCGCGAACGCTCTGAAAAAGGCGGTATTGGTTTTTCTGCCGATATCAAGAGTAAAGATGATAAGAAAAGCGTTAGTGATTTATTGCAGAGTGTTGAGCCCGAAGATCTAATCCAATACGGTTTGATCCCGGAGTTCGTGGGTCGTTTGCCTGTCGCAGCCACCCTGGATGAATTAACCGAAGAACAGCTTGTGCAAATTTTGGTTGAACCAAAACATGCGATTACCAAACAATATGAGAAAATGTTTGAGATGGAAGGTTGTGAGATTGAATTCCGTGAAGACGCCTTACGCGCAGTTGCCCGCAAGACCATGGAGCGAAAAACCGGAGCACGTGGTTTGCGTTCGATTATGGAGAATGTTTTGCTGGATACCATGTATGATTTGCCTTCGAATGATAGCATTTCAAAAGTGGTGGTTGATGAAGCAGTGGTCAATGGAGAGTCAGAACCACTGATGATTTATGGCGGTTCCGAGATTGAAGAGCTGGTTTCAGCTGCCGCAGAATAGTCTTAATTCATTAATGAATTAATTTCAGATAGCACCTGTCAGGGGTACGAATGTAATCCAGGTGTTGTGATCCCGATCATTGAAATTGATACATCATGACCACATATGTAGTTCCTGGATGAGGCATACAGCAAATCACAATCACTAAATGGCATTTGCAGGGAGAACTAACCGGTAATGAGTAAAAAAGAAGATAATGCTTACCCCGCCTTACCTTTGAGAGACGTCGTGGTCTATCCGCACATGGTAATTCCATTATTTGTGGGCAGAGAAAAATCTGTCAAGGCATTGGATGAAGCCATGCGGGGGAACAAGAAAATACTTCTGATTGCACAAAAAAGTGCGGCTGATGATGAACCATCCATCAATGATGTCTACCCTGTAGGTACCATCGCCAATATATTACAGTTGCTAAAACTTCCTGATGGCACCATAAAGGTATTGGTCGAGGGCATGGATCGTGCCGGTGTTGAGTCGTTTGTCGAAACAGATAATGGTTTCTCGGTTACCGCTTCCAGACTTGAATCTGTGAGTAGCGATGAACATGAACTGGAAGTATTAAGTCGTTCTGTTGTGAGTCAGTTTGATCAGTATGCGAAGCTGAATAATAAGATTCCACCAGAGGTTATTGCCTCTCTTTCAGGAATTGATGATGTGAGTCGATTGGCTGATACCATGGCGGCGCATATGTCGATAAAAATGGAAGAAAAACAGAATATTCTGGAGACGCTCAGTATCGAGGAAAGGCTGGAATGCATTCTCGGGTTAATGGAATCAGAAATTGATCTGATGCATGTAGAAAAGCGTATTCGTGTTCGCGTCAAATCGCAGATGGAAAAAAGTCAACGTGAGTATTATCTTAATGAACAAATGAAAGCGATTCAGAAAGAATTGGGCGAGATGGAAGATGCGCCAAACGAGATCGATGATCTTGCCAAAAAAATAGAAGCATTGGGGATGCCGAAGGAAGCAAAAGAGAAAGCGACCTCAGAGTTGAACAAACTGAAGATGATGTCACCGATGTCTGCCGAGGCAACTGTTGTTAGAAACTATATAGACTGGTTGGTGAGCGTTCCCTGGAAGAGTCGTAGCAAGATCAGTCGCGATTTGGCCAAAGCTAAACAAATTCTTGATGAAGATCACTATGGCCTGGAGAAAGTTAAGGAAAGAATACTTGAATATCTAGCGGTACAAAATCGGGTACGTAAGATGAAAGGCCCTATCTTGTGTCTGGTAGGCCCTCCTGGAGTAGGCAAAACCTCCCTCGGAAAGTCCATCGCCCGTGCAACCAATAGAAAATTTTGTCGCATGTCATTGGGCGGCGTACGCGATGAGGCTGAAATTCGCGGGCACAGAAGAACTTATATAGGTTCTATGCCCGGAAAAATAATTCAGAGTATGGCCAAGGTTGAAAAGAGGAACCCACTCTTTTTATTTGACGAAATCGATAAAATGGCAATGGACTTCCGCGGAGATCCTGCTTCTGCTTTACTGGAAGTACTTGATCCCGAACAGAACCATACATTTGCCGATCACTATCTTGAAGTCGACTACGATCTTTCTGACGTTATGTTTGTGACAACAGCAAATAGCCTGAATATTCCCGGTCCGCTGCTTGACCGAATGGAAATTATTCGCATCTCAGGTTACACAGAGGATGAAAAAGTGGATATCGCGGTCAAATATTTGGTCCCCAAGCAATTGGAGAAAAACGGACTCAGAACCGAAGAAATCAGGATAGAAGAAAATACGATTCGTGACATCATTCGCTATTATTCGCGTGAGGCGGGTGTGCGAAGCCTGGATAGGGAAATTGCCAATATTTGTCGCAAGGTAGTTAAGAAAATACTAGATGATCCGTCCATAAAATCTGTCGATGTTGTTCCTGAAAATCTTGAGGATTTGATTGGTGTTAAGCGTTTTCGCTTTGGATTGGCTGAGGAAGAGGATAGGGTTGGGCAAGTGACTGGATTGGCATGGACTGAGGTGGGTGGAGAATTGTTGACCATAGAGACAGCCATTGTGCCTGGAAAAGGTAAAGCGACGAGAACCGGGCAATTGGGTGAGGTTATGCAAGAATCAATAGAAGCGGCAATGACAGTGGTCAGGAGTCGCAGTGATATGCTCGGGATCAAGTTTGATTTCTACAAAGAGCATGATTTTCATATACACGTCCCTGAGGGAGCGACACCAAAAGACGGTCCAAGTGCGGGCGGTGCAATGTGTGTTTCAATTGTTTCTGCTCTGACAGGCATTCCCGTCAGAGCGAATGTCGCCATGACGGGTGAGATAACCTTGCGCGGAGAGATTTTACCGATTGGCGGCCTCAAGGAAAAGTTGTTGGCTGCGTTACGCGGTGGAATTGAGATTGTAATTATCCCAAAAGAGAATGAAAGAGACTTGAAAGAGATCCCGGATAACATAAAAGATAAGCTGGACATTCGGCCTGTAAAATGGATTGATGAAATATTCGAGGTTGCATTAAAAAGCATGCCTAAAGTGCTCTCTGAAAATGAGAAATCAGGTGGATTGATTAAATCTGATGAAGTAAGTTCAGAGTCAGGGGAAAATACAGTCAGACCGCACTAGTTATCCATTAAAGCAAATAAGATTGTCGTTTTCAGACCGATTTGCTTGACGGATATTTATCCGCTTGGTATAAAATCCTTGTAGATAGGACCGTCTTTCCAAAAAGTTTTTAAACCACCTGATTTCACTGTCTCCTGGCCGCAGTGTGGGGACGTTTTATAATTGATTTAAGGGGAATGCATAATGAACAAAGCTGAATTAATTGAATCTATCGCCGACACCGCCGATATATCAAAAGCATCTGCAGGGCGTGCACTTGACGCTGCTATTGAGTCAATAACAAAAGTATTAAAGAAAGGTAACACTGTTACCCTCGTTGGATTTGGAACATTTTCTGTGCGTAAGCGTGCGCAAAGAATGGGACGTAACCCAAGAACTGGTGAAGAAATCAAAATCAAGGCCTCAAAAGTACCTGGGTTTAAGCCCGGCAAAGCACTCAAGGATGCGATAAACTAGCGTGCCTTCCCGGGATGCATGATGCATAGGATATTTGCGGGTGCTTAGCTCAGTTGGTAGAGCGTCGCCTTTACACGGCGAATGTCGGGAGTTCGAGCCTCTCAGCACCCACCAGTAAACATCCGGAGTGGTAGTTCAGTTGGTTAGAATACCGGCCTGTCACGCCGGTGGTCGCGGGTTCGAGTCCCGTCCACTCCGCCAGTTTGTTGGGCGTTTCCCGTTAAGGGGTGCGCCCTTTTTTGGTTTATTGGATAAAAGAATTTAATGCGTCGTTTAAAATTGAATATATAGGTAATTGCTGAATTATGTTGATGCAAATGCGGAATTGGACAACAGGTTGGGTTGCATGGATCATCCTTGGAGCGGTCATGATTACTTTCGCGGTGTGGGGAATTAATTTTTCAGATCAAGGCTCAGAGCCTGTTGTTGCATCGGTCGACGGTGAGGACATCGGGTTAAGACGATACCAACAGGTCTATAGTAATTTTCGTGAGCAAGTGCGAGAGAGTAGGGGGGGGACACTTCTTACGCCAGGCGAAGATGAATTGCTAAAGAAACAAACAGTGGACAAATTAATAGAGGATGAGATTGTTAATCAGGGCGCGATAGATAATGGATTGCAAATCAGTGACGCGACAATCAGGAAAACGATCAGAAATATTGAGTCATTCAATAATGAAAGTGGATTTGATCGTATTGCTTACGAAATGGGTCTGATGCAGCTGGGTATGACGCCAGCTATTTTCGAACACCAATTACGATTGGAGTTAATGGCGGATCAACTGCAAAATGCGGTGACAAAAAGTACATTTGTCTCGGCAAAAGAAGCTGTTTGGTTAACCCGACTGAAAAAGCAAACACGTGATATATCCTATGTGACTCTTTCAGCAGACGAGGTGAAAGATTCAGTTGAAATTAGTGATGATACCGTTGAACAATATTACAACAAGACCAGCGAAGGTTTATCGATCCCTGAACAGGTTCGGCTTGCCTATCTGGAGTTGTCGGTAGATAAACTGACACAGGATATAGAGGCAACCGAGGAAGATTTACGCGCTTATTATGACAATAACAAGGATGAATATGATTTAGAAGAACAACGTAAAGTAAATATCGTCGATATCAAGCTTTCTCCTGAGGCTACAGATGAAGAAGTGGAAGCTGCGATGAGTAAAGCAGAAAAAATAAGAGAACTAATTGTTTCAGGTATTTCATTTACGGAAGTTGCTGAAAAACATGATGATGGTTCAGAACCCGAGATGTTGGTGAGTGAGCATGGCTATGTTGCCAGGGGCGTGTTGCCTAAAGAAGTTGACGATATCGTATTTTCAATCAGCGAAGGCGAGCTTGGCAAAGTCGAAAGGACAGACAGAGGACTACATATCTTCCAGGTTGATGGACTCAAAGGCGGTGTTAAAAATACGTTTGAAAATTCTAGAGAAGTTGTCGAAAAGGACTATAAACAATCAGAGGCGGAGCACAAATATTTTGATTTAGCTGACAAGCTGGTGACACTGACTTATGAACATGAAGATTCGCTGGAGGTTGCTGCTGAGGAAATCGGCATTGAGATTCAGGAAAGTGATTTTTTCAGTAGGGAAAGTGCCGGTGATTTATTTGCCGATCCAAAAATACTTGCTGCGAGTTTTAATAAAGAAGCGATAAAATCCGGTCAAAATAGCGAAGCAATCGAATTAAATAATCATCATTTAGTTGTTTTACAGGTATTGGAATATTTACCTGCCGAGAAAAAGTCGCTTGATGATGTAAAAGAATTAATCACACTAAAACTGAAATCCGGGCAAGCAAGTAAATTACAAAGGGAAAAGGGCCAGGAAATTCTGGAGCAACTCAGGCAAGGTTCGGATCTTTCGGGAGTTGCAGAAACATTTGGGATTGAATGGACGCAATCGGATATGGTGGCTCGTGATGATGTTTCGGTGAATAGAAAGATATTACGTACCGCATTCAAACTGGGGAAACCTGTCGACGACGGTCTTGTTTTTGGCGGAACCGGGATTGGTAAGGAAGATTACGCGGTCGTGGTTGTTTCGAAAATTGGGTATCCGGAGACGTTGATGGACGAAGATATTGACGAAAGCTTTTCGAGCTTACTCCAATCCAAGGCTAATCATGAATGGTTATCAGTCGTTGATGCGTTAAAGGAAAAGGCGAATATCAGTATCAATTCAAATAATCTTTAATTAATCAGGAATCACTCTTTCGATGATTGCCGCGCCGGTACTGTCTCCCCAGACATTGACCATGGTTCTGAAGCGATCAAGAAACCAGTCTACTGCCAATAGTAGACCTATTCCTTCAAGAGGTAAATTTACAGCAGTCAAGACGATGACCATGGTGACAAGTCCCGCCTGAGGAATACCTGCAGCACCGATAGCTGCCAGTGTGGCAGTCACAAAAATAATAATCTGCTGATTTAGATCCATAACATGACCATAGGCCTGCGCAATAAACATTACCGCCACAGCTTCATACAGTGCCGTTCCGTCCATATTTACAGTGGCGCCCAGTGGCAAGACAAACTTTACTGCACGTTTCTCTATACCTGCTTCAATCGAACATTCCATAGTCAGTGGTAAAGTCGCTGCAGAGCTGGCTGTCCCAAATGCGGTTAACAGCGCACGCATCATTTGTCTTAAATAAGCGATGCCATGTTTACTGAATAGCTTTAGTATGCCAAACAGTAATAGGAAGTGGACAAATAGACCGACTATCACAGCGACACAATACCAGCCTACTGAGCTTATTTGGTTCCAAAATGCTTCTCCACCACCAGCTTTTCCCAATCTTGTGGCAACCAGAGCGAAGATGCCGATAGGAGCCAGATACATTAACCAGATTACAAGTTTCATCATAACTTCGTTGAGGCCATCAAAAAATCGAATGACCGGCAGACCTTTTTCTCCAATGGTGGTTAGTGCTGCTGCAAAGAAGATTGAGAAAACGATTAATGGCAATAACCTGGTTTCCGAGGCGGCTTGCACCAGATTAGTGTGCACAAGTGTAAGAATAATATCCTTAAAACCAGTCGCCTCTTTATCAGAGATAATATCCGGGACAGCGCGATTAAGGTCGGTTATGCCGACGCCGGGCTGAATTAAATTGACAATGACAAGGCCAATTAGAACCGCCAGTGCCGTAGTTGAAGCATAATACAAAATGGTTAGGCAACCGATTCCACCCAATTTACGCACATCACCCATTGATGTAACGCCGGTAATTAATGCGGCGACTATGAGTGGAATTATCGTCATCTTTAAGGCATTCAAAAACAGGGTGCCAAGCCACTCTACCGATAGCATGGCTTCACCAAAATACCAGCCTGAGAAGATGCCGCCTAAAGCACCGGCCAGGATTGCCCAGAGCAGGTAATTGTTGTCTTGAAGTGAAGCATTAAAGGTTGGTTTTATAAGCATTCAGCCCATTCCAATAGAGTTATAACCGCAATCAACATAGGTGATTTCACCAGTGATAGCAGAGGCTAAATCTGAACACAGGAATGCTGCGGCGTTACCAACCTCATCAATAGTTACGTTTCTGCGTAGGGGTGATGCCGCTTCAACGTGATGTAAGAAACTTTTTAAACCGCTGATACCAGAGGCTGCCAATGTTTTTATTGGACCTGCCGAGATACCATTGACACGGATGTTCTCAGGACCAAGACTGGATGCCATATAACGAATATTTGCTTCAAGACTGGCCTTAGCGACACCCATGACATTATAGTTAGGCATCGAACGTACAGCACCAATATAACTCAGGGTCAGCATGGCACTATTTCTCCCGGCCATCATGAGTCTGGCACCTTTTCCCAATGCTGTAAAACTGTATGAGCTAATATCATGTGCCATTAAGAAGCCTTCGCGGGTGATGTTGTCCATGTAGCCACCCTCCAGCTGTTCTCTTGGAGCGAATGCTGCCGAATGAATCAGTATGTCCAGACTATCCCATCGCTTTCCAAGATCATGATAGACCTTGTCAATCTCGTTATCACTACCTAGATCACAGGGCATGGTAATTTCTGAACCTAATTGCGCCGCAAATTTCTCAACACGGCCTCTCAACTTATCGTTTTGATAGGTAAAAGCCAACTCTGCGCCTTCGCGGCGCAGCGCTTTAGCAATTCCCCATGCGATTGAACGGTTACTGGCAACACCAACGATTAATGCACGTTTACCTTCCAAAAAAGCCATAGCTGAAATCCTTCATGATAATTGAACGGAACCTGAATCATTGCAGACCCTCAAATTCTACAGAAATTAGAACAGTCTGAAAACTCAAACAACATCATACTATAATGAATCCATTATAGTATGATCATACTTGTTTGAGAAAATGTACCTGTTGGATATAACCGGATATCAGCAGATCAAAACTTCGAGTTAAAAGTAGGCCATGCATATTATTTTTCGATTAATCCCGCTGTTTGTAATCAATTTAATTTCAGCCTGCTCAGATTCCACCTTGAACAATCCCTACCCTTCCAGTGAACATGGCACGAATATTTATTACGCCACTTTTTCGGAAAGACCCAAACATCTGGATCCTGCACGTTCGTATAGCTCGAATGAATATGTGTTTCTTGGGCAAATTTATGAACCTCCCCTGCAGTATCACTTTCTAAAGCGGCCTTACGAGTTGATTCCGTTAACGGCTGCGGAAATGCCAGTGGCTATTTATCAGAACAATGAAGGAAATATCATTGATGGAGAAACGCACTCCGACGATATATCACGGGTAATCTATCGAATCAGGATTCGGTCAGGCGTGATGTATCAACCTCATCCAGCTCTGGCGAAGGGAAAAACGGATAAACACGTTTATCATAATCTCACGGAAAAAGATTTGAAAGGAGTTAATACCTTGAGTGATTTTAAAGAAACAGGAACCAGAGAACTAACTGCTGCAGATTACGTTTATCAAATAAAACGTATGGCGGATCCAGGAACACATTCACCTGTTGCAGGGTTGATGAATCAGTATATTCTTGGTTTGTCAGAACTCGGCAAGAGACTCGAAGAAGAGTTTTCGACAGACATTGACCTGCGAAAATATGATTTTGAAGGTGCGCGTGTTATTGATAAAACAACTTTTGAAATCATCTTGAAAGAAAAATATCCCCAGTTTCTTTATTGGCTTTCAATGTCTTTTTTTGCACCTATGCCCTGGGAAGCAGATAAATTTTATTCACAAGAAGGGATGTCTGATCGAAACATTACCCTGGACTGGTATCCCATCGGTACAGGACCTTTCATGCTAAGTGAAAACAATCCGAATCGTCGTATGGTACTGGAAAAAAATCCAAATTTTCGCGGAGAAACCTTTCCCGCAGAAGGTGAAGATACCGATGCTGCATATGGTTTATTAGAAGATGCCGGTAAAGAGATGCCGTTTGTGGAGAAAGCAATCTTTAGTTTGGAAAAGGAAGCTATTCCTTCATGGAATAAGTTCTTGCAAGGCTATTACGATACTTCCGGTATTGTCTCGGATAGTTTTGATCAGGCGGTACAATTTAATTCGCAAGGTGAAGCGACTTTAACAAAAGAAATGAAAGAAAAGGGAATTCAGTTACTCACGGCAGTTACCGCATCCACGTACTATACCGGGTTCAACATGCGGGATGAAGTTGTTGGTGGCGACACCGAGCGAGCACGTAAATTAAGACAAGCCATAGCTATTGCAGTGGATTTTGAAGAATTTATTTCCATTTTTGCCAATGGTCGAGGGGTTCCGGCACAAAGCCCGATACCACCGGGTATATTTGGTAATAGGACAGGTGAGGTCGGAATAAATCCTTATGTTTATGAATGGGTGAACGGTAAGGCGAAACGCCAATCAATCAATGTTGCAAAAGAGCTTATGATCGAGGCGGGGTATCCTGATGGGAGAGATGCAGATACCGGTGAGGCTTTACTGCTTTATCTGGATACTCCTGCGGCAGGTTCTGGCAGTAAGGCTAATTTCGACTGGTTACGCAAACAATTCGATAAGCTGGGTATTACATTGGTAATTCGTGCCACAGATTATAATCGCTTTCAGGAAAAAATGTTGAAAGGGACGGCGCAGATATACCAGTGGGGTTGGAACGCGGACTACCCGGATCCAGAGAACTTTTTGTTTTTACTTTATGGACCAAACGCCAAGATTGGCATCAATGGCGAGAATGCATCGAATTATAAGAATGAGGAGTTCGACCTGCTGCTTGATCAAATGAAAAATATTAATAATGGCGAAGAACGTCAGTCTATTATTGATCGAATGGTTGAGATTGTACGCAGGGATTCACCCTGGCTATGGGGTTATCACCCAGTCGCATTTTCTTTACATCATGACTGGTATAAAAATGCCAAGCCTAATTTAATGGCAAATAACAAATTAAAATATAAACGTATTGATCCGATTAAACGTAAAGCACAGCGCCAACAATGGAATCGTCCCGTTTGGTGGCCTGTGGTTTTGGCTTTGGTTCTTCTGTGTTTGGGTATTATTCCGGCAATTCGTTACCATCAGGGTAGAGAAAGGGCTGCGGCGTTGTGACAGCTTACATATTTCGTCGATTTTTATACACCATCCCCATTCTAATCGGTGTTAATGTTACTACATTCTTTTTGTTTTTTTTGATGAATACGCCGGATGATATGGCACGCATGCATCTGGGTCAGAAGCGCGTTACCGGGCAGGCGATAGAAAAATGGAAACATGAACGTGGTTACGACAAACCTGTGTTCTGGAATGCCGAAGTGGAAGGAAGAAATAAAGTCACCGATACGATTTTTTATCAGAATTCGGTGAATTTATTTTTGCTTGATTTCGGTCGTTCTGATAGTGGCCGGGATATCAGCTATGATATCAGTCAACGTATGTGGCCTAGTTTGTTGATATCACTGCCGGGACTGTTTCTGGGTCTTTTTACTTATATTATTTTTGGTCTTCTCCTCTCTTTTTTTCGAGCGACCTACGTCGATATTTGGGGTGTAATGACCTGCGTGACGATGATGTCTATTTCAGGATTGTTTTATATCATTGGTGGGCAGTTCGTCGTCGGTAAACTATTTCATTTGGCGCCTATTTCCGGGTACGACACTGGACTCAACTCGATAAAATTTATTGTTTTGCCTGTGCTGGTCGGTTTAGTCGGCGGTATTGGTGCCAGCACACGCTGGTATCGCACGATATTTCTTGAAGAGATGGGGAAGGATTATGTACGCACGGCGAGGGCAAAAGGTTTATCCGAGAGCATAGTGTTGTATCGGCATGTATTGAGGAATGGCTTGATTCCAATTCTTACAGGTGTGGTTGTTATATTGCCGTTATTATTTATGGGTTCATTGATCACAGAATCATTTTTTGCGATTCCTGGTCTTGGTAGTTACACCATTGATGCAATTAGTAGTCAGGATTTTGCCATTGTTCGCTCCATGGTTTTTCTGGGTTCTGTTTTGTACATCATCGGATTATTGCTGACAGATATCTCATACACCCTGGTTGATCCACGTGTGAGGCTACAATAGTTCATGCCGGTATTATTTATTACAGATGGCCTCATTCTATTACTGCTTACGATGCTATTTATCTTTGTCTGTTATGCACAGAGGCAAGAACATCTGCGTGCTCCCTGGAGGATAGTTGCCCGTAATCCGATGGCCATGGCTTCGGCGGTGATATTATTTTTTTATCTTCTGATTGGTTTAATAGATTCAATTCACTTTCATCCAAACCTGCAAAGAATCAATGATCAGGAAAAGCAATATTCGACGGAAATACTGAGTTTATTGGATGTTGCTGTCACTCATTTGCGGGAACGGGATGAAAAAACCTATTCTGCGCCTTTTGCTTCGTACGCCTATGCAAAAGAAACCATTGAATTATTCGACGGTTCAACGATACGTGAATATCCGCGCCTGGTTTTTGGCGGGGCACACTTGTCCGATCCCAAGCGGCAAAAAACCGGCGATTTATTATTAAAATTCCTCAAGGGTTTAGTCCTGGGTTTAATTATTTGGTGTTTTGTATCGTTTGTCATAGTCCTCATGATAAAACGGCGCAGCAATGTCTCTTTATCAAGAGTGTTTAACAACATACTTGAAAAAGAGTCTGGGGTTCCCTGGAAAGTTATTCATGTCACTCTTGGTGTTGTGATTATCTCCTCAACGGTTTTACTGTACCTTTCAAATTATTATCACGTTCTCGGCACTGACAAGGTGGGACAGGATGTTTTTTATCAGGCACTTAAGAGTATCAGAACCGGCCTGATCATTGGTACATTGACGACACTGGTGATGTTACCTTTTGCGATATTAATGGGACTGACGGCAGGTTACTTCCGTGGCCGGGTTGATGATGTGATTCAGTATCTTTATACCACGCTAAGTTCCATTCCCGGTGTCCTGTTGATTGCCGCAGCAATTCTCATGTTGCAGGTTTACATGGCCAATCATGCGGATGATTTTGTCAGTCTGGAACAGCGTGCAGATATGCGTCTTTTATTTCTTTGTATTATTCTGGGTATTACCAGTTGGACAGGGCTTTGTCGAATATTAAGAGGAGAAGCGATGAAGCTGCGCGAGATTGATTACGTACAGGCGGCACAGGCCTTCGGTGTCGGTCATTTTACCATCGTACTGCGACATTTGTTACCGAATGTAATGCATATTGTGATGATCTCGATTGTGCTTGATTTCAGTAATCTGGTGTTGGCCGAGGCAGTGCTGTCTTACATCAATATCGGTGTCGATCCGAGTATGCATAGTTGGGGCAACATGATCAACAGCGCACGCCTGGAAATGGCACGCGAACCTATTGTCTGGTGGTCTTTGGCGGCAGCTTTCGTCTTTATGTTTGTTTTGGTACTGGCAGCCAATCTGTTTTCAGATGCAGTGCGTGATGCCTTTGATCCGAGGTTACGAGGGTCGGTAGACTAAATTATTTTGTCTTGATGTTACATGGACGCACAGTAGATGCACCTACTGCAAAAAAGACAGGTCTCATCGACGAAATAACAGATCAAGGACATCTCAGGCGTGCGGCGAAAATGGTCATATTAAGACGCCCTGAAATTAGTGGAGCAAGTAGACTCAAAGCATTGGCAAGTTCCGGCGTTGTCAGACCGTTGTTGGCAAAATATTTGCGTATGCAGGTTGCCAGGCGAACATCGGAGGCACATTATCCGGTGCCCTATGCCTTGATTGACTTGTGGAAGGAAATATATTGCGTAAGAAAGTCGAGGCAGGAGAACTCGGCATAATAAAGTGGTAAAGGATTTTATCAATATAAAAATGGTAAGCAGGCGGAAGTTAAAGCTAAGGCCGATGATCAAGGTGTTCATACAGAAGATATTGAGGATAGACTCATATTGCAAATGTTGAATGAATTCATTAACTGCTTGAGAGAAGGGGGGGGCAAAAGATAAGGACATGGTTGATGCGGGAGTAATCTTTGGTGCCGGGTTTGCTCCTTTTCGAGGTGGTGCGTTGCATTATGTGGAAGAATCGGGTCGCGACATCATTGTTGACAGGCTTAAGGAACTCGGTAACAAATATGGTGATCGATTTATGGCGGACGCGGGTGCAATATTTGCGTAAGTTTTTGTGCCATGTACAAATTAAAAGGGTGATATGTACGTTAGAACCATGAACGATGGATAGAGACTCTTCCGAAATGAAAAGATCCAGTGATGGCGGAAAAATATTGGGAATCAATACAGGCGATATATCGGGTGGATAATTCATGTCACTAGTAGAGATTACCGAGAGTATTCCAGCTCTGTCGCGTGCGGGTGCCCGTGTAAGAACAGTTGTTGTGAATTCATTTAAATTTCACCACCCGGCTTTTGTCGATGATTCGGTGGGTTGTTATGCCAGGATCACTGGAGCGGGCCGAATCCCGATGATCGTTGAGATTGCGGTCTACACGCAAAAGAACCTGAACAATCCAGAGATGATCAAGGTGAACCAGGTGAAATTGACTTGTGTTGTTCCGGATGAAAATAAAAAACCACGCATTATTTCTCCCGGGGTTGACGGCAAGGCAATATAAGCGTGATGATATAAACCATGTCTGACCCCTTACTTGAATTAGTGGATCTAAGCACTTCTTTTGGTCGAGGAGAACATGTCGCAATTGCCGTCGACGATATAAGTTTCTCAATTAACCGGGGAGAAACTTTCGCCTTACTCGGTGAATCGGGTAGTGGTAAATCAATTACAGCGATGTCCATCATGCGTTTATTACCTGCTGCTGCTCGAATCAATCGAGGTAAGGTCTTTCTTGATGGCGAAGATCTACTTGCAATACCTGAGTTTGCAATGCGTGATATTCGTGGTAAACGAATTGCCATGATATTCCAGGAACCGCAGACATCCTTGAATCCCGTACTCAACATAGGGCAACAGATCGGTGAAACATTAAGGCGCCATAAAAATATGCGCGGTGTAGAACAGCGGAATAAAGCCATTGAATTACTCAATGCTGTAGGCATACCTGAATCTGAACGTCGAATTCAGGAATATCCACATCAATTTTCCGGTGGTATGAAACAAAGAATCATGATTGCGATCGCCCTCGCCGGGGAACCGGATTTATTAATCGCTGATGAGCCAACCACAGCATTGGATGTCACTACACAGGCACAAGTACTGGATCTTTTGCGACAGTTACAAAAAGATACCGGTATGGCGATCATGTTTATCACACATGATTTAGCGGTGGCATATGAAATGGCAGATGATATTGCAGTGATGCGCCACGGCAAGATCGTTGAGCAAAATTCAAGAGATGTATTTTACAGTCATCCAACACATGCCTATTCTCGGGAATTGTTTGCAGCAATACCGAGTAAGGCAAAACGTGATTCTGAGGTAGTCAATGACGCAACAACTCAGCGAGATAGCAGACGAAATAATGATGAAAATATACTGTTGAGAGTACGCGATCTAAAAATACATTATCCGATTAAAAAAGGACTGTTGAAAAAAACAGTCGGCTATGTAAAAGCAGTGGACGACGTATCTATTGATATCCATGCTGGACAGACGCTGGCGATGGTCGGTGAATCAGGCTCGGGAAAAACCACTTTTGGTAAAGGTATTCTGCAATTGTTACACACGTCTGATGGTAGTGTTATTTTCAACGGTCGGGAACTCACGCAATTACAAGGTAAAGCCTTAAGACAACAACGATCTCATATTCAAATTGTATTTCAGGATCCTTATTCATCAATGAACCCGCGCATGATGATTGCAGATGTCATTGCCGAAGGCATGATTGCCCAGGGTATTGGTGGATCCATGCCAGCAAGAATGCAACGTATTGATGAACTACTTGAGCAAGTGGGTCTTGAGTCATCGCATAAAAATCGCTATCCACATGAATTTTCGGGTGGACAGAGACAAAGAATATGTATTGCCAGAGCACTGGCGGTGGAACCAAAACTCATCGTTTGTGATGAACCAACCAGTGCGCTGGATGTTTCTGTTCAGGCGCAAATTCTTGAACTGCTGAAAGAACTGCAAAATAATATGGGACTCGCTTATTTGTTTATTACGCATGATATAAGTGTGGTTGAATATTTGGCGGATAATGTTGCCGTCATGTATCAAGGCAAAATAGTGGAGCAAGGTGCTGTAGATGAAGTCTTAAGCAACCCGCAGGATCCCTACACGCAAAAACTATTGGCCACAGTCCCGAGGATAAAGACGGGGACATAGATCAAATATCATATCGGCGTGATACCTCACTACGGTTAGAATGACCGGCTTGATCTGAATCAATGCGAAAGAACATCGCCATGCGCTGGAAAAGTACACCATAGACCTGACGGAACGAGCCGGGCCAGGAACAATCCCGTGCTATTGGTGAGCCAGGCGTGAGCAAGACGGCTGTTGTTGAGAGACTTGCTCAGCGCATCGTCGGTGAAGTGCCTGAAGGCATGAAAAATAAGCATCTACCTTTCTCCGGACATGGGCGCGCTGATTGACGGTGCTAAATTTTGCGGTGAGTTTGAAGAACGCTTGCAAGCGGTCGCCGATACAATACGACGCTCGCGTGCCGGTCTTTCCGATCCGAATCGCCCCAATGGATCATTTTTGTTCCTGGGTCCGACCGCTGTCGGCAAAACGGAACGGTGTAAATCCCTGACCGCGTTTCTGTTTGATATGGAGGCAGCGACGGTGCGAGTGCATATGTCCGAATTGATGGAACCGCCTGCCGTCGCCCGGCTGATTGGAGCGCCTCCAGGTGATGTTGGTTATGCAGCAGGCGGCTATTTGACTGAAGCCGTCAGGCGCGGACTTTATTCTGTTGTATTGCCGGATGAAGTGGAAAAAGCGCACACGGAAGTTATTGAATACCCTGTTGCAGGCACTGGACGATGGATGCCTGACGGATGGGCGCGGCCGCACGGTGGATTTTCGTAATGTTGTGATTGTCATGACGTCCAATCCCGGATCCGATATCATCGGGGAAAGCGGTGGCCGGGCGAGTGATGAACAAATGCAATCAACGGTGATGGAAATTGTCGGCCGTTATTTTCGCCCGGAGTTCATCAACCTATCGCATTGACGAAGTCGTCGTGTTTCATCCGCTGGAGAAAGACCATATACGTGAGATAGCTGATATTCAGACAGGCTATCTGCGCGAGTGCCTGCATGATTCAGAATAGAGGTATAAAACTCGTCGATAGCGTGCTGAATTTTCTCGGCGATATTGGTTTTGACCCCGTAATACGGGGCCAGATCGATAAAACGTACAATCCAGCAAAGGCTTGGCAACCGGCTGGCACAAAAAATTCTCGCGGGGAAATATTCCGTGGATGATAAACTGACAATTTACCGGCGCACGGCTTAAGTGACAATAAGATGCCCGTATGCTGATGACATGGCAAAGCACAAGCCATAGACTGCTGAGGCCGTGGTGCGAAGCAACACATCCGCCTTGTCCGAGTGCATTGACAGTCGCTCGCCTGATGGCCGCTGCGCCGGACAAAAGAGCTGTATGTGATGGACGTATACAGCAAAGAGCCGGGATTATTCACCACCTGTACAGTGTGTGATTAATCACAACAAAAAGTGCGATCTGTGGTGTGGTTCACGATATGACGTATTTAATACTGCGCGGAATCATGCTACATTTAGATGCAATAGTATAGACATGAAAACAATCCAGATGACTGGCATGGAGCACTTGACATATGCTGACAAAACGACTTAAACGCAATATGACCACGACATGGCTCAACAAGTGGCACCACCACAATACTCACGCAGACCGCTGCGCCACCGGGTACAAGCACAAACTATCCATGACCGAACGCGCCGCATGCGTGACCGTGGATGGAGGGAGTGCCCGGCATAAGGTTCTGCATCGTCTGACGCATGGATGCCGTCCGCAGATCCACGGCAAGGTAGCGTGCTGGAACCGCCGCTTGAGCGAAGCGTTGGCGGACCGCAACAGAAGCAACACCCGCTGCGTTGACGGCGACCCGCGCAATACTCCACAGCACCGCCGCCATCACGAGGCAAAAACGTACACACTCGCAGGCATAACGAGGCAACTGCGCTCAACCGCCGAACGGTCGGGGGCCTGGCGCGGGATGACAGCAGCCATGGTCGCCGTCGCCCTGATGACGGCATGGGTTAGCCCGGCGGCACGGGCGCAGGCTCCGCTTCCGGACAGTTTTCGGGTGGCGGGGGCACCCGCCAATTACATCATCCCGGATACAGGCGGTAACGGCCACACATATAATCTAGGCAGTAATCTCTCAATCCGCTCTGCGGATGGTGACGGGATCTCCGTTTTTGCCGCCCTGAACGGGCAAGACAACATCCAGGTCGGCAACAATGTGGTGGTCGTGCGGTGGTTCGTGCTAAAAAGCGATGTTAATGAACACCATAGTGGTACTTCTCCTAATCATGAGGCCCGTGTGGGCGACAACTGGTTCATCAGAGGGGGCAACCCCCGCCGTTGCACCACAGATGGCAAGATTACTGACGATATCGTAAGCGAGCTTTGCAATGCTTTGCTGTCCGCTACCGTTCTTACTGTTCCTGATGCTTATAGCGTCGCCCGACGAGTGCGCAACCCAAGACTGAACGTCACGGTCACCGTCTATGACGCGGACGGGCAGGCATTCACCGCCAACTGCCGCAGAAACAACACCAACCCGCAGCGCTATATCCAGCCAGTCAACGTTGGCAGGAGCCTGGTGACCCGGAATGACACGCTGGAAAACGACGCCCGCTGCCATACCCCGCAAGAGGTGCTCAATGCATACAACGCAGGCAGAATCGCCACATCCAATCTGCATGCTGATTTCGATACCCCGATGTACGCAGAAGCACCGGACACGGCATCGTACACCTACACCGGGACAATCAATAATGAGACCGTGACGACCCGGCGGAGGTGCAGTGTCAACGTCGTCGGCACTCCCGGCCCGAACACCCCCTGCCCGGAAGGCACCAATCCGGTCCTATACCCGAATTCCGGGATTCCGACCGGCGGGTGGACTCAGATAGGCATGTCGGAGATTATCAGCCCGACCACGCTGGAGGCGTGGTATGACCGGCAGTCAGGACCCCTCAACTTGTCGTTCCCTTTCCGAACCACCATAAGCGGGGCGTTCCCGGCCTTCGCCAACTTCCTCGCCGCCTGGAATGCAGGTGACAACGACTGGCACAACCCGTTTACCGGAGGCTTCACCACTATTCCGGGACCGGGACGGATATTTCTTGGGTCTGACAACATAGTGGAGATTCATTGTAGAACCGGGGACGCAAGGGTACGCAGCTCAGGCGGCGTGACCCCCAACATATCATATACTCCGGCTCTGCGTACCCTGTGTCAATCCACCCCTTACGCCCTCACCAAGCAGTCTGTGGTTACGGCAGTGAGTGGGAATGGTCTAGGCTTAGGCTACAACGACGGCTGGGGCGCCTGGATTGCGGGCAATATCACCGACAAGAACCAGACACGCACCTGTAATGCCGGGACCGGCGGCCATTGTACCAATGATTACAGTGTCGGCACCACCAACCACGGGCAAACCGAGACCCGTCCGAGTGAGACCTTTTGGACGAACTATCTCGTCAACGGCCCGGCCGGGCATACCAATGCAACAGAAAGATTCGGTGCTGATGTCATAAGCGTGACACTCTCCCGCAACAACAATGATGGTCGGCTGCAACTCCGGAGTGTCCGTACCACCGGCGGCACGAACTCGGTGACTGCACACATCACCACCGACCAGGCAACCCCGAGCACCGGCACACTCCTCGAAAATATAAGCCTGAAGTCCGGCCTGTCCCGTCCGAACTCCTCATGGACCGCTATCCCGGGGCCGGGTGTCGTGTTTTACCGACCGTCCGCCAACAACGGCGTGGTCTTATTGGACACTTCATGTAACGCCAGCGGTGATTTAAGAGTGCGCTCAGGGACCACGACCGACACCGAACAAACCGTACAAGCCAGCTCATTGCTGTGCAATATCGGGGCCGGTGCCGCAGCTATCACCAAACAAGCCATCGGTGCACTGAGTGCCACCGACAACTATATTCATGATGCGACGCTCGTGTCATTAGGCGCCATCCAGGACAGTACCCCCAACACCCCGGCCAATGTCGGCGATATCCTGACCGCCGGTGCGCTGAGCCATCCCACGTTGACCGTCAATATCAGCGCCCATCAATGGCAACGCTGCACCACTCAAAACTGTAGCAGTGCAACAGCTATCAGCCCGGGCGGCACGGCGGCGACCTACACGGTACAAGCGGCGGACCAGGGCAACTGGCTGCGGGTGCAGGTCACCCAGGGCGGGGATTTCAACGACACCCTGTTCTCCAACAGCGTACAGGCTGACCGTCGCGGAGCCATCGGCACACTCACCGGTACTGCCCGAGTCGGCGGCACACTGACGGCGGGGTCGGTCACCGACCCGGACGCCTCACCGAATACCGATGTCGGCACCATTACCCATGAATGGCAGACAGCGACCGCCTCGGCGGGACCGTTTACCGCCGCACCGGGGACCAACAATACCGCCACGTACACCATTGCATCAGACCAATCACAGATAGGCAGTTGGTTGCGCGTGATGGCGAGTTATCCGAATGCGGGAGGCGGTAGCCTGACCGCCGACCCGGTAGCGGTCGCAGGTGTGCGGGTGTCACTGACCTCGCTGAGTGTGACTGAGGGGGGCAGCAGCCAGTATACGCTGGTGCTGGGCAGCCGACCGAGCAACGAGGTGACGATTAGCGTCACCAGTGGCCATGCCGCCGTAACCGCGACCACGTCGCTGACCTTTACCGTGGGTAACTGGAACGTGGCGAAGACGGTGACGGTGATGGGCGTTGAAGACGCGAATACGGACAGCGAAACCGGTGTGCAACTGAGTCATACGGTCAGCAGCAGCGATACGGTCTATGCCGGGATGACGCCGCCCGCCGTGACCGTGAATGTCATGGATATCGACACAGGCGTGAGCGCGAGCACGGCCACGCTGGCGGTTGATGAGGGCGGCACCAACATGTACACGCTGAACTTGAATACGCGACCGACGCATGCGGTCACGATTGCCGTGACCAGTGACCATCCCGCCGTGACCCTGAATCCGGCGACCCTGAGCTTCGACATGAACAACTGGAACCAGCCGCAGGCGGTGACCGTGACAGCTATTGAGGACGCGAATGCGACCAGCGAAACCGGTGTGCAACTGAGTCATGCGCTGAGCAGCAGTGATACGCTTTATGCGGCGGCGAACCCGCCCACCGTGACCGTGAGTGTCACGGATAACGATACGGCGAGTGTGACCGTGAGTACGACCACGCTGGCGGTCAATGAGGGCGGTACCAACCAATATACGCTGCGCCTGGCGAGCCAACCGAGCCACGAGGTCACGCTTGGCGTCACCAGTGACCATGCCGCAGCAACCGTCAGTCCGGCGACCCTGCGCTTCGACATGAATACCTGGAACCAGGTGCAGACGGTGACCGTGATGGGCGTTGAGGACGCTGATACGAACGACGTCAGCGGTGTGCAACTGCGTCATACGGTGCGCAGCAGTGATACGCTTTATGCGGCGCTGACCCCGCCCGTCGTGACCGTGAGTGTCACAGATAACGACGTCGGGGTGACCGTGAGTACGACCACGCTGGCGGTCAATGAGGGCGGCACCAGCGAGTATACACTGCGCCTGGAGACGCAACCGACGCATGCGGTCATGCTGAGCGTGACCAGTGACCATGCCGCCGTGACCGTGACCTCGCCGCTGACCTTTGACAGGGATAACTGGAACCAGTTGCAGACGGTGACCGTGACGGCGGTTGAAGACGCTAATACGGACAGCGAGCGCGGTGTGCAACTGAGTCATACGATGAGCAGCAGTGATACGCGCTATGCGGCGCTGATCCCGCCTGCGGTGACCGTGAGTGTCACGGATAACGATGCCGGTGTGGTGGTGAGCACGGACACGCTGGCGGTCAATGAAGGCGGCACCAGCGCATATACACTGCGGTTGGCGACCCAACCGAGCCACGATGTCACGCTGAGCGTGACCAGCGACAATGCCGCCGTGACCGCGACCGCGTCGCTAACCTTTACCAGAAATACCTGGAACCAGGTGCAGACGGTGACCGTGACGGGTACTGAGGACGCCGATACGGACAGCGAAACCGGCGTGCAACTGAGTCATACGGTGAGCAGCAGCGATGCGGGCTATGCCGCCGTGACGCCGTCCGCCGTGACCGTGAGTGTCACGGATAACGACACCGCGGCTGTGCTCGTGAGCACGACCACGCTGACGGTCAATGAAGGCCGCACCAGCGCATATACACTGCGGTTGGCGACCCCACCGAGCCACGATGTCACGATTAGCGTGACCAGTGACAACGCCGCCGTGACCGCGACCGCCTCGCTGACCTTTACCAGACATACCTGGAACCAGGCGCAGACGGTGACGGTGACGGGGGTTGAGGACGCGAATGCGACCGGCGAAACCGGTGTGCAACTGAGTCATGCGGTGAGCAGCAGTGATACGGGCTATGCCGCCGTGACACCGCTCGCCGTGACCGTGACGGTCACCGATAACGACACACCGGGTGTGACGGTGATCGCGAGCCCGGCCACGGTGGCGGTCGGTGAAAGTCACACCGGCGGCTATCGCATTGTACTGGATACCCTGCCGAGTGCTGATGTGACGGTGGCGGTGACGAGTGGCGACCCAGAAGCAGTGAGCGCGACCCCCTCGCTGACGTTTACCGAAGATAACTGGGACAGTATGCAGACGGTGATGGTGACGGGCGTTGAGGATGCCGACTCGAACCATGAGAGCGTGCGCCTGAGTCATACGGTCACCAGCATGGATAGCAGCTATAACGGTGTGGCGGTGACGGTGGCGAATGCCGGTCGTGATGATAACAGTGGGACCGTGACGGTGAGCGTGACGGATAACGAAGTGGCAGGGGCGACGGTCAGTGCGACCCTGCTGACGGTGGCCGAAGGGTCGACCGTCACGTATACGCTGGAATTGAATACCCGGCCGAGTGCCGCGGTGACCGTGATGGTGAGCAGTGACGCGCAGGACGCCGTCACGGCGACTCCCTCGTTGACGTTTACCACGACCAATTGGAATGTCGCCCGCACCGTGACCGTGACCGGCGCGGAGGATACCGATGCCAGCAACGAGCGCGTGCGCCTGAGTCACACCGTGAGCAGCATGGATAACGATTACAATGATGTCAGCATCTTCCCTGTGGTGGTCAACACGACGGATAACGATACCGCAGGCGTGAGGCTGAGCACGACCGCGTTGACCGTTGCCGAAGGCGGCAACAACACGTTCACGGTAGTCCTGGATAGCCTGCCGACGGATATTGTCTCCATGGTCATCTCGAATCCCGATGATGGCGCCGTGAGCATCAGCCCATCGGACTTTGTGTTTAGCGGCGCCGACTGGGACCAAGCACGCACGGTGACGGTGATGGCGGTTGAAGATACTGACGCCAGGGATGAGCGCGTGAGCCTGACACTGAATAGTGCGAGTACAGACCTTAACTATGATGGTCGTGCGGCCGCCCGCAGCGTCGCCGTGACGGTGACGGATGACGAAGTGCCGCCTCCTGGTGTGACGGTGAGTTTGACCACGCTGGCCGTGGCTGAAGGCGGCACGGGTGACTATACCGTGGTGCTGGATGCGCCGCCGAGAGCTGCGGTAAATATTACGGTGCGCAGTGACGATATCAGTGCCGCGACCGCGACCGCGACGGCGACGTCGCCGTTAATGTTTACCTCTGACAACTGGAGCATGCCGCAGACGGTGACGGTGATGGGAGTTGAGGATGTGGATGCGGTGAGTGAAAGCGGCGTGCGCCTGAGTCATCGGGTGAGCAGTACAGACGCCCGCTATGGCACCTTGACGCCGGATGCCGTGAGGGTGAACTTGACGGATAACGACACGGCCGGTCTCGACGTGGTGACTGAACTCAACGTGAAAGAAGGTGAGATGGGCACGTTGACCCTGAAGCTCCACAGCCGACCGACACACCCGGTTGTTGTGCTCATCGAAAGCGCGAATACCGCGATTGCGACCGTCACCCCGTCGCCGAGCCTGACCTTTAACGAAACCAATTGGCATATCGCCCGAACGGTGACGGTGACCGGCATTGAGGATGTTGATGCCAGAGATGCGATGGTGGCGCTGAGGCTGGGCAGCATCAGTGCCGACCTCGACTATCTGGGTCTGGCGGCAAGCATCGCGGTGACCGTGACCGATGATGATAAAGGCGGCTTGCTGGTGACACCGACGATGCTGACGCTCGGCGAAGGCGGCAGGGCGACCTACACCCTGGTGCTGGACAGCAAGCCGTTCGGAAATGTTCAGTTTAACCTCCGGCCTGCCACCGGCACGGCGATTGAGCATGTGCGCGTGGCACCGGGCAATTTATTTTTTGGGCAGCGCAATTGGAACCAGCCGCAAACGGTGACATTGACGGGTGTCGAGGATGCTGACACGAACAATGAATCAGTACGTCTGCTGTATGTGCCTACATCCCTCAACTCGGTGGATACAGCAACCTTTACAACAACGGTGAGTGTCGACGTGACCGTGACGGATAATGATGTCGTCGGTGTCACGGTGGATCCGACCAACAGGATCCTTGATGAAAGGGGAAACAGCACCTATACACTGGTCCTGAATACCCTGCCGACGGACCCTGTCACGGTGGCGGTCGCCAGTGACAATATGAATGCAGCGACGGTGATTGATGCGACCCGGATCTTTGACACGAATAACTGGAACATCGCGCAGACCGTGACGGTGTTCGGTGTTCCGGATCCTGATACCCACGATGCAAGCGTGCGCCTGACGCATACGGCGACGAGTATGGACACCCGCTATCACAGCGTCGCGATAACGCCGGTCACCTTGCGCGTGACGGATAGTGATACCGCCAGTGTAACAGTGACGCCGAGCAGCAGAACCCTGGCTGAAGGCGGGCTTGCGGATAGTTACACCGTGAGACTGTCTCACCGACCGACCGCCGATGTCAGCATTGCGGTGACGAGTGCCGATGCAGGTGCGGTGAGCGTGAGTCCGGCGACCCTGATGCTGACTGCGGATAATTGGGACGAGGCGCAAACGGTGACCATCCGTGCGGTTGAGGATGCGGATGCGACGGATGAAAGTGTGCGCCTGCGGCATGCGGCGACGAGTGCGGATAGCCACTACAACGCTATCGCGATAGCCCATGTAACCGCGAGAGTGAACGATGACGAGACCGCAGGGGTCACGGTGACGTCGTCTGCGCTGAGTGTCCCTGAAGGCGGCAGTGCTGACTACACACTGATGCTGACCAGTCAACCGTCCGCCGATGTGACAGTGAATTTATCGCGCCTCGACCATCGTGTGGCCACCGCGAGTCCGACACGTCTGACCTTTACCACCAGCGACTGGCGCACGGCCAGGACGGTGACCGTGCGTGGTGTCCAGGACCCTGATGCCAACCCTGTCAGTATCAAACTGAGCCATCGGGCGAAGAGTGCAGATCCTGCCTACAATGAGGTGCGGATAGACGTTGTTGATGTGACGGTGACGGATGATGATACGGCGGGGATGACGGTGACGCCGGGCAGGTTGACGGTGGGAGAAGGCAGCACGGGCAGCTATACGCTGGCGCTGTCGACCCGGCCGAGTGCCGATGTGAGGATTATGGTGACGAGTGAGAATACCGCTGCGGCGACCGTGAGCAGCACCCCGCTGATGTTCACGACAAGCAACTGGAGCCAGGCCCGGACGGTGAGGGTGGTGGCGGTTGAGGATGCGAACATGAGCAATGAGACGGTGCTTTTGACGCATACGGCGAGCAGCATGGACAGTACCTACAACGGCAGTGCGGTGACGACGATGCTCCCGGTGACCGTGGCGGATAACGACGCGGTGGGCGTGACGGTCGATCCAACGAACCCGACGATTGATGAAGGCGGTACCGGCAGCTATATGGTGGTGTTAAATACCCGACCGACGGACGAGGTGAGGGTGACGGTGAGCAATGGCAATACCGCCGGGGCGACCGCGAGTCCGGCGACCCTGACCTTTACCACGGACAACTGGAACACCGTGCAGACGGTGACGCTGACGGGTGTTGAGGATGATGATACGAACAATGCCAGTGTCAGGCTGAGCCATACGTCGGCCAGCGCGGATAGCGCCTACAATGCTGGTGCGGTGACGATAGCCGCTGTTGATGTGACGGTGAGAGATGATGATACAGCGGGTGTGACGGTGAGTCAGACCGCGCTGACGGTGGATGAAGGCGATACCGGCACCTATACACTGGCGTTGACCAGTCGGCCGGATGCGGCGGTGACGATTGCGGTGAGCAGTGCTAATACGGCGGCGGTGACGGCGACGGCGACGCTGACCTTTACCGAGGACAACTGGAACACAGCGCAGACGGTGACGGTGATGGGTGTTGAGGATGCTGATGCGAATGACGCCAGCGGTGTGCAGCTGAGTCATGTTGTGACGAGTACCGGCACTGCTTATGCTGCCGTGACGGCGGCGGCGGTGTCTGTGACGGTGAATGATGATGATACGGCGGGGTTGACGGTGACGCCGGGCCGGGTGACGGTGGGAGAAGGCGGATCCGGCACCTATATGCTGGTGTTGACCAGTCGGCCAAGTGCGGCGGTGACGGTTGCGGTGAGCAGTCCTGATACAGATGCGGTGACGGTGACGGCGTCTCTGACCTTTAACATGGACAACTGGAACAGTGCCCAAACAGTGACGGTGATGGGTGTCCGGGACGCTGATACGGACGACGAGCGCGTGCAACTGAGTCATACCGTGACGAGTATGGACATCGCCTATCGTGCCGTGACGGCGACCGTGGTTGTGACGGTCACAGAGTTCAATCTTGATGTGGATGGCAGCGGCGGGACCGCGAATCAGAGTGACGGGCTGATGATTGGTCGCTACCTGTTTGGTATTCGTGATATGGCGGGCTTGCTTGACACTATCCCGGGGAGTCCCTCGTTTAGTGAGATCAGTGCGAATATTGCAAGGGGGGTGGCCAGCGGTCGTCTTGATGTGGATGGCAGCGGCGGTGCTGCGAATCAGAGTGACGGGCTGATGATAGGCCGCTATCTGTTTGGTATTCGTGATACGGCGGGCTTGCTTGATACTATCCCGGGCAATCCATCGTTCAGTGCGGTCACGACGAATATCGGCGCACTTTTGCAATAGTGGGTCAATAGACAGACCGCTCATTGCACAGGCTTTGCAGAGGCCTGGCGGTATCAGTTCAGCAACACATTGCGCTTATTGCAGGGATAAAGGCACGTGCAATCTCGGTAGCTGTTGATTGCCAATGCCCCGATAGACGCAGAAGTACCGGATAGGGCCTCGTACACCTACTGATCATCCCCCAATCTTGTATACCGTTATCCCTGGGCGTGATGTTGCAATTCAAATTGTACAGGAACGCCTGGAATGCGAGCGACAACAACGGGGTCAACCCGTTGACCGGGGTCTTACCGCTATTCCGGGACCCGCGTCCTTTAACAATGCGTTCCCGAGAGAACATCAAAAGCACTTGCCGACCAATAACCCATTGGAACGAATCATGAAAGAAATCCGACGACGTACTCGGGTAGTTGGTAGCTTTCCCGATGGCAACAGTGCCTTGATATTGACTTGTGCAAGACTACGGTATGTGACGGCATCCAAGTGGGGAGAGAAACGCTATATGAATATGGATAAGTTGAATGCATGGCGACTAAGCGCGTAAACTAAAACACGGTTCAATCGTGGCTTCAGCTCAGCTACTGAAAGTGCGAAAAATATCGGACGTTATCTGTTGTATGTGGTGAACTCATACAGAGCGTTGAATATTGTTCGCGGATCTACTAGAATCCGCGTTCCCAAGATTCTTACTCCACTGTGAAATAGCGATATTGATAGTCAGGGAGTTGTTAAAACCAGGAGAAATCTCATAAATGCGGCACTATGAAATAGTGTTTATGATCCATCCGGATCAGAGTGAACAGGTACCGGCGATGATTGAACGGTACCGTGCCATGATTGAATCAAATGGTGGCGTTATCCATCGTCTTGAAGACTGGGGTCGACGGCTCTTGGCGTATCAAATAAACAAGGTTCACAAAGCACATTATGTATTGATGAACATTGAATGTGGAGCCGAGTCCCTGGAAGAATTGGGTGATGCTTTCAGATTTAACGATGCTGTTATCCGCAACCTTATAATGAAACGTGATGATCCGGTGACTGAGAGTTCAGTATTCGCCAGGATGAAACAAGAGGAGGAGGCGGCTGCCAGGCTTAGAGCTGAAGCGGAGGAAAGATCTCGCGCAATAGCTGAGGCGGAAAAAGTCCGATTGACAGCAGAGGCAAGTGCGCCTTCGGTTGAGGAGACTGTGAGCGAAGAGAGCGCAGAAGTAGCAGCAGAACCCGTTGCAGAGGAAGCCCCTGCAAAAATCACAGAAACAACAGAAGGATAAAAAAATGTCACGTTATTTTCGCCGTAAGCGCTTTTGCAGATTTACAGCCGATGGCGTCAAGGAAATTGATTACAAGGATATTAACACCCTGAAAAATTATCTAACTGAAACAGGTAAAATTGTTCCAAGCAGGATTTCCGGTACCAAGGCGCGTTACCAGAGACAGTTGGTGACGGCAATCAAGCGTGCACGTTTTTTGGCATTATTGCCTTATTGCGATTCACATCAGTAGCGCGTGTAGACGGTTGCTTGAACGTCTGATGGTTTTTTTCAGATATTCAAGCACTAGTTAAGAATCATGCGTGCAATTGGCGCCTATATTCTGCACGGACGCTTGCAAGCGGTGACAGTCATTGTCTTGTCTGCGGTGGTGTCGTTATTAATTCCGCCGCTATCGTATTTATTAAGTGGCGTAGCGGCGGGTATGGTCATTTTGCGGAAGGGGCCTGCCTATGCAATGCAGGTATTGCTTATTTGCTGCCTGCTGATCGTATTATTCGTTGCTCTCGTTGGAATAAACCCGCAAGTGGCGATTGCATTCGCCCTGGGCGTTTGGGTCCCGATGTATTTTTGTTGTAGCGTCCTGAGACAGACGCAATCGCAAGGATGGTTGGTTTTCACGGCAGGCACTATTGCTACAGCTTATATATTGGTGATGCATTGGACTATTCCTGATGTGCCGACATGGTGGCTGCAGTGGATGGAGTTATTGATTAATAATGCATTTCCAGATGGCGGTGGTGAGCAGTATCGGACAGTCCTGGCGCAGGCGGCGCCAGCGATGAATGCGGTTATCGCTGGCGGCATTGCTGGCAGTTTGGTTGTCACGACATTTATTTCTCGATGGTGGCAGTCGGTTTTGTTTAATCCAGGCGGTTTCAGGTCTGAGTTTTATGCGCTGAGGCTGCCAGGCGCAGTCATTTTACTTTCGCTGACAGGCATAATTTTGTTGTTTATCAGCGGCGAACCCAGGGGTTCGGCAGGTCTGGATATATTGGTGGTCGTAATATTTTTGTATTTATTTCAAGGATTGGCTTCGGTACACAGGATTGTGGCTGAGCGAAATATGTCTCAGGTTTGGTTGGTGACGATGTATATTCTGCTGCTTTTACTACCTCAGGCAATCCTGTTTGTGGCCTGCCTGGGACTGGTTGAGTCATGGATAAACAGGTCGAAAAATATAAACAAGCCTGACGACAAAAATCAGGAGCAGCCATGATTGATGTCGTCGAATTTATAATGATAAATTTTGGCTCGAAAGTGAGTATTGAATTGTTTCCAACTCGCTTGATTGCTTGAATGATAAGGATGGAAATTGTGATATTGTCCGCCTGGAAAGTGAGGGAAGTTAGATGGAAGTCATATTATTAGAAAAGATTGGCAAGCTGGGTGATTTGGGCGATAAAGTCAGCGTCGCGGCCGGATATGGTCGAAATTACTTAATCCCGGTCGGTAAAGCTGTCTCTGCAACAGCAGGGAATCTTGAGAAATTTGAGTCGCGCCGTGCAGAGTTGGAGATGGCCCAGGAGGAAGCACTGCAGTCAGCGACGGCTCGTGCGGATGAACTGAATGCAACAGAAATTACACTGGAAAGACTCGCTGGTGAAGAAGGCAAATTGTTTGGTTCAGTGAGTACTGCGGATATTGCAGAGGCCGTCACTGCGGCGGGTATTGAATTGGTCAAGAGTGAAGTACGCTTGCCGGAGGGTCCACTAAGAGCAATAGGTGAATATGAAGTTGATATACGCTTGCATGCTGAAGTTGATGTCAAACTGAAATTAATCGTTGTTGCCGGGAAAAGTTAGTGTTTTCCGATCAGAAGATATTTAGCCACGGAAATTGGCCGACAGTGCCATGATAATTTTCGATCACAAACTCCATCAGGATGAGTGAATGCAGGAAACCGCACAACCACATGAAGTTGTTGATAAAGAAACAGCTTCATTGAAGATCCCGCCTCATTCCATTGAGGCTGAACAGGCGGTGTTGGGTGGTCTTCTTCTTAATAATGATGTTTGGGAGCATGTCTCTGAAAGAGTGTCAGCAGATGATTTTTACCGCAGGGATCATGGTGCTATTTTTCGTGCAATCACCGCTCTTGATAATGATGGCCAACCCTTTGATGTCGTAACTGTTGCAGAATGGCTGGATAACCGCCAACAACTTGATGATGTCGGCGGTCTGAACTATCTTGCCGCGCTTGCTGAAAGAACACCTGGTGTCAGCAATGTAAAAGCCTACGCAGATATCGTTAGAAAACGTTCCGTACTGCGGCAGCTTATTCAGGCAACCAATAAAATTAGTGAGAATGTTTTTAATCCTCAGGCACTCACAAATGAGCAGATACTGGATAGTGCTGAACAAACCGTCTTTGCAATCGCAGAGCAAGAATCGAAAGGTCGTAGAAGCTACGAGACTATCAAGGAGCTTTCGGTGAATGCCATGGAAAAAATCGACGAGTTGTTTCGTCGAGATAACCCAATTACAGGTGTGGCGACGGGGTATGAGGATCTGGATGAGAAAACAGCCGGTTTACAGCCTTCCGATTTGATTATCATAGCCGGTCGGCCCTCTATGGGGAAAACAGCCCTGGCCATTAATATTGCAGAACATGCGGTGATTAAAGAGAAACTCGCAGTGGCTGTCTTCAGTATGGAAATGCCGGGCGATTCTTTAGCGATGCGTATGATGTCTTCCCTGGGAAGGATAGATCAGCACAAGGTACGCACCGGGAAGTTAAAAGACGAGGATTGGCCGAGACTGGTTTCTGCTGTTGAGATATTAAAAGATGCACGTCTGTTCATAGATGATACGCCGGCCTTGACTCCTTCGGAGGTTAGAGCACGTTGTCGCCGGATACACAGGGAACACAATGGTCTTGATCTAGTGGTTGTCGACTATCTACAGTTGATGCAGGTTAGCGGTACCAGCGAAAATCGTGTGACTGAAATTTCTGAAATATCGCGTTCCCTAAAAGCGATGGCGAAAGAATTGAAAGTGCCTGTCGTCGCATTATCACAGCTTAACAGAAGTCTTGAGCAACGCCCGAATAAACGCCCGGTGATGTCCGATCTCCGCGAAAGTGGTGCGATTGAACAAGATGCCGATGTGATTATTTTTATTTACAGGGACGAAGTGTATAACGAGGATACGCAGGATAAGGGCAAGGCCGAGATCATTATCGCCAAACAACGTAACGGTCCCATTGGTAAAGTCAACCTGGCATTCCTGGGACAGTACACCCGTTTTGAGAATTATATCCCGGACAGCGGTTATCCAGGCTCCGGCGGGGAATTTTATGGAGGAGGATATGAATGAGTCGACCCGCAGAGGTTGTCATTAATCTTTCCGCCCTTCGTCATAATTTCAGTTATATTCGTGCATTAGCTCCCGATTCCAAAATCATGGCCATCGTCAAGGCTGATGCCTATGGACATGGGCTGGCGAGAATCGCGCAAACACTCGAAGATGCAGATGCTTTTGGTGTTGCTTGTCTGGAAGAAGCCAGGCAATTACGAGAAGCAAATATTAGACAACGCATCATCCTTCTGGAAGGTCCTTATTCCTCTGGGGAACTGACCGAGATTAACGAATTCAACCTGGATATTGTTGTGCATGATATTTCACAAGTTGAAATGCTCGAACAGACAGAGATAAAAAAAGTACTGAGTATCTGGTTAAAACTGGATACAGGTATGCACCGTCTTGGATTTTTGCCAGAATTTATCGGTCAGGTATTTACACGCTTACAAGCGCTACCTTGTGTAAAAGAGATTCGTTTGATGACGCATCTTGCCAGTGCCAATGACCGTCAAAACCCAATGACCTTTGAACAGATTCAATGTTTCAACGAGGTTATAACCATGACGATGCACTCCGGGCTGGAAAAAACCATTGCTAATTCCGCCGGTTTACTGGCTTTCCCCGATGCACATGTCGATTGGGTACGTCCCGGCATTATGCTTTATGGTGTGTCTCCGTTCACCGACAGTTACGGTCCGCAAGAAAAACTCAAGCCGGTGATGACATTACGATCCAGACTGATTACGGTAAAGAAACTCAAGGCAGGCAAGCCTGTAGGTTATGGCGCAACATGGCATTGTCCAGAGGATATGTCCATCGGCATTGTTGCTGCGGGATATGGCGACGGTTATCCACGTCACGCCCCCCCCGGCACACCGGTACTGGTTAACGGGAAAAGAGTTGAACTCATCGGTTGTGTATCAATGGATATGTTAACCGTCGATTTGCGGTCTCAGGCGAACGCTAAAACCGGTGATCCAGTTATTCTATGGGGTGAAGGTTTACCCATAGAAGAAATCGCCGGTCACGCACAGACCATCCCTTATGAAGTGCTTTGTGGTGTGCATAAACGGTTAAAATTCAGTTATGGCGAAATCCAGGATCCAATATCAATGTACTGAATGCGGTGCGACGCTGCCTAAATGGGCGGGTCAATGTGGGGAATGCCATGCCTGGAATACGCTTACGGAAGTCGTTGTCGAAGCGACATCAAATGTTAAATCGTTTCGTAACCGGGAACATATCGCCGTCCCTGCAGAGCTGTGTTTTCTGAATGATGTGGATGCTACACAATCTTCCCGACTAAACACCGGTATGACTGAACTGGATCGCGCAGTCGGTGGCGGTCTGGCGACCGGCTCTGTGACCCTGATCGGCGGTGATCCCGGTATTGGCAAATCAACATTATTAATACAGGTACTTTCTGTATTGGGAGATGCAGGCGCTGTGAAAACGTTGTATGTCTCAGGCGAAGAATCCGCGCAACAAATCAGTCTGCGTGGTCAACGCCTGGATCTCGCGCTGGATAAAATCAGATTACTCACAGAAAATAATCTTGAAAGAATATTGTCTGTCATTGGCACTGAAAGACCGGAAGTCGTGGTCATTGATTCTATCCAGACCATATTCACAGAGATATTGCAATCCGCACCGGGTTCGGTGGCACAAGTCAGGGAGTCTGCCGCACAGCTAGTGCGTTTCGCCAAGCAGACGGATACTACTGTATTACTGGTCGGTCATGTCACCAAGGATGGTTCGTTGGCAGGACCGCGCATCCTGGAACATATGGTGGATACCGTACTATACTTTGAGGGTGATGCGAGTAGTCGCTACCGCGTGATTCGATCTGTCAAAAATCGTTATGGCGCAGTGAATGAACTTGGCGTATTCGCCATGACCGATAAAGGTTTAAAGGAAGTTAATAATCCCTCCGCTATTTTTCTTTCCAAACATGAAGAACAAATTTCAGGCAGTGTTATCATGGTCACCAGGGAGGGAACAAGACCACTGCTCGTGGAAGTACAGTCCCTGGTTGATACATCGCATCTCGGCAATCCAAGGCGCGTGAGTGTCGGTCTGGAACAAAATCGTTTGTCGATGTTACTCGCGGTGTTACACCGACATGCAGGTGTTAATATGTCGGATCAAGACGTTTTCCTGAATGTCGTTGGTGGCATAAAAATTACTGAAACCGCTGCAGATCTGGCCATCATATTAGCCGCAATTTCCAGTTTGAAAAATCTGCCTATCCCCCAGGATCTTGTTGTCTTCGGTGAAGTTGGTTTGGCGGGAGAAATAAGACCGGTGCAAAATGGAGCGGAACGTTTGCATGAAGCGGTGAAACACGGTTTCAAGAAAGCTGTCATTCCCAAGGCAAATAAACCGAGGCAGAATATCCATGGTATGGAAATCATTGCCGTGAGTCGTCTGGCGGATGCTATTAATCATTTACAATAGTTGGTTATCAAAGTCAGTAATGAATCTCAACGATCAAAACCTATAGAGATGATGCGCTACTGTTTCATCTCTGCCAGATCAATATTTATCTATACTTTCGTCATTTTATTCTCCACGCCATCAATCTCTGACGCCGAATCTTTTATCTATATCGAAAAGAAACCTGTGTTGTGGATTTATCCTCAAAACCCCGTGTATCAGGCCTGGTACAGACATGCCGATTTGATCGGGTTAGCGAACCTGATGCAACAAGGCGGTGTGGAACAGTTAGCGATTTTTACAAAAACCGCATTGCATCAAATGGCAGTGATGTACGATGCTGAAGCCGTGAAATCAAGTGCAGAAAAGTTGTCCGGTGCAGGCGGAAATTTTCAAAAAAGCAGATGGTCTTACGCAGCGGTGGAATATGCAGAAAAATTACGCATGGTGTCCCAATACATAAATCAGGCAACGGAAATTGAATTATATATCGAGGAATATGGTGAACCTACGCTAGTGATCGATGGGAAACCCTACATTTTAGGTTCTCCGAATTTAAAGAAATCTGATCTCCTTTATGCAGCCATCGTGGAAGATTTATGTACGCAAGGAATATGTTTACAAGATGATGAAGCGAAAGAAATTAGAGATGATAAATTAAGAATCATAATCGAGGCGGAATGGAAAATGGATGTTGATTCGAAACCGGAATATTTTTCAGAAGATGGCCTGTATTTTGTATTTAATAACATACAGGATAGACACAGGAAGCAGGAGATATGCTTGCAAATAATGAGAGAATTCAGATTGATTGCCGAGTCGTTTAGGGAGATATTCAATCAAGGTATTTCGATCGATTGGGATGCACTCGATCTGGAATTAATTTCCGGATCTTACGGGTACAAACTCATATTGAACCATTTCCAGGATTTTTTGGTGATGGATCTTGTATTCCTGGGGAAGCAAGATGATTTCCTGACCCAGGCGATTCCCTGGCTAAAAGCCGCAGTCAAGGGAGAGACTATTCAACATCGTTTCGATGAGGCCGATGAATTATTTGCGAATTATTTAAACTAGGTACTTTGTTTGTACAGGTGGTTTTGGAATATGTGCGTGGAACAGCACAATGATTAAAGCGGATAAAATTTTTTAATGCTGTTAGGTATCGCGATGAAAGCTGCTTCACCAATTAGTCATCAACAAACGTGAATCTTGGTCAGTTGTATTAAGAATAAGAATAAGTAAATTGTTTTTGTTGTCCTGGCGTTACCAAATCCCATACGCTAAACTAAACTTCAACAACATCACGCGACTACAGTTGTTGTCCTAGCGTTACCAAATCCCATACGCTAAACTAGGCCTTGCCGTCACTGCCACGCCACACAGGTTGTCCTAGCGTTACCAAATCCCATACGCTAAACTATCCAAGAATACCACCAAGTACAGCAATTAGTTGTCCTAGCGTTACCAAATCCCATACGCTAAACTTATGAAACGTTACAGGTGATGGGCATTCATGTTGTCCTAGCGTTACCAAATCCCATACGCTAAACTTACGGTCGGAGCAACACCAACACAAGCAGCGTTGTCCTAGCGTTACCAAATCCCATACGCTAAACTCCTCTCTTATTTGAGACTTTGGAAGCCAGCGTTGTCCTAGCGTTACCAAATCCCATACGCTAAACTGCTTTAACATCTTTCATTGTCATTCCCTTTGTTGTCCTAGCGTTACCAAATCCCATACGCTAAACTCTAACGTCAGGCGGGAAAAAGGTGATGTTAGTTGTCCTAGCGTTACCAAATCCCATACGCTAAACTGTTTAAAATTTTCTGTTTCGTCGAAAATGTGTTGTCCTAGCGTTACCAAATCCCATACGCTAAACTGCCTACAGAAGTCATCAGCGTTGCGGTTAAGTTGTCCTAGCGTTACCAAATCCCATACGCTAAACTTTATGTATCACTACATACTACAGCCCCTACGTTGTCCTAGCGTTACCAAATCCCATACGCTAAACTTTAACACTTGCTAACACACTCAGGAATGAAGTTGTCCTAGCGTTACCAAATCCCATACGCTAAACTAGAAGGCGCGGTTGCTTCGTGCAAGATGATGTTGTCCTAGCGTTACCAAATCCCATACGCTAAACTCCCACACAACGCCATTAGATGTTGTCTGTAGTTGTCCTAGCGTTACCAAATCCCATACGCTAAACTAGGGGGAACGTAAACGATACAAGTTTTTGTGTTGTCCTAGCGTTACCAAATCCCATACGCTAAACTTATGAAACGTTACAGGTGATGGGCATTCATGTTGTCCTAGCGTTACCAAATCCCATACGCTAAACTTTGTGGAGTTGCAGGGCAATGATGTTATCGGTTGTCCTAGCGTTACCAAATCCCATACGCTAAACTCGATGAGGCGAAAACGTTGTGGGACTACGAGTTGTCCTAGCGTTACCAAATCCCATACGCTAAACTATCAAAAAGTAAATCATCATTTGAATGTTCGTTGTCCTAGCGTTACCAAATCCCATACGCTAAACTGTGGGGCAAGGGTGGTGATTGGCCGGTAGGGTTGTCCTAGCGTTACCAAATCCCATACGCTAAACTTACGGCGGTACTGGTAGACTTCATCCCGTGGTTGTCCTAGCGTTACCAAATCCCATACGCTAAACTGTTTCAGGCTTACCACATAAGTGGCAAACCGTTGTCCTAGCGTTACCAAATCCCATACGCTAAACTTTTCGACATAAACAATATTCTGGGTAGTAAGTTGTCCTAGCGTTACCAAATCCCATACGCTAAACTAATACCTTCATCAGCGGGATGGTCTATAACGTTGTCCTAGCGTTACCAAATCCCATACGCTAAACTGCACCAACATTTTGATTGACCGTCCGAACAGTTGTCCTAGCGTTACCAAATCCCATACGCTAAACTTCATCGTCGACGTGATCAGGAAGCCCATCGGTTGTCCTAGCGTTACCAAATCCCATACGCTAAACATACTTTGAAAGTTTCCTTATCAGCTTTTTGGTTGTCCTAGCGTTACCAAATCCCATACGCTAAACTTGAATATGTCCGGCCGATAAGTCGTCGTTAGTTGTCCTAGCGTTACCAAATCCCATACGCTAAACTTGAACTTCTCAAAACCACCTGAGCGGCTGCGTTGTCCTAGCGTTACCAAATCCCATACGCTAAACTTAACCCTGCCAGCACCGTGAGAGCAGGAGTGTTGTCCTAGCGTTACCAAATCCCATACGCTAAACTTCAAATCAGTATTCGATATTGCTGCCTGTGTTGTCCTAGCGTTACCAAATCCCATACGCTAAACTTAGAGATTTACGCGAAGTTATTGATGCTTTGTTGTCCTAGCGTTACCAAATCCCATACGCTAAACTGAGAGGAGTGTAAAGGAGATGGGGAGTGAAGTTGTCCTAGCGTTACCAAATCCCATACGCTAAACTGGTATCAAACGCACTACTCAGCAAGATAGCGTTGTCCTAGCGTTACCAAATCCCATACGCTAAACTAGCCATCAATAAATACAGTTTCAGATTCGCGTTGTCCTAGCGTTACCAAATCCCATACGCTAAACTGTTTTATCTCGACGATATTATTTCCGGAGCGTTGTCCTAGCGTTACCAAATCCCATACGCTAAACTGAAGCCGTCCAGCGAAAAACGAACACCAGTGTTGTCCTAGCGTTACCAAATCCCATACGCTAAACTAGATTGGCGTTAGATCATTTGAAGGGTTACGTTGTCCTAGCGTTACCAAATCCCATACGCTAAACTCTTCAATCGCTGTTACAGCGAACTCAAGACGTTGTCCTAGCGTTACCAAATCCCATACGCTAAACTAAATCCTGCTAATTCATTCCAGATATCTGAGTTGTCCTAGCGTTACCAAATCCCATACGCTAAACTCAGAATCATTCGATTATCGCCGTCTATTCGGTTGTCCTAGCGTTACCAAATCCCATACGCTAAACTAATGCGGAAGCCAACCATACGGCAAGGCCTGTTGTCCTAGCGTTACCAAATCCCATACGCTAAACTCGATTGCCCTGCATCTGTATTTCGTTCCCTGTTGTCCTAGCGTTACCAAATCCCATACGCTAAACTCGGGGGAACATAAACGATACAGGTCTTAGTGTTGTCCTAGCGTTACCAAATCCCATACGCTAAACTGTAATTGACTGACAAGATGAGTGCCCCGGTGTTGTCCTAGCGTTACCAAATCCCATACGCTAAACTAATGGCCACGTCATTAGCGACAAAGAATCCGTTGTCCTAGCGTTACCAAATCCCATACGCTAAACTGGATATGGGGATTTCCTGAGCGTTGATATTGTTGTCCTAGCGTTACCAAATCCCATACGCTAAACTATCCCGAGTTAATTCACGCATCGAACCAATGTTGTCCTAGCGTTACCAAATCCCATACGCTAAACTGAACTATCCTGAGGCTATCTGTATCATCAAGTTGTCCTAGCGTTACCAAATCCCATACGCTAAACTTGATTTGATGAGTGGAATGAACAGCTTTAGTTGTCCTAGCGTTACCAAATCCCATACGCTAAACTTTGAAACGATGTGCCCAACTGATAAATAGAGTTGTCCTAGCGTTACCAAATCCCATACGCTAAACTACCTTGCTAAGCATGGTTCACGTTCAATATGTTGTCCTAGCGTTACCAAATCCCATACGCTAAACTGGATATGAGGATTTCCTGAACGCTGATACTGTTGTCCTAGCGTTACCAAATCCCATACGCTAAACTAAGAGCTTGCCCCTTAGAGGCGTACTAGGCGTTGTCCTAGCGTTACCAAATCCCATACGCTAAACTCCGACTTATAGAGGGAATATAGTTTTTTATGTTGTCCTAGCGTTACCAAATCCCATACGCTAAACTATAAAGCGTTTCCACGTGTGCAGTGACAATGTTGTCCTAGCGTTACCAAATCCCATACGCTAAACTAGAAAGCACTGTTTAAACTGTAGCAACGGTGTTGTCCTAGCGTTACCAAATCCCATACGCTAAACTCCGGTCGCATGTGGGGGAAAGGCGGGGAGTGTTGTCCTAGCGTTACCAAATCCCATACGCTAAACTCGACAAGGGTCTCGTCGATACATTCTATCGGTTGTCCTAGCGTTACCAAATCCCATACGCTAAACTCAAGCCGACGCATTCAAACAAAACTCATCTGTTGTCCTAGCGTTACCAAATCCCATACGCTAAACTGAATTTAAACTCGTCAATATCTTTGACTGTGTTGTCCTAGCGTTACCAAATCCCATACGCTAAACTTAAGGTGCTATCGAACCCTCACGATCATATGTTGTCCTAGCGTTACCAAATCCCATACGCTAAACTACATCTCGACTAAAGGCAATCAGCTATTTAGTTGTCCTAGCGTTACCAAATCCCATACGCTAAACTAAGGCAGACGATAACCAAATGGCTAGGCCGGTTGTCCTAGCGTTACCAAATCCCATACGCTAAACTCAACATTAAATAGATAAGTTACCCCGTTTGGTTGTCCTAGCGTTACCAAATCCCATACGCTAAACTAAGCGGATGATACTGTGCTTATGCACTGATGTTGTCCTAGCGTTACCAAATCCCATACGCTAAACTATACGTGTCAAGCGTCAGAGATGCTTCTGTGTTGTCCTAGCGTTACCAAATCCCATACGCTAAACTTTTCGTGTTTTGCAAGTATTCTGTCAAATCGTTGTCCTAGCGTTACCAAATCCCATACGCTAAACTACAGCACGCCTATTCACGCCGCGTGGGATTGTTGTCCTAGCGTTACCAAATCCCATACGCTAAACTCAATCTACGTACATTGACTCTGCTCAGTGCGTTGTCCTAGCGTTACCAAATCCCATACGCTAAACTTGACTCCAATACGTTCATGACCGTTCACGTGTTGTCCTAGCGTTACCAAATCCCATACGCTAAACTATTTTCTGAGATATGCCACCAATTTTATAGGTTGTCCTAGCGTTACCAAATCCCATACGCTAAACTATTTTCTGAGATATGCCACCAATTTTATAGGTTGTCCTAGCGTTACCAAATCCCATACGCTAAACTATTTTCTGAGATATGCCACCAATTTTATAGGTTGTCCTAGCGTTACCAAATCCCATACGCTAAACTGAGTCTAAACGAGTGCACCAAGCAGGCCCGGTTGTCCTAGCGTTACCAAATCCCATACGCTAAACTTCTGAACGCTACAACGCATTAATTGAAACGGTTGTCCTAGCGTTACCAAATCCCATACGCTAAACTCAATCTTATTAACGTTGACGAGGTGATGGCGTTGTCCTAGCGTTACCAAATCCCATACGCTAAACTATCATATGTCCACCTCAGCACATAAGCTGAGTTGTCCTAGCGTTACCAAATCCCATACGCTAAACTTAATCATTCGTTTTCGAGAATGAAGAGTAAGTTGTCCTAGCGTTACCAAATCCCATACGCTAAACTGGTTGAAGGTATGTTGATGATAAAGAGTGAGTTGTCCTAGCGTTACCAAATCCCATACGCTAAACTTAAGTATTCAGACAGGGGCGCAGCTCAATTGTTGTCCTAGCGTTACCAAATCCCATACGCTAAACTCGTTAAGCTGGCATCTGCGTAGGGTGTTCTGTTGTCCTAGCGTTACCAAATCCCATACGCTAAACTCTCATCGTCGACGTGGTCAGGCAAACCATCGTTGTCCTAGCGTTACCAAATCCCATACGCTAAACTCATGTCCGATTCAAATCAATCAACAATCGCGTTGTCCTAGCGTTACCAAATCCCATACGCTAAACTTGATGAAGGTAAGACAACTCCCGCAGTTTTGTTGTCCTAGCGTTACCAAATCCCATACGCTAAACTCAGTCGGCCGGTGAACATATCCCTGCTGAGGTTGTCCTAGCGTTACCAAATCCCATACGCTAAACTAGAACAATCTGAGACGAGGTTGCACCAGCGATACGCTAAACTAGAATCGAGACGAGTGCACCAGGCGGGACCGTTGTCCTAGCGTTACCAAATCCCATACGCTAAACTATCCGTTGGAAGCTCGAGGGCGACTTTCTCGTTGTCCTAGCGTTACCAAATCCCATACGCTAAACTGTAACAACTACAAACTGAATCACGGACCAAGTTGTCCTAGCGTTACCAAATCCCATACGCTAAACTGCGAAGTACAGAGGATAGCAAGTATCGCAAGTTGTCCTAGCGTTACCAAATCCCATACGCTAAACTTCACCATTGAAAGTGCCGCAGCCCGAAGGCGTTGTCCTAGCGTTACCAAATCCCATACGCTAAACTGCTCAAGTAGAACAGTTTTATAGTGCTCTTGTTGTCCTAGCGTTACCAAATCCCATACGCTAAACTATCAGGTGAGTATCACGAGGTTAGCGAACAGTTGTCCTAGCGTTACCAAATCCCATACGCTAAACTGATACACGTCAGGAATAAGAGGGGGAGTTAGTTGTCCTAGCGTTACCAAATCCCATACGCTAAACTATTAGTGTTTGATACTGATTCAGACGACGAGTTGTCCTAGCGTTACCAAATCCCATACGCTAAACTACATCGAAACGCCACAAATGGTGCCCGTGAGTTGTCCTAGCGTTACCAAATCCCATACGCTAAACTTTTTGGAATTGAACGTGAACGGTCATTAACGTTGTCCTAGCGTTACCAAATCCCATACGCTAAACTTCTGATTGTCCGTTTTCTTTTGTCCATACCGTTGTCCTAGCGTTACCAAATCCCATACGCTAAACTCGTAGTGTTTGAACAGCCACAGGCAGATGGGTTGTCCTAGCGTTACCAAATCCCATACGCTAAACTTAAGCGGTTCTTTTCGTCTGCGTCCGGGATGTTGTCCTAGCGTTACCAAATCCCATACGCTAAACTGAAGGTTACGACGGATATCGCTGGGTTGAAGTTGTCCTAGCGTTACCAAATCCCATACGCTAAACTTCAGGGCTATATATCCAGCTTAGCGGGTGTGTTGTCCTAGCGTTACCAAATCCCATACGCTAAACTCTGACCGCCTTTACCCCACATCCGCCCTGTGTTGTCCTAGCGTTACCAAATCCCATACGCTAAACTGACGTCTAACTCATACCAACCAAGCGGGTAGTTGTCCTAGCGTTACCAAATCCCATACGCTAAACTGAGTAACGCCATCAGTCGTTAAACAAATATGTTGTCCTAGCGTTACCAAATCCCATACGCTAAACTCAAAGTTAGTTGCTCTTTAATCATTAACCGGTTGTCCTAGCGTTACCAAATCCCATACGCTAAACTCCATTGGGAATACTTCCGCCCACGGGATGGGTTGTCCTAGCGTTACCAAATCCCATACGCTAAACTGATCAACCAACGGTGTGTACTGTCCGTTGTGTTGTCCTAGCGTTACCAAATCCCATACGCTAAACTTTTTTGGAATTGAACGTGAACCGTCATGTCGTTGTCCTAGCGTTACCAAATCCCATACGCTAAACTTGGCTTTTTGGAATTGAACGTGAACCGTCAGTTGTCCTAGCGTTACCAAATCCCATACGCTAAACTAGAAGACACTTTGTGAAGACTGAGGCAGCAGTTGTCCTAGCGTTACCAAATCCCATACGCTAAACTGATCTGTCCTGCGTGAGCGTCTCCCAATTGGTTGTCCTAGCGTTACCAAATCCCATACGCTAAACTTGAGGAGAATTATATAAACATACTAAGCAAGTTGTCCTAGCGTTACCAAATCCCATACGCTAAACTTTTCGGGGGCTGGTTGCGTTGCAGCCTGCGGTTGTCCTAGCGTTACCAAATCCCATACGCTAAACTCGGAGAGCTGGGAGCGTGAACGGTCATGCGGTTGTCCTAGCGTTACCAAATCCCATACGCTAAACTGAACAGGAGCAATGCGAATTGGGCAGAAGGGTTGTCCTAGCGTTACCAAATCCCATACGCTAAACTATTATCTCTGATGCCAAGCGGTCAATGTAGTTGTCCTAGCGTTACCAAATCCCATACGCTAAACTAGAATGCGATGTGAACCGTCATGGACGAATGTTGTCCTAGCGTTACCAAATCCCATACGCTAAACTTGTCGTGTTTGAACAGTCACAGCCTGATGGGTTGTCCTAGCGTTACCAAATCCCATACGCTAAACTAGCAAAGAGACCGACCAACGAAGTAAATGCGTTGTCCTAGCGTTACCAAATCCCATACGCTAAACTGCAAAGAGTTTGCCTACTGGTCACGCTATCTGTTGTCCTAGCGTTACCAAATCCCATACGCTAAACTACGAATAGACGACGGTATTGGTAGAGTTCCGTTGTCCTAGCGTTACCAAATCCCATACGCTAAACTTGAACCGTCATGAACGATCGAGGCAATCAGGTTGTCCTAGCGTTACCAAATCCCATACGCTAAACTGATACCTGTCTAATTAAGCAATGAATATGAGTTGTCCTAGCGTTACCAAATCCCATACGCTAAACTTTGAATACGGCACTGGCTTATCAGCGTCCAGTTGTCCTAGCGTTACCAAATCCCATACGCTAAACTCGGCGCGATATGTTTGAAAAAGACTATGATGTTGTCCTAGCGTTACCAAATCCCATACGCTAAACTTATTTAATAGTCAAAAGCTGATGCCTTTGCGTTGTCCTAGCGTTACCAAATCCCATACGCTAAACTGGAAGGCGCGGTAGCGTCTTGTAAGATGATGTTGTCCTAGCGTTACCAAATCCCATACGCTAAACTAGGACACCTGTATCACCTTGTTTTTAATAAACTTTCTTACTCTAAGATAGAGAAGAAAGTTCGTTAAAACAGGTGTAGTTGTGATGGTTTTGCCGCATTTTTGAGCGGTGATCGAGAGTAAAATCGTTTCATATTGGCGAATTGTTTGTCAGTGATGGTCAGGATATCGACTTTACCGCCTGGTGGCAGGGAATATTGGAGTTGCCTGCCGATTGACTCGGCTTTTTCTCCTGATGCGCAGTATTTTGTGTATACCGAAAATTGTGACATCTCGAACCCATGGTCAAGCAAATTATTTCTGAACCCGGTCGCTTGTTTGCGCTCTTTCCTGGTGCCGACCGGCAAATCAAACATGACGAATAACCACATGATACGGTACGGGCTTAGCTCTTTTCGCCGTGTCAAGGCATTGCCATATCCAGCGGTGCGGGCAGGGCGGGTAAAACAAAATGGTTGATTCCTCCGAGACAGTAATCGGCGAAGGCGCGGCTGGTTTTTACCGCCGCCAGCGACAGAGGGGAGGTTTCTGATCCCATGGGAACCAGTACGGAGGTAATCGCCGCCAATACGGTCTTGCTATCCGGCGACAGCATTTCGATTTCTTCACCGCTCATCCAGACCTTGTAATCCGCCAGGGGACGGAAGGGTTCAATAAGATCGTCAACCAGATTAAACGGGTTCTGCGGATTTTTGTGGTGAATACTAAAACTGGGATGTAGTCCGGCACCGACGACGCCACGTGCGATACAGGCACGCACGACTGCGTAAGTATAGTTGAGGGCGGCATTGAGTCCGGGGGCATCACGATTGCGGCGAAAGTCCGGCCCGAAGAGTTCTTGCCAATAAGCGCGTGCTGCCTGTGCCTCGCAGTTTTCCGGATCCCCCGACTTTACCTTGTTGGCCAGCCGTAACAGGTGCTTATTGTCTTTGCCTGCCCGTTCCAGAAGATCGGCCTGATTACGGATCTTGGACTGAATGATTTTTTGCCATGCCCGTTTTCGTCTCGGTTCTGATAGAGATGCTTGCGCACGCATGACCTGAAACTGCCGGTTATAGCCCTGTATCGGGATTGTCCAACTGGTCGGTAGATAGTTTTGACCACAGGTGACAATGGGTACATTGCGTTGTGCCAGGTGGTCCAGTAGATTGGTGGAGATGGTACAGCCCGGTACCGATATAATCACGGCGGCAATATCGTCCAGCGGTACCTGGCCTAATTTTTCGCCGTCATGGCGTACTTCCAGAAAGCCGCGTGATTTATTCAGCCAGTGGCCAGGGTCAGTAATTTCAACAATCTGCCCGACCATGGTGCCTTGCTCTATTTTTTTCTATGGCGCGACTTGTGCCGTTTTTCATAGCTCACCTGCCCTGTTGCGCTGATACGGACCTTACGGGCATTCAAAGAACGCAAGTCATCGGCAGACCTTTGGAAGTATTTGAAATCGTCCTCTTTAGATCGATTACGCTTGTCCACATTAGCCTCATTAAGAGGGGCAAAAAAGGCTGATTGCTTAGCTTGGTCTGTCTTCTGCAAACGCATCAACCGCTTCGTGTCGTTCTCCTCAATTTCAATACATTCATCGATTTGCAGGCGCATGATAAGCCGTGCGGTTGGTTCAGGGCGAAAGGTGGTGCCGGGCTGAAAACCGGGCTGGTTGGCCTCAAAGTTTGAAATGACTACACCTTGCCATTCATCGGCCTTTTTATGCCCTTCGGGGAATGCATAGATTTCTATACCCCAATTGCTGTTGCCCTGATATCCTTTATAGATAGCCTTATTTTTGTCGCGGATGGGAATAGCTTGCTTCGGACCGAAACAACGCAAGTGACGGATCCCTTTTTCACGGGCAAGGGTTTGTATTCCCTCCAATCCTTTTTTGCCATCCGCAACGGCATCGTCGAAGGCACCTAGAAATCTGTCGCGTAACTCCTCATCGCGGATATTTTTGACTTGTTTCTGTTCTTTCAGGTAATCAATTGGACGACGAACAACTGTTTTCCATTCGTTTTTATCTTCATTGACGGGTTGAATCAAGCCAAATGCTGTTTCATTATGAAGCTGACAGGTGGTGGTACGCCCGTCCAGTTTTTTCCGCTTCACCTTATGCGAGACGATAATATCGCAGACCGTTGCTTTGACATCGTTGCGGAATCCATCCCATGGGTCAATAGCGCTTTTGTGATTTTCGGTTTTCGGGAAAATACGCTCAAGTTTCAGTTTTTCCGCCTGATTGGCTGCTGTGGCGACCTTCTGTAAAATACTTTTGCTGGTCATGCCAATGACGATAGCATCAACCGCATGGTGACGGTGGTCGTCGCGGTTTTTCTTTTTCGCTTTGTTTTGTTGCGGTTCTCCTGGCTGGTTGGCATCATCGTAATGTCCTGCTTCATCACGCGGTGTTTGCAGGATACTGTTCAGCCCCCAATGACCACGCAACAGCGAGGTGAGGCGACCGGTAAGCACATCAATCTTGTCAATATGGCAGATGCACTCCAGATATTCACGCGTCAGCCGCCCGATATAGCGGGTGTCGTTCAGATGGCGCGGCGAGAATTCCGGATGCGGTATTCCATGCTCTTCGGCTATTTTCTTTTGTTTATCGCTGAGTGAAGCAACGCCTTTATCCATGATCTGCTTGCCAATGGAGGCGATCTGCTTGCCAATGGAGGCAATGGTCTCATTGGTATTATCAATCATTTTTCGGGCGGCTTTTTCGATCTCCGCACTGTCACCCTCCCATATCTTTAAGGCATTTTCCTGAAACCGCCATTGTTTTGACCTGGGCAGGTTCTGGTAACGCTCAAAGATATCATTCCAGTGATAGCCGGACGGACTATCACCGAAGGCCTGAAAAGGGGTGTGTTGTCCTTTATCACGGTTTGCCTGGCGGGTGCAGATAACCTTATTGGCTTTGCTGTCGTCCAGGGAAATGGAAAACGGGATGAGGTGTTCAATCTCAAATTGATCGCTGAACAGGTCGGCAATACCAATTTTTTTTCCGGTAAACGGGCATCGCTTATCCTGTTCCTCCCAGAGTTCCAGACGCAGGATATTGTCGCGATTGATCTCTTGTCCTTCTTCACGCAGAGTTTTTTTCCATCCTTCATTCTTGTCCTGCCGTTCTTTTTGTTCTTTTTCTATCTCTCTGCGTCCTTCGGCACCGGTTGGCAGTTCCCGGCCCAATTCAATGGCGATAGAAGCGGGGTGACCGAATCGGTCAATCAACTCATTGACGACCAGGCGGATTTGATTCAATGCGATATGCACGGTGGGATTGGTGATACCTCCCCAGTATTTCAAATCATTATGCCGGTCTTTTTCCTTGCGGCTACCGGGGATAATATGGCTTCCATCCTGAAATACTTCTCCGTAGTAACGCAGGTATTCATCCGGCTCAAACTTACCTTCATCGGTTTTTTTGCGTCGCATCGGGTCTTGAAAATCCGCGACTTCCTTTGCCACTTCAGAGGCAGCATCTGATTGCATGAGGAGGATGGTTCTGATTTCACCGGTTACGGGATCAATCTGTTCGATCCCGTCACGCATTTTCTCCAGCATCAAGCGGGCGGCTTTTAATGACACATTGGCCGTGCCGTCAACCAACCGGGCATTCATACAGTTTCTGGCGATATGTTCATCCAACTGATATTGCGACATGAGGCGTTTCATGACGGTTCCATCATCTAACTCATCATCCAGAATAATCTCGATAAACCCATCCTGTTTTTCCAAAGGCCATTGATACCATTCCGGTCCGATGCAATCCTCATGTTGCATCACGCTGGACGTCAGATTGCCATCAAAGCCCTTGCGTTTCGGGGTTTCAAAATTAAAGACGATGTCACCTTCCACGATTTCGTATTTCTTGAGGCATGTTTTCATATTGCCCCACACCACCAGCCCGTTTTTTGTCGTCGGGCGTTCCAGCAGTTCAATGATTGCATCGCGGGCTTCGGGATATTCTCTCAGGCAATGCCGTCCTTCAGCTGTTGCCCATTCCAGACTATTCACTTCCTGATACATTCGGTAACGCTGAAAACCCGGCATGGCGCGAAAGGTGCGTTTTTCGTTGTTGATATAGCTACATTGTCCGCGTTCCTGTGGTTTTAGCGGGTGTTGAGTGAAAATTACCTTGTGGATAGTTTCCTTCAGAGCATCCGTCATCAGTGTGCGGTGATGTTGGGCCTGGACCGTCCATATTTTGCTGAATTCGTCTTGATACATTTCCCGGTTAGGGTAGACGTCATACAGCTTTCCATCATCTCCCGCGCCCGGCCGGGCACGGGTGGGTTTGTTTTGTTGATAGCGTTCATACAGAAAGCGACCGAAGGTCAAGTCGTTTTGGCGCTGTAGTTTGTTTAATGCTTCTACACGCGCCTGGGCTTCATCTTGTCGCGCCTGCTTTTTTTCTTCCTTTGACAGTTCTTTGTAATCTTCCCTGGATAGCGGTTCGTCAATTAGCGCCATATCCTGCAACAGATTGCGTACTGAACCGGAAACTTTGCCGCTTGTCGTTTCTTCGCTTTTGTCTTTGCGGTTGCTCTGAAATCCCCGGCGTTGATTCAGATGAAACAGGGCGCGGCCAATCAGATATTCCGGTTTTACATCTACCGTATTCAATACCTTGTTAGCCGCATCGGGCTGAGCTTCTTTATCTTGACCGGTTTTGGTACGGGTTTTGAGATCAGTCAGGATATTCTGTGCCGTTTCTGTCAGCAGGCGGGCACGCAGTTCCAGCGGATTGAGTACTTGCAAAGCCCTGCGTGTGTCTTCGTCTCCGGGAAATAAGCCAGCGGTTGTCAGTGCGTCTAACAAATAGGTCCGGCGTTGGATATAGCGGTCACGGCGACGGCGTGCCGAGCGTGCCTCGCGTCGTGTGGCAGCCAGGGTGGCTTTGGATTTTGGATCCCGCCCGTCCGAAAAAATCCGCGACCCTGCTGTCGTAATGTTCAGAGGCTTGCCTCTTTCATCAGTCTCAATCACACTCCAGCCGAGGGAGTTTGTTCCAACATCCAATCCCAGACGATAATGCCCTGGATGATTATTTTTCATAAAACGACTCCTTTTTCATAAAACGACTCCTTTCTGATGTTGATTATTGTATAGGTTATATAATATAATGGAATCAGCTAGCAACGAAATTGTGGGATTTGGTAACGCTAGGATTAACAAGTAAGAATTTGCAACATTAGTAAGGCTGGCCTACGGGCTGGCCTTTTTTAATTCCCGATATGTTCGGAATTTTTCAAAATGACATTTTCCAGTCCCTGTGCTTCCGCACGGGAATGGCGGTGGTTCTTACCGCACATATCGCAGGTGTGCCGTAGTGAGTTCTTGGCCTTCAGAACAGACCGGAAATATTCCCGTCATCATCAATGTCGATACGTTCTGCTGCGGGGACTTTGGGCAGGCCGGGCATGGTCATCATGTTACCGGCAATGGCAACGATAAAGCCGGCACCGTTGGCTAAACGCACTTCGCTGATATGTACGTTGTGTCCTGTGGGCGCACCGATGGCTGTTGGATCGATCGAGAACGACATCTGTGTTTTGGCCATGCAAATCGGGTATGAGCCGTAGTCTTTGTTCCAGTCGGCAAGTTGTTTTTTGACTTTTGCATCGGCTGAAATGCTAGCGGCACCGTAGACTTTGGTCGCAATCTTTTCGATCTTGTCCCATAAGGCATCGCTGTCTGCATAGGCTAACTTATGTGTTCCCGGATGATTATCGACGATATCGGCAACGACCCTGGCGAGTTTTTCGGCACCTGCACTGCCATCTGCCCAATGTTTGGAAACCACTGCGTTAACACCCAGTGACTCACAGCGTTTCATTAACATGTCCACTTCGGCATCCGTGTCCAGCGTGAAATGATTCAGACAAACAACGCAAGGCAGGCCGTAGACTTCAGTAATATTTTTAATATGGCGTTCCATATTCACCATGCCTTTATCCAGTGCATCAAGATTTTCATGATTCAGTGCATCTTTGGCAACACCGCCGTGGTATTTCATCGCACGAATGGTCGCAACCAGAACAACCGCCGCCGGATTCAGTCCTGCCATGCGCGATTTGATGTTGATAAATTTTTCGGCACCCAAGTCAGCACCGAATCCACCTTCTGTTACCACGTAGTCGGCGAGTTTTAATCCGGTTTTGGTTGCGGTGACGGTATTGCAACCGTGGGCGATATTGGCAAAAGGGCCGCCATGAATCATGGCGAGATTATTTTCCAGGGTTTGCACGAGGTTTGGATTAATTGCATCTTTTAATAACGCAGCCATCGCGCCTTGCGCGTTCAGGTCGCTTGCGAATACAGGTGTTTTGTTATCACTTTTATAGCCTATGAGGATTTTCCCAAGGCGTTCTTTCAAATCTGCACGGCTGGTCGCCAGACAAAGAATCGCCATAATTTCCGAAGCCACCACAATATCAAATCCATCTTCGCGCAAGTAGCCATTGGCGGGACCGCCCTGGCCGATGGTGATTTTACGCAGGGCGCGATCATTCATATCAACGACACGTTTCCACTGGATGCGACGTGGATCGATGCCAAGTGCATTGCCGTGGTGAATGTGGTTATCGACCATTGCCGCTAACAAGGCGTGAGCGACTCCAATGGCATGAAAATCTCCGGTAAAGTGAAGATTGATATCTTCCATGGGTACGACCTGGGAGTAACCGCCGCCTGCGGCACCGCCTTTCATACCAAAGCAGGGTCCGAGAGAAGGTTCACGGAGGCAGATCATGGCTTTTTTTCCGATACGATTCAATGCGTCACCCAGACCGACTGTCGTTGTCGTTTTACCTTCGCCCGCCGGTGTCGGACTGACAGCTGTGACCAGGATGAGTTTGCCATCCTCCCGGTCTTTCAGGCTTTCAATATAATTCAGGGATAATTTCGCCTTGTAATGACCGTAAGGTTCCAGATGTTCACTGGCAATGCCATATTGGTCTTTGGCTAAATCAACGATACGTTTTTTGTTTGCTTTTTGTGCGATTTCTATATCCGACATGCTGGTTCTCCCCCAGATAGTTACCGGTTAAAATTCTTATACAGGATAATAATTTACAGAACTGTTGCGATAGTTTTTTATAATAATCAGGTGGTAGATATTGCCTACGAACGCGGTATTTTAGCGTTTTGTGAAGAAATTCCCTAATGATCTTTTATGGAAACACCTTGATCGACTATGCCGCCCAATCGATTTTTTGACGGTTTGAAATACATTAGTTATCAAGCCCGGGATTGTTAAAACCTGAAAAAATCCTGGTCAAGTTAAGTCAGACTTCGTGTTGGGTGGTTTGGCAGGGACATGATTCCTGTGCAGATGATAAGAATTGCGCCGATGAGTGTCAGTATGTCGGGTGTTTCGGACCAGAGTATCCACCCATATAGAGCTGCGAACAGAATTGTGTTGTAACTGTAGGGGCTCACTTTTGCAGCGGGGGCAAGACTGTAACCATATGTTAAAAAGAGTTGTCCGAGTGTTGCTGTCAACCCGGCAAACATCATTGCCACTAATGGTTTCAAATCGGGTGTTTGCCAGTACCGAAACATCGGGACGGCGGAAATCAGCGTTGTTGTTAAGCTGAAGTAAAAAACAATGCGATGAGTCGGCTCTGTTTTTGACAACTTTCGAATGGTTACCATTGCTATCGCTGCGAATACAGCGGAAATCAAACCGACCAGGGCAGCCGCTGAAAAAATTCCCAAGCCTGGTTTTAGGATCAGACAAATACCTGAAAAGCCGATAATGATAGCCAATATAATTTTTCGTGTGGCCTTTTCGCCTAGCCACATCATGGCGATGATCACCGTGAAGATGGGTGAGCTGAAATTGAGTAATACGGCTTCCGCCAGTGGCAGGTGAGCAATGGCGTAAAAGAAACAATACATTGCTGTCAGGCCGGTGACAGATCGAGTGATATGTGCCGGTAGGCGATTTGTTTTCAGGCTGCTGAATCCTTTTCGAAAGATCCAGGGTAAAAGAAATAAAAGTCCAAAAATATTTCTTAAAAACACCAATATTTCACTGGGAAGTGAAGCGGAAGCGTAACGCACAGCGGCCCCCATTGATGCGAACATCAGAGCTGCAAGAGTGACTGCGAAGGCTGCACGAGGTAGAGTGTGTGAGTTGTTTAAAGTCATTTTCAAGATCACCAGGTGCAAAAGGTCAAACACAAAAAAGTGTGGCATTCTACATGATTGATGTCTGAAAACATCCTGCACTCAAGATGTCGTTTAGAAGTCGTTCTGAATAATCGCCGAAATTAATCGCTCCGAGATGGAGAATAATACCTATATCTGATAGCATCGCTGGCGGAATGTGGAACGAAAAGCGGGGCTCATTAAGCATCATAATGGTTCAAGGCAATTCAGACGAATTGATAGTCGTTTCACCCCCCTGTCTATCTGTAACGCCGACCAATTTTAATGATGGTATTAAAAACATGGCATGCCCGCTGACAGTCACGTAAGCAGAATGACCAAGTTTATTTTTGTTACTGGCGGCGTTGTCTCTTCTCTGGGGAAGGGCATCGCTTCTGCATCACTGGGGGCAGTTCTTGAAGCTCGCGGTTTGGAAGTCACATTACTTAAGTTGGATCCATATATCAATGTTGATCCGGGCACCATGAGTCCGTTTCAACACGGTGAAGTGTATGTCACGGAAGATGGTGCGGAGACCGATCTTGATCTGGGACATTACGAACGTTTTGTGCGCACCACCATGGGCAAGCGCAATAATTACACGACGGGTCGAATCTATCTGAACGTTATTCAGCGGGAACGTCGAGGCGATTATCTCGGTAGTACGGTTCAGGTTATCCCGCATATCACTGATGAGATCAAGAAATGTGTTCTTGCCGGGGCGGACGATGCCCAGATTGCCATGGTTGAGATCGGCGGGACAGTCGGTGACATTGAGTCGCAACCTTTTTTGGAAGCTATTCGTCAATTGCGCATTGAATTAGGGGCGGAAAATACTTTATTCATGCATCTGACATTGGTGCCCTATATTGCCGCCGTCGGTGAGGTTAAGACCAAACCTACACAACATTCAGTCAAGGAATTACGTTCCATTGGTGTTCAACCGGATGTATTGTTATGTCGTACAGGGTCGCATCCGCTACCGGATAATGAGCGTAAAAAAGTCGCACTTTTTACCAATGTTGAGGAGTCCGCGATTATTTCGGGCGTGGATGTCGATAACATCTATAAGATTCCGAGAAGTTTGCATGAACAGGGGCTGGATGAAATCGTTGCGAAAAAATTACATCTTGACGTTCCTGAGGCGGATCTTCGAGAGTGGGATACGGTTGTTGAGGCGATGGCTTTTCCTCAGGGCGAAGTCAATATTGCCATGGTGGGGAAATATATTGATCTTGCTGATTCATATAAATCACTTTCTGAAGCACTCACTCATGCGGGCATGCATACTCGTCAGAATATCAGCATTACCTATGTAGACTCTGAAGACATTGAATCGAAGGGTCCCGGATGTTTGAGTGATGTTGACGCGATTCTGGTTCCCGGTGGTTTTGGCAGCAGGGGTATTGATGGAAAGATCCTGGCGGCAAAATATGCAAGAGAAAATAATATTCCCTATCTGGGGATTTGTTTGGGCATGCAGCTCGCTGTTATTGAGTATGCGAGACATAAGCTCGGGCTTGAAGAGGCGAATAGTACGGAGTTTGTAGAAGAAACCAAGTACCCTGTGATCGCCTTGATAACCGAGTGGAAGGATCATAGTGGTAGTGTAGAACAACGTCATGAAGGGGCTGATTTAGGAGGCACCATGCGCCTGGGTGGTCAGCAGTGTCGATTGCGTGATGGCAGTCGTGTTAGAGCATTGTATGGTAAGGAGGTTATCACTGAACGTCATCGGCATCGTTACGAATTCAACAATAAGTATAAACAGCAGTTGGAAGAGGCCGGGATGCAATTTGCGGGTCTGTCGATGGATGGTAATTTGGTTGAAATTATTGAATTGGCGGATCATCCATGGTTTATTGCTTGTCAGTTTCATCCTGAATTTACTTCCACACCCAGAGATGGTCACCCACTTTTTTCCGGTTTTATCGTGGCCGCATCCCACTGTCGTAATTTCCGAAATGAAGAAATGGTGGCACCAGGCCTTACTAAGGACGTTAGGAATGCATCTGTGTGATTTTGAAATTGGCGGCGATAAGCCTTTCTTTTTAATCGCAGGTCCATGCGTTGTCGAAAGCGAACAGATGGCCATCGATGTCGCGGCTTACTTGCAAGAGTTGACCACGGAGTTAGGTATTGCTTTCATTTATAAATCTTCATATGACAAGGCCAACAGAAGCTCACAGGAATCCTATCGTGGTCCCGGTATTGACGAAGGTCTAAGGATATTAGCCCAGGTAAAATCAACCTTGAAAGTGCCGATTTTGACTGACGTACATGAGGGTTCTCCCTTGCAAGAAATTGCGGCAGTGGTTGATGTTTTACAAACGCCGGCCTTTTTATGTCGGCAGACTGACTTTATTCAAGGGGTCGCAAAACAGGGCTTGCCGGTGAATATCAAAAAGGGTCAGTTTTTGGCGCCGTGGGATATGCAGCATGTTGTGAATAAAGCGCGTGCAACAGGCAATGATCAGATCATGGTGTGTGAACGGGGCGCAAGTTTTGGCTACAATTATTTAGTCTCTGATATGCGTTCATTGGTGGTGATGCGAGAGACAGGTTGCCCGGTTGTATTTGATGCCACGCATTCGGTGCAAATGCCTGGAGGACAGGGCGCGAAGTCTGGAGGGCAGCGTGAATTTATTCCGGCGCTGGCGCGAGCAGCCACTGCGGTGGGGATCGCAGGACTGTTTATGGAAACTCATCCAGATCCTGCAACTGCATTGAGCGATGGACCGAATTCCTGGCCTTTGGATCAAATGCGGGAATTACTGCAAGTATTAAAAAGTATTGATGAGCAAATAAAAGCGGGGGTTTGAGGTAAATATATATATGCATTTTCTGTTTTTATCAGGATGGAGAAACCCGAGAATTAATCGGTAAAAGATAAGTGAGATAAAGAGTTATGCCTGCCATAGTTGAAATTATTGCAAGAGAAATATTGGATTCACGAGGAAATCCGACCATAGAGGCAGAGGTCGTTACAGAAACGGGTGCAGTTGGCAGTGCCATGGTGCCATCAGGTGCATCCACAGGTATGCGCGAAGCAATCGAGTTGAAAGATGGCGATGAACATCGTTATCTTGGACGTGGTGTACTCAAGGCTGTCGAGAATATTCACTCAACGATCAGTTCTGCTGTTGTTGGAATGGAGGTAAGCGATCAGGCAGGCGTTGATCAGGCCATGATTGATCTGGATGGTACTCCGAATAAGATTAATCTGGGTGCGAATGCGATCCTGGCCGTTTCAATGGCAACAGCACATGCCGCAGCTAATGCGAAGAATATACCACTATATGAATATTTGGGGGGAGGGGGTTCTTTTACGATGCCGGTCCCAATGATGAATATCATTAATGGCGGTGTGCACGCGGATAATAGTGTTGATATTCAGGAGTTCATGATTTTGCCAATCGGTGCATCCAGTATCAGAGAGGCTGTAAGGTATGGCACGGAGATATTTCATGCACTTAAATCGGTACTTTCTGCAAAAGGCCTGGGTACAACAGTGGGTGATGAAGGTGGATTTGCACCGAATTTGTCTTCTAATGAAGCGGCACTTGAGATTATCCTTGAAGCCGTGGATAAGGCAGGGTTTGAAGCCGGTAAAGATATTTTACTGGGGCTTGATGTCGCAAGCTCGGAATTGTATGAAAATGAAAAATATACTCTTGCCTCGGAGAATAGGGAGCTAAGCGCAGAAGAATTCATTGATTTTCTCACTCCCTGGTTTGATAAGTATCCACTCATCACCATGGAAGATGGTATGGCTGAGGATGACTGGAATGGATGGCGTTTAATGACCGATAAGTTTGGTAAAAATGTTCAGTTGGTGGGCGACGATTTGTTTGTAACCAATGCGGAGATACTTAAGCAAGGCATCGACAGGAATATCGCCAATTCAATTTTGATCAAGGTAAACCAGATAGGAACACTAACGGAAACGATTGCAGCTATCGATATGGCTAAATCAGCAGGTTACACCACAGTCATATCTCATCGTTCCGGTGAAACTGAAGATACCACGATTGCAGATTTGGCGGTCGCGACATCCGCAGGTCAAATCAAGACAGGTTCTCTTTCTCGTTCTGATCGTGTTGCAAAATATAATCGTTTGATGAAAATCGAGGATCAGTTAGGTGATCGTGCAAGTTATCCAGGTAAAGATATTTTCTGTAATCTGGTATAACTTAAGTGATCAGTAATTAAGTTTGAGTAAAACGGCTTGTGTTGAAGATATTTGTAATTGATGCACCATACAAATAAATGAATTGGGACGGAGTATCACAGATGTATGTGAGCCAGTATTTCGAGGGGTTGATAATTTGGAATGTCGATATTTTGGGTACAAGGCGTCGAATTTATGATCTAACCGGAGTTTTCTTAAGTATGAATTGGTTTTTGTGTTTATCTCTTCTCTACAGCCGTATATTGTAAAAAAATGAAACTTATTACGGTTATGCTTTTCGCCACATTCGTGGTATTGCAGTACAGGTTGTGGATTGGCAACGGTAGTTTGACCGAAGTGCATCATTTACGGAAAGAGAAAGAATCGATTATCAAGGAAAATGAATTATTGAAAGAACGTAATAATTCTTTGGCGGCTGAAGTTATGGATCTAAAACATGGACTGGATGCAATTGAAGAACGTGCTCGTAGTGAAATGGGTATGATTAAAAAAGACGAAACTTTTTACCAGCTGGTTGATATTAAAAGTTCAGGTGACGGCTATTCCAGACAAAAGGAATAATCCAGATACATGACAACTGATATCCGTTATTGGGCAGTCATTCCGGCTGCCGGTGTCGGCACACGGATGCAGGCTGATATTCCCAAGCAATATTTGAGCATTAATAACAAAACAATACTTGCACGCACTCTGGAGCTTTTTTGTTCACATCCAAGGATAGAAAGTGTCGTTGTTGCAATTTCCGACAAGGATAAAATTTGGCCGACGCTTGATATAGGTTCACACCCAAAAATTATTGTGACCAGGGGAGGAGCGGAACGATGCCATTCTGTTTTGAACGGATTAAACGCGCTATTGGGAAAGGCTGACAGTAGCGATTGGATTTTGGTGCATGATGCAGTTCGACCTTGTTTGCGAAAAGAAGATATTGATTCTCTGATAGATGCATTAAATAGACATGAAATCGGTGGCCTGTTGGGATTGCCCGTTAGAGATACGATGAAACGTGCGGATCAGTCATCTACAGTTCAGGAAACAGTGGAGCGCGAAGGTCTTTGGCACGCCTTAACACCACAAATGTTTCATTTCAGAACATTGATGGAATCTCTGCAAAAATCTTTATCCGAAGATTTTATTGTTACGGATGAAGCACAGGTAATTGAGTTGAATGGTCTTAAACCTCTGTTGGTCGAAGGGCATTCTGATAATATAAAAATTACGTGCAATCATGATTTGGCACTTGCCGAATTATATTTATCTCGACAGGAGGAAGAGTAATGCGAATTGGACATGGTTACGATGCCCACACTTTTGCAGACGGTTGTCCACTGATTCTTGGCGGTGTAACGATTCCTTATGAAAAAGGGTTGTTAGCGCATTCGGATGGTGATGCAGTCATTCATGCGCTCTGTGATGCTCTACTTGGGGGAGCCGCGTTAGGGGATATTGGTAATTTCTTTCCAGACACTGCAAAGGAATTTAACAATATCGACAGCAGGGTATTGTTAAGGCAGGTAAAAGGATTGATTGATGGAGAAAAATTATCTCTTGTCAACGCAGATATTACGATACTCGCGGAAGCACCCAGGATGTCCCCTTACATACAGGATATGCGTGGAAATATCTCACAAGATGTAAAAACACATCTCGACAACATCAATATCAAAGCAAGTACTACAGAAAAAATGGGCTTCGTGGGGCGTCAGGAAGGTATCGCAGTGTACGCTGTAGTATTGCTCAAATAGTGCGAGTAGACAGCAAGTCCGAGGCATTAAACTCAGCTAAATTTTATTGTTTTTCATATACTTACCCCATTTGGGGTATTCAGTTTCGTGGTTTCTCCCTGTTAGACTAAAACGAGGACGATTTAGTAATTGTCTGGTTTCCATCTCGTTTTAACAGTACTTAAATTTTTTTAGAGGGTGAATAATCATGAATAATATTTCATACAGTAAAGATGTTTCTTTGGATAACTTTAAACAAATAGAGGTTAGAATAGATCCCGAATTCGGTATTGTTTGGGTATATCAAAATCCATCACCAAGACCCTGTTTTAATCCAGAACTCATTTCAGAAGTTCGACACATTCAGCACTTGCTTGAAGTGCATGAAGGCAAGTTGCCCTATAAAGGGCAATTAATTCCTGTTAATTATCATGTGCTGGATTCTCACTCACCGAATATGTTTAGTATGGGTGGTGATTTGAATTTATTTCGTGATCATGTCTTGCGACAAGATAAAGAGGGGTTACTTAAATATGCCAAATCATGTATAGATACAATTCATGGTTTCGTAACCGGCTTCAGGTTACCCGTGACAACTATTTCACTGGTCCGTGGTGATGCATTGGGAGGTGGTTTTGAAGTTGCAATGAGTGGGAATGTGGTTATAGCCGAAAGGGGTGTGGAAATGGGCTTCCCTGAAATTTTGTTTAATCTATTTCCCGGGATGGGTGGGTATCATCTCTTGTCACAGCGCTTACCAGCATCACAAGTCGATAAAATGATGTTAAATGGAAGAAAATATCATTCAGAAGATCTGTATGAGATGGGTGTTGTTGATGTGCTTGCTGATAGAGGTAAAGGTAAAGCAGCTGTATATTCATATGTTAACGAAAATAATAGCCATCGTAATGGATATTTGGCGATGCAGAGGGTTCGCCAGATGGTACACCCCATCTCATGGGAGTCAATGATGGAGGTATGTTCTTACTGGGTTGACACAGCAATGAAGATTAACGAGCGTGATATTCGTCTAATGGATAGACTTGTAAAGGCTCAAGATAAAGTCATTGCGCCATATAACGATGCAGCCGACAAGATCAGAAATTTTGGGTAAATCATTGGTAAGCGAAGAAATCCACTATTGAAGCGCTGCAGATTTTATATCATCCATGTACTTATTTAAAAGTGACTCGGTGAGCTCGAATTCGTGATTTAATTCTGAAGATAATGAAGTTAGGTTTGTAAATAAGCCTGCTTGTATATCATCCTGCATTCGGGATGCCACGTGTGCAAGTGAAATTGCGCCGATGCTGCACGCGCTGCCTTTTATTAAGTGTGAATGATCGCCTATTTTTGATAGATTATTATCATGAATGTCATTTTCAATTTTAGAAATGACAGTTTTGGTGTCTGTGATAAATCTTGAAATCAGGTCACCCATAAACACAGGACTTTTACTCATGATAGCAAGTTTATTCAGGTATTTCTGATCTATAGTTTGTGTTGATCCGGCTGATTGAGGCTTTTTATATGTTTGCTTTTTAGGTGAAAGTGATTGAATCGTTCTCAATAATTTTTCTGATTCAATTGGTTTTGTCAGAAAAATGTCTATGCCGGCATCTTCGCAGGATTTTACAGCATAAGTGGTTGCATCGGCTGTAAGCATGATTATGGGAAGTCGGTAATTACCACTACTCATAAATCGAAGTGTTTTTGCTGTTTCTATACCATTCATTTCAGGCATATGCATATCAAGTATTACCATATCGTATGTTTTTTTCTCAACAGCATTTAATACTTCAACACCACTACCAACAATGTCGGGTTTGTGTCCGGCATATTCCAGGATTGTTCGGATTACTTTCTGATTTGTTAAGTTATCTTCACCGACAATTATATCAAGTGGTATCTGTGTTCTAATTTCAGAATCGAAATTTACAAGCCGTGCTATTTTTGTATTCTCAGTCAGATCCATACCCGTGGCATGTAGTGCATTAAACAAAAGTCTTTTTTCTATCGGGGATTTTAGAATACAAAAATAACCGGAAGACAATAGTGCTCTGTGTCTGTTTTGACTTAAATCTGTATCACTGATCAATATCAGGCTGATTCTTATGGATGCTGAGTGAATACTTTGGGCAAATGTATCTATATTTTCATGCAGGGTCTGATTGTCTATTAAGACAATATCGTACGTGTCTACGTCGTCATCACCACTTGTTAGTACAGCCAGTGCCTCTTCTGTGTTACTTACATGATCACAATTGATACTCCAGTCATGTAAGTGCTGAATTAACGAAGAATGCCTTGATCCGGTTGTTCCAACCAGGAGTACATTTGGGGAAGAAGAGATGATTGGCTTCTCATTTACTTCGATTGATTCCGGTTGTTTCTTTAAATCAAGCTCAAACCAAAATGTACTGCCTCTGTCTAAAAGGCTATTCATACCGATACTTCCACTCATAAGGTGGACGAGTTTCCTGGAAATGGTTGTGCCAAGACCTGAACCGCCATACTTCCTGTTGATGGATTGATCAGCCTGAGTGAATGTTTCAAAGATTAATTCCTGTTCTTCTTCCGATATTCCTATCCCGGTATCTATGACTTCGAACCTGAGTTTTGTATGTTCCTTGTCTGAAAATTTATTTACTATATTTACCTCAATAGAACCTTTTTCTGTAAATTTTACTGCATTACCAACCAAATTTATCAGTATTTGACGGATATGCAGTACATCCCCATGTAGTCTAAAAGGTACATCTGCAGCAATATGTAAATTGCATAATATTACTTCGGATCTGGCATGTGGGAAAAGCATGTTAACGACTGAGTTAGTCAGTTCATGTAAATCAAAGTTAACCATTTCTTGTTGAGTTTTACCGGTTTCAATCTTTGATATGTCGAGTATATTTTCGATCAAGGTCAGTAACGAATTTGCAGAAGACTGTATGGTAGTAATAAATTCTTCTTGTTCTTTGGTCATTCTGGTAGTGCTGAGCATGTTACTCATACCAATAACCCCGTTAAGAGGAGTTCTGATTTCATGACTCATACTGGCGAGAAATTGACTCTTGGCTTTATTAGCATTTTCAGCCAGTTCTATAGCAGATTGCAGTTTTTTGAGTAAAGACGAGACGTACAATGGCAGGACGACAAGAGATATTAATAAACCAATAGCCAGGAATGGCTGCCCCGACCAGAATGGACTGAAATACATGACTACAGAGAAACCCCCAATACTCATAAACATGCTAATAAACAAGTATGCTCTACCGTAGCGAAAGCCATTACCAAAAGTAATCCAAAGATAAAATAAAAATAATGGACTGGCCGCCACGCCGGAGACACTCATGGTAACAGTCGTAGTTCCCAAATCTGCAATCATACCCAGTATCCGTCTCAGGTGATTTTCTCCGGATTTCTTTATTACCCAATATAAAATGAATAGAGAAAATGGCATTGAAAATAAATACATGAGAATTATGAATTTATCAATGACGCCATAGGCGTGGCATATGATTGTGTACATAAAAATAATACAGCAGCTGGTCAAGCGGACTATTGCCTGCTCACGTTCAGTTTTATCATTTACTGAAGTTTCCATTTGAGTTTATTTTCTGATTATCTGCAGCCTGACTATCAACGTATAAACACGGAGTTCTTGATTTTTTGGAATCTCAAGAATCTTGATTATGTAGAATCACTGATGATTACCTGATTATTGGTAATAATTGGTTGACCATTATTTGTGCAGCGATGAGTGTTTTTTGATGAGGACATAGACTGCCCCCGTACCACCGTCTTGAGATGGTGTTGAACAAAAGGCCAGAATCGTATTGTATTGCCGCAGCCATTTGTTCAGTTTATTCTTTAAAACAGGCATTTTATTTGCCGAGCGATGTCCTTTGCCGTGAATAATTTTTACGCAGCGGCGGTCTGTTGATTGACAAGAGGAAAGAAAATTATCTAATTCTTTTTTGGCGATACTTGCAGTCATCCCGTGCAGGTCAAGTTCAGATTCGATCACGAATTGGCCTCGGCGCAGTTTGCGCATAACTCGTTCTTGTATACCGTCTCTCTTGAAATAGAGTTTATCGCCATTCTCAATGTCCGGAATATCAAACGGAGTATCAGTCATCCGGGCAAACGTCTCTTGTTCACTGATATTTGTTTGATATGGGACAGGCGCAGGCTTTGGTGTAGGTAAATCCACACCATCGTAATCTATTTTTTTCACTTCACCGATCATTTGGCGAAATAGCCAACTATCATCTTTTGGATTAGACACAGTTACTCACCGCATACCACTAAGTATGTAACAGTCTATAACAGACTGACACATAAAGGGAGATAAGAACAAAAATATTCATTGGAACTGAGTGCTCATCGTGTATGAATGGGACGAGGATCTTAGGAAACCCACTGACGTGCGTTATAAAATATCCTCATCCAGGGACCGTTTTCGGCATTCCATGATAAGGGTAGCCATGAATATTGTTTTTTTAGAAATACTCTTTCCGGATGCGGCATCATGATGGTGAAGCGCCCATCATTTGTTGTAAATCCGGTCTGACCTCCGGGAGAACCATTAGGATTTTTCGGATAGTCTTCGGTAACGTGACCGGAGTGATCAATATATCGAACAGATGCAATGGCATTACTTGCTGATTGAATATTCTGATATTCGATGCGTCCTTCACCATGGGCAATAACAATCGGTACACGGGAACCTTGCATCCCGGTAAAGAATATTGAAGGGGAGTCAAGTATCTCTACCATCACCAGTCGTGCTTCAAACTGTTCAGATGCGTTACGATTAAAGGTGGGCCAGTATTCTGCATCAGGGATAATATCTTTTAAATGAGAAAACATCTGGCAGCCATTACAAACACCCAGTCCAAAGGTATCTTGTCTCTCAAAGAAGGTTTGAAATTCATCGCGTGTTGTCTCGTTAAATAAAATAGAGTTCGCCCACCCTCTGCCGGCACCGAGGACGTCACCATATGAAAAACCACCACAGGCAACCAGACCCTTAAATGAAGCAAGTGATACTTCACCGTTAATAATGTCACTCATGTGAACATCAATACATTCAAATTCAGCCCGATGAAATGCCGCAGCCATTTCAATCTGACCATTGACACCTTGTTCACGTAGAATGGCTATTCTGGGTTTTGCTCCTGGATTTACACAGGGCGTATGAATTTTTTTATCTGCATCAAAAGTGACATCCACAAATAGTCCCGCATCATATTTATCCAGTAAACGATCATATTCCTGTTTGGCAGAGGCGGGGTTGTCTCTCAGTGATTGCATTCTGAATGTTGTTTCCGACCACGAACGATGCAATGAAAGCAGCTCTTGCTCAAATATAGTTTCATTATTTTTGATTATTCTTATTTGGCCGTCTCGATTCAGCGTACCAATATCATGAATGTGATTTTGCAGCGCATCAGCATCTTCAAATACCTCATAAATATGCTCAAAATCGTCTGCACGTATTTGTATGACCGCTCCCAATTCTTCGTTGAACAGCGTCGAAATTGTGTTGTCCGGGACCTCCACGCATGAGAAATCAAGATTTATATCGATACCCGTACGCGCTGAGAATGCCATTTCACAAAGGGCGGTAAAAAGTCCACCATCAGATCGATCATGGTAGGCCAATATCAGTCCCATTTCATTTAGCAACTGAATCGATCTAAAAAATACTTTCAGGTCATGAACATTTTCAACATCGGGTGTGTTTCCGGATATTTCCTGGTAGACTTGAGTCAAACAAGAACCACCTAATCGATTTTTTCCGAGACCCATGTCAATCAATAATAATCGTGTTTTGTCTTGATTGGCTTTAAGTTCTGGTGTAAGTGATTGGCGAATATCAACAACCGGTGCAAATGCAGTTACAGCCAGTGAGAGCGGTGAGGTTACTTGTTTTTGTAAGTTAGTGCCGGAATCTTGTTCATTCCACACGGTATTCATCGACAGAGAGTCTTTTCCCACAGGGATACAAATGCCAAGGTCCTGGCAGAATTCACTTACCGCCTGTACGGTGCTGAACAGTTTTGCGTCTTCCTGATCTTGTCCACAGGCGGCCATCCAGTTAGCGGATAGAACAATATTTTCCAACTCAAGAATTCTGGCTGCGGCTATATTGGTAATCGCCTCACCAACGGCGATACGTCCGGAAGCTGGAGCGTTAACCAATGCTATAGGCGCCCGTTCACCAATGGCCATTGCTTCCCCGGTATAAGCATCAAATGCGCTGGAAGTAATGGCACAATCCGCGACGGGTGTTTGCCAGGGACCAACCATCTGATCACGGACGACCAGACCGGAGACAGAACGATCACTGATAGTAATTAGAAAATGTTTGTCGGCAACGACAGGTAAATGCAGTATTCGATGTATCGTTTCTCCTAGATTCAGTTTCCCGGTTTTGAATTCTTCATAAGTATATATTTTTGTTTGAACGTTCCTGTTGTCGAGAGGCAAATTCCCCAGTAGCATCGACAAGGGTAAATCAGCTGCCTTGTTTTGAAAGAGTTCGTCATTCAGAATAAGTTGTTGTTCTTCGGTTGATTCGCCAAGAATGGCAAAAGGCGCACGCTCACGTTCACAAAAACCACTGAAGAGTTCGATAGACTCTGTAGCAATGGCAAGAACATACCTTTCTTGTGATTCATTGCACCAGATGGCCATGGGTGTCATACCGGGTTCATTATTTGGGATCTTGCGTAATTCAAACGTCGCCCCCCGTTGACTATCATTGACTAATTCAGGAAGTGCATTTGACAGACCGCCAGCGCCGACATCATGTATTGAGATGACAGGATTTTTTTCTTCCAGTGCCGAGCAGGCATCAATGACTTCCTGACAGCGACGCTCCATCTCCGCGTTGTCTCTTTGTACTGACGCAAAATCAATATTTTCTTCACCTTTCCCCGATGTCATTGATGATGCGGCACCGCCTCCCAGACCGATAAGCATGGCAGGGCCGCCGAGAACAATAATTTTTGCTCCAACCGGGATATTACCTTTTTCAACATGGGCTTTGCGTATCGTACCGTAGCCACCGGCAAGCATGATGGGTTTATGGTAGCCACGAATAACAGAATTGTTCTTTTCTTTCTGTTCGTAGCTGCGGAAGTAGCCAGCCAGGGCGGGGCGACCGAATTCATTATTAAATGAGGCCGCGCCTATAGGACCTTCCAGCATGATATCCAAGGCAGAGCTGATGAGATCCGGTTTACCATGGTCGATTTCCCAAGGCTGACGAAAATCAGGGATCTTGAGATCGGATACAGAAAATCCGGTCAAGCCTGCTTTTGGTTTTGCACCGCGACCCGTTGCGGCTTCGTCCCTGATTTCACCGCCGGAACCTGTTGATGCCCCTGCATAAGGTGAGATTGCCGTGGGATGATTATGAGTTTCCACCTTCATCAAAATATGGGCATCTTCTTGATGAACCTGATATTGGTGTGATTCCGGTGAAGCAAGGAATCTGGATGCTGAATACCCCATAGTTACAGCGGAATTATCACTGTAAGCAGATAATACTTTACCAGGATTCTTTTTGTGAGTTTGCCGAATCATATCGAACAAGGTATTAGATTTTTTTTCACCATTAATTATCCAGCCAGAATTAAATATTTTGTGGCGACAGTGTTCAGAATTGGCCTGAGCGAACATCATGAGTTCGACATCGGTAGGGTTGCGACTGATGTTTTTATAGCTGTCGAGCAGGTAGTCGATTTCTGACGCAGAAAGTGCCAGTCCCATTTCAGCATTAGCCAGCTCTAGAGATTTTTTGCCTGAGGTCAATACTTCAATTGTTTTGAGAGGTGCAGCATCCGATGATTGAAAAAGGATAGCTGCCTGATTGAAATCCTTTACGACGGTTTCGGTCATCCGGTCATGAAGTAGAGGTTTGATCAGATCGATATCTGTCTGCCTGTTAATCTCGGAGGCAACTACAATAATCCAACTGGTTCCTCTTTCTATCCGTAAAATATTACTCATGCCAGAGTTGTGAAGAATATTTGTCGCTTTACTCGACCATGGTGAAATGGTCCCGGGTCTTGGTATTTTCAAAATTGGCAGGGCATTATCTTGATTATTCCGAGAGTCATTTTTTTGTCCGGACAACCCCAGAATAATATTCAACTGTTTGATTTCATTATTGTTAAGTTTGTTTTGAGAATGAATAAAGTAGATAAACTGACAGTCCAGTTTTTGGATATCAGGTATCTTCTGTTGTAACGCAGTAAGTAATTTACTGATTCTAAACTTGGAGAGCGCAGTCCTGCCGCGAAGAATATGCATTCTGGATTTTCTGATTAATTCTGGGCGAAGTCGCTTGTATTCAAAACGTTCGCAATCAATGTCCCATGAAAATAAATGAATCAAGGCAAGGCGTCAGTTGTACGTAATAGCAGACCATCGTCAAGGTTGGCAATGCGGAGTACGGATATTTTGGAGTAGGATACGAGGTTGTTTTTTCACAAAATCATTCTCCTGAAATTTGGATCCAGAGTCGCTGATTCCCACATGACTGTAAACTTTTTGAGCAAGTTTTTCGAGTGACGACGATCTTTAAAGTTTAATGTGCATTCGTGGCGCCCGCCATTCTCTCTATGAATATAACCCGCTGCATCGGCCACTATCAGGCATTCGTTATATTCATTGAATGAATGATGTGCTTTTCGCAACTCGATTGAAGAGCTTAGTTTGGCCGATATTTCAAGAAGTCGATGTCCACGTTTGACGATAACATCCGGTTCGAAAACAATTATTTGAATCTGTGATGTTCGATGACTTAGTGCAAGATATTTTACTGCATCAGCAAACTCGGCGGTGTCAAAGACAAAAGGATCCAGAGTTCTACTGATGATATGTAAACTCTTCCGACATTGGTTTGCCATATGATTAGCTATTTGAATATTGTCAGCGCGTGTTTCAAGTTGGAATAATTTATCGGTTTCTCCCAACCTGTAATCTTCAATATCATGCATCTTTAATATTCTTTTAATACTTTTCCTGTTTATTTCGGTGCAAAAGATTTAGCTTGTTCTGAAGCATTGCCTGTATAAGTCGCCGGCGTTAGATCCAGTAACCGTTTTTTATCCGCATCCGGAATTTCCAGTGAATTGATGAAGTTGTGTAGTATTTTTACATTAATAGACTGACCACGTGTGAGATCTTTCAGTTTCTCGTAAGGTTTCTCTATACCGTATCGACGCATCACAGTCTGTACCGGTTCAGCCAGTACCTCCCATGCGTTATCCAGGTCATCGGCAAGTACTTCCGGGGTTGTGTCAAGTTTGGATATGCCCTGTAAACATGACTTATAGGCAAGTAATGTATAGGCGATGCCGGTGCCATTATTACGTATGGTTGTTGAATCACTTAAATCTCTTTGCCAGCGTGAAATCGGCAGTTTCTCAGCCAGGCTTGTCAGAATGCTATTTGATAGCTCAAGGTTTCCTTCTGCATTTTCAAAGTCTATCGGATTTACTTTATGCGGCATGGTTGAAGAACCGATTTCTCCAGCAACGGTACCTTGTTTAAAATAAGCAAGAGAGATGTAGCCCCATACGTCACGGCAAAAATCGATAAGAATGGTATTGGATCTGCTCAGTGCCTGAAAATATTCAGCCATATAATCGTGAGATTCAATTTGAGTTGTATGAGGATTCCAATCAAGGCCAAGATCTTCCACAAAGGTCTTTGACAACGTGGTCCAGTCCACATCAGGGTATGCCGATAAATGTGCATTGAAATTTCCCACAGCACCATTTATCTTGCCCAGAAAATTAATTTCGTCAAGTTGTGATAATTGACGATTAAGACGATGTGCAAAAACGCCCATTTCTTTTCCCAGTGTCGTCGGTGATGCCGTCTGTCCATGCGTTCTTGCCAACATGGCCTGATCTGCATATTTAATAGTTAGCGTAGTAATCGCATTGATTACTTTGACAAGCGTGGGTCGTAAGATCTGCTCATGACTTTTCTTAAGCATTAATGCATAACTAAGATTATTAATATCTTCGGACGTACAGGCAAAATGAATAAACTCGGAAATTCTTTCAAGCGCTTTATTGCCTGTTATTTTTTCTTTGATGAAGTACTCGACAGCTTTAACATCATGGTTGGTGGTATTTTCAATATCCTTGATGCGTAGGGCATCCTTTTCGGAGAAATTATCAGTGATGTTATTTAATGAGGCATTTGCTTCGTCTGTAAGGGTAGGTACTTCCTCAATGTCGTTTTGGGCTGCAAGTGTCTGCAACCACCGAATCTCAACTAGAACGCGAAATCGCATCAGACCGAATTCGCTGAATATAGGTCTTAGTTCGACGGTTTTATCGCCGTAGCGGCCATCTAGCGGCGAAATAGCGGTCAGGGCTGTCAAATTCATTGAGTACGTTTCCTATTAAACTCAACAGACATTAATTGAGTATTTACAAGGCTATTCTAAACTTTTTGGTTGTTCATGGGCACGGATTTGGCTGCATATCGTGAATATTTTCAATTTCGCGCAAGACATCTTTCGGGAGTTTGACATCCAGGCTCGCGATGTTTGACTCTAGTTGCGTCATATTGGTTGCACCGATGATATTACTGGTCAGAAATGGACGTGTGTTGACGAATGCTAAAGCCATTTGAGCAGGTTCCAGGTCGCTCGCTTTTGCAAGGTTGACATAAGCCTCTGTGCAAGTGACGCCATTTTTATTACTGTAACGGGATAAGCGTTTAAATAAAGTGATTCGTGCACCTTCCGGCCTGGCGCCATTGAGATATTTACCGCTTAACACACCAAAAGCCATTGGTGAATACGCTAATAAGCCTACATCTTCGCGATGTGAAAATTCTGACAGAGCAATTTCGAAAGTTCGGTTTAATAAGTTATATGGATTCTGAATTGAAACGATCCGGGGAAATTGTTTTTGATCTGAGATGCGCAGGTACTCGGATGTACCCCAAGCCGTTTCGTTGGAGATGCCGATATACCGTATTTTTCCGGCTTGTACCAGGTCATTTAGTGTCCCGAGCGTTTCTTCAATCGGGACACCATCCTTTTCAGGGGCGTGGTGGTAGCCCGGTTTGCCAAAATAATTAGTATCACGTTCCGGCCAATGCAGTTGATAAAGGTCAAGATAATCGGTTCGTAATCTTTTTAGACTGGCGTCTAAAGCCGCCACGATATTTTTTCTATCAAGCCTGGCATCACCATTTCTGAGGTAGGGCAGCCAATCCGTTGCAGATGCGCATACCTTTGATGCGATGATTAATTTATCGCGATCTTTTCGTTTATTTAGCCAGTTACCTATATAGGTCTCTGTTTTACCTTGTGTCTCTGCCTTCGGATCGACAGGATAGAGTTCTGCAGTATCAATAAAGTTAATTCCCGCATCAACGGCATAATCCAGCTGTTCGTGGGCTTCAGCTTCGGTGTTTTGTTCGCCCCAGGTCATGGTACCGAGGCATATCAGGCTTACTTCAATATCAGTTCGGCCAAGCTGTTTATATTTCATTTGGTGAACCACATAATTTCGGACAAAAGATAATGCATATGATACCTTAAAAACAGATGGAAAAACTGACATTAACAAGACCTGACGATATGCATTTGCATCTGCGAGAGGGTGCAGAGATGCGAGATGTCCTGGCTGATTCTTCTCGGCAGTTTGCTCGCGCAATTATTATGCCTAACCTCAAGACTCCTGTTGTTACAACCAGACGAGCATTGGAATACAGGAGGAATATCATCGAAAATTTACCTGCAGATTTGCAAGGAGAGAATACATTCGAACCGTTGATGACACTTTATCTGACTGAAAAAATGTCAGTGGAGGAAATTAGTTTGGCTAAACAGAGCGGTGCTGTACACGCTGTGAAATATTATCCCTTTGCCGCAACCACAAACTCTGCACGGGGGGTTTCTGTGATGGAGAAAGTAACTCCTGTATTGGAAGCCATGGCTGAACACAATTTGCCTTTGTTGGTGCACGGAGAAGTGACTGATCCAGAAGTCGATATTTTTGATCGGGAATCGGTTTTTATCGAACGAGTGTTATCTCCTCTGGTGGAAAAAAATTCTGGATTACGCATTGTCTTTGAACATATTACGACCAAAGATGCCGTCGATTTTGTTAGTGAAGGTCCAAATATGTTGGCTGCCACCATCACACCGCAACATCTTTTATTAAACCGTAATGCATTGCTTGTTGGCGGTATACATCCGCACAATTATTGTTTACCCGTGTTAAAGGCGGAAGAGCATAGATGTGCCATTGTCGGAGCTGCAATCAGCGGTAATCCCAGGTTTTTTCTTGGTACAGACAGTGCCCCACATGCGAAACAATCCAAGGAATCAGCTTGTGGTTGCGCGGGGGTTTATTCTGCACATAATGCGATGGAGCTTTATACTGAGGTTTTTGAAAAGGCGGATAGTTTGGATAGGCTTGAAGGTTTTGCCAGTCACTATGGGGCAGATTTTTACGGGTTGCAAAGAAATAAAGACACAATCGCCCTGGAAAAGAAAACCTGGCAGATCCCTGAAACACTGCCTTTCGGAGATTCAGGAGTTATACCATTTCGTGCAGGAGGACATTGTCAATGGAAGATGGTGTAATCACAAGCCAAAAACAAAATGGTGGAGAAAAATACAACAAGGAAAAAAACAATCAGATACAGGCCGACCAAATAGAGGTGACCGAGAAACAAAAAGAAATCGTCTCGGGTCGATTTCGAGGTTATTACCCGGTTGCTGTCGATGTTGAAACCGGTGGATTTAATTCGGCGACCGATGCACTGCTGGAAGTGGCAGCGGTCACCTTTACAGTTACAGAAGATTGTATCTGGACAATGGATGAATGTACCTCACGACATGTGGAGCCGTTTGAAGGCGCTAATCTGGATCCGGCGGCATTGGAATTCACCGGAATAAACCCTGACCATCCTTTTCGTAAGCAAATTGTTGTTTCCGAGAAAGAAGCGCTACAGGATATTTTCAATGTAGTGCGTCAGCGGATGAAAGCTTATGGCTGTAAACGGGCTATTCTTGTCGGTCATAATCCCTCGTTTGATTTAGGGTTTATAAATGCCGCCGTCGAGCGGTCGGGTATCAAGCGAAATCCGTTTCATCCTTTTGCCACCTTCGATACAGCAACATTGGCGGGTCTTGTCTATGGTCAAACAGTATTGTCTCGTGCTGTTATTGCCGCAGGCATACAGTGGGATCATGAGCAGGCACACTCAGCACGATATGACACAGAGATAACAGCAGAATTATTTTGTACCATTGTAAATATCTGGAGGAAGCATGGTTCATTTTGATAGAATGTTGGTGTCTCTTGGCAAGTGGTTATCATAAAAAGTGGTGATATATGCCATCCAGGAAATATATACAGAGATGGATTAACCAGGAAATCAACTTATGTTAGAGGACGAAAGTACATTGGATTCTGAAATGTTGTACGATCTTGGTCTTTTCCAGGGATTGGATATTCAGGTCGCAAGAAAATTCCTGAATCAGGCCGAGAACCATTTACTACTTAAAGATGAGATATTGTTATCGCCATACATTCAAAACTGTGATCTGTACGTTGTCTTAAGTGGCTTATTGTCAGTGCATATTGACTCTCCCAACTCCGATTTAATTGCAACGATTAACGCGGGTGAATGTGCAGGGGAGATGTCACTGTTTGATGAGGGCGCACCTTCAGCCTATGTGATCGCGGCAGCCGATTCGAGAATTTTGCAAATGAGTGGCAACATGGTTTGGGACATGATCGATAATTGTGATGGCTTTGCCAGGAACTTTCTGCATTTAGCGTCAAGTCGCATGCGTATAAGCAATCGTACCATGTCAAACAGTCGCAGGATTCAGCAGCATTACGAGAGCAGAGCTAATATTGATTCGTTGACCCGACTGCATAATCGCCGCTGGGTTGATCAAAATATTCCACGGACATTCGAAACCTGTGTCGCTGATAAAGTACCTGTATGTCTGATGTTAATCGATATAGATCATTTCAAGGAATATAATGATGATAATGGTCATCTGGCCGGAGATGCTTGCTTAAAAGCAGTTGCCGGAGCTATTAGAACCAGCGTCCGTCCAAACGATTTGCTTGGCAGGTTCGGTGGTGAAGAGTTTATCATATTATTGCCCGATACAATTCTTGCTGCCAGTGAAAGTATCGCAAAAAGAATTAAAGATGAGGTTGAGAATACAGTGATTAAAGGATATAAAATTGATTCTCTTCCCCCCGTGACGGTTTCAATCGGTGTCACTGAAAGTAAAGCGGACACGTTCTATGAAGATATATTTAAAGCTGCCGATAAGGCACTTTACAGGGCAAAAGATAGCGGTAGAAATTCTATTTGTTATGAGGAATGAGCGGCTTGAATGTTGACGGAAATAATTCCGGTTGTTTACGTAAGTCTTTGTGCAGGTTGGTATGTTTGTCTTTTGATTATTCACAGCGAATATGAGAAAAGTTTACTTCGGTGATTTTCGTGTTTATGTTATCGAACATATTAAGGCAATTGAGGCGCAAAACCCCGAATATCAGTCCACAGAATGGTTTCTCTTAAGATACCTCAGTAGGTTGGAAAGAAGATCAAACCCGCCGACAATGCCTGGTAGGGTCGAAGGATGTATACGTGGATTGATTCGATTTTATGTAGATATGATTGATGAAGATTCAGAGTTGGGAGATCGATGTAGGAAAATTTATGTCAAATACAGGGAAACACTACGTTATAGTCAAGAGACTTAATCCGAGGAATCCCTGATTAAGTCATGGGTTGGGTTCTCGCGCCTGGAATACCCATATCTTGATCTTGTGTTATCAACCATTTGTAATGGCCTGGTTATTACTTGCGGCTGATGCCTCGTCCCAATTCATTGAAAAATTTTCCAGCGCGTGGGTGCAGACTACTTTCGGAGAGAATAATTCATTTAGTCGAATACAAACGAAAAAATAGAAAGAAGCCCTGTTCTATTTTTCTTGTTTAGGATCGCAAAGTCTTTTTGCCGCTTATTTTTTTTTGCCAGTCACACGTTTTTCTTAATACGAAATTCTCGTCAATGCTCGTGAGTTCTCGATTTCTCAGAAGTTGCTTGCCCGCTACCCAAACGTCACTTACATGGCTGCGGCTGGCGGCGTAGATGATATGCGAGATGGGATCATAAAGTGGTTGAGACTCGATAGTATCGAGATCAATGGCGATTACATCAGCGGCTTTGTTTTTTGTTAAAGATCCGGTGATGTGATCTATGCCAAGTGCTTTTGCTCCATTTATTGTTGCCATCTCCAGAACTTGATGAGCGGGTAATGTATCACTACTTCCGCTAACACCTTTTGCGAGCAGAGCTGCGGTACGCATTTCACCAGGCATATCCAGGTCATTGTTACTGGCGGCACCATCCGTACCTAATGCAACGTTAATATCCTGTTTCAGTAATTCGTTGACAGGACAAAAGCCACTGGCCAGCTTTAAGTTGGATTCCGGACAATGGACGACATGTACACCTTGCCTGGCCAGTACCGCAATTTCGTCTTCCGTGAGCTGTGTCATGTGTACGGCAATTAAACGAGGACTGAGTAATCCGAGTTCATGCAGGCGCTGAATTGCGCCCTGATTATACTGTTTTTTACTTTGTTTCACTTCGTCTGCCGTTTCGTGAATATGCATATGAATGGGGATATCGAGTTCTTCAGCTAATATATTGATCCGTTGTAATGTTTCATTGGAAACAGTGTAGGGAGCATGAGGCGCAAAGGCGGTATAGATATGAGAATTATGCCGATATTTATCGTGTACTTGTTCGCCTTTGACAAGATATTCATCAGCAGTTTTTGCCCACGCTGTGGGGAAACCAATGAGGATTAAACCGATCACAGCGCGTATTCCTGTTTCCACAGCGACTTCGGCAGTTTGGTCCGGGAAGAAATACATATCATTGAAGCAAGTGGTTCCGCCGCGAATCATTTCTGCGATGGCATGTCTGGTTCCATCATTGACGAATTCCGGACTGATCCATTTCTGCTCGGCGGGCCAGATATGTTGGTTAAGCCATTCCATTAAAGGCCGATCATCAGCCAGCCCACGGAAAAGATTCATGGCTGCATGCGTATGGCAATTAATCAGTCCCGGCATCACTGCATGTTTATCAAGATTATGTAGTTTGGCAGCAGAATATTTATTCTTTGCTTTTTCAGTTGATAGAATAGCCAGTATCTTGCCGTCCCTGATAGCAATTGAGTGATATTCCAGTATATTACTTTTGGGTTTATTATTGGCGGGGTCGACCGGAATAACCCATCGTGCATTGATCAACGTATCGATATTCATCCTGTTATTGTAGTCCGTTATTGTTTAATCTCATTCGTAAGAAGTTATTGTACGGAAAAAAACTCAAGAAGCAGTCTCTAATATATTGATACCGCAAGATTTGTCAGCATATATCCTTTCAGGAAAGCACGAGATGTTGTGTCCGGTTGCATGGGTATCAGGAGGAGTTGATTTAATTGATCAGCGACGATTACCCCACAAATTTCAGGTAAATCACTATGGTGATGTTCGCACGCTGTCAAAAGCAATTACCGATATGATTGTTAGAGGAGCCCCTGCTATTGGTATTACAGCGGCATATGGGGTTGTCCTCGCAGCCAGAGAGGCCTACGTCCAGTCATCGGACAGGTGGCGAGAACTGGTTGAAGATGATCTTATGCTATTGACGGAAAGCAGACCCACAGCAGTCAATTTGCAATGGGCAATTGCAAGGATGCGAAACTTATTTGAATCCATTGATGGTAACCCGGAACCTGTTTTATTGGCAGAAGCAAGAACCATTCATGATGAAGATATTGCGGCCAACATTCATATGGGTGTTCTAGGCGCAGGATTAATCGAAGATGAATGTCAGGTATTGACTCACTGCAATGCAGGCGCATTGGCGACAGGTGGTTATGGAACCGCTCTGGGCGTTATCAGAGCTGCACATCAACAGGGTAAAATAGCTCTGGTTCATGCTTGTGAAACACGTCCCTGGTTGCAGGGAGCAAGACTCACTGCGTGGGAGCTCCAGCAAGATAATATTCCTACCATGCTATTGGCCGACAGTGCTGCTTGTCATCTCTATAGTCAAGGAAATGTGAAATGGGTCATCGTTGGTGCAGATCGTATTGCAGCAAACGGTGATGTTTGTAATAAAGTGGGTACCTACATGCATGCCGTTACAGCAAGGTATCATGGCATTCGAGTAATGGTCGTTGCACCTGCATCAACATTCGATCTTAATGCCGAAAGTGGTCAGGAAATTCCCATTGAACAGAGAGAAAAAGAAGAAATTTTACACTTCTCGGGTATGCAAGTCGCACCAGAGAATGTTTCAGCATGGAACCCTGCCTTTGATGTGACACCAGCTGATTTGGTCGATTATATCGTCACGGAAAAGGGTGTTATTGATGCTCCCGATTTTCGCAATATAGAGTTGCTATTCGATTGAAAATAACCCGTTTTTAAAACACTTTTTTTCTGCATGGAACTGGCTTGGTGTGATAAAATCCCGTCCTTTGCAAATAGAGGAAACGAAGGGTGAATTGTCGTTGGATTGCACCCTGAATTCGTATGACCGAAAGTGAAATAGCACGTTCTGTAACCCCCGTCAATATCGAAGACGAAATGAAGCAATCCTACATGGATTACGCAATGAGCGTGATTGTAGGAAGGGCTTTACCGGATGTCCGTGATGGTCTGAAACCTGTACATCGTCGAGTATTGTATGCCATGAATGTGATGGGAAATGACTGGAATAAAGCCTATAAAAAATCGGCTCGTATTGTTGGTGATGTGATCGGCAAGTATCATCCTCATGGTGACACCGCAGTATATGACACCATGGTGCGAATGGCGCAGCCGTTTTCATTGAGATATGCGCTGGTGGATGGCCAGGGAAACTTCGGTTCAGTAGACGGAGACTCGCCTGCCGCCATGCGCTACACAGAAGTTCGTATGACACGTATTGCGCATGAGCTATTGGAAGATATAGATAAGGAAACAGTCGATTTTATCCCGAATTACGACGGCTCGGAACATGAACCTGTGGTTCTGCCTGCACGTATTCCTAATTTATTGATCAACGGCTCCAGTGGTATCGCGGTGGGCATGGCAACCAATATCCCGCCTCACAATTTGAGGGAAGTGATCAGTGCCGCTATCGCATTGATTGACAATAGTGAAATTACCATCACTGAACTTGTACAGTTTATTCCCGGTCCTGATTTTCCAACGGCAGGATTTATCAATGGTTCAAGAGGTATTCGCGAGGCTTACGAAACTGGTCGTGGAAAAATTTACATGCGCGCACGCGTCCATGTTGAATCCGATGAAACCGACGGAGTACATAGTATTATCGTCACCGAATTACCTTACCAGGTAAATAAAGCGCGTTTAATGGAGAAAATTGCTGGACTGGTAAAGGATAAAAAAATTAGTGGCATTAAAGAATTGCGTGATGAATCTGACAAAGATGGTATGCGTATGGTTATTGACTTACGTAAAGGTGAAGTGCCCGAGGTGCTCATCAATAATCTTTATCAACAAACGCAGATGCAGAACGTATTTGGTATTAATATCGTTGCATTGGAGGACGGCCAGCCACGGACGTTGAATCTAAAACAGTTACTCGTTGCGTTTATTCGTCATCGTCGCGAGACTGTTACTCGCCGTACCCGTTATGATTTGCGTAAATCAAGAGCACGCGCGCATGTACTGGAAGGTCTTGCAGTTTCACTGGCGAATATTGATCCTGTTATTGCCGTAATCAAGACTTCTCCCACACCTGCGGAAGCGAAAGAGGCGTTGTTAGGCTCTGTATGGGAATCGGGAATTGTGCTGAAAATGCTGGAACGAGCGGATTCAGATGTCTCACGGCCATTGGATTTGGCTGATGAATTTGGTCTTGTCGATGGTGGATATCGATTATCAGAAATTCAGGCGCAAGCGATTCTGGATCTTAAATTACAGAGATTGACAGGATTGGAACAGGAAAAAATCGTCAAGGAATACAGTGAAATCATAGAGGCTATTATCGACCTGTTAGATATTTTGTCTCGACCGGAAAGACTCATGCAAGTCATTAAGGAAGAACTCGAAGACATCAGAGATCGGTATGGTGATGAACGCCGTACCAGAATCCTTGAGGATCAGCTTGATTTGAGTATGGAAGATCTGATTATGGAAGAGGATGTGGTGGTGACACTTTCGCATGCGGGTTACGCAAAATCTCAACCGATTGATACTTATCGATCACAACGTCGTGGAGGTAAGGGCAAGTCAGCGACGAATATGAAAGACAAGGATTTCATTGACAAATTATTTGTTGCCAGTACTCACGATACACTGCTATGTTTTTCCAGCAAGGGCAAACTCTACTGGTTAAAGGTATATGAATTACCTCAAGCCAGTCGTATTGCCCGGGGTAAGCCTATTGTTAATTTATTACAGATGGAAGAGGGTGAACGCATTAATGCCGTCTTGCCCATTCGCGAATTTGTTAAAGATAAATTTATTTTCATGGCTACAGCAGATGGAACTGTCAAAAAATGCCGACTGACGGATTTTGCTCGACCAAGATCAAGTGGCATAAGAGCGATTGAATTGGTTGATGATGATCAGTTGATCGGTATTGAAGTTACTGGTGGTGGGCATGACATTATGTTGTTTAGTAATGCCGGGAAAGCTGTACGTTTTAATGAAACCGCAGTGAGAGCAACAGGTCGAACCGCACGGGGTGTTCGTGGTATTCGACTCGGTGAAGGGCAGAGGGTCAATTCATTGATTATCGTTGAGTCGAATGAAAATTCTGTGTTGACGGTGACGGAAAATGGTTTTGGCAAACGCACGGCGATCTCGGATTATGCAGTCAAGGGGCGAGGAGGGGTTGGTGTAATCTCTATTCAAACAATGTCACGTAATGGTCAGGTAATCGGCGCTGTTGCTGTAGATAATGATGATGAAATCATGCTTATCAGTGATCGGGGGATCTTGATTCGTACTCCTGTTAATGATGTATCGGTGTTAGGAAGAAACACAAAGGGTGTCACCCTGGTTAGGTTAGGAGCGGAAGAACGTCTGGTCGGTTTGGAACGCATCGTTGAATATAAAGATCCGGAAGGTATACCGGTCAGTGCAGTGAGCAGTAAAGAAACAACTGAAGAAGATTCAGTAAAAGAAAGCGAATGAAGCGGAATCCTGGCACATTAAAAGTTGTGGCCTCTGAGACGTCTTGTGCCGGGTCCGTTTATAATTTTGGTGCTGGTCCCGCCATGTTGCCAAGAGAAGTTATGGATCTGGCGCAAGCAGAATTCCTTGATTGGCATGGTTGTGGAATATCGGTGATGGAAATGAGTCATCGTAGTGATGCATTCATGTCTATTGCTACACAGACTGAAGCGGATTTCAGAGAGGTATTGGCGATACCTGATAATTACAAGCTGCTTTTTTTGCAAGGCGGTGCAAGTAGTCAGTTTGCCATGGTGCCCCTAAATTTACTTGCCGGTAAAAGTTCAGCTGATTATTTCCATACAGGAATCTGGTCAGGAAAGGCGATTGGGGAAGCCGAACGTTTTTGTAAGGTAAATGTCATTGCTGATGAGGATGGTCTATTTAGAACGGTCCCCGATTCTGATACATGGACATTAAATCATGGTGCTGCTTACGTTTATTACACAGATAATGAGACGATTAATGGGGTTCAGTTTCCTGATATACCGGACGTGGGTGATGTGCCGTTAGTGACAGATATGACATCAAGCATATTATCAAGTCCTCTGGACGTCTCACGTTATGGTGTCATATTTGCCGGAGCTCAAAAAAATATTGGTCCATCAGGTCTGGTAGTTGTCATTGTGCGTGAAGATTTACTCGGTTATGCGCCGAAACATATTCCGAGTATGTCTGACTATTCCATCCAGGCAAAAAATGAATCGATGTACAATACGCCGCCGACCTATAGCTGGTATGTATCGGGGTTGGTATTGAAATGGATCAAGGAACAAGGAGGATTGGAGTTCATGGAACGAATGAGTCGAATTAAATCCGGTAAGTTGTATCAGGTGATTGACGACTCCGGCTTTTACAGCAACCCTGTTAACCCAAAATTCCGTTCCAAAATAAACGTTCCTTTTACACTGGCTGATGGGACGCTTGATGGAAAGTATATCTCTGAAGCAAATGCTCACGGATTGCTTGCGTTATCAGGTCATCGGAGTGTCGGTGGTATGCGTGCCAGTATCTACAATGCGATGCCGGAAGAAGGCGTGGATACTTTAATTGCCTTCATGCAAGAATTTGAACGAGTTAACGGTTGAGACCGTAAATTATGATTTTTATAAATCGTTAATTTAAGTAATGGCTGATGATGCAACACTAGAGAATCTAAGAAGGCGGATCGATGAAATTGACTCTAATTTATTAGAGTTGGTAAGCGAGCGTGCGCAAATGGCAGCAGAAGTCGCACGTGTCAAGAGCGAAGCGTCGGATGAAGATTGTTGTTTTTATCGCCCTGAGCGTGAAGCACAAGTATTGAGAAAAATAATTGAGAGGAACCCGGGCCCTCTGTCCGAAGAGGAAATAGCTCGTTTATTTCGGGAGATTATGTCGGCTTGCCTGGCTCTGGAGCAAACGTTAAATATTGCCTATTTGGGACCTGAAGGAACTTTCACACAAGCTGCAGTGCTGAAACATTTTGGTCACTCCGTTAAAACCACGGCAATGGGGACGATTGATCAGGTCTTTCGAGAAGTGGAATCCGCTGCTTGTCAGTATGGTGTCGTGCCGGTAGAAAATTCCATTGAAGGTGTGGTCAATCACACGCTGGATATGTTGATAAATTCCAGTTTGATGGTTTGCGGCGAAGTTGAATTACGGATCCACCACCATTTGATGAGTAAAGAAAATTCGATTGATAATGTTACGCAAATCTATTCGCATCAACAGTCTTTGGCACAATGTCGCGCCTGGCTTGATGCTCATTTGTCAAAAGCAGAGCGTATTGTTGTAAATAGCAATGCAGAGGCCGCACGCATCGTTGCTGATCAAGTGAATGCGGCTGCGATAGCCAGCGAATCAGCGGCAGAGTTTTATGACCTGTCAGTGTTGATGAGAAATATTGAAAATGAATCCGATAATACAACGCGATTTCTGGTTTTGGGTCGATACGAGACCTTGCCGAGTGGTAACGATAAGACCTCGTTACTTTTTACAGCGCCTAATAACCCTGGCTCTTTACATGAAATGCTCGTCTGTTTTTCTGATAATGGTGTCAGCTTGACTCGTATTGAATCTCGACCATCACGCAAGGGTATGTGGGAATATGTTTTTTTTGTCGATATTGAAGGTCATATGCAGGAAGCTGCGGTGGCACTGGCATTGGACGAGTTAAGTGATAGTGCCTCGATGGTTAAGTTGTTAGGTTCTTATCCACGCGCTATATTGTGATTCCCTGGATCCGGGTTTCAAAGACAAATGTCGTGTGATTTGATCAATTTAGCAACGTCCAGAGTTGTTGGTTTGTCTCCTTACCAACCGGGAAAGCCCGTTGAAGAACCGGAATACGGGATCGGGAGTGAAAGTATTATTAAGTCGGCCTCAAATGAAAAACCATTCGGTTTGGAAGAGAAGTCCAGGCGGACTTTATTATCCACGTCAGGGTCGTCTGAGATATCCGGGTGGCGATGACCATGTTCCTGAGGCGGCATTGTCAAAATTACACGAAACTAATTTTCAGAAGATGCTTTCGCAGTATATTTCCTGGTGACAGAAGTGGTCAGTGCTAAAGTTGTGGAGGCTCCGGCACAAGACTGGAGACGTGATACTGCAGAGATGATATCTGTAGTCAATAAGAATTCACATGTTGATGCTTATTGCTGATCCAACCGATACATATGACATTGTATTAATTAGGGATTAAAACAGAGTCATGCTTGTAAATAAGGTAGCAATTATTGGTGTTGGTCTAATTGGCGGTTCACTCGCACGTGCACTCAAGAAGATGCATGCCATAACGAGCGTTTCCGGTTACGGTCGCGATGAAAATAACCTGAAAAAAGCTGTTAGTTTGGGAGTGATTGATACTTACAGTTTGAATATTGAAGAAGTCGTGAATGATGCCGATATTGTTGTATTGGCAACGCCGTTATCTACTGCCGATAAATTATTTTCAGCTATGTCAACCTCTCTCAAGGAGACGGTCGTGGTTACCGATGTCGGGAGCGTGAAAAGTACGATTGTTGAATCCGCCAGAGCAAACTTAGGTGATATATTTATGCGTTTCGTCCCCGGGCATCCCATTGCAGGCAAAGAAGAAAGTGGTGTCGAGGCTGCATGCGGAGATTTATTTGATGCGCATCGCGTTATTCTTACCCCTGTTATCGAAACTGATTCAAAGGCACTGAGTTTGATTACAGATATGTGGAAATTAACCGGTGCTGATGTGGTCAATCTGGATATTGAACATCATGATGAGATCCTGGCCGCTACCAGTCATTTACCGCACATGCTTGCTTATGCGTTGGTTGATTGTTTATCAGGGATGGATGCAAGGCAGGAGATTTTTGAATTTGTAGCTGGCGGTTTTGCAGATTTCACTCGTATTGCCTCAAGTCATCCCCGCATGTGGCATGACATATGTTTTTCGAATCGCGAACAACTTCTGCGAGTTATTGATCAATTCAGCCAACATCTGAATAAAATCAGAGAAGCTATCAAGAATGATGACAGTGGAACTTTATTGGATATATTTGAACGCGCCAAGACTTCAAGGGACAAATTTACTGATCAGCGAAAACAGGAAAATGATTCGCCCGCGTAATATGCCGGAATAATGTATTTGAATAATTCATACGTTTCCCTCTGTCCGGAATATGATTAATTACGTTATTACCCCTGGTGGAAAACTAAGTGGCAGGTTTCGTGTGCCTGGTGACAAATCCATCTCGCATCGCGCACTCATGCTCTCTGCAATCGCAGAAGGACAAAGCCAACTTACAGGGTTTTTGGAGAGTAAAGATACATTGGCAACAATGGCTGCATTCCGGGCAATGGGCGTTGAAATTAAATGTGGTTCGGAAAACGAGGTGATTGTCAAAGGCGTTGGCAAAGATGGTCTTGTGACGCCCGAGACAGCACTCTATTTAGGTAATTCTGGCACATCTGTCCGCTTACTCTCGGGATTGCTTGCAGGACTTGGTGTTGAATGTGAGTTAAGGGGTGATCAGTCTTTGATGTCCAGACCGATGCGCAGGATTGTTGAACCCCTGCAAAAAATGCGTGCGCAGATAACTTGTTCCGAGAAAGGTACCTTGCCAATACACATAAAAGCTGGACTTGATTTGACTGCTATCGATTTTGAAATGCCGGTGGCTAGTGCGCAACTAAAATCCAGTTTGCTTTTGGCAGGTCTTGGTGTCAGAGGCCGGATGTGCATACATGAGTCCATTGCAACGCGTGATCATACAGAACGAATGTTGAGGCAATTCGGTTACCCGGTCGACTTTTCGGGAAACACAATCGCACTTGAAGGTGGTGGGGTACTGCAAGGTACGTCCATTTCGATTCCTGCGGATATTTCTTCGGCTGCTTTTTTTATGGTCGGAGCATGCATTGCCGAAGGTTCGGATATTATCATTGAAAATGTCGGCATTAACTCAAATAGGGACGCTGTTATTCATATACTAATAGGAATGGGTGCGGATATTATGTTACTGAATGAAAGAATTATCAGTGGAGAGCCTGTCGCTGATATTCGTGTGAGATCAGCAGATTTATATGGAATCGATATCCCTGAATCCAGCGTGCCTGGCGCAATAGATGAATTTCCTGTCATCATGGTGGCCGCAGCTTTTGCAAAAGGCCGGACCAGACTCGCGGGAGCAGAGGAATTACGTGTTAAGGAGAGTGACAGAATCACAGCTATGACCCAGGGGTTGCGAACATTGGGTATAGATGTTGATGAACAAGCTGATGGTATGACGGTGATAGGGGGTAAGATTACTGGTGGTGTGGTGGATAGTTTCACCGATCACAGGATCGCCATGGCATTTGCAATCGCAGGAGTGAATGCGACTGCACCCATCACTGTAAAAGACTGTGCCAATGTAGAGACTTCATTCCCCTGTTTTGTTGATGTCGCTAGAAACTCAGGCTTGAACTTACATATTCAGGAACAAGCCTGAGTGTCAGTTACCCCGATTCCGGTTATTACTGTTGATGGGCCGAGTGGAACGGGCAAAGGCACGATATGCAGCCATTTGGCTAGCTGGTTAAATTGGAATTTCCTTGATAGCGGTGCTCTATACAGGATCCTGGCGGTTGCTGCAGAAAAGTATCATCTGCAAACCAATGATGAAACAGCTTTTGCCGATATAGCTGAATCATTAGATGTGCTCTTTGAGCGGCCCCAGCCAGGGCGGGATGCGACGGTTATCTTTGAAGGTGTTGATATTAGCCGACAAATTAGAACAGAAGAGTGTGGTAATTCGGCGTCACAGATTGCGACCTTAGCCAAAGTCAGATCCGCACTGTTGGGTAGACAAAGGAAATTTCGACAAACTCCAGGGTTGGTGGCCGATGGGCGTGATATGGGCACGGTTGTTTTTGTTGACGCCCCTCTAAAAATCTACCTTGTCGCGTCTGCAGAGGAACGTGCTAAAAGACGGTATAAGCAGTTGAAGCAGAAAGGGTTTGATGTTAGTCTGCCGCGCCTCACGGTTGATACAGCCGAGAGAGATGCAAGGGATAGTCAAAGAACTATATCGCCACTGAAGCCTGCAGACGATGCTATTGTTGTTGATACGACAATGCTGGAAATTTCTGAGGTCATAAAGCAGATAGAAAATCTGATACAGAAAACCTTGCCGGATGCCTGCTTGATGTCATGAATATTATGACGTGATTCACAGCTTGGCCAAAGGTCGGTGGCGAGTGGCTGTTTCTCTGATTTTGTTAACTAACCGTTATACAATTTGGCAGTGAGTGACGCCGGGTATGAACGCCCCGGATTTCCATAACGTACTGGAACGCGGTAATTTAGAACTGGAATATCAGGTAATTATTTTCTTATGAGTGAAAGTTTCGCCGAACTTTTTGAACAAAGTCAGATAGAGCGCAAAATGCGTCCCGGATCTATTGTCAGCGCGATGGTCGTCGAGATCAATCAGGATGCTGAGACTGTTGTAGTCAACGCAGGATTAAAGTCTGAAGGACTCATCCCCATTTCAGAATTCTTTGATGAGAAAGGCGAGATCGAAGTAAGCATCGGCGATGAAGTCGATGTTTCTTTAGATGCCGTTGAGGATGGTTTTGGTGAGACGAAATTGTCGCGAGAAAAAGCTAAACGTTTGATGGCTTGGACAGCTTTGGAAAAAGCTCATGAAGCAGACGAAATAGTCATCGGCGTTATTTCAGAAAGAGTCAAAGGCGGTTTTACCGTAGAGATCGATAATGTCAGGGCGTTTCTGCCCGGGTCGCTTATTGATGTGCGTCCGGTGAAAGACATCAGTTATCTGGAAGGTAAACCACTGGAATTTAAAGTGATGAAAATCGACCAACATAGAAACAACGTGGTTGTTTCGCGTCGTGCCGTTGTAGAAGCGGAAAATACGGTTGATCGCGCTGCATTACTGGAGTCTTTACAAGAAGGTGCTGTTGTTAAGGGCACTGTGAAAAATACCACTGATTATGGTGCATTCCTTGATTTAGGTGGCGTTGATGGACTACTGCATATTACAGACATGGCCTGGAAAAGAGTTAAAAGCCCAAGTGAAATTTTAAGTGTTGGCGATGAAATTGAAGTCAAGGTATTGAAATTTGATCGTGAGCGTGATCGTGTGTCACTTGGTCTGAAACAAATGGGAGATGATCCCTGGGGGGATTTAAACAAGCGTTACCCTGAAGGTGTGCGACTGCGTGGGAAGATCACAAATCTTGCCGATTACGGTTGTTTCGTTGAGCTTGAAGAAGGCGTTGAAGGACTTGTTCATGTTTCTGAGATGGACTGGACGAACAAGAACGTACACCCATCAAAACTGGTACAGATTGGTGAAGAGGTTGATGTTGTGATTTTGGATATTGATACTGAAAGACGTCGTATTTCTTTGGGCATGAAACAGTGTCAGCCTAACCCATGGGAGCAATTTTCTGCGACCTATAATAAGGGTGATAGAGTGGTTGGTACCATTAAATCCATTACTGATTTTGGCATATTTATCGGTCTTGATGGTGAAATTGATGGCTTGGTTCACCTTTCAGACATCACTTGGTCAGGTACTGGGGAAGAGTTTATCCATCAATATAGCAAAGGTGATGAACTGGAAACAGTTGTGCTTGCAGTGGATGCGGAAAGAGAACGTATTTCTCTGGGCGTAAAACAAATGGGAAAAGATCCTTTTTTAAATTACGTCGCTGAAAATGCAAAAGGCACTATCGTGAAAGGTGTTGTTGAAAGTGTCGAGATGGAAGGTGTTATATTGACTTTGGAGGAGGGTGTTCAGGGATACATGAGAGCTGCGGAAATTTCCATGAATCTAAAGGTGGAAGATGCGCGCTCCGCGATTAAGGTGGGAGATGAAATTGAAGTTAAAATTACTGCCGTTGATCGTAAAAGGCGCTCTATTAATATTTCCGCGAGAGCCAAAGAAACAGATGATGAAGCAACTGTCGTGGAAGAGTACGGTTCTTCTGATGCAAGCTCAGGAGGAAGAAGTACTCTCGGTGATTTATTGAAAGAACAACTGGATAAATAGTAAAAAAACTGTGCCGCTACTATATAAAGTAGAGGCGTACTTTGTTTAAAGTGTTGAATTTATTAAAAAATACTGGAAACCAGATAGCTTTAGCCGTAACGTCTTGGAGTAATACAAGCAACTGTCTTGTACTGAAATCGAGATAAGTGATGACAAAATCAGAACTCATAGAAGCACTGGCTCGAAGACAAACACAATTAGACTACAAGGATGTCGAGTCGGCCGTGAAGACTATTCTTGAGCACATGGCGACGACTCTTTCTAATGGCGAACGTATAGAAATCAGGGGCTTTGGTAGTTTTGCTCTGCACTATCGACCGCCTCGTGTGGGTAGAAATCCTAAATCCGGTGAACCCGTCTCGCTTCCGGCAAAACATGTGCCGCATTTCAAACCGGGTAAAGAGTTACGCGAAAGAGTCGACAGACAACCATCTCCTGAAGTTTGAAGGCAATATCTCCTTTTTTATGTTCCGCAAGCGGCGGACTATTGTATTCGTTGTGTTCTCTGCTTATTGTTGCCATTAGGTTTAATCTGAAAAAAGAGAGCGTTTATGTCGCATACAATCAAGAGATATTTTTGTATCATTTTAGTTCTGCTGGTATTTATTATTTCGTTGGTATTTTTTCTAAAGAATAATCAAAAAATCACTTTTAATTATCTTGTCGCCACTCGGGATATTTATTTATCGGTCTTGCTTTCATTTTCTTTCTTCTCAGGGTTGCTACTGGGTATTTTGAGCCAGTTACCCAAAATTTTCAGTTTGAAACGCAGGGTTTCAAATGTCGAGAAGCAAGCGAAGGCTTCTGAAAAAGAACTCAATAACCTTCGGGTGATGCCGATGAAAGACAAAATTTGATGGAACCAGGCGGGATGACAATTATCTGGTTATTATTACCCGTTGCTGGATTCAGCGGATGGTTATACGGAAGGTATGGAAGTTCATTGAAGAATACCACCAGCCAAAGTGGAATTCATCCTGAATATTTCAAGGGTCTAAATTACGTTTTAAATGAGCAACCGGACAAAGCTATCGAGGTATTTATCAAAATGCTGGAGGTGGATAGTGAAACGGTAGAGACACATCTGGCATTGGGAAATTTGTTTCGGCGTCGTGGTGAAGTTGATCGTGCAATTCGTATACATCAAAATTTAATTGCCCGACCGAATCTGGGTCAGGAAGAACGAGCGCTGGTTTTACTTGAACTTGGTATGGATTATATGAAATCCGGATTGTTGGATCGTGCTGAAAATTTATTTAGTGAGGTAGTGGAAACGGGTTTGTATTCAGTGCAGGCTTTTACCGAGCTCCTGGATATTTATCAACAGGAAAAAGATTGGGGAAATGCGATTAAGGTAGCGCGTCGACTGGAGTTATCGTCATCCCGTCCCATGAATCGAAGTATTGCCCAGTTTTATTGTGAGCAGGCAAGTGAATTACACCTGACGGGAGAAGACAAAAAAGTAAAAGCTCTTCTGAAGCAAGCAGTCGATATTGACGAAAATTGTGTTCGTGCAAGTTTGATCGAAGCGGGCATCCTCAAAAAGGAAGGTAAGTTTAGGGAAGCGATACGTATCTGTAAGCGCGTCGAGAAACAGGATGCAGAATATATCTCTGAAGCAGTTTCTTTGATGGTTGAGTGTTATGAGCAACTGGGAAAACTGGATGAATTTAAGGATTATTTGCACACCGTAGTTGATAAACGCAGTGGTATTACTCCAATGGTAATGCTCACAGAACTTATTGCCGAACAAGAGGGTTATGAAGAGGCAATGAGATTTATCATCACCGAGCTCAAGAAAAGACCGACGGTAAGAGGTATTGAACAATTGATCAAATACGCCTTGATACTGGCGCAGGGAAAAGCCAAAGATGATTTAATGGTAATCGGGGATGTAATTAGTAGATTACTTGAAGATCGAGTGCTTTATAAATGTAATCACTGTGGTTTCGATGCTAAATCGCTGCATTGGCGGTGTCCAAGTTGTAAAAACTGGAATACGGTGAAACCTATTCACGGATTAGAAGGTGAGTAGAAGGTGAATGAATCACGTATTATTGTGTCTTTGGATTTCAGGGATCCTAAACAAGTGTTTCAACTCGTGGAAAAACTGGGATCCGATCTATGTCGACTGAAAGTAGGTAAAGAACTGTTCACCAAATCAGGCCCGGTCCTCGTTGAGAAATTGATTGCCAGAGGTTTTGACGTATTTCTAGATCTTAAATTTCATGATATTCCTGCTACAGTCGCCAAGGCATGTGCCGTCGCTTCAGATTTAGGTGTGTGGATGATTAATGTGCATGCGAGCGGTGGTTTTGAAATGATGTCGCTTGCCAAAGAAGAGATTGAAAAGAAACCACATCATCCATTATTGATTGGCGTGACGGTACTCACCAGTATAAGTGAAGAAACACTACGAGAACTAGGTTTGCAATGTTCCGTTGAAGACCAGGTGATTCGGTTGGCACAGCTAAGTCATGACGCGGGTCTTGACGGTGTTGTGTGTTCAGCACAAGAAGTGAAAGGTCTGCGAAACTGGTTAGGCAAGAAATTTAAACTGATTACCCCGGGGATTCGCCCGCATGGTTCCGATAATGATGATCAAAAACGTGTCATGACTCCAGCACAAGCTATCGAGGCAGGTAGTGATTATTTAGTGATAGGCAGGCCCATTACGCAAGCGACCGATCCAGTACAGGTGTTGAAAGATATTCAAAAAGAAATCGGTGCCGTAAATATTGAAGTTTAGCTGTTAATGTCAGATAAAAATCGCGCAAGTGTATTTCAGCCGGAATGTTCATTCAGGCCTGGTGAAAAAAGTTTCTGGGGCAGACTATATGGTAGTGCGAAAGCATTAACGATTAGCCAGCTATCCAAAGTGGTGGAGGCGCCCATCGTTATCATGACGAGAGACTCACTCTCAGCAAGCAGATTAAACGATGAACTTTGTTTCTACCTTAACGATAGTGAAATAAATAGCCCGTTATTGTTTCCTGACTGGGAGATATTACCGTACGATTTATTCTCACCTTGTCAGGATATTATTTCAGAAAGATTGGCAACTTTGACCAGTTTACCGACTTTAGGGAAAGGCATTCTGATTGTCCCGGTAACGACTTTGATGCATCGTCTGATGCCACGAGAATTTTTATTCTCACATAGTTTGATTCTGAATAACGGGCAACATCTCAATATTGATGCATTTAGAAAGCAGCTTAATGAAAGTGGCTATACTTTTGGCACGCAAGTTATTGAGCATGGCGATGTGGCAATTCGTGGTTCATTGATAGATTTGTATCCAATGGGCGTAAAGAATCCCTATCGAATAGATTTATTAGACGACGAAATAGACAATATCCATACATTCGATCCGGAAACTCAACGTTCATTGAATAAGGTCGAACAAATCAGAATATTGCCAGCTAGAGAAGTGGCACTGATTGATGAGGGGATTACTCGTTTTAGATCGGCATGGCGGTCACGTTTCGAGGGTAATCCAAATCAATCTCCTGTTTATCGTGATGTTAGTCAGGGTTTTGCGCCCGAGGGCATAGAATATTATTTGCCATTATTTTACGAAGAAACCAATACCCTGTTCGACTATTTTCCGGATGAATGCATTACTATTTTTGATGAAGATGCTATTGATACTTCGGAATCCTTCTGGAAGGATATTGAAACACGCTATGAACAAACATGTCATGATGCAGAACGTCCGACATTGCCTCCGAGAGAGATATTTCTCAATCCTTCAGATTTGTTAAGCAGGACGAAAATCTATCATCAGATCCACATTACGCGGAGAGAACAGTCGGAACGTGGAGGCACAAGTAATTATAATTCCATGCTACCGGCAAATTTGATGATAGATGCCCGGTCTGAAGAACCTCTGTCGCTGTTTAAAAAGTTCGTCAGTGATTTTGAAGGAAGAATATTGCTCGTCGCAGAATCGGCAGGAAGGAGAGAAACCTTACTGGATTTATTACAGCAGCATGGCTTTAGACCGGTGCAAATATCCGACTGGAGCAGATTTATAGAGGGAGATGTGCGCCTGGGATTAACCGTTGCGCCTTTAGAGCAGGGCGTACAACTGAGAAATCCAGGGATTGCGATAATCAGCGAAGGGCAGCTGTTTGGTGAACGTGTGATGCAACGTCGCCTGCGTAAACGCAGCAAGCAGGATCCGGAAAATATCATTCGTAATCTAACTGAATTGACAATAGGTGCGCCTGTAGTCCATGAGGAACATGGCATCGGTCGTTATCAAGGTTTAATCATGTTGTATGTCGATGATATTCCGGCCGAATTTATTTTGATTGAATACGCTGAAGGGGACAAACTTTATGTGCCCGTTTCTGCACTTCAACTGATCAGCCGTTTTACCGGCATGGATATAGAACATGCACCACTACATCGATTGGGTAGCGGTCAGTGGCAAAAGGCTAAAAGCAATGCCGCGAAATATGCCCATGATGTGGCTGCTGAACTACTTGAATTACATGCGCAAAGAGCAGCACACCCTGGTTTTGGTTTTGAACTCGATGAAAATGCCTACCATGCCTTTGTACAGACATTCCCTTTCGAAGAAACACCGGATCAGATGGATGCTGTTTTATCCGTAATTGATGATATGACACAGGCAAAGCCAATGGATCGTCTGGTTTGTGGTGATGCAGGGTTCGGTAAAACAGAAGTCGCTATGCGTGCGTCATTTCTTGCTGTACAAAACAGCAAACAAGTGGCGATACTTGTGCCCACAACGTTACTGGCACAACAACATTTCCAGAACTTTAAAGATCGGTTTGCCGATTGGCCGGTACGTATTGAATTATTGTCTCGATTCCGCACAAATAGGGAACAGGCAATCGCACTCGGAGGGATTAAAGACGGTACGGTTGACATTGTTATAGGCACACATAAATTGATCCAGGGGAATATGGAATTCGCTCGACTGGGGTTAGTGATTATTGATGAAGAACACCGTTTCGGTGTCAGACAAAAAGAAAAATTTAAAGCCATGCGTGCCGAGATTGATGTATTGACATTGACAGCGACACCCATACCACGAACACTGAATATGGCACTGGCCGACTTGCGTGGACTTTCCATTATTGCGACACCGCCTTCAAAACGTTTGGCTGTCAAGACATTTATCTGCGAGTGGAATGATGTGCTTCTGAAAGAAGCGCTATTGCGTGAAATCAAGCGTGGCGGGCAGGTTTATGTGTTACATAATAAAGTCGATACCATTGAAAAAATGGCCGGACAAATAAAAGCACTGCTACCGGAATCTTCTGTCAGATGGGCGCATGGTCAGATGTCAGAGAAAGAACTGGAACAGGTGATGCTGGATTTCTATCACCGGCGTTTTAATGTACTGGTCTGTACCACCATCATAGAAACAGGCATTGATGTGTCGAGTGCCAATACCATTATCATCAATCGTGCAGATCGATTCGGATTAGCGCAACTTTATCAGTTAAGAGGCAGGGTCGGTCGTTCACATCACCGTGCCTATGCGTACATGATTGTGCCACAAAGAAAACTGATGACAGCGGATGCGATAAAGCGTCTGGAAGCTATTGAGGCTTCGGAAGAATTAGGTGTTGGTTTTACTTTAGCAACACATGATCTTGAGATTCGCGGCGCCGGCGAAATTTTGGGTCAGGAACAAAGCGGGCAAATCCAGGCAATAGGTTACGGACTGTATATGGATCTTTTGGATCGTGCGGTGAAGGCACTGAAATCAGGGAAACAACCTCGTCTTGACAGACCGCTGGATCATGGTGTTGAAGTCGATCTACATGTTCCGGCATTGATCCCTGAGGATTATTTACCGGATGTACACATGCGGCTTATCATGTACAAGCGAATTGCTGGCGTTAAAGATAAAGACGCATTAAGAGAACTGCAGGTTGAGATGATTGATCGCTTCGGTATGTTGCCTGAGTTTGCCAGGAATCTCCTCCGCATTGCAGAAATAAAGTTATTGGTCAATACGCTGGGTATTCGTAAAATAGATTTGGGTCCACATGGAGGTAGATTACAATTTCATAAGGATCACAATGTAGATCCGACCAGGATTATTACATTAATACAAACCAGCCCTTTTACTTATAAACTGGATGGTCAAGATAGATTACGAATCAATGAAGAGTTGCCGGAGGTGGATGACAGATTCAACATACTCACAAACCTTATTGCAGATATTACCAAAAAAGACGCCGCATAATTTCATGAATATCCAAATGATGAAAATATTAATTCTCGTTTTTTTACTATTATCCGGCAATTCTGCATTCGCTAAATGGTATCAGGTGGAAATGCTAGTGTTTGAACATGTGGTCGTTGATACCGGTGGAGAACAATGGAACTCAGGCGCAACGCCTGACTATAGTAATGCTATCAATCTGGAAACAGATACAAATAATTCCGGTACATTTAAAAAATTACCATCAGGCAGATACAAGCTGGGTGGTGTCAACAAGGTTCTTAAATTATCCAGTCAGTATCGTCCCATACATCATATCGCCTGGCAGCAGCCAGAGCTGACAAAATCCAGGGCAAAAAAGGTTCATATCAAAAACCCGGAAGCAAGGATAGACGGCACGGTAAATTTAAGAGGCGGATATCTCCTGCATCTTGATCTGGATATTGCCTATTTTGTTGAGCTATTGACTGAATCAATCACATCATTCACGGACGAAGGTATCAGCGAAGACATTGCCATGCGTGGAACCTATGCACAACTGAAAGAAACCCGCAGAATAAAACTGAATGAATTACATTATTTTGATCATCCATTATTCGGTGTGGTGATGCGTGTGACACGGTTAAGCGTGGAATGATAGCGTTTGATTTAAAGATTCTTTGATAGAGACACTATAGAACCTGTAAAGCGATCATCAAATTGAAAGCCAACAAAAAAACAGGGGATGCCTGCGCTCCCTGATTTTGGTGTTGGACATCAATAAATAAATGGAGAAGAAGTGGAAATGAATGAAATCAGCTGTCCCCACTGCAAGAAAGCTTTCAAAGTTGATGAGACCGGGTATGCGGATATTTTGAAGCAGGTTCGTGATAGTGATTTTGAGCAGCAGTTGCATAAGCGTCTTGAACTGGCCGAGAAGGAAAAGCAAAACGCAGTTGATCTCGTCAAAGAAAAGGTTAGCAGTGAGATGCAGAGGACTTCCGCTGCCAAAGATGTGGAAATTCAGGAATTGAAAGCGAAATTGGATGCTGGGGGGACAGCGCAGAAGCTTGCTGTGACACAAGCTCTAAGCGCTGTGGAAAAAGAACGAGACGAGTTCGCCAACGAACTGAAACAGGCAAGGCAAGATAACGAGGCCGCTTCAAAGCTGGCTGAGGCTAATCTAACAAAAGAGCTTCAAGAAACCGCAGCGAAAAAGGATGCAGAGATTCAAGACCTGAAAGCGAAGCTCGGTACCAGCGAAGTTGAGCAGAAACTCGCTATTACTGAGGCAGTTAGTGTTATTGAGAAGGAACGTGACGGACTAAAGAACGGCCTGAAGCAAGTGGAGCTTGAAAGGGGACTTGCCGAAAAGTCGCTCAAGGATAAGTACGAGACGCAGATCAAAGATCGGGACGACGCGATAAATCGTCTAAAGGATATGAAAGTTCGTCTGTCTACGAAGATGGTTGGTGAAACCCTTGAACAGCACTGTGAAACAGAGTTCAATCGTATTCGTGCGACAGCATTTCCAAGAGCCTATTTCGAGAAGGATAATGACGTAACCACTGGCAGCAAGGGTGACTATATTTTCCGCGATTCGGACGAGGCGGGTACTGAAATCATTTCGATCATGTTTGAAATGAAGAACGAAAGTGATACCACCGCGACGAAGAAAAAGAACGAGGACTTTCTAAAGGAACTTGATAAGGATCGCACTGAAAAGGGGTGCGAGTATGCAGTGCTGGTATCCCTGCTCGAATCTGACAGCGAACTTTATAATTCCGGGATTGTTGACGTATTTCACCGCCATTCAAAGATGTATGTAGTTCGACCGCAGTTCTTTCTTCCAATCATTACGCTGCTGCGTAACGCTGCGATGAAGTCATTAGAATATAAGAGGGAGCTTGCGCTCGTTAGGGCGCAGAACATTGATGTTACTAATTTCGAAGACGACCTCGACAAGTTCAAAACCGCATTCGGAAAGAACTATGATATTGCATCCAGGAAATTCCAAACAGCAATTGACGAAATTGACAAGTCAATAAATCATCTACAAAAGACGAAAGATGTCCTGCTCGGAACTGATCGACAACTTCGGCTTGCAAATGACAAGGCGCAAGATGTTACGGTCAAGAAATTAACTCAGCGGAACCCTACCATGGCATCCAAGTTTGAGGAGCTTAAGAATCGAGAGAATTCTGATGATGAATAATTGGTTAGTGAAGTAATCATGCCCAACAAAAGTATCCAGCGGACAGTTAAAAATAACAAAGTGGACACCATGGACAAAATTATGGTCTATCCTAATTTCCGACCCTAGTATATTGAAATTGAGGAATTTTCTCGAATGTTACTTTTTAAAATATATAACATCCTGTCAGATATTAGTGTTCCATAATGCGTAGTTAGTTCGTTCGTGTGCATGGGGAGAATTGGATGGAAAAAGTTGAAGTCACAGATTTACTTGTAACTACCAAGGTGGTTAAAGAAAGCTGGAAATAATAACTCAGCTTACCCGCCAACCGACTTGTTAAGAGTTGCACTTACAAATTGAAATCACGTTTTATTATTTACCATCATCCAGTGCATTAAGATATTCAGCTACAACATCGCCGTGACAAGCAAGAGGTTTACAATGACAGCCTAGAGTTTTGCCTTTTAACTCAAGCGCATCTTCCTTACTTTTTTTAAGGAAATTTCTTGCAAAATCATATTTATATTTTCTTATTGCTTCATCCCGGTCATTTTGTTTTTCCCCCGGTGAAGCTCCAAACCCAACCGCATAAGGATTGCCCCATTCTGATCCACGACCAATATACACATCATATCTATCACCTTTATCCTTATTGACCACTTTGGTGATATCAGCATTAATTATCCGTGATTTTATCCCTTGATTTTTTGCATCATCAATCAGGTGATTAAAAGTTTCACCATCATTGAATATGATGGCATGGCTAATCCTGTTTAGATGATCTTCATCAATTGAAAATGTAATGGCATCGCTAACCCTTTTATCAGATGACAAGTGCCTGCTGATAAAATCATTATCATCTGCCATATATGCAATATAAAACTGGTGAAAATCAGAAAGAATGTTTGACAATTTTCTTGCAAATTTCCCGTAGCATGAAAATGCTTTGGGATAAGCAATCAGTACTGTGGGTATTTCCTGTGTGCTCATACTAAATGAGCCACTTCAATATCTGTGCTCCAGTGGTTATTCAGATATTCTACCACGAGCCTTCTGTGGCAGTAATGTGGCTTATGTTCACTGCATAATAAACAGCCATTATCTAACATTGACTTATCAACAGTACGCTCAATATTTCTTTTTGCTATTAAATCCAAAAACTTATCCTCGTAAATATCCCATGTGATTATTTTCTTTTTGTAATCACTGAGAATATCTTTTGTTGGTGCCAAATCTTCAAGATGAATATAATCTGCATCACATAATTCAGATAGAAAGAATTGCAAATCATCTCTCTTGGCAAAACCGGCGAGCTGAGATACATTACTTAATCTGACATCAATAATTCTGGATACATTATTTTCTTTAATAAGCGTGAAGAACTTATTTGCTCCCTTCTGCGTAAAGCCAATAGTGTATGTTTTCATAAAAACTTACCCATATTGTCTTACAGCTTTAAAGTATTCAGGAAAACTATATATTCCGTTTACCTGTATCCAAAAACCTTCTTCCCCATTTGGGGCCTTGTATAATTGGCCAATGCCTATTCGCAAAAAAACCTCTTCTTGTGCCTGAATCAAATTATTTATGTCTGAGTAGTCAGAAGTTTTTGAGCAGTGCTTTTCCGCATATTGACGTAATCCGAAATCTGTTATTGACAAGAAACTAAATTTTTTTCCTGTATTGTCTGTAACATGGATTTTTATTTTATCTTTATCGTAGTTATCTTGAAAAATTTTGATGGAATCTGGATTTACTGAAATGGTAATCAAAGATCTTTTTGGATTGTCTTCGCGAGGAATGCACTTTTTACCGTCTCCCAAAGATACTTCAAAACCTTCTTCAATGCTATGAAAGGCCGACTTGGACAAAATTTCTTTGAATTCATTTGATGAGCAACAACCATCATAATGAAGGTTTTTACAATCCATATCCTCTATGCGTGGTATTTCAGTATTATTACGATCTGAAAAATCGCCAGTTAAAATTGTACCAGGCAATATATTAGACTTCTTGCACCAATCAGTTTTCAAGTATGGCATTGGACGAATACACTTATGTGTATCCACATCAATTCCGGCAGTGCATAATTTTTCCTCATTTGAGAATCGCGTAAGATCTGTAATGATAATTTTACTCATTCATCCATTCTCCCTTTTTTCGTATAACGCCTTGCTAAGGGGTGAAAAAAGCGAATATTTTGACACCTCGCAGAGGACCGAATATCCAGAGTGAACCTAAGCAACTTGTTATGAGTTTTCTTTATGAGTTTTCTGTATACTTACCGAGCCGAGTTGAACAGTTTTTTGCGAAACTTTCAAGATCAAAAAATATGAATAGACTGATAGAGATTGGATTTAAATGTGTAGGCCATTGGAAGTTAGACAATGGTCGTCCTGTTTGCGAGCTTACGAGCCAAAAGGAAACGCCTAATGTCTTATATGCGTTTGTCAGTAATGGTGAAATAAAATATATAGGGAAAACTACACAATCGATCAAAGGACGGATGACCAGTTATCAGAATCCAGGTCCAACGCAATCGACCAATATTAAGAATAATAAAAATATTAAAAATCTTCTGGAGTCAGGTGCATCAGTCGATATATTCATTCTGCCTGATACCGGGCTCCTTCACTATGGTAGTTTCCACATCAATCTGGCGGCGGGACTGGAAGATAGCCTCATTTCGGATATATCACCACCGTGGAATGGAAAACACAGCGAAAAGAAGTCAGTTCGCCCCGCAAGCGTTGCGGAAACACCCTCCCGCAAACCAGATACAGCACCAGATCAAAGTATCAAAACGAATTCAAACAATACTACCTTCCAGTTTCAAGTTCGCACAACGTATTTCGAACAGGGGTTCTTTAATGTTCCAGTTAAATACACGCAGGCCTTTGGAAGCGACGGAGAAGGTATCAAAATTTACTGCGGGAAAAGACAAGATTTAGTTCAGGGCCATATCAATAGATCAGTAAACACAAATAATACGCCACGTATAATGGGTAAGGTGAAGTTGCGACAGTGGTTTCGTGAAAATGTCAAAATAGATAATCCTGTGAATGTGGAAGTTCTTTCCCCTACATCGATCTGGCTTCGGCGTATTGGTGACTAACAAGTCACTCCTGCCGACTGCCTATGGTGTCGGCAGGGTTTAGACGTCAGCCTATTATTTTTATCACCGCTTCAAGTATCGTTTTTATTTTGCCCATACCGTTTTCAAGATTGCGTTCAATAATCTCCGTGGTGATGATCTCATCTGATTTACCTGCCGCCCAATTCACAACCAAAGAAAGACAGGCGTAGTTCATCTCCAGTTCTCGCGCAAGTGCCGCTTCCGGCATGAGGGTCATGCCGACGATGTCGCAGCCGTCTTTTTCCAATTTCCTGACTTCTGCGGCAGTTTCCAGTCGTGGTCCCTGTGTCGCCGCATATACGCCGCCGATAAAAACATCTATACCGGACATTAAACTGGCGGTTGCTAATTTTTTGCTGATATCTTTACTGAATGGATGTGTAAAATCGATATGTGTCACCTTATCCAGTCGGTCTTCAAAAAATGTTTGATGTCTACCGTAGGTATAATCAATAATTTGTTCGGGGATCACTATTCTTCCGGGACGCATCTCTGATGTAATGCCTCCCACTGCGTTGACAGCAATAATATTTGTTACATTGTTTTCCTTGAGTGCATGGATATTCGCACGATAATTTATTTTATGTGGCGGCAGTGTATGGGGATTGCCGTGCCTTGGTAAAAAAATAATTTCCTGTTCGCCAATATTTCCAAAAACGAGGGCGGCGGAAGGATTACCATAAGGTGTTTCCACTTCCTTTGTCTCTACAATTTCCACACCTGTCAGTGATGTGAGTCCGGTGCCGCCGATGATTCCGATTTTATTCATGAGTTTTTGACTGCATAGATCCCCGGTGCATTGCGTAAATATTCTTTGTAGTCCATACCGTAGCCGAAGACATAGCGATCAGGAACACTTACGCCGGTGAAATCTGCCTGTTCAAATATTCGTTTTTTATCCAATTGTTTATCTGCCAGCACGGCAGTCTGGATCGTCTTTGCCTGACGTTTTTCACATTCTCCAACGATTGACTTTAAGGTCGTGCCTTCATCCAGAATATCATCAATGATTAATATGTGTCTGTCTTGTAGTTCGAGAGTGGGTCTTCTAATCCACTGTAATTCGCCGCCACCGGTGTTACCTTGATAACGCGTGGCATGAACGTATTCAACTTGCAGCGGAAAATTCAGGAGTGGAAGCAATTTTCCCGTAAGGATCACGGCACCCATCATCAGACAGAGAACCATCGGGTTTTTGTCGTGGAGTTGGAGAGTTATCTCTTTAGCCATTCTTTCGATAGCAGCTTCAATTTCTTCAAATGAATAAACCAGGTCGGCTTCTGCCTGAGTACGTATAATTTCAGAGAGTTCCATAATCTTGTAATGTGTTTAGTGCCGGGGACTGCCTGGTTGAGCGATTGATTGTGATTGTGTTGACGACCAACCACCTTGGGAAAATGCCTGATAATAGATTGAAAATCAACCGGATGTTGTTGCAGGAGGATTTCGGCAATGCACGTGGTTTGACTCCGGTTGTCAATTAACCAAAATTCTGATGATGTTAATATTAACAATGCATTAGAAGCTGTTATTTGCTACTCTGGCACTTGATTCCTTCGGATAGATCCGTGTAAAAGTGGCCGAAAGAGTCGTTGGCGCTAACGGCAGGATCTTTCAATTGTTAATGGACTGATTTTATTCAAACATACATTGCTAGCGAGAGGAAAAACATGTTTACAAAAGATATGAAGGTTGTTGGTTATGATGATGAGCTCTGGAGCGCAATGGATGCAGAGCGGATACGTCAGGAAGAGCATATTGAATTGATTGCCTCGGAGAATATGACAAGTCCACGTGTGATGGAATGTCAGGGTTCCTACTTAACCAATAAATATGCTGAAGGTTATCCGGGCAAGCGCTATTATGGTGGTTGCGAATTTGTAGATGTTGCCGAGCGACTAGCCATTGATCGCGCTAAAGAATTGTTTGGTGCTGATTGGGTGAATGTACAACCGCATTCCGGTTCGCAAGCCAATGGTGCCGTGTACCTGGCATTGATTAATCCCGGAGATAAAATTATGGGCATGAGTCTGGCACATGGAGGGCATCTAACTCATGGTGCTTCAGTAAATGTTTCAGGGCGTGTTTATGATGCTGTTCAGTATGGTCTGGATGACAATGGCTATATTGATTACAACCAGGCCGAGGAATTAGCGTTGGAACACAAGCCAAAATTGATTATGACCGGTTTTTCCGCTTATTCACGTATAGTCGATTGGGAACGTTTTCGCGAGATATCAGATAAAGTAGGTGCCATCATGGTTGCCGATATTGCCCATGTCGCCGGTCTTTGCGCTGCAAGGGAATATCCGAGTCCGGTGCATATTGCTGACGTCACAACATCGACCACACATAAGACATTACGTGGCCCGCGTTCAGGCATTATTATGGGTAAAGCCAATGAAGAAATTGAAAAGAAGATTAACTTTATGGTTTTTCCTGCCTATCAGGGTGGTCCACACATGCATACCATTGCTGCAAAAGCAGTCGCATTTAGGGAATGTCTGGAGCCCGGTTTCAAGACTTATATTCAGCAGGTCAAAAAGAATGCTGTTGCGATGGCCGATACTTTTGTTGAACGTGGTCTGAAAATTGTTTCCGACGGCACGGATAATCATCTGTTTCTGGTGGATATGATTAAAAAAGGACTCACTGGCAAGGAAGTTGATGCAGCCATCGGTCGCGCCAATATTACCTGCAACAAAAATGCCGTTCCGAATGATCCTCAATCCCCCTTCGTTACCAGTGGTATCCGTGTTGGTACGCCGTCAATCACAACTCGTGGTTTTGATGAGGCTGATTGTCGTCAGGTTGCTGATTGGATCTGCGATATCATGGATAATATGGGCGATGAAAATATGATTGAACGAGTTAAAGGTGAAGTTCTGGCTCTTTGTAGACGTAGACCGCTTTACGATAATTGATTCGTAATACACGTAGTCCCGGGTTCACAGCAGATCTTTCATACAATCGCCTGTGTCATCCGATTGGCGGAAAAATTAAAATATCTGATTATAATTCTGTTGAGCGCGGAGGATAGATGAGTGCGATGTCCATTTTGTTCTGACCCGGAGACACGCGTTATTGATTCTCGTCTGGTGGGGGAAGGCGATCAGACTCGTCGTCGTCGCGAATGTACAAAATGTGCAGAGCGCTTTACGACTTACGAATCTGCTGAATTAAACTTACCAAGAATTTTAAAATCGGATGGTCGTCGCGAACTATTCATCGAAGATAAGCTTCGTGCGGGTATATTGCGGGCGATCGAAAAGCGACCTGTAGCCATGGATAGAGTTGAAGTTGCCATTACACAGATTAAACATAAGCTCAGGACTGAAGGCGAACGAGAAGTTAAATCCCGCAAACTCGGTGACTGGGTAATGGAACAATTGCGCATACTTGATCAGGTTGCTTATGTTCGTTTTGCATCCGTCTACAGGAGTTTTGAAGATGTGCGTGCATTCCTTGATGAAATTGAACGTTTGGAAAATGATTTACCTCCCGAAATTAAGGAAAATCAGCTTGACTTATTGCAGTCTGATGGTGAAGAGAATTGATGTGGACTGCCCCAGACTATCTTCATATGTCGCACGCTTTAAAAATCGCACGGCGTGGCCTTTATAGTACTGATCCGAACCCCCGTGTCGGTTGTGTTATCATCAGGGACGATATTGTTTTGGCTGAAGGTTGGCATAAAAAAGCGGGACAACCTCATGCAGAAATTGAAGCACTGAAAAAAATAAATGAAAAAAATGCGTCTGTGAATGCGACCGGAGCAACGTGTTATGTCTCATTGGAGCCTTGTACGCACCATGGTCGGACATCACCCTGCACAGAAGCGTTGATAGCTGCGGGTATCAGGAAGGTCGTGGCCGCAACCATTGATCCAAATCCTCTTGTCGCGGGCAAAGGAATGCAGCGATTAAATGCCGCCGGTATCGAGACGACAAGCGGTTTAATGGAAATACAGGCACGTGAATTAAATCCCGGTTTTGAAATGCGTATGAAGCACGGACGTCCGTTCGTGAGATGTAAACTGGCAATGAGTCTGGATGGTAAAACAGCGCTGTCAAATGGTGACAGTCATTGGATAAGTGGTGAAGAAGCCAGAATGGATGTGCAGAAATTGCGTGCACGTTGTTCTGCGGTCATGACCGGAGTTCGCACTGTCCTTGCGGATAATCCATCAATGAATGTCAGATCACCTGAAGCATTTGGATGGACTGATGAAGAATGGGCGGAGAACGGACAGCAACCACTGAGAGTCATACTTGATTCCGGGCTTGATATTCCTGATGATGCAAAAATATTGAATTTGCCGGGCGATGTGATTATTTTTCACGCATCAAGAGATGAAGAAAGGAAAAAGAAACTCGCGGATATCGGTGTTGAACTGGTCGCTGTTGATGCCAAAAGGGGTGCTGGGTTTCTTAAGTATGTTTTGACTTATTTAGCGGAAGAAAAAGAGATTAACGAAATTCTTCTGGAGACGGGATGGAGATTGTCCGGCGCAATGTTGCAGACTGGTTTTGTTGATGAGTTGATTATCTATCTCGTGCCGACTTTATTGGGACAGGATGCAAAAGGCATGTTTCAGTTACCGATGATCGAGAAGATGTCAGATCGAGTTGCACTGAATTTTTCCGATATCAGAATGGTGGGCCAAGACATCAGAATTAAGGCAACAATCAACAAAAAAAAGAATGGCTTATGTTCACCGGAATTATAGAGGCTGTTGGCAGTATAGAATCGATAGAAGATATAGGTAGCGACAAGAGAGTTATGCTGAACTCAAAATCACTTGATTTAGCAGATGTAAAAACAGGTGATAGTATCTGTGTCAATGGTGTTTGCTTATCCGTTACCGGAATATGGGATAAAGGATTTGTAGCAGATGTTTCTGTTGCAACACTTTCATGCACAACGTTTAATAAACTGGGCGTCGATGATAAAGTTAATTTGGAAAAAGCACTCCAGCTTTCATCACGATTAAACGGGCATATGGTTGCCGGTCACGTTGATGGTAAAGGGATTGTTGAAAAAAAATATACCGATGCGAGATCAGAGCATTTTAAAATTGGATATCCTGATGAATTGGGAAAATACATCTGCAAGAAGGGTTCGATTTGCGTTGATGGTGTTAGTCTGACAATCAACGATATTGCTGCATCGGCATTCTCGGTGAATATTATTCCGCACACAATAAAAGAAACAATATTTTCTGAATATATTGAAGGTACGCAAGTAAACCTCGAAGTTGATATTGTGGCGCGTTATATGGAGTCGTTGGTTTCAGGATTGGCGTTGGAAGTTTGTCATAACTAGAATTTTTCCGGTTTAACTATTTTGGTCCAGATTTTAATGGAATTAAATACAGCAATAGAACTGATTGAAGATATTCGTGAGGGTAAGATCATTATCCTGATGGATGATGAAAATCGTGAGAACGAAGGTGACCTTGTGATCGCGGCATCCGCCGTTACAGCGGAAGATGTGAATTTTATGGCACGTTTCGGCCGAGGATTGATATGTCTGACATTGACACGGGAACATTGTAAAACGCTAAATCTGCCGTTGATGGTTGGCAACAGTTATTCAAATCATGGTACTAACTTTACTGTGTCTATTGAAGCGGCAGAAGGTGTTACTACCGGAATTTCTGTAGCTGATAGAGCATTGACGATACAAAAAGCGGTGGCAAAAAATGCACAACCATCTGACCTGGTACAGCCGGGACATATATTCCCATTGATGGCGCATCCCGGCGGGGTTCTGTCACGAGCCGGGCATACAGAAGCTGGATGTGATCTGGCCAAACTGGCAGGACTTGTGCCTGCCGCTGTTATTGTTGAGATACTCAAGGATGATGGCTCGATGGCGAGAAGAGCGGATTTGGAAATATTTGCCAAAGAACATGACTTGAAAATAGGTACGATAGCGGATTTGATTCAACATCGGATCGAAAATGAAAAAACGATTTCACGGATCGCTGAATATGCAATGCCGACAGAGTATGGTGATTTCAGGATTGTCGCCTACGCAGATAGCATTGATAATAATTTGCACCTGGCGGTGATTAAGGGCGAAATTTCGGCACATGATCCTGCGTTGGTGCGTGTACATATGCAGAACCCGATTCATGATTTAACAGGAGGTCTGGGAGAGAGCACCGTATGGCCGATCAGTGATGTGTTAAGACGGATACAAGACGAAGGTCAGGGCGTCGTGGTGATATTATGTAATCAATTTGGACTAGAGGAGTTGGCGGAACAATTAAAGCTGTTTTGCCAGGGAAGCTCCAGTGAAGTGAGGCAAATGAATGAAAGAAACACAAAGGCCCAACGCACGATAGGTCTGGGTTCACAAATACTATCCGATCTGGGCATACAAAAAATGCGTTTGTTAAGTGCGCCCAAACGTTTTTATGCTATTTCAGGTTATGGTCTTGAAGTGGTTGAATATGTAAGCTGATGATGTGGCTGTTATCGTATGTCTGAATATAATTTAATCGAGGGTGATTCAGAACTGGATAATGCAAGGATTACTGTGGTTGCGAGCCGTTTTAATAGTTTCGTTGTTGACCGGCTACTTAAGGCTTGTCTGGGCACCTTAAAATCATCGGGTTTATCGGGACAGCAGATGACTGTTGTTCGCGTGCCCGGTGCCTTTGAAATTCCGTCAGCGGTTCGACATGTTATCCAGCATACTGAATGTGATGCCGTCATCACACTGGGAGCGGTGATTAGAGGTGATACACCGCATTTTGAGTATATATGCTCGGCATGTGCCCGCGGACTGGGACAAATCTCGATAGAAAGTGATATTCCTGTACTCTTTGGTGTTTTGACAGTCGATAACAGGGAACAAGCGATGGATCGTGCCGGTGCAGAAGGCAGTAACAAGAGTAACAAGGGTGCAGAAGTGGCACAAGCCGCGATTGAGATGGTCAATGTATTCAGGACACTGGAATGATGGCTCGGAAAATGGAAGCGGTCGGCAAGAAACCGTTTTCCAGACACGCACGGATGCGTGCACGACGTTCCGCAGTACAGGCACTGTATCAATGGCGGATGTCAAATATGTCGATGCAGGACATAATCAATGAATTCGTCAATGAACGATCCGAACTGAAAAAAGCAGACACTGATTATTTTAAAGAAATCCTGCTTGGGATTGTAAAGGAAAATGAAAAACTCGATAAACAGTTGGCACCGTTGTTAGACAGGGCACTGGACGATTTGGATCCTGTCGAGAAAGCAATCTTGCTGATTGGACTTTATGAACTGAAATTTCATCCAGAACTGGCTTGTCGGATTGTCTTGAATGAAGCGATAGATTTGGCAAAAATATTCGGTGCGGAACAGTCTCATAAATATATTAATGGCGTTCTGGATAAGGCAGCAAAAAAAATAAGAGCGGTGGAATTTAAAAACGTCTCTTGATTGATGGTTAGCTCGGAATTCGAATTAATCAAAAAATATTTCCGCAGTCTTACAGATGATGACGCATCTGTAAGATGCGGGATCGGCGATGATGCAGCAGTGATTGCAATCCCGCCTGATACGGAAGTTGTGCTTGCAATAGATACACTTCTGGAGGACACGCATTTCCCCAAAGACACCGCGCCTTCTGATATCGCTTATAAAGCATTGGCCGTTAATCTCAGTGATATGGCCGCCATGGGCGCATTACCGAGATGGGCATTGTTATCGATCACCCTGCCGAAAGTTGACGATGTCTGGTTGGAACAATTTTCCGCGAGTTTCCTCGAACTGGCCAAACAACATTCAGTCAGCCTGATTGGAGGTGATATGAGTAAAGGACCGCTCTCGATCACGGTGCAAATACAAGGCCTGCTCCCTATAGCCCGGTCGCTTAGACGCGATGGAGCGCGGCAGGGTGATTTGATCTATGTCAGTGGAACACTGGGCGATGCAGGCGTTGGTCTGGATATTATGCAAAAAAATCGTGTGGTGGCGGACGAGCACAAAATGTTTTTTCTTGACAGTTTAAACAGGCCGCAGATAAGTATCGAAGCGGGTCTTCGTTTACGCGATATTGCCAGTAGTGCGATTGATATATCAGATGGGTTGATTGCGGACCTGGGTCATATTATCAAGGCCAGTCATGTCGGCGCTGAACTTAATATAAAAGATATTCCACTATCAGAAGCAATGCAGCAATGTATAAATAAACAAGATGCTCGGGATTATGCGCTGGTTTCCGGCGATGATTACAAACTTTGTTTCACTGCCTCGGCAGAAAAACACCGGCGCATCATCGGCGTATTCAGGGACATGGATATTCCGGTCACTTGTATGGGTAAAATTACCGAGACCGATAAATTGATTTGTCTGGACGCGGAAGGTACTGAGCTTGATTTCCTGGGCAGCGGCTACCGGCATTTTTAGTGTTGCACAGCAGGCACTTTCTTGACCTGCTCCCGATCTTCGAGCCGCTTTAAAGCGTTGTGAATTGGTTAAACCAGGACACAAAGGAGCAACACAAATGCAGCAAAAGACATTCAGTGAAGTACAGATGATGACGATCTTGCGTCAGGCAGAAAAAGAAGAGAGAGCAGTGCCTGGTGATGTCGGGAAGATGGGATTGTAGATGTAACCTTCTATCGTTAGCGCAAGAAGTACGCTGGTTTGGATGAGGTAGGGGTATGTCGACTAAAAGAACCGAGAGAAAACGACTTCCTTAACTTTACCACCCACTCATTCCCCTCCCCGAAGGGATGGAGTGTTTGCTTTCAGCCTGGGCACATGCGTCATCACGATGCAACAGCGCACAGTTTCGCGGGCAACATCAGGATGATTCTGCCTGGTCAACAGCACCGAAGCAGAGGCGTTCTTGACGTTCACGAAGACTGACGGTTTGCAGCGCTCAATCGGTTGAACCAAAAACCGGCGGATGGGCGAATCAAATACAACAGCATACGCCTCACACAAAGGGCCGGGATTATTCACGACCGGTACAGTACATAATCAATCACAACAAAGAAGTGCGATGTGTGGTGTGGGTCACTATATTATGTATTTAATACTGCGCGTGGTAATGGTACATTGATGGAATCGCAATCTGGATGATGACAGAGAGAACTTGACATATGTTGACTAAACGACCTGGACTTAACGCACCACGCACCACGCACCACGCACCACGCACCACAATCACTAGCCTAGCTAACGCAGACCGCTGCTGCTTCACGCAGCGCAACCACTCCATAACCGAACGCGCAGCATGTGTTGCTGCGGATAGGTTCAGCACCCAAAACAACATGACCCATTCCTCTCCCCGGAGAAGTGCCCCGAACCCGCCTAACAAACTCCCCTCCTTTACAAGGAGGGGAGCCCCGCAGGGGCGGGGTGGTCGCTTTTGGCGCGGGATGACGGCAGTCATGGCCGCCGTTGCCCTGCTGGCGGGATTGTCTAGTCCGGTGGCACGGGCGCAATCTGATGGCTGGGGCGAATGGAGTACGGGCAATATCACCGACAAGAACCAGACGCGCACCTGTAATGCCGGGGCGGGCAACACCTGTACCAATTTATACAGTGCTGGCACCACCAACCACGGCGGCACCGAGACCCGTCCGAGTGAGACCTTTTGGGAGAACTATCTCGTCAACGGCCCGGCCGGGCATACCAATGCGACGCTGTTCCGTGGTAATGACATCAGATTCGTAACATTCACCCGCGACAACGATGATGGTCGGCTGAACGTTGCGATGGTCAATAATTTCACCGACGGCCGTGTTACAAACATCTCAACCAGCCAGGCGACCCCAAGCACTGGCACCCTCTTAAGAGTCATCGGATTTAATATAACCCTGAAGTCCGGCCTGTCCCGTCCGAACCTTACATGGACCGCTATCCCGGGGCCGGGCATCGTGTTTTACCGACCGACCTCCGGCAACGCGGTGGTACTGGTGGACACTTTATGTACCGCCAGCGGTGATTTAAGGGTGCGCTCGGGGCAAACCACCGGCAGCGAACGCACCGTACAAGCCAGCTCGCTGCTGTGCAATATCGGGGCGAGCGGGACTATCACCAAACAGGCCATCGGTGCGCTGAGTGCCACCGACGACTATGTTTATGATGTCTGGAGCGCCTGGAGTACGGGCAATATCACCGACAAGAACCAGACGCGCACCTGTAATGCCGGGGCGGGCAACACCTGTACCAATGCCTACGGGGGCGGCACCACCAACCACGGCGGCACCGAGACCCGTCCGAGTGAGACCTTTTGGGAGAACTATCTCGTCAACGGCCCGGCCGGGTATACCAATGCGACTGTGAGGGAAGCAGACGGTCAAGACATCACAGGCGTGACACTCGTCCGCGAGAACGATGGTCGGTTGCAACTCACGGCATTCAATACGCCCGGCAGCGTGTTTCCCAGAAGTTCCCACATCACAACCGGGCAGGCGACCCCAAGCAGCGGTGCACTCTTCTCCGGTATAAGCCTGAAGTCCAGCCTGTCCCGTCCGAACCTCACCACATGGACCGCTATCCCGGGGCCGGGCGTCTTGTTTTACCGACCGTCCGCCAACAACGCGGCGGTCCTGGTGGACAGCTTATGTACCGCCAGCGGTGATTTAAGGGTGCGCTCGGGGACCACGTCCGACACCGAACGCACCGTACAAGCCAGCTCGTTGCTATGCAATCTCGGGGCGAGTGCCTCGGCTATCACCAAACAGGCCATCGGTGCGCTGAGTGCCAGCGACGACTATATTCATGATGGCTGGGGCGAATGGAGTACGGGCAATATCACCGACAAGAACCAGACACGCACCTGTAATGCCAGGGCGGGCAACACCTGTACCAATGCCTACGGGGGCGGCACCACCAACCACGGCGGCACCGAGACCCGTCCGAGTCACACCTTTTGGAATAACTATCTCCTCAACGGCCCGGCCGGGCATACCAATGCGACGGAGTTCTCCGGCGGTCGAGACATCACAGGCGTGACACTCGTCCGCGGGAACGATGGTCGGTTGCAACTCACGGTAGTTAATAGCCCCGGTAGAGTAGATTTTGTAAATACAAATAATCACATCACAACCGGGCAGGCGACTCCGAGTAGCGGAAGACTCTTCAACCTTATAGACCTGAAATCCGGCCTGTCCCGTCCGAACCTCACCACATGGGCGACAATCCTTGGGCCGGGCATGGTGTATTATCGACCGTCCGCCAACAATGCGGTGGTCCTGGTGGACAGCTTATGTACCGCCAGCGGTGATTTAAGGGTGCGCTCGGGGACCACGACCGACACCGAACAAACCGCACAATCCGGCTCGCCGCTGTGCAATCTCGGGGCGAGTGCCTCGGCTATCACCAGGCAAGCCATCGGTGCGCTGAGTGCCACCGACAACTATCTTTATGCTGCGATGCCCGCGACATTGAGTGCCATCCAGGGCAATACCTCCAACACCTCGGCCAATGTCGACGATGTCTTGACCGCCGGCGCGGTCAGCCATCCCACGTTGACCGTCAATACCCGTGCCCGGCAATGGCAACGCTGTCCCACTCAAGACTGTAACAGCGCAACGGCTATCAGCCCGGGCGGCACCGCTGCGACCTACACGGTGCAAGCGGCGGACCGGGGTAACTGGCTGCGGGTGCGGGTGACTCAGGGCGGGGATTTCAACGACACCCTGTTCTCCAATATCTTACAGGTCAGCCGTCGCGGTGCCATAGGTCTCATCACCGGCACTGCCAGGGTTGGCAGCACGCTGACGGCGGGCGCGGTCACCGACGCGGACGCCTCACCGAATACCGATGTCGGGACCATTACCTGGCAATGGCAGACAGCGACCGCCTCGGCGGGACCGTTTACCGCCGCACCGGGGACGAACAATACCGCCACGTACACCATTGCATCAGACCAATCACAAATAGGTGTGTGGTTGCGCGTGATGGCGAGTTATCCGAATGCGGGAGGCGGTAGCCTGACGTCTGACCCGGTAGGCCCGGTCGCGGGTGTGCGCGTGTCGCCGACCGCGCTGAATGTGACCGAGGGGAACAGCACCGGCTATAGGCTGGTGTTGGGCAGCCGACCGACGGTGGCGGTGACGATTAGCGTGACCAGTAACAATGCCGCGGTGACCGTGAGCCCCGCGACCCTGACCTTTAGCACAATCAACTGGAATGCCGCCCAAACCGTGACGGTGACGGGTGCTGCGGACGCGAATGCGACCAACGAACGCGGCGTACAACTGACCCATACGGTGAGCGGCGGTGATGCGAACTATGCTGCGCTGACGCCGCCCCCCGTGACCGTGAATGTCGCGGATAACGCTGCCAACGTGATTGTGAGCACGACCACGCTGGCGGTCAATGAAGGCGAGACCAACGAGTATACACTGCGCTTGAATACCCTGCCGACGCACGCGGTCACGATTAGCGTGAGCAGTAATAATCCGGCGGTGACCGCAACCGCATCGCTGACCTTTACCAGGAATAACTGGAATCAGGCGCAGACGGTGACGGTGATGGGTGCCGAGGACGCGAATACGACCAGCGAAAGCGGTGTGCGACTGAGCCATGCGGTGAGCAGCAGCGATACGCGCTATGCCGCGGTGAACCCGCCCGCCGTGACCGTGAGTGTCACGGATAACGACGCGCCGGGCGTGACCGTGAGTACGACCACGCTGGCGGTCCTTGAAGGCGAGACCGGCGAGTATACGCTGCGCTTGAATAACCAACCGAGCCACGCGGTGACGATTAGCGTGACCAGTGACAATACTGCGGTGACCGTGACCTCACCACTGACCTTTACCACAGTCAATTGGAATGCCGCCCAAACGGTGACCGTGACGGGTGCCGAGGACACGAATACGACCAGCGAAAGCGTGCAACTGAGTCATGCGCTGAGCAGCGCTGATACGGGCTATGCCGGGGTGACGCCGCCCGCCGTGACCGTGCGTGTCACGGATAACGACGCGCAGAGTGCGGTCGTGAGTCCGCCCGCGCTGGTGGTCAATGAGGGCGGGACCGGCGAGTTTACGTTGAGGTTGGCGACCGAACCGCAGGCTTCGTTCCAACGAATTAGAATACTAGGCGAAAATAGCGATGCTGCCGATGCTACGACGGTGAGTCCGGCGCGACTGTTCTTTAACCCCACCAACTGGGACACGTTGCGGACGATCACGGTGACGGCTGTTGAGGATGACGATGCAGATGATGAGACCGTGAAGCTATTAGTTGGGGAGAACGGGATTACGAGACAGCCCTTAGTCATCACCATAACAGATAACGATACGTTGGGTTTTACGCTGAGTTCGACCTCGTTGACCGTGACTGAGGGGCGCACGGCGACCTATACCATCCGGCTGGGTAGCCGACCATCGGCGACCGTGAGCATTCTGCCGCAAACCTTCAATGCCGATGTGGCGACGGTGAGTCCGGCGACCCCGTCCAGCCTGGACTTTACCACGGACAACTGGAATATGCCGCAGACGGTGACGGTCATGGGTGTTGAGGACACGAATAGGAACCACGAGAGCGTGCAACTGACCCATGCGGTGCGCAGCAGCGATGAGACCTATGCGGCGCTGACCCCTCCGTCCGTGACCGTGGGTGTCACGGATAACGATGCGCCGGGCGTGACCGTGAGTACGACCACGCTGGCGGTCAATGAAGGTGAGACCGGCGAGTATCGCTTAAGCCTGTCTACCCTGCCGACGGCACCGGTGACGATTGCCGTGAGCAATCCCGATGACACGGCGGTGACCCTTAGTGCCACCTCACTGACCTTTACCACAGACAACTGGAACAGTGTCCAGATGGTGACCGTGAGTGGTGTTGAGGACACGGATGCGAACGACGAGACCGTGCAACTCACGCATACAGCGACCAGTACCGACCCTGGCTATAATGGGGCTGCCGTGACGATAAGTGCGGTGGCGGTGACGGTGGATGATGATGAGACGGCGGGCGTGACCGTGAGCCCGACCACGCTGGCGGTCGGTGAAGCTGGCAGTGGCGAGTATACGCTGCGGTTGAATACCCCACCGGCCAGCGATGTCACGATTAACGTGACCAATCCCGATGCCAGTGCGGTGACCCTCAGTGCCACCTCACTGACGTTTACTACAGACAACTGGAACAGTGTCCAGACAGTGACCGTGAGTGGTGTTGAAGACACAGATGCGGACCACGAGACCGTGCAACTCACACATACGGCGGCCAGTACAGACCCTGGCTACAATGGGGCTGCCGTGACGATAGACTCCGTCGCTGTGACCTTGAATGATAACGACGGCCCAGGCGTGACCGTGAGTACCACGACGCTGACAGTCCATGAGCGTGGTGGGACTGGCATGTATACACTGCGCCTGAATACCCCACCGACGGAAGCGGTGACGATTAGCGTGACCCATTCCAATGCCGCTGCTGCGACGGTGAGTCCCACCTCACTGATGTTTAGCGCCACCGACTGGAATACCGCCAAAACCATCACCGTGACGGGAGTGGAAGACGCTGATACAGACGACGAGACCGTGCAACTCACGCATACGGTGACCAGTACCGACACCAACTATCGTACCGTCACGGCGGCCACCGTAACGGTGACGGTGACGGAGATGGCGGCGGTGAGTCTTGATGTCGATGGCAGCGGTGGTGATCCTAACCAGAGTGACGGACTCTTGCTGGGCCGCTACCTGTTTGGTATTCGTGATGCGGCGGGCTTGCTTGATACGATTCCCGGGAGTCCCTCGTTCAATGCGGTCACGACGAATATTGCGGGAGCTTTCGCCAGCGGTCGTCTTGACGTGGATGGCAGCGGCGGTGATCCCAACCAGAGTGACGGACTCTTGCTGGGCCGCTACCTGTTTGGTATTCGTGACACGGTAGGCCTGCTCGATACCATTCCGGGCAATCCATCGTTCAATGAGGTCAGGACGAATATCGAGGCACTCTTGCGGTAGTGGCTGCATGGACAGCATAGACGCTCACTGCACAGGCTTTTCTTGCCACTTGTGCATGGCTAAACTCGGGAAAGCTGAGGCACAGGCACTAACAACCCCCTCCCCCCTGCGGGGTACTCCCCCTTGGCAGGGGGAGAGCTTTTAGGGCGGGAAATGCTTTTACTGTCACTCAACTTTGTCGGCTAACTCACTTGTAGTGGTCTAATAAATCCGTACCAGGTGATAGGTGATGAAATCACATACTCATGGAGGTACGGCTCATGACAAAAGAACGAAAACACTTTACACCTGAGTTTAAACAAGATGCTGCCTTGTCTGGTAGTAGACCAGGACTACAGCATCAAAGAAGCCTGTCCAGTTGAGCAATTAAGCACGCACTATCGTCAAAGTGACGGCGATGATTGTCAGTAGCCAGCAGGGCTTATCGCAACAGTCACCTCGTCATTCCTGCGGAAGCAGGAATCCAGGTGCTGATTGCAACTCGTCTGAATTGCTTCGCTAAAGCTCTCCCCCTGCCAGGGGGGAGGGGGTTGCAGGGGGGAGGGAATGACGACTTACAACATCACCACAAACAATACAGACATTACCGCAACCAGCTTCCAGCATTCCATGTGACCGCCTGAAAGCATCAACCCCTGCCGTCATTGCGAGCAAAGCGAAGCAATCCAGTGAACTTTAAAGATAAGCCAGGATACCTTGAAATATTTGAAGATATGCAAAATGCCATTGCCAGAGAAAAATAAATTAAAGCTGACTCCCGCAAAAAGAAACCTGCCCTGATTGAAAAACACAATCCGGAATGGAACAATTTATATGAAGATATTGTTTAATCTGGATTGCTTCGCTTTGCTCGCAATGACGGGGGGAAACTCGTAATGACGGGGGGAAACTCGCAATGACGAGGGGAAGCTCGCAATAACGGGGAGACAGAACTTGCAATGACGGGAAAAAAATGACGACTTACAACATCACCACAAACAATACAGACATTACCGCAACCAGCTTCCAGCATTCCATGTGACCGCCTGAAAGCATCAACCCCTGCCGTCATTGCGAGCAAAGCGAAGCAATCCAGTAAACTTTAAAGATAAGTCAGGATACCTTGAAATATTTGAAGATATGCAAAATGCCATTGCCAGAGAAAAACAGATTAAAGCTGGCTCCCGCAAAAAGAAACCTGCCCTGATTGAAAAACACAATCCGGAATGGAACAATTTATATGAAGATATTGTTTAATCTGGATTGCTTCGCTTTGCTCGCAATGACGGTGCAACGTCCCAACCAGGTTGGGTATACGTGACGTATGTCCGGGTCGGGACACGGTGTGTAGTGGTCTAATAAATCCGTACCAGGTGATAGGTGATGAAATCACATACTCATGGAGGTACGGCTCATGACAAAAGAACGAAAACACTTTACACCTGAGTTTAAACAAGATGCTGCCTTGTCTGGTAGTAGACCAGGACTACAGCATCAAAGAAGCCTGTCCAGTTGAGCAATTAAGCACGCACTATCGTCAAAGTGACGGCGATGATTGTCAGTAGCCAGCAGGGCTTATCGCAACAGTCACCTCGTCATTCCTGCGGAAGCAGGAATCCAGGTGCTGATTGCAACTCGTCTGAATTGCTTCGCTAAAGCTCTCCCCCTGCCAAGGGGGGAGTACCCCGCAGGGGGAGGGGGTTGCAGGGGGGAGGGAATGACGACTTACAACATCACCACAAACAATACAGACATTACCGCAACCAGCTTCCAGCATTCCATGTGACCGCCTGAAAGCATCAACCCCTGCCGTCATTGCGAGCAAAGCGAAGCAATCCAGTAAACTTTAAAGATAAGCCAGGATACCTTGAAATATTTGAAGATATGCAAAATGCCATTGCCAGAGAAAAATAAATTAAAGCTGACTCCCGCAAAAAGAAACCTGCCCTGATTGAAAAACACAATCCGGAATGGAACAATTTATATGAAGATATTGTTTAATCTGGATTGCTTCGCTTCGCTCGCAATGACGGGGGGAAACTCGCAATGACGAGGGGAAGCTCGCAATAACGGGGAGACAGAACTTGCAATGACGGGAAAAAAATGACGACTTACAACATCACCACAAACAATACAGACATTACCGCAACCGGCTTCCAGCATTCCATGTGACCGCCTGAAAGCATCAACCCCTGCCGTCATTGCGAGCAAAGCGAAGCAATCCAGTAAACTTTAAAGATAAGCCAGGATACCTTGAAATATTTGAAGATATGCAAAATGCCATTGCCAGAGAAAAATAAATTAAAGCTGACTCCCGCAAAAAGAAACCTGCCCTGATTGAAAAACACAATCCGGAATGGAACAATTTATATGAAGATATTGTTTAATCTGGATTGCTTCGCTTTGCTCGCAATGACGGGGGGAAACTCGCAATGACGAGGGGAAGCTCGCAATAACGGGGAGACAGAACTTGCAATGACGGGAAAAAAATGACGACTTACAACATCACCACAAACAATACAGACATTACCGCAACCAGCTTCCAGCATTCCATGTGACCGCCTGAAAGCATCAACCCCTGCCGTCATTGCGAGCAAAGCGAAGCAATCCAGTAAACTTTAAAGATAAGCCAGGATACCTTGAAATATTTGAAGATATGCAAAATGCCATTGCCAGAGAAAAATAAATTAAAGCTGACTCCCGCAAAAAGAAACTTGCCCTGATTGAAAAACATAACCCGAAATGGAACGATTTATATGAAGATATTGTTTAATCTGGATTGCTTCGCTTCGCTCGCAATGACGGTGCAACGTCCCAACCAGGTTGGGTATACGTGACGTATGTCCGGGTCGGGACACGGTGGCTGTATTTAGCCCTGGTCATGGATTTGTATGCCCTGCGTATTGCCTATGAATCCAGAGCTACCCAGGGGATTGATGTATCACTCTGACCAGGGAACTCATTACACCAGCCGTGCTTTTCAGCAACTGCTTTGGCGATATCATATCAAGCAGAGTATGAGCCATCGAGGTAACTGTTGGGACAATGCCCCAATGGAACGCTGTTTTAGAAGTTTTAAATCGGCATGGATGCCGAAGACCTTCTATTCATCTTACGCACAAGCTGAACTGTAGTGGTCTAATAAATCCGTACCAGTTGATAGGTGATGAAATCACATACTCATGGAGGTACGGCTCATGACAAAAGAACGAAAACACTTTACACCTGAGTTTAAACAAGATGCTGCCTTGTCTGGTAGTAGACCAGGACTACAGCATCAAAGAAGCCTGTCCAGTTGAGCAATTAAGCACGCACTATCGTCAAAGTGACGGCGATGATTGTCAGTAGCCAGCAGGGCTTATCGCAAAGTCACCTCGTCATTCCTGCGGAAAGGAATCCAGGTGCTGATTGCAACTCGTCTGAATTGCTTCGCTAAAGCTCTCCCCCTGCCAAGGGGGAGGGGGTTGCAGGGGGGAGGGAATGACGACTTACAACATCACCACAAACAATACAGACATTACCGCAACCAGCTTCCAGCATTCCATGTGACCGCCTGAAAGCATCAACCCCTGCCGTCATTGCGAGCAAAGCGAAGCAATCCAGTAAACTTTAAAGATAAGTCAGGATACCTTGAAATATTTGAAGATATGCAAAATGCCATTGCCAGAGAAAAATAAATTAAAGCTGACTCCCGCAAAAAGAAACCTGCCCTGATTGAAAAACACAATCCGGAATGGAACAATTTATATGAAGATATTGTTTAATCTGGATTGCTTCGCTTTGCTCGCAATGACGGTGCAACGTCCCAACCAGGTTGGGTATACGTGACGTATGTCCGGGTCGGGACACGGTGGCTGTATTTAGCCCTGGTCATGGATTTGTATGCCCTGCGTATTGCCTATGAATCCAGGGGTAAACCAAAAGGAGTGATGTATCACTCCGACCAGGGTTGCCATTACACCAGTAAGGCATTTCAACAACAGCTTTGGCGTTATCAAATTAAGCAGAGTATGAGTCGTCGCGGTAACTGTTGGGATAATGCCCCGATGGAACGCTGCTTTAGGAGCTTTAAATCTGAATGGATGCCGAAGACTTTTTATACATCTTATGAACAAGCTGAAAAAGATATTATGCAATACATCAAACACTACAACGGCTATCGGGGGCATAGTTATATTAATTATCTAACGCCTGTTGAAGCTGAGAAATAAATTGCATAAAAAAACTTATCGAGGTGTACGGATATACTGGACCACTACTAACGACTTCCTTAACTTTACCACCCACTCATTCCCCTCCCCGAAGGGATGGAGTGTTTGCTTTAAGCCTGGGCACATGCGTCATCACGATGCAACAGCGTACAGTTTCGCGGGCATCATCAGGATGATTCTGCCTGGTCAACAGCACCGAAGCAGAGGCGTTCTTGACGTTCACGAAGACTGACGGTTTGCAGCACTCAATCGGTTGCACGAAAAACCGGCGGATCCGGCGGATGGGTGAATCAAATACAACAGCATACGCCTCACACAAAGGGCCGGGATTATTCACGACCGGTACAGTACATGATCAATTACAACAAAGAAGTGCGATTTGTGGTGTAGTTCACGATATTGTGTATTTAATACTTTGCCTGGCAATGCTACATTGATGGAATAGATAAGCATGAAGGCAATCCAGATGACTGACAGGGAGCACTTGACATATGCTGACAAAACGACTTAAACGCAGCACGACATGGCTCAACAAGTGGCACCACCAAAATACTCACGCAGACCGCTGCGCCACCGGGCACTGGCGCAATCTGTCCATGACCGAACGCGCAGCATGCGTGAGCGTGGATGGAGGGAGTGCCCGACATAAGGTTCTGCATCGTCTGACGCATGGATGCCGTCCGCAGGTCCACGGCAAGGTAGCAGGCTGGAACCGCCGCTTAAGCGAGGCGTTGACGGCAGCCATGGCTGCCGTCGCCCTGATGACGGCATGGGCAAGCCCGGCGGCACGGGCGCAGGATGCGCTTCCGGACAGTTTTCGGACAGTGGGGGCACCCGCCAATTACATCATCCCGGATATTGGCGGTAGCGGGCACACGTATAATCTGGGCGGCGGTCTTCAGATCCGCTCCGCAGATGGTGACGGCATCTCCAATTTTGCCTACCTGAACGGGAACAACAACACCCAAGTCGGCAACAAAGTGGTCACCGTGCCGTGGTTCGTGTTTAGAGACCATGTCCACGACGATCATAGTGGTACTGCGAGTACAGGGGGATTAGGTTCAAATAGCCCCCCCGTGGGCGACAACTGGTTCTTTAGAGGGGGGCACTCCCCCTTCGACTGCAGCACAGATGACAGCATTACAGGCGATATCGTAACCGAGTTTTGCCAGTTTAATTTCACTTTTTCAGGAGACAACGCCGGCTCCTCTCGTCATAGACGCGTCGCCCGCCGAGTGCGCAACCCAAGACTGGACGTCACGGTCACCGTCTATGACGCAGACGGGCAGGCATTCACCGCCAGCTGCCGTAGAAACAACACCAACCCGTTGGCCTTTATCATGCCTTCCGGCACCGGCACGAGCCTGGTGACCCAGAATGACACGCTGGAAAACAACGCCCGCTGCCATACCCCGCAAACCTTAGTCAGTGCACACGGCGCAGGCAGAATCGCCGCAGCCAGTCTAAATACCGCGTTCAATGCCCCGATGTACGCAGAAGCACCGGATACGGCATCGTACACCTACACCGGGACAATCAATAATGAGACGCTGACGACCCGGCGGACGTGCAGTGTCGTCATCGTCGGCGAAAGCGGCCCGAACACTCCCTGCCCGGAAGGCACCAATCCGGTCCTATACCCGAATTCCGGGATTCCGACCGGCGGGTGGACTCAGATAGGCATGTCGGAGATTATCAGCCCGACCACGCTGAAGGTGTGGTATGACCGGCAGTCAGGACCCCTCAACTTGTCGTTCCCTTTCCGAACCACCCTACTCGGGGCGTTCCCGGCCTTCGCCAACTTCCTCGCCGCCTGGAATGCGGGCGACAACGACTGGCACAACCCGTTTACCGGGGGCGTCACCACTATTCCGGGACCGGGACGGGTGTTTTCACTTTCGAATAACGCCACTTTCGATACGATTCATTGTATGAATGACGGCGCAATTTTGCAAGCCGCAAACTCCACAAACAGATTCACCCTGGGGTATGATGGCTTTCCTGCTATGCGTACCCTGTGTCAATCCACCCCTTACGCCCTCACCAAGCAGTCTGTGGCTGCGATGAGTTCTTTAATAGACTACAACGACGGCTGGAGCGCCTGGAGTGCGGGCAATAATATCACCGACAAGAACCAGACACGCACCTGTAATGCCGGGACGGGCAACCATTGTGCCAATGCCTACGGCACCGACACCACCAACCACGGGCAAACCGAGGCCCGCCCGAGTAGGACTTTCTGGCGCAACTATCTCGTCGACGGCCCGGCCGGGTATACCGATGCAACGGAAAGAAACGGGGCTGACGTCAGAGGCGTAGACCTCCCTCGCAACAACAGCAATGGTCGACTACAAGTCACGAATATTTATTTTCGCGGAGGCGCTGTTACGCCCCCATCTCTATACATCACCACCGACCAGGCAACCCCGAGCACCGGCACACTCCTCGAAAATATAAGCCTGAAGTCCGGCCTGTCCCGTCCGAACTCCTCATGGACCGCTATCCCGGGGCCGGGTGTCGTGTTTTACCGACCGTCCGCCAACAACGGCGTGGTCTTATTGGACACTTCATGTAACGCCAGCGGTGATTTAAGAGTGCGCTCAGGGACCACGACCGACACCGAACAAACCGTACAAGCCAACTCGCCGCTGTGCAATATCGGGGCAAGTGCCGCAGCCATCACCAAACAAGCCATCGGTGCGCTGAGTGCCACCGACAACTATATTCATGATGCGACGCTCGTGTCATTAGGCGCCATCCAGGACAGTACCCCCAACACCCCGGCCAATGTCGGCGATATCCTGACCGCCGGTGCGCCGAGTCATCCCGGGTTGACCGTCAATGCCAGTGCCTGGCAATGGCAACGCTGCACCACTCAAAACTGTAGCAGTGCAACAGCTATCAGCCCGGGCGGCACGGCGGCAACCTACACGGTACAAGCGGCGGACCAGGGCAACTGGCTGCGGGTGCGGGTCACCCAGGGCGGGGATTTCAACGACACCCTGTTCTCCAATAGCGTACAGGCTGACCGTCGCGGAGCCATCGGCACACTCACCGGTACTGCCCGAGTCGGCGGCACGCTGACGGCGGGGTCGGTCACCGACCCGGACGCATCACCCAATACCGATGTCGGGACCATTACCCATGAATGGCAGACCGCGACCGCCTCGGCGGGACCGTTTACCGCCGCACCGGGGACCAACAATACCGCCACGTACACCATTGCATCAGACCAATCACAAATAGGCAGTTGGTTGCGCGTGATGGCGAGTTATCCGAATGCGGGAGGCGGCAGCTTGACGTCCGACCCGGTAGGCCCGGTGGCGGGTGTGCGGGTGTCGCCGACCGCGCTGAATGTGACCGAGGGCAGCAGCACTGGCTATGGGCTGGTGCTGGGCACCCGACCGACGGTGGCGGTGACGATTGCCGTGAGCAGTGACAATGCCGCGGTGACCGTGAGCCCCGCGACCCTGACCTTTAGCACAGTCAACTGGAATGCCGCCCAAACCGTGAGCGTGACGGGTGCTGAAGACGCGAATGCGACCAACGAACGCGGCGTACAACTGACCCATGCGGTGAGCGGCGGTGATGCGAACTATGCCGGGCTGACGCCGCCCCCCGTGACCGTGAATGTCGCGGATAACGATGCCAACGTGATTGTGAGTACGACCACGCTGGCGGTCAATGAGGGCGAGACCAACGAGTATACGCTGCGCCTGAATACCCTGCCGACGCACGCGGTCACGATTAGCGTGAGCAGTAATAATCCCGCCGTGACCGCAACCGCATCGCTGACCTTTACCAGGAATAACTGGAATCAGGCGCAGACGGTGACGGTGACGGGTGCCGAGGACAATAACAGGACCAGCGAGAGCGGTGTGCAACTGAGTCATGCGCTGAGCAGCAGCGATACGCGCTATGCCGGGGTGAACTCGCCCCCTGTGACCGTGAATGTCACGGATAACGACGCGCCGGGCGTGACCATGAGTACGACCACGCTGGCGGTCCTGGAAGGCGAGACCGGCGAGTATACGCTGCGCTTGAATACCCTACCGACGCACGCGGTCACGATTAGCGTGACCAGTGACAATGCTGCGGTGACCGTGACCTCACCACTGACCTTTACCACAGTCAATTGGAATGCCGCCCAAACCGTGACCGTGACGGCTGTTGAGGACGCGAATACGACCAGCGAAAGCGTGCAACTGAGTCATGCGCTGAGCAGCGCTGATACGGGCTATGCCGGGGTGACGCCGCTCGCCGTGACCGTGAGTGTCACGGATAACGGCGCGGCGGGTATCGTCGTGAGTCCGCCCGCGCTGGTGCTCAATGAGGGCGAGACTGTCGAGTTTACGGTAAGGTTGGCGACTGAACCGACAGGGTCGGTGGAAATTTTCTCTATAGGAAGCAGCAATAGAAATGCTGCGACCGTGAGTCCGATCAGCCTGACCTTTACCACCCGCCAATGGAACATCCCGCAGACGGTAACGGTGACTGCTGTTGAGGATGACGATGTAGATGATGAGACGGTGGCGCTGAATTTTCCGGATGTCGGCAGCGGCGACGGAGCTTACGACTCGGTTGTGTTTCCCGGTCCAGCCATCACCATAACAGATAACGATATGGTGGGTGTTACGCTGAGTCCGACCACGTTGACTGTGACTGAGGGACTCACGGCGACCTATACCATCCGACTGGGTAGCCGACCATCGGCGACCGTGAGCATTTTCCCGCAAACCTTCAATGCCGATGTGGCGACGGTGAGTCCGGCGACCCCGTCCAGCCTGGACTTTAGCACGAGCAACTGGAATATGCCGCAGAGGGTGACGGTAATGGCTATTGAGGACGCTGATACGAACCACGAGAGCGTGCAACTGACCCATGCGGTGCGCAGCAGCGATGCGACCTATGCCGCGCTGACCCCGCCCGCCGTGACCGTGAATGTCACGGATAACGACACGGCGGGCGTGACCGTGAGTCTGAACGTGCTGGCGGTCAATGAAGGTGAGACCGGCGAGTATGGTTTAAGCCTGTCTACCCTACCGACGGCGCCGGTGACGATTAGCGTGAGCAATCCCGATGACACAGCGGTGACCCTTAGTGCCACCTCACTGACCTTTACCACAGACAACTGGAACAGTGTCCAGACGGTGACGGTGAGTGGTGTTGAGGACACTGATGCGAACGACGAGACCGTGCAACTCACGCATACAGCGACCAGTACCGACCCCGGCTACAATGGGGCTGCCGTGACGATAAGTGCGGTGGCGGTGATGGTGGATGATGATGAGACGGCGGGCGTGACCGTGAGTCCGACCACGCTGGCGGTCGGTGAAGCTGGCAGTGGCACCTATACACTGGCGTTGACCAAGCGACCGACCGTGCCGGTGACGCTTAACGTGAGCAATCCCGATGCCACTGCAGTGACCCTCAGTGCCACCTCACTGACGTTTACCACAGACAACTGGAACAGTGTCCAGACAGTGACCGTGAGTGGTGTTGAGGATACGGATACAGACCACGAGACCGTGCAACTCACGCATATGGCGACAAGCACAGATGCCGACTATGCCAGTGGCGTGACGATAGACTCCGTCGCTGTGACCTTGAATGATAACGACACGCCGGGCGTGGCTGTGAGTACCACGACACTGACAGTCCATGAGCGTGGTGGGACCGGTATGTATACACTGCGCCTGAATACCCCACCGACGGAAGCAGTGACGATTAGCGTGACCCATTCCAATGCCGCTGCTGCGACGGTGAGTCCCACCTCACTGATGTTTAGTGCCACCGACTGGAATACCGCCAAAACCATCACCGTGACGGGAGTGGAAGACGCTGATACAGACGACGAGACCGTGCAACTCACGCATACGGTGACCAGTACCGACACCACCTATCGTACCGTCACGGCGGCCACCGTAACCGTGACGGTGACGGAGACAGCGGCGGTGAGTCTTGATGTCGATGGCAGCGGCGGTGATCCTAACCAGAGTGACGGACTCTTGCTGGGCCGCTACCTGTTTGGTATTCGTGATGCGGCGGGCTTGCTTGATACGATTCCGGGGAGTCCCTCGTTCAATGCGGTCACGGCGAATATTGCGGGGGCTTTCGCCAGCGGTCGTCTTGACGTGGATGGCAGCGGCGGTGATCCCAACCAGAGTGATGGTCTTTTGCTGGGCCGCTATCTGTTTGGTATTCGCGATACGGTGGGCCTGCTTGATACCATTCCGGGCAATCCATCGTTCAATGCGGTCAGGACGAATATCGAGGCACTCTTGCAGTAGTGGCTGCATGGACAGCATAGACGCTCACTGCACCGGCTTTTCTTGCCACTTGTGCATGGCTAAACTCGGGAAAGCTGAGGCACAGGCACTAACAACCCCCTCCCCCCTGCGGGGTACTCCCCCTTGGCAGGGGGAGAGCTTTTAGGGCGGGAAATGCTTTTACTGTCACTCAACTTTGCCAGCTACTTAACTCCCCTCCTTGTCAAGGAGTGTAGTGGTCTAATAAATCCGTACTAGGTGATAGGTGATGAAATCACATACTCATGGAGGTACGGCTCATGACAAAAGAACGAAAACACTTTACACCTGAGTTTAAACAAGATGCTGCCTTGTCTGGTAGTAGACCAGGACTACAGCATCAAAGAAGCCTGTCCAGTTGAGCAATTAAGCACGCACTATCGTCAAAGTGACGGCGATGATTGTCAGTAGCCAGCAGGGCTTATCGCAACAGTCACCTCGTCATTCCTGCGGAAGCAGGAATCCAGGTGCTGATTGCAACTCGTCTGAATTGCTTCGCTAAAGCTCTCCCCCTGCCAGGGGGGAGTACCCCGCAGGGGGAGGGGGTTGCAGGGTGGAGGGAATGACGACTTACAACATCACCACAAACAATACAGACATTACCGCAACCGGCTTCCAGCATTCCATGTGACCGCTTGAAAGCATCAACCCCTGCCGTCATTGCGAGCAAAGCGAAGCAATCCAGTAAACTTTAAAGATAAGCCAGGATACCTTGAGATATTTGAAGATATGCAAAATGCCATTGCCAGAGAAAAACAGATTAAAGCTGGCTCCCGCAAAAAGAAACTTGCCCTGATTGAAAAACATAACCCGAAATGGAACGATTTATATGAAGATATTGTTTAATCTGGATTGCTTCGCTTCGCTCGCAATGACGGTGCTGATCGTCACGCAATCCACGGTGCAACGTCCCAACCAGGTTGGGTGTGGTGACGTATGTCCCGGTCGGGACACGGTGGCTGTATTTAGCCCTGGTCATGGATTTGTATGCCCTGCGTATTGCCTATGAATCCAGAGCTAAACCCAGGGGATTGATGTATCACTCTGACCAGGGAACTCATTACACCAGCCGTGCTTTTCAGCAACTGCTTTGGCGATATCATATCAAGCAGAGTATGAGCCATCGAGGTAACTGTTGGGACAATGCCCCAATGGAACGCTGTTTTAGAAGTTTTAAATCGGCATGGATGCCGAAGACCTTCTATTCATCTTACGCACAAGCTGAACACGACATTATGCAATATATCAAATATCACAATCATCATAAGGAGCATCGCTATATTGTGTATCTAACACCGGTTGACGCTGAGAAACAAATCGCATGAAAACAACCTATCGACTGGTACGGAAATACCGGACCACTTTAGAGGGGTGCCCCGCAGGGGCGGGGTGGCTGTTTTTCAAGCTCCGCGCTTCCTGCACCACTACCCCGTCATTCTCGCGCAAGCGGGAATCTATAAGACGCAAAAAAATACACAACTTCTGCGAGGACATATTTTTCGCGGGAATGACGATGTTCAGTCATTTTATTAAGCGGCTTTTCTTTCCACCCATGTGCACTACTAAACTCAGGAAAGCGTAAGGCAGGCACCAGGCCTTCGTTTTTCTGGATCCCCGCTTTCGCGGGAATGACGATTTTACTGTCACTCAACTTTGTCGGCTAACTCACTCCCCTCCTTGTCAAGGAGGGGTGCCCCGCAGGGGCGGGGTGGTTGAGCATTGCACATCACAGGTACCGGCAACAGCGCGTATATTTTCTCAGGCGACCGGCGGACGATAATCATTTGATGAGATCACAACTCGGGTGGTGGTTCAGGTTTTGGGGGCAGGTCACAGTTACTGTAGGAAAATGGATTGCTTGAGATTGGTTTCTCTGGCATAGGGCCGTTTGTTATATTTATGGAGCAGAAACAATCTCATCATTAGTTGATCCCGAGCCTGAACAGAATTCCCCTACCGAGCCGCCCCATTGATTCTTTTCGTAAATCTTCGTAAATACTTCTTCGGTGGTTTTATTGCGATTCTGTTGTTGTTCCTTAAGTCGCATAAAGCGTCTATAGTGCTCAAGCAGAAATGGGGGTAGCAACTTGCGGATGAGTGACTTCACGGGTTTTAACACTCTTCCCAGGACTAACCGGGTATTAGTCGCCATCATTGAATCCATACAAGCAGGACATTATTAAAACAAGGTCATGCCTGCTTGCGTTGTAATATTATTTTTTGCCATTCTTCTGGTCCAGTTTTATGAACGGCATTGCCGTTGACATCAACTGCAACCGTGACAGGCATGTCTCTAACCTCAAATTCATGTACGGCTTCCATGCCCAGCTCCGGAAAGGCGATAACCTTTGCATCTGTAATGGCTTTTGATACGAGATACGCGGCACCGCCGACGGCCATTAAATAAATAGCTTTATGTTTTTTTATTGTCTCTACAGTTGCAGCTCCGCGTTCCGCCTTGCCAACCATGCCCATGAGTCCGGTTTTATCCAGCATCATTTCTGTAAATTTATCCATGCGTGTCGCTGTTGTTGGTCCTGCAGGGCCGACAACTTCTCCGTGCACAGGATCAACGGGTCCGACGTAGTAAATAAAACGGTTTGTGAAATCCAGTCCTTTCGGTAGCGGCTCACCTTTCGTTATCAGATCCTGTATACGTTTATGCGCAGCATCTCTTCCTGTCAGCATTTTTCCGGACAACAGTATGGTTTCCCCTGGTCGCCAGGTCGCGATTTCACTACGCATGACGGAATCAAGATTCACTCGCCTTGCAGAAGGTCCCACATCCCAGGTGATATTAGGCCAGTCATCCAGTCCCGGTGGCGTTTGTAAAGCAGCTCCTGATCCATCCAATACAAAATGTGCATGGCGGGTAGCTGCACAGTTTGGAATCATGGCCACAGGTTTATTTGCCGCGTGTGTGGGAAAGTCCATGATTTTAACATCGAGAACGGTTGTTAAACCGCCAAGACCCTGTGCGCCGATACCAAGATCATTCACAGCATCGAAGATCTGCAAACGTAATTCTTCAGCACGGTTTTGTGGGCCGCGTGCCCTGAGTTCATGAATATCGATAGATTGCATGAGCGATTCTTTGGCGAGCACCATGGCTTTCTCAGCGGTGCCGCCAATGCCGATACCCAACATACCGGGAGGGCACCAGCCGGCACCCATGGTTGGAACGGTTTGTACGACCCAGTCAACAATGTTATCTGACGGATTTAGCATGACGAATTTTGCTTTTGCTTCCGAGCCGCCGCCTTTAGCCGCGATTTGTACATCCACGGTATCACCCTCCACGATCTCCATATGAATCACAGCAGGTGTGTTGTCTCCGGTATTTTTTCGAGCACCAGCGGGATCGGCGAGGATGGAAGCACGCAGGACATTATCAGGATGCCGATATGCACGGCGCACGCCTTCATTAATCATATCGATGATATTTATCTCGGCATGCCATTGAACATTCATGCCCACTTTAACAAACACGGTGACAATTCCGGTATCTTGACAAATGGGGCGATGACCTTCAGCACACATGCGAGAGTTAATCAAAATCTGCGCCATGGCATCTTTAGCCGCTTTTGATTCCTCTTTCTCGTAGGCTGCATATACCGCCTGGATAAAATCAACAGGGTGATAGAACGAGATGAATTGCAGGGCATCTGCAACGCTATCAATTAAATCCTGTTGTTTGATGACGGTCATGGTTTTCTTGTGAAGAATTCCAGGGTTAATGTTTGGCCATAGTGTAATACGATTAGCGGAGTAGAGTATCTAGAATTTTTTCATACACTTCAGAAAGCACATCGAGATCGGCAACGCTAACGCACTCATTTGCTTTGTGGATAGTTTCGTTAATCGGTCCAAGTTCGACAACTTCTGCCCCGGTCGGTGCAATAAACCGGCCGTCAGATGTGCCGCCAGCGGTGGATAATTCGGTTTTGTAACCACAGACGTCTTTGACGGCGCCTTTGACGGCGTCGATTAAACGGCCTGTGGTGGTCAGGAAAGGACAGCCGGAGAGTTTCCAGCTTATTTCATAATTGAGATCATGTTTGTCGAGAATAGCTTCCGTTTGCATTCTTAATTCTTGTTCCATGATCCCGGTACAGAAACGATAGTTGAACATTACCCGGGCTTCTCCCGGGATCACATTATCGGCACCTGTTCCGGCGTGAATATTTGATATCTGAAAAGATGTGGGCGGGTAAAATTCATTGCCCTCATCCCATACTTTGTCACAAAGTTCATGCAGGGCCGGACCCAGTTTATGTACAGGATTATCAGCCAGATGCGGGTAGGCGACATGACCTTGAACCCCGCGGACCAGCAATGTTGCGCCAAGCGAACCCCGTCGACCATTTTTCACGACATCACCCACTTTATCTTTACTGGAGGGTTCCCCGACAAGGCACCATTTTATTTTAATATTATTTTCTTCCAGATAATCAACCACCTTACGCGTGCCGTTGATAGCAGGACCTTCTTCATCACTGGTGATCAGCAAGGCCATGGTACCGACATGATCGGGATCCCTGGCCATGAATCTTTCAACAGCGGTTACAAATGCAGCGATGCCGGTTTTCATATCGGCGGCACCGCGACCATAAAGTATCCCGTTTCTTATTTCAGGAATAAACGGATCCGAATTCCACTGATCCAGGGGGCCTGTCGGAACGACATCCGTATGACCTGTGAAAGTAAATACAGGATCACCCTGTCCATGTGTGATCCAGAGATTATCAACATCCTCAAATCGTAGATGTGTTGCTTTGAAACCAAGTACTTCCAGTCTTTCAGCCAACATGGCTTGACATCCATCATCTTCAGGCGTCAGAGAACGTCGGCTGATCAAGTTTTCACTTAGTGCTATCGTGTCACTCATAATTTATTCGAATTTATTATTACACCAGGCCAGGAATGCAGTTGAATTCATTATCAAGATATTTTTATCTTGTTTTTCTTCAGGAATATACTTTCTTTGTGCGGCAATATCTTTGAGCCATATAATTGCGCTATCTCTAAATCCATTATCCATTGATAAGAATAATAACTTCATTTCCAGGAACTGTTTCAATGGTACTTGAATACACATGAGGTAACTTCTTATCAACACTGCCGGCGGCTTGTTGCCATTTACATTCTATCCTGATTTCCAGATCATATTTTTGAGATTTCAGTAAAAATTCTGTAAACCCTCTACCTTCATAAAGCATGGTATAAGGTACATTCCTGAGAAGTAATTCTCCACTATATTCAGCAGGTTTCCTTGTATAGCCAGAATATTTTATATCTGTAAATCCATGGGCAGATAATGTGCCGGCTCCCCATCTGTTATAATACATTTCCAGTTTTATTTGCCTGGCCTCCTTGTGTCATGGTGTTACCTCACGTTTTGATAGATGGTAAATACAAGGCCAGAAGCTCTTTAGCACGTTCTCGTTTAAGTCCGTTGCAACTAATCGTTCTACGCACATTGATATGGTATATATGTGTTGCGTCGCTATATATCCTTTTAGTTATATTATTTGAATGATTTGATAGTAATACAGCAACCCCTGAGTCTGATGCTTTTTTAGCGGCATTGGCCAATCGACGTTGCTCATCCATGTCGAACCCGCTTGCGTTATAGCTTGTAAAACAAGAGGTGTTGTTTCTGGGGACATAGGGTGGATCACAGTAGATTACATCTCCCGGAGACGCTTTTCTGATAATTGCTTCAAAATCTTTACATGTAATTGAAGCTTTCCTGCTTTTTTTTTCAAAAAGGAGCAATTCTTTTTCAGGGAAATATGGTTTTTTGTATCTGCCAAATGGAACGTTCAGTTTTCCGGAGGCGTTATATCGGCATAAACCGTTGTAACCGTGTTTATTTATATATAAAAAAAAAGCGGATTTCAGGACTTGATTACCGGTTGAATTAAATCGTTCTCTTATTTTGTAGAATTCATTGGCATCGTTATATTTCGGGTTGAAATATTTACGGCAATAATTGATGAATTTAATTCCATCGCTTTTCAGTAATTTGTAGAAACAGATGAGATCTTTATTGCTATCGTTGAGTGTATAGCGTTTGTATTCAGTATTTAAAAATACAACACTCGCACCTGCAAATGGTTCTATCAGACGATTTCCGGCAGGGAGTCTTCTCTTGATTTCATCCAGTATTTGATATTTTCCACCGGCCCATTTAAGCGGAGGTCGATTTTTGCCAGGCATTTCCTGCATGAGCAGTTACATTTACTTTTCTACTTGAGACCGGGCATTAATGCTCAGGGCGTGGATTTCTGATGGCATTAAGTTGCCCACAGCCAGATAAACCATGCGGTGTCGTTGCAGTGCAGATTGACCTGCAAACTTATCTGAGACGATAGTGATATTAAAATGTCCTGCACCGCCGCTAGCGCCTGCATGGCCGACATGCAGGTGTGATTCGTCAATAATATCGAGATGTGTGGGAGACAGATCACGTTCCAGTCGTGTTTTTATTTCAGTGATGCGATCCATTTAAAAATCAATCTTGAGAATTGTTTATTTCAGAAAATTTTTTTGAAGGGCTTCACAGTGACTTTCTCGTAAGCACCCGCAGTGACATAAGGATCGGTGTCAGCCCACACCTGTGCGGACTCAAGAGAATTAAACTCTGCGATAATCAAACTTCCGGTAAATCCGGCTGGACCCGGATCTTCACTATCGATCGAGGGGTGCGGCCCGGCGATCAGTAGTCGACCCTCATTTTGCAGCGTCTGCAGCCTGGCGACATGATCAGCACGCACACTCATCCTTTTTTCCAGACTATCTTCAACGTCCTGACTGATAATTGCGTAAAACATTGATTAATTTTTCTGGTCCATGTTATCCGGTTTATCATCATCGCCTTGCAGCATATCGTCGGGAATATTTCCATGTCGGAATATATAAAACATTGCGCCACCCATAAATATGACATTCAAAATGGTGATACCAAACACCTTGAAATCAACCCAAATCGCCCTGTCAAAATTGTAAGCAACGTAAATATTGGCAATTCCCAGAAGGGAAAAGAAAAGCACCAGACTGATATTCAATCTAAACCAGATTGCGTCGGGCGCTGAGATTCTCTCATCTGAATATTGAATCATTCGTTGAAATACATTTTTTTTACCGATGTATTGGCTACCGAGTGCCAAGAGTGCAAAAATCCATAATACGACCGTTGGTTTCCATTGGATAAACCTTTCATCATGTAATAGTAAAGTCGCGGTTCCGAATAACAATACAACCCCAAGTGTAACAAGATGCATCGTTTCAAAGCGCTTATACATTAACCGGTAAATGGCTATCTGCAGGAAACTGGCCGCCATCAGTACGGCTGTGGCGGTATATATTCCTGTTGCAGAGTCACTGCCCAGTTTGAAGGCGACAAAGAACGCCAGAACTGGAAAAAAGTCGAACAAAAATTTCATGCAGGTAATATACGCCTCTTTAAATTATGTTGGTTCTGCAATCATATCGAAAAGCGTTAGCTCGGACCATTCATGAACAAGACTATTCTATGACACAGTTTTTTGAAATTCATCCTGTAAACCCGCAGAAGCGACTGATTCTGTCTGCAGCGGCTATTGTGCGCAAAGGCGGTGTAGTTGTCTATCCGACGGATTCCTGTTACGCATTGGGATGCCATATCGGCGATAAAACCGCGTTGGAAAGAATTCAAAGAATCAGGAAGCTGGATAAAAAACATGATTTAACCCTGTTGTGTCGGGATCTTTCCGAGATAAGTACCTATGCCAAAGTTCACAATGCATCTTTTCGTTTAATGAAGTCGGTGACACCAGGACCCTATACTTTTTTGTTAGCGGCAACGCGAGATGTGCCCAATCAATTACAGCACCCCAAGCGTAAGACTGTAGGCGTACGTATTCCTGACAAGCGGATTGTGCTGGATCTGTTGGAAGAACTGGGTGAGCCGATGCTCAGTACCAGTATGATATTGCCGGGAAATGAAATGCCAATGATTGATCCTGTTGAAATCGCGGATGTACTACATGGACAAATTGATCTCGTCATTGATGGGGGGGCGTGTGGATTAGACGCCACCACGGTCGTCGACCTGGCAGATGGTCAGGCGGTGATTGTTCGTGAAGGCATGGGTGATGTTTCTGCCATGGGCATATAGATGTATACTGAGGGTCGGAATATTAATCGTTGAGGATGTTTATTTGAGCAGTACCGCCAATCAGAGAGTTCTGTCAGGCATGAGACCGACAGGGCAACTACATCTCGGTCATTACCATGGTGTACTCAAAAACTGGTTAGGTTTACAGAACGAGTATGAATGTTTTTTCTTTGTCGCGGATTGGCATGCATTAACCACAGAATATGAAGATCCTCATGTAATTTCAGAAAATGTCTGGGATATGGTGATCGATTGGTTAGCCGCCGGGGTCGATCCGGGTGCCGCCAAGATTTTTATTCAGTCTCATGTGCCCGAACATGCTGAATTACATCTCCTGCTATCTATGTGTACACCGTTGAGTTGGCTCGAAAGGGTGCCGAGCTATAAGGATCAGCGGGAGAAGCTCAGCAATAAAGATCTGACCACGTATGGTTTTCTGGGTTATCCCCTGTTACAGACCGCCGATATATTGATTTACAAGGCAGGGCATGTTCCGGTGGGCGATGATCAGGTCGCCCATGTAGAATTATCCCGTGAAGTCGCCCGTCGGTTTAACTTTCTTTATGGTCGTGAGGCGAAATTTGAGGATAAGGCGGAAGCCGCCGCCAAAAAGATGGGTAAGAAGAATAATCGTCTTTATCATGATTTAAGGAAACAGTATCAGGAACGAGGAGATGAGCAGGCACTTGAAAAGGCACACGCCCTGATTGAGAGACAACAGAATATCAGCATTGGAGACCGGGAACGTCTAATCGGTTATCTGGAAGGGGGGGGTAAGGTCATATTGCCGGAGCCGCAGGCACTACTAACACCCACATCAAAGTTTATCGGTCTGGATGGGAAAAAAATGTCCAAATCCTATAGTAATAGCATCACATTGCGAGAAAGCCCTGCCAGTGTGGAAGAGAAAATTAAAACCATGCCGACCGATACTAATCGTGTACGTCGTGATGATCCGGGTGAACCAGAGAAATGTCATGTTTGGAATTTGCACGAAGTTTACTCCAATAATGAGGTGAAAGACTGGGTGCAGACCGGGTGTCGAACCGCCGGGATTGGTTGTCTGGACTGTAAGGAACCTTTGATAGATTCTATCTTGAAAGAGCAGTCACCTATTCGCGAAAGGGCAAAGGAATTTCAGGAAGATCTCGAAACGGTGCGTGGTATTATTAGCGAAGGCAGCGATGCCGCACGTGAAGTCGCACGTGAAACTATCAGTGAAGTGAAACAAGCCATGGGTCTTGAGCATAGATAGAATATTATTGTTAAATATGTCGGATAATCCATCACCAGAAAATCAGGCTCAAAAAGATCAGGCGGTAGGTAACCAAAAAGAGAGGCCCTTTGCCGTAGTTCATGGTGAGCCCTTATCTGAAGTTCCTACAGATTTGTATATTCCCCCGGAGGCATTGAAAGTCTTTCTTGAGGCATTTGAGGGGCCATTGGACTTTTTGCTCTATCTTATCAGGCGGCAAAATCTGGATATCGTGAATATCCCGATTGCTCAGATCACAGAGCAATACATGCATTACATTGATTTGATGGAGAATTTACAGCTCGATCTAGCTGGTGAATATCTGGTAATGGCAGCTATGTTGGCCGAGATTAAATCGAGAATGTTATTGCCCAGCCCCGTGGATGACAATGAGGATGAGGACGATCCGCGTGCTGAGTTGGTCAGGCGGTTACAAGAATATGAAAGATACAAACGGGCCGCAGAAGATATAGACGCGCTGCCTCGATATGAACGCGAAATTTTCGGGGCTATTGCGGAATTTCCAGATCGAAAATCTACTCAGCAGCAGCCAGACGTTTCCATGGACGCTTTACTTCGGGTATTTGCCGAAGTACTAGCCAGAGCTGATATGTACACACATCACCGGATACAACGTGAAGTATTGTCCGTGCGCGAACGTATGACCATAGTACTGGATAAAATCACTGCTGAGGATTTTATTGATTTTAAGGAACTATTTGGCGCGGAAGAAGGTCGAGGTGGTGTGATTGTCGCCTTACTGGCAATTCTGGAATTACTAAAAAGTTCGCTGATAGAAATGGTGCAAAACGAAATAAACGGTCCAATCTATATCAAGGCTGCATCATAAAGGATTAGGTTCTACCGGAGTGGGAGCCAAGAAAATAGTGGATCAACAAAAGTTAAAAAATATTGTTGAAGCGGCACTGATGGTGTCCGAGAAACCGGTCAGTCTGACTCAGTTATCAGCCATTTTTGAAAATGAGTCCGATATCCCTGAAAAAGCGGATATTAGAGCAGCCATCGAGCAAGTCGCCCAAGACTATAAGGGGCGTGGTATAGAAGTCAATGAGGTTGCCAGCGGTTTTCGTATACAGGTCAATAGTGATTATGCCGACTGGATTAATCGTTTGTTTGATGATCGACCTCCGAGGTATTCCAGAGCTTTACTGGAAACACTGGCCATTATCGCTTACCGTCAACCCATAACGCGTGCCGAGATTGAAGAGATTAGAGGTGTGAGTGTCAGTTCTAATATTATCAGGACATTACAGGAGCGTAACTGGATCCGTGTCGTCGGGCAGAGGGATATCCCGGGTAGACCCGAATTATTAGCCACAACGAAGGAGTTTCTGGATTATTTCAATCTGAGAAAACTTTCAGAGTTACCATCACTCTCCGAGATAAAGGATTTTGATCAAATCAATCCTGATCTATTCGAGGAACTTGAAAAAGAAGCTAAGGTACAAGTAAATAAAGCCGCCGCAGATAGATTTGAATCGAGCAAACCGGAATCCAGCATTGAACAAGTTGCGATTGATGACAGTGAGAATATTCCTGAACCCGGGGCGGATAATGCAAAAGACACTCGCGATGTTATCAGCGACGAAGATAATGTAGTTCCCTTTGGTTGATTGTTTTTAGCTTATGTTTAAAAGGTTTTAAGCATTATTAACGTTCGGCTCGTTGTCGCTACTCATGTCTGAAAAAAGAATACCTGAACGTATTCAAAAGGTTTTGGCGCGTGCGGGTCTGGGTTCACGACGTGAAGTGGAATCATGGATCAGGCAGGGACGCATCACAGTCGATGGTAAGCCCGCCAGGTTGGGCGATTCAATTGCCACTGGAGATCGCGTTCAGCTAGATAACAAACAAATTAAATTACCTGAAAAAACGGACATAAAAACCAGAGTCATTGCCTATCACAAACCTGCAGGAGAAATTTGTACCCGGAAAGATGTCGAAGGCAGACCAACCGTATTCTCAAAATTACCTCGTTTGAAAGGTTCACGATGGATTGGCGTCGGACGGCTGGATATTAATACTTACGGATTATTGCTTTTTACCAACAATGGCGATCTTGCAAATCGTCTAATGCATCCGTCATCAGGTATAGACCGCGAGTATGCAGTTCGTGTGTTGGGTCAAGTTGTTCAAGAGGTGCTTGATAAATTGCAATCAGGTGTGGAGCTGGAGGACGGTCCAGCACATTTCTCGGATATAGTTGATTCCGGCGGAGATGGTGCCAATCACTGGTATCACGTCACCCTCATGGAAGGACGTAATCATGAAGTGAAACGTCTTTGGGAATCACAAGGGATTACCGTGAGTCGTTTGATTCGTGTCCGTTTCGGCCCGGTTGTGTTAACTCGCAGCTCACGAGTTGGCACTATCAGGGAACTTGATGGTAGAGAAATTAGCGAACTGTATGAGTGGCTTGATGTAAAACTCAAGACTACATCTGTGTTGCGGCACAAGAGAGTGAAGAAACCCGGCGCCGGGAAAAATCGTTCGGTGGAATATCTACATGAAGATTAAGTAGGCATCCAGTAATAAAATGGAGATGTTGCATCATTATTTTCAGAAATATTCACTTTAATTAAGTGATTATTATGTATTTTTTTCTAAAAAAGATTATCGTTGAAAAAGACACCTTTCCCATACCAACCATAAGTTATTCCTGCAATCCAATGCCTGTAGGTGATAGAAGATGCTGTTTATGAACAAATACTCTATGTCGGACTGCATCGTGGTGCAAAAAAATATCTTGCTCAAATAAAAATTGCGTCCTGAATAGTGAACATTCCCTTATTTTTTTACATAACTATTTCGGTAAAAATACAAAATTATTCACATACATTCATTGTTTCGATTTTTGGGAGCCTTGGTGTTCAGGCTATGGAATCGAATGACGTAAATGAAGGCTAATTGCTATTGCGTGGAAAGTTATGTCCGGTAATCGCAGGCTTCAACCTCTTCCACCAATTTTTCAATAGAGACCCTGACATGTCCTTCCGCAAGTTCAATACCTGTGTTCAGTAAGCGATTCCAAGATTGCGTTAGGTCAGCGATTACTCCAGAAGAGTATACTCAGACCGTCAAATATATTAACATTCCCGACCTCTCAGGCAGGGTATGAAAATGACGCAACGTACACCGTTAGTGGCGGCGAACTGGAAAATGAATGGATCGTTGGCCACCATTCGTCCGTTATTGAAAAGTGTCATTAGTGGTCTGAAGTCGGGATGTGATGCTGAAATCGCATTCTGCCCAACATATGTGTATTTGGCGGAATTGGCGGAGATATTTAATAATACAGGGATCGGCTTGGGCGCACAGGATATTTCGCATTTTAAAGCAGGGGCTTACACCGGAGAGGTTGCAGCGGAGATGCTGAAAGATTTTTCATGTAAGTACGCCATCGTTGGGCATTCTGAGCGTCGAATGCTCTATCATGAGACGGAAACGCTGGTGGCAGAGAAGTTTGTACGAGCACAAGAAGCAGGGTTGGTTCCCATACTTTGCATCGGAGAGCAGTTAGCGGACAGGGAGTCTGCAGACACAGAAGCAGTGATTGAAAGACAATTGGATGTTGTCATAAAAACAGCCGGGATTACTTCATTTAGTGATGCCGTGATTGCCTATGAACCGGTTTGGGCGATTGGCACAGGTGAGACAGCGACACCCGAACAAGCGCAAGAAATACATGCATTTGTGAGGTCGTTGTTGGCTCGGCATGATGATGTGGTAGCCGACAAAGTTAGAATACTTTATGGGGGCAGTGTTAAAGCTACTAACGCAATTGAAATTTTTAACATGGTCGATGTTGATGGTGGTTTAATCGGGGGGGCTTCTCTGGATACCGAGCAATTCCTCAGCATATGCCATGCAGCCAAAAGGTCTTGAATTGATGGAGTTTTTAAATGCACAATCGTTACAAGTGGTTTTACTCGTTTTTCAGGTCATTGTTGCTGTGACTTTAATAGGCCTTATTCTCATTCAACACGGAAAAGGTGCGGATGCGGGTGCGGCCTTTGGCAGCGGAGCTTCCTCGACTGTATTCGGCAGTCAAGGTTCCGGTAATTTTTTAACCAGGACGACCGCTGTGTTCGCATTTTTGTTTCTGGGTAACAGTTTACTACTTGGCTATATTGCAACAGGGCGTGTAGGAGTTCCGCCGAGCCTCATGGAAGGTCAGCCGTTGGTCGTCGAAGAGGCGCCGTCGGTGATTACCGAAGAAGTGGTCCCTACAGCAGGAACTCCGCCGAGCCTCATTGAAGTTGAGCCGTTGGTCGTCGAAGAAGTGCCGTCGGTGATTACCGAAGAAGTGGTCCCTGTAGAGAGTCCCGCTGTAGATACAATTGAATTTGATATTCCCTCAATTCCTGTAGAGCAGTCCGAGTAACCATACATCCGGCCGATGTGGTGGAATTGGTAGACACGCTATCTTGAGGGGGTAGTGCTTTAGGGCGTGCCGGTTCGACTCCGGCCATCGGCACCATGAAAAATCAATGGCTTACGTTGGTTTTTGTTATTTCCTGTTTTGCAGGAGAGGTGAGATGGGGGGGATGATAATTTTGTCCACGGTACCCCTCATAATTACATCCCTTGGACAATGAGTTTTGGAAAAGCGGAGGAGAGGCCTGTATGTCACACAATGTTATTCTTCTTGAAACTGCAAGAAAGCTTGCAGAGCACCATAATTTTGACGGCCCCTCATTAAGGGAGTCCATTCCTTATTTGAAGGCTTTTAGTGGGAATAACTTTGTCCTTAAGATCGGTGGTTCGGTGCTGAATGATCCATCCCACGCCCTCATCCCCAAGCTGGTGGATGATATTGTCTTTTTAAAACGACTGGACATTAATGTCATTATTGTTCACGGCGGCTCTCGCCAACTGGATGCGGAGATGACCAGGCAAGGGATCGAAGTGAAGAAAGTCAATGGTCTGAGAATTACCGATGGCACGATTCTGGAGCTGGCTCATACAGTGTTTCGGAAAATAAGCGAGGAAATCAAGTTAGAAGTTGACCGCAGAGGATACAACGGTGTTATTTTTGATCGTACTACAGGTCTGGTGAGTGCTAAACAAAAACATCCTGAGTTGGGATATGTGGGCGAACCGAGCGAGGTTAATTCTGAGTTACTGGGGTCGTTATCTGATAAGTCAATCCCTATCGTTTCTTCAATTACCGGAGGTGCCCTGCCGGATAGCATGGGGTTTAATGTAAATGCCGATGAGCTTGCGAGTGCCGTAGCGCAAGAAATAAAAGCTGATAAATTGATCCTGATGACGGATGTTGACGGTGTGTTGGATGCTGAGGGTAAGCTTTTGTCAACGTTAGGCATTGATGAAGTGGAGGGCTTAATCGCTGAAGGTATTATTTCCCGGGGAATGCTTCCAAAGGTGAATGCTTGTCTTGTATCGTTGAAAGCAGGAGTGAAAAAGTCACATATCATTAATGGTGATTCCTCTGACTCATTTATCAACGAGATACTTACAAATTCAGGTGTAGGCACTGAGTTTGTTTGTGCGGATGCACTCAAAAATAGAGATGGAATCTCCACAAACAGGTGAGAATTGACCATCTGGAGATGGAAAAAGACTCGAAACCCTTTCAAGGGGTGGATTAACAGATATAATATCCATTCCGTAGGCAGGGCAATGTCTTTGGACGGATCTCTTGCCAGTAGACTGGATATCAGCAGAAGGACGATGGCGGTTCAAGCCATCTAGGGACTGAATTCCCAGGGCAGCGGGCAATAGCGAAATACAAACAGTCACCTTGGAATCCGGAAATAATAAATCAAAACTGGGTGATATCCAAAAGCATATTTTGTGATGGAAATGTTATGTCGTGTTGATTAAATAAGTTTTGCCTGTTGTAAAGTCAATAGTCGTTTCTTTTTGGAACCACGAAACATGTGTGGTGTCCAGAACCTTAATTGATGGAGTATCAGGTTTTCTGATACCACCATGTGCTACCAGGGTCCCCGTAAATTGAATATGCCGATGGGGAGATTTTCAATGAGATGGAGGAACTGGTACAGGTTTATTTCGTTCAGCATGCGAAAAGAATTGCAGAAATGTTAAACTTGATAAATCAACATTTGTTTGTACAGTAGGTTCAGTAAACTTATCTGAAATTTATATAAAAATAAGCATTGTTAGGTAGGCTAGGGAAACTGTTCAAAAGGTCAGAACCGGATTTATACGACCTGTGAACTGATTAAGTCGGCTCTCAGATAAGCGGGGAAGGGGTGGCTGGGCGGCCGTAATGCAAAACTTAAAAGTATTACTATTGCGTTGCATCGGGGTGTATTATACGAGATGTCGGCTAAACGAATAGTCCTAGATGTTTATCTGCTGACGTAGGAAGGTTGAAAGGTGCTAGAGGTGCTTGTGCTGGCCGAGAGTGATTCTTTGAACCTGATCTGGGTAACGCCGACGTGGGAAGGTCAACATTTCCAAATTGTGTGGGCGCGAATATTTTTGGGAGTAACTGATTTCATGGGCGCAGACACAGACAGTTTTTTAAGTCAAATGGCCACTGCCGATGCAGAGGCGGTCAAGGGTTTTCCCAATTCAAGAAAAATTTACGTCCAGGGCAGTCGTAAAGATATTCGCGTGCCTATGCGGGAGATCTCTTTAGCGAAAACGCATAATGGCTCCGGGATTGAAGAAAACGCACCCATTACTATATATGACACGTCTGGTTCTTATTCGGATCCGGAAGCAAGGATTGATATCCGCAAAGGTTTAGCTGAATTGCGTGCAGGCTGGATCGCCGAACGTGAGGATACAGAAATGATTGGTGCGCCGAGTTCGTTCTATGCTCAGAAACGCCTTGGTGATGCAGAATTGTCGCACTTTCGTTTTAATTTAAAAAATAACGTTCGTAGAGTCAAAGCAGGCGGGAATGTTAGTCAAATGCACTATGCCAGGCAGGGCGTTATTACACCGGAAATGGAATATATCGCGATTCGTGAGAATCAACGTTTTCAGGATTATCAGGATAAGAATTTGAGTTCACATCATGCTGGCCAAAGTTTTGGTGCTAACTTGCCTGATTTAGTTACTCCTGAATTCGTTCGCCAAGAAGTCGCGGAGGGTCGAGCAATTATCCCGGCCAATATCAATCATCCTGAAATTGAACCGATGATCATTGGTCGTAACTTCTTGGTGAAGATTAATGCCAATATCGGTAATTCAGCGGTGACTTCTTCCATTGAGGAAGAAGTGGAAAAGATGATCTGGGCAATACGCTGGGGTGCGGACACGGTCATGGATCTCTCGACCGGTAAGCATATTCATGAAACTCGTGAATGGATTATTCGAAACTCTCCTGTGCCGATTGGTACCGTACCTATTTACCAGGCGTTGGAAAAGGTCGAGGGTAAGGTAGAAGAACTCACTTGGGAAATATTTAGAGATACATTGATCGAGCAAGCAGAACAGGGTGTGGATTACTTTACTATCCATGCCGGTGTCCGTTTGGCCTATGTTCCACTTACAGCCAAGCGTCTGACAGGGATTGTTTCCCGCGGTGGATCTATCATGGCCAAGTGGTGTCTGGCGCATCATCAGGAAAGTTTTATATATACTCATTTTGAAGACATTTGTGAAATTATGAAGGCTTATGATGTGTCCTTTTCCCTGGGAGACGGTTTACGCCCGGGCTGTATTGCGGATGCCAATGATGAGGCGCAATTTGGTGAGTTGGAATCCCTGGGTGAATTGACTAAAATCGCGTGGCAGCACGATGTACAAGTGATGATCGAAGGGCCAGGCCATGTGCCCATGCATAAGATAAAAGAAAACATGGAAAAGCAACTCAGGGAATGTGATGAAGCGCCTTTCTACACATTAGGGCCGCTAACAACCGATATTGCGCCTGGCTATGATCATATTACTTCTGCCATTGGTGCCGCAATGATTGGCTGGTACGGCACGGCCATGCTATGTTACGTCACTCCTAAAGAACACTTGGGACTCCCGAATAAAGATGATGTGAAAGATGGGATTATCACCTATAAGCTGGCGGCTCACGCAGCCGATTTGGCTAAGGGACATCCTGCTGCGCAATTACGTGATAATGCTTTATCGAAGGCACGGTTTGAGTTTCGCTGGGAAGATCAGTTTAATCTGAGTCTTGATCCGGATAAGGCACGCGAGTTTCATGATCAAACTTTGCCGAAGGATGCGCACAAGGTCGCTCATTTTTGTTCCATGTGTGGACCGAATTTTTGTTCCATGAAGATCACACAAGATATTCGTGATTATGCCGATAAAAAAGGCATCAATAGTATGAATAAGGCCCTGGAAGAGGGAATGAGAGAAAAGGCGACAGAATTTGAGAAAAAGGGGAGCGAGATTTATTCAAGAGTCTAGTGGGGATAAAATAGTAAACTAATTTAATGATGTACCTTGAGATGGGGCGTGGTTTGTGTCGGGTATTGTTTTTGGAAATGTGCTAGCATCAAAGGGGTGTGTTTGTGTCCAAACCCCTGGGAGGAAAAGGTAATGATATTTGGTGGAAAGTTTGGTGGAAAAAATTCCGGTGATTCTGCTGTATTGGAAGAACAGAACAAGATACTGCGTGAAGCACTGGAGTTTTATGCGGATAAAGTTAGTTGGGAGGGTGGAGTTAAATACACAGATGCCGCCGACGCGACCATTTTTACTGATGGTAGCGAGTCTGCTGTGAGTGTTGATAAGGGCAGCCGTGCCTTTGTGGCACTCAAGAAAGCTGCAGCACTCGGTCAGGCTGATAAATCATAAAATCTCATCAATTTCTCATTTATTTCATTGTTTTTTTAGTCCGTGGCCTGTGAATCCTGAGCTAGCGGGCGTGGTCTCGATTGTAATGCCAGGAGAAACTGGCCGTTTATCATCTCTATTACTAACATTTCAACGTTAAAGCAGATTGGATCTTAACGGAAGAATCATGGCTATCATCCGTAAAATTCCTGCCTCGGTTGTGAATTTGCGGTCTTCTCACACTCCAAATATCCTCAATCTGCGCTAGTTAGACTCGGGAGCAGAGGTTTTACCGCGTGCGTCGGTTGACGCTTTGTGTAGCCAATGCACTATACTTGCACGAGGTGTTAATTTATGAACATTCAATAAATACAAGCTGCTTCACTCAAACTTAATCAGGGATCCTTCGAATAAAATATCCTTGAAATTCAAAAAATTTCTCTAATTTCAGTGATTGATGAGTGGCAAGATTGTATACTGCCGCTGTCGTTTGATGGGTGTGGATAACGTCGGACCAAAGCTAGCAATTGGTTGCTTGTTGGCAGGTTGTCTTATCCGCTATTTTGAATTGGGAAGGGGGTATTTAAAGACTGCAAATGTTGGAAAATTATTTCCCCATACTTGTATTCATTGCCATTGGTCTAGTGATGGGAACGGTAATGCTCGTCATTGGGTTTGGGTTGGGTAAATTGATGGGGCATGCCCGTGCAGACAGTGCAAAGCAATCTCCCTATGAGTGTGGATTTGAGGCTTTTGAAAATGCCCGAATTAAGTTTGACGTTCGTTATTATCTCGTGGCTATCCTGTTTATCATCTTTGATCTTGAAATCGCATTTTTGTTTCCCTGGGCTGTTGTCCTTGACGAAGTAGGTATGGCAGGATTTTGGGCGATGATGATATTTTTGGGCGTGTTGGTCATTGGTTTTATTTATGAGTGGCGCAAAGGAGCTCTGGAATGGGAGTAGAACAGCAACCTGCGGAGATGGAAGCTACAGTTCACGAAAAAGGAATTGTGACGACGTCCGTGGATAATGTTGTAAATTGGGCCAGAACAGGTTCATTGTGGCCGATGACCTTTGGTCTGGCGTGCTGTGCGGTCGAAATGATGCAGGCAGGTGCCTCTCGTTATGATATGGATCGTTTCGGTGTGATATTCAGACCCAGTCCTCGTCAGTCTGACGTCATGATAGTGGCAGGAACACTGGTCAATAAAATGGCTCCAGCATTACGCAGAGTTTATGACCAGATGGCTGAACCGCGCTGGGTTATTTCCATGGGTTCATGTGCGAATGGCGGCGGTTATTATCATTATTCCTATGCTGTCGTTCGCGGTTGTGATCGTATCGTCCCTGTGGATGTTTATGTTCCTGGTTGTCCGCCAACAGCGGAAGCACTTCTATTTGGGATTATACAACTACAAAATAAAATCAAACGAACTAACACCATTGCCCGGTAGTTTAAAGTTTGTGCACATAAGCAACTGCATAACAAAGCATGAAAAATTCTAATGATACACTGATGAATCGCCTCGTGGATTCTTTGGTCGCACGCTTTGGTACAGCCATCAGGGATGCTTATGTTGCTCATGATCAGGCAGTTGTCGAGTTAAGCCCCAATCAATTGCTTTCTGTATGTCAATTGCTGAGAGATGAATCTGAATATTCCTTTGAGCAATTAGTCGATCTTTGCGGTGTGGATTATTCAGTCTTTGGTAAGGCAGATTGGGAAACCCAAAGTACGTCAAGCACGGGTTTCAGCCGTGGTGTCAGCGAGGAAATTTTTGATGATGCCGCACAAGCAAGATCTCGTTTTGCCGTGGTTTACCATTTATTGTCGATTACAAACAATCAACGATTACGGGTTCGTTGCATGATTGACGATACACCCGCAAAGATTGAGTCAGTGGTGGGTATTTGGGCATCAGCGAATTGGTATGAACGTGAAGCATTTGATTTATTCGGGATTTTATTTGAAGGTCACCCTGATCTGAGAAGACTTCTGACTGATTATGGTTTTGTAGGTCATCCGTTCAGAAAAGATTTTCCGTTGCAAGGTAATGTTGAAGTTCGCTATGACGAAGAACAAAAACGTGTTATTTATCAGCCTGTTACGATAAAAAATCGTGTTTTGGTTCCCAGAGTGATTCGTCATGATAATCGTTACGAAGATACGAGGAGCGAAGAAGTACTGGAAGAGGGACAAAAAAATGCCTGAGATTCGTAATATGACCATGAATTTTGGGCCGCAGCATCCTGCAGCGCATGGTGTCCTGCGCCTGGTGCTGGAGATGGACGGTGAAGTGATTGAAAGGGCTGATCCGCATATTGGTTTGTTACATCGAGGTACGGAGAAATTAGCGGAATACAAACCATATAACCAGAGTATTGGTTATATGGATAGACTCGATTATGTCTCCATGATGTGTAATGAACATGCTTATGTGATGGCAATAGAAAAATTAATGGGCATCACACCTCCAATCCGTGCGCAATATATTCGCGTCATGTTTGCTGAAATTACGCGTATTTTAAATCATCTTTTGTGGCTCGGCACACACGCATTGGACGTTGGTGCGATGACCATGTTCCTGTATTGTTTTCGTGAACGTGAAGATCTTATGGACTGTTATGAGGCAGTATCCGGTACACGTATGCATGCAGCCTACTTGCGTCCTGGTGGTGTTTATCGGGATCTCCCGGATAACATGCCACAGTATGAGGTATCAAAATGGCATAACGAAAAAGAAGTGAAGGACATGAACAGGGACAGACAAGGTTCCTTGCTGGATTTTATCGAGAGATTCACAGAAAAGTTTCCAGGCTGTATTGATGAATATGAAATATTACTGACGGATAATAGAATTTGGAAACAACGTACTGTTGATATTGGAATAGTAACAGCAGAGCGTGCACTACAGCTGGGTTTTACCGGCCCTTTGTTACGAGGTTCGGGTGTCGAATGGGATCTACGTAAAAAGCAAAGCTACGAAATTTATGATCATGTCGACTTTGATATTCCGGTCGGTACCAATGGTGATTGCTATGATCGCTATCTGGTACGCATGGAGGAAATGCGTCAGTCAAATCGTATCGTCAAACAATGTATTACCTGGCTAAAACAAAATCCCGGCCCGGTCATTCTGGACGACCATAAGCTGGCTCCACCAAAACGTGGAGAAATGAAAGGCGATATGGAAGCGCTGATTCACCATTTTAAATTATTTACGGAAGGCTACTGTGTACCGGAAGGTGAAACGTATACCGCAGTCGAACATCCGAAAGGTGAGTTTGGTATTTATTTGATTTCCGATGGTGCCAACAAACCCTACAGGCTGAAAATCCGCGCTCCCGGATTTGCACATTTATCTGCAATGGATGAAATGGTCAGAGGCCATATGCTGTCAGATGTAGTGGCGATTATTGGAACGCAAGATATTGTGTTCGGAGAGATTGATCGATAAATGGCTGCGTCAGCTAAAGATTTGCTTTCTTCCCATGCTCGCGAAGAGATTGATCGCTGGATTTTGAAGTACCCTGCGGATCAGAAACAGTCTGCGGTATTGGCGGCATGTCGTGAAGTACAGCATGAGAACCAGGGCTATTTGACCACGGCGCTAATGGATGCAATAGCGGAATATCTTGAGATGCCTGCAATTGCCGTGTACGAAGTTGCTTCATTTTACTCAATGCTGGAAACAGAAAAGGTGGGACGCAACAGCATTTCCGTGTGCACCAATGTTTCGTGTATGTTGAACGGCTCAGATGAAATCGTGAGGCATATAGAGAAAAAATTGGGTATTAAAGAGGGCGAGTCCACTGAAGATGGTCGTTGTCACCTGAAACAAGAGGAAGAATGCCTCGCCGCTTGTTGCGGTGCGCCGATGATGATGGTGAATCATGTTTACCATGAGCATTTAACCCCTGAAAAGGTCGATAAAATCCTGGATAAACTGGACTAACACGGATGCTAAAGTTGGATCAGGTTTGTTACGCAACGCGTCAGTTTGATGAGCCATGGACGTTTGAAAATTATAAAAAAGTGGGAGGTTATGAAGCCTGGTTAAAAGTGGTCCGTGAGCGGATCCCGCCCGAAGATATTATTGAAATCATCAAAGCATCCGGATTACGTGGACGTGGCGGGGCTGGTTTTCCAACCGGACTGAAATGGAGTTTCATGCCAAAAAATATCGACGGTCCAAAATATGTTGTATGCAACTCGGACGAAAGCGAGCCTGGCACCTGTAAGGATCGAGATATTCTACGCTTCAATCCCCATTCTCTGGTGGAAGGATTAGCCATTGCATGTTACGCCATGGGCACCAAAGTGGCGTACAACTATATGCGCGGTGAGTTTATGGATGAGCCCTGCCAAAGATTCGAAACCGCGTTACAGGAAGCATATGAGCAAGGGTATTTGGGTCGTAATATCAGGGGCACAGATGTTGAAGTGAATATTTATGGAACTTTGGGCGCAGGTGCCTATATTTGCGGTGAAGAGACCGCCTTACTGGAATCATTGGAAGGTAAAAAAGGCCAGCCACGTTTTAAACCGCCGTTTCCAGCCAACTTTGGATTGTATGGTAAGCCGACGACAATCAACAATACAGAATCTTTTGCCTCGGTTCCCTCCATTATCAGAAATGGTGCCGACTGGTTCGCTGCAATGGGCGTAGCCAACAGTGGTGGCAGTAAATGTTTTTCAGTCAGCGGCCACGTGAATAAGCCGGGCAATTTTGAAGTGCCCTTGGGAATGTCCTTTGCGGAATTACTTGAGCTTGCCGGTGGCGTACGTAATGGCAATAAGCTAAAGGCCGTGATCCCCGGGGGATCATCGGTGCCGGTCATGCACGGAAAAGACATGATGGAAGTCAATATGGATTATGAATCTATTCAGAAAGCCGGATCGTATCTTGGTTCCGGTGCTGTGATCGTGATGGATGAAACGACTTGCATGGTGCGGGTGCTTGAGCGTATCTCACGATTTTATTACTCGGAATCCTGTGGTCAATGCACGCCGTGCCGTGAAGGAACCGGCTGGTTGTATCGCGTGATTAAACGCATTGAGAACGGACAAGGCGAGCAAGAAGATTTGGATAAATTGATTGATGTCGCGAACAAGATCGAGGGCAGAACTATTTGCGCCCTGGGCGATGCGGCAGCCTGGCCGGTGCAAAGTTTTGTAAAAAGATTCCGTGACGAATTTCAATATCACATAGATCATAAATCCTGTTTGGTGGCGGTGAAGAAGGATGCGGCTTAGTAAGGTATCAGGAAGGCGATTGCGGAGATGAGTTCATTTGAATTCATAGTTGACCAAATAAAGAACAGCGACGCATGTGATTATGCGGCAGATCATTACGAAGCAAAATATCCAAATGAAGACCTGGCTGAGAAGATATTAGAACGTGGATCGGCTGATTTTGATCAGAAATATGATCCTGATGATGAAAAGGAAAAAACCTGTTACAGAAGTGACTTCTATGTGCGGTGTAATCTAAAAATGCATTTTTCTCAGGCTAGGCGTGCGTTATCTGAATGCTTTAAAGATGCTTTGCCACAGCCACTTTTGTTTGTTGATTTCGGTTGCGGTCCCATGACTGCGGGGTTAAGTCTGGCTTCTATCTTGCCCGAGCAGACAAATGATACAGACATCGACAAGTACGATATCGCCAAGATGATGGAGCAGAAGAAAGCGTACAAAAAGGAAACAAGTTATATCGGAATTGATGCGTCAGAGAATATGTTGCGGATAGCCGAAAACATTAATAGAGAACATGGCTTGTTCGATCAGTTTGAACTTAAACAGGGAAAACAGCTGGATGTGTTGTCAGATATTTCCTGTACTTCTTCTATGGGAGCACGTACTGCCGTGTTGATGCTGTCATTTGTACTGGCACCAAAAACGCTTAAGGGTGAGCAAAGTATGGAGGACCTGGCAAATCATTGGACAGTATTTGTGCAGAAGTCAGAATGCGACGAGACGTATATCATTTATCTTAACCCGGCGATTTACCCGACACACAAACTCCATAAAAACTACCGGGTATTTGAATATATACTTCAAAGCAGTTCCAATGATTTTGAATACAGAAATTTCGGCCTGAAGGAAATTGTGATGAAGAATAAGAATAGTCGTGATTTTGCACTCGGGTTAATAAGAGGACAACGGCAACAATGATGGATACCTCGGTACAACAACCCGATCTTTTCTCCGGGATCGCTGACGTAAGGCACGAATATCAACGCCTGAATGTATCTCCGCAACAGCAGGAGCTTTTATGCCGGGGCGGTGCTGAATATATTCCTGATTTTATTACCGATGAAGAAGAGCGCATATTATTATCCGCGATAGATCAGGAATCGTGGAATGATGATCTACGGCGACGAGTACAGCATTACGGTTATCGTTATGACTACAGCAAGCGTACTGTCAATGCTGAACAGCGGCTGGGTGAGTTACCGGACTGGGCACATCGTTTTGCCGAGCGTCTTGTAGAGCAAAGTATATTTACAACTCCGCCAAGCCAGTTAATTGTCAATGAATATCAGCCGGGGCAGGGGATTGCGCCACACAGTGATCGTGATGGTTTCGGTCCGGTGGTGGCGTCGTTGTCTTTGGCGAGTGATTGCATGATGAAGATTATCCCTGATCGCAAAGACAGACAAACTGCTTTTGAGATCGTATTACAGCGTCGCAGTCTGCTGGTGCTAAAGGGCGATAGCCGTTATGTCTGGCAACATGGAATTGAACCGAAGCGTAACGACCGGCAGAATCATCATGTGTTCCCACGTAATCGGCGAGTATCCTTAACTTTTCGTACCGTTAATGATTCGTCATGACCGACAAAACATTGCAAATAGAAGTTGATGGTACACAATTACCGGCAAGCCCGGGGCAGACGCTGATTGAGGTGACTGATGCCAATGATATTTATATTCCGAGGTTTTGTTATCACAAAAAGTTAACGGTCGCGGCAAACTGTCGCATGTGTCTGGTCGAGGTGGAGAAGGCACCGAAACCCTTACCTGCATGCTCCACGCCGGTGATGGAGGGAATGAAAGTTTTTACTCGATCAAAACTTGCCATTGAAGCCCAAAAATCCGTGATGGAATTTCTGTTGATTAATCACCCTCTGGATTGTCCGATATGTGATCAAGGGGGAGAATGTGAGTTGCAGGATCTTGCTATGGGTTATGGCGAAGGTGTTTCGCGTTATCAGGAAAGCAAACGTGTTATTCAGGACAAAAATATTGGTCCATTAATTCAGACTGATATGACGCGCTGTATTCACTGCACACGTTGTATTCGATTTGGCGAAGAAATCGCTGGCCTGCGCGAAATGGGCGCTACTGGACGAGGCGAGCGTATGGAGATTGGTACTTATATTGAAAAAAGCGTGTCTTCCGAATTATCAGGCAATATTATTGATGTCTGTCCGGTGGGTGCATTGACCTCCAAACCTTTCAGATATTCCGCACGGGCATGGGAAATGATTCAGCGAGAAAGTATTGCACCACATGACTCTGTGGGTTCGAATGTACAACTTCATGTCAAGGGTGATCGTGTTATGCGCGTTGTTCCCGCAGAAAACGAGGCGATTAACGAAGTGTGGATATCAGACCGTGATCGATTCAGCTATGAGGGTATGTACAGCGAAGATCGCTTACAGACACCCATGATAAAAATCAACGGTGATTGGCAGGAAACAGATTGGGAAACCGCGCTTGAGTTGGTACGTGACAAGCTGGGTAATATATTATCAAATCACGGTGGTGAACAATTAGGTGGCCTGGCATCACCTGCATCGACACTGGAAGAACTGTATTTATTTCAAAAATTATTGCGCGGGATTGGATGTAATAATATAGATTCGCGACTGCGGCAAAATGATTTCAGACAGCAAGAGTCAGATCCTGTTTTTCCTTATCTGGGACAGTCGATCTCTGCGCTGGAAGATCTTGACGCAGTATTAGTCATTGGCAGCAACGTCAGAAAAGAGCAACCGATGATTAACCACCGATTGCGTAAAGCCTCCCTAAAGGGTGCAGACGTGATGATGATTAATTCTATTGATTACGTTTTTAATTATGATCTTTCTGCAAAAATAATCACATCCCCCGCAGAAATAACAACAGCACTTGGCGGCATCCTCAAGGCTCTTTTCGAGTTTGAGGAGAATGTTGCTGATACCTCTATTCAACCACTAGTGGAAAATGTGGTCGTGAGTGACGAACATCGGGTTATCGCGAAAAAATTATCCGCTGCTGAAGATGGTTCGGTGCTTCTGGGTAACCTTGCGACTGCGCATCATGAGTATTCAACATTAAAATATCTGGCTCTCGCTATTGCTAAACTGGGTAATTTAAAATTTGGTTTCCTCAGTGAAGCGGCAAATACCAGCGGTGCGCATCTGACAGGCGTGTTGCCGCACAGAGGCGTGGGAGGGGAATCTGTTGATACTGCCGGACTGACGCTGGCGGCAATGTTGGAAAAGCCTTTGCAAGCTTATCTGCTCTTGGGGATTGAACCGGAGCTTGATTGCTGGGATGGACATAAAGCACGTCAGGCTTTGCAGGCTGCCGAGTTCGTCGTTTTGATGACGGCTTATCAGTCGGAAGCCATGAAACAATATGCGGATGTGCTTTTACCTATTGCACTTTTCGCGGAAATGTCCGGCACCTTTATTAATGTTGAAGGACTATCACAAAGTTTTGCTGAGGCGGTACCGCCGGTGGGCGAGGCGCGACCGAGCTGGAAAATACTCCGTGTATTGGGAAACTTATTGAATAATACTGAAGCATTTGAATATAACAACCTGGAAGAAGTCAGAAAAGAAATAACCGGTATCATCGCAGGTACTACCTTGAATAGCGTCGGTAGCTGGACAGTATCCGATACGTCAAACAGTGGTTTGTCTCGAAATGGTTTACTGCAAAGAATTACAGAGGTCCCTATGTTTGCTATCGATGCGATGATCAGAAGGGCGAATGCATTACAAAAATCGTGTGGCAACAAAGATTCGATCCATATTAATCAGGAACTTGCCGATAAGCTGGATGTGTCTGACGGTGATATTGTGATTGCAGGGCAAGAAGAAAAATCCGTCAATGCGCCTGTCAAGATTAGTAAAGATATTTCTGCTGACTGCGTGTTGATACAAGCGGCGCAACCAATTCATTCTGAATTAGGCCCATGGCATGGATATGTCAGCTTGAGGAAAGCATGAGTATGATGGAATGGATCCGAACCAACCTTATTACTCCTTTGGTAGAACAATTGTTTCCGGTATCAATACATGCACATGTTGTGTTAACGATTGAAACTGTATTGAAGATTGCAGTAATAATTACACCAGTAATGCTTACAGTTGCGTATTTAACTTATTTTGAACGCAAGGTGATTGGATATATTCAGGGGCGAATCGGGCCAAACCGAGTGGGCGTATTCGGTTATCATCTGTGGGGACTGGCACAACCGTTTGCGGATGCTCTTAAATTAATTTTTAAAGAGATAATTATTCCAACAGGCTCGAATAAAACATTGTTTGTGATTGCGCCGGTTTTGTCATTGGCACCTTCTCTGGCTGCTTGGGCGGTAATACCGTTTGAAGATACTCTGGTTTTGGCCGATATCAATGCCGGATTACTTTACATATTAGCGCTGACATCACTTGCTGTGTATGGCGTGATTGTTGCGGGTTGGGCATCTAACTCAAAATATGCCTTTCTGGGTACCATGCGTTCCGTCGCGCAAATAGTGTCATATGAAATTGCTATGGGTTTCGCCCTGGTCGGTGTGTTATTGGCTGCAGGCAGTTTGAATCTGGGCGATATTGTGGATGCGCAGAGAGGTAGCTTCATTCACTGGTTTTGGTTACCTTTGTTACCGCTGGCGGTCGTTTATTTTATTTCAGGTGTCGCCGAGACCAATCGCGCACCTTTTGATGTTGCGGAAGGCGAGTCGGAAATCGTCGCGGGTTTTCATGTGGAATACGGCGGTATGGCCTTTTCAGTTTTTTTCATGGCTGAATATGCCAATATGATTATTATTGCAATTCTGACAGCGGTCCTGTTTTTTGGAGGTTGGTTGTCACCTTTACAGGGAATATTACCGGAAGCTGTTTTCAGAGTGCCTGTTATCGGCACTTTACTTGGCGAGGGTATTCACTGGTTACTGATTAAAACTTCATTCTTCCTGTTTATGTTTTTGTGGCTTCGTGCAACTTTCCCACGCTATCGTTATGACCAGATCATGCGTCTGGGCTGGAAAGTATTTATTCCGATTACTATTGTCTGGTTAATCGTTGTATCCGTCATGGCCGTAGTGGATATGCCGCTCTGGTTTGATTAGGTATAGATGATGAAAAAAATAGCGCGGTATATAAAAAGTTTATTTCTCCTTGAGCTAATCAGGGGATTGCGGTTGACCGGGCGTCATTTGTTCAGAAAAAAAGTAACGGTGCAATATCCGGAGGAAAAAACACCACAGTCACAAAGGTTTCGCGGACTTCATGCCTTGCGCCGTTATCCCAATGGAGAGGAACGTTGTATCGCCTGCAAATTATGTGAAGCGGTATGTCCGGCAGTTGCAATCACTATCGAATCTGAATTACGCGAAGACAATAGTCGTCGTACGACAGTTTATGACATCGACTTGTCAAAGTGTATTTACTGTGGCTTCTGTGAAGAAGCCTGCCCGGTGGATGCCGTTGTTGAAACGCGTATCTTTGAATATCACGGTGAGCAACGTAAAGATTTATTAATGACCAAAGAAATGTTGCTTGAAGTGGGCAAACAAGAAGAAGAACGGATTGCAAATGATCGGGCAGAGGAAGCACCATACAGATGATCGAGCAAACAATCTTTTACATATTTTCTGCTTTGTTGCTGACATCATCTGGACTGCTGATCACTGTGCGTAATCCAGTGTTTGCGGCGTTGTTTTTGATCCTTGCGTTTTTCTCAAGTTCTGCGGTTTGGATACTACTTGAAGCAGAGTTTCTGGCGATTACATTAGTACTGGTCTATGTAGGTGCGGTCATGGTCTTATTTATGTTCGTTGTCATGATGCTGGATATTAATCTGTCAGCTTTACGCGAGGGTTTTGCACGGTATTTACCTATCGGGATCACAGTCGCAATTTTGATGGCCTTATCCATGGTACTGGTAATTAATGCTGGGGAGTTCAATTTGGCAAGCGATGTTGTTCAACGTCGTGGTGCTGATTACAGTAATATCAGGGAGTTGGGTGAAATCCTGTATACCTCTTACTTGTATCCCTTTGAAATTGCAGGCGCTATTTTATTGGTTGCTATTATTGCTGCGATTTCACTCACTATACGCACTCCACGTTCCAGTAAAGCACAAAATCCAGGCCATCAGGTAACTGTTAAAAGTACAGATAGATTACGAATTGTCAAAATGCAGGACAAAGAGGTAGTTGGGGATACTGATGAACATTTGCAAGAAGAAGCACATGACGATTCAGAAGAACCGACTTTTGTAAAGGACTCCTCATGATTACCTTGTCTAAGGTTCTGATTCTTGCCGCGTTACTTTTCTGTATCAGTGTGGCTGGAATATTTTTGAATCGAAAAAACATTTTAATCATATTGATGTGCATCGAATTGATGCTGTTATCAGTGAATATGAATTTCATTGCCTTTTCGTATTTTTTGCACGATATCAATGGTCAGATATTTGTGTTTTTCATATTAACTGTGGCCGCAGCGGAGGCGGCGATAGGTTTAGCCATTCTTGTTGTCCTGTTTCGTAACAGGAACACCATTGATGTTGATGACTTGAAGAGCATGGAGGGTTAGCCACGTTGAATTTGTTTGACCGACTGTTTATGGACGGAGGGAAAGATATCTATCTCGCTATCGTATTAGCGCCTCTGCTTGGTTCAGTCATTGCAGGATTATTTGGAAAATTAATCGGTCGTGCCGGGGCACATTGGATAACAATCATCGGCGTTGGGATCTCTTCCATTCTTTCCATGCTGGCCTATTATCATCTTTTTTATAACGCTGGAGGAATCTATAACGAGACTATTTATACCTGGCTCAACAGTGGCAATCTGCATTTTGAAATTGGTTTTTTGATCGATAAATTATCTGTCACCATGATGGTGGTGGTTACCTTTGTTTCATGGATGATCCATATTTATACCATCGGTTATATGCATGACGATCCAGGTTATCAACGATTTTTCAGTTACATCTCATTATTCACCTTTTCCATGTTGATGCTGGTGATGTCGAATAATTTCATGCAGTTATTCTTCGCCTGGGAAGCCGTCGGACTAGTGTCATATCTATTGATTGGTTTTTGGTTTACACGTGAAAGCGCAATCTTCGCAAATCTGAAAGCATTCCTGGTAAATCGTGTCGGCGATTTTGGTTTCCTCCTGGGTATTGCCGCCATACTGATGCATTTTCAGTCAATGGACTATATTGAAGTGTTTGAGCAAGCACCTGTTTTAGCTTCTGCGACCGTTATTATATGGGGTGATGAATCATGGTCACTGATGTCGGTAATTTGCATCTGTTTATTTATTGGTGCGATGGGTAAATCCGCGCAAGTTCCTTTACATGTTTGGTTACCCGATTCCATGGAAGGCCCAACGCCGATTTCAGCCTTGATTCATGCAGCGACCATGGTCACCGCAGGTATCTTTATGGTATCTCGCATGTCGCCACTTTATGAGTTATCTGAAACGGCGTTGAATTTTATCTTGATAATCGGTGCCACTACCGCATTTTTTATGGGGCTGTTGGGTCTGGTCCAAAACGATATCAAACGTGTGATTGCCTATTCAACCTTGTCACAATTGGGTTATATGACTGTCGCGCTTGGTGCCTCTGCCTATGCCGCAGCGATGTTTCATCTGGTTACGCACGCTTTTTTTAAGGCTTTATTATTTCTTGCAGCCGGGGCAGTCATTATCGCCATGCATCATGAGCAGGATATGCGCAAGATGGGAGGTCTTTATAAGTATCTCCCCATTACATGGGTTACCTGTCTGGTAGGATCGATCGCATTGATTGGTTTCCCTGGAACCTCCGGTTTCTTTTCCAAGGATGCCATTATAGAGGCAGTGCATCTATCGACTTTACCGGCCGCAGGTTATGCCTACTACGCTGTTTTATCAGGAGTCTTTATCACTGCATTATATAGCTTCCGATTATTTTTCATGACCTTTCACGGAAAGGAAAGGATGGATAAACATACTTGGGAACAATTGCATGAATGTCCGGCCGTTGTGACTGTCCCGCTTGTTATGTTGGCGATCCCATCGCTGATTTTGGGGGCGTGGTTGCTTGGGCCGATCCTGTTTGGAGATTACTTTGGTGATGCAATTCAGGTTGCTGAAAGCCATAATGTTTTATTTGAAATGGGACATCACTATCATGGTAAGTGGTATGAAATCGCATGGCAATTTTTTGTGCATGGCATTCGACATCCCATAGTCATAATTCTTGCGCTTTCGGGTGTGTTTACAGCGTGGTTGTTGTATATCAAATTTCCACACATGCCGGCAAAGATTGCGAAAACTCTGGGTATCATCTATCGCTTGTTGTTGAATAAGTATGGCTTTGATGATTTTTACCAAAAAGTTTTTGCTGGAGGTGCAAAAGAAATAGGCCGACTACTTTGGCAAATAGGTGACGTCAGATTCATTGATGGATTTATTGTCAATGGTTCAGCATCGTCGGTCAGGAAATTCTCAGGCGTCATTAGACAAATACAGTCAGGCTATTTATACCATTATGCGTTTGCCATGATTATAGGTTTGTTACTGTTGCTTGGCGTGTTCGTGCATAAATTAATTTAGTCATAAATGAAAAATTAAAAAATGTCAGCGAATATACCAATATTGAGTTTGTTGATCTGGGGGCCGATCATCGGAGGCGTACTGGTACTGTATGCAGGAGACAGACAGGAAAATACTACCAAGATAGTAGCCTTGATGATTGCAGTACTGACATTTTTGTTATCCACCTTGCTGTACAAAAATTTTGATTTCAATACGCATGAAATGCAGTTTGTTGAGTTCGCGTACTGGATAGAATCTTTTAACATCAACTATCATCTTGGCGTTGATGGTATTGCCATGCCGTTGATCATACTCACTACTTTTATAACAGTGTTGGTGATTCTGGCGGCATGGGAAGTTATAAACAAAAGAATTTCCCAGTACCTCGCGGCTTTTTTAATTATGGAAGGTCTGATGAATGGAGTCTTCTCTTCGCTGGATGTTATGTTGTTTTATGTGTATTGGGAGGCGATGTTAATTCCGATGTTTTTAATTATCGGGATATGGGGTGGACCGAATCGCGTTTATGCGACGATTAAATTTTTCCTGTATACCTTCTTTGGTTCAGTTTTCATGTTAGTGGCTTTTCTCTATCTATATTCTCGGTCAGGTAGTTTTAACATCCTGGAGTTGCATAATTTGCCACTGGATTTAGATGCGCAGAAATTACTCTTTATCGCTTTTTTCCTGGCTTTTGCCGTGAAAATACCCATGTGGCCAGTGCATACATGGCTGCCAGATGCTCATGTTGAAGCACCCACTGGAGGCTCAGTGATACTGGCTGCGATTATGTTGAAACTTGGCGGATATGGTTTTCTTCGATTCAGTTTACCGATTACTCCTGGTGCCAGTGCGTATTTTGACTGTGCAATGATTATCCTGTCGTTGATTGCTATTGTTTATATTGGTTTTGTCGCCCTGGTACAGCAGGATATGAAAAAGCTGATTGCTTATTCGTCAATATCACATATGGGATTCGTTACTCTGGGTTTTTTTATCGGCTTTACTATTGTAGAGACAACGGGTTCTGCAGAAGCTGCAGTATTTGGGCTGGAAGGCGCGATGATCCAAATGATTTCCCACGGTTTTATTTCCGGCGCTTTATTTCTTTGTGTTGGGATTATGTATGACAGGGTTCATAGCCGCCAAATTAGTGACTACGGCGGCGTGGTTAATACCATGCCGCATTTTGCCGCATTTATGATGTTATTCGCTATGGCTAATTCAGGTTTGCCGGGAACGTCAGGTTTTGTCGGTGAGTTTGTTGTTATCCTGAGTGCGTATCAGGCTGACTTCTGGATAGCATTTCTGGCAGCATTAACATTAATACTCGGCGCGGCTTATACATTAGGGATGTACAAAAGAGTTATTTTCGGTGATGTATCTAATGATAATGTAGCAAAACTAAAAGATGTTAATTCGCGTGAAACATTTATCCTGTCGATACTTGGTATTGCTGTATTAGTGTTTGGGCTTTATCCGGCTCCCTTATTTGATGTAATGCATCCGACGATGGAACATTTATTTGAGCACGTGATGCAGTCGAAGGAAGGAACCTGAATATGATATCAGCATCTGACATCCTGCTATTGATACCTGAGATATTAATGCTGACTTTCGCCAGTCTCATTTTAGTCGCAGACACATTCAGTAAAGATTTATACCGTAGGCTAACTTATTACTTATCCCAGCTTGCGCTTATTCTAACCGCTACATGCGTGCTGATTTATTGCCCGGAACAAACGACTTACGCATTTGGTAATAGTTTTGTCAGTGACGGTATGAGTGTCGTTCTAAAAATCTTTGTATTCGTGACCAGCTTCTTTGCATTTCTTTATGCACATGAATATCTGAAAGAACACGGTTGGATGCAAGGAGAATATTTTGTTTTAGGCCTATTTGCTGTTCTCGGCATGATGATCCTGATTTCAGCACATAGTCTACTCACTATTTATCTTGGTCTGGAATTATTGTCGTTATCACTCTACGCCATGGTTGCAATGCTTAGAAAATCAACGACAGAATCAGAAGCCGCGATGAAATACTTTGTGTTGGGTGCTATCGCATCAGGCATGTTGTTATACGGTATGTCGATGATTTACGGTGTCACAGGGGAACTGGAAATGGCGAATATCGCAGCAAGCATCGGCAGTGATACCGATAATACATTACTGGTTTTCGGCCTGGTATTTATCCTGATAGGCATCGCATTTAAACTTGGTGCTGTGCCATTTCATATGTGGGTGCCGGATGTTTATCAAGGTGCACCGACCTGCGTGGCCTTATTTATCGCTAGTGCACCCAAGCTGGCAGCTTTTGCCATGGCGATGAGATTTTTGGTAGATGGTTTATATTCCCTGGTGAGTGATTGGCAGGGGGTGCTCATTATCCTGTCACTACTATCCATGGCGGTAGGTAATGTTATTGCCATTTCACAAACCAACATCAAACGTATGTTGGCTTATTCGACTATCGCGCATGTCGGTTATCTATTATTAGGAATTTTGTCAGGCACGGTATCCGGTTATGCCGGTTCTATGTTCTATATCATTACCTATGCCCTGATGAGTATGGGAGCCTTTGCGATGATTATCTTGCTGGGTAGGAAGGGTTTTGAAGCAGACCAACTCGATCATTTCAAAGGCCTTTGCGACAGGAGTCCGTGGTTTACCTTCATTATGTTGATACTGATGTTCTCCATGGCTGGAGTGCCACCTTTTCTGGGTTTTTGGGGTAAGTGGTTTGTTCTCAAAGAGTTAGTAGATGCAGGTTTCGTCTGGTTAGCAGTGGCAGCAGTCTTCTTCTCAATCATTGGTGCTTACTATTACTTAAGGGTAATAAAACTTATGTATTTCGATAAAGCGGATTCAATGACTGCAATCAAGGCATCAAAACAAATGCGTTTTGCGCTGAGCGTTAATGGTCTGGCGTTACTCGTTTTAGGATTAATGCCCGGCACATTGTTGGCAATCTGTGTTAATGCCATGTTGACTATTTAATGAGTACAAGTGCTACAGTCTTTGGTTATTACTAATCATTTCTTTTATTGCTGCAAACCTGCCCTGGTTAAATGAGCGTTTTCTATTCGTTATAAAACAGACAACAAAAAAATGCCGGGAATGCGCCTACTGGAATGGTTGTTACTGTATTTTATCGCCGGACTAATCGCACTTGGGTTTGAGAAAAAGATGACAGTGCAGTTACACACTCAGGATTGGAGATTTTATGCAACCGGGTTTTGTTTATTTATCGTGTTTACCTTACCTGGGTTTATTTATCGATATGATTTCGTCAGCCACTATCAATGGTGGAGAAAGCGGCGGTTAAAATCATTCACTTCCTCGATCTTTTTAAGATGAGATAGCCGACAATTCCGGAAAGAAATGAAGCGACGATAATAGCCAACTTGTCTGCTGACTCATATATCTGCGTATCACCATAAGCTAGAGAATCAACAAACAGGCTCATGGTAAATCCGATACCTGTAAGGATAGATACCCCGTACAGTTGTAGCCATTTAGTGTCTTTCGGCAAGTCGGCTAATCCCGTTTTTATTGCGAGCCAACAAAAACCAAAGACTCCAAGCTGTTTTCCAACAAACAGACCGAGCATAATTCCCATCGGTACAGGATTTAACATTTGCTCTAGAGAGATATTTCTTAAATCAATTCCTGCGTTAACAAACGCAAAAAGTGGCAAGATCGTAAATGCCACCCAATAGTGTAAGTCATGTTCCATTTCCTTACTCAAAGAGAAAACTTTACCTTCTTTATCAGTAGAGACTAAAGGAATCATAAATGCCAGAGCAACGCCTGCCAGAGTCGCATGAACACCTGATTTCAGTACGCTTACCCAAAGTACGACACCAACCAGAATATAAGCGGCTTTTTTTGCGACACCAATTCTGTTCATAATGAATAAAACAGTCAGTGAAATTGACGCGATGATGATAGATAGTGTTGATAGTTCGACAGTGTAAAACAGTGCAATAATGATAATAGCACCCAGATCATCTATAATGGCCAGGGCCAGTAAAAATATTTTTAGGGAAATAGGAACTCTGTTCCCCAATAGGGAGAGAACGCCCAAAGCAAAAGCGATGTCTGTTGCCGTTGGTATGGCCCAACCCTTCATCGCGAGTGGATCAGCATGATTAAACGCGACAAACACCAAAGCAGGGATGACCATTCCACCAATAGCCGCAATACAGGGCAAGGCTGCCTGATTAATTGTGGAAAGATGGCCTTCCATTACCTCTCTTTTAACTTCCAGACCGATAAGAAAGAAAAATATAGCCATTAATCCATCGTTGACCCAGAGTAATAACGGCTTGGCAATTTGTAGATCACCAAGTCGAACTTCCACATGAGTATATAGAAAACTACTGTATGCTTGCGATAGTCCACTGTTTTGCAAAATCAGAGCGGCAATAGTGGCAATAATCAGCAGTACTCCTGCTGTAGATTCTCGTTTTATAAATGTTTCAATAAAGGTCATGATGATGACTCTGCAAAGGCCGAATCCGTCGACCTGGGACATTATTTTCCGGGTACTGTTTCATTTAATATCTTTCCCCAATATTGATTATAAGAATGTACAGCACGGGTAGTTCCGGCTTGATTAACGAGGGGGAGACTGGCGTTGGCCCAGGCAAAGATGGAACCTTCAAGATTAGAAATATTTTCCACCCCCGTTTTTTTTAATCTTTGAGCCATTTTCGATGATCGATAGCCGACTGAACAGTAGACGACGACAGCTTTTTTTTCTTGCAAAGCAAGAGTGGCAATGGCTTTTGCATCGGTTAAGTGTCGCGCCCCGGGAATATGACTCACGGCGTATTCTTCGTATTCTCTAACGTCAATGAGTAATATCTCGGCGGGATTTTTGGTATTAAATTGCTCTATAGAAATATGTTCTACAGAAGGAAATTCCCTGTGTATTTTACTGTTGATCCGCTCCAGGTCCAATGCATGACACTGATAACTCAGCAACGACAGTATGAGAAAAATAGACGACTTATTCTGCATGTGTATTGAAAGTAATAAAAAAAATTATATTATTCATTTCCATATCCAAAATTGATAACAACGCTAACTCTTTACATTTTATTTATAAAAGATGCAGCGCAAACCGGTTGGTCTGTAACATATCTCATAATCTTCACTATACTTTTGGTTAAAAACACCACCATCAATCATCAATCATCAATCAGCAACTGGATATTTTTACCACAATTAAGGATAAGAAATATATTGACTTAAAAAAATAGTGCATTGCTTATTTTGAACCTGAATCAAAAGTGTTTTCCGTTGACAGCACACTAAATTTTGATATAAAGATAACTTTGTGAAAGGAAGGACTATTTAGTAACTTGATCTAACAAAACGGATTTAAGGCTATTTTTCGTTCCTGTAATAATCGAATAATTTGCATTTTAACCTCGCATGAGTAATTCGCTAAGGATTATAACTAATGAAATCTAGTTTGTGCAACTAACAGGACGTGTTGTTTAAAAAATTGACGTAATACAAGACCAGGAAAATACCTAACTTATAAAATAACAGGGAAACGTATTATTATGACTCTTTTATTTAAATCTTATCAAATGATATCAGGTTTACATTTACTGAAATCACTCTTAATTAAATATCGGCACTTGGTCGTGCTGCGGGTGACCGCTAAAAGTCGCTGAGATTCAGGCTTCGACCTTCATTAAGAATGACAGTATTACCTGAAGGACCTAATACAAAAATTCTGCATTTTCAAACTATCGAATTTTTAATAATTCGTTAGCATTACTTCAAATTACCCAATATGGACCATAAAAAATCAAGACGTAATTTATCTCTGTAGATCGAGTCTGATAAACCAATATAGAAATTGGTCGAGTAGGGCATTTGTCTTTGGGCACTCTGGAAGGCATTGTAATCGTAATTGGGATTATATTGTGCATTTGTGTGACAGGACATGCAGTTGGTTTGTACGCCAAAGCGATTGATGATGTTGGTGGTAATCAGTTCATCATTTTTATTAGGTTGGGTATTGGTAATTTCCCTCACAATCTGGAATACTCCTTCATCAAAACCTGCTTCTAAATAAGGGTTGTAGGCAAGATGGGACGTACCTATGCTCCTTCCATTATGAACGGGTTGTACTGGTTCCACCATTTGGTATGAATTTGACATGGCATAATGACGAGCGGCAGCATCGGCTACTATAGTGCGATGTTTAGCAATTTCAGGCGAACTGGGCGAATAAGGACTATTCGGGTCGGCTGACCACCAAAATGTTTGCCATGTCCAGCGCTTAATTTCTCTTGTGGCAGCGTGCATGCCAACAAGAATAACGTAATCTCCTGCCTTGAGAGCACTTCCCGTTAGGTTGTTAAATTTTTTCTTGTTTTCGTCAGTAATTTTATTATGCAAAAAATCATCAATAAAGAAAGTGTTTTTAGATGATTGATTTTTACAGCCTTGATCGACGCTATTGGCATCACTCATTCCTTTTTTTGTTATGTCTATGTACACACAAGCATTCCATACAGACTGTCCAAATGTTTGTGGAGAATCAGGAGGGCCTGGCCATCCAGGAAATGTGTAAATATTATTCGTAATTTCATCTGCAGTGATAGTTTTATAAACAGGTTTTAAAGTAATAGCGTCTTTTGGAAAGTTAGGAATATCACTATAGCCCTGTTGAAGATAAAACTTTAGCGTTGATTCTAAAAACAATCTGTTTTCAAGAGAATGTTTTGCAGCGGGGATGTTATATTGCACACCAACAGCTATCGATAAATCACTCATGGCATGAGGATCTTGAATGGCCCTTTGATTATTTTGTTGTCGAGGGACTTCTAAAAGAATCTCAAGTTCTTTTTTCCGTTCGGCATGTGTACCAGCCGGATGGGTTCTCTTTGCTATAGTCCTCGCGCTCTCCCATGTCTGGTAGGCTCTAATTCCCTCATTGTCAATATTGGCTACAACGTGGGTTAGTCCCGCCCATATACCCCAGCTGTGCCGATACAAGGCGTCTTTATTTCCTGTGGAGACCCAGCCTTTGATTTCAGTTTCGCTACGAGGAAATTGGAACCCTTCTGCAACTATGGGTAGTGCGGTGTAACAGATCAAATTACCGTTGCTATTGGCAATTTCTCCTTTACTGGTGACACAGATATCAAGATTAGGCAATGAAGTTCTTTGATAACTGCCTGTAGTATCTTTGCACGATGCATGTAGTTCATCATTTAATACGCTAATATGACTGCACGTTAAATAGTAATCACCGTTTCCGGGAACAGGATTGTTTGCAGAAGACACGGACGTTGTCGAAGCCATGAGCATACAAAATGCAAACCACCGAAAACATATTGCTTTTGAAAAAGTTGCCATAGTAGATATCCTTAATTTTATTAAGCCCAACTTCATTTTTCTTTGCCCAGTGTAAAATTGTACAATAAATAAATTAAATATAATTAAAAAAATTTTCATGTCTGAATAGATGTAAATGCCTTATACGGCCTGCGCTTTTTAGCGGTTGCACAAAAGTGGTGAGATTAAAGAGGGTTTAAGGATGCAAAGGAGTGACGCAAGCATCACTTAACGGAGCCAATACCTTCTCCCATCATGACAGTATTTCCCTCTGTCATCCCGGCGTCCCATTTCATCACATTTTCAGGAAGTAGTAATATGACCGTTGAACCCATATTGAATCTACCCATTTCCTGACCTTGTTCCAATTCAATCTCATCATCCGAATATTTTGTGTCATTAATCGCTCTATTCCTGTTCTCGGCAGGTGTGATCTGCCCCGCCCAAATTGTTTCCATACTACCCACATTTAATGCACCGACCATGATTATCGCCATGGGACCAATCTCGGTATTAAAAATATTAATCACACGTTCGTTTCTCGCGAAGACTGAATCCACAACCCGCACGGTGTGTGAATTTACGGCAAATAGATTCCCGGGGATGTAGATCATGCGGTCAAGTTGCCCCGCTATCGGCATATGAATACGGTGATAGTCTTTGGGAGAAAGATATAGTGTGGCGAATGCGCCCTTGGAGAACATCTTGACGAGTCTGTCTTTTACTAATAAATCTTTCAGCGTATATGACTTACCCTTAGCCTGAATAATGGTCCCGTTTTGAATTTGTCCTACCTGACTGACGGAACCATCCACTGGACAAAGAATGGTATGCTCATCAATCTTTATCGGTCTTGCTTGCGGTGCAAGCTCGCGTGTGAAGAAGGCATTAAAACTGGAATAGCTTTCTGGATCCGGATTCTTTGCCAGCGTCATGTCGACATTGAAGACTTCGATAAATATTTTGATTAAATTATTTTTCAACCACGGTATTTCACTGCGAGTGATGCGATAGGTAAGACTCGTTATATAATGTTGCGGAATTATATATTGCGGTAGAACCCTTAACTTATCTGACCAACGCTCTATTTGACTGCTCATAATTTTATTTAGCGATGATCGTGATGGTGTATTTCGCTTGAAGCTGACTTTTTTTTAACAGCAGCATCGAAAGTATGCGTTTCACCATTTTCGAAGGTGAATGTTATCGAACTCATCCTGCCTTCGCGCATCGGCGTGGCATTATTAAATAGCATCAGATGATAATTTCCCGGCTTGAAGTTAAATGTGGATTTCGCAGGTATTACGATACGTTCCTGTCGTTGCATTTTGGCAACGCCGTTTTCTATTTTGCTTTGATGAAATTCAATGCGTTCAAATTCGGCACTTTCTGCAAAGACAAGAATGAAATCCTTAGCTGATGAATTTTCAATATCGAGATAGGCGGCCATGACTTTGACACTGGGAGGAGCTTCACGCAGCCATGCATTCTGTACGGTAATATGTTCACTGGCGGATGCATCATTCATGAGCGTTAAGATGAAAAAAACTGATGTAATAACTGAATTGTATGACTTCATCAGCATGTAAAGTCGAACACCCTTTTGAACTCGGTGAATATTATTCACTTTGGATTTATTATTTGCCGGACAATTGCACAGATTATTATGCGCGGCTGACATCGTAATCAATGTGTTGAGAAAAAACTACCAAATGCACGGGATCCCTCTTGCGTTTGAATTTCGCCTACAATTTTCAGAGAGTCCGTATCAATGATATTAACAGTCGCATCAAACCAGTTGGCAACATAAATAGATTCTCCAGAAGGATGAAGTGCAATGCCCTCAGGGTAGTCACCGACCTTGATTGTTTTGACCACCTTCTCATCTTGCAATGAAATAACAGATACTGTGCCGTCGTATTGGTTTGTAACAAAAATCCTGTTTCTTATTTCATCATGTGCAATTGCGTAAGGAAATTTTCCGGTTATTACATTCATGACATTATTACCATTTTCAAGATCAATAATACTGACACTTCCGTCGCGGACATTAGCAACGAATATTTTATTTGATGATGTAGCGGCAGTAACGCCAAATGGAGCTGTCTGCACTGGAATTATAGACTCAATCTTTTTTGTTCCGGTATCTATAATCATTAGATTATTATCATCTCTGTTAGCTACATAAAGTTGTTCTCCGGTGGTGCTGATAGCGATACCGGAAGGAGATCTTCCAACAGAAATTTCAGAAATAATTTCCATTGATATGGTATTCATAATAAAGACTTTGTTTAAGTACCAATCTGCAATATAAAGTGTTTTATTGTCGGGAGTTATAACAATTCCCAGAGGAGCATCGCCCACTTTAATATTTTTTATCAAGATGTTGTCTTTTGTATCAATGACAGAAATTTCCTGACTTTCGGGGTTTGATATGTAGACTCTTTCACCATCCACACTGGCGGCGACTCCGGCCGGCCGATGTCCAACATCAATATTTTTGATCACTTGCCTTGATGATGTATCAATGATTGAGACTGTATCACTGATCTGATTGGTAATATAAGCGAAAGTACCTGCTCCTGCGTTTGACGCTATACTGATGAAGAAAAAGACTGAGATTAAGCAATGAATCATTCTTGGAGACAGGAAAAAAGTCAGATGTTATTTTTCTGCCGTGATTTTCCGGACTTTATTTATCCGCTTTCCTATTGTCGGCTACTCATTCAGAAAGCTTTTTAATATTTTCCATTCCGGCTTTATAAAAAACAGTTAATTTTTCCGTAGCATATTCATCGCTTAATTCATATGGTGGCGTCGGCCCCTGATATGAACGATAAAAGGCGCCTTTCCATTTTAACGTTGCTCCCCCTTGATCATTGTCTGCGACTGTCATGGTTAAACTATGGGTAGTGACAGGATATGTTTTCAGTTGTTGACCTTCCGTCATGTAATGCTGAAGCATAAAATCTTCCTGCCTGTGTTTAGCCAGTATCTCTCTTATTTGTTCGCCATTATCAAGCGTGATAACGCGCAACGAGTCAGGTTCATTACCTTTATCGGCGGTGCAATCTATAACGGACGGGTGCCAGTCTTTAATAGAGCAATAATCACTAATCACAGACCAGACTTTGTTGGGTGCGGCATTAATTTCTATCTGTTCGACCAATAAAACTCTTGCGGGTCCGTGGGCTACCGCCAGTACAGGGGTGAAAAAAAAAGCAAGCAAACAGTATTTTATTATTCTCGCCATAATAACCTCATGTTAGATATCAGGAATAATTTTACCCCATTCAGCATTGTAGAAAATTGAATACGAACTCAGGATTATACTGTCAAATCCCGTATAAGGAAGTGATATAATCAGTATTTACGTGATAGGCATATGGGCATGCCGTTGTGGGTAATAGTGTGTTGTTTGTTGCAACAGGCTACCTGGAAAATAACTGATATCATTATAGACACAGTAATTAGACCTTATGAAGGTAAGGTTCTCTGTTAATCCAAAGAGAATGAGTCCCATAAATTATGGCATGATCGCTTAAAGATCATAGTAATTCTTCAGCATTACGACATCTTGTTGTTACTGAGAGGAGAAAGAATCGTGAAGATTATACTTGCACCTGATTCCTTCAAAGGGAGTCTGACAGCCTTACAAGTTGCGTCAGCACTTGAGAAGGGTATTAAAAGAGTCATTCCAAATGCCAGATGTATCAAGGTTCCCATGGCCGATGGTGGTGAAGGTACCGTCCAATCTCTTGTCGATGCTAACGGTGGTAAATTTATTCGTAAGAAAGTGACAGGACCTGCCGGTAAACCGGTGATGGCACGCTATGGGATGTTGTCTGATGGTGGAACAGCTGTAATTGAGATGGCGGAAGCCTCAGGTTTGCCTGCGGTTGAAGGAAGCAAAGACAGGAACCCATTGAAAACAACCACCTATGGTACTGGGCAATTAATAGTAGATGCAATTAACAAAGGTGCGAAGCATATTATTCTTGGTTTGGGCGGATCTGCGACAATAGATGGTGGAGTGGGAATGGCTCAAGCCCTGGGCGTCATATTTCTGGATAATAAAGGTAAGGAAATAAAAGAATTAGGTGCTGGCGGTATGTTGAATAAAATCGTCAATATCGATATGTCCGCTGTAGACATAAAAGTGAAGCGGACCAGGGTCACTGTGGCCAGTGACGTGGAAAATCCTCTATGTGGCAAGCAAGGTGCAGCCCGGGTTTTTGGGCCGCAAAAAGGCGCGACACCGGCAATGGTCAAAAAGTTAGATGCGAACTTGAAGCATTTCGCAGGAGTCATCAAAAAAGATTTGCATAAAGATATTATGAGATTAAAAGGCGCAGGGGCTGCCGGAGGTTTAGGTGCAGGTCTGGTTGCGTTCACAGGCGCAAAAATTCGGAGTGGGGTGGATATGGTTGCTGAGGCGACAGAACTATCAAAACACATTAAAGGTGCTGATCTGGTCATTACAGGTGAAGGACGCATTGATTTTCAGACTGCCTTCGGAAAAACTCCTTCAGGCGTTGCCAGAGCCGCGAAAAAACAGAAAGTACAAACTATCGCAATAGGCGGCGGGATTATGGATGATGCGCGAGGTGTGTTTGAACATGGCATAGATGGATTGGCCAGCGCGTGTGTCAGAGATATGTCTCTGCAAGAAGCAATGAGTCATTCGAAAGTTTACCTGGCGAATGCGGCTGAGAGGGTGATGCGGTTGGTTTTAATCGGCAAGAATTTAGGAAAATTCAGGAAAAAGTAGCAATAATGAATCTTCAATTAAAATAAAAAGAAGATATTCAACTATTGTAGTCAGCATAAATCCACGCCGCATATATTCCAGGGGTCTTCATGATGAAGTTGTGAATTCGACTGGCATCCAAAATATCCATGACGCTGTATTGTCAGCTTTGACAATGGCCGATCACATGGCGGCTGGTGCTTTATCTCGATTCACTTGTTTGCCTTACACGTTGATTATGAATATGTTTGAATATTAACTTTGCTCAGACTTAGCCGAAGGTTCTTCAAAAACATACAATGAATATTTCCAGGTTTGCCTCACGATTTGATATAAATTCAGGCATCGTTCAACTCATGGATGATTTGGGAAGAGCCTTATCTGAAAATAATGAAATGTTGATGATGGGAGGAGGTAACCCAAGCCATATTCCTGAAATGCAGCAGTTTTTTCATGAAAAAATGCAGCGTGTACTGGATCGACCGGCTGAATTCGCGCATATGATTGGTGATTATGGACCGCCTCAGGGCGACACTCCATTCCTGGAAGCAATTGCTGATTTACTCAATGATGGGAATCACTGGAACTTGAGTTCAAAAAATGTTGCGCTTACAGCCGGGAGTCAAGCGGGTTTCTTTTTGCTGTTTAATATTTTTGGCGGTGCATGTACTGATGGAATAAAACGACGCATATTATTGCCTATGGCACCGGAATATATTGGTTATGGTGATGTTGGTATATCCGACGGATTATTCATTACGGAGAGACCTGAGATAGAAAAATTTGATGATCATACTTTTAAATACCATGTCAATTTCAGTCAATTAAACATTGATAACAGTATCGGGGCAATTTGTATTTCACGCCCGACAAATCCCACGGGGAATGTATTAACCGATGTAGAAGTTAACCATTTATCACAATTGGCTGAAGATAATAACATTCCACTTATCATTGACAATGCCTACGGTATGCCATTTCCTGATATTGTTTTTGCAGATGCAACATCTGTTTGGAACGAAAACACCATACTCTGCATGAGTCTGTCCAAAATTGGACTGCCTGGTGTGCGTACAGGAATTATTATTGCCAATGAAGAGGTCATTGAAATTATTACCAGGATGAATGGAGTGCTTAATTTATCTATCGGTAGCGTAGGACCCACTATTGCGCATGATCTGGTAAGCAGTGGTGAAATTGCCAGACTGAGTAGAACTATCATTAAGCCTTATTATGAAAAAAAATCATTGTATGCTTTGGAGTTATTACATAAGGAGTTGGCAGGACTGGAATATTTTATACATCGATCTGAAGGTGCTATTTTTCTCTGGCTATGGTTCCCCGATCTGCCAATTAGTTCGGATGTTCTATATAAACGCCTTAAAGGCAGAGGCGTTCTAATTGTATCTGGACATTATTTTTTTCCAGGGTTGGAAGATGACTGGTGGCATAAGAATGAGTGTATACGCATTACCTATTCAATGGATAAAAGTGTTATTAGGCAAGGTGCCAGAATTATCGCCGAGGAAGTGAGAAAGGCATATAGTTTAGTCACCGAATAATTTCATACCCAGTGAAAATACTCTTTCGGAAACTGACTTTTTACGTGTTTTCGATATTTCGTAAATATCAGCATTATCAGATGCATTATACAAGTAGTCATCACTGGTTATGAGTTCATCTACAAGTTTTAATTCGAGTGCCCTTTTCCCATACCAATGTTCGCCAGTGGCTATCGTTTCGATATCTACTTGATTTCGATTATCTTTAATAAATTCTTTGAATAACTCATGTGTATCTTCGAGTTCTTCCTGAAACTTACTTCGATCTTTATCACTATTTTCTCCAAACAATGTCAATGTCCGTTTGTAATTTCCCGCTGTTAATTGCTCATAATCGATATCATGTTTTTTCATTAGGCGATGGAAATTAGGTAGCTGAGCGAGTACGCCGATTGAACCGATGATGGCAAAAGGGGCGGCGATAATTTTATTTGCGACACAGGCCATCATATATCCACCACTTGCAGCGACCTTATCTACGGCAACCGTCAGAGGTATTTTCCTATCACGAATTCGTTTGAGTTGAGACGCAGCCAGACCATAACCATGGACCGTCCCCCCGATACTTTCCAGTATTAGAACAACTTCATCAGAAGCCTTGGCGACAGTCAATACAGACGTGATTTCTTCTCTTAGCGACTCGACCTCACTTGCTTTTATATCACCTTCAAAATTGAGTAAAAATATATTTTTTTTTGTAGAGTGCTTTTTGAATGAATTCTTTTCTATTTCTTTATGTTTTGATTTGAGTAGTTTAGTCGACTTCTTAAATTCTTTCCTATTCAGTACCTGTGACTTGATTAGCATACCCATTTCCTCGAATTTATGATTAATATTTTTAACTTCAATATGTCCATATTGCGAAGACTTGGCACGTAAGATGATAATGATTGTTGCAACAGTAGCTATAAAAAGTGTCAATACAACCGACAACAATTTTGAAAGAAATAACAGGTATTCTATAAAATGTTCCATTGGTATAAATCTGTGTGTAGTTTATGAAATAGATATATACTGCAGTCGTTCAATTCAGTTTATTCCCGAAATGAGTTCATTAGATTGTCTGGGAATGATCATTGGGGTATTCGGTCAACACATTTTTCGATAAGAAATTAGTATTTATTTGGCTAGGGAGTCGATTGATGTATTGGATTACCGCCATGAGTCCAAGCTATAATTGTAAAATACTTTTCCTGTCAATTTTTGTGTAAAAACACACTTAATACTACAGATTTCTCTGCATCGATCAATCTTCATTCTTGTGCTTATGTTCTGGATTCATAACCATTATAGAGAACGAATCCTGCATCGTATCAAAGATAATTTTACTGTACCAAGGACACATAATAACTGATGTGCTGTAAAGTTAGATAGTGAATTTTCTAAAGCAGGCATTACTTTCGAAGCGACAATAGTATTGTCCATAGCCTCCCGTTTGTAATTCGCGCATATATCCATCCCGATTATGTGTTTCCGGCCTTTAGTTTTTATCTCTTGAACACGATGTCCCTATTAGGATCGCTTGTTGATATGACAATGGTCGGTATATCCAGGCAGAACAACAGAATTTGCGACTAATTCAACTTACCTCCGCAAGATTATTTAAAGTGGGGTAAAACGGGGAGATGACATCAAGATTATAATAACGAATTTTAATTCAATAGCTTGAAAACATGATCCAATAAATTTTCTTCTGAGAATGGTTTGTTCAAGTAAACATTAACTCCTGACCTCTTTGCTTGTTCTCGATGCTTTTCAGTAGATGTTGATGTGACCATAATCACCGGAATATTTGCCGTCTCATGATTCGTGCGTACATAAGCGGTTAATTCCATGCCATTCATTCCCGGCATTTCCATGTCCACGAGCAGGATGTCGGGAATCTTTTTCTCGATTATTTTTATGGCTTCCAGGCCATTTTTGGCTGTCCTCAGATTACATCCGGCATCTTTGACAACTTGACCAAGGGTAATGCGTGCACTTAGCGAATCATCTACGACTAAAGCGGTTGGCAGTGCCGGACGGAAGTCAACTTGTTCCAAATTATCATCGTCAGCCTTTTCTTTATTTCGTGCAGATGTACGTAACAACTCGGGGATATCAAGTACTGGAACAACGCTACCATCACCAAGAATCGTCGCGCCGGTGATGCCACGAATATTGCCCATATATTTTCCTATAGACTTGACGACCAATTCTTCGCTGCCTATTAATTCCTGGATATATACAATCTTGTGGATGTCTTCGTCGCGAACCAGCAAAGCAGGCCCGGTGATCCGTTCGTTCATGCGCCTATCGCCTGGAAAATCAATTAAAATTTCCAGATTAACCAATTCCAGAAGTTCATCGCCTATTTTGCACATCAATACGTTTTCAGAATCTACTATTCGGCTGTCAGAAAGATCCAGTATCTGCTCAATGCCTCTACCTGAAACAGCGAGCATCTTATTTCTGTGTCTTATTACCAGGATGCGTGTCGATATTAATGTGACAGGAATTTTCAACTCAATTAGACAACCTTTATCTTTTTCAGACTGGATGTGCAGAGTTCCCTGCCTGGCAAGAATTTGTGAATAGACGACATCCATACCGATACCTCGCCCTGATACTCGCGTGACTTTTTTGCTGGTGGAGAATCCTCGCCTCAATATCATGCGTTCGAGTTCCAATGGCGTAGGTTTTTCATGAGGTTCAATGAAGTTGCGGCTGATTGCTGTGGTATGAATTTCGTCATGATCCAATCCTGCACCATCGTCTTGACAACGTATAATAATTTCCGTCCCCGTGGATGAAAATGATAAATCAATCCTGCCTTCAGCATCTTTATTTTTATTTGTACGCTCGTCATAACCCTCTATGCCATGATCAACAGAATTACGCAAAATATGAATTAACGGATCAATAAGGTCATGCAAAATATCACTATCTATCAATGTGTCAGTACCGCTTAAATGCAGGGTGGCCTGCTTACCAATAGTTCGACATGTTTGTCTGACACTTCTTTGCAATCCAGGTATAATGGTTCCAGCGGGAACCATGCGAATACCCATCACGAGTCTTTTGACTTCTTTGTGTAAACGTGATTGATCAACGGCGATTTCGTCCAATTCATGCAGTTCATGTTTAATTTTTTTATTTAATTCAGCAGAATCTGAAATTGTTTCTGCCAGTCGATTCGTTGTTGTATACAGTTCGTTGTATTTATCTAACTCAAGAGACTCGAACACTTCATTTTGACTGACTGACTGTGATATCACGGACGTTCGACATAATTCGATTTGTTGTTTAAGTTGATTGATCAATTGATGAGATGCCTGGTTTTGTTTGATTAATTCATCCTTTTCAATAAAGGAGTTCTTTATTTTCTTCTGTAATTGTGTGGTGACAGTGATGGTTTCACTTAGTACCTGGACAAGATCGTCGACAATTGCAGCTTCTACCCGTAAAGTGGAAATAGCTGGATTCTTATCATCATCAACTGTATCAATTTCTTGTTTTGTTGCCAGATTCCTTGCAACAAAGCCTGAATCAGCAGCCGAATCTTCATCAAAAATTCCAATGCCTTCGTTTTCAAGACGATTAATCCAGTTGAGGATATCCTGTAGTATCTTCAGTGCACTTTCTGGAGTTTTTCCATGCGTCGTGAGTGAGTGACTCATTTCATCGAGACAATCGGAAGCATTTATCAAAGATGATGCTAATAACCCGGAAGGCGGTCTATTGTGCTGACCTAAAAACTGTAATATATCTTCCAGCCGGTGTGCCAGCGTTGCAATGCCACGAATTCCAATGGTATCCGCAGTGCCTTTCATTGTATGTGCAATACGTTGAGCTTTCTCTATCTCTTTACTATCACCATTGCTATGGATTAATGCGTGGATGACATTTGAGAATCTTTTAGTTTGAGAAGGTAATTCCTGTAACAGGCTATCAAGTAGATTCGCACTTATGTCAGTGGGTAATTTCAGTGAAATGTCTTCAGCAAAAGCCTTTGCCTGTCCGGGTTTCTTGCTATCTTCTGCAGAAGCGTAAGGAGCATTCAGTAAGTCGATGAGTGCATGCGTTTTTTCGGCGATAAGTGGTTCTATCCAGTCATCAGAACTTGATATATCGACGATTTTTTCGCCACTACCATCCTTGCCCAGCAAGGATAAATATTCTTTTACGGCTTTGGGCCAGAACCTGATTAAGTTATTCTGGTTTTGTGACGTAATTACACTGCCTTTTTCAATAAGGATTATGTTTTCAAGAATAATTTCGTTTGCCTGGTACAGGCCGTCAAGCTCGCCATCCCGACATGCCTTACCAAACCTTTTAAAACGAACTGTCAGTTGTGAGAATGTATCAACTCTTAATTTATCACTGACTGTCTCTGATATAATGCCTTCTATTACATCTTCAACATATTCTTCAATCCGTTGAATTTCTTCCATGAGCATGTCAATCAACATCGGACTGACAGGATGAGCTTTATCCGCTGTATTGACTTCTTCCATTAAGTCACTAGCGGCACTATCTAAAACCGTGTTCTCCGGTTTGGACTCTTCATTGGTAATCCTGTCAGTAACCTCAAATATTTCCTTAAGTACAGAGATATCCGACCTGGTAAGTGACGATGGCCAATGATGATCAACCAGGGCATTCATCATGGAAAGAATCACAGTGTCGTCCGTAGGTGCATTTATATAACGATCAGCATCGTCTATCCATTCTGCCAGGGCAAGATACTGATCGTCTGACAGTTTCCTGCCGTCATATTCCAGATCTTGAAGATCCTGTTGCAAGAATAAACAAATGTCTTTAAATACAGGCAAGTTAGATTCAGATGCAATCATACCCAAGCGATCCAACTGTTTAATAATATTACCCAGTGCTGGATTGGTGTCAGACCGATAGTCTTTTAGTACCTGTCTCAGTTGTGCCGGAATATCTTCTAATTTTGGGTCTGATGTAACAATTTTTCCAACTATTTCCGGCTTATTAATTTTTTCGTTCGTGGTGCTGCCGATAGAACTATCTAAAGGCACCAGCATCTCTTTCATAAAATTGGTATCAATATCAGTTAATGGTGTCGGCCAACAGTCGGCTTTGAAGATTTTTAATATATTTTTTGCGCTATTATCATCAGGACGATTGATATAATCCCTGGTCAAGTCAACCCAGTAAGCAAGTTGTCGCTGTTGTGACGCCCTATAAACAGAATCATCATCAGGTATTTCGAGCAAAAAGCCCTGAAGCAAAAAACAGACGTTCTGGAAACCGGACATATTTTGTTTCCCCGCATATAGACCGGTCTCTTCCAGTTTTTCGGCAACAGATTCCAATGTCGTATGTACATCCTGCTTCTGGTAGTTTGCCACGAGTTCAGAAAGTTCTTCTATGTGTTGTATCAGTATGCGAGTAGATTCTGTGACCACTGATTGCTTACCTGAATTTGGAATACGGTATTGAAAGATTTTATGGATAAAAACCGAAGTTATTCAATTAATTTAATATCCATATCCATATCCAGTGTCACTGTTTTCTCATTTGCCATGGAATTAGTTACAGTTCTGCCGGCACCCGCATCTATATTCATACGAGGATTCAGTGTAATGCCCGGGTTTTCTTCATCAATAATTTTTGCGTGTACTTCCTTAAGTGTAAAGCCTGAGACTGCATTCACGAGTGATAGGGCTTGTTGTGCCAGTCGGGTTATATGAACCGTTTGTTCTCGTAAATAATCTGCTGTCGTGTTGATGTTATTTCGGACAATATCAACACGTTCGCATAATTTACCGGCATGTCGATTTTGCATGGAGGTGCCCTGCACAATTTTTTGTATCATATCGACGATGTAGTCCGTCGTCGTTTGAGTGGCATGTATCTCATTATCTGCTTGTGTTGCAAGTCTATTTCCCTCAACCGTTTGACCATTGAGTTCATTTATGATGTCTACGATACCGGCTGTTTCCAATTGTATATTGTTGATTATTGTTTTTATTTCAGAGCTTGCTTCACGAGAACTTTCAGCCAATCGCTGAACTTCATCCGCCATAACGGAAAAATTACGACCTGCTCCACCTGCGGATGCAGCATGCATACCTGCATTTAATGCAAGTATGTGCGTTCGTTCAGAGATATCATTGACCAAATTCACCGCAGAGTTAATTTCTTGAGAATACTCACCAAGTCGTTCAATACGTTTCTCGGTTTCACGAATGATATCCCTGATTTTGTTAATGCCAGTGATGGTATTTGTTACTGTGTTCCTGGCTGCTTTGGTCGATTTACTCGCGTTATCGGCCGCAGTATTGGAATGTTCGGCGAGCTTATTAATTTTAGCCATGATATCTGACGTTGATGCCAATTCCGTTACTATGGCCTTTACGATATTCATTTCATTTTCAGCCAGTAGTATCACGTCATCGGATTGTGCTTTTACGAAATTAGACGTTTCTGAAATTTCCTCTGAAATATTTATCACTTCAGTTAAAACTCTGGAGGTTTCAGAAGACATGATGTTAAGTGCATCTGCAATCGGACCGGTTAAGTCCTCGCTGACTACAGCTGTAACGGTGAGATTTTTTTTAGCGAGTTGAGTGACGGTCTCAAGTAATTTCAGGATAGAATTATTCAATGTTTCATTTTTGTTTTCGATGGCTGTTATGGCAACCATATGATCGTCAAGTATTTTGTTGATGGATCCGCTGATGTCACCTGGTTCATCATCATTTTCAATGTCAATACGTGCTTTTACATCTCCTTCAACTACGTTTTTCAACACTTCATCAATATGTAGAAATAGTGCGTTATTCTGTTTGACGAAGATGCGGGTAAATATCATGCTTAAGATGATAACCAGAAAAAGTCCAGCTAGAGATAGATTGCTAATCGATTCAACTTCTGCTGTGCAGGCAAAGAGTGCAAACGAGGCCACGAATAACAGGCTATTTAATATCATTAATGAGATGATTCGATTTTTTGATTTCATATTGATTAACATTCTGTACGCTCGTCTATAATCCCCGTTTTAAGCCGGGTTATATTACTAAACATGTTATTACTTTTCGCAATTTATATTGCCGAGAACTTTATGAATATCAATCTCTAACCAAATTTCATCAGCAATATCATAGGCCGTATTGATACACTCTGAAAATATTTCCGGAGTCCCCGGGGGCAGTGGTATTTTGCAGACTTTTTTTTCGTTAATTTCCACCGTGATCGGTAACGTATGAATTAACAGTCCAACCGCGTTATTTCCTTTGCCGATTACAAATACGAGATTGCTTACCGCCCCAGTTGTCTTGTTGTCGGTTAAAAATTCACCAATTTGAAAAACCGGTATGATGTTACCACGGAGATTTATCATTCCACTCATCCATGAAGGCATATTAGGGATTGGATAGATAGTTGATTTGGTGGTTACTTCACACAGGACTGTTTTACCAAAAAGTAAATTCTGCTGACAAATATTAACACCATATCGGGTGTGTCTAATTTGATCGTTCTGTACGATATCAATGTCTTGAAACGGATCAAAATGATCGGTTTGTGAATTGAATTTTATCCAGTCCGGTCTGATGTTATGCTCGTCGCGCATAAAAATTATTATAAAGTTAATACAATAAATTCAGATTGAATGTTCATGTGCATATCAGAATAGTCATAAGTTTTAAGTCGATCCATAATGCGTTCTGCCGCGCGGGATTCACAGACAGGATTCCGATTTCCTGTATGTTTATATTGATATGAGTTTCTTTCTTGATATTTGTTGTCTGGAGAAATCAACAAGGTTTTCGCTTTTATAACGACTTCTCTACCATTATCAGTTTTGATTATTTCACATCGCAAGAGTCCTCAAAATATTTTTAAGGTTTAAAATTCAGTCGGTAAATCATCGACGATCAGAATATCTTGACTGGATATCAGTATACAGTACGGCTATGCAGCGAATTATCATTCAAAACTGTTGCTTTTGGAAACGAGTTCCTGCATTTCTTTTTTTCGTTGCGTAATGACGGCGGCAAAGGCGAGGGCAACGCGAGGGACATTTTCAAAATAATCCGTCAAATCTTCATACTGAGCCTGTAACAATTGTGTCGCTTCCAAAGTACGTACGCAAGCACTTCTGACACCGCCGGCAAAATATCCTATCTCGCCGATGGCTTCCCCCGGACCAACTTTTGCAATCAGGGTTTCATTGCCGGCATTGTTCAGATGAAATACTTCCACAAGGCCGCGTGCAATGATAAACAAGGAAGGATCCTCTTCGCCCTGCACAATAAAAGTATCGTTGGTCGGCCGACTGATTTCCGTAAAAACCTTGCTTAGTGCTGCCAGTTCTGTTGTTGATAATGTTGCGAATATAGGACATGCAGCAAGTCTGGTAATACGCTGTCTTCTTATACTGCTATCAAGCTCTTCCTGAGTTATAATTTTTTGTTCTACAAGAATTTCCCCGATACGTTTGTTTTCGTTGGTACCAGTAAATGCAGAATTTATTTGCTTCTCGACGGCGTTATTGATGGCACCTTCGGAAACAAGCATGTATTCCCCAATCTTGTACTTATCTTTACTGTCCAGGTCATCTGTAGACAAAGTACTCTCCCTATGGAATTAAATTTTTACAGGCTAAAGTTTAGTTGAAACTAATGGACAGATACAATGTTTTGCAGAAGTGAATGGCGTAATATCAAATAAATCTGATGATTTTTTTATTTCCTTGAATCTCTTTAATATTCGGCTTTCGTTGATCGCCGGGTATAAAACAAACGCGACACTGTCAGCATAGCGTTGTTTTAAATGAGGGTTACAAATGCCTTGGTTAACATCAACACGCCGCTAATGCTCATTAGCGCCATTGTATAGTGCTTGAAGCGTTGCATTTTTATATGTAGTAAATGATTCCGCGCAATATAAACGCCGAGAATACCACCTGTGCCGAGTAGTACTCCATAGATCCCCGTCTGCCAGGTGAGTGCGCCGAAGATTGTGTAAGTTGTCAGTTTACTTAATTGCATGATCAGTGAGTTGAGAGATTTCGTGGCAACAAGTTGTTCTTTCCCCAGATCATAACTGAGCATAAAAGGGTTAAGTACGGGACCTGTTGCACCCACTAAGCCGGATAGAAATGAAACCATGGTGCCGAGGGGAAAAAACCATCGGAGTCGCATATGAATTTGTAATTTTGTTTTGGAAAATTGATATTGAAATACATAGGAAATCAGGAAAATTCCAATGATTATTTGAATTAGCTCAACATTAATTTGGGTAAATAACCATGCTCCCAAAATGGCACCCAATATGCTACCGGAGGTGAGCCGCTGAATGACTTTCCAATCGATATATTGATAGAAGAAAAAAACCCGGGAGGGGTTAGCGCAGAGGGATGCAACTGAAATAACAGGTGGCACAAGTTGCGCCCCTAACAGAAAGCCGATGACAGGAACAAGCAGTGTTGCGCCGCCTCCAGCTGCTGCGGTACTGATTGTCCATGCCACAAGCCCGGATAAGAATAAAAACAGGTAAATCATACCGTCATATTCAGCCAGTCATCGAAATAGCGCAACAAAAACATAAAATCAGACTCTGATGACATACCTGGTGCCATTATAATGTGATTAATATCGTTTGTTTTATCTGGAGTATGTCAATGTTCGTTCTTGGAAAGAAATCAGAATTGCCTGCTCCCGGCGAGGCTTTGTCGGGTCGTCAGGAAAAAATGTCCGTTGTAAATCGACATTTCATTAAAAATACACCCCTGCAAGAACCCTTCCCGGAAGGGATGGAGAAGGCTATGTTCGGCTTGGGATGTTTTTGGGGAGCCGAGCGGAAGTTCTGGGAGATTGAAGGCGTGTACTCGACGGCAGTGGGTTTTGCCGCTGGCGATACACCCAATCCAACCTATCAGGAACTTTGTACAGGGATGACCGGGCATAATGAGGTCGTGCGAGTCGTTTACGATCCGAATAAAATAAGTTATGAGAACTTGTTAAAGGTCTTTTGGGAATCACATAACCCGACGCAAGGGATGCGGCAGGGCAACGATGTCGGAACACAATACCGTTCAGGTATTTATGCCTATGGCAACAGGCAAATGGAAGCTGCTAAAGATTCAGCGGAGAAATATCAAGAGGCGTTAACCAATGCCGGGTATGAGACAATGACAACGGAAATTATATTCGCCCCGGAATTCTTTTATGCAGAGAATGAACACCAGCAATATTTGGCAAAAAATCCAGCAGGATATTGCGGCTTGGGCGGCACAGGTATCCGCTACTGAATGTTGCAATACATCCTTGTATTTCCGTGTGGCTGTCCAGTATTTATCCAGGATTTTTCTGCTGGAGGTTTTTGTCCTCGGATGCTGTTTTCCTTTTCTTCAATGATTCTTTCTTGTCAGTTGTGTGTGGATAGATCGGCATTACGCCACCTGCCGGGGTCCTTATATATTTATATCTTACTTTATTCATAGTTGTCACCATTGTGTTATCCCGCAGAAGGGAAAATTGCTGCATATTTACCGATCCATTCTTCAGCGACATGTTCATCATTGACGAATGGGCCATCTTGCTGTCTTTTCGTTTTGAGATAGGTTTCTATATGACAAATTTGCTCAACAACACGTGCCCGATGTACATCGTCTTGTGTCAGCCACATACCAATCTCGAAGTGATCTTCCATATTTCTGACCAGCACAATTTTGCCGCGAAAGCTTTGCGTCTCGCCTTTGAGTGGAATCGAAATTTCAATCCTGGTTCCAGGTTTGAAGTATTTTTCAGATCTGAAGCATAAACCAATGGTTCGTCCTTTCTCGTCGGAACGAGTTTTTTCCCTACCAAGCCAGACTTTTTTACAACTTAGAGGAAATGTCGGCGGATGATGCATAAAACCCGACAGTAGACCATCGTCAATGGTGACCGAATATTGTCTTTCGTGCAGCGGATTGTTTCGACCATCCCCGTAAACTCCCGGATGTGCATGAGCCATCATAAAAAACCTCCATCAACTAGATCATTTTCAGCTTGTGTATGTTATTTATAGCCCATCGGAAATAATAAATCAAGTAAATAACTATAAATTACTGATAGTTATAGCTAGTACCTAAATTAATTATTATAAATGTTACATAACTATACTCACTGAATACTTTGAATTATATAAATTTATGCCAACTATCCATATATTCCGTATGCCAGACGGGAATAAATATAACGATTGAAATCAATAGGATATGGATTATCATTATGCCCCTATGACAGCATCACATACACGCAAGCTGTGCGCTTCAATGCTGTCCATTCCCGTGGAAAATTAGAATATTTAGGCTGATATCAATGAAATACGTATTACTCCTTGTTTTTGTGCTGATCTTGGGTACGGCGGCGTTTGTTTTAGGCTGGCTTGGAGGGGAACAGCCGGTTGAGCGTGTGACCGCTCCCGTGCCTGAAATTGAACCTGAGGCGGAGTATGCGAGTGAACTTATGGACGAAGCGTCTGCTGCGGAAGAGGCAAATTATACAGCGATCACGGTAGAGTATAAAAAACTGGAAAAGGCGAGAAGAAATCTGGACAGAAGATTAGCACACATGAAAGCAGTCATGTGGAACGTGGAATTACCCGCCGAACAAGCAGGGGAAATAGTCGGCAAGATCAGAAAAGCCTATGAGTTGTTGAAAACAAAAAAACTTTTGGGGGCGTTTTCCGGCCTGCAAAGTGTTAGCGATGAACTGGCGCGTGTCGAATTTTCCTATCAAAATCTGGAAGGTGTGGAAGAAGAAATCAAGGCAGCTAAAGCGCAGCCCTAACTAAAAAAATATGTCACTGTCCGCCATCGTCTCTCTCCCGGTCCATGATCGCGGCGTTTTTTGGTGCCCGCCTTGTAGCTGTAGCGGGTTTGGCGGTGCGCCCAACGTTCCTGGTGTTTGCCGCTCGCGCCGGACGGTGTATTGACCAAGTTGTTTATGTGAATTGAAATCGCCTCATCAAGATTAGTGGACTGGGGCCTCTGCCGGTAGTAGGGCGATACTAGCGTAGGGTGACTCATGCAACATTTTTCAGCAAGATCGTTTCTGGTCGCGTTGGGTTGGTTTTTCACTGGCTTGGTGTTTGCGCAAAGCCCGGGCCTGACATACGATCCCACCGTCTTGACGGCGGAGGATAGGGAGTACAGCGACGTTCACCGTCCGGCTGAATACCCGGCCGACCCGCGCTGTGGTCCTTACGATAGAAGTTATTACGGGTGGTCTAGGCATGAATACGGATCTCGTTTTCCACGGCGGCAACTGGAACACGCCACAGACCCTAACGGTGGGTGCTGCGCAGGACAGTGATGCGAACTCCCGGACCGTGCCTCTGAGAGCCAGGCTGGTTAGTGGCGACTCGAATTATGATACGTGCGTGCGTGCCATAGATTTGGTAGAACTGACGGTGAATGATGACGAGACGGCGGGCGTGACTGTGAGTGATGCCACGCTGACGCTCGGCGTCGGTCAGCCCGACAACACTGACCTTTACCGAGGACAACTGGAACAGTGCCCAGACGGTGACGGTGACAGGTGTCCAGGACGCTGATGAGAACGACGAGCGCGTGCAACTGAGTCATACCGTGACGAGTACGGACATCGCCTATCGTGCCGTGACGGCGACCGTGGTTGTGACGGTCACAGAGTTCAATCTTGATGTGGATGGCAGCGGCGGGACCGCGAATCAGAGTGACGGGCTGATGATTGGTCGCTACCTGTTTGGTATTCGTGATATGGCGGGCTTGCTTGACACTATCCCGGGGAGTCCCTCGTTTAGTGAGATCAGTGCGGATATTGCAAGGGGGTGGCCAGCGGTCGTCTTGATGTGGATGGCAGCGGCGGTGCTGCGAATCAGAGTGACGGGCTGATGATAGGCCGCTATCTGTTTGGTATTCGTGATACGGCGGGCTTGCTTGATACTATCCCGGGCAATCCATCGTTCAGTGCGGTCACGACGAATATCGGCGCACTTTTGCGGTAATCAGGTAAATAGTCGGAACTTGTTTTTCGTGGGGGGGTAGCTTGTCCTATTTCTGTAACCGTGACTGTCACGGATGACGAGACGGTCCGCCTGTTGCGACCACTATCTCGGCATGAAGGCGACTTTGACTTCAAGGCGCTTGCAGGTGCGACGGAAGCAAGCGAATACGAGCTGGAAATGGAGAGCGTTACTCAGTACCCTGGTTGGGAAGTCAGCGGTGTTGGTGACGGCGAAGCTGAGACCACCTGAGACGCCAAGGTACGTTTTGTTCTAATTACTAAACTTCTTCTAATAACAATCTTGTCTTTCGAGTCGATTAAAGACAGTCTTTCCGACTCATACTTGATACCGTGATTATATTGTGCCCAATGTATCGTGGTATGACTGTACTTGAAATATGGATGCCGAATAAGATGGTCGCTAGATCAGTTCGCATAGCACGCTCTCGCCATTAATATTTACGGCGTTTATTTTTGCCTTGTGAATTTTATTCGTGAGAACAGTATCGGATGCAACTTCAATTTGTGTTCGGATAAAATTGGGAGTGTAGCCGGAATATTTCATGATATTTTTTTTATCTGTCGGCGCACTACCTTCCCATAAAACCGGAAACTGCCTGTGGATATGTTTTTCCAGCCAGGATTTTTTCATTTTCGCTGCTAATTGATGAAGTTGAATGCTACGGCTTTTCTTTACATCGGTGCTAATCTGGTTAGGAAGCTCCGCAGCCTTTGTGCCTTCGCGTGCTGAATAACTGAAAATATGGATATGAGAAAATTTTATGTCACTGATGAAGTCGACACTTTCCCGCCATTCTTCTTTTGTTTCGCCCGGGAATCCCACGATAATATCCGTGGTAATGTTGAAGTCGGGGACTTCACTCCGCGCAATATCTATTAAGCGTTTAAAATCAAGTGTCTTACAGCGACGTGACATTTTTTTTAAAATACTGTCACTGCCACTTTGCAAAGGTAGATGCATGTGCGGCATTAATCTTGAATTCGAGAATAATGCAAAGAATTTGTCAGGTAGTTCCCATGGTTCCACTGAAGCCAGCCTGAGTCTTGGCAAGTCGGTTTCATCCAGTATTGCGCTTATCAAATCATATAAGTCACAATTGATATCACTGCCGTAGCCACCGACGTGAACGCCGGTCAATACTGCTTCATGAATTCCCTGTTTGGCTAGATGATTAATTTCGGAAAGTATATCGCTAATCGCTCGACTACGTTCACCGCCCCGTGCAACAGTCACAATGCAATAGGTGCAGCGATATCTGCAGCCATCCTGTATTTTTATAAATGCTCGTTGACGCCCACGTTCAAATAATGATGTTTTGCCCGGGGTTGTAGCTTCAGAGGGCATGGCAAACATGTTTAATTCCTGTATTGCAACTTCAACCAGGTTTTCTTTATTTTCATTTGGAATCACTAAATCAATGCCTTCAATTTCATCCAGGATTTTTTTATTCAGACTGCTATAGCAGCCACTGACGACAAGCTTTGCGGTAGGGTTATTGCGGTGTGCACGCCGAATTAGCTGTCGTGATTTGCGTACAGCATCCTGTGTTACAGCACAGGTGTTGATAATCATAACGTCTGCCTGCTCCGGCGTTTGTGTGATGGTATAGCCTTTTGACATAAACCCTTTGGCCCAACTCTCGAGTTCGGCTTCGTTTAGTCTGCATCCCAGTGTTTTAAAATGTACTTGCAAAGATCACAATCCATAACAGTGTAAAGTGGAAAGATGCTTTTCAATGCACAGAGGTAATACGTCGAGATTATAACCGCCTTCAAGCACAGAGATAATTCGTTTTCCGGAATACTGTTCGGCTTTTTCCATTATACGTTCGGTCATCCATGTATAAAATTCCGTGTTCAGATTGATTTGTCCCAGAGGATCATCCATGTGTGCATCAAAACCCGCCGAGATAATAACGGCTTCCGGTTTAAATTCATCTATCTTCGGTAATATTTTATCTTTGAAGGCTAACATATAGTCAGTGTCGTTTGCACCTGCCGGCATGGGACAATTCAGTGTTGTACCCACACCTTTATGCAAGCCTGTTTCGTCATATGCACCTGTGCCCGGATAGAAGGGATATTGATGAGTGCTGATATAAAGCACAGAAGGATCCGCCTCGAAAGTATGTTGCGTACCATTACCATGATGTACATCCCAATCCAGGATGAGTATTTTATCCAGTTGGTACTGTTGCTGTAGATACCTGGCGAGTATGGCAACATTATTAAAGAGACAAAAGCCGAGGGCTTGATCCTGTTCGGCATGATGACCTGGAGGTCTAATCAGTGCGAAGCCGTTATTAATTTCTCCATTGATAATTCTATCGCTTACTTCCAGCACTGCGCCTGTGGCTGATAGCGCGATTTCATAAGATTTTTGGCAAATGCCTACATCCACTGAATCGAGAAAATTTTCGCCTGAAGCACAAGTCGCTTGTACACGTTTTATATAATCATAATGATGAACTGATTCTATCCATTTGGGATCTGCGGGTTTCGGTGCAAGATGCACTAATGAATCAAACCAGGATTTTTGTTTGAGATGTTGTATTGATACTTGCAGACGTTCTCCACACTCAGGATGACCCTGACCGGTTTTATGTTCCAGAAATACAGGGTCGTGGAGTAAACCGGTCGCCATTTCAAAAACTACTTAACGGTGATTAAGTTTGAGTGAAACAGGCTATATCCAGATGAGAATATTTTATCAATATTATTTAATCCTTTCTTCACAATAACGAAGAAATGTTCAGTCACCGATTGTTAACGAAACAAGCGATTAAAAGGAGTGGTTTATTACAGTGGACGAAGATATTACATATTGTTGATGACATCTTTCTGATTTCTTGATTTCAGGGTTTGCAGTGCAGTGTTGCCTGAATCAGGTGTGACTATCAGATCATGGAGGATACGAGCGGTTTCCTGCAACAGGATATCATGCGGTTTATCTTCGTCGTCATCTTCACCGAATTCGTCAACCTCCAGGGTATCATCTCTTGCCGGTAGTGGCTCAAGTCCCTGAACGATTCTTAATTCATTTTCAAACTCATGCTTCATATCAAGCACTTTGGCACGTTCAGCTTTACGCTTGCTTTCCTTAAGGGTTGTTATTTTAGTATCGCTTTGTCTAATAAATTCCAGTTGATCAAGGAATATTTTGAAGGCCTTGTTGGATTTCATTCGATCTTCGTGCAGAGACTGAACTCTTGTATAGTGTTTAACCGGAGCACTTGCCTTAATATATCGTACTGGCTCGATTTTATCCCAGGGCAAGGCGTTCTCCAGAGAGCGTTCACCGTGATTTTTTATATCTATGGCTGTTGGAAAGATAATATCAGGGATAACGCCTTTGTTCTGGTTGCTACTGCCGCTCACGCGGAAAAACTGTGCAACTGTTGTTTTAAGTTTTCCATGTTCAACTTCCGGATTTTCGATATAATGATTCAGATCGAGGATATTCTGTACCGTCCCCTTACCATATGTGGGTTCGCCGATAACAATGCCACGTCGGTAATCCTGAATGGCACCTGAAAAAATTTCAGAAGCGGAGGCGCTGTTTCTGTCAACGAGTACGGCTAAAGGTCCTGCATAAAAAATAGAAGGATCGGGATCGTTGTTAACTTTTATTTTTCCCAATGAATCTTTCGTCTGCACGACCGGACCTTCTGTGATAAATAAGCCTGTAAGTGCCAGTGCTTCAGATAGCGAACCTCCGCCGTTTGCACGCAGATCGATAATCATGCCCTCAATATCCTGTTTCTCCAGATCAGTAATTAATTTGCGAACATCCCTACTGGTGCTTCTAAAATCAGAATCGCCTCTGGCCTGAGCTTCGAAATCCACATAGAAAGTGGGAATGTCTATGACACCTATTTTCTTATCCAACTCGGGTAAATCTATAATGGTGGATTTTGATGCTGATTCTTCAAGTTTGATCTTGTTTCTGGTCAAGGTAATAACTTTACTAAAATCTTCGCTGCCGGATTTTCCGGGAATTATCTCCAGTCGAAGTACGGTATCTTTAGGCCCTCGAATCAGTTCCACAACATCATCAAGTCGCCAACCAATCACATCCAGGATTTCACTGGTCGTGCCTTGACCAACACCGATAATTTTATCTTTTGCGTGTAATTTTTTGCTTAGATCGGCAGGGCCGCCTGGAACAATTTTCTGGATGAGTGTGTAATCATTCTCATTTTTCAGAACTGCACCGATGCCTTCAAGGGAAAGTCGCATGCTGATATCAAAATTTTCAGAGGTTCTCGGTGAAAAGTAAGAAGTATGTGGCTCAATTGTTTTGGTATAGGCATTCATAAAGGTTTGAAAGACATCATTCGCATCCAGTTGGAAGGTGCTGGTATGAATTCGTTTATATCGCTTCCTCAATATGTCTTTTATTTCAGTCTTTTCTTTGTCTGTTAACAATAGATTAAGCATGTCATTCTTTACACGTTTACGCCAAAAAGCGTTTAATTCTGCAACATTGTCAGCCCAGTCAAGCTCGCCACGATCAAACAGATAGTCTTCATCAATTTCAAAATCCATTTCTTTGTTTAACTCGGACACTGCATGGTCGGTGCGTTCCCTGATTCTTTCCCTGTAGGTTTTAAAAATATCGAAAGCGGGTTCCAGATTGGCCTCTTTCAAGGCATCATCAAGTCTGAATCTGTATTTTGAAAACTTTTGTATATCTTCATCCAGAAAGAAACTGCGGTTTGGATCCAGACTCTTCAAATAGGCATCAAGCATGGATGATGATAATGTATCGTCGAGAGTTTTATTTTTGTAGTGATAACTATCAATAATATGAGGAATCACTCGCATCGCAATTATATGCTGTTTGGCAGGAACCAGCTCTGATTCAGGCAGCAGGGCAGTGTTGGAATAAGCATTCGTCAGGATAACGGTCAGACAAAAGACCAAACCAAACTTGGTAAATTGCAGACGTTTCCTCATAAATACACACATAAAAGCGACAATTTGATAAATCAGTTTCGTTAGTTGTAAACGATCCATTGTACCTCATTTTACCATCTTCCGGTTACTTTCGCGGGGGGTGTTCATTGAAATTGAACATTAGAATTAATTCTCAGGGGATTTCCAGGGGATCTGTATTTTTGTCCGTTAAATCCTTCAATCGGAGACTAATTTCCTCGGCTTTTTCATCGCCACCCCCAAGAAATCCTGGAGCTTCTTTGTAATATTTCATAAGATCTTCAAGTGCCTTGATATTTTCCGGATCCAGTTCAACTGCAAGTTCAAGATACTCCATTGAGTCTTCAGCCAGTCGCATTGCTTCAAACCAACTGGATTTTTCTGCAAGTTCACCATAAGACTTGGCCAGCCAGTGGTGATAGCGTGAAGTATTCGGTGATTTACTAATGGCTTTGGTAAATTCTTCGATTGCCGCATTAATTTCATCATTCTCATGGAAAATTTGTCCCTGCCTGAAATTATCTTCGGCTTGAGTCGAATCTTCGGCATTGGTAAACCCATTGAACATAGCCAATGAGATAAACAGAGTGAAGACCGGTTTTTTTAACTGCATGTTAAGGGATCCAACAGATGCATTGTGAATCAAATCAATCGTGTTCGACATGAATCATTGTAGAGTGGTAACGATCTTGAGTTTAAATTTTATTTGTCTATTTCCGGTTGAAGATTGCAGAGACACGTCAGGGAACGACTCTCCCTTAAAGTGGGTCGCATGAATGATTTAAATGATTTAAATGATTTAGAGGCTCTCTGATTAAATCCGGTGAAGTGGCGTGTGTTCAATGGGTATTAAATAACTATTTTTTACTTAATTGAGATTAATTCAATATCAAATATCAGGACAGAATTTGAACCGATAATTTTCCCTTGAGATTTTTGCCCGTAAGCCAGTTCCGAGGGGATAAAGACTTGCCATTTTGACCCTGTTTTCATCATTGTTACGGCTTCTTGCCAACCTTTGATGACTTGTGCCAGTGATAGTGTTACCGGTTCACCACGATCATATGAACTGTCAAAAACCGTCCCGTCAATTAACCTTCCCTCGTAATGGATTGTTACAGAGTCTTGTACCGCAGGTTTTTCACCATCACCTTCTTCAATGATTCTATACTGTAACCCGGTGGGTGATTCGATGACACCTTCCTTCTTTTTATTTTTGGCGAGGAAAGTTTCTCCCGCTTTTTTATTTTTTTCCATAGTATCTTTCCGATTTTCGGTGTATTCCTCCCTGTATTTTTCGACGATATTCTGCATTTCTTCCATACTAATTTCCGGTTCGCTCCGTGTTAGCACGTCTTCAACAGCCTGGATAAACGCAGGCACATCCAGTTCAATATGTGCCACGCTCAGGGCGAAGAACGTTCCCATGGCGTAACTCAGTTTTTGTTTTTTGGTTTCGAGTTCTGTGGCTGCAAATACCGAAAAACTGGTCAATGTAAAAATTAAAACTGTAAAACAACGTTTTCCAGGAATGTTCTTTTTGTCCATGCTTCAACCTGTCTCCGAATACAACGAGTATATCTACTTGTGCTGCAAGGTTCGCGATCATCCCATAATCGGTATTTATATCCAGTAATCTTATGCCGGATAAGTTTACAGGGCACCGCTATCTCGCAATACGTTTGCCAGCGTTAAAGCTATTTTTCTATAACCATCCTGATTGGGATGAATTGGATCTGACTTCATTGAAGTGTCCGATAATATTTCCGTCATGAGGTTCGGAATATAGGTAATATCTGTATTTCCCGCGATATTACTATAGAGTTCAGCATCGCTGAGGAATACACCAGGTTTTGGCACGGCAAGAAGTATTACCGGAATATTCCTGTTCATCGCCAGGGCAATCATTTGTCGAATATTTTTTTCCGCCTCAGCAAGATTTTTTTTCCGCAATAAATCGTTGCCGGCATGACAAAGAATCAATAAATCAGGCCGGTGTTTCTCAAGTAATTGAGGCAAACGTTTAAGTCCATTTATGGATAGTTCGCCCGGTATCCCTGCATTGATAACCTTGCGATTGATAGATTGTTCCAGAATGGCGGGATAACTTTCATTTTTATTCGCTCCCGTCCCATGGGTAAGACTATCTCCAAAAGCGAGAATGATCGCATCATCAGGGAGCCGCTTGATTTGTTTTGTGGAATCGCCGCAGGCAGTTAAAGCTACCAGTATCGTTATACTGGCGAATAGCAGCGTCCAGTAAATAATTGTCTGGATCGGATTCTGGTCTACGCCAGAATGACAATGAAATGAATCTTGCATTTCGCTGGAGCTTACATGCTGGCTTTCGGAGGAGACGAGCGTATCACTGGATGACAACAGTTGCCAGCGTATCACGGCACCGCAGCATAGATATCCCTGCATCATGCAGCAGCGGCGTAAATAATGTCCGACGTGCCTGCGCCATCTCCAGTATGGTAAACTATCGACATATCGCCATCGTGGAGAATGTCATGACATCAGGGCACAGCGTCAACGGGCTGGCAAAGATTATCAAACAGGCCGGTGTGGAGAAAGTTGACATATGAGTAATGACGCACGGCGGCTGCGGCTCAGAACGGATACATTGTTACTTGCTGCCAGAGTGAAATATTCATGAATACCAGGCAAAACGCCAGGGTTGCCCTGCTCATTGATGCCGAAAATGTCCCCGATAAATACGCCGACACCCTGTTTGAGAAAGCCGCCTCTTATGGTGACATCATCGTGCGCAGGGCATATAGCACTAGCTCATCCAACCGAACCAACCCTGACCGCTACGGCTGGAAACAGGATATTCTTTTGAAATATGCCATTCAGCCGGTCGTTAATATCGCGCACAAGGCGGGAAAAAATGTCGATGATATCGCTATGGTTATTGATGCGATAGAACTGACATTACACAAAAGCGTTGATGCGATCTGCATTGCCAGCAGTGATAGTGATTTCTCACTACTGGCAATGAAACTGCGTGAAAACGGTATGCGGGTATATGGTTTTGGCGAGGCAAAGGCACTGCAATCATTTGTTGTCTCATGTGATGAGTTTTTTCGATTCCCTGTGGATACAGACGAGAGCGCGCAAACCACGTCCGATGCAGCTGGCAAACAAACAGCTTCCCCTGATACAAACGGCAAACAGCAGCAAGCCCATCTGCTCACGATGCTGCGCAAGGCCTGCGATGAATTACCAAGCGACGATGAGGGCTGGTTTCATCTTGGAGGAGTTGGTTCATACCTGAAAAGAATAGATCCGGCATTTTCGGTACAAAACTACGGTTTTGGCAGCCTCAGTGATTTAGTAGGCAGTGCCGAGGGGTTTGCGGTACGGATAAAAGGCAACCAAAACCAAATATGCCCAAAAGAGCAGGCGAAAAAAAAGCGGACGAAAAAAAAGCAGGCGAAAAAATAGAGTATCCCTACTGTCATGAACCATTTGCGAGTCCCATGCAATCACTATCTGTGCAGAAAGAAAGTAAACAATGACCAAAGAACAACAGATCGAAAGCAAATTAATCGAGAAGCTCGAAGAGCTTAAATATACCTATCGTCAGGATATACGTGACAAGGTTTCGCTGGAGCAGAATTTCCGGGCAAAGTTCGAGGCGCTGAACCATGTGGACCTGACTGATTCAGAGTTTGCCCGCCTGCGTGATGAAATTGTCAACGCGGATGCCTTTGCCGCTGCCAAAATCCTTCGCGAGCGCAATACCTTCGAGCGTGAAGACGGCACACCACTGCAATATACGCTGGTCAATATCAAGCACTGGTGCAAAAACGATTTTGAAGTCATCAATCAATTACGCATTAACACAGATAACAGCCATCATCGCTATGATGTCATCTTGTTGATTAACGGCGTCCCCGTTGTTCAGATTGAGCTAAAAACGCTTGGTCTCAGTCCACGCCGCGCCATGGAGCAAATTGTCGAATACAAAAACGATCCAGGCAATGGTTATAGCAATACGCTGTTGTGCTTCATGCAGCTTTTTATTGTCAGCAATCGGGACGATACCCTGTACTTTGCCAATAACCAAAAACAGCATTTCAGCTTTAATGCCGATGAACGGTTTTTACCGATTTATCAGCTTGCCCATGAAGACAACTCGAAAATAACCCATCTTGACAAATTTGCTGATCATTTCCTCGCCAAATGCACGCTGGGTCAGATGATCAGCCGTTACATGGTACTGGTGGCCGGCGAGCAAAAGCTGATGATTATGCGACCGTATCAAATCTATGCGGTCAAGGCGATTGTCGATTGCATCCAGCAAAATCGCGGCAACGGCTACATCTGGCACACCACAGGCAGCGGTAAAACGTTGACTTCCTTTAAGGCTTCCACGTTACTCAAAGACAATTCAGACATTGATAAATGCCTGTTTGTGGTAGACCGTAAAGACCTGGATCGCCAAACCCGTGCGGAATTTAACAAGTTTCAGGAAGGCTGCGTTGAAGAAAACACCAATACCGAAACCCTGGTTCGGCGCATGTTATCGGATGATTACGCCGATAAAGTCATCGTCACGACCATCCAAAAACTTGGCCTTGCACTGGATGAGAACAGCAAGCGTAACCAACAGAAACAGAAGCAAGGGAAACAGACTTACAAAGCGCGACTGGAGCCGCTGCGTAAGCAAAGAATTGTATTCATTTTTGATGAATGCCACCGCTCTCAGTTCGGCGATAATCATCAGGCGATTAAAACTTTCTTTCCCAATGCGCAGTTATTCGGTTTTACCGGAACGCCGATTTTTAAAGACAACGCAAGCTATCAGAAAATAGACGGCACGATAGGGTCCTATAAAACCACCAAAGATATTTTCCAAAACCAGCTACACGTCTACACCATCACCAATGCCATTGATGACCGCAACGTACTGCGGTTTCATATCGACTACTTTGGTGAAAAGTCAAAAGACGATAAAGGTGAGAGCAAGAAAAATACCAGGCCCAAGCAGCCATCGCCTGCATCCATTGTTACCGAAATACTGAAAAAGCACGATGCTGCAACCAATCAACAACGATTCAATGCGATATTGGCAACGGCATCAATTAACGATGCCATCAAATATTACGGGCTATTCAAGCAAGAGCAGGCGCAGCAGTTGGCGGAGGATGAAAATTATGCGCCGTTAAACATCGCCTGTGTCTTCTCACCACCCGCTCAAATTGTCGCCGAGGATGGTAAAGCAGATAAAAACGTTAAAGATATTAAACAACTCCAGGAAGGTTTGCCTCAAGAAGAGGCGGATAATAAAGTTGACCCGGAACGGAAAAAAGCGGCACTTGAGGACATTATTGCCGACTACAACGTGCAATATGGTACGAACCATACTATCAGCGAGTTTGATCTGTATTATCAGGATGTGCAGCAACGCATCAAGGACCAGAAATACACCCACCAGGATTACCCGCGTACCAACAAAATCGATATAGTCATTGTGGTGGATATGCTGCTCACAGGTTTTGATTCCCAATACCTGAATACTTTGTACGTAGATAAAAAACTCAAATATCACGGCTTAATCCAGGCGTTGTCACGCACCAACCGCGTTCTGAACGATACCAAGCCCTACGGCAATATCCTTGATTTCCGCGATCAGGAAGATGCGGTTAATACAGCGATTGCAATGTTCTCAGGACAGGATACAAGCCGCGCAAATGAAATCTGGCTGGTTGATCCGGCGCCAGTTGTGATCGAAAAGTATGAAGAAGCCGTCGCTGCACTCGGCGACTTTATGCACACCAATGACGCGGTGTGTGAGCCAAAAGCGGTTTACGACCTCAAGGGCGATATAGCCCGAATTGATTTTATTAACCGCTTTAAGGAAGTGCAAAGGCTAAAAACCCAACTGGACCAATACACGGATCTATCAACACAGCAAAAAGAAACGATTGAAAACTTGCTACCCGAAGACCAGTTGCGTTCGTTTAGGGGATCCTATCTGGAAATCGCGCAGCGCCTGAAAGCACAGCAAGGGAGAGGCAGTGATGACCCTGATGACCCAATACAACAGCTTGAATTTGAGTTGGTGCTGTTTTCCTCAGCCGTGATTGATTACGACTATATTATGGGATTGATTGCATCGTCTACAGACGATAAGCCAGGCAAGCAAAAAATGAACCGTCAACAACTCATTGAACTGATTAGCGCCAGCGCCAACTTGATGGATGAGCGCGATGACATTGTGGATTACATCAATAGCCTGCCAGTGAAAGAAAGCCTGAATGAAAAAGCCATTCGCGAGGGATACGAGCGGTTCAAGACTGAAAAATCCGCCAACGAACTGGCGACCATTGCAGCACAACACGGCATCACCCGCGAAGCCTTGCAAGCCTTTGTGGACAATATTTTAGACCGCATGGTTTTCGACGGCGAACTGCTTGGCGATTTGCTGAAACCTTTGGATTTAGCCTGGAAAGCACGCGCACAGGCAGAACTGGCATTGATGGCGGCATTAGTGCCATTGCTCAAAAAGCGCGCCGGCAGGCATGAGATTTCGGGGTTGGAAGCGTATGAGTAAATTACTGAAAATCGTCATTCCCGCGAAAGCGGGGATCCAGAAAAACGGAGGCTTAATCCCCACCCTGCGCTTTCCTGAGTTTGAGAATGCCCCTAACTGGAATTTGTCACAGTTGGGGAGGATTAGTGATCGAATTACTAAGAAGGTTGGTGATAGGAAATTAACAACGGTTAGCATAACAGCGGGGCAGGGTTTCGTCTCTCAAGCTGAAAAATTTAGCAGGGATATATCTGGTAAGCAATACAAAAATTATATTGTTTTAAGAGTTGGCGAATTTTCTTATAACAAAGGTAATTCCAAAACTTTTCCTCAGGGTGCAGTTTACAGGCTAAAAGAATTTGAAGAAGTTGCTGCCCCGAATGCGTTTATCAGTTTTCGGTTCAAAGCAAGCTACGTACCGGATTTTTATAAAGGTTACTTTGATAATAATTATCATGGAAGACAGCTTCTAAAATTCATCACGAGCGGTGCTCGTAGTGATGGTTTATTGAATATTAGCCCAGATGATTTTTTCAGCATCATGCTGCCAACGCCTGTTAACAAAGAAGAACAACAAAAAATCGCCGATTGCCTGTCTTCTCTGGATGAACTCATTGCCGCCCACACCCAAAAACACAAAACGCTCCAATCTCATAAAAAAGGTTTGATGCAAAATCTTTTCCCTGCCGAAGATGAAAGCATTCCTGCACTGCGCTTTCCTGAGTTTGAGAATGCGGGGGAGTGGGAGGAATCGGTACTAGAAAATATAGCTAGGTATCGAAGGGGAAGTTTCCCCCAGCCTTATGGCCTGCCAGAGTGGTACGATGATGAAAATGGAATGCCATTTATTCAGGTATTTGATGTGAGTGATGACATGAGACTCAAACCTGACACAAAACGAAAAATCAGTAAATTAGCTGCTAAACAAAGCGTGTTTATAGAACAAGGTACAGTAATCATTACTATTCAAGGCTCAATTGGACGAGTAGCCATCACACATTACGATGCTTATATTGATAGAACCTTGCTTCTATTTCAGGAATTCCTAAAGCCAATTGAAAAAATATTTTTTGCGTATGCTATTCAGATATTGTTTGAATTGGAAAGGCTAAAAGCACCCGGTGGGATTATTAAAACGATTACGAAGGAAGCACTGAGTAGCTTCATCGTAAAGTTGCCTTCTACATCAGAACAACAAAAAATCGCCGACTGCCTATCCTCCGTTGACGACTTAATCACCGCCCAAGCACAAAAAATCGAAGCCCTAAAAACCCACAAAAAGGGACTGATGCAGCAACTCTTTCCCGATATGAATGAGGTAAGTACATGAGCGATATTACACAGCTAGATAATCTGAATGCATTGGTTTCCCATATGCGCAATAAGTTGAGTGAAAAGAAATATCTGCTGCTGTTTGCCTATAACGGCACAGGTAAAACGCGGCTGTCTATGGCGTTCAAGGAAGCAGGGGAAACTGACGACAGTGCAGACACCTTGTATTTCAATGCCTTTACCGAGGACTTATTCAATTGGGACAACGACCTGGATAATGATACGCAACGCGTTTTGAAAATCAACAAGGATTCACGCTTCTTTGAAGGACTGCAAGAACTTGAAATGGAAAACCGTATACGGCCGTTACTTCAGCGCTATGCCGATTTTGATTTCGTCATTGATTACAACAAGTGGATAATCAATTTTAATCGAGAAGATAAAAGCGTTAGCCCATCAAGAAGCATTGAGTATATAAAAATTTCACGCGGGGAAGAAAATATCTTTGTGTGGTGTTTTTTCCTGACCATTGCCCAGTTGGCGATTGATGCCACGGAAGAGAACGAGCCTTATAGCTGGGTTAAATATCTGTATATTGATGATCCTATCTCATCGCTGGATGATAATAACGCTATCGCCGTGGCCAGTCATTTGTCGCAGCTCTTGAAAAATAAAGGCAAGATAAAAGCCGTTATTTCATCGCATCACACACTGTTTTTTAATGTAATGTGGAATGAATTGCGTAAAACGGAGAAACTCCAGCCATACTTTTTAAGTGTAGATGCCGAAACCAACGGCTACACCTTACGTTACACTGGAGATACACCGTTTTTCCATCACATTGCCCTGTTAAAGCAACTGCGTGAGGCAGCAGATTCTGACAATCTCTATACCTATCACTTTAATATCCTGCGTAACATTTTGGAAAAGACCGCCACTTTCCATGGCTTCAAGCATTTTTCCGCTTGTATAAAGAAAAGCGCTGACGGCCTAGACGGCATTACACATACCCGTATGATTAACGTGCTGAGTCACGGTAATTACTCATTGTTTGAGCCAACTGAGATGTTACCCGAAAACAAACAGTATTTTAAAACCATATTGTCAGGGTTTATGCTGGATTACCGCTTTGATCCTGAGCTATTTCCGCCACAAGCAGAACAGACAAACGCCAACATGGAAGAGGCCGCCCAATAATGACCGAACAAGAACTCAACCAACTGGGTAAAACCCTCTGGGACATCGCCGACCAATTGCGAGGCGCGATGAATGCCGATGATTTTCGGGATTACATGTTGTCCTTCCTGTTCTTGCGCCATTTGTCTGATAATTACGAAGCCGCTGCAAAAAAGGAACTTGGCTCGGATTATCCAGCGCTTGAAGAAGGTGATAAACGCACCCCGTTAAGTTTGTGGTACGAAAACAATATTGCGGCGGTGCTATCCCATCCGTGAACAAATCTACTTTGGAGGTAATTGAGGCAGTTATTCCAAATCCCCAAGAACAACAAAAAATCGCCGATTGCCTGTCTTCTCTGGATGAACTCATCGCCGCCCAAGCACAAAAAATCGAAAACCTGAAAACCCACAAAAAAGGCCTGATGCAAAACCTTTTTCCAATTAGTGAATAACTCAATAACTTTGTGTATAATGTGTTACCAATTTGGTAATGCTTTTTGTTATGAAAATATTGTTTAACACTCAAAAGCTCGCAAAGCTTTGCAATGAGAGTGAAGCGGCAAACAAAAAGTTAGGGGCAAAAAATGCAAAATTTTTACAAACAAGATTATCGCAACTTGAGGATGTTGATCAATTAGGTGATTTTAAATTTGACAGTCCGCACCCATTAAAAGGCGATAAAAAGACAGAGTTTGCAATAACAATTTATCGCGGTTATAGGCTAACTTTTAAAGCCATAAAACCTGAATATTCAGGGAGTGATTTTGATTGGGGCAGCGTTACAGAAATTAATATTGTTTATATTGGAGATTATCATGAGTGAGACAATGAATAAATCACATCGTTTTCAGCCCGATTGGCGACACACTATCACGCCTGGAGATAGTATTGTTGAGCGGATGAACGATATGGCGCTAACAAAAGTCGATTTTGCTACCAATATGGGTTATTCCCCTAAACATATTCATCAGCTTATTAAAGCAGAGGCAAGAATCACTGAAGACACCGCATTAAAGTTAGAAAAGGTTTTGGATATTCCTGCCGGTTTTTGGCTGAATGCAGAAAAAAATTATCGCCAGGCACAAGCAAAAGAGGCAGAAAAACAAAACCTGGCCAGTAATGCTGGCTGGCTAAAGCGACTGCCCTTGAAAAGCATGATTAAACTTGGTTGGGTTGAGAAATTTACCGACAAAGGCCTGCAAGTACAAGCCTGTCTTAAATTTTATGGGGTTGCCTCTATTAACGCCTGGGAAAAGGCACAAAGTAGGAACTATCAAGCAGTTTTTAAATCATCCGATGCATTTAGTAAAGATGACATAGCCATACAAACATGGTTGCGACAAGGCGAGAGAGAAGCGCAAGAGATTGATTGTGATGTTTTTGATAAACAGCAATTAACCCATAGTCTGGAGGAGTTAAGGGCATTAACTTTGTTGGCAGACCCTGATGATTTTTTACCAAAATTAACCGATATTTGTGCCAAATGCGGCGTTGCTGTTGTGGTTACACCAACACCAGATCAATGCCCAATGGGTGGGGCAACTAAATGGTTGTCAACAAACAAAGCTTTGTTATTATTAAGCGTACGATACAGGACTAACGACCATTTGTGGTTTGCTTTTTTTCATGAAATTGCACACATCTTAAAACACAAAAAACAACTTTTTTTAGAAGGCAAGAATGATTTTGTGAACAATCAAGTCTTAGAAGATGAGGCTGATCGTTTTGCGGTCGATATTTTAATACCTAAAAAACATAATTTATCCCCTCTTGGAACAAAACAACAAGTAATTGATTTTGCCAAACAAATCAACATCGCGCCTGGTATTGTTGTGGGCAGTATGCAACATCAAGAAATTATTCATTGGAGTCGCTTGAATGACTTAAAAGTTAAATACACTTGGAAATTAAGTAACCAATAAAATCCAAACACCAAGTAAACCAATCATTATGACCAACCAACAACTCAACCAACTGGGTAAAACCCTCTGGGGCATCGCCGATCAATTGCGCGGCGCGATGAATGCCGATGATTTTCGGGATTACATGTTGTCCTTCCTGTTCTTGCGCTATTTGTCTGATAATTACGAAGCCGCTGCAAAAAAAGAACTTGGCTCGGATTATCCAGCGCTTGAAGAAGGTGATAACCGCAGCCCCTTAAGTTTGTGGTACGAAAACAATGAAAAAGACGTTCCCGCCTTTGAAGAACAAATGCGCCGCAAGCTGTATTATGTGATCAAGCCACCGTACCTGTGGAGCAGCATTGCAGAGCTTGCCACAACGCAAAGTAATGAACTTTTGGAAACCTTGCAAGGTGGCTTTACGTACATTGAAGATGAATCCTTTGCAGACAGATTTCAGGGTTTGTTCTCCGAGATTAATCTGGACTCGGAAAAACTGGGCAAGAATTACAGTTCAAGAAATGCCAAGCTTTGCAACATCATTACCAGGATTGCCGAAGGCATTGCAGAGTTTTCCACTGGCAGTGATGTGCTGGGTGATGCTTATGAGTATTTGATCGAACAGTTTGCCGCAGGCTCTGGTAAAAAGGCGGGTGAGTTTTATACACCTCAGCAAATTTCAACAATATTGTCCGGAATTGTAACGCTGGACAGCCAGGAACCCGGGACCGGTAAAAAGAAAAAGCTCAACAAGGTACTGGATTTTGCCTGTGGGTCGGGATCATTGTTACTGAATGTGCGTAATCAGCTTGGGGTTCGCGGCATAGGCAAGATATACGGTCAGGAAAAGAATATCACTACCTACAACCTTGCACGAATGAATATGCTTTTGCATGGGGTCAAGGATTCTGAATTTGAGATTTATCACGGCGATTCATTGCTGAATGACTGGGCTTTGCTCAATGAGATGAACCCCGCTAAAAAACTGGAATGTGATGCGGTGGTGGCTAATCCACCTTTTAGTTATCGGTGGGAGCCTAATGAGGTACTGGGTGAAGACTTCCGTTTCAAGAGCTATGGTCTTGCGCCCAAGTCCGCCGCTGACTTTGCTTTTCTTCTGCATGGGTTTCATTTTCTGGGCGATGAGGGAACGATGGCGATTATTTTACCGCATGGTGTTTTGTTCCGTGGTGGTGCCGAGGCACGTATTCGTACCAAACTGCTGCAAGACAATCATATTGATACGGTGATCGGCCTGCCTGCCAATCTGTTTTTCTCGACCGGTATACCTGTGTGTATTCTTGTATTGAAGAAATGCAAGAAGCCCGATGATGTGCTGTTTGTCAATGCCAGTGAGTGCTTTGAAAAAGGTAAACGACAGAATCGTCTTCTGCCAGAGCATATCGAAAAGATTATTGATACTTACCAATTCCGCAAGGAGGAAGCGCGATATTCACGCCGTGTATCAATGCAGGAAATCAGGAAGAATGATGATAACCTGAATATTTCCAGGTATGTCAGCACCGCCAGGTCGGAAGAGCCGATTGATTTGCAGACAGTCAATGCTGAGTTATCAGGTTTAGAAAAAACTATTGAGGATACGACAAAAAAACATAATCAATTTCTCAAGGAATTGGGTTTGCCAGAATTGCCTTGAAGATAGATATGGACAATCAGAAGCTGAATCAGGGGGCAACTCATGGTTTGCCGATGGTGCGATGTGCCTTGCCTGGATATCTCTATCACCACTTTCTTTCCTGGCTTGATGTAAGGGGAATGAATCCTGTTGATGCTATCGTTCGTTATGTATTTATAATGAAAAAATCAAGGTGTCATCTCCATAGCACGTCTGATCACTTCAACCCCGGCACCTTCCTTACAGGCATTTTCACTGATGTACCGACGATACGCCCGTGCTCCGGGTTTGCCTGTAAACAGGCCAAGGATATGTCGGGACATATGACCAAGGTAAATACCTTGATTCAGGTTCTGCTGAACGTATGCCATAAATCTTTCCAAAATTTCGTGACGGGTAGGACACGGTGTGTCTTTACTGAATACAGCTTGTTCAAGTTCAGCCAGTAAATAGGGGTTTTGATAGGCCGCACGACCAATCATGACACCGTCGACATGTTCGTATTGTTTTATAATGTCATCTTTTGCGGTGAAGCCTCCATTGATAATAAAATCAAGATCGGGAAAATCCTGTTTCAGTCGGTACACCATTGCATACTGTAAAGGTGGTATTTCGCGATTCTCTTTTGGACTCAGGCCACTCAACCAGGCTTTACGTGCATGGATGATGAAAGTGTTGCAGCCGGATGTTTTTACGGTTTGGATAAAATATACCAGGTCTTCATAACTGTCTTTGTCGTCGATGCCAATGCGTGTTTTTACGGTGACGGGAATGTCAACGCGATGGGACATTTTGGCGATGCATTCTGCAACTAATTCCGGCTCTGCCATCAGGCAAGCACCGAAGCGTCCCGATTGTACTCGATCACTGGGACAACCGACGTTCAGATTTACTTCGTTATAGCCCTTGTCTTCGGCTATGACAGCGCAGGTGGCGAGATCTTCAGGGTCGCTGCCGCCCAATTGAATCGCTAATGGGTGTTCGTCCGCATGATATTCAAGAAAACGTTGTCGGTCTCCATAAATGATGGCGCCTGTGGTAATCATCTCGGTGTAAAGCAGTGCATGTGGTGAGATGATGCGTACGCAGTAGCGGAAATGCCGATCAGTACGATCCATCATCGGTGCAACGGCTAATTTTCGGTTTAATTGTAATGACATATTTTTCAGATGGATTGATTCAGGATTTGTCTGGTCAGGCTCTGTCTTAAATAGAAGCCGCGGGGCAGGGTGAGGATTCTGTCGCCTTCATTATTAAAGCCTTTGCGCAGCGCTTTTGTATTCATGGCTTTAGGTCTGACTTGTAAGTATTGTCCTTGATGTGCGGTGATTTGTTCGAGCTCACCCATAGCGATCATGTCCATGAGTTCTTTCCAATCGCTCTTTAGTGTGGTTTTCTGTTCTTCATTCGGACTCCAGAGGATAGCGGTTCCTATTCTTCTTGCAGCAAGAGGTATATCAGGATTTGCCTCGACAGGTAACCACAATACGCGAGAAAGTTTAAGATTGACCAATGATGTTTCCCATTGCGATTCGATTTCGGTGAGGTTGATAGCGCAGACGTAGGTGGATTCTTTCGGCATACCGCTTTTATTTAATGGTAAGGTTTTTAATTCAATGCCGATATGCTGAAAATCAGGTTCAGGGAGTGAACTGGCTGTTGCGCCGAGGCTGAGTTCAAGTAGTTGTCCGACCCAACCTTTGTGATGGAGTTGATTATCAGGGATTGCCAGATCTTGTTGCTGAGCTAATTGTTGTAGTGTCTTGCCCGAGATTCTGACGGCATTTTCAAGCAATTCATTTTCTGAAAGAGGTGGGGGAGTGAGCATGTAAATCAGGCAAGGGTATCGATTATGAAATTCGTCAGACTCTCGATTTTTATCGGATCAGTGATAGGTTGGTCTTCTTTATCGGTGATGAAGAAAATATCTTCGACACGTGAACCATAAGTCGCAATTTTTGCGTTGTGTAATCTGGCATCGGATACGGCCAGAGCAATGCCGATACGTGACAGGAGACCAGGCCTGTCTGAGGCAATCACTTCCATGGTTGTCCGATGATTTGATTGGTTTTGTGTAAATTGAACACTTGTTGAAATTGGAAAGTTTTTTTGTTTGCGTGTTCTCGGGCGCGATAGTATTTTCAGATGTTTCCCCAAATTAGAAAGGCTCTCATACAGTTTGTTGAGGATCTCTCGTCTGTCATCCTTATCTTTAATTGATTCGCCGGATCGATTCAGTATGATATAGGTATTTAGTGAGAAATTATCTTTTGAAACAATCACTTTCGCATCGACGATGGTGAGGTTTAGCTGATCCAGTACACGCGTGGTCGTCGCAAAAATATAATCCTGATTTTGCATATAAACAAAAATTTCTGTTGCGCCACGCGTGGCTTGTTGACGAATGCTAACAAGAGGATATTGCCGCCTGGTATTCTCTATGATCGAGTTGGTATGCCAGGCTATTTCATCCTGGGTGCATCGAATAAAATAGTCTTCACCAAACGATTCCCATAGTTGATTAATATCATATTTTGATCGTGCTCGTTGATGTACCAATTCCAAAGCGGTATTTTTAGTTTTCTTGATGCGATCTTCTTTATTGAAAGGATTTTCCAGGCCACGTCTTAGCGCACGAGTGGTTTCATTATAGAGTTGACTGAATAACGAAGATTTCCAGTCATTCCAGAGTTCAGGATTGGTACCTTTAACATCGGCGACGGTCAGTAAGTACAGGTAATTAAGATGCTCTCGATCACTCATGGTTAAGGCAAATTTATTAATAACCTCTGGATCGTTAATATCTTCGCGCAGGGCTGTTTTTGATAGAATGAGGTGATTTTCCACCAACCAGCCGACAAGATCGGTATCATATTTACTCATGCCGTGTTGTTTGCAAAAACCGACGGCATCTTTCACTCCCAATTTCGAATGATCACCCCCACGACCCTTGGCGATATCGTGGAATAAACCGGCAAGATAGAGTATTTCCTGTTTAGGCAGCATCTTTAGAACTTTATGGCAGAGTGGAAAGGTTTCTGTATGTTCGGGCGAACTAAAATACTGCATATTTTGAATCACAAATAAAATATGTTCATCAACACTGTATACATGAAATAAATCAAACTGCATTTGCCCTTCAATATCACCAAAAGTGGGCAGATATTTACTAAGGATGCCGTACCGATGCATGCGTCGAAGTTCATGCCCCACGTGTCTTGGTTGTCGAATGATTTCCATAAACAGACTTTTGTTCCTGATATCATTTCTGAAGTCATCATCTATCAGGTTTGAATACTGTCGAATCAAACGAATGGTGCTGGCGCGAATTCCCTTGATTGAGAGGGTTTGTTGTTTTAGCAGAAATATTTCAAGTAATGCGAAGGGATAACGTTTAAAGACTTGTTCATGGCGGGCTTCAATAAAATCATTACGGATTTGGAAACGTTTATTGACAGGTTTTATTTTTTCTTTTCGCTTTGCATAAACAAGTTCTTCCTGAAAATGCTGTAACAGAATTTCATTAAGCCGACTTAGCTCACGCACAGTTTGATAATACATCTTCATGAATTGTTCAACGCCACTATTATCTTTTGCAGTAAAACCGAAGACATTGGCTATGTGACGTTGATAATCGAATAAAAGTCTATCGTCATGACGCCCTGTAAAAATATGTAAGGCATAACGGATGCGCCAGAGGAAAGTCTGGCCAGCGTAAAGTGTTTGATATTCTTCCTCGGTCAGGAAATCATGTTGAACCAGGTCATAAAGGTTTTCCACACCAAAATGACGTTTGGCAACCCAGGCAATCGTCTGGATATCTCTTAAACCTCCGGGTCCTTCCTTGATATTGGGTTCGAGACTATGTTCTGTATTGGCATATTTTTCATGGCGCTCTATTTGCTCTTGCCATTTGGCCTGGAAAAACTTTTTGGACGGCCAGATTTTTTTTTTGCCGGTTTTATTGCGCATGGTATCGAACAGTGTTGGGTCTCCGATTATTAAACGTGTTTCCATGATGTTTGTAGCGACAGTGACCTCGGCCTTACTTTCTGACACACAGTCCTTAACGGTGCGGACACTGTGTCCAACTTCGAGTCCGATATCCCACAGAAAAGTCAGGAATGTCTGGATTTGCTGATTAGTTTCTGTATGGCTCCTGGATTTTTCCAAAATCATTAGGTCGATATCAGAGGCAGGATGAAGTTCCCCGCGTCCGTAGCCGCCCACAGCCACCAGGGCTAAACTTTCAGAATCCACCATCAGTTTCCAGGCCTGAATCAGGATCTGATCGATTAACCATGCACGTTTATACACCAGTTCCACGACATTGCATCCTGTATCAAAAGCATCCTCGAGGGTTTGGGTCCCGTGTTCTAAAACACCTCTAAAGAGTTGCAGAGCGGATTCGGCGCGATCCAGTGATTTGTTGAAAGTGTCACTATTGAACAAAAACTTCTCATCAATGTGAGACTCGTGATTTGTTGCCGCAGGAAATGTTTTGACCATTCGCTAGAAGCTTTCATCATCTCTTTTGGTCAACACCTCGTGTCCATCCGATGTGACAAGAACAGTATGCTCCCATTGTGCTGACAGGCTTCTGTCTTTGGTGACGACAGTCCAGCCATCAGCGAGTAATTTTACGTGTCGCTTGCCCATATTTATCATGGGTTCAATGGTAAATATCATCCCTTCCTCGATCACGATACCGGACCCTTGTGATCCGTAGTGCAATACCTGGGGATCTTCGTGAAATTCCCTGCCAATACCATGGCCACAATATTCACGAACGACGGAATAATTATTATTTTCTGCATGTTCCTGGATCCCATAGCCGAGATCACCGAGTAAAACACCGGGTTTGACCATATCAATACCCAGTTTCATACATTCGTAGGTAGTCTGTACCAATTTTTTGGCCTTGATTGAAGGATTGCCAACAAAGAACATCTTGCTTGTATCGCCATGATAATCCCGATAGATAACAGTGACATCGATATTTATTATGTCACCATTCTTGAGTATCTTGCCCGCCGGAATACCATGGCAGATGACATGATTGACCGAGGTACAGATAGATTTTGGAAATCCCTTATAATTTAGGGGTGCCGGGATGGCTTGCTGTTCATTCACAATGTAATCGTGACAGATCCTGTCCAGTTCACTGGTCGTTACTCCCGGCTGCACATGAGACTCAATCATTTGTAGTACGTCTGCCGCCAGACGACCAGCAATGCGCATTTTATCGATTTCTTCAGGAGTTTTAATGGCGATAGACACGATTTTTCCAGATTGTACGCCAAGCGTTTGTTCTCAAAATTCTTCTATGCTATAAAGCGCTCGCAGTTTCGCAAATTAATGTCACACGCACAACTACAACTGTGTATTTGGGTGCCGAAAGGTTTGTACATGGTGTGTGCGGAGGCGCAACCCTCAATTGGAGAGAATTAAATGTCAAATGTCACCATGCGTGAGATGCTGGAGGCGGGTGTCCATTTTGGTCACCAGGTACGTTATTGGAACCCCAAAATGGCGCCGTATCTGTTCGGTCAACGCAACAAAATCCATATCATTAATCTTGAACGATCCTTGCCGATGTACGGTGAAGCCGTTAACTTTTTGAGCAAACTGGCTGCCAAGAAAGGCACTATTATGTTTGTCGGCACCAAACGTACTGCACAAAATGTCATTATGGAGGAGGCTGTTCGTTGCGGTATGCCTTACGTGAATCGTCGTTGGCTGGGCGGTTTATTAACCAACCACAAAACAGTCAAACAGTCGATTGGCAGAATGAAAAGTCTGGAAGCCCTGGAAACAGACGGCACCTTGGAGAGAATGACTAAAAAAGATCAACTCCGACGACTTAGAGGTCTGGAAAAGCTGTCACGCGGTTTGTCCGGCATCAGAGATATGGTTGGTTTGCCGGATGCGTTATTCGTGATTGATGTGGGTTATGAAAGCATCGCCGTCAGTGAAGCGCACAAACTGGGGATTCCGGTCGTGGGCGTCGTTGATAGTAATAATAACCCTGATAAGATTGATTATGTGATTCCAGGCAATGACGATGCTATCCGCTCAATTCGTCTTTATGTTAGGGGTGTTGCTGATGCCATTCTTGATAGTAAGGCTGCAATGGCGCACGTGGGTGAGGGTAAAGAAGACGATTTTGTTGAACTTGATGACACTGGTGAGCCGATTATTCAAGAGGTCTCTAAAAAAGTACCCATCAAAAAGAAAGACCCAAGGAAGAAGATGATTAAGACGACAGTGGGTACCGCACCAACAGAAGAAGTATCCGCTAATGTTAAAATTACGGAATCAGCAGAGTCTGCTGAAACAAAAGTGACTGGGAAAAAAGTGGTTGAAAAAGCGTCTGAGGATGAAGTGCGCGGAGCAGAAGAGGAAAATTAGAAATGGCAATAACAGCGGCAACGGTTAAGGAGCTTCGTGAACGCACAGGCGTTGGTATGATGGATTGTAAGAAAGCGTTGCAGGAAGCCGACGGTGATGTTGAAAAAGCCATTGATGATATGCGTAAGTCCGGTATCGCAAAAGCTGCAAAAAAAGCCGGGCGAGTCGCGGCTGAAGGTCTGGTGGTCATTAAGCAAAATACAGACTCTCCACAAGTGGTGATTGTTGAAATCAATTCCGAAACGGATTTTGCCGCCAAGGATGAGGGTTTTATAAGCTTCTGTGATCAGGTGGCGACATGCATATTGGCTGATCAACCGGCAGATATTGGTATGTTGATGGGGTGTGTTGTTGCAGGCAGTGGTCGGACGGTTGAAGAAGCGCGTCAGCAATTGGTCGCTAAAATCGGTGAAAATATCAGCATCAGGCGTTTTTCACTGTTTGATTCTTCTGCAGTTGTTATCGGTACATATTTACATGGTGTGCGCATAGGTGTAGTCGTTGAGCTTGAAGGTGGTGATGAAGCTTTGGCTAAAGATATTGCCATGCATATTGCAGCTAGCAATCCGATTTGCATTACTGAAGGAGAAGTGCCAAAAGAGTTGCTTGATAAGGAAAGAGAAATATTCATTGCACAAGGACGGGAAAGTGGCAAATCGCAGGAAATCATTGAGAAAATGATCGATGGACGTATCAATAAGTTTTTGCAAGAGATTACACTTCTAGGTCAATCATTTGTCAAAGATCCTGATCAAGGCATCGGCGAATTGCTTGGATCTGCAGGTGTGACGGTAAAAAGATTCATTCGATATGAAGTGGGTGAAGGTATCGAAAAGAAGAGTGGCAACTTCGCTGAAGAGGTTATGACACAGGTGAAAGGTGCCTAGTCACTTTGTCAGTCCCGTCTAAGAAATTGAAATACCGACGGGTACTGATAAAACTCAGTGGTGAAGCGTTAATGGGTGACGATGCCTATGGTATCAGTCCCGAAGTGATCTGCAGAATTGCCAGTGAAATAAATGATTTAACTCAATCCGGTGTGGAAGTCGCTATGGTCATAGGCGGCGGCAATATATTTCGGGGTGCCGGATTAGCGGCAGCGGGTATTGATAGGGTGACGGGCGATCATATGGGTATGTTGGCTACGGTCATTAACTCACTCGCGATGCAGGATGCGCTGGAGCGGCTGGGGGTGATTGCGAGAGTCATGTCCGCGATTTCAATCAATGAAATATGTGAAGATTACATCCGTAGAAAAGCTGTTCGTCATCTGGAAAAAGGTCGGGTCGTTATCTTTGCTGCAGGTACAGGCAATCCTTTTTTTACGACTGATTCTGCAGCGAGTCTGCGTGCTATCGAAATTAATGCTGATTTACTGGTAAAAGCAACCAAAGTAGACGGTGTTTATTCAGCGGATCCGATGATGGATAAAACCGCCAAACGTTATGATAAGTTGAGCTATAACGCAGTGCTGGATCAAAAATTGAATGTTATGGACGCTACAGCGATTGTTCTATGTTACGAGAATAACATGCCGTTACGTGTGCTTGATATGACGAAGACTGGTTCGATGGTGCGTGCAGTCCAGGGACTAAACGAAGGGACATTGGTGACGAGCAAGTAAACTGCTCGTATAAACTTTAAGAGAGAAAATTCCAATGATCGATGACGTATATAAAGATGCCGATCAGCGTATGATCAAGAGTCTTGAAGTCCTCAAACAGGAATTGGGTAAGATACGTACGGGTCGTGCACACACCAGTTTACTGGAACATGTTACCGTTAATTTTTATGGATCTGATGTGCCGTTAAATCAGTCCGCAAATATCGGTGTCCAGGATGCGCGAACCTTGACTGTGACTGCATTTGACAAAAATATGATTCAGGATATCGAAAAAGCAATCATGAATGCAGATTTGGGTTTAAATCCTGTGACAGCGGGTGATGTTATCCGTGTACCATTACCCGCGCTAACTGAAGACAGACGCAAAGACTTGATTAAGGTGGTTCGTGCTGTAACCGAAAAAGGCAAGGTTGCAATACGCAATATTCGTCGTGACGCTAACCATACCTGTAAGGAGTTACTGAAGGAAAAGGAAATATCAGAAGACGAGAATCGTGTCTCGGAAGACAGGATCCAGAAACTAACGGATCGCAGTATTCAGGAAATTGATAGGCTTTTGGCAGAAAAAGAGAAGGAAATGATGGAGATTTAGTCATAAAGATACTAATTGGTTGAAATCATCTGTATAAATGGCCAAAAAACATTCACTGAACCCTGGGTGGGTTAATTTGCCAAAGCATGTTGCTATTATTATGGATGGTAACGGTCGCTGGGCAAAACAAAAAGGTTTGTCTCGTATCTCGGGACACAGAGCAGGCGTCAGGGTGCTGCAAAATATTGTCAATTACAGTGCCACGTTGGGAATTGAAGTATTAACCGTATATGCCTTCAGTAGTGAGAACTGGAAGCGCCCACTAACTGAAGTCTCTATGCTCATGGAGTTATTTGATACATCTTTGCAACAGCGTTTCCAGGAACTGCACGATAATCAAATTAGACTTCGTTTCATCGGTGATCTATCTTCGTTTCCCAAAAATCTCCAGGAATTAATGGTCGATGCTGAAACCCTGACGACAAAGAACACAGGGTTGGTACTGGCGGTTGCTGTGAATTATGGGGGTAGATGGGATATTACCAACGCCTTTAAAGAATTGTATAAAAAGGTCAAGCATGAATGCATAAGGATTGAGGATATTAATGAAGCATTAATCGGCGAGTTTATGTGTCTCTCTGATTTACCTGAACCTGATCTGCTTATCAGGACCGGTGGTGAGAAGCGTGTCAGTAATTATTTGCTTTGGCACTTGGCGTATACTGAACTTTATTTTGATGATTGCTTATGGCCGGATTTTACTATGGAGAACCTGGAAGAAGCATTCAAATGGTATGCTGGACGAGAGAGAAGGTTTGGTGGCACGAGTGAACAAATAGGTAATGCTTAAACAACGTGTCCTGACAGCAGTCATTTTGGCCAGTGTGATTATCTGTTCAGTGATTTTTTTGCCGACAAAGATATTCGCATTATTGCTTGCGGCTATTATTTGCGTAGGGGCATGGGAGTGGACTACTTGTGCCGGATTTGATTCTGTAGCTCACAAAATCGCTTACGTCTCAGTGATTTTCATGTCTTTGATGGCTTGTTTATCAGTACTGGATAAACCATGGGTGGTCTTGATTATTGCTTGCGGACTTGTCTGGTGGCTACTTGCCATGTATCTGGTGATCCACTATCAGTCCAATATGACGATAGATCCGGTATCTAGTTCATTAAAAGCGATTATAGGAGGCCTTATCCTCATTCCTTCCTGGCTAAGTTTGATTTTAATTCATGCAAAAACTACCGGGATCTCGTTGATATTATTTTTATTTTTTCTCATTTGGATCGTCGATAGTGCCGCTTACTTTTCAGGTAAAAAATTTGGTAATAAAAAACTTGCAAGTAATGTCAGTCCGGGCAAAAGCTGGGAAGGAGTATATGGAGCCTTGCTCATGTCACTTTTATTTGGGACTGGTTATGCATTCCATACTGATATGAAATTATTTGTTGCTATATTATTTATTTTATTGACATTGTTTACGGTGAGTTTTTCAATCCTCGGTGATTTGATAGAAAGTATGTTCAAGCGTATAGCCGGTATCAAGGATAGTAGTCAATTATTACCCGGGCATGGCGGTGTTTTGGATCGGATTGATAGTTTGACATCTGCGGCACCTGTGTTTTTTGCAGGTCTGTGGGTGATAGAGAGAGTTCTGTGATTGGAATAACACTGTTAGGAGCGACGGGAAGCATAGGTCTAAGTACGCTGGATGTAATTTCAAGGCACAAGGATAAGTATGAAGTTATCGCTCTAACAGCAAATCGTAATATGGAATTGCTCATTGAACAATGTGAGACGTGGAAACCAAAATATATTGTGATTGTCGACCATGATTTAGCAGAGACGTTACGAACTGTTTTAATTAAAAAAGGACTTGAATCCGAGGTGCTCTCAGGTGCAGAAGGTCTGGAGACTGTTGCTGTTTTGCCGGAAGTGGATTATGTAATGGCGGCAATAGTTGGTGCTGCAGGTTTATTGCCCACACTTGCTGCAGCAAAAGCCGGTAAACGTGTGTTACTGGCGAATAAAGAGTCACTGGTGATGTCTGGTAAGTTATTAATCGACACTATTCATGAATCCGGTGCCGAGTTATTACCGATAGATAGCGAACATAATGCTATTCATCAAAGTATGCCGGCTGATTTTAAAGATGGGCTTTTTGCAATAGGCGTCGAGAAAATACTCTTGACCGCATCGGGCGGGCCGTTTAGAACAATGCCACTGGATGAGTTATGTTTAGTCACTCCTGAACAGGCATGTGCGCATCCAAACTGGAATATGGGCAGGAAGATTTCAGTAGACTCTGCAACGATGATGAACAAGGGTCTGGAAGTGATCGAGGCTTGTTGGTTGTTTGACACGGCTCCCGAGACAATACAGGTTATTCTACATCCCCAAAGCGTCATTCATTCGATGGTCCAATATATAGATGGTTCTGTTCTGGCTCAACTGGGTAATCCTGATATGAGAACACCTATCGCTTACGGACTCGCATGGCCGGAGCGAATAGATTCCGGTGTAACGTCACTCAATTTGTTCGACGTGGCACATCTTGATTTTGAAATGCCTGATCTGGAAAGATTCCCGTGTTTGAAGTTGGCGTATGAAGCAATGTCCGCCGGTGGCACGGCGACTGCGATATTGAATGCCGCCAATGAAGTTGCGGTCGAGGCATTCTTGAATAATCGAATCAAGTTTACCGAAATACCCAGGTTAATAGATGCTTCGTTAGAAAATGTTTCAGGAGTCGCTGCTGATTCAATCAATGCTATATTGTCAGCTGATGCTGAAGCACGTCGGTTTGCAGTTGCATACGTCAGAGAGGCATGCATTTCATGATTGATTTTTTACAACATCTTTTCGCGTTCGTTTTTACACTGGGTATTCTGATAACTTTTCATGAGTTCGGACACTTTTGGGTCGCCAGAAAGTGCGATGTCAAAATCCTGACTTTTTCAATCGGATTCGGTAAACCGCTATGGTCAATAAACTTTGGTCAGGATAAAAGTAAATTGGTTGTTGCAGCATTACCTTTGGGTGGCTATGTAAAGATGTTGGATGAACGTGAGAGCAAAGTTCCGGAGTCTGAACTGGATCGAGCCTTCAACAGAAAATCATTGGCTCAACGGACGGCGATTGTCCTGGCGGGGCCCGTGTTTAATTTTATTTTCGCCATAGTGGCATTCTGGATCATGTTTATAGTTGGACTTTCAGGATTGAAGCCGATTGTAGAAGCTGTTGAAGAAGGCTCAATTGCGTACCATGCCGGTTTTAATGAGGGTGTTGAGATCATTGCCGTTGATTCACGAGAAACAAAAACATGGGCAATGGTAATGGATGTTTTTATTGGCAGAATCATTGATGGTGGCAAGGTAGATGTTTACGTTCGTGATAACTCGGTGGTTAAAGTGCTGATGGTTAATCTTGAAGGTTTATACATTGATGATATGGAAGAGCAGGATTTGTTGAGTCAGCTTGGGATTATACCGAAGAGTATTAAAGTGCCCGCCATCATAGGGAAACTGCATTCTGGATTACCGGCGGATGATGCAGGTTTGCTCAAAGGGGATTTGATACTCTCCGCAAACGGCAAACCAATAAATGATTGGCGGCAATGGGTAAAATATGTACAAGAGCATCCGGAAGAAAAGATTAGTGTAAAAGTCAAAAGGCAAGATGAGACTCTGGTTCTGATACTTGTTCCGGATGAAAAAGTTAATGTCGATGGCAGCGTGATAGGGTTTATTGGTGCATCGAACGCGCCCTTTTCAGATGTTGATGGAATGTTTGTCAAGGAGTCCTATGGGTTCATGTCGGCTTTTTTAAAAGGTGTTGAAAAGACGTGGGATATGTCCTGGTTAACATTGCGTATGTTAGGCAAGATGATTGTGGGTCAGGTGTCGGTAAAAAACCTGAGTGGCCCGATTAGTATTGCTCAATACGCGGGTGACTCGGCACAAAGTGGCAGTGCGACATTTTTGTGGTTCCTGGGTATAGTCAGTGTTAGCCTTGGGGTACTTAATTTGTTGCCCATTCCCTTGCTTGATGGCGGTCATCTGCTGTATTACCTTGTTGAGTTCTTAAAAGGTAGTGCGGTGTCGGAATCGACGCAAATTATTGGTCAGCGGATTGGACTCGTATTATTACTGGGTCTTATGATGCTTGTGTTTTATAATGACATTGATCGGCTTATAAGCTAGGGTTTTTTATAAACTAATAAAATATATAGAACAGATATATGGGAACTTTAGTTAAGAAATTACTTTACATAGTGTTTATGGTCTTGATCATGCAGACGAGCGTGCATGCTATTCAAGAGTTTGTCATTGAGGACATTCGTGTCGAAGGACTACAGCGTATTACACCGGGGACAGTTTTTAATTACTTACCTGTAAAAGCGGGTGATAGCTTTGATGATTCGCGTTCCAGTGAAGCTATCAGGGCGCTTTTCAAGACGGGCTTTTTCAGTGATGTCAGGCTGGAACGTGATGGCGATGTTCTGGTTTTTATTTTGGAAGAGCGTCCCTCAATTGCAAGCATCAGCCTAAGCGGAAATGATGATATCAAAAGTGAAGATTTACTGGATAGTCTAAAGCAGATAGGTTTTGCCGAAGGTCGCGCTTTTGATCGTTCGGAACTGGAAAGACTGGAACAAGAATTAAAGAGACAATACAACTCCTTGGGAAAATACGGGGTTAAGCTGGAATCAACAGTTGCCGAACTTGGTGATAACAGAGTATCAGTGGCAATCAATATTTCTGAAGGTGTTGCTGCAAAAATCCGAAAAATAAATATTGTTGGGAATAAAGTTTACAAGGAAAAGAAGTTGCTCAAGTTATTCAAGTCAGGCGAATCTTCCTTTTGGTCGTTCTATAGCAAGAAAGATCAATACTCACGCCAGAAACTGGGTGCAGACATTGAATCGCTCCGTTCACATTACCTGAATAATGGTTATATCAATTTCAATATTGAGTCTACACAGGTTTCCATAACGCCTGACAAGAAAGATGTATATATCACCATAAATATTACGGAGGGCAATTTATTTACCGTTGCGGAAGTTCGGTTAACAGGGAATCTAATCTTGCCTGAAGCAGAACTATCTGAACTGGTGAGTGTTAGAGCGGGCGATGTATTTTCACGGAGATCCCTGACAAACATCGGTGATGCCTTGAGTTCACTATTGGGGGATAACGGTTATGCTTTCGCCAATGTTAATGCTATTCCGGAAATCAATGATGAAGATGATACTGTCGCGGTTACATTTTTTATAGATCCTGGAAAGCGTACTTACGTGAGGAGAATTAATTTTTCGGGTAATTCAAGAACACGGGATGAAATACTCAGGCGCGAAATGCGACAACAGGAAGGTGGTTGGATTTCGACAGAAAAAGTGGAGCGTGGGAAGGTCAGGCTGGATAAACTGGGTTTCTTTAATGAAGTAAATGTTGAGACGTCTGCAGTTCCGGGAACCACTGATCAGGTTGATGTTAACTACAGTGTTGTAGAAAGACCTTCAGGTAATTTATCCCTGGGCCTTGGGTTCTCACAAACAAGTGGAATAACGTTTCAAACATCAATTACTCAGGATAATTTTCTGGGCAGTGGCAAGCGAATTAATTTTGCATTCAACAACAGTGATATAAACGAAATTTACGCGATTGGTTATACCAACCCTTATTACACAGAGGATGGTATTAGCAGGAGCTTCAATCTTTCTTATCGGGAAACTCAGAGTTTTGATGCTAACGTTACAGCATTTGATAGTCGCATTCTAAACTTGGGTATGGGTTTCGGTATTCCGATCAGCGAATTCAACACATTTCGCACATCATTTGGCTATGACCATACCAAAATTGATTTAACAACCGGTTCAAGTACTCAAGTTCGTGATTTCATCAATGCAAATGGTGATAATTTTGATATACTGAAATGGTCGAATACCCTGGCACTGGATACACGTAATAAGTCAATTTTACCTAATGAAGGTGTATTGCATCGTATCTCCGCAGAAATCTCTGTTCCTTCATTTGATAATGCACTTGAATTTTACAAGGTATCATACAGAACACAGTGGTATACAGAAATAGTTGAGGATTATATATTATCAATGAAGGGTGATCTCAGTTATGGTGATTCCTATGGTGGTACCAGTGGTTTGCCATTCTTTGAGAATTTTTACACAGGAGGTCCCAGGAGTGTGCGCGGTTATGAAGAGAATACATTAGGGCCTCTTGATAATCTCAACAGACCTTTGGGCGGTAATCTCAGGGTTGTAGGCAGCGCTGAACTCATATTGCCAGTGCCGTATTTTAGAGATATTAAATCAGTAAGATTTTCGGCTTTTTTTGATGCCGGGAATGTCTTCTCTAATGATGAAGATTTCGATGTGAGTGAGTTAAGATACTCTGTCGGGCTAAGCGGCATTTGGGTGTCGCCATTTGGATTGGTAAGCGCAAGTATTGCACAGCCTATTAATGATCGAGATGCAAATTCGGCTACTGGCCAAAGAGCAGATCAGACTCAGTCTTTCCAATTTACTTTTGGGTCATCTTTCTAGCACGTAAATATATGGAGTTGAGAAATTGAGAAAAGTTAACGCAATTCTAATGGCAATCTGTTTGCTCACAATCGTTGGGGTCAATAGTGTTGTCGCTGAAGATTATAAAATTGGTGCAGTAAATATGACCCGCATCCTTGAGCAATCACCACAGGCGATATCTGCCGAAGAAATAATTAAGGAAGAATTTGCTTTAAGAGACAGGACTTTGGTCGAAGATCAAAAAAAAATAAAATTGATTGAAGATCGCCTTGCGAAAGATGGCGCAATTATGAACGAATCAGAGCGTAAGAAACTGGAAAGGGATATTATCAGCGGACGCAGAGATTTGAAGAGAGATCATGATGAGTTTCGTGAAGATGTGAATTTCAGGCTTAATGAAGAAAGAGCAAAGATTCAGAAAGAAGTATTTGATGCCATCATAAAAGTTGCAAAACAGGAGGGTTATGATCTCGTTCTCTATGACGGTGTCGCGTTTGCAAGTCCGAAGGTGGATTTTAGTGAGTCAGTTATTTCTCATCTGAAAAACAAGAAGTAACCGGGACTGTAACCCCTTAGGAGTCAACTCTAGCAAAATAAAGTCCAACTTGAGGATCATATTATAGTGACTGTTTGCAATACCCTGGGGGAAGTGGCTCGTTTTATTGGTGCAGAGTTAACTGGCGATCCGGAATGTGTCGTCGATGATGTCGCAACGTTAAAGTCTGCTGGACCCGGACAGATAAGTTTTTTGTCCAACCGCAAGTATTATCGCTATCTAAAACAAACAAAAGCATCGGCTGTAATCATTAAACGTGAATATTTGGACGATTGCCCGGTGTCGGCACTGGTTGTTGATGATCCTTATTTGTCTTATGCAGGTGTGGTAAGTTTATTTCATCAGGATCCAGGGATAGTGCCAGGGGTAAATTCTTCCGCAATTGTCAGTCCAGCGGCACAAGTCGATAGTTCTGCAGTGATCGGTCCCCATGTTGTTATTGAAGATAATTCTATAATTGGTCCGGGAACTTTCGTTGATTCAGGCTGCATCATTAAGTCCAACGTTACCGTTGGTTCGAATACACGTTTATATCCTAATGTTGTTCTGTGTCATGGAACCTCAATTGGCAGCAGAGTGATATTACATCCTGGTGTAGTCATAGGCTCGGATGGTTTTGGTATCGTTAACGATAAAGGTATGTGGGTAAAAATTCATCAAATCGGAACGGTGGTCATTGAAGATGATGTTGAAATTGGGGCAAATACATCTATAGATCGTGGTGCTCTTGAAAATACAGTGATTGAAAAAGGTGTGAAGATTGATAATCAAGTGCAAATTGCTCATAACGTTCGTATCGGGGCACATACGGCGATTGCTGGTGGTACTGTAGTTGCAGGCAGTACGATAATAGGTAAACACTGTGTGATTGGTGGCTTATCTGCAATTAATGGGCATATAGACATAGTCGATAATGTTATTGTTGCAGGTCAATCCGGTGTTTCGAAATCAATTACATCTTCAGGGATGTATTCATCTGTTATCCCTGCGACAAAAGTAAAGCTGTGGCGAAGGATAGTTGCAAGGATAAAAAAGTTGGATGATTTGGTTAAGAGAGTTGAAAAAATAGAAAGATCCATCAAATAAAAAAGGGAGGCTTACTACGATGAACACACTAGATAGCCAGCAAATCAACAAACTCTTACCGCACAGATTTCCATTTTTGTTGGTTGATAAAGTGCTGGACTATACGCCGAGTGAACACATTGTTGCGGTTAAAAATGTGACCTTTAATGAATCCTGCTTTCAAGGACATTTCCCCGGGAATCCAATTTTCCCCGGCGTCTTGATAATCGAGGCAATGGCACAAGCTGCCGCATTATTAGGTTGTGTATCAGGAGTGGATAAACCAAATGTAGAATCCATATATTATTTAGTCGGTGTCGACAAGGCGCGGTTTAAAAAGGAAGTGCATCCCGGTGATCAACTTATATTGAATGCTCGGTTCATTAAATTGAGAAGAAATATATGGAAGTTTTCGGCGGCTGCAACTGCAGATGAAGGTTTGGTCGCTTCAGCGGAAATATTAACAACCATTGTAGATGCCTAGCATTGATTGACGAAACAGCTGTTGTAGATCCAAAAGCGGAGATTGGAAATAATGTTTCAATTGGAGCTTATTCAATCATTGGTGCAGATGTCGTCATAGGAGACGATAGCGAGATTGGTTCGCATGTTATTATAAAAGGTCCAACAAGAATCGGTCGTTCCAATAGATTTTATCAATTCTGTTCAATCGGTGATGATCCACAGGATAAAAAGTTCAGCGGTAAAGGGCAGTCAATACTTGAAATTGGAGATCGTAATGTTATCAGAGAATATTGTTCGATAAATAGAGGCACAGAGCAGGGTGGCGGAAAAACAGTGATTGGAAATGATAACTGGATAATGGCCAATGTTCATATAGCTCATGATTGTCTGGTTGGTAACAGCATCGTGTTTGCAAACCATGTCACTTTAGCAGGACATATCAGCATTGATGATTTTACGATTTTTGGAGGTTTTACTGGAGTACATCAGTTTTGTTGTATCGGAAAACATTGCTTTTTTGCAGCTTATTCTGCCGTTGAGAAGGATGTGCCTCCTTTTTTAATGATCTCCGGCAACAGGGCAAAACCAAGTGGTATCAATCGTGAAGGCTTAAAACGTCACGGATTTACAAAAGAGACGATAGATTTATTACGCAAGGCATACAGGATTGTTTATCGTAATGGACTGACCACAAAGTTGGCGATTGACGCTCTTGAGGAGTTGACTTTGCAATCGGAAACTGTTGCAGAGTTTTCTGATTTTATTGAGCAATCTTCACGAGGAATTGTACGCTGATTCAGCCAGTCAATAGTTTTTAATAGTATTGTATTTAGGCACTACTCCAGGAAATTGGTGATGCTCCGAATAGGTATAGTGGCTGGTGAGGCTTCCGGTGATCTTCTTGGTGCACAATTAATAAAGGATTTAAGAGAAAAATATTCCAATATTGAGGTTGTTGGTGTCGGTGGTAAGCATCTTATTGCCAATGGGTGTAAAAGCCTGTTCGACATGGAAAGATTGTCGGTTGTCGGTATAGTCGAAATCCTGGGACGATGTATTGAATTACTCAGGATGCGCAACAAATTAACAAATTATTTTCTTGAATATCGTCCTGATATTTTCATTGGTATAGATGCGCCGGATTTTAACTTGACCCTGGAAAAAAATCTACGCAAGCAAGGGATTAAAACTGTTCACTATGTCAGTCCATCGGTCTGGGCATGGAGGGAAAATCGCCTAAAAAAAATATCACATGCAGTTGATCTTATGCTGGTGCTATTTCCCTTTGAGTTACCCTACTACGATAAATGGAATATTGCAGCACGATTTGTAGGGCATCCCCTTGCGCTTCGGTTAAATGAAAAATTTGATATGTATGAAACAAGGAGAGATTTAGGATTGCCCAAAGGTAAAACAATTATTGCCTTAATGCCAGGTAGTCGTCGGAGTGAGTTAAAACAGCATACAGCGATATTTCTCAAAACAGCACTTTTGTGTCAACAGCGAAACGAAAATCTTTATTTTGTGACAAATGTACTGGATGAAAATGCCAGAGATATTTTTAATCAATCAATTAATAAAATATGTCCTGAGTTACCAATCTCGATATTTACTGATGACTCACGACGAGTCATGCAAGCGAGTGATTACCTTCTTCTGGCTTCTGGAACTATCACCCTTGAAGCCATGTTATTAAAAAAACCGATGGTGGTGGCTTACCGACTTGCATGGCTTAGTTATCAGATAGGCAGTAGATTGATTCGCACAGCTTATGTGGCATTGCCGAATTTGTTGGCGGGGAAATTGCTCGTGCCAGAATGTTTGCAACATAATTGCACAGTTGAGAAGTTGGGAGCGGAACTATCGATCCTAATGTCTGATACTGAAGTGGTAAAAGCATTAAAGAAAGAATTCGACGTGATACAAGAAGAGTTGATGCAACAGGAAAATTATTCAGCCGCTGATGCAATATTATCGCTGATGAAAGAATCATGTTAAAAAATACAGAATAAATGAATTTATCCACGTCTATGCGAAGCGGGTCTGTGGCAGGGGTCGATGAGGTAGGCAGAGGACCGCTTGCGGGCCCGGTTATCGCCGCTGCTGTCATTCTGGATCCGGAATGTCATATTAGAGGATTGATGGATTCAAAAAAAATAAGTGAGAAAAAACGTAATTTACTGGCGATAGAGATCCGTAACAAGTCATTGGCCTGGGCTCTGGGTCGCGCAGAACATGACGAAATTGATTCAATTAATATATTGCAAGCGAGTTTGTTTGCGATGAAAAGAGCAGTCGAATCACTCGTAATAAAACCGGAATGGGTATTGGTTGATGGACTTCATTGTCCTGATGTCAGCTGCAATGTGGAGGCGGTTATTAAAGGTGATAGTAAAATTCCGGCGATCTCAGCGGCGTCGATTATTGCTAAAGTCGCCAGGGACAATGAAATGATGACATTGGATGGTCAGTACCCAGGTTATGGTTTTTCACAGCATAAAGGCTATCCTACAAAAATGCATATTGAGGCTTTAAAAAAATTGGGCGTTTCCGTTATCCACAGAAAGAGTTTTGCCCCCGTAAAAAAATTGTTGTAGTTGTGATAGTCATATCTATTTGAGAGATTTGGTGAAAGATAGCTTTGTACATTTGCATGTTCACTCCGAATATTCACTGGAAGATGGCCTGATAAAAATAGATGCACTTGCAAACAAGATTGCTGAAGACGCAATGCCGGCTGTTGCCTTAACTGAACAAGGAAATCTTTTCTCAGCCGTAAAATTCTACCGGGCAGCCCAGCAAGCAGGTGTCAAACCAATTATTGGTGTTGAAATCCGTATAAATGGTAGAAAAGATTATAGAGAATCCAGTAGACTGATTTTACTCTGTCAAAATTATCAAGGTTACAAGAATTTAAATTATTTAATTACGCGTAGTTATCAGGAAGGTCAATATCAGGGCATTGCATCTGTCCAGAAGCAATGGTTAAGAGAGCATGTCGAAGGTTTAATTGCGCTCTCAGGAGCACAATATGGCGATGTTGGACAAGCATTACTTGCCGGGAATTACGTCCAGGCCAGAAATCTTTTGCGCGAATGGCAAGCTATATTTCCGGATAGATTTTATCTGGAATTGCAAAGAACGGGCCATTCCAGAGAAGATGACTACATCTGTTCTGCTATTGAGTTAGCTGCTGAATTAGATATACCAGTCGTGGCAACGAATAATGTCAGGTTTCTACTGGAAGAAGAGTTTGAAGCGCATGAAGCTCGCGTATGTGTGCAGCAAGGTTACATATTGGGAGATTCAAGGCGACCCAGACTTTATTCAAGTAAGCAGTATTTACGTTCAATTGATGAAATGATGGAACTGTTTTCTGAAATCCCGGAAGCGATTGAAAATACAATAGGTATCGCGAAACGCTGTAATCTTGAATTAACTCTGGGTGAGAACCATTTGCCTGATTTTCCTGTACCACAAGGATTTAGTCAAGATAAATGGTTGACCCACCAGGCAAAAGAAGGTTTGGGGAATCGATTGGTAATTGAGGAGGATGAAGATCTATTTGAGATTCAAGGAGTCTATCAGGAAAGGTTGGAGTTAGAACTTGACGTCATCATCGAAATGGGTTTTTCAGGATATTTCCTAATCGTGGCAGATTTTATTCAATGGGCGAAAGATAACACGATTCCCGTAGGACCTGGACGTGGTTCGGGGGCAGGTTCACTAGTCGCCTATGTACTTGGAATTACCGAGCTTGACCCGCTACAGTATGATTTACTATTTGAGCGATTCCTAAATCCGGAACGTGTTTCCTTGCCTGATTTTGATGTTGATTTTTGTATGGAAAGGCGGGATGAGGTCATCGACTATGTTGCAGGCAAGTATGGTCGAGATCGTGTTTCCCAGATAATCACTTACGGCACTATGGCTGCAAAAGTTGTAGTCAGAGATGTTGGACGGGTATTGGGATATCCCTATGGCTTCGTCGATCAAATCGCAAAACTAATTCCTTTCGACCTTAACATAACTTTAGATCGTGCTCTTGAGCAGGAAGTAATACTTAAAAAACGTTATGAAGATGAAGATGAAGTGAATACCTTGATTGATCTTGCACGAAAACTTGAAGGGATATCACGTAATGCAGGGCGACATGCGGGTGGTATTGTGATCTCTCCGGAACCACTGACAAATTATATGCCTCTGTACTGTGAGCAAGGATCGCATTCACTTGTATCACAATTCGATATGGGTGATGTCGAGGCTATTGGTCTGGTTAAATTTGATTTTCTCGGTTTAAGAACATTGACGATCATTGATTGGGCGATTCAGGATATTAATCGCATCAGAGTCGATGAAGGTAAACAAGTTCTGGATATTAATCATATTCCACTTGATGACGAGAAGACTTATGAATTGATCCGTACAAATGAAACGACAGCCATATTTCAGCTTGAGTCTGATGGTATGAAAAGACTCATCAGGGACTTACAGCCCGACGGATTTGATGATTTGATCGCCTTGGTTGCCTTGTTCAGGCCTGGACCGTTGCAATCAGGTATGGTGGAAGATTATATCGATTGTAAACATGGTAAGGCGAAAATCAAATATCTCCATCCCAGGCTTGAACATACACTGGAACCGACAAATGGTGTGATTTTATATCAAGAACAGGTAATGCAAATAGCCCAGGAATTGGGGGGGTATACATTAGGCGCTGCAGATTTATTACGTAGGGCAATGGGCAAAAAGAAGCCGGAGGAGATGGCTAAACACAGAAAAATTTTCACGCAAGGCGTGGTTAAAAGTGGAATAAAAGAAGGTATTGCTAAAAAGATTTTCGATTCAATGGAAAAATTCGCTGATTACGGTTTCAATAAATCACATTCTGCTGCCTATGCCTTGATTTCCTATCAGACAGCCTGGCTAAAGACACATTACCCTGCCTATTTTATGGCTGCTGTATTCTCATCTGATATGGATAATACCGATAAGATTGTTATGTTACGCGATGAAATTGAAACAATGCGTCTTAATCTTAACGGACCCAGTGTAAATAAAAGTTACTATAAATTTACCGTGGAAAATGAGAGAACTATCAGGTTTGGTCTTGGTGCAATAAAGGGTGTGGGTGAGGCCGCTATCAAAAACATTATTCATGACCGGGAAGAGAATGGCTATTTTGTAGATTTATTTGATTTGTGCCGAAGGATAGATCTGAAAAGAGTGAATAGGCGTGTTCTTGAATCGATTATTCGCTCAAGTTCATCTGATGAACTCGGCCCCGGCCGCAGCCATATGATGGCAAGTTTAAACAAGGCTATACAGACAGCAGAGCAATTAAGCAAAAATAGTCATAGTGGTCAGGAAGATCTGTTTGGTTTGTCCCCGGTTGTTGAGGACGACAAAGAAACAGGTGATACATCTGATAGCTCAGCCTTTTGTGATGCGATCGAGTGGTCCGACGACGAAAGATTAGTCGGGGAAAAAGAAACATTGGGGTTTTATCTACAGGGTCATCCTATTATTAAATATGAGCCGGAATTCGAGTGTCTGGGAACCATAAAATTAAAGGAGGTTAAAAATGGAGAAGATGTCCTTATTGCAGGTTACATTAACAGCCTAAGAGCGCCGGGCAGTGGTAAAAAAGTTGCAAATATACAATTGGAAGACAGGAGCGGACGAATCAATGTAATCGTTTATGCTGAAAATTTTCAAAAGTATAGAGATAGCCTGCTTCAAGATGAGTTGGTACTCATAAAGGGTAAAGGTAAAAGTGATAATTATTCCCTGAGTGGTTTATCTGTTATTGCCAATGAAGTTTATACATTGGCACAAATAAGGAAACGCGCAAACTTGAGAATACAATTAAGAAAACAGGAAAATTTTCTTGAGCAAATGAATTATTTGAAGGAGGCATTGACTCCTTATTGTAGAGGTGACAACGGGGTAAGTGTAGAATATGAGAATGCAGAAGGACAATGTACTCTGGCTCTTGGCGATGACTGGACAATCAATATTAATGATACGTTGTTGGAATCTTTGAGACATTATCTTGGGGGAAATAATGTCCATTTGGATTATCCTTTTGAAGCAGGCTTTTCATGTCAAAAGAGCTGAATAACTATAAAGTGGAACGGTAGGATTAAAAAATGAATTTTCTGGATTTCGAGCAACCAATAGCAGAACTTGATGCAAAGATCGAGGAACTGAGACATGTAGGATCTGACTCGGAAATTAATATCAGTGAAGAAATAAATAAACTACAGAAACGCAGTAATGAATTAATAGAATCAATATTCTCTTCATTATCTGTATGGCAATATTCTCAGTTAGCAAGGCATCCACAAAGACCATATACATTGGATTATATTGACAGAATAGTGACAGATTTCGAAGAGTTGCATGGTGACAGAGGGTTTGCGGATGATCCCGCTATTGTCTGTGGCATTGGTCGCCTGGAGGGAATCCCCGTTGCAATTATAGGGCATCAAAAAGGACGAGATACTAACGACAGAATTTATAGGAATTACGGTATGCCCAAGCCTGAAGGCTATCGCAAAGCATTGCGTATTATGAAACTTGCCGAACGATTCAAATTACCCGTGTTGACGTTTATTGACACGCCTGGTGCTTATCCGGGCATTGGTGCGGAGGAGCGTGGGCAAAGTGAGGCGATTGCGAGAAATTTACTGGCCATGTCGGCGTTGAAGACACCCATTATTGCTACTGTAATCGGAGAAGGAGGCTCGGGGGGGGCTTTGGCGATTGGTGTGGGGGATAAGTTGTTTATGATGAAATACAGTACATATTCAGTGATCTCTCCTGAGGGATGCGCCTCCATATTATGGAAGAGTGCTGGCAAGGCAGAAGAGGCTGCGGAGGCGATGGGGATCACCGCGAAAAGTTTGCAGAAACTTGGATTGGTTGATGAAATTATCGAAGAGCCACTTGGCGCAGCGCATAGAGACTATGATAGTACCGCCAAGGCTTTGAAAAAATCATTATTGACGGCGGTTAATGAACTCAAATCGTTAGATACTGTTGAATTGGTCAGTGCTCGGCGGAGTCGGATCAGACAATACGGCTGCTTTAATAATTAATTGTCATCCTGTATTCAGGCTCTTCCAAGTTTAAAATAAGTTATCAATCTATTCAGTGCCTAAAGAAAAACAATTCTCTTTCCAATCGCATGTGAAAGATATTTTATCCGGATATCCTGAGGCCGAAACATGTTGGATTGCATATAGCGGCGGGCTGGACTCACATGTGCTTTTGCATGTTTTAATGTGTCTTGGAGAGCAAATCACACCAAAGCTGGTTGCCGTTCATGTCAATCATGGTCTAAGCCGGGATGCTGACTCATGGGGAAAACACTGTCGCACTGTATGTGAAAACTATGCGATTGAATTACTGATTTTTAAAGTGGATTTATCCACAAGGTGCAGACAGGGGATGGAAGCATTTGCCAGAGAAAGGCGCCACGGGGTATTCAATGATTTGATGAAGAGCCATGATTTATTATTGACAGGGCATCATGTTAATGATCAAGTTGAAACAATGCTACTGCAATTGCTACGTGGGGCGGGACCGGATGGACTGGTGGGGATGCCACAGTCCAGGGAATTCTCGGAAGGGTTACTATTGAGACCATTTCTCGATATTACCAGAGAAGAGATTTATGATTATGCACTAAAAAAATCTTTGAATTGGATTGAAGACGAGAGTAACGAATCAAATAAACATGACCGAAATTTTCTTAGAAATAAAATAATTCCAGGATTACTGGACCGTTGGCCAGGCTCTTTGAAAACAATAAGTCGTGCAATTTGGCATCAGTCCAGTGCAAGAAATTTGATTAATGAAATATCAGAAATCGATTTGCCAATTGTCTGTGATGAAGAATTCACAAAAATAAATCTAGGGGAATTAGAAAATTTATCTCATGTTAGAAGAAAAAATGTTCTTAGGGCATGGATTAAGAAAAATAATCTCAAAATACCTAACGCAGGCATTATAGAAAATATAAACAAGGAAGTAATTCACGCTGACAAAGATAAAAATCCTTGTGTTAAATGGGCCGGTGCGGAAGTAAGGCGTTACCGTGAGTATCTACATATTATGCCGTCTTTATCGCCCCATGATGTGAACTCGGTTACTCCCTGGGATTTTGAAGGAATGCTTGAATTAACATCGGGTTATCTTAAGGCCGTTTCCAGTAAAGGTATTGGTATTAAAGGCACCATGATAGTGGGTAGTCATATCGAAATTAAATATAGACGCGGTGGGGAAATAATTAAACCATCAGGTCGTAATCACACATACGAATTGAAAAAATTATTTCAAGAGGAAGGTGTGCCACCCTGGCTTCGTGATCGTATTCCCTTAATTTATGACAAGAACGAATTGGTTGCCGTGGCTGATCTATGGGTTGCAGATAAATATGCTGCAGCGGCACTGGAAACTGCATGGCAGATTGAATGGGATTGGAAATGGAATGGAAAAGATGAAAAATAATATCAGTGCATACTTTAGAAATATCAGTCTATTTGGGAAATCTGAAATGTTTGAAAATGACCAGGCGAAACAGTGGGCTACAAACAGAGACAATTCGAAGAGCATGCGAAAAAAAGAGATGGATATCTATGGAGAGGAGAGGATTACGCAGCAAAAACTCTATGAGAAATGGGTCGTAAAGTCATCATGGGATTTGCATACTGAAGCAATTCCGCTTTTATTGTCAATTGACCCTGAGAAATATTCAGTATCTTCACTGGCTGATGGAAGAGAAGAAAAATATCAAGATTTACGAGAGCACGCGCAATACTGTGTTGGAAAAGGATTACTTGCAGTTTTAAATCAAGAACAACCCGCAGAAGAATGGATGGTAAAACCGATTGATGTCTATAAGTGGGCGATAATCAGTCAGGTGGAAATTCCTGAACAATTATTAGCCTTAATGGAATTTGTAATGATGTCGCTGGTTTCGGCGGACAATATCAAGGATGATCCATCCAATAAGGAAAGTCATGTAAAGGACTCTCTTAACAGGGATAAAGAGCATATTCTGGGCGCCGCATTATCCATGCTTGTTAATTATCCAGAATGTTGCAAGGATGAAAAAGGTCGAGTGAGTGCGGAAAATATTCTCTCACTAATTAGTGAAAATAAAAGTAATTTATTTGAAAAAGAGATTCCGAAGTTATCTACAACTGTTAATATAGATATTATCAACCATTGGATAATGGTCAGTGTTTCATAGTAGGTTTACCTGGTGTATAGCCGGAGGAAAGTTTTTCTCCAAGTTAATGTTATAGGCTGGACCTTTGTATCCTGTATAACAGTTGATTTTTCAAGTTAATGATTTGTTGGCATCAACGTGAACTTTAGCTTGATATCACCAATTTCTATAATATCACCTTCTTTTAATTTGTATCTTCCAACTTTTTCATTATTAATAAATACACTATTGCGTGAGTTTAAATCAATTAACGTAAACTCCTTACCTTGACCTAGATGAATCTCAGCATGATGTCTTGATACTGATTTGTCTCGTAATGTGATTTCATTATTGCTGCCTCGACCAATTCTGCAAGTGGTTTGGGTAATTGGCAGTCTTGCTTTTGTCTTATTCTGCGTGATCAAATAAGCGAATGCCTCAACTTCGGGACAGTTTACTGTGGCTCCGTGACTTTTATTTTGTTGCCTTAATATTATGATAAATGTAGCAATTGTCAAAATCATTAATATAAACAATGCGATAGGTATGATGTACCATAACCATGTCTCGAATAATTTACTTATTGTTATTTGTGGTACAACTTGCGTAGGCACAATTGTCGTGATATTTACTTTCTCTTTTTTGTCCTCAAACACAGGTTCTTGTTGAATTGTAGTTGCCGATGTATGCCTCACCGAGGCTGAACTAAATTCAATAGGTACGGAAATTTCGGTCGCCCTGATATTTGTTTCAAGGATAAGAGTGATATTTGATTTCCCATTCGTCTTTTTATCCATTATATGGTCTAACGGAATATTGAATTCACCACCATTATCAAGATTGGAATAAGCTTTATTGAAGAAATAAGCAGGGATATTGAGGCTATTATCAGCTTCCTGGAATAGGCCCCCGGTTTCTTCACTAAGTCTTCTTATTGTTTGCAGTGAGACAGATTGGGCGACGGAGCGTACATAGCCTATGCTGGTGATGACAATACCCGCTTTTTTCGCGGCATTAACAACATCATTGTGAAAATAGGCTTTGTCTTCTGCCAGTCCATCTGAGAATAAAAAAATCGCTTTTCTTGTAGCATCTATATCTCTAAATAGCGTGATGGCCTCAAGCATGTTTCTGTACAATTCCGTAGTGCTCCCAATTGCTTCCAGTGCTTTTGCGGCATCATTGATAAGCGGGGATTCTGACCCTATAGGTGCTTCCAATCGTAGTTCTTTATCAAAGCTGGCAAGACCAAAACGATGGTGCTCTTTTGCTGAGGACAAAATTTTGTTGATGTCTTCAATATTTTTGTCAATCGCATTCTGTCGCGCAGGATCACTGGTATCCACTAGAAACAATATCGCTGTGATGGCTCCTGAATTTGGATAACTTCTTCCTTTCTTGACTGCAAGGTTAGTGTTTGTATATTCAGCTGTAATCGAGAGAACAGGTTCGGCATTTCTGGTTCTATAATGACAGAATAAGCTCTTTTTATCTTTTGATTGATCACATGCGACGATTACATCGCCATTGATTTGTTCGAGTGCATAAACCTTTGTAACAACAGCCAATATGCACACAGACAATAGTATAAAGCTATTATATTGTTTTTGTCTGATCACATAAAATTACTCTTTAAGAGCATGAAAAATCTATTTATCGGGGAATAAAGGATCTGGTAGATCATAAAATTGTATGTCCAGACTTTCCTGGCCTGTTTCTGAGGAATCGAGTGCTTCCTGTCTTATGAAATCATCTTCTTCATATTCTCCTAATTGAGGTATCCCACGATCAATTTTTGATTGTGCAGTGATAATGTGTTCATGCAACAAACTGGAATAGGGCAGTATGTAGGCCCTTGGCTTTACCGAAGAAGTAATATCCTCAACTTCTTTCAGCCACAGATAGATGGATCCTTCTTCCCCTGTTAGTTTGTCAGGTTGCTGCACTTCTGATGCAAGTAGTCTGAAATGTGATGGAAGTTTTTGGTCTGTTGGCCAACCAAGCAAGGGTGGAAATGAGAAATATGAAACAACGTAAAAGGCAGAAGTGATAATTATCATCATTGCCTTAACTTGCCACGACCATCTGGAGTATAAATTAACACTCAATAATAAAACTGCTACCAGTATATATGCGGCAATAAGACCTGAAATTCCCAGTGTCATGGTTGAATATTCCTCTATCTCTTAAATTTATTTATGCAATACTACATTGACATGTAAGTGTGACCAATTGCGATTGATTGATTAAAGGGAGACCAATTGTTTAGGTAGAAAGCTCACGTTCGAAATTTTACCGTCTCTGCCCATATTGAATCGAAATGCGGTTTTTTCCACACCCATTTTCTCCATTTTAACAACGCCATAATAAATAACTTCCAGTGATGGATTGACCTTAACCAGACGTACATTGACATCAACGGGCTTTTCCGTTTCTGATGAGTAATAGTGCAGGTTCACCACGTATTCCCCCCTGATTATGCCACGGATAGTGACAACCTCTTGATTAAGTGGGTTTTCCACTTCTTCACCATTGATTGTAATGGTGTCATTAAGTTGTCCCCGATCATCCCGGTCAAGATGAATTAGACCTGCCTCTTTATTCTTATGCCACATTACCCTGCCGTCAGGATCCTCAACCCAGGTATCAATATCATCAGGGTTATTGTCTTCCCAGGTGATGGTGATGATATATTCTGCTTTGGGGTCAATGATGCCGGTTTTGGCTTCAGGATTCATAAACATAATGGCGACCAAAAACAGGAATGTGAAGCCAAGTAAAGCATTAAACAATAAATCGGTAAAAGGATCAGATTTAAAACGTTCCCTGGCTGACATTTTTTTTAGTTTAATCTGGGTAAAACGTACACCCTTGTAAGGTGTCTGATTGAATCAATTAAATCATCAGAGCTACGGTCAAGCATTTGATATTGCGTTGCCGATAACATGCTACACACCAGTCCAGCCAGTGTCGTATACAGTGCTGTACCCATGCCAGAACTCATATAGGTGAGTATTTTCTGCATCGTCGTAATATCAAAATCAGTGATATTGGAGACTGAACTCAACATTAGAATAAAGCCGATGATAGTTCCCAATAAACCCATCTTGATCATGATATCGGCTGTAAACCAGCCAATCTCATGAGGCGATTTAAGTTTGGATATATAATATTCAATATGATCGGAGCCAGTGTTTTTGATTTCGGCGTTATCTCTTTCGGCGCTCGTTTTGTTAATTAGATCACGAATATAATCAGTAACCAGGCAATTCGGTAGAAATTGGTTATTCTCAATTTTGACCTTATTGTTTGATATGTCTAACTTGAAATCTTTCTTTTTTACAATCATGTTTTCAACTGCTCTGGCATCGTTAATTTGTGATGAAATATGAAAGACTCTCATGGCACAATGTACCGATACACAAAAATACAAGAAAGCTATACCCACCGATATCCTGCTTCGGTCCGTGGTAAACAGGAGATAAAGTACGTCTTTTTGCCACGCGAGAATTAACAGGAAGATGACAATGCCTGTGAAGATTAACCAGACCAGAAACAAATGATGTTCATGTTTTTGCATTTTTATTCGCTTTTGGGAATTGTGGGGTAATCATTAAAGAGACTTGTCTAATCGTACACTAACAGCCAGTCATCTGCGGCATAATCAACAATTTCATGGATAAGCTCATTCATTTTTTGCAAGTGCGTCCTCAGTGCCTCATTCCCTGAATCTTCCGGCCATAACGGCGCTGTAATAATAACTCGCGCATCGCTTTGTCGGAGTGCAATTCGACCTGGGCAGGTGCTGATCATATCAGGTTCAAGTTCAAGCATCTTTTTGGCATAGACAAGATTACAATAGAGAATCACTTCATATTCCTGAAAATCCGGATTATTCCTGTCTCTGATTGCTTGACCAATATGTAGATGCCCCGTGATACGAAAGTTACGTTCCGTGATAGCGAAGAGAGTGTCATCCAGAACTTCTTCAAAATTTTTATGGGTATCCACCCGATAGTACTGAATCTGATTGAAAGATTGTTCAGCACTGTCAGAGCATCCTGATAGCAACAGCAGTGTAGGGAATATTATAAAATGATTAAAGAGAATACATGGATTTCTCATTATTCGTTAATTGTAACCCTTGTACCTATGTCAACATACTTTCTCAACATATTAATTTCTTCATTGGTCATGCCAATGCAGCCCTGTGTCCAGTTGAAGGCATGATGAATGGCAAGTTTTTCCTCATTAGTCTTGCCGATACCATGAATGCCGATAAAACCTCCTAACTTCGTGTCCTGGGGCGGAATATTGTCATTTTTTATTGTCGTCGAAATGTATTTGAATTCATCAGCGCTAATCACCTGATTTTTATACCCATACCAGGCATCCAGCAGGTTGGGATAATCAATTTGCATAAAATAATGAAATTGACTGTCATCCTTGAAATTAATAATTTTGTATGTGCCTGAGGGTGTTTTTTTGTCCCCTTGTATTCGTTTAGAATCTTTCCCTCCCATTCCGTACGCAATACGGAATTGCTTGACAATCTGTTCGCCATTCATGACTTTAAGATTTTGCGAGGATTTAGTGATAACGATATCGTATGGCTTATCCACAGCAAATGTATTGCTGCACAGCAGTAGTGCAAAACTGATAAGGAAAAATCGGGAGTGTCTCAGAATGTGCACGATAGTCTTACATAACTCATGTGTCGTTTAATTTTATATGAATGACAGGTGGTGACCATTTTATCTTGAAAAGGGTAGATGGAGTAACCCAAAGACGAAATATTTTGCTAATATTCTTGCATGTTGCTGAGCCGTTCAAAGGATTTCATCTTTTTTATTGCCTGGAAATAAATATGTTGGTGTTATATGTGTAATTTTTTGCGAAAGGGTGGATATCAATGATGGCAGATGAAGAGAAATACACTTCTGTTGCAATAGCGTTGCACTGGGTAATGGCGGTTTTGTTGATCACCATGTTTATACTTGGATGGTATATGGTGGATTTACCCAAAGGCAGTGATGAACGCACCTGGTTTTTCGGCTTGCATAAATCAATTGGGCTGACTCTGGCCATGTTAGCCGTAACAAGACTCACATGGCGGATTAAGCAAGTTCCACCGAAGCTACCTGAAACCATTTCAGAGTTTAGGCAAAAGTTGGCCAAATCGACCCACTGGCTATTGTATTTCGCCATGTTTCTACAACCCATGTCAGGTTACATCTCATCGTCATTTTCCGGATACAAAACCAAATTCTGGGGAATGCCATTACCTCACTGGGGCTGGAAGTCGCCCGATCTAAACGCATTTTTTACAGACATACATGTTGTGAGTTCATATTTACTGATAGCGCTGGTATTTTTACATATCAGTGGCGTTGTTTTACACCTGTACGAAGGCGATAAGGCTGTTCTGAAAAGGATGATGCCAGGCAAAAAGTAAAAGTCAGGGCAACTCTGAACCACCCGCGACAGCCGCAGAACAGTACTGTTTTTTTTCAGTGTAAAGTCAGATTCCCGTTGTCGCTCCAAAATGCAGGTGAACTCAAGCGTTATGAAATTTTATTGACATTGTTGCGCAACACGCTACGCTTGCGTAGTGATTAAGTCATTCAAGCACAAGGGGCTGAAAAAACTCTACGAAACGGGGAGTTCCAGTGGAATTCAGACGCACCTTAAAAATAGGCTTTGTATGCAACTGGCCGCCCTAGACACGGCTCAGGTAGTTGGAGATATCGATATCCCGGGTTATCGGTTACATCAACTAAAAGATGACCGCAAGGGTATTTGGTCTATCACAGTTAATGGAAACTGGCGCATCACTTTCGAGTTTAAAGATAGAAATGTTTATCTTGTTAATTATGAGGATTATCACTAATGGTCATGTATAACCCGCCTCACCCTGGCGAATTTATCCAAACCACTTATGTTGAGCCATTTGGCTTAAGTTGCAGGTATTTGGCTAAGCAACTCAATGTTTCAGCATCAACCCTTAGTCGTATACTTAAACAACAAAGTGGTGTAAGTCCAGAAATGGCATTGCGGCTCTCTAAAGCTGTGGGTCGCACTCCAGAAAGCTGGTTGGCTATGCAGGGTGCTTACGACCTTTGGCAGGCGAAAAAGCGTATTAAGTTGGGCAGAGTTGGAAAAGTAAGTCTAAATGCAGCATAACAAACCGTGCAACTCGGACAAGTTAAAGCGTTCCTTGAAAAACAGCAATGCTTTAACTTGTCAGTGTGCTCTGCGTTATGTGTAACATAACTCCAGCACTTGAAAAAGCGTGAAAGAACCCAATATGTCCTATCTGAACAGGTCAATTTACACAATATATCGTGTAGTGCCTTCTCCTTAACTCTAAATTTTTTGGTGACTGGATATGGTAACGCAAGAACAGATTGATAAAGCATGGAAAAATGCTAAACCAATTCGGGGAAAAAATCCCGACCAGTTTCGACAAGATCCATACGGAAATGAAATGGATAGAACTTCATACGGAAAAGATTCTGGGGAAGGTTGGGATGTAGATCATATAAAACCAGCCGCAAAAGGTGGTTCAAATTCTACAAGAAACCTTCAGGCATTGAATACTAATGTCAACCGAGCAAAGGGCGACAGTCTTCAAAAAAGAAGCCGCCACAACCAAAGGTAGCCGCACATAACAATGGCATGCAGTCGGACGCCAGCAGAACTGGTGCCGCTGATGCCTGCCGTTATGCCTTATCAAGAATCAATCAGGCAAAATATTTTGGATTCAATAGAAACATGGATATCAGTACTGGGGAGTATCGCCTCTATTGGCGCCGCGATTTGGGCTTGGGTTGAGGCAGGCAAGGCTTCAAAATCTGCAACAAAAGCTGAAGCAGTCAAAGACGAGTTCGTAGACCGCCGAGAATTGGTTGAAGTGTCTCAAGTCTATGCAGAAACGAGGAGTATATTGAACACTGTTTCCAAGGTTGGTCCTGCATGTAATTCAGAAATGCTTCGCGGTGTAAATTGTGCAGACATTGCAAAAGAGGTGGAAAAGTATTCCCGCTTTATTAATGAGCAAAGCTCACACTTCGCAGAGTCCTGTGACAACAAAGCCAAAGGACTTTGTTCAGCATTAGAGGATGATATAGCAGCTTTATCTGAAGCCAAATCATTTGAAGATAAAAAGGCGGCTGGAAAAAATATTCAACACAAAATCGAAAATTTTTTGCCAATTGCAAAATCTTTTTCTGACGCAAAGAAAGAGAACGCAACAACTGGTCTGAATTAAAGGAAACAATTATGAAAATTACAGATGGTGAAAAGCTAATACTATTGATGCTTAGTGAGCTTTATGACACTTTAAAAATAGACGGTAAAATTGAGCCAGATTTTATTCGTTTGGCAATATTTAACGATAAAATATGGAGCATTCCATGGAAGTACTCAGGTATTCCTTTTGAAAACCGAGAAACACCTGAAATCGTACGAGAGGTATTAGAGATATTAGATATGTGGAGTGTTATCGAATTTAGCTACGATAAGCTAATTGATGAAGATAAGGCTTATGTTGAGAAAGAGGCTGACCCATTTGGCAAAGAGCCAAAATTTAGAGGTTTTGATGGCAATAATGAAGCTGACTATATGGGAACGGCATCGTTTGTTGTCAATCAACTTAATCGTTTTGAAGAGTTTAAAGGTCGTGATTTTAACTCCCACCATCCATCTATAGATATATATAAACGTATGCTATGTGCCTATAAACCGATGATGAAGGATCTCTACAAGCTTCTTTCATCTCAGGATATAGTGGAGATTCTTAAAGAAACAACTCATCCAGATAATCGCTAGAAAAAGCCTAACAAGAAAATCCAGGTGACGCCTGCGGCGCAACTGATTTAGGCGTTATGTGAGGGTAGAGAATGAGCAACTACTCAACAATTAAAGAACTCATAATCGATACAAGCGAGGACTGTTTTTTGTCGTACGGGAAATTGACTGCATTGGTGTTAGAGAATTTTCATGGCAGTCAGTGGAAAGAAGCTCATTATGCCCAGTATTGAAGTAATTCAGTATTTCCGTACCAGTTATTAGTTTTTTTATGCCGTTTGCTTCTCGGTGTCAACCGATGTTGGATAAGCAATGTAACTATGTCGCCTATGATAATTGTAATGTTTGATGTAGTGCATAATATCGTTTTCAGTTTGTTCATAAGATGAATAAAATGTCTTCAGCATCCATTTCAATCGTCATCCCTCAGACCGAAAAAACCCAGGCCAAAAAAAAAGGGATCTTGCGATCCCTCGCTTCGTTCTCGCTCCTTAATTTAAATCCGCGAAATATAAATTAGGTCAAGAAGTAAGTGGTAAAGCAGGCTTAATGTCTCTACTTTTAGCGGCTAGTGGCGTATTGTAACCCTAACAAGTTGTTACAGTCGGAAAAATTACTCGCTATGTTTCCAATTTTTCGATGAACAAGGCGTTATATGGAATGCAAGCCGAGACAACATAGGTGACGGAAGTGATTATGAGTCTTACACAATTTTTTAAAAAGATGAAGGCGCCGCTTTGCAATCAAATATGGTCCTGGGGTTCGACCATGAGTGATGGCACGGTATTGCTCAGGGTATGGCAAGACCAGGTCCAAAAAATTGATGGTAAAAAGTACGTTGCGGTCGCGGACCATAATTACACTCAAAATAGTCCAGGGTATGGTGAGCGGCTTGCCCACATTCAGTCAGTACGGCAAGGCGCAAAATGTTATCTTGTTATGTGCCTGGCAAAGGATAAAGAGGCAATGCCAAGATCCATAAAAAGCTACAATAAGGACTATCTATTCGTGGGTGGTGGCACAATAGAAAAGGATGGAAAAATATACATGGAAATCATTGATAAAAAGAGCGTTGAAAGAGTGTTAGAAGAAATCACATAACAAAAACTTGATTCCTTTACGCAAACCGCACAGCTTACAACGGCGTTATGCGCAAATAGCGAATACTGATTTTCGTGATGTTACAGACTCGAAAACGGGGGATATACTCTTATGCCACTTTGGTCCATCCAAGGGTGTTGTTGCAGCACAAATTCACGATGCAACGGGAAATGAATTACGGTAAAGCATTAAGCTTGACACATTCTTGCCAGGTTCACTACCATGTTCCAAAACGATCTCTTGATTTAAACCAACACTCCTTAATTCTTCAACTTAAAAAATTCATCGTTCTTTAGGAAGTCTTGTAAAACTCCCAAGACTCATCCCAGCAGACTGCAGTTCAATCATAATTACCCCCTGGACCGAAAAAACCCAGGCCAAAAAAAAGGGATCTTGCGATCCCTTTCTACAACATGTAATACAAATTACTTGTTGTTGATGTACATTGTCACTTCAAAGCCGAAGCGAATGTCACTGTATTCAGGTGTTTCCCATTTCATGATTAGGTTTCTCCTATTTTAAGTTAGTATTGCTTTATAAAGCCTAATTTCCGGTTCACACCGGGCACCAATATCACTAGAGGCACGCCCTGAAACTGAGCAGAAACCATGCCAGTTGCTGAATATTTTACTACTATATTTATAAATAAATAATAAAAACAATGAGTTATGATATTTTTCCGCGCTAGTCAAAAATTAGATGTGCTATTTCTAATTCGAATCAATTTCAAAACCTGGATAACAACAACCATAGAAAATGGTTATTATGAACCAGTCATTCGCCAAATTTAGTGGAAATTGATGAGAAAGAACCGGCAAAATTCATTGGGCAGGCTGCTACTAATACAGGAAGTGGCATTTCTACTGTTATTGTTGCTTACTGGTCTGTTGGGTGGATTATCTGCTTACTATTGGCAACAAAATTCTGAGGAATCCGCAAGGCTCAACGAACTGCGTTATGTAACAGAACAAATACGTAGCGATTTATTTCAGCAGATTCAGGAAGCGATTCGCGCCAGATTGCTTGAAGATGTGAGGGCTCTGGAATTGTATGGGGAATACATCCAAAAAATTGATAAACATTTTAACAATCTACAAAGTAAGGCAGAGTCCAGAGAGGAAAATACGGCTATTCAAGAGATGCGAGTTTCTTATCGGGAAATTCAGAATGATATGAATGCCATTTTGAAACCATATGCGATCGAATTTCATGTAAGAATGAAAATTCTTGATCCAACTTTTGCGCAACGAATGATCGGTAAGTTTGAGGAAAAATACGAGAAACTAAAGCTCATGTTAGCTGCAGAGAACGATGCCTTGCATCACCGCCTGGAAATATGGGCTCGATATGCTCCTTTTGTGATAACGATTCCGCCTTTGGTGGCATTTTTGTTAGTTGTTTATGCTCGGACTACTTTTCGAAATGAGTTTGTGAAGCCATTATCTGAGGTCATCTCCGGTGCCCGGCTCATCCGGGTTGGACACCTTGATACCACGATGCCGGAAGATGGAGTGGAAGAAGTGCAAGAATTAGCCAGCGCCATTAACAAAATGTCCAGCGATCTACAATTTAGCCAGGAGGCATTGATAGGAAGTGAAAAGCAGGCGGCTCTAGGCACGCTGATTCCTGTCGTCGCACACAATATTCGCAATCCTCTTGCCAGTATTAGAGCAACGGCGCAAATTCTCGACGATCCCGAAGATAGAAAAGAATTGGAAGAGAGTAAACGTGCAATCATTGATACGACGGATAGGCTAAGTCGATGGGTCAATGCATTGGTTTCCTACTTGCATCCACTCAAGCCAAATTACAGACTTGTTTCCGCGAGTGCAATGTTTGAGGCGGTCATTATGTTATTGCAGCCGAAAATAAATGAAAAAAGAATGCAGGTGGAAAAAGTCGGATGGCAGAGTGATTTAAGGTTGAATGCCGATCCTGATCTGATGGAGCAGGCAATTTATGCATTGATGGCGAATGCGCTTGATGCCTCACCGGATAATGCTACGCTGAAAGTTGAATTTGTTAAAAAGGCGAGCGAATTCGAAATGTCGATTTGTGATAAAGGCCCAGGTTTGCCTTTTGATCCAAAACCCGATCAATTAACTCCAGGACCAAGTACAAAAAGTTTTGGCACCGGGTTGGGGATACCTATCGCGTTCAAGATTTGCCAGAAACATGGCTGGATACTGAATTTTCAATCAACAGAGGGGGATGGAACGAAAGTAATTATAACCGCACCGATTAGAGTAATTGAAGAAGAATGAATAATATGCAGGAGATCGAACCAACCACTTTTATGGAAGTGCCGATTATCGAAAAACAGATTTTAATTGTTGAAGATGAAAATGTTTTTGCAAAAGTGGTTAAAAAGCGTTTAGCACGCGCTGGATACAAAAGTGAAATAGCTATTGATTTACAGACCGCAAAGGCAAAGTTTGAATCGATTACGCCCGACCTTATTTTGCTTGACATGCGTCTGCCTGATGGTTCTGGTCTCGATTTTCTCGAAGCTGTCAAAAAAAGTGAGAATTCCGATGTTGCTGTATTGGTAATGTCAGCATATGGTGAACTTGATGATGCTGTGTCAGCAATGAAATTAGGTGCGTCGGATTATCTGAAGAAGCCGGTGGATCTGGAAGAGCTGTTAGTCAATGTCGAAAAAGTTCTCGATAAGAATGAACTTGAAACAAGATTGGTGAATTCAAGTAAGCGCGAACATAATGCTTCTGAAACAGTCGATTTCATCGGCGAATGCCCGGAAATTATTTCTGTAAAACATCAGATAGAACAAATCGGTCGGTTAACCTATGCCCCGGACACTATTCCTCCAACAGTTCTGATACTGGGTGAAACCGGTACCGGTAAAGATGTTGTCGCCAGGTCTTTGCACTCGGGTGCTGCACTCAGTGACAGGCCTTTTGTGCATGTGGATTGTGCATCACTACCAAAAGACCTTATCGAAGCTGAGTTATTTGGCCATGAAAAAGGCGCGTTTACCAATGCCCATATTGCGCGTACTGGTCTGATCGAGGCAGCTGAAAATGGGGTATTGTTTCTGGATGAAATAGGGGAATTACCTCTGAACTTGCAATCCAAATTGTTATCTGTGTTGGAAAGAAGACTAATGCGTCGAGTTGGCACTTCAAAGGAGCTATCTGTCCGTGCATGGATTATTGCTGCCACTAACAGAGAAGTTAAGGAATTAGTTGAGAAAGGTGAATTCAGATCAGATTTATATTATCGACTGAATGTGATTAGTATGGAAATACCTCCCTTAAGAGTACGCGGGAACGATATTATTGTATTGGCAAAATACTTTGTGAATCAGACAGTACGACGTTATGGTTTGAAAGATGTAACCTTCAGTGACGAAGCTATAAAAACTCTCATGGAATATTCCTGGCCGGGAAATGTGCGTGAGATGAAGCATGTGATTGACAGAGCTATCTTGTTAAATAACGGTGGTAAATTATCACCAATTGCTCTTGGTTTAACAGAACGAGCACATGGTGGAAATATGGGAGCCACTCAAGTTCCTGGTACTGATTTAGAAGACATGACATTGGAGTCGGCTGAATGCAAGTTGATTAGTCAAGCGTTACAAAGAGCAAATGGTAATGTGTCCAGGGCTGCCAGAGAATTGAATATTACACGTATGGCACTTAGATACAGAATGAAAAAATACAATCTGTAATCTAGTGTAGTTTTATTCTTGGTTTGGTTTTACGTGTTAGTATGTTGGACAGTGTAGAGAGTCCCGTTCTTACAGGTCCATGCAGTGACATTTGATGCATCTTGTATAAAAAGATATAAACCATGCGTGCGACAATCCCCTCAACCATTACCGAGCCCGATAGTTTTGAAAGGTTCCCCATCAAAATGCCGACGCTTGAGTAATTGCTCAGATTGACCAGTGAACCAAAATCGGTGTACTTGTATTCAGGTAAAGAGGTTTTACCTTTTAAACGTTTCTGCATGGTCTTAACCAACATAGATGCCTGTTGATGCGCTGCCTGTGCTCTGGGTGGAACAGTTTTCCCCACGTAGCCTGAACTGTGATTAGTTACTAAAGGACACGCCGCACAGTCACCGAAAGCAAAAATATTTTCGTCCAGTGTCGTTTGTAATGTCGGTTTTACGACGAGTTGGTCAATGTGATTTGTCTTCAGTCCGTCAATTTCCTTGAGAAAGCAAGGTGCTTTAATCCCGGTAGCCCAGACTTTAATTTCCGCCGGGATGAATGATCCGTCCTCAGTTTTGAATCCATTGGCAGTCGCCTCTGTGATTCGAGTATTTATGCGTGCTTCGATATGAAGTTTTGCAAGCACCTTACTTGTTTTCCCGGAAATCTTGGGTGGTAGAGCGGGTAGTATCCGATCAGAAGCTTCAACAATAGTGATTTTTACGTCAGTGTCGGGTTTTACCTGGTTAAGACCGAATGTTGCCAATTGGCGAGTTGATTCATGCAATTCCGCAGATAGCTCAACACCCGTCGCGCCCGCACCCGCAATTGCAATATGTAATTGTCCTTCGCGCAAAGGTTTCTTTTGTGTATGGGCAGTGTAAAAATTTCTGAATAAATATTGATGGAAGGTATCAGCCTGCTGGCGCGTATCCAGTAACATACAGTGTTCCTGGACCCCGGGGATCCCAAAATCATTGGTGATGCTCCCAACGGCTATTATCAATGTATCGTAGCTGAATGTTCGGCGTGGAATATATTCATTACCTTCACCGTCCAAAGTAGGTGCCAGGCTGATTTCCTTTTTTTCACGGTTGAGCTGATCCATCCGGCCCAGGCGAAACTGGAAATGGTGCCAGTGACCTTGACCGAGATAACCTAACTCATCTTCGTAAGAATTGAGTGAACCGGCGGCAACCTCATGCAGAAGAGGTTTCCATAAATGTGTCAAAGTACTGTCGACCAAAGTGATTAATGCTTTTTTCTTTTTCCCCAGTTTATTTCCAAGATTCGTTGCCAGTTCCAGCCCTCCAGCGCCGCCGCCGACAACAACGATATGGTGAAGTTGTTTGTTTGTATTCATTTGGAGTGAAATTTTCTGATTTTCCCGAATAGAGTTAAAGGGGACTATAATAACGTTAAATCAGTCATGGACATATCGAATATAAATATAAAGGTGGGGGACAATAATAATGGACAAAAATACTCGGACGGAATTGGAAGCGGCGACTTTCAGGCACCTCATTGGGTTTCTTCAGGAAAAGACAGAAGTACAGAATATTGATTTGATGAATCTCGCTGGATTTTGCAGAAACTGTTTGTCGAAATGGTATATGGCAGCAGCAGCAGAGCGAGATATCAAGTTGGATTATGAAGAAGTTAGAGAAACCATATATGGCATGCCATATCCGGAGTGGAAAAAGAAGTATCAGAAATGAGAAAACAGAATCCATAATGAAAGAGATGATGATCGATTGATTGATTGATACAATATGTATCAAATTGAAAGGAGGCTAAACAGTATTAGCCATTCTGTTGAAATGGGAGTAGTTCCGGTAATTTCTGCAGGATACAGGCACGATCCCATAAATTTTCTGTTCAAAACAAGGTTTAGGTACGATTGTCAGACACGTTGAACAGCTAGCTTCTGCATATTGATCGGTTGTTTGATGAGCGAATATACAGAATTAAGAATTAGTTGGTTGTCCATATCATGTATGTGTATGCTACAAAGCAGGGAACAGGGATGCCACTTTTTATCGCTGTTCATATGGCGGAGCTTATTTTAGGGGAAATGAGGTATATTTGGCGTACCTTTATTTTAGATATAACAAGACATCCTATCTTGGGGAATGACAGGCTGAGGTTGGTCTGTAGTGATTGATCACAATTTTAAGGATATTGAGTATCCCCGATCTATCGACAGCTTCATTATTAAAAGACTATTACCAAATAGTGAGACGTTTACTTGCATTATGAAGATACTGATTGTTGATGATTCAAAAGACTTTAGGGACCTGGTGCGTGTATATCTTTTCAAGACACTGCAAGATGCAGAACTCATTGACTATGAAGTGGAAAGATTAGGCAAGCCAGGCGACGATTTCCCGTGGAAAAACCATGATGTACTCCTCCTTGATTATAATCTTGGTGGTGGGGAATACGGCTTTGATTGGCTGAAGGAATTTGGTGGTAAAAATGTGTTGCCTCCGACAATTATTTTGACTGCCGAAGGTGATGAATATATTGCCGTCAAGGCAATTAAATTAGGGGCGGCTGATTATCTCAATAAGATTGATATCACCCCAAGACGATTGGCAGAAGCTATCAAGGAAGCCGCTGAGTTCAATTTGCAGACTGTTGATGATCGAAAGGCAGATATCAGAGAAGTTGGACATATTGTAGAAGAAATTCATAGGCAGGAAGGAGAAAAACCACCGGATAAGAAATTAGCAACCGGTTATAAGGTCGTCAGGAAAATTGGACAGGGAGCCATGTCAAAAGTCTATCTTGCAGAACGGGATGAAGACAAGCAATCACTGGTATTGAAAGTGCTTGATATAAAAAATTCTCCTGGACATGCAACTGTTGAACGTTTTGTGCTTGAAGCAGAATTAATATCAAGTCTGAACTCACTTTTTGTCGTAAAGATATTTGAGCATGGTTTAACTGACGATTATGGTTTTATTGCGATGGAATTCTTCTCTCGTGGTGATCTGAGGCAACGAATGGAAATGCGCATACCTCCTGATTTGGCTGCAACATACATGGTTCATATTGCCCATGGACTGAGTGAGGTTCATAGAGTCGGTGTAATACACCGGGATTTAAAACCGGCAAACGTGATGTTTCGTGGTGACGATAGTTTGGCATTGGCAGATTTCGGAATATCGAAAAAACTGGATTCAAGCATTGATATAACGATGCTGGGGCAGGTAATGGGGACACCACATTACATGAGTCCTGAACAGGGCGAAGGACTACCCGTTGACATACGTGCAGATTTATACAGTGCAGGAGTGGTGCTATATGAATTATTGACTGGGGAAAGACCATTCCGCGGGCGAAGCGCGGCTGCGTTAATACACAAACATATCCATGAAGATGTCCCGAGATTACCCGAAGAACTAAGTCAATTTCAGGATATTATTGATAAATTATTGGCCAAGAAAGTCGATGATAGATATTCATCAGCAAGCGAATTGATCGCCGCATTGACACCATTTGAATAACAATATAGTGCTCACATTTCATCGTTCCCTGGATTTGTAACTTGACCATGTCAAAAAAAGCACCCGAATGGTTCCTTTTTTGCGACTTGAAGTAAAACTATTTATTGTTGATTTACATTATTAGAGACCTTTGATCTAATCAGGCATTGATGATGCGTTGATTGAATTACATTTCCCTTCACCAACTGGATGAAATTGAAGGCATCATCGACTGGAAAGCAATTGAGAAGATACTACATCCCTTGTATCCTCATAATTAAAAGAAGATGGCGACACGACCCAGGATGCAGCAGCGGCCTACACTACAAAAAAAGATTCCAGGGGCAACATAAAAACGACATATAGCTTCAAATCACATCAAAATGTTGATGCAGATGGTTTTATAAATGAGACCACAATCACGCCAGCCAATATCCACTTTCCCCAAATATTTGAAGAACTTTTGACAGGCGATGAAACGTGAGTGTACGCAGATAGTGCCTGCAAAAGCAGTGCACACGATGAAGTCCTTAAACAAAAAGGAATCGGCAACTATATCCACGAACGCGCCTGTCGCAACAAACCGCTCACCAAAGAACAAAAGCAAAACAATGGTTCTAAATCAAAAATACGCAATACAGTTGAACGTGTCTTTGGTGTAATGAAGTTGCACTACAGCTTTGGCAAGGCACGCTACTTAGGCGTTCAAAGAAATCTTGCGAGAAGCCATCTCATCGCGATATCCCACAGTGTTGAACGTGCAATCAACATTCAAAAAAACATGGAGCAATACGCTTTTTAACAGCACAAGTGTGCCCAAAATCAGGGCAAAACGAAAAAAATCAAAGAAATAGATCCAAAATGACTAAAAAAAACGAAGCACCTGAGCAAAAAAACGCTTTAAAAACGAATACAGAAACAAAATTCTTAATATATCAAACCTCTCAATTAGTGATTTGATATATATTCTGTATTTCATAGATGTAATCCTCTGGACGCATAACGCCGCGCTTTGCGGAGAGCGAGTGCAGCGAGCGATTCCGACAACAGCTTGTTATATTGCATTTCCTGAACTATAGACCTAAACTTATAAAACATGGTGCCTTTGGCGACTCCTCCCACGATATGGGAAGTGACGACCCAGAGGCTTTTTATTATAAGGGAATCTAAATATGGCGCAAAGAACAGTAGCCATCTTCGTTGATGCAGGCTTCTTCACACGCATTTTCACCCAATCTGCCGACCCAGATATGACAGCAGAGCCTGAAAAGCTTGCAAAAGCTATGTGGCACTACTGGATACAGCACGTAGACCGCAGGAATGGCGAAGAACTTTACCGAATTTTCTTCTATGATTGTCCTCCGTTATCGCATAAAGCCCATCACCCGATCACCAATAAGCTAATAGATTTTTCTAAAAGCGATATAACAGGTTATCAGAATAATCTGCATGAGGCATTACTTCACCAGCCCTACTTAGCATGCAGAATGGGGCACTTGAGTCTATCCGATAACGAATGGGGGTTTATTAGGCAGGACGCAACCCATAGCTTCAAGAAGCTTATACGAGGGGATGTAGACCCAAATGATATTAATCCAGATAATGTTTCTCTTCGACCAAGGCAAAAGGGTGTAGATATGAAACTGGGGATTGATATTGCTAGTGTTGTATTAAAAAAATTGGCGAATAAGATTGTCCTGATTTCTGGGGATAGCGACTTCGTTCCTGCTGCAAAATTAGCCCGAGTTGAAGGCGCTCATTTTATTTTGGATGCAATGGGAAGGACAGTAAAAGGCGATTTAGAAGAACATATAGACGGACTAAAGTCGTTTATTAATCGAGTAGGACAAGCCTAACGCAATATAACGCCTAAATCAGGTGCGCCGTAGGCGTCACCTGGATTTTTTTGTTAAGTGTTGATTGCTCAGATATTTTTTTCATGTAGCTTACACCGACCTTGCTATTTGTTTGAGTACTCATAACAACAGCAAAGCTTGAGTCTTTGGTGATATTGACCCAGTGATGGTTTAGCAGAATTACAAGTTGGTAAATATATTCGAAGCCTTGGTCCAAAATTTTTAGTTTTGCTGTTTCTCTACCGTATTGATAATTTCTCTGTGCGTGTAGGAAATTACCAGCTCTACCATAAGCCTTAAAGAGTTCGGGCTCTGTCATGAAAGTGATATCGGATTGCGAGACATCTTCTATTTTCCTCAAACCATCTGTGTCGAGGCCACTATCTTTCTTAGGCGTGGGAAAGAAGTCCGTATTAAAACGTTGCAGTTCTTTTTTTATCTTTCCAATTTCGTAACCCTTCCTAAGGGTTTTGTTCAATGCCAGGCCTGCAGATTTATTTGCTACAACGCAAGCAAACATTACAAGCTCTGTAATCTTCCGGACTTGTAGGTAAACCAGATCAATATCCGTTTCGATAAATCCAGTAAGTGAAGAGCTTATTTTATGGAGAGCATGTATCTTGCGAACTACTTCAGTACGTTTTTTTATTTCCTCCATATATTCAGCGTACTTATTTATACACTCGCTTATCTTTTTCTGATTCATGGATGTTTACTCGATACTTCTTGAGACACTTAACGCTTGGCACAGGGGCGCAGCTTTGCTGCGTCCCAGCCCCGAAGGGGCGAACTGCTGCGCCTTGTTAGCTACTTTTACACTGAGATGGTAGAACAGTAATGGTAGTGAATTGCTTTCCGCTTTTTCCATGGTAAGCATAAGTAACCGGAACATCATTTTTCATGAGGACTTCCATCTCTTTAGTTGTGCGGACCCTGTTGATAAGTTGAGATTGCATAGCTTTGGTGAAACCCTTTGGGTTAAGCTCTTCTGCTGAATAGTTCACCATTGTGTAGTTGTATCGAAATTGCTTATTAAGCCCAATTGTTGAATCTACATGTGTTTCAGAGTCAATCATCATCGGTAGATTCTGGTTTATTTGACTAGCTGTCTGTATCAATGCCGTATTAAGCTCTGACGCTTTCTTTCCTTCGAAAAAACTCTCGCTTGTTGATTTTCCAACGAGTTTGCCAATGCCTCCTGCAAAAATAATAACTAACAATACCCCGACACCACCTAATATCTTCCAGATTGACTGTATACTTTGATTCTCCTTTAGAGCTAACGCCAGGCATCAGTGACCGCACGCGAAGCGGGCGGTCCATTGCATGCCATTGTTAGGTGCAGGATACATAGATTTCTTCCTTAGAGCGAACTACAACCCGCATATGCTCCCCTTGCCGAAATGTGGTTCGAATCCAATCCGAGAAGCGTGCTCCGCCCATAATTCTTGGCGCATCCGTTTGTTTGTTTGTTCTACGATTTACTTCTGCGTCGATTCGTTCGCCTGTGGCACCTAGAACTACACGAATCCGGTGACCATCTCGTGGAAAGTATCTAGCGTAATCCACTGGGACGTTGAAGAAACCTTGCATGTAGTAGGTTTTTCCCAACGCAATAAGGAAGTGTGGCCGAATTTCCTTATCAACGGCACTGCTCTCTGGCACCTGCCGTTTAGGTTCATTGGCGTGCTGCTCCTTGACCGGGCCGGTCGCCTCCGTTTGCTGGCGAGGCCGAACCCCGCTCTTGTTCCACAGAGGATGAAGTTGTGCGATCAGGTCGTCTTCGAGACCAGCAGCCAAATCAACCTTGAAGCGCCCCACGCGCAACGGAACATCCGACACGAACGCAAAGATTCTAATGCTTTGCCCATCCGCTGTAGCGGATTTGAGGTACTCGTGCACACGGACATTCGTTTTTTGAGTAGGTCCCGGTTGCTGATATCCGTAAAGACGTTGCTGCAACGGCTGCCTCGTCTTGCCTAGATACAGCAGTTCCTCTTCAACAACGAAAGCGTACAAGGCGGGCGCTTTGTCACCGATCGGGACAGTCAACTCGAACCGCAACCCTAATGACCCAGAGGTCCAAGCGCCGGAAGCGAGAAAGCCAATATGGATTAACTCTTGCATATTGAGAGCACCTAACGCCAAAAGCACCGGCGGCGAAGCCGTCGCGTGTGCCTTGCCTTGTTATGCATTTTAGAATGCCTTATTTTTGTTTAATTGCATTGCTGTTATGTTAAGTAATAAATGCTCTGCCATGAGTTGTAATAACCCATTCGTTATTCTCGTTTTTCACTAGGTCCCAGATAATAGCATGGTTAAAGATGGAAAAAGCATTAAAACCAGCTGTTGCAAAAGTCGGTGAACAACTGAAACATTATCAGCCATCAGAAAATGAACAGGCAGCTCAGAAGGGATGCAACCATCCGCCTCAGTAGCCCCCTCTATCTGGTCGGTATTGTAACGTCGTTAATATTGAAACCATAACCGCACCGGGGCAGTTCCTGAATAACTACTAATAAATACGTACGTATCTGATATTAATCATCAATAGCCACTCCCCAGGGAAATTTCCCTACGGCGATGGTTTTGATCGTCTCATTGGTGGATGTGTCGATGACAGAGACCGTGCCACTAACGCCATCAGTCGAAAATACGCGACGACCATCTTTTGTTATGGCCAACCCCCATACACGTTTACCTACGGGAATACTCTTGATCACTTCCAGCGTATCTGCGTCCATCAGCCACACGCTATTGGAACGACCACCGGCAACATAGATATGTTTTTCGTCCTTGCTTAAGATAACATCTTTAGGTTTACTCTTGGGATCTTCCAGTTGTGTGCGCTGGATAATTTTTCCATTTTCCGTTTCTACCTTGACAATTTCACCACTGATCTCGGCAGTGGCATAGGCGATTTTATTGTCTTTGGTAAACACGGCGGCGCGTGGCCGATGTCCAACGAGGATATTATTAGTGATTGCATGACCGGGAACTGCAATTACATGGAGCATATTTGTAGATTCGCTGGTAACGATAACCTTGCTGCCATCCGGAGAAATAGCAACGCCTTCCGGTTCCAGACCTACTTGAATTTCAGCAAGCAGCTCGCCAGTTTTTGGATTGTATACCGAAGCTTTCGCATCATCTTCGTTGGAAATATATATGTTGCCATTGGGATGAACCGCAAATGTTTCCGGATCAGAGCCAGATTCAAATTTTCTTAACACCTCCAGTGTTTTCGGGTCGAATACAGCAATGCTATTTTCTTCACTGACTGCAACATAGACTTCAGTGCCATCAGGTGAAATACCAATGCCGCGAGGACGATTACCGATGCCGATTTCTTTTTCAACTTCCAGCGTTTCGCCGTTAATCACACTGACAGAGTTATCTTTTTCATTGGTAACAAAGATCCTGCCTGTGGGTGATGCGTAGACGGACTGCATCATGGAAATACAGAGTATGGTCGAAAGTATGGTTTTGATTAACAGGGTGTGTTTCATGTTTAATTCCTCTTTAGTATTCGTAATTCTGCCACTATTTCTCGCAGTTCAATAGACCGAGGCTATCCAATGTGGGTGGCTTGGCTATGCCACGGACAGGCGCTTCAGCCACGATTTTGTTATCTTCGACCAATAATATCAGTTGTCTCAATTGTCCTGTTTTCCGGAAATTCATATCACTACCTTTTTGACCATCAAAAGAGAGATTTTCTTTTAAATGGTTAAGCATTTGTTTTGCATCGCTGATATTTTCTCTAGCGACTGAATCGGATGTCATTTTCACTGCAGCCCAGCCAGCCCACGCAACATCATCCATGACCGCTCCTTGATTTTTCCTGAACCGTTTATTCAGATCCCTTGCAGCAAATTTTTTAAAATTTCCATGCCATGCCTGCGCTGTTGCGCCAGAATCAGGATTTTTCTGTCTCCACTGCGCAACGGCATCAACCTTCATGCTGGTACTTGGTATGGTGTGTAAGGTATTCGGCAAACAACTTGTTCTTGGACCGTCATCTTCGACAGTCAGGTTGAAAATCGCGATATCAGATAAATATTTGCTCAATTTGTTCAACGTTGTGATATCAACAGCAGAAAGAATGGCAATATATTGACTATAGTCAGTGCTCATAGCATTGGCAGGATTGACGATATCCAGTTGATAGTTTTGTCCCAGAAATTGACCTTGCAAATTGGCTTCGTCAAGCCCTTGCTGAACGCCGCGCAAGGCACTGTGATTTTGTTCTCCAACGTAGGCGAAATGCACTTCAATTGCTTCTGTGGCGGCACTACTGACAGAAAGGATGAATAGGAAGCTCAAATATGACCATGGACTACTAATATTTTTCTTTAACATAATCAAATATTAACCTTGAAATTGTTCAGGAAGTTACGACCCTTCAATAGACAGAATTATTTGAGGATCCGGATTCTGTTTGTTTAATTTTTTATCTTACAAATATGCGCCAATATGTAAAGTTTTCGTTACTCCCAAACCCTATTTGGATGGTAAATCATAATCGGTGCACTTGTAGCGACATAGGACTGTTAAGTAAACTTAAAAGTTGCAGTAATTTTATTTGTAAGTACTGAACATGCGTCGTGATATGCCTGAAAAACAATTGGGCATATCACTTCCCTTACAACATTAAACTTTAAACTTTGCTAAAGTTAAAACAAAAAAAACCGTATACTGACTTGTTATTATCTCAATGCAATTGATTACCATTACCACAATTTTATTTTATTAACATCAATTTAGATATTGACAAAGCCAGGCATTTTCATTTAAAAAGCAACACTGGTGGTCGGGTTCCGATTAACGGCGTTGCTGGAAGGGGAAGAATTGTATGTTGAGATCTCTACAAATAGAGCCGGAGAAATGTACTGGTTGCTTGCAGTGTGAAATGGCTTGTTCCTATGAAGCTACCGGGTTGTTCAACCCATCTAAATCAAGAATCAAGGTTTTCACTTTTCACGACGAAGGACGATTTGTTCCTTACACATGTACACAATGCGAAGAGGCCTGGTGTATGCACGCCTGTCCTGTGGAAGCGATTGTTGTGAATGAAGCTACCGGCGCGAAAGAAATCCTCAATGATGTCTGTGTCGGTTGTAAAGTCTGTACCGTGGCATGTCCTTTTGGTACCGTGAACTACGATCATGACACGAAGGTGGTTGTTAAATGTGATTTGTGCGGAGGTGATCCTCAATGTGCGAGTGCCTGTCCGACCGATGCAATTACCTATGTAGATATGGATCATACCGGTTTAGAGCGTATGCGTGCTCATGCCGCGCAATCTTAGGAGATAATTCATGGCCTGGACAAAAAATGTACTACGCATCAACTTGACGGATGGTTCCATTACCAATGAACCCCTTAACATGGCATGGGCGAATGACTATTTGGGTCAGCGTGGACTCGCGACCAAGTATCTAAGCGAAGAAATCGATCCAAAATGTGATCCACTCGGCCCCGATAACAAACTTATAATGACAACAGGTCCGCTGACAGGAACCATGGCTTCAACAGCCGGACGCTACTCAGTCGTAACAAAAAGCCCTTTGACGGGTGTTTTGGCCTGTTCCAACTCTGGCGGTTTCATTGGTAATGAAATGAAAAATGCCGGTTGGGATATGATTATCTTCGAGGGCAAGTCGCCTGAACCTGTTTACCTCTATATGGAAAATGAAAAAGTGGAACTTGTCCCGGCAGATGAAATCTGGGGAAAATCTGTTTGGGAAGCCGATGAGATTTTGCATAAAAAATATCAGGATCCACTACTCAAAATTGCCGCAGTAGGGCGCTCCGCAGAAGCAGGGTGCTTGTATGCCAGTATCGTAAATGATTTACATCGAGCAGCGGGGCGTTCTGGTGTAGGTACCGTCATGGCATCGAAAAATCTCAAGGCTATCGCCATCAGAGGCACGAAAGGTGTGGGTAATATAAAAGACCCTGCTGCCTTCATGAAGGCAGCCAACGAAGGCAAGAAGGTGCTGGCTGAAAATGAAGTGACAGGACAAGGCTTACCTGCGCTGGGTACACAGGTTTTGATGAATGTTATTAACGAAATGGGAGCCATGCCGACCCGGAATATGAAAGATGTCCAGTTTGAAGGTGCAGGCGATATTTCAGGCGAGGCGATGCTGGTACCGAGGGAAAGTGACGGTAAGGCTAACCTGACGACAAATGGTGGATGTTTTGCCTGTACCATTGCCTGCGGAAGAATCTCTACAATTGATAGAGGACATTTCTCCATTGAAAATAAACCTCAATACTGGGGTAATTCCGGCGGTTTGGAATACGAGGCAGCTTGGGCGTTGGGGTCGGATTGTGGCGTGAACGACATGGATGCGTTGACTTATGCACAGTTCCTTTGCAATGAAGATGGCTACGATCCCATCTCCTTTGGCGCAACTGTCGCGGCGGCGATGGAATTGTTTGAAATGGGTGTCATCACAAGCAAACAGACAGATGGTGTGGCATTTAATTTTGGTTCCGCAGAAGCACTGGTCAAAGCCGCTGAATGGGTTGCGACGGGTGAGGGTTTTGGCAAGGATCTGGCGATGGGGTCAAAGCGTTTGTGTGAAAAATACGGACACCCCGATTTATCAATGACCGTCAAAGGTCAGGAATTTCCAGCCTATGATCCCCGCGGAGTACAAGGCATGGGCCTGGCATACGCAACCTCAAATCGGGGTGCGTGTCACCTGAGAGGTTATACGGTTGCGTCCGAAGTTTTTGGTATTCCGGAAAAAACTGATCCTTTGTCAACCGAAGGTAAGGCAGGATTAGTCAAGGCATTTCAGGATGCCACGGCGGCTGTTGATTCTTCAGGTCTATGCGTATTTACAACCTTTGCCTGGTCAATGGAAGACATTGCGCCGCAGATAGATGCTGCATGTGAAGGTGACTGGAGTGCTGAAAAATGTCTTGAAGTTGGAGAACGTATCTGGAATCTTGAACGCGATTTTAATAATGCGGCGGGTATGACAGCGGCCGATGATACTTTGCCGAAACGCTTGAGGAAAGATGCGGCTAAAGTCGGACCTGCTGCAGGTCGAGTGAATGATCTTGATAAAATGTTACCGGAATATTACCAACTGCGGGGCTGGACATCAGAAGGTAGATTGACCGATGAGACTCGTGCTCGATTCGGGCTGTGACAGTGATCACATACTCAGGCGTTGAAGAATGAAACATGTCATTATTGGTGCTGGACCTGCGGGCGTCATTGCTGCGGAGGCCTTGCGTAAAGTACAGCCCGATTTGACGATCACTGTCATTGGTGACGAGCCGGAGCCGCCGTATTCACGCATGGCCATCCCGTATTTTCTTATTGAGAATATTGATGAGGCTGGCACTTACCTGCGCAAGTCGGATTCGCACTTTTCTGATGCCGGTATTGATGTCGTTCGGGGACGCGTATCCGGTGTCGATGCAAAGAGTAAAAAACTCTCGCTTGAGGGTGGTACTTCAATTGCTTATGACAAATTACTTATTGCAACCGGATCTAATCCTGTGCGTCCGCCGATAGCAGGCATGGACTTACCCAATGTACACAGTTGCTGGACACTTGAAGACAGCCGTAATATTGCAGCCAAAGCGACAAAAGGCTCAAATGTCGTACTCATGGGTGCCGGATTCATCGGCTGTATCATTCTCGAAGCACTCGCCTCTCGTGGTGTTAATCTCACAGTGGTTGAGATGGAAGATCGGATGGTAGCAAGAATGATGGATCAAAATTCCGGCAACCTGATTAAAAAATGGTGTCAGGGGAAAGGCGTTTCCGTACATACATCGACACGAGTCGAAGCAATTACAGAAAGCGATAACGGTCTCAAGGTATCACTGGATAATGGAGAAGTGGTTGATGCAGATTTGGTGATATCCGCCACAGGTGTGAAACCCAACATCCAGTTTTTGGAAGGTAGTGGGATCAAGACTGAATTTGGGGTGTTGGTGAATAACCGTTTGCAGTCCAGCGATCCCGATGTCTATGCCGCAGGCGATGTCTGTCAGGGTAAAGATTTTTCTACCGGTGAATACAGTGTCCAGGCGATTCAGCCGACAGCAGCGGATCACGGTCGTATTGCCGCCATGAACATGATGGGTAAAGACACAGTTCATCAAGGCAGCGTCAATCTCAACGTGCTGGACACGCTGGGTCTTATATCCAGCTCTTACGGTTTATGGATGGGTGTCGAAGGAGGGGATTCAAGCGAACTCTACGATGCCGAGCGTTACCGCTATATCAGCCTCCAGTTTTGTGAGGATGTATTGGTTGGCGCACAATCGTTGGGACTTACTCAGCATGTGGGTGTGTTGAGAGGACTGATCCAGTCAAAAGTGAAATTAGGTAAGTGGAAGGATCGTTTGCTTAAAGATCCCACCAGAATCATGGAAGCCTATTTAGGCTGTACTCAGGCTGTCGGGCATAATGCCGGTGTCATCTAGGTATGTGTTTTAACTGCAAGACAACTTGTCAGTATTAGCAATGTAATTGTGCTATTTTAATATTAATTATATGTATTTTATATGTAATATGTATTTTTTTGTTACTGTTTCTTTCGATAATAATTCTATTGCGGATAGAAACTGGATATGGGGATAAGATAAGTAATGCAGAAAATTCAATCATACTGTCTGGATCATCAGTTCCAGGCTGAGTCATCCTTTCTGGATGTCTTTGCTGATGTACACACATTACCCGATGCGCTTGAATTATATCGCCCGCAAAAGAACTACTACGTAGGTTGGGAAGCGTATAATCCCAATATCAAGGCCTATTTTGGTAAGGCGATTAAAGATATTGGTCTGTCACAACTTACTGATGAGGATAACCCGACTGAAAGAAATCTCTTGGCCTTGAAGTAGGTGGCGATGAGTTCGGGTCGCGGTAAAAGAAAAAAACAAATCACCTCACGGAAAAAGACTTCATCTCAGGGTGTAGCAAAGCAATCCCAAAGTGAAGACCTGAAGTTAGTCCTGGAACAATTCGGTCGTCTGTCGCGAGAACAGCGGAGTGGATTTCTCAGTCAAGTGACGGTTGTCGAACAGGAACAATATTCTGGTCCTATTCCCACCGCAGAGCAGCTTGCAAAATATCAAAAAATATTGCCCGATGCGGCAGACCGCATATTAAAAATGGCGGAAAAGGAACAGGATATCAAGTGGGAAGCTACACGGGGACAGATTGAGAATCAGGATAAACTTATCGGCAATGATACGAGAAGAGTTTACAGTGCTACTTTGCTTGGTTTCGTACTGTTAGTTATTGCTGGCCTCGCAACATGGCAGGGTAATACAGTTATTGCTATTCCCCTCGGTCTGGCGGGCATTGTTGCTAGTCTGCTTAAGTTCGCCATAGACTGGTTAAAACAAAAAAGATAAATTTGCCCTACATTATGCAAATCACCCTCAAGCTGTACGCGACCTTAAGCGAATATCTGCCGGCAGGGGCACAGGAACATAGAACAACCCTGGACATTGCAGATGAAGAAACGGCCTACGGTGTGATTGAGCGCTATCATATTCCAAGGGAACGCGCCCATCTGATTTTGCTTAACGGCGTATACCTGACGCCGGAACAGCGAGAACAACCTGCATTCAAGGAAGGCGATACGCTGGCTATATGGCCACCTGTTGCGGGCGGCTGAGTTAATTGCCGCCTGTTGTCATTGACTGACTTACCGAAGAACAGATTTTTCTCATCCGGCGGTTGGAACTAACATTTTGCGAAGGCTCCATACAAATTAATGGTACAGACCATTGAACGTGAGATGAGCATCTCACATAGTGATTTTTTTAGACTTTTACCCAAAGCCGTAAAATCATATCGCTATCAGCAAGGTGATAATCATATAAAGGTTTTCATGCACGACGGCGAAATCTGCCTGTCTTTGTCAGAAGAGCGGGTTCGCAAAATAGCCAGTCTGAGTCTGCCGGTAACGGATGTGACATTTCAGATAAAAAATGTGGCAGAAAAGACAAAAAATGAATTTTTTAAACAATTTGACAGGGCGTATCAACGTGGTGGTGGTTAAACTGAGATACTACCTTAAATCAACCTCCAAGCTTAATGCTATTCTTAAAAATTTGTTGTAGAAATGATACACTTTAGACAAAGATTTGAGGTAATGTTGTAAAAAAGAAGAAAGGCAGTTGCAGTCGTTTCTCAAGTTTTGTATAGTCTGCCCCGTCTTGACTTTCAGGATGCCCAGGCGGTGGCCTTGAAGTTTGAAGCTCGGTATCAAGTTTTTTCAAGAACTTGGTATGTAATAAGAGGAATTTAAGTTGGGGAGGTCGAATTTTTACAGTCGCGCTCATCTTTCGATGGATGCAGGTGTGTTTGAAGTAAATGCAATAATTTTTTCCTGAGGAGGAAATATACAGTGAACAAATTAACAACATTAAAGAGTGCCGTTCTACTTGTTGCGACGGGCATGTTCTCCTTATCGCAGATGGCCATGGCTGAAGTGAGTATTTCGGGTTGGGTGAATGAAGGTTTTACATACGGCGACGATGGCGTAAATAGTGATGCTGTGCAGACATCTGATAACGGTACTACGCTGGGTACACGTATGACTTTTGCAGGCCATACGGAAGTGTCTACCGGTCTCACGGCAGGCTTTGAGATTATTATTGAGCCATCTGCTACGGGTAACCTGCTTGGTTTCGGTTCTGGTAAGAGGGCAGGTGTGCCCGGACCTGCTGTTGATGATAACCAAAATGGTCATGACATTGGTGTATTGGGTAACAGCGTACATATCAGTGGTGACTGGGGTAAGCTCACGGTAGGTTTGCAGTCCATGCCTACAGATAACATTGCCGTGTTGGAAGATCCTTCGCTGACGCTATGGTCGAGTATCTCTCCCATCTTCCGTGGCAATAGTGCTACTATTCAAGGTCGTTTTCAAGGTCGTTCTAATATTCCCAATTTTCCAGCTCTTGCATGGGGTAACTTTCTGCAGTGTCTTTCAGTGCCTGGTCTGGGTATCGGTATCGACTGTAACGGTATTTATCGTCAGGGCGTACGCTATGACCTGCCTTCATTCGGTCCTATCACAATCGCTATTGGTCATGCCAATGATGACGTTTACGACATCGCTGCCAAGTATAAAGGTACTGCGGGTCGCGTAAGCACACAACTTGCCTTGGGTTACAATGTCAATCAAGGTGGTGGTGGTGCCAATGTTGGTGCCAGCGAATCTGACACGTTTCAAATGCAGGCTGGTTTGATAGATCCTGTCTCGGGTCTGTTCGGTTCTATCGCGTACCAGGCGGAAGAAGCTGACGGGGCGAATGCAAATACAGGTGATGACACCGATGCCTGGTGGTTGAAAGTGGGTGTGAAGAAAGCCTGGATGTCTGCTGGCGATACTTCGCTCTCCTTCCAGTATGGTCATTACAATGATCAATTTGGTGGTGTAAATGCTATTGTAAATCCTGCACTTCAAGCTGCTCGTCTTCCTGTTAATCCTGTTACTGGTTCTGAAGTGCAGCGTATCGGTGTGTCTGTTGACCAGTATTTCGGTAGTAGCCTAATTATTTACGGTGTCTGGGAACGGTTAGACTTAGACGTGGATCTATCACCTGCTGCTGCTGCTGCTATTAGCGTCAATGCCGAAGCACTTAATATGTTCACACTTGGTGCAACCTACTTCTTCTAGGATTTTCTGTGAAGGAGTAAGTTAAGCAAGTTTTATCTTGCTGAATGAAGAGGCCTCCTTGGTGGAGGCCTTTTTTTTGCCAGTTAAAAATGAAGGAAACAACTTTTATTGTCCGGAAGCGCGATACGGTAAAAATGGGGAGTTGGATACAAAGCTGATTTGTGTTGCATTCACGCCTGGATTTTAAAGTATGGAAATCAATGAAAATTGTTGTAAACTTCGCGACCACTGTGCGTTCAAAGATTTAAACGAGCAATTTCATCAAAGCAAAAAACTAACAGGTTCCGATGATAAAACGACATAAATGCCGGATATTTGCCTTGTTAATGCTATTGCCATCCTCCGCTGCTTTCACAGCAGGCTTCCTTGAAGATGACGAAGACATCATTTGGAAATCAGGTCTTAACCTGTATTTCAAATATGCGAGTCAGGATGAATCCAGGTATGGCAGGAACAAACATCCCGTTGATTTACCTGAAAAAGATATCAATCTCGCCCTGAAGTCATTAGAGGTGACTGAGAAAGGTTTTTTATCAGGTGAAAAAATCAGGCCGGTTTTTTCAGTTTCACAAACCAATTTACTGAGTAAACATTTGTCTACAGGCCTAAAAACCGCGAAGCCGAACCAGGATATTATATTTGTCATGGAAGGTGGCAGGAGAAAACTGGTTTTATTAAATGAGAAGAACTTTGTTGCCGGTCGCGTATTTTATAAAGATGACAAGCTCAACATCATTATCGGGGAATTTGATAGAGCCAGAAGTACCGAGTTTGAAAGACAGTATGATCCCTCCGGTAGAGCGTCAGTGCCTTACTCTTTTAATCACGGCAGGCGTGCAAAAACATCCGGTAATTTTAAAGGTAGTATCACACCTGTTTCCGGAGTTGAAAATAAAAAAATCGGCAAGAAATTACGCAAAGATTGGTTAATGATTGATGTGGGAACCGCATCAAAAGCCTATATTGCGAAGTTAGATGGAAGAAATAATCCTTCGCCGCAACGAGATTCTGCACTGGAAATGGAAGCAGCTGCAAAATTAGCCAGGGAAAGCCGCCAGATGCGAGTGGAAATGGCGCGCATGCGTAAAGATATGCGGGAGGCTAACGTGGGTGCTGCATCGAAAACACTCGAAGAAAGAATCAAAACACTTGATGCACTTAGAAAGGATGAACTGATCACCCAGGAAGAATACGATATTAAACGTAAGGAAATACTGAACGATATCTGACAAGACGATATCAAATGCCGATCCTGGATCAATAACACAGTTGAAAGTTCTTTACCCTGAAATAGAGCCATTTGCGACAGATATTCTTGAGTCAGGCGATGGGCATTGCATCTATTTCGAGCAATCGGGTAACGTCAACGGGCTACCGGTTATTTTTCTGCATGGTGGTCCCGGTTCCGGCTGCAATGAGAATCATCGCCGGTATTTCAATCCGGAGAAATACAGAATTATTATTTTTGATCAGCGGGGTTGTCATCGATCAAAACCGAATGGCTGCGTGGAAAATAACACTACGCAGAAACTGCTTGCTGATGTTGACTCAATTCGCAACGAATTGCACATCGAAAAACTCGTTTTATTCGGTGGTTCCTGGGGTGCAACATTAGCCTTACTTTATGCCGAACAATCTCCACAACATGTCGCCGCCATGGTTTTGCGCGGGACTTTCCTGGCCAGACGGTCTGATTTTGACTGGTTCGCTGGTGGCATCAACGGTGTCAATCGAATATTTCCTGATTACTGGCAAGAGTTTATGTCAATCTTCGATGAGGCTGAAAAGGCAAATTGTCTGGGTGCGCTGCACCGACGGATTTTTTCAGACAACAGGGAAATGCAACTGGAAGCAGCGCAGGCATGGTCGCTGTGGGCAGGTCGAATCGTCACACATAGTCTGCAATTGGATGAGCCGTATGTTGTGGATGAAGATGACAATGGAAAGTTGCTTGATGATGTAAAAATTGAAATTCACTATGCAAAAAACAGATACTTTATCAAGGAAAACCAAATACTGGATAACCTGGCAGCCATCCCGGACCTCCCCATTACTATCATCCATGGGCGTAAGGATCTGACCTGTCTGCCTGAGGCTTCATGGTCAGTTCACCAATCTCGCATAAACTCCAATATGACAAAATCTACACTTGTGATGGTATCTGATGCAGGTCATCTTGCTGGAGAACCTGCAATGGTCGATACTCTGGTGTCTGCGACTGATCATATGGCGAATATCCTTTCGTAAAATATAGCCCATGAATATCTTCAGTCGTAATGCGCCTGTCATCATGGGTATTTTGAATGTCACACCCGATAGTTTTTCAGATGGCGGGCGATTTAGCGGAACCAGTCCAGCAGTTAAATCTGCTGTGCAGATGATGTATGAAGGGGCGGATGTTATTGATGTTGGTGGAGAATCAACCAGGCCGGGTTCCAGGCGAGTCAACGCTGATGAACAGATTTCACGCACAGGAGAGATCATTAAATCAATCGGGGAAATCGCTCTGGAAGAAACACAGATCAGTATTGATACCACTTTATCGAAAGTTGCGGAAGCGGCGATTGCGTCCGGGGCTGCCATGATTAATGATGTGTCGGCCGGGACGGATGATCCACAGATATTGGAATTAGCGGCTGATACAAATCTGCCAATTATTCTCATGCATATGCAGGGGACACCGCAAACAATGCAAGTGAAACCTGTATATGATGATGTTGTTGAAGATATACGTGCTTACTTACTCGAAAGAGTGGAAGCCGCGATCACCGCCGGGATCAAAAAAGAAAATATTGCTATTGATCCCGGTATTGGTTTTGGTAAGACTCAGGCTCATAATATGCAATTAATGGCTTGCCTGGATAGATTCGTTGATACAGGATTGCCTGTACTATTAGGGGCCAGTCGGAAACGATTTATGGGTTCAATATGTGCAGGTGCGGAGCCTGGAGAGCTTGTTGGGGCGACTTGTGCAACAACGGTTGCAGGTGTAAATGCCGGAGTGCGCATGTTTAGAGTACATGATGTACGGCCGAACCGACAAGCAGCGGATGTTGCCTGGGCGTTAAAAAATGTTCACTCATAATTTATCAGCTTCTTCATCCTTGATGATTGTCCTTGAATTTCTCATGTTTCGAAATACCAATGGCTGTGCTTTTACGTCGGATTCTGTTTCGTTGGCGGCAATTTTTCCTATTCGTGCAATATCGTCAAGCAAGGCCTGGTGATTTGGTGATTTATCACAAACGGGATCGGTATTGGCGGCATCGCCCGTCATCATAAAAGCCTGGCAACGACAACCGCCAAAATCCTTTTCTTTTTCCGGACAAGAGCGACAGGGTTCCTTCATCCAGTCGAAACCACGAAAGTGGTTAAAACCAGGGGAATCTTTCCACAGATCCTCAATGCTATGATCCTTAACATTGGGAAATTCAATCGGCAGTTGACCAGCTTCGTGGCATGGTAGCGCTGTTCCATCCGGAGTAATTGTCAGGAAGATAGCACCCCAGCCATTCATACAGGGTTTCGGACGATTTTCAAAATAATCCGGTATCACATAGATGATTTTTGATTTACCCTGCATTTTATCCTGATATTCCTTGGCGACTATTTCAGCTTTGGCTAACTGTTCTCGCGTTGGGAGTAAATGATCAACGTTAATTCGTGACCAGCCATAATATTGAGTACTGGCTAACTCGACATAATCAGCATTCAATTCAACTGTCATATCAAGTATGTCGCGGATCTGATCTATATTTTTGCGATGAATAACAATGTTTAATACCATCGGATAGTCATATGCCTTGACTATCCTGGCCATTTCATATTTGTGTTGAAATGTTTTTGTGCCGCCGAGAAAATTATTCAACTCTTCATTGCTGGCCTGAAAACTGATCTGGATGTGATCCAGTCCGGCATCTTTAAAACGTTTCACACGCGCTTCATCCATACCGACTCCCGATGTGATCAGGTTGGTATAATATCCAAGGTGATTCGCCTCCTGGATAAGTTCTTCAAGATCCTGACGCACTAATGGTTCACCGCCTGAAAACCCCAATTGAGTGGCCCCCATCTTGCGTGCCTGTTGCATAACACGAATCCAGTCTTCAGTTGATAGTTCGTTTTGATATTTGGCTATTTCAAGAGGGTTCGAACAATAGGGACATTGCAAAGGACACTTATATGTCAGCTCTGCCAACAGCCATAAAGGCGGGTTTATTTTACCGTTTGTTTCTAATCCAACCATTGGCATAAGCCATCTCCATGAATTTCATGACATCATCTTTCAGTTCCGTTTCTGCAAAAGTCGTTTCCAGATTATTGATGATAGTATCAATTGAGTTTTCACCATCTATGCGCTTCATTATTTCACCTGCGCTGCCATTTAATTTGACCATGCCTTCGGGATATAAGACCACATAGCAGTCCTGCACTTCTTCCCACTGAATACGGAAAGTAGGTGCAATTTCCGGAATGTCCACTGTATTAATACCCATAAGTATAGACTAGCAGTTATGAAAAGGTGCTTTCTTTTCGATATAGGCCATCCACATACTATCCAGCATGTTCCAGAGAATATCGAGTTTTAACTGTAAAATTTTCAGTGCCCGTTCTTGTTCAGCACGCGTTTTAAAATAATCCAGCGTAATATCAAGACCGTGTTGAACATCACGACGTGCTTCAGTCAGACGCTTACGAAAATAAGTGTAGCCTTGTTGGTTAATCCAGGGATAAACCTCTGGCCAATTATCCAGTCGTTTCTGATGAATCTTTGGCGCGAATAATTCTGTCAGTGATGAGCATGCAGCTTCTTGCCAGGTAGCGCGTCGGGCAAAATTCAAATAAGCATCAATCGCAAACCGAACACCTGGTAGAACATGTTCGTAAGAAAGTGTTTCTTTGCGCGTTAAACCAACTGCCTCACCCAACTGTAACCAGGCCTCAATACCACCTTCTTCACCTTCGACACCGTCATGATCAATAATTCTTTGTACCCACTGACGACGAACATCACGCTCCGGGCAATTGCTCATGATGGCGGCATCCTTGATTGGGATTGTAGTCTGATAATAAAAACGATTAGCGACCCATCCCTGGATAGCCTCTTTATCAAGTTTCCCTGTATTCATGAGTAAATGAAACTCATGGTTAATATGGTAATACTTTTCTTTGTCGCGAAGTTTTTGTTCAAACTCTTTGCGCGTCCAGGGTGTCAATTCGTCAGTCATTTATATTCTCTCCAGCACATTTTATATGTGAATATCCATGCCATCGTGGGAAACTTCAATGTCTGCATCGTCCAACGCCTTGCGCTCATCAGACTCTTCGTCAAGAATAGGGTTAGTGTTGTTAATATGAATTAAAATCTTTCTTGGTTTTGAAAGTGAACCTAGAGTATCCTTGATACCGCCCTTGCTGGATTGATCCAGATGACCCATTTCACTTGCCAGCTTGTCGCTAATGCCGTGCCTGGACATTTCATCATTGGTCCAGACAGTACCATCCACAAGCACCACATCAGCATTCTGCATATATTCATATACATGATCCTCAATCTCCCCCAGACCAGGCGCATAGAAAAGATTTTTACCAGTGGAAGTATCCTCAACCTTGAAGCCGACGTTATCACCGACCACGGGGTTTCCTCTATGAGGTGAGTAGGGAGGTGCTTCACTTTTCAAGGGGACAGCGGTAAATATCAGGTTATCTGCCTTTGGGATGGTGAATATCGATTGATCGGTTTTGACTTCATGCCAGTTCACGCCTCGAAAATGTTCCAGGATATTAAAAATTGGATAGCCTGTTGTCATATCCTCATAAACACTGGAGGTACAATAAACGTCCCAGGGTTTATCATGTTCCCTGAGCATGAGAAGACCTGTGGAATGATCAATTTGACCGTCACACAAAACAATTGAGCAGATCCCCGTATCTCGCACCTGCCGAGCGGGTTGTAGGGGAGGAAAGGACTCTAGTTGAGCACGAATATCGGGAGAGGCATTAAATAAAACCCAATCTACGCCATTACCACTAATAGTGATCGATGATTGAGTACGCGCTGAGCTTTTGATGTTCCCTTTTCTGAGACGCGCACAATTATCACAGTTACAGTTCCACTGCGGAAAACCGCCGCCAGCGCCGGAGCCTAACAAATGTATATGCATAAAGTTTTACCCTGGATTTATTTCGAAGTATGTTTTCAGAGGGGCGAAAAACGTGCCACATTATTGAAACGTAATAACCTGTATTTTATCATAAATAAATAACATCATATAAAACAAATAGATAGTTTATATATCATGTTAATTTCAGATACTTCTTACATGTTCACAAATTGAGAATTATTTAAAAGCGGTTGGCAAAGACCGATGCGATTGGTTGAAATGAACCGACGCTATCAGGTTTAAATTTTCAAGCTGGGCGTATAATTGAGAAATCATGAGTGAAAATCAAGAACATTTACTATTTTTAACCGGGAAACTGGCTGAAAAGCGCTTGCACAGGATACTCGATACGATGCGGCCGACCGATTTTACCTACGAAGTCGAAAATGTCGGTGTGAATGTCGCCGCGCTGATGACGACAGAGATGATAAAACGTCGATTAATCATGTCGGAAAGTCCGGATAGAGTGATTCTTCCTGGCTTATGTCGTGGAGATTTAGCGGCTATCAGTAATTATTTCGGAGTACCATTCAACCATGGACCTATCGATCTTAAAGATATGCCAGCCTTCTTTGGTCATGACTGCAAAGTCCCCGATTTAAGTCAGCATGATGTGTTGATATTCGCGGAAATCGTCGATGCGCCTGATTTAACGATCGGGGATATCGTTAAACGAGCTGAAAAATATCGACGTGATGGCGCAAATGTTATAGATGTTGGTTGCTTGCCGGAAACGCCATTTCCTCATCTTGAAGAGACTGTTAAAGTGTTACATGAGCTGGGTTTCAAAGTGAGTGTTGATTCATTGGAAGATAATGATCTTTTACGCGGTGGACGCGCTGGTGCGGATTATTTATTGAGTCTGGGTGAAAGCACACTCTGGATTGCAGATGAGGTGTCTTCAATTCCGGTTTTAATTCCTGACAAACACGGTGATATGGAATCCATGTATCGTGTCATAGAGAAATTTGTCGAAAAAGGCAGACCATTTTTTGCCGATTGCATTCTTGATCCAATCCATTTTGGTTTTACAGAATCTCTGGTGCGCTATCATGAGCTAAGACAACAATGTCCTGATATTAAAGTTATGATGGGTGTGGGGAATCTCACAGAACTGACAGAAGCAGATACTACAGGTATCAACGCGATTCTATTTGGAATAATTTCCGAGCTGGGGTTGAATGCTATTTTGACCACAGAAGTGAGTCCACATGCACGTGCCGCAGTAAGAGAAGCGGATTTTGCACGAAGGATGATGTATGCCGCAAAAAAAGAAGGTAGCTTGCCGAAAGGTTTTGCCGGATCGTTATTAACGACGCACGCACGAAAACCATTTCCATACACGGCGGAAGAAATTGCAGAGCTGGCGTCAGAAATAAGAGATCCGAGCTATCGTATTCAGGTGAGCGAGGCGGGTGTTCATGTCTATAATAGAGATGGCATAATAAATGCTGACAATCCTTTTGAATTGTTTTCAGATCTTGATTTAATACAAGAAGATGCTCCTCATGCGTTTTACATGGGAGTGGAACTCGCACGGGCACAAATTGCCTGGCAGCTGGGTAAGCGCTATGTGCAGGATGAAGAATTGACGTGGGGTGTTGCAACTGATCCTGATGATGACTTGAGTTCTGAAGACAGTTCAAAAGCGGCACATGCACTAAAAGATGGAAAGCAAAAAGGCACAAGCAGTACAGAATATAAAGCTGCAGGTTCAACCTTGCAGGTCAAGAAAGATAGAGTGAGTAAAAAAAGGGTGAACAAGAGGAAAACAGCTAAAAAGGTTTGAATAAAAATATCCAGTATGATGATCAATGAATCAATTATTACAACATTAAATGAAGACAAGTCGGTGCATCTTGCGCCGATGGGTGTGAGATGCGAGGATAATTTTTTTGTTATCGCACCATTCAAACCTTCAAGGACACTGGAAAATCTGGAAAGAAATGGTACAGCCATAATCAATATGACTGATGATGTACGCATTTTTGCTGGCTGCATGACTGGTTATTACGACTGGCCGACGGTAACTGCCTCATTGATTGAGGGACAGAGACTAAAAGCTGCATTGAGCCATATTGAGACCGAGGTTGTTCGGCAAGAAGATAATGAAATTCGTCCGGTGTTTTATTGTCAGGAAAGATTTCGGGAAAATCATGCGCCATTTATGGGACTGAATCGTGCGAAGGCGGCGGTGCTTGAAGCGGCGGTGCTTGTCAGTCGTTTACATATGTTGCCCGATAAAAAAATAGATAATGAAATTAAATATTTAGAAATAGCGATAGATAAAACGGCTGGCGAACATGAATTAGAGGCGTGGGGATGGTTAATGGATCGTATTAAAACCTTTAGAGAACAGGATGTAAGGCGAGAACAGGGAAGTGCAGTATGACGGGAATGTTAGCCAGCGTCTCAAATTTGCAAGAGGCTCAAATCGCACTTCAGGAAAATGTTGATATCCTTGATTTGAAAGATCCTGCCTACGGTGCACTGGGTGCCGTGACTACTGAAGTTGCCATACAAGTTGTAGAACATGTTTCTGGTCGCTGTCTTGTGAGTGCGACGGTCGGTGATTTGCCTATGCAAGCAACGTTGATCGGTAAGGCGATTTCCTCAATGGCCTCGACAGGCGTGGATATCATCAAAGTTGGTGTGTTTGATGATTTAACTGATGAAGTGATTACATCTCTGAAAAAACAGGCGATAAAAGGGTTGAATGGTAGCGACGGTAAGCAATTTACTATCGTCATGGTGTTTTTTGTTGATAAGGGAGCGGATTTGGAGAAGATCCCTGAATTAGCGAGAGCTGGAGTAAGAGGTATAATGCTGGACACAGCCGATAAAACCAGGGGAAATCTAAGAACACACATGCAAGATGCAGATTTAAATGTTTTTGTGGCACAAGCAAAATCCTGTGGATTACAGGTAGGTTTGGCGGGTTCATTAAATGTCGGTGATATTTCATCTTTACTGGATTTTGATCCTGACTATCTTGGTTTTCGAGGTGCCTTATGCAAGGATAATTTACGCATTCAGGCACTGGACAGCACTTCTGTGAAAAATATTCGATCCTTGATTTCAAATACAAGAGAAAACTCTGTACCAAATACAAATGGATCCTGAATTAATACAATGATCCTATGGTTTAAATAATAAATAAGAGGTATCAAAAATGGCACAGTGGAGAAAAAAAGAGAAAGACGCAACTTATTGCGAAGAAGAGATTGAGTCGCGATTGAAAGATGAATTACCGGATTGGTATTACGAAGATGGCTGGATCCGCAGGAAATATAATACCAGTGGTTGGAAAGGTACACTGATAGTCATTAACACCGTTGGACATTTAGCTGAGGCAGCCTGGCATCATCCTGATATCGCTGCATCCTACGCTTTTGTTATTGTGAAATTAATGAATCATGCGGCTAAAGGCGTTACTGACAAGGATTTTGAGCTGGCAAAGAAGATAGAAGAAGTGGTGTTGTGGCAACCAGGCGTTGATGCAGAAAGTGCACTTGACGGAACGCCGGAAGATCCAAGATTTAAATATATGAAATATGGTAAATAAAGTTTGTTGCCGTTTTTATGCGCCAGCCCAACTCAAGGCAAGTTTCACAAGAAATATAATGTGAAATACAAAAATTATAGTCATAATAATGCCGACGATGATGAATTGGTGTAATTTACCATATTTGAATTGTCGCTCACGATTTGCCTCGCCTTGAATACCAATAAGCATGGCAAAGACACCCTGAAAAACTTCCCATAGAGCGAGCGATTCTTCCTGTTTGTTTTCTTCAGTCATCACTTTTACCTCCACTTTCATTTCTGCTCCACTTTCCGGATTTGCCGCCTGATTTTTCAACCAGGCCGACTGACTCTATAGTCATGCCGCGATCAATAGCTTTACACATATCATATATCGTTAGTAGAGATGTCTGCACCGCCTGTAATGCTTCCATCTCAACGCCTGTTTGACCTGTAGTTTCAACATGGGCCTGACAATAAACGGCATTGTCGGCGGGTTTTATTTCCAGTGATATCTGTATATGTGAAATGGATAAAGAATGACATAAAGGGATTAGATCAGCCGTTTTCTTTGCGGCCATAATACCGGCAACACGAGCAATACCCAATACATCCCCTTTTTTATGCGTGCCGGATTCGATCTGTTGCAGTGTTTGTGCCTGCATGTGGATAAAACCGTCCGCTATGGCCAGGCGATGCGTTGAAGATTTGTCTTCAATATTAACCATATGCGCTTCACCCTTTTGATTAAAATGCGTTAACCTGGTCATCGTTATAATTGTTCATGAAATTTCGGCGGAGTTCTGTAATAGTATGCCCGACAACGTGGATTTATAGAACATTTTAACCGATGAATTTATGAGTATTACTGTTAAATATTTCGCCAGTTTGAGAGAACAATTTGGCAAAGCTGAAGAACTGCTCATGCTTGGTGAGGCCACTCCGGTTGCTGAGGTTTGGAAAAATATTTCTGGCACTGCAGACTCAAATAATATTTTGATGGCGATTAATATGGAATATGTAAAACCCGATGCCATTGTCAAAGACGGTGATGAAGTCGCTTTTTTCCCACCCGTGACAGGCGGTTGATAATGCCAATTGCAATCAGATTATCAGCGTTTGATCCCTGGAATGAAATAAAACTTCATCAACAGAAAATGAACAGGGAAGGTCAATACGGCGCGACAGCAAGTTTTGTAGGGACGATGCGTGATTTTAATGCAGGCGAGCCTGTACAGAGCATGACTCTGGAGCATTACCCCGGGATGACGGAAAAACACCTTGAAAAGATAAGTCTGGATGTGAGTACGCGGTGGGAACTACTCGATACCTTGATTATTCATAGAGTGGGCGATGTTCAAATTTCAGATACAATTGTGCTGGTATGTGTGTGGTCCGCACATCGGGCCGCAGCCTTTGATGCCTGCCGTTTCATTATGGAAGACTTAAAATCAAGAGCACCATTCTGGAAACAGGAATTGACTGTAACAGGCAAACGTTGGGTTGATAAAAATACGCCAGGATAGTTGCACCGCAGCATAATCAATGCCCCTCAAATAAAAAAACGCAAATATAATATTTTTGGGTATATACTCCGGGGATATGGGTATATACTCCGGGGATAGGGGATAAGTGAATTCTTCGAAATAATTATCGGGATTGTTCGATCACAGTAATCTGAATTTCCGGGGAGAGAGACATGGCTGCAGTAATGAAAACCACTCATCATGGCGGTTGTCCGCATGATTGTCCAGATACATGTTCTATGGTATTTGAAGTTGAGGATGGCAAGCTGACCGGTGTCAAGGGTAATCCTGATCATCCCATGACCAACGGTGGTCTTTGCGTTAAGTTAAAAGATTATGAAAAGCGTCACTACCATCCTGATCGTCTCCTGCATCCGATGCGTCGTACCGGCGCAAAAGGTAGTAAGACATTTGAGCGTATCACCTGGGATGCGGCACTGGATGAAATTACCGACAAGTGGAAAGGCATTATTGATGAGCATGGTCCGCAAGCAATTGTTCCCTATAGTTATTTAGGAAATCAAGGTCTGGTGCATGGATTAAATGGTGGGGATGCGTTTTTTAACCGTATGGGTGCGACTGTTTGTGAGCGTACCTTCTGTGGTGAAGGTTCATGTACAGCCTGGCTACTGACGGTTGGACCGACAGCCGGTGTCGATCCGGAAAGTTTTAAGCATTCGAAATATATCGTTATCTGGGCGTGTAATGTACTGAGTACTAACTTGCATTTATGGCCGATTATTTTGCGAGCCAGAAAAGAGGGTGCCAAGGTCGTTGTCATTGATACCTATGCGTCAAAAACCGCAAAAAAAGCTGATTGGCATATTGCGCCTAAACCGGGGACTGATGGTGCGTTAGCGATGGCCATGATCAATGTCATTATTGAAGAAGGACTGATCGATAGAGACTATGTTGAAAATTATACCTTAGGTTTCGATGAACTCGCTGAACGCGCAAAAACGCGCACACCTGAATGGGCCGAGCAGATTACCGGTGTTCCTGCAGAAGATATTCGTACACTGGCTCGCGAATATGCCACAACTCAACCCTCTGTGATTCGTCTTGGTGTAGCATTGGAGAGGAGTTATGGCGGTGGTCAGACAATTCGTGCGGTGACCTGCCTGCCTGCATTAACGGGTGCCTGGCGTCATGTTGGTGGTGGTGCCTTACAGTTCCCTGTGTGGGAACATCCTTACAAGTTTGATGTGATTTGTCGACCTGATTTAATTCCCGAAGGAACAAGAGTGGTCAATGCGTTACAGATTGGTCGTGCTCTGACGGATGAACCACCTGCAGGTGCGCCGATAAAATCTTTAATGTGTTGGAACGCAAACCCCGTCACTCAGGCGCCGGAAACCGAGAAAATTGTTGAAGGTTTGATGAATGAAGATTTGTTTATGGTTGCGGCGGAACACTTCATCTCTGATACAGCGTCTTATGCGGATATTCTATTACCTGCCTCTATGGGGGCCGAGATGGAAGATATGATCTTGTCATGGGGACATCTGTATCTGACATACAATGAAAAATCTATTGAGTCTCCGGGAGAAGCCATTCCGAATAATGAAATTTTTCAACGCCTGGCTGCACGCATGGGTTATGAGGAAGAGAATTTCAAATGGTCTGACTCTGAGTGCCTTGAGCGTTATGTGGATTGGGAAGCGCCTGCATGTGACGGGATTGACCTTGATTACATGCGTGAGCATGGTTTTGCTCATCTTGCCGTGGGTACGCCGGATGATCGCGCACCGCATAAAGAAGGTCAATTTCCAACACCTTCCGGGAAATGTGAATTCATGGTAGAGGGCGCGACAAATTTTGTCGCCGCACCATTCAGGCAAATGTATGATGGATTTCAACCTGGTGAAGCATTGGATCCCTTGCCCGATTATGTAGCTTCAAGAGAGACACCGGAAAGTGATCCTGAACTGGCGGCGAAATATCCGCTGAATATAGTGACGCCTAAAAGCCATGGTTTTCTGAATTCATGTTATGCGAATATGGAACACAAAATTAAAGGGCAGGGTGAACAATTCGTCATGATAAATAAAACGGATGCTGATTCTCGAGATATTAAAGCAGGCAGTAAAGTTCGCGTCTTTAATGATCGGGGTGCATTCGAGGGCGATGCGCAAATTACGGATGATGTAAATGCAGGCATTGTTGTTGCGACCCTGGGTTACTGGAGACAGTTGAATACGGGAACGGTCAACAGTATTAGTTCTGCCGAATTTGTCGATATGGGCAATGCCCCGACTTTTTCGGATAACCTGGTTCAGGTGGAAGTCGTGAGGTAATATTTTTGCAAAAACGATGTTCAGGACAAAACTGACCTGTAATCATTTGCAAGTCGTTTTTTATGTATGGAATGAATTTATACTGTTATTGAAACAAAACGGTTTTTATCGTTTACTGACATGAATGCTTATGTTGTTGAGCGTTAGTTCCCGGGTGAAAACGGGATCTGGTAAAATCCGGAATTTCCGTATATGGTGCTTGAGTCCCTCCGGAATTATAGCCTGAACAGACAGGTCAGCCTACATCGACATGTATTCCCTGGAAGCGTTTATCAGAGTGGAATCCGCGTATAGGCGATCGATAATACTTTCTATTTCATTTGCAAATTTTGCTGCCGACTGGAATCGGTCGGCATCGTTTTTAGACATTGCCTTGTCAACAAGATCGGATACTTCTCGTGGGATCTCCGGTCGTAATTCACAAACCGGTACCGCAGAATTATGTACTATTTGACCCGCCGTGTTTTCTTTACCAAAGGGATATTTCCTTGTCAGCATTCGATACATGGTTGAACCCAAAGTAAAAATGTCCGTGAGAAAAGAAATTCTTCTTTTCGAGTCAAAATGTTCAGGTGCCATGTATGCGATTGTTCCATTATCCCGAACAGGTATATCCTCAATATTTTGAGATATACTGAAATCCGTTAATTTCACAATACCCTCTGCAGGATGATACATAATATTCCCCGGCTTGATGTCGCGATGAATCACGCCGTGGTAATGAATATATGCCAATCCAACACAACATTTATGTATGACAGAAAGTGTTTCATCCACTGCCATTGAACCGATTGAAATCATGTAATCCAGTATTGATCGGCCTGGTACATATTCCATCGCAATATAATCCATATCATTGTCGCTAATAACATCGTAAATGGTTACGATATTTTCGTGCGCAAATTTTCCGGCGATTTCGGCCTCATGGCGAAATTCGTCCATGGCTTGCTTGATCTGTTCCCTGGTCATTGATTCAGGCTTTACCGACTTGATTGCGACAGACCGATTCATCACCGGATCATAGGCAAGATAAACGACACCGGATGTCCCTTCCCCGAGTTTTTCTTTCAAGTAGTATCGACCGATGTGTTTAATGTTGAATTTTTTCTTGATTGTTTTCTTCACTCATGTCAGCTCTGATTGAGAATTATATGTGCCTGGTGGATAAATACCAGATCACGGTGCCGTGACAGGCACAAATTACGCTTGCATTTCTGGATGTGTCGATAGACAACGATATGAATGTTATCTGTAATTCCAACGGCTTTTTATAACACGCAATCAACTTTTCCGGGAAAACCGGATGACCAGGTAGCTAACCCAAGTGGAAATAAATGTTCGATAATATCAAGATTCATGACTGGATTTTAGGCCGGTATGAATGACATGTTTCAGGGGATGTAAATTTTGTCGGTATGTCGTTGGTATGCAAAATCAACAGGAAACAGCACGGATGGTAAAATGGAATTGAAGATTGAGTTAAATACAGTTCATGATTTGCGACTGGCTTCATTACCTGATGCCTGATTGCCAGTGCACTTGATCGCCCCCTGATCTTCGAGCCACTTAAAGCGTGGTGAATGTGTTAAACCGGGTAACAAGGGAAGTGATGGTAAAAACCCGTTGCACTATTACTGGACATTGGAGAGAGAATCAGATGCCGACAAAATCACGTGAATGCACCATCACGCTGGCATGACGCCACAAGCACCGGCACCCAGCACCCAGGTAGACCGCAACACTGGCGCAGACCGCACCGCCACCCGGTACCGGCTCAACATTACCATGTAACAGTGGTTAAGGTTGAGGCAGACAGCACGATACTATGACAGTGCCGAGTGAGCAGGGCACGTGGCAATCTGGATAACTGCCGAGAAAGAACTTGACCTATGCGGATAACATCACGTAAACGCACCATCACGCTGGCATTACGCGACAAGCAGCAGCACCGCAACACCTGCGCAGACCGTGCCACCACCACGCACAGGGTCATGACCGCCGTTGCTCTGCTGGCAGCAAGTCGAACAGGTTAAACAGAATGTTGACTTCATTGCCTTCGTTTAACACTGCAAAAGAATAATGAGGCCATCCCTGCTAACACTTGGCTAAGGTTCCCCGTGGTTGTTAATGCGCGTTATCAGGGAAGGCAATCTAAAAGATACGACCCCCAACCCCCAAGGGGCTTATGGCGGCCAAGTAACATAATGCGGAATTCTACGCTATCGCTATTGATGATAAATACAAAGCAGCTAATGAAATAGCGACAGTCCGTTACCACCGTAGAATCAAGCACTATGTTAAATGGCCGCAAAGGCAATAAGGTGTGCTTCGCACCGTTAACGGCTTTTATATCCCGCCCACCCATTGTCTGTTTAAAACGGCTCCAGCCCGGCAAACAGCCGCCGGGCTTCCGTTTCCGTTTTAAACAGCCAATCCCTTTAGCAGCTAAAATAAAGAACAAAGAAACACAATAAATTAGACGGGATCTGTCTAGTTCCTATAAACTTGCCTTCTGTATAAATAATTGTTACATGCAAAAGGAGAAGCCATGAGGAAAAAGCAAGTATTTGTCAGTTTCGATTATGATAACGATAGGAATTACAAGTATCTTTTACAGGCATGGGATGCGAATCCAGATTTCGATTTTGTTTTTAAAGATGAAACACCAGGCGAAATCAATACCAATAATGTAAGTCGAATCAAGGCTGGCTTAACAAGTAAAATAAATGACGCCACCCACACTTTATTTATTGTCGGAAAATATGCCAACCAGTTACATAATGATCATGGGGAAATTGGTTTTAAAAACTGGATCAATTTTGAAGCCTATCAAAGCATTAAAAGTGATAATTATCTTGCCGTGATCAAGCTTGATGATTCCTGTGTAATTCCAGAAGAACTAAAAGTAAAACATTGGTGGATATCTGGTTTCTCTGAGAAAAACGTGATCGATGTGTTAAACGACTCATCAAAATAAAACCATGAGTTTAGACATTGGTAAACTGCAAATACTATCTGAGCACTACACTCATACATTTGATTTTTTACAGTTTCATCTAAGAAAAAGGGATAAATTATTCATTGGTATTTTGCTACTAATAATTATAATGCTCTTCCAAATATATACACCTGATGAAACATCAGGTGTGATTACCCAGCTTATATCCGACAAATTGGGCCTGAAAACACCTGTAAACTTCTTATATATTCAGAGTGTTATTTGGTTTGTTATGCTGGCCATAATCATTAAATATTTCCAGACAGTAGTGTGTATTGATCGGCAGTATGACTACGTTCATGCATTGGAAAATATATTGAGTAGCCAATACAGCGATGGTGCATTTACACGTGAGGGTAAATCTTATTTAAGCGATTATCCTGTGTTTCTTAACTGGGTGTCATTTCTATACACAATACTGTTTCCAGTAATATTGTTGGTGGTCGTTACTTCAGAGATTATTATCGAATGCAAACAATACGGGTACACTGAAATTCTCATATGGTTTAATGCGCTTATTTATATTTTTATTCTTGTTTCTATCGCTTTGTATTTGTATGTCATACATTTTAAAAAGAAAACACACACACAAACTGAACGATTAGAAAAATGAGATGACAGATATATCGTACAAAGAATATGTGATACGTCCTGCACCAATGCAGCTTGCGGATACTAACGAATGGAATATGGAACTATACATATCCAAAGATAATGGAAGTGAAATTAAAGAGCGAAAATTTTTTACAGCAAACACATTCGAAACTAAAGAAGAAGCAATCCAACATTGTATAAACTTTGGTAAGCAGATAATCGATGGTGAAGTTGAAGATTGCACTGTGTCTGACCTTTAATACTCTCTTCTCTCACACTCTCATCACTCAAAAGAGAAAGGTACGAAACCCTGAAATGATACGCAACGCATCGTTTGCAATCGTGGGTGGTGATAGTGACCCAAATCAGGCTAAAATCCGTCCATGGGATATGCACTGTTAAAGGAAAAACCGCCTCTAGGGCCAAAAGTAGCTCCTCGGCCAAAAACGGCAATGGAGCGAGCCGGAGAGCGTTGGTTTAGCAGGGAAAAGTCGCATCTTAAGCTAGGATGCGCGTCAGTTGAAGTAGTTCACCCAGACCATCTGGGGACACCGCAGAAGATAACCAATCAGGCACAAGCGACTGTATGGGAAGCGACGTATACGCCGTTTGGGAAAGCGACGATTACCACTAGTACGATTACGAATAATCTGAGGTTCCCCGGCCAGTATTACGATCAGGAAACGAATCTGCACTACAACTTAAACCGTTATTACGATCCTCAACTCGGAAGATATATTACCAGTGACCGTATAGGACTTGCTGGTGGCATGAATAGCTATGGCTATGCACTACAAAATCCGATTAGGTATGTTGACCCGGATGGGCGTATTCCGATACCAGTGTTTACCGGGGCAGCAGGTGCTATTGGTGCTTTCATAGGCACTGCATCTACTGGTGGTAGCCCAAGGGAGATTATTCGGGCTGCTGTCATCGGCGGTTTGGCGGGTGCTGGCGCAGGTTTGGGATTAGCATTTGTACCTGGTGCTGTTGCTGGCACCATCACCACACCGGGGATTACACAGGCCATTACTGGTATTTTGGGTGGAGTGTTGGGTAATACCCTGAACGGACTGGACTTGGTGTCACAGGTTATGGGAGCAGAGCCAGATGAGTGCCAGTGAATCCTGGCAAACCAGAGGTATACAGCTACTCTATCTTTGGGCCTATATCAATCTGTTGTTGTATATGGTCTATGCTGTGTCCCTGATCATGGGCTGGGCAGAAGCTTGGGAAGGTGAAGGTGGTGACTGGCTTGTAATTTTTGGCTGTTTTCTTTTTCCTGGTTTAGGAATTTTTGCCTTATGGGCGCGTAATGAGTTTGATTGGGTGACCCTGGAGCAAGGTGGTCAGGTTGGGCTGTTCAGTCGTGCTATCTGGATATCTATGGGTACAATGATGAATATAGGAAGCAGTTATATCTACTGGCGGGATACCTTGCCTTTGTTTAAGTAAATCGTTCTCTGGTTTTGTAACCTTCCCCAACTTAGATATGTAACCCTCCCCAAAAATAGTCTCATGCAAGATGTTGTGATTTTGTTCATACCAGAGAGAGACAGGAGAACAAAATGCAACCGAAGACATTTAGCGAAAGCCAGATATTCAAGATACTGAAAGCAGCAGAAAACGGACGTGCAGTAAAAGATTTATGCCGAGAATATGGCATGAGCGATGTGAGTTTTTATCGCTGGCGTTCCAAATATGGCGGTATGGAATTAGCTGATATCCGCCGCATGAAAGAACTGGAGAAAGAAAACAATCAGCTTAAGAAAATGTTTGCCGATTTGAGCCTGGAGAATACCGCCCTCAAAGACCTTATCGAAAAAAAGCTCTGAGTGTAGATACCAAAAGAGAAAATATTTTGTATCTTCACCAAACCCACAAGTAGAGTATTCGGCAAGCCTGTTTGGCCTTGCAGTTGAGTCGCTCAGTGTATCGTTATCAGCCCAAACCCAGAGACGATACGCCGCTGATTGATGGGCTATTAGCACTGCTGGAACAATATCCACGTTTTGGGATTAAAAAGCTGTTCATTCTGTTGAGGAAACAAGGCCATGGCTGGAATCATAAGCGCGTGTATCGGGTTTACTGCCAATTGGGACTTAATCTGAAACGGCGCACGAAAAAACGATTGCCGGGTCGGTATCCCCAAGTACTGGCCATCCCGGCATCAGTAAATCAATGCTGGTCGATGGATTTTATGAGTGATTGTCTCTACGACGGCCGTCGATTCCGAACACTGAATATTGTCGATGACTTCAACCGAGAAGTCCTGGCCATTGAAGTTGATTTGAGTTTAACGGCTGAACGCGTGGTGCGTGTGCTGAATCGACTCAGTGAATGGCGTGGCTTACCTCAAGCGATTCGTGTTGATAATGGCACCACCACAACCCTGACCTACGATGCCCGCAGACGCCTGCTCACCAGAACCATCGACAGCCAAACCACCACCTACACCTACGACGGCATCGGCAACATCACCAAAACCACCTTGCCGAACGGTTCATTCCTGACATACGAATACGATGCAGCACAACGATTGACAGCGGTACAAGACAATCTGCGCAACCGCATCGAATACACACTGGACAAACTGGGCAACAGAACACAAGAAAATGTCAAAGACCCGAGCGGCACCCTGACGCGCACCCTGAGTCGAACCTACAACAGCCTCAATCGATTAACCAAAATCACAGGCGGAGCGAATCAAGCCACCACCTTCGCCCATGATACCCATGGCAACCCAACCAGCGTCACAGTAGATGCCATCACCACCACCAATAGCGCCGGACTCAACCAACAAACAAGCCAGGCCTATGATGCACTGAACCGAATCAGCACCAGCACCGATGCCACCAACGGCATCACCACCTATACCTATGACGCCAGAGACAACCTGACCAGCGTCACCGATGCAAAAGGCTACATCACCCGCTATACCTACAGTGGTTTAGACGATCTGACACAACAACAAAGTCCGGACACTGGCACCACGCGCTACGGCTATGACAGCGTCGGCAACAGAACCAGCCAGATTGATGCACGGGGCATCAGCAACACCTACAGCTACGACGCCCTGAACCGATTAACCAACATCAGCTACCCGGACAGCACCCAAAACGTGACCTACACCTATGACAGCGCAACCGGATGTAACAAAGGCAAAGGCAGACTATGCAAAATGGCAGATGCCAGTGGCAGCACGACCTACAGCTACGATGCACGAGGCAACCTCAGTAGCCAGACCACGACCATCGGCAGCAACATAAAGACCACCCGTTACACCTACAATGGAGCCGACCAACTGACACAAATGACCTATCCGGGAGGGCGAACAGTCGATTACACCCGTAACACACTGGGGCAAATCAGCGGCGTGACCACAAAACAAGGCAGTACAGCCAGCGTCACCATCAGCAGCAACATGACCTGGAAACCCTTCGGCCCCATGAGCGGCATGACCTATGGCAACAACCTGGTACAAAGCAAGACCTACGACCTGGACTACCGCCTGACACAAATTCTCACCACGAACGGCAGCACCCATCAAAACCTGAGCTACACCCACAATGCCGCAGACAACATCACCCGCATTGCCGATACCGTTACAAGCAGCCGCAGTCAAACACTGGTCTATGACAAACTCAATCGACTGACCGATGCCACCAGCCACTATGGAGATATCGACTATGCCTATGATACGATAGGCAACAGAACCAGAGAAACAAACAATACAGTCGCAGAAACCTACAGCTACAAAATGAATAGCCATCAACTGACCCAAAAAGGGACGACGACGTACACCCATGCTGCCAATGGCAACATGACCGACAACAGCAGACACACCTTTACCTACGGAGATAACAACCGGCTAAAACACATCAGTGTCTCTGGCAGCACCATTGCCACCCATACCTACACCTACAATGGACGCGGAGAACGTGTCAAGAAAAGCGGCAACAGCACCACCTACTACCATTACGACCCAAGCGGCCAACTCATTGCAGAAACAGATACACTGGGCAACACACAAGTGGAATACATCTACATTGATAGCCGACCGGCAGCGATAGTGAGGAATGGCACACTGCATTACATCCACCCAGACCATCTGGGGACACCGCAGAAGATAACCAATCAGACACAAGCGACTGTATGGGAAGCGGCGTATACGCCGTTTGGTAAAGCAACGATAACCACTAGTACGATTACCAATAACCTGAGGTTCCCCGGCCAGTATTACGATGTGGAAACGAATCTTCACTACAACATGTTCCGTTATTATGACCCTACGTTAGGGCGTTACATCACTTCAGACCCAATCGGATTATTAGGTGGAATCAACACCTATGCTTATGTAGGGCAGAATCCAATCAGGTACATTGACCCGGATGGCAGGGTGTTGGTGCCAGCCGTTACAGGTGGTGTGGGTCTTGTGGTCGGCGGTGTTAGTGGAGCGATACAGAGTGGAACTATTGGGGGAGCTTTCAAAGGTGCCATCATTGGCGGTGCTGCGGGTGCATTGGCTGGTGTGGGTTTTGCGGGATTTGTCCCTGCAACGGCGAAACTCACGGGCAGCGGTATTGGTAGCACCATCGGTGGTATTATCGGCGGTCTTCTTGGTAATGCTGTTACGGGGTCATCCATTGTTGGGGATGCCATCGGTGCACCCTTACCTGGTTCAGGTAGCCTTGACCCTACGGATGAAGTTACCCGGCAGCAATTCTGTCTGCTGAACCCTAATGCAGTCATATGCCAAGATGAATCAACCGAATGTGAATAAACTGGTCAGCTTTTTTGTCAAAACCGCCTATCTTATTGCTTATTTTAATATCATTATCCACATTGGCTATCTAATTCTTTTTACACTTGGAATGGTCAGTGCACCACTAGATGAACGCGGTGGTGTGCAATCGCCATTTTGGATGGTGGTGGGATTCTGTTTACTCATGCCTTTTTCATGTTGGTTGGTGTTGCACTGGCGTTATGAGGTTGATTTGATGACGATGCAACAAGGCAGCAGTGCCCTCAGTCGCTTTATTTTTGTTTCTATATCGTTGGTGGGCAATGCTTTTTTCATTTATTGGTTTTTTGACGTAATCGTGGACTGGATTTAGTTGTTAATTTTCAAATAGGCTTCATTGCGTTTTCAACACGCTGTTTAGCAATCATTGCATCAATCAGCTTAACCACTGTTTCCTGGTCTTCATTATTGAAGGCTTCTAATTCCTGAAAACGTTCGATCAAACGAGTGTTATGTAATGGAATTTGCAACCTAAGCAACTGGTACGGATTTATTAGACCACTACACAGCTTTGGCGTTATCAAATTAAGCAGAGTATGAGTCGTCGCGGCAACTGTTGGGATAATGCCCCGATGGAACGCTGCTTTAGGAGCTTTAAATCTGAATGGATGCCGAAGACTTTTTATACATCTTATGAACAAGCTGAAAAAGATATTATGCAATACATCAAACACTACAACGGCTATCGGGGTCATAGTTATATTAATTATCTAACGCCTGTTGAAGCTGAGAAATAAATTGCATAAAAAAACTTATCGAGGTGTACGGATATACTGGACCACTACAAATCGATTAACCAAAATCACAGGCGGAGCGAATCAAGCCACCACCTTCGCCTATGATACCCATGGCAACCCAACCAGCGTCACAGTAGATGCCATCACCACCACCAATAGCGCCGGACTCAACCAACAAACAAGCCAGGCCTATGATGCACTGAACCGAATCAGCACCAGCACCGATGCCACCAACGGCATCACCACCTACACCTATGACGCCAGAGACAACCTGACCAGCGTCACCGATGCAAAAGGCTACATCACCCGCTATACCTACAGTGGTTTAGACGATCTGACACAACAACAAAGTCCGGACACTGGCACCACGCGCTACGGCTATGACAGCGTCGGCAACAGAACCAGCCAGATTGATGCACGGGGCATCAGCAACACCTACAGCTACGACGCCCTGAACCGATTAACCAACATCAGCTACCCGGACAGCACCCAAAACGTGACCTACACCTATGACAGTGCAACCGGATGTAACAAAGGCAAAGGCAGACTATGCAAAATGGCAGATGCCAGTGGCAGCACGACCTACAGCTACGATGCACGAGGCAACCTCAGTAGCCAGACCACGACCATCGGCAGCAACATAAAGACCACCCGTTACACCTACAATGGAGCCGACCAACTGACACAAATGACCTATCCGGGAGGGCGAACAGTCGATTACACCCGTAACACACTGGGGCAAATCAGCGGCGTGACCACAAAACAAGGCAGTACAGCCAGCGTCACCATCAGCAGCAACATGACCTGGAAACCCTTCGGCCCCATGAGCGGCATGACCTATGGCAACAACCTGGTACAAAGCAAGACCTACGACCTGGACTACCGCCTGACACAAATTCTCACCACGAACGGCAGCACCCATCAAAACCTGAGCTACACCCACAATGCCGCAGACAACATCACCCGCATTGCCGATACCGTTACAAGCAGCCGCAGTCAAACACTGGTCTATGACAAACTCAATCGACTGACCGATGCCACCAGCCACTATGGAGATATCGACTATGCCTATGATACGATAGGCAACAGAACCAGAGAAACAAACAATACAGTTGCAGAAACCTACAGCTACAAAATGAATAGCCATCAACTGACCCAAAAAGGGACGACGACGTACACCCATGCTGTCAATGGCAACATGACCGACAACAGCAGACACACCTTTACCTACGGAGATAACAACCGGCTAAAACACATCAGTGTCTCTGGCAGCACCATTGCCACCCATACCTACACCTACAATGGACGCGGAGAACGTGTTAAGAAAAGCGGCAACAGCACCACCTACTACCATTACGACCCAAGCGGCCAACTCATTGCAGAAACAGATACACTGGGCAACACACAAGTGGAATACATCTACATTGATAGCCAACCGGCAGCGATAGTGAGGAATGGCACACTGCATTACATCCACCCAGACCATCTGGGGACACCGCAGAAGATAACCAATCAGACACAAGCGACTGTATGGGAAGCGACGTATACGCCGTTTGGGAAAGCGACGATTACCACTAGTACGATTACCAATAACCTGAGGTTTCCCGGCCAGTATTACGATCAGGAAACGAATCTGCACTACAACTACTTTAGATACTACGACCCAACACTCGGAAGGTATATCACGAGTGACCCGATTGGGTTGAGAGGTGGTTACAATACTTATTCATATGCTACCCAAAATGCGATTAGATTTATTGATCCATATGGGCTTGTAGAATTTCCCGTCGATAAAAGATTATCAGGAGTCCTAATTTCTGATATTAATTCAATTGCAGAAAAAGGTGGTGGTAAATTATCTGTTCCAGATTTACTTCGAATCTTAAATTTCCCTGCTGATGTTGCTAATCGAATAAATGAGTCTCGTGGAGATGTTACTTTGAATTGTCCCACACCAGAACAAGGTGACTTTTCGAATGAAGGTGAAAAGATAACAGAGAAGATACCGGGAGCACCATTTAAACTTACATTGAGTAAAGATGTGAGAGGGGATATATCTATTTCTCCAGAAAAAATAGTATTAGATAATTTAAAAGGAATAAATGCGAAAGGCCTTGGTATTTTTAGTTTTAATTTAGATTCGATTACAGTAACGCCTGGTAAAGTTAATATTGATCTTTGATATTATTAGAATTATGAATGTAACGAATAAAATTCCAATTGTATTTTTATCGTTTTATTTATTGTCTGGCATATATATATTATGGATATATAGATTATTGATAGAACCAGATATTGAAAGTTTGTTGCTATATGGGTTTTATTCGTTACCAGTCTTTATTTCTTTTTTAGGAAGTATTAATCTGTTTTTAAAAAGAAGATACAGGGTCCATATTTTTATATGTAGCATCTATTGGCTTGTTAATAGCTTATCAGAAATAATATTCTCTGAACGATCGATGTTGCCAAATTCACCATTTATTATTTTGATGTTGTTAGTATCATTTTCTACTATTTTTTTTCTTTGTTATACCAAAATAACATTGAGAGAATTAAGGGGTCAAGAATTAAGGGGTCAAAGCCCTTAAATGAGTAAAAAGAAGGTGACAGAATTATTTAATTAAAAAGGAGTTTAGAACATGGCCAGGAAAGTATTTTTTAGTTTTAAATATAAAGATGTATCCAGGAGTATGGTCGTTAGAAACAGCTGGGTTGCTCAAGGCAAGATAGCAGCAGGTTTTATTGATGCAGCGGACTTTGAGGCAGTAAAAAACATAAGGGGTCACCCCTAAGCCAGTAATTGTCAATTGGCAAAAAGTATCTATTAGCGTTTTTCTTACGCTATTAAAAAAACACACGGGCTTCACTCAATGCACCCACTATTTCAATCGGTTTGGTTTTCTCAGAGACTGAGCTGCAATAACTTAAGGGGTCGTAGCCCTTAAAAGAGTTGAAATTAAATAAAGCAGAACAGGAAAAGACAAACAATAAAGGATTAACTAATGACAGATAAAGACTGCTTTGTTATAGCACCGATAGGTGAGCCTGATTCCGATACACGGAAACGTTCAGACCAAGTACTTAAGCATATCATTCGCCCTGCCGTAGCAGAATGTGGTTACGCTGCTATCCGTGCAGATGAAATAGATAAACCAGGCATTATTACCAGCCAAGTGATCCAACGAGTTGTTAGTGATCCATTAGTCATTGCTGATCTTACTGAAACTAATCCAAATGTGTTTTATGAATTAGCAATCAGACACGCTATAAAAAAGCCACTCGTCCAAATTATTAAAAAAGGAGAACGTATACCGTTTGATGTAGCAGGCACACGTACTATCCAAGTCGATCATACAGATCTGGATAGTGTTGAGTCTGCCAAGATGGAGATAATTAATCAGATACAGTCATTGGAAAAAGAACCTGAAGATATAGAGACGCCTATTTCGGTATCACTGGATTTGCAGATATTAAGACAGAGTGAAAAACCTGAAGAAAGATCGTTAGCGGATCTCGTTTCAGCCGTTTCTGATTTGAGATCAAGTATAAGTAAAATTGAAACAAAGATAGGAACAGCAGATGGAGAAGGGATATTAGATGATATAGATAGGAGATTAAAATCAACGCTAATGCGTTTGGAAGATTCTATGGAGATGTCATCAGGTTACTCTAGGAAAGGTCGTAAATATCAATTTAGGCATTTAAGAGAATTGGTACATATGGCTGAAATGGGAAGCAATGGTTCATATGGATTATTAATCGCTATGAGTATGCTTAAGGAACCCTTTCCTTGGTTATATGAAGTTGGAATGGAAGTCTATAGAAATGCTAAAAGTGGGGATGGAGAATCAATGGATGAAGCATTTAGAGAGTTTAGGCGACTATCTGAATTTACATTCCACGGCCCACTACCCAAAGAAATATTTGGTAGAAATAAAGATATGCATATATTTATAGAAGACCTCAGCCCAATGATGGATGAACTGGCGCATAGGACATTAAAAGAAGCAAAACTAAGAAGTCCAAAAATAAGGAAATAAAATTTAACTATCGACTGATTGAATCGCTCCCTCCATTCGCCGTTTAGCAATCACGGCATCGATAACCTTAATCACCGTTTCCCTGTCATCCTCATCAAACAGTTCCAGTTCCTGGAAGCGTTTAAACAGCCGTGAATTGCCTAGGGGTGAGTCCTCAGCCGGGTTGCCAGTAAGCAGATAATCGACAGTAGATTCTAAGGCATCGGCCAGGGCCACCAACACCTCGGCTGGCGGCATATTGAGACCACTCTCGTATTTATTAAGCTGCTGGAAACGGATATCGACCTTAGCGGCTAACTCCTTCTGAGACCATCGTTTCTGCTTTCTAAGGGATTTGATACGAACACCCAGGTGTAACCCTCCCCAAAAATAGTCCCATGCAAAGCGTCGTGATTTTGTTTGCACTAACAAGAGACAGGAGCACAAAATGCAATCGAAAACCTTTAGTGAAAGTCAGACAGCCAAACCACCACCTACACCTACGACGGCATCGGCAACATCACCAAAACCACCTTGCCGCACGGTTCATTCCTGACATACGAATACGATGCAGCACAACGATTGACAGCGGTACAAGACAATCTGCGCAACCGCATCGAATACACACTGGACAAACTGGGCAACAGAACACAAGAAAATGTCAAAGACCCGAGCGGCACCCTGACGCGCACCCTGAGTCGAACCTACAACAGCCTCAATCGATTAACCAAAATCACAGGCGGAGCGAATCAAGCCACCACCTTCGCCCATGATACCCATGGCAACCAAACCAGCGTCACAGTAGATGCCATCACCACCACCAATAGCGCCGGACTCAACCAACAAACAAGCCAGGCCTATGATGCACTGAACCGAATCAGCACCAGCACCGATGCCACCAACGGCATCACCACCTATACCTATGACGCCAGAGACAACCTGACCAGCGTCACCGATGCAAAAGGCTACATCACCCGCTATACCTACAGTGGTTTAGACGATCTGACACAACAACAAAGTCCGGACACTGGCACCACGCGCTACGGCTATGACAGCGTCGGCAACAGAACCAGCCAGATTGATGCACGGGGCATCAGCAACACCTACAGCTACGACGCCCTGAACCGATTAACCAACATCAGCTACCCGGACAGCACCCAAAACGTGACCTACACCTATGACAGCGCAACCGGATGTAACAAAGGCAAAGGCAGACTATGCAAAATGGCAGATGCCAGTGGCAGCACGACCTACAGCTACGATGCACGAGGCAACCTCAGTAGCCAGACCACGACCATCGGCAGCAACATAAAGACCACCCGTTACACCTACAATGGAGCCGACCAACTGACACAAATGACCTATCCGGGTGGGCGAACAGTCGATTACACCCGTAACACACTGGGGCAAATCAGCGGCGTGACCACAAAACAAGGCAGTACAGCCAGCGTCACCATCAGCAGCAACATGACCTGGAAACCCTTCGGTCCCATGAGCGGCATGACCTATGGCAACAACCTGGTACAAAGCAAGACCTACGACCTGGACTACCGCCTGACACAAATTCTCACCACGAACGGCAGCACCCATCAAAACCTGAGCTACACCCACAATGCCGCAGACAACATCACCCGCATTGCCGATACCGTTACAAGCAGCCGCAGTCAAACACTGGTCTATGACAAACTCAATCGACTGACCGATGCCACCAGCCACTATGGAGATATCGACTATGCCTATGATACGATAGGCAACAGAACCAGAGAAACAAACAATACAGTTGCAGAAACCTACAGCTACAAAATGAATAGCCATCAACTGACCCAAAAAGGGACGACGACGTACACCCATGCTGCCAATGGCAACATGACCGACAACAGCAGACACACCTTTACCTACGGAGATAACAACCGGCTAAAACACATCAGTGTCTCTGGCAGCACCATTGCCACCCATACCTACACCTACAATGGACGCGGAGAACGTGTTAAGAAAAGCGGCAACAGCACCACCTACTACCATTACGACCAAAGCGGCCAACTCATTGCAGAAACAGATACACTGGGCAACACACAAGTGGAATACATCTACATTGATAGCCAACCGGCAGCGATAGTGAGGAATGGCACACTGCATTACATCCACCCAGACCATCTGGGGACACCGCAGAAGATAACCAATCAGACACAAGCGACTGTATGGGAAGCGACGTATACCCCGTTTGGGAAAGCAACGATAACCACGAGTACGATTACCAATAACCTGAGGTTTCCCGGCCAGTATTACGATAGGGAAACAGACTTACACTACAACTACTATCGTTATTATGATCCGCAGTTAGGACGGTATATCACCTCGGACCCAATCGGTTTAATTGGTGGCATTAGTACCTATGCTTATGTCAGTAATAATCCGATTACTGGTACTGACCCTACAGGCTTGATTTGTGGCACAGGGGCTTGTGTGTTTGGCGCAACTATTGGTGTAGGTATAATAACGGCAGCGGCCCACGGGATCAGTACGGCAATTAGTGGGGGTAATAGCTCAGATATCCGAAGTGCTCTTGCTGGCGGTTTTGGCTTTGGTGCGGGCGCCACCTTGGTCGGGATTGTTGGTGGGGGGTCTGCCATTGCCACAGCACTTGGCATAGGTGTTGGTTTTGGGATTGATGCAGCATTTACTGGTGACTCTATTGCCAATTTGTTGGTATCTGATGCCGGAGCTAGTTCCCTTGATCCAGTGAATGAGCAGATACAGCGTCAGTTTTGTTTATTGAATCTTGATGCGCCGAATTGTCAAGAAGTCAACGAGTGTCGTTAGATTAAGTCTTTAAGATAAACGGTAATGCTGAAGAAGATATCATATTTCCTTTTTAGTGAAAGTTGGATCAATCATCGAATAGTTGCAGTAATCAGTTTAGGCTTATGGATATATTTTTTATATTATGGCCAATACGTTAAATCGCCGTCACAACCTTCTAAATATCCATTTCCCTTTCTTGTCTTGTCCATGCTTGCGGCGCACGGGATGTGTGTGTATCTCATAGAACATCATGATGAAAAGTGGCAGCTTTTTATGGGGTATGCTGGTTTATGTTTTTGGTTTTTTGCGTTAGTACTAACAACTGATCCTATCCTTGACTGGCTTAGGCAAGCCTGATAAACCAGCGAGATACAAAGCCTCGTTAGTTCTACTCAATTTGTAACCCTCCCCAAAAACAGTCTCATGCAAGATGTTGTGATTTTGTTCATACCAGAGAGAGACAGGAGAACAAAATGCAACCGAAGACATTTAGCGAAAGCCAGATATTCAAGATACTGAAAGCAGCAGAAAACGGACGTGCATTAAAAGATTTATGCTGAGAATATGGCATGAGCGATGTGAGTTTTTATCGCTGGCGTTCCAAATATGGCGGTATGGAATTAGCTGATATCCGCCGCATGAAAGAACTGGAGAAAGAAAACAATCAGCTTAAGAAAATGTTTGCCGATTTGAGCCTGGAGAATACCGCCCTCAAAGATCTTATCGAAAAAAAGCTCTGAGTGTAGATACCAAAAGAGAAAATATTTTGTATCTTCACCAAACCCACAAGTTGAGTATTCGGCAAGCCTGTTTGGCCTTGCAGTTGAGTCGCTCAGTGTATCGTTATCAGCCCAAACCCAGAGACGATACGCCGCTGATTGATGGGCTATTAGCACTGCTGGAACAATATCCACGTTTTGGGATTAAAAAGCTGTTCATTCTGTTGAGGAAACAAGGCCATGGCTGGAATCATAAGCGCGTGTATCGGGTTTACTGCCAATTGGGACTTAATCTGAAACGGCGCACGAAAAAACGATTGCCTGGTCGGTATCCCCAAGTACTGGCCATCCCGGCATCAGTAAATCAATGCTGGTCGATGGATTTTATGAGTGATTGTCTCTACGCCGGCCGTCGATTCCGAACACTGAATATTGTCGATGACTTCAACCGAGAAGTCCTGGCCATTGAAGTTGACTTGAGTTTAACGGCTGAACGCGTGGTGCGTGTGCTGAATCGACTCAGTGAATGGCGTGGCTTACCTCAAGCGATTCGTGTTGATAATGGCACCACCACAACCCTGACCTACGATGCCCGCAGACGCCTGCTCACCAGAACCATCGACAGCCAAACCACCACCTACACCTACGACGGCATCGGCAACATCACCAAAACCACCTTGCCGAACGGTTCATTCCTGACATACGAATACGATGCAGCACAACGATTGACAGCGGTACAAGACAATCTGCGCAACCGCATCGAATACACACTGGACAAACTGGGCAACAGAACACAAGAAAATGTCAAAGACCCGAGCGGCACCCTGACGCGCACCCTGAGTCGAACCTACAACAGCCTCAATCGATTAACCAAAATCACAGGCGGAGCGAATCAAGCCACCACCTTCGCCCATGATACCCATGGCAACCCAACCAGCGTCACAGTAGATGCCATCACCACCACCAATAGCGCCGGACTCAACCAACAAACAAGCCAGGCCTATGATGCACTGAACCGAATCAGCACCAGCACCGATGCCACCAACGGCATCACCACCTATACCTATGACGCCAGAGACAACCTGACCAGCGTCACCGATGCAAAAGGCTACATCACCCGCTATACCTACAGTGGTTTAGACGATCTGACACAACAACAAAGTCCTGACACTGGCACCACGCGCTACGGCTATGACAGCGTCGGCAACAGAACCAGCCAGATTGATGCACGGGGCATCAGCAACACCTACAGCTACGACGCCCTGAACCGATTAACCAACATCAGCTACCCGGACAGCACCCAAAACGTGACCTACACCTATGACAGCGCAACCGGATGTAACAAAGGCAAAGGCAGACTATGCAAAATGGCAGATGCCAGTGGCAGCACGACCTACAGCTACGATGCACGAGGCAACCTCAGTAGCCAGACCACGACCATCGGCAGCAACATAAAGACCACCCGTTACACCTACAATGGAGCCGACCAACTGACACAAATGACCTATCCGGGTGGGCGAACAGTCGATTACACCCGTAACACACTGGGGCAAATCAGCGGCGTGACCACAAAACAAGGCAGTACAGCCAGCGTCACCATCAGCAGCAACATGATCTGGAAACCCTTCGGCCCCATGAGCGGCATGACCTATGGCAACAACCTGGTACAAAGCAAGACCTACGACCTGGACTACCGCCTGACACAAATTCTCACCACGAACGGCAGCACCCATCAAAACCTGAGCTACACCCACAATGCCGCAGACAACATCACCCGCATTGCCGATACCGTTACAAGCAGCCGCAGTCAAACACTGGTCTATGACAAACTCAATCGACTGACCGATGCCACCAGCCACTATGGAGATATCGACTATGCCTATGATACGATAGGCAACAGAACCAGAGAAACAAACAATACAGTCGCAGAAACCTACAGCTACAAAATGAATAGCCATCAACTGACCCAAAAAGGGACGACGACGTACACCCATGCTGCCAATGGCAACATGACCGACAACAGCAGACACACCTTTACCTACGGAGATAACAACCGGCTAAAACACATCAGTGTCTCTGGCAGCACCATTGCCACCCATACCTACACCTACAATGGACGCGGAGAACGTGTTAAGAAAAGCGGCAACAGCACCACCTACTACCATTACGACCCAAGCGGCCAACTCATTGCAGAAACAGATACACTGGGCAACACACAAGTGGAATACATCTACATTGATAGCCGACCGGCAGCGATAGTGAGGAATGGCACACTGCATTACATCCACCCAGACCATCTGGGGACACCGCAGAAGATAACCAATCAGACACAAGCGACTGTATGGGAAGCGACGTATACGCCATTTGGTAAAGCAACGATTACCACGAGTACGATTACCAATAACCTGAGGTTCCCCGGCCAGTATTACGATGTGGAAACGAATCTTCACTACAACATGTTCCGTTATTATGACCCTACGTTAGGGCGTTACATCACTTCAGACCCAATCGGATTATTAGGTGGAATCAACACCTATGCTTATGTAGGGCAGAATCCAATCAGGTACATTGACCCGGATGGGCGGGTATTGGTGCCAGTAGCTACGGGCATAGTCGGCGTTTTTGTCGGCGGTGTTAGTGGAGCGATACAAGGAGGTGTTAAGGGAGCTTTCAAAGGTGCCATCACTGGCGGTGCTGCGGGTGCATTGGCTGGTGTAGGTTTTGCGGGATTTGTCCCTGCAACGGCGCAACTCACGGGCAGCGGTATTGGTAGCACCATCGGCGGTATTATCGGCGGTCTTCTTGGTAGTGCTATTACAGGGTTACCTATTGTTGGGGATGCCATCGGTGCACCCTTACCTGGTTCAGGTAGCCTTGACCCTACGGATGAAGTTACCCGGCAGCAATTCTGTCTGCTGAACCCTAATGCAGTCATATGCCAAGATGAATCAACCGAATGTGAATAAACTGGTCAGCTTTTTTGTCAAAACCGCCTATCTTATTGCTTATTTTAATATCATTATCCACATTGGCTATCTAATTCTTTTTACACTTGGAATGGTCAGTGCACCATTAGATGATCCCGCTGTTGTGCAAGCGTCATTTTGGGAAGTGGTCGGATTCTGTTTACTCATACCTTTTTCAGGTTGGTTGCTGTTGCACTGGCGTTATGAGGTTGATTTGATGACGATGCAACAAGGCAGCAGTGCCCTCAGTCGCTTTATTTTTGTTTCTATATCGTTGGTGGGCAATGCCTGCTTCATTTATTGGTTTTTTGATAGAATTGTAGACTGGATTTAGTTGTTAATTTTCAAATAGGTTTCATTGCGTTTTCAACACGCTGTTTAGCAATCATTGCATCAATCAGCTTAACCACTGTTTACTGGTCTTCATTATTGAAGGCTTCCAATTCCTGAAAACGTTCGATCAAACGAGTGTTATGTAATGGAATTTGTAACCTAAGCAACTGGTACGGATTTATTAGACCACTACACAGCTTTGGCGTTATCAAATTAAGCAGAGTATGAGTCGTCGCGGCAACTGTTGGGATAATGCCCCGATGGAACGCTGCTTTAGGAGCTTTAAATCTGAATGGATGCCGAAGACTTTTTATACATCTTATGAACAAGCTGAAAAAGATATTATGCAATACATCAAACACTACAACGGCTATCGGGGGCATAGTTATATTAATTATCTAACGCCTGTTGAAGCTGAGAAATAAATTGCATAAAAAAACTTATCGAGGTGTACGGATATACTGGACCACTACAAATCGATTAACCAAAATCACAGGCGGAGCGAATCAAGCCACCACCTTCGCCCATGATACCCATGGCAACCCAACCAGCGTCACAGTAGATGCCATCACCACCACCAATAGCGCCGGACTCAACCAACAAACAAGCCAGGCCTATGATGCACTGAACCGAATCAGCACCAGCACCGATGCCACCAACGGCATCACCACCTATACCTATGACGCCAGAGACAACCTGACCAGCGTCACCGATGCAAAAGGCTACATCACCCGCTATACCTACAGTGGTTTAGACGATCTGACACAACAACAAAGTCCGGACACTGGCACCACGCGCTACGGCTATGACAGCGTCGGCAACAGAACCAGCCAGATTGATGCACGGGGCATCAGCAACACCTACAGCTACGACGCCCTGAACCGATTAACCAACATCAGCTACCCGGACAGCACCCAAAACGTGACCTACACCTATGACAGCGCAACCGGATGTAACAAAGGCAAAGGCAGACTATGCAAAATGGCAGATGCCAGTGGCAGCACGACCTACAGCTACGATGCACGAGGCAACCTCAGTAGCCAGACCACGACCATCGGCAGCAACATAAAGACCACCCGTTACACCTACAATGGAGCCGACCAACTGACACAAATGACCTATCCGGGTGGGCGAACAGTCGATTACACCCGTAACACACTGGGGCAAATCAGCGGCGTGACCACAAAACAAGGCAGTACAGCCAGCGTCACCATCAGCAGCAACATGACCTGGAAACCCTTCGGTCCCATGAGCGGCATGACCTATGGCAACAATCTGGTACAAAGCAAGACCTACGACCTGGACTACCGCCTGACACAAATCCTCACCACGAACGGCAGCACCCACCAAAACCTGAGCTACACCCACAATGCCGCAGACAACATCACCCGTATTGCCGATACCGTTACAAGCAGCCGCAGTCAAACACTGGTCTATGACAAACTCAATCGACTGACCGATGCCACCAGCCACTATGGAGATATCGACTATGCCTATGATACGATAGGCAACAGAACCAGAGAAACAAACAATACAGTTGCAGAAACCTACAGCTACAAAATGAATAGCCATCAACTGACCCAAAAAGGGACGACGACGTACACCCATGCTGCCAATGGCAACATGACCGACAACAGCAGACACACCTTTACCTACGGAGATAACAACCGGCTAAAACACATCAGTGTCTCTGGCAGCACCATTGCCACCCATACCTACACCTACAATGGACGCGGAGAACGTGTTAAGAAAAGCGGCAACAGCACCACCTACTACCATTACGACCCAAGCGGCCAACTCATTGCAGAAACAGATACACTGGGCAACACACAAGTGGAATACATCTACATCGATAGCCAACCGGCAGCGATAGTGAGGAATGGCACACTGCATTACATCCACCCAGACCATCTGGGGACACCGCAGAAGATAACCAATCAGACACAAGCGACTGTATGGGAAGCGACGTATACGCCATTTGGTAAAGCAACGATTACCACTAGTACGATTACCAATAACCTGAGGTTTCCCGGCCAGTATTACGATAGTGAAACGAATCTGCACTACAACTACTATCGATATTATGATCCAAGTTTGGGAAGATATATCACCAGTGACCGTATAGGTCTTGCTGGGGGTGCGAATACTTATAGCTATGCACTGCAAAACCCTGTCAGGTATGTTGACCCAGATGGGAGTATCCCCATACCAGTATTTACGGGATTTGCAGGGGGTCTTGGTGCCGCCATAGGCACCATATATTCTGGCGGTAGCACGGGAGAAGTTATCCGAGCTGCTGCCATCGGTGCTGTTGCGGGTTTTGGTGCGGGGTTTGGTTTGGTGCCTACTGTCACTGGCATCACCTCACCAGGGATAGTGCAGGCTATTACCGCTATCGGGGGTGGTTTGGGTGCCAATGCCCTGACAGGGCTAGACATGATTTCACAGGTCATGGGTGCGGAGCCAGAGTCAAGTGAGTGTCAGTAAATAAATTATGGCAAACCAGAGGTATACAGTGCCTCTATCTCTGGGCTTATACCAATCTGTTTCTGTATATAGTCTATGCTGTGTCTGTACTTATGGGCTGGGCTACTAAATGGGAAGGCGAGAGTATCTGGTTCATTATTTTCGGTTGTTTTTTTCTACCTTCTTTACCCATTTTTGCCTTATGGGCACGTAATGAATTTGATTGGGTGACCTTGGAACAAGGCGGGCATGTTGGGCTGTTCAGTCGTGCTATCTGGGTATTACTAGGTGCCTTAGCCTCTGCGGGCAACACCTATATCTACTGGCGGGATACCTTGCCTTTGTTTAAGTAAATCGTTCTCTGGTTTTGTAACCTTCCCCAACTTAGATATGTAACCCTCCCCAAAAACAGTCTCATGCAAGATGTTGTGATTTTGTTCATACCAGAGAGAGACAGGAGAACAAAATGCAACCGAAGACATTTAGCGAAAGCCAGATATTCAAGATACTGAAAGCAGCAGAAAACGGACGTGCAGTAAAAGATTTATGCTGAGAATATGTGGCATGAGCGATGTGAGTTTTTATCGCTGGCGTTCCAAATATGGCGGTATGGAATTAGCTGATATCCGCCGCATGAAAGAACTGGAGAAAGAAAACAATCAGCTTAAGAAAATGTTTGCCGATTTGAGCCTGGAGAATACCGCCCTCAAAGACCTTATCGAAAAAAAGCTCTGAGTGTAGATACCAAAAGAGAAAATATTTTGTATCTTCACCAAACCCACAAGTTGAGTATTCGACAAGCCTGTTTGGTCTTGCAGTTGAGTCGCTCAGTGTATCGTTATCAGCCCAAACCCAGAGACGATACGCCGCTGATTGATGGGCTATTAGCACTGCTGGAACAATAATCCACGTTTTGGGATTAAAAAGCTGTTCATTCTGTTGAGGAAACAAGGCCATGGCTGGAATCATAAGCGCGTGTATCGGGTTTACTGCCAATTGGGACTTAATCTGAAACGACGCACGAAAAAACGATTGCCTGGTCGGTATCCCCAAGTACTGGCCATCCCGGCATCAGTAAATCAATGCTGGTCGATGGATTTTATGAGTGATTGTCTCTACGCCGGCCGTCGATTCCGAACACTGAATATTGTCGATGACTTCAACCGAGAAGTCCTGGCCATTGAAGTTGACTTGAGTTTAACGGCTGAACGCGTGGTGCGTGTGCTGAATCGACTCAGTGAATGGCGTGGCTTACCTCAAGCGATTCGTGTTGATAATGGCACCACCACAACCCTGACCTACGATGCCCGCAGACGCCTGCTCACCAGAACCATCGACAGCCAAACCACCACCTACACCTACGACGGCATCGGCAACATCACCAAAACCACCTTGCCGCACGGTTCATTCCTGACATACGAATACGATGCAGCACAACGATTGACAGCGGTACAAGACAATCTGCGTAACCGCATCGAATACACACTGGACAAACTGGGCAACAGAACACAAGAAAATGTCAAAGACCCGAGCGGCACCCTGACGCGCACCCTGAGTCGAACCTACAACAGCCTCAATCGATTAACCAAAATCACAGGCGGAGCGAATCAAGCCACCACCTTCGCCCATGATACCCATGGCAACCCAACCAGCGTCACAGTAGATGCCATCACCACCACCAATAGCGCCGGACTCAACCAACAAACAAGCCAGGCCTATGATGCACTGAACCGAATCAGCACCAGCACCGATGCCACCAACGGCATCACCACCTATACCTATGACGCCAGAGACAACCTGACCAGCGTCACCGATGCAAAAGGCTACATCACCCGCTATACCTACAGTGGTTTAGACGATCTGACACAACAACAAAGTCCGGACACTGGCACCACGCGCTACGGCTATGACAGCGTCGGCAACAGAACCAGCCAGATTGATGCACGGGGCATCAGCAACACCTACAGCTACGACGCCCTGAACCGATTAACCAACATCAGCTACCCGGACAGCACCCAAAACGTGACCTACACCTATGACAGCGCAACCGGATGTAACAAAGGCAAAGGCAGACTATGCAAAATGGCAGATGCCAGTGGCAGCACGACCTACAGCTACGATGCACGAGGCAACCTCAGTAGCCAGACCACGACCATCGGCAGCAACATAAAGACCACCCGTTACACCTACAATGGAGCCGACCAACTGACACAAATGACCTATCCGGGAGGGCGAACAGTCGATTACACCCGTAACACACTGGGGCAAATCAGCGGCGTGACCACAAAACAAGGCAGTACAGCCAGCGTCACCATCAGCAGCAACATGACCTGGAAACCCTTCGGCCCCATGAGCGGCATGACCTATGGCAACAACCTGGTACAAAGCAAGACCTACGACCTGGACTACCGCCTGACACAAATTCTCACCACGAACGGCAGCACCCATCAAAACCTGAGTTACACCCACAATGCCGCAGACAACATCACCCGCATTGCCGATACCGTTACAAGCAGCCGCAGTCAAACACTGGTCTATGACAAACTCAATCGACTGACCGATGCCACCAGCCACTATGGAGATATCGACTATGCCTATGATACGATAGGCAACAGAACCAGAGAAACAAACAATACAGTCGCAGAAACCTACAGCTATAAAATGAATAGCCATCAACTGACCCAAAAAGGGACGACGACGTACACCCATGCTGCCAATGGCAACATGACCGACAACAGCAGACACACCTTTACCTACGGAGATAACAACCGGCTAAAACACATCAGTGTCTCTGGCAGCACCATTGCCACCCATACCTACACCTACAATGGACGCGGAGAACGTGTTAAGAAAAGCGGCAACAGCACCACCTACTACCATTACGACCCAAGCGGCCAACTCATTGCAGAAACAGATACACTGGGCAACACACAAGTGGAATACATCTACATTGATAGCCAACCGGCAGCGATAGTGAGGAATGGCACACTGCATTACATCCACCCAGACCATCTGGGGACACCGCAGAAGATAACCAATCAGACACAAGCGACTGTATGGGAAGCGACGTATACGCCGTTTGGGAAAGCGACGATAACCACTAGTACGATTACCAATAACCTGAGGTTCCCCGGCCAGTATTACGATCAGGAAACCAATCTCCATGACAACCACTTTAGATATTACGATCCGACAATAGGCAGATATATCACCTCTGACCCTATCGGTCTCATCGCTGGATTGAATACTTATAGTTATGTCAATCAGAATCCTGTTAGTTATTATGACCCCACTGGCCTGATTTGTGGCACAGGGGCTTGTGTATTTGGGGCAACTTTTGGTGTCGGTACAGTAACAGCGATTGCCCACGGTATCAGCGCAGCAATTAGTGGGGGTGATATTGCTAGTGCTACCTTCGGCGGTTTTGCGTTTGGTGCTGGAGCAACGCTAACGGGTATATTGAGTGGCGGCTCCGCTATTGCCACAGGTCTTGGAGTCGGTGTTGGTTTGGGGATTGATGCAGCAATTACAAGTGGCTCTGTTATAGATATGTTGGTACCTGATGCTGGAGCCAGTTCACTTGACCCAGTGAATGAGCAGATACAACGTCAATTCTGCTTACTGCATCCTGACGCCCCCAACTGTCGGGAAGAAGTCAACGAGTGTCGTTAGATTAAGTTTTTGAAATAAACGGCAATGCTGAAGCAGATATTACACTTCTTTTTTAGTGAGAGTTGGCTCAATCATCGGATAGTTGCAGCAATCGGTTTGGGTTTATCTATTTGGGTTTTGTATTATGGTGAGTACATTGAGCCACCATCACAACCTTCTAAATACCCGTTTCCCTTTCTTGTTTTGTCTGCATTTGCGGCGTTTAGTATGCCTGTGTATCTCATAGAACACCATGACGAAAAGTGGCAGCTTTTTATGGGATATATAGGTTTATGCGTTTGGTTCTTAATTTCACTAACATTGACAATAGATCCCAATCTTAACTGGCTCAGGCAAAATCTATAAATTTCCCGGCCAGTATTACGATGTGGAAACGAATCTGCACTACAACTACTTCCGTTATTACGATCCATTAATAGGACGATACATCACAAGTGACCCGATAGGACTCAATGGTGGTATGAATACCTATGGTTATGCACTTCAAAATCCAATCAGTTATTACGACCCGGATGGTAGAGTTACCAATCTTGCTATTGGGTGTGCTATCGGTGCTAGTATTACAATTGTCTCATCAGGTTTTGATGATTTTCCCTTGATCGCATTAAATTGTGCAGTGGGTAGTCTCGGTTTAATTGGTAGAAACCCCGCAACTAGGGGCGGCATATTAGCGCGTATACAGGCAGGGTTATCATCATCTGCCGCTACGGGTCTCGCAAATGCTCCTAATGTCATGGCTGAACCTGCGCCTGTTCCACCCCCCAATTATGGCAGCCTTGCCCCGACAGACAAAGAAACTCAAAGGCAGTTCTGTTTAATAAACCCTGATGCCCCGAATTGCCAAGATGATGAGCCTGACGAATGCCAGTAGTAGTCAATCATCAGGCTTGAAATGGTTCAGTAGACTTATCTACTTATTGACTGTGATCAATGCCGTTTTTTCATCGATCTATTTTTATGAATTATCAAAACTCAGTGAAGCGGCATTAAGGGCACACCCACACGGTAGTAGAAATAGTTTTGGTTTGTGGGGTGATTATTTTGTGCTTCTCATTCTTTTAGTATTGTTGCCTATCTATATTCATAGGAACAGACATGAATTCAAATATGAGATGGCGGAACACTTCCAGTTAGAGAAAGAGTTACATATAAAAATATGTGGCTTGCTTCTTTGTGATGCCTTGCCACTTGCAATATCTGTTGTAGTGCTGCTAAGGATATACGGTAATTACTCTTTAATTTAGGCGCGGTTATTTAGTTGTAACCCTCCCCAAAAATAGTCCCATGCAAAGCGTCGTGATTTTGTTTGCACTAACAAGAGACAGGAGCACAAAATGCAATCGAAAACCTTTAGTGAAAGTCAGACAGCCAAACCACCACCTACACCTACGACGGCATCGGCAACATCACCAAAACCACCCTGCCGAACGGTTCATTCCTGACATACGAATACGATGCAGCACAACGATTGACAGCGGTACAAGACAATCTGCGCAACCGCATCGAATACACACTGGACAAACTGGGCAACAGAACACAAGAAAATGTCAAAGACCCGAGCGGCACCCTGACGCGCACCCTGAGTCGAACCTACAACAGCCTCAATCGATTAACCAAAATCACAGGCGGAGCGAATCAAGCCACCACCTTCGCCCATGATACCCATGGCAACCCAACCAGCGTCACAGTAGATGCCATCACCACCACCAATAGCGCCGGACTCAACCAACAAACAAGCCAGGCCTATGATGCACTGAACCGAATCAGCACCAGCACCGATGCCACCAACGGCATCACCACCTATACCTATGACGCCAGAGACAACCTGACCAGCGTCACCGATGCAAAAGGCTACATCACCCGCTATACCTACAGTGGTTTAGACGATCTGACACAACAACAAAGTCCTGACACTGGCACCACGCGCTACGGCTATGACAGCGTCGGCAACAGAACCAGCCAGATTGATGCACGGGGCATCAGCAACACCTACAGCTACGACGCCCTGAACCGATTAACCAACATCAGCTACCCGGACAGCACCCAAAACGTGACCTACACCTATGACAGCGCAACCGGATGTAACAAAGGCAAAGGCAGACTATGCAAAATGGCAGATGCCAGTGGCAGCACGACCTACAGCTACGATGCACGAGGCAACCTCAGTAGCCAGACCACGACCATCGGCAGCAACATAAAGACCACCCGTTACACCTACAATGGAGCCGACCAACTGACACAAATGACCTATCCGGGTGGGCGAACAGTCGATTACACCCGTAACACACTGGGGCAAATCAGCGGCGTGACCACAAAACAAGGCAGTACAGCCAGCGTCACCATCAGCAGCAACATGATCTGGAAACCCTTCGGCCCCATGAGCGGCATGACCTATGGCAACAACCTGGTACAAAGCAAGACCTACGACCTGGACTACCGCCTGACACAAATTCTCACCACGAACGGCAGCACCCATCAAAACCTGAGCTACACCCACAATGCCGCAGACAACATCACCCGCATTGCCGATACCGTTACAAGCAGCCGCAGTCAAACACTGGTCTATGACAAACTCAATCGACTGACCGATGCCACCAGCCACTATGGAGATATCGACTATGCCTATGATACGATAGGCAACAGAACCAGAGAAACAAACAATACAGTCGCAGAAACCTACAGCTACAAAATGAATAGCCATCAACTGACCCAAAAAGGGACGACGACGTACACCCATGCTGCCAATGGCAACATGACCGACAACAGCAGACACACCTTTACCTACGGAGATAACAACCGGCTAAAACACATCAGTGTCTCTGGCAGCACCATTGCCACCCATACCTACACCTACAATGGACGCGGAGAACGTGTTAAGAAAAGCGGCAACAGCACCACCTACTACCATTACGACCCAAGCGGCCAACTCATTGCAGAAACAGATACACTGGGCAACACACAAGTGGAATACATCTACATTGATAGCCAACCGGCAGCGATAGTGAGGAATGGCACACTGCATTACATCCACCCAGACCATCTGGGGACACCGCAGAAGATAACCAATCAGACACAAGCGACTGTATGGGAAGCGACGTATACGCCGTTTGGGAAAGCAACGATTACCACTAGTACGATTACCAATAACCTGAGGTTCCCCGGCCAGTATTACGATAGGGAAACAGACTTACACTACAACTACTATCGTTATTATGATCCGCAGTTAGGACGGTATATCACCTCGGACCCAATCGGTTTAATTGGTGGCATTAGTACCTATGCTTATGTCAGTAATAATCCGATTACTGGTACTGACCCTACAGGCTTGATTTGTGGCACAGGGGCTTGTGTGTTTGGCGCAACTATTGGTGTAGGTATAATAACGGCAGCGGCCCACGGTATCAGCGCAGCAATTAATGGAGGTGATATTCGTAGTGCTACTTTTGGCGGTTTTGGGTTTGGCGCGGGTGCCACCCTGGTCGGGATTGTTGGTGGTGGTTCTGCTATTGCCACAGCCCTTGGCATAGGCATTGGGCTTGGGATTGATGCGGCAATTACAGGTGGCTCTATTGCAGATATGTTGGTACCTGATGCTGGAGCCAGTTCACTTGACCCTGTTGATGAAGTCACACAACGTCAATTCTGCTTACAGAACCCTGATGCCCCGAATTGCCAAGAAGAAGTCAACGAGTGCCAGTAGATAAGTATTTGAGATAAACGCCAATGCTGAAGAAGATATCACACTTCTTTTTTGGTGAGAGTTGGATCAATCATCGTATTGTTGCAGTGATCGGTCTAGGTTTGTCCATTTGGGGTTTGTATTACGGTGCGTACATTGAACCATCATCACAGCCTTCTAAATACCCGTTTCCCTTTCTTGTTTTGTCTGCGTTTGCAGCGTTTAGTATGCCTGTATATCTCATAGAACATCATGATGAAAAGTGGCAGCTTTTTATGGGGTATGCTGGTTTATGTTTTTGGTTTTTAATTGCAATGATACTAAGCCCACCATTTCTTGCGAAAATTACTTAGCCTTGGAAGACCAGTTTTTTGCCTCATACTTAATAATCATCCATTCTAATAACTGTTTAATTGTAACTCCACTGACCAGCGTCACCGACGCCAAAGGACTCATCACCCGCTACACCTACAGTGGTTTAGACAATCTGACACAACAACAAAGTCCGTGTAACCCTCCCAAAAAACAGTCTCATGCAAGATGTTGTGATTTTGTTCATACTAGAGAGAGACAGGAGAACAAAATGCAACCGAAGACATTTAGCGAAAGCCAGATATTCAAGATACTGAAAGCAGCAGAAAACGGACGTGCATTAAAAGATTTATGCTGAGAATATGGCATGAGCGATGTGAGTTTTTATCGCTGGCGTTCCAAATATGGCGGTATGGAATTAGCTGATATCCGCCGCATGAAAGAACTGGAGAAAGAAAACAATCAGCTTAAGAAAATGTTTGCCGATTTGAGCCTGGAGAATACCGCCCTCAAAGATCTTATCGAAAAAAAGCTCTGAGTGTAGATACCAAAAGAGAAAATATTTTGTATCTTCACCAAACCCACAAGTTGAGTATTCGGCAAGCCTGTTTGGCCTTGCAGTTGAGTCGCTCAGTGTATCGTTATCAGCCCAAACCCAGAGACGATACGCCGCTGATTGATGGGCTATTAGCACTGCTGGAACAATATCCACGTTTTGGGATTAAAAAGCTGTTCATTCTGTTGAGGAAACAAGGCCATGGCTGGAATCATAAGCGCGTGTATCGGGTTTACTGCCAATTGGGACTTAATCTGAAACGGCGCACGAAAAAACGATTGCCTGGTCGGTATCCCCAAGTACTGGCCATCCCGGCATCAGTAAATCAATGCTGGTCGATGGATTTTATGAGTGATTGTCTCTACGCCGGCCGTCGATTCCGAACACTGAATATTGTCGATGACTTCAACCGAGAAGTCCTGGCCATTGAAGTTGACTTGAGTTTAACGGCTGAACGCGTGGTGCGTGTGCTGAATCGACTCAGTGAATGGCGTGGCTTACCTCAAGCGATTCGTGTCGATAATGGCCCAGAATTCATCTCATGTGCTTTAGCTGATTGGGCAGATGACCATGAAGTTGAACTCAAATTCATTCAGCCGGGCAAACCCACACAGAATGCTTATATAGAACGATTCAACCGGAGTTTTAGAACCGGGGTACTGGATTATTATATGTTTGATTCACTTAACCAGGTCAGAGAAATCGTTCACCAATGGATGATCCAATACAACGAGCAACGGCCTCATGAGGCTTTAAATAATTTAACACCGATGGAATTTTTACAACAATTTAATGCAAAATCACGACAGAATGAATGGATCTAATTGAGGGAGGGTTACAAATTTCATCTGGATTTCCTGTTAGTTTCCTAAAGCCCAAAAACATCTAAAAGGTATATACTAAATACGCCGATGACAGGTAGAAATATAATCATTTGAAAGGTCTTGTAACTGATCTTGAAGGTAGTTTTTTCGTTCTCAAACATCTCGGTATACATCCAATGACCCCATATCATGGGAATGAATACAAGACAAAGCCCAGCAATTATAGAAATCAGCAAAGGTTCATTTTCATTTAAGAAGGCAAAAAAAGTGAATAGTCCATTGGCAATACAAAAATACAGCTTATAGGTAGCGACTTGATAGCCATCGGCCTTACGCTTCTGTACGAAAATAACGGTGGCAATGCAACAGATAATCACATAGACAAATAATTGCCAAGAACCGGGGGCGATCTGAATGATACTTACTCGCAGTTATTTGGTTCGTCTTCTTGACAATTAGGCGCGTCAGGATTGAGCAAACAGAACTGGCGTTGGATTTGTTCACTGACAGGATCCAGACTATTAGCACTAGGCAAAGGAACAGGTAAAACAGGATCGAAGCCACCCATCTCCTCTGCACCGGCACCTACAGCAGTATTCAGTAGTAGATCCAGACCAATCCCCAGACCCGTTGCAATGCGGCTGCTGCCCCCACCAAAACCTGCAACAAAACCACTAGCGAGTCCAAAAGCACCGCCCTCAAGGCCAGCATAAAACGAAGCTATTGGATCACGTGTCACACTGAAGGTACCAACAAATGCTCCAAAACCACCACCAACTGCACCAGCTGCAGCACCCGTCAAAGGATTTAAGGCAATACTCCCATCTGGGTCAACATACCTGACAGGGTTTTGCAGTGCATAGCTATAAGTATTCGCACCCCCAGCAAGACCTATACGGTCACTGGTGATATATCTTCCGAGTTGAGGATCGTAATAACGGTTTAAGTTGTAAACAATTAGACCTGATGCGGACTCTGGATCAGATTGCGGTTTTTCCCTGCTAAACCAACGGTCTGCGGCGCGTTCCGTTGCCGTTTTTGGAGAGGAACTTAAATTTTGCCCTAGAAGCGGTTTTTCCTTTAACAGTGCGTATCCCATAGGTCGCTATGATAACCCAGGTTTGGCTTTCGTGCCTACCCTAGTGAGAGTGTGATGGTTCATCCCGATACTTTTCGTATTCCTGTAAGAACAACCGTTCAGATTCATCTATAAATTCTTGCTTTCTTCTGTTCAGGTTTTGCAGCTTCTCAAATATATTCTTATAGACAATTTGATGTGCATGATTCTTGATGTCATCTTCACTATATTCATCGAACTCAACATCTTCGCTCAACGTCAGATCTACTAACTTTAAAAGGTCGTCCTTTGTAATCTTGTCCATTGAATCGTAGTCATCTGAAACTTTATAAAAATACCCCAAATTATTCTCAATCTTTAATAGCTTCATATCCACGTCTCCTATCTTCATAAGTGTCTCGGCCTGCCTCAAGTGAGTTCATCATTATCTCGTGGTTGGCTATTGTTTTACCATCCAACGACGATACAAGACTTTTGTCTGTAGGGTGACCAGAATATATTTTGTATACGACATTGCCATCTTCTAATTCTTTACTTGCATAGAGTAGGTAATCGGCTCCAACAGAGGCTCCAACCGTGCTATTGTGCGTTACTACAACCACTGGCATTGACTCAGATATTTCTCTTATAATTTGGTTTACATCACTTTTTAGAAACATGTTATCGAATGAAGACTCAGGCTCATCAATCAGCAAGATGTCGTAGTTCTGCGCATCTTTTATCTCTTGAAGAAGCCTGAATTCTGATCGCTCTCCGCCGGAAACCTCAAACCCATTTTGGTTTAGTATTTGGTAATTTATTTTCACAAATAGCTTGTATAACTCCGATTGCGTCAGACTCTCATTGGCCATCAGTGCCTGTAAGTATTTATATGGATCCCCATATTCACTCATAGCATCCACCAACGAAACCGTCTGCATACTTACATTATTTTTAATATCAGTTGCATTAGCAAAAGCGCTCTTATTTGCTACAACTCTGAACGCCTGTATATTTTCCTCGGATATTACAGCCTCTGTTTTCAAAAAACGTACAATCTCTGAGAATTTATTAATTTTTTTTGTGTCCATACTAACGCGGTATAGATCAACGTCGCCGACCTGGACAGCCGAAGTGCGCATCTTAAGGCTTTCCTTAATATCTTTTATCAAGCTGTTTACATAACTCTTTTTCTTATTCTCAAGTGTCTTATCCCAGAGCAGCTCAATCAACTCACATGCAAGCTTCCTTAATGATGCTAGTTCTAAATGCTTTTCGATTATTGTCCTGTATTCCATGTTTTCTATCACTTGGCGAACGGATCCAACTAATTCTTTCAGAACATCATCTTGACTCGTTGGGAAGACCGTCTCATCAAAGAGGGTCATATTAGAATAGGCGTCTTGCCTGTCTGCGTCCTCAGCAGACTTAAGAAGCGTGGTGATGTATTGTTCGACTTCCAAATTATTGCTTTGCAGATCAATATTCATAACCTCATCTAAGACAGCCTTAAATCCAGATAAGTAATCATCGATAAATCGACTTCGCTTTCTTTGAACATCGCTCTTAAATTCGCTCTCATATGAAACATCATCTTGCTGAACCAATGAGAACTGCTTTATGTATTTTACGTTCTCATTCGAGTCATTAATTCTGTTCAGGGTGTAAGTTTTTCCGGATGATCTTTCTCCTAAAATCACATTTAATCCTGTAGACAACTTCTGTCCATCATCAAAGATCTGATGTAATCTATTTCCGTCAGCCTCAGACAAAGACACCTTTCCCTTGTCCTGTAAACAAATCTTAATGGCCCCCAGCGTCAATTCACCACAGTCTATAAAGGTTTGCCTTGTGGGAAGTCTGGTCAGATCGTCTCGAATCCTGACATCGCTAAAAAGAACAGGGGTTAGTTTGGACTCGTCCTTGATGGCTCGGATGAACTTTTTGGCACTATCCACTTCTCCAGCCGATACAAAACAAGCGACTCGCTCTAGTGTTTCACCCCTGACCGAGGGCTTTTTGTCATAGTGAGGTATAATCAAATAGTCATTTAGGTCGCAGAATATCTCTTCAAGTTCGTCAACCGAAATGCTGTCCCCAATTTTAGTGATCTTCTCGGTGACCATGCTTGATTTGGCCTCAAAGTCTTCCAGATTAGATCCGTCGCTTATTAGTAATATGTGTCCTCGGTCGAGGTTTATTTCTATTCCAGGGAATACAGTAATTGTTAAGGATTCTTTGATGGTTCTGAATTGGCTTCCATCAAAAACATCGTGATTAGTTATCGCAATGGCGTCAAGCTTTGACTCAAGAACGTATCTCTTTAAGCTATCGAGACTGAAATCAAAGTGGCTGTCACTGATAGTCGCCACCGTATGCATATGTAAGTCAATCTTCTTCAATAGCTTTTCCAATAAGCATAAACTTCCTTGAAATTAGAAACTGCTGCTTTGGGTCGTTTGTTGCTCGTCATTATATATACTTAACCATCTTCTTTCAGTATTAATCAGATATTGTTTTTTTCTTTAGCCGCTAAAAAGAAGAACGCGCTAGCGTTCTTCTTCCTGCTGTATTAAGTGCATATGATAACCTTTAATGATAATGACATAGTTCTGCCATTCCTCACCTAATCGATTCCAGGCTTCCACCATATCACTGTACATTTCAGGCAAGTATTCAGGTTTATTCAAAACAAAGGCGGCGGCGATTACTTCGCCAGTACTTCTGTAACCCTCCCTCAATTAGATCCACTCATTCTGTCGTGATTTTGCATTAAATTGTTGTAAAAATTCCATCGGTGTTAAATTATTTAAAGCCTCATGAGGCCGTTGCTCGTTGTATTGGATCATCCATTGGTGAACGATTTCTCTGACCTGGTTAAGTGAATCAAACATATAATAATCCAGTACCCCGGTTCTAAAACTCCGGTTGAATCGTTCTATATAAGCATTCTGTGTGGGTTTGCCCGGCTGAATGAATGTGAGTTCAACTTCATGGTCATCTGCCCAATCAGCTAAAGCACATGAGATGAATTCTGGGCCATTATCGACACGAATCGCTTGAGGTAAGCCACGCCATTCACTGAGTCGATTCAGCACACGCACCACGCGTTCAGCCGTTAAACTCAAGTCAACTTCAATGGCCAGGACTTCTCGGTTGAAGTCATCGACAATATTCAGTGTTCGGAATCGACGGCCGGCGTAGAGACAATCACTCATAAAATCCATCGACCAGCATTGATTTACTGATGCCGGGATGGCCAGTACTTGGGGATACCGACCAGGCAATCGTTTTTTCGTGCGCCGTTTCAGATTAAGTCCCAATTGGCAGTAAACCCGATACACGCGCTTATGATTCCAGCCATGGCCTTGTTTCCTCAACAGAATGAACAGCTTTTTAATCCCAAAACGTGGATATTGTTCCAGCAGTGCTAATAGCCCATCAATCAGCGGCGTATCGTCTCTGGGTTTGGGCTGATAACGATACACTGAGCGACTCAACTGCAAGGCCAAACAGGCTTGCCGAATACTCAACTTGTGGGTTTGGTGAAGATACAAAATATTTTCTCTTTTGGTATCTACACTCAGAGCTTTTTTTCGATAAGATCTTTGAGGGCGGTATTCTCCAGTCTCAAATCGGCAAACATTTTCTTAAGCTGATTGTTTTCTTTCTCCAGTTCTTTCATGCGGCGGATATCAGCTAATTCCATACCGCCATATTTGGAACGCCAGCGATAAAAACTCACATCGCTCATGCCATATTCTCAGCATAAATCTTTTACTGCACGTCCGTTTTCTGCTGCTTTCAGTATCTTGAATATCTGGCTTTCGCTAAATGTCTTCGGTTGCATTTTGTTCTCCTGTCTCTCTCTAGTATGAACAAAATCACAACATCTTGCATGAGACTGTTTTTGGGGAGGGTTGCATGGCTTGATAATGCTACTCTATTTGTTTTATTGACAATTGCGTATTTAGTATTGGTCAGGTGTTTAGGTGCCTTTTTCAAAGAAAAAAATGGAAAGGATCAAGTTGAAGAATAATTAAGGGCGTACCACAATATTTATTTATTCAAAAATGCTTCAGTAGTAACGCCCGATTGTTTCAGGATCGCTTTGAGCGTGCCTTCCGGCATATCTCCAGGATGATTGGGGATAGTGGTATAAAGCTGGGTTACTGTGTTGTACCAGATCTCGTGTGAACCAGCCGCCTGCCGATCAAACTCAAATCCTAACTTCTTTATCCGCTTGATAATCTGTCGATATTTAAACCCGGCGAGTCGTCCCATTAACGACTAACAACCAATGGGTAATCAAACGAATTCCCGGTGTCCTTCAATGTGGGATGCCCTTGTCGTTCTGTCTGAGCTTCCATAAGTTTCTTGGCCACGTCACGCGCTATCTCCAATGTTTCTGTTACCGTCCGACCTTGAGCTACCAGACCAGGAAGATCATCAGTCGTAGCAAGATAGACCCCTTCCGGTAATTTCTCGATATGTAAATTAACAATCTGTTCCATTGCGTTACTCTCTTGGTTAGATGGCTTTATTCCAACGCCGTGATTCATATTTAATGATCATTCCTTCGACCAGTTCCTTGATAATTGTTCGCTGCTCAGGTTCCAGACGGGAGACTGCTTCAAATTGTAGCTTGAGATCGTCATCTGGACCTCGTTCGTCTTTATCGAATACCAGCATATCGGCACTGACACTCAGAGCAATTGCCAGTTTGCGGATCACATCCAAAGTAGGTTGGGAATCTCCGGCTTCATAACGACGGATCTGAGCAACGTGAACGCCAGCCATTTCAGCCAGAGCCTGTTGAGTAAACCCCTTCTCTTTACGGAGCGTGGTGAGGCGGTCTTGAAAATCCATAGCAAGCAAAACAAGTTATTGAGACATAGCAACTATAACTCCTCAAATATGAACACTTGCCGAAAGGTAGCATATATGCAGGTATAAATATAGCTTAATTGTGTATTGACAGGTTTTAGCAAATCCACGTTATGGGAGGAAATAGAGAATGGCACGTATCCCGGATGAAGTAATCGAACGATTGAAACAGGAAATCTCCCTGCAACGACTGGCCGAAGCCCAGGGCATCACACTCAAAAAACACGGCCAGGATATGATTGGCCTGTGTCCCTTCCACGATGATAACGATCCTTCCCTGGTGATTACCCCGGAAAATAATCTCTGGCATTGCCTCGGTGTGTGTCAGTCGGGTGGTAGTGTCATTGACTGGGTAATGAAACTCGAAGGCGTGAGTTTTAGACACGCGGTAGAATTATTGATGAATGATTACCTGCCATCAGCCAATGCCACCGGCAAAGTAAAACGCAGTACTGTCCCACGATTTTCTACTTCAATAATGTCTGACAGTGAAGACCAACAACTCCTGAACCGGGTGATTGACTATTATCATCAAACTCTGAAACAAAACCCGGATGCATTAGCCTATTTAGAAAAACGAGGTATTACGAATACTGCCATTAAGAGTTCATTAATGGATGCCGTCTTACGCTTTATCCCAGAAGAAGACAAAAGCCAATACAGTGCAATGACCGGGCAATCCTTGTTCTATATGAGCGAAACCGATCTAAAACATAAAATACTTGCCATCGTTGAAGAAGAAGGCGCAGCACAAGCCGCCTATGCACTCAAACTATTACAGAGTGAAGGACAACTCACCATCGCCAGTATCAATAAAGATCCGGACACCGGCAAGCTCGTTACCCAGGAATACAAAGTCGAAGGGCCAGTAATGATATTTTTAACGACGACGGCCATTGAAGTGGATGAAGAACTGATGAATCGCTGTTTAGTATTAACAGTGAACGAAGACAGAGAACAGACGCAAGCTATCCACCAACTACAACGACAAAAAAGAACCTTACAAGGACTGATCCAAAAAACAGAAAGCCGATCCATATTAACCATCCATCAAAATGCACAACGACTATTAAAACCATTAAGTGTTGTTAATCCTTATGCCGAGCACTTAACTTTTTTAAATGAACAAACCAGAACAAGACGTGATCACGAAAAGTATTTAACCCTGATCGACACCATTGCACTACTGCATCAATACCAACGACAAATAAAAGTCATCCCGCAAGGAGAGAATACCGTTCACTATGTTGAAGTCACCTTAAACGATATTGCAATGGCCAATGAGTTAGCTCACGAAGTCCTGGGCAGAACCTTAGACGAATTGCCACCACAGACCAGAAAATTATTAACATTGATAGATGCGATGGTCACAAAGCAATGCAATGACAACGCGATTAAACGATGTGATATACGCTTTAGTCGTCGAGAGATACGGGAATACAATCAATGGGGCAATACACAATTAAGAGTGCATCTTGATCGACTGGTAGAAATGGAATACCTGTTACCGCATCGTGGTGGCCGTGGTCAGTTTTATGTTTATGAACTCCTTTACGATGGTACACCCGGTGCACAACAGGCCCACCTGAATGGACTGATAGATGTTGAGACATTAAAAACAATGACTATGACGGAAAGTTCGCGGGGTCAACAGGGGCAGTTGGCGGGGTCAAAACGGCCTCAAAACGGAGGGAGTACGGGGCTAAAACGGGGTAAGGATATTAATCGGAAAGCCAGTAATAATAAGGCTTCCACTCTGGTTGATGATGATAATGACGAAACAGCCTATATAGAGAAGAAAAAAAGTAACGTTAACGGTGCATCATATGCCGCACAGGGACGTGCCAATGTCGCGGGCGCAGGAAGCGCAGGAGCGACCTCACAATCACCTTCTTTAGTTGTTGCCAGTAAATAACAATGCCCCGGCGACAACAACGAAAGGCAACACCGAAGCCAGAAGCCTATCCTATCGATCACAACGGCATTACCCCGTACTTAAACGAGTTCATTGATTGGAGTGAAGCAATGAACTACAGCGACAGCACCACTGTGAATCGCAGACACGCCATACGCTGGTTTATCCGTTGGTGTGATGAGCGAGGACTGGAACAACCGCAAGACATCACCAAGCCGATATTAGAGCGTTACAAACGGCATCTATATCATTACCGTAAGGCCGATGGTCAAGCACTCAGCTATTAAGCACAGATGAAATAGAGTTAATCTTAAAACAAACACAATACAGTAAAGCAGTGGGAACCAGAGATCGCGCCATCATTGAAACCTTGTACTCCACTGGAATGCGACGAATGGAAGTAGCGAGTTTGAAACTATACGACCTGGATCTAGATCGTGGAACCGTTTTTATTTACGAAGGTAAAGGTAAAAAAGATCGCACAGTACCAATTGGTGAACGTGCGTGTGCCTGGATAAAAAAATACATTGATGAAACACGATCATCATTAGTAATGGAACCCGATGAAGGTTACTTGTTCATTAGTGATTTAGGTAAGCCATTCCATAAGAATCAAATGGGCGATATGGTTAAGAAATATATCTTAAAGGCTGGCATTGATAAACCAGGGAGTTGTCATCTATTTAGACACGTAATGGCAACCCATATGTTAGAGAATGGTACCGACATTCGATATATACAAGCCATACTTGGCCACAGCGATCTATCCAGTACACAAATCTATACCCAGGTATCGATCAAAAAAATAAAAGAGGTTCACACCGCGACACACCCGGCAAAACTGGAACGAGTCACGACAGAAGAACAGCTTAATACAGATACCGAAGCAGCATTATTAACATTGTTGGCAGAAGAAGTTGAAACAGAAGACCTCGATACAGTGAAGTAGAAAGATCGAGCCATCCCTCGGCTTTGGCTCCTGCATCGCTCTACCGACTACATCCGTGTAGTCGACCGCTGTCACGCGCCTTGCAATATCCCTCGGTGTTCACTGCGGCCTCGTGCTGGCAAGGCGCGCGCCAGCCAGGTCAGGGGTATGTTGAGTATATCGCCTTCGTTCAACACAGCATCCTTCGTTACGGTTGATTAAGATGTTTAACCTGGTTGCCTTCGTTGAAGACCGAATAGCAATAAGGTCAACACATCCTTAAACAACAAGGAAGTGTTGGAGTATTAATTAATGCCAGCAACAGAAAGGCATAATAAAAATAACAATGTGTGCCTTACTGTTGCTGGCAAAGAACAATAATGTGGCCATCTCTGCTATTGCAAAGTCTAATGAACCCGAGCAATAAAAATGCAATAGCAGAGAAGGCAATCTAAAAGCCATGACTCCAACCCCTCAGGGGCTTTAGGCGGCCAAGTAACATAATGCCGAATTATGCGCTATTGCTATTGATGATTAATAACAGCAGCTAATGAAATAGCAACAGTCCACTACCGTCGCATAATTAAGCATTATGTGTAAATGGCCGCGTCGCTACACTCCATAAGGAAGAATTATTTAATCCCACCCGGCCATCAACTAAAAACGGCTCGCACTGCGTTGCTCGTTTCCGTTTTTAGTTGCTGTCCTTCCCACCCTGTAAAAGATAAAAGCAGCCACTAAATAATGAAATGATACACAGCGAATCATATCCAAGGAAACAGCAGGAAAGCTAGGCAGAATATACCTTCTAGCGTATAGTACGACCTATGTTAGCAAGGAAGTTAAATCAAAAACCGCCTATAGGGGCAAATTTTAGCCCTCCCCAAAAATCAGCCCGTGAACGCGCTGTAGAACGTTGGTTCTTAAGGAAAAAAGTGCCTACTAGTACGATTGTCACGTCAGACAAAACAGTTCCCGGCCAGTACTTTGATTCCGAGACTAACCTTCACTACAACCACTTTCGGTATTACGATCCGCAGTTGGGAAGGTATATCACCAGCGATCCGATTGGGCTGGATGGGGGCTACAACACTTACCTTTATGCGAATGCCAATGCGATTAGGTTTTATGATCCATTAGGGCTTAAATCAGAAGAGTTTTTGAAATGTGTTGATAATTATTTAAGGGGATACTATGGTGATTGGGTTGCTGATGTTCTAGTACCTTATTTTAGTGCATATAGTTATGATCCGAGAAGCCCAAATTTTGCGGAAGCAATGACTAGCACGGCAATTAGTGCTGGTACGAAAGCGGCAGCAGTTGGCGGTGCAATTTACGGTGGACAGGCTATTCAATCTGCGGGTATTGCTATTATTCCTCACTCTGTGTCTGCTGGTACTTCTATTTTCTCAGCGGGTGCCTCTGTGGAAGCCGCTGGTGTGGCTGGAATAGGGGTGATAGGTGTTATAGGAGCAGCCAGTTTATCATTCGGAACTACTGCTGAGTTTCTTGCAAGAAGGGCCTGTGAAGAAGAGGATGAGTGCTAGTGCTGGATAGCTAATGATTCAACGGCATACAACAATAGTAGCTATTGGAATATTTTCAATTCTTGTTTTTGTTTGCGCACTTGCTTATGGGTTGGATATATTTTTAGCGATACTTGCGACTGTAAGTGCAACGGTTGTTGTTGGAGGAACTTTTATTTGGTTACAACAAAAGTTTCATATGTTGAATTCTATAACAGGAATAACTCTGTTTGCGATTGTAGGGATATTATTCTCTATAGTTTTATTTGCTGTGGATTGTTTGGTTATTCATATAAATGATTCAATAGGGCCACTTATCGAAACTTGTATGCATAGTTTCGGATTTGTACTTACTGCAGGAGTGAGTGTTTTACTTGGAGGCTTAGTAGTAGTTGCCTTGATTAGAGTAATCATTGATAAGATAGCGATTAGCTAAAGGTGACAGATTTATTTAATGCTAAAAAGGATATCTCACATAAAGAACTTCGGTGTATTCCAGGATTACAGAAGAACAGGAAACATTGATGACTTCAAGAAGCTAAACATTATCTATGGTTGGAACTACTCAGGCAAAACAACAATCTCCAGACTCTTTAATTGTTTAGAAAAAGAAGAATTACATAAGGACTATCCTGATTGTGAATTTGAAGTAACCGATCAGGACGACAAAAAATATTTAGAAAATAGTTTAGCGGTTTCTGATAAAGAAATAAGAGTTTTTAATTCTGATTTTACCCACAAAAATTTAAAATGGGACGGTGAATCAATCGATCCAATTTTATTGCTAGGCGAGGAGTCTATTGAGGCAGAAAAGCAGATAGAAAATAAAAAGCAGAAGGTAACAAGACTTATTGCAATTATTGATAAGTTAAAAAAAGTTTATCAAGATCTTGATAACGAAATCGAAAATGGCCTAACGAACAAAGCCTCCGAGATAAAAACAAAGTTAAGCTTAGTTGAAGCATTCACAAAAACTCATCTTAAACCGATCCTCAACGAAGTCAGACAGGATCACTCATCTTATAAGATTGACGAAGACAAGAAAGAAAAGAAACTCTTAAAAGAAGCAACCGTTTCGGAAGATGATAAACTACCTAAGTTAGATAAATATAGCCCAACTGTTACCTTAACTTCCTTGATTGAGGAAGTTAAGGTATTGGTAAAAGAAGTTCCTGAATTATCTGAAACTATTGATTACTTCCGGGAAAATCCAGAAGTTGCCGAATGGGTTGAAAAGGGGCTTCCACTTCATGAAGATAAAGACACTTGTGAATATTGCGGCAATACAATTAAATCAAAACGAAAGGAAGAGTTACTTGCACACTTCTCTGAAGATCTAAAAAATCATAAAACACAGCTAGGCGAACTGGAAGAAAGAGTTTTAAACTCTAAGCTTCAAGCCTTGGAGAACACCAAAATGGACTTCTATCAAGCGCTTCGTAACGAGTTTGATTCAGCATCAACGGATCTTAAGAAGTCAATTAAAGACTACAATAAGCAACTCGATAAATTACAAAAACGATTACAAACAAAAAAAGAAAAACCTTTTGAATCGATAAGCGACTTCACGGCCATAATTGATTGTTGTCAAACGATATCCGAGCATATCGATACCTATAACGAGATAGTCGGTAAAAACAACGACAACACAGATGAGTTTGACGAAAATAAATCCTCAGCAATCACAGTATTAAAAAAACATTACACAGCAGATTTTATAGACACCATAGACCTGTATAAAAAAGAGAACAAGATATCACTTTATCAAGATAGAGAAGAAAAGCTTCTGACATCAAAGTGTGAGCTTGAAACTGAAATACAACAAATAGAAGCTCAAATCAGCAATGCACAAAAAGGGCGGGAAAAACTTAATGAATACATACATTCGTTTCTTGGGCACGAAGAAATTGAAATAGTCGTAGAAGATGATGGCGGGAATGAGAGATTTATACTTAAACGTGGTGCTGATAAAGCTCTAAACCTAAGCGAGGGCGAGAAAACTGCGGTTGCTTTCTCTTTCTTTTTAACTAAGTTGATGGAAATAGAAGATTTGAAAGCAACGATTGTGTATATAGACGATCCGATCTCAAGTCTTGATAGTAATCACATATTCCAGATTAACGCTCTGTTAAGAGAATTGTTTTTATCTCAAGAAGATCTAAAGAGTAGTTGGGAGTTAAATTGCGATCAGTTGTTTCTTTCAACACATAACTTCGAATTTTTTACATTGCTACGTGAACTTCCATTAAAAAAGGAATTGACTGAGTATTATTATGTAAGACGAATAGATAAAGCCAAAGCGACACTCGATAGGTTACCCAAAGCCATTCGAAATTATACTTCCGAATATCACTATCTGTTCAGTGAAATTTATAAATTCCACGATAGCGACAATAAAGATGACTTTGAAACATTAATGAATATCCCTAATGCAGTACGTCGATTTGTAGAGTTATATACGTATTCTAAAATCCCTGGGAATTGGAAATCTAAAGTTGATGATCGTACTGATAAATTATTTGGTAAGGAAAAGTCAAAGAGAATAATGAAAGTTCTACATTATTTTAGCCATTCTAATAACATTGAACGAATGACGAAAAATAGCGATCTGATTTGCGATATAGAAAATGCAGTAAATGATCTTATGTCAGAACTAAAGGATAACGATGAATTACATTACACGGAGCTGAAAAAATCGGTAATGAATTGAACAATAGAGTTTTATCTATTACTCGTTTTGGTGTTCTGTAGTCAATACCAAGCAGTCGTTCATCACTCTAACCTTAACAGGCGTATCAATATCAAAGCCTGCTTGTTGTAACCATTTACCTTTTAGCTGAATCCAGGGAACGTGTCTGTAGTGGTCTAATAAATCCGTACCAGTTGCCAGGTGATACTATTTATCATCGGAGAGGTACGAAGAATGCGAAAACGAAGACATTTCACACCGGAATTCAAACAGGAAGCATCCAGTTTGGTATTAGACCAGGGCTACAGCATCACTGACGCCTGTATTGCGGTGGGGGTAGGAGCTACAGCGATGCGTCGTTGGGTTGAGCAGTTGACGAACGAACGGCAAGGGCAAACGCCAGTTGGGAGTAAAGCTCTCACAGGGGAGCAGCAACGGATACAAGAACTGGAAGCACATAATCAGCGGCTAGAACGGGAGAAAGCCATTCTAAAAAAGGCTACCGCGCTCTTAATGTCGGACTCGATGAGGTCGTTATGATGGTCGAGCAGTTAAGAGCGCATTATCGTCAAAGTGAATTACTGCGTGTCTTTGACGTTTCTCGTAGCAGTGTTGACTATCGGCGTCAGTCGGCAAAGCAAGTGGATCCCGAACGGGAGCAAACAACAAAAACAACATCGTTATAAGGTGGCTGATAAGCCTGCTCAGGTGGCACAGAACCACTTGAATCGTGAATTCACAGTTTACCATCCCAACCAGGTTTGGTGTGGTGATGTGACCTACGTCTGGGCCGGGACACGCTGGTTATATTTAGCTTTGGTCATTGATTTGTATGCCCGGCGTATTGTGGGGTGGGCCTGTTCCACAAGCCCGGACTCAGAATTAACGATGCACGCTTTGCGTATCGCCTATGAGTCCAGGGGTAAACCAAAAGGAGTGATGTATCACTCCGACCAGGGTTGCCATTACACCAGTAAGGCATTTCAACAACAGCTTTGGCGTTATCAAATTAAGCAGAGTATGAGTCGTCGCGGTAACTGTTGGGATAATGCCCCGATGGAACGCTGCTTTAGGAGCTTTAAATCTGAATGGATGCCGAAGACTTTTTATACATCTTATGAACAAGCTGAAAAAGATATTATGCAATACATCAAACACTACAACGGCTATCGGGGGCATAGTTATATTAATTATCTAACGCCTGTTGAAGCTGAGAAATAAATTGCATAAAAAAACTTATCGAGGTGTACGGATATACTGGACCACTACACACTTCGCTACGCTCTTTTGCTCCTTTCCCGCTCGCCTACCAATCCCTTTAGCTGCTAAAATAGGACACATTGATAATCAAGGAATTAACTCGAATGCATACTTATACTGCTGTGATTGAACGTTGTCCCGATACGGGTCTCTATGTCGGTTTCATTCCGGGTTTCGCTGGTGCGCATAGCCAGGGCGAAACGCGAGATGAACTCAATGAGAACCTGAAGGAAGTCATTGATATGTTGCTAGAGGATGGTGAACCTGTGCTTGAGGCAGAGTTTGTTGGCACACAAACGGTTGTTGTTTAGTGGTTCCGAAAGCACCCGTCTTAAAACCCCGTGAAGTCATCAAAATCCTCGAATCGTTAGGCTTTGAGGAAGCACGTCAACGGGGTTCTCATAAACAATATCGTCATCCTGATGGGTCGTTGCACTACCGTGCCCTATCATCAAGGTAGGGATATATCGCCCATCTTGTTGCGACAAATTGCCAAAGATATCGGAATGACACTTCCCGACTTCTTGATACATCGGTAAACTATCGCCATGTTAGCAAGTAAGTTAAATCAAAAACCGCATATAGGGGCCAAAAGTAGGTCTCGGCGTTTATCTCAAAAAAATATTCTGTAAGTCGTTGGGGTTTAAGGAAAAAACCGCAGTTAAGCCTACGAATCGCGTCAGACAAAACACTTCCCGGCCAGTATTACGATAGTGAAACGAATCTGCACTTCAACCACTTTAGATATTACGATCTGTAGTGGTCTAATAAATCCGTACCAGTTGCCAGGTGATACTATTTATCATCGGAGAGGTACGAAGAATGCGAAAACGAAGACATTTCACACCGGAATTCAAACAGGAAGCATCCAGTTTGGTATTAGACCAGGGCTACAGCATCACTGATGCCTGTATTGCGGTGGGGGTAGGAGCTACAGCGATGCGTCGTTGGGTTGAGCAGTTGACGAACGAACGGCAAGGGCAAACGCCAGTTGGGAGTAAAGCTCTCACAGGGGAGCAGCAACGGATACAAGAACTGGAAGCACATAATCAGCGGCTAGAACGGGAGAAAGACATTCTAAAAAAGGCTACCGCGCTCTTAATGTCGGACTCGATGAGGTCGTTATGATGGTCGAGCAGTTAAGAGCGCATTATCGTCAAAGTGAATTACTGCGTGTCTTTGACGTTTCTCGTGGCAGTGTTGACTATCGGCGTCAGTCGGCAAAGCAAGTGGAGCCCGAACGGGAACGCTTGAAGTGCTTGGCCGTTGCCATTCATTTTGCCAGCCGTAGCGCCGCCGGGAGCCGGACAATATCGGGTATGCTGAAACAGCAAGGCGAGTCAGTAGGCCGTTACAAGGCACGTAGCCTGATGAAGGAAGCGGGCTTAGTGAGCAAACAACAAAAGCAACATCGTTATAAGGTAGCTGATAAGCCTGCTCAGGTGGCACAGAATCACTTGAATCGTGAATTCACAGTTTACCACCCCAACCAGGTTTGGTGTGGTGATGTGACCTGCGTCTGGGCCGGGACACGCTGGTTATATTTAGCTTTGGTCATTGATTTGTATGCCCGGCGTATTGTGGGGTGGGCCTGTTCCACAAGCCCGGACTCAGAATTAACGATGCACGCTTTGCGTATCGCCTATGAGTCCAGGGGTAAACCAAAAGGAGTGATGTATCACTCCGACCAGGGTTGCCATTACACCAGTAAGGCATTTCAACAACAGCTTTGGCGTTATCAAATTAAGCAGAGTATGAGTCGTCGCGGTAACTGTTGGGATAATGCCCCGATGGAACGCTGCTTTAGGAGCTTTAAATCTGAATGGATGCCGAAGACTTTTTATACATCTTATGAACAAGCTGAAAAAGATATTATGCAATACATCAAACACTACAACGGCTATCGGGGGCATAGTTATATTAATTATCTAACGCCTGTTGAAGCTGAGAAATAAATTGCATAAAAAAACTTATCGAGGTGTACGGATATACTGGACCACTACACTTTAGCTGCTAAAATAGGGCATATTACTGATGTGCTATAACTGACGAGGCATTTAATGATGCGACAAATTGTTGTTCATCCAGGAGAAGATAATTACTGGGTTGCTGAATGCCCCAGTCTGCCAGGCTGTATTAGTCAGGGAAAAAACCGGGAAGATGCCCTGGAAAATATCAAAGAAGCCATTGAGGGTTATGTTGCTGCGCTTGAAGAAGATGGTTTATCCATTCCAGAAGATCACTTCGACATTAGTTAAAAAAAGGTAAAAAATTTAGCAAAAACCCCTAGATCTTAGGGTCGCCCACGGGCGGTATCGGTGTCCAGACGGTTGGGCACATCCGACTATCGGCGGGGTGGTTCAAGCGCCTACCAAAACATACACAGGTCAAGCATATCCAGTGAGCATACCCAGTAACGTACACTTACAGATATATTAGCCCCTGACGCCTATGCCGCCCGGTTACGTTTGTGATAGCCATTTGATAGGGAGATAATAGGCGCAATGCTTATATAGAACGATTCAACCGGAGTTTTAGAACCGAGGTACTGGATTATTATATGTTTGATTCACTTAACCAGGTCAGAGAAATCGTTCACCAATGGATGATCCAATACAACGAGCAACGGCCTCATGAGGCTTTAAATAATTTAACACCGATGGAATTTTTACAACAATTTAATGCAAAATCACGACAGAATGAATGGATCTAATTGAGGGAGGGTTACACTGATAACAGACGATACGACACTGGGCTAAAATTCTCCTCTAATGGTAAAGAGAGCATTTAATGGTTTACCTACGGTCGCCTGATGCGTACTGTGTGCGTTCGGAAAATAGAGATCATCTGTCAAATTTTCGATATTGAGTTGGAGACGTATCTTTTCAGATATGTCGTAATAAACGGCGACATCGAACCGGGTGTAGCTCGGCAAAATGGCAGTATTGCTGTTATTAATGAAGCTCTCATCCTGATAAATGACACCAACCCCCACACCAATCTTGTTCGTCACCTGAAATTGATTCCACATGGAAAACATATTTTCGGGTAGTTCACGCGGACGTAAGTCGGTTGGGCCACTACGACTGACCTGCTTACCGTCAAGATAGCTATACCCTGCCGAGATAGACCATCTATCCATAACCTGACCACTAAGCTGCATTTCAACACCGGTAATTTCGGAATCAATCACATCCAAAGTCGAGGGATCAGTGTCGGCAACCTGTGGCGAGCTTTGCTCATTCTCAAACACGGCCGCCGTCAGGCTCAGGGCTGGACCAAAGTCCCATTTTATACCTCCCTCAAGGTTGGTGAATATGTTCGGACCCAGTCGGTTATTATTGCCATTGATATCCGCAAACTGCTCACCACTGCGTGGTTGAAAGGATTCGCTATAACTACCGTAAATGGAAATGTTTTCCAGTGGTTTTAGAATCACCCCGGCACGCGGTGAAATTTCTGCGTCGGTTCGGGTTCGCGTTGCATTTGCCACGACGTTAAAGACCTTGATGTCAAAGCTGTCATACCGCACACCTAAAACGATATCCAACCATGATGTGACCTCGATCTGGTCCTGGATATAGAGAGAATGGATGTCAATACCCACGCGTGTGTTGTCATTTAAATCCGTCGTGAAATTGCTTCTTGTGGTTGTGCCAGCAGAGTTGATACCAACGCCTCCTCCTAGAGTAAGTGGACGCATGACAGTGAAAACTTCATTGTCGTCATTTGTTGTATTCCAAAGCGCATTAAAACGATTCTGATCCGAGGCAGTATCGATATATTCACCGCCAAAAAGCAAGGTATGGCTGAGTCTGCCGGTTACAAGTTCTCCAATCAGGTTCCCTGATAAAATCAGGTTCTGACGATCTGTCATGTCGACATATCCATCCAGGGTCACAACGTTTGGTGTGGACGCCTGGCTATAGCCCAATGCATAAAAATTTTGATACAGTTTGTCGTAATCGCCGTAAAACACACTGAAATGACCCTTCAGGTTATCTAAAAACGCATGTTCTATCGCTGCACGAAATACGTGGGCTTCAAGTTCTGTTTTATTCAGTTCCGGATCACCGAACACGATATTTTTGAAGGCTGCAACAGGCTTGCCATTTGTTCCTGTTGGAATACCTCGATCAACAAAGCGCTCGTGATCAATGTATTCATAAGACACATCAAGCGTTGTGACCGGGCTTAACTCGAATTTGACGGTTGGGTTAAACCCGAACCGGTCGCCATCATGGAAATCCCGATGATTTTCCAGGCCTTCGTACATTACATTGATGCGCAAGGCTGATTTTTCGCCAGTGGAGAAATTAACATCCAGTTCAATGCCACGCTCGGCAAACGTGTTAAAAGAGGTTTTGTAGCCTGTGAATCGTTCGCCGATCCTGGCCTTTTTGGTCACTCGGTTGAGAATACCACCCGTACCGCCGCGGCCAAAGAGCAGCGCGTTTGGACCACGCAAAATTTCGACTTGCTCTATATTATAGAGCGGGCGGTAATATTGGACGTCATCGCGGGCGCCATCAATAAAGAAGTCAGCGGTTGAACGAACCCCACGAAACACGACCGCATCCCGATGGCCTTCTCCCTGAGAGGTATTCACACCGGTCGTGTAGTCGATGATATCCCCGATATTCTTGACACCCTGCCTGGTAATCTCTTCGGCTGTGATAATTGAAAGGCTTTGTGGTACATCAATAATTGGCGTAGGCGTTTTCACTGAGTTCACCTTATCGACAGACAAATATTTACTCTTAACCACGACTTCTTCTATTTCTTGATATCCTGTCTCCTCAGCCGCTACAGCGTTATAATGCATTGTTGTTGATGCCATCGTAAGAATTAGCACGTATCGTTTCACAGCGTCACTTGTGTCAAATCCATAAGTCACAAATTTTTCGTTCCACTCCAGAGTCACAACTTTAAACGAGCATTAATCTCAATTGTGAAAATTATTTGTTAATGTGTATTCACGACAATAGTTAGTAAAACTAAATGATAACAATTATTATTTAGTTTTACTAACTATGTTTTATGGCTCAAAATAGATGTTAATACGAACTTATTCATGAGAATTTGTCGGTCTGACAAATTTACAATTTGACGATGGAGGGCATAAATAATGACAATGGACTGTGGGAGAGACGGTACGGCGGCACCTGATCGGATCAGGAACGGAAGCTGATATCCATACGCCACATTGGTATGGCAATGTCGTTGATTTTAATGGTTATCATACGGATGTCATCGAACTGTTACCAGCGAGTATGAAGACTGTTACTATAGTCGCAGATGATCCGGATCGCTGGATGTATCACTGCCATGTCAACGATCATATTAAAGCGGGCATGATGACCGGATATACAGTGCCACCCTCCGAATAATTTATTTTAAAATCCGGCAAAAGCAGATGTGAACTGACTTTTCCCAATGTTTAAATAATTTACAAATTAATCATGGGCGGTGGTTCTCTTTCCTCAAAAATTTCTCTATCTATATTCGGCATCAACTCTTCGCCGATAGATTTTTTCTGGTTAATTTCTTCTATTGTCTCTTCAATGGAAACGAAACGCTCGGGAGAGGACGGGTGTGATGCCGTATGATTTTTTTCGATTGATCCGGGATGTTTTATCCCCATCTTTCTCCAAAAATATGCTGCTTCCCTAATCTCATATCCAGCCAATTCAGTGATGTATATGCCTACGTAATCAGCTTCCGATTCAAATTCCTGGCTATAGGCCTGACCTGCAATATTTGAAAAAGCACCTTGAATGAATGTAATGATTGAATTGCCCGGTATTGAATTCATGTTCAGAGATTCCTGAGTGCTGCAAGTGTATAGTAGTGCCGGACTAAACATGATCAGCGTCAAACCGTGGCACTATTCCAGACAGGATACGAATATCTATTTGTCCTGTGGCGGAAAGCGGGTATTTCAAAAGGCCTGCACTTCGACGATAGTGCCGGGTTCAATTGAGCCACCTTCCATAGGTAAAATAATGAAACAGTTAGCTTCAGACATGGAACGTAAAATCCCCGAACCTTGTGCGCCTGTTTTTTTCACCAGCCAATGGTTATTTTCATCACGTTCAAGGATCCCGCGTTGATATTCCACTCGACCGGGTTTTTTGCTTAATTTTGAAACACAAGGTACGCGCATGGTGATTGCTTGTGTTTGTGTCTCAGCCATAAGATATTTGAGTGCAGGCTTTACGAATTGAGAGAACGTGACCATGACAGACACAGGATTACCGGGTAATCCAAAAAAAACGGTGTTCTTTATTTGACCGAAAGCCAGAGGTCTGCCGGGCTTCATGGCGACTTTCCAGAAATTAACTGTCCCTGTCTCCTGTAGTATTTCCTTGACAAAATCAGCCTCACCGACGGAAACGCCCCCCGTTGTGATAAGTACGTCAGCTTGAGTTGTCGCCTCGTCGAAGGCTCGGTATAAATCTTCGCGCTTATCTCGAATGACGCCCATATCCACAACGGTGACATTGAGTTCAGATAGCATCCCGAACAGTGTGTATCTATTGCTGTCGTAGATGTCGCCGTTTTTTAATTCCTCGCCGATTGAACATAATTCATCGCCGGTTGAAAAGAATGCAATACGTAACTTCCGTGTGACTGCCACCTCGGCGATACCAAGTGATGCAAGCACGCCGATGTCGGCGGGCTTGATTCTGACACCTTTTTCCAACACGATGTCGCCAATGGCGATATCTTCACCTGCTTGTCTGACGTTGGAACCTGTATCGGTTTTTGCATCAATGAGAATGTTATCGCCGCTGCGTTCCACATGTTCCTGAATAATCACTGTATCTGTTGCATCAGGCATGACCGCACCTGTCATAATACGGATACATTCATCCTGTTTTACGACACCATGATAAGGTTTTCCGGCGAACGCTGTTCCGACGACTTTAACTTTTGACGTGCCTTCTTTGGGAATGTCTTTTCCATGCAAGGCGTAACCATCCATTGCAGAATTGGTTGCCGCAGGTACATTCAGGGATGAAACGATATTCGCACCCAGAACACGATTCAGGGATTCTCTAATTGCCACTGTTTCAGTTTCTGTAACAGGTGAAATAGCGGTATAGATATTATTTAATGCATCATTCACCGGCAAAGAATCCGAATCGAACTCATCTACACAGCTATTCTGTTTATGCACTTTATTTTCCAGGTCAGGCTTCTTCATTGATGTATTATCGCTGACCGCCTAAAAATCTATCATATATAAAGGTGATAATTTGTTCTGGATCATCAATATCCAGTAGTGGTAAATCTGTTGCAATCGGCAATGGCCCATTTGTTGCGACTGCAATGATATTTTTATCATTAGGGAAAAATGGATCTTTCCCGAGTGAGGGTCTGACCAACTCGATTTTGGTGATATTCCCCAGTTTGAAACCTTCAACCAATATTAAATCAAGATTGTCTTGATCCAGACGGTGAATATGATTTTCCAGAGTAAATTCCTGTCCTTTTCCAGCCTCAATCATTAAGGCCCATCGATTTGTTGAACCGATTAGCATTTCGCTGGCACCAGCCTTTCTTAATTTATAACTGTCCTTGCCAGGTTGATCAATATCAAAAGCATGGTGTGCATGTTTAATGATCCCGACGCGGATCCCGTCTCTGGAAAGGATAGAGATTAATTTGATAAGCAGTGTCGTTTTCCCGGTGCCACTATATGCAGTGAAACCAACAAGCGGTGTTTTGCTCATGATCCCAATTTACGTTCCAGTTCTTGCAACTCTGCAGAAGAATTTACGTTGACAAATATATCCGGCTGATTTGAAAAATCAGCAATAGCCAGGCGATGTTTTTCAAACCATTTGTCAATTTTGCGTTCGCCATCATTCAAGAATTCAAGCATTGATGAAAGCAGATTGGTTTTCATGAGTGTAAAGACAGGCTGTAGTCTTTCATTCGCGCAGGCGGTACATATTTCGGCATCTCGATCCTGCAGGATCGAATATAGTTTTTGTACCAGATTATCAGGTATCAAGGGAGAGTCGCAGGGCACCGTCACAATAAAAGGTGTGTTTGCCGCTTGTAAGCCACTCGCCATACCTGCCAATGGTCCACAGTAACCTTGAATTTGATCAGCGATAACAGGGAAACCATATACTTCATAAATTTTCTGATTTCTATTTGCATTAATAATAATATCATTCACCTGTGGCTTCATTGCACTGAGTACATATTCAATCATTGCTTTTTTATTGAGTTGTACCAGCCCTTTGTCTCGTCCATGCATACGTCTGGCTCGGCCGCCAGCAAGGATAATACCTGTAATGTTGTCCAACGCCATACTGAACCATTTCTATAGTGCTTGTACTTTATTTGCAACTTCAAATTTATCAGGTAGCTCGATATCAAATTCAACATTATCTGCACCATTGTAGACAAGAAAGTGTTTACCTTTGGCACGCGAGAATAATGTTACGCCAAGATCATGTGCTATTTGCAGACCCATGCGCGTGATACCGGAACGAGAAAGCAGTATTGGCACGCCCATTTGTGCCGTTTTAATAACCATTTCCGAGGTCAGGCGACCTGTGGTATAGAAAAGTTTGCCTTCACCTTCCATATCATTGAGCCACATCTCACCGGCAATCGCATCAACGGCATTGTGTCTGCCCACGTCTTCCCTGAAAGACAGAATTTCCGTATTGTGACACAAGGCACATCCGTGTACTGCGCCTGCATTTTTATAGACATCGTTGTAAGCATTCAGGTTTTTTAATGTTTTGTAGATATCTGATTGTTTAATTTTATGCGGTGTTATTTTTATGGTTTCCAGTTGTTTCATGATATTGCCGAAGATTGTTCCTTGTCCGCAACCTGTGGTTACTGTGCGGGTTCCAGGTTTGTCATGCCAATCAGTATTCTCTCCTGTTGTTGTAACAGCCGCAGCATTAACTTCCCAGTCAACCTGAATGGTTTTTATTTCCTGAATTTTTTTAAAAAAACCCTGATTTTTAATGTAGCCCAATGTCAACAATTCGGGTTGGCAGCCCAGCGTCATTAATGTGACGATTTCAATTCGGTCGATATAGATGGTGAGAGGTCGCTCATTTGCGATTTGTACGTTCCGTCGGTTTTGATATTCATCAACTGCGAGTGCAGCTTGTGTGGGATCCAATCCGGCATTCGTTATCTCCGGACGATAACTGGTGGACATAATTATCCGCCGGTGACACTCATGTGTCGCATAATAACAGGTTTCTCCTGGAGATTAAAATCATGACCTTTAGGCTTTATATTCATTGAATCCCGGATAGCTTGTTTTAATCGATCCATATCACCTGGATGGCTGCGAATGACATGGCGCAGATCGACTGCATGTTCTTGTCCTAAACAAAGTAATAATTTGCCCTCACAAGTAAGTCGCACACGATTACAATCACCGCAAAAATTGTGGCTATGTGGAGAGATAAATCCCACGCGTGTAACGGTATCGGGAATTTTATAATATTTCGCGGGTCCGCCGGTGCTTTCATCTGTTGGAATCAAGGTAATGACTTTCTCAATATCGGCACGTATCCGGTCGCTGGAATAATAAACTTCTGCACGGTTATGATCACCAATAACACCTAATGGCATCTCCTCTATAAAACTAATGTCTATTTTTTTATCCATGGCGAACTTTACGAGATCAATGATCTCATCATCATTGCGATTTTTCAGGATCACGGTATTGAGTTTAATGCCTTCGAAACCGGTATCTATCGCAGCTTGTATCCCGGCCAATACATCTTCGAGCTTACCTGTACGCGTAATACGTTTAAATTTTTCCCTGTCAAGCGAATCAAGGCTGATATTAATACGTTTTACTCCTGCATTTTTTAATCTTGTCGCCAGCCTGGGCAATTGTGAGCCATTGGTTGTCGTTACCAGTTCGCGTAGCCCGGATAATCGTCCGATATCCTGAAATAATTTGCTGATGTTTTTACGAATAAGAGGTTCTCCACCCGTGATGCGGATTTTATCGACACCAAGCTCAACAAATGTTCGGCTAATCGTTGTCAATTCTTCAAGTGTGAGTAGTCGCGCACGCGGCATAAATTCCATTTCTTTGCTCATGCAATAGACACAGCGAAAATCACATCGATCAGTAACTGATATACGGACGTAATTCACTTCACGACCAAAAGTGTCGATTAGTTTTTCTGTAGATGAACCGGTATTTTTAGTCAAGAATACAATTCTGCCAGGGTTGTTAAAAACCCGGATCCCGTGATATTGAATATTGAGTGGAATCCGGGTATACGATTCTACGCCGCTTGTAAGTAAATTGCACCGTTATCCCAAATGGCATTTTGGATAAACCAACGGTTTTGCCGACTTTCAAGGGCTGTTGTTGAGTGCTTATATACTCCCAAACATAGTGTGTTATATTTGTACTTGATTCACAGTAGTTCATAAATTCAGGAATTAGAAGATCATCCGGCAATATTATTGGGGGGGGGGGTAGTTATGACCGATTTTCTGCTTAAGCACCGCATTGTTGCCAAAGCCGGTTTTAATCGTTGGCTGATTGTGCCTGCCGCCCTGGGTATTCATTTATGCATTGGTTCAGTTTACGCCTGGAGTTTGTTTAATCCCGCATTAACAAAACGTGTCGGTGTGGTTACTGGTGCAGCAGACGACTGGACTTTAAAAAGTGTTGTATGGGTTTTTACGGTCGCTATTGTTTTCCTTGGGTTTGCGGCCGCAATTGCAGGTAAATGGCTGGAGAAAGTCGGTCCGAGAATGGTGGGAGTTGTTGCCGCATTCTGCTGGGGTGGTGGTTTTATCATTGGCGGCATCGGCATAGTCACGGGTCAACTGTGGTTACTTTATCTGGGATATGGTGTGCTGGGTGGTTGTGGATTGGGCCTGGGCTACGTTTCACCTGTAAGTACGCTAATACGATGGTTTCCGGATAGACGTGGGATGGCTGCCGGTATGGCGATTATGGGTTTTGGTGGTGGTGCCATGATCGCTAAATTTATGATTGATCCTTTAATTGGATTCTATCATCGACTACCTGAGTATTTGGGATCGGTAGACTCACTGAATCTGGTTACAGAGTCCGGGCGTCGGATGGTGGAAACAGCGGATGGGTTTAAAGAAGTGGTTATCATCGGTGCAAATGATGTAGCCAATATGATTATACAGGGAAAAGAGGGTGTTTACTTACTGGATTCCGGTACTGTTGGCGTCGCCCAAACATTCTTTACGCTTGGCGCAATCTATTTCGTCATTATGATGTGTGCTGCTTTTGCCTATCGTGTCCCTGCTGAAGGCTGGAAACCAGAGGGTTGGGAACCGCCGGAAGAGGGTGAGCATCATGGCAAGATGATTACAATGCATAATGTGCATATTGACCAGGCTTTAAAAACTCCCCAATTTTACCAGCTTTGGATAGTGCTGTGTTTCAACGTGACAGCAGGTATTGGTGTATTGGCTGTGGCCAAAACCATGATTAGTGAGATTTTTGGTTCGTCATTACCCGATGTGGTTGATCTGGAATTTGCTGCAACCTACGTCCTGATGATCAGTGCATTTAATATGGGAGGTCGTTTTTTCTGGGCCAGTATATCGGATTATATCGGTCGAAAAATGACGTATTGTATATTCTTTACCCTGGGAATAATTCTTTATACATCGATACCATATATAGCAGCACAGGCAAGTATCAGCCCTTCGGTGACTTATCTGATCTATTTTTATGCTGCAACGATGATTATATTTACCATGTATGGCGGTGGTTTTGCAACCATCCCCGCATATCTTGCGGACGTGTTCGGTACTAAATACGTCGGGGGAATTCACGGTCGGCTATTGACGGCATGGAGTACAGCAGGAGTCCTTGGGCCTTTGGCGATTACAACGTTACGTGAGAACGCAGTGGGTAACGCGATAAACGATCTTGTGCAAAAAGTTGATCCTGTGGTTTTTCAGCAAACTTTTGGTGCCGGTATCGGACAATTGAATGAGTTGATTGCCGCGAAAACAGTCACGATATCCAAGTTAATGGAAATAATGCCTGAAGGCACAATAGATCCAACAGGAAGTTTATATAATACAACGATGTATCTGATGGCAGTATTATTGTTTATTGCATTAATTTCCAATGTATTTATGCATCCAGTCAAACCGGAGCATCATATGACTGAGGAAGAGCTTAAGGCAGACGGTTAAATAACAGTACAATCTATTCCCGGTCCCTGAAAGGATATTTAACAAGGCAGACATTATGGTAGCGAGCATCATCTGAAACTCCTTCCCCCAACCATGGTGGTTTTTCAAACTCCTCATCAGGAGAAGATGTCTATTTCCCGGGTATGCTGTCGTTGACTGACTGTATATCGTATTTTTCGATAACAGGTTTAATACATAAATCATTCAGCATAAGCAGTGCATCATGCATCGGTATGGCATATTCAGGTTCAGTTCCGGTAATACCGGGTGTCGCACTCTTGATATTAATGTTGGCTTGTTCATTCTGAATCCTGATTCTGGTGGAACTGTGCTCGTTGGTTGCCAGATATCCTTGTACAATGCTGGTTTCAGAGTCGATATATGATTGCCAGCTCTCATTGAGGAGTGAAAATTTGCGTTCTATTTCAATGGCCATGAAAAGATTATTCAAATTCCAAATGTTTATCAGCTAGCCAAATTACACCTAATACAGGGAGTCCAAGCATGGATGCCACAAAAAAGAATTGTGTGTATCCAATACTATCCACGATAGAACCTGAATATCCACCAAGGACTTTGGGTATCAACGTCATCAGTGAACTGAATAAGGCATACTGTGTGGCGGTAAAGGAAATATTTGTCAGTTGGGAAAGAAAGGCTATAAAAGCGGCGCTGGCTATACCGGCAGATAAGTTGTCTGCAGAAATGACAAAATAAAGTAAAGGTATATTGTATCCGTTAATTGCCAGGAGCATAAATAATAAATTTGTTAGCACGGTCAACAGTGCACCGATAAACAATACCTTCATAACACTGAAATGCATTGCGAAGATCCCTCCTGTAAATCCTCCGATAATCGTCATGATTAAGCCAAAAGTTTTTACGATAGAGGCGATCTCGTTCTTGCTATAACCCAGATCCTGATAAAATATATTCGCAATTACACCAAGTACAATATCTGATGTACGATATGAACCAATTAAAACGAGTAATATTAACGCGAGTTTGTACCCATACCGTTTAAAAAAGTCCATGACCGGTGCTGCATAACTTTCGAAGACTGCATTCTTCTCAATAATTCCTGATTTTATACAGAAAAGAGAAACAGTCAGGCCCATTAAAATACCAAGAGCAAGACGTATCGTTTCAACTATAAATCCGCCGAGTATTTGGTTTTTGAATAAGTCAGATAAATAATTTTTATAATTTGTCGTTACATCTGAGCTTAGATGAAACAATAAAATGAAACTTGTGACTGATAATATAAATACAACCAATAATCTTATATAAGTCTTGTTTGGATATTTATTCTCTTTGACCAAATAATGATCGGGCTCACTCACTACAAAAGTAGTGATGACACCCACAAGCATGGTTAAACTCATGATGATATAGGTATTCTGCCAGGCCGAATAACTGTACGATCCCATTTCCGACCCGAAATAACCGGCAATAAATAGACTGCCTGCACCCGCGGTAATCATACCCAGGCGGTAACCCGCAACATATGATGATGCCATCAGAGCTTGTAATTCTGAAGACGCCGATTCAATTCTGTAAGCATCGATAACGATATCTTGTGTTGCTGATGAAAAACCCAATAGCACCGCAGATAAAGCCATGAATTTTAGTTGTTCTGTCCCTGCTGAAGGATCCGTCAAACTCATTAGAATGATCGAACACATAATGACGAGCTGAGACGACAAAATCCAGGCTCTTCTTCTGCCGAGTAGTCGAGTTAAATATGGAATAGGCGAACAATCAGATAAGGGTGCCCATAAAAATTTGAACGAATAACCCAGTGCCGCCCAGCTGAATAATGTGGTTGTTGATCGATCAACGCCGGCTTCGCGGAGCCAAAGACCTAAAGATGAGAAGATTAATAATAGTGGAATACCCGCAGAAAAACCAAAAAATAACATGGTGACGACACGAGGATGAGAAAATGCGCGGAGACTGCCTTGCCAGCTATTCACTAGATAAGATGATTGATTATCTTAATCCAACTCTCGGGCGACCCTGATACCGACATGATCATAGTCGGCATCTGATTTAAGTTTATCTCTTTTGGCACTTCTGATGGATTGTGCCGGACTGATGTATGATCCACCTCTTACATTTCTGTATGTACAGTCACCGCCTTGCCAAACTTCATTGTCGCCCGGAGCGCCGTCATAATTTTTATGCCAGCAATCACCGACCCATTCGGCGACATTACCGGCGGTATCATGAATTCCAAATGGATTGGCTTCGAAACTACCGATTTTTGCCGGTTTACGTGGATCCAGACCGGTTTCGCAACCGAAACAGTGTGCCCTGTTGGGTTCTTCATCATAGCCCCACCAAAACGACGCTTTCTTGCCACTGGAAGCGGCATACTCCCATTCACTTTCACTCAGTAATCGATATTTTTTGCCTGTCTGTTCAGAAAGCCATTTCGCATAATAGTAGGCATCATCCCATTTTACGAATATGACAGGATGTGTTTCTCGATTCGCATAAAGACTATCAGGTGTTTCACGTTTTTTTGCAATGGCGAATCTATCATATTCGGCAAACGTAATTTCGTATTTACTGATTGCGAATGACTTGATATTCACGGTGTGTCTGGGCCTTTCATTGGCAATACGGGAAGAGGCTGAACTCCCCATTTCAAATGAACCCGCAGGAATGACGACCATCACAGGTGACTTCCCACCATCTTTTAAGTCGTCCTGAAATTCTTTTTTGCCCGCTGCAACAGGTTCTACCACCGCTTGTGCTACCGTGTCGGGCCTGGGAGCGGGGGCAGGCGCGGGAGTAGTCGCAGATTCCGGGATTGTTTCCTCTACTGCTGTGATGGTTTCTTCATCTGACTCTTCCACGATCCCGGCGTTTTCCTCTGCAGAGGAGTCCTGGCTGATTGCCGCATCAGATATGGCTTCATCTATCGCTTCATCGACAGCTATTTCTTCAGAAATAATCGGGTCACTTGGCCTATCAGTTTTTGTGCTGCCGAATATGAAATAGCCGCTGACGATAAGCGCGACAAATACGCTTGCTGCAATACCGATAAACAAACCGGTTTTACTTTTTTCAGCATCGCCACGGGTTGTACTGTCGGCACTCGCAAGCGTCTCCACAGGGCTGACAGCAGGCGTTGAATCAGTGCTTTCAGTCGGTACTTTTGCCGCAATTTCCGCTTCGACTGATTCGGGAACAGTTGCATCCTTATTAGTCCCGGATGAAGTTTCTGTATCGGCGGCGGCATCTGTATGGCCCGGCGTTGTAATATCATCGTCATCGTCTTCTAAAACATCCGGTGTACTCTGATTGCTGTCAACAATCTTGACGACAACAGCGGTTGCATTATCCTGTCTGGGAACTGCTGCATCTTCAACTGCATCCATCAAGGCATCGGCGCATTCCTTGGGTGAATCGCCCCAGTCTGTGTATTGAATAATTTTGCCTTCGCTCAAGGTGTCCAGACCATCGGAACAGACAACCAGCTTATCATTGTGCTCAAGAGTAAAAGGTGTTGTCGGGCAGTCTATCTCCGCGATCTCCCCACCCGTTATAGCACTCATCAGCATGTTTCTGGCCAATCCTGGTTCGGCCTCCACAGGTGTACCTGCGGCTTTCATTCTATCGAGAAAGCCACCATAACTATGGTCGTCGTTTAATTTGATAAGTTTTCTGTCTCGCAGTAGATATAAATGGCTATCACCGACACTGAGCCACCATACTTTTCCCCCTTCTATAATTACGCTGACAAAGGTACACCCCATACCATCAAGGGCAGGCGTTTCCTTAATTGTTTCAGTGATGGAATCATTCGCCTTTAATATACTCGTACTCAGTGCTTTCGACGGATCATCTCCCGGGTAAAGAGAAGTGACGGATTTGTTGAACGCTTGAACGGCCATATTGCTGGCCACGTTTCCAGCAGCGTGCCCGCCCATGCCATCGGCAACGATAACTAAAGCACTGGGATTGCCGTCTGTATCCGTAAGGTTGGTAATCAGGAAAGCATCTTCCTGGTAATCACGGTCACCATCAATCTGCGCACCTGCTAGATCTGCCCGAAAAGTCATTACCTTATATAACTCAGATGGTTGGTTTTTATGGATATCATCAATTTACAATTTTGAATAACCGGTTACCCATAATAGATTACTCATATATGATACAGTTCTTTAAGTTTATTCCAACAAATCAGCCGCATCGAAACAAAGCGGCTTCCCCACCGATCCTACCAGTGATTGTGTGTATTACAAAATAAATTACTGATTTCCAGAGTAAAATTTCACCCCTGAATTTGAGGTATTTAGGCAGTTGAAGCAATGGAAAATATCAAGTAAAAAACCCGAGTTGTTATGTGTCGGGATTAAGGAATAAACCATATTGCGAATTTCATCATGAATGTCGCATTACAAGACAACTGAAGCTATTTTTTTAATATGTGAATAATCAAAAATGGAAGACCTTCCGGGCGTAAACTTTACTGACATGCCTTATTAGTTGCGGCAAACGTGATGGAATAACGCTAAGGACACAAAATAATCAGGCCGTCATTATCATCTGCGGTAGTGCGATTTTGAAAAGAACCGTGCAAACTTCGAAGATATGTCTATCATGACTCGTGGAAATTGATGGGATAATTACCTGCACACAGCTCGTCGAATTGCCGCATTAGGTCGAATCGTTAGTGATACAGTCGGTTACGCAGTCAAGACCAATTAGTGATACCTGTGTCAAAATGATGACAAGGGGTATTCTATTGGCGAAGTCGCAGGCAGTCGCTGACAAACACCGGAAACGTACACATCTTCTTACAATCAACACACATTATGCATGAAAATACAATCGTCTATTCAATATTCCTGGTCTTTACCGGAGCCGCTGTGTTCGCGACTTTGTCACTGTTCACTCGTCAGGCGATGATTGTCGGTTATATTGTTCTTGGTATTTTGTTGGGTCCCTGGGGAGTTGCCTTGATCAATGACGTGAACCTGGTTACGGATCTTTCCAAAATCGGCATTATATTTCTACTTTATCTACTCGGCCTTGACCTTTTGCCGAGGAGATTGATGACAATGCTGGGTGAAGCCTTAAAAGTCACATTGATCAGCTCCGCCATATTTGCATTCCTGGGTTATTTAATCGGTATGATATTTGGGTATTCAGCATCAGAATCAATGTTGATTGCGGTGGTGACCATGTTTTCAAGTACGATTATCGGTTTAAAACTTTTACCGACAACAACATTACATCATAAACATATCGGACAGATTATTATCAGTATTTTGTTAATTCAGGATTTAATTGCAATTATCACTCTTTTGCTACTCAAGGGTTACGGAAAAGGTGATGATCTTGTTATGGATATTATCTTTCAGTTGTGTGCATTACCTGTCTTGATTTTTATCGCGTGGCTGATACAACGTTATATATTGATTAAGCTGATTATTAAATATGACCAGATCCACGAATACATTTTTTTGTTAGCCATCTCCTGGTGTTTGGGTATCGCAGAGCTTGCAAACTTGATAGGGTTATCGCACGAAATTGGAGCTTTTGTTGCAGGTGTATCCCTGGCATCCAGCCCAATAGCGTTATTTATTACTGACAGGTTAAAACCATTACGTGATTTTTTTCTGATCATATTTTTCTTTTCATTAGGTGCGGGATTTAATATAGGCCTGTTGGCTGAGCTGATATTTCCGGCCTCGCTGCTGGCGATATTGGTAGTTGTCATTAAGCCTGTGGTATTTGCTTTTCTGTTAAAGAAAGCGGGAGAGAAAAAACATATATCAAGAGAAGTCGGTTTCAGGTTGGGGCAGATTAGTGAATTTTCATTATTGATTGCCGTTTTGGCAGTACAGTCCCGATTTATTAGTGAAATAACATCAAACATGATCCAGTTGGCCACTTTAATCACATTTATCATATCTTCTTTCATTATTGTTAGAAGTTATCCAACCCCGATTGCAGTCCGGGATAAACTTAGACGCGATTAAATTTATAAATGACCAAACCATTAAGAATAACCTTGATTGGACTATGTATTATTTCGGTGTTTTTGGGTTTATTTGTGGTCGGGGATTATTTCGGCTTGTTTGGGTTAAAAAAATATCTCGTACTGGATTTTATCGAATCATCGTTTAAACCGGTAACAAAAAGGTCCGGGGCGCCGATTCCGGATGTGAAAATAAAATGTTTTCAAAAAGGCAATGAAAATGCCTGCACACAAAAAGCAAGTCGCACGACAGGGATTATTATCGCCAGAATCCCCGTGCAGAAACTCATTTGGGAATCCTTGCTATTCAGGAGTAAGGAAGAATTGGTGGCGACGAATGATCCGGAAATACATATCATGTTCATACATTACGATTATAAAAATCCTGTTGCGACATTCACTGTTCAAAATTTATACAATCAACCGGTATCAAAACACCGGGTAATAATGGAAAGAAAATTTTTAGAGATCGAAGATGAGTGATGCACTTGATTATCTACTAAAAGTTCGTCCGCAGGCAATGAACTCATATTTTGATTTTATCAAAATATCCGCCGGATCACTGGACATGAAAACACGGGCAATCATCTCCGTAATCACCAAAGTTGAGAAGCAGACAGAAACAGGTTTAAAACAATATCTAAAAAGGGCATTGCAGGAGGGCGTCGCTGCTGATGAAATCCTTGATGCGCTATTTGTCGCCTTTCCAACATTGGGTTTAACCAAAATTGTCTGGGCCATAGATATTATTTTAAAGATGGAACTTCCAGAATTTTCTCCAGAAGCATTAGACCAAAAAAAAAGCTGGCACGATGTAATAGCAGTGAATGAATTAAAAGATAAAGAAGTGATTCATGTTCAGGTAGATCGCCGTGATTTATTTATTTACACAGAAGACGAGGCTATCAAGGTTTTTGATAGTCACTGCCCGCATCAGGCAACAAATATTCCTGCATCAGCATTAGAGGGATGTACATTGACATGCCCGACACATGGATGGAAATTTGATGCCACAAACGGAGAATGTATTGAGCGTGGTAACCAGCCACTCAATCTGTTTGAGAATAGAGTGATGGGCGGTCGTTTGGAAGTGATCTGGTAGTTTTAATTAATGGTCGAACTGAAGGGATGGTATTGTTCCATCTAGACTATATCCGATAAAGACTCGTATAGTTTCTCATATTTGAATTTATAGCCCGCATTTAGCATTTTCGCAGGTAAAATTTTCTTTCCAGCCAGAAGCAACTCTTCACCCATTTGCCCCATTAATATTTTTACAACGACTGCAGGTATGGTAATAATGCCCGGACGTCTCAGCACTTTCCCAAGAATTTCTGCAAACACCTCGTTAGTTACCGGATTCGGTGATGTGACATTAACAGGCCCGGATAAATCATTGCGCTTAATACAGCACAAAGTTATACCCACAAAGTCGTCGACATGTATCCACGACATCCATTGTTTTCCTGATCCTGTTTTTCCACCCAGTCCAAATCTAAAGAGAGGTAACATCTTGTTTAAAGCACCCCCATTTTTACCCAAAACGATACCTGTACGTAACAAACAAGTGCGTACACCAAGACTTTGAGCCTCTAAAGCTGTTGCCTCCCATTGTTGACACAATTGACTGGAAAAACTCTCATCACCCAATCCATCTTCATTAATCACTTCATTAGCCATTCCGATACCGTAATAGCCAATAGCCGAACTATTAATTAGTAATTTTGGTTTATGTTTTGTGACTTTAAAATAATTAACAAGATTTCGTGTTGTTTCAATGCGACTACTTGAAATCAATTGTTTTTGTTTATCAGTCCATCGCTTATTGGCAATGGGTTCTCCCGCCAGATTGATTACAATATCGAAGAAAATATCGTCGTTTAGCTGTTCCAGTCGGGATATACCGTGAACGGGCAACTTGATGGTATCAGGATGTCGGCTTAGCACTGTAATTTCATATTTCTCTCTTAATAAATGGGCACAAAGAGAGGAGCCTATAAAACCGGTACCGCCGGCAAATAATATTTTCATTATATAAATACTTAAATTTTAAATCTGGCAAAGGAATTTCTAATCAAGTCCAGGAAAATAATTTGTATTCACGCATTCAAGTTGCCAGTGCAACTGACAGGTTGATATGAGTCCTGGGGGATGTCAATCCCTTTGCGTCATTGCGAGCGAAGCGAAACAATCCAGTGAGGCTTTGAACTTGTCAGGCGTATCTACAAGCATAAAACGGTGCTTTTGCTTACAGCTATGGGATGCCTTCCACCATTGGAACAGTGCATTAGATGAGTATCCGCACGCCAGTGCCATGCTTGCTTAGGCTGTGGGCTTGTGTACGTGAGCAGACCATAGAACAAGAAAAAAGTATTAGCATGGCTTGCTTTTTTCTCGACACTCACAGTAATAATCGTATTGCTAGAGGGTACCATTGGCAATGGTTTTGTTAGTGAGTGTAAGGATGTATACGGTGTCGAGGGCGTTATGGAACTTTTTCAGACTAAGTATACCTATTCAGCTGCGTATCAAATTTTTGATTTAAAACCAGGTTAAAGATGCCATGTGTGATTCATCTCTCCATCCTGGAACAATGCTGGCAATGTTCGCCGGTGAGCTCATGGGCTTTGTGTCAAGTCTACTGCTGGTACTGTGGGTAGCCATGCGGTTGATTAGAACGGCTATTAAGCCCTTTTTGGAATCGCTATAACCAGTAAGAAATCTTGCCACCGTGTGATCAGACAATTTCAGAAGAGCGGACAAGAGCAAAAAAGCGAGGACAAAAATGATGGCAATTAATAAAGTCGGCACTATACAGTTCGCTTTGGAAAAGCTGCGATGAATTGCACGGAAGTATGGATGCCTCTCAACACCAAAGACTATGTCCTAACATTGCTGTTTATAAAAGGAGTTATGTGTAAAAAGGGCACGAAAAAGGATGTCTAGGCAAAAAGTACCCAAGTCTCTTCAAACAAGTCTAATGTACGAGAGTGCGTTTGTTTGCGTTATCTGTCAAGAAGAAAGCTGTCATATTCACCATATTGATCGAGATCATGCTAATAATAAAGAAGATAACTTAGTTGTTCTTTGCCTAAAACATCATGATGAAGCGCATACGAGAAAGCAGTTATCAAAAAATCTTACTCGCGCAGATATAAAAGAGGCAAAGAAAAAGTGGTGCAAAGCAGTGGCAGATAAAAGGTCCTCAATTGCGACAGTTTCAGGTCAGAAGGCACTACATAATAACCCACCAGGAATATGTTGGGGCTACATTAACCACCAACGTGTGGTTCAAATGGCGGACCCTAATCGACTTGATCCAGAGAAAAAAAAGAGCTTTCGATATTGTGTTAATCAAGGATTGATTGATCAAAACGCAGTTGTGATAAAACCTCACAGCTTGCCTCAAGCCACATCAGTAATAAAAGGAACCATATATAATTGGTTTGAGTTCGGTGATGATCAGAGAGTACACTTGATATACACCGCACTCGTGGACCAAATTGCTTCAAGCTGCGATGTTGTTCACATGGAGCCGCTCATGTGGAAGAAGTCATATGTTAAAGAACGGGTAAAGCCAGGAGCACTTCTATTCTTAAATCAAGCCTTATACTTTAAACGCGTCAATTCAACGAATGATAACGAACATAGAAGATGTAGGAGATTTAAGCGTAAGATTGAAATAGTTTTCCATGTCGATACACGAAATATGTTTGGCGTAAGCTCAATAACTGCATCCTTTACTGGACACAAAAGTTGCGCATCACTTGTTCAGTTTAAAAGCTTTGAAAAGATAAATGATGGAAAATTGATTTTGCACTGTACTCCAATTGCACTTGGCGTTGGGTTTGATATATTTCAACCGAATGCTTAATAAAATCACACATAATAATACGCTCAACAACACAGTCTTTGTGAAACACATATGTAGTGGTCAAGTATTTCCGTGACAGTCGCAGCTTCTTGTCTTAACTCAGGTGTAAAGTGTCTTCGTTCTTAGCCGTAACTCCATTAGTATGTGATTTTATCATCTATCACCTGGTACGGATTTATTAGACCACTACTAGAGTGGGCCTAATGGGGGGGGTACAACTGGATTGCTTCGCTACGCTCGCAATGACGATCTTTATCATTTTTTATGCTGCACGGATCCAGAGTTGCACTTACAATTTGAATTCACGGCATACAAATCTATTCAAACTCATTTTTCCATACTCATATGGTAATCCGGATATTTCCCAATATAATCAGTCTTGTCCTGTATGTTACCCCGAGGCTGAAAATATGTTTCACAAGAAAATTGATACGCAAGAGAAAATAGACGATTTACTGGCAAAGCGATGGAGTGGTCGAACGTATGATGCCAATCGCACTGTGCCGCACAAACAGATAATCAGTCTGCTTGAAGCTGCCAGATGGGCGCCTTCATGTTTTGGAGATCAGCCATGGCGCTATATTATTTGTGACAAGACAAGGAATGAAGCCGCCTGGAATAGAGCCTTTGCATGTTTGTCAGAAGGGAACCAGTCCTGGGCGATTAATGCACCGGTTTTGATTTTGGTATTAACGAATACGCGCTTTTCTCATAATGCGCAAAAAAACGGCTGGGCTGAATATGATACAGGCGCTGCAAGCATGAGCATATGTGTGCAGGCGACTTCACTGGATCTTATGGTGCATCAAATGGGTGGTTATGACGCTGATAAAGCAACAGAATTATTCTCAATTCCTGGACAATTTAAATCAATGGCCATGATGAGTGTGGGTTATCAATTAGCCCGAGATAAAATCTCTGCAGAGATGATGGAAAGAGAATCTTCTGAACGCAAAAGGAACCCACTGGCTGAACAATTCTTTGATGGAGAATGGGACAAGCCCATTATCCAATAACCTTATCAAGTATGGTTGATACAGCATTTGCAGGATATTTTAATCATGAGTAATCGCTACTGGTGTGTCATCACCTATACCATTGTCGGCGAATGAATGACTAATTTTGAAAATCAGGATTTTATATTCTTGAATTTAATTAACCTCAACTCGGGATAAGATCACTCCGTATAAGATCACTCCGTCATTCCTGCGAAAGCAGGAATCCAGACGATTTGCAATCATCGCATGGATTCCCTGGATTCCTGCTTGCGCAGGAATGACGAACCCCTCGGCTGTGCTCAGGATAAAAAATGCTGAGCTGGAACTCGGCGTTCCCGGGAAGGGTTGGTATTTATTGTTTACTGGATGGATTCTGCGACTACGCCCAGAATGACGGGTTTGGATGGTATAACGAAGTGGGACGATATTCCCGCCCTCCACGTCATTTCATTCCCGCGAAAGCGGGAATCCATTTGTGGAGAAAGTCTTACTTGATCGCCGTTTCCTTGAATTTAATTATTGATCGTCTGTCTTTTTTACCGGGACGACCTTTGCTGGTTGGTGTCATGAGCGATTCCGCCTTTATCCGGGTTGCAACCAATTCCCGTTTAATAATGCTGTCCGGAGATTCTTCATAGAGCAGTGCTGTATCAGGGGCCGATTTTCTTGATTGTGTTACATCTTTCACGGTGACAGTATGACAAAACGCTTCTTTGTGTATGTTCAGAATATCACCGGTTTGCACTCGTTTTGACGGTTTGGCACGTTCGCCATTAGCGGTAATCTTGCCCGCTTTAATTTAATTAACCTCAACTCGGGATAAGATCACTCCGTATAAGATCACTCCGTCATTCCTGCGAAAGCAGGAATCCAGACGATTTGCAATCATCGCATGGATTCCCTGGATTCCTGCTTGCGCAGGAATGACGAACCCCTCGGCTGTGCTCAGGATAAAAAATGCTGAACTGGAACTCGGCGTTCCCGGGAAGGGTTGGTATTTATTGTTTACTGGATGGATTCTGCGACTACGCGCAGAATGACGGGTTTGGATGGTATAACGAAGTGGGACGATATTCCCGCCCTCCACGTCATTCCCGCGAAAGCGGGAATCCATTTGTGGAGAAAGTCTTACTTGATCGCCGTTTCCTTGAATTTAATTATTGATCGTCTGTCTTTTTTACCGGGACGACCTTTGCTGGTTGGTGTCATGAGCGATTCCGCCTTTATCCGGGTTGCAACCAATTCCCGTTTAATAATGCTGTCCGGAGATTCTTCATAGAGCAGTGCTGCATCAGGGGCCGATTTTCTTGATTGTGTTACATCTTTCACGGTGACAGTATGACAAAACGCTTCTTTGTGTATGTTCAGAATATCACCGGTTTGCACTCGTTTTGACGGTTTGGCACGTTCGCCATTAGCGGTAATCTTGCCCGCTTTAATTTAATTAACCTCAACTCGGGATAAGATCACTCCGTATAAGATCACTCCGTATAAGATCACTCCGTCATTCCTGCGCAAGCAGGAATCCAGACGATTTGCAATCATCGCATGGATTCCCTGGATTCCTGCTTGCGCAGGAATGACGAACCCCTCGGCTGTGCTCAGGATAAAAAATGCCGAGCTGGAACTCGGCGTTCCCGGGAAGGGTTGGTATTTATTGTTTACTGGATGGATTCTGCGACTACGCCCAGAATGACGGGTTTGGATGGTATAACGAAGTGGGACGATATTCCCGCCCTCCACGTCATTCCCGCGAAAGCGGGAATCCATTTGTGGAGAAAGTCTTACTTGATCGCCGTTTCCTTGAATTTAATTATTGATCGTCTGTCTTTTTTACCAGGACGACCTTTGCTGGTTGGTGTCATGAGCGATTCCGCCTTTATCCGGGTTGCAACCAATTCCCGTTTAATAATGCTATCCGGAGATTCTTCATAGAGCAGTGCTGTATCAGAGGCCGATTTTCTTGATTGTGTTACATCTTTCACGGTGACAGTATGACAAAACGCTTCTTTGTGTATGTTCAGAATATCACCGGTTTGCACTCGTTTTGACGGTTTGGCACGTTCGCCATTAGCGGTAATCTTGCCCGCTTTAATTTAATTAACCTCAACTCGGGATAAGATCACTCCGTATAAGATCACTCCGTCATTCCTGCGCAAGCAGGAATCCAGACGATTTGCAATCATCGCATGGATTCCCTGGATTCCTGCTTGCGCAGGAATGACGAACCCCTCGGCTGTGCTCAGGATAAAAAATGCCGAGCTGGAACTCGGCGTTCCCGGGAAGGGTTGGTATTTATTGTTTACTGGATGGATTCTGCGACTACGCGCAGAATGACGGGTTTGGATGGTATAACGAAGTGGGACGATATTCCCGCCCTCCACGTCATTCCCGCGAAAGCGGGAATCCATTTGTGGAGAAAGTCTTACTTGATCGCCGTTTTCTTGAATTTAATTATTGATCGTCTGTCTTTTTTACCAGGACGACCTTTGCTGGTTGGTGTCATGAGCGATTCCGCCTTTATCCGGGTTGCAACCAATTCCCGTTTAATAATGCTATCCGGAGATTCTTCATAGAGCAGTGCTGTATCAGAGGCCGATTTTCTTGATTGTGTTACATCTTTCACGGTGACAGTATGACAAAACGCTTCTTTGTGTATGTTCAGAATATCACCGGTTTGCACTCGTTTTGACGGTTTGGCACGTTCGCCATTAGCGGTAATCTTGCCCGCTTTCAATGCACTGGCCGCAATGTGTCTTGTTTTATAAAAACGAGCACACCACAGCCACTTATCCAGTCGGATTGATATATCGATTGTTTCTTTTTTTTTAGTCATTAACCGGATTGAACTTCAACATGGTAACTTATTATATATAATTGACTCACATTAATATTTTACCGGAGAATTTTAGATGTCCGTGGATAAAACAAGAGACTTCATCCGACTTGGAATCGCCGTGCTGACTATTTCAGACACACGTACCGAGTCTGATGATAAGTCCGGTCAATTATTGGTAAAAAGACTGGAGAGCGCAGGTCATCGTTTGAGTGATAAGCAGATCGTGCCTGATGATAAATTTCATATCAGGGCGATTATTTCGAACTGGTGCATTGATGATAACGTTCAGGTTATCCTCACCACTGGCGGGACAGGGGTAACAGGCAGGGACGGAACACCGGAGGCGGTTGGTGTTCTCATGGATAAAACAATTGACGGTTTTGGTGAAACATTTCGCGCCATTTCATACCAACAAATCGGTACGTCAACGATGCAATCTCGTGCAATTGCAGGCGTTGCCAACGGCACATATATATTTTGTCTTCCAGGCTCATCAGGCGCATGTGCCACGGCATGGGATGATTTAATCAGTCAGCAACTGGATTATCGAACCAGACCCTGTAATTTGGTTGAGTTAATGCCGAGACTACTTGAAAAATAATTTCCGGTTCTACTCTGGATATTTAAAATAGACCAGCAAAGTCCGTTTGGCAGGATGGTTATTGTCATCGCTAATCATGAAATAAAAGCCGTCTTCATGTTTCGTGATACCTTCAAAGTTATCATTAAAATATCCCCCTGCAGGTAAGAATCGGGCAATCACTTTATCCTTAAGCTGATCCCCTTCCATACGAAGATGATGTAATGCAACCTTGAAGCCCATGAAAAATCCGCCATACGCACGTTCGATTGCCAAAAGGTCGTTGTTTTCCATTGTCGCAAGACCCGTGAATGCGCCGTCATCGAAATATGCCGTAAAACTTCGCAGCTTGCCATCCGTAGTATAAAGATTCAGTTGCGCCTTATCCTCGCCTTTTAAAGAATACTCGGTACCAAGCAGCAACCCATATTGATCATGTATTTCAATGGACTCAAGTGATTTATTTTCACTTCTGTAATTTGATATATCTCGAAGTTTCTCCGGAATTGTTATCTGTTTTTCAATAAATCCTTGCCGGTTATATTGAATTACTCGTGGTTGCCTTTCAAAACTAACAATATATTGTGTATCTCCCCGAATTTGGTTATCAGCATTGATTAAGGTCAAACCTTCACTATCCGAATTTTTCCACCTTAGTTTTTTCCCTTTGTCATCATGAAATTGTAGACTATCAATAATCAGTACGTCATTCAGACGTCCTCCCTCAAAGACGGGTCTGAAACTCAACAAATAACCATTATCAGATATGGAATAGAGCAATTTCTCATCCGCATCCCAAGCCAAACCCGACAATTCTGATACCTTAAGCCCATTGATAGTGATATTGGAAAGTTGGGCAACGGCCTGTATATGAATGAGTTCATTATCATCTTTAATAATGTTCCCTGGATATTCTATATAGGCAATAGATTCAGCACAAATTGCCTGGTGACTGATACAAACCAGGCTATAAAGTATGAACAAAAGTGGATTTAGCGTATCAAATTTCATAACTTTCATATTGTGAAAACATTAGCGACAACGGAAAGTTTAATATATTTTTGACTGATAAGGATACATCATCACCATGACCAGTTTGCCACGGACGTTCCAGTTCATGATATCTATCACAATCCTTTCCTCAATGGGAGTCGGTTCTGCTGTTAATGCGGGCGGACAAAGATCTGTTCCGGTTCAAGTCGCTGAGGCGGAAATTGTTGAATTATCGCCTGGCATATGGATTGCGGGGACGATTATTAGCCGCCATGACGCTAAAATTTCGTCTGAGGTGGAAGGTCGTATTAAATCATTGCTGGAAGTGGGTGATGAGGTGGAAAAAGGTGATGTCATTGCGAGTATTGATGATACGACAATACGTATGCAACTTGATGAAGCAAGAACCGGGGTAACTCCGGTAGAGGCTAAACTGAAATTTCTCAATGCCGAAGTCGAAAGATTAAATAAATTAGCCAAGGAAAATAATACGGCAAAGAACAGACTGGATGAAATGATATCAGATCGTGATGCAATGCATGGTGAATTAATGATGAAGCAAACGCGACTGGCTCAGGCAAAAGATACATTACAAAGATCCATTATCCTGGCGCCTTTCCCGGGTGTTGTTGTTGAACGTTTCAGGAAAGAAGGTGAGTGGGCGAAAACGGGAGATAATTTAATTCGTTTGGTGGATACGGAAACAAAAGAAGTGCAGGGAAGGATCCAACAGAAGAGTGCCATGTTTATTAAAAAGGGGGATATGATAGAGGTTGCTGACGATCAAAAGCGGGTAATGGCGACTGTTAGAACATTAGTCCCGGTCGGGGATGCTGTTTCAAGATTATATGAGGCAAGGCTTGATTATCAGCAAGCAGCATGGATGCCGGGGCATGCAGTACGGATTAGAGTGCCGACGGCCGAACCTCAAAAAGTATTGGTGGTTCCTCAAGATGCATTGGTCATCAGGGGAAAAGTGATTAAAGTGTTTCGTATACTTGAAAACAATACTGCGGAAGCGGTGTTGGTAAAAACGGGAATAGCGGACGATCAGCTTATTGAAGTGATTGGAAACATTAATCAGGGCGACAGGATTGTTGTTCTCGGCAATGAGCGATTGCGTCCACGGCAACAAGTTGTCATTCAGGAAGAACAGTAAAACATGAACTTAACCAGGTTAAGTCTGGACAATCATGTCGCTGTCATTGTCGCCATTCTGTTAGCGACGCTGTTCGGTGGTATCAGCCTGTCAAGATTACCCATACAACTCACACCTGAGATTCAGGAACCGGAAATAACAATTACAACCAATTGGCGGGCGGCGGCTCCCGATGAAGTTGAGTCCGATATTATAGAACCTCAGGAAGATGTTCTACGCGATTTGCCAGGCATGACTAAAATGTTGGCGAAGGCACAGGATGGACGAGGTGAGATTAGCCTCACTTTTTCTGTAGATATGGATCTACGCAGAGCCCTGGTGGAAGTTATCAATCGCCTCAATAAAGTTCCTGGTTACCCTGGAGATGTTGATGAACCGACAATCAGTACGGTGGGTGGAAATGCGCGTGCGATAGCCTGGTTCATCATTAAACCTGAAAAGGGTAATGATGTTGATATATCCAGTTACAAAGACTACGTGGAAAAAGTTGTTCAAACCCGATTTGAACGCGTGCCCGGGGTTGCGCGTTCCGAAATCTTCGGGGGTAGAGAACGTGAGATTCGAATCACTTTTGATCCATATAAAACGGCGAGTCTTGGCGTGCAAATTCCTCTTGCGGCGGAAAAAATTAATGGTGGCACTGATGTATCCGCGGGCTATGTGGATATCGGCAAGCGTGAGTACAGTATCAGGTATGCAGGCAAGTATCGCCGGCAAGACTTGCGAAGCTTGATTGTTGATTGGCGCGATGGCTATCCGATCTATTTACGGGATATTGCTGTTGTTGAAGAAAAGATGGTGGACAGAAACAGCTTTGTTATTACCAAAGGTGAATTATCCATTGCAGTCAATGCACAGCGTGAAACAGGCGTGAATGTTCTACAAGTAATGCATGGTCTGCAAGAAGCATCAGCGGAATTGGCAGCAGGTCCGTTGGCCAGAGCGAACCTGACGATTGAACAGGTATACGATGAAACAACCTATATTGATAACTCGATTGCAATGCTGGCAAGTAATCTGGGAATAGGTGTACTTCTGGCGGTCATCGTACTCTGGTTTTTTTTAAGACGTTTACGTACTACCCTGGTCGTTGCGGTTTCCATTCCGGTATGCCTGTTAAGCAGTTTTATCGTGCTTGAGATTACCGGTAGAACACTGAATGTTATTTCGCTTGCCGGGTTGGCTTTTGCGGTCGGTATGGTGCTTGATGCATCTATCATCGTACTTGAAAATATCATTCGTTTACGAGAGGAAGGTAAGCCTGCGGATATTGCCTCATTGCTGGGTACTAATCAGGTTTGGGGTGCTTTGCTGGCTTCAACGGTCACCACGGTGGCGATATTCTTGCCGGTGATTTTTCTCACAGACGAAGCGGGACAATTATTTGCTGATTTGGCAATCACTATCACCGCAGCCATATGTATTTCATTCGTCGTTGCAACTACAGTGATTCCAGGCTTCACGAAACACTATATTCCTGATGAAAAAATGATCGATCCACACCATCATTGGTGGCGCAATATCAGTAAAGTAGTCATGTCCTTAAGCGACGGACCTGTGCGGCGTAACTTCTGGATTATCATTTTAATCACCGCACCTTTATACCTGGCCTGGATACTTGTACCCAAAGCCGATTACTTGCCGGAAGGTAATCGCAATCTTGCGTTTGCGTATATTTTGCCTCCACCAGGTGCAAATATTAGTCAGATAGAAAACGAAATGGCTGAAATCATCGCCCAACGTATTGAACCTTATGTGACGGGAGAGGAACACCCTCAAGTAAAACACTATTTTTTTGTTGCTTTTCCGCAAGGGGTATTTATGGGTGTCAGAGCAAGCAATCCTGAAGAAACCGGCGCCTTGATTCCCGTGCTGAATTCCGTGATTCAAGGCTTTCCAGATACCATTGCTTTTGCCAAGCGTGCGTCCCTATTCGGTGGTTTCGGTGATGGAAGAAGCATAGATATGGATTTACATGGTCGTAATATCAGGGAATTAATGGATGCTGCGGGTCAGGGGTTTGCTTTAGTACATCAGAAGATCCCCGGAGTCAGAGTCAGACCGTTTCCCGGTCTTGAACTGGCGCAGCCCGAATTACGTTTAATTCCCGATGACAGACGTATCTCGGAGGCTGGGTGGAATAGGGAACAGATGGCGGGCATCATTCGCGCATTGGGAGACGGTTTATATGTTAATGACTATTTCGATGGGGAAGATACGTTAAAGGTCATTGTTCGTTCTAAATCGTGGAAATCACCGGAAGAACTTGGAGCGTTCCCGCTGGCGACACCTCGCGCCGGTATTTTACCCCTGAATGAGTTGGTGAATATTCAGCGAACTTCGGGGCCGGAAGAGATTCGACGCATGAACCGACGTCGTACAGTCACCTTGCAGATTACGCCGCCTGCTGATTTATCTTTGGAAGAAACATTGGCTATCCTGCGATCTGAAGTTGAACCTGCGGTACGTGCTTCCATGCCGGTTGATGGTGATATTAACTATACAGGGACGGCGGACAAACTCGTTTCAACACTATCCAGTATGCAAGGCAGTTTCATGTTGGCGATATTTATTCTATATCTGCTGATGAGTGCGCTTTTCAGATCATTCAAGGACAGTTTGCTGGTGATATTATCAATTCCCCTGGCCACCGTAGGCGGGGTTATTGCCTTGAAACTAATGAATGTTATTCCCCAAATGTTATTTGCCATCCCGTCATTTCAGGCAATGGATTTACTGACCATGATCGGATTTATTATCACGCTGGGATTGGTGGTGAATAATGCAATATTACTCGTACATCAGGCACGCTCCGGAGAACGCGAGGGACTACCCAGAAAGGAAGCCGTTGCAAAATCGGTGAGCATGAGATTAAGACCCATACTCATGAGTACACTAACCAGCATATTCGGTATGTTACCGCTTTTGCTTATCCCCGGTGCCGGCGCTGAATTATATCGCGGACTGGCGGGTGTCATTGTAGGTGGTATGATGATAAGCACAGTTTTTACACTGGTACTACTGCCTTGCATGTTGCGCATTGGCGAGGCTCGATAATTGCGAGGCCTGAATTACAAAGTGTATTTTTAAAAATGTATAATTAACCAGATTTGGTGGATAGTGAAGCAAATGATTTTTCGATTATCGATTATTTTAGGACTCTTCCTTGCCGTCAATGCAGGTGCAACAACTTATGAGTTAAGATCGGAATCAGACAACGTCATCGGCCAGATAGATACCGTGATTGTGGATAGCAGCACGACGCTTCCGGATATCGCGAGAAAACATGGTTTTGGTTTTTACGATATCAAATTACTGAATCCTGATACTGATACATGGATGCCTGATGATGATGAGATCGTTCAGTTACCTTCCCGGTTCATACTACCTGATGTCCCGAGGAATGGTATTGTTTTGAACATTCCCGAAATGCGGCTGTATTACTTTCCCAAAAAGAAAAAAGGCGAACCGTATAAGGTGATTACTTACCCTTTAGGGATCGGCAGAGAAGGATGGGCAACACCCTATAAGCAAACACATATTACCGGCAAAAAAGAGCATCCTGATTGGCGGCCCCCGAAATCGATAAGAGAAGAACACGAAAGAGCGGGAGATCCACTACCTGAAATCGTTAAGGCAGGGCCTGATAACCCTCTGGGACAACACGCGCTACGACTTGCTCTACCTTCCTATTTAATTCATGGGACGAATAAACCATGGGGTATCGGTATGCGTGTCAGTCATGGTTGTATCAGACTGTATCCTGAAGATATCGCGGAATTATTCGACCGGGTAACGGTTGGTACGCCGGTCAATATCATCAACAAGCCGTATAAAACCGGTAAAGCTGATGGCGTATTGTATCTTGAAGTCCATCCGTCACTGACAACAGCGACACGAGACAAGTCCGGTCACGTGATTAAATCAGAGAATAACGAGAACATTGATAATTTTCCTGAAATTATTAAAATGATTATAGCCTCGACCAATGATGGTCAGTACCTTATCGACTGGGATACCGCGAAAGCAGTGTCTGATGAACCGCAAGGGATCCCCGTCGCGATTGGAATGCGCATTCCGGAACAAGCAGCAAGGGGAAGCCATGTTGTATATCAATCCAAACCTTTTACTGAGTAAACGGTTTTCAGTATCTATGCGTGAATCGATACTGATTTATGCCAGGGTATGAGTCTCAATACATAATATTTGTAAGGATATTTGATCTGAAATTTTGACGCTTGAATAGAAATAAGAGGGAAGGAAGAACATGAACAAAATAATTTCACCTATTGCCATTGATATGGGGGCGAAGAATACGGGGGTTTATCTTCAGCATTTTGAGCAAGGAGAAGATCCAACTACCAGCGGTAATAGTGCCGGGCGGACCATTGTGATTGACGGCGACAGTATTACCTGGTCACAGGTGAATAGAACACAGAAACGTCACCAGGTTAGAGGTAACAAAAGACGCAAACTTGCCAAACGCTTGCTGCTGGTAATTCTAGGCAAATCTTATGGTATCTCCCCCACACGAGAGCAAGCAGATTTTCTGATGGGATTGATGAATCGGCGCGGTTATAACCGTTTAGTTGAGGACCTGGACGAGAAACTGATAAAACAACCCCTGGTTGCAGAGTATTTTGTAAAAAAACATGAGGATTTTTTCAAAAATCGCGATACCTTTTTCGATAATTTTATTGCATTGTCAAATGACATTGAAAAATGCAAAGCCCTCAAAGAGCAACTTATATTGTCGAAAAAAGAGGCAAAAAAAGCAGTAGATGACGACAAAGATGGTCAACAAGCATTCGCTGATGCGTATGACAACATGAAATCCGCTTTAGACAAGCAGATTAAGTCTGAAGATGAAGGGCACAAGCACCGTGAGGAGTATCTGAAAAATATCAAAAAGGATATTCAGGAGAATAGCTTACTCAATCCACTACTGAATGATGAATTAACCGCTGAATGTATCGCTAATCTCATTGGTAACATCAGTAATTTACAGTTGCGGGTGTTGCGTAAATACTTTAATGACAAGCAGATGCAAAACAGTGATAAATGGCTACCACAGAAACTGCATAAATTATTTTTCCGATGGATTCAAGGCTGGCACTGTAAGCAAGATGATGAAAAAGAGAAGCGTAATAAACTGTTGAAATTAAAGCAGCAGGATATTTTGAAAATTCTAGCCACATCTGCGCCTGAACTGACTATTCCACCCTACGAAGACCAGAACAACCGCATCAAGGAGACCATTAAGGATAAAACCTTAAGGCTGAAACCATCTGCATTGGATAAGAAAATGAATAACTGGCTGGATATGACTCAAAAGATTGTGAAGCACTACTGTCTTCCGACTGACGACAGCCGTACTACAACTTTATTTTCTATCAATGAAAATATCGAGGACTGCACTCATAAAATGATACAAGGGGTATTAGATGATTATGAAAGCCGGAAATCAGCCAATATACTGCAAAGAATATTCGACCGGAGCAAATTCCTGGATCCTTACAAATTAAGGTTGTTATGTTCTCTTGATTCTTTAGAGCATGCCAAAGATGACGCCAGGAAATCTTTGACCTTGTTAAAGCAACATATCGGTGACAACAATGCGCAAGCATTTATTTCACTTTGCAAATCCTACTATGCAGAAACAGAAATCGCCAGGCAGGGGTTGTGGTCAGATAACAAAGACAGTTTATTTTTTTGTTGCGACACCAATCCGCCACACAAAAGCAAGCTGCAACACAGGCTGGTCGGACATATTGTTTGTAAAACACTATCAGAACCCGAATTAGAATCTTTCAAAAAAGATTGCTGGAGTGAAAAAATAACAGGCGCAAGGAAAACAGCCAAAAGCGTGGCAAAAAGCATAGAAGAAATTCGTAAAAAATACGGTAACGAATTTAATGATGTAATGAAAAGGATTAAACGCAGGGAATATGTGCTGAAAAGCAAACCCGAGGAAATTACAGAACAGCAAAAAAAAGGATGGGAAAAATATGAAGAAAAACATAAGAATGTAAAAACAGCGATTGAGGATGCTGCAAAAGTCGCTACACATATCGCTGATTATTTCGAGCATGACGACGACAAGAAAGCGAAGTATGCTAACCCGTACAGCATTGCACAGTTGTACAACCATCTGGAAACGGATATTGGTGGATTCAGCAAAACCGATAGATATAACACCGAAGAAAATGCCTGGCGGAATGAAATCAGTGAAGAAATCCCTGAAAATAAAATTGCCAACGCGGTAAGACTAACAAAAGACAGTGTACGCCCGTTTGATGGCATGTTGGGTCGCATACTGGAAAGGCAGGCATATGAAATCGCTCGGCATAAAATTGTTCAACTTGAAGGGTTGGGGATTGGTGAAAGTGGAGAAATGCTTATCCCCGTATTACTGGAACAAAATAAGTTTAAATTTGAAAAGAGTCTGCACGATATCAAAGGCGAAAAAAATGTTTCAACAAAAGCAAAAGACCGAGTCGAAGAAGGCGAGAAAAGACAACAAGAACAATGGGAAGATAAAGATAAACGGATCAAAGGAAATAAAATATGTCCGTACACTGGCGAAACAATCGGTGTCGGCGAAATCGATCATATCATTCCTCAAGCTAAATCCAGGCAGCATGGCGATGTGGTATACAACTCCGAGGCTAATCTGCTTTATTGCTCGGGCAGGGGCAATCAAGAAAAAGGAGACAATAGATATTCTTTCGAGCAGTTAAATAGTGAGTATTTGCGAGAAGTTTTTGGTAATAAAAGTCCAGGAGACATAAAGCAGGAAATCCGACAGTTCATTAACAACCTGGATACAGATAATTTTTCCGGTTTTCATAATCTGGAAAGCCACGAGCAGAACTATCTGCGCCATGCCTTGTTTCTGCAAGACCTGGATGAGAAAACTTTCCCGTTACTTAATACTCGCTATAGAACTTTGGTCAATGGCACACAAGCGTATCTGGCTAAACTATTGGTTCGCGTATTAAGAGGCAAATATCCGAATGCAGAGTTCAAGGTGTATCAGATGGATGCACAGGAAGTCTCCAGGGTTCGGGATGTGTTGTGTAATAAGTACGAAGAATATAAAAAATCCGATAAACAACAAGGTGCCTTTTCCCATGTAATTGATGCGGCTATGGTGCTGGCGACCGCGCTACAAAACCAACAAGTGGCGGAAAGGCTGAAGACAGTAAATACAGTCGAGTTATCGGAGAATGCAGACTGGTTAAAAAAATTGTTGCCACAGGAAGCAATAGTCCAACACATCAAGAGGAGAGCAAAATATCATAAGGATTTATCATCAACAAAAATTTTCAAGGAGACTATTTATGGCGAGCGATTTATGCCTGTTCTACTGAATGATGGCAAACTTTTTTGTGGTTTTTCTCTGGATAATTGTATTGAAATTAATCCATTGATTAAAGGAGGTAAGGACGAAAATAAAAAGATAGAAAAGCAAAAGCGCGAGGACAACGAATATTTCAATCTGTTGAAAGAATTTTTATACACGGGTTCCACTCGGCGCAAAAACAAGGCATCGGTCAGTGGAAGTTTAGATGACTACCATGGAAAGTTTGGTTATTTGTCGGTGGATAAAAGCAAAGCATTGGCGCATTTACAAAAATGCGCCAAAGAAGTATGTGATGACGAGGATATTAAACAAGCAGAAGCATTGGAGGAGCTACGGTATTGTGTTGAAAAGAAAAATATCAAAAACTTGATTACCGGTAAGAAATTTATTTCCCAAAGTGACTTTGACAAATTTAAATTCGATATAGACGATATCACATTACCCGCTAAAGTAGATTGGGAAAGATTAATCAATTTTCCAGTCATAGACTGCCACGGTAAAACCACCACAATGAAAACATGTTTCAGAGAACCGGCACAAGACTTTATTCCCCAGAAAAGTTGGGATAATTTATTCGAAGAATTTTTCCATACAAATAAAATGGAAAATTCAAACCATCATAAACGAGTACGAAAAGTATATTCCTTGCCGGTTATCTCCAGTCCATCAGGTGGGTTCAGAATCAAGCGAAAAAATCCCGTGACCGGTGATGATGTCTATCAAGTAAGTGCCATTGAAAATAGTTACGCTTGTGGTTTTTCTCAAGATTCCGAAGGCAATATTGACATGAGCGAAAAAGGGATTACTTTTGATCCTCAATTAAAATCCAGTGCTAATGTTGCCTATCTCGGGAAATCCGGCAAACCGCATATTGTGAAAAATTCGAATGATACCGATGTAGAAAAATTTGGTTCCTGCAGACGGGTAAATTTAGAGTCTGAGCATATTATGGAATGCAAGCTGACATTGGCAGAAGGTAAGCGGATTGATATTTCTATTATGGTTGGTAAATATCTCTTTAAGGAAATATGCGAATTTTCAGATATCAATTTTGACCAACCACCATCAAATCTTCAATTAGTATTTGAAGATGAAACAAAATGTAAGAAGTTTAAGCAACTATTGACAAAGAAAAAAATACCAATCCCAAGAATAGATAAGAATAAGGTGGGATTTGCTGTTCAATCCTTACCAAAAAAAGTAGAATTATCGTATCGAACATCTCTCACTGATCCTCTTCGAGACGCTTATAAATGCGGGGATCCGGTAACGTAGCGATTGTGTCTATGCCGACATATTCCCCATGCACGCCCACCTAACCCTAAGCGAATACGGCCAGTTTGTTGGTATTCGCAGTGAATGTTTGACAGTCAAGGAAGAGGGAGCAGTCAAGGAATATCCGCTTAATCGCATCAAAAGCATCCAGATTGCACGGCGTGGGGTGAGTTTTTCTTCCGATGTCATTATTGCATGCGCCAATCGCGGTATTAAATTATTTCTCACCGATTTCAGGAATGAAGTGGTCGCCAGCTTATCGGGCACTCAGCAACACGCTGTGGTGCGCGTGCGTCAACAGCAATTCGCCTTTATCGACCGCCTCGATACCGCGACTTTGTCTGCGGTGATTATTGAAGGAAAAATCAACAACCAACGAGCTGTTTTACTGTACTTCAAAAAATACCACAGTGATAAAGCCGCATACATTGACAACACAGCAGCGCAATTAAAAATGATTGCCCAACAAATCAAAACCAAATCATGGCAAAACTTTGATCATTGGCAGGATATTTTATTGGGACTGGAGGGACAGGCAGCGCACCTTTACTGGCAATGTCTGGTCGAGACAGCCTTGATGCCCGCCGGCTTCAAGAACAGGGTAGGGAGGCAAGCACAGGATGTCGGTAACAAGGCGTTAAATTACGGTTATGCCATCCTTTCTTCCTACGTGTGGAATGCCTTGTTGAATGCCGGGCTGGAACCCTATGCCGGTATTTTCCATGCACAACGTGCTGGCAAACCCTCTCTGGTACTGGACATGATGGAAGAATATCGTGCGTGGGCGGTAGATCGAAATATTATCAAACAACGTAACGCATTACAGGACACCGGTGAGTTGACACCGACCATCAAGAAAAAAATCATTGCTGATATCCATAAAACCTTCGCCACCCATTACCATTATCGCAAGCGCAAGATGCGTTTGGAAAGCATACTACAACGACAAATCTATCATCTTGCCGGTACGTTCTGCGGCGACAAGCGATATAAAGCCTATCATTTCAGGTGGTAGCATGGCACAGGCGAAATTATACAATGAGGTACTGGTCAGTTATGACATCACCGATACCAAACAACGCACCAGGTTATTCAACCAACTCAAAGACATCAGCCTGATCGCAATCCAGAAATCGGTATTCTGGGGATATTTAAACAAGGCTGAGGAAAACAGTGTGAAACGCCTGTTACGAGAGCACTGTGAGAAAACCGACAAGGCTTTTATCGCACGGGTTAAATTAGCCGAACAGATCCGGAAAGATAACGGGATTGGGTATAACAAAACCGACTTTCCGCAGAAAATCGCCGAGTATCATGTCCTATAGTTTACCTGTGAGTTTGCTCCGGCAATATTGTTTCTGCCCGCGCATTCCCTATTTTCAGGAGCTGCTTAATCTCAATCCACCCCGTCCGGCATGGGTCAGGCAGGGGGAGGCGTTACATCGTCAACAAGAGAAAGTATTCAGGCACAGAACCTTACAACGCTTCAATCTGGTACAGGCACGGCAAGAGTTCAATGTATTTGTTAACGCCGCTGAATTACGTATGCACGGGTTGATTGATAGCGTGCTGATCACCCCGCATGAAATCTATCCGCTGGAATTCAAATTAAGCGGACACAAACCGACTCGTGGACAAATCATACAACTCACCGCCTACGCGATGGCGGCCGAACACCACTATAACCTGGCTTGTCGGCATGGATTTATGTTGTTTGAGCACAAGGGTAAAACCCATCCGATTACTTTCACGGCAGAACATAAAGCACAGGTGAAGCGCATTCGTGACCGTATTTTGGATGATTTGGAGCAATCCGTTCTGCCGGATAGTTCCGCGACACAAGCGCAATGCACCCAGTGCGAATATCTCAATCATTGTAACGATAGAGGATGGTAAAAGGATTTTGTGGGAGAAAATTAAAACCCCGCCAGAGCGGGGCACCATGCACAATGCAGATAGGTTTATCAATCTTTATTTTAGATGATTTCAGTGCATCAATTGTTGTTTAGGATGTGTCGATGCCAAGCCAGCTTAATAAAAAAATTCGCAAAATTCAACCTTTCCCGGCATTTTCATGATTTTCGCAAAAATACCAAAAAAAATCGCTATAAAGTCAGGCAAAATCAATACTTCATGATAGGCCGACACATCCTAAATCAACAAACTAGCAACTGAAACTGCTTATCGACTGAATAAGAAAAAAATAATCTTTCCCCGACACATCCTAAATCAACAAACTAGCAACTGAAACTGGTTAGTCTTTTTGACGTGGACTCGTCCATTGCCTCCGACACATCCTAAATCAACAAACTAGCAACTGAAACGAGTCTGACCATCCGCCCTGCCAAACCTTCCACCTGTGCCGACACATCCTAAATCAACAAACTAGCAACTGAAACGGTCTTCGACAAGGAGCTGAACAGATTTAAGACTTCCGACACATCCTAAATCAACAAACTAGCAACTGAAACGAATCTCTGTAAGAGTAGCCGCACTCAAAAAACAAACCGACACATCCTAAATCAACAAACTAGCAACTGAAACCGTGAATATCATCATCACCCGTGATGAGTTTTTAGGACCGACACATCCTAAATCAACAAACTAGCAACTGAAACTCATGCAAGCTGGTAATCAATCAAAGTTCATGGACCGACACATCCTAAATCAACAAACTAGCAACTGAAACTTGGTTCCCACGTGTCAATCGCATCTATGATCAGCCGACACATCCTAAATCAACAAACTAGCAACTGAAACTTGTTTGGTGATGGCTGCAGCACTTGCCCCGACATCCGACACATCCTAAATCAACAAACTAGCAACTGAAACTCGGATCCCGGTAGTAGACTTTAACATCTCGTGTCCGACACATCCTAAATCAACAAACTAGCAACTGAAACAACACCGATCACATCACCATTAAACTGCCCGTATCCGACACATCCTAAATCAACAAACTAGCAACTGAAACCTTGCAGACTGCTACGGAACCTGTCCCATGCGTTGCCGACACATCCTAAATCAACAAACTAGCAACTGAAACCGCCCATGTCGAGATTGTGAGACTTGCATATAATAGCCGACACATCCTAAATCAACAAACTAGCAACTGAAACCTGGGTGATGGATGAGGGTCACCACCTCTTACGCCGACACATCCTAAATCAACAAACTAGCAACTGAAACCACGGTCGTATATTTGCGGAGCTGAGGAAGCAGCCGACACATCCTAAATCAACAAACTAGCAACTGAAACTTCGGGTAGATTTTCATGCAGGTTAATCATGCCCCGACACATCCTAAATCAACAAACTAGCAACTGAAACTGCGCCTCTTGTTTTTTATCGCTCGTCGTTTATCCCGACACATCCTAAATCAACAAACTAGCAACTGAAACGTGTTCGTCCTGAAACTCTGAAAGTAACTCAATGTCCGACACATCCTAAATCAACAAACTAGCAACTGAAACCTACTGACTATAATCGACAACCTCCCCTGTACTCCCGACACATCCTAAATCAACAAACTAGCAACTGAAACAATTCCACTGCATTTCTAAAATCTGCTGGACTTCTCCGACACATCCTAAATCAACAAACTAGCAACTGAAACGGCTAAGTGGTTGGCATTGGGTTAAGCGTTTTGCACCGACACATCCTAAATCAACAAACTAGCAACTGAAACCAGCTACTACAATGCCAGGCAACCTGACCTTTAACCGACACATCCTAAATCAACAAACTAGCAACTGAAACCACGAAATGCCTCGCAAACTCTGCACATCTCTCAAACCGACACATCCTAAATCAACAAACTAGCAACTGAAACGTTGATGTTATTGTCTTAACGTCCATTAAATGAGTCCCGACACATCCTAAATCAACAAACTAGCAACTGAAACTTGTCATTGATTAAAGCCGTCTTCCCCCTGTGAGGCCCGACACATCCTAAATCAACAAACTAGCAACTGAAACCTGAACATCTCTTCATAACTTATCAACTTGCCTTCCGACACATCCTAAATCAACAAACTAGCAACTGAAACTGAGGTTTTTGTTGTCATGTTTTTGACTCAGCACCGACACATCCTAAATCAACAAACTAGCAACTGAAACAGAGGGTTACCAATTCCCCCAAGGCCGCCCAAAACCGACACATCCTAAATCAACAAACTAGCAACTGAAACTGTAAACCCTTGAAAAAATTAAGTTAAATTTAAATCCGACACATCCTAAATCAACAAACTAGCAACTGAAACTAATCGATTCGATATGTGTTTTGGTGAAAGTTGTGCCCGACACATCCTAAATCAACAAACTAGCAACTGAAACCATGAACGTTCACTCTCAGAGGTCACCGGTTAGCACCCGACACATCCTAAATCAACAAACTAGCAACTGAAACAAACGGCCGTACAAGAAGCGCATGTACTTGCCTGCCGACACATCCTAAATCAACAAACTAGCAACTGAAACTCACGAATATGACATCAGTCGTTACGGCGGTCGGTACCGACACATCCTAAATCAACAAACTAGCAACTGAAACCAAAAATCCTGTTTGTCCGCACCTTATCCAAGTTTCCGACACATCCTAAATCAACAAACTAGCAACTGAAACTTCGCCGCCGGGATTTACTCAGATGATGATTACGTCCGACACATCCTAAATCAACAAACTAGCAACTGAAACACCGCCAGAAGAAAATCATGCTGGCGACAATTACGCCGACACATCCTAAATCAACAAACTAGCAACTGAAACCAAAATATGCCGGATCGCGCATGAACCGCGCTGCACCGACACATCCTAAATCAACAAACTAGCAACTGAAACTTGAAAAAGAGCCGCCAGACAGCGAGATCCTATCTCCCGACACATCCTAAATCAACAAACTAGCAACTGAAACAACAAAGGCACTGTAACCCTGTCCATTCGCCGACACCGACACATCCTAAATCAACAAACTAGCAACTGAAACTGAGTTTGATACCACAAGTCATTATGTCTAAGGCACCGACACATCCTAAATCAACAAACTAGCAACTGAAACCAAGATACTTATGATTAGCAACGGTTGTATAGTATCCGACACATCCTAAATCAACAAACTAGCAACTGAAACACGGCAGAAAGCGTTTTAAAGTCGCCAGTACCAGTCCGACACATCCTAAATCAACAAACTAGCAACTGAAACTGGTCTAAAACTGCACGAAGCAATCTTACATAGGTACCGACACATCCTAAATCAACAAACTAGCAACTGAAACGCAAATAAACAATGACTAAAAGTACCAGAAGGTAGCCGACACATCCTAAATCAACAAACTAGCAACTGAAACAGGCGTTGAATTTGCTTTTCTAGTCGGTATTGAGGCCGACACATCCTAAATCAACAAACTAGCAACTGAAACGATGAGGCACATTATCTGTACAATATCCTCCCCAGTCCGACACATCCTAAATCAACAAACTAGCAACTGAAACCTGACTACGCGGAGAAAGGCGCACAGATAGTAGTCCGACACATCCTAAATCAACAAACTAGCAACTGAAACACAGTTTATACAAACGCAGAATACTGGGAGAATCACCCGACACATCCTAAATCAACAAACTAGCAACTGAAACTGAACTTTTTTCATATCTATCACCTTTTTTAACTCCGACACATCCTAAATCAACAAACTAGCAACTGAAACTGAACCTTTTTCATCATCATCACCTATTTTTAATTCCGACACATCCTAAATCAACAAACTAGCAACTGAAACGTGTGCCTTTCGTCTGTACCTGCCAGAAACTCGCCCGACACATCCTAAATCAACAAACTAGCAACTGAAACTCGAGCTGGCATCACACAAGTAAGTTCTTCAATGAGCCGACACATCCTAAATCAACAAACTAGCAACTGAAACAATGTGGTTAGGCTGGCTGATGGGAGCTATAAGACCGACACATCCTAAATCAACAAACTAGCAACTGAAACAAACTCGAAGCGTGGGCATTGCTTGCGCCGCCGAACCGACACATCCTAAATCAACAAACTAGCAACTGAAACAGAGAATCCTCCCAGTACCCCGCTTAGAGGCAAGCCGACACATCCTAAATCAACAAACTAGCAACTGAAACTGGTCTAACACTGCACGAAGCAATCTTACATAGGTCCGACACATCCTAAATCAACAAACTAGCAACTGAAACTGGAAGTGCTTCACAGCTTCACAGGCGAGAGGGTTTCCCGACACATCCTAAATCAACAAACTAGCAACTGAAACTCCTAGTGGCGGAGCAATTAGATACCGACAACCGCTCCGACACATCCTAAATCAACAAACTAGCAACTGAAACTCCGCTGTTGTTGATCCGGTTGTGACTTCTGCACGGCCGACACATCCTAAATCAACAAACTAGCAACTGAAACACAGCGACTGAGCCGGGGGTTTCAGTGCCTTGGCGCCGACACATCCTAAATCAACAAACTAGCAACTGAAACTTTAGGTCGATATAAGAGTATTGAAAATCTCGAAACCGACACATCCTAAATCAACAAACTAGCAACTGAAACTTTTAAGTTTAAATTAATCCCTATAACACCAACCACCGACACATCCTAAATCAACAAACTAGCAACTGAAACTCTCCATACTCGGTAGTGTCATCTTGCATTTCGTCCGACACATCCTAAATCAACAAACTAGCAACTGAAACTTTTATAGTTCTGCTCAAAATAAGCCGGATCACGCCCGACACATCCTAAATCAACAAACTAGCAACTGAAACTTCACTTTATTCATCAAGCCTTCAAAAGTAACCCCCGACACATCCTAAATCAACAAACTAGCAACTGAAACGGTCAAAGGCATCACCGCCGCGTGAGAGTTTACCCCCCGACACATCCTAAATCAACAAACTAGCAACTGAAACTGAAATTGCCCCCGATGCTTTGGTTGTAGAAGCTCCCGACACATCCTAAATCAACAAACTAGCAACTGAAACCGGGACAAATAAACCAATGCACATCTTAACAGTACCGACACATCCTAAATCAACAAACTAGCAACTGAAACCCAGTCACTCATCATGAGCCTGTTCATAAATCTGCCGACACATCCTAAATCAACAAACTAGCAACTGAAACGCGGACACTTGACATCTATTCAAGTTAAAAAAGAGCGACATATCTGAAATAAAAAAAGCCCCGCATCAGCGGGGCTTTTTTTACTAATGACAAATCTCAACCTAACAAATCAGCAAGGTTTCCCATGTGTATGTCATGTAAGGTTTGTATGTACACATACTGCAAGGAAATACACTATTTCCTCATTGCTTTTTCAAACATGCGATCAAGTTTCGCAGTGTTATCGTTACAGCATTCCAGTGCCGTGGTTGAATTTGACTTGGCCTCTGCAGCAGCTGAGTTCGCCTCATTTGCAACTGACAGTGCGTTATTAGCGGTAGCGGAAGCTGAACGTGCTTCAGCAAGTGCCGCATCAGCTGTTGCCTGAAGCGCATCTATTCGAGACATGTCAGCACAGCCGCCGACGATGGCCATGGCAAATGCCAGCGTGAAAATTTTAGTGATTTTTACCAACATAGTTTCGTTCTCCCGTTGAGTCATTGTACCAGTATGAGGCAGTTCAAATTTCTCATGCGCGGATGATGACTTATTTCACATGTGATATCAATTATTTTATCCCGCAAACGGATGTGGTTTTGAGATACGACGACAGTTAACATCAGGGAAATTAACGACGGTTTTTTGCAGGAGACTTTTTCATTCTCTTTTCATGGTTCTCCCTGATAAAACTAGCCAGCGATTGTTCAAAAGGTAGAATTGGTTTTAAATCGCAGTAATCATCCAGCCAGGCCAGAATATCGTCAAGATTCATTTCTCCGGCAATCCTGTAAGTATCGGGTAGTTGTACGTTGAAAGCGGTTAAATAACCCATGATATAGTCTTTATATCCTTGTTCTTCTTCAGTGTCTCTGGAGATATTATAGCTATGACAAGATTTATTACCTTTACCCCATATCGCGAAGTGACCGTTACTGTCAACTGCCTGCGATTGCAACGGGAACATGGCGGATAAAAACAAAATACTATATAGATGCCTGGTCATTCAGATAACCTCTTTATTCATTGATTCCTGTGTAACGCTGGTAATGTATTGCGTGGACTGATACACAAAGAACCGGATTTTTGTATTTATTGAGTTGTATAGTTGAGACTTAAAATCGTTCTTTTAATTCCCTTGTTATCCTGACAACTTTTCAGCACATACGCCGCAGAATATGGCAAATACCAAAGTCACCAATCCACCCCGCGAGCGCATACAGGTGTAAAGGTGGCTCGCCACTCAATTATTCTGGAACGGCATGGGTCTGTTACTAAATTGAGATTGAAGAAATTCCATTTGATCCGCCAAAATTTTGCGATTTGACAGTGCAAGATATTCCGCCCAGTTAGGAATAAATGGCACGGCTAAAAGTGGCATGTTCGCTTCTTCAGGTCGTCGGTTACCTTTTCTTGAATTACAGTTTTTGCATGCGGTGACGACATTTGACCATCTGTCTTTGCCGCCTTTCGAAAGCGGGTGTACATGATCTCGCGTTAAATCAGCTTCGCGGAAGTTTCCACCGCAATACATGCATAGATGCGCATCTCTCAGGAATAATTCACGATTTGTCAGAGGGGGCGAGTCGCGCCGAAATTCTTTTTTAATGACTGAGCGTTTAACAGCAATGATTGAGTTCACTTCGATGAGTGAAAGTTTACCTGTGATTCTGTTGGTACCGCCTCGAAAGGGAAACATGCTGTCGCCGGCAGTCCAGGCAATCATATCTCGTGCATAGAGACATATGGCCTCCTGCCAGGGTATCCATTTTACAGGTTGGCCCGCAGTATTGAGCCTCAGTATAAGTGGCGACATAGGTTGTTTTTCATGATAGTAATTGTATTAATCCACCGACATGACAAAAATTTTTCGCATGTTGTATGCTAAAAAGAGTATAAAATCAAGTCATTATATGAGTTGTTTAACAGGCGATATGAATGGAACAGATAAATAAATTACTGGATATCATGAAATCTTTACGTGATCCGGAAAATGGTTGTCCATGGGATCTTGAACAGGATTTTTCAACAATTGCTCCTTACACGCTTGAAGAGGCCTATGAAGTCGTTGATGCCATTAGCCGGAATGATATGAATGATCTATGTTCGGAACTGGGCGATCTGCTGTTCCAGGTGGTCTATCACGCAGCACTGGCAGATGAACAAGATGCTTTCAATTTTACGGATGTAACCTCGAAAATTAATGAAAAACTCATTCGTCGACACCCACATGTCTTTGGAGAAAGTAAGATTCCCAATGCAAAGGCGCAATCAATCGCCTGGGAAAAAATTAAAAAAAAGGAAAGAGCAGAGGCAAAAGCGGGTATTGGCCATGACAATGGTTTATTAGGTGGAATCAATAAGGCGATGCCGGCCCTGGCAAGGGCACAAAAACTGCAAAATCGAGCGGCGACAGCAGGTTTTGATTGGCTTGATATTCAGGCAGTGCTGGATAAAATCGAGGAAGAATTGCATGAAGTTAAAGTAGAGATAAATTCAGAGCCTCAAGATATAAAAAAAATCGAGGGTGAGATCGGTGATCTGATTTTCTCATGTGTCAATTTGGCCAGACATTTTCAAATGGATTCAGAGTCTGCATTAAGGAAAACAAGCGCAAAATTTGAAACCAGATTCGCTTTTATTGAAAGCTCACTGGAGGAACAGGGGCGTGATTTAACCCAAGCAACGCTGGAAACCATGGACGAACTTTGGAACGAAGCCAAGAAACATGAAATATAGTGATATAACTATTCAGGATCATCCCGTTTCTTTACTATGCTCGATTTTGGCATAGGCCGAATGGTTGTGAATTGATTCAAAATTTTCGGACTCGACAACGTAGGATGTGATTCTATTATCGCGATTAAATTGAACAGCAACATCCCTGACAATGTCTTCAACAAATTTCGGGTTATCGTAGGCTCTTTCAGTGACATATTTTTCATCGGGTCTTTTTAGAAGACCGTAAAGTTCACAGGAAGCCACTTTTTCAACCATATCAATCAGTTCTTCTATCCACAGAAATTCTTTGGTCCGTACGCAGATAGTGATATGAGATCGCTGATTATGCGCACCATAGTCAGAAATACTTTTTGAGCAAGGACAAAGCGTCGTCACCGGCACCACGACTTTGACCAGGACAGAAGACTGTTCATTATTGCATTCACCAATAAAAGATACTTGATAGTCCATCAGGCTCTTGACACCTGAAATCGGGGCTGCCTTGTTAATAAAATAGGGGAAACTCATTTCAATATGCCCCTCTTTTGCATTCAGACGTTCAGTCATCGTTGCAAGCATCCTTTTAAAGGATTTAACCGTGATTTCGTATTCATGCTGATTTAGAATTTCAACGAAACGTGACATATGTGTGCCTTTAAAGTCATGCGGCAGACTGACATACATATTAAAGTTCGCGATGGTGTGTTGTTCACCTCCGGATCGATCACCGACCACGACCGGATGGCGGATATCCTTGATGCCGACTTGATTGATTGCGATATGACGTGTGTCCCGGATATTTTGGGTGTCCGGGATGGGAGTGGGTTTTTTTGCTGTCTGTAACATTTTGTGCTCACTGGAAAATTAAAAATCTTAACCGCCGCCTTGCTGGTGGCAACCGGCAAATTCGCTCATTGGTAACAGTTTACTCTACTCGTTAACTGATTCAATCACCAACTATTTGGCATTTTTTCGGGGCGAACAATATGCATACCCCTATTTGTCTCTTTGGACGATATAATCGGCTATCCATCTTAACGGATCAGCCTTTTCGTCGAATGCGGATAAACTTGAAATGGCTTTTTCATGTAATTGTTTGGCCACATCTCTTGCGCCGTCAAGACCGAGTAAATTAGGGTATGTTGGTTTATTTTTTTCCAGATCAGAACCTTGGGGTTTACCTAAAGTCTGGGTGTCGCTTTCTATATCGAGGATGTCATCCTGAACCTGAAAGGCGAGACCGATACATCCAGCGTAATATGACACTCTGTCAAATAATTCCTCATCCAGTTCCGGTTGTGATAGCGCGCCCAGTTCTGCACTGGCCCTGATAAGAGTGCCGGTCTTATGAGTATGTATATTTTCCAATTCGGTGATAATCAGTTCTTTTCCTACCGAGGCCAGATCGATGGCTTGCCCCCCCGCCATTCCTGTGGAGCCACTGGCGTGTGCCAGGATGTCTATCATCTTGATACGCTGTTCTGCGGGAATAGTCATATCTTTATCGTGTGCCAGGACACGGAAGGCAAGTGCTTGCAGAGAATCTCCGGCCAATATGGCAGTCGCCTCATCAAATGCTTTATGACAGGTTGGACGGCCTCGGCGTAAATCATCATTATCCATTGCAGGTAAATCATCATGAATTAGAGAATACGCATGGATCATCTCTACGGCACAGGCAGGTGCATGCAGGGCTTTGCGGTCAATACCGAACATATGACCCGCAGCGTAAACCAGCACGGGCCTTATTCTTTTACCGTCACTGAGTACTGCGTAGCGCATGGCCGCATGAAGATTTTCCGGTTGTGTTTCTGCCGAAGGGAGCCACGATTCAAGTGCATCTCCCACACAGGATTGATATTCCTGCAGAAGATTTTTTAACTTCCCCATTAGTTATTGTCCGGGTTTTCGTCCGATGAAAAAGGCTGCAATTTTTGCGAACCATCTTCAGTTAAAAGAATTTGTATTTTTTGTTCTGCCTCGGACAAGGCTTTCTGGCAAGCACGCGTCAGACCAATCCCACGTTCAAAATGAAGCAGTGATTCTTCGAGACTAAGTTCTCCTTCTTCCATTTTTCCCACCAGTTCTTCAAGCTCTTGTAGATCTTTCTCAAAATTCGATGATTTTTTCTTCTTCGGCAAAGGTATTTCCCCCTGTTTATCGGTATTGTAACCATAGGTTTGAATTACACGCGAGAGACCTGGTCCGTCTCACTTCTCTCAGTCAATCAAGATACGATGCACAGTCCATATTATCCGCGTTGTCACTTTATTGAAATAGTATTTAACTATCCATGTAAATACGACCAGCGCTTATTGGCATTTAAAAATATTTATCATGATCCACGTTAAATTAATGATCGGCGATATGATTTCGTATAGAAATAAATCGATAAAAAATATTTAGAATTAGCCTGCAAAACTGTCTATAATCGTCTCAATTACATTAAAGCAAAAATTCATAACGGAGGGGTTGATTATGTCGTTGAAAGGTTCAAAAACTGAAGAAAATCTAAAAGCCGCATTTGCCGGTGAGTCGCAGGCAAACCGTCGCTATCTCTATTTCGCACAAAAAGCGGATGTTGAAGGTCACAACGATGTCTCGGCTGTATTTCGTTCAACAGCGGAAGGTGAGACAGGGCATGCGCACGGACACCTTGAATATCTGGAAGAAGTTGGGGATCCCGCGACAGGTGAACCCATTGGCTCAACCTCAGATAATCTGAAAGCAGCGATTGCCGGAGAAACGCACGAATACACGGATATGTATCCAGGCATGGCCAAGTCTGCTCGCGAAGAGGGTTTTAACGAAATTGCTGATTGGTTCGAAACGTTGGCAAAAGCGGAACGCTCACACGCTAATCGTTTCCAAAAGGCTTTAGATACGCTTGATTCTTGATTAAGTGTGACTTTGTCGTTAATTGTAGTGAATAAGACCGGGCATCATGCCCGGTTTTTGCTTCGCAAAATCCAGTTAATCCAATCATGTCAGATAGTACAATAGATAACGGAGAAGGGGGGTTAGAGGCTCCTACGCGTCATCCTATTGATTGGAAAAATCCTGAATACTTCAATGAAGATATTTTAAACACAGAACTGGAACGTGTTTTCGATATCTGTCATGGCTGTCGCCGTTGCTTCAGTTTGTGTAATGCCTTTCCGACGTTATTCGATCTGATTAATGACTCCGGGACCATGGAAGTTGATGGTGTCAAAAAATCGGATTATTCAAAAGTCGTCGATCAGTGTTATCTGTGCGATCTATGTTATCTGACCAAATGTCCTTATGTTCCTCCCCACGAGTGGAATGTCGATTTTCCACATTTGATGCTACAGGCGAAGGCGATCAAGTATAAACAAGGTAATAGCAAGTTAAGAGATAAAGTACTGACTTCCACTGATGCTGTCGGAAGTTTTGCCGGTATTCCCGTCGTGGCGCAAACAGTGAATGCCGTGAATAAAAATTCTGTGATGCGGAAAGTGATGGATAAGACCATCGGCATACATCCCCAGGCTGTCTTGCCTGATTTTCACAGTAATAATTTACGTAAACGCTTCAAGAATCGTGACAAAAAAGAAATCAGTGTTGAGCCTGCAGACTCGACACGTGGGAAAGTCGCTGTATTTGTCACCTGTTACGGTAATAAGAATGATCCGCAACTGGTTGAGGATTTAATTTCCATCCTTGAACATAATGGTATTCCCGTACGGCTGACAGACAAGGAAAAATGTTGTGGCATGCCTAAAATGGAATTGGGTGATTTGGAATCAGTGGAAAAAAACAAGCGGATCAATATCCCTGAGCTTGTCAAGCTAATCGACGAAGGTTGGGATATCATTGCGCCTGTTCCGTCCTGCGTTCTGATGTTCAGGCAGGAATTACCATTAATGTTTCCTGATGACGCTGACGTGCAAAAGGTGCAGGAAAATATATTTGATCCATTTGAATACTTAATGTTACGTCATAGGGCGGGGAAAATTGACACTCATTTCAAAAATGAACTTGGAAAAATTGCCTATCATGTTTCCTGCCACCAACGCGTTCAAAAAATAGGCATGAAGACTAAAGAAGTGATGCAGTTGGTTCCTGGAACAACAATAGAAGTGCTTGAACGTTGTTCGGGTCACGATGGAACCTATGCAGTCAAGAGTGAATCCCATGAGTTTTCAATGAAAATATGTCGTCCGCTAACAGACAAGATAAAAAAATCCGGTATTGACCATTATGTGAGTGATTGTCCGATGGCAGGGCAGCAAATTGCCAATGGCCTGAATGGAGTCATGCAACCGACAAGTCCATTTGCTTTATTAAAGCAAGCGTATGGAATAGATTAATAATAATGAAAAAACTTGAACGTAAGGATCTTTGGTCACTTGAGGAATATGCGGAAAAGCGTAACGACTTCAAAAGTAAAGTGATTGCATATAAAAAGAATCGTCAATTAGTCGTCGGTCCCAATGCAACATTCTATCTTGAAGACAGGCTTACGATTCAATATCAAATTCAGGAAATGCTCCGTATTGAACGTATTTTTGAAGCTGCAGCAATTGATGAAGAATTAACCGCTTATAATCCCCTGATTCCCGACGGCAGTAACTGGAAAGCCACGCTAATGATAGAGTTTGCTGACGAGGCGGAAAGAAGAATTGCCCTGGCAAAAATGAAAAATCTTGAAGATACTGTCTGGATGAAGGTTGATGGACATGAGAAAATAGTGCCTTTTGCAAACGAGGATATGCAAAGAAGTAACGATGAGAAGACTTCAGCAGTGCATTTTCTTCGGTTCGAGCTGGACAAGGAGATGATTGTATCCTTGAAAAGCGGAGTCAATTTATCAGCGGGGATAACGCATCCGGCATATCACCACATCGTTAATGTCGTTAATACTGAAGTGAAGGAATCGTTACTGGCGGACCTGGATTAAATAGCGATGCTCTACTAATTCCCCTCCCCCTTACCAGGGGGAGAGCTTTTGATACGGGACACTCTTTTACTGTCACTACACAATGCAGGTTGTAGTGGTCCAGTATGGCATGTGATAGTAATAGGTAGACTATAATTTGGACATGAGGAAGCATCAAATGCTGACAAAAACACGTAAACACACCACCCCACTGGTGCTTGTGCAACAAGCACCAGCACCGCAGCACCGCAGCACCGCAGCACCGCAGCACCGCAGCACCGCAGCACCGCAGCACCGCAGCACCGCAGCACCGCAGCACCGCAGCACCGCAGCACCGCAGCACCGCAGCACCGCAGCACCGCAGCACCGCAGCACCGCAGCACCGCAGCACCGCAGCACCGCAGCACCGCAGCACCGCAGCACCGCAGCACCGCAGCACCGCAGCACCGCAGCACCGCAGCACCGCAGCACCGCAGCACTAGCGCACTAACGCAGACCGCGCCACTACCAGGAACCTGGTCAGGGGCATGGCGCGGGATGACGGCAGTCATGGCCGCCGTTGCCCTGCTGGCGGTATTGGCAAGCCCGGCGGCACGGGCGCAATCCGATGACTGGGGCGAATGGAGTACGGCGAATATCACCGACAAGAACCAGACACGCACCTGTAATGCCGGGACGGGCAACACGTGTATGAATGCCTACGGGGGCGGCACCACCAACCACGGCGGCACCGAGACCCGTCCGAGTCTGACCTTTTGGAATAACTATCTCCTCAACGGCCCGGCTGGGCATACCAATGCGACGGAAAGAAGAGGCGGGGTTGACGTCACAGGCGTAACCATCTCCCGCAACAACAGCGATGGTCGACTACAAGTCCAGAGTGTTATTTCTGGGAGCGGCTCCATTGACCCCCCATCTCTATTCATCACAACCGGGCAGGCGACCCCGAGCACCGGCACACTCTTACGGTTCGGCGAACAAAGTATTATAGACCTGAAGTCCGGACTGTCCCGTCCGAACCTCACATGGGTGCCTATCTCGGGGGATGGCAGGGTGATTTACCGTCCGTCCGTCGGCACCGAGATGGTCTTATTGGAGACTTTATGTACCGCCAGCGGTGATTTAAGGGTGCGCTCGGGGCAAACCAGCGACACCGAACAAACCGTACAAGCCAACTCGTTGCTGTGCAATATCGGGGCGAGTGCCTCGGCAATCACCAGGCAAGCCATCGGTGAACTGAGTGCCACCGATAACTATATTTATACTAATAACTGGGGCGACTGGAGTGCGGGCAATATCAACGACAAGAACCAGACGCGCACCTGTAATGCCGGGACGGGCAACACGTGTGTCAATTTCTACACTAGAGGCACCACCAACCACGGGGGCGCCGAGGCCCGTCCGAGTGAGACCTTTTGGGAGAACTATCTCCTCAACGGCCCGGCCGGGTATACCAATGCGACGGAGGCAAACGGTGTAGACATCACAAGCATGACATTCGCCCGCAACAACGACGATGGTCGGCTGGGATTAAGGGCGATCGGAGTCTCCGGCATCTCAAACTATTTACCTATTGAATACATCACTACCGAGCAGGTGACCCCAAGTACCGGAATACTGTTCACGGTAACAGGCGCTGGCTTGAATATAACCCTCAAGTCCGGCCTGACCCGTCCGAACCCCTCATGGACCGCTATCCCGGGGCCGGGCGTCTTGTTTTACCGACCGTCCGCCAACAACGCGGTGGTCTTGGTGGACACTTCATGTACCGCCACCGGTGATTTAAGGGTCCGCTCGGGGACCACGTCCGGCACCGAACGCACCGTACAAGCCAACTCGCTGCTGTGCAATACCGGAGCGAGTGCCGCAGCCATCACCAGGCAAGCCATCGGTGAACTGAGTGCCGCCGACAACTATATTTATTCCGCAGATGGCTGGGACGACTGGAGTGCGGCCAATATCACCGACAAGAACCAGACACGCACCTGTAATGCCGGGACGGGCAACACTTGTCCCAATGCCTACGGCAGCACCACCACCAACCACGGCGGCACCGAGACCCGTCCGAGTGAGACCTTCTGGCGCAACTATCTCGTCAACGGCCCGGCCGGGCATACCAATGCGACAAACTACGGTAGTGATGACATCACAAGCGTGGTACTCACCCGCAATAACAGCGATGGTCGGCTGCAATTAACGGGCATTGATACCACTGGCGGCACAGTCACGCTTACAACCCCTCGATTCATCACAACTGGGCGAGAGACCCCGAATAGCGGAACACTGTTCGTGACAGGCCCTACCAATATAGTCCTGAAGTCCAACCTGTCCCGTCCGAACCTCTCATGGACCGCTATCCCGGGATCGGGAATCGTGTTTTACCGACCATCCGGCAGCAACAGGGTGCGCTTATTGGACAGTTCATGTACCGCCAGCGGTGATTTAAGAGTGCGCTCGGGGACCACGACCAACACCGAACAAACCGCACAAGCCAACTCGCCGCTGTGCAATATCGGAGCGAGTGTCGCAGCCATCACCAGGCAAGTCATCGGTGAACTGAGTGCCACCGACAACTATATTTATGCGGTGCCCGCGACATTAGGTGCCATCCAGGACAGTACCCCCAACACCCCGGCCAGGGTCGATGATATCTTGACCGCCGGTGCGCTGAGCCATCCCACGTTGACCGTCAATATCAACGCCCATCAATGGCAACGCTGTACCACTCAAGACTGTAGCAACGCAACAGATATCAGCCAGAATGGCACAGCAGCGACCTACGCGGTGCAAGCGGCGGACCATGCTCACTGGCTGCGGGTGCGTGTCACTCAGGGCGGGGATTTCAACGACACCCTGTTCTCCAATAGCGTACAGGTTGACCGTGGCGGTGTGCTCGGTCCCATCACCGGCAATGCCAGAGCAGGCGGCACGCTGACGGCGGGCGCGGTCACCGACGCGGACGCCTCACCGAATACCGATGTCGGTACCATTACCTGGCAATGGCAGACAGCGACCGTCTCGGCGGGTCCGTTTACCGCCGCACCGGGGACGAATAATACCGCCACGTACACGATTGCATCAGACCAATCACAGATAGGCACGTGGTTGCGCGTGATGGCGAGTTATCCGAATGCGGGAGGCGATAGCCTGACGTCCGACCCGGTAGTGGTTGCGGGTGTGCGGGTGTCGCCGACCGCGCTGAATGTCACCGAAGGGGGTGACAGCACCAGCTATACCCTGATGCTGGGCAGCCGACCGACAGGGCCGGTAACGCTGACCGTGACCAATCCCGATGCCACTGCGGTGACCCTCAGTGCCACCTCACTGACGTTTACCACAGACAACTGGAACAGTGCCCGGACGGTGACGGTGAGTAGTGTTGAGGATACGGATACAGACCACGAGACCGTGCAACTCACGCATACGGCGACAAGTACGGACCCTGGCTACAATGGGGCTGCTGTGACGATAGACTCCGTGGCTGTGACCTTGAATGATAACGACGGCCCGGGCGTGTCCGTGAGTTCCACGACGCTGACAGTCCATGAGCGTGGTGGGACTGGCATGTATACGCTGCGCCTGAATACCCCACCGACGGAAGCAGTGACGATTAGCGTGACCCATTCCAATGCCGCTGCTGCGACGGTGAGTCCCACCTCACTGATGTTTAGCGCCACCGACTGGAATACCGCCAAAACCATCACCGTGACGGGAGTGGAAGACGCTGATACAGACGACGAGACCGTGCAACTCACGCATACGGTGACCAGTACCGACACCACCTATCGTACCGTCACGGCGGCCACCGTAACCGTGACGGTGACGGAGATGGCGGCGGTGAGTCTTGATGTGGATGGCAGCGGTGGTGATCCCAACCAGAGTGACGGACTCTTGCTGGGCCGCTACCTGTTTGGTATTCGTGATGCGGCGGGCTTGCTTGATACCATTCCGGGGAGTCCCTCGGCCAGTGCGGTCACGGCGAATATTGCGGGAGCTTTCGCCAGCGGTCGTCTTGATGTGGATGGCAGCGGCGGCGATCCCAACCAGAGTGACGGACTCTTGCTGGGCCGCTATCTGTTTGGTATTCGTGATGAGGTGGGCCTGCTTGATACCATTCCGGGCAATCCCTCGTTCAATGCGGTAAGGACGAATATCGAGGCACTTTTGCGGTAGTGGCTGCATGGACAGCATAGACAGGCAGGTCACTGCACAGGCTTTTCTTGCCACTTGTGCATGGCTAAACTCGGGAAAGCTGAGGCACAGGCACTAACAACCCCCTCCCCCCTGCGGGGTACTCCCCCTTGGCAGGGGGAGAGCTTTTAGGGCGGGAAATGCTTTTACTGTCACTCAACTTTGTCGGCTAACTCACTATGTAGTGGTCTAATAAATCCGTACCAGGTGATAGGTGATGAAATCACATACTCATGGAGGTACGGCTCATGACAAAAGAACGAAAACACTTTACACCTGAGTTTAAACAAGATGCTGCCTTGTCTGGTAGTAGACCAGGACTACAGCATCAAAGAAGCCTGTCCAGTTGAGCAATTAAGCACGCACTATCGTCAAAGTGACGGCGATGATTGTCAGTAGCCAGCAGGGCTTATCGCAACAGTCACCTCGTCATTCCTGCGGAAGCAGGAATCCAGGTGCTGATTGCAACTCGTCTGAATTGCTTCGCTAAAGCTCTCCCCCTGCCAAGGGGGAGGGGGTTGCAGGGGGGAGGGAATGACGACTTACAACATCACCACAAACAATACAGACATTACCGCAACCAGCTTCCAGCATTCCATGTGACCGCCTGAAAGCATCAACCCCTGCCGTCATTGCGAGCAAAGCGAAGCAATCCAGTAAACTTTAAAGATAAGTCAGGATACCTTGAAATATTTGAAGATATGCAAAATGCCATTGCCAGAGAAAAATAAATTAAAGCTGACTCCCGCAAAAAGAAACCTGCCCTGATTGAAAAACACAATCCGGAATGGAACGATTTATATGAAGATATTGTTTAATCTGGATTGCTTCGCTTCGCTCGCAATGACGGTGCTGATCGTCACGCAATCCACGGTGCAACGTCCCAACCAGGTTGGGTATACGTGACGTATGTCCGGGTCGGGACACGGTGGCTGTATTTAGCCCTGGTCATGGATTTGTATGCCCTGCGTATTGCCTATGAATCCAGAGCTAAACCCAGGGGATTGATGTATCACTCTGACCAGGGAACTCATTACACCAGCCGTGCTTTTCAGCAACTGCTTTGGCGATATCATATCAAGCAGAGTATGAGCCATCGAGGTAACTGTTGGGACAATGCCCCAATGAAACGCTGTTTTAGAAGTTTTAAATCGGCATGGATGCCGAAGACCTTCTATTCATCTTACGCACAAGCTGAACACGACATTATGCAATATATCAAATATCACAATCATCATAAGGAGCATCGCTATATTGTGTATCTAACACCGGTTGACGCTGAGAAACAAATCGCATGAAAACAACCTATCGACTGGTACGGAAATACCTGACCACTTTACCAGGGGGGAGTACCCCGCAGGGGGAGGGGGTTGCAGGGGGGAGGGAATGACGACTTACAACATCACCACAAACAATACAGACATTACCGCAACCAGCTTCCAGCATTCCATGTGACCGCCTGAAAGCATCAACCCCTGCCGTCATTGCGAGCAAAGCGAAGCAATCCAGTAAACTTTAAAGATAAGTCAGGATACCTTGAAATATTTGAAGATATGCAAAATGCCATTGCCAGAGAAAAATAAATTAAAGCTGACTCCCGCAAAAAGAAACCTGCCCTGATTGAAAAACACAATCCGGAATGGAACAATTTATATGAAGATATTGTTTAATCTGGATTGCTTCGCTTTGCTCGCAATGACGGTGCTGATCGTCACGCAATCCACGGTGCAACGTCCCAACCAGGTTGGGTGTGGTGACGTATGTCCGGGTCGGGACACGGTGGCTGTATTTAGCCCTGGTCATGGATTTGTATGCCCTGCGTATTGCCTATGAATCCAGAGCTAAACCCAGGGGATTGATGTATCACTCTGACCAGGGAACTCATTACACCAGCCGTGCTTTTCAGCAACTGCTTTGGCGATATCATATCAAGCAGAGTATGAGCCATCGAGGTAACTGTTGGGACAATGCCCCAATGGAACGCTGTTTTAGAAGTTTTAAATCGGCATGGATGCCGAAGACCTTCTATTCATCTTACGCACAAGCTGAACACGACATTATGCAATATATCAAATATCACAATCATCATAAGGAGCATCGCTATATTGTGTATCTAACACCGGTTGACGCTGAGAAACAAATCGCATGAAAACAACCTATCGACTGGTACGGAAATACCGGACCACTTTAGGGTGGTTGTTTTTCAAGCTCCGCGCTTCCTGCACCACTACCCCGTCATTCCCGCGCAAGCGGGAATCTATAAGACGCAAAAAAAATACACAACTTCTGCGAGGACATATTTTTCGCGGGAATGACGATGTTCAGTCATTTTATTAAGCGGCTTTTCTTTCCACCCATGTGCACTACTAAACTCAGGAAAGCGTTAGGCAGGCACCAGGCCTTCGTTTTTCTGGATCCCCGCTTTCGCGGGAATGACGATTTTACTGTCACTCAATGCAGGTGAGGAATGGCGACAATTTTACAATGCTAAACGACCACACAGTGCCCTGGAATATCAAACCCGGAACAAACCCCGAATACGATGCGGGAGCGACATCAGGATAATCATTTTATGAGATCACAACCCGGTGAGTGGTTCAGGTTTTTGGGGACAGGTCATAGTCATTACCCGCTACCTGTTATATGCTCACAGCATGTATGAAAATCCTGTTTTAGTTTAAGTTCACTCATCCAAAAAGGTATTTACACTTGAGTCAGAGTTATGATGCAGCTGATATAGAGGTACTCACCGGGCTGGATCCTGTACGGAAACGTCCGGGGATGTATACAGATACTTCAAGACCCAATCACATGGTTCAGGAGGTCGTCGATAATAGTGTTGATGAGGCGATCTCTGGATATGCTTCAAAAATCGAAATAACGTTACACAAGGATGGTTCTGTATCAGTTCTCGACGATGGTCGGGGTATACCGGTTGACGAACACCCTGGAGAAAACATATCAGGTGTCGAGGTCATTTTAACGAAATTACATTCGGGCGGAAAATTTTCCGGTAAAAACTATCAATTCTCGGGTGGCTTGCATGGCGTGGGGATCTCGGTCGTGAATGCACTGTCATCAAAACTTGATGTACATGTGAAGCGTGATGGTAAGGAATATGCCATGTCTTTTGCTTCCGGTGAAGTGACGTCAAAACTTGCTGTCGTTGGTGAGGTGGGTAAACGAAATACAGGCACATCAATACATTTCAAGCCTGATAAAAAATATTTCGATACAGCAAGCATATCAATTCCCGGACTCAAGCACGTGTTACGTGCCAAAGCTGTTTTATGCCCGGGGTTGCGTGTTTTCTTTACCGACGAAGCCAGTAAAGAAAAAAGTGAATGGTGTTATGACGATGGTTTAAAGAGCTATCTGGCCGAGGCGCTTGCAGGTCACGAACTACTCCCTGCAGAACCGTTTCTTGAAAGTATGAGCGGTGCAAATGAAGCGGTGGATTGGGCACTTCACTGGTTGCCTGAAGGCGGTGACATGGTTACGGAAAGTTATGTCAATCTGGTACCTACTGTTCAGGGTGGAACACATGTTAACGGTTTGCGGCAGGGACTACTGGAAGCGATGCGATCATTTTGTGAGGCGCGGAATTTATTGCCTCGCGGGATCAAGCTCAGCGCCGAAGATGTCTGGGGAAAATGCAGTTATATTATTTCCGTAAAGTTGGATGAACCGCAATTTGCTGGACAGACGAAGGAACGTCTTTCATCAAGAGAATGCGCTGTATTCGTGACGGGCGTTGTTCGGGATAGTTTCAGCCACTGGTTGCATCAACATATTGGAACAGGTGAGAGAATTGCGGAACTTGCTATTGAACATGCACAAACAAGGCTTAAAGCCAGCAAAAAAGTCATTCGCAAAAAAATACATGGAGGACCACCATTGCCCGGCAAGTTGACTGACTGTTTAATACAAGATCTGGCTGTGACAGAATTATTTCTCGTCGAGGGGGATTCCGCCGGTGGTTCTGCAAAGCAGGCACGTGATCGTGAATTCCAGGCCGTGATGCCACTGAGGGGAAAGATATTAAATACCTGGGAGGTTGACTCATCGCAGGTGCTTGCTTCAAAAGAGGTACATGATATTGCTGTAGCCATCGGTGTTGATCCAGGCTCTGATAATTTAACTGATCTTCGTTATGGAAAAATTTGTATTCTTGCTGATGCCGATTCTGACGGGTTACATATTGCGGCCTTACTATGTGCTCTGTTTATGAAACATTTTCGTCCTCTCATTGAGAATGGACATATCCATGTGGCGATGCCTCCTCTTTATCGAATTGATATCGGTAAGGATGTTTTTTACGCTTTGGATGAATCAGAAAAACAGGGTGTGCTGGATCGAATCTCCGCAGAAAAGAGGAAAGGCAAGGTAAATGTTCAACGCTTCAAGGGCCTGGGGGAAATGAATCCCCTGCAATTGCGTGAAACAACAATGGCGATTGAAACCAGACGCCTGGTTAGATTAACAATTGATAACAGTAGTAACGGGACAGAGAGAATAATGGATATGCTGTTGGCTAAAAAACGCGTTTCAGATCGAAGAGATTGGCTGGAGAGCAAGGGTGATCTGGCCGTTGTTTAGTATCCTGAGCATTGAGTACTCTTGTGATAGCGGGTTTGTGTCACATTAGTCACGATTAAGACTTAAAGAATAAAAATTATCCAGCACCATGAATTTTAATTTTGTACAAGATGAACAAAGATCCTTACAGGATTTTACTGAACAGGCGTATCTGGATTACTCCATGTATGTCATTCTTGACCGGGCATTACCGCATATCGGCGATGGTCTGAAACCTGTTCAAAGGCGTATCATTTATGCCATGTCGGAACTCGGCTTAAAGTCTGCCTCGAAATATAAGAAATCAGCAAGGACGGTGGGTGATGTATTGGGTAAATTTCATCCTCATGGTGATTCCGCGTGCTATGACGCCATGGTGTTAATGGCTCAGCCGTTTAGTTATCGATACCCCTTGATAGACGGGCAGGGTAATTGGGGTTCAATGGATGATCCTAAATCTTTCGCGGCGATGCGCTACACGGAATCAAGGCTTACGCCATATGCGGAAGTTCTTTTGAGTGAGTTGGGACAGGGTACGGTTGCATGGAAACCCAATTTTGACGGAACCATGAATGAACCGACGTTACTGCCTGCAAGATTACCCAATATTTTATTGAATGGTACGACCGGTATCGCTGTAGGCATGACGACGGATATCCCGCCGCATAATCTTGCCGAAGTCACGAGCGCATGTATACGTTTACTGAAATCGCCGAAAACCACAGTGGAGGAACTTTGCGAACATGTTAAAGGACCGGACTTTCCCACACATGCAGAGATCATCACTACACAAAAAGATATTCTGGAAATATATAAATCCGGGACTGGTTCAGTAAAGATGCGTGGTGTTTGGGAAAAAGAAGCGAATAATATTGTAATCACTGCGTTACCATATCAAAGTTCAGGCAGTAAAATACTCGAACAAATTGCCGCTCAGGTACAGGCGAAGAAATTACCTTTGCTTGATGATTTTCGTGATGAATCAGATCATGAAAATCCGACTCGTATTGTTCTTGTCCCTAAATCAAACAGAGTGAATAAAAATGATTTAATGTCTCATTTGTTTGCGACAACCGATCTTGAACGCAGCTATCGGGTCAATATGAATATCATCGGTATAGATGGTCGACCCAGAGTGATGGACCTTAAATCAATTTTGCAGGAATGGCTCTCATTTCGCACAGCTACCGTTGTCAAACGACTGGAATATCGTCTGGCAAAGATTCTTGCCGAGATTCATATTTTACAAGGCCTGATGGTTGCCTACTTAAATATTGATGAAGTGATTCAGATTATCAGGGAAGAAGACGATGCAAAGCCTGTTTTAATGAGCCGCTTTAGGCTGTCTGATATTCAGGCAGAGGCCATACTTGATCTTAAGTTAAGAAGATTGGCCAAACTTGAGGAAGTCAAAATAAAAGGTGAATTGCATGAGCTTGAAAATGAAGGTCAAGACATACGACTTACGCTGGGTTCAAAAGCACGATTGAAAACATTGGTCAGCAAGGAACTTCACGTTGACGGAAAAGCATTTGGCGGAAAAAGAAAATCTCCACTCGTTGAGCGGGAAGATGCCCAGGCAATTGATCAAACAAAATTAATTCCTGCAGAAACAGTCACCGTTATATTATCGAATAAAGGTTGGGTACGTGCAGCCAAAGGACAGGATATCGATCCATTCAGTCTGAATTATAAAGCCGAGGATGGCTTTAAATCTTCGGCGACCGGTCGTAGTAACCAGGATGCCGTCTTTATTGATTCAACCGGACGATGTTACACCCTACCTGCACATTCATTGCCTTCTGCAAGAAGTTATGGAGAACCGGTATCAAGCAAAGTGAATCTTCCTGACGGCGCCAGCTTTGAAAGTGTGATGATGGGGGATCCCGGGAGTACCTGGTTACTCGCATCAGATGCAGGTTATGGTTTTGTTGCAAGTCTTCAAGATATGATGACCAAGAATAAAAATGGCAAGTCAGTCGTGAACTTGCCCAAAGAATCAAGAATATTGCCGCCGGTTCTTGTGAATAACCATGCAACGGATCTGATTGCCACTGTTTCCAGCGCTGGACGATTATTGATATTCCAGGTTAATGAATTACCTTTATTAGCCAGGGGGAAAGGGCTGAAGATCATTCAGATTTTACCGGCAAAGTTAAAAACACGTGAAGAGTACGTGGTGGCAATGACTGTCATGGCTGCTAACACAGTGTTGACTGTCCAGGCAGGACGACAGTATCTAAATTTAAAGCCTGGAGATATAAAACATTATATGGGTGAGCGCGGGCATCGTGGTAGTATGCTGCCACGCGGGTTTCGTAATATTTCCGGAATGAGCGCAACAGAGACCTAGTCCCGAGAGACGCTCACCGGAACTTCTCAGGGTTTTCCGGATGTTTTCTTGCCTTAAATAATGATTATCTTCAAAATGATTTGGCGGCATGTTATTTCAATGACCATGGTATCGCCGGATGATATTGTGAAACCCGAAGACAGTTGCAATCACCGGGGTGGCAGTCGGATCACTCGGCATGTCGTTTGAGATTATGGTTTTACCAATACATTGAATCGCTGTGAGTGCTTATCCGGAGTCGGATAAAAGTGTCGTCCTTGATGCAATCATAGACCGTCAAATAAGTGGTTATTTTCGGATCCTTTTGTCTGTAAACAAGATAAAATAGCCTCGTGTTTTAATTTATTTTCAACCAGCTTCCTTGTTTTTACTATAATTTTGCCTGGTATTTGTACAGTTCCGCCGGAATCCAGTTTCAATTACATAACAAGTTTATCTTCTGCAGAAATTTCTTCCTGAGGTGGATGGACCAGGTAACCTGACACGAAGTCCGCCCCACATTCGATCGCAGTTAAAAGATAACCTGCATTATCTATTTTATCTGCAATGGTAAGTGCTCCAAGTTCACTTGCACCATCTATCAACTGTTTTAATCTCTCGGTATCCACCGCCTTTTCTTTATCAGAATCGGATGTTTCATACATGGGGATTTTGACGAATTCAAAGGATATCTGATGCGTACATGTATTTAGGATAGAGAATTTACTGACATTGGTCAGGGCAAATGAAATGCCGTATTTATCCCGTAGCTGCATCATGATATTCACAACATTGTCTTGATGGCTGATAAAATACTCGGAGCGGATTTCAAACATAATGGATGAAGCAATACCAGGTTCTTTAAAATGTGAGACAAGTTTGTCAATCCAGCCAATCAGACCTTTATCCAACAGGGTATCTTCTTCCAAAGCGACCAGAAATCCCAGTTTGCCTCTTCCTTCTTTCTTTATTTTTTGTAGTTTGTGGAGCACATGTCTGATGACCCAGTAGTCCATATCTTTTGTCAATTTATTTTGTTTCAGTACAGGAGAAAATTCATGATATCCGAGTAATTGACCGTTCAGATCAATGATTTTTGTACGTAACTGATAGATTTCGGTATCGAAATCCTCAGTGGCTTTTGATACGCTTATAATTGGCTGAAAGAAGGGCTGTACGCGATTTTCTTTAATCGAATTCTGAATATGTAATACCAGCTTGTTATTTTCAACGTTTGTGCCTTGTGAATGTCCTCCAAAGACAACAAAAGAATTTTTTTCCTCGTTCATTGCCATTCGAACAGCGGCATCAGCACAGGCAATATTGGTTTTTGCCCCATGAGAATTATCCTTGATACGGGTGATTCCAATACTAATTTTGTAATCAATTGATTTGTTTCCATATTCAAACTTTGATGATGCAACGTAGTTACAAATTTTTTCAGCAAATTTGACATAAAACTTATCATTTTCAGCTTCGACGATGATGGCAGCGATAGTGTCATCATTGATCCTGATAATTTCGATATTTCCGGAGTTTATTGATGCTGTGAACTCGACAATCCCCTCCGCTAAATGAGTTGTTAATTTGTCAGCGGCAATTAAACCTATTGTATTATGAATCTCGTTGAATTTATCAATTGTCACTAATAGCAGGGCGCCATTCTCATGTGTATCATTAAGTCTTTGGTAGAGTTTAACTCGATTTACAAGTTTACTTTGTAATAGCTGCTCGTCGTCTTTGCTGTTCTCTCCAACATACTTATTCATTGCCCGGGTTATGGAACGCTGTAGTTTTGAAATTGTCAGGCTCTCTTTGCTGAGATAATCCTGTGCTCCATAGCGAAATGTACCGACTGCTATTTTTTCATGTCCGCAATCTGCGGTTATAATGGTCGCCGGAAATTCATCATCAGTCCTGCAAATTTTGAGCCAGTCCAACCCGTTACTTTTTTCTCCAACTTTAAAGTTCAGGAACAGAAGATCAAATTTATGCCATGGGAAAGTACTGTCGGGACATCCTTTTTTGAGATCGTATACTTTAATTTCGGTATTGGGGTAATGCTCGGAGAAAAAGCGTACTAATACACGCTGAAATTTCTTTGATTGATCAATAACCAGAACTTTATTGATATCATGGTCAGACATACCTCTTCCAAATCCCCCAAACTGATTTACAGAAATACAAACATTACCTGATTAACAGGTCGATCAAACATAACGTTATGCATATGCCTCGGCAGCCTATCAATGAATTTCATGATGTTTGAAATATAAAATAATCACAAGAAATCATGTATCAGGAATGATATTATAGAATAAAAAGCAACACTCCGATAACATGCGGACATCATCTTTAAGTTAAAATGATTCACATGGAAAAAACACTGTATAAAATTAAATTTATCGGTCTTACGGAACATGAGAAAAAAGTCTTAAATGCTATTTTTATGTTGTCCAGGACACGATCAATAGTGTTTAGTTTGTACGAGGATACCGAAAACAGCAAACCTGAAATAATGATCGTTAACTTTGATGATTCCGAGGCAGTCGATGAATGGCAAAATCTGTGTATTCAGGATACAGGCCATTCATCGATTCCTGTCATTAGGGTTACTCAGGCAAGGGGTGGAGATATTGGAAATTACTATGCACGCCGACCATTTATAGCGACAAGAATGCTATCGTTATTCGAAGGCATTGTTGTCAAGGAATTTAGTGCTTACGATAATGGTACGTTTCAGGATGATAGTCTGCCTAATTCAGACTCGGCTGGCAAGAGTCCGGATGGATCAGGAAGATCAGATGGTAAAAGTCTAAAGTCAGTATTGGTTATTGACGATAGCTTACCGGTAAGGATGCAGATGAATATGGCATTGCAAAGTTACGTGGATAAAATTGATATGGCTGAAACAGGTGAAAAAGCCCTGGAATTAATTAGGGAAAATTGTTACGACCTGATTTTCCTCGACGTCGTTTTGCCAGGCATGGATGGTTGCGAGATATGCAAGATGATCAAAAATGATGAAAATTCCAGGGCGACACCGGTGATTATGCTAACAGGCAATTCATTGACAACTGATCAGGTTAAAGAAGCATTTGCCGAGTGTGATTCTTATTTAATCAAGCCTGTAAGAAGTGATTTATTCGAGGAAACAATGAATCGTTATATTTCGTAGATTAACTTCACGAAGAGTTCCAGGCCGGTTTCATTTCTAAAAGCCTTACGAAAGTTTGATAATGAGGTATAACACTGTTTTTACTGAATGTATTATGAATTTGTGCATTTAGTTTATTATCAATTTTTCATTATTTTAAATTTCATGGATTTCAAAAGAATTACCTGGCATTCCCCTGGCGGAACGGGAAGCCATGTCGATCTGTTTTAAAATAGTTTCCACCTTGCTAGTGTTGTTCGATATAAATACTGAAGCGATGCTAAGCGAAAAATCGATTATTCTGTCGTTTTCCCTAAAAGTCTCCTTATCGAAAATTGAACAGATGTTTTCGCATATGCCGCTGCCTTTATCATTTCCTCGATAAGAATGTATAAATATTGCGATACTCGAATCGCTAATTCTTGTTACGATACCAACATGTTTTGAGTGGGTAATATATTCCAAAAGTCTATCTAAAGTAAAATTTACAAATTTATCTGTTGACAACATGCCATTCTCATCACGCAGATTTTGGAATTTATCAATCTCGACCAGAATTATAATGTCTTTACTCTTGGCATGTTTAAGTGATCTGTAAAATTTCTCTTTGTTGTAAATGTGTACACGTAATTGTTGTGTTTCCGACTTTTTGATTTCTTCCCGGTGTTTTATTAAGGTGGAATTAATAGATTCAAGCAGGCGCTTCCCGGTTAAGCCATCTTTTCGTAGATAATCCTGGGCACCATACTTAAATGCGTTGACAACCACTTCTTCGCTGCCTTGTGCTGTTAGCATAATCGTTGGGGGGGAATTCGACGAAATCTCATACGTTCTCATCCACTCCAGGCCATTTTCACCATTACCAAGGTTATAATCGAGGATAATCAGATCGTACTTTCCCCAATTAAAATTTCCTGGGGGTTTGCCATCTGCCGGATCATAAGGATCAATTATCGCTCCGGGACAGACCTTGCCGAAAAAACTAATCAGGAGTTTTCTGAAATCTTCCGAGTCATCAATAACGAGTACATTATTTATTTTTGGGTTAGACATATTTTAATAAATACAGCATGTATTTTGATTAAAATCCGCTGCCTGGCAGGCGGATTGTATCTGATGGAATACTTAATAACCAGATATCAAGTCTAAAAAGACACGATGGTTTTATGAGGTAACTCAGGCTCTTCTTTAACCAGTTTTGGTAGTAAATATCCTGGAAGCTGTTTTTGGACTTCGTTCATCAGTCGTTTCGCGCTTTGTTCATCGACCTCGAAATGACTCGCTCCTGTGACAGGATCCAGTAAGTGCAGGTAGTAAGGAATAATCCCGTAGTTGAACAGGGTTTCACTTAACTCTACCAGAATCTGAACAGAGTCATTAACACCTTTCAGTAAAACTGACTGATTAAACAGGGGAATATTATGCTGTCTTAATTTCAACAGGGCTTGTCCAACAGATGCATCCAGTTCATTCGCATGATTAATGTGTAAAACAATGATGATTTGTAGACGGGTCCTGGTTAACCACGCCAGGCATTCATTATTGTTAATCCTTTCAGGCACGACTACCGGAAAACGAGTGTGGATCCGCAATCGTTTCAAATGTGAAATTTCTGCCAGTCTTAACACCAGGTCAGTAAGTCGTTCATCAGAAACAGACAAAGGATCTCCACCACTTAGAATCACTTCTGACACACTTGTCTCTTGTTTCAGATATGCGATGGCCTTGTCCAGATTTATGCCCATGGGATTCGAGTCGGAATAGGGGAAATGTCGGCGGAAGCAGTATCGGCAGTGAATTGCACAAGCACCTGTTAGTATCAGTAGTACTCGACCGTGATATTTATGTAATAAACCTGGAGAAATCTGTTTATTTATTTCATTGAGAGGGTCTGTAACAAAACCCGAGCTATTATTTTCTTCTTCCACAGAAGGTAATATCTGTCGGAGTAAGGGATCATCAGGATTATCTTGATTTATTCTATCTACAAATCCCGATGGCACGCGCAGCGGAAAATCCCTATTCGCTTGTTTTGAGAACAATGAAGGATTGCCGATATTCAGTTTATTCAGCAGATCATGAGGTTCTGAATTCGCTTCCTGTAATATTTTTTTCCAACTTCGATACTGCATGTTTACCTTTATTTTTCGGTACTACGTGCCATATTTATTATATTAACGTTATTATACAGGGTTATTTTACAGAATATTTGGAAGAGATGTTCATGGCAACGTATAACACGAGTGAATTTAGGGCTGGTCTTAAAATTATGGTCGATAACGATCCGTTTATCATTATGGTGAATGAGTTTGTGAAGCCCGGGAAAGGACAAGCATTTAATCGTATCAAGATGCGTAATCTGAAAAATGCCCGTGTTCTTGAAAGAACCTATAAATCAGGAGAATCCGTTGAAGCAGCCGACGTTATGGATATGGGGCTGCAGTATCTTTACAATGATAGTGAAACCTGGTACTTCATGGATCAAACAACGTTTGAACAATATCTGGCGGATAAAACGGCTATAAATGATGTTTCTCAGTGGTTAAAGGGTGGGGAGATTTGCGAAGTCACTCTATGGAACGGGACACCTTTATCCATTGCGGCTCCAAATTTTGTTACGCTTAAAATCATGGATACCGATCCTGGTCTGCGAGGTGATACGGCATCGGGAGGATCCAAACCGGCAACACTGGAAACCGGTGCTATCGTGAAAGTGCCTCTGTTTATCGAAAATGGAGAATTACTGAAGATCGACACTCGCACAGGTGAATATGTCGGACGTGTTAAAGATTAAATCCCACCAAGATACAATCCGAATCAATTTTCAAGAAGTGAGTTTTTAGATGTCAGAAACCTGGCGGCCTTATGCTGAATATAAATTAATTAAATTGAGATCCGAGATGCTTGCCAAAATTCGTCGGTTTATGAATGATCGGAATATCATGGAGGTCGAAACGCCTGTTCTGTCCCGGGCTACGGTAGGTGACGTGCAATTGAATAGTTTCTGCACAGAGTATTCCAGCCCACAACAAAGTTCTGACCAGGCCCTGTATTTGCAGACATCTCCCGAATACGCCATGAAACGACTATTAGCCTCATTTGGAACTGCAGATGAAGCGGGCGCCATCTATCAAATATCCAAAGTATTTAGAAATGAAGAGCAGGGCAGACTGCATAATCCTGAATTCACGATGCTGGAGTGGTATCAGCGGGGTTATGACCATCATCAGTTGATGAAAGAGACGGAATCATTTTTGAATCTTTTCGCTATTCATCATTGCGAGAAAATAAGTTATGGAGAGGTCTTTGTTAAACACACAGGGTTAAATCCACATACCTGCGCGATAGACGAGCTGGAGGCTATAGCGAATGAGCATGGTTTATCATCAAGCAGTGGAGAGCGTGCCATGTTACTGGATTTCATTTTTAGTCATAAAATAGCGGCGATATTAGGTGGCACACATCCGCTGTTTGTTTATGATTATCCGGCGTGCCAAAGCGCACTTGCTAAACTCCGTTGTGATTATCCAGTTGTAGCTGAACGCTTTGAATTATTTATTAATGGAATGGAAATCGCCAATGGTTTCCATGAACTCACGGATGCGGATGAACAATTGGCCAGATTCGAGGATGATTTACACTTGCGAAAAAAAACAAAACGTTCAGATGTCCCTATTGATTATTTATTTCTGGATGCCTTGAGACATGGATTACCGTCATGTGCCGGGATCGCGGTTGGAATTGATAGATTGTTAATGGCTATAACAGGTATTCAGGACATTCGTGAAGTGATGACTTTTCCTGTCGAAAGAGCCTGATAGATAGACTCACCATGTCTGATATCAGTGATATTCTTTCCGCAACAGGTCCACTTGCGGATTGTATTGATGGCTATACCGCACGTCCACAGCAGCAGCAATTGGCACAAACAATTTCTGATGTTATGCACAATGATGAGTCTCTGGTGTGTGAGGCGGGGACAGGCACAGGAAAAACTTTTGCCTATCTGGTGCCGGCATTGATGTCTGGCAAACGAATGATAATTTCGACAGGTACCAAACATCTACAAGATCAGTTGTATTACAAGGATTTACCGATAGTACGTAAGGCATTAGGCGTACCGGTGGTGACTGCACTGCTCAAAGGCAGGACGAATTATCTTTGTTTGCACCGTCTCGAAAATAGTGATGGGAATTTCCGTTATATTACCAGGGAAGATTTGTCAGATATTTCCATAGTTAAACAATGGGCCGCAACTACAGACAAGGGAGATTTGGCGGAGCTCATCAAGTTACCTGAAGATGCAGCCATTCGTTCCAAAATTGTTTCAGGCACGGAAAGCTGTTTGGGACAAGACTGCAGTTTTTATGATGATTGTTTTGTCTTCAAGGCAAGACGCAGAGCAAATGAAGCGGAACTGGTAGTGGTTAATCATCATTTGTTATTGGCCGACATGGCATTGAAAGAAACAGGTTTTGGGGAAATATTACCTAAAGCAGACATGATTATTTTTGATGAAGCACATCAACTACCGGAATTAGCCTCGGAGTTTTTCAGCCAGACCTTAAGTAGCCGTCAATTCTCGGAGTTATTTGGCGATAGTACAGCCGCCTATTTGGCGGATGCCAATGACATGAAAGAAGTATTGGATGAAATAAATGAGTGTCAAACAAGTTTACGCAAATTCCGTTTAAGTTTCGGACATAAAGAAAAGCGCGTGGCATGGAGGGAAGTATCTTCCGAAAAAGAGGTCAAACAGGCATTGCAAGATTTTAGTGATCATTTGCGTGCATTAGAAAATTATCTCGATAATCTTGCCGGGCGTTCTAAACCGCTAGAGAATTGTTGGCGACGATGCAGCGGTATGATCGAAACCTTGCAGGCATTCATCAGCAGGGAAACTGAAGATTTTGTGCAATGGTTGGAAACCAGGGGGCAGGGCTTTTTACTGCATGAAACACCATTGGATATTTCCGCGATATTTCAGGCTCATTTGGAAGAACACGGATGCAAGAGTATTTATACTTCCGCCACGCTTTCTGTTACTGATGATTTTACTCATTTCTCCAATCAACTAGGTCTCTCGGGAACTGTTTCCCAAAGTTGGTCCAGTCCGTTTGATTACCAAAAGCAGGCACTACTTTATTTACCGCAGGGGATGCCCGATCCCAATGAATCTATCTACACAGAGGCTGTAGTGGATATGGCATTACCTGTGATTGCAATGAGTCAAGGACACACATTCCTGCTGTTCACCAGTCATCGTGCCATGAACGAGGCTTATGATTTATTGGAAAAAAGAATTGATTATCCTCTCATGCGTCAGGGTAATATGCCCCGATCTGAGTTATTACGCTCATTTCGCAAGACAAAAAATGCTGTTTTATTAGGGACGAGTAGTTTTTGGGAAGGTGTTGATGTTAGAGGTCATGCGCTTACCTGTGTTATTATCGACAGATTGCCTTTTGCATCGCCGGATGATCCTGTATTCCGTGCACGCGCAGCCAAAATGCAGGAAAACGGGCAAAACCCATTTATAATGCACCAATTACCACAGGCTGTGATTAGCCTGAAGCAGGGTGTGGGGCGATTGATACGTGATGTCAATGATTACGGTGTGTTAATGATTTGTGATCCAAGACTCAAGAGCAAATCGTATGGAAAATTTTTTCTGGAGAATTTACCTGACATGAAAAGAAGCTCGGAGCTTGCGGATGTTGATGCATTCTTTTTTGAGAGGATGCAGGAGAATGTGCCGTAATCAATAGCTGTTATTCAAAATGAAGCTATCTCCTGGATATCTTGCCTGTTCTAGAATATTGTTCTGTATCACTGTGCTGATGATAACCTGTCTGGCGACAGCAGAATTAGAATCCACGGCTGTTGTGTCAGTCCAGGACAAGTTGAATCATTTTGTAGCCTTTCTTGTTTTGGCATTTTTGCTGGACTTCTCTTTCCCTGGTTCTCGTTTTAATACAAAAAAAATTCTCCTGTTGTTTTCTTATGGTGTCGGCCTGGAAGTTATTCAATATTATTTACCAAACAGAATGTTTTCATTATTTGATGTCGGCGCAAATATTTTGGGTTTGTTAGGCTATAGTTTGTTGATTCCATTCATTAAAAGGTTGCCTATACTTAAGGATCGGTGGGTCAAATAGATATCATGAGTAATCATTTTCAAATAAAATCACGGAATAAAGATTATACTGAGCTAATTCAGATCACGGATACGCATATTTTTGCTGATGCGAGGGACAGGTTTGATAACATTGATACCGGTGCTTCTTTAAACGAAGTGCTCAATCTGGCTAAAGCCGGTAATTGGTCAGTTGATGCTTTATTAGCAACGGGCGATCTTGTACACAACCCTAAAACATGTGCTTACGAGAGGCTTCTGCAAATATTTACCACGATTGAAAAACCGGTGTTTTGTTTACCTGGTAATCATGACTCTCCTGTATTGATGCATGAATTACTCAATAATCAGAATGTTCATACGTCAAAGTCGGTAGAAATTGGTCATTGGCTCATCGTGATGCTGGATTCTTTTCTGATAGATGCTCATGCGGGGGAATTGAAACAAGAAGAATTGAATCTGCTTGATACAATATTGTCAAGATATCAGGACAAGCATGTACTAATATGCCTGCATCACCCCCCGGTCGAGATTGGTAGCACATGGATCGACAGTATGCGATTAAATAACGCAAACGAATTTTTTGCAGTATTGGATAAATATATTCACATTAAAGCGGTGATTTGGGGGCATGTTCATCAGGAATTTAATTCTGAAAGGAGTGGTGTACGGCTGATGGCAGCACCTTCCACCTGCGTACAATTTTTACCGGGATCCGGTGAATATCGTACAGACGATTATGCAGCAGCGGGTTATCGTTATTTAAAGCTGTATAATTCCGGCAAAATCGAGAGCTATGTGGTACGTTTGAATGTGAAGAATATTGAATGTGGACAAAGTTGCAATTAAATAGTAAGTCAGGGAACATCGCGGTGCAATATTTTTGCTGATATCGGATTTTTGTCCGGCGGTGGGGTAATCCGGGGTCGATTTCCCCATGTTTAATTCGAAGGGTTAAAACTAATGAGTGAGGTAAAATTCACAAAAGATCACGTCTGGATCAGGCTGGATGACGACGACACAGCGACAATTGGGATCACGGATTATGCTCAGGAGCAACTTGGAGACATTGTTTTTGTAGAGTGTCCGCCTGTAGAAAAGGAATTGGGTATCGGCGATGAAGCCGTTATCATCGAATCGGTGAAAACAGCGGGTGAGGTAAAAATGCCGATATCGGGTACTGTCATTGAAACGAACGATAGTCTGACGGATGCACCAGAGATCATTAACGCTGATCCTGAAGGTGATGGTTGGCTGATGACAGTAAATATCATCAATTCGAACGAATTCGATACTTTAATGGACGATAGCGACTACGGAGAGTTTCTAAGTGAAATTTAAAGCATCTTCCCAGCTTAAGACAATGCTATTCGGATACCCGGCGAATAGAATAAAAATCATTTAAATAGTATATATGGTATACCTGAATTCAATATATAGATAATTACAATACTTGGTATTTGTAAATTTAGCTGGTTACCTTGTCCCTGAGATAGGTCGGCAAAGCGTCTGCGGCATCCACATACTCCCCACGTTTATATGCGTCTATCGCCAAGGTACATATATTTTCTGCTGAGGGATAATCCGCTGTTCTATAGTGGAGCAAGGATTCTCCCATGCGATCCTGAAGTTCTTGCGCGTAGATTTTCCAACCGCTGCCGACACCAAACCAGCTGGCAGATGTCGGGGTGTTGACGCAACTCGCCAGGCAAACACTTTCTTCTCCGACAAGGTGCATGATGTTACCGTTATCAGCCCGATATAGGGCCCAATAGACTTCTCCCATACGCGCATCTATCGCACAAGCGACCTGTTTCGATTCCGATATCGCCCCTTGCGCCAACGCTGCAAGCGTTGAAACAGGTACTACGGGGAGGTCGGCAGACATTGCCAAACCTTGAATCACTCCTGTCGCGATACGAATACCAGTGAATGCCCCCGGTCCACGGCCAAATGTCAGGGCATCAAGTTGAGTCAGTGAAATATCGGATGTCGACAACAGATTATCGACCATGGTCAGAATCAACTCGGCATGTTGTCGTGGTGCGATTTCATATTTTGATGTGACAACACCATCAATATACAGGCAGGTCGAACAGGCTTCGGTCGCAGTGTCAATAGCGAGTATCTTCAAGAAAGTCTCTTAATATAGACGAACAGTTAGTTTTTTTAAATCCATGTTTGATTCCCAAACCCAGGTTCGTCGCATTATAATACCGTCATGTTTAAACCTGTCGAAGTCTTTATTGGACTGCGTTACGTACGAGCGAAACGACGCAATCATTTTATATCATTTATCTCTCTAATATCCATGTTGGGTGTCGGATTAGGTGTGATGGCTTTAATCACTGTGCTTTCAGTCATGAATGGTTTTGAAAAAGAACTCACAAAAAGAATTCTGGGTATGGCATCTCATGCTACCGTGGAAGAGCGCGGTAAATCACTGCAAGATTGGAAAACGTTGGCCACGGAAGTGGCACGTTATCCCGGTATCGTCGGTGTTGCGCCCTATATTCAGGCAGAAGGTATGCTGACACATGCCAAGGTTGTCAGTGGCACCGTCATTCGAGGGATCTTGCCCGAAGAAGAGCCCAAAGTGTCCGTGATTGCGGAAAAAATGATCATGGGCAAGTTTTCAAACCTGGTCGCAGGTGAGTATGACATTATTCTGGGCAAAGAACTCGCACGTGCACTTGGCGTAGCCGTCGGTGATAAAGTTACGCTAGTCGCGCCGCAAGTCAATATCACACCCGCCGGTATCTTACCCAGACTTAAACGCTTTACCATATCGGGTGTATTCGAGATCGGCATGCACGAATTTGATAGTGCGTTGGCACTGATTCATATGGATGATGCCATGCGCTTGTTCCGTAAACAGGGGCCTTCAGGCTTACGCCTGAAAACAGATAATATACTCACTGTCCCAACGGTAAGTAGAAACATTGTTGATCAATTACCAGGTTATTTCCGGATCACCGACTGGACACAAAGACATGCAAACTTTTTTCGTGCACTAAAAACGGAAAAAACCGTAATGTTTTTTATTTTAACTTTAATCGTGGCTGTGGCTACGTTTAACATCATTTCAACCTTGATCATGACAGTTACTGACAAACAAGCCGATATTGCTGTGCTTAGAACAATTGGTATCAGTCCTAAAAGTATTCTGGCAATATTTATGATTCAGGGGACATTAATCGGCATAGTAGGTATCTTGTTTGGCGCCACCATTGGCATATGGTTGGCTACCAATATAGAAACCATCATTCCCGCCGTCGAAAATATGCTGGGTATGAAATTTCTTTCAGCTGACGTCTATTACATCAGTGATTTACCTTCAGATATGCATTGGAGCGATGTTATTACCGTTAGTGTTGTTTCATTTATATTTTGCATTCTTGCAACTATCTATCCGGCATTAAGGGCAGCGCATACACAACCGGCTGAGGCCCTGCGCCATGAGTGAGCGGACAAATCATCAGATCATTTCATGTACCGATCTCCATAAATCTTATGCAGAAGGGGATTTAAAAGTCGATGTCTTACGTGGTGTCAATCTGGAAGTATTGCGCGGTGAGAGTATTGCTATTATGGGATCCTCAGGTTCGGGGAAAAGTACTTTGTTACATTTGCTCGGTGGTCTGGATTTACCCGGCAAAGGAGAAATAATGATCGTCGGTAAAAATATATTAAGCCTGAATGATGCAGAGCGCGGAAAATTACGTAATGAATCGCTGGGTTTTGTCTATCAATTCCATCATTTATTGCCGGAATTCACTGCGCTTGAAAATGTTGCAATGCCTTTACTTATTTCGGATAAATGTGATGCAGAGGCGGCGACCAGATCAGCCGAAGAATTGTTAGATAAAGTGGGGTTGAGCGACCGTTTGTACCACAAGCCGGGAGAACTCTCCGGAGGTGAAAGACAACGTGCAGCAATAGCCAGAGCCATAGTCACCAGACCGGAATGTATTCTGGCCGATGAGCCGACTGGCAATCTTGATGAGAAGACTGCGGATCAGGTGTTTAATCTGATGCTGAAATTAAAACAGGATATCGGTACCAGTTTTATTATGGTAACGCATAATCAAGGTTTAGCCGGGAAGATGGATAAAACTTATCGACTTCATGATGGATTGTTGGAAGCCGATGTTGGTTGATAGAAATATATCTTCATGAAGATTTAACAGGTTTAAGCAACACTGCTCGCCACGTTTTTCGGGTAGTCTTTCTGTTACATTTTTTGTGCGAGGTCCTGAGGTTGTTGCATAAAGATTACAGGAAAAAGACTGTCGATGATGACGGTATTGGACAGATCTTACTTACCTGTTCGGTTGAGAACAGACATGTTTGTCTCCGGTTGATACGAGGGACTATATCCTTCGGATAGAAAACTATTGAATTAGATAAAAACCTCCATGATTGGGAGTCTTTTGATTGTAGCGTGCCAGAACTGAACCAGTTCATAAAGGCCCAGGCTGTAAAATACATGCGTGCGGGCATCAGTCACACGATGGTTTTGCCTGCTCAAACACCTTTGTAAAATCGGAAGCTACCTATTTGTACATTTCATGGTCTTGCACCAGGTTCGATAAATCGAGAATCTTTACCGAAGGCAAGAGTCAAAAAATTACCTCGGTATCCTGTCCCTGTTTTCTTGCCGACGCAGCTTGCCGTGCATTACGAGCACCACGGCAAGGGTTTTGGAAAAATTTGTTTAACCAATGCTCTTAGATATTTGTTAGAGATAAATGCAGATATGAGAGCCTGTGCTATCGTCGTTGATTGCTTAACGCCAGATGCCGAAAATTTTTGTAAAAAATATGGCTTTGAAACACTCTGCCGGAACGATAGCCGTATTCGTATGTTTATGCCAATGAAGATAGTGGAAATACTCTTCAGCCAGATCTTGAAAAGAAAAGTCTTTTGGCGGCCAGGATCGTTTCTTGCCAAAACGAGTGGAACTGGTGTGGTAGGTAGAACCTGGATTCCACCATTGAGCAAGATAAAGTTTGTGGTGCTACATCGGTTTAATGTTACTCGTGCGGAAAACAGCAATAATGGTATGCACGAAAATAATATCTCTTTTCTTTAAAATATAGCGACGGTTTGCGTTCGTCAGATCGCTGACTGTCATATCTTTACTTTGTTGCTTGATTAGATTGCAGAATTTTAGCTTGTTCAGATGTTGTAGCAGGACTTCATCTCCGGGTTCAGGTGTCTGCTCAGGGACGAGAAATATAATTTCTCCTTGATGAATTCTGGGTGCCCAATCCGTACTCGTCACCTTGAGGGCATAGCTGCTTGGCGTGGCTTTAGAGATGTTGAGGTGTCCCAGTATTTTCTTGTTACCGCCTGTTTCGGTTGTACCAGTAATGGGTACAAGATTAACCGCCGTATATTTACTATGTTCTTCCTGGATAGCTTCTCCAAATTGACCGTAAAGTAGCCAGGCGGGGTTAACATTGAGTAGTTGAGCAATTTTATCAAGTTGTTCGAGTGTCGGTTTTCGGCGTCCGGACAGGTAGTGTCCTATGGCACCACGGGTACAACTCAGATCCGTGGCCAATTTTTCTTGGGAGATCCCCAGACGTTGCATCTGGTTTCTTGCTCTATCCATCCATGAGTCTGTCATAAGCAAAATGATACGTGTTGTATCATTCCGATCAATGACACAGTTTGTATCTAATTGTTGACATAATAGATACATATTGTATCCTTATGCCAAGGGGATGATGTGCAAGGATGTCATATGGATTTACAAGAATACATCAATCTATTTCCACGCAGCCAAAGAGTTGCCGTGCGAACGAAAATCGCCAACCACCACGGGGTCTCAGAGAGTACTATTCGATCCTGGGCGAACGGGAGTCGACGTCATCCTTGCGTAAAGGAGGCCATGGAAATGACTGAAAGATTAACCGATGGCAAAGTATCTCGTTATGATTTAAGACCGGATATTTTCGGCGAGAGTCCTGATAAATAATGAGTCGAGCGTATAGCTAGTAGTGCGATAGAGAGCAATAGAGAAATGGATGGTTCGGGTAATAATAGCAAAGGATCTGTTGCTGGCTTGCCGCTGGAGAAAAAATTCCGGTGTGGATATTTGAAGGACTCCACCGAACAACTACGCGTTGGCCTGGTGCTATTGCTGGTGCTGTGTTTATTAGCCTGCCTGGATGATGTCAGCGGACCTGTGGATATTTTTCGATATATGCCGCTGCCAGGAGTCATGTTAGCAATTATTCTGGTTATTTTGCTATCAGTGGCTTACACAGATTTTTTCATTCGACACTATTGTCTTATTATCAGTTTTGTTCTTCTATTGGTTTGCATAGCTATACCGTATTCTTTTTTTGAGCGGTATAAACAATACGGTGGTGATGAAAGTTTTCTGATGGTTGTTATGACCGTATTGATATTCTGGATTTATGGTTTTTCCCGATTAGGTCTCATATGCTCATCACAATGGGGTTGCCTGAGTGCAGCCATGTACATTGCACTTACGCTATCGCTACACCAGATAGATCAGTTGAATTTATTGATTGATATAATCATACTCATCGTTGTTAATGTCGCTGGCATGACGTGTAGCTATGATAACGAGAGATACGCTCGGTTGTTGTTTTATGAAAAACCAGGTATTAACAAGTTATTTTAAAACTTTGGAGTTAAAAAGATGGCCATTGTTGAGGGAACCTTGAATGGTGACAAAGTGGTATAAATTGTCCGCTAAGTCGAGATTTTTATACGATACTAATTTAATTGCTTTTGCGGGTTAGTTCCGTATTTTTACACTGAACCCTCGAAAATAATTCTCCAACGTCCGTTTTTTTCCATTTTCCAGTATTGACCGTGCTGAGAACTGTCACTGGAATAGTTCTGATCGAAGGTTACAAACCGGGATAGGAACAGTTCCAACGGGGTAACTGGAAATACTTGTATTGTTCATATCCACTTTGATAAAGGTCTCGGTAGAATTCACATAACATTTGTGCCGGGCCCAACTGTCACAGTCTCTTCCAGTATCTGCATAATCTCTGGAATAATGGCTTAAGTATCAGTCAGTATCACGACCCTCCCGGTCTTTTCGCCATTTTTCAATGTAATGAGCAAAATTTTTCCGGCGTAGTTGCCACTCATCTCCGTTTATCCAGTCAACTTTTGAGCCAGAATTACCAGCGTTACTGTCCTCAGGCGATCTTGAAAAAAATTCATTGGGTGTTCCGTGCAAGCAAATACCATGACCTGTTTGACCATTGCGCCTGTCTCCAATATTTGGATAATTAACAGGAAATGCGCCATTTCCATATAGATCCGGTAGTTTACTGGACTCAATAAACCGGATGATAGAATAAACACCCGGAGGTGTTTTTGGATCTCCCTCTTTAAAAATAAAACCTGAATTTCTTTTGGATCTCTGGAGATCTCCACTTCCACCACTACAAGCAATGCGTTTTTCAAATGCGCCTTGTTCGATCAAGAGTTGAGTCTGTTCATTCGCGCCCTTGACGGAAGTTAATGAGTGCAGTGAAAATCAGGATGATGGGGAGTGATTTATTTTTGATGTGCATTTTTCGTCTGTTCTTGATAGCTTTCGGACCAAATTTATCTGAAAAAAATACTGGTTGGTTCCTAAGCCTCAATCTCTATCTATTCCTGGGTATTCCCCTGCAATAACGCAATTTGGTTACAGCAGATTTTGCCTGTATATTCGTCAGATGGATCTGTTTTGTTTTCTTTGTTTCCATTTTTGCGAAGATAATATCCTCCAGATCACGCGCAGAGCAACATTGCCGATGGCTGCATTGCATACGCCTAATAATAGGCAGCCTGCCATCAATGGTTGCCATATATCCACCAATGTTTTCGCTACCCACTGTGTGGAGGGTTCAGAAACAACTTTTTGTATTGGTTCATCTAGCAAGACACTTCCCAATTTATAGGCAAGATAATAAATAGGTCCTGCAGTGATTGGATTAGTCACCCAGACAAAGATGATAGATAAAGGCAAATTTGCCCTGAGTAATATGGCTGTCGCAGCGGCGGCAATTGTTTGCCCGGGAATGGGGATCATTGCCCAAAATAATCCAATCGTTACACCTCCGGCGGATGAACGACGTGTCAGGCGCCAGATATTGGGTTCATGTAAGCGGTTACCAAAATGACGTAAATGTTTATGTTCCTGAATGAGTTTTCTTTCAGGAAGATATCTCTGCAAGTGTGACTTAAGACTCATGAAATATGTGTGAAATTAATTCAGAAATTTAAATATGTATGTCAATTTTGTATTTGCTAACCCTTGAGGTGCACCATTATACTCAAAACAGTAGTTTACAAATTGAATTGTTTCTCAATTCCTTTATTTTAGAGAACTGTTCCAGGAGGACACAGGGATATGCGCACAGGGACGATTGCTTTCTTAGGCGGCATCGTTATTTTCCTGCAGATTTCAACTTTGCCATCTCTCTGGATTCTTTTGTTTCCGCCGATCACTTTGTTGGTAGCGCTACCGTTAATTAAAGACCGAACGCCTTATTTATATTGCTGGCGAGTTATTTGTGCAGTTGTTTGTGGTTTCTTGTGGGCGTTTCTGCGTGCTGATGCCATTTTAAGTCATGAGCTGGATAAAAGAATCGAAGGCAAAACGGTGATTGTGACAGGAAAAGTTACATCATTGCCCGAAATTCTGGATTCAGGCATTCGCCTTGAATTTAAAATTAACGAAATGAGATCTGAAAATGGCGAGATTTTAAGCAGCCCTGGCGAGGTAAGACTTGGATGGTATAGGGAAGCTGTGACGATTAAGCCTGGAGAATATTGGCGACTTCATGTGAGATTGAAGCGCCCCTATGGATTTTCCAACCCTGGTGGCTTTGATTACGAAAGATGGTTATTTCAACATCGCATTCGTGGCACAGGCTATATCATAAACGATAAGAAGAATGAATTACTCCGTAACGCCTCCATCATTTCAATCAATCATTCACGTTATCTACTTCGAAATTTCATCAATCAAACTGATTTAGGGGAGTTTGAGAAGAGCTTCATGCTGGCATTAAGTTTGGGTGACCGCAGCAAAATATCTGCAAAGCATTGGCAGACATTGACGCAAACCGGGACAAGTCATCTGCTGGCAATTTCCGGGTTGCATATTGGATTGGTAGCGGGTTTGTTTTTTATCTTGGGTCGTTGGTTGTGGGCATTTTCACCCTCGTTACCTCTGTATTTGGCATCTCAACGATTTGCCGCTTTATCAGCATTGTCAGGTGCTTTGATATACGCTGCTCTGGCAGGTTTCTCGATCCCGACGCAGCGGGCATTGATTATGCTTTCCATCTGGCTGTTATCACGTTTTTTTCATCGAAGATTTGTTTCCAGTGATGTCATTGCACTTTCTTTGTTAGCAGTATTAATCATCGATCCACTAGCGGTGGTGGATGTTGGATTTTGGTTGTCTTTTTTGGCTGTCTCAACCATTGCCTATGGAATGACGTGTCGAGTTCATACAAGTAGTTCGATATGGCGTAATAGTTGGTGGAAATGGGGCAGGGTGCAATATTTGGTCGCGGTCGGTTTATTGCCAGTGCTCGTTTTATGGTTTCAACAATATCCTCTAATGGGCATCTTCGCCAATATTATCGCTGTTCCTTATGTTGGTTTCATTGTTGTGCCTTTAGTGCTGATGGGTGCTATATTGCTACAGATATATTTTCCGGCCGGAGAGTTAATTTTACAACTGGCTGGGCAGGCGCTGGGTTTATTTTGGCCGTTTCTTGATTATTTATCGACCTTGAAATTCAGCCTTTGGCAGAGTGTCTCCCCGTCATCATTGACATTCGCCTCAGCGATGTTCGGCGTGTTGATATTGCTAATGCCTAAGGGCATGCCTGATCGCTGGCTAGGGGTTTTCTTCTTATTGCCGCTACTGTATCCACGGCCGGATTCTCCAGGATCTGGTGCCTTTTGGCTGACACAACTGGATGTCGGGCAGGGTCTGGCCTCTGTCATCCAGACTCAGAATCATTCATTGATTTATGACACTGGGGATCGATTCAGCGAAAGATTTAACACTGGTGAGGCAGTGATTATCCCATTTTTCAAACATCAGCGACTTCGACATCCCGACTTGTTGATTCTTAGTCACGGTGATCGTGATCATATCGGTGGTAGTGAAGCAGTTCTTACCAGCTATCCTAAGTTAAATGTTCTAACCAGTGCCGTGAATAAAATCAGGCATTTCTCCGTAGAACGATGTGTTGCAGGTCAGCAATGGCATTGGGATGGTGTGGATTTTGAAATATTGCATCCTGCTCCAACCGGTAATTATAAAGGGAATAATAGTTCCTGTGTCCTTAAGGTGAGCAATGGCAGACATTCGATTTTACTGACAGGAGATATTGAACAGGCCGCAGAATCCAGGTTGGTTAATGCTATTCCGAATAAACTTTCCTCTACAGTATTAATTGCTCCACATCATGGCAGCAAAACCTCATCATCTCCGGCTTTTATTGATGCTGTGTCACCAGAGACCGTGGTTTTTTCTGCAGGATATCGAAATCGGTTCGGTTTCCCGAAACAGGATATAATCTCCCGTTATGAATCCCGTCAGGTTAAAATACTGAATACAGCGCGTGATGGGGCATTATTATTCAAATTTGAACAATCAGGGATGACTGTGAATAAGCATCGACAGTGGAATCGGCGATTCTGGACGACTGAATATTAGGTGGAAATGTTAATATAAATCGTATTCATGGAAATTTATTTAGTTAAATATTTTTAGGCAGGAGAACGTAAGAGGTGCTGGAATTAATAAAAGCGGGCGGTCTGCTGATGTGGCCGATAATGATCTGTTCGGTTATCTCGTTAGCAATTATTATCGAACGATTTTGGTCGCTACAAGAGAAACGTGTTGTCCCGAAGCAGCTCGTTGCCCAAGTGTGGCAATGGGTGAAGATAGGACATCTGGATAATAAACGCATACAGGATTTACGCATAAGCTCCCCATTGGGTAGAGTCCTGGCAGCGGGCCTGGTCAATCGTTCATACGAACGTGAAGTAATGAAAGAAAGTATTGAAGAGGTTGGTCGTCATGTCGCACATACACTGGAACGATTTTTGAATACGCTTGGAACCATTGCCTCAATCTCACCTTTGTTGGGATTATTGGGCACCGTTATAGGCATGATTAAAGTCTTTGCCGTGATTACAACCCAAGGTGTCGGTGACGCAAGTATTTTGGCAGAAGGTATTTCAGAAGCCCTGCTGACGACCGCCGCAGGTCTATCTGTCGCTATCCCTACACTAATGTTCCATCGTTATTTTAGAGGTAAGGTAGATGAGCTGGTCATGGCGATGGAACAGGAAGCATTAAAGATGGTCGAGGCTATACATGGGTTGCGTGAAAACGAATACAATGCTCACAAAAATGCAAATCAGGGAAATGCATCTTATGAAAGTCACATCAGAGATGGTGCCGGATGAACTTTCAGCCGAAGCCGACTGCAGAAGTTGAACTGGATATTACGCCACTGATTGACGTAGTGTTTTTGTTACTGATCTTTTTTATGGTTTCAACCACCTTCGACCATGAATCGGAGGTAAATATTACTTTGCCTAAAGCGAGTAAAGAAATTGCGCAGGCAAAGCCCGATGCAATAAACGTTGCTATTGATGACCGGTCGCGTATATACATTAATGAGAAAGAATTAACTAATTCACAAATATCAACGATCAAGGAAGCACTGTACGATATTGTTGCGGATCTTGGAGATGTGCCGATTATCATTAGTGCCGATGAAAAAACCCCTTACCAAATGGTGATACGGACCATGGATGCAGCCCGTCAATTGGATCTGGTTAAGATCACATTTGCCACGAGAATTAATGAAGAAGATTATTGATGTCAGTGTTTCGGTGAATGATGGTAAATTCACACAAATTTATAGAAGATATTTGGTATGACGAGCATCCTTTATCCATCGTCCTTGCGCCGTTCGGTTGGATCTATCAATTGTTCGTGAGATTACGCTATTTCCTCTATCAAAGTGGTATGCTTCCAGTTCAGAAACTGGATGTTCCTGTGATCGTTGTCGGGAATATTGTTGCGGGAGGTACGGGGAAAACATCTCTTGTCATCTGGCTGGCAGCTCATTTAAAAGAGCAAGGCTATCATCCGGCAATTGCCAGTCGAGGTTACAAGAGCACAGTCAGACAATGGCCTCAGCAAGTACGCAAAGACAGTAATCCTGTTTTAGTTGGAGATGAGCCTGTTTTGATAGCACGAAGGACAAATTGCCCCGTGGCAATTGCGCCGAATCGTTATCTCGCAGCAGAAGCGCTGATTGAACATGAACAGATTGATATTATTATCTGTGATGATGGTCTACAACACTATGCGTTAGCACGGGATATTGAAATCGCCGTAATTGATGGGGTTCGTCGGCATGGCAACGGACGTTGTATACCTTCCGGACCATTAAGAGAACCTGTGGGACGACTTAAGAATGTTGATATGATCGTTTGTAACGGCAGTGCACGTCGTGGTGAATTTGATATGGAATATATTCCCCGGCAATTATGCTCGGTTATTGACGAGAGCAAGCACTGTGCACCAGACCGATTCCGTAATCAGTCAGTTCATGCAATTGCGGGTATAGGCAATCCGGCAAAATTCTTTTCATTTTTACGAGGGCAAGGACTCCGTGTTATTGAACATGAATTTCCAGACCATTTTCAATTTTCAGCAAAAGATGTTTTTTTTGATGATGACTTTCCTGTCATTATGACTGAAAAAGATGCTGTAAAATGTGCAGAGTTTGTATCTGAAAAACATTGGTTCCTATCCATTAACATAAAAATGACGCAAGCCTTCGAACATCGCCTGACAGTACTGTTAAAGGAGTTAAAAAATGGACAAAAAGCTGCTTGATATTTTGGTTTGTCCTGTAACAAAAAAGCCCTTGATTTATGATAAGAAAAATCAAGAACTAATTTCAAAATCTGCACGCCTTGCTTATCCAATCAAGGATGATATTCCCGTTATGTTAGAAGACGAAGCCAGGACACTTTCGGATGAGGAAATGGAAAATATCAAGGATTGATTTCAAATTTCAGGTAATTATTCCGGCGCGTTATGCATCCACTCGCCTGCCCGGAAAACCATTACTGGAAATTAATGGCAAACCATTAATTCAACATGTCTATGAGTCCGCCTGTCTGTGTGAGGCTGATAAGATTTATGTCGCCACAGATGATCAACGTATTCAGAAGAAGGCAGAGGCATTTGGAGCCAATGTTATCATGACAGCAACCAATCATCTCTCAGGAACTGACAGACTTACAGAAGCGGTGACGTTTTTGCAATTGGAAGATGAAGCAATTATCGTGAATCTGCAGGGCGATGAAATAGATATGCCTGTGAGTTTGTTGCATCAGGTTGCAAAAGGGTTACATGAACATCCTCAATACAGTATTGCTACACTCTGCGAACGAATCGAGCAGGAAGAAGATATAAAAAATCCGAATGTCGTCAAGGTTGTTTTCGACCAAAATAATACCGCGCTGTATTTCAGCAGGTCAGCTATTCCTCATTCGGGAGAGAGGCAAGGAGAAAATCAGCAAATCAATTATTTTAGGCATCTTGGGTTGTATGCTTATCGGGTAAACTATTTAAAAAGGTTCAGAACTACACCTCCTTGTAACCTTGAGCTTTCTGAATCACTCGAACAACTCAGGGCTTTATACACAGGTGAAAAAATTTATGTTGAAGAAGCTTGTGTTTCAGCCGGGATCGGCATTGATACGGAAGCAGATTTAATCAGGGCTCGCAAGCAGATACACAGATAGAATGTTGGCACATGAAAATTTTATTTATTTGTATGGGAAATATATGTCGTTCACCTACGGCACATGGCCTGTTTTTATCTTTGCTACATAAAGAGCAATTGCATGAGATGATTGAAGTCGATTCTGCCGGGACGCACGCCTGGAATATCGGCAGCCCTCCCGACATCTCTTCCCGGAAGACTGCGAAAGAACACGGTTTCGATATCAGTCACCTTCGTGCCCGCCGAGTAGTGCAGGAAGACTATGATTATTACGATTACATTGTGGCAATGGATGACAGCAATATAAGCAATATGTCAGTAGTGTGTGATGCACACAATAGACATAAACTTAAATTACTACTGGAGTATGCAGACGATCTCCCGATTATCGAAGTGCCTGATCCGTATGGTGATGGAATGGATGGATTCGAGACAGTTTACAATCTGATCGAGCAGGGTTGTACTGGTTTGTTGAATACTTTAAAAAAAGAGTTGTCCTGCAGAATTACTTAGCGCTCTCTGTAAGTAATACGTCCTTTGCTTAGATCGTAAGGCGTCATTTCCACGGTTACTTTATCGCCCGTCAGAATACGAATGTAATGCTTGCGCATTTTTCCGGAGATATGCGCCGTAATGACATGGTCATTTTCGAGTTCCACTCGAAACATCGTGTTTGGGAGGGTTTCCGTAATGGTACCATTCATCTCAATTACATCCTCTTTTACCATTTATTGTTTCACCTCATATTTCAAAATGTGCGCATTGTGCCTGAAATAAGATGTTGTGGCAAAATCAATCTGCATTTTCAGGCGGATGGTCATGCCATGCATTGTCATGGAAATACTCCAGGGGCTGATATTCGTTCTTATATTTCATTTTTGTGCAATCGGCTATCCAATAACCAAGATACAACCATTGCAGATCGTGGTTTCTCGCGATTTCAATTTCAGTCAGAATGGCATAGCGACCCAGGCTTCGATTAGTGCTATCCGGATCATAGAATGTATAGACTGCTGATAATCCATCCGTCAGTTCGTCAATAACCGCCACGGCCAGTAATGTGTCTGTTTTCCTGAATTCATAAAATACTGTTGTCGCCCATTCCGTTTTTAGAAAACTCATATAATTTTCAGGATCAGGATTATCCATACCACTATCGGGATGTTTTGCTGCAAGATAACGTTTGTAGAGTATGTAATGTTCACTATTAAATTGTGCTGATGTTTTTATGATTCTCAGATCACTGTTACGTGCCCAGTTACGTTTTTGATTTCGATTCTTCGCAAATGTATCTACAGATAAACGAACCGCAATAAAGGCATTGCATTGAGAGCATTTTGGTTTGTAGACATGTTTGCCACTGCGTCGAAAACCCTGACTTGATAAGGTGGAATAAATATTTCCCTGCATGGGAAAATCAGGATCTGTAAATAAGGTGATTGCATTTTTGCCGGGTAAATAGCTGCATTCATGTTCAGGTGTCGCATGGAAATTCAGCGTTTGATGATTGATGTTCCGCTTTGGTCTACTCATTTTGATTTGTTATTATTGTATATGTAGATTTGATCGGCCATATTTGTGTATTTATTGGATCGCAAAATTGATTGAGAATATTTGAAAATTCGTCTCTTGGTATTGTTCTTGCCCCAAGACTAGCCAGATGCTCACTGTAAACTTGGCAATCTATTAGCGTGCAACCTTGAGTTTTAAGTAAATGAACCAGATGAGCAAGGCATATTTTCGATGCGTCTGTCTTGCGACTGAACATTGATTCTCCAAAGAATATTTGTCCTATGGCGACACCGTAAAGACCACCAACCAAATCCCCGTTCTGCCAACATTCAACAGAATGTGCATATCCTGATGCATGCAGAGATTGATAATTTTTCATGATTGCCTGAGTTATCCATGTGCCGGAACTATCCAGTCGGGGCTCGGCGCAAGATTTTACCACTTCGTGGAATCTTTGGTTAAAAGTAACTTTATAGTCATGTTTGCGTAATGATTTTTTTAAACTTCTGGATATTATCAGCTCATCCGGTAAGAGGACGCATCGAGGGTCGGGAGACCACCACATGATAGGTTGGGTTTCACTGTACCAGGGGAATATACCTTTACGATAAGCCTCCAATAAGCGGTTTGGATTTAAATCGCCGCCAATGGCCAATAATCCATCTGGTTCTGCAAGTGCGAGATTGACATCAGGAAATTCTTTGGAAATCCTGTTTTCGGCAATCCAATAGAGCATGGATTTCGTGATCATTACTCAGCTTTTGTGATTACTGAAAGATCTTTTCCGATTGAGCTATGGATAACGTTCCTGGAGCCGGATAAAGAGAACGATGTTTCATTATAACTTCCATTTTGCAGAATAAATCGATAATAAATCACATTACCATTCATTAAGTTATGTAAAGGCCGTGACAAAACTTTCTCGTCTATAACATAACCGATGACATATTCAGACCAGCGAGCTTGTGAAATGCAACGAGCATCATTGATGGAACGATTACTCAATTCACGTCCGTCAACCTGAAAAGTTGGACATTGCCTGGTTATAAGAAGATCATAACCGTTCCGCATGTTAAACCTTGAGCGTATAACATCGTTTTTATCTCGATATATTTCCAGTTTATATCCTTCTTCATTTTCAATCGTGGCGACATTTATCTGCCGGCCGAAATTTATATCTGTATGTGACACTATATCCCACATAGCTTGCAACTGTGCCGATATGCTCAGTAGAATTAAGGCGACGGTTATGTTTGCTTGCATCTCAAACATAATATAACAAAACAAGAAATATAAAAGAACGAGTATGAGTATAACCTGGTTAACTATTCGTTATTAATATTTAATAATCTTGATGGTAAACTAATTTATAACTTTACAATTATGGACAGATTGTCAATAGTCCAGGCGTTGGTGAGTAAATAAAGATGAATCGCAGGGCATTTCTTAAACTGATACAGATTGCTGCTGTTGTACTTGGTCCGTGCAGAAATTTATCAGCAAACCCGATAGACAAGAAAACGGGAATTGTTTATGACGATTTATTTCTCAAATATTGGTTAGAGGAAGATCATCCTGAATCACCGGATAGACTACGCAGCATCATGAAGTTATTGCGTGATTCGGGTGTGCTTTTGCAGTTAACAAAAATTGAACGAAAGAAGGATATTTTCGCTGATCTTGCGCGGATACATACCGCAGAACATGTGCATGCACTCAAAACAAATGATGAAAACTCCAATAATATTGCCTTGGCCGTAGTCGGCGGTATCCTGGCGGCGACAGATGAAGTATGCAGTGGCAGACTGAAGAACGCATTCTGTGTGACACGTCCGCCAGGACATCACGCCACGAATACAGGGAAAGTCGAGGGCTTTTGTTATTATAACGGCGTTGCCGTCGCTGCACGCTATGCCCAGGAGAAATTTGATTTAAGAAAAATATTGATCGTTGATTGGGATTACCACCATGGTGACGGAACGGAATCATTCTTTTATTCAAACCCCAATGTACTTTTTTTTTCTACGCATGACTATTTCGCCTATCCCGGTACTGGCCATCCCGACAAAATAGGCGAGGGTCCAGGTAAAGGATTGAACATAAATGTTCACCTCGATTGTAAATCGGAAGATAAAGACATTATTACGGCGTTCAACGAAAAACTATTACCTGCCGCTCATCGTTTCAAACCGGATTTGATTCTCATTTCAGCAGGTTTTGACAGCCGACAGGATGATCTATTGGGTTGTTTCGATATTTCAGATAAAGGCTATCGGCAAATCACGAAGATGGTCATGCAACTCGCGGAACGATATTGCGATGGACGCATCGTCTCCGTGTTAGAAGGTGGATACAACCTGGAAGGACTCGCCAGTGCGGTGAAAGTCCATATTGAGATGCTATTGGACACAAGTAAGATATGACTGTTTGCGATTGCAAATATATTCTGTACAGTGTCGTTCGTTGAGTCAAGACTCCGGTTTTTCATCAAATTCATGTTCATCTTCGGTTATAAAAACCTTTAACAGCATCACTTATGTGAGTGTCTGTTTACACGAGTGAATGAAATCATTACGCAACCTTGCTACCATTGAGCCTGGTTAGAAGGGTCGGGATTTCTATATGGAACTGCCACTTGCTATTTTTATGACTGCTGTCTGGATTTGGCTGATCGTTATCGCCTTCAAGTCAGATCAGATGTCATGGGGTTTTGTCATGCTTTTTTTTTCACCAGCGGCACTTTTTTATGGTCCCTTTAATTGGGGGAGAGCTAAAATTCCTTACATATTATTCATCGTCACAGTTATCCTGCTGTTTATGGGTGTGAATAGCGGCCATCTTGAAACACGGATATGAAGCGTATATTGTCCGTGCATAACCACGCATGAATTAAGGCTAAAAAACAGCACTTTGCTACAATCCAGGCGAAGCGCCGTGCCTAACGGAGTTAGCGCATGACGACAACAATAGCTTATACCAACGACAACGGGCAGACCGTTGTGGCGACTACCGAGTGGAAGGGTAGCGACCACATGCAACGCATATTATGTTATGCAGTGTTCGGAGTGCGGTTGCGTTTATGACTCCAACGGCAACGACAATTTCCAAGGAAATTTCCCGCCTGCCAAAAGGGCAGAGAGTGCTCTGCGCCCGACTGCAAAAGCAGAAAATCGCCGAAAAGGGTCGCTGCGAGTGCATTGATAAAACGAGTAATAACCGTCGCGAGGAATAAATTATGATGCAGTTAGTGATGCTGGTCGGGACGGTTGCCTGGGTTTGGCTGATTGTTATCGCATTTAAATCAGATCGGATGCTTTGGGGCTTTCTCATACTTTTTTTTACTTTCCCAGCGTTTGTTTATGGGCCTTTAAATTGGGATAAAGCTAAAATTCCTTTTCTCTTGTTTGTCGCCTCATTCGTCGTCTTGCTGTTCATGGTTTTGAGTGGCGGGCAGATTGAAGCAGTAGCATAATAATGAAGCACCATGATTAAATATCATTGTTGCCCGTAGATAAATCGACGCTTAAAAGAGAAGCTATTTGTTCATTATATCTCCGGAATTATCTTCCCGGACGTACAACATTCTCGCACTATTTTAGACTCATATTAAAATATATTAACTGGTATATATTTAATAGAGTGTTGATTGGAAAAGTTATCAAGACATTCAACCGGTATCAAGTTTAATACCCCTTGGTCAGGTGTTTATGCTGTCGCTTTGCACGGTGCGGCACGAGGTACAGTTGATATTGATTTTATTGTTGCACTGAATAAACGTTTCGTATCGTCAAACTGAAAAGCGCTCAATGGTATTAAATTAAAATTTACGCTGTCGATATCGGCGGATGAGGTGTTTAATATATTGTGAAGAATATATCGAGATATCATAATCCTGTCGTCTGGTCGTTCAACAATTCCTGTAATAAATATTAAAATCGTTGCGATTGAAGATTTGATTAAATTGAAGATAAATCGGGTCGTAAGCAGGATATGAAAGATATTAAAGTGTTGGAGAAATTAAAATGCAATCAATACAATTTTTTGATGACAAATATCTGGAGCAATGTAAATCGTTTTCTACGGATGCAACATCAGGATATTTGGATAACTTTAGATTGATGCAACAATCAATAGATACAACTCATCTGATCAGCATTAGAATTTCTAAATCTTTGCTGGCAGCCTGTAAAACAAAATCAGAATTGCATCAGTTCAAATATCAAACATAAAATAAAAATACTCATGATTGACCGGGTAAACAAACATTAAAAATTACCCGTTAGACAATGATTCTTTTAGAGAGCAAGCTGATGATGGTATCAAGTTTTATTACCGTCTTTGCCTGATGTATAAACCGGGAATGCAGCGACGTTACTACTGCTTTCCGGCAGGTATGTGATCTTTGCCACACCTTCTTTTTTTACTTCATCAATACGTATAATTGAGTGCATGGGGATATAACTGCGGGAAACGTCGCTAAATTCAGATTTTAAGCTTTCTTCTGATGGATCAATGACAACTGATGAGCGTTCATCAAAAACGAGTTCTTCAATTACGGTAAAACCGAACATTTCACCTTCATGAACACTACGGGCAAAGATTTCGTAGATTTTACCTTGATTTTGGAAGATAATTTTGTAAATCGTTTTTTTCGACATTTATTTGCAATCCTGTGTGGTTTATGGTCTATGCTCGCTGGATGCTTGATTTTCGAGTATGGATTCTATCATAGTTATTCCATGCAAACGTAACTATAGCCTGATAAATAACTTCCCGCCTGGACCATGAAGCAAGCGGGAATCCGATATTTACCCAGAGTGGCTGCATGGGCTATCCAGATGATGCCGAAAACTACCAAGTAGGGCAGCATCAGGGAGATGAGTGTTCCAAAACCGGCATCATTCTTGTATCGCTGTAGTTCCACCAGAGCAATAATCATGTAGGGATTCATTGGTCCAATCACAATTGATCGGCCGAATATGATAATGTCTTTGTCTGTGATGCCACATGTTTTTATCAGATACTTCCATGCAGCTTTTGCATCCTGATATGTCCCTTGCTCACTCGGTTTCCCTTCACTTTGTCCATAGCCACGGTAATCAATAATAAATACTGACAAGCCGATATCGCGGAAAATTTTCAGACTTTCCAGGTGATGAGAAATATTGCAGCCGTTTCTGTGAAAAAATAGCAGTGTTTTATTTGCTTTTTCTACGGGGATGAACCAGCCATGTATATTGACATTGTCTTTAGTCAGGAGATGTATATCCTCATTAGGACAATCCGACTATATCCGGCGTGTAGTCAATTCCAGATTAAGGAAAGTAAACAAATCTCGGTTGGAATAAATACAAGACAAGAAAAAACAGTATCCAAACAGAAGCAACAATAGAGGTGATTGACAGTAGCATGCGGTTGATCAGTTTTTTAACTGTATTATGTCAGATTACAAGCTACAGAATTTTAACTCATATCGTCAGTGCAATCTTGCCGGTGGTTGTGCCTGATTCTATATCGGTATGCGCAGTTGCCGTTGCCGCCAGTGGTATTTCTTTGCTGACATGAACTTGTAACGCTCCCTTGTCAAAATATTCGCCGCACTTTTCCAGAATATACGTTTGATGTTTCTGCGCGGTTTGCAAATCAAGGAGTAAAGGGGATAGCATGATTTCCAGATGAATAGCGATATTGCGTTGACGTGCAATTGTCCAGTCTGTGTTCTTGTCCGGTAATAACAGCGTGACGAAATGCCCGTAATGGGCAACAGCAGAAAAAGATTTTTCAATCCAGTCACCACCGACATTATCCATAATGACATCAGCGCCTTTACCATCAGTCCAATCCATAATTTCGTCTGCAAAATCTTGTTCTTTATGGTAAATGACCCGATCAGCCCCTAGAGAGCGAACAAATTCGGCCTTTTTTTCAGAACTGACGGTTGTGCAAACATGCGCACCTGAAACTTTAGCAAGTTGTATGGCGAAATGACCCACACCGCCTGCACCGGCATTGATAAATACGTTCTGGCCGGATTTTATTTGTGCACGGTCATGCAATGATTCCCATGCAGTAATCATTGCTAAAGGCACCGCCGCTGCTTCGGTAAAACTCAGGCTTGAGGGTTTGCGTGCGACAAAACGCTCTTCAATGGTTTTGAATTCTGCATAGTTACCCTGTATCGAATTGATACCACCATGAAAGAAATAAACTTCATCCCCGGTCCGAAACTTACTGACTTGTGAACCGACTTTTTCAACGATACCGGCGCCATCACAGCCCAATACAGCGGGTAAGTCAGTCATCGGATAAACACCCTGTCGTAATTTTGTATCAACGGGATTCACGCCCGCAGCCTGGAGACGAATTAATAATTCGGATGTTGATGCGATTTCGGGTGCTGCCATTTCCTGATATTCAAGCACATCAGGTGTACCGACTTTTGTCATTAACACAGCTTTCACAGGTATGTATTCCGGATTTTAATTTGCTAGATTATCCAGGTATGCGTCGGCGTCTAATGCCGCCATACAACCACTACCCGCTGATGTGATCGCCTGACGATAAACGTGATCAGCCACATCACCGGCCGCAAACACACCTGGAATACTGGTCATCGTGGCTTGACCATGTAGACCGCTTTTAATTGTAATATAGCCATTATTCATTTTTAGTTGATCTTCGAATATAGATGTGTTCGGTTGATGTCCAATAGCAATAAAAACACCTTTTAAATCGACTTCTTTCGTGTCGTCTGATTGAGAATGTTTAATTCGCATGCCTGTAACTCCCGAATCATCGCCTAAAACTTCATCAAGTTCATGATTCCATTCGATCACAACATTGCCGTTTTTGGCCTTATCTTTCAGGCGCTCGGCCAGAACTTTTTCTGCACGGAACTGATCGCGACGATGAACGATGGTGACTTTTGAAGCGAGATTGGAAAGATACAAAGCTTCTTCAACGGCCGTATTGCCGCCACCGATAACAGAAACTTCTTGCCCACGATAGAAAAATCCGTCGCAGGTCGCGCAAGCAGATACACCTTTGCCCTTGAAGGCTGCTTCTGAAGGTAACCCGAGATACTTGGCCGAGGCACCAGTCGCAATGACCAATGCATCACAAGTGTAGGTTCCTGAATCACCCATTAACTTAAAAGGTTTTTCACTCAATTCAGCAGTAAGGATCTCATCAAAAATAATTTCTGTACCAAAACGTTCAACATGTTTCAGCATGCGTGACATTAAACTCGGTCCTTGCAATCCCTCAACATCTCCCGGCCAATTATCAACATCTGTAGTCGTCATCAATTGACCACCCTGTTCAATCCCTGTAACTAGCACTGGAGAAAGATTAGCGCGAGCTGCATAAAGAGCAGCTGTGTAGCCTGCGGGACCCGAGCCCAAAACCAACAGGCGGCAATGCTTATTTTTATGCATTAAATCGGCTCCAGCGTGATAAATGACAGGACGGACAAGGAGACACTATGTTACGTTAATCTATAAGTATTGGCAAAATGCCGGGTTTAGAGATTTCAGCATGAAAAATGAATTATTAATGTAGAAATAATTCTTATTAAACATGATAATAGGAAATCTTTTAATTAATTAACTTTAAGATCATTGTATGGTAGTTGATAATGGTACAGGCCAAACGCAAAGAAATTTCAGACACGTCTTTTAGTAGTCAAATAGTAAGGAATACCAGAGAAGTCAGCGTCATTTGTCTTGCGGCTATTTCTTTATACCTGTTGATTGCTCTATCGAGTTTTTCTCCGGCAGATCCGGGTTGGTCACATTCCACCTCAGTCGATGTGATTCAAAATAATGCCGGCGTTATTGGCGCATGGATTGCCGATGTTTTGCTGTATTTATTCGGTTATCTCGGCTACACCTTTCCTTTCATCCTGGCCTATAGCGGTTGGAGGATTTTTAAATCCATTCAGAATAAAGAATCCGTAAATTACGGACATTATGCTATTCGTGCCATTGGCTTTATTTTCGTGCTTATGGGGACTTGCGGTTTGGCATGTTTGCATTTTCATGTCGGCGATGGACTGCCGCTGGCGCTGGAAATCAAAGGTGCCGTTGGGATCCTTGGTGCCGGTGGGATCCTCGGAGATGCACTGGGATCTTCTATGAGCACCATCCTTGGGCGTACGGGTAGCACATTGATACTAATGACGATGACCCTGATCGGTGTGACACTATTTACAGATCTTTCCTGGTTATGGGTGATGGATACAACGGGTCATTGGACGTTTAAGATAGTGGATTTTATATCCGGTTTACGCGAGTTGAAACAGGATCACGAACTGGGAAAACAGGCAAAACGTGAAAGAGAAGCTGTTTTAGAAGTCGAAAAAGAAAAAATATCAGCCCGAGAACCGGTCAAGATCGAACATACTATTTCTGCCTTTGAAGTCAGTAGTAGAGAGCAAAAAGAAAAGCAGGTTAATTTATTCGAATTACCATCTGACGTTGCATTACCGCCGTTGGATTTACTTGACGCGGCACCGCCGCCTGCGGGGCAGTATTCTCGTGAATCACTTGAAGCCATCTCACGTCAGGTTGAACTCAAACTGAAAGATTTTAGTATTGAGGCTCAGGTTGTTGAGGTTTTACCCGGACCAGTGATCACACGTTTTGAAATACAGCCTGCACCAGGCGTTAAGGGTGCTCAGATAATTAACCTTGCCAAAGATATGGCACGCTCGCTGTCTGTCGTTAGTGTGCGCGTGGTGGATGTCATCCCGGGAAAATCTGTCATTGGTTTGGAAATACCTAATGAAAATCGTGAGTTAGTCGCTTTGAGTGATATCTTCAAATCCAGAGAATATGATGTGATGAAGTCCAGTATGACGATTGGGTTAGGTAAGGATATCAGTGGTCAACCAGTGGTTGCAGATCTTGGTAAGATGCCGCATCTTCTGGTTGCCGGCACAACGGGTTCTGGGAAATCGGTTGCTTTAAATGCGATGATTCTAAGCTTGCTTTATAAGTCCACGCCAAAAGATATTCGTATGATCATGATCGATCCGAAAATGCTGGAGTTATCAGTTTATGAAGGGATCCCTCATTTGCTGACGCCAGTGGTGATCGACATGAAAGAAGCATCAAACGCATTGCGCTGGTGTGTTGCAGAAATGGAACGCCGTTATAAATTAATGGCTTCAATGGGCGTGCGAAATATAGCCGGTTACAACCGTAAAGTCGAAGAGGCAAGTGAGCGTGGTGAGCCGATTCCGGATCCGACTTATAAACCCGTTAGTGAAGAAGATCCGGTACGTTATTTGGCTCATCTACCTTTTATTGTCGTGATTGTTGACGAACTTGCAGACATGATGATGACTACCGGTAAAAAAGTTGAGGAGCTAATCGCAAGGCTGGCTCAAAAAGCCAGAGCATCAGGCATACATCTCATTCTGGCCACACAAAGACCTTCGGTCGACGTGATTACAGGTTTGATCAAAGCCAATGTCCCTAGTCGAATCGCCTTTCAGGTGTCGTCAAAGATCGATTCAAGAACCATTCTGGATCAGATGGGTGCTGAAACATTGTTGGGTCACGGTGATATGTTGTATTTACCTGCCGGTATTAGTGTCCCGGAAAGAATCCATGGTGCTTTTGTTGATGATCATGAAGTACACGCCGTTGTTGAGAATATTAAGTCACGTGGCGAACCCGATTATAATGAAGATATCATCAAACCTCCTTCAGAGGGTGGTGCGGAGGCGATTGCCGGAATAGATACTGCGTCTAAAGAATTGGATCCGCTTTATGATGAAGCCGTACAGATAGTCACGGAAACACGCAAAGCCTCTATCTCGTATGTCCAGCGTCGATTAAAAATTGGCTATAACCGCGCAGCAAGAATCATAGAAGAAATGGAACGCAGTGGTTTGGTGAGCCAGCCGGATTCTGGAGGAAGTCGTGAAGTATTGGCCGCACCACCACCGCCGATTGAGTAGCCTTCAGTATCCGGGTATAACTCCAGGACAATAGGCGGACAGATACCGCAATGAAAATATTAAAACTATTAATGTTGCTAACATTTAGCATGGCTGGTAATGCTGAAGAGAAAAATGAAAATCACTTTGTTCGTTTTATGGATAATATGCAGATGTTTGAGGCTGACTTCAAACAAACTCTAGTTGATGAGCAAGGTGTGGAATTGGAAAGTTCTATTGGTAAGGTTTTTCTAAAGAGGCCGGACAAATTTAGATGGGATTACAAACATCCATATTTACAAACAATTGTTACTAACGGCATAACAATGTGGTTGTACGATACAGATTTGGAACAAGTCACCATTAGAAACGCATCAATGATATTAGAGAATACACCCGCGGCTATTTTAAGTAATTACAAAAATATTGATGAACATTTTGTTATTATCGATATGGGGAAAATCGAGGAATTTGATTGGATAGAGCTTACTCCAAGAGACATGGAAAGTCAGTATGACAGTATCCGCCTTGGTTTCGATAAGGATAAACTGGGAATGATGGTAATGTTTGATAATCTTGGTCAAGTAACACGAATTGATTTTACACGACAAATGATTAACCAAAATCTTGGAAATGACGTCTTTAACTTTGAACCTCCTCAAGGAGTGGATATTATTGATGATCGAGGTTGAGTTGGAATAAAAATCTTTCTTTGTTAGCACATCATTATGGATGCAGACACATAGTACGTTGGAAAGGAAGAGAATTGTGTCGTTCGGCACATGAAAGATATACGTAAGCAGATTAAAGGACGCAGATACCGATGAAACTAAGCGGTCGCGAATTTAAGGCGTGGGATAGGAAAGCAATCACTTTGCTCGGTATGTCTGGGGTAGGGAAGACGCGTCTTGCCTGTATGTTGCGTACACATCACTGGTTTCATTATTCAAGTGATTATCGCATTGGTACACGCTATTTAGATGAGTCGATTCTGGATAATATTAAGCAAAAATTAATGCATATTTCTTTCTTAAAAGATCTTATGCGTTCTGATTCCCTGCGTGTGAGTAATAATATTACCGTCGACAACCTGAAACCGGTTTCCATGTTTTTGGGCAAATTGGGGGATCCTGAACAAGATGGTCTAAGTTTTCCCGAATTTAAACGTCGGCAGGAGTTACATCGTCAAGCTGAAATTTCAGCCATGAAAGATGTACCGGAATTCATTGATAAAGCCCACCATGTTTATGGTTATGAACATATTGTTAATGATGCAGGTGGCAGTTTATGCGAACTGGATGATGCCGAAGTCTTTGATATCTTGTCGGCGCATACCCTGGTTATTTATATCAAGGCTTCAAAAGTGGATGAGGAGGAATTAGTCAAACGTGCGGAACATTCACCAAAACCGCTTTATTACAGGGAGTCTTTTCTTGATGAACAGTTAACGACTTATATGAGTGAAAAAAAACTTGAATACGTCGCGTTAATTAATCCGGATGATTTTGTAAAATGGATTTTCCCCAAATTATTTTATTCACGACTTCCCAGATACAAAGCGATTGCGGAACAATACGGCTATACTATTACTACAGAAGAAATAGCTACAGTTTACAACGAAGAAGATTTTATAGAGCTTGTCAGTATGGTACTTGATCGGTAAATATATATTTATATGTTTAGAGATAATACATGCCATTGGTAGCAAATACGGATTTGCCGAGCTTTGCCCGACTTCAGCAGGAAGGCGAAACCATCATTGCGCGTGATCAGGCTGAACACCAGGATATACGTGAGCTTCATATCGGCTTGTTAAACATGATGCCCGATAAGGCTTTGGCAGCGACTGAAAGACAATTTTTCAGGTTGGTAGGTGAGAGCAATCAGATCGCACAGTTTTATGTACATCCATACACATTGAAAGAACTTACTCGTGGATCGGAAGGCCAGGCTCATGTTGATAAGTATTACAAAAGCTTTGAACAGATTAAAAAAGACGGACTTGATGCACTCATCATTACCGGTGCCAATGTCACAGGTCCGGAATTGGCCGAACAACCTTTTTGGAAACCACTGAATGAAATTGTTGATTGGGCTTATGACAATGTCACATCGACATTATGCTCCTGCCTGGCAACTCATGCTGTTCTACAGTTTCGTTATCATCAAAAAAGAAAAGTATTACCTGAAAAACGTTGGGGTGTTTATCCACATAAAGTCACTGATAAAAATCATCCTCTGGTTTCCGGCGTAAATACCCGTTTTGATGTGCCGCATTCGAGATTTAATGAAATCCACAGATCACAATTTGAAGATGCGAATCTAAAAATATTGGTTGAAAGTGAAGACGCCGGGGTACATCTTGCCGTAAGTGAAGATGGTTTTCGTATCGTATTTTTTCAAGGTCATCCGGAATATGATTCGATTAGTCTACTAAAAGAATATAAACGCGAAATAGGACGGTATGTTCAATCTGAAATTGATAACTATCCGCCGATGCCGGAAAAATATTTTTCATTGCAATCGCGTGCTATTCTTGTAGAATACTCCGGGAAGGTAATTCTTGCACGCGGTAAAAATGAAATTCCCCCGAAATTTCCTGAAGACTTGATTGTCTCCAAAGTCGATAATACCTGGCATGATAGTGCAGAGGCCGTGATTAATAACTGGATAGGTAAGGTATATCAACTGACAGATATAGAGCGACGTAAACCTTTCAACGAATCCGTCGATCCGACAGATCCTCTCGGGTTGAATAACATTATCGATTAGATTTTGACATCAGGAAAATTGGAAAAGTGTGATGACTGAATTTAATTTGCCGGTAGGTACAGAATTATTCATCAATAATTCCGAAGACGATGAAAAAAACTTTGCTTGTGCGACTCTAAATCAGGTTAATGCATGGTGATGAAATTCAGCAGTAAAAATAACCACAAGATAATGCGTGTATTTGTTGCCGTCTTATTGCTTTCACAGTGGTTTTCTCTGGTTCATGCCGCCGAGCACGTTCTTCAAGACGAAGAATCTGTATGTCATGTTTGCAAACTTAATTCGGACCATAATCAGACTTTTGTCGTCGGTGGTTCTCAGGATTTCTCTACCTCACCACATGTTTATGAATTACCGAATTACGAAACGCAGCACCGTTTTTTTAGTTGTTATGTAAAAACAATACGCGCCCCGCCAAAAACACTCTTGTAAATTAAATCAGTAAATTTTCTTCAGGCCGGAAGATTTGCCTGAACTCTTTGTAATTTATCGGAGTGACTAAATGAAGAAATTAAACTTTCCATGGTTATTTGCGGTCGCGTGTTCAATGATCGCAAATGCAGAAGAATCGGAATATCTGGAAGATATTAAAGTTACTGCAAGACCTTTGCGGCTGCAGAGCGTTGAACACATTACCCGGCCGGTTTCCATCTTAAGTGGAGACGAACTTGAATTAAAAAAATCCGCCAGTATCGGTGAAACGCTGTCTATTGAGCCGGGAGTTTCAAGTAATAATTTTGGTGTTTATGCCAGCCGCCCTATTATTCGTGGCTTGGGGGGATCGCGTGTATTAGTCGCGGAAGGCGGTATCAATTCTCTTGATGTTTCAACGATCAGTGGCGATCATGCTGTCACTATTGATCCATTTCATACTAAACAGATTGAGATATTACGTGGGCCTGCAACATTACTGTATGGTAGTGGCGCATCCGGCGGGATGGTCAATATGGTGACGAATCGTATCCCGGAATATTTATCTGATTTCAAACTAAAATTGAATACAGGTTTTAATGCCAACAATCTTGAAAAGTCTTATGCCTTTAGTACGATAGGGAGTATTGAGAGCCTTGCATTCCATGCAGATGGAACGAAACGTGATGCAAAAAATTATGATTCAGGTAGAGATACCGTAGGGAATAGTTTTTATGACAACACTGATTTCAATGTAGGTGCGTCTATCGTTGAACACTGGGGATACGCCGGTTTTTCATGGGGAAATTTTGATTCCACGCACGGTATACCTTTGGATCCTGATGAACCTGATGAACAGCCCTTTGTCGATACCGAACAAAATCGGATTAATTTCGCTACGCAAATTGATCTAGAAACACGGTATACCGAGAGTATCAGGCTTCGTGCTTCACATAACGATTATCAACATGTTGAGTTTGAAGATTCAGTTACGCCGGGGACGACATTCGACAATAATCAATGGGAAGGCCGACTGGAATTACAGCACGCAAAACTTGGATTATTCGTTGGAACAATAGGAACACAGCTTGGCTTACGTCGCCTCAAGGCGATTGGTGATGAAGCATTTATACCACCGACGAAATCAAGGACCGTCGCAGTATTTATTCATGAAGCGATCGATCTCGACAGGTTCCATTTTGAGATGGGTAGTCGTTACGAGATGCAACGAGACGAAGTATCAAATGGATCAACTGTTAATAATGAAGCATTCAGTGTGTCGCTTGGTTCTCATTATCATCTAACCGATATGCTTTCGCTCGGATTAGCATTGTCTCGTAGCCAAAGAATTCCTTCAGTTGAAGAATTATTTGCGAATGGACCCCATTTGGCGACAGGCGCATTTGAGCTGGGAGAAAAAAATCTGGATATTGAAACACAAAATACAATAGATCTATCAATCGCGAATGAATCCGGACGTTGGACATGGAGTATTGATGTGTTTCTAAATTACATTGAAGATTATGTGTTCTTGCAGGGTTTGGATCGGGATAATAATAGCGTTGTCGATGAAGTCGATGAAACAGGCGCGGCCCCTGGTGAATTAACACTCTATCAATATCAGCAAGCTGATACATTATTTTATGGTGCCGAAGTGGAAAGTTCGTTGAAGGTTTTTCAGAATACAAGCAGCAGTCTGGATTTATCTTTTTTCGGCGACTGGGTCAGGGCCGAACGCGATGGAGATATCAATATATCCAGGATTTCGCCGGCACGACTTGGTATGGGAATACTTTATGAAAGAGATCAATTAACTGCAAAACTGGATTTAATAAGCATACTTGATCAAAAAGACAATGGGCCGCTGGAAACAGATACAGATGGATATACCTTACTGAATACAAGCATGAATTACCGATTGAATATTGAATCGATACCGGTGGCGATTCAATTGCAAGCATCTAATCTGTTGGATGAATACGGTGAACGACATGCCTCATTTATCAAAGAACGGAGTCCTATCATGGGACGTGCGATATCGATTGGATTAAGTGTCGACTTTTAATTGTGAACTGGTGAATATAGCTTCGGGAGTATTTAGCATGTGAAAGAACGGCATGTTTTAGTCAACGACTTAATGCAGATAAATTACACCTACCTGCTTACGGAAAATACAGGGCGGAATTTTCATGCTGAATTTCTCCCGGAACTAACACCCAAACAAATGCTGGAACTTGGTGTCTTTGGGGGTAAATACATGACTGACTGTAAAGCTGAATTTCCTGCTGACTGGTTTTTAAAAGCGCGTTTATGTTCGACTCATTATGAACCCGAGTTAAACTGTTTTGGTATCAGAGCCTCGCAATCTCTCTCCGTCTGGCAAAATAAGGGTTGGATTTATAAAGAAGATCCGCGTGGTTGGTTTCAATGGTACTGTCGATATTATATGGGTCGCCGATGCCCGGATGATGAACGCCAGGTCAAACGCTGGAAAGCAATGCGACGTCACATCAACCAGATAAAAAAGAACTGTGGGCCATATGAATTTTCCTGCAGAAAAAGACAGCGACAGGCTGTACTACATTGGGCCTATAATTCCATGAATATGTAAATAGCTCACGACCATTCAGTTCTAATAAAATCGATCCTGTTCAAAAAGATCAGTACATCCTGTCGATTAAACAGCTCGGTACCATAATGAAAACGAATTTTAATAAGAATATGCCACAGAGTATGTAGCTAATGTATCATTAAAATATCGAATTATTAACTGTGATTGAATTTATTCGCTTGTTTATCGTCTTAATATTCTGGCGATATTAAGAATTCGATCTGACTAAATAATTGCGAAAAGTGCAGAGCACATGAACCTGATTATCTCGTATCAGTTGCGGCTGATACTTCTCCTCGTTATCGCGATGCCTTATGCGCAGGCTGAATCCTATCTAGGACCCTATCCAGGTAGCTTCGTTCTTTTACATGATCATCGTATGTACTACCATTGTCTGGGGGATGGGTCTCATACCGTATTGATAGATACAGGTATCGGTGGTGCCTCTGCGAACTGGGTACCTATCCAAGAGAAATTATCTTCACAAATGCAAGTCTGTATCTATGACAGGGCGGGTTATGGCATGAGCGATCCGGGGCCAGGGCCGAGAACTACGAGCCTAATCGTCGAAGAGCTCTATACCATGGTGAAGTCAGCAAAGATCAACGGCCCATATATTCTGCTCGGTCATTCATATGGTGGCTTCACTGCGCAACTATTTGCAAAGATATACCCGGATGAAACTGCGGGTGTCGTATTAGTTGATTCTTCACATCCTCAGCAGGTGGAACGCTTGGTGAAGATGGATCTCTTTGAAGCGGAAAATCGCCGAATCATCATAGGAAGAAGTGAAGCGATAGAAGAAAATGCCAGTGAATTACAAAAAAAATGGCATATGTTAAATTCACGCCGTAAAGCGGTTTTCGCACAGATGAATGAATTAAAGTATTTTCATGACAGCGCAAATGAAGTCAACAATGCTGGTCCGATGCCCAATCTCCCTTTGGTTGTATTAACGAGAGGGATAAGCCAGTTGCCTACCCTGGATAATGGAGAAACAATGGAAGACATTTGGTTGGCGATGCAGACAAATTTGGCGAACTCCAGTCGGCAGGGATATCAAAAGATCATACAAAATAGCGGTCATAATATCCATATCGACAAACCGGATGCAGTGGTGGATTCTGTGCTGGAACTGTTTTCCAGAATAGAATAAACAAGCAATCCAGGTGAATCTCAATCAAATTTACCTGTATTCAATGCAGTGACCATCTCTCATTATTTAGGTCAATGGTGCCGGTTGAGGGACTTGAACTCTCGACCTTCCGCTTACAAGGCGGGTGCTCTACCAACTGAGCTAAACCGGCATGGCTGATGTCGTTGAAGGTGCGCAGAATATATAGAATTATCTGCTGAATCAATTATTTTGGTAATTAGTTTAGTCTCGGCATAAGCTCTCCGGTAAAATGCCCCGACTAACATTTTTCTATACGCTTTATCAGGATAATTATTGTGTCGAAAATCGGTTTTGTCAGCCTTGGGTGTCCCAAAGCACTGGTTGATTCTGAACGTATCCTCACGCAATTACGTGTTGACGGTTACGATATCGTTAATTCGTATGATGGCGCGGATGTTGTTGTCGTTAACACTTGTGGATTTATTGACAGTGCTAAAGAGGAATCTCTTGAGGCGATTGGCGAAGCGATTGATGAGAACGGCAAGGTGATCGTGACTGGTTGCCTGGGTGTTCATGAGAATCAGATTCGTCAAGCTCATCCCAGTGTTCTCAGTGTGACTGGTCCACAACAATATGAACAAGTGATTTCCGCAGTCCACGAACATGCGCCCAGACCTATTCATGATCCGCGTGTAGATCTGATACCGAAGCAGGGAATTAAATTAACGCCAAAACATTATGCTTATCTAAAAATATCAGAAGGCTGTAATCACACATGTAGTTTTTGCATTATTCCATCGATGCGTGGGAAACTCGTTAGCAGGGCAATTGATGATGTCATGCGAGAAGCTGAAACATTGGTAAGGGCAGGCGTGAAAGAATTATTAGTCATTTCTCAGGACACCAGCGCTTATGGTTCAGATATAAAATATCGGCAGGCTGATCGGCATAATCAAGGTTATGACACCAGCTTTATGGATCTGTGTCGAGCATTGGGAGAACTGGGAATATGGATACGCCTGCATTATGTCTATCCCTATCCACATATTGACAAGATCATCCCGCTGATGAATGAAGGAAAAATACTGCCGTATCTGGATGTGCCCTTTCAACATGGTAGTCCACGTATTCTTAAATTAATGAAACGACCTGCTGCGGCTGAAAATACATTACAAAGGATTAACGCATGGCGGGATATCTGTCCTGACATTACGATTAGATCAACGTTCATTGTCGGATTTCCAGGCGAATCGGAAGATGATTTTGATGAGTTACTTCGATTTTTGGATGCATCACAGTTAGATAGAGTAGGGTGCTTTAAATATTCTGGGGTTGACGGTGCCAAAGCCAATGCACTCCCTGATGCTGTAGCTGAGGAGGTCAAGGAAGAACGTTGGCAACGTTTGATGGCAAGGCAAAAAGGGATTAGCGCACACAAACTCAAGAATAAAATCGGTAAGACACTCGAAGTATTAATTGATACATCTGATGAAAATGAGGCAATTGGTCGTGGTTATGCCGATGCCCCGGAGATAGATGGACAGGTGATTATTGAGAATACCAATGAATTAAAAAGGATAAATTTTCTTCCCGGTGATCAAATTAATGTTCATATAGAGGCAGCCGGGGACTATGATCTTCGGGGCAAGGCGATAGTATAGACTCATGACCGCCAACCAGGATTATCGCCCACTTGCTGATCGAATGCGTCCGCAGTCACTTGATGAATATGTTGGTCAGCAGCATATACTGGGATCGGAAAAGCCACTTAAAGTTGCGATCGAAAATGGTCGATTACATTCCATGGTTTTTTGGGGAGCGCCGGGTACAGGTAAAACAACACTGGCACGAATCATTACAAACTCCTGTGATGCACAATTTATTTCGCTCTCGGCAGTGCTCAGTGGTGTAAAGGACATTCGTGCCGCAATTGAACAGGCAAAACAATATCGGAATGCCTATAACAAAGACACTGTTTTGTTCGTCGATGAAGTACATCGTTTTAATAAATCTCAACAGGATGCATTCCTGCCTTATGTCGAGGATGGTACAGTGACATTTATCGGCGCAACAACGGAAAATCCCTCTTTTGAATTAAACAACGCACTCCTGTCCCGTGTCAGGGTTTATGTTTTAAAGCCACTTGCAATAGATGATATTAAAAATATTATATTAAAAGCATTAACAGATAATGCACAAGGTCTTGCGTCTCCTGGTTTTACAATTGCAGATCCGGCGCTGCAGAAATTAGCGGAAATTGCTGATGGCGATGCACGCAAGGCATTAAATCTGTTGGAAATCGCGTCTGATCTCGCGGAAGGAAATACCATTAGTGACTTCTTGATTGAAGAAGTATTAAGCGGTGCAGGTGTGCGTCGTTTTGACAAGGGGGGAGAGGCTTTCTACGACCAAATATCTGCATTACATAAATCAGTGCGAGGGTCGTCACCTGATGCTGCATTATATTGGTATGCCCGTATGCTGGATGGGGGCTGTGATCCGCTTTATATTGCACGAAGAGTGGTACGTATGGCATCGGAAGATATTGGTAATGCCGATCCCCGGAGCTTGAGGCTCGCTTTGGATGCCTGGGAAACACAAGAGCGTTTAGGTTCTCCTGAAGGCGAATTGGCCATCGCACAGGCGATTGTTTATTTAGCCTGTGCGCCAAAGAGTAATGCAGTCTATAAAGCCTACAATGCTGTGATGAGTGATATGAAAAACAGCGCATCCCTTGAAGTCCCGTTGCATTTACGTAATGCACCGACCAAACTCATGCAAAAACTTGATTATGGCAAGGAATACCGCTATGCACATAATGCACCCGATGCCTACGTAGCAGGAGAAAATTATTTTCCCGAAGGCATGCAGGCGCAGTGTTATTACCGACCTGTTGACCGCGGACTGGAGATCAAGATCAGCGAAAAATTAGCAAGATTAGGGGATCTCGACAAGCAGGCTAAAAAAGACAACTAAAGCACTTACATTATATAAAATATACGTACTGAATCCGGATAACAGACTGATGATGCAAATTGCTTTTATAGCCGTCGGTGGTGCACTTGGCGCAATCATGCGCTATTGGATCTCCGGCGGTTTATATTCGATATTGGGCAGGGAATTCCCCTATGGCACGTTGGCGGTAAATATCATGGGATCTTTACTCATGGGTTTTTTATTCGTCTATGTTGAAAAAATGAATCTCAGTCCTGAATGGCGTGTCGGTTTGATGATTGGTTTGCTGGGTGCGTTTACGACTTTCTCTGCATTTTCCATTGAAACACTCAACTTGATTGAATCCGGGGAAGAAATTAAAGCAGCGCTAAATATCCTGCTCAGTGTCACCTTGTGCATCCTGGGATGTTGGCTGGGGATGCTGGCGGGAAGAAATATACAACTAACATAAAGGAAAGAAGTATTCATGTTGGATCCACAGTTCTTGAGAAATGATATTGCACGAGTTGCAAGTGCGTTGGCAAAGCGAAATTACAAGCTCGACATATTTACAATTGAAACTTTGGAAGAAAAACGCAAGAAGGTACAAGTAAAGACACAGGAACTGCAACAACTGAGAAATTCACGTTCCAAAGAAATCGGCGAGGCAAAGGCACAAGGTAAAAACGTCCAGTCTTTATTGGATGAAGTCGCGAATTTGGGAGATGAATTAAAAAACAGTGAGAATGAGCTTAATCAAATTCAAAATGATTTGCATGAAATAGCGATGGGGATACCTAATATTCCTCACCCATCAGTGCCGGACGGCAAGACGGAAAAAGACAATAAAAAAGTCCGTGATTGGAGCAAACCCAAGGTATTTGATTTTAAGGTCAAGGATCATGTTGATCTTGGAGAATCACTGGGGTTACTGGATTTTGCAGCAGGCGTTCGCATAACAGGCTCAAGATTTTCAGTGATGCAAGGCGGGATAGCACGGCTACACAGAGCTTTGGTTCAGTTTATGTTGGATACACACATAAACGAACATGGTTATACAGAACTGAATGTCCCCTATTTGGTAAATGCGGAAAGCTTGCGCGGTACAGGGCAGTTGCCTAAATTTGAAGAAGATCTGTTCCATGTTGAAGAACACAATTTCTACTTAATACCAACAGCGGAGGTCCCCATCACTAATCTAGTCAGAGATCAAATACTGCCGGAAGAATCTTTGCCGCGCAAATATGTCTGTCATACACCATGCTTTCGTAGCGAAGCAGGATCATATGGTAAAGACACACGCGGGATGATCCGCCAGCATCAATTTGAAAAAGTTGAATTGGTTCAGATTGTCAGGCCGGAAACGTCTTATGCTGTACTCGAAGAACTTACAGAACACGCTGAGAGAATTTTACAATTACTGGAATTACCGTACAAAGCAGTCTTGCTCTGTGGAGGTGATATCGGATTTTCAGCCGCAAAAACATACGACCTTGAGGTTTGGTTACCGCATCAGAAGAAGTACCGTGAGATATCTTCATGCAGCAATTTCGAAGACTTTCAGGCAAGACGTATGAAAGCACGCTGGCGCAATCCTGACACCGGGAAACCGGAACTTCTGCACACACTAAACGGCTCAGCGCTTGCAGTGGGCAGGACGCTGGTTGCTGTTCTGGAAAACTGTCAAGACAGTAAAGGGCATATTCATATACCTGAAGTATTGCGACCTTATATGGACAATCTGGAAATCATTCGTTGATTAACGTGGTGATGCGCTTTTAACTGATAATAGAAAGAATACCAGGACATTTTCCATGCAGCGTTGTCTATGGGCACGATCCAGCAATCTTGATATCGAATACCACGACAAAGAATGGGGTGTTATCTCCAGAGATGATCAACACCTGTTTGAAATGCTGGTTCTTGAAGGTGCGCAAGCAGGTTTAAGCTGGAACACCATTTTAAAAAAAAGAGCGAACTACCAAAAAGCATATTATGGTTTTGATCCTGAAAAGGTTGCACGCTTTACCAATAAATCAATCGAACGTTTACTCAATGATGCCGGAATAATTCGCAACCGACTGAAAATTGCAGCATCCATTACCAATGCAAAGGCATTTCTGGAAGTCCAAAAAGAATATGGATCTTTTGCAAAATTCATTTGGGGGTTTGTTGACAGCAAACCAATTATTAATCGTTGGAAAAGCCATAAACAAATACCTGCCGAGACAATCGAGTCACAAAACATGAGTAGCGCTTTAAAGAAACGCGGCTTTAAGTTTGTCGGACCAACGATTTGTTATGCCTATATGCAATCAATAGGTATGGTGAATGACCACGAAGTGAGCTGCTTTAGGTATGCAGCACTCTCCTGAAAGGAGAGCAGCGGTTGCCTAACCTTGTCAAAGAGTTAATTAGAGCTTTATTTGTCTGCGGACGGCGATTTCGGAACTTGTTTTTTGTCTATGCCGCATCCCTTTTCTTCAGAAATTATAATGAGATGGTTATATCTTTGACGAAGAGCATTAACCTCAACTTGTTCCGCCTCTGAAAAATCCATAAAAAACCAAGGAACCAAAAGGAAAGCACCGGCGACACCTAATGCTACATTAGAGCCGGTTTTATCCGTCCCAGGGACTAGACGATATATTTCAGATTCTATAAATTGAAGTTCTCTAACAAGGGCATTGCAGGATTTGTTTTGGTCACCATATTGCTGAACCATAATTGGGTTGGCCGCTCTTCCGGCACAGGCCGTAATAAAAAAACACGTGCAAATGAACAATATATATTTGATACTTTTTGGTGTCACATCCATTTCAATAGCCTCATGATATTAAAGCAACATACTAATTAACTTATTTATGTGCAATCTCTTTATCTGTAAAAAGATAATCTTTTAATTCTTTATCCATGACAGAGTCTTTGCGTCGGATCCATTCGAGTACCATCGCGGCATGTTCTTTTTCTTCATCGCGGTTATGCGCGAGGATAGCCTTAAGTTCTTCATCTTTACATGCATCAACACGTTGGTTATACCAGTCAACCGCTTCCAACTCTTCCATGAGTGATGTGATTGCACGGTGCATATCTCTGGTTTCATCGCTTATTTCATTGATGGGTTCATGATATCCTTCATTTGACATTGCTATGTACTCCCTAATCTTTTATCCCGCATAAGCGGAGTAGTGGTATTTATAAATAAAAATTCGCTCGCAAGACAAACAGAACGACGTAGTCCTATTTTAACAGTTTTAAGACCGCCTCAAGATTTCCTCCGCATTAACGAAAAACACAGACATGTTTTCCAGGAAAAAGAATGGATATTCTACAAAAGCGCATACGCCGGAAACAAAAAAAGTCCGGATCTGATGATCCGGACTTCTGTAAAGTGGAATTTTACCCGATTACTCTTAATCAATCATCGCCAGCAACAGCACCCAGTATATGCAGCAAACTCGCGAACAGATTATAGATAGAAATATAAAGCGAAATAGTCGCCATGATGTAATTGGTCTCACCACCATGAATAATTTCACTGGTCTGATAAAGAATTAAGCCGGACATCAGCAGTATAAAAATACCTGATACGGCGAGTGATAGTGCAGGGATGTTGAATATCGCCGCACCGAGGCCGATTAAAAAGGCAGTGAGTATGCCGATCATCAAATAGCCGCCCATGAAGCTAAAATCTTTCTTTGTGGTGAGTGCGTAACTTGAAAGGCCGATAAAGATTGCGCCTGTGCCGCCCATCGCTATGGCAACCAGCTCCGCACCGTTGGAAAACGCCTGTAAATACATGTTAATCATGGGCCCGAGTGTGAGACCCATAAAACCCGTCAGCGCAAAAATTGATAGCAGACCCCAAGCGCTGTTTCTCAACGTGGTCGTAAGGAACAAGAGACCAAAATATCCACCCAGGGTAACTAACATTCCCATATGCGGCATATTGATTTTCATTGAACCCCATGCCGTCAATGCACTGAAAAGCAAGGTCATGGACAGTAACATGTAGGTGTTCCTTATAACACTGTTTGTTGCGAGGGTAGACGCATTCGGTCTACGGACGACAACTTCCGGACTTTGACTTATATTCTGACTCATTTGGATTCATTCTCCTCGAATACAGTAAATGTATCGACCATTATGGTGATAATCGGTAGATAATCAAGTACAAATAGGACTGAATCGAGTTCAAACAAGATCAAACATAAAGCCATTTTTTTCTTCCTTTTCGTAATGAATACAATCAGGTATCCTCCCATCCTGTTTCAGGAGCGGTGGCAGAGCGGTTGAATGCACTGGTCTTGAAAAGTGCCCGTCACGGCAGAAAATTTACTTGGAGGGATGGCAGAGCGGTTGAATGCACTGGTCTTGAAAACCAGCATGGGTTAATAGCCTATCCAGGGTTCGAATCCCTGTCCCTCCGCCAATAAACGAAAAAACCGGTTCTCTGAAACCGGTTTTTTCGTATCAGACTCCCTGTTTATCGGGGCTTCCAGCCGAACCAAGCGTACTGGGGCATTTCCATACTATCCCGACATGAGCCCTCACTGGCTCTCTCTATGCCCGGTTTTCTCCGTGACGGGCCTTTAGAAGCATACCCATCAAGTGCTGTTGTTACGCTTGCGTGATCTATGGAAATCAACAGGTTATAGGGAATGGTCTTGATTGGTTCGATTGCCATTTTCGCTGCCACAAAATCTATCTGAAAAACTGTGGCGCTTGCTGACGGGGACTATTGTCGGGGTTTCAGAAGCCAAACTGTTTTCGCTGCAGATCCCACAGCTGGGGAAATGGATCCATGAAGTCAGCCAGGGTTAGGGTTGCCGGATGCGTGCTGTTGAGAATCATTTCCTGTATGTCTGGGGCCAACAGAGTCAGACGCAGGATACGGGATGCGTAACTTGGACTGCGGATTCCCTCGTCAGCCGCAATCTTGTTGACGCTGCTGTATTTCCCTTTGATCAGCCAGCGGTTCCACCGGTGCGCCTTGATCAGGGCGTTGAGCAAGGTGACGTCAGTCTCCTCATTGCGGTCGGGGTTCACTGGCTGCCCTGTCGGTGAGAGGATTGTTTTTCGACCTGCATGCCGTCCCAACTGTGCAGGAATAAAAATCCGGATCAGGTCGCCTTCGCGGTTCAGGTTAATAGTTGGCTTCATGCGCTCATCTCCTTTGTCTGGTGTGCTGCCGCCTTCAGGTCCAGCACCAGGCTGTTGATGCCATTGGTTCGGATGTCGATGTGGATACCTTCTGGCTCAACTCTGATTTTCTCAATGAAAAGTTGCAGCAGCCGGGCCTGTTCTTTGTGGTAGAGGTGGTCCCAGACAGCCTCGATGTTTTGCAGACCGCCCCGGACATCATCCTCAGTGATTCCGTCATCCATACGGTTGGCGACCGCCCAGGTACTGACAATCATTGCCGGGTTCTTGAAGATGGTCTTGATCTGATCAAAGACAATACCTTCGAGGTCACCGGCTCGCACCATGCGTACCGGGCATTCCTCATGCCCACGTTTATTGGCAGTATGGGTGATGTAATAGCGGTATCTTTTATCACCACGCTTGGTGTGGGTTGGTGTCATCGCCTTACCATCCGGTCCGAACAGTAATCCCTTGAGCGGCGCTGGGGTTTGGCGTCGGACATCAGCGGCTCTATCCACCCGGTTCTTTGTCATGATGCGGTGCGCCCTTTCCCACATATCCATATCGACAATGGCCTGATGCTTACCCGGATACCATTTGTCACCATGGCGTATTTCTCCCAGATAGAGCCGGTTGTTGAGAATCTTGTAGAGGGTGGTCTTGTTGAATGGGAGGCCATTATTCATTTTGCCGTCACGGTTGCGCCGTGGCTTGGTGCGAAACCCCTGCTCGTTGAGTTCCTTGCATAGTAGAGTTGTCGATCCTGGCCGGATGAACCGATTGAAAATGCGACGCACCAGACCGGTTTCCTGTTCATTGGGGATCAGCTTGCGGTTGGCTACGTCATAGCCCAGTGGTATATGGCCTCCCATCCACATGCCTTTCTTTTTTGATAACGCAATCTTGTCGCGTATCCGCTCACTGGTGACTTCGCGTTCAAACTGGGCAAAGGAGAGTAGGATGTTCAGCGTCAGTCTGCCCATGGAACTGGTAGTGTTGAACTGCTGGGTAACTGATACGAAGGAAACGTCGTGCTTGTCGAACAGGTCGATGATCTGTGCAAAGTCGCCCAATGACCGGCTGAGGCGGTCCACCTTGTAGACGACAACTACATCAACCTTATTGGCCTGTACGTCTGACAGCAGTTGTTGTAGCCCGGGGTGCTCCATGGTGCCGCCGGATATCCCTCCATCATCATAGTGATTCGGCAGGAGCAACCAGCCTTCGTGCTTTTGAGAATGGATATAGGCTTCTCCAGCTTCCCGTTGTGCATCCAGTGAGTTGAATTCCTGCTCCAGTCCTTCCTCGGAGGATTTGCGTGTGTATACAACACAGCGTACTGGTTTCTTTACGTCACTCATTTGCCGCTCCTGCTCAGACCGAAGAACAATGGTCCCGACCATCGAGTTCCGGTGATCTCTCTGGCAACGTGGGATAGGCTGCGGTAGGTACGGTTCTGATATTCAAATCCGTTCCGGGCAACCGTGACATGGTGCTCCACACCTTGGTATTCGCGGATCAGTTTGGTGCCGACCGCAGGACGTCGGGTTCGATTGCTGGTGGGTTTGATCTGCTCCTTGCTGCGCATTAACCGATTGATGCGATCCTGCGCTTCGTCAGTGAGTCCCCCGTAGGCCAACTCCTGAATTCGCCAGGCCAGTCGCGGGATCAGGTAATCCCGTTTTTTGCGTGGAGCAGGTTCATCAAACAACTTCCGCCATAGTTTCTTCAGTGCATCATTTTCCAGCGTTGGCAGCGCTGCCACTTTGCCAATTACATCTTCGCTCATCGTTGATTTTCTCTGTTGTTATAACGGTCATGATGAACGCTTCCGGTGGGCAATAAGTCCAGAGGAAAATTGCTATCTTCTGGTGATGATTTGAGGCGGATAATGGCGGTTGCCAGAATTTCCGAAGCCTCTGCTATTCGCTCTTTATCAGAGAGCTCTTGCGCGGGTATGAAAGTTTGCATTGCTTATCTCGGTTGCCATTTGAATAATCAAAATCGTTGATAAGCAATATTGTCTTGCAGTTGCCGGATATTCGGCATCTGGGAATTAGGTAGGGTTTGTTACTATTGTCGGTGTCAGAGTAAATGGCTGCATTAAGACCAGTGGATGATGTCGTTTTTATCGTTCGAATGTGTCATCTCCCATCCACATATCGAACAAAGATAGGTTGTCTCTTCCCAGCCGCCGAACATAGAACCACGGAACGCCTTGGTATCATTTTCCTTCAGTGCGTTATGTGGTTTGTCATATCGCCCATTTTTTAACTGTTCTTTACATAAATCGCAGCGTTGATCCGCTTTCTCCATTCCAATTACTCCCTGGTATCCAGCCAACGTGCAGCCTTTATTAGCTGTAAGACTCTCCCAACTTCTGATGACGCTGGCGTAGTATTAATGGTGGGCCAGAGGTCGTTAAGGATATCTGGGAAAGTGAGGATCCTTACCGGATTGCCATTAAGTATTTTGCTGAAATCGGCGTGACTTTCCCAAACGCTCTTGTCGCCCTTAAGAGCGGTCACGGCAGTTGTATAGGTGAACTCACGCGAGCCAGAAATTTCTTCGATCTTTTCAATGAACGCTTCTGCCCATTTCGTTCGAGCAATCTCGCGAAAACCTTTCCATGCTTCTCGTCCAGAGACAATTTTGTTGTTCTCAATTTCTGCAATTTTGGATTTTGGGTTGAAACCGCCTTGCCAGCTTTTACAGCTTACGACGATGATCCTGTCTGCCCCCTGTAGGGTCGGATTTATGCCGATGACGTCGATGTCGCTGTGCACAGAATCTTGTCGAGAATCAAAGTCAGGGTGTTTTTTGTCAGGCCTGAATTTGATGTTATGACGAGTAAAGTAACCTTTGTGTTGAAGGTATTCATCAACCAGCTGTTCTAGGATGTCTTCTTTCATGAAATGTTCTCCCACTTACGGAACATGTCTGATGTATCCGTTTCGGGTTCTTCATCCAACTGAGTGTATCCACCGACTTCATCCAAAAGCAGTACGGTTAGCGTCTTTTCATACTCTTCCGAGTAGATGGTATGTTCGATGACTTCCTCTTCATCGAACCAGACTCCAGGACCATGGCGAATACCATTCCGTGCATCAAAGGAGAAAGTCTGGTCTGCAGCCTGAGAACTGGCTGGAACCTGAATCGGGCCAGAGCGTGTGGCGAAGTATTTTCTCGACTTGAATGCCTTGTTGCTGGATTTGGCCCAATGCATATAGCCATCTTCCGAGAATACCGCAATGGCTCGCTTCGATGTGAATTCCAACCAGTGCAGTACAGCCGATGTCAGTGATACCTCGTAACGGTTGGCACAGTGACCAAGAAGATCGAAACTGAATTTTTCATTTTCTGTTTGTTTGCGGAAGTCATTTGCGGGCATCAACAGACTGGCAGCGAATATGTTGGCCTCTTCTTCGCGCTGCCTATAGTTTGAATCAGGACTGAGCATGTCTTTTGTGCCGCACTCGAAACCATCAAGACTGGCGTCTTGTCGGTGAAGCATGTAGTGACCTGGCTCATGGGCCAGTGTGAAATTGATTCGCCCAATATGCTGGATATTCTTATTGTAGAATATTCCCCAGCGTGGCTCCGATGGATCTTTGGCAAGAGCGCCTTCGAACTTGTGCAGGCTGTGCCCCTGAACATCGGTAATCGGATCATCATTGAATAAGGGCGTCAGTTCCAGGGCGACCTTTTTGACGTTGACCGGGAATCGCTCTTCAGGCGGTAACGTATCCAGAATATGGGTGATACGGTTGGCTTCCTTGTGAGGGCGCTTCTTTTCCGTCACTTTTTCTTGCTCCAGGCATCAATGATTTCTTGGATTTTCTGCTGGTCATCCTCTCCCAGGCTTTCGAACTTGCGGAAGAAAACAGCCTTTTTCATTTCGTCCGTCGGTTCTGTCATACCATTATCAATTAGGAATTCAGTGCTGGTATCCAGCGCCAGTGCGATGGCAGTCAGTTTTTCGGCAGATGGGCGTTTCACCCCTCGGTTCTCAAGTTCCCAGATGTAGCTTTTACCGGATCCGATCTGTTCAGCGAGCTGTTCCAGCGTTAATCCATTCGCCTTGCGCAATTCTTTTATCTTGGCCCCTAACAGGTTAGCCACGGTCAATCTCCTCGTGTTTTAATCAGAAAGTTCATTATAGACATACAAAAGGTACTTGACAATGCGTATAAGCGCTTATATCTTTGAGGTTCACTGTATTGAACTAATTGTAACTATACTGCCAGAGGACTCGATTGATGCCCATTGTTCGTAATTTTATCCGTCACGCCTCTCCACAGAGGCTGCAAGAGTATTTCACCCAAAGGAAAATCACTGTCAAAGGTGTCGATTGGTCTCAGGATCAGACTGAAGTCGCCAAAAACGTTATTCAGCTTGTGGATCACCTGGGTGATGCCGATCAGGCCCGTCTTCGTGTAGATGCAGAGCGGGTCTGCCATATGGCTGATGAAATCGGCCAGGCGGCTTTGTTGAGTGTGGTAGTTGACCAGCCAACCTTGACCAGTCTGCAAAATGGTATTGAGCGCAGCCACTGGGCTTACCTCAATGAGCCCAATGCGTTCCGGCATGCGGAGGATATCCGCTATGCAGATCAGTACCGTCATGGCCGTAACTGGAGTGGTTACCAGATTGAGGCCGGAACCAGAATGGCGACTGATCCGGTTTCACTGACTACATTCAAGGACAAGATTAAATCGCTGTTTGGTCTGGGCGAGAAAGTAAAACTGGAGATTTTTGAACGTGTCATGCTTGATGAGGAAGGAAACGATTTCGATGTCATGCAGGTGATGGTTTACCAGGAGGGCTTGCCTGACTCCTATCTCGAATTCCAGGGGGAGGATATCGTCTCCAGAATTAGGCGGCCGATATCCGAGCATGCCATCACCTATGCTCCTGATAGCGGTGTCATCGAAGTAGTCGCTGCCCGCAGGGAACGTCGGGATACTATCGCCAAGGCATTCACCGAAGATATGCTCAAGCAGCCAGTCGAAGCCGACAGCCTGCCACTAAGGCGCTATGACCTGACGCCTCTACTTCAGGACCAACCGCTGGATTGGGATATCGACGATGGTATTGAATCGGTTCAGGTTGTCATGATGAAACTGAAAGACCTGGCCGGTGATGGCCGAATCCAGCTGGAAGTTCCTGCCAAGCGAGAGATCGGGTTTCACGAGTATGCTCAGGAATATTTTGCAGAGCATAATCCACTGACATCGGGTAGCTTTACACCGACGCAGGCGCTAGTTTCCATCAGCTTCCATCCGGAAAATGGTTCCAATCGCCATAAGGTTTTGCCAGTAAAGATCACCATGCCAAACGGCTGTGATTTGCGCAGTCGGACAGAACGAGAACGACTAATCGGCGAAAAATACCTCAAACGCTGGGGGTTGCTCGAGGAAGTTGCTTGATGAAAGAAGTGACGAGTATCAGCAGGGATGCTTTCAATCTATTGCTTCAGGTCATTGAGCACCCACGCATGATGATCAGTGCGGGCATCTTGAAAGATGATTTCCCTCGGCAGGCATCCGAATTGATGGAAAGTGGCTGCTTGATTCCAGTCGGTAATCAGACCGTTTCTTCCATAGCGGATGACGATGATGCCATATTTCATGAGTTCGTCTGGGATTCAGAACGTAAGCATCATAAGTATTTCACTGCAGAATCTGGCTGGGTATTCATTCGTGCAGACTCGATGAAACGCTATGTGGTTGATGGCGACCATGTCATGAAACTTCTGCAGCGACATTTGGATATTCCTGCCAATCAAAGATCCACCTGCCTGAATGATGGCGCTTTATGGCACCTTGGGCCGGCTCGATTTGGTAACCATAGGGTACATTTGTATTTTGCCCGGAGGTTGAATGACTCAGATATACGCGTGGATTTCTTGCAGAAAATGAAACGGGAGATCGGAAAAACCCCGGCTATCGTTATTTGCACGGGAGCAAATGAACCTGCTGGCCTTGATTTGCCCATCGACCAAGTATTGATTCCCCTACACAAATTGCAGGCCCGGGATAGTGATCTGTTCTCGTTTGATAAGGAAGTAGTCCAGTCACTGCTGACAGGTGCGCCCGATTCGACAGAAACCAATGGAGGCATTGGCTTGCGTTTTACAACGGATTACCGGATTGTGCACTGGAATGGTGATCAGTATAAATTAACCAAGAAGCAATCAGCTGTCATGGAATGTCTCTATAACGAGGGTGGCCGAGCACATAAGGATGTACTCCGGGCAGAAGCTCGCACCAATGAAGAGCTGCATCGCATTATGCGGAATAAAATTAACGGCAAGTGGGTAACACACCCGCTGTGGAATACATTGCTCAAGAGTGAGGGGAATGGCTATTACTATCTGGATGCCTGACGGCCTACCAGATATTTACCTCACGCTCGATTTCACGAATACCAGAGATGATGTCGTCAAATGACGGTGGTTCACCATATATCATTCCGGCACCCAACATCTTTTCGTAATCTGTGCGTAACCCGGTGATGGCTACATCATCAGGAATCAGGCGAAGTTCATTTGCCAGACATGCTTCGTAGTTGGCGTAGGCAGCATTGAAGAAAACCTGTTTGTGCCGTACTACATCTTCGAACAACTGGCGGTTATTGATTGCAGCCTTGCCGGATTTATGTGCTGCCAGCATCTGCAAGTCATACCAGTGCCTGGAAAGACGATGCGCATCTACCTTGAACTCCTCGCGATTGCACTCAACGTGAATGAGTGTTGCCTTCTCCCAGAAGGTTCGTTCCGGTGACAGGACAACCACTTCGCCCAAAGGTAGGTCAAGGCCTGTAACCAATGGGGATATATCGGGAATGACTGTGTGCCGCTCGTTCGTATCAATAACATTGCGGCCACCCAGCTCAATCAAAATGCTGCTTTTCAGGTAGTCGTCACCACTCTCGATAGCAGAAGGATATTGAACCCGGATTTTCTCGCCATCTTCGGATACTTCGATTCCGAATTCCTCCGGCCTGGGCAGTGCTTTTAACTGCGTATCGATATAAGGGACGACGACGTCGTTCGCATATTGAAGGACATACTCTTTCAGCCGTTTACTAAATTTCTTGATGGCATTCTTGCTTACTCCTTCCGCAAATGGATCAATGTCCTCATTAAAGGCACGGTAGTCGAGGGTAACATCCACATCTTCGGAAAATCGCTTGATGGCACCATAGATCTTTGAAAGGGAGGTGCCGCCTTTGAATGCCATTGGGTGGGCATCTGGCATGGAAAAAAGGGTCTGCAATGTCCAGCAGACCCATACATCTTTTTCCAAAACAGTCGCTTGCTGCCCCAATTGTGTAGCGGAGGTCTGGAGGATCTCCTTGCGGTCGCTGACTGGCAGATGCAGGAATTGCTCAGGCATGGACGGCTTCCTTGCCATATCTTTCCAATGCTCCCGCCATCCAGGCAGGGATGTCTGTGTATTTCAGTGTTTCAAACTCTTTTGCTGTCAGGCCTTCACGAATGGCACCGACCACGTTGGTGTTAACTTTATTTTTTCCCAGGTACCACAGGGCCGATAGCGCCAAGCCCGAGCGCTTCCCGGCCAAGTGAAGTTTCCGGTGACTGGTGTGTTTTAGCTTGACGGTCAGGTTGCCGACCTTCAGCACCCGGCTAGGTCCACTGGTGTAAAAGACTGGTGTGGTGGGAACCTGAGTCGAGAGTTTAAAACGGCGAGCCGCCTCCGCGCCGTGAACCTGGATTGTCTCACCGTGATCTCTTGCCATGACTTCCACGACTTTGGCCACATCAGGCATGACGTTACCGATGAATCGGCTTTTCTTGGGGCGCATGAACACGCCTCGGGTAATCCGCTGGATCACGCCTTCCTCAACCAGGCGGGATAGTGTCTTGTCTACGGACGCACGTGAACCCAGCCTGAGGAACCTTGTGTTGGTAAACGGCTCTCCCCGACGGACTCGCATCACGCGATGACGAATTGTTTCGGCTGTAGACATAGCATTAATCTCCTGTATGTCAGAAAAACTAGCATAGTTTCTGACACTTTTCAAGTTCGTTTAGATGATGCTTTAATGCCAAACAGCAATGCCATGCCATTAATAACCTGCTGTAATTATTGAAAATACCACCGGTTTTCCCACCTTTCACACCCCCATATTTCCCACCATCTCACCGCCATTATTACCCCGTGTTAATTACAACCACGAGGTAAAGCTAAATGACTGTGAAACACTTGAATCAGGCCGAATTGGCCGACCGCTGGGGCGTCTCTCAGCGGACTCTTGAACGCTGGCGTGCAATCGGCTGGGGGCCTTGCTTCCTGAAGATGGGTGGCCGTGTTGTCTACCGCCTCGAGGATATCGAGGCATACGAAATCCAGCATATGCGCGCATCGACATCTGAGCCTGCCAATCATCCACAGGTGGGAGGTGCCGTATGAGTATCACACTGGAAGATGCTAAGGGTTTTTCAGTGGCTGAGCTGACAGGCCTCCCCGCAAAAGACCTGATGCAGTTGCAAGCTGCTGCCACAAAAGCCCTTCAAAAAGCCAAAGAGATGAAGGACTGGATCGACGGAGCCATCGCTCTGAAGTATGAGGTTCAGGCCAAGACGCTACGTGCGCAAACGGGCAAGGACACCGGCACTGTCCACTTTGATGACGAGGGTGTCCGTGTCACGGCCAACCTTCCCAAGAAACCGGTGTGGGACCAGAAGAAGCTGTCCGAGATCGCCAAGCGCATCACTGCCAGCGGTGACGATCCCTGTGAGTACCTGGACATCACCTACAAGGTAGCCGAGCGCAAGTACACCGCTTGGCCGGAGAGCTTGCGCGAATCATTCGCACCCGCTCGCACACTCAAGACCGGCAAACCCTCCTTCCAACTTATCCCGACCGAGGAGTACAGCCATGTTTAAAAAACACACCCTGCTCGAAAGACTGAAAAAGCACCATCCTTATATGTTGGAAGAGCTCCCCGAAGTCGTCGGCTCTGACGCTGAAGAAGTCGCGCTCGAGGACAGCACGCTTGATCAGATCGCCTTTTCCATCCTCGCACTCGAGGCTGAGATCCGCCCACTCAGTCGGCGGTTGAATGCCTTGCGCGATCTCTACGATCTCGCTCGCAAGCGCGGTGCCCTGGGTGCCCATCGTATCGGTGACACCTTCTCGAATGAGGAGGATCACTCATGAGCTTGCCTATTATTTCCGCCGATCAGCGGCTGGCCGAGAAGCGCGGTATCAAAGGTTGCATCTTCGGCAAGTCCGGCATCGGTAAAACCAGTCTGCTGTGGTCCTTGGAACAAGAGAGCACGCTGTTCTTTGATCTGGAGGCCGGTGATCTGGCCATCGAAGGGTGGTCAGGCGACAGCATCCGTCCCAAGACTTGGCAGGAATGCCGTGACTTTGCCGTGTTCATTGGTGGCCCCAATCCCGCGTTACGGGAAGACCAGCCATACAGCCAGGCCCACTTCGATGCGGTATGCGAACGCTTTGGCGATCCTGCTGTGCTGGAGAAATACGAAACCGTTTTCATTGACTCGATCACGGTTGCGGGTCGCCTCTGCTTCCAATGGTGCAAGGGACAACCGCAGGCATTCAGTGAGCGTACCGGCAAGCCGGACAACCGTGGAGCCTACGGCCTTCATGGTCAGGAGATGATTGCCTGGCTGACCCATCTACAGCACACCCGCAACAAGAACATCTGGTTTGTCGGCATCCTCGATGAGCGAATCGACGATTTCAACCGCAAGGTGTTCCTGCCCCAGATCGAGGGCTCGAAAACCGGTCTTGAACTACCCGGCATTGTCGATCAGGTGATTTCCATGGCGGAGATTACCCTACCATCTATATCTGCCCGGCCGGGTACCCGACCATCGGCTATGGCCATGTAGTCCGTAATGAGGAAAAAGAACGGTTTAATGCCGGGATCGATCAGGAACAGGGCGAAGATCTGCTGCGCCGCGATGCCCAAGTAGCGGAGCGTGCCGTCCTACGATTGATTACTGTCCCGCTCACTGATGGCCAGTTCGACGCGTTGGTCTCATTCACTTTCAATCTGGGCAGCGGTGCGTTGCAGCGGTCTACATTGCGCCGGAAAGTTAATCGGGCTGAGCACGATGAGGTACCTGATCAGTTGATACGTTGGGTATGGTCTGGGGGTAAGAAGTTGAAGGGATTGGTGAGGAGGCGAAAACAGGAAGCGGAAATCTATTCTGGAATCGCCATGTGGGATCAACGCAGTGCCTAGTGATCACTTGCAGGCGATAATCTTTGAGCAATGTCCTCCAGTAGGGGGCGCAGCTTTCCGTGATCGGCATGAGCTATGCCCATTTCTATGCGAGATGACGATGACCAGTGTCCATCCCTGTACAGCGTTGTAGCGCGTTCCCGGATTTCTCTCGCAGCAAGATCACGGATATCCTGCTCGGGAGCGGACTCCTTATCCAGATTTGCTTCTACTGAGGTCAAGAGTTCGGTAGTCCGTTCGTCACCACCTATTAGTGCGAATACAGCGGCACCACAAAGACCTCTTTCGAGAACACCCCATCCAGTTTGGTATCGCCCACCCTTGAATGTCCAGGACAATAGAATCTCTCCAATTTCCTTGGCGATCTCATCACACCCGCAGTTATGTGCATCAATTGCCGCCTCAAACAAGGTCTCCGTCATTTGAAAATTCTCGATGAAGGTCACTGTGTCCTTATCGTCCGGAATCCAGGTCAGGGTAGCGATCAACCCGCGAGCATGCTTCCGGAGCTCATCTCCGGTGTGCTGGTCACATGCCGCAGCGTTTGACGCCTCCAACAGGATCTCGGTTACTCCCGTTATCCAATGGATGATGTCGAAGGTGAAGTGAGACTTCGCCTTTATGGCCTCGAGAAGCATATCCTTTTCTGTTTGATAAATACCATCGGCCCATTGCTCGATATTCCGTAAAGCGGTTTGGGCGTCTTCATTGTCTGATTCAGCATCTGAGATAGCGTTCACTAGTGTTGTCAATCTTGCCCGCAAGCTCTGCGTACTTGTCGATGAATAGTAGGGCCCCAGATATGTGCTGTGACTGCTCGATAAAGGTGTGTCGGGCACTTTCAGAAACAACTTCACAACTAAAGCAACATCCTGGCGGATTTCCCCGACTGCGGAACTGATGTCGTGATGCCCGGAGCGGAGTAAAGCGAAGGTAAGATCCGCAAGCTGCGTCATGCCTTCCATTGTTACAGGTCGATAGTCCTCTCTCGCACAACCTCTGCAAGCAATCATGGCGATCTTCTCGCTAAGCGTCGCAATATCTTCTGGGCTCCCATGGGCAAGTAGGTATTGAGCAGATTTCCCCATTAGCCGCTGTCCTTCTAACAATACATCTGCCATATTGTGGGGAACTACGGCATCTACTGCGCTCGCAAGGTAACCAGCAGCAAGGTGCGCATGGCTTTTCGAGGCATATGGGCTTGAGTAATCGATGCCGAGATACACTCGGACAAGAGCAGCCATTGCTTGTAGTGTCTGCTCGATTTGTTGCTCATCCCGGCGCGCAATCCCGCTTTGTATGTTTTTCCTCAGGTGTTCGAGTGTGTCGTTGATAAAGCCGTCGCTTGCCAGCGGGTTGTCGATGAACGGATTATTGGCGTAGAAAGTCTTCCCCTTGGTATCAATATATGCTGCGTTGATAGCAATGACAGCGTTCAGTGCAACTCCAGAAACCTCGTGATCTCCCTGTTCTGCGTAGCGTCGTGCGAATGACATGGCGTGTTGAACTGCCCGCTTTGCGCCATCGGTCCAGCGATTGTTGATTTGGAAGAATGTAGTTCCTGCCAAGTCGTGAGTGGAGTCCATGGGAGACGGCGTTGCGTCAGCGTTTTCTTCTTGCTCAAGAAGGGGCATTGCGCGCTTCGCCCGTCGTTGCCAGATCCGAAATCCCCTTCGGGTGTCATTAATGAGTATGCCCAGCTGTTGCAATGGATTAATGAGGACCAGGGCTCGCCGGTAGGCGTACAGGACCAGAACAATTATGAAGACGATACCCCAGCTAGCTGAAAGCACGATGGGGGCTAAAAGGGTCTGTTCTGTAAACGTCGGTAATGTTGCAGTGCCGATTGCCAATAAGAATGTCAACGCAAATGCACTGAGCAACCTCCTATCCGCACTCAGACGGCGAAATAATCCATGAGGCATGCGTTCGATGTTTACTTGCATGGCAAACAGTACAAGAGATGTAACAATAGCTGTAGCACCTATCAGGGCGGTGCCGATATTTTGAATCAGACTGCGTAGCCCCTCGATCGATTGTTCAGTCGAGTAGCGGGCCTCGAGAACCTTCTGTAGTTCCGGCGACCAGTAAAAGCTTGTGGCTACAAGAAGAGCCAGGACTGAAGCGAACGCTAAACCGCCGTAGTGATATCTCAATCCCCCGATCCGATACTGAGCTCTGTACACGTACTGCCATAGTGCCGCGACTCGTCGTAAATGAGCTTTCTTTCCACGAGTGATGGCAGAATTGATGGAATCAGTTACGGACATGGGAAATTGTCATTGCCACGAGCGCAGGCCCACGGACTGGCTGCCACTACCTTCTGACCTAACTTCAAGATTTGGGCTCTTTGATGCAAGGTAGGCAATGGGTTGATCCAGGACGAAAGGATAAAGCACTGTCAAGCAGGACAGTGTTGGGATAGGTACAGCTTTTCCAACATAGCGAAGTGCCGCCTCGATCAACCAGGCAACGGCCTGATCATTGGTAACTACAATTTGATCCTTCCGCACCAGTCGTTTGCCATTTTCGACTCTTTCAATCGCTCCCCAGTTCGCCTGGCTCTGAATGACCATATTGGTCATGCGCCGGGTACCTTCTCGCTCGCCGTAGGTTTCGCTCATGCGTCGATGAAGTTCGGCTGAGGAAGTGTCACCTTGTAACGCAGAAAGGCGCCCCACCAGCTCAGCAACTTTCCCGAAGAACGGATAGCTGGTAATCGCCATTCCCCAGGTAAGGGCAGCTACAGGCGTGCCTGGATCTGCCTTGAATATCTCGACACCTTTCTCGGCAAAATCAGAAAGCTCAGAGCGCGGTTCCAACCAAAGACGGTTCAACACCGTCCGCGTTTTTTTGCGGGCAACTGCGCCAAGGCCCGCATCATCCAGCAAGGTATTCAGTTCATCGAGCGTACCAAAACCAGCACGAACCCGCAGGGCCGCGGCTGCCCATTCGATCGGGACGAAGCGGTCAAAACCAATTTTAGGTGCCGATGGTGTCATACAGTTCAGTTCACACGTCTCACGTTAATAAAAGGTACCAGCAGCTCTTCGACGGATATTCCGCCATGAACTACCACCTGATCATCCTTGGTTACAAATGCCCGACGGCCCTCAGCAAATAGAGGCATAAAGTTCGCCGGTAGTCCAGCTATATCAAGGCGAAAGGTATCCCCATAGGTTGCTTGAGTCTCAGCAACCATGGCTTCGTTGCGATAGGCGCGCACGCGCTCACCACGCATTTCGGATGCGACACCCTGATTGGGTCTACCCATTCCGACCGCCTCAACATTGCCATGGTCGGCGGTCAAATAGACGTGGAAGCCGTTATCCAGCAGCATAGAAAAAAGGCGCTCAACAAAGCCCGATTCGCACCAGCTTTTGATCTGGGCTGCTATGCCCCGTTTGCCCAGTACCGCGCCGTGGATGATCTCATCGACCGTATCCACCACAAGCCCGGCAATCTTTACCGATGGGTTGGTGAGTTCTGCCTCGAGGGCGGGAAGATCGTCATTACGTTTGATGGACTTCTGGTAGAACACTTCGTTTGCATTGAGCCCGTGATCCTGCCAAAAGCGCTTCCATTGGCCAGGTTCTTTAGATGTCGACTCAATACTGTCGGCAAATTCACGGGGTCGTAGTCCGGAAAATAATGCCTGCCGGGAGACGGACGTTAACGTCGGGAGCCAGGCGAAGCAGGTGTGCTCGTCAAACATCAATCTTTGCGACTGGTTGATCACGCTTTCACGTATCTGGACCCACTGATCGACTGCTAGTCCATCAAAGACCACTAAGGCGATCTTCTGCTCCCCATCATCCCGACACATAGATAAGTAGCGCGGGATGTGGTGGACCATGATGGGTCCCTTGGCTGCAGGCAGAGAAGGCAGGTCAGAGAAATGCTTTTCGACCCATTTGCGCAGCTGAACATCAGCAGAGTTAAGCAAATCTTGCATCGCGTCCTTGATGCTTTCTGCATGGTGCGTGTCCAGCCCATGAAACCGCGACAAGATTTCACCAAGACGTCGGGAGAAATGGATCCAGGCACGGTGCGATGACTCAACCGTTGGCAATTCACCCGTCAGATTCTGGATGCCATCGCCTACCAGGTTTTGCATGGATGCCGGATCTTGCACAACGCCCAGCTTGGCCCACTCAGGTAGCGCTGTCGGTACCCCCTGAACGACGAGCGGGTGTAAGGTGCCATCCAGGAACATGGAGTCGATAATTACACGCACATCATGGTGATCGAAGGGAACATCTATCTTGGTGACATAATCCTCTGGTGCCGGTTCGCCGATCCGGGATCCGGTGATTCCTTGTTGAGTTAAATAGCGATACCAGGCATCTTGAACAACGTGCAGCGTGACACTTTTGTGGGCGAACAACTCGGCGATGGGAATGCCCTCAAACGTGTCGTGCTCTCCAAGCACTTGCTCGACATGCTGTGCCAACACGGCAGGGAGCGGTGTATCTCCATAATGAAGCCGAAGCAATTCACGCCATAGGTCTTCTTGACGTGTTAGCAGATGGGGGCTGATTCGGAAGATATGCGTCAGCACGAACTCCTTGGTGGCCGCTTCGCCTAACGGCTGCTGTGCATGCTTTGCCTGGGCGGCAAACAGCGAAGGCCACATGTCGCTACCCAGTTGCTTTACTACGGCATAGCTTAGTTTCGGGAATAGCTCCGTGAGCCCCAGACTGAGCTTCCGCGCCTGGCGTTGATAGTCCCAGGGGAGATCGTTGGTGTTGGTGCCCCGTAGATGAAGAACAAGCGCGTTAGATGGCACTGGCTGGCCGTGATCCCAGGCTTCGCGATAGCGTTCCTCATACTCGGCCCGAAAGGCAACACTATCCTCGAAGGGCAGCACTTCGAAACCACGTTCACGTAAACCGGATAACACCTGCTCATCCAACAAAACATCATCCGGGTCCGAGACGATCCACAGTCGAGCCAGATCTGACGGAAACTCCTTGAGGATGCGGTCAACCCATAGCGTCATCTGTTTGCGCCCTCCTGGCTGCCTATACGGAGCATGATCACCGCATTGAGATCCGGCGAGCTTTCAGCATCCTTCAAGGCTGCCATGCGTGCCTGGTGTTCGGCCTCCAACCGTTTACGACGGTGTTCCCGCACAGCGGGGAGGCCGATCCGCCCTATGGCCTGGTGACGTGCTTCAAACGCATAACGTGCTCGCTCGCGTTCGCCGGCCAACCATTCGCGATGCTCCTCCAGCAATCCTGAGAACAACTGCTCCCCTTGGTCTTTAGCCGCAGCCAGCGATGACTCGAACCACTCCAAGGCACTTTCTGCCTCGACTGCTGGCGCGAGTGATACCGTCTCGGTCAGCAGCAGATCCCAAATTCGTTTGGCGGTTGGTACAAAAGTACGGCCGTCTTCCGCCACGAACGCCGGCAAGAAACGCTTACGACTGAAGCTGTCGGAGGCACTGGATGCGCTAAGACTGATCTCCCATAGCGACCACACCCCCTGGACCGTGCCAGGTAGGCCTGTCACCGTGGTGATTGGCAGTGGCTGACCAGCCACGCAACGTGGCAATTCACCAATAACTGCACGTGCGCGTGAGTCCTCAAGAGTGATCCACTCAATATCCGGGTTTTCTTCGGCGGTGCGTGCATCAAAGCAAACACGAGGCGACTCGCTTCCGTCTGCCCACGTTACGCGCCAGGCATCACCGGCTTTCTCAGCTGAACCGTTTCGGGTTGGCAGGCCATTTATGATTGCCCGTTCAAGCCAATACTGAGCGGGATGATCACGCCACTTGCGAGCATCGTCTGCCTCTAATGTATGGTCTTCGGTTAGCAGGTCGGTGTCTTTTCGGCTGGCGGCGACCTTCTCACGTACCTGGTTAATAACGGCATCACATTCCTTGTCGATGGCTTCGGGGTCTTGCAGTCCATGCACAAAGAGTTCGTCGAAGATCGGCTCTACCTCAACAGAATCCATTACGTCAGATGCCTTGTCGACGCCGAACTCCTGGGCAATAACCTCGAGTTTATGTTCCAGCACCTCGCGTACCCGGTGCTCTACCGTGTCATCCAAAACGAAGTTAATTGCGCGCACTACATGTGGCTGGCCGATACGATCGACACGGCCGATGCGCTGTTCCAGTCGCATCGGATTCCACGGCATATCGAAATTGACGACGACGTGGCAGAACTGCAGATTCAGACCTTCGCCGCCCGCATCGGTGGAAATCAGCACCCGAACATCGCGTGAGAAGACCTGTTGAGCCCGAGTACGGGCATCCAGATCCATACTGCCGTTGAGCAGTGCCACGGAAAAGCCACGGCTCTCCAGAAACTCCGCCAGCATCGCTTGCGTCGGCACGAATTCGGTAAAGATCAATACCTTGAGCTGGGGGTCGTTCTCTTCCTGCTGGAGTTTATAGATCTGTTCCAATAGGGCTTCGGCCTTGGCGTCTGTGCCCTGGCGCTCGGTTTCACGCGCCAGCTCCAGCAGCACCTCAACCTCAGCCTTCTCCCGCTCCCAGCCGCTGGTCTGTACGGCAATCTCGAGTTGGGATTGGCCGTCCAGCTCCGCCCACTCATCAACCTCCGGCGCATCAAACAAGTTTGCTTGTAATTGTGGTGTTTCCAGCAGAGTCAGGCGCCTCTCCAGAGTGGTGCGAATCGCTGTTGTACTGGATGTCACCAGCCGCTGCATCAAGATCATCAGAAAGCCGATGTGCCGCTGTTTGGCCGCCATCGCCTGGTTGTAGCCATGGCGCACATAGTCGGTCACGGACTCATAGAGTCGCTGTTGTGCGGCGTGTTTTTCCTGCCATACGACTGGGTAGAGGCGCGTCGCCCTTGGTTTGAACAGCGGTTGGCCCTCGGCATTGATAGAGACTCGCTTTTCAGTGCGGATCACAAACGGGCGCACCCGCTCATGGTTGATGCTGGCTTCATCAGGAAAGGAGTCACGATCCAGTAGCTGCATCAGGCGCATGAACTGGTCTGTTTTACCCTGGTGAGGTGTTGCAGACAGCAACAGCAGGTAGGGGGCGGCTTCGGACAGCGCCGCGCCAAGCTTGTAGCGCGCCACCTGTTCGGTACTGCCACCAAGTCGGTGCGACTCATCAATAATCACCAGGTCCCATCCGGCTGAGATCAGATCCTCGAAGCGTTCGCGGTTGTAGGTATTGAGCTGTTCCAGGCTCCAACCACGCCGTTTCTCAATAGGCTTCACCGAGTCCAGGGAACAGATCACCTGGTCATGCATCTGCCAAAGGTTGTCTTCCTCGTCGCGCCACTGCCTGAAGGCGGTAATCTCAGAAGGCTCGATAAACCGGAAGTGCTCACCGAAGTGAAGACGCATCTCGGCCTGCCACTGGCGTACCAGCCCTTTGGGGGCGACGACGAGCACTCGCCGCACCATGCCGCGCAGTTTGAGCTCGCGCAGAATCAACCCCGCCTCAATGGTTTTACCGAGGCCGACCTCATCGGCCAGCAGGTAGCGGATGCGGTCCCGGCTCATGGCTCGATTCAGGGCATAGAGCTGGTGTGGCAATGGCACCACGCTGGACTGGATTGGTGCCAGCAGCAGGTTATCTTCCAGGGCATCGAGCAACTTGGCCGCGACTGTGGTGTGCAGAATCTGCTCAACCGTTGGCTGTACGGTGGACAGATCGGCGAGATCCTGGGGGCGGGCACGCACGACAGCATCCTTGTTCGGCAGCCAGATCCGATAGATCAGTTCTCCCCACAAGTTTTGACAGTCGACTACCCGGCAGGGCGAAGCCTCCCGCGAGTGCCAACACCAATCACCAACCACCCAGGGGCGAGTCATTCGTCCTCCTGAGCAGAGATGTTTTTTCCCTGGTCGGTCAGCCGGTAGCGCTGCTTGCTGCTGCGGGGCTTGTCGGGAATGGTCATCTCGATCAACCCGGCGTCCAGGGCCGGGCGTAAATAGGCATCCCTGAAGTGGTCCTCGTGCTTGAGGCCCAGCGCCTCCTGGATCGCCACCCGGGGCATCTCATCGTGCATAACTGACAGCAGGCGACGGACTTCCCCGGTGACTTCCCCGGTAACTTCCCCGGTAACGGACGGGGAAGTGGTTTTGGCTGCCAGCTCAAAGCGTTCCTTTAGTCCTTCGCGGACTTCGTAAAGGGTTTCGCCGATTGGCCGTAGCAATTGCTGGTGAGCAAGAAAATCGGCAATCTCCCTGGCCTCGCGCGTAGTGGGAGTGCCTAGCTCTCGGATATCCGTCAAACTGATTCGCCCGTTCGCCTCATCGCCCAAGGCCAGAGCAAGGGCATCGGCCTGCGCGGGTGTGAGGTTCACGCCAACGGCACGACGGAACCGCTGCATGGCATCGGTCACCAACGGGGCTTTGCGCAGTACCAACGCAAACGCCTTGTCGGCCTTGTCATTGGTAAGACGCGGCGGTACAAGCCCCAGCTCGTGCCAATTTCGGAAAATGGCCCGAATGCCCGTTCCAGCCTGGTCCGACAGGCCAATACGGCGAAAGGCCTTGACGATGGATGGGTTGCGAACCTCTTTTTCGGTGGGCTCCAGCAACTCGGCTGCGGACACGAAGGCGTCACCAGGATTCCAGAACAAGGTCTGATCAGTGAACAGCCGAATGGATGCTTTGCGACCGTGGTCGCCATAGTCCTGATGGACTAATACATTGATCGCCGCTTCACGAAAGGCCACATAGTCGGGAGGATCATCATTACGGCGCAGCGTGGCGGGATCCAGTGAAAACGGGTGCTCGGCGATACGCATGTAGCGCGCCACCAGCCCCTGCCAGGTCTGAAAGACATTCTCCTCAAACATAGAGCGGTCGTGCCAACGCTGATCGGCTGACCAGTCTTCGAGGTCTGTATCGATGCGCTGATAATCCAGCACTGGCCGGGGCAGTATCTGGCGTACATACCTGCCCACACCAAACAGCAGTACACCGGCGCGGGTGGGATGTAGCTCGCTGCCTTGCTCGACGAGGAAATTCCAGTTGAGCAAGAATTCGATGGGATCCGCAATGTCACGCTGCTCCGGGTTCCTGCGTGCAAACTGCGCCTGATACCACTTAACGGTCTCGCTATCGAAGCAGCTTTCGGCCGGAATCTCCGTCAATATCTGACCGTCATAGCGTTCCTGGGCCGCGTCGCGTAGAAAGCCCTCCAACTCGGTTTGGGTGCACTGTTCATCCCCAGCGCCGCGGCGAATGTAGGTTTGGCGTGGATCGCCTTTGAGGTAGACCGGCTTGTCGAACCGGGATGCTTCCGGTACGTGAAAGGCAAAAACACGCTTGCCATCGATCTCGTACTGATGGGGTTCGACGGCGATCACCCGGTTGAGCTTGCGGCCTCCGCGCAGGGCTGCGAGAAAGTCGTTTTGAACCTTGTCCGGCGACTCGACCCCGGTGACCTCCAGAAGGCCATCGCGTTCACTGACACCAAACACCAACCAGCCACCTGCCATATTGGCGAAAGCGGAAACGGTTTTGTAGGCATCCTCGGGTACGCCGCGCTGGGCGCGTTTACACTCGAAGTCGTTCCATTCGATGCCGTTCAGTCGGGCGAGCAGTTCATCCAGATTCATGCTGCCAAATCCATTCTCAGCCACTTGCCTCTGTGCGTGTCAATGCATGGTCGTACCACATCAGCAACTGCTCATCTTCCTGCAAGGAGGTATCGGGAATCTTCTGGGCGAGCTTGATAATGGTCTGGTAGTCCTTGTTGACCCAGGCTGCCTTAAATCCAGCGCGTAGCACCTCGAGGCGGAACTCCTTGAGCTTGCGACCGGTAAAGGCGAGGTAGGTCTCGAATTCCTTTAGCAGCGCCTTTGCGCGTTTCTTCTCAAGGTCCTGGGCCTTGTTCGGGTCGGGTACAAACCAGCGGTCCTTGGCTTTGGAAACTAGGCGTTTATCACTCTTCTCCAGGCCGCGCAGATCCTTGTGGTTGGTGGAGAGATAGCTGTGAATCTGGCTGGTCACATCGCCGCTGCCTTCATACCTCAGGAAGTTGTCCTCCAGCAGAGCCGCGAGCTCGGGTTTGGCCTCATGTTTGCGCCAACCAGCGCCAAGCTGCTTGGTGAACTCCGGGTGGATCTCCTGGTAGGTAGACGGGCGCTTCTTGAGAAGCTCGGTCAGCCAATCGATGGCACTGCGCTCGTCAGAGACGAACAGTTCCATCTGTGGCGCCTGGGCCATCTGCGCGCGTTTCTTGTCGTATTCAGCGACCTGCTCGGGAAGGAAGACCATGTCGTCGCGTTCAACAAAATTCTGGCGCAAACCTTCTTGGAATTCCTGGCTAGATATTGGTACTGGGTAGCCCTTGCGAATGTAATAGGCCACCATCCGATCAAAAAGTATGCGAGGATCTCGTTCAGGAACGAATTGTAAAAAGGCACCCTGTTGCTTGGTGACCGGTAGATATTTTAAGTGCGTGCGGACAAAATTCCACACGCCTTCCTCGGTTTGCGACTCCTTCTGAAAACGCTCTTCAAAACCGCCATTTGGCTTATAAGCTGAGATTACGAGATCCTGTTTAACAGATGTGGTATTGGTGACAGCGTTAAAACTCCCCTGTTTTTTGTCGAGCGCGGAAACGTTTGCAACAATAAACCCTGCTTCAGTAATGGAGGTTTGGATGCTATTCCAAACAGAGGCTTTTGTATTTGAAAACTCAACTGTCATCCAGCGGCCTGGCTTCAATACGCGATATGCCTCTCTAAAACATGCAGTCATAATTTGGCGGTATTCGGTTGCCCCTTTACCCTGAGTTTTGTTTTCAATTGCCTCTTGCTCATTATTTGTTATTACTTTGAGCCACGCCTCCCACAAAAGGTTGAGCTCTGAATAATTCAGGTTTGAGCCAAATGGAGGGTCTATAAAAATATAATCCAATGAGTCATTTCCAATATATGAATAGTGATTGTTGCTTTGAGCTGAAACAATTACTGATCCAAGTTTGGGTTGTATAGAACTCAAGCCTCTTGCGACAAAATCAACATTACGCCCAACAGTTAGCACAGGGTTAGGTGGCGTAATTAGCGAAGCGATATATAGAGTTCCTGCAAGTGGGCCGCCACCTTTTTTATCAGCTCTAAATCTCCGAAGCTTTGATGCGTATGGACTTGCTGCAGTGTGAGATAAAAGGCAAGCCCGCGATATTCTGAATTCTAAGCTATTGAAATGTGACCAGAGGCTTGCCATTTCATGAAGTGCGCTTTGTGTATAAAAATGGTGGATACGAGATAATCCTATTCGTAAAGGTTCGCCAGTTTTGTCGCCAACAGGTATCTCTGTTACTGGAAACCAATATGGTATATCGGCTTCGTCGCTTTTTGCGAGTAATGTTATGTCCAGTTTGTCTGGTGTCTTTTCAAATCGCTTTCCATTCACGCTATAGCTAATAACTACCGGAACTTGCTTTGTTTGCCGAACATTTTGTGAAATCGCTCGATCATATTTGCTGATCCACGAACGATCCATATTTCGTTTCGTTAGCAACGCACCGCATGTTGGGCATGGAAATTCGTTGTTTATTTTTCCGGCATCTTTATCAACAGCAGCCTCCCAAAAAACAACCTCATTAGCACATTCCGGGCACGTGAATACATCTGACCAAAGAATATGATTGACTTTGCCAGTTCGCCCATCACTGTGTTTTGTCCCATACATCCACCCGCACTCTTTTTCGACCTCCTTGAGAATGCGTTTGGCTTCTTTCGCGAACGCCGCCACGTCGACCGGCGTGTTGTAGTTGTAGGCGATGAATGTTGCCGCTGGTGAGAGGTCATTCAGTACAGCTCTGCGCACACCAAGCTTGGAAAATACACGCCAAATCTTCTTTCCATCTTCATCCATTTCTTCCTGCAAAATGGTTCCGTCAGGCTTCACCTGGTATCCGAGAGACATGACAACTTCGCGGTCGCCGCACATCTGTGCAGCCACACCCGTCATGCCAGTTCCACAGAAGCCATCGAACACGATATCCCCCGGATTCGTGTAGTGAAGGATGTAGCGCATGATGGCCTTGTGCGGTACCTTGGTGTGGTAGGAGTGGGCGTTGTAGATGGGGTCGTTCTTGCCCTCGCTCACGTCGGCGGCAAAGGGTTCACGGTGGTAATGGTAGCTCTCGGGCTTCTCCGGCTTTTGCGCCTCCCACTCAGCGATGAAGTCGTCGATCCACGGGTTCGGGCAGACGGTGTAGTACGGTGGATCGCTCAGGTTCAGAATGTCCTCATCACTGCCTATGGGAAAGCCTTCGATCTTTCTAAATTCTGGGTCCTTGAGTTTTTCAGCGAGCAGCTTCAGATAATGTTCACGGCGCGCCTGATCATTGGGAAAGGTTTGGCCAAGGCATTCGACTGGCCCAGTATCATCTGCCTGACTACCAAAAAGATCGTCCATTATTTCAAATCCTCAGTTTCTTCTTGTCGGCGCATGTCATTCGATAGCCTCACTCAACGACGAACCGCAGTTTGTCCGCATCCTTGCCCTTACAACGCTCGTTTAGGAACGATTCGAAGCGTTTACGCAGGTCCTCCGGTGTCGCAGGGGATCCACCGGTCAATAGCGCCTTTTTGATTTCATCACTGGTGACCACGATCTTTTCGAGACCGGACAATGCTTCTTGGATGCTTGCCACGAAATCCGGGGTGACCGGATCAGGCAGGTTCTTCGATTTCAGGAAGCCCTGGATCAAGTCGCGTTGCGCATCTTTGAGCAGTTCAAAGTTGGCCTGGATGATCGGGTCTTCAAGGTTTTCCAGCAGCGTTTGTTGCCAGCCAGCCAACATGCGATCCAGTTCATCGTCCAGACCTTTGAGCACGTTGGCTGCCGGCAGCAGCTCGCCTTGTTCATTGGCGGGGCGGAAGCTGCAGTGGGGACAAACCGGGCTGGCAACGAGTTCGGAATCCACCAGCGAGGCGCAGCTCTTTAGTTTGTCCAGCTTGTCGTCGAAGCCGGTGAGCTGGCCGGTGGGCATCAGCGAGATACCCGCCAGCGCACGCAGGGTGGTGATGCGCGAATCCTTGCGCAGGGCGGACTTGGTCTTGTCTTCTGCCACTCCGAGGCGGGCCTTGCTGTGTTGGGCGACATAGGCAGTGACATAATCTTTCTTCAACGTGGCCAGGCGCTGGCGATACTCTGCGGCATGTTGTACGCTGCGGTCAGCGGCGAGCTGATCGAGTATCTCCTTGCGGGCCGTCTGGGCCTGTTGGACCCAGGGATGGTCGGTTGTTGGCACCATCTCGGCCTGGGAGAGATAGGCCGCCGTGGCGCCGAGTTCGGCGACCAGGTCGCGCAGCTTCTCGACCATATCCAGAACCTCGAAGTTCTTCTTCTGGGTATCGATGTCGGCCTGGGTGATGCGCAGGTTTTTGAGCTTACCGATGGTATTGTAGGGCGACAGCTTCTCCAGGAACTCCTTGAGCGCTTCCAGCCGTGTGCGCCAATCCTGCAGCTCTTCTTCACGCAGCAGAGACTGGCCCCAGAAGCTGAGGCGGCTTTGCAGGTCGGTGCCGACGGTAAGCACTCTTTGCACCTGCTTGGCTACGGCATCCAGCAGTTCCTTGACTGGCTCATCCTTACCCTGGGTTGCCATCTGGGCAAGGCCTGAAGGCAGTCCCAGCAGTTCGAACAGCGAGCGCAGTACAGCGACGTTGATCTCTTTGGGTGCCTCGACGTGCTTGAGCTGTTGGAGTTCATCCAGTGAGCGTTCGGCCAGCAGGGAGATCTTGCCGGAGTCGATCTTGTCGCCGGTGATGGCCAGCACGATGTCGCCGGAATAGACCAGGCCGCCCAGCACCGCTACCAGCAGGTCGGGCTCCAGGCGAAAGCGCACCGGTGCGAAGTATTCGACGTCGGTGGGGCCGCTGATCAGTTCGCTGCGGTTGAGCACCTGACCATGGCCCTTGGCTTGTAGCCGGTTTAATACCTCCTGGGCGTACTTGGAGCGGGTCGGCTCTATGCGGTCGCCGTCCAGCATTTCCAATGCGTCCAGTATGGCGATGGCGTCCTTGGTGCGAGTGCCGCCGGCCAAGGCCTTGAGCGTATTGGCGATCAGCTGTTTTCGGTTGGCCTCGGTCACCAGTACCGAGAAGGTGGGGTAGTCCGGCGCCAGGTCCCCGAAATGGGTGCCCAGTGCCAGGCCGGAGGTGACGTTGACGATGTCGCGGAAGTTGGCGCGCTCATCTGGCCCCAGCCGCAGTTTGTCGCGGATTGATACACCCTTGGCCCATTCCTGCAGGGTCTTGGTTTTACCCTGATAGGTAACCTCGAAGGCGGACATCTGCTTGTCTTGCAGCCATTTGCTCATGTCGCGCAGGGCATCCTTGGTTTTGTCCAGGCAGATGGCCTTGGCGGCGCCACTGGCGGTTGATGCCAGTTCCTTGGCGGCGGCATAGAAAGCGAGATGGCGTTTGATGGCTTCGTCTAGCCCTTTGAGGCGGAAGAACACTTCATCCACCTTGCTTTCATCCCGGAAACGGGGCGGCTCGAAGGGCTGAATGAAGTAGATATAGAAGTCACGCTCCGGCTGCGCCGTGGGTCGGTCGTTGGGTGCCCCGAGGAACAGGTAACCATTGCGCTCTACACGGTGGTCCTGCCATTCGACCTGGTGTTGCCAGATCTTGTAACCGGTGACGTAGGCATGCTCATCGGTACATTCCATGAGCTGCATCAGGGCGCTGTAGTAGGCGCGGTCCAGCGCGTCATCGGATAGTGCTTCCGCACGCTTCTCGATCTGGGCATCGTAGTCGACGTCCTTCTTGAGATCGAGATAATACTGTTCGGTGTCCGGCGCCTTGGAGATGAACTGGCCGTTGACCGTTTTGACGATCTCGCGCAGGGTGGTCTGCACTGCGGTCAGCAGGTCATCAGAGGGTTCGCCGCCCATGTCCTCGATGCCGGGCTGATACAGACAAAGAGTGTCGCGCAACTCTTCGGCCGTTGGCCCAACCGGTACATAGATATCGCCACCGGTGGTTAGTCGATGCACGGACAATCCCTTGATTACCCGCGCGGCCATGGCCTTGTAGGCCGGTCGGGTAAAGGCCTTCTGCACCCGTTCAGCAAGAACCTCTGCCACCGCGAGTACCGGACCGATACTGGGGTCTGAGCGCAGGACCGAGTTGGTGGTGACCGTTTCCCAGAATTTATCGTAACCGATCAATCCGGGGTGATCGCTTGGCACTGTGTCTTCGAGGACATCCTGAATCTGATCGCGCAGGGTCACCAGTGCACCGCGTTTCTCGGTGAATACCAGCTGCTCGAAGGTGTTGATGTAATCGGGGTGCACCGGGAACAGGCGGACGTATTCATCCATCCGCTCGTTCATGTTGCTGTAGAACCTGGAAAAAGGCGTGAGGTAGTTGCGGATCTTGTCCTGCTGATCGGCTGATTTCTTGAGTAGACGTTCGGCTACGACAAAGCTCACATCCTGACGGGCAAGTAGTATCTGGGTGAAGCGCTCGCTTACGCGGCGCAGGCTATCGGCTACATGCTGGAAACGGCTGCTATCAAAGATGGCCTCCTGCACACCAGCGACAAAACGGAAGCGCAGGTGCTTGGTGACTTCACCGATTTCCCGCAGGAAAGAGAGATCCAGGACCAGGTCGTGGTCCTTACGAGAGCGCAAGAATTCGAGGAACTCGTCGACGACGAGTAGCAGCCCCTGGTTTGGATGCACCTCATCGAAGGCGGCCATCATCTTCTCGAAGGCGGCCTTGTTGTTGACTACCTTGTCGGCGGGCGGAAAGGTGTAGCTGACTCCCTGATTTTCCAGGAAGAGTTCGAGTTCCTGGGTAATGATATCGCGCAGGGCCATCTGGCTGGAAATTTCGATGCGGTGCACTTTGAACTTGCCCGCGATCGTCTCTGCTGCTTTAGCGACCTTCGGGTGGTGGATCATCGGGACATAGGCGGTGTCCTCTGCGATTAACGACAACACAGACATCAAGTGCGACTTACCGGTGCCGTAGTTACCTACGACGAGCACGCCCTTGTGGTCGACGGATTCATCGAACGAGAGTTGCGGGATCATCTGTTTGGCAATCCGCTCCGCCATGTCATCGGATATGACGTAGGTTGCGACGAGTTTTTTTGCCTCGTCGGGCCGGTTTGCATCGAGCAACTGAATGACCGATTCAATCGGCTCGAACTGTATAAGATCCCCGTAGCGCATAAGTTTTCCTCTCTAACCCTTTTTTTAAATTTCAAATGGGACCAGGCCATCCAGGCCGTAGTCCTGATATTCCGGATGCCCCATCTGGGCATAGCTCAATCGACCATCGGCCAGCTCCCCGGGCCACACTGCCACAACCCGTCGGCTATGGGCGTGTCGCTTGAGCAGATCCAACGGATCGAGCTTGAGCGTCTGATCAAATAGCAGCTCGATGTTGTCGAGCAGCAGTAAATCTCCATTGGCGTACTCATCGGCCAGCTCGCGCAGAATGACGTTGGTCTGCAGCGCCCTTTGCCGCTGAGGTATCGCCGCGAGACGACTTCCAAGCGTCGCCCCGACATTCATTACCTTCATATCCCGCTGATTGGCCAGTTCAGCAAGGAGGGCTGTCTTGCCACTGCCTGGCTGGCCTATCAACAGGATCAGCTTGCTGTGCAGTGCACCTACTTCGTCGACAAGCTGTGCAAGTTTTTCTAGCATCCGCACCATCACTCCATCTCGGCTTCGAGCCGCTGCTGATCAGGCGAGCGATAGCCGGGTGCGAGCACCGCATTCTTAACGCCGTAGATCGCCAGATGGTCTTTCAACCACAGCCGATACTCGGGCCCATGCAGGCTGTGGTCTGGCGAACAATCCACACTCCATTTCCGAAGGATGTAGCCTGCGGTGGCTGCCCGGAGTTTCATGCGCAGCACGCCTTCCTGCATTCCGTAATCCATTTTGGTGATTTCGGGACGCGGTTGGTCAGGATGTGGCACGAGTTCCAACTCGACGATCCGGGTCCACTGAATGTCTTGATCACTCGTTTCGTGGGAAGCTACCGGTTGCCCCTTCAGGACCACCGGCCGTTGGATCCTGGTGATTACAAAATCGCGGAATTCTTTTGTCTTGCGGTCGAAAGCACGCACGTGCCAGCGCAGACCATTATCAAGTAGCGCAAATGGAACGATTTCCCTTTTGGTACGACCGCTGGATATCGAGTGGTACTCAATAGCAAGAGGACACTCTTGATGGATGGCCCGGGTCACGCTGGCCAACACGTCTAAGTCTGGATGGGTAAGGCGGGATGGAATCTCACTGGATACCCAGGCCTTTATCTGCATAGGCTCCCCATCGCCGAAGCCCTGCGTTAGCCAGGAAAGCACCCGCTCAGGTGGGAAACTGAAGATCGGCTTAAAATCCTTACCTAATACATAGGATTTAGCGCTGGGATCGTAGTCAATGTTCCCTGGAGCGAGGTCTTTGTAGAGTGCCAGATCCCTGGTCGCAGCCGCTGACTGGATCCCAAAACGGGAAACCAAGTCATGGCGCCGTATCTCTCCGATGAAGTGCACACGCAGCTCAACGAAAGCGAGACGGTCGCGCTGTGGCTGGGTCAGGTCGGCAAGTTGTTCATTCGGCATTCTGGGTGCTCATTCGGATTAGCGGATGCTTATGATGATTGTTGCGTAAAGTATATGGTCTGCCATACAATCTGGCAATCAGATAAAAGAAAGGCGTGTATCAGAAATATAATGATTATGACTGTGTGATGAAAAAGGACATGAGCTCTAAATGAAAGCAGACAAAAACATCGCCGCCTACCGCCGCATGCGCAATCAGCCGCTGTGGCGGTTGCTCGCTTCTGGCAATGGGCCGACGGTGATTGGTCTGCTGCAGTCACACCTCTATGAAAAGGAGCGCAGCCTGCCGGCCTCGATTTTGTTTGAACGGCTGACTCGGGATCTGGAAGAGCTGCGGGCCCAGGGGGATGATTTCCCCCAAACGGTGCAGGCCTATGTAGCCAACTGGCTGGGCGACGGCTACCTCGAACGGCGATTCCCGCCGGGCGCCACCGAGGAGGAGTACGAGATCTCAACCGCCACGGTGGAGGCTATCCGTTTTCTATCCGCCATCGCCGAACCCCATTCCGCGGCGACCGAGAGTCGCCTGTCGCTGGTGATTCATGCGCTGGTGGGGCTGGCTGAGGATACCGATACCGACAAATACCGCCGGATAGACCGTCTGATGGCGGAACAGGCCCGCATCGACAAGGAAATCGATGCCATCCAGAAGGGCCAGATGCGCGTCCTGCCGCGTGATACTGCCCTGGAGCGGACCCGCGAGATCATCTCCCTGGCAGACAACCTGACGGGTGACTTTCGCCGGGTGCGTGATCAGTTCGAACAGCTCAATCGGGATCTGCGCGAGCGCATCATGGATAGCGATGGCAATCGGGGCGAGGTGCTCGACTCGCTGTTTGCCGGCATCGATTTGATTGCAGAGAGCGAGGCAGGCCGTACCTTCTCCGCGTTCTGGCGTCTGCTCACCGATCCCGAGCAGGCGGCGATGCTGGAGGAGTCCCTCGACAGCGTGATGTCACGCGAGTTTGTCGGTGAACTGGATATGCGGGAGCGTCGCTTCCTCTTGCGTCTCACCCGAAATCTTCTGGAGCAAGGTGGCACCGTCCACGAGGTGTTGCAGACCTTTGCCCGCAGTCTCAAACACTTCGTACAAAGCCGTGAGTACCTCGAGCAGCGCCGTGTGAACCAGCTATTGAAGGAGGCGCAACGTGCCGCGTTATCGATCAAGGATGAGGTGAAGGCAACCGAGTCGTTGGAGTATTCCCTGGAGTTGACCAGTAGCCGCTTGCACTCCCTGTCCCAATGGGTGCTCCACGATCCATCGTTGCAGGCGGAGCCAGAGGCGATGCGTGAGGGTGAACCACCACCCATCGATCTGGAATCGGTGAGTGAGTTGGTGGCGCAGTCGGAGATCGATTTTCGCACTTTGAAAGAGCATGTCTGCTCCTTGCTGGAACAGCGAGATCAGGCCTCGATCGGTGATGTACTGGAACACTTTCCGGCCGAGCAGGGACTGGGGAGTGTCGTTGGTCTGCTAGCCCTGGGCAGTCGTCATGGGATCAAGGGCGACAGTATCGAGACGGTGGCCTGGGTGGGTGAAGATGATCAAGGACGCCGCGCCCGAATTCCAAAAATCTATTTCTTGAGGGATCGCTTAGATGAACTTGTCTGACCATATGTCTGAAGAAAGTGTGTCTGAAGATGGGGCGTCAGAGGAAGAGATGCTGTGAAGGTAGAGGACACCGAACAGGCGTCGGACCAGGCACTCTATCAGGGCGACAGCGGCGAGTTGTCGCTGGATGCCCGCCGTGTGCTGGTACAACTCCTCGCCGGCCCGTCCCTGGATGGTCAGCGGCACTCCAAGCTCTGGCCAATCCTGATTCGTGATGAGATGGCCATCCGTAGCCGTTTGTCGGAGTTATTTCTGCAGCTGGTGATCGACCGTGATTTGCAGGTGGCCTTTACCCGTCAGGCTGAAACGGGCGACCTAGAAGTACCCCGACTCTTGCGTCGTGCCAATCTGACTTTCCTCGATTCGATTCTTCTACTCCACCTGCGCCAGCGACTCACCCAGGCCGAGGCCCATGGCGACCGTGCGGTGGTATCCACCGACGAGGTCGTCGAGTTTCTCGGGGTTTATGAACAGGCCGGCAACACCGACCGGGCGCTGTTCGAGAAGCGCATCCATGCATCCATCGAGAAGATCAAGAAACACAGCATCTTGCGCAAGATTCGCGCAAGCGAAAATCGCTTCGAGATCTCACCCACGCTGAAGCTGCTGTTTTCGGCCGAAGAAATTCAGGCGCTGACCCGGATTTACCACGACATGCAAGCAGCAGAAGCGTCGTCTGAACAAGATGATGAGATGCAATCAGGGGAGGATCACGAATGAGTGCTGTTGCAGGGACGCAAAACCTCTTCGCCCCGGAACAATTCCGCATGTCCCGGCTGCAGGTTTTCAACTGGGGCACCTTTTCTGATGTTCACGAAATTCCGATCACAGAACAGGGCTTTCTATTTGTGGGCCGGTCGGGCGCAGGGAAATCGACGTTGCTTGATGCCTTCTCCGCGTTGCTGGTACCGCCACGTTGGGTTGACTTCAATGCCGCGGCGCGAGAGGCGGAAAAGACAGGACGTGATCGTAACCTGGTGAGCTATATCCGTGGCGCATGGGCGGAGCAAAAGGACGATGCCTCGGGCGAAATCGCCACACGCTACCTGCGCCCAGGGACGACTTGGTCGGCCCTGGCGCTAACCTACCGGAACGCTTTGGATCAGCATGTGGTGCTGGTGCAGCTCTTATGGTTGCGCGGGAGTGCTAACGGCGCAGGCGATGTGAAGCGCCATTTCATGATCTTCGAGCGTCCTTTTGAACTCAATGAGTTGGAGGTTTTCGGACAGTCCAATCTGGATGTGCGCAAGCTCAAACAGGCACTCGCGGATGCCTTTCATCGTAGCGAGTTCAGCTCCTATGCTGAGCGGTTTCGTCGATTGCTCGGTATCGAGAGCGAGATGGCGCTACGCCTATTGCACAAGACCCAGTCGGCCAAGAATCTCGGCGACCTCAATACATTTTTACGGGACTTCATGCTGGACAAACCGGCGACCTTCGAGGTGGCCGATCGACTGGTCAGCGAGTTTGATGAACTCAATGCGGCGCACCAGGCTGTGGTTACCGCACGTCGGCAATTGGAGACCCTGGTTCCGGCACGAGAGAAGCATCAGGAGCGAGAGTCGCTGCTGAATGAACGCAGTAGCCTGAACGAACTTCTGGCCGGAATCGATAGTTACGGTGGGCTTCGTCGTATCGATCTACTGAAAGAGCAGATCGAGCGCTTGAATATTCAGGCTGACGGTTTGCAAGGAGAGATCAGCAGGAAACAGGCAGTGCTCAACCAGCATAACGATTCCTTGCGCGAGTTAGAACGCCGGCACAGGGAGGTTGGTGGCGATCAGGTGGAGACCTGGCAAGCAGAGAAGTATGCGCTGGAGCAGCAGCGTGAGCAGTGCCTGAGAAAGCAGGGACAGGCCAAGGAAGCCTGCCGTCAACTCGACTGGGTTTTTCCGGATTCGCCCAAGCGGTTTGCCGAGCTCGTCGGTGATGCACGTCAGGAGCTTGAACGCTGGGATAGTGGCAGTAGCGAGATCCGCGAAAAGCGGGATCTGCTGGTGATCCAGAAAAAGGATACCGAGACAGCGTTTACGCAAACTGCCGGCGAGGTGAAAGCCCTGGAACGGCAGCCCTCCAATATTCCTGCGCACATGTTGGATCTGCGGCAGGAGATTGCCACGGCCATCGGCGTATCGGAGAGTGCGTTGCCCTTTATAGGTGAGCTGATCGAGGTGAAACCGGATGAGGCGCAGTGGCAAGGTGCCATCGAGCGGGTGCTACATGGCTTTGCGCTCTCTCTGCTGGTCGATGAGCGTCACTATTCCGCGCTTTCCAATCACATCAACAGTCGCCATTTAGGGCAGCGACTGGTTTATTACCGCACGGGACAGGTAGATCGCCAGCAGGCCAGAACAGTCAGCACCGATTCAGTGGTGCTCAAGCTCAATATCAAAGAGTGCAATCAATCTGAGTGGCTGACTACGGAGCTGCGTCGTCGGTTCGACTACGCCTGTGTCGACTCCATTCAATCCTTCCGGCGTGCAGACCGGGCTTTGACCCGCGAGGGACAGATCAAACACAGCAAGACCCGCCACGAGAAAGATGACCGGCGGAGCATTGGTGATCGCCGCAACTGGGTGCTGGGATTTGATAACCGTGAGAAGCTGGCGCTCTACCGCAAAGAGGCCCAGGAGCTTGCGGGGAAAATCTCTGATCTGGAGGAACGAATCAAGGCGCTTACTGACCAGGAAGGAGCGCGAGCCAAACGAGCAATCCACTGTCAGACGCTGGTCAACCTGCAATGGCAAGAGGTGGATGTTGCTCCGCTGTTGACGGGCATCGACAAGCTGGAACGCCGGATTCGTGATGCCCTGGAAGGCAACACGGAGTTGAAAAACGTAGCCGATCAGATCGAGCGGCAGAAGAAGGTCGTCAAGGAGGCCGATGAAGCCCTGCGCAAGACAACCATCGACTATGAGAAAGTCGTCGGTAAAGTCGATGAACACGAGGAGACCTTAAAGAACCTCCAGGATGATCCAACGATTGTTCCGTTGACACCTCGTCAACAGCAGGGATTGGACGAGCGATTCGATGCGCTCGCGGAGCCAGTACGGTTGGAAAACCTGGATAAGCTCATCCGTTCTGTGGAGAGAGCGATACGCGATGAGATGGAAGCCCTGACCAAGGAGGTGGGCAAGTGCGACCGGTTCATCGAAAAGCAATTCGACGAGTTCATTTTTGAATGGCCTGCCGAAGCGGAAGGCCTTGATGCGACACTGGCTGCTGCGTCAGATTTTTTCGCCAAGCTGACCCGGTTGGAGACCGATGGTCTGCCGGCCCACGAGCAGCGCTTCTTTGAATTGCTGGAGAGTCAGAGCCATCAGAACCTAGCGGCGCTTTCGACTTATCTGAGCGATGCGCGCAAGGAGATCCTGGAGCGCATGGACCTGGTCAACGACAGTCTCGCTCAGGTGCCATTCAACCAGAGCACAAACCAAACCACCTTTCTGCAAATCGACCCCAGCGACCGCCAGCTACCGGATGTGCGCGAGTTTAAGCAGGAGATCCAGCAGGCGCTGAGCCACGCCTGGAGCGAAGACCGGGAGTTGGCGGAGTCGCGTTTTCTGGCGTTGCGTCGTCTGGTGGAACGGCTTTCCAGCCAGGAGCAGGAGAACATACGCTGGCGCCAGGCGGTGCTGGATGTACGGCAGCACATGGAGTTCATTGGCAGGGAGACCGATGAGAGCGGGGTCGAGGTGGAGGTCTATCGCAGTGGTTCGGGGAAGTCCGGTGGTCAACGGCAGAAGCTGGCCACGACCTGCCTGGCCGCAGCGCTGCGCTACCAGTTGGGTGGCAATGAGCATGGCGTGCCCATGTACGCGCCAGTGGTGCTCGATGAGGCCTTTGACAAGGCCGACAACGAGTTCACCGCGTTGGCTATGAATATCTTCAAGAACTTTGGTTTTCAAATGATTGTCGCCACACCGCTGAAGTCGGTCATGACCCTGGAACCGTTTATTGGTGGCGCCTGCTTTATCGATATCAGCGACCGGCGCGTCTCCGGTGTCTTGATGATCGAATACGATTCGGAACAGCAGCGTCTGAAACTGCCTGCTCATGCACATCAGGAGACGAGTTTTGAAGTTTCCTGATGATGTCCAAAAGGAGTTGAAGCGCCGTTTCAAGAACAGGCACCGGGAGTGGCTGGAGGCAAGCGGCGAACCGGAGCAGTTGGAAGACAGTGCCTGGCCGCTGGAGGTCAATCTGGGTATTCCCACCGAGAACCAGGCGCTGAAGCAAGTTGACGACGTCCGTGCCTGGGTAGCAGCCTGGCAATCCTGGAATGGTGTGGGATCACTTTCCTGGAGCGAAAGGCGTTGGCGCAAGCTGGGAACACAGCCTGTTCCCGAGAAACTGCTGCTGTCTGGCCCCGGCGAAGTTGCACAATGTATTGGAGAGGCAGATCGCTGGGAGCGAGCCCAACAACGATATAGAGATCTAATCGGACGTTGGCCCCAGCTTAGCAACAAGCTGCCTCGTTATTTTGCGATTCTCGCTGATTACAGCGAGACGGATTATCGACGCTTGGTCGATATGGTCGCCTGGATCGAGAAGAATCCTGCTTCCAACCTTTATCCCAGACAGCTGCCCGTGACTGGCTTGGACAGCAAGTGGCTTGAAAAACGTAAAGGGCTACTGGCTGATCTCGTTGACGCGGTGCGAGGCGAATCATCAACAGAAGGTGATTTCAGCGCTTCTGATTTTTATGGGCGCTGCGGGCTCAAGGCACCACCACAACTCATCCGTCTGCGCATTCTGGACGAGAGCCTGAGGCAACGTGTTGGGGGCTTAAACGATATATCTGCACCCTGGGAACAGCTGGCTGAACTCGATCTCCCTGTCAGCAAAGTATTCATTGTCGAGAACCTGCAGACCGGCCTTGCCTTCGATGATCTACCGGGGTCGGTTGTCATCATGCAGCTGGGTTATGGGGTCGATGTGCTGGGCCGTCTGCCCTGGATTTCCAATGCACACAACATCTATTGGGGTGACTTGGATACGCATGGATTTGCCATTCTCAGCCGAGCTAGAACCTATCTGCCCGAGCTGAAATCCGTATTAATGGACGAAGCGACCCTCCGAAGCCATCAGGATCTGTGGGTGGAAGAGAAGGATCAGCATGCTGCGGAAACATTGCCCTTACTGACGGATCCCGAGCAGGCGGTGTATCTGGCCATCAAACGCAATGCCTGGGGGCAGAATGTACGACTAGAGCAGGAACGGATTGCCTGGGACGTCGCCTGGAAGACATTGCAGCAGGCGATTTGACCGAGGTGGCAAATGAGCCGAGATGGCCCCGTTACCCGAGAGACGCTCTACGAGGAAGTCTGGTCCGAGCCGATGACCAAGGTTGCGGCAAGGTACGGGGTGTCATCCAGTTTTCTTGCTCGCGTATGTACCCGAATGAATGTGCCTCGTCCAGAAAGAGGCTATTGGGCGAAACTTGCCGTTGGAAAGGCGCCTAAGCCACCACCCTTACCAGATGCCCGTCCCGGCGATGAGCTAGAATGGCCGCGCGATGGTGAGCCGAGGCGTGTTCCGCGTCCACTATCTCAAGCACCTAAAAAGTCATCTGTTAAACGCCGCCGGTCGCGTACCAGCCGGGCGAGCAGTCATCACCTGCTATCTGGAGCCCGAGAGCATTTTGAGGTCGCGCGCGAAAGCGACGATGGTTACTTAAAGCCGCAGAAAAAGCTCCTTGTTGATCTGATCGTTTCCAAAGAAAGTCTGATCCGTGGCCTCACAATGGTCAACGACCTCTTGTTGGCTTTGGAAGATCGAGGGCACCGTGTCGTTATTGCCCCACATGGGGAGCCTTTCACAAGAAAGGAAGTGGACCCGCGAGAAAAGGAAGAGAAGACACAGTATTACCCATCATTGTGGAGTCCGCTGAGGTCGACTGTCGTCTATGTTGGAACGGTCGCGATTGGATTGACGATGTTTGAGATTGCGGAATCTGTGGAGGTGCGTTGGGTGGATGGCAAATATGTCCCTATCTCCAAGCTGCCAGTTACCCGGCGCAACCGATATGCCCATACGAGTTCCTGGACTCATACACGGGATCTGCCAAGTGGCCGGCTGTGCGTTCAAGCCTATTCACCGTACCGGGGTACGGATTGGCATCGCCAGTGGCGTGAATCGAAGGCCGGTGATTTTCCGGCAAAGTTCACTACGATCACGAGAGAGCTGGAGCGGGAGGCAGCCACTATCGCGAAACTTGTCGAAGAGGCCGAGCACCGTGCCGAATTAGAAAGGCAGCGCTGGAAGGAGATGTAGGAAAAGTGGCGTCTCGAGGAGGCTGAGCGTCGGCGAATCAAGGCAATCAAGGACAGTAAAGCCGAACTTCACGAGATCATTGATGCCTAGGGAGAGGCAAAGCGGATTGAGGAATTCTTCAAGGACGCCGAGCTGCGCCTGGAAGGATTGAGTGATGAGGACCGCGTTACGATTCTCGACCGTCTGAAGCGAGCCCGCGAGTTGCTCGGTGGGATTGATGCCCTTGATCGGTTCAAAGCGTGGAAAGCGCCAGAAGAGCGTTAGATTACAGACACTTATCAAGGATGGCTGACAGTTCGTTGTAGTTTTTCGGTTGGTTCTGGATGCCTGCCTGTTCAAAGGCCTCGATATCAGCTATCCGGTACCGAACCGAGCAGCCAAGCTTGACGTATACAGGGCCCTCACCTGTGCAGCGCCAGCGCTCCAGAGTGCGCTCGCTCAGGGCCCACCGTTGGGCCACCTGTTTCTGGGTAAGTAAGTCTTCCGCCATGTTTGCGTTCCTCCGCTGTGTTTCCGCAATGAACGCTTCATCTGCCGGATCTATCAAGGTTTTTCGAGCGTGGCGGCCACCGGGTATTTGCGGGAGCCAGCGATAACCGGATAGTCAGAGCAATTTGATTTGTGTTAACCTTCCACCGCCATATAAATTAATCACTTATAGCACATCAGCTCAAGTATGCTTGTTTCGGAAAACCCACCCCTTCGGTGCGGTTTTTTCGTTTGCGAGGTCAGCAAAATCAGCGAGCAGCCGTAGCGTCACGAAAACTAAATTTTTAGCAGATTTTATAGCAAGGGCAGTACAATCTAACGAAGCTAAATAAAAAGAAGAGGTTACGGATGAAGATCATCAAAGGGGACTATGCAGGGAGCAAGGAGCGCGTTATCAATACTGCTTTCCGAGGACGAATGCTGGAAATTCGCTCGGGTGTGATTGGAACCAATAAGTACCAAATTCCCGAAGACCTTGAGACTATCAAGCTGCTCCACAAGGACGAGAAACGCACGACACAGGAGGGCTTTTGATACTGAATATCTGATCATCCCCCGATTTAGTAGACCATATTTTATCCTGGTTATGTGCTGTTTCGTACGCTACAGTCAGGTATGCTTGTCGCTCAGCTTCAGGAGAGGTGGCAGAGTGGCTTAATGCACTGGTCTCGAAAACCAGCGAGGGCCTAATAATACCCTCCGAGGGTTCAAATCCCTCCCTCTCCGCCGTAAGCATGGTTAATTTCACGCCTGTTTTTGCTAGTGTAAGCCTTGCATTATCATCCAGCACTACTAAAAATATGCCCTAAAAGCAAAGGCTTGCTTACAAATAGATTTCAGTCCTTGACTTATTGTGATACATCCACAAATCAGCATCAACACACGGTTATGAATTACCCATCACCATTTCACCAAAATAAAAAACTATATTATTGCTAACTTTTACAGTATGTTATACAATACATTAGATATTTTTATTAACTAACATAGTTATTTGGACTTATGGAAATTACTAATTACTGTCGTTACTTGATAGACCATTTGCGCTATCGCCGGGAAACATTGTCGATACAAATATTACTTATCGCTGCGGTTACATCGCCGATAGTATCTGCTCAAACAGCACCGACCTACGATCAGGTGCGTCAGGAAATATTTGAATGGACCAACGTATTTCGTATGCAGAACGGCACTACAATGGCACAAATGATGCCATTGGTACGTGAAAGCAGGCTGGATCAATTAATGCAGAATCACGTACAGGATAAGGCGATGTGCGGCTACAGTACCAATGGTGCTCACGTTTCTTGTGACGGGAGGACACTCACCGACCGTTTGCAGGCAGCTCGAACAAATAACGGACTGACTTACACTGCTGCCGGTGAAAATATGGCCTATGGTCAAACCCGGTCACGTGACGGCAGGGTGATTAATGCTGATGGCACAAGTAATTGCGGTGCACTTGCCGCCAACCAAATCACGGGGGTAATAGATGGTTGGGGCTGTAGTCCCGGTCATAGAAGAAACATGCTGGGAGAATTTAACAGCATTGGAATGGGTGCCATTCAAGGGACTCTTAGCGGCAGCGGCAGCAGACAAGGTTTCATATACGGGCAACTATTCGCGACACTCAATCCGATTCCCACTACCAACAGCATTTTCGGTTTCAGTGGTAATGCCGCCGGATTTACCACACAAGCTCCTGGTATGGGGCCGGTAACGCCCCCCACAATGCCTCCGGCGATGCCTACCACTCCGAACTTACCAATACCTCCGACGGTGACTCCGCCGACGACAGGTACACTGAATTGCAATCGATCAATCTCAATGAGTCTGTACGAGAGGCAACTGTGTCAGGCTTTTGTGCAACTCATTACCACGCCAATGCAAAACCTGAGTCAGGCTCAACGCACGCAACTCACCAGTGTCGTCAATACTGCGTACAATACCATATACAATTTGCCTGCCGCACAGCAACGCCAGGCACTGCTTTCCTTCTCTCCGGGCGAATACGATGCGCAGGCGCAATACAGTGCTCTGCTGGGTATCAACTCGATGCAAGTCGTAAACGAAAGGATCACGAGGATCCGACGTAATGACAGTGCTCGTGAGTTGGCATTCGCTGGCAACGCATTTCAGCTACGCCCTGCTGCGCTCAATACAACAGGACTGGCTGGCGGTAACAACCAGCTAGCGCGGTCTGCCGACTTCGTGTCCAAGACACCAAATAGTTACCGAAGCAATGCTGATAACAACACAAGTAGCCGAACTTCCGTCCGTAGCGGAACAGCCAAGGTGTGGGCACGCCCATCTTTACGGCGTGGTCAACAAGATCCGTTGACGGGACTTATCAGTGGTTTTGACTACCAACTTAATGGCATCATGATTGGGGTGGATGTACCAGTGCACGAATCCGGTAAGGAACACAAAGTTGCGGGTATCTTTTTAGGCTACAACCGGTCAGATGTGGATTATGATGCCACGCGTAGCGAAAGTGACGGGCGACATTTCATGGTCGGTGGTTATTACAGCACCACCAATAAAGCAAATGGTCAATACGTAAACCTCATGGGAAGCATAGGACGCTCAAATTTTGATCACGAGCGTGCTATATTCCAGAACAATACGGCGGAACAACGAGCAAACAGCGACTATAACAGCCTTTCTCTGACAATGAAGGCAGGTATCGGCCGCATGATCTCTTATGGTAAGTTACACTTTGAACCCGCTTTGGACGGTTTTTATCACTATCAGAATATCTCCGATATACAGGAAAAAGGGGCACCGGCGGGTTTTAACTTGCGGATATCCGGAAGAAATCAACATACTGTCGGTACTCAAGCTGGATTGACCATCCTCCGTGCAAACCGGAAGTTTTCCCCGTATATCAGTTTTAATTACCTGTTAGAACAGCCATTAGGTAGTCGCAAGCTGAAGACAACCTACCTGACCAGTGTAACCGGAGTAACCGGGCCGACCGTTTCTCTCGACGGTCGTGAGCGAGCGATTCACAGCTACGTACAGGGACTGGGGGCGAATATAAATATAAATGATAATTTCAGTATACAAACAGACTATCGCTACACCTATTCCAAACACCGTCAGGAACACTATGCTCACGCAGCTCTGAACTACCGATTTTGAGAACAATTTTCACTTTGTAATTCCTTCGAAAGTAACGGGTATTTGTGGATCCTGGGTGGGAATACAGGATCTGAACTATCGAATCAGTCTATGAGCAGCATCTGCCTGAACAGTAGAGCGAAACCATGATAGATATTTTGAAAAAATGATATCTTCCGGCACTCCCAAGTTGTTTTCAGCCAGGAGAGACTCTTAAATCCTTTAGGTTTTTTTTCCTTGATGAGAGCGATCATTTCTTTGTCGTCAATCTTTATACCGGGACCGCCAGGAAAATTCTTCAACTCTTCCGGCGGAATGTAGTAGGCGTGATGCTGGTGGAATTTCCTGCCGTTTGGATGAAATCTGTAAACAACAAAATTTAGATACCTGCCAACCCCCCTATAGACACGAGAAACCACGTTTTTATCCGAGGTGTGATGGATATTTAGCAAATTTTTATCGCGAAAGTCAAAATCCCGTGTTTCATCATCATAGTGTAACGTGAAATCATAGATATCGGTATCTACTTCGGGATTTTGGTAGTGACAATAAAAATAACTTGCTTCAGAGACAATCGGCAGAAAGAGTGATGGCAATAAGAAGAAAATCCTCGGCATTATTTTCATAGCAGCGACGTATGACATACTGAGGATGAGTTCGGACCGCCACACGACGATAACAACCGCGGATACAAGGCAATATCTAATACACGTTGGCGAAACATATTATTTGTTTGCTTTGTTGAACGATACCAGTAAGTCGAACGAGATAAATTGACTACTGAACAAGCTTGTCTTCGTGAGACCCCACAGTCAATTAATACGTGCACTTGCTGTGGGTTTAGCACCCTTTTGCATTGACCACCTTGCAAACTATCAATGAGCAAGACGTGCTCTGCGCCGATCTTTTTTAATTGAGCGTTTTCTGAATACCGTTCCTCTAAACGACGCGGCCCTGCTTCATCCAGTCCACTATATTTCTTACGCCAACGAACGATCTGGGTTTCACTAAATGTCTTTTGTTGCTTCACTGTTTTCGAGTTTGGCAAATTCACAACCCTTTCTATTTTAATTGAGACTCCTTGCCTTTAAGGTTGGAGCGCAAGTCAATAATATTTCCTGTAAAACGCTATTAACCATTTATAAAATAGTACGGAATCATGCGATGCAAATACATTACAATCGTAATGGCGAAGTGGCGTTTTATTCTGTGCTATGTTGTACCGTGGTCACTGGATCTGTTTTTTTTGTTTTCTTTTTTCCGGATGTTTTCCTTGAGATTTTTTTACTGACCAGGTTCCTGTTTTTGGCGTGCGAATCTTTCGCCATACTGTTTTTGAATTTAAGCATTTTAGCCTGTAGTTTTGCATCGACTTGCGCAATGATTTCAACGGCAAGTAAACCTGCATTCATACCGCCACCGATAGCAACGCAGGCCACCGGGACGCCCATCGGCATTTGTGCAATTGAAAGCAGGGAATCCAAACCCTTGAGTGCTTTACTTTCTATAGGTACGCCGATGACCGGTAGCGGAGTGATACTTGCGAGCATGCCGGGTAAATGAGCCGCGCCCCCGGCGCCGGCGATGATGACACGTAAGCCTCTTTCGTGTGCCCGTAAGGCGTACTCGCTCATATCCATGGGCGTACGATGTGCGGAGACGACACGCGCTTCATACGGAATGTTAAATTTTTCGCAGATGTTTGCAGCGGCGTGCATCGTCGGCCAGTCAGAGTCACTGCCCATCACGATGCCGACCCAAGGTTGTTTCTCACTCATTTAAGTGGTTCCAAAAACAATGACATTCGCGGCGGCCTGTGCGGCCTGTTCAGCCTCAGACAATGTTTCACCGAGCGCGGTCACATGCCCCATTTTGCGCCCCGGGGTACTCAATTTCTTGCCATAAACATGCACATGCACCCCTGGCATGGCCAGTGCTTCATGCAAGCCTGCCGGATGACCGCTACCATGAGCCTGGGCAAGTAAATTGACCATGACGGCGGCCGGTCCAATCATTCTGGTTGAACCCAAAGGCCAGCCGAGCACCGCCCGTACATGATTTTCAAATTGAGAACACTCACAGGCCTCGGCCGAATAATGTCCAGAATTATGGACTCTGGGCGCAAGCTCGTTAATCAACACAGCATTATCTTTAGTCAGAAACATTTCCACGCCGAAACTTCCTGTGGCACCGACTGCGGCGACCGCCCGATGAGCGATATCAGTGGCTTGAATCGTAATTTCATCCGCGACGGGTGCCGGGGCACGCACCACATGGCAAATGTGATTTCTTTGCACAGATTCGACCAACGGATATGCCGCGACTTCAGCATTTTCACCGGTGGTGATAATCATCGCCAGCTCAGACACAAAAGGACAAAAAGCCTCTGCGTATAGCGCTTGATTATCACCGTCAAGTTTATTCCAGGCGGCATCGATCTCACTGTCATCACTGACGGTGGCGTTACCCTTGCCGTCATAGCCATTTCTACGGGTTTTGATAATGAGTGGATAATGCCATGCTTTTGCGATATCAGCGATATCCTTGCGTGATTCAATGCGACTGAAAGGTGCCAGTGGCAGCCCGGCTCTCTGTAAAGTTTGTTTCTGGATAAACTTATCCTGTACCAGGCTGATGCTTTTCGCAGTAGGGCAGAGTTGATGTCCGGCTTGTTCCAATGCAGAGAGACTGTTGGCATCAACGAATTCGTTTTCAAGCGTCACGACATCGGCCTGTTTGGCAAGGTTGATCAACTCATTGGGATTATCCCAATCACCCACGCAGACATGGCTGGCGAGATTGATTGCTGGCCCCTCGGATTTGCGTTCGAGTAGCAGGACATCACAGCCAAGTTGCAAAGCGGATAAAGCCGTCATTTTCGCCAACTGCCCGCCGCCGACAATCGCGATTCGTTTGCTGGATGAATTTTCTGTTTTGTGAACTGGTTTTATTCCCATGAATGCTTGTAATGCTAGAATGAATGCGTACTTTTAATGTTCAGAGCTGACTGAAAAAAGGGCGGCATGATAACGAATTGCAGGGCTTTTGGTAGCATTTATTTCGATACTAATTATATTTTTGATCTAGATAATGTTAATGTAAAGATGCCTGTGAAACCATTAAAAACTTAATTTATTATAACCTCATAATATATTTATGAAAACATGCTAACTATATTGATATTTAAGCTAATTTAAGAATATTACAATGACTAAATATCGAGCAAGCCATAATGAAGGAAGCAGATTTGTTTGGTGCTACTTTACCTGTAGGCATCTTGTGCGACCTTGGGGAAGGTGAATCCTGGTAGCATGTTTCAGTCACACATAGAAAATTTGCTGGCAAGCAGGCAAATAACGGCCAATCAAAATAGGACTCGCATAATTGGCCGTTTCCCGGGCCGATATTCCCTGTATCTCTTGCTTTTGGTATTTCTGGGCTGGTTTTTCACCGCCCCGGTGTTTGCACAACGTGTTGTTCCGGGGGTGGGGCCTAGCAATCTGACCATCGCCGAAGGTGAAACTGGCAGCTACAATGTTGTGCTTCGTGACCAGCCGAGAGAAGGTGTTCCTTTCATATTTCATGTGTCTAATCCTGATGCCAATGTTCATGTCGCGACAGTGAGCCCGACGACTCTGACTTTTACCAACAAAAACTGGAATAAGGTGCAAACCATAACCGTGAGAGCTGTTGAGGACGATAATGCGCTAAATGAGGAGGTGTTTTTTTTCTTTCACACTACTTCTGGTAGCTATCACAGCGGCCCTAGAGCCTTCCAATTGAGAGTGAAAGTGGATGATGATGAAACGGCTGGCGTGTCATTTAGCCCCACCGTGTTGACTGTAGATGAAGGTGGTAACGGCGCCTATACCATTGTGCTGCATAATAGGCCTGCATCTAGTGTGGCCATGGTAGTAAGAAGTGGCGGAGCCGTGACAGTGAGTCCAAAAGGACTAGCGTTTAACAGAGACAACTGGGATATACCACAAACTGTGACCGTGACAGGTGTTCAGGATGGGGATATCAATGATGATACTGCACGCCTGACCCATGAGATTACAAGCCTTGACGTCTCCTATGACAGGTTGATACCCGCCATAAGCGACGTCACCGTGAACGTGATCGATGACGATACGGTTGGTGTGACAGTGACGCCCACCGTGCTGACCGTAGGCGAGACTGGTCATGGTACTTATACGCTTGTGTTGGATACCCAGCCACCCGGTGATGTAGTCATTAAAGTGACGAGTGACAATACTCGTGTCGCGAGACTGCCGTTCGGAAATAAGTTCACTTTTAGACATTCAAACTGGAACATACCACAAACCGTGACCATGTTGGGGGTAGATGATTCGGATGTGCGCGATGATAGCACCAGTCTGCGTCATGCGATTACGGCGGATTCCTCGACACTTTATAGATCTGTGACACCAGATCCTGTCGCAGTGACAGTAGTGGACCGCAGTATAGTGATTTTAAGTTCAGACTACGTTTCGTGGCCGGGAAGGCTAAATATCAGGGAAGGAGAGTCCAGCAATTATATGCTATTTCTGTCAGCTAAACCGGCACACAATGTGACACTTACTGTGACGAGTGATGTTATCGACGTCGTGACAGTGACATCACCGTTAGTGTTTACCCCACTTAATTGGAACAGTCCACGAACTGTGACTGTGACCGGTGTTGAGGATGAGAATGCACGCAATGAAAGCCTGAGCCTGATCCATACGATGACGAGTACAGATCCCGACTTTAATTTGGGTGTTTTCCCGGTTAGTGATGTATCGGGAGGGCGCATATCTTTGACCGTAATGGATAATGATACGGCGGGTGTGACAGTGGGTTCTACCAGACTGAATGTCGCCGAAGGTGGCACTGGCGGTTATACCGTTATGTTGACCAGCCAACCGACAGACGATGTTGAGATAACCGTGCGCAGTGACACCCTTACTGCTGCGACCGTGCCGTTAACGCCCCTGAGGTTCACCGCAGAGAACTGGGACAGCGCACAAATCGTGACCGTGACCGGTGTGAATGATGCGGATGCCAATGATGCCAGTGTGGTGTTGAGTCATACAACGTCGAGTAGCGACAGCCAATACGATGCCGGGGCAATCACGATAAGCGATGTCACGGTGACCGTGACCGATGACGATACCGCCGGTGTGACGCTGAGTGATAGCACACTAAGGGTCGAAGAAGGTGAGACCGAGACATATACACTGGTATTGAGGAGCCAGCCAAGCGTTGATGTAACGATTGCGGTGATGAAGGAAGATACGGCGGGTGCTGTAACAGTGAGACCAACAACGCCACTGACGTTCACCCGAGACAACTGGCACAGCGCACAAACCGTGACCGTGACGAGTGTTGAGGATGCGGATGCGAACGATGAGACTGTGCGCGTGAATCATACGGCGACAAGCGAAGACAATGCATATAACAGTGCGGTGGTCCCCCTTGTCACGGTGAACGTGACGGATGATGAGACGGCGAGTGTAATAGTCTCTCCAACTATCAGAACCATCACCGAAGGTGAGACCGGGACATATAGACTGGTATTGAGCAGCCAGCCAAGCGTTGATGTAACGATTGCGGTGATGAAGGAAGATACGGCGGGTGCTGTAACAGTGAGACCAACAACGCCACTGACGTTCACCCGAGACAACTGGCACAGCGCACAAACCGTGACCGTGACGAGTGTTGAGGATGCGGATGCGAACGATGAGACTGTGCGCGTGAATCATACGATGACAAGCGAAGACAATGCCTATAACAGTGCGGTGGTCCCCCTTGTCACGGTGAACGTGACGGATGATGAGACGGCGAGTGTAATAGTCTCTCCAACTATCAGAACCATCACCGAAGGTGGGACCGGGACATATACACTGGTATTGAGCAGCCAACCGACAGACGAGGTTGAGATAAGCGTGCGCAGTGACACCCTTACTGCTGCGACCGTGCCGTTAACGCCCCTGAGATTCACCGCAGAGAACTGGAACAGCGCACAAATCGTGACCGTGACCGGTGTGGATGATGCGGATGCGAATGACGCCAGTGTGGTGTTGAGTCATACAACGTCGAGTAGCGACAGCCAATACGATGCCGGGGCAATCACGATAAGCGATGTCACCGTCACCGTGACCGATGACGATACCGCCGGTGTGATGCTGAGTGATAGCAGATTAACGGTCAGCGAAGCAGGCACCGCCAGCTACAGGGTGCAGCTGAATACCCAACCGACAGACGAGGTTGAGATAAGCGTGCGCAGTGACACCCTTACTGCTGCGACCGTGCCGTTAACGCCCCTGAGATTCACCGCAGAGAACTGGAACAGCGCACAAATCGTGACCGTGACCGGTGTGGATGATGCGGATGCGAATGACGCCAGTGTGGTGTTGAGTCATACAACGTCGAGTAGCGACAGCCAATACGATGCCGGGGCAATCACGATAAGCGATGTCACCGTCACCGTGACCGATGACGATACCGCCGGTGTGATGCTGAGTGATAGCAGATTAACGGTCAGCGAAGCAGGCACCGCCAGCTACAGGGTGCAGCTGAATACCCAACCGACAGACGAGGTTGAGATAAGCGTGCGCAGTGACACCCTTGCTGCTGCGACCGTGCCGTTAACGCCCCTGAGATTCACCGCAGAGAACTGGGACAGCGCACAAATCGTGACCGTGACCGGTGTGGATGATGCGGATGCTGATGACGCCAGTGTGGTGTTGAGTCATACAACGTCGAGTAGCGACAGCCAATACGATGCCGGGGCAATCACGATAAGCGATGTCACCGTGACCGTGAGAGATAATGATACAATAGGCGTGACAGTAACCCCTACCATTCTGGTTGTCGCGGAAGATGCAGGCACCGCCAGCTACAGGGTGCAGCTGAATACCCAACCGACAGACGAGGTTGAGATAAGCGTGCGCAGTGACACCCTTACTGCTGCGACCGTGCCGTTAACGCCCCTGAGATTCACCGCAGAGAACTGGAACAGCGCACAAATCGTGACCGTGACCGGTGTGGATGATGCGGATGCGAATGACGCCAGTGTGGTGTTGAGTCATACAACGTCGAGTAGCGACAGCCAATACGATGCCGGGGCAATCACGATAAGCGATGTCACCGTCACCGTGACCGATGACGATACCGCCGGTGTGATGCTGAGTGATAGCAGATTAACGGTCAGCGAAGCAGGCACCGCCAGCTACAGGGTGCAGCTGAATACCCAACCGACAGACGAGGTTGAGATAAGCGTGCGCAGTGACACCCTTGCTGCTGCGACCGTGCCGTTAACGCCCCTGAGATTCACCGCAGAGAACTGGAACAGCGCACAAATCGTGACCGTGACCGGTGTGGATGATGCGGATGCGAATGACGCCAGTGTGGTGTTGAGTCATACAACGTCGAGTAGCGACAGCCAATACGATGCCGGGGCAATCACGATAAGCGATGTCACCGTCACCGTGACCGATGACGATACCGCCGGTGTGATGCTGAGTGATAGCAGATTAACGGTCAGCGAAGCAGGCACCGCCAGCTACAGGGTGCAGCTGAATACCCAACCGACAGACGAGGTTGAGATAAGCGTGCGCAGTGACACCCTTGCTGCTGCGACCGTGCCGTTAACGCCCCTGAGATTCACCGCAGAGAACTGGGACAGCGCACAAATCGTGACCGTGACCGGTGTGGATGATGCGGATGCGAATGACGCCAGTGTGGTGTTGAGTCATACAACGTCGAGTAGCGACAGCCAATACGATGCCGGGGCAATCACGATAAGCGATGTCACCGTCACCGTGACCGATGACGATACCGCCGGTGTGATGCTGAGTGATAGCAGATTAACGGTCAGCGAAGCAGGCACCGTCAGCTACAGGGTGCAGCTGAATACCCAACCGACAGACGAGGTTGAGATAAGCGTGCGCAGTGACACCCTTACTGCTGCGACCGTGCCGTTAACGCCCCTGAGATTCACCGCAGAGAACTGGAACAGCGCACAAATCGTGACCGTGACCGGTGTGGATGATGCGGATGCGAATGACGCCAGTGTGGTGTTGAGTCATACAACGTCGAGTAGCGACAGCCAATACGATGCCGGGGCAATCACGATAAGCGATGTCACCGTCACCGTGACCGATGACGATACCGCCGGTGTGATGCTGAGTGATAGCAGATTAACGGTCAGCGAAGCAGGCACCGCCAGCTACAGGGTGCAGCTGAATACCCAACCGACAGACGAGGTTGAGATAAGCGTGCGCAGTGACACCCTTGCTGCTGCGACCGTGCCGTTAACGCCCCTGAGATTCACCGCAGAGAACTGGAACAGCGCACAAATCGTGACCGTGACCGGTGTGGATGATGCGGATGCGAATGACGCCAGTGTGGTGTTGAGTCATACAACGTCGAGTAGCGACAGCCAATACGATGCCGGGGCAATCACGATAAGCGATGTCACCGTCACCGTGACCGATGACGATATCGCCGGTGTGATGCTGAGTGATAGCAGATTAACGGTCAGCGAAGCAGGCACCGTCAGCTACAGGGTGCAGCTGAATACCCAACCGACAGACGAGGTTGAGATAAGCGTGCGCAGTGACACCCTTACTGCTGCGACCGTGCCGTTAACGCCCCTGAGATTCACCGCAGAGAACTGGAACAGCGCACAAATCGTGACCGTGACCGGTGTGGATGATGCGGATGCGAATGACGCCAGTGTGGTGTTGAGTCATACAACGTCGAGTAGCGACAGCCAATACGATGCCGGGGCAATCACGATAAGCGATGTCACCGTCACCGTGACCGATGACGATACCGCCGGTGTGATGCTGAGTGATAGCAGATTAACGGTCAGCGAAGCAGGCACCGTCAGCTACAGGGTGCAGCTGAATACCCAACCGACAGACGAGGTTGAGATAAGCGTGCGCAGTGACACCCTTACTGCTGCGACCGTGCCGTTAACGCCCCTGAGATTCACCGCAGAGAACTGGAACAGCGCACAAATCGTGACCGTGACCGGTGTGGATGATGCGGATGCTGATGACGCCAGTGTGGTGTTGAGTCATACAACGTCGAGTAGCGACAGCCAATACGATGCCGGGGCAATCACGATAAGCGATGTCACCGTCACCGTGACCGATGACGATACCGCCGGTGTGATGCTGAGTGATAGCAGATTAACGGTCAGCGAAGCAGGCACCGCCAGCTACAGGGTGCAGCTGAATACCCAACCGACAGACGAGGTTGAGATAAGCGTGCGCAGTGACACCCTTACTGCTGCGACCGTGCCGTTAACGCCCCTGAGATTCACCGCAGAGAACTGGGACAGCGCACAAATCGTGACCGTGACCGGTGTGGATGATGCGGATGCGAATGACGCCAGTGTGGTGTTGAGTCATACAACGTCGAGTAGCGACAGCCAATACGATGCCGGGGCAATCACGATAAGCGATGTCACCGTCACCGTGACCGATGACGATACCGCCGGTGTGATGCTGAGTGATAGCAGATTAACGGTCAACGAAGCAGGCACCGTCAGCTACAGGGTGCAGCTGAATACCCAACCCACAGACGAGGTTGAGATAAGCGTGCGCAGTGACACCCTTACTGCTGCGACCGTGCCGTTAACGCCCCTGAGATTCACCGCAGAGAACTGGAACAGCGCACAAATCGTGACCGTGACCGGTGTGAATGATGCGGATGCGAACGATGAGACCGTGCGTGTGAATCATACGGTGACAAGCGAAGACAATGCCTATAACAGTGCAGTGGTACCCCCTGTCACGGTGAACGTGACGGATGATGAGATGGCGAGTGTAATAGTCACCCCGACCATAACAACCGTCGCTGAAGGTAAGACCAAGAGCTATGCCGTTCTTTTGAGCAGCCAACCCACAGACGAGGTTGAGATAAGCGTGCGCAGTGACACCCTTACTGCTGCGACCGTGCCGTTAACGCCCCTGAGATTCACCGCAGAGAACTGGGACAGCGCACAAATCGTGACCGTGACCGGTGTGAATGATGCGGATGCGAACGATGAGACCGTGCGTGTAAATCATACGGTGACAAGCGAAGACAATGCCTATAACAGTGCAGTGGTCCCCCCTGTCACGGTGAACGTGACGGATGATGAGATGGCGAGTGTAATAGTCACCCCGACCATAACAACCGTCGCTGAAGGTAAGACCAAGAGCTATGCCGTTCTTTTGAGCAGCCAGCCGAGTAGCGATGTGGTGATTGGGGTGAGCAGCGATGACATTGGAGCCGCGACTGCGACTGCGACCGTGCGAGAGGTCATTAACGGCATACAACTTCCCGGCGGAATACTGCGTTTTGGCAAAGATAACTGGAACACGCCGCAAGGCGTGATGGTGATGAGTATTGAGGATGAGGATGCGAACGATGAGACTGTGCGCGTAAATCATACGGCGAGAAGCCAAGACCTTGCTTATAACAGTGTGAAGGTCGCCCCTGTTGTTGTGACGGTCACCGATGACGATACCGCCGGTGTGACGCTGAGTGATAGCACATTAAGGGTCGAAGAAGGTGAGACCGAGACATATACACTGGTATTGAGGAGCCAGCCAAGCGTTGATGTAACGATTGCGGTGATGAAGGAAGATACGGCGGGTGCTGTAACAGTGAGACCAACAACGCCACTGACGTTCACCCGAGACAACTGGCACAGCGCACAAACCGTGACCGTGACGAGTGTTGAGGATGCGGATGCGAACGATGAGACTGTGCGCGTGAATCATACGGCGACAAGCGAAGACAATGCATATAACAGTGCGGTGGTCCCCCTTGTCACGGTGAACGTGACGGATGATGAGACGGCGAGTGTAATAGTCTCTCCAACTATCAGAACCATCACCGAAGGTGAGACCGGGACGTATAGACTGGTATTGAGCAGCCAGCCAAGCGTTGATGTAACGATTGCGGTGATGAAGGAAGATACGGCGGGTGCTGTAACAGTGAGACCAACAACGCCACTCACTTTCACCCGCAACAACTGGCACAGCGCACAAACCGTGACCGTGACGAGTGCTGAGGATGCGGATGCGAACGATGAGACTGTGCGTGTGAATCATACGATGACAAGCGAAGACAATGCCTATAACAGTGCGGTGGTCCCCCTTGTCACGGTGAACGTGACGGATGATGAGACGGCGAGTGTAATAGTCTCCTCGACTATCAGAACCATCGCCGAAGGTGAGACCGGGACATATAGACTGGTATTGAGCAGCCAACCAAGTGCTGATGTGACGATTGCGGTGATGAATGAAGACAGGGAGGCTGCAACCGTGAGTCCGACTAGTCTGAGGTTTACCGGCAGGAACTGGAATCAGCCGCAAATGGTGACGGTGACGGGTGTTCAGGATAATGATGGCATCGACAAGAACGTGCAACTGATGCATACGGTGACAAGTGAGGACAGCACCTATGATGCAACGAAGGTCATCGCTATAAACGTGACTGTCACGGAGATGGCGGCGTTCAATCTTGACGTGGACGGTAGCGGCGGTACTGCAAATCAGAGTGACGGTCTCATCATAGGCCGCTATCTGTTTGGTATTCGTGACGCCAGGGGCTTGCTTGATGCTATCCCGGGTAATCCATCGTTCAGTGCGGTAACGGCGAATATTGCGGGGGCTTTCGCCAGCGGTCTTCTTGATGTGGATGGCAGCGGCGGTACTGCAAATCAGAGTGACGGTCTCTTGATAGGCCGCTATCTGTTTGGTATTCGTGACGCCAGGGGCTTGCTTGATACTATCCCGGGTAATCCATCGTTTAGTGGGGTAACGACGAATATTGGAGGGCTTGTGCGGTAAATGGGCAAATAGACGAAGATAGTGTCATCGTATTAATGGGTTCCTCTGCTCAAGTGTGAATCTGTGCCGGTGGTTTAATCTTTTGTTTGGGTGGATAACAAATGTAGCAAGATGCCGGGAGGATGGTAGGCCGAAGGTTTACTGGTCTTTGCTGTTGCTTCTTCCGAGTCGGTTAATGGGATTGTGGTTAAAATCATGGGGACTAACTGTGCCAGGTAAGAATTTGGATGACTTCCTGAGGATTATTTTATTTTTCTCGCTTTTTTTCAGTGCTGCGGTACAGAGTCAATCTGTGAATATAGAAAGACAGTGTGGGGCATAAGCGGTGGTAGTCCCACGCCCACCGCCATACCGACGATGGACTCTATCCTGGATAACACCTATGCTGGTGAGTTTACGATAGATGTGTATTGATGTATTAGAGGAAAAAATTAGAATATACTTTATAAAAATATACTAACTAATTAATATTTAACATATTTATAAAATATCATGTTAAGCATGAGCGAAAAAATTATAATATCTAGCCTTGGATTTTATTGATGAAATCCTCCAAGACTATTTTCCTCTTTTCTTTACTTAGAAGCCCATTCAGAGGCTTTCTGGAGATATTTGCGGTGCCAGGATCCTTGCAAATCATGGTTTTGCGCCCCCTGTTTTTGATGAGCTTGGCAACGTATTGCGTATCACGAATAAAAAACTTACTAACAGGCAGGCGAATAGCGGTCAATCGAAACAATGCCAGTCAACAGGACAGGCATAATAGAGTGGCTTGTTTTTCGGGTCGATACTTGAAACGACTCTTACTCCTGGCTTCTCTGGGTTGTTTTTTTACCAGCCCTGTGTCTTCGCAAACCGCCAGTGTGGTGATAAACCCAACCGAGTCGACTGTCAATGAAGGTGGCGTTACTGAATATACGGTTGTGCTGACGACCCAGCCGACCGTCGATGTGATAATTTTGGCGAAGATTGACGAGACCGATTTCGTCAGACTGAACCCGGCGATCCTGAGATTTACCAGAGAAACCTGGAATATGGCACAAACAGTGACGGTGACGGGTGTTGAGGATGGTAATACGTTTAATGAAGTGCTAGACCTGAGTCATACGGCTACCAGCCAGGATCCCGCTTATAGGAATGTGTTGATCCCCACTCAAATTGTGCGTGTGAACGATAACGACAGATTTGTGGCGACAGTGAGTCCGATCACGCAGACTTTGGTCGAAGGCAGCACGGGTACTTATACGCTTGTTTTGAATAGTCGACCAACCGCCAATGTGATGGTGACGGTGACGAGTGAAAATATTAATGCTGTGACCACAACTCCAACTGGACCGCTGATGTTTACCTCTAATAACTGGAACGCGGCACAAACGGTGACGGTGATGGCTGTTGAGGATGCGAATACGAGCGGTGGGGACTACCGTCTGAGCCATAGGGCGACAAGCGGAGATCGGCAATATAATGGGGCCCTGATATCCCAGGCGACTGTGATAGTGCGTGATAATGATCGCCCTGCTGGCGTGCGTTCGGATATTCTCGTTAGTCCGCCCACTCTCCGTGTTGGAGAAGGTAGCGTTGCTTCCTATACGCTTGTTTTGGATAGACCGCCAACAGACAGTGTGATGATTGCGGTGGCGAGTGGAGATCCCGAGGCAGTGACAGTGACTTCACCGCTAACGTTTACCACGGGCAACTGGCATATACCACAACGGGTGATCGTAAGGAGTCTGCAAGATATTGATTCGAATAACGAAAGGGTGGAACTGACCTACACAGCGACCAGCGCAGACGCTGCTTACAATGATCTGGCGATAACGCGGTTATTCGTGGCGGTAGATGATGATGAAACGTCAGGGATGGTGACGGTGACGCCAACCACCAGGACGGTGATAGAAGGCAGCACGGGTAGCTATACCGTGACGCTGAATGCCCAGCCGACCGCCAATGTGATGGTGACGGTGACGAGTGGTAATGCTGCCGTGACCGCAACTTCAACTCCACCACTACCGCTGATGTTTACCTCAGTTAACTGGAATACGCCACAAACGGTGACGGTGACGGCTGTTGAGGATGCCAATACGGTCAGTGAGACGGTGAACGTGACCCATGCGGCGAGAAGTCAAGACACCCGTTATAATACTGGTTTGACGATAGATCCCGTGGTGGTGACGGTGGTGGATAACGACGCAGCGGGCGTGACGGTGACGCCGACCACCAGGGCGATAGACGAAGGGAGTACGGGCACCTATACGCTTGTTTTGAACCGTCCACCGGCAGCCAATGTCACGATTGCGGTGGAGAGTCGTGATAAGGGTGCTGTGACCGTAAGCCCGGCGAGCCTGAACTTCACCAGAGCTAATTGGAACATGCCGCAAGAGGTGACCGTGAGAGGCGTTCGGGATGCTGATGTGAGTAATGAATCTGTACGCCTGATCCATAGGGCGGTAAGCACAGACGTTGCCTATAGCGGTGTGAGGGTGATGCCGGTGACTGTGCTGGTGACGGATAACGTAGCCGCTGGCGCCTTGACGATCACACCGACCACCAGGACGATTGATGAAGGCAGCACGGGTACCTATACCGTGGTGCTGGATACCCGGCCGACGGTCGATGTGATGGTGACGGTGACGAGTGGCAATGCTGCCGTGACCGCAACTTCAACTCCACCACTACCGCTGATGTTTACCCCAGTTAACTGGAATACACCACAAACCGTAACTGTGACGGGTGTGGCGGATGCTGATGCCAACAACGAGAGCGTAAATTTGACCCATACGGCAAGCGGAGACAGCGCCTATGCTGGTGTGACGGCGGCTGTGACGGTGAGAGTGACGGATGATGAAACGGCGGGTGTGATCGTGACGCCGACCATGCAGACTGTTCCCGAAGGGGATAGCAGGAGCTATGATATTAGACTGACCAGCCAACCAACTGCTAATGTGTTCGTTGCGGTGACGAGTGCCGATTACGGTGCTGTGAGCGTGAGCCAAATGAACCTGACGTTTACCAGCAGAAACTGGAATATGGCACAAACAGTGACGGTGACAGCCCTTGAGGATGCTGATTCGGTCAGTGATCGCGTTCGCCTGACCAATAGGTTTGCAAGCACAGATCCTGATTATGGTGGTGTAGCGGACACTCCCGTGAACGTGGTCGTGATGGATAACGATCCTGCGATTGTGACAGTAGCCTCGACTATGCCGACTGTCAGTGAAGGTGGCATTAGTACCTATACCCTGGTGCTGGATACCATACCGACTGCCAAGGTCACGGTTGCAGTGGAGAGTCTTGATACAGAGGCTGTGACCGTGAATCCAACATCGCTGACGTTTGCCAGTTACGACTGGAACCTTGCAAAAACGGTGGTGGTGACGGGTGTTGAAGATGAGGATTCGAGCGATGAGATGGTGAACGTGACGCATACGGCGACGAGTATGGACACTGCTTATAACAATTTGGCGGTGGCTGCTGCGGTGGTGAGCGTGGAGGATAACGAGACGGCGGGTGTGACAGTGAATTCGACCACGAGAAATATCAGTGAAGGGGGCACGGGTACTTATAAGCTTGTTCTGAATACCGCGCCGACAGCCGAAGTGACGGTGACGGTGACCAGTGGCAATGCTGCCGTGACCGCAAGCCCAACACCGCTGGTGTTTACCTCAGATAACTGGAATGCGCCACAAACGGTGACGGTGACGGCTGTTGAGGATGCCAATACGGTCAGTGAGACGGTGAGCTTGAGTCATACGATGACAAGCGGAGACGACACCTATGATGCTGTGCCAGTGGTTGATGTAATGGTGAACGTCATGGATAACGAGGTACGAGGTGTTAGCGTCAGTACCAGCACATTGACTGTAAACGAAAATGGCAGGGCTACCTATACGCTTGTTCTGAATACCCGGCCGAGAGGCAATAACAGTGTAGTACAGTTACATAGTTCTAATACTAATGCAGTGAAAGTAACCCCGGGACTCTTATTCACCAGAAATAATTGGAACAAGCCACAAACCGTGACGGTGGCGGGTGTTGAGGATGCCAATACGGTCGGTGAGACGGTGAGGCTGACTCATGAGGTTAGGAGCATTGAGGATCACGATCATAACTTTGTGACACCAGTCGTTGTGACGGTGACTGTGACAGATGATAATACTAATAGGGTCGGTACTACGGCTAGCGTGACACTGTCCGCTACCGATCTGACTATTAATTACATACTAGACACCTCGGGTAGTTATACAGTGATGTTGGGTGATCGTCGGCCGACAAGCCCTGTAGCGGTTATTCTTAGAAGTTCCGAGCTGAGGGTAACAAGAGTAATAAGTTCACAGAGGATAGTTTTTACTCTCGACGACTGGAATATGGCAAAAACGGTGGTTGTCGCTCCTTTGGGAGTTGGTCGCGCCAACTTGACTCATCAGGTGGCGAGCCAGGATCCCACCTATCATGATCTGCCAGTGTCTCCCGTGACCGTGACCGTGACTAGGCCTCCAGACGTGACGGTGACACCGACGAGCAGGACGATTGATGAAGGCAGCACGAGTACCTATACCGTGGTGCTGGATACCCAGCCGACCTCCCAAGTGAGGATGACGGTGACGAGTGACAATACTGCCGTGACCGCAACTGCAACTCCAGCCCTACCGCTGACATTTACCTCAATTAACTGGAATACGCCACAAACGGTGACGTTGACGGCTGTTGAGGATGCCAATATGGTCAGTGAGACGGTGAACGTGACGCACACGGCACGTTATCCTGGTTTCGCGATAGATCCCGTGGTGGTGACGGTGAGGGATAACGACATAGTCGCAGGTGTGGCGGTAAGCCAGACCACCAGGACGGTGACTGAAGGTGGCGCGGCCAGTAACTATACCGTGGTGCTGAGGACCCAGCCGACCGCCAATGTGGTGGTGACGGTGACCAGTGGCAATACTGCTGCCGTGACCGCAACTGCAACTCCAGCCTTACCGCTGACATTTACCTCAATTAACTGGAATACGCCACAAACGGTGACGTTGACGGCTGTTGAGGATGCCAATATGGTCAGTGAGACGGTGAACGTGACGCATACGACAAGCAGTCAAGACACTGATTACAATACTGATTTGGCGATAGATCCCGTGGTGGTGACGGTGAGAGATAACGATATAGGGACGTTCAATCTTGATGTGAATGATAGCGGCGGGCTTCCAAATCAGAGTGACGGTCTCATGGTAGGCAGGTATCTGTTTGGCATTCGTGACCCTGTGGGCTTGCTTGATACTATCCCGGGTAATCCATCGTTCAGTGCGGTAACGGCGAATATTGCAAGGGGAGTGACCAGTGGTCGTCTTGATGTGGATGACAGCGGCGGGCTTCCAAATCAGAGTGACGGTCTTATGGTAGGCCGGTATCTGTTTGGCATTCGTGACGCCAGGGGCTTGCTTGATACTATCCCGGGTAATCCATCGTTTAGTGCGGTAACGACGAATATTGGAGGGCTTGTGCGGTAAATGGGCAAATAGACGAAGATAGTGTCATCGTATTAATGGGTTCCTCTGCTCAAGTGTGAATCTGTGCCGGTGGTTTAATCTTTTGTTTGGGTGGATAACAAATGTAGCAAGATGCCGGGAGGATGGTAGGCCGAAGGTTTACTGGTCTTTGCTGTTGCTTCTTCCGAGTCGGTTAATGGGATTGTGGTTAAAATCATGGGGACTAACTGTGCCAGGTAAGAATTTGGATGACTTCCTGAGGATTATTTTATTTTTCTCGCTTTTTTTCAGTGCTGCGGTACAGAGTCAATCTGTGAATATAGAACAGACAGTGTGGGGCATAAGCGGTGGCAGTCCCACGCCCACCGCCATACCGACGATGGACTCTACCCTGGATAACACCGATGCTGGCGAGTTTACGGTAGATGTTTATTATGGACAGACGCCGGATATTGGTACGAGTTTTACTCAAGTACGTGTGCATTACGACTCAAGCGTGGTGGAGTTTGTGCGCGAGTCGAATGTGTATAGCATACCGAATGTTTTTGTAACGCCTTCTCCTGGTTCACATTTTAACCCGAATAGGCCGGAGACGAGAGATCCTGCCGGGGGTCCTGATATGGATGATGGTGTCGCTGCAACCGACCGGGTTATTTTTCCGGGTTGGGCCGCTATTACCCTTGGTCCGAACACCTTACGGCCTACACCCCTGCGGCTTTTTTCAGCTACTTTTAATTGGGTGGGGACCGGTGCCAGTAGCACCATACTCGCGCTTGGTTTTGTCAATGCTAATACTTTAGACGATGATCCTGTAGGACTTAATGTCGTGGTACTGGCTCCCTCTCCCTGATCCAGATTTGCTATCTTCGGTCATGCTGGCGGTTACGGAAGGCGGTACTGAGCTTTAGCGAGTGTCAAAAACTCTATGTCTGATGCGAGGAAGCGCCATTATTCATGAGCTTTCCAAAAGGATAAAAGTCGGTGACGGGTTTATCAACAGAACCGTCCTCCAATCAGAAAATCATCATTAAACGAGATTAAATGCTGCGTCAGGATGAGGCAAGACATTGACATGAGGGGTGAGCTTGCGAATGCCTGATTGAGTCGTGCAATTCAGTGAGTGGTATAAAGCATTCGTCTTACCTGCGCCGGGTAATGTAAATTGGACACAGTCGCGGTGCCGTCGCCGTTTCGACAGTGGGTTTGTAAAATCATGGATAGCGTTTTACATTGAATGAACTGTACACTCTAACCAATAAAACTTGTTTTCCCCACGCTTCACAGCCCCGAAATCGGCGATAGTGAGCAAAAAGTATGCGTGCAAATTGACAGCAATCATCATCTATTTATAATTTAGTTGCGGAGGAAAGAGGAGATTTATGTCATCACAAAAACAATCATCCGGTCAGCGGATGTTTCATAAGCTCCCCGTTGTTGCCTACACATCTCAGAGTTGGTTTCAACACGAGCAGGAAGCAATCTTTTCCAACACATGGCGCTATGCCGGCTTCGCCGAAGACGTTGCCGAGCCAGGACAGTTTATCTCTGTACAAGCGGGATTAAACAATATTTTTATTGTCATGGGACGAGACCGACGCCTGCGAGCTTTTCACAATATATGCCGTCATCGCGGTACCCAGCTTTTACGCGCCGTCGGCAAAACACAAAAAGCCATTACTTGTCCCTACCATGACTGGACGTACGATTTGGAAGGCAATCTTGTTTCCGTGCCGGAAGAGAAAAAAGAATTTGCGCAAATTGATAAATCCTGTCTGGGCTTAAAACCGGCGACAGTTGATATATGGCGCTCCATGCTATTTGTCCATCCCGATCCTCGGGCGGAGTCTATCGTTAACTGGTTTGGCGATATTGAACCCCATTTGGGATCCCACCGCGTGGAAGATCTGGTGGAATATCCGGATGCTGCAACGGCGCACACTATCAATGCGAACTGGAAAATTGTCGTTGAGAATTATATTGATGTCTATCACCTGTCGCATTTACATACCGGCACATTATTTATGTACGACCATGCCAGGGCGAAATACGGATTTATAGGTCCCCATTATGCTTTTTGGGAACCGCTGTCGCCGGAATATGAAGACAATATTGAAGCAAGAAGTCCGATGCCACTCATATTGGAGAAGGATAAACTATGCGCATCCGTGCCGATGCTGTTTCCGGGCCTGGGTTTGTCAGAGACGGAAAATAGCTGGTCTATTTTTCATATTGTTCCACTTGCGCCCGATTTAACCGAAGTTAAAACGCGCACACGGGTGAAAAACGATTCCGAGCGGGCATTCTCCAGACAAAGTACGCGCTCGGCGGATTTCTGGTCAAAAAGCGTGACCGGCAAATATCCGTATGACAAAAACACCCCCGACGACCCCCTCACTTCAGGCGATTTCATGGCCGAAGATGTCTATGTATGTGAACGTCAACAACAATCCATGCGCAGCCCGTATTTTAAAGTCGGACCGGCGTCAAAAGGCGAAAGCCCAGTTATTAGACATCAGGAGATCGTGCTGGATTATTTAGGGTTGGATAAATAAATGGCGTTTCACGCTCTGGAAGTTAAGCACGCTGAATCTCTCATTGACGGCAACGCGAAAATGCTCGCCCTGGCGATACCCGCAGACTTGCATTGGCAGGCGGGGCAACATATAACACTGCGGTTTGCATTAGACGGCGAAGAACATCGCCGTTCCTATTCGATATGCAACCCGCCCGGTGCCGATACCTTAAATGTTACCGTCAAGCGCGTTAAGGGTGGGCTTGTCTCTAATCATATCAACGATAACATCGGCGTCGGTGACCGTGTTGATGTGATGGAACCCTTTGGAGGGTTTTGCCTCAATCCCGATGCCAAACAACGTCGCACCTATTATTTCTTCGCTGCGGGTTCAGGCATCACGCCACTGTTTGCGATGTTGCAGGCGGTGTTAGCGGACGAACCGCACTCGGCAGTTTGTTTGATTTACGGCAATCAGACGCAAAAAACCATTGTCTTCAAAGATGAACTAGACCGGCTGATGCAACAATATCCGACACGCCTGACATGTTTGCATGTGCTTTCAGACGCCTCGTGGTTCTCCGGACTGACCCCATGGCGCAGTGGTAGAATTGACCAGGACGCCGTTGCCACGCTGTTTGACGAACATCCTCCTTATGCACAGGACACGCAGTATTATATTTGCGGACCGGGAGCAATGAATCGCACGGTGAGTGATATTTTACGGGGGCTTGACGTGCCGCAGACACGTATTCATAGCGAAAGTTACGGCGAGGCGACGGCGACGGATAACACCATCAATGGCGTTGACGCCATCGCGACAATCTCACTGTCCGGTAAAACGCATAAAATCAATATCACCGCCGCACAAACCGTGCTGGAGGCGGTACTTGCGGCGGGTCTGGAGCCGCCGTTCTCATGTCAGTCGGGAATATGCGGCGCGTGCCAGGCACAGTGTGAGAAGGGGGCGGTGGCAATGCGTACAAGAATGGCACTGGATGATGATGAAATAAAGAAAGGAGCTGTTTTAACCTGCCAGTCGGTGGCGACAACGCCGGAAATTAAAATCGTCTACTGACCAAAATAGCGCATATCAATCGAGATATTGTCGAGTGTTTTTTCATAAGTAAAAGACGCTTCCTGAAATACAGGCACCGACAAAACGCCGACATTATTTGAAAATCCGTAACCCACGGGCGGCGATCCCGAATTGATTTCCACATCGCTGTTTTCATTCTCATCATGGTACACCATGACAGCGTAACGCGTGGCGTCCGTAAAGCTCCCCAAAGCAATATCAATGTCGCCTTTTTTCGCGGGGACACGCACATAGGCCTGGAAGTCAGCCTGGAAAATCTTTTCAGTATCTTGCATCACTTGTTCAAACTGTACGGCATCATCAAAGACATGTACGTGAATCACTCCTTCGGCATTACGGATGTTTTGAATATTGAGCGTCAAAACGTCTCCCGCATGCAGTGACACCGTCCCAATGCTCAACAATACACAGAGCTTGAATGCGATAATGCGAACCATCTACAAAAACTTCTCTATCACCGGCCACGATCTCCAGAATTCGTAATAGGTATAATACACACCCAACACAAACCACATGGTGAAGATAATCCAGAATAAAACCGGTGCTTCATCGCGATCAATATTTTCAACCAAAAAAACATTGTGAGTGAAAAGTGAATGTATTGAAAAAAAGATAAATAACAGACCCCATACCCAATATTGTTCAAAAATAGTTGCGGTCAGTAGTACGATGAGTGCGGCGATTGTGCGCTTGTATTTTATATTGCTCATAACCTTTCCCATTATATCAAAACATCTGTATCCAGCAATCAGAAGCACACAGCGCAGCACCATCCACGTGATGTAATACAAGGAGCAACGCTCTCATGAGTTCTGAAATAAGATGAAGAGCAATGGAATATTGACCAAAATTACAACGGCCTGGCTGGAACCACAGATAGAGTAGGGCGGCTATCGATCACAGTGGTCAATGCCTTGATTAACAGCGGGGCGGCGTATCAATGCGCACACCCCGCACCGCTGCCGTCGATATAAACGGCAAAAACCGGCATTTGACCGGGCCTGTTATTACCCGGCGTTTTCGCATTGCAAACAGGGGCGTGGTTTATATCCTGTCGGCAAATCCGGCATGCATCACCGGTTCTAATCTCATCCGGGTAATACCAACGGCGGCGCGTGCCTGGGCGGGCTGTTGCGTTTGCGGGATTGTGGTTTTTGGCGGCGCCGGGCAAAGATGGCATCCACATCGGCGATTGGCTGACACTCACCTGTTCGGTTTTTATCGCTTGGCATTTGCCGGATTTCAGGGTTTTTTATTTTACTTCCTCTCCCGCACAGCGGCGGCTTTATTTGTATCGCCCATTTTATCGTATAACCCCGCCGAGTTATTACGGGTGGTTTTAGTATATGGAGGGTCTTTTCCCGGTGCCGATTCATGTATCGCCTTGGTCGCGATACGACAATGCCAGGTTATTTAGCGAAGTCGCCGTGTCCGGATGGTTTGGGCCTTTTTCCATTTCGGCGAGGGTAAGTACTTTTTTCGCCGGTTTGCTTGCTTTGGCGTATTCGTCCCGCTTATGGAAAGTGCAAGCACTTCCTGGTCGAGAATTCCCCATTCCCCGACGTGCGCCGTCGGGATTTGCGGCAGGGCGAAGATGGCGCAAAGCAATATGAGCGGAACCCAGCGTGAAAAGGCGGTGATAGACATTCGGGCGTTCTAACCGATCCTTTCGTTGTTTGTATTATTTTCGCCTCTTGATTTATTGTCATTCCCGCATAGGTGCAAATGACGTGAATCGGGTTATTTCTTTGTGGCGAGGTTGTGAAGTAGATATCTCGTTTGCCGCAAGCGGTCGTATTTTCTTGATTAGGAAGGCGGTTGTGCGCCAGAGGAGGGATGTCATTCCCCGTCTATATTGGCGTATTTTTGAAAGTCGCCGTGGGTGATTGTGCCGTAGAGTATTCCGGTGCCGGCGATGATGTTTTTTATGCCGCGCCGCAGGGTTTTGCGCCCTGATACCAATGACAGGGTGCAGTAGAAAACGCCTTTGGCGGTTCTGATGATGCCTTTTGGCAAAAAGCGGGCGGCTGTTGCGAGTCTGCCGTCGGTTTTGCGGTGTGATAATACATAACCGGTTTGCCGTTGCCATTGTGTTTGGCAGTGATTGGCGAGTGTGAGTCGTGCGGGATGGGTTTTTGCGCTTGCTTTGGCTTTGCCGGTAGTGGCGCAAACAAAACCTTTCAGCATTGCGCGGCGGCTGAAATCGTAATCTTCCGCGCCGGTTTGATTGAAGCATTCGTCAAAGCGCAAGTCGGCAAAAACTCGCGCTTTCATCAACAGTAGATTGGTCGGGAAACCGGCTTTGCTTATTTTTGCGTTTTCGTCGAGTTGTATTTTGGAGGGACGCACCCACCATGGCACTTTGTTGTCGGGATAGATATCTACAACATAACCGCCGATGGCGTCGGCCCCGGTTTTGTGCAAACCATCGGCGAGTGCGCATAGCCAGTTGTCATCAACGGTTTGGTCGTCGTCGCAAAAAGCCAGATATGCGGCGTTTGCGCTGATCACTTCGGTCAGGGCACGGTTGCGGACGGAGGAAAGTCCGCGCTGCGGTTCGCAAATATAGCGGGCGGCAAAAGGAAACTGCATGGCGGCGACGACATCCCGTGCGCTTTTGTCGGCATCGTTATCCAGCACGATAAGTTGTGCTTCACAGCCCGAAGGAATGCGCGTTTTTGTCAAAGAGCGCAGGCATTCGCCAAGCATTTGTGGACGCAGGCAAGTCGGTACGCAAATGACGATTAACTCGTGAGCGGTCATTGTCTTTGCAGATATATCATAAAAGTAACAAGGAGCAAATTACCCTCATTATTCTCGCATAAGCGGTGTCGTGTTGCCAAAAAAGTTATCCAAACCCACAGGCATCTGCCCTTCACATTCTTGTTTCAGTTGTTTTAGCCAACGCCGCATGGTGGTTTCGCCTGGTTCAAGCGTTCTATAGGCCTCGGTGATGGAATCGTCTGGGTCCAGGACTCATCTCGCGGTTCCTGATTTAATTTCAGGGTTTAATTCTTTTCCTTGCAGCGTTGTTTTACCTCTTCAATTAGTGCATGCTGATTCCTGTCGGTTGGGATAACTTTTTTGGCAACACGACAAGTGGGTTTTGCTCAGCCTTACCTGGCAAAAGAAAGGAGTCTCCTTGAACAGGGTGTCAAAACACGCCTGCCAAAGTGGATGACGGAATGCCCGTGCTTTGCGCAGGAATGAAGGAAAGAAAATGTAAATGACAGAAAATAGCGTAAATATTGATCCAAATGGTTTATGACTACAACAACATTTTCGCCAGGATATTGCGTAGCGGGGTGCCGTGCGAAAAGGTATATGAAAGCGGGCATCGCCTTGCTTTTCGCGATATCAACCCGCAGGCCCTGGCGCATTTACCCCTTATTTCTGAAGGTAAATACCAAAACTTTGCCGCACAGGGCGCGGTGCGAATCAGGAAATCTCGCACTTACACATCCACACCGGAGGAGGCGCCAATCTCGGTAGTGTGCTGCCGTCAATGATGCCGTCGATACTTGTGGACTGTGGGCATATTGGCAATGCGCGTTCCGGGTTAGGGCAGGTTGCGATTCAATATGCGAGGGCGGTAATACCGGCGGTAAGCGGCGAGTTTACTATGCGTTTTTTGGTGCATCCGCGATTTGGCGAAATACGGCGAGCGGCGGCGGGAGCGGAATGCGTATCGCCGCATTTTACGACGGAAGGGGCGGGGCGGGCGATAATGCGCTTGTTCAACAAGGAATACCGCCGCCATGCATACACCAAGACCGGCCACGCCTTGCGCCATGCGATTCACCGCAACCACTATGAGATACCAAAAGCGGACGATGCGCCTTTTGTGCTGACGATACACGACATGTATTTTATGGACGACACGCCGAAGCGGCGCGAGCAAACGGCACAGACATTAAATCTTCTGCAACAAAGCGTCAGCCGTGCGAGCGTAATCGGTTTCATATCGGAATATGCGCGTCAAGCGGCGGCGGCGCATTTGGATTTTGGCGATGCCGAACAAGTGGTTATCCACAACGGCGTAAACAAACCGCTGCATCCGCAAAAACCAAAATGGTATTCGCAACTTCCCGAAAGTGAAACCCGCCCGTTTTTGTTTTCGGTTGCACAAATAGTGCCGTCAAAAAACTACGCGATAATGCCGCCGGTAATGCGCCATTTGCCGCAAATGAATTTGATACTTGCCGGCGTAAAAAAGAAATATTACGCCCCTCAAGTAGAACAAACCGCCCGCGCCGAAAAAGTCGCCGACCGCGTAATACTGCCGGGCATTATCAGCGAGAACGAAAAGGCATGGTTATTGCAACATTGCGCCGGTTTTGTTTTTCCGTCAATGCGCGAGGGTTTTGGAATGCCGATAATAGAAGCGATGCATTTTGGAAAACCGGTATTTTGTTTTGCCAACACCGCCCTGCCCGAAATCGGCGGCGATTATGCCTATTATTGGTGCGATGATTCTCCCAAAGCGATGGCGGAACTAATCCAAACCACTTTGGCAAACGAAACGGAAAACAACAAATCTGCCCGCCAACAATGGGCGGCAAAATTCAATTGGCAAAACAACACCAAAGAATATATCAAAATCTACCGCAAACTTTTACAACAATGAAAACAGAAAAACCAATGCCGAAAACGGCAAGGAATCTGCTTTGGAAATTCCACGATACTTGTTTGCGACCAGCGGCGTTTTCTATTGCGCGAATTGCCAAAGGGCGGCGTTGGTTGCAAACTCGGCGTTTGGAAAGGCGAATTTTCCGCGCTCATTCTTGCGATGACCGCGCCCTCGCGTTTGTATCTAATTGACCCTTGGCTATATCAACCGGTTTTGGGATATGAAATATTTGGCGGTGCTATCGCCAAATCGCAAACCGATATGAACGATATCCATAAATCGGTGCGCGATAAATTCGCGGGCGATTCGCGAGTGCATATTCTCCCTAAAAAAGCGCGGATATTTCGGCGCAAGATATACCCGATGGCAGTTTGGATTGGATATACATTGACGGCATCCACGAATACGATGACGCCCTCGCCGACTTGGGACTTGCAGCGCAAAAGTGCAAACCGAATGCGATTATTTGCGGCGATGATTATGGCGTTTTATTTGGCAACCAAACCGAGCCAGAGGTAAGCCGCACCGCTGCCGATTTTCTTTCCGCAAACCCCCATCGCGAATTGAAATGGGTAAAGAAAAATCAATTTTTCATTGGCCCGCGTTAACTTGACAATGACAAATAAACACAACAAAAGCCCGTTAACTTTGGCGGATATCGCCGAGCCGCGCCCAAGTAGCAAAGGCGGCGGAAATATCGCTTTCCGGTTGCGGCGCGCTTGCCGCAGATTAATGCTGGCAATATTCCCGCGCAAAATGACACGCCAATTTGTGCGCGGCGGTTTGCATTATAAATTAGACGGAATGGGAATGAACTCCCGCTTGTTTGGAGATGGACACTGGGAACCAAAACAAATTGAGTATTTTTTTAACACGGCGCGGGAGCGCGGCGCGAATGTGTTTTTAGATGCCGGCGCAAATATCGGCTATTATAGTTTGCTGGCGGCACGACTCGGTATTTTTGACGAAATACACGCGCTTGAACCTGAACCCGAAACTTACCAAAAACTACTTTGGCATATCAGCGCAAATAAATTTGACAGCAAAATAACGCTGCAAGCGATACCATCCGAACAATGCACATACTTAACGGGCAAATCATCGCGCACAATGCCGCCACAAGCGGCACTAATATTATTGCCGTTAAACCACTGGACGCTTTGTTTGACTTTCGCGGAAAAAATATCGCTATGAAACTGGATATAGAAGGACATGAAATTGAGGCAATTAAAGGCGCGGAGCAACTACGCGCACATAATCGCATATTTTTGCAAGTGGAAGTTTGGTCTCATCGTGTTGATACCATCTACGCGCTAATGGAATGCGAATGTTTGCATTCTTTGGCAAAAACGCGCATACCGCCGAATTACCAAGTGCGATTAATCGCGCTGGATAATGACGAAAACCAAACAGGGCGCAAATCTTTTGCCGCCCGTTATGTTGTGGAATCGCGGCGCGGACTTTCCACTATCCGCAATCGCGCATTGGACGAAGCGAAAAACGAAAACGCTGCATATCTGGCTTTTTGCGATGACGATATGATATATGATGACAATTGGCTTTGCGGACTTGCCGATGAAATGCAAGAAACTGGCGCAGATGCCATCAGCGGTTATGTTGAATATATCTTTCCCAACGGCAAAGTGCCATTTTGGGCGCGACCGCTCAAAACACAAAAAGACGACAGCGCATAAATAACCAAAGCCGGATTTGCAACTAATCTACTTTTGATGAAAGCAAAAGTTTTTGCCGATTTGTGTTTTGACGAAAGTTTTAATTTGACAGGTGCTGAAGATTACGATTTCAGCCGCCGCGTAATGTTGCAAGGTTTTGTTTGCGCCATAACCGGCAAAGCAAAAGCAACAGCACATTCGGCGCGGCAAACATTCGCCAACCATTTCCAAACCCAAAGGCAAACCAGTTATGTTTTATCACACCGCAAAACAGACGGCGCACTTGCAACAACCGCCCGATTTTTGCCAAAGGGCATAATCAAAACCGCCAAAGGAATAATCTACTGCACTGCCGGAATAATACTCGGCAAAAAAGTATTACAGCGCGGCATAAAAAACATAATGGCCGACACTGAAATAATCTACGGCACAATAACGCACGGCAATTTCCAAAATACGCCCAAATAGACGGCAAATAAACCAGCAAAATCGCCGCCGTCAATATCTTGCCCTTGCGCCGCACAATCTAAAACCCGAACATGTGGTCAAAAGCAAAACCGCCGCCCTGCCGCCAGCCGTGATAACCAAACAAGCGGCAAGTTTGGTCGCGCACCAGAATATAACCGTCATCTCCGGCGGCGCGCAAGTCGGCATCGCCGAAAACATCGCCGACAAAAAAGAAAAATGAGCCGCTCGCCGCAACTGCAAACTCGTGCGCCGCGATATCTTCACCGGCGGCGTTTTTCAGTTCCAGTCGCGAAGTGCTTTTGGGATGCCACTTTTGCGATACCGGATATATCAGATGACAAAACACCCGCGCCGGAGATGGCATCAAACGCAAAAACAAACGGGTGCTCAAACCCGGCGGCGGACCCTTGTAAGATTGCGGCTCGCTGCGAAAAACCACCGGATGATTGAAAAGATGCGCGCCGAAAGAAGTATCGGCGATATGCCCGCTGGCATAATCGGTATAACGAAAAAGCGCATGCAACCAGCCATCCATAATGCCGTCTTGTTCGGTATCATAAACCAATTCTGCATGTCCGTAGTTTGCGCCTTTTGCCATATCGCGCAAGTTTAATTCGCGGCAGTTATCGCGCTCAATCACGCCCAACTTCTCGCGCGCTGTTTCTTTGCCGTCTTTGTCATAAACCGCAACCGCAATCGGCAATGAAGTTTGCGCCGATGACATCGGCGTCGGCAAGCAAGTCGTATCAAACCCGGCAAGCGGTAAAACCGGCGCGGGCAAAATAAAACCCTTGCCGATAAACTTGGCGGCATCGCGTATTTTTGTATCGTGTTGCAAATCCAGCCGTTCAACATTGGGATGATTAATGCGCCGCCGTCCTTTTATTTCCGCTTCGTATCGCGGGCGCACAAACCATTTTCCGGCGCGAATTTCTAACTGCCGGGGCCACTTAACATCGGGCAACAATTCGGCAACATCCAACGCCCGACTTGCAAAAGGCGCAATGGTTTCGTCCAGATATTTCGCCGTATGTTCCGCACCCATTATATTAAGTCCGATTTCATTTGCCGGCACCGGCGCCGGATGGGAGTTTTGCACCCACAATACTATTTTTTCGCCATCCATCGGCGCGGGCAAACCGGCATATAAATCGGCGGGCCAGGCATTTGCATCATGTGTGCAACTGCTATTGCTGTCGTCATCGCCGAAAGTATCAATAACATATTTAACAATATCGTGTCCCGCGCCATTGACAACCGATATAAACAACTGCCCGCAAAACGGCGGCAGCGAATACTTTTGTCGCACTTGCCGGCTGTCAATGGTTATTGTTTCGTTGGCGTTTGTTAGCGGCATTTCAAAATCCGCCAATGCCGCGCCATTCGCGCCAAACAAACGACACCACAAAAAAGTATCTTTTGCGCCATAACCGCCCCAATAGTTTGCGCTCACAATACGCGTATGCCGTCCGTCTTCATCGCGAAAGAATGCAAAGTTTGTTGCGAAGTTGAGTTTATTAAGATAGTTGCGTTTGTCGGTTAACAATCGCGGCGGAATGCGCATATCGTCCAGCGTGATAACTTTGCACCCTTGCGGGATTAAATGTTGCACTTGTGCCACAAGCGGCGCGGAATCAAAAGCCGGAATAAAAAGCACATCGGCGCCGCTTTGCGACAATTCCACAACCGACTGCGCATCATCACTTTCGCACAACTGCAAAGCATCGCGCCAATAGAGCGATTGATAATCCGCGCGGCGCAAACTATGCAACGCGGCAAATGCGGCAAGTTGCCCGAGCGGGTCATAAACCGCGGCGCATTTGGCGGCGCGAATGGTTGCAACAATCCGGGCGGCACTTTCTGCCGCGAGCGGATGCCCCAACGCTTTGAAGTAAGTAAAACCGCCGGCGCGATTACTGAAAGTTTGTATTGGCAGGGGCATTATGTCAGCCGTGCGCGCAGTTTTTTCCACGCCGCGCTAAGTGCGTGCCGCCGCCGTTCGCGGCGCAAATATGCATCATCGCGCACCCAGTTAAGTTGAATGGCGCGCCGTTCGCCGCTATAGGGTTTGTGGCCATGCCATGCATTTTTGGTGCAGGCAAAAGCAACCATCGCCCCGCGGCGCGGTGTCAGTTCGGCAAAATAATCGTCCATATCTTCGCCGCCGTTGAGCAAGCGCAATCGCCCGCCGCCATCCGGGGGAATATCGTTCATATAAATCAAAACGGTTGCAAGTTTTCCGGCGGAATCGGTGTGAATTTTGCCGTCCGTTTCGCGGCAATGTCCGCGCACGGTTATCATTACCGGTTTGCCGGTTAATGCAATGCTTAGTTTATCGCCCATCAGTTTCGCCAACTTATCGCCGCGCAACTCGCCGAGAAAATCGGCAAATGCGCCACCGCAGTTTAGCGATGCGGCGGGAAAGGAACCAGCACCCGGCACTTTTGGAAAATCGCGCACGACCACATCCATCATACCGGGCGATATAAAATCCGCCGCCAGCAAATGCGCAAACGGGTTTTGCCCCGCTTGTGCCGCATCCAGCGCTTGCCAATTAATCGCCGTCATGGTTATGGCATTCTAACACACGGCGGCTAGATAGCGTTGCCATATCAACTTTGCCGCCCTTGCGGTTTCGTCAAACGGCGGCAAACCGGCATTATCGGTATTGTCATTATCAAATCGTCCATTCCACATTACCGCCGCGCCGAGTTGTGTCATACGAGCATGAAAAGCGCGAAACTTGACGGCGGCGGAATGATTGACAACCGTCAGCGGCAAAATATAAACCGGTATTTGTGCGGCGGCGGCTTCGCTTATCATATTGACCGAATCGCCGGTGACCACAGCGCGTTCGGCGGCGGCGAGAATATCATAATAATATTCCCTTGCCGCAGCGTCATTATCGCCGTTGTTATCTTCATAATAAAACCGCCTGCCGTTCTTGCCGCTTGCGTCATTTGCGTCAGCCAAAATCCGGCGGCATTCCGTGCTTGTGCGCCGTGATGACGATGCCAAAACCGAGCCTCCGTCATTGGTGTTTTGCAGTTCATCAATAAAGCGGCGGCATAATGACGGCGTCATTGAATAAGCGCGATTATCGCCGCCGATGATCAAAGCAGTATAAGGACGCGGCAAATCGACAAACTTTTGCCGGGCACGTTGTTTGCGCCGCGCCAGCACAGCGGCATTGACGCCGCCGACCGAACCGTTGATAGTAATCACATTATCGGTGCCGCGATCATTATTATCGTGCATGCCGCAAACGACAATATCAAACGCGCCCGGCGACAACGGCGGCTTTTGTACGTAAACCACAAAAGCACCGTCCCGCTTTGCCCGCAAAGCTCCCGCCACCGATGCCCCGCCGCAAGCGATAAGAATATCCGGTTGAGGCACAACCGGCGCGGCAAAAAAAGACGCCAGTTGCGGCATTATTTTGCCAAAAGCAGAATCCCCCGCCACTGTATCAATCACTTCAACCGTACCAGCGAAATTTGCATCCGCAGATACCAAAGCAGCGATGGCATCCGCCAACCCCCGCGCCTGCCGCCGCATTCCAACAATATTAGTGCAATAAGCGCATATCCGCATCGCAGCATTTTAATCAATTCTCATGAGACATTCCCGCTTTCTTTATGAACGAAAGTCGGTTTGAGGCTGTTTGTTGGCGTACCGGTTTATGTTTTTTTGCAAACTTAAAGATATTATGCAATACATCAAACACTACAACGGCTATCGGTGTCATAAGTTATATTAATTATCTAACGCCTGTTGCAGCTGAGAAATAAATTGCATAAAAAAACTTATCGAGGTGTACGGATATACTGGACCACTACAACTATCAAGTCGGGGAGTTGGCGGCAGAAGCAGGGGGGGGAAGGAGGCGACTTTATGAGAGACACCGTTCGGGCAGGATGAATCCCACAATATTTTTTCTTCCGGCAAACTGTTGGCAGCGACTATTTTTTCAACATGTCGGTAAAAAATAGTGCGGCGACATGCACACGCGAATGTTGTCCTTGTCATGGGCACGTTGCCGTAGAGTTCGGAAGTTGATGGCTGGTAGAACTTTGTCATTTGTTCCATGCGCAAAATGCTCGATGTTCACAAAAGCCTCAGTGCGTCATCGCTGTCCGGTAACTTCAGTGCAAAGCGATACACGCCTCGGACATGCAAGCGGATTGCGTTATACTGCCACATCATTAATAATGACTTGCATTGATATTAATGAGTCCCGACGCTTTATATGAGCACGTCCGAATCTTCGCCCAACGACAACTGTGCTGTACCCGACAAGACTGTGGTGTGCCTCAAGTGGAGCAATGGTTTGTATAACTATCCCGCTGACTGGGTTAACAGCTTGTTGCGCGGTGTGCAGCGACATTTGCTGACGCCGTTTCGTTTTGTTTGTTTTACCGACGATTCGCGCGGTTTAGATTCCGAAGTGGACGTACGCGATATCAAAATGCTGTCCATTGCGCCGCCGCTTGATGGCATCTGGTGGAAACTCGCGCTTATGCATCCGCAGGCGGGATTGACCGGGCGCTGTTTGTTTATGGATTTGGATGTCGTCGTTGTCGGCGCACTGGACGATTTCTTTTCGTTGCCGGGGCGGTTTTGTATCGTGCAAAACTGGATTGAATTTCGCAAAACCGTTCTCAGAAAGCGCCCGCTGATAGGCAACTCGTCGGTTTTTCGTTTTGAGGCAGGAGGTGAGCCGCAATGCGCCGAACTTTTTTTACAAAATTCGCAGGCGGCGAAGGATGACTATTCGACCGAGCAGGCGTTTATGACCGCCGCCGTTGGCTTGCCGAATTTATGCTGGTGGCCCGAGCCGTGGGTGCGCAGTTTCAAATATCACTGTCGCCAGCGCTGGCCATTAAATCGTTTCGTGCCGCCGCACCTGCCGCCGGACACGCGAATACTGGTATTTCACGGCTCTCCTAAACAACACGAAGTCATTAACGGCGTATGTGGACGGCGTTTTTCACTGCCATGGTCAGAACTCGCCGAGCATTGGCAATGAAAATTGCAGGAATAATAATTAATAAATTCGATCTTTTCGCCCAATATCCATACCGTAATGACAAATTCCCGCAATATTGCCGTTGATCTTCTGCATTAAATTCCTGTTTTGGAATAGTTATTTTAGCGGTAGTGACACACTCACCGTGGAATGCCTTGCCAGAACATGGACCTATTGGTCAACTCAATCGAATCAGAAAAGAAGTTTACGAAGCCAGTGCAGGATATCGACATGAAAAGAATCAAACTCAATTATCCACATTGATAGATTTGGTAGTATTATAGCATTATCTTTTTGGAATCTTTTCGACGCCTTAACTAATTTGCAATTTTTCTCAATATAATCAGGTCGCAAAAGGAATATTATGAAACACTTTATTCATACTGCTTTATTAATTATTTTTACTACTGCCAGTCCTGTATTCAGTCATTCAGTCTTTGCTTATGATCATGGCTACAAGGTTTTTGACGCGATTCTAAAACAGATAGTTGTCGTGAATGGACATCAAAGCTCTGTTGATTACGCACAGCTTAAATCCGACGCAAGTAAGTTTGACGAATTTGTCGCAGGCCTTGAGGCTGTAGGGGAGGATGAGTTTGATACCTGGTCCCGTGAGCAACAGATGTCTTTTCTGATTAATACCTATAATGCATTCACCATCAAACTGATTCTCGATAATTATCCTGGTATTACTTCAATTAAAGATCTCGGCGGACTGTTTATAAACAGTCCCTGGGATAAAGATTTATTTAGATTATTTTCCAAAAAAACAACATTGAATTTTATCGAGCACCAGCTACTAAGAAAATTATATAAAGATCCGCGTGTGCATTTTGTGCTTGTCTGCGCCTCCATAAGCTGTCCACCTTTACGTAACGAGGCTTATGTTGCTGCAAACCTGGAGCAACAGCTTGATGATGCGACAATCAATTTTATGCGGGATCCGGAAAGAAACCGATTTAACGCGGAAGAGAACAGGATAGAGATATCCAAAATATTCAAATGGTACAAAAAAGATTTTACAGCAACCACAGGTTCAATAAACGCCTACGTCGCACCTCTAATGACTGATGATGAGACGCAGAGAAAGTTATACGCCGATAGCGGAACTGGAATTAAATTTCTCGATTATGACTGGGCACTGAACGACACGAAATAAATAGCATGGCGTTTTTGACACAAGAGCAAGTGCAGGAACTGGCACCGGATACGCTTTCCAACGATCCCGCAGCCACTCTGGCGCGTTCCTGTCATTGTATGCAAGAAACCGGTAGCTGGTCGCCCAACCAGCAAATGGGCAGACGCTGGCCAACGGGCTGTGTTGCCCTGGAGATTACGCAACGATGCAATCTGGATTGCAGCTTGTGTTATCTCTCTGAAAATTCCGAAGCGATACGTGATATCCCCATGGAAGAACTATTTCGTCGTATTGATCTGATTTATCAACACTACGGTGTCTATACCAATGTACAGGTCACCGGCGGTGATCCTGCATTGCGCAAACGAGACGAGTTAATCGCCATCGTTAAATATATTCGTTCCTTTGGAATGCAGCCCACACTTATGACCAACGGCATCAAAGCTACACGGGAATTGCTGACTGAATTATCCAAAGCCGGTTTGGTTGATGTTGCATTTCATGTTGATACCACACAGGAAATCAAGGGCTATGACAATGAAATCGCCCTGAATACATTGCGCGAAAAATATATCAACCGCGCCCGCGGACTTGGGCTTTCCATCATGTTCAACACCACAGTACATCGGGATAATTTTCATGAGATCCCCGACGTTGTAAGGTTCTTGCGTAAACATGCTGATGCCATTCGCCTGATTTCTTTTCAGTTACAGGCTGATACAGGTCGAGGAGTGGAAGGCAAACGACCGCTGTTAATCACACCGGATACTGTATGGAAACAGTTGGAAAAAGGTGCCGGCACCACACTGAATAGCGAAGCCATAAAAGCAGGTCATGCCGAGTGCAACCGTTATGCCATTGGTTTGCGACTGGGTAATGAAATGCAGGACCTGCTTGAGGATACAGAGACAGTTGCAACACTGTTGCAGCAATTTCATACGGTTAGGGCAGATCGGCGGCGTAAATTCAAAACGCTACGCGACGGCTTGATACAGGCATTGAAAAAACCGGCGGCGACGATCCTGCTCTTTAAGTGGCTATTCAGTTTATGCCGCAATAGAAAAATGATACTGCTTCGATCAAGAGGCAAAATAAACACGATGACATTCTTCATGCATAATTTTATGGATGCCAGGGCACTGGTTCCAGAAAGAATTACCGCTTGTGCCTTTAAGGTGATGACAGCAGAAGGGCCGATTTCCATGTGCCTGTACAATGCGAAACGTGATAACTATTTATTGCAACCAACCAAAGTAAATACGGAGCAGGGCGTTACATTCTGGCAGCCATTGACAGGCAACGTTAGCAACGAACCTGGAACGGCAGCAGAGGTCATCGTCCCAATACAGCCTGTTAAAAGGCTCAAAGGCAAAAGTCGCCAGCGTGCATTAGCAAGTAAAAGACAAGCAAGCTCATCACACTAGCCTCGACCTGTAATCAGCGCGTGGCGAAAATTCAGTACAATTCTGTTACCCGGAAATGATGCAACCGAACATAAAAACCGGAACACCGCTATTATTGATCATTGCATTGACCTTACTGGCCGCATTAACAAGCACAGAGGCAAGGGCGCAAACAAACGGAACATGGAGCGACTGGACACCCGATACCGGCAACACCAACGACACCCGCAACTACACCCAAAAGAACCAGATCCGCACTTGTAACGCACCGGTGGGCACAACAACTGGTAGATGTTGTGAGATTATTGACTTCGGGATCTCCCGGAATTTTTCTTGTCGAAGCGGCGTAACAGTGCCTCACGAGACAACCCGCACCCGCCCGAATAAATTATTCTGGGAAACCTATCTTGAAAACGGTCCGTACCCACAGCGCAATGCAACGGAGACCGCCACTGGCCATGACGTGATTAACTCAAATTTAAGCTCAAATCAGGATAACGACGGGCGACTATTACTTAGTGGAATCGATGGAATAAGACCCCCTGCAGATGGACTCTCCGAGAACTTCCGACCGAGCATAGCAATAACCGCCACCACACCAACCCCGACTAGTGGCGTACTTTTCCCGCTACCGCGTGGACTTGCTATACGCCTAAAGGCGGGCACAACCACCCCGACCACACCAACCACACCAATAAGCGGGCGCATAATGGATATTGACGCAAGCGGCGGGGCACCTAACCAACAGGACGGACTTATGATCGCCCGCTATCTGCTCGGAATACGTACCCAAGCCGGACTAATCGACGGGATCACAGGCAACCCGAACTACAGCGAGATCAGGGCAAGGCTGGACGCATTATTTTTATTGCAGCAGTAACAACCCGGACAGACCGACACAGAGATCGGCCAGCAATCACAGAACAAACGCTACACAAAAAAAACTCCGCTTATTAAGGCGGCGTTAAGCGCATGATATGAATTAAACCACCATCAAGGAGTTGACGGCGACCATCAGTTTACAGCGATCACCACGCAAAACAATCCACCCAATAAAAAACGCAGCCCATAGACCGCGATCCGATTGTTGTGGATCTCCACTTGTTAATCATCGCCGCAACCATGACAACAAACCTCGATGCGGTCGATGTCCTTGGTGGAATATCGTTAGCACCCTATAATCGTTGCCGTATGAGTATCCTTATTGATCAACTTCCGGCATTGGGTGTCGGTGCCAGTCTGAGTCTGTCATCAAAACCGGATCCGGTTGCCCTGGTGAAGCGTGCGGGGGGGCCGGGTTTCGTCGAATATGCGGGTCGGGTTGATGTCGATGCGGTGATTGAGGAAGTGCAACGTGTGCGAGAGAGCGGGGCGCCGGTCTTGTTCCATCCTTCGTATATTAATTTTTGCGGTTCATTCGCAAACTCACATCGCTGGCTTGAAGAAACCGCACGGCACATCAAAACCGTGAATTCTCCCTGGTTTGCACAGGACTGCGCCTACTGTTTCTGGCAGGAAGGCGCGGGATATTCTTCTCAACTGGGATATTTTATTCCACCCATTTTTAATCAGGCTTCTCTGGATATGGCAATTCATCGGATCAAGGAAGTTCAGGCGGTGATACCCGTCCCCGTTGCGATTGAACCGCCACCGGTTACTTTCGTTGCCGGCACTATGCCCTTATTCAGGTTTTTCGGTGAGCTTGCACGCGCAACTGATTGCGCGATTTTATTGGATATGGGGCATTTGGTCTCGTATGAAATGGCCAGTGGCATCAAAGTACGGGATGCTCTGGAACAATTACCCTGTGATCGCGTGGTGGAAGTTCATGTCGCCGGAGGACGCCTGCAAAAAGGCGGTAATGGTGCCACGGGATCTGTTTATGTCGATGCACATGAATGCACGATTATTGAGGAAACCTGGCAAATGTTTGATGCCATGTTGCCCGAATTACCCAATGTCAAGGCGGTATGTTACGAATGCGAAGGCGTTGCTGAAAAAGCTGTTTTAACGACACTCAAAAAAATACGCCAAATTGTGCAAGGAAAAAGTATCAGTCAATCATTGATTGACAGTCTGGAGGCCGCTGTATGAGCTTTCAGGAACAGGAACGGGCACTGTTTGATCTGTTATTTGATCGAACATTGCGGAAAAATTTTTGTGAAAATCCCGGGGCTGCATTCTCGAACTACGCACTTGAGGCACATGAACTGGATGATTTTCGGACAATTCGCTCTGACGCCATTGAACTTGATGCGTCAATGCGTACTTACTTGATTCTGACACAGATTTGCCGAGAATTTCCTCTCACATTCAGTCTGATTTCTTCGCTTGAAGGCGGCAAAAATCTTTTACAGGAATTGATTAATCTACATACCATGCGTCGTCATCCTCGGGAACGCGCTGCCGCCTACGGTTCACAACTGCGTGAACGTCTGCTTGCCTGTCAATTTGACTCAGGCACCGAGCAAGTCACGATGACTGCCATATTGGAGGCGGAACTCGGCATGGTTTGGACCGCCACGACATTGAAACAAAAAATTCTGGAAGGGGAGGGGTCTGCAGCGAATATCAGCCCGGAGGAAAGTAACAATAGCCTGGATAGGCCGGTTAAACTGGCGGCTTATGTCAGTGCCACGATGGTTCCTCAATCTTATGTGCAATTAAAGGCAGCGCTGTGTCCTGGTGCAGATACGGCGCTGTGGGCACATATCAGTAAGCAGCCGTTGTCTGCGTCACTGCGTAAAAAAACACTTGCGCAAGAAGATCCCAGGTTATTCGTCACACGAGCGCATGTCAGTAAATTCTCCCGCTGTGAGCCGACTGTTGATCATCAAACTGCGGAACTCGCCGAAGGATTTGCACCGTTGTTTCAACATGTCAACGGCTCCATGAGTATTGCCCGGATATCAAACCATCTACAACAGGCCGGAGCACCGGAGGAAATATTGCGCAGTGTCCGTGCCGGGTTCCAGCAACTTTTAACGAACGGAATGCTTGAGCTTGCATAACACAACGAATTATTTTGATCTGAACTGTAGACAGTGCCCGCGTTTGGCGACATTTCTTGACGCAGTGAAGAAAAAACATCCCGATTACCACGCACGACCTGTGCCGCCTTTCGGCGTGGACGATCCAAAACTACTTATCGTCGGACTTGCGCCCGGTATGCATGGCGCCAATGCCACTGGCAGGCCTTTTACGGGTGATCATGCGGGCAAGCTGCTGTATAAGGCCTTGTACAAATTCGGCTTTGCCAATCAGGCAACGGCGACACATGCGGATGACGGTCTGGAATTAATCAATTGCCGAATCAGTAATGCTGTGAAGTGCTTACCGCCGGGAAATAAACCCACACCGGCGGAAATCAGTCTATGTAATCAGTTTTTAGGTGCAGAGTTGCAAACGCTTGCTCCGGGAACAGTGATTCTGGCACTGGGTACAGTGGCGCATAAAGCCGTTGTCAAAGCACTCACTCTCAAGCAAAAAGACTATATTTTCGGGCATGGAAACATCGCCTCCCTGGCCAACCGACAATACTTACTTGATTCTTATCATTGCAGTCGATACAACACACAAACTCGTCGCTTAACTGAAGAAATGTTCTTTGATATTTTCAATAAATTACTTGATATTTTGGATATAAATAATTGATTATAATGTATTTATATACTTAATATGGAGAAAAAGAAAGCACATGATTCTGTGTCAATGAAGCATGCGCCTGCATTCGATTCAGCCGCTTTTCTGAAAGATTTAACTGTCAGGCCCGGCGTTTACCAAATGTTGGATGAAGCCGCCAAGGTGCTCTATGTTGGTAAGGCGCAAAATCTCAAAAAAAGGGTATCCAGCTATTTCACGCGGGCAGATAATTCACCGAAAACGCGTGCCATGGTCGCGCAGATCAGGGACATCGAGGTGATTGTCACACATACCGAGAAAGAGGCACTGATTCTTGAAAATAATCTGATCAAGAGACTCAAACCCAAGTATAACATTTGGTTCAAGGATGATAAAAGTTACCCTTATATTTACCTGTCTGCCGACCATGAGTTTCCCGGGTTTGCCTACCACCGTGGCGCAAGAAACAAAAAGGGACGTTATTTTGGTCCATATCCCGGTGCAGGTGCTGTTCGTAACACATTGAATCTAATGAAAAAGTTATTCATGACACGACAGTGTAATGATAATTTCTTTGCTGCTCGTACACGTCCTTGCCTGGAATATCAAATCAAGCGCTGTTCTGCGCCTTGTACGGCCTTTATCAGTCCGGAGGATTATCAAAAAGATATTGAACACAGCGTCATGTTTCTGGAAGGTAAAAATGAACAGGTCATCGAAAATCTTGTTATGCCCATGCAAAAAGCAGCCGATTCCCTGGCGTATGAACGTGCGGCACATTATCGGAATCAAATCAGAAACTTAAGAAAAATCAATGAAAATCAGTATATTACAAAAGAAAAAGGGAATATTGATGTCATCGCTTGCAGTCATAAAGAGGGTATTACATGTGTACTGGTATTTTTTATCAGAAATGGGCTGAACCAGGGCAGTAAAACTTTTTTCCCCAGGCATCCTGCCAACACCGATCCTGAATCAATACTGGAGGCTTTTCTGGCCCAGTTTTATTTAAAAAATAACGTGGCAGCCAATATGCCCAGGGAAATACTGCTGAGTCACGAACCTGAAAATAGTCACCTTCTGCAAGAAGTGATATCAGGTCATGCACGCGGGAACGATCATGTGCAACGACGGGTTAAATTAAAATATCGCTTGCGAGGCGACAGAGCGCAATGGACCAAAATGGCGTTGGAAAATGCAGATCTGTCTTTATCACACCAGCTCGCGAATAAAGAAAACAGGCAGTTACGCACAGAAAAATTGAATGCGCTGCTCAACCTCGAAGCACCTGTTCAACGCATGGAATGTTTCGACATTAGTCATACGAGTGGTGAAGCGACTGTGGCTGCTTGTGTGGTATTTGATGCGGGAGGTCCGTTGAAGGCTGATTACCGTAAATTCAACATCACTAATATCACTCCCGGGGATGATTACGCCGCGATTGAACAGGCGATAACACGAAGATATACACGTATAAAGAGAGAAGAGGGGACGATGCCTGATATCATTTTTATTGATGGCGGCAAAGGGCAGGTCGCCAGGGCGAAAAGGGTGCTTGAGGAGCTTCAGATCAGCGAACCTGTATTGATCGGTGTCGCTAAAGGGCCTTCGCGGAAAGCAGGGCTGGAAACCTTGATCATGGAACACGAAAACAGGAAAATACATTTGTCGCATGATTCGCCAGCACTGCACTTGATACAACACATCAGGGATGAATCTCATCGATTCGCCATTACAGGTCATCGACAACGACGCAAAAAATCACGGAATAGGTCGGCATTGGAAAATATTGAGGGTATCGGGCAAAAACGCAGACAAAACCTGTTGCGTCATTTCGGTGGTTTGCAGGGTGTGACTTCCGCAGGCATGGAGGATCTTGCCAAGGTCAATGGAATCAATAAGAATATCGCGCAGAAAATCTACGACACATTTCACGAGAAATCATGAATTTACCTAATGCGCTGACATTGAGCAGAATTATTATGATTCCTGTCTTCGTGGTCATCTACTATTTGCCCGTGAGTTGGAATTACCCGGCGGCGTGTGTGATCTTCACGCTCGCTGCGATTACAGATGCGCTGGATGGTTATTGCGCACGTAAACTCGGCCTGATATCTGCGTTGGGAACTTTTCTGGATCCAGTCGCCGATAAAATCATGGTGGCTGTCGCACTTGTACTACTGGTGCAGAATAACCCTTCCATTTGGTTGGCAATACCCGCAGCAATCATTGTCGGTCGTGAGATCGCCGTTTCAGCGCTGCGTGAATGGATGGCGGAGCTTGGAGAAAGTAAAAAAGTTTCAGTATCCGTTTATGGCAAACTAAAAACTGTGTGCCAAATGACCTCACTGGGATGCCTGATTTTTCACAACTCGTTATTCGGCATACCTGTGTATACCATAGGCATGGTGTTACTGTATATCGCAGCGATACTAACGTTATGGTCGATGTTTCTTTACTTACGCGCCACATGGCCCCGGATCAAGGATAACCAGGGGCAAAAGGAATCAACACAATAGATTCCAAATCCTGAAGTTTCTTGACAGGTAGCAAGTCGTCGATAAAATGTGCGCTCTTCTGCGGGAATAGCTCAGTGGTAGAGCACAACCTTGCCAAGGTTGGGGTCGCGAGTTCGAATCTCGTTTCCCGCTCCATGATACCGAATAGTGAAGTAATTTATAATTTGTACAGATATTCGTCGCTTATTTTGTAATGGCTGAGTGGCAGAGTGGTTATGCAGCGGCCTGCAAAGCCGTGGACGCCGGTTCGATTCCGACCTCAGCCTCCATTTGAGAATTTTACCCGATTTGCCCGGGTGGCGGAATTGGTAGACGCAAGGGACTTAAAATCCCTCGCTTGTAAGGGCGTGCCGGTTCGATTCCGGCCCCGGGCACCAATTCGAACAAGGTCGAAGTAATCCCGGAAGAGAAACAACGGGGCTGGAAGACCACGCATTGCAGATTGCATAAAAAATTCATTGGACATATCCATCTGTTATCTTTGCAGTGATAATATTCTATTTAACATAATATACATTATGCGCAGTTACATAGGGTTGAAGCGAGTTCTCAAGATATGAAAAAAATATATATATAACTACAAATATTTATTTTAATAACAAATAGTTAAGATGATAATCTAATGTTAGTTATAGGAAATTGCGATTAAATAAATGCCGATATCTCATACCGGTAAAAAACGCTATGCCGGATTTGCTCATGTTCAGTTTGACTTAATTAAAGCTATCGCATGACTCCAGGAATTGAAACAACCACGAGAAGATCAAGCATGGCGATCTTAAACCACCCACAAATTATCTTTAAATTCAGTTTGCAGGCTGAATTTTTTGCTGGTATCCAGGGCTGCTTTTGAAACGATCAGTTGTTTTTCATTAAATGCTTTCAAATTTTCAACACTGACATCGTGCAAGGTGTTATCAACACACAAAAGTGCCGTTTTGCCATTGCCGTGCAAGCGGTAGACTTTGTTGTGTTCAAAGTCGGACATGGCTTCGAGTTGGTAAAACAGGCCAAAGCCGTTTTTGAGCGATATTTCCGTGACCAGATTGCTAAACTCATCACTATCAAACAGGCGCATTTGCGCGGCTTTTTCAAGATGCGCATTCAGTGCCTTGATATTCTCCTCTTCAGATTTATCCTCATCGGGAGTAAATAGATTTTCTGCAAAATTGCTGTGAGTGAGTTTGAAAACCCGAAAGCCCGTATCAGTCCTGGCATCGGGGTTTTCCTCACGGATTTTAGCCCCTGCCCGTTTAACACGCTCGATAGTTATATCCGATATTTTCTTGTAACCCGCTTGATAGGCTTCTGATTTTTCATCAGTAATTTCAGGGATTTGCACCATGATATGTTTGCGCTTGCCGCCATCTTCGGCATTTTTCTGCATGACCGCATGAGCAGAAGTGCCAGAACCCGCAAAGAAGTCCAGAATGATTGAGTCATCATCCGATTTTGAAATTTCAATCAGATATTTAATAAGCGTGCCAGGTTTGGAAAAATCAAAAGGTATATCCAACTTATTAATCTCATGCGAACCTATTTGATTAATATGGTCTTCTATTAGACTGTTAGGCTTTGCTGAAGCGTTAGCAATAACATCTGATAAGTACGTTTTTGCAAACACATTCCATTTTGCAGGTGAATCATCCGCTGTTACAAGGTTGGAAGATTTGACTTTCTTGATAACTATTCTGTCTTTTTCTTCCTCCATTTTTTTTCTGGTCCAACGCCATATGCCATCCCCTAAAACAGGTCTTTCCGGTGGTAAAGTTGTTCCCGGCGGAATTACTTTAGAACCATCCGGACATTCAATAAAAAATCTTTGCTCTGGATTGCGGTTTTGAAGGCTGGACATATACATTCTAACTAACTGATATTTCTCACCTTTCATAGGGCCATCTGTTTCAACTAAATTGTAGGCTGCATAATTTACACCGCCAAAAAACTTTACAGTGTCTTTTATCGACTTTGCATAAGTTAAAACATAGTCAAAGTTTCCAGCCCAAAAATCCCCTTTATTATTACTTTTTTTAGTGATTCTTCCGGCATTACCTATGAAGTTCTCTTCTCCAAAAACAGCATCACAAAGTTTTTTGAGGTTGGCCTGTTCGTTGTCATCAATCGAGATAAATATCACCCCATCATCCCGCAATAGTTGCCGCGCCAATAATAGGCGGGATTGCATAAAATTAAGCCAGTCGGAGTGTCGCCTCCCGTGAGTTTCGGGTAGAGCGGTGAGTTTAACCCCCTCTTTCACCTCGCCGCTTTTCTCCCAATAGGCTTTTTTGCCTGCGGTGAAATTATCAGGGTATATGAAGTCATGACCCGTATTATAGGGCGGGTCGATATAGATACATTTGACTTGCTCAAAGTAAGTCGCTTGCAGAAGTTTCAACACCTCAAGATTATCGCCCTCGATAATCAGGTTTTTGCTGGTATTCTGTTGCGGTGTTTCCCCTGCTTTGTTTTCTGTCCCGTCACTGTTCAGGCTACGGCCTGGATCGTAGCTTAGGGTTGCACGACTTGGCGTGAAGGCAAGGCGTTTTGATTGTTGCTTGCCTGCCCATGCAAAGCTAAACCGCTCTGTCGCCATCCCCGCCTCATTTGATATCAGCGCACGCAGCGCTTTTTCGTCCAGTTGCCCCTCACCATCAAACAAGTCCGGGAATAGAATTTTAAGCTGTTCTAACCGTTCTGTACGCATATTGGGTGAGGTTTTGGCAATTTCGTTTGCGGGGGTATCAGACAGTTTATTTTTCATTTCGCCTGACACAAAATCATTGTGCAAAGAATGTTTCGCCAAGGCGTTCATTGGCTTTGGCGTCAAAACTTTGCAGGTTATCCACGGGCGCAAGATAGCCCTGTAGGCCGATGGCCTCAAAGTGCCGAATAGCGCATTGTATTTTCAGTTTTTCTTCTTCCTTGAGCTTTTTACACTCTGCCGCGCCCCTGGTTTCGATGGTGAAATAAAACTGTTTCATGTCGTCGGCATCATTAAGGTTTGTCTTTTGTATCAACAAAGCGAAATCAGGGTTATAGGATCCACCAAAGGGCATGGGTATTTTGTAGGTTGAGGGGAGTTTCACGAAAACACGCACGATATTTTGAGCTTCCAGGGCTTCGGCAAACTCCTTTTCAATATTTGAGTCACAAATAGCGTGATCATATAGTCCCCGCCCTGGGGTTGCGGCTAAATCGCTGTAGGTGGGTATTTCAGGTTCTAGCAATTCCATTGGATAGCTTGCGCCGGTTTCCTCATACTTGACCAGGCGTACCATTTCATGACTCATGACAACGCGAATATGTTTGCTCGCTTCGGACAAAAACTGCATGGGGTTTTTGGCAAGTTGTGCTTTTGCCCCTACCGCCATGCCCGATAATATCTGTGCGGCAGTCATTTCAGAGATAGCGGTATCACGCGCAAGCTGACTTACAATATCCACGCTGACCATGCGTCCTTTAACAACGGTGCGTTGTGCGCCTTGATGTTTGTCAACAACGTCGCCTTCTGCATTAAAGCGGTTCCAATGATTGAGCGATATTTGCAGGGTGTTGGCGCTCACACGAATTGAGTTGAGCTTCGCAATCGAGTTGTTAATCAGGGCTGTTTCGTCAAAATGTACACGGCATTTTGTTTTCCTGGCAATACGCGCCCAAAGCTCTTTAAACTCAGCGGAATTAAACTGCGCCTCGTTACGTGTGACTATCTTTGTTTGTTGATTACCGTCACGCAGTTGAGGCGTTTTCGCATTGATACCCAAATCTTCGCGTGTTTCTTCCTGATAAGCGGTGACAAAGGCGTGATAGCTCTCATTGGGGACAATGGTTAATAAATTAACCTCTTCGCCCTCAATTATATCTTCTGCATCACGATAACGCTTACCACTTTGATCGACACATAAGCGCAATCCGCGCCCTATTTCCTGGCGTTTTTTAATCTGGCTATGGCTCTCATTCAGGGTGCAAATGGTAAAGACGTTTGGATTGTCCCACCCTACCCCAAGCGCGGAATGTGAAAAGATAAATTCGAGTTTATCATCAAGGGAGATTAGGCGGCTTTTCTGGCGTAAGATGCGGTCATAAATGTCCTTATTACCCGCCATGGATTTTTCATTATCAGTATAGCCACCCTTTCTATCCTGGGCGAAATATCCGCCATGCACTGCACTGATATCATCAGGCTCGGTATTGTAAAGTTTCTTATATGCAATCGCATATTCTTCCTCAAAAACAAGACGAATGATGCCGTCACTATTCACATAGTTTGCAACGCGATCAATAAAAAACAAGGCAAGTGGTTTTATACCCAGTGGGGCAACCCGATTTTTATGCCTGAAATGGGCTTGTATGCAACGGCGTATTTGTTCACGGAAAATAGCGACTTTATCGCTGCCCTGCTTTGCACCTTCTTCTATCGTTTCGCCATTGCTAAATTTTATATAGCCGTCACCGTCAAAAAGAGCGGTTGTACCGATATTCTCAACAATCCAGCCATGATAAACCGGGTTATTCGTTTTGGCTTCTAAATCATCCCCTGATTTGAGCGTGATAACTTTTGGTTTGAAATCACCATTTGCCAAACGGGTATTCACCTGCACTTTTGCTGTCGGGAATTTTTTACCCGTTTTATCCAACACGATTTTACGGCACTCGATCACAATATTGCTTTGCGTGTTGGTTTCATAAATGGATAAAACCGATATTTTTTTAACCAGTCCCTGATTGTAAGCGGCATAAGGATCCAGGCGGTTGATAACATTTTTGGGGTGTTTATGGGTTGCGGAATAACGCAATTTGAACAGTGGCTTAAACGCTGCAAGCCGCGTTTGCATGTTCGGGGTATCCATGCCCTCTTGTGGCTCATCCAATATAATAATGGGGCGTACTCGCTGTAATTGCTCCAGCAAATTACCGCTATCGCGTTCCTCGTCGTTGATAACTTTTCTGTCCGAATCAAAGGCCTGTTTGTTCATCACCATCATGGACAAGCGATTAGACATACAAAAGCTCTGCACTTTAGGCAGATTTTTACTGTTATACTGGATAACCTCGGCAATCGTGCCAAACATTTCAGAAAAATGTTGTTTGGTGCTTTCTAGCTGTTCCAAAACTCCCTCACGGATGGCAACGCTAGGCACAACGATGATAAATTTATGCAATCCGTAGCGTTTATTTAACTCAAAAACAGTGCGTAAATAGACGTAGGTTTTGCCTGTCCCCGTTTCCATTTCAATCGTGAAGTCTGCATTTTCAGAGCTTGCGGGAGCTTCAATATCATTTTCATTGGCAACACGCTTTGCATTTTCCAGCCATGTTGCCACCGGTAGATTGAGAACATTAGCTGAAACGTCCGCCTGCCATAGTCTATCTTCCGGACGCACATAAGGCGCACCTTGCAAAATCCCCGAAACACCGGCAACGGCTTTAACCGCTGCAAGCTGGTGATTCAGGTTGGGTTCAAAATAAAAATTCATTACGACCCTCTTTTGCAAGTTATTTTCTTATCAACCATATTTCGACATAACACCATTCATTCTATCAATATTGAAATGCTTTTTACCAAGGCGGTGGTATGACAATATGGGCGCAACAGGCGCGAAAAGGTGGGTGACATCGGCGCGGTAAGCGATGCTGCCGTAATTACCCACCCTGCCCTTTTTTTATACCCGCTATCTACGGGCTTTCATTCGTTATCAGGAGGTGAAGTCAGGCCTGATTGCCTTCGCTGTCGCCGCTTGCTGGAAAACGGAATCTGTCCTGTATCTCTATCTTTTTGACAAGCTGCGGCAGGATTTCGCGATCAAATAAATGTCTGCTTCCCCACATCTCCTGAACCAATCTATCACGATATTCTCGCTCGCTTGTGGTTGCGGCGGTTTTTATTTTTTCCTCATAGGGGGCAAGAAAAGTCGAAAAATCCGAATCATTAGGGAACCCTCCCCTGGTAAAAAATTTCACCATAGCGATGCACGCCGTTACGCTCGCTGCGAGGGAAATAGGGCTATCCACCGGGAAAACAGTAGAGTTATCATCGCGTTCGTAGATACCTGCCTTTTTTAGATCGTCTTCCCAATGCTTAACCATTTCTTCCCCGTTGTCGTCGGGGCGGATATATTTCTGGTAATGCGCCGGCATTTCCTGCCGCGCCACAACGAGAAATGCCAACAATATTGGATAAACCGGGTGTTTGTTTTCGGGTTTGTCTTCCAGCGTAGACAGCACCAACAAAACGCGCATGAGCAACTGCTCCACATCCCGCAGGGAATAGTTGTATACGCTTGCAAGCAGTGTTAGCGCGTTGTGTAATTGTCCGTAACTGTCCCCCAGAGATTGTTCCACCCCCAGAACACTCAGTCGTGCATGAATAAAAGACCCTGTATCCGGCTGTTTTATTGTGAAGTCAAACTCAATAAAGCGGCGCAGGTAAGTCCCGGCGTCAAAACTCGCGCCATAAAGCCCCTTGACGGAATGGCATAGTTGCTCGCGGTTAGTGGCGAGGACGAACACCACACTCGGCACTTCAAACAAATGCTTGATGCGCTCCAAAACCTTGACGGCGTAATCAGGGCGGCAACGGTCCAGTTCATCAACAAAAATGACGATGTGCTTGTTCGTTTGGGATTTGGCAAACTCTCCGAGTGCTTTTTTGAATTTGGCCAGTTTGCTGTGGTGGGTAAATAAATTTCTCGCGAAGTATTCGGCAATTTTTGCAATTATGCCATACCCGGCAGCATGCACAACGCTACCGAGAACCATAGGAATAAGCGCTTTTGCACTGTCCATTAAATTCCCCTGATTTTCTTCCGGCAGTTGTTCGGTGATTTTTTCCACAAAAGGCAGCAGCGGATCTGCCGCGAAGTCGGTTTCCCATGCGTTAAAATAAAAGGCGGGCATTCCCTCTTTGTTGAGATACGCTGCCCACATTTTGATGAAAGCGGTTTTGCCCGCGCCCCAGGGAGCGTCAAGCGCCATCACCGTCGGCGATAAGACATTTTTTATCATCGGTGTCAGGTCTTCAATCTCTTGCTTGCGGTTGAGCAAATCGTTCGCAAAGGGGTCATCGCTGTTTTCACCGAATGGAGGTTGCTGGATTTTGAGTTTCATTGTTGTATCTCCAATTTTGTGCCGATTATACCTGCCAGATGCCGTCTTTTGATAAGTGCGTCCGCTTTGCGGGCTTGAAGTGTGGTATACCCCCTCGCCTGCGCGGGCACGATAGAAGAACGGCAGTGACCTGCCCCCGATCTTCGCACCACTTCAAGCGTGGTGAATGTGTTACACCGGGTCACAAGGGAAGTGATGGCAAAACCCATGGCACTCTACTGGACATGGAGAGAGCATCAGATGCCGACACCGTCACGCTGGCATTACGCCCACTGCAACACCGGCGCAGACCGCGCCACCACCGCGCACCGGGTCAACAGTTCCATGACCGAATGTGTCGCGCACGTTGCCGCAGACAGGTTGCGTACACAACACGGCATTCTGCCGCGCCAGCACTGTGGCATCGCCTGCGGCGTTGACGGCGACAGGCGCAACACGATGCAGTCGCATACAGTTTCGCGGGCATCATCAGGATGATTCTGCCCGGTCAACAGTCACCGAATCAGAGGCGGTCTCGACGTTCACAAAGACTGACGGTTTGCAGCGCTCAATCGGTTGCACGAAAAACCGGCGGATGGGTAAATCAAATACAACAGCATACGCCCCCCACAAAGGACCGGGATTGTTCACGACCGGTACAGTACATAATCAATCACAACAAAGAAGTGCGATGTGTGGTGTGGGTCACAATATTATGTATTTAATACTGCGCGGGGTAATGGTACATTGATGGAATCGCAATCTGGATGATGACAGAGAGAACTTGACATATGTTGACAAAACGACCTAGACTTAACGCACCACGCACCACGCACCACGCACCACGCACCACGCACCACGCACCACGCACCACGCACTAGCTACCACGCACCACGCACCACGCACCACGCACCACGCACCACGCACCACGCACCACGCACCACGCACCACAATCACTAGTGCAGACCGTTGGTCCAACGCGCACAAATTCAACATTGCCATGACCGAATGCAAAACACACGTTGCTGCGGATAGGTTCAGCACCCAAAACAACATGACCCATTCCTCTCCCCGGAGGAATGCCACGAACCCGCCTAACAAACTCCCCTCCTTTACAAGGAGGGGTGCCCCGCAGGGGCGGGGTGGTCGCTTTTGGCGCGGGATGACGGCAGTCATGGGCGCCGTTGCGCTGCTGGCGGGATTGTCTAGTCCGGTGGCACGGGCGCAATCTGATGGCTGGGGTGAATGGAGTACGGGCAATATCACCGACAAGAACCAGACGCGCACCTGTAATGCCGGGGCGGGCAACACCTGTACCAATTTATACAGTGCTGGCACCACCAACCACGGCGGCACCGAGACCCGTCCGAGTCAGACCTTTTGGGAGAACTATCTCGTCAACGGCCCGGCCGGGCATACCAATGCGACGCTGTTCCGTGGTAATGACCTCAAACGCGTGACACTCACCCGCGACAACGATGGTCGGCTGGACGTTGCGATGGTCAATAATTTCACCGCCGGCGGTGATACATACATCTCAACCAGCCGGGCGACCCCAAGCACTGGCCTCCTCTTAGCGGTCGCCGGAGTTCCTATAACCCTGAAGACCGGCCTGTCCCGTCCGAACCTTACATGGACCGCTATCCCGGGGCCGGGCATCGTGTTTTACCGACCGACCTCCGGCAACGCGGTGGTACTGGTGGACACTTTATGTACCGCCAGCGGTGATTTAAGGGTGCGCTCGGGGCAAACCACCGGCAGCGAACGCACCGTACAAGCCAGCTCGCTGCTGTGCAATATCGGGGCGAGCGGGACTATCACCAAACAGGCCATCGGTGCGCTGAGTGCCACCGACGACTATATTTATGATGTCTGGAGCGCCTGGAGTACGGGCAATATCACCGACAAGAACCAGACGCGCACCTGTAATGCCGGGGCGGGCAACACCTGTACCAATGCCTACGGGGGCGGCACCACCAACCACGGCGGCACCGAGACCCGTCCGAGTGAGACCTTTTGGGAGAACTATCTCGTCAACGGCCCGGCCGGGTATACCAATGCGACAGAGTACCGTAGTGGTGACATCACAAGCGTATCCCTCTCCCGCAACAACAGCGATGGTCGGCTGCAAGTAAGGAACATTATCGCCTCCTTCGGCAACGCTTTCCCTAGTGGAACCTTCATCACAACCGGGCAGGCGACCCCGAATAGAGGAGCACTCTTCACAATAGATTCTTTCAGTATAGTCCTGAAGTCCAGCCTGTCCCGTCCGAACCTCACCACATGGACCGCTATCCCGGGGCCGGGCGTCTTGTTTTACCGACCGTCCGCCAACAACGCGGCGGTCCTGGTGGACAGCTTATGTACCGCCAGCGGTGATTTAAGGGTGCGCTCGGGGACCACGTCCGACACCGAACGCACCGTACAAGCCAGCTCGTTGCTATGCAATCTCGGGGCGAGTGCCTCGGCTATCACCAAACAGGCCATCGGTGCGCTGAGTGCCAGCGACGACTATATTCATGATGTCTGGGGCGAATGGAGTACGGCGAATATCACCGACAAGAACCAGACGCGCACCTGTAATGCCGGGGCGGGCAACACCTGTACCAATGCCTACGGTGGCGGCACCACCAACCACGGCGGCACCGAGACCCGTCCGAGTCAGACCTTTTGGAATAACTATCTCGTCAACGGCCCGGCCGGGCATACCAATGCGACGGAGTTCACCGGCGGTCGAGACATCACAGGCGTGACACTCGTCCGCGGGAACGATGGTCGGTTGCAACTCACGGTAGTCAATAGCCCCGGTAGAGCAGATACTGTAAGTGTAAATAATCACATCACAACCGGGCAGGCGACTCCGAGTAGCGGAAGACTCTTCAACCTTATAGACCTGAAATCCGGCCTGTCCCGTCCGAACCTCACCACATGGGCGACAATCCCTGGGCCGGGCATGGTGTATTATCGACCGTCCGCCAACAATGCGGTGGTCCTGGTGGACAGCTTATGTACCGCCAGCGGTGATTTAAGGGTGCGCTCGGGGACCACGACCGACACCGAACAAACCGCACAATCCGGCTCGCCGCTGTGCAATCTCGGGGCGAGTGCCTCGGCTATCACCAGGCAAGCCATCGGTGCGCTGAGTGCCACCGACAACTATCTTTATGCTGCGATGCCCGCGACATTGAGTGCCATCCAGGGCAATACCTCCAACACCTCGGCCAATGTCGACGATGTCTTGACCGCCAGCGCGGTCAGCCATCCCACGTTGACCGTCAATGCCAGTGCCTGGCAATGGCAACGCTGTCCCACTCAAGACTGTAACAGCGCAACGGCTATCAGCCCGGGCGGCACCGCTGCGACCTACACGGTGCAAGCGGCGGACCGGGGGAACTGGCTGCGGGTGCGTGTAACCCAGGGCGGGGATTTCAACGACACCCTGTTCTCCAATATCTTACAGGTCAGCCGTCGCGGTGCCATAGGTCCCATCACCGGCACTGCCAGGGTTGGCAGCACGCTGACGGCGGGCGCGGTCACCGACCCGGACGCCTCACCGAATACCGATGTCGGGACCATTACCCATGAATGGCAGACAGCGACCGCCTCGGCGGGCCCGTTTACCGCCGCACCGGGGACCAACAATGCCAACACGTACACCATTGCATCAGACCAATCACAGATAGGTGTGTGGTTGCGCGTGATAGCGAGTTATCCGAATGCGGGGGGCGGTAGCCTGACGTCCGACCCGGTGGCGGTCGCGGGTGTGCGCGTGTCGCCGACCGCGCTGAATGTGACCGAGGGGAACAGCACCGGCTATAGGCTGGTGCTGGGCAGCCGACCCACGGTGGCGGTGACGATTAGCGTGAGCAGTAACAATGCCGCGGTGACCGTGAGCCCCGCGACCCTGACCTTTAGCACAATCAACTGGAATGCCGCCCAAACCGTGACGGTGACGGGTGCTGCGGACGCGAATGCGACCAACGAACGCGGCGTACAACTGACCCATACGGTGAGCGGCGGTGATGCGAACTATGCTGCGCTGACGCCGCCCGCCGTGACCGTGAATGTCGCGGATAGCGCTGTCAGCGTGACCGTGAGCACGGCCACGCTTGCGGTCAATGAAGGCGAGACCAACGAGTATACGCTGCGCTTGAATACCTCACCGACGCACGCGGTCACGATTAGCGTGAGCAGTAATAATCCGGCGGTGACCGCAACCGCATCGCTGACCTTTACCAGGAATAACTGGAATCAGGCGCAGACGGTGACGGTGATGGGTGCCGAGGACAATAACAGGACCAGCGAGAGCGGTGTGCAACTGAGTCATGCGCTGAGCAGCAGCGATACGCGCTATGCCGGGGTGAACCCGCCCGCCGTGACCGTGAATGTCACGGATAACGCCGCGCCGGGCGTGACCATGAGTGCGACCGCGCTGGCGGTCTTTGAAGGCGGGACCGGCGAGTATACGCTGCGCTTGAATAACCAACCGAGCCACGCTGTGACGATTAGCGTGACCAGTGACAATACTGCGGTGACCGTGACCTCACCACTGACCTTTACCACAGTCAATTGGAATGCCGCCCAAACCGTGACCGTGACGGCTGTTGAGGACACGAATACGAGCAGCGAAAGCGTGCAACTGAGTCATGCGCTGAGCAGCAGCGATACGCTTTATGCCGCGGTGAACCCGCCCGCCGTGACCGTGCGTGTCACGGATAACGACGCGGCAGGTATCGTCGTGAGTACGCCCGCGCTGGTGCTCAATGAGGGCGGGACTAGCGAGTTTACGGTGAGGTTGGCGACCGAACCGACAGGGGGTTTTTTGCAAATTGTCATATCAAACACAAGTGTGACGCTGACTCCGTCTACCTCGTCCAGGCCGACCAATACCGTCTTGGAATTTACCATGACCAACTGGGACGCGCCGCAGACGCTAACGGCGACCGCTGTTGAGGATGACGATACAGATGATGAGACGGATTCATTGAGAATGACATTAATTGATAATAGATTTAATACCCTTGCCACTCTAGCCATCGCCATCACCATAACAGATAACGATACGGCGGGTTTTACGCTGAGTTCGACCACGTTGACCGTGACTGAGGGGCTCACGGCGAGCTATACCATCCGGCTGGGTACCCGACCGTCGGCGACCGTGAGCATTCTGCCGCAAACGTTCAATGCCGATGTGGCGACGGTGAGTCCGGCGACCCCGTCCAGCCTGGACTTCACCACGAGACAACTGGAACATGCCGCAGACGGTGACGGTAATGGGTGTTGAGGACGCTGATACAAACCACGAGAGCGTGCAACTGACCCATGCGGTGCGCAGCAGCGATGCGACCTATGCCGCGCTGACCCCGTCCGTCCGTGACCGTAGGTGTCACGGATAACGACACGCCGGGCGTGACCGTGAGTCCGAACGTGCTGGCGGTCAATGAAGGTGAGACTGGCGAGTATCGCTTAAGCCTGTCTACCCTGCCGACGGCACCGGTGACGATTGCCGTGAGCAATCCCGATGCCAGTGCGGTGACCCTCAGTGCCACCTCACTGACGTTTACCACAGACAACTGGAACAGTGTCCAGATGGTGACCGTGAGTGGTGTTGAAGACACAGATGCGGACCACGAGACCGTGCAACTCACAGTACCATACGGCGACGATAAGCGGTGACAGATGAGACGGCGGGCGTGACGTGATGACCACGTGGCGAGTATACGCTGCGGTTGAATACCCCACCGGCCAGCGTGACGATAGACTCCGTCGCTGTGACCTTGAATGATAACGACGAGACCGTGCAACTCACACATACCGGCCAGGCGTGCTGCCGTGACGTGAGTACCACGACAGGCTGACAGTCCATGTCCATGAGCGTGGTGGGACTGGCATGTATACACTGCGCCTGAATACCCCACCGACGGAAGCGGTGACGATTAGCGTGACCCATTCCAATGCCGCTGCTGCGACGGTGAGTCCCACCTCACTGATGTTTAGCGCCACCGACTGGAATACCGCCAAAACCATCACCGTGACGGGAGTGGAAGACGCTGATACAGACGACGAGACCGTGCAACTCACGCATACGGTGACCAGTACCGACACCAACTATCGTACCGTCACGGCGGCCACCGTAACCGTGACGGTGACGGAGATGGCGGCGGTGAGTCTTGATGTGGATGGCAGCGGCGGTGATCCCAACCAGAGTGACGGACTCTTGCTGGGCCGCTACCTGTTTGGTATCCGTGATGCGGCGGGCTTGCTTGATACGATTCCGGGGAGTCCCTCGTTCAATGCGGTCACGACGAATATTGCGGGGGCTTTCGCCAGCGGTCGTCTTGATGTGGATGGCAGCGGCGGTGATCCCAACCAGAGTGACGGACTCTTGCTGGGCCGCTACCTGTTTGGTATTCGCGACGCGGTGGGCTTGCTTGATACCATCCCGGGCAATCCATCGTTCAATGCGGTCAGGACGAATATCGAGGCACTCTTGCGGTAGTGGCCGCATGGACAGCATGGACGCTCACTGCACAGGCTTTTTTTCCCACGCATGTGCATGGCTAAACTCGGGAAAGCTGAGGCACAGGCACTAACAACCCCCTCCCCCCTGCGGGGTACTCCCCCTTGGCAGGGGGAGAGCTTTTAGGGCGGGAAATGCTTTTACTGTCACTCAACTTTGCCAGCTACTTAACTCCCCTCCTTGTCAAGGAGGGGTGCCCCGCAGGGGCGGGGTGGCTGTTTTTCAAGCTCCGCGCTTCCTGCACCACTACCCCGTCATTCCCGCGCAAGCGGGAATCTATAAGACGCAAAAAAATACACAACTTCTGCGAGGACATACTTTTTCGCGGGAATGACGATGTTCAGTCATTTTATTAAGCGGCTTTTCTTTCCACCCATGTGCACTAAAATGTGGTCAGGTATTTCCGTACCAGTCGATAGGTTGTTTTCATGCGATTTGTTTCTCAGCGTCAACCGGTGTTAGATACACAATATAGCGATGCTCCTTATGATGATTGTGATATTTGATATATTGCATAATGTCGTGTTCAGCTTGTGCGTAAGATGAATAGAAGGTCTTCGGCATCCATGCCGATTTAAAACTTCTAAAACAGCGTTCCATTGGGGCATTGTCCCAACAGTTACCTCGATGGCTCATACTCTGCTTGATATGATATCGCCAAAGCAGTTGCTGAAAAGCACGGCTGGTGTAATGAGTTCCCTGGTCAGAGTGATACATCAATCCCCTGGGTTTAGCTCTGGATTCATAGGCAATACGCAGGGCATACAAATCCATGACCAGGGCTAAATACAGCCACCGTGTCCCGACCCGGACATACGTCACCACACCCAACCTGGTTGGGACGTTGCACCGTGGATTGCGTGACGATCAGCACCGTCATTGCGAGCAAAGCGAAGCAATCCAGATTAAACAATATCTTCATATAAATTGTTCCATTCCGGATTGTGTTTTTCAATCAGGGCAGGTTTCTTTTTGCGGGAGTCAGCTTTAATTTATTTTTCTCTGGCAATGGCATTTTGCATATCTTCAAATATTTCAAGGTATCCTGACTTATCTTTAAAGTTTACTGGATTGCTTCGCTTTGCTCGCAATGACGGCAGGGGTTGATGCTTTCAGGCGGTCACATGGAATGCTGGAAGCTGGTTGCGGTAATGTCTGTATTGTTTGTGGTGATGTTGTAAGTCGTCATTCCCTCCCCCCTGCAACCCCCTCCCCCTGCGGGGTACTCCCCCCTGGCAGGGGGAGAGCTTTAGCGAAGCAATTCAGACGAGTTGCAATCAGCACCTGGATTCCTGCTTCCGCAGGAATGACGAGGTGACTGTTGCGATAAGCCCTGCTGGCTACTGACAATCATCGCCGTCACTTTGACGATAGTGCGTGCTTAATTGCTCAACTGGACAGGCTTCTTTGATGCTGTAGTCCTGTGACAAGCCCAAGATTTCTGCACCATTTTCAAAGTTAGGGTTTCTGGTTTAAGCAACTTTTTGTTGTCTGTTTTCTTGCTCCCAGCGTTCCCTGAATAGCTGTGGTGTTAAACCTTTCAGCGACCCATGGGGACGGTAGGTATTATACGCTTCCACCCATTGATGAATTATCATGGTAGCTTCACGGAGCGACCGGAATTGCCATTTGTTCAGGCAATCATCCCTGAAGATACCGTTGTAACTTTCGTTATAGCCGTTCTGCCAGGGACTACCGGGTTCAATGAAATGCGCCCGCACACCTGATTCAGATAAGAGTCCCCGCACTACCCTGGCCAGAAATTCGCTGCCGTTGTCGCTGCGTATAAACTCCGGCTGACCATGCAAGGCAAATAACCGCCGTAATTCCTGTTTCACATCACCCGAGGTAAACGAACAACGTGGAGCAACGGCATACGATTCCCGGGTAAATTCATCCACCACGGTCAGGATTTTCACCCGCCTACCACATTCAGTCGCATCCATGACAAAATCATAAGCCCACACATGACTGGGATACTTTGCCTGTAGTAACGGCGCATCTGTTCCCAAATACCGCTTTTTACGCTGCTTCCTGCGTACCTGCAGCCCTTCACGTTGACGGATTAACCGCACCCGCTCCCGACCAATCTGCGCCCCATCCAACTTCATCCGCTCATGAACCTTCCGATACCCCCAGCGAGCCTGATGCTCCGAGAGTTCAATGACTCGCTGCTCCTTGTCACACAGCGACCTTGACCGTTTCAGACTCCGCTTCGTGTTCCGGTTCAGTCTCAACACCTTACATACCCGACGTTCACTCACCCGGTAAGCTTCCCACAGATATTCAGTCGCATGAGCCTTGTCAGATGGGGCTACCATTTTTTTGCATTCACATCCTGCAACATCCGGATATCAAGAGCCTGTTCTGCCACCATCTTCTTCAACTCGCTGTTTTCCTTCTCCAAGCCCTTCAGACGTCTGGCTTGTGAGATATCCATCCCCCCATACTTGTTACGCCAGCGATAAAAACTCTGCTCCGTAATATTGTGTTTGCGGCACACATCACGAGTATTCCTTGACTGCTCCGCTTCATGCAGAATCCGAATAATCTGTTCTTCAGTAAATCGTTTCTTCATTGGTTACTCCTTCGTGTTGGAGAAACCCTAACATAATCTCTGGTGCAATTATCGCAGGGCGATCCACCTGGTCTACTACCAGACAAGGCAGCATCTTGTTTAAACTCAGGTGTAAAGTGTTTTCGTTCTTTTGTCATGAGCCGTACCTCCATGAGTATGTGATTTCATCACCTATCACCTAGTACGGATTTATTAGACCACTACACTACTAAACTCAGGAAAGCGTAAGGCAGGCACCAGGCCTTCGTTTTTCTGGTTCCCCGCTTTCGCGGGGATGACGATTTTACTGTCACTCAACTTTGCCAGCTAACTCACTCCCCTCCTTGTCAAGGAGGGGTGCCCCGCAGGGGCGGGGTGGTTGAGCATTGCACATCACAGGTACCGGCAACAGCGCGTATATTTTCTCAGGCGACCGGCGGACGATAATCATTTTATGAAATCACTCCCGGTGAGTGGTTCGGGTTTTGGGAGGCAGGTCAGTATGATAATGTGGTTGCTGACTACAAGGCTAAATACGCGGGAGGAAAAATAGTGCTGAACGAGAAATGCTTGCGCGGCGATATCGGGCTGCCGGATCTGCATGTAAACACCGATGAAAACTAAAACCCGGATGGCGCTAATGTTAGGGACGCTGATGTTAGGCGCATTTACTGCAACCGGCAGCGCCGCCGACATCTGGCGGGCGCGGGACGGCTGTCCCTTGATAATCGCCCATCGCGGCGGCGGCGGTATCTTTCCCGAAAACACGCTTGCCGCCATGCGCGGGGCGGCGATGCTCGGCGTTGATGTTTTGGATATGGATGCGCGACTGAGCAGTGACGGCGTGCTTGTCGCCTTTCACGACAAAACCCTCAACCGCACCACAAACGGCAGCGGCGAAGTTGCCGATTATCGTGCCGATGAGTTGGCGTTGCTCAACGCCGCAGCGCATTTTGTATCGCCGGACGGCAAAAGACACCCGGCGGAACCGATACCGCGCATTGCCGATATCCTGCGCGAGTTTGCTCCCGGCGATTTGCTTTTTGTCATTGAAATAAAAAACCGCGGCGACAAAGGCAAACTCGCGGCGCAAAAACTTGCCGCCATCATCGGCAAACTGAATCTGCATCAGCGCGTGATTGTCGGCAGTTTTGACGGCGCACCTTTGGACGAATACCGCAGAGCATTGCCGTCCGCAGCGACTTCGGCATCGCAAGCAGAAGCGGCGAAGATTATTCTTCTCGGCGGTTTGTATGCGCCGCCGCTTGCCGCTTTGCAACTGCCGCCGTCTTTTGCCGGCCTGGATCTGGCGAGCAAAACCGCCGTCGCCAGGTTTCAATCACGCGGCTACGCCGTCCATTACTGGACCATCAACGATACGGCGCAAATGGCGCAACTTGCCGCCGACGGCGCTGACGGCATTTTTAGCGATTATCCCAATATCCTGCGTGAAGTTTTGGCAAAGCGTGGTTATCAATTGCCGCCGCCTGAAGGCGATTTTAATGGTACGGGGATATAACCATAGCGTCGGTCAGTGGCGAATAGCGAGTCTCATCAAATGATGAACTATCCCTAACAAGATCATGGGGCGGTTTCTGCCCAGGTCGAAGACGACCGGCACGACCGGATTGCCTGCCCTACCCCAATGAAGATGTTGGGAATTTAGAGACGAAATAAGGCCTGATAAAAGCACAATAAAGAATGATGACGGTATCCTCGGGAATATGAGCAACCCTGGTATCCAGATGCCTGCCATGATTCAAGGACTGAACTTTTGCTGCGACGCCGCAGTATGGATATCTACTGCTAAAGTCACTCATTCCAGCAAGCAGGACGTTTAGCGCAGAACAGCCTGGATCATAACTGAACGTCTCCCGGGGCGACCGCTTGAACAACGTTTTGTTAGCCCTTAAATCACTTTCAACAGCGGATAAGTCAGGAATTTCAGGAGCTTGTGCATTATCATTGCACCAGATAGTTGTTATTGCCGGAATGAGTATTTGAATATGTGCAATTACCGTTATTACAAACGATGGCTGATCTGCGGGAAATAACGCAGTGCGGTTCTCAGCTGAAAAACATGAGGCTGATCGAAGTCATCAATGCTCCGGGTGTCGAAAGTATATGCAAAAGTACTGCGCTATAGACGGTGGTCGATATTGGTGAACCTACTGGAATTCAAACCGGATATCACAGTGTAAATAGCCATCGCTTCGATTCATCGCAAAATACAAAATAACCTCTCATGTTCGTGCTCGGAGAATACATGCATATAATTATAATTTACTTTAAAATATAGTTTTAAATGACTAATTTATAAAATAAAAATTATCATTAATAAGATACTTTAAAATATTTATGCATCGCACAATAGGATTCCCGATATAATGATTAACGTGCTCAAAAAATCCTGTTTCCCTCTGTCTGACAATGCCTGCCAAACAGTCGCTGGTTTTGAAATATCCATAAAAGTGAATCGCCGGAACTCGTGTGTCGGACGGACAAGCGCATCTGCGTTATCGGACAACGGCTTGGCAAACACATTCCATGTGCATTGCCAGCGCGATGATGAGATTGCGCGATTAACACGCCTTACGCTGAACGCTCAGCAAAAACAGTGGCTGATAAACCGATGACACTGTTAACGATGCCGCTTGCGCGGCTGCTTTATTATTATCTTGCCGTGCGGGCGGTTATCTGGTCGGTTGTTTTATACACAACCCAACCATCGCAACCGCTGGATGTTTTGGAACATCTGGCATGGGCGCAAAAATGGCAACTGGTTTATGAACACCATCCGGGCGCAGTAGCGTGGATTGTCGGCGCACTGGATATTCTCGGCGGCGGCGATTCTTTTTTGCTTTCCCTGCCCGCGCCGATTGCCGTCAGTTTGACAATGGCTGCCGTTTGGCAAATGGCGCGGCGGGTGATGGATGACAAACGCGCCCTGGTTGCAGTGTTATCTTTGGAGGGGATCTGGTATTTCACTATCATCGCCGCCGAATTCAATCATAATATTTTGCAATTGGCGGCGTGGGCGTTTGTTGTTGTGGCGGCGCATCGCGCATTTTTGCCCGATAAAAATACGGCGACTACAGCGACAACTGTAACCTGGATAGTGCTGGGAATTGCCGCAGCGCTTTCGCTTTATGCCAAATATTCCTCGCTGCTGCTGCTTTGCAGTTTGCTGTTGTGGAGCATAAGCGATAACAATGTGCGTCAATGCTACAAACAGCGCGGTGTTTATATTGCGCTGGCGGTTTTTGCACTATTGACTTTGCCGCAAGTCATTGCCTTATCCGCTTTGGAGTTTTCGCCTTTGGGCTTTGCCTTGTCGCGCACGCAGGGCGAGGATTCCGCCATCTGGCATTTGCTCTATCCGGCGAAGTTTGTAGTTGCACAACTCGGCGCACTCGTGCTGGCGGTTATTTTATGCTGCATCGCACTACAAAAAGATTCAACCGCAAACATAACAACAAACCGCACCGACCGCCGTTTTGTTTTAGTGATGGCATTTGTGCCGTTGTTGCTTGCAGTTTGCATTTGCGCTTTGGGCGGCTGGCGTTTTCGCTCACACTGGGGCGCATCAATGTTATCGTTCGTGCCGATGGCGATCATGTTAATCACAAGCGGTTATAAACTGCAGTTGCGCCGTTTTGTCAAAAGCGCAATGGCAGTTGCGCTATTATCCGTTATCATCACTGCAACCATCAACACCGCCGGACCTTTCATCAACGAACGCGGCAAACGCATTCACTATCCGGGCGCACAAATTGGCGCGGCAATAGAAAAAATGTGGTCGGCACAAAACCCCGATAAACCGCTAACGGCGGTTATCGGCAGTCAACATCTTGCATCGCTGGTTTCGTTTTATGCCCCGTCCCGTCCGCACGCGATAATAAACGGCAACTGGAACCTGTCTTATGGCATATCACAAAAACAATTCAACCAAACCGGCGGCGCAATAGTATGGATGATAAACGACGGCAAACGCAAAGATATACCCATCCCCGATTATGCCAAAGCATACCAAAACAATGCCGCCACCCTAACCCTGCAATGGCAAACCCCGGCAAAAATCCCGCCATTAATCATCGGCGTAACGATCATCCCGCCCGCGAGGCCATAATCCATAACCGGTTTGTCGGATTGCGCAAAATCGCCGCCCTTTCCCCGCTTCCGCGTGTATACCGCACGTTCGGATGCAACCAAACCAATGCTCAGTGCGTTATATGCCACGATATTCGCAGTTTTGCGCGACCATCGGTGGCTTTTCGTTCGCTCATCGGCGTTTTCTCCAGCAATTCGTCTATAATTTTGTTCACATCGGGGGTATATCTTGTCGCCTCAAGATTGCAACTCTACTGTTTTTTCTTTAGCACGCTTGTGCCGACATTTGCAGGGATACGCTGTTTTTTGTCGCGTAGTCGCGGTTTTTCCGGGTGATCTTCATGGAACAAAAATGCACGGTCCTTGTCCCATTGGCTGGTTTGTTATGTCAGCAGTTTTTAAGACTATGTCTTTAGAAAGACTCATACGGTCAGAATTTCCCATCGATCCTGATATTCATTATTTGAATCATGCAGCGGTCTCTCCATGGCCAATGCGAACGGCCGAGGCCGTGAAAAAGTTTGCCGACGAAAATGTTCATTCCGGCGCGAGTCACTACTCGAATTGGCTGGATATTGAAGCCAGGCTCAAGACACAAATCAAGGATTTGTTGAATGCGCCTTCTGCTGCTGACATCGCGCTGCTGAAAAATACATCGGAGGCCTTGTCAGTCGTTGCTTGCGGGATAAATTGGCATGATGGCGATAATGTCGTCAGTACTGACCAGGAATTTCCCTCAAATCGTATCGTTTGGGAGGCACAGAGCAAACACGGTGCTGAGTTCCGTGAAATCGAGATTCACCCGGATGATGCTGAATCTGCTCTGATCGGCGCATGTGACGAGCGTACCCGCGTGATGGCAGTCAGTTCTGTACAATTCGGCACTGGTTTGAAGCTGGATCTGGTCACACTCGGGCAGTTTTGTCGTGACAACGATATTTACTTCTGTGTCGATGCCATTCAAAGCATTGGGGTACATCAGCTTGATATTCAGGCGATAAAAGCTGATTTTGTCATGGCTGACGCGCATAAATGGATGTGTGGACCTGAAGGCATCGCCCTGTTCTACTGCCGTGCTGAAATTCGTGATCAGTTGAGATTAAATCAATTTGGCTGGCATATGGTTGAAAATTTAGGTGATTATGCGTGTAAGGATTGGACACTAGCGACAAATGCTCGCCGTTTTGAGTGTGGTAGTCCGAATATGCTGGGGATTCATGCTTTATCGGCCAGCCTGTCTTTATTTGCGGATATAGGTATGCAAAAAATTACAGAATCAATTCTTAAAAAATCATCGTATCTTATTGATAAACTTAGTAGTTATTATGGAGTTAAATTGCTCACTCCAACATCAGAAAATCGCTATGCGGGGATTGTTACGTTCAGGATTGAGAATAAAGACAACACTAAAATTTACGCTAATTTAATGAAAAATAAGGTGATTTGTGCTAACCGACTGGATGGGATACGCTTTTCACCACACTTCTATACTGACCTGAAAACTATTGATAAATCACTTAATATATTAACTATATATATTTGATATATATGATTTTAATGATATTTTTTTACTTTAAACAAATTGAAAAAATTCGCTGTAGTTTGCTGGGCTACCCGCTCCAGACTTGTGCCATGCAATTCTGCGATAAATTCGGCGACATATCGGGTATAGCCTGGCTGATTCGGTTTTCCCCGGTAAGGAACCGGGGTCAAATAAGGTGAATCCGTTTCTACCAACATACATTCCAGTGGCACTTGTCTGGCGACTTCTTGCACTTCTTTGGCATTTTTGAAGGTCACAATGCCGGAAAATGAGATATAAAAGTTTAAATTCATGGCTTTTTGCGCTGTCTCCCAGTCTTCTACAAAGCAATGCATCACCCCACCGACCTCATTTGCCCCCTCTTCTTCAAGTATTCGTATCGTATCTTCACCAACCCCGCGAGTATGGATGATCAAGGGTTTATTGACTAATTTTGCGGCTCTGATGTGGGTGCGGAATCGTTCGCGCTGCCACGCCATATCCCCTACACTTCTGAAATAGTCCAGACCCGTCTCACCGATGGCAAGCACTTGGTCATTACTTGCGAGTTTCACGAGTGTTTGTTCGGAAACTTCCTCCCGCATACTGGTGTTCGGATGTACACCAACGGAGGCATAAATATAGTCATATCGCTCTGCTAAACGCAAAATTTCCGGATAGGTCTCAAGATCGATTGAGACGCATAACATGTGTTCTACGCCAAGTGCCCTGGCGTTAGTAATGATTTCATCTACCTCCATTTCCTGGCTAAGCAATGGAATATGGCAGTGTGAGTCAACCAACATTCTTGATTCCCGATTGAGTGAAGTTTGATAAAGATATCTGAAATTTGGAAGACGACCAGGCAGGCGCTGACGATATTGGATAAACTGCGCTACATGGTATGTGTGGGGCGCTCTGATGCTAATGCACCAGCTAACTGTTTTTCAATTTTGTTCTTGGTCGCTCCCTTGTCCAGTTCACTAAACTGCACGCCTATCCCCGCCGTTCTATTGCCCTGAGAACCCTTCGGCGTAATCCAGACAATGCGACCTGCGATGGGAAGCTTTTCTTTACTTTCCATAAGACTCAACAGCATGAAAACTTCATCGCCCAAACTGTAAGGTTTTGTAGTGGGAATAAACAAGCCGCCATTTTTGATGAATGGCATATAAGAAACATACAGTGCGCTTTTATCACGAATAGACAGTGACAAAATACCCTGTCTTGGATCACGGTTTCCAGGTACGCTCACAAGTATCCTATCCCCTCTAACTTTGCCGCTTGTTCTGCAGATCCTGCAAGAAAATGAGTACATCCTCCAACAGCCCCTGAGCATTGTAGTTAGTTGTGCCCGTGCTCAGGACATAATTTTCAAGTAGCAGGTGATAAAGACCTGACAACTCGCGTAATTCTAACTGTTTTATCAGTTCTTGCAAACGTCTTATGATCTTTTTATCACTAATTCTGAAGGGCTGCATTGATACCTTAAGACGTACCATGTCAGCAAATAATTGTGATAGCCGCAAAAAAACCTGTGGCGCGTCGTGGGTCTTCCATCTTTCTGCGACCTTGACAAGATCTTCCTGCATGCCTTGCAGAGACAATATATCTTCAAGCAACCCGGTATCGTACTCCACATTACCACTTTTCAGCATCGCCTCTATTGCCAGTGGTGCACCACCAACCTGCTCCAGCAAATGTTTGATGTTTTCCCCTGCTGACAATTCAGCGGACAGGTTTTGTTCGACCCAACGTACTGTTTCATCATCAAATGCAGGATTAAACCTCGTTTGCTGACAACGACTTCTGACCGTGATCGGTAATAAATCTGGTCTATGACTCAATAGTACCAGTAATGAGTGCTCCGGCGGCTCCTCAAGCGTTTTCAGTAAAGCATTTGCTGCATTCCGATTCATGGATTCCGCAGGGGCGATGACCGCGATTTTATATCGACCATACTGACTTCTGAGATGTATAAAATTAATGAAATTCCTGACCACATCAACCTTGATTTGTTTTTCGGCTCCTTCCAGTTGAAGCATAAACAAATCCGGATGACTACCGCCATTGACTAGATGACATGACCGACAATGACCACAAGCCAAAGAATCTTTATCGGCATCGTCACACAAGAGGCCTGCGGTTAAGCATTTGGTAAAATGTTCCAAACCCATACCTGTGGATCCGGTAAATAAAACGGCATGCGCCATTCGCTCTGCACGATTCGCCAGATGAAAAGATTTCCAATTGTTGAGTTGCCACGGCAATGGTTGTAACTGCGTAGTCAACATAAGTTCTTGTCCTGAAGCACTTGCAGAAGCTCTGATTGAACAGCATCCAGGCTCTGCTCAGCATCAATCACTCGGACGCGTTCGGGGTCATCCAGTGAAATTTTCAAAAAAACATCTCGCGCCTTTTGGAAGAAATTTACCGTTTCAATTTCGAAACGATCAGCTTCACTCCTGGCCCTGGCACGAGACAATCCGGTTTCCACTGACAGATCCAGCAGCAAGGTAATATCAGGCTTAACGCTGGATAGTTCGCCGGAAAATAACCACGTTTCCAGTTGTTGAATCCTTTCAAGAGGGCACCCTCTCCCGCCACCTTGATAGGCATAGCTTGAATCGGTGAATCTATCGCAAATAACAATCCTGTTAGCATTAATCGCTGGCAAAATAATTTCCTGTACATGTTGTGCTCTTGCTGCAAACATTAAAAGCAGTTCCGTCTCTGCAAACATCTTCTCTGTATTTTTTTCCAGCAGAAATGCACGTATTCCCTCGCCTGTATTTGTTCCACCGGGTTCGCGTGTAACCAGTATATCCCTGCCCGCCTGTTGTAACTGCCTGGCAATAAATTGAATATGTGTACTCTTTCCGGCACCTTCAATGCCTTCAAACGTAATCAAGCAACCTTTATTTGGTGCATTCATGGATAATATTATTTACCTAGCTGGTACCTGGCGACAGCGCGATTATGTTCGTTTAATGTTTTTGAAAAATAATGTGAGCCATCTCCTTTTGCTACAAAATAGTAACTATCTCCCGCTTCAGGATGCAGTGCTGCGTATATAGCTGCCATACCCGACGAGGCAATGGGTGTTGGCGGTAACCCCCTATGGAAATAAGTGTTGTACGGCGAATCCATTTTCAAATCCTTGCGTCTTATATTCCCCCGGTAGTTTTCTCCCATGGCATAAATAACCGTTGGATCCGTCTGCAATTTCATACCCTTTTGTAACCTGCGGACGAATACGCCCGCAATTGCGGCACGCTCTTCAGCGATACCGGTCTCTTTTTCAACAATCGAGGCCATAATCAGTGCTTCATCAGATGTTTTGTACGGTAAGCCTGCCTCCCTGTTTTCCCATTGTTCTCGCAGAACTTGTTCCATCTTTATGTAAGCTCGCCGCAAGAACTCAACATCAGTTAAACCAGAGGGGAAATGATACGTATCAGGGAAGAAACGGCCTTCCGGGTGTACATCAGAAAAACCCAACGCAGTCATGATTGTGTCACGATCGTAATCTGGCAAGGTTTTTACCAATTTCCCATTAGCTTTAACCGCTTGCATGATTTGTTTAAATGACCAACCTTCGATCAATGACAGAGAATATTGAACCGTTTTACCCAGGACAAATTGCGTAAGTAAATGTCTTTGCGTCGTTTCAGGACCCAGTAAATACTCTCCTGCCTTCACGAGTGAATCAATACCCTGTAATCGCCCTTCAAGCACGAAATAATACGGATGGCGTAATATTCCTTGCTGTGTCAATTCCTCACCGATTTTTTCAAGATTCGTACCCGTCTTAATGGTGTAGGTTATCGGAAAACCGGCGTCGATATTAACAGGCAAGTCCAGCTGTGTCTGCATATCATGCCAGAACCACCATGCCATCCCCCCCCCAATGATAAATGACAGGCCAAAAATAAATAACAAAACACGTATCACGATGCCGCAATAACTCCGCGTGAGACCAGAAATTGCTTGATTTCATTGGCAATTGATTGTGAAGAGAATTCGTGATCAACAAACTTCTTCACCGGCATGATGCCTGCGATACTGTTACAAAAAAACATCTCATCGGCGGAATAAATATCCTCCAGTGACAGAGTGCCTGTTTCACTCTTGTAACCGAGTTCAGAGCTGCGATCCAATATGTATTGCCGCACAACTCCTTCAATGCCACACAGGGAAAGATCCGGTGTAACCAATCTTTGGCCAGGATAAACCAAAAATAAATTACTCATGGTCCCTGCAATGATATGGTGATTAATATCCAACATTATTCCCTCCATAACATTAGTATCATTCCACTCATTACGAGCCAATACTTGCTCTAGTCTGTTCAAATGTTTAATACCGGCGAATCTGGGTACATGTCCAAGCCTGGTAGAGCATAAATATGCCTGTATTCCCACCGTCGAATAGTTGTATAAATAGTCTGGCCAGGGATGAATTGCAAGCAGTCTGGCAGGTATTGTGTCTGCGCCAGGTCGTTGATAACCCCTTCCGCCCGTACCGGTGGTAATTATAATTTTCAGGACGGAACGAGTCCTGTTTTTACAAAGCGACTCAACTTCAGATTCAAGGATCTCAATATCGTCAAAACCGATTTTAAGCCTGGCACACCCGGATAGGAGCCTCTGTGCATGTTTATGCCAAAACAGGGGTTTTTCATCAACGACTGCTATTGTTTCAAACAGGCCATCACCGTAGTTTAACCCCCGATCCATTACATCTATGCTATCCGTGCTGTGACCATTTAAGAGAAACATGATGTTGCCCGGATTATTTTATAGAATATTTATAATCTACTCAGTTCGCCTGAATATTAATGTTCCATTAGTTCCACCAAATCCAAAGGAATTCGACAAGGAGATATCCATTTCCATTTGCCGTGCTTCATGCGGTATAAAGTCCAAATCACATTCTGCATCAGGGTTATCCAGATTAATTGTTGGCGGTGCAACTTGATCACGCAGGGCAAGTACGGAAAATATCGCTTCAACACTTCCTGCCGCACCCAATAAATGACCTATCATGGACTTGGTCGAACTCACAGCCAGTTTTCGTGCATGAGTTCCAAAGACTCGCTTCATTGCCCGCGCTTCCACGATATCACCCGTGAGAGTTGATGTCCCATGAGCATTAACGTAGTCTATTTGCTCAGGATTAAGTCCCGCATTTTTCAGTGCGTTCTGCATACATCTTGCTGCACCTTCACCGCCCTCAGAAGGCGCAGTCATATGATGGGCATCACCACTCATACCGTAACCCAATAATTCAGAATAAATCTTTGCTCCACGGTTTTTCGCGTGTTCATACTCTTCCAGCACCATTACACCAGCACCATCACTGAGTACAAAACCGTCCCTATCCCTGTCCCAGGGTCGACTTGCTGCTTGCGGATCGTTATTACGCGTTGATAATGCTTTTGCTGCGGCAAAGCCGCCGAAACTCGTTGGCGATGTCGCCATCTCGGCTCCCCCGGCGACCATCACATCTGCATCACCATATTCGATCAATCTGGCCGCATCACCAATATTGTGGGTTCCCGTTGAACAGGCCGTGGCCATGGAAAGATTTGGCCCTTGTATGCCATATTTTATTGAGAGATGCCCGGAAATCATGTTAATAATAGTGCCCGGGATAAGAAACGGCGAAATCCTGCGTGCATCACCACCTAGATATTGTTCCATGGCATGTTCGATCTCTGATACGCCGCCAATCCCTGATCCAATCGCCACGCCCACTCTATGGGCGTTATCTTCAGTAACCTCAAGGCCGGAATCCTCAATAGCTTCAATCCCCGCGACCATTCCATAATGAATAAAAACATTCATTTTTTTTGCATGTTTACGGGGAAGATGATCGGTAACATCAAAATCCTTGACAGATCCACCGATGTGTACCGGAAAATCGGCGGTACTAAAATGCTTTACCAAACCGATACCGCTGACGCCATTTTGAATATTATTCCAGACCGTTGGTACATTGTTACCGACAGGGGTTAGCAGGCCCAGACCGGTAACTACCACACGTCTCCTACTCAATGTTCTGGTCCCATTTTAAACCTGTTCTCTAAATCTGTGTCGAGATTGAAAGGCTATTATTGCACCTCTTACGAGCAGCACAGAAGTCCACTACACTACTTCTAAAGAGAAGTTCATTGTCTGACAGAACGAAAAAAGCCGCGCTATCAAATAAGCGCGGCTTTTTAAAATTCAACAAAGACAATCACTCCATATGCGTATTGATGTAGTCAATCGCAAGCTGAACCGATGTGATTTTCTCCGCTTCTTCATCGGGGATCTCTGTTTTAAATTCTTCCTCAAGCGCCATAACCAACTCGACCGTATCCAATGAGTCTGCACCCAAATCATCAACGAAAGAAGCTTCACCGATTACTTCATCCTCTTTTACTCCCAACTGCTCTACCACGATTTTTTTTACGCGTTCTTCAACACTACTCATGATGGAATTCTCCTCCCCTTAACGACCAGCCGACCGAATAGCGGCCCTAGTTTAGTGAAATGCAGATAAGTTTCAACCCGGATATTATATAAATAAATTTTATCCATTATAATCAATAAGATAGTTTAATTATCCTGTTTTTATATTTCGAATAAGTACTAACCCATATACATGCCACCATTTACATTAATCGTTTCTCCCGTAATGTAGGAGGCATCGCTTGACGCTAAAAACTTCACAACTTCAGCGACTTCAGCGACTTTTCCCAAGCGGTTCAACGCTATCTGTTTGAGCAATGAATCCTTTTGTTCTGCATTTAGATCATTTGTCATATCTGTCTCGATAAATCCCGGTGCAACAGCGTTGACGGTAATACCCCGTGAGCCGACTTCTCTAGCCAAAGAACGTGTAAAACCAAGCATACCCGCCTTTGATGCTGCATAATTTGTTTGGCCATGATTACCTGACATTGCAACCACTGAAGTGATATTTATAATTCTTCCCTGCCGTGCTTTCATCATGCTGCGCAAACATATTTTTGTAATTCTATAGATGGCATTGAGATTCGTATTGATAACATTTTCCCATTCATCATCTCGCATTCGCATTAACAGGCTATCCCTTGTAATACCTGCATTATTAACCAGTATACCTGGGCTATGACCATCAGTTTTCAAGGCGTCGGCAAATGTTGCGACTGAAGATGCATCCGCTACATTTAAAATATAGGCGCTTCCCGTTAAGCCACGGCCAGTCAATTTTTTTTTGATGGTCTCAATTCCCTGCTCTGAGGTCGCTGTCCCCAGGACATGTGCCCCCGATTTCGCTAAAGTCAGTGCAATGGATTGTCCAATACCCCGACTCGCACCAGTGACCAGTGCGGTTTGTCCTTCAAGTTTCATTGTATTGTTCTCATTTCCAATGGTGGTTGCTATCCAGTGAGTTCAGCACGCACTTTTTTCAATGATTCCGGATCAAAAATGGGCAGGATATTCAAATTGCGATCAATTCGCCTGACTAAACCACTTAATACCTTGCCTGGACCACATTCAATCATCATGTCGATATTTTGTCTGACCATTTCCTGAATCGTCCTGACCCAATGAACTGGCTGATAAAGCTGTTGCCGGAGGGCCAGCTTGATATCTTCCACACTCTCACGACTTGTCGCATCAACATTCTGCAGTACCGGAATATCAGGCCGTTTAAATTTGATTCTACCAAGGCTCAGTGCCAACTGAGCAGCCGCATCTTGCATTAGTACACAATGCGAAGGGACGCTCACAGGTAAAATTACCGTGCGCCTTGCACCCTCCGCTCGTGCCAGTTCAAGCGCACGCCTGACGGCCTCTTTATGACCGGCGATGACAGTTTGACCTAAAGAATTATAATTTGCCGTTGCAACAATTTGACCCTGTGCGGCCCGTTTACATGCATCTTCAATTTGCTTATCTCCAAGACCCAAGACTGCAGCCATACTGCCCGTTCCCTCGGGGACAGCATTTTGCATACAGGCGCCTCTCTCGGCGACCAGTTGAATCGCATCCGTGAAACGGAGTGACCCTGAACATACCAGTGCAGAATATTCTCCCAAACTATGTCCCGCCATCATTACCGGTTTTATTTGCGATACTTCATTCCAGACCCGCCAGATTGCCACACTACTTGCAAGTAGTGCTGGCCGGGTGTTCGTTGTTTTGTTGAGATCTGCCTCTGGACCATCCTGAACAAGCCGCCACAAATCATAACCAGGCACCTCGGAAGCTTCCGCAAATACAGACTGAACCGTCGGATAGACACTGGCTAATTCAGTCATCATTCCTAACGACTGGGAACCTTGTCCCGGGAATAAAAATGCAATTAACATGGTTTATTTAAAACGGATTCCTGATTGAAAATGAGATTGTAAAAAACTAGTAAACCACCAATGCAGAGCCCCAGGTAAATCCACCACCAAAAGCCTGAAGTAGTAATTTATCTCCTCGTCGAATTCTTCCATCTCTTACTGCAACATCCAATGCTAAAGGCACGGATGCAGCAGAGGTATTGCCATGTTGATCAATAGTGACAATCACTTTACTCATGGACATATCCAGTTTTTTTGCTGTTGCCGAGATAATTCGTATGTTGGCCTGATGCGGCACCAACCAATCAATATCTTTTTTTTCGAAATTATTCGAGGATAAAGTTTCATCAACAATTCCTCCAAGCGTATTTACCGCGACTTTAAAAACTTCATTGCCTTGCATCTGTACGTACGCAGTTCCCTCTTTTACTTTTCCACCGGCTGTTGAACTCACTGCAGGGACGCTTAGTAAATCTTTATAGCGACCATCAGCATGCAGGAAAGTTGACATTATTCCCGGCTGTTCGCTCGCTTCCAATACCACCGCCCCGGCTCCATCGCCAAATATCACACAAGTATCCCTGTCGGTCCAATCAATAATACGGGTAAAAATTTCAGCGCCCACCACTAAAACCTTTTTAGCAGCCATTGTCTTGATAAATTTGTCAGCGACACTCAATGCATAAATGAACCCTGTACACACGGCTTGTATATCAAAGGCAGCAGAGCCGTACACACCTAAACGCTCTTGCAACATACAGGCAGTACTGGGAAAAATGAGGTCGGGGGTGGTTGTCGCAACAATAATCAGATCAATATCATCTGCGCTTACTGAAGCAGCCTGCATTGCCATACGAGATGCATGTTCGGCGAGATCGCAAGTTGTTTGATTCTCGGCGGCAATATGTCTTTTGTGAATACCGGTCCTGCTTTTAATCCACTCATCAGAGGTATCCACCATCTGTTCCAACTCGGCATTTTCCATAATACGCTCGGGCAAGTAACTTCCGGTACCTATAATCCTGGCGTAAATCAAGTTAATTCACTTTCCACAAATAATTCTCCGAGTCTATTCTTAATTCTTTCCGGAATATTTTTATCAACTTCCGAAACAGCTTCTTCAATCGCATGTGCAAAAGAGAACTTGTCTGCACCACCGTGACTCTTGATAACAATACCTTTTAAACCCAGTAAACTTGCACCATTGTAACGACGTGAATCGATCTTGTGACGAATATTTTTGAGTACCGGTATTGTTACTAAAGCAGCCAGTTTTCCGTAGAGTGATTTTTGAAACTCATTCCTGACCTGCCAGCTTATCAGACTTGCGGCACCTTCACATGCCTTCAATGCAATATTACCTACAAACCCATCACACACAATCACATCAAACTTTCCGCTATAAATATCTGTACCTTCTGCAAATCCGACATAGTTAAGATGACTTCCAGCCAAAAGCGTGGCGGCAAGTTTTATTCGAACATTACCTTTCATTTTCTCGGAACCGACATTCAACAAAGCGATGGTTGGAGAGTCCAGGTTTCTGGTGGCAGCGGCCAGCTCAGAGCCCATTACTGCAAACTGCAGTAATTGCTCGGCACTCGAATCAACATTTGCACCCAGATCAAGCAGGTGTGTATACCCTTCCAAAGCAGGCATGGCCAGGCAGATTGCCGGACGATCTATCCCAGGTAACATTTTCAGAACAAATCTGGATATCGCTATCAAGGCACCGGTATTGCCGGCACTGACACAGGCCTGAACGTCACCGTTTTGAACCATATCAATAGCCACACGCATTGAGGAATCTTTTTTATTACGCAATGCCCTGGAAGGCAATTCATGCATTTCCACTGTTTCAGATGCGTGGTTGATGCTGATTCGTTCATTTACGCCGGTATTATTTTCCGCAAGCACTTTCAACAGAAGTTCTTCCTGACCAACGAGAACAAGGCGCAGATTACTGTACCTATTCAGGATATGGAGCGCAGCGGGAATAATCTCGGTCGGACCGTGATCACCGCCCATGGCATCCAGTGCTATGGTAACATCCAAAACAACCTCATGATAATTGTGGCAGAATGTCTCTGCCCAAACAGTAACGTCTGGACTGAGGTGTTAATAAATAAGCTGGTCCAGAACAGATTAATCCTAATCCTGATTTAAATTCTTTTTATTTTCCAATACTTTATTACCGCGATAATATCCATTTGCGCTAATATGGTGGCGTCTATGCGTTTCACCTGAATGTGGTTCAATGGATAGTGTCTCTGCACTCAAGGCATCATGTGCGCGTCTCATGCCGCGGCGTGAGCTGGACTTTTTACTTTTTTGAACAGCCATTGCTGATTTTCTCCTGACTAGTTACTTAATTTAGATTTTTCAACTCGGCAAAAGGATTCTCTCCTAGCTGCTTGTTCATGTTTAAATGAGCTTGCCGATGTAGAGGAATCTAATGATATCGCCAATAACAATTCATCTTACAATAAAGTCTCGTTGTTTCACAGATACGCCCGTGCCTCAAACTCGGCGGGCAAATGTTCCTCTTCATCTATCACCGACAATGATCATATTCACCAAACCGACGTTGCATCGGCTGCACACAACGTCGGCAAATCCGGGGTAAACTTGTTGCTAACACGTCCAACAATACCAAAAAGCCGATTGCAGTCATTTCCAGAAAATTCAATCTGACAAAAACTCAAGCCTGAATAATACTCGCTGAGAAGATAATTTGTGCCGTACATCCACCATCTTAATGATATAGCTACACTGCTAAATTGTTTTAAATTATAATTTTTTGGAAGCTCTTTCTCAATCCCGGCAAGAAACAGCGGACAGACCGTCTCCGACAGATCAGGCCGTATCGGGCGGAGGAGTTTATCGGCACGGGATATAGCTGTCAAAAATTTACAGTTTTGTATGTGTATCAACCATTGACTTGGGCGGTAATTATCATCTCTAATCAGACTTCCAAAATTACTTGATTCAGTAAGGAGACTATCATCAATCTTGTCCTCGCATCATCATCTTTGTACCGTCGGTCACTTTTACAAAGACTCAAAATCCCTTTTGAAAGTGTAGCACCCGATGTTGATGAATCCCGTATGGAAGAAGAAACACCGGCAGCACTGGTGGAGAGATTGGCTGAAATTAAAGCCAGAAAAATTGCCTCCATGTATCCTGATTCACTGATTATCGGTTCTGATCAAGTCGCTGTCTCGGATAATGAGATTTTAACCAAACCCGACAGTCATGAGAATGCTAAAAGTCAACTAAAAAAAGCTAGCGGTAAATCGATGATATTTCTAACCGGGCTTTGTATAATCAACACGACGAATAACCATATGCAAAAAGATTGCATTGATTATACCGTGCATTTTCGTGATTTGACCGAGCATGAAATTGAGCGCTATCTGCTACAAGACACACCCTATGATTGTGCGGGAAGTTTCAAGTCCGAAAGCTACGGTATTTCACTCGTGAGGCGTATGGAAGGAGAAGATCCGACAAGTCTGATCGGCTTACCCTTGATTCGCCTGACAGAAATGTTGAGGAACGAAAATCAACGTATTCCCTAATCTTGACTATTTAATTTCAAATCCTGTCAATAATGATCTCAATGTTTGTGCAAACGTTGTCCCGATTTGACTTGCGAATCGCTCCAGAATGGTTTCTCCCCTGGTAAAGTCGACAATATCTTCGGCACCAATCACTTCTCTTGCAACATAACCCGGACTACCGAGCGCATCGACAAGACCTAATGCTACCGATTGTTCTCCTGTCCAGATAAAGCCCGAAAAAAGTTTTTCATCTTGTACCAATTTATCTCCACGTCCTTTCTTAACCACATCAACAAATTGTTTATGGATATCCACCAATAGTGTTTCAGCATGGTCAACATCTTCTGATTTTAATGGAGAGAAAGGATCAAGAAACCCCTTGTTTTCACCCGCATGTAATAAGCGACGTTCAATACCTAATTTTTCTATAGTATCGACAAACCCAAAGCCTGACATAATCACGCCGATCGAGCCTACCAGGCTAGCTTTATCAGCGTAAATTTTATCTGCGGCGGCGGCAATATAATACCCGCCTGATGCACATAAATCCGTTATCACCGAATAAAATGGTATGTCAGGGTATTCTTCACGTAATCTATAAATCTCATCATTCACGTAACCGGCTTGCACAGGGCTACCTCCAGGGCTATTGATTCGCAATATTATTCCCGCCGTGTTTTTATCTTCAAAAGCCGCCCGCAACCCGCTCGCGATATAATCAGCATTCGCCTCTGAGTCTGCGGAAATCACTCCTGATATATCGATCAATGCTGTATGTTTATCACCGCTCACCGGAACACCATTCCAGCCACCCGCAAGGTACGCCAAAGTGAAAATCGAAACATAGCCCACCATAAATAACTTGAAAAATACATTCCACCGCCTGGCACGACGTTGTTCTGTAATGGCTTCCGCAGCCACTTTATTTACAAGCGCTTGCTCAAATTCTCCCTGATTATCACTTGATTGTTGCTCGTTCATTGTCTATTCAAACCTCGTAATGATTTAGTGCCACTAATACCGGCATCCGCAAGTATAGCCATAAAAGTCGGTGAATTCAGTAGTGTGAAATCGTCTTGACTATCACCAATTATCAAGGTGTCTGCTGACTGAAGACCGGATAAACAATATAATCAAGCCAACTTTTCCAGACATTGTTCAAGTTCGTTTGGCAACTTGGTAACGAGTTCTATTGGCTCGCCTGTTTCCGGCATTACGAAAGACAGTGTCTCTGCATGTAAGAATAGTCGCTTGAGGCCTGTTTTTTTCATTGCACGATTAAATTTCCAATCACCGTATTTATCGTCTCCAGCTATCGGGTGCTCAATTGAGGCGGCATGTACCCTGATTTGATGCGTCCTCCCCGTCATTAACTCAACTCGGAAAAATGAGGCCACGTTAAAACGTTCCAGCAAATAGAAATGTGTTGATGCCGGCTTCCCCGCCTTGTCAACTCTAACCTTTCTGCCATCCGGTGTCGGCCCCGTTTTACTCAATGCTACATTGACGACTGTCAAGACATCATTAACTCGACCCTTTAACAGAGCGAGATAGTTTTTTTTTACAAGGCCGTTCCTCAACAGAACATGCAGGCTTCGCAAGGTTTTATGATCTTTGGCGATTAATAAACAACCTGATGTTGCTCTATCCAGTCGGTGCACCAACTCAAGGAAATGCGCATCGGAACGTTGAGCTCGCAGGATCTCAATCACCCCATGTTGGACACCGCTGCCACTATGGACGGCGACATTTGCGGGTTTATTAATGGCGATCAAATAGTCGTCCTCGTAAATCACACTATTTGAGATCAACTCAAACAATGCCGTCGGGAGTTTGGATCGATGTTCTGTACCAGTGATCTGTACTGGCGGGATTCTGACTGTATCGCCAGGCCGTAACCGGTAGTTCTGTTTTATCCTGCCTTTATTGACCCGAACCTCGCCTTTTCTAATCATCTGGTAGATCCGAGTCCTGGGAAGGCTACCAAAACGGCTGATAAGAAAGTTATCAAGACGCCTGCCAGTGTGCTCATCATCTACGGTAAGGAAGCAAACCTGTCGCTGCCTGACTATTTTTGCAGCCATAATTTATTTGCGAGAATATAGCAACATTGTTATATTGACTCCCGGAATACAGGCGTTTTCGGATATTTTCCAGCCGTTGCGCACTTTGAACAAGACAGTATTTAATTGCACAAGCAGCGTTTCACTGATGTTGTGGTGCTGATGGCACGTAAGCATGTTGATGCCCTCCCACCCCTTCACAAACAGCGAATTCCCGCAAAATGCCTCTGTCTTTAATTAACTTTGGTATTCCAACGAGCAGAGGTTTTCTCTCAACTGACTGAATCAACCAAAATGGCATGATTCGTGTTTCAGATTACAAGATAAACCTCATAACGTAAAGGTTTGATTATCACTCGTATCGATGCAAATGGATATCGTATTCGGGTGGTAAAGGGCGCTCCCGAGAGCCTGAATGACGCTTCTTTTTGAAAGTGTTGATCGAGTCGAACAGAGGATTAGGCTCTGTCTCTGACTGCGGTTGGTTGAGCGCATATATTAAAGGAATACGGATAATGAAAAGAATGCTGGTTAACGCAACTCAGCCCGAGGAGATGCGTGTAGCGCTTGTTGATGGTCAAAAACTGTATGATCTGGATATTGAATCCAAAGGTCATACCCAAAAGAAATCCAATATATACAAAGGCCGTGTGGTCCGTATTGAACCTAGTTTAGAAGCTGCTTTTGTCGACTACGGTGGTAATCGCCACGGTTTTTTGCCGCTTAAGGAAATTTCTCGAACACTATTCAAAAATTACACTGAGTCCGGTCAACACGGTCGCATCAGTATTAAGGATGCCATCAGTGAAGGACAGGAATTTATTATTCAAATCCAAAAGGAAGAACGTGGTAATAAAGGTGCTGCTATCACCACCATGATCAGCCTGGCCGGCCGATATCTGGTGATGATGCCGAATAACCTTCGCTCTGGCGGCATTTCACGTCAAATTGAGGGCACTGATCGTACTGAAGCTCGTGAAATCATGAGCCAGCTTGTCATCCCTGAAAATACCGCTCTTATCCTAAGGACCGCCGGCATTGGAAAATCCAGGGAGGAACTGCAGTGGGACACAGACTATCTGACTACCTTGTGGAAAGCCATAGATAAAGCAGCAAGCGAGCACCCTGCCCCTTTCCTGATATATCAGGAAAGTGAAGTGATTATTCGCGCTATTCGAGATTACCTGCGAACGGATATCGCGGAAGTATGGATAGATGACAAAGAAGTTTACCAACGAAGCCTGGATTTTATGCAGCAAGTCATGCCGCAGAATTTACACAAGCTTAAACTCTACGAGGAAGACGTTCCACTTTTCACAAGATATCAGATTGAAAGTCAGATTGAATCCGCCTTTTTAAGAGAAGTTCGCTTACCTTCCGGTGGTTCATTAGTTGTCGACCATACAGAAGCCATGATCAGTATTGATATCAATTCCGGACGTGCAACCAAGGGTAACGATATTGAAGATACCGCGTTCAACACGAACCTTGAGGCTGCTGAAGAAATCACCAGGCAACTGAGGGTGCGTGATCTGAGCGGGCTTATCGTGATTGACTTCATTGATATGATGGTCAGTAAAAATCAACGCGAGGTCGAAAATCGAATGAGAGATTGCTTACGTATTGATCGTGCAAGAGTTCAAGTGGGTAAAATATCACGATTCGGTTTGTTAGAAATGTCACGACAACGATTACGCCCCTCCTTAGGTGAATCGCGTCATCTACCTTGCCCTCGCTGCGATGGTCAAGGAAGCATCCGGGATGTCGAATCCCTTTCTCTGGCGATTCTGAGAATTATTGAGGAAGAAGCCATGAAAGACTCTACGGCCAAAGTTGTTGTTAACCTACCTGTTCCATCGGCGACATTTTTGCTAAACGAGAAGCGTCAGCCGATAAGTGAATTACAACAAAGGCTTGATGTTGAAATTGTCGTCGTTCCATCGCCGTCAATGGAAACGCCTCAATATCAGATACTGAGAGTGCCATTATCAAGAGCCAATGAAACCCAGCATCAACAGGCGAGCTATAGTCTTGTGACCAATACAGAGAATAGTATGAAAGATACGGGGCTACGCACGCATAAAACCGTCATTGAACAACTACCCGTCGTTCAACCAATCATTCATCAAAAACCTCTTGTCGCAAAAAGCAAGCTTGAAAAGAGTACAGGGTTTATTTCAAGACTGATTGATCGATTATTCGGTGCCAGGAAGGAAGATGTCAGGGAGATGAGAAAACCAGGAACCAATGACAGGAAAAATAGAAATAATCAGTCCGGTAATCGAAACCGTAACCGTAATCGCAGTCAAAACAGATCAAACTTAACCAATCGTTCAGGTAACCGCCAACGTGTCAATCCCGACAGCAAAAGGAATCCAGGAACAAAATCAACGGCTACCGCAATCGCGACGACAGATCCCGCGACTATGACAGAGGCGACTTTACAAGCTGACTTAAACAATACCGGATCACCTCGGCGAGGCAGAAGGGGTGGTCGTAGGAGATCCAGGACAAACGATAACGCTATAAATACGGACAAAAGCGAACTCATTGAAAATAATAATGAGATAAAAATAACTACAGACCAAAAACCTGTTCAAGCATCTAAGGCGAGTCAAAACAAGGTAAATAAGAATATTGTTGAATCCGTTGACATTACATCCCAACAGGTCAACCAGATTGATAAACAATCGTCACAAAATTCTCAGATAGATATAGCACCCAATACCCGGACTATTGATCCCCATCCTGAGGGAATCAGTGAATCTCGAAAAAATGAGTCCGGCGACTTGAATGCTGATTCTAAAAATGAGTAATGCTTCGTCAGAGACTTGCAAAATATTTTGTAATATCCGGGAACAAAGCCAAATTAAGCCCAAGCAAAAGAATACTTCCTGATATTGACGATTCTGAAGAAATTAAGCCCTTATAAACACGATATACAATATCGTGCACAAGCCACTGAAACGAAAGCCAGAGATAAATTATTTCTAATGGATAGCATGTTCACAAGTTGCCTTGAACTCAATTTCTGGCCAACGTTCCATTACAAGATTAAGATTCACCATTGACGGAGCGATATAAGTTAATCGACCACCCCCATCAGTTGCCAAGTTGGAAAATGCTTTATTTCTAAATTGTCGCATAATTTTCTCATCACTACAGACCGCCCATCTAGCCGCAGTGACAGGGACATTGTCATAGATACATTCGACACCGTATTCGTGTTTTAATCGTGCAGCAACCACATCAAATTGCAGTACACCGATCGCACCAACGATTAGATCGTTATTATCCAGCGGTCTGAATACCTGGGTTGCACCTTCTTCACCCAGCTGAATTAAACCTTTGACTAACGCTTTGGCTTTAAGTGGGTCTTTGAGCTGTACTCTTCTAAATAATTCCGGCGCAAAAAACGGGATCCCCGTAAAAGATAATTCTTCACCTTGAGTAAAGGTATCGCCGATCTGGATCGTACCATGATTATACAATCCAATAATGTCTCCAGCCCATGCTTCCTCAGCCTGATCACGACTGCCTGCCATAAACGTTACGGCATTAGAAACCTGAATATCACGATTGATTCTGACATGTCTCATCTTCATGCCTTTCTGATATCGCCCTGAGCATATTCTTAAAAAGGCGATTCTATCTCTGTGCGCCGGGTCCATATTCGCCTGAATTTTGAAAATAAAACCGCTAAATTGTTCTCCGTTAGCCTTTACCTCTCTTTGAATTGCCGTCCTTGCCTGTGGTGCCGGTGAATACTTTATCAAGCACTCAAGAAATTCCGCAATACCAAAATTATTAAGCGCAGCACCAAAAAAAACTGGAGTTTGCTTACTTTCAAGAAATTCACTGATGTTGAATCTTTCACATGCTCCACGAACCAAAGCCACTTCTTCTTTAAAATCATTCAGTACTTCTGACAAGAATGACTCGCTTTCACCGGAGTCTAGTCCTGTAATTATCTTCCCGTGCATATTCTCATCCACTTTACTATATATGCGAACATAGTCGTCTTCTAAATGATAAAGTCCTCTTAAACGTCCACCCATCCCAATTGGCCAGGTGACAGGGGCACATTTAACGTTCAACTCACTTTCAATTTCATCCAGTAACGTAATAGGATCCTTCCCTTCCCTGTCCAGTTTGTTGATAAAAGTAATAATTGGCGTGTTTCGTAAACGACATACTTCCATTAATTTAAGCGTACGTTCTTCAACACCTTTACTAACATCAATGATCAGCAATGCGGAATCAACGGCTGTCAAGGTTCTGTAAGTATCTTCGGAAAAATCGGCATGTCCCGGCGTATCAAGCAAATTTACTATATTGCTATTGTATTCAAATTGCATTACTGAACTTGTAATGGATATACCTCTTTCTTTTTCCATTTCCATCCAGTCTGAAGTTGCATGTTTTGCCGACTTTCTGGCCTTCACAGTCCCCGCCATTTGTATAGCACCACCGAATAATAATATTTGTTCGGTGACTGTGGTCTTACCCGCATCTGGATGAGAGATGATAGCGAAAGTACGGCGCCTGGAAATCTCGGGATTCAAAGTATCCATAATATCCAGTCAAGCGCTTACTGATTGCATAATGTTTTTCATTTCCCTTACAGCTTCTCCCAGTCCAATAAATAACGCTCTGGCGATAATGCCATGACCTATATTTAATTCTTCAACATCAGGAATTTGAGCAATATATTTCACATTCTGATAATTTAGACCATGCCCCGCATTTACTTTTAGGCCCAGAGATTTAGCCAGTTCTACGCCAGCAATAATCTTTGCCATTTCAATATCAGCCTCTTTTCCGTATGCAACATCAGCAAAACGTCCCGTATGCAGTTCAATGACTTCAGCACCCACATCCCGAGCAGCCTTAATCTGCACACTATCAGCATTTATAAATAACGACACACGTATTCCGACCGCCCGCAATCTTTCACAGGCCTCCCTTGTTTTGCTGATCTGGCCGACCACATCCAGCCCACCTTCAGTCGTCAACTCTTCCCTGCTTTCAGGAACAAGGCAACAAAATTCAGGCTTTACATCTTCAGCAAGCACCAACATTTTTTCTGTGATGGCCATTTCCAAATTCATCGGTGTCAACATTACTTGACGCAACAAGCTAATATCCCGCTCCTGAATATGTCGACGATCTTCTCGAAGATGAACGGTAATTGAATCTGCACCCGCCTGCTCCGCTATTTGTGCTGCAAGAACCGGATCGGGATAACGCATCAATCTTGTCTGCCTCAGTGTGGCGACATGATCAATATTCACACCTAGTAGCATGTTATTTGCCTATCTTTTATTTACTTTATTTATCCAATCCGCTATGGAAACGACGCATCTTAAACGTGTTTATACAAAGGCTTCGGAGTATAAACAATGATTTAGCCGAAAATATTTTATTAAATATTAAAATTATTCACATAGGCCTTATACAGGACTCTGCTGACCAGGGGTTTGTCACCAAGATGTCTTTGCAATATGAAGCGCATTAAATACTTTGTCTCTTCCAGATTCTGCTTATCTTCAAGTTCCTCTCTGTCCAATGCCAGCAAACTTTTACCTGAAATCTCAATATAATTTTTTGTCAGCGGCATATCCTTTAATGGCCCCTTATCTAACTGATAATAATAAACTTTATCCACTTCAATCACCTGTCCACCGTCAATCACATGATCCAATACCAATCCATAGCCAAGAGATTGCAATAAACCTTTTTCAAAAAGTCTCAGGGCCTTATCAACACTCACCGAAATAGAGAGCTTTAATAACATCTCATCATATAAATCAAATAGTTCCGGATGAGATTCATGTTGATGCAAAAGTCTTGTTAATAATTCGTTAATATAAAATCCGGCGATGACTTGCACATCCGATAACTCGCAAGATTCAATCTCCATTTCAACATCCGTCAATGTCATTAGCTCGCTTCTGCCCTGCCATGCCATTAATAAACGTTGGTAAGGTTGGAGCAGTCCCGAGAATTTTGATTTTTCCCGCTTGGCGCCTTTTGCAATCAAATGTAATCTGCCATACTTTCTGGAAAAAATATCCAGTATCAAACTGGATTCAAGGTATGGTCGAGAATGAAGAATAAAACAGGGTGTCAATTCCACCTTCATAAAATGGAGCTCAGGAATCAACGCCTAATTGTTTTATTACCGCTTCATTGTCTATCCATTTATATTTGACCTTAGTCCAGGTTCTTAGAAAAACTTTGCTCTCGAACATCCTCTCCATATCCTTACGTGCCTGCTCGCCGATAGCTTTTAGCCCGGCACCTTTCTGTCCGATTACAATCGCTTTTTGACCATTACTTGCAACCCAAATAATTGCATCAATATGAATTATCTTCTCTTTCTCAACAAATTTATCGATAGTAACGGTCGTCGTGTAGGGAAGTTCAGCACCTAATCTCTTAATCAGTTTTTCCCGAATAAACTCTGCTGCGAAATGTCGTTGTGATTTATCTGTCAACTGATTATCCGGGAATTGAAAAATACCTGTCGGCAAAAACAATTTTATACACTGCTCCAATGGCTTTAAACTGTTTCTGGATAACGCCGACAAAGGGATCATCTCTCTGAAATTCATTTTTTCTGAAAGTTCTTTTAAGTAAGGCAGGATTAATTCCCTGTCTCTGATTTTATCCATCTTGTTGATCACCAGGATAATTGGAAGCACTTTTTGCCTGATTAAATTCAAGACATATTCGTCAAGCACTGTCCATTTCAATGCTTCAACTACATAAATCAAAATATCAACATCTGCGATTGCGGTGTTTGCTTCCTTGTTCATATATCTATTCATGGCGTTCCTTGGAGAGTACTGTATACCAGGAGTATCAACATAAATAATTTGATGATTATTAACAGTACTTATACCAAGCATGTGACGTCGTGTTGTATGAGGTTTTCTTGAAGTAATACTTAACTTTTGTCCTATCAAGTTATTCAGTAGTGTCGATTTACCGACATTGGATCGACCAACGAGAGTGACATAGCCACAATAAGTTTGGCTATTTTGTGATTTTTTCTTCGACAAAATCTTTATTGAATTTTCTTCAATCGTTTTTCCATTACACCAAGCGCCTTTTCAGCAGCCAACTGCTCGGCAATACGTTTACCATGACCTTCAGCCTGAACTGAAATATTCAAGCTTTTTATCGAACATTCAATCGTAAAAAGTCGCTCATGTGCATCGCCGTGTTCTGATAATACCTGATATACAGGTAACTCCATTCTCTTCGATTGCAATAATTCCTGAAGGCCTGTTTTTGAATCTTTATTTAAATTCTCGAGAGAAACCCTGGACAGCAATTGATGGTAAAGAGAAATGACGCATTTTCGACAAACTTCCATATCAGAATCAAGATATACGGCGCCAATAACTGCTTCCAAGGTATTCGCAAGGATAGAATCACGGCGCCAACCTCCACTTTTCACTTCTCCCAAACCTAACTTAATAGCATCGCCCAAACTTAAATCTCGAGCTAACACAGCTAAAGTCTCCCCTCTAACCAGGGAAGACCTAATACGGGTAAGTTCGCCTTCTGTAGCATGGGGGAATTTATGGAATATTTCATCGGCAATAATGAATCCAAGTGCGGCATCTCCAAGATACTCAAGCCGTTCATTATGACCACGACCAATACTGCGATGTGTTAGGGCGGTTTTAAGAAGCATTTTATCTTTAAAATCATAGGCTATTGCTTTTTCCAGCCTGGACGAGCATTCAATCATTTACCTTCAGTTCCACCAATCTCAACTTTATGATCGAACTCGAGTAAAAATTTTATATCTCTTACATATTCATTTCTACCTTCATAGGCAACATGTAGATATTTCTTTCCTGATTTTTTATCTCTAACAATATTTACCAATTTTTTAAGATCTTCATCTTTACTAAAACGAATCGTATTTGAATTAATTTCTATGTTTTTTTGGAAACTTGTTCGTATTTTTCCTTTGCTTAATTTTTCTATATCCGGCCGACCTGCAGCACTTTCCATTGCCGCAATAACTGCAAACTTCTCGGTATATAACGGAAAAATTCTAAGTCCCGTAAGAACAAAAAAAGCAAGAACCCCCAGTAACGCGGACAAACCCAGGAAACCAATTCCATACTGCTTATTTCTCAAATTCTGCATCGTCCACCCCTTTAATCATTTATTCGCTTATTATCGTACCAATTCTGTTCCACCCAATACCACCATTTTTACTATCCCAATTCATCCAAATCATGAATGCCCGACCGACAAGATTTTCATCCGGAACAAACCCCCAGTAGCGACTATCCTTACTATTATCGCGATTATCTCCCAGAACAAAATAATGTCCCTGAGGAACAACACCTTCAATATTCTGCGAAGGCCTGTACGGCAGGCTCAAAATCTCATGTTCAGCGTCTTCAAGCAAGACCCTGCTCAATATTGCTCCATCCATAATCTTACCTGATCCCTCAGCCTGATAAGTACCAATTTCTATTCGTTCAACGGGTTCGTCATTGATAGTCAATAGTTTATCGCGATAACTGTATTTATCACCTGGCAACCCTACAACACGCTTGATAAAAGGAATACTTGGATCCATCGGATAACGAAAAACAGCGATATCTCCACGATTCGGCGTCTTATTTTCAATTATTTTAGTATTAAGTACGGGCAGGCGGATGCCGTAATCATATTTATTGACCAGAATAAAATCTCCAATCAACAGCGTTGGCATCATCGAACCTGAAGGTATCCTGAAAGGTTCTACAATAAATGAGCGTAATATCAGGACAACAAGGAATATTGGAAAAAAAGACCTGGCAAAATCGACAATGGCGGGCAGAACCAATTCACCATTATCATCTTTACTATTTTTATCAACAAAAAAAAGTACGCCACATAACCAAACAAGACCACTTATGAATACTAAAATGACCAATACAGCTGAAAAATCCACATTCATTTATCTCTTTTCCCTACGTGTAATATAGCCATGAAAGCATCTTGTGGTATTTCCACTGATCCAAATTGCTTCATTCTTTTTTTACCTGCCTTTTGTTTCTCCAGTAATTTTCGCTTACGCGAAATGTCGCCACCATAACATTTTGCTGTCACATTTTTACGTAATGCCTTAACTGAAGTTCTTGACAAAATTTTTGACCCAATGGCGGCCTGAATCGCTACATCGAACATCTGTCTGGGAATAAATTCTTTTATTTTAACTATTAAATCATGCCCTCTACTTCGGGACTGTTCCTGATGTATGATAGTAGATAGGGCATCGACGCGATCACCATTAATTAGCACATCCAATTTCACCAACGATGATGACTGAAACCTTAGGAAATGATAATCAAAAGACGCATATCCACGGCTCACTGATTTGAGACGATCAAAAAAATCCAGGACAACCTCGCTCATGGGTAATTCAAATCCCAGTGATATCTGGTTGCCGAGATATTGTAGTTTATTTTGCACGCCCCGTTTCTCAATGCATAATGTAATCACGTTACCTAAATATTCCTGAGGTACAAGCATATCAGCATAAATGATGGGCTCACGAATCTCATTCACTTTGTCTGCAGGTGGTAAATTCGCGGGGTTATCAATGAGTATCACTTCCCCACTGGTAACCTCCACCTGATAAACGACAGTTGGTGCCGTAATGATCATATTCATATCATATTCGCGTTCAAGACGTTCCTGAACAATTTCCATATGTAACATCCCTAAAAAACCGCAACGAAACCCAAAACCCAGGGCTTGAGATGTTTCAGGCTCGAAGTTAAGTGCCGCATCATTCAATTTTAATTTCGTCAGTGCTTCTCTAAAGACTTTATAATTGCCTGAATCAGTTGGATACATACCTGCAAATACTCTGGGTTTTATCTCCCGAAATCCTGGCAGCATCTCGGAAGCCGGATTTTCAGAAAGTGTTAACGTATCACCGACAGGAGCGCCGGCGAGATCTTTAATTCCACATATCACATAACCTACTTCACCTGTATTTAGCATTGACTGCCGGGATCTCTTCGGTTTAAAAATACCTACTTCATCAACTAAATAATCTCGCTTGCTACTCATGACAGTCATTTTTTTCCCTGCCGAAAGGCGACCATCGACGATCCTGATCAAGGAAACAACACCTAAATAATTATCAAACCAGGAATCAATGATTAATGCCCTGAGAGGTGTATTTCCCATCCCTGATGGTGCCGGGATCACTTCTATAATTTTCTCAAGTAGTTCAACGATACCCTGCCCTGTCTTCGCACTTACCTGTATTGTCTCTTCAGTATCGATACCAATAATCTCTTCGATCTCGTTTAATACACGTTCAGGCTCAGAAGATGGAAGATCAATCTTATTCAGGACAGGCAGTACTTCCAAACCAAGGTCGACTGCGGTTATACAATTTGCAACACTCTGTGCTTCAACACCTTGCGTCGCATCAACTACCAATAAAGCACCGTCACAAGCAGCCAGAGAACGTGAAACCTCGTAGCTGAAATCCACATGTCCCGGCGTATCAATAAGGTTTAACTGATAAGTTTTCCCATTTTTCGCTTTATAATTGAGACTTACGCTCTGAGATTTAATTGTAATCCCCCGCTCACGCTCCAGATCCATTGAGTCTAAAACTTGCTCACTCATTTCGCGCTCGGTCAGACCACCGCAATGCTGTATAAACCGATCCGCCAGTGTCGACTTACCGTGATCTATATGTGCAATGATTGAGAAATTGCGAATATATTGCATTCATTTATGCGCTCAATTTGATGACTGGCTATCTTAATTTAGCCTATGAATATTTAAAGGCAGGCGATTCTAGCTTATACAGAGACCCAGATACAGTATCAGTGATATTGTAATGTTGAGATTACTCTGCTGCTAAATGCCTGATGAGTTTCTTGCGATTCAACTTGTAACGACAAATTTCTACATCATCGATAAATAATACCGGAATTTTATCTTTGAATTGTTTTCTTAAATCTGGATCACTATCAATATCGATCAACTTTATTATTCTGGCAGCCGACACCGACATTGTTTGCAACTCGTCTTTCATCAAATCACATAGATGGCATCCTGCTCTGCTATAAATAATAAATTCCAATTTCGACAAATTTTTTTTGCAATTGATTAAGAATCTTCTTCTAACCTGCGCTGATTAGCATGGCGCAGGAAACCTTGGGTTTTATGACAATATATTATTTTTATTTTTTATCCAAAATACTTTTCCATTTTGAAGTATCACATTTTTCGGATGTGTAATTGCCTTTAATTTTCTCTGTTTGGCATTGTAGTGCTTGAATACTGTAAGCAATACCTGAACTTGTATGTTTAGGTGAAGGACATTTATGAACCTCCATAAGCTGTAAGGCAATAAGCTGATTCAATCGCACATTAAGCATTTGCAGTTGTCTATTGCTTTCACGAGGTGCACTATCGTCAGAAAACCCTTCCACCTCAATCATTGCTATATCTTTATTTCCACCCTCATAGAAATTCATAAACACCTCACAATTTGAAAGTGCTTTATTGGACACACCGAGAGCAAGTATAAAACAAAGAACTCTAAAAAATTTTAGAAAGGACATACTCAATTTCTATGGTTGAAGACATATTGCTTGGCGTTGTATGAATAATATCCCCGCCAACCTTATTATACAAAGCCCACATTGCATTACATGCCATAGGCATTCTATTATCGCCGCTACGTGCAACAAGACGATGTAATTCACACGACACAACCCTAGCTTTTTTCAGTCCTTCTTTTTTCTTTCTTTTTAAGATTTTAAGAAGAGCCGAATCAAACTGGGCTTGGGTATATTTTGGTTTCATAAGTCTAAATTGTATGTTAACCAAAGACTTGGTCAATTATTTTATTGTCATATAGAAATCGTGATGAGTTTCTTGCGATTCAACCTTGTAATGACAAATCTCTACATCATCGACAAATAATTTATTGTAACTGATCAAGAACCTTCTTCTATCCTTAAAGCAAGAAAAACAGGTCCGCCTTGCCTCTGGATTAATACAGGTACTGACTTGTTTTCTGGTAACTGAGCAACCAGTTCCATAAAATGTTTCGCATTTCTTATTTTTATATTGTTAAGCAACAGCATAACATCACCATTCCTTATGCCTGCTTTATATGCGGGTCCTGATAAAACCTGTTTGACAACCACTCCATGATCCTTAATTTCAATTTCCTGGCGTTGTTGTTTGGTTAAATCTTCAACCAATACATTCAACTGGTTTCTGGCCTTATTTCGATTTTTCCCTGTCGCTGCAAACTTGCTAGCGTCGTTAACCGGCAATTCTGCAATTTTTACTTGGAGATTGACAGACTTTCCATATCTGATTACTTGAACAGACACATTACTACCTACTTTTGTACTGCCGACCATAGGTGGTAAATCCGATGAAATTTTGATTTCATCTCCATTAAAACTAACGATAATATCACCCACCAAAAATCCGGCTTTTTCAGCAGGACTATCTGACAACACCTTTGCTATCAATGCACCGTGAGGTTTATTCATGCCAAAAGATTCGGCTAATTCTCTGGTCACATCCTGTATCACAACGCCTAACCAACCACGTGAAACACGGCCCTCATCCTTTAACTGCTGATACACATTTTTAACAACATCGACCGGAATCGCGAAAGACATGCCCATAAAACCGCCCGTACGGCTATATATTTGAGAGTTGACACCGATGACCTCACCCTGGAGATTGAAAAGCGGACCGCCTGAATTACCAGGGTTGATAGATACATCAGTTTGGATAAACGGGACATAATTTTCGTTAGGTAGACTACGACCCATCGCACTGATAATACCTTGCGTGACAGAATGGTCAAAACCAAAGGGTGAACCTATGGCCAATACCCATTCTCCAACTTTTAAACCTGATGAATCGCCAAGTTTTAGTGTTGGTAATTTTTCGCCCTCAATTTTCAAGACAGCGAGATCACTACGTTCATCGGCACCAATGACTTCCGCGACAAATTCTCTTCGATCATTCAGCCGCACAATAATTTCATCTGCATCTTTTACGACATGATTATTAGTGATTATGTAACCATCATCTGACATGATAAAACCTGAACCAAGTGATGTCCTTTGTTGATTAGGTATTACGCCCCCTGGAATTTCGCTAAAAAACTTATTAAAAAAATCATGGAACGGACTATTTTCCGGAATATCCGGTCGACCATATTCTTCGAACCGCAAATGGCGTTCGTTATTTATAAATGTGGTACTTATGTTCACTACTGCAGCAGCATTTTTCTCCACCAGAGGAACAAAATCCGGTAATGAACGCGCTTGCAGAGATTGAAATGATAAAATCAGATAGACAGAAGCAAACATCAGTTTCCTGGACCATAGAATTGTGTAATTCATAAACACTCCGTAGAATTGATGGTTTTTCATATGATAAAACTGTTTTAGACAAACAAGGCATTTCTGCAAAAATAATAGCCCATTGGTGGTACAGAATTATTTATCTGACATAACTAACCGATTTAGCCACCAACTTGACTGTGTCCTGGGGAACTTCGCCAACAACAGTGATCAGGTATTTACCCATCATCGTTGAAAAGGTGTTGATGCCGCCCATGCTGGATGGACCAGTGACGGTCTTCACAGATTCACCAAGTTTTTCGACAAAAATTGAAATCAGGGCCAGACCATCTGAATATGTCAAATGTTCAAGAGGCATTTGGCTTTCTTCAACCGTTTGTTTTTCATGATCACTTATAGTGAAACCTTCGGGCATCCACGTTGCTTTCCAGGATATATAGCTCTTATCCATGGGCAATTCGTCCGAGGAATTATCATGCCAGGTATAACCAACGCCTGATATCTCGGGTTTTAACCATGCATCAGGGATTTCATCCAAAATCTGAAGTTTCGCAAAAAAGAACTGTTCCAACGGCGTTCCTTGCTTATCTTTTAATTCGGCCTTAAGTAATAGTTTCGATGCCAGATCGATCCATAGTTGATATCCAAATCGATACTTGTCCTTCGGCAAGATATCCACTATCCATGCAGGCCTGTCAGCAACGCGATCCTGACCGGCAATTGCAAAGGTATAATACTCGGAAACCTTACCAATGTGTTCCGGCAACCGAGTTATTTGAAAATGCCTTGAATTACTTTTTTTCACCATCACCGATCCATCATCAGGCAAAAAACAAGTTACCGAATCTTTATCTCGTATTACTTCACGCGCATAACCCGTCAAAGAGATAATTCGTTCCTGAATACCATTTTCATCAACCTTATGAATAATGCGCATGGTATCCATATTGCCCTGACGCCTGTAAACGAAAAAACCTTCATAATTCAGTTCGTGGTTGGCTGCAGACATCTGGCGCATCAGCTCTTGTGCCAACGACATCTGATCCGCAGAAAACGAAACGGCGGGATGCAATATTAAAAGCAGAAAAATACAACGAGATAACAATTCTTTTCAATTCCCAACAGCTTATTTATTTTGTGGTTACAACATTAACTGCAACCATTCTCACGTGGGGAGGCATGCCTCTAACCCCTGTATTGACACGATACTCATCATAACTAACCAAGTATCGGCTCAACCTCGGATCCGGACTTTGTAGCTGATGATTCCGCCGGTGGGCAGGCTGCGGCACCGAAATAGAAGTCTCATTCTCTGCAATGCCCGATTGATCTGCGGCTGGGACCTGCCTTGCCTGCTGTTGCACATTAAATATTGCAATAGCAGCGACTGACGCCGCAATAGCGAATCCTATAATCGGTTTCACTAAAGTATTTTGTCTCTTGTCGGGCACGAAAACCGTCGGCCCAGAAGCAACAGCCGCTCTTATTTCACCCGTCATATTTTCATAGCGTTCCGGTAAAGAACCGCGTAAGCAATCACCAATTAAACAATATCTTGCCCATATTCCCTCAGCTTGCTCATCTTCGCATAAATTATCAATTGTCGAGCTTGCTTCATGAGTCAATTCACCATCAACCAGAGCTGATAATCGCTCATGTTCTTTCTCATTCATCATCTTTTCACTCATTGTTCCACTAATACTTTTAATTCTTTATCAATTGCTTCACGTGCTCGAAAAATACGCGATCTCACCGTGCCTATAGGACAATCCATAGCAATTGCAATATCTTCATAGCTCAACCCTTCAACCTCTCTCAAGGTGATCGCAACTTTTAAATCCTCAGGCAACGCCTCAACTGAATTAAAAATAGTTTCCTGAATCTCATCCCTGAGTAATAGACGCTCAGGCGTTTCACTGTGCCTTAGAGTGTGATCGCCCTCGATTTGTTCCACATCATCAATATCTTGTTCAGATTTAAGCGGTCGCCTTGATTGTACGGCTAGATGATTCTTGGCTGTATTAACCGCGATACGATATATCCATGTATAAAAGGCACTTTCCCCACGAAAATTCGGCAATGCTCTATAAGCCTTGATAAAAGCTTCTTGAGTAATATCTTGTGCGTCATCGGGACTATGATAAACGAACCTTGAAACCAGATTCATAACGCGCTGTTGATACTTCAGCACCAAAAGATCAAATGCTTTCTTGTCGCCCTGCTGTACTCTTTTTACCAATTGCTTATCAGTAACGCTTTCGCCCATCCAGGCAAACCTCATGCTATTATTCGTAGATAGAATATTGAGTAGAATGTTGTTTGATTCTTAAATAATTACTGTTTATAACCCGAATCAAAAATCTATACTTTAAAAGAATAAATTCTAATCAATAGCTTACATTTATTTCCGGGTATACTATCTTAAGTCACATGGCACACCAATACCAACATGATGTATTGATAATTGGCAGTGGTGCTTCAGGTCTCAGCCTCGCATTGCAATTGGCGGAACATTCCAGCGTCGCTGTATTATCTAAAAGTGAGCTTACCGAAGGAGCTACCTTTTATGCACAAGGCGGTGTTTCAGCCGTGCTTGATGCCAGTGATTCAATCGATTCGCATGTTCAGGATACATTACGTGCCGGTGCTGGACTTTGTGATGAAGAAATCGTCCGCTCCGTCGTCGAACATGGACGTGAAAGTATTCAGTGGTTAACCGGGTTAGGCGTAAATTTTACCAGAGTTATCGATGCTGATGGCAGTATGGATTTTCATTTACATCAGGAAGGAGGACATAGCCATCGCCGCGTCATTCATGCGTCTGATTCCACGGGACACGCTATCGAAACCACACTGGAAAACAAGGTGCGCTCACACCCAAACATTGAACTATTTGAATATCGAACCGCCGTTGACTTGATCACAAGTGAGAAATCGGACCAAAATTCATCTCAAAACAGATGTCTTGGAGCATACGTCTATGACGAAACTGAATCCGCTGTCGAAGTGTTCAAGGCACGTTTTGTAATCCTTGCCACAGGAGGCATCGGTAAAGTCTATCTCTACACCAGCAATCCAGATATTTGCACGGGCGACGGTATTGCCATGGCTTGGCGTGCGGGTTGCAGAATCGCCAACATGGAATTTATACAATTTCATCCCACTTGTCTCTACCATCCAGAGGCCAAATCATTCCTCATTTCAGAAGCAATACGGGGCGAGGGTGCGAAATTATTGCTTGCTAATGGTGAGGCCTTCATGCATCGCTTTGACAAACAAGCCGAGCTCGCTCCGCGAGATATTGTTGCTCGTGCTATTGATCATGAAATGAAAAAAACAGGCACTGAATGCGTCTATCTAGACATCAGCCACAAATCGAAAGACTTCATCATTTCCCACTTTCCGACAATTTATCAGAGATGCTTATGTTTTGGTTTCGATCTGACCAAACAGCGCATTCCCGTGGTTCCTGCGGCCCATTACAATTGTGGCGGGATTGTCATTGATAAACACGGTAGAACAGACATACCGGGCTTGTATGCGATTGGTGAAGTGGCCAACTCAGGTCTGCATGGCGCCAATCGTATGGCTAGTAATTCCTTACTTGAATGTGTTGTTTTCGCACATTCTGCCTTTCTGGACATAAAAGATAAATTATCAGAGACAGAAATGCCGTCGCAATTACCTGAGTGGGATGAGAGTCAAGTGACTGATTCCAAAGAGGAAGTTGTGGTATCGCACAACTGGGATGAAATACGTCGCTTCATGTGGGATTACGTAGGCATTGTCAGAACCACAAAACGACTTCATCGTGCACAACGCCGTGTACAGCTATTACAACGAGAAATCATGGAATACTATGGCAATTTCCGCGTCACCAACGATCTGATTGAATTACGCAATCTGGTCACTGTGGCTGAATTGATCATCTGCTCTGCACTACGCCGCAAAGAAAGTCGAGGCCTGCACTATTCACTTGATTACCCTGAGCTTGATAATCTCCAGCCACCACAAAATACAATACTCATTCCCCTGGAAGAACAGCAAAAGAACTTTGCCACTTAAAACCTTGCCGTCGCTTACGAAACTAAATAATTTGGACACGAATATAAATTCCGTGAACGGCAATTTGTACCTTAGTCATTAGCGTCGTACCCGTCATCAAAATCATCGTCAACATAACTCGGCCGAGCACGGACACCTCCACCTTTTTGCCGACCGTTCTGCCCTTTAGTTGGCTTGATTAATGGTGAGGAAGGAGATTCAGGCCGACAGCATTCACATCCTCCTGACGGTTGCTAAAATTGATATAGTCGGCACGCATGGAAAAGTTGCCCCACGATGCTTCCGACCCAAAGTCAAAGAGAAACCTGAAACCACTACTTTCCACTTGCCTATCGTCAACACGCTAGGTGAATTGGCTGCCACGGATGATGCGGTCGGTCAGAACAAAATACTCACCAAGCGGGAAACGCCCGACGCTGGCGGCATATATCGTTCTGTAACCGGCTTCGAAAACAAAATTTGATCAAATCGGCAAAGAGATAGCCGGAATGGTTGTCGACCCGGGTATTCCAAAGCTACGAGCAAAGCCTACGCCCATTTCCAACTCGAAGTTCTCTATCACCGTGTAACCCACTATGAACCACCTGACTCCGGCGTTTTCCCTGGTACAAAAAGACCCAAGGGCTGCACATTTCACTTTATCCATTATGAGTATCATCGCGCCCAACTTGGTACAGATCCTCCCACCAACCCCAGCTTTTTGCTTCAAGGCTGGGAGAAAAAAGCCAAAGCCGTTAAGATGAAGACAAAGACCTTATTATATTTTCGTTTCGTCTGTTAACACCAAAACTTTATTTATGATCTGTGGTTACTGGTAAAATGGCTCGTGTGCCTCTGTTCTATTTAAATCCTTATTTTCTATTCTTCCGTGATATATGGTGTCACACAGATACTGATAAAATCGCAGCAAATATAACTGATGGTAAAAACTCTCGTTATTGTTTTTCCTTCTCGGTATTCTGGAAAATGCAGCAAATGCCATTATGTTAGTTTTTTTGTATACGAGTCCGCTCACAACTAGCGTAAATAGGGTATTTGAACCGTAGCTACGCTCTTACAATTATAACCAGTGATAAATGAATAATAGATCACATATTTTTATGGCATTACTCTTGTTATCGGCGTTATTCCTACCTGCAATAGCAATCACTTTCAATTGGGCTGAATTCCCGTGGCTGGAGTCTGATCTGCGTTTTCTTTCCTATACAGTTTTTGGTATCGGTCTCATACTGTGCTGGCTATTCTATAATATCCGTGAATTTAATCTATTTTTTATCATCGCCGCCACTTTCATAGCAGTCAGCGAATTCTTTTGGGGTAGAGGACTCTTGGGGTTTCAGAAAGAACTCATGTTCAATCTACTGTGTATATTAATTCCATTGAACTTCCTGATATTTAGTTATTCCAAGGAACGCGGCATTCCTTATCAACACATGATAAAAGGCCTACTGCCTGTAGGCGCACAAATTGCTGGCATCATCTGGCTGGTAAAAACGAACCAACTTGGCATTGCAAACTACCTGTCGATAGACGCATTCCTGCACCCGTTGCAGGGAAAATCGATTATCAAGCAACCTGGTCAAATAATGATGACTCTTTCACTCACAATCTTGAGCGCACACTGGTTGCTATGTCCGAATCGATCAAGTGGCGCGTTGATACTGGCACTTATTTCATCAATTATTGCACTGCATTTTATCCTTAATACTCGTCTCGCAACGATCTATTTCCTACTCGCCGGATTTATTTTACTCAGTACCGCTATCATGAATGCATATAATAAAAGGTACACCCGTCAAAAACACATGACACAACAAAATTAAGTTACTGATATATGATACTACTGAAAAATAAATCTAATGTGGTTCAACCCAAGCTATAATGAAATTAGCTGGCAAAATCTTGTACAAAATCTCGAAGCAAGAATACAACAGGTTGGAATTGAATAATAAAAGTTTGTAACAATGAAAATGGATAAATCAGTCAACGTTTTCGGTGAACCACTGGTCTCGTGTGGTAATAACCCAGTGACGGGCTTCTTCAGGGATGGTAAATGTAACACCTGTGAAGAAGATTTTGGTTCACACACTGTCTGCATAGAAACGACGCAAGAATTTCTGGAATATTCCCGGTTTAAAGGTAACGACCTCTCCACGCCCATACCCGATTATGAGTTTGAAGGATTACAACCAGGCAACACATGGTGTTTGTGTGCAGCCAGATGGCTAGAGGCCTATGCAGATGGTATAGCCCCCAGAGTGTACCTGACAAGAACACACCAGCTTGCTTTGGATATTATCCCATTGAAAATATTGAAAGAGTTCGCCGTTGACTTAAATTAATATTATTTTTCATATTATAATCTTAAAAAATATTCCTTAATGGGTGATGAATTGGATCTCGCTTTGACGACATTGAAGAAACCTAAGGTTGACCACGTCATTTTGATACACTTTGCAGTGTAAGGCAAAGTTCTTTGTGTGAGACTCAATGACCGACCAACCGCTGTCACTGTCTTTGCAAGATCCTATCATAACCCTTGGCTAATCAAGGCACAGCACGATATTATTCAACTCAGGTGCCTGCTAACAAACTGCTTTTGGTGGAATAATCGTGCAAGTAATCGATCATTGCTGCTTGTACTTTAAGCTCAGATCCCAAAATGTGGATGGGAAACGATTCATAACATTACATTAATTCAAGGCTAAACTATATTAAAATTAGGCCATATTGTTTTATACTGTGTGCTAACGAAACTATCTGGAACTGCAATATAATGACTAATGAAGAAGAACAAACGGCACTTACCATGTGGTCTGAGTCTCTCCTTGAGGGGCTTTATGTAGGTATCGCCAAATCCGGCAATAATAATGCACTAAGAGAATTGCTCAAAGAATTGAAGCAAAAGGGCTACGAGGAAAAGTATTTAATTAATAAAGTGACTGCCAATGTGAGTCCTGCTGCCGGTAAAAGGCTGGAAGGGCTACTGGGGCAAGGTGGAGCAAGTCCTGCAACAGCTTCTAATAACAAGAAGAAAAAGAAAGGCATATTCTCCAGGTTCTTTGGGAAATAGAATTTGCGCGAACCGTAAATGTCACTTGCCATTGATTAGCGCCAGAAATGCAGGCTCGTCCAATGTCATGATTTCAAGCTGTCTGGCTTTTGCAGCCTTGCCGCCCGGATTGCTCCCTGTGATCACATAGTCCGTTTTCTTCGAAACACTACTACTGACCTTGGCGCCGAGTTCCAGTAGGCGCTGTCTTGCTTCGTCGCGTTGTATATTTTCTAATATCCCCGTGATAACAAAAGTCCTGCCTTTTAACGGCTGTCTTGTTCTTATTTCGACATCTTGCCAATGCACGCCTGCCGCTATTAAATCATTAATGACTTCCTGGTTATGAGTCTGTAGGAAAAAAGTTACAATATGTCCTGCCACGACAGATCCAATATCTGTAACTTCTTCCAAAGTCTCTCGGTTCGCTGATTTTATCGAGGATAATGTACCGAAATAACCAGCCAGCGATCTGGCAGTGGCATCTCCGACTTCACGTATACCCAAGGCATAAAGAAAACGATCAAGCGTTGTTTCTTTACTGAGATTTAATGCATTAATAATATTAGCAGCTGACTTTTCTGCCATGCGTTCAAGTCCAACAAGCTGCTCGAATTTTAACTTATATAGATCGGACACATTTTGGACTAATTTTTTTTCCGCCAATTGTTCGACTAATTTTTCTCCGAGACCATCAATATTCATGGCACGTTTTGAAGCAAAGTGAATGATCGCCCGTATCTGTTGTGCAGAACAGTAAAGTCCTCCACTACATCGTATGATGGCTTCACCTTCTTCTTTTTCAACATCAGAAGTACAGATCGGACATTTCGATGGCATTTTAAATGCCTTACTATGCTCATGACGTTTTTCTAATACAACTTTTAATACTTCAGGAATAACGTCCCCGGCACGCCGCACAAACACGGTATCCCCCACCCTAATATCCTTACGTTTAAGCTCATCTTCGTTGTGCAAAGTCGCATTAGTGATCGTCGCTCCGCCTACAAAAACAGGCTTCAATCTGGCTACAGGTGTCAACGCGCCCGTACGACCTACCTGAATTTCAATATCCAGTATTTCAGTTAATTCTTCTTCCGGCGGAAATTTATAAGCAATCGCCCATCGCGGCGCACGTGCGACAAAACCCATGATTTCTTGTTGCTTGAGATCATTAACCTTAAATACAACACCATCAATATCATAAGCCAAAAGGCTTCTGCGACTGTTGATAGCATGATAATACTGCAAGCAAGCCTCAAAACCTCTGAGTACAATCGTCTCCGGCGACACAGGCACGCCCAAATTTTTTAATTTCGCAAGCATCTCCGAATGACTTGTAATTTCAGTACCTGATTTATCTTCCTCCAAATGATCAATGCTGTATGCAAAAAAACTTAACTCTCTGTCAGCGGTAATCCTTGAATCCAGTTGTCTCATGCTTCCTGCCGCAGCATTACGTGGGTTTACAAATAGTTTTTCTTCTTTTGCTTCCTGTTTTTGGTTGAGTCCATGAAAAGCCTGGTGCGTCATATATATCTCACCACGTACCTCAACATATTTTGGAATCGCTTTGCCCTGAAGACGCAGAGGTATATCCCGAACCGTTCGGGCATTTTGGGTAACATTCTCTCCTGTTGCGCCATCACCTCTGGTTGCCGCTTGATCTAATACACCATCTATATAAACAAGACTGATGGCCAAGCCGTCCAGTTTAGTTTCACCTACATAATCTATCTGCTCTTGCTTCAATGTTTCACGCACACGGCGGTCAAATACTATCATTTCCCCTTCATCAAACGCATTATTCAAAGACAACATGGGCCTGGCGTGTTCTGTCACAGAAAAACTATCGAGTGGTTCGGCACCTACCCGCTGTGTTGGAGAATCATTCGTGACCAGTTCTGGAATTTCTTTTTCGAGAGACAACAATTCTTGCATTAAACGATCATATTCTGCATCAGGCACCACAGGGTTATCTTGAGCATAATATTGATAATTATGTTGATTGATGCGTGCGCGTAGTTCTTCCATACGCATTACCTTTGATTGCGAACTCACTGATTGAAAATAATGTCAGACAATTTTATTTACCGTATTACATATTGCCTGCAAAGTTTTTACATTAACAGGCTTATACCCAGAATTGTAGATTTCACCTCTCGGGAGTTCGGCCAGATCCAACGTAGTTTCATGCATCAAAAGTAGCGCAATCATACTATTAATCAGCGTGAGTATTCGCATAAACAGGGCTAGATCTCTGGTCTGAAAAACATCCATATTCCCTGATTCAAAATAGCCAGGTTCATACATGGTTCGCCATGCTGAAAATAGTTTGATCAATTTCCATAGCATCTATGCCGTGATGGTGATAAATGTTCATGGCACCGAACTTCATACCTATACTTACAATTACGCTCGAACCACCTTTGCAGCCGGCAAATTTCACCTTACGGGAGTGAACCTGTATTTTTTGTTTATTAAAAGTATCCCAAAAGTAAATAAGTGCAATGACAAACAATCCGATGCCAAACGGTAGCAAACGAAAATATTCATATTGTCCTGGTTGAGAATGGACGACTATATACTTGAGCAAATACTCCAGGCATGATCCAAATCAGGCTATCTTCGCCATCTCAATCGCCTCATCAACATCAACGGAGACCAAACGAGAGACACCAGGTTCGTTCATCGTCACACCCATTAATTGATTTGCGATTTCCATGGTGATTTTATTATGCGTAATAAATATGAACTGAACATCCTTCGACATTTTCGCCACCATATCACTGTAGCGCTGAACGTTAGCATCATCCAACGGCGCATCAACCTCATCAAGAATACAAAAAGGTGCCGGGTTAAGTTCAAAAATTGAAAACACCAGTGCGACTGCTGTAAGAGCCTTTTCTCCACCGGATAACAGGTGAATCGTACTATTCCGTTTCCCTGGGGGCCTAGCCATAACAGTTACACCCGTTTGCAACAGATCTTCGCCAATCAGTTCAAGGTATGCGTGCCCGCCTCCAAATAACTGCGGAAATCTCTCTTTTAGATTAGCATTCAACTTGCCGAATGTTTCTTTAAATCGTGTCCTGGTTTCTTTATCGATCTTGCGAATTGCATTTTCCAGTGTGTGTAATGCTTTTGCCAAATCTTCATCCTGACTATCAAGATAAATTTTACGTTCGGATAATTGGGAGAATTCATTGATAGCAGCGAGATTAATGGGTCCCAATTTTTGTATTTTTCCAGCTAGACTTTCCAAACGTCGTTTCCTTTCATCAATATCGGCATCTACAGCAAGTTGCTCAAGTATCGATGCAACTTTATGACCATTTGATTCAAGCTGTTCCTCAACTGTTTGCAGTCTGATTCGACTCTCCTGAGTTGCCAACCGGGCCTTTTCGAGAAGCTCTCTCAACTCTTGCAGTCTTTGTTCTTTCACACTCCTGATCTGTTCACATTCTCTTAATGAATTCTCAATCGTCTGCACTGAGGTTCTGGCATCCGCCAGGAACTTCTCCGCATCAATCTTTTCCTTGAGTTTTAACTCAAGTGACGCCTGATATTCTTGCAGAGGCTGTTCACACTCACTCAGAGCACGCTCAAGATCTTCATAACGCTTCCGGAGATATTCGAGCTGCATCTGGTTACGTTTGCTTGCTTGCTCAGATGATGCACGTTGCGAACTGATAGATTCTAATTGCAGAGCAATTCCATGACTCTTTTCATGGATCGCCTGCCAACGTTGGCGTGCATTTTTCAATGAAGTTCGGTGTTGCTCCCTCAATTTAATCAAGACTTCGCGCTGGCTTTCCATGTCCTTACAATTACTGGAAACGCTTTGCAAGCTATCGTTAATTGTTCCTATTTCAAACTCGTCATCTTTTATCTGTTCACCAAGGCTAATAAGTTCTTCACTGATTCTTTCACCTCTTGTTTTAACTTGTTCTTGCTGTACCTGACTCGCGGCTAATGCTGCACGATATTCGGATAGTACTTCCTGATTTCGGTGCAAACTCGACTGCAAATCATCCAAAGACTTTTCTAACTGCTCGCGTGAAGATTGGTGCTTTTCTATATTACCTTCCAACTCATGCAACTGTTTCTCTGCTGCCACATGAAGTACTTTAAGATCCTGAATTTCCTGCTCTCTGACTAATGTCCGTTTTTGCTCATCCATTCCTCTACAGACGCGAGACCAATCTCGACCAAGCCATATTCCATCACGTGTAATGACAGATTCATTTCCCTTTAACTGCGTTTTGATTTTCTTCGCGGCATCAAGATCTTCCGCAATATAAATACCATCAAGTAATCCAGCTAATGAAAAATCAACGTTAATCTTATCCGCTAATCGAGGAAAATTCGATTGCGCGGATAATGTTTTATTAGACGATGATTCACCCGTTGTCGAGATAATGCCTAGATTACCTTCACTTAACAAAGCTAATTTTGTTGTATATCGATCATGCTCATCAACAATAATATCCTGCAGGTTATTTTCCAACACAACTTCGACGGCACGTATCCAATCCGACTCAACATTCATCTGCTGCGCCAACCTTGGTTTGTCAGACAAGCCCGTTGACTTAAGCCAGCGACTCATTTCCTCTTGATCCTTGCCAAAAGAAAATTGTTGCAAGGCCTCTAGTGACGACAAGCGACCTTCCAATGTTTGCTGCGACCGACGTTGTTCATTGGCCTTTTGTTCCAAGCCATGTATTTCGTTACGTAAGCTCAATAAAGTTTGACGTTTGACTTCCAATTGGCGTGAAATATCAGATTGTTTCTCTCCAGCTGCTTGAATTGCCGCCTTTTGTTTATCGATAGTCCTGCGCACTGCATCTTCATCAATGCCACTTGATTCCTGTTCCAGGGCTTTTCGTCTTTGCAGTGAATCTTCAATATTTTGCTGTAGATGTTCAATGCGTGTCTCAGCGATTTGTTTTTGTCGGGAGTAGTCCGCGACTACTGCATTAAATTTATCCCATTCGGTTTGCCAGCCTTGCATGGCCTGTTCGGATTCATTCAAGAATTCGTAGGCCTTATCGCTTTCATTCCTTGAGCCTTGTAACTCCGGTTCCAGTGACCCTGCCGTCAAGATCAATTTTTCCAGGCTGTTTTTATCTTGTTGTAGCTGTTGCTTGACTTTAGCCTCTTCCATTTGTGCCTGTTCGATGTCTTGTTCAATCGACGCCATTCTTTCTTTCGTATACTGAATCTTCTGTTCAAGCTGTGATATCTCACCGCCGACACTGTAAAAATCCGACTGCACCTTGTTAAAAGTTCCACTCGCCGTCACTAATTCATCACGGTTTTTCTCAATGTCACTTTCAGCCTGTCGCACTTCCGCAACTCCGGCTTCAACAAGATTCTCCTGCGTGGTCACCAACTCATCTTCATTTTTCATATGAGCCTTCAGATTTCTCCAATTCAGAGCTAATAATTCAGCCTGCAGCTGGCGCTCTTCTTTTTTCAATCCTTGATAGCGTTCCGCAGCCTTCGCTTGACGTTGCAAATGGCCAAGTTGTTTTTCCAACTCATCACGAATATCTGTAAGCCTGCCAACATTTTCCTTAGTATGTTTTATTCTGTTCTCGGTCTCTCTGCGCCTTTCTCTGTATTTCGAGATTCCGGCAGCTTCCTCTATAAAGGTACGCAACTCATCAGGCTTTGCTTCAATTAAGCGGGAGATCGTCCCCTGCTCGATAATGGCATAACTTCTGGGACCTAATCCGGTACCTAAAAAAATTTCCTGAATATCCCGACGTCGACAACGTATGCCATTGAGATAATAAATTGAGACTGCGTCACGGTTGATTTGTCGTTTGATCGAAATTTCACTGTAACTGGCATATTGTCCGCCCGCTCGACCTTCAGCATTGTCAAAAAGTAGTTCGACAGCCGCCTGACCCACTGGATTTCTGGCCGTTGAACCATTAAAAATCACATCTGTGAGTGAATCACCCCGCAGGTGTTTCGCGGAGCTTTCGCCCATAACCCACATCACAGCATCAATGATATTAGACTTCCCGCAACCGTTAGGTCCGACCACACCAACGAGATTGCTCGGTATGTCAAGAGTTGTGGGATCAACGAACGATTTGAATCCAGCCAGTTTGATTTTGCGTAAGCGCATGAGGCGTTAAGATACAAAGATTAAGCGCGACAAACAAGCAAAACATAAACCTATTATTAACATTAATATATTTTTTTATCTATTTAATTAGATTAGTTATTTAATATGATAATTACAGTAACCCATGAACTTCTTGCAGTAAGCTCGTGAAAAATTATGTTATACTTCGCATGTGAATTTTGTGATAACGAAACGATGTCTAAAACAACTTCAGAGCAACTGGAAACTTTCTCTAATCCATCACCGGAAAGAGACTATACAATTCATATTTCAACCCACGAATTCACCTGCCTGTGTCCTAAGACCGGACAGCCGGACTTCGCGACACTGGAGTTTGATTACGTCCCCGACCTGCTTTGCATTGAACTCAAAGCATTAAAACGCTATATCTGGTCGTATAGAGACAAGGGGACGTTTCATGAAACTGTGACCAACAAAATATTGGAAGATATCGTCGCCGCTATCTTACCCAGGTTATTGCGACTCACGGCAAAATTTAATGTCAGGGGCGGGCTTTATACAACTGTCGTTACAGAACACAGAATGGAGGGATGGCATCCAATAGATATACCCCCCCTGCCCTGACGTCTGATTTCCTCACGAGATTTCAAGTATGTTCTTCCCTTTAAAACCAGTCGTTCAGCTCAGCATTAAAATTTACAGATTCACGCCTTTACTGGATTGATATAATTGCACTGCCATATTTATAGTGCAAGCATACTTTTCATCTTTCTTAAAAGCCGGAATACTGGCTGGTGAGAATAGATAATATGGATACTCTGTCCACGTGTGTCTATCACTATCTTCTTTTTTGCCTTCCGATCCTTACAAATCTGATCACAGCACCATTTAACGATCTTCTGACAGAAACAGTGGTAAGGTAACTAGCAAATATTGCATGAACGAATGTTAAGAGGTATCAGGATACCTTCCTGAAGAAATACTTAGCCGCTATACAGTCTAAATCAAAAAAATTCTCTATTCTGCTATTAGGGCACTGCTCTCTATTACTATATTTCATTCCTGTCACCAATCGTAACTGTGGTACCGATTCTTTTTTAGTTCATCAATACCAGCCATCAAATACATCAACGATCCGATGACCAACCATGGTATTCGGTTTCCGGAGCAACGAGAAATGATCGACGCACAGAAAAAACCAACTTTTGGTTTTGATCCGGGAGTCATGTTACTGACATTCATACCAATAATTAATTTTATTGCCGTACCCATAATCTGTCGCTGGAGCTAATAAAATATGGGTATAGAATAGCCTGCTCAGCACATAAGTTCTTGATATAATAATATTCAGCATCTCTAGAACAAATCCTGATTGCCAGTAACCAGGCTTTCTGGTATTTATGCACGCTGATTTTTAAGCGGTTGGAGTGAGGTTGTTATGCCTACGAGAAAAAAGACTAAAAAAGTTATCAAAAGGAACATAGTCAAAAAAACGACTAAAAAAACTGCTGCGAGCAAGAAAAAACTCGTCAGTAAGAAAGCGGCGAAGAAAACTGCCACCAGGAAAAAGACCGTCAGTAAGAAAGCGGCGAAGAAAACTGCCACCAGGAAAAAGACCGTCAGTAAGAAAGCGGCGAAGAAAACTGCCGCCAGGAAAAAGACCGTCAGTAAGAAAGCGGCGAAGAAAACTGCCACCAGGAAAAAGACCGTCAGTAAGAAAGCGGCGAAGAAAACTGCCGCCAGGAAAAAGACCGTCAGTAAGAAAGCGGCGAAGAAAACTGCCGCCAGGAAAAAGACCGTCAGGAAAAAAACTGCAAAAAAATCTCCTGCAAAGAAGAGAGTGGCTAAAAGTATCGCTACGAAGAAGAAAAAAAAGAAAGTACTTCGGAAGAAAACTTCCAGTAAGAAAGAAATAACCGGGAAGAAGGAAAAAAATAAAGTCACGGGCAAGGTGACAAATATAAAAAAATCATCCTCCAAAAAAACAGCAGTCGCTCCTCACAGGCGAAAAAAGAAAAGTAACGATTACATGGGGAAAGCGCAAACTGAACACTTCAAAGAAATCCTGATTGCCTGGAAAAAAGAATTGATGAAGGAAGTGGATAGAACAATGCTACACATGCAGGACGATGCAACTAACTTTCCGGATCCCAATGATCGCGCATCACAAGAAGAAGAGTTCGCTCTGGAATTGCGTACACGTGATAGAGAACGTAAACTCATCTCTAAAATTGAAGAGTCGATTGCCATGCTGGATTCAGGTGACTATGGATTTTGTGAAATGTGCGGTATAGAAATTGGCATTCATCGTCTTGAAGCACGACCAACAGCAACGCAATGCATAGATTGCAAAACTCTGGATGAAATTAAGGAAAGGCACTTGGGTTAGCCTACAGTAATGATACAGTCGATTTCGACTGTTTTGGTTATAAGATGTCAGTCATCGGTCGATTCGCACCTTCGCCTAACGGGCCTTTGCATTTCGGCTCGGTTGTGGCTGCCGTTGCTAGCTACATGCATGCAAAAAAACAAGGTGGAAAATGGCTGGTGCGCATGGATGACATTGACACCGCACGCAATCAGGATGGCGCCGATACCTCTATTTTAAAATCGCTTGAGTTACTTGGCCTACATTGGGATGGTGAAGTTCTGTTCCAATATCACCGACGACAGGCTTATTTGGAAGCACTGGATATTCTCACCGAGAAAGGACTCATCTATCAATGTACCTGTACCAGAAAACAGTTACAAGGCAAGATTTACCCCGGGACCTGTCGCCACCAGGCACATGGAACTGATCAACGACACGCACTGCGTATTATCAGCAATCGGTCGGCCATCGGACTCAATGATAAAATCCAGGGTTACTTCCAACAAGTTCTGGAGACCGAGATTGGGGATTTCATCGTGCATCGTGCCGATGGTCTTGCCGCCTATCATATCGCTACTGTTGTTGACGATGCATGGCAGGGCATCACCGAAATAGTAAGAGGTGCAGATTTATTGGACTCCACCCCCAGGCAAATTTATTTGCAACAAACACTCGATTATCCAACACCTTCTTATGCACATTTACCTGTCGCCGTTGACCGACATGGTGTCAAATTGAGCAAACAACAGCATGCTGATCCGATTAACGACACGCAACCTCTATTGACGTTGTTCCTGGCACTGGAATTTCTGGGACAGGCTCCGGATAAAATAACATTGGAAGGAAGCGTTGAGGAAATTATTGAATGGGGAATTAAACACTGGTCAATGAAGAAAATTCCCCGACAGGGCGACTTGAAATGTAATTCTATCTTGTCTTAAAAGCAACCAAATAACTCGCATAAATTGCATCGACAGCAGTCATTGGAATTTATATTTTTTTCGAGATTGATAGGTCTAAACGGGATATTCATGAATGTGATATAACCTGTCCAGGTAACAAAGGCCTTAACGGGCGATATGACGAAAAACAATGATCGTTTCATACAGAATAGAATTGTTATAATTCAATTTTCTAAAAACCAACATATGAATGCCATGTTAAAACTATTACAGCATCTCTTCTTGTTCGCTCTATCAATGGACATTTTTGCTGTCGAAAAAATCACTATCTCGGGCTTATTTAATGATAAGGCTATTGCCATCATTGACGGCAAACAAAGGTTACTCAAGGCAGGCGAGCCCAGTCCGGAAGGCGTCATTCTTATCTCGGCAAATACTGAAGAAGCAGTGATAGAAATCAATGGTGAACAAAATACTTACAAGATGGGACATCACATAAGCGGAAATTACAAAAAACCTTCAGGTTACAACTCTGTTTCCATCGCCCCTGATAGATATGGCATGTACGAAGTCGGCGGTAGCATCAATGACTTCCAGGTAAATTTTTTAGTTGATACCGGTGCAACATTAATTTCAATGAATAGCCATGATGCAAAAAGAATCGGTATTGACTATAGGCTGGAAGGTGAGAAAAGTCTATCAGAAACAGCCTCGGGGGTAAGTAAAATTTATCTGGTTAATTTAAAGACTGTAATAGTGGGCGACATTAAACTACACGACGTACAAGCAGCCGTCCACAACGGAGACTTTCCCAGAACCATACTTTTAGGAAATACTTTCCTCAACAGGGTGAAAATGATGCGAGAAGGTCAAATGCTTAAACTCGAAGAAAAACCATATTAGTCAATACTTGATCAATCTTTTAAACGTTCGCTTTCCCAGTATATCTCATGACCTCCCTCACTGCGTGCCAATGTCCTGGCCAATACAAATAACAGGTCCGACAATCGATTTAAAAACCTAAGCGAAAATTCATTGATAGACGTTTCATGGGACAAATTTACGAACTGACGCTCCGCACGACGACAAACCGTGCGTGCATAGTGACATGTCGCTGCAGAAACAGAACCGCCAGGCAATATAAATTCTTTCAGCGGCGGCAAAGACGCATTATACCTGTCGATGATCTTTTCAATATACTGAACATGCCTGTCATCAACAATTATGTTATAGGGAATGGCAAGTTCTCCGCCAATATCGAACAGCACATGCTGAATATCTATTAGATAATCCCTGATTGTTTTATCAATATCATTCGCAACCAGGAGTCCCAACAAGCTATTTAGTTCATCAACATCGCCAAAAGTATTTACGCGACTCTCATCCTTGTTTACACGACTACCATCCGCCAGACCTGTAGTTCCATCATCCCCGGTCCTAGTGTAAATTTTTGAAAGTCGATGTCCCATAAAAAAATTTGATAGCTGTTTTACATATTATTATTGTAACTTGATCGCAAATGGCAGGTCAGTCGCCAAACTATGTACATCAGGATGTAATGCGTTCGCAATTATTTCCAGGCTGTCCACAAGACGGGGGCCTGGACGATTAAAATAGGCGTTGCCATCAGAGAAATAGACTCGATTATTTTTAACACAAGGCAGATCATCCCAACCGTCATTTGATTGTAATATCGGCAAGTCCTCAAGCGCACGATCCACAGAGAAACCGCAACAAGCGACAAACATCACATCAGGCTGATTCGCGAAAATATCTTCCCACAATGTTGTTGCTGACGGTTGATGCTTGTTGCCTAAACAATCCACACCTCCCGCCATTTCAATTAATTCAGGTGTCCAGTGGCCTGCATTGAACGGTGGATTTATCCATTCGAGAAAAGCTACTTTAGGATATTCCTGTATTTCGATATAGGTCTCAGTCAATGCACGCACTTTCTCAACCCGCTCGGTTAAATTATTCACAACCTTTACAGCCATTGTTCTGCTCCCGGCCTCTTCTCCAAGAAATAATAAGGTGGCAAACATATCTTCCAGGCACATAGGCTCAAGATTCACCAACCTTGGTGTCTTTGAGAACCGAAGGATGGTTTCTGCTATCTCGACTTCTGAGACAGCACATACTTCACACAATCCCTGAGTCACGATGATATCCGCTTGTAGCGCTTCCAGTAACTCTGCATTGAGTGAATATAAGGCGTTAGTGGTTCCCAGTTGAGTACGCACCGACTGGTCTATTTCAAGACTTGAAAGATCATGCGGAATCACGCTTTTTGTCACGACGGGTAAGCCGATGACATCCGCTGGATAGTCGCATTCATGCGAAACGCCTACTAGATTTTCCCTTAGGCCCAATGCACAGATGATTTCGGTCGCGCTAGGCAAGAGCGACACTATTTTCATGATGACCACTCCCTTGGTAAAATATCAGTAAATAAAAAACCTTGTTTTTCCACTGTTCCGCCTGACTGAACCTGAATTGCCTGATCGAACATCGGTCCATCCCGGGTAAAAGTGTGGAATTCCCCGTATTCACCACAAGGATTAACTTCAGCGGGTAATGTTCGCAGGAACTTTCTGTCAAAGTCATGGCCAGCAAATTTTCTATTCAACTTCTCTGGATCCATACAAGTAATGCCTGCACGCAAGCCTGCTTCAATCATCTCTTCCGCAGGAGAATCTGTCGGTTCATTCCAAAGTGGAAACAAGGATTCAAAATCTGTTTTTTTCCAGAAGATTCTCACGATATTTGCGAACATCTTCCGCCTGACTCCGTGCATTGCTGATCGCTGAAATACCTCATTAAAGGCCGTCATCAGTCCGACGACTTCACATTCATCTTGTTGTTGCAATCGATATAATGTCCACGCAGAATCTTTGCCGCTGCTCCATGACAAGACGACTCGTTGTTTAGTTAGGGATTGCCTTTGCATCGTCTTTATTTAAATTTAAATACCGGTATTGGAACCCCTCATAGGCACCGAACAATATGATCCCGTAAAACGTATCCGCCAATATACTTCTGCCAAAGTAAGGAAGACCATTGATATAGCATAACAACAAACCATCGGATGTATGTGGATAGTAAACCCACCAGGAACTCGCATTCGACAAGATAAAGAATATTAATGCGGAAATAAAAATTGCCGATCCCATGCGGAACAATGAACGCCGTTTACTCAGTAGTAACTTTCCGACGCAGACGGAAAGCGCAAAACCAATATAAACAGAAAGCATGATCGTGGAATGATACAATCCCGTGATAACGTCACCAATCAATAAAGCCACCAATGGAATCGCCCATGACCATTTATTACTCATATAAGCACCGGAAAATAAACCCAAAGCCCCGACCGGCGTAAAACCCATCGGATGCGGCAGCAATCTTGAAAACGCTACTACCAGTATAAGCAAGTAACTGGCAATCAATTTGTGTTTTTGCATGTATAAATCCTCTTATGGTTGGAGGGCTACTTTAACGCCCACTATGCCGCTTATACCCGGCGTTTGAAAAGAAAAGACATCCTGGTAATTTTTATCCAGTAGATTATTAATTCGACCATATAAACTAAACTTATCTGTAATTTTATAAGAACCAGCGAGATTAATCAGTGTGTAACCACTCAGGCTTACTCTTGTCCGTGTAAAAGGGGCGACCGGCAGGAAAACAGTATCAATTTGATTATCTGTAAAACTGACATTCAAGTTTGCGTTAGCACGATTATTTGGAAAATTATAATGTAAATTGATATTTGCCGTGTGTTCCGGTCTGCGCACCTCCTTAATTTGTCTGTCCAAGGTATTGGGTTGTGTTGCATCCAGCCACGTGTAGGCCGCGGAAATAAACAGATTTTCCGTTAAATCTGTACTTGTGTTTATTTCAATACCCTGGCGTTTACTGATGGCATCTGAATTATCAGATGTTAATGGAAAACCGGTTAAAACAATTTCATCTTCCAATCTCGCACGAAAATATGTCATGCCTATATTGACGCGACCATTCGATAAACTCTTTTCAATACCAAAATCCCAACCTTTGGATTTTTCCGATTTTATATCGGGATTGCCAATAAAATGAAGTGGTCCCGGGAAAAAACCAAATCTATCAACAAATGTAGGCCGCTTGATACCGGTGCCATAACTGGCGTGAACCTTTGAATCCCAGTCAAGAACTCTATACGCTATTGTGGAACGATGTGTTGTAGCATTTTTAAAATCAGAATTATCATCATGTCTGACACCGATTGATAAAAATAGTCGTTCCCACAGATTGACATGATGTCCCGCGAAGATACCGGTTGTCTTTGCACGTCGTTCTTGATTTGATAAACCACGAAACTTGCTATCTTCCTGTTTAAAAAAATCCTTTTCGTGATCAATACCGAATGTTAATGCATGTGCGGCGTCAGCAGGCCCCGCAGTATCAAAATACAGATTCGTTTTATAATCGAACCGAAGTTTCTTGCCTTGTGAATTATTAGTCTCAGAACCATCTTCAAGGAAATCATTATCAGTATTGGTGATCGCTGTGCCCAGGGTATGTTCCCATGCTTGATCAAAAAAACCAAATGTAGCCTGCCCTCTTAAGTAATCCTGGCTAATTTCGGATTCGTGACTGGCATCAACAATAAATACTGACGTCGCACTTTGTATATCCGTATCATTTTGTGCATCTGTATGTCTGCCTGAAATATCAAACTTCAAACTTTCCAGTGGGTTAACAGCCGCTGAAAAAGATATTGTTCCGTTTTTATAACCATCTTCTTCATCTCCCGACGACGCTATATTAATACCATCGGTTTTTAAATATGAACCTTGCAGACTGAATTGATATATCTTCCCACTTCCTGAAATACCGGCACCGGCATGTGACGTTCCGAAAGAACCTCCCTCGACATAAGTGGACAATGTTGCCGCTCCAATGCCTTTTTTTGTAATAATATTAACTACACCAGCAAGTGCATCACTACCGTAAAGGGCACTCTGCGAGCCGCGTATAATTTCAATACGTTCTATGTTATTTGTCACGAGATGTGCGAAATTAAATTCATCGCCTCCGGCAATATCGTTTGCCTCCACCCCATCAATTAAAACAAGCAATTGATTAGCTTCGGCTCCACGTACTCGAACCTGAACCTGACTACCGACAGCACCAGAACGACTTACCGCAAAACCCGGCACATCCCGTAATAAATCCGAGACAAAGACCGACTGTCGCCGTTCTATATCTTCTTCGGTAATCACCGTATAGGAACTGCCTATTTCTTCGGTAGTGATGGGTGTATGTGAACCAGTGACAATTATCTTTTCCAGATCGAAAGTATCTGATTCCGAGAATGCTGCAAAGGACAAAAGTTGAATCGTAAAAAAGCTGGAAATAAACAATACGCGCAACACGAAAACGATCTCCAAAATACTCGATTCCCGCCGTAATCGGGATAATATAAAAGGATATCGTCAGGGGGTCGTACGGAGATGAGACAAATATGCACTACCAAACCGTCACCCTCGCCCACCGCGATATGGTTTTAGCGGCGGGTCGGTCTCCGGACTCATGAGTGAGAAAAAAATATTTATTCGGTCAAATAGATCGCCTTCCCATGCTTATATGCCGTAAGCAAACACAGTGGCGTAAAATGATCTACCATTACTCATTTACCGTTGCGGGGGCAGTGTCGGAATCACATAAAGGCTCGCTAAATGCTCACCGACTTCCCATTTAATCCTGTAGCGTAAAAACTCGCAGGAACCTGCTGCCAAGCCGGGAAGGTAGATTAACGCTGTGCAATTGTCAATGTATTCCTTCCTGAGAAAAAATATAAATCACCTTAAACAACACCTGGTATGTAAGTCGTGAATTCATTGCCCAGGCCCGGACTTAACCGGGAATATCCTAAAAATGAAATTCCACCTGCCAGCGGAGGGTGTGATTAGCACTTGCATCAGTTAAACCAAACAACCAGGTTAAATGTGTTTCAATTTCCTGTCCAAAAATCTCAAATTCATTGTAGACCGCTGGACCAATAATGTGCTGTTGTTCCTGTAAAGTTGCAAATGCTTTTATTTCTCCAAGACTTCCATAGGCCTCGAAACCAATGCTAAGCATCTGCGAAATTTCTTTCTTTGAACGCCATATGTATTCAAGTTCCGTGCTCTCTTCAGCTTCACTCCCGAATTCCTGCTCAAAATTTATATTCAGAATATGTTGATAAGTCTCGATTGTTTTTTCAAACAACATTCGCATTTCGAAGACATTTGCCTCATCATTTTCATCAACAAACTCAAATTCCAGATGAATCCCCGTATCAAGCCAATACTTACCTTGTTCGATGAACTGGAAAGTATTCTCCCAACCGACAAGATTAAATTTCAAGTCGTCTTCTTCAGCTAATTTGATCCAACTCACCGTAACAGAGCTTGCCCACCAATCGGTTACCCCCGTTTCAAATTCAAATTCATGATACTGAGAGTCATCCGTATCATCATCAAAAGTGGTATTCCCCAATATCTCAATGCCTATTTCACCTTTCTCGACAATCGGGGAATAAACCTTAAGATCGGACGAACCAGCAAAACATATCTGGGAAAAACACAGAGCCAGGCCCGATATAATTATTACCGGATTATGAGGTAATCGCCCGCCCGATATGTCGCCTGTGTCTCGTTCCAATAGAATTATTTTTTCCTTATTAAAAAAGTTAATGACAAGATAATCCAGATAATCAGCAGGATCGAATATCCCGAAATCATAACTTATAAACAGTTAATCCCGAAAACCGATTTTGGTGAATCACCTCACTTAATCATTTTTGTAGAAACGCATAAATTTTTCGGAATCGTTTCCAAACATCGGTTTTTCTATAAAACGACCCTGTACTTGATCACATCCGAGCACTTTAACGAGTGCCATTTCTTCTTTAGTTTTCCACAACTTCAGCAACGATTTTCATTTTCAGTTTCTTGACCAGACCAACACTTGACTCAATCGGAGTTGCATTAATACCTCAAGACAACCTAAATAAATTTCTATAGCTTGACTTTCCGTTAGTTACTTCCAGTATGACTGAGGCTATTTCCATGTCATATCCTTCGGCGGTTTTAATCAGAAAATCTGCAAAGCCCTCTCTGGCAAAAGAATTAACAGAAATATTAATGGACATTTTCAGAAAATAATCATTTCTCATCCATAAATTTAATTGGGACAATGATTTGCTATAGACACTAAATACGTAAATTCATCGATCAAGTTGCAATGTCCCGCAAGAGGGATGAAGCTATAAAGGTGGCTTAGATGGCCCATTTTTCCAAAATTATCGACCAGAGCGTCAGAAAAGCCGAGTCATCGTCACGAGCATGACTCGGAGATAGTTTAATCGTGCTATATTACTTTCTGGCAATGATCACGTCCTTTGCATTTTGCCTTATTCCAAGGCTCAGAATAAAACTAAATCCTGTCCGGACCAACTTCCTGTCCGGTCTAACTTGATATATTGTTAATGACTTAAACAAACAACATTTGGAACCGGAACAGCACGATTAGTAACTCATGACGAGTTGTATTATAATCCCCCCGTTGCGTTTCCGCTTGGGGAGTGCTGCGACGGTGACAACTGATAACGAAGCATATCAGGAGGGACTGCCAGGCCCGGGCATCGTAGCTTAAAACGACGCTTGCTTGAACGATAGTAAACATAACGAGCGAGCCGATCATGTCACTCCATGACCATACTTCCCTCCGCATCCTCAAGCCTACCCGCACAATTTTACCAAGAATAACCTGAAAGAAATAGCCTACAGGTATGACCGAAAAGACATCACAACTTGAACAGGCATTACAGGAACGCATCCTGATACTGGATGGAGCCATGGGCACCATGATTCAGTCTTATGAATTGCAAGAAGCGGATTACCGTGGCAAACGTTTCATCGATCATGCCTGTGATCTAAAGGGCAATAACGATCTCCTGTCCATCACCCGCCCGGATATCATCAAAGCTATTCATACAGCCTACTTTGATGCTGGCGCGGATATTATCGAGACCAATACTTTCAATTCGACATCCATTGCCATGGTTGATTACCAAATGGAAAGTTTAGCCTATGAGTTGAACAAGGCCAGCGCATCGATCGCCAGAGAAGCTGCGGATACATATGCAGGGTATGTCGCTGGTGTCATCGGTCCGACCAACCGCACCTGTTCCATCTCGCCAGATGTTAATAACCCGGGTTTTCGCAATATCACTTACATGGAACTTGTCAAAGCCTATACCGAAGCCGTTCGTGGACTGGTTGACGGTGGTTCGGATCTGTTATTGGTCGAAACTATCTTCGATACTCTGAATGCCAAGGCAGCCCTGTTTGCCATCAATCAATATTTTGACGAACATGATATTTCACTGCCGATTATGATTTCGGGTACAATCACAGATGCCTCAGGCCGTACGTTGACAGGCCAAACCACGGAGGCCTTCTGGAACTCTGTCCGACACTCTGATCCACTATCAATTGGTCTCAATTGTGCCTTAGGTCCTGGTGACTTATGGCAATATATTAAAGAGCTTTCTGGTTTTTCGCAATGTCTGATTAGCGCTCATCCCAACGCTGGTCTCCCCAATGAATTCGGGGAATATGATTTGGATCCGAGTGCCATGGCCGCACACATCCGGGAATGGGCGGAATCAGGCCTTTTGAATATTGTGGGCGGATGTTGTGGAACAACGCCTGCGCATATCACAGCCATAGCGAAAGCTGTAAAAGGCCTCGCACCCAGAAAGATTGCGACCTTACCTGTCTGGCAAAGACTCAGCGGACTGGAAGCTTTCAATATCACGCCCGAACTCAATTTTGTGAATGTTGGTGAACGCACCAATGTCGCCGGTTCCCCCCTATTCCTACGCCTGATTAAAGAAGAACAAGATCTGGATGCGGCATTGGAAGTTGCACGCCAGCAGGTCGAGAATGGTGCGCAAATCATCGACATTTGTATGGACGAAGGCATGCTTAATTCTGAGCAATTAATGGAAGATTTTCTCAAGCTCATCGCTTCAGAACCTGATATTTGCCGTGTACCGATTATGATCGACTCATCCAGGTGGTCAGTTATTGAATCCGGTTTACGCTGTGTACAAGGCAAATGCGTGGTCAACTCGATCAGCCTGAAAGAAGGAGAAGAAAAATTTATCGAACATGCCAAACTCATCCATCGTTATGGTGCCGCCGTCGTTGTCATGGCATTCGATGAGTCAGGTCAGGCCGACAGTACTGACCGTCGTTTCGACGTATGCAAACGTTCTTACGATATTTTAGTCGATCAAGTGAACTTCTCTCCGGAAGACATTATCTTTGACCCGAATATCCTAACCGTCGCCACAGGTATGGAAGAGCACAACAACTACGCCATGTCTTTCTTCGAAGCTACGCAATTGATTAAGCAACATTTACCACATGCGCTGGTCAGTGGCGGACTGAGTAATGTCTCATTCTCGTTTCGAGGCAATAATCCGGTGCGTGAAGCCATGCACTCGGCATTTCTCTACCACGGCATTCAAGCCGGTATGGACATGGCGATTGTGAATGCGGGGCAACTGGGCATATATGACGATATCTCCAAAGAACTTCTCGAACGGGTTGAAGATGTTTTATTAAACAGACGCGATGATGCGACTGATCGTCTGGTCGAATTCGCGGAAACCGTTAAGGGTGGCTCGACCAAAGAAAGGAAGGTCGATCTTGAATGGCGCAAAGGAGATGTTCAGGAACGTCTTACCCATGCTCTGGTGAAAGGTATTGCGGAATTTATTGACGAAGATATTGAAGAAGCCAGGCAACAAGCAAAGAAGCCATTGCACGTGATCGAGGGCCCCCTGATGGTTGGTATGAATGTTGTTGGTGATCTATTTGGAGATGGCAAGATGTTTCTGCCACAAGTCGTGAAAAGTGCGCGCGTCATGAAAAAAGCTGTGGCCCATCTCCTGCCATATATCGAGGCTGAAAAAGACGATAATGAAATTCAGAGGAGTAACGGCAAAATTATCATGGCCACCGTCAAAGGTGATGTGCATGATATCGGTAAAAATATTGTCGGTGTTGTTCTGCAATGTAACAACTATGAAGTCGTCGATCTCGGTGTCATGGTGCCGGCACAAACCATTCTGGAAAAAGCCAAAGAACTCAAGGCCGATATTATCGGACTTAGTGGTTTAATTACACCATCACTGGACGAAATGGTACATGTCGCCAAAGAAATGCAACGCCAGGACTTTGCCTTGCCACTCATGATCGGTGGCGCAACCACATCACGTGCACATACAGCGGTAAAGATCGATATAAACTACGAACACACGGTAATACATGTCAAAGATGCTTCGCGAGCCGTCGGTATATCAACACGCCTGTTAAACGTTGAGATGAAAAAAGAACTCGCTGAAGAAATCAAAAAAGACTATGACATCGTACGTAGACGACATGCGGGTAAACAGGCAAAAATAAACTGGCTAACGATTGCACAAGCCAGAGAGAATCGTGTATCAATTGATTGGGACAACTACACGCCACCAACACCAAAAAAACTCGGTATAGAAGTCTTTGCAGACTACCCACTACAGGAACTGGCAAACTATATCGACTGGACACCTTTTTTTATCGCATGGGAACTCGCCGGAAAATATCCCCGTATCCTGACAGATGAAGTCGTTGGCGAAGCAGCTACAAAACTTCATGAAGATGCAAAAACGATGCTGGACAAGATTATCCAGGAGAAATGGTTTAGTGCCAAGGGGGTATTTGCATTATTCCCGGCCAACTCGATTAATCATGATGATATTGCAATATATGAGGATGACAGTCGTAAGGGATTGCTAGCGACGTTGCATAGCCTGCGTCAACAAACTCAAAAACCACCAGGGCAGGCAAATTTTGCACTGGCGGATTTCATAGCACCTGAGAAAAGCCAGGTAAAAGATTATGTCGGTGCTTTTGCCGTCGCCACAGGTTTTGGCATGGAAACAAAGATAAGTGCATTCAAGAATGACCACGATGACTACAATGCGATCATGTTAAAAGCCTTGGCAGACAGGCTCGCCGAAGCCTTTGCCGAAAAATTGCATCAACGTGTCAGAAAAGAGTTCTGGGGATATGGTTCAGGTGAGATATTGGAAAACGATGATTTAATAGCCGAAAAATACCGGGGGATCCGCCCTGCTCCCGGTTATCCGGCATGTCCGGATCACACCGAAAAACCGCTGATATGGGATTTGCTCAGAGTTGAAGAAAACACGGGTATTTCACTCACGGAATCCTATGCCATGTACCCCACCGCCGCAGTCAGCGGACTATATTTCTCCCATCCCAAGTCCAGATATTTTGGTTTAGGGAAAATTAATAAAGATCAAGTCCAGGATTATGCCCACAGGAAGAGCATGCCGCCTCAAGAAATTGAGCGATGGTTAGCGCCTAACCTGGGATATGACGTTATGAGGATGATACACCATACAGCCATCTGAACTCTCTGGAAAGTTATCATAGGCATTAGGTCATGATAATGTTCTCCAACAGGTCCAGACTCAGCGCAGACCCGGTCGATAACTATTGTTGTTGGCAACGCGTACGTCTCCATAAGGCATCAGTAAACCAGGTAATTCGTTCAGCGACATGCCGTAACCCAGCCGTATTCCCGGTAACCACGATGCCCTACCAGAGTATGCACCCTGGCCGTCACCACCATCATGCCGCAAACCAATGTCCATCGTCGACCTCACACTACCGCCGTTAAGTCACTCCCCATGAGTGTAACCACAACCCCATTAACCGACTCGGAAGAAGCAACAGCAAAGACCAGTAAACCTTCGGCCTACCATCCTCCCGGCATCTTGCTACATTTGTTATCCACCCAAACAAAAGATTAAACCACCGGCACAGATTCACACTTGAGCAGAGGAACCCATTAATACGATGACACTATCTTCGTCTATTTGCCCATTTACCGCACAAGCCCTCCAATATTCGTCGTTACCCCACTAAACGATGGATTCCCCGGGATAGTATCAAGCAAGCCCCTGGCGTCACGAATACCAAACAGATAGCGGCCTATCAAGAGCCCGTCACTCTGATTTGCAGTACCGCCGCTGCCATCCACATCAAGAAGACCGCTGGCGAAAGCCCCCGCAATATTCGCCGTTACCGCATTGAACGATGGATTACCCGGGATAGTATCAAGCAAGCCCCTGGCGTCACGAATACCAAACAGATAGCGGCCTATGATGAGACCGTCACTCTGATTTGCAGTACCGCCGCTACCATCCACGTCAAGATTGAACGCCGCCATCTCCGTGACAGTCACGTTTATCGCGATGACCTTCGTTGCATCATAGGTGCTGTCCTCACTTGTCACCGTATGCATCAGTTGCACGTTCTTGTCGATGCCATCATTATCCTGAACACCCGTCACCGTCACCATTTGCGGCTGATTCCAGTTCCTGCCGGTAAACCTCAGACTAGTCGGACTCACGGTTGCAGCACTCGTATTGCCACTCAACAATGCAATATCGACATTCGTACTTGACTGAGTATTCAGAACCACGGTGTAGGTGCCGGTACCGCCTTTAGGCACCATTAATGTAGACGGCGTCACTGACACGCCCGGCGTGTCGTTATCTCTCACCGTCACCATCACCGGTGTTATCGTCACGCCATTACCATTATAGGCAGCGTCCGTGCTCGCCGCCGTATGGGTCAGGCTCACCGTCTCGTCTTGCATATCACCATCATCAACACCCATCACCCTCACCGTCCGCGGTATATTCCAGTTATTCATGTCAAAGCTCAAGCTCGCAGGAGTTACCATCGCGGCATCTATATTGTCACGGGGCGGCATCACCGTCACCATCACATTGTCATTCGGTCGAGTATCCAGCACCACGGTATAACTACCTATACCGCCCTCACTGACCATCAACGCAGCCGGATCCACCGTTACGCCCGGCGTGTCATTATCCGTCACCCTCACCATCACTGGTGTTATCGTCACGGCATTACCGTTATAGGCAGCGTCCGTGCTCACCGCCGTATGAGTCAGGCTCACCGTCTCGTTGTTCGCATCATCATCCTCAACACCCCTCACCGTCACTGTCTGCAGCGTGTTCCAATCGCTTGTAGTAAACCTTAGCGACGCCGTCGCGGTCGCCGCATCCACATTGTTATTGCTCACCATCACCGTCACATTAGCACTCGGCTGGGTATCCAGCATTACGCCATAGGTGTCCGTACCGCCTTCAGCTAACGTCAGCCTGGCCTGATTCACCGTCACACTCGGTGTATCATCATCCTCCACCGTCACCTGCACTGGTGCTATCGCCACACGATTACCATCATAGGCCGTGTCCATGCTCGCCGCCGTATGGATCAGGGTCACCCTCACATTATTCGCATCCGCATCATCAACACCCCTCACCGTCACCCTCTGCGGTACATTCCAGTTATTCATGTCAAAGGTCAGCGGTGTAGTCGCCGTCACCGCATCCATATTGTTACTCGCCGATACCGTCACTCTGACACCGGTCGTCGGCCGGGTATTCAAGACCACGGTATAGCTGCCTGTGCCGCCTTCAGCCACCGTCAACGCGGTCAGCGCTACCGCCGCACCCGGCACGTCATCATCCTCCACCGTCACATCTACAGCGTCTATCGTCACGGCATTACCATCATAGGCCGTGTCCGTGCTTGCCGTCGTATGAGTCAGGGTCACCGTAACATTGTTCGCATCATCATCCTCAACACCCCTCACCGTCACTGTTTGTGCCTGATTCCAGTTATTCCTATCAAAGGTCAGCGTCGCAGGCTCCGCAGTCACCGCAGCCATATTGCCACTGGTCACCATAACCGTGACGTTCTCACTCGGCTGAGTATTCAGCGTCATTCTGTAGATGCCACTCTGACCTTCGTCTATCGTCCGCGTGGTTCGGGACAGCGTGACACCAGACATCGCTGTCTCGTCATCCGTCACATTTATCGTCACGGGAGCCGGCGTAACAGCGCGATAGAGGGTATCTGTACCGGTAATCGCATGAGTCAAGCGCGTCACCTCATCATTTGCATCGGCGTCTTCTTCACCCGTCACCGTCACCGCCTGCGGCTGGTTCCAGTTATTCCTGTCAAATATCAGCGGCGTGGTCGCAGTCACTGCCTCAGCATCTTCACTCGTCACCGCTATCGTCACAGGTGCCGCCGGCCGGGCATTCAGCATCATGGTATAGGTGCCCGTGCCACCTTCGTTAACGCTCCTTCTGGTCGGTGTCACGGTCACACCGACTATCTCGTCATCCGTCACCGTCACCGTCACAGGCGCCGGTGTCAACACAGTGTAACGGGCATCTGAACCTGTGACCGCATGGGTCAGGCTGACAGTTTCATTATCCGCATCAGCATCTGCAAGACCCATCACCGTCACCGCCTGGGCCGTCCTCCAGTTGTTCCGGGTAAACGTCAGCAGGGTGGTCGCAGTCACTGCCTCAGCATCGTCACTCGTCACCGCTATCGTCACATTGACCGTCGGTATGGCATTCAAAGCAAGGTTATAGCTGATCGTGCCGCCCTCATCGACCGTCAGCATGGTCGGAGACACGCTGACAGCAGGCCCTCCGTCATCGTCCAGTATGATCAAGGGCACACCTGCGCTTCTATTAGCATAGCCTCGATCATCCGCTGTTGAATTAAAATTAAGTTCAGTTCTATATGTAAACATCTCGCTATGGTTATTCGCATCTCTATCCTGAGTTCCCCTCAAGGTGACCGTGCGCGGCGTGTCCCAATTTGTTGCGTTAAAAGCCAGTGTTTCCGGATTTGCGGTCACAGGCAAGTGATTGCCAAGCCTTTCCCGGAAATCAATGAATGCGCCATTTAAAGGCGGCGCATTCAGTACGACAGTAAGGGTTGTCGTGCCACCCTCGGTGACAACCAGGTTGGCCGGGGTGAGCGTCACGCCGGGCACTTCATTATCCGTCACCGTCAGTGCCACGGACTCTATCCTGACATCGTTATAAGCGTTGTCTGTACTGGTGGCCCGGTGGCTCAGGCTGACCGTCGCATTGTTTCTGTCAGCATCTTCAACACCCGCCACGGTCACGGTGCGCGGCGCATTCCAGTTGTCTGTGGTAAATGTCAGGCTCGCCGGACTCACGGTCGCAGCAGCCGATCCGGCATTCGACACGGCTATCGTCACAGGTGCATCCGGCCGGGCATTCAATACCAGGGTGTAGTTGCCCATGCCTCCCTCGTCGATCGTCCTCATGGTCGGACTCACGGTCACACCCGCGCCATCGTTATCCTCTACAGTCGCAGTGACGGCAGCAACCCGCACGCGGGTATAAACAGTATCAGTAGTGGTAATCCTATGGCTCAGGCGCACATCCTCATTGTACAAATCAATATCTTCAACGCCGGTCACGGTGAACGTTTGTGCCCGGTTCCAGTTGGCGGCACTAAACATCAGACGTGCCGGACTCACGGTCGCGGCATCTGTATCGTCACTCGCCACCGCAACCGTCACCGCTTGCGACGGCTGGGCATCCAATACGAGCCTGTAGGTGGTGCTGCGACCTTCTTGTAAGGTCACACTGCCCGGCGCCACCGTGACACCGGCGATGTCGTCGTCTGTGACCGTCACCGTCACCGGCGCTGAGGCCGGCGCCACAGCGGCATAGTTCCTATCCATGCTGGTCGCCGTATGACTCAGGGTGACACGCTCATCGCGCACGTCGTTATCCTGACGCCCTCTCACCGTGACGGTTTGTACTCTGTTCCAGTTGTCCTGGGTAAACCTGAGTTGCGCCGGGGTCCCTCTCGCCGCATCTCTGTCATCGCTCCCCACCGCTACCGTGACTTCGGCGGATGGTCGGGTATTCAGTACCAGCATGTAACTCGCGGTCATGACATCGGCGTTTTCGTTGATGGTCAGCGTGGTTTCACTGGCCGTCATCCCCGCAGTATCGTTATCCCTGACACGCACAGTAACCGGCACCGGGACATCAGCATTGTAGCGGCGGTCAGCACTGCTCAGCGTATGGCTCAAGCGTACGCTTTCATTGTTCGCATCCGCATCTTGTAAAGCGCTCACGGTCACCGTTTGCGCCCGGTTCCAGTTTGCTCTGTTAAACGTCAGCAACGTGGTGGACGTCACTGCCTCGGGATCGTCGCTGGCCACCGCAATCCTGACATCGGCGGATGGCTGGCTCACCAAAACCAGTCTGTAGGTGCCGGTCGCCCCTTCGCCAATATCCAACTCAACAGGGGTCACCGTCACGCCGACAAGGACGGTATCATCGTCCGTCACGCTTGCGGTGGCCACCGATGTCAAACCATCATAGTTCTCGTCCGCGCTCGTGGCAGTGTGGGTCAGGCGCACACGCTCAGCATTCGTATCACTGTCCTGTACACCCGCGATATTCACGGTTTTCGGCACATTCCAATTTGTGGCGGAGAACATCAGGGTCGCTGGATTGACCGTCACCGCCCCCCTATCCGCACTCGTCAAGGCAATCGATACCGCCGCGCTCGGCTGGCTCGCCAGGACCACGGTATAGGCGGTGTTCCTGCCTTCAGTCAGCGTCGGCCCGGGATTGCTCAGCCTGATACCGACTACATCGTCATCCGTCACGCTCACGCGCACATCGGCGACCGGCTCACCATGATAGCTGGTATCCGCGCTGGTCACTGTATGCTGCACCTGCGCCTGCTCGTTACTCACGTCCCCGTCCTGAACCGCAGTCATGGTCACGGTTTGGGCCCGGTTCCAATTGCCACTGGTAAACACCAACGCGGCGGGAGCCACAGCTACGGCTGCCCGATTGTTACTCGCCACGGCAATCCGTACATCTTCTGTCGGTGCGGTATCCAGTACCACGGTATAGGTATCGGTGTCACCTTCGGTAATGCTTGATGTGGTCTTGCTAATCGTCACACCACCCACCGGGTTCGACGCATCCCGCACGAACACGTCTGTGTGACTGAGTGTCCTGCTACTGAAGCGCCCGTCTGAGCTAACAATAGTAACATGGTTGATACGCAGGCGTTCATTGCGCGTATCGCTGTCTGCAACACCGGTCACGGTCACGGCTCGTGGGGTAGCCCAACTTGCCGGGGTAAATATTAGCTGTGTTTCTCCTCCAGACGCCACCGTCGCTGCAGCAGGGTCGGAACTCGTCAAATTAACCCGCACCTCGCCTGTCGGTCGGGTATTGAGTGTAAGCGCATACGTAGTACTCCCCGTTTCAGTGAGACTCACGCTACCAGGATTGATGGCAACATCAGCCCTCGCCACGGTCACGGGCACTTGCACCGTTCCGCTTAAAGCATTGTAGGCGGTATCTGCTCCAGCACCAGGAGAGTCAAGGGCCACTGACAAGGTCGCCGTCCCGGCACTAACGCCAGAAACATTCCAACTTAGTGGCATGTTCCAATTTGCTGGGGTAAAGAGACGGAATATTGAGTCTGGCCGCGCCACACCTTGATTGCTAGTCTGTATACTAACGCCAATCTCAGATCCCGGTATCGGTGGCGCATCCAGCACGACGGTCAAGTTGACACTGCTACCTTCAGACAGGCTCAGTGAGGTCCGGTTGACCGTGACGCCAAGCATACGTTCCCTCACATTCACGACCACCGGGTCTACTCTCACCGCGTTATACAGTGGGTCTCCGCTGGTCGTCGTATGTCGCAGACTGACAGAATCATCCGTCCTGTTAACGTCCACTATCGTGTTCACCGTCACCATTTGTGCTGTGTTCCAGTTATCCCGGGTGAAACTCAGCGTCGCGGGCGTCGCGGTCGCTCTCCCGGGTTCCGTACTCATCACCATCACCGATACAGCAGCACTCGGCTGACTACTCAAAACAAGCCCGTAACTGCCGCTGCCGCCTTCGGTCACATTCAGTCTGGCGTGGCTCACGGTCACACTCGCCGTTTCATCATCCGTCACACGTGCGGTCACGACGGCGCTAACATTGTTGTAGCTGCTGTCTGTGCTTGTCGCCACATGGTTCAGACGCACGCTTTCATCGCCCGCATCCACGTCTTCAATACCCCTGACCGTCACGCTGAGTGCCATGTTCCAATTCTGCGGGCTGAATGTGAGCCGCGTTGGACTCACGGTCGCCGCATCACTGTCCTCCGTCGCAATGCTCAGCGTCACACTTTCCGCCGGGCGCGTGTCCAGCATCGCAGTATAGACGACGCTGCCGCCTTCGGTGACGGTCGGACTGACCGGGCTAAACGTCAAACCCGCCATATCGTCATCTCGCACCGTCACCGTCACCGGCAGGACCGTCGTGTCGGCATAGTTGGTATCGGTGCTCTGTGCCGTATGCGTCAGGCGCACACTCGCATCGCGCCCATCGTCATCGGCAACACCACTCACCGTCACCGTCCTGGGCATGTTCCAGTCGGTGCTGGTAAAGGTCAAACTTGCCGGACTCGCCGTCGCAATCGCGGTATTCTCACTCACCACGGTCAGCGTGACATCGTTTGTCGGTCGGGTGTTCAGCATCAGCGTGTAGCCGCCGCTGCCGCCTTCGTCAACGCTCAATGTGCTGCTACTGATGCTGACACCCGGCCCTTCGTCATCTGTCACGGTCACGGTTACAGCGTCAGGTGTCACGACCCTGTAGCCGGGATCTGTACTGGTCACCGCATGCGTCAGCCGCACAGTGGCATTCGCCGAATCCGCATCATCAACACCCGTCACCGTCACGATTTGCGGCCTATCCCAATTGCCTCTGGTAAACATCAACGGCGTCGGACTCGCGCTCGCCGCCGCAGTATTGGCACTCGTCACAGCCAGCATTACATCGGCGATCGGCAGGGTATTCAGTACCACGTTGTAACTACCGCTGCCACCTTCGTTGATGCTCAGGCTAGTGGGACTCACCGTCACCCCTACCGTGTCGTTATCGGTCACGGTCACGGTGACACCGGCAGGCGTGACATCCCGGTAGTCGGGATCCAGGGTGGTCAGCGCATGGCTCAGGTCAACACGTACATCGTTGCCGTCACCATCTTCAAGACCGGCGACGGTCACGGTTTGTGCCCGGTTCCAATCGTCCGGGGTAAACGTCAGCGGTGTCGGACTCGCCGTCGCAGCAGTCGACATTGCACTCCTCACGGCAAGCATCACATTGACTGCCGGCCGCGTATCCAGCACCACGGTATAGCGGTTGTTGCCGCCTTCGTCGACACGCAGATTGGTCGGCGTCACGCTCACACCGGCCATATCATTGTCCGTCACACTGACAAGCACAGCAGCGACATTGAGATTATTATAGCCGCCGTCGCCGCTCGTCACTGCATGGCTCAGCATCACATTGTTCTCGTTGCTTGTATCATCATCCGGGACACCGGTCACCGTCACCGTTTGCGGGGCGTTCCAATTGCTGCGGGTAAACATCAGCGACGTCGGTGCCGCTGTCACCGCACCCGGCTCACCACTGCTCACGGTGACATTCACATTGGCCGCCGGTTGACTCCCCAGCATCACGGTATAGCCAAGGCTGCCACCTTCGTTGACAGACAATGCGTCGGTACTCAGGTTGACCGAGATCGTTTCATCATCCAGCACATCAACTGCCACCGTCCGCATCACGCCGTTATAGTCCGCGTCGTCAGCGTGTGCCGCCGCAGAAGTATAGGTCAGCACCGCCCGCGTATTGTTCGCATCCGCATCATCCACACCGGTTACGGTCACGATTTGCGGCGTGTTCCAATTACTGCGGTTAAAAGTGAGCGTTGTGGATGGGCTGACTGTCGCCGCTCCGGCATTGGAATTACTACTTAACGTCAGCCTCACCTCACCGGCCGGCTGGGTATCCAGCCTGACGTTAAAGGTGCCCGGGGTCCCTTCCTGGATAGCCAATGCGCTGTGACTCAAGCGAATATTAGCCGTATCGTTATCCCGCACGATCACAGTGAAGGTCCCCGCAGCGGTGCTACCCCCATAGTTAAAGTTGGGATCTTGACTCTGGGCAAAAAATCGTACCCTAATGACATCATCGATCGCATCAGCATCTTCAGTCCCATGCAGTGTGTAGCCAGCTGCACGAGTACGGAGAATAATAGTGCCTCCATTGAGGGATACTGGATCACCCTGAGTAAATACCCTGCCTCCAATCATGAGGGTATTCCGCGTTAGCCCAAGATCAACACTGGAGAGAAACAATGAAACGGCACTGGTCGGGACGCTACCTAGCGAAAATTGGAGGTCGCTGTTTAACTCTCCTTCATTCACAGTCACCTCATCGGGAAAGTTGATAACACCGGATTGCGCAAAGACTGGAGGGATAAATAAGCAGACCAGAGCACCCACGAACAACAACTGTAGGGCATATGGGGCTGGAAAACGGCTAATTGTACCCGCCTTGTTTGGGTTATTCCTGAAAAGTTTTATCATGCGACCAAGCATAATAAAATCAAATAATAAAGTAAAATCAAAACCATCCCTGTACAACACCCCGCTGTGAGATAGCAACGTAGTACAGCGGTGCCGAATAAAAATTTTGTCCTGTCATCCATTTTGCATATGGTCGCTATGCCAAAATTAAAATCGCGTCAAACGATTTTGGGCAACCATTAGCAAACGAATCGCGATTGTCGGCGGCGGGCAGTTGGCGAAAATGACGGCTTTATACGCTTTGCAACCTGGCTGTGATGTCCTGCGACTCGAACGCAAATCCGGGGGGCCAGCAATCAATCTCGCCAGTCATGTCTGCGTGGGTGATTGGGATAATCCCAATGAGTTGATCAACCTTGCCAAACAGGCCGATGTCGTGACGCTTGAAAACGAATTCGTTGATGTCAACAGTCTCTCTGCATTGGAACAGGCCGGACATCAACTCTGCCCTGCTGCGAAAAGCATCAGCCTGGTACAGGATAAGTTTATCCAGAAACAAACTTTACAGAGAGCCGGGCTGCCGCTGGCACCTTTCATCGCATTGAATCACGCAAGGATATCGTTGATAGCGCAAAAGCATGGCATTATCCACTCATTATCAAAACCCGTAGAATGGCCATGACGGCAAGGGTAACGCCACCGTCAGTGATATAAGCGAAATAAATGCCGCATCAGCTTTATGAGTTATACTTGTTCCAGTAAAGTATTCGCACTACTCAGATCACAGGCAATGGCACTTGCCTCGACATTGACCACAGTAACAACACCATCGTCCACCAGCATGGAATAACGTTCTGAACGCTCACCAAGACCAAAATCACCCAGATCCAGTTTCAGACCGATGGCATCGGTAAATTCCGCTTTTGGATCACACAACATCATAATCTTGTCACTCACGCCCTGAGCCTTTGCCCATGCCGCCATCACGAATGGATCATTAACAGAGATGCAGACAATCGTATCGACACCCTTGGCAAATAAATCATCCGCAATCTTCACAAAACCTGGCAGATGCTCTGCTGAACAAACGGGCGTAAATGCACCAGGCAAACCAAAAACAACCACTTTCCTGCCTTTGAAAATATCATCACTCGAACCATGACGAACATCAGTTTCCGAATCCGGTCCCATCCACATAAATGCACTTGCCGGGATGCCGTCTCCTGCTTTAATCACCATTTCTTTACTTCTCCCAATCGGTTAATACGGAAAATTATCATGGGCATGGATATGCTATTGAATGCGACCTCGTCGCCTGATGGCTGCTAAAAGTCCACATCGCCCTTGAGATGGAGGATCTTGTCGCTTCTGCCCAGTGCATCCACCAAATGTTCACCAAACAGGTCCAGACTCAGCGCTTCATGTGCCCAACGCAGACCCAGTCGATAACTATTGTTGTTGGCGACACGTACGTCTCCATAAGGCGTCAGTAAACCAGGTAATCCATTCAGCGACATGCCGTAACCCAACCGTGCATTCAGACGCATCTGATTCTCACTCGCCGTCCGCACAGCACCTACACCATAATCAAACGTGCCATGTTGCAATACACTGCGTGGGTCATTCCGGTCAGCACCGTAGCCAGGCGTCAGATCAAAGTGCAAACCACGTCCATCTCTGCTGCCAAACCGTATCAATCCATCCACACCCCATTCCCGGTAACCACGACGCCCTAGCAGAGTATGCACCCTGGCTTCTATGCTCAGGCCAAGCTGCGGCGCAAAGTGCAACACGCCCAGACCCAGCAACACACCCGTACCACCCTGGCCGTCACCACCATCATGCCGCAAACCAATCTCCATCGTTGAGTTCACACTACCGCCGTTGCCTAAACGATGCTGCTTGCTACCCTCCAGCACCACACGCAGTTGATGTGTGTCAACATCACGCTTCGGTATCACGTTGTTCTCACCGCCTTCTATTTCAACACGCGCAAGCGTCCCGCTGCCCTGGGCGCTAATTTGCGTGCCGCCGCCCTGCCACAACAGACCACGTCCACCAAATACCAGCGTCCGTGAATTGATATCGCTGGTATTGGCAACGCCTGCTGGATCCGTCACAGTAATCTCGCCTTCGCCATAGCCAAAACTGGTCCACATGTTCACACCGCCAATTTCCCAACCCAAATACGGGGTGACACTATTCAGCTCCAGCTCGTATTTGTTTTCTCCCGTCGCACCCGCAGGCATGAAGTCAAAGTCGCCTTTATGCCGCGATAAGGCGATACCGGCCAGTGCCTTGTCACCCAGTTGTGCATCCGCGCCCAGTTGGATACTGAATATGTCTCCATCCCAGTCGCGGATAGCCGAGTTTTCTCCAGATATCCTGGTGTAGTTACCTCCGCCCCAGAGCGTCAGCGAGTTCAGCCCTCGTGCTGAACCATCCGTCTCGCCCACCGGCAATACGAATGAGGTCCGGCTCACCACGCTCTTCATGTCAAGAAGACCCTGATTAACTTGCTCACCATGCGTCGCTATCCAGTCAGCCACCGCACGCTTGTTGGCATCAGCATACGCAACACCCGCCTCACCTCTCGCCAGCCGAAAAGATTGACCACCAATGCTCAACCGTGCAGTACGTGTCCTCGACGCTGCATTGCCAACACGCTTGTTGACGACCGCGCTGACCTGACTGCTAATCACATGGCTAATATCCGGCAACAGCATCTCATTGGCGACAGTCGTCGCAACCGGTGTAGCGGGTCTCACTATATCGTCATCCGTCACAGTCACCGCCACAGCAGCCACCGTCACACCCGCATAGCCAGTATCTGTGCTCGTCGCCGTATGGGTGACGCGCACAGTCTCATTACTCGCATCCGCATCCTGGACACCCGCTACGGTCACCGCCTGGGCCATGAACCAGTTATTCATGTCAAACGTCAGCGACGTGGGACTCACCGTCGCCGCACCCATATCAACACTACTCACCATAATCGTGACTTCAGCGTTGGGCGGACTGGTCAACGCGAGTGTATAACTGCTGGTACCGGCTTCGCCGACAGTCAGACTGGTCAGGCTGACGCTGACGCCAGCAGGCATATCATCATCCGTCACGCTCACCGTCACTGGTGCTATCGTCACACCCGCATAAGCGGTGTCTGTGCTGGTCGCCGTATGCGTCACACGCACAGTCTCATTGTTCATGTCCGCATCCTGGACACCCCTCACAGTCACCGTCTGGGCCGTCTCCCAGTTGCCTGTGGTAAACCTCAGCGGGGTTGCTGTGGTCATCACAGCACCCATATCCTCACTGCGCACCGCAATCATCACTTCGGCAGTCGGCAGGGTATTCAGCACCACGGTGTAGGTACCCGTACCACCTTCATTAACAATCCTGGCCAGCGGTGTCACGGTCACGCCAGCAACACTCGCCATATCGTTATCTCTCACGGTCACCACCACGGGATCTATCGTCAAAGCAGTATCGTAAGCAGTGTCTTGACTGCTCGCCGCATGCGTCACGTTCACCCTCTCACTGACCGTATTGCCATCCTCAACAGCCGTCAGTGTCACCGTTTGTGGCATATTCCAGTTAGTTGAGGTAAACATCAGCGGTAGGGCTGGCGTTGCAGTTGCGGTCACAGCAGCATTGCCACTGGTCACCATCACCGTCACTGCGGCCGTCGGCCGGGTATCCAGCACCACGGTATAGGTTCTCATGCTGCCTTCATCAATCGTCCTGCTCGTCGGTGTCACCGTCACGCCAGCAACACTCGCCATATCGTTATCTCTCACGGTCACCACCACGGGATCTATCGCCAAACCGGTATCGTAAGCATTATCTTGACTGCTCGCCGCATGCGTCACGTTCACCCTCTCACTGACCGTATTGCCATCCTCAACAGCCGTCAGCGTCACCGTTTGTGGCATATTCCAGTTAGTTGAGGTAAACCTCAGCGGTAGGGCTGGCGTTGCAGTTGCGGTCACAGCAGCATTGCCACTCGTCACCATCACCGTCACTGCGGCCGTCGGCCGGGTATCCAGCACCACGGTATAGGTACTCATGCTGCCTTCATTAATCGTCCTGCTGGTCGGTGTCACCGTCACGCCCGCAACACTCGCCATATCGTTATCTCTCACGGTCACCACCACGGGATCTATCGCCAAACCGGTATCGTAAGCATTATCTTGACTGCTCGCCGCATGCGTCACGTTCACCCTCTCACTGACCGTATTGCCATCCTCAACAGCCGTCAGCGTCACCGTTTGTGGCATATTCCAGTTAGTTGAGGTAAACCTCAGCGGTAGGGCTGGCGTTGCAGTTGCGGTCACAGCAGCATTGCCACTGGTCACCATCACCGTCACTGCGGCCGTCGGCCGGGTATCCAGCACCACGGTATAGGTACCCATGCTGCCTTCATCAATCGTCCTGCTCGTCGGTGTCACCGTCACGCCTGCCATGTCGTTATCTCTCACGGTCACCACCACGGGATCTATCGTCAAAGCAGTATTGTAAGCAGTGTCTTGACTGCTCGCCGCATGCGTCACGTTCACCCTCTCACTGACCGTATTGCCATCCTCAACAGCCGTCAGCGTCACCGTTTGTGGTATATTCCAGTTAGTTGAGGTAAACCTCAGCGGTAGGGCTGGCGTTGCAGTTGCGGTCACAGCAACATTGCCACTGGTCACCATCACCGTCACTGCGGCCGTCGGCCGGGTATCCAGCACCACGGTATAGGTACCCATGCTGCCTTCATTAATCGTCCTGCTGGTCGGTGTCACCGTCACGCCGGCAACACTCGCCATATCGTTATCTCTCACGGTCACCACCACGGGATCTATCGTCAAAGCAGTATTGTAAGCAGTGTCTTGACTGCTCGCCGCATGCGTCACGTTCACCCTCTCACTGACCGTATTGCCATCCTCAACAGCCGTCAGCGTCACCGTTTGTGGCATATTCCAGTTAGTTGAGGTAAACCTCAGCGGTAGGGCTGGCGTTGCAGTTGCGGTCACAGCAGCATTGCCACTGGTCACCATCACCGTCACTGCGGCCGTCGGCCGAGTATCCAGCACCACGGTATAGGTACTCATGCTGCCTTCATTAATCGTCCTGCTCGTCGGTGTCACCGTCACGCCCGCCATGTCGTTATCTCTCACGGTCACCACCACGGGATCTATCATCAAAGCAGTATTGTAAGCAGTGTCTTGACTGCTCGCCGCATGCGTCACGTTCACCATCTCACTGACCGCATTGGCATCCTCAACAGCCGTCAGCGTCACCGTTTGTGGTATATTCCAGTTAGTTGAGGTAAACATCAGCGGTAGGGCTGGCGTTGCAGCTGCGGTCACGGCAGCATTGCCACTGGTCACCATCACCGTCACTGCGGCCGTCGGCCGGGTCCTCAGCACCACGGTATAGGTACCCATGCTGTCTTCATCAATCGTCCTGCTCGTCGGTGTCACCGTCACGCCTGCCATGTCGTTATCTCTCACGGTCACCACCACGGGATCTATCGCCAAAGCAGTATCGTAAGCAGTGTCTTGACTGCTCGCCGCATGCCTCACGTTCACCATCTCACTGACCGCATTGGCATCCTCAACAGCCGTCAGCGTCACCGTTTGTGGCATATTCCAGTTAGTTGAGCTAAACATCAGCGGTAAGGCTGGCGTTGCAGTTGCGGTCACAGCAGCATTGCCACTGGTCACCATCACCGTCACTGCGGCCGTCGGCCGGGTATCCAGCACCACGGTATAGGTACTCATGCTGCCTTCATCCATCGTCCTGCTCGTCGGTGTCACCGTCACGCCTGCCATGTCGTTATCTCTCACGGTCACCACCACGGGATCTATCGCCAAAGCAGTATCGTAAGCAGTGTCTTGACTGCTCGCCGCATGCGTCACGTTCACCATCTCACTGACCGTATTGCCATCCTCAACAGCCGTCAGCGTCACCGTTTGTGGTATATTCCAGTTAGTTGAGGTAAACATCAGCGGTAGGGCTGGAGTTGCAGCTGCGGTCACAGCAGCATTGCCACTGGTCACCATCACCGTCACTGCGGCCGTCGGCTGGCTCCTCAGCACCACGGTATAGGTTCCCATGCTGCCTTCATCCATCGTCCTGCTCGTCGGTGTCACCGTCACGCCTGCCATGTCGTTATCTCTCACGGTCACCACCACGGGATCTATCGCCAAAGCAGTATCGTAAGCATTATCTTGACTTCTCGCCGCATGCGTCACGTTCACCATCTCACTGACCGTATTGCCATCCTCAACAGCCGTCAGCGTCACCGTTTGTGGCATATTCCAGTTTCTATCGGTAAACATCAGCGAGTTTGTATTTGTCGTCACGGCAGCATTGTCACTGGTCACCATCACCGTCACTGCGGCCGTCGGCGGGGTATCCAGCACCACGGTATAGGTACTCATGCTGCCTTCATCCATCGCCCTGCTCGTCGGTGTCACCGTCACGCCCGCTGTGTCGTTATCCACCACGCTCACCACCACGGGATCTATCGTCAAAGTATTATTGTAAGCAGTGTCTTGACTGCTCGCCGCATGCGTCACGTTCACCATCTCACTGACCGCATTGCCATCCTCAACAGCCGTCAGCGTCACCGTTTGTGGTATATTCCAGTTAGTTGAGGTAAACATCAGCGGTAGGGCTGGCGTTGCAGCTGCGGTCACGGCAGCATTGCCACTGGTCACCATCACCGTCACTGCGGCCGTCGGCCGGGTCCTCAGCACCACGGTATAGGTACCCATGCTGTCTTCATCAATCGTCCTGCTCGTCGGTGTCACCGTCACGCCTGCCATGTCGTTATCTCTCACGGTCACCACCACGGGATCTATCGTCAAACCGGTATCGTAAGCATTATCTTGACTTCTCGCCGCATGCGTCACGTTCACCATCTCACTGACCGTATTGCCATCCTCAACAGCCGTCAGCGTCACCGTTTGTGGCATATTCCAGTTAGTTGAGGTAAACATCAGCGGTAGGGCTGGAGTTGCAGTTGCGGTCACAGCAGCATTGCCACTGGTCACCATCACCGTCACTGCGGCCGTCGGCCGGGTATCCAGCACCACGGTATAGGTACTCATGCTGCCTTCATCAATCGTCCTGCTCGTCGGTGTCACCGTCACGCCAGCTGTGTCGTTATCCACCACGCTCACCACCACGGGATCTATCGTCAAAGTATTATTGTAAGCAGTGTCTTGACTGCTCGCCGCATGCGTCACGTTCACCATCTCACTGACCGTATTGCCATCCTCAACAGCCGTCAGCGTCACCGTTTGTGGCATATTCCAGTTTCTATCGGTAAACATCAGCGAGTTTGTATTTGTCGTCACGGCAGCATTGTCACTCGTCACCATCACTGCCACTGCGGCCGTCGGCGGGGTATCCAGCACCACGGTATAGGTTCCCATGCTGCCTTCATCCATCGTCCTGCTCGTCGGTGTCACCGTCACGCCAGCTGTGTCGTTATCCACCACGCTCACCACCACGGGATCTATCGTCAAAGTATTATTGTAAGCAGTGTCTTGACTGCTCGCCGCATGCGTCACGTTCACCATCTCACTGACCGTATTGGCATCCTCAACAGCCGTCAGCGTCACCGTTTGTGGTATATTCCAGTTAGTTGAGGTAAACATCAGCGGTAGGGCTGGAGTTGCAGCTGCGGTCACAGCAGCATTGCCACTGGTCACCATCACCGTCACTGCGGCCGTCGGCCGGGTATCCAGCACCACGGTATAGGTACCCATGCTGCCTTCATCCATCGTCCTGCTCGTCGGTGTTACCGTCACGCCTGCCATGTCGTTATCTCTCACGGTCACCACCACGGGATCTATCGTCAAAGTATTATTGTAAGCAGTGTCTTGACTGCTCGCCGCATGCGTCACGTTCACCCTCTCACTGACCATATTGGCATCCTCAATAGCCGTTAGCGTCACCGTTTGTGGCATATTCCAGTTAGTTGAGGTAAACATCAGCGGTAGGGCTGGAGTTGCAGTTGCGGTCACAGCAGCATTGCCACTGGTCACCATCACCGTCACTGCGTCCGTCGGCTGGGTCCTCAGCACCACGGTATAGGTTCCCATGCTGCCTTCATCAATCGTCCTGCTCGTCGGTGTCACCGTCACGCCCGCTGTGTCGTTATCTGCCACGCTCACCACCACGGGATCTATCATCAAAGCAGTATCGTAAGCAGTGTCTTGACTGCTCGCCGCATGCGTCACGTTCACCCTCTCACTGACCGTATTGCCATCCTCAACAGCCGTCAGTGTCACCGTTTGTGGTATATTCCAGTTAGTTGAGGTAAACATCAGCGGTAGGGCTGGAGTTGCAGTTGCGGTCACAGCAGCATTGCCACTGGTCACCATCACCGTCACTGCGGCCGTCGGCAGGGTATCCAGCACCACGGTATAGGTTCCCATGCTGCCTTCATTAATCGTCCTGCTCGTCGGTGTCACCGTCACGCCCGCTGTGTCGTTATCCACCACGCTCACCACCACGGGATCTATCGCCAAAGCAGTATCGTAAGCAGTGTCTTGACTGCTCGCCGCATGCGTCACGTTCACCCTCTCACTGACCGCATTGCCATCCTCAACAGCCGTCAGCGTCACCGTTTGTGGCATATTCCAGTTAGTTGAGGTAAACATCAGCGGTAGGGCTGGAGTTGCAGTTGCGGTCACAGCAGCATTGCCACTGGTCACCATCACCGTCACTGCGGCCGTCGGCTGGCTCCTCAGCACCACGGTATAGGTACCCATGCTGCCTTCATCCATCGTCCTGCTCGTCGGTGTCACCGTCACGCCTGCCATGTCGTTATCTCTCACGGTCACCACCACGGGATCTATCGTCAAAGCAGTATCGTAAGCAGTGTCTTGACTGCTCGCCGCATGCGTCACGTTCACCCTCTCACTGACCGTATTGCCATCCTCAACAGCCGTCAGCGTCACCGTTTGTGGCATATTCCAGTTTCTATCGGTAAACATCAGCGAGTTTGTATTTGTCGTCACGGCAGCATTGCCACTGGTCACCATCACCGTCACTGCGGCCGTCGGCGGGGTATCCAGCACCACGGTATAGGTACTCATGCTGCCTTCATCCATCGCCCTGCTCGTCGGTGTCACCGTCACGCCCGCTGTGTCGTTATCCACCACGCTCACCACCACGGGATCTATCGTCAAAGTATTATTGTAAGCAGTGTCTTGACTGCTCGCCGCATGCGTCACGTTCACCATCTCACTGACCGCATTGGCATCCTCAACAGCCGTCAGCGTCACCGTTTGTGGTATATTCCAGTTAGTTGAGGTAAACATCAGCGGTAGGGCTGGAGTTGCAGCTGCGGTCACGGCAGCATTGCCACTGGTCACCATCACCGTCACTGCGGCCGTCGGCTGGCTCCTCAGCACCACGGTATAGGTACCCATGCTGCCTTCATCCATCGTCCTGCTCGTCGGTGTCACCGTCACGCCTGCCATGTCGTTATCTCTCACGGTCACCACCACGGGATCTATCGTCAAACCGGTATCGTAAGCATTATCTTGACTTCTCGCCGCATGCGTCACGTTCACCATCTCACTGACCGTATTGCCATCCTCAACAGCCGTCAGCGTCACCGTTTGTGGTATATTCCAGTTAGTTGAGGTAAACATCAGCGGTAGGGCTGGAGTTGCAGTTGCGGTCACAGCAGCATTGTCACTGGTCACCATCACCGTCACTGCGGCCGTCGGCCGGGTATCCAGCACCACGGTATAGGTACTCATGCTGCCTTCATCCATCGTCCTGCTCGTCGGTGTCACCGTCACGCCTGCCATGTCGTTATCTGTCACGGTCACCACCACGGGATCTATCATCAAAGCAGTATCGTAAGCAGTGTCTTGACTGCTCGCCGCATGCGTCACGTTCACCATCTCACTGACCGCATTGGCATCCTCAACAGCCGTCAGCGTCACCGTTTGTGGCATATTCCAGTTTCTATCGGTAAACATCAGCGAGTTTGTATTTGTCGTCACGGCAGCATTGTCACTCGTCACCATCACCGTCACTGCGGCCGTCGGCGGGGTATCCAGCACCACGGTATAGGTACTCATGCTGCCTTCATTAATCGTCCTGCTGGTCGGTGTCACCGTCACGTCCGCTGTGTCGTTATCTCTCACGGTCACCACCACGGGATCTATCGTCAAAGCAGTATCGTAAGCAGTGTCTTGGCGTGACGGTGACACCGACGAGCAGGACGATTGATGAAGGCAGCATGAGTACCTATACCGTGGTGCTGGATACCCGGCCGACGGCCGCAGTGACGGTGATGGTGACCAGTGGCAATGCTGCTGTGACCGCAACTGCAACTCCAGCCCTACCGCTGATGTTTACCTCAACTAACTGGAATATGCCACAAACGGTGACGCTGACGGCTGTTGAGGATGGCAATACGGTCAGTGAGATGGTGAACGTGACGCATGCGGCGAGCAGTCAAGACACTGCTTACAATACCGCTTTGACGATAGATCCCGTGGTGGTGACCGTGAGAGATAACGTACCTATACCGTGGTGCTGGATACCCCGCCGACGGCCGCAGTGACGGTGATGGTGACCAGTGGCAATGCTGCCGTGACGCAAACTCGCTGGCGTGACGGTGACACCGACTGTTGAGGATGGCAATAGCAGGACGATGCGGCGAGCAGTCAAGACATGAACTGCTTTGACAGCATGGGTACCTATACCGTGGTGCTGAGGTACCTATACCCGGCCGACGGCCGCAGTGACGGTGATGGTGACCAGTGGCAATGCTGCTGTGACCGCAACTGCAACGCCAGCCCTACCGCTGATGTTTACCTCAACTAACTGGAATATACCACAAACGGTGACGCTGACGGCTGTTGAGGATGGCAATGCGGTCAGTGAGAGGGTGAACGTGACGCATGCGGCGAGCAGTCAAGACACTGCTTACAATACTGCTTTGACGATAGATCCCGTGGTGGTGAGCGTGGTGGATAACGACACAGCGGGCGTGACGGTGACACCGACGAGCAGGACGATTGATGAAGGCAGCATGGGTACCTATACCGTGGTGCTGGATACCCTGCCGACGGCCGCAGTGACGGTGATGGTGACCAGTGGCAATGCTGCTGTGACCGCAACTGCAACTCCAGCCCTACCGCTGATGTTTACCTGGAATATACCACAAACGGTGACACTGACGGCTGTTGAGGATGGCAAACTGGAATATGCCACAAACGGTGACGCTGACGGCTGTTGAGGATGGCAATCAATCGTCCTGCTCGTCGGTGTCACCGTCACGCCCGCTGTGTCGTTATCTGCCACGCTCACCACCACGGGATCTATCATCAAAGCAGTATCGTAAGCAGTGTCTTGACTGCTCGCCGCATGCGTCACGTTCACCCTCTCACTGACCGTATTGCCATCCTCAACAGCCGTCAGTGTCACCGTTTGTGGTATATTCCAGTTAGTTGAGGTAAACATCAGCGGTAGGGCTGGAGTTGCAGCTGCGGTCACAGCAGCATTGCCACTGGTCACCATCACCGTCACTGCGGCCGTCGGCCGGGTATCCAGCACCACGGTATAGGTACCCATGCTGCCTTCATCCAGCGTCCTGCTCGTCGGTGTTACCGTCACGCCTGCCATGTCGTTATCTC